>NZ_BDFO01000001.1:3437207-4106967 GCF_001748245.1 Oligoflexus tunisiensis | reverse complement strand
CGTGGGCAGCGCCCGTCCGCAATTCGGTGAAGCGTTCATTGCTGGCAAGATTGGACGAGTCGATCACTGCCGGAACACCATGGCTGCTGTTCGTGCCATCGCCCAGCTGACCATAGGTTCCGTTACCCCAGCAGAAGGTTTTGCCATGGCTTGTGATTCCACAGCTGAAGGACGGATCGGCAGCCTTGCTTAGCGAGGTCTGCATAAACCGTTCGCCTGTGGCGAGGCCTGATGCATCAATGCTGCCCGGAATATTCCTATCCTCTGTGTTTCCGTCTCCCAGCTGACCGTTCTCGTTTGATCCCCAGCACAGCACGTTCCTTAAATTCGTTACGCCGCAGCCGTGGTCATATCCGGCCGTAATACGGGTGAATATATGTTCATCTCCAATCTCTGTTGTATCAACAGGCGAAGGTGCATTTTGGTCCATATTACTGCCCCCGTCTCCAAGTTGACCAAAGTAATCAGCCCCCCAGCAAAAAATGCGACCAAGGGTCGACACACCGCAGGTTTGGTCAAAACTGTAATGATCAGATACTTGGGTGAAGAACTCACCAGGTTGCATTCCTGATGTTTGCACAATCATTGGAATATAATAACTCGCGTTGTCACCCGTCCCTAACGAACCATAGAATCCATCACCCCAGCAAAAAACTCTGCCAAGGGTTGTTAAACCACAGCTATGGCCACCCCCGGCTCCTAGCTGGGCAAAATTCTCTCCAGAAGACAGAGCTGCGGTATTAACTGCAGTTGGAATATCCCAAGCTGTGTCATTCGCGGTGCCGAGCTGACCTTCATTGTTATCGCCCCAGCACAAAGCCCTGCCAAGGCTAGTCAAACCACAGGTATGAGTCCCCAATCCCGATGAAATTTGAACAAACCTTTCACCAGTCGCAAGCATGGAAGTGTCCGCAAGGGCAGGGATATCTTGATCGTCACCTGATCCATCTCCAAGCTGACCATCGGAATTATCGCCCCAACAAAGTAATCTACCCAGGCTCGTTATCGCACATGTATGATTATTTCCAGCACTGATGCTGACAAAAACCTCTCCTGGCGACAGTGTTGAAGTATCGATCGATGTCGGAATATCCGTTGCCACGCCCGAGTTTCCGTCTCCCAGCTGCCCGGTGTCGTTGCCTCCCCAGCAATAAGCTTTTCCAATGCTTGTCAAGCCACAAGTATGATCATCTCCTCCTGTAACTTGAGTAAAGCGCTCGCCGGGAGCTAAAAGTGAAACATCCACAGCTGTGGGGATGCTTCGGGCTGTCGTGCTCCCATCTCCAAGTTGCCCGTTACTATTATCGCCCCAGCAGTAGGCATTGCCAACAGTGCTAACTGCACAGGTGTGGGACCATCCTGCCGAAATCAGGCCTATTCGCTCGCCAATTGCAAAAGCCGTGTTGTCAACTTCCAGTGGGGCATCAGCGTCAACGTCACTTCCATCACCCAACTCTCCCCCACTATTGGACCCCCAGCAGTAGACTTGACCTTGGCTGGTCAGGCCGCATGTATGATCGCTTCCGACTGCTGCTTGAATGAATGGTCCATGAGCCTGGGTCATGCCCTGGATCACCATACCGCTGGAAGAGTCTGGATTGTCCTTGCTATTTACGGCACATATGCGAAAGCTGTACTGGGTATCCATGGATAGACCTTGGATTCTGTGGGACGTTCCATTGATTAGAGTCTCGTGGACCACCACGCCCGCCATACAGTTGGGCGGAGCGCTAGCTCCCGCGAGCCAGGCTATGCGATAGCCGTTTGTACTGCCCCCGCCGGAAGTCCACGATAGCCGGACAGAGGTGCCGTAAGGCGCAAGAGACAGTGAGACGGGATTCGGAGGAATACCTGGGAGAGGTGTTGAGGTTGATGTACTGACTCCACTCGATTCATCCGGATCAGTATTGCCATTGATTGCGCAGATGCGAAAGCTATAAGTGGTGCTTGGGTTCAATCCCTCTATGACATGCTTGACGCCGTCGATCAGCGACTCGGAAATAGTGGTGCCAGCCGAACAACTTGCTGGTGCTATATCGCCTGTCTGATAAGAGATCCGAAAGTCCATTGTACTGCCTCCACCGGAGGTCCAGTACACAAGAATTGAGCTGTCGCTCAAGCTGCTGGACAAAGGTGTTTCAGGATCAGGAGGCGGGGGATCGAACAGAATTTCTGGACATGCCTTGAGACCCTGTTGTTTGCGGCCTTGCTCATCAATATAATACTCGTCGCTGCACAAATCATTGGGATCAATATCTGAATAGCGTGGGAGGTTCGCTTCAATGATTATGAGTGGAAGTCGCCGATACTGGCGTCCCTTTTCATCTCTCTGAGTAGCCTCGTCGCTGCCGACCAGATTGTTGGCATATAATCGCGCCGTTGTCTCACCAAGATTCGCCGCGGCGGGAACAACAAAAGTGGCCTCCGTGGCTACAATGCGGACGGGATCCACACGGGTGCCTTGCAGCTGCATCCAGAGGCTCGCATTAAAAGCGCTTCCCTGAACCACAAGCTCCTCGCCAGGGGATACGAGGAACGGCGCTGAAGTCAGGGTTAGCACTTCGGGGGCACTGCCTGATATGGTCAGGGAAACATCCTTGCCGCAGGATGCCAAAACGAATGCAAGGCTACAGATTAATTTTTCACCTTTTATCCGGACCATGGACATTCCCTAAAAATTAGTTTTGTCGAGGAGAGTTGGAACACCACGATCAGTATTGCCGCCATCCCCGATCTGACCACGTGAGCCGGCCCCCCAGCAAAAGCCGCGGCCATGACTTGTAAGCCCGCAGGTCAGCGTCCCACCGGCGGTGATCTGACTGAACACCTCGCCACTGGCGAGCGATGAGACATCGACCGCAGTCGGTATCCCCTTGTCCGCAAGAGTGCTGCCATCCCCAAGCTGACCCGAACCGTCCGAACCCCAGCAAAAGCTCCGGCCATGGCTCGTGATGCCGCAGCCATGTGAAGCTCCGGCCGTCAGCCGGGTGAAGCGTTCGCCTGTTGCAAGGGAAGTCATGTCGAGTGCGGTCGGAATATTTTTGTCGGCAAGGGTGGCCCCGTCTCCCAGTTGACCTGAACTGTCTGAACCCCAGCAGAAGACATTCCTGAGACTTGTCAGACCACACATATGAAAGCTTCCGGCTTCGAGTCGGACGAAGCGCTCGCCCGTGGCCAGTCCTGAACTGTCAATGGCGGTGGGAGTGCTCTGATTGGCATTGGCGCCGCCATTGCCCAGGAGCCCCGCATCGTCCGCACCCCAGCAGAAGACATTGCCAAGGCTCGTCCGGCCACAGCCGGCATTGGCGGCCACAGCAATCTCATCAAAGACCTCACCGATGGCCAGGGCGGAGATATCAAGGGCCGTCGGAATATTTTTATTGGCATCCGGACTGCCATCACCAAGCTGGCCGGCACTGTCCGCACCCCAGCAGAATATATTGCCAAGGCTGGTCAAGCCGCAGGCGTGGGCAGCGCCCGTCCGCAATTCGGTGAAGCGTTCATTGCTGGCAAGATTGGACGAGTCGATCACGGCCGGAACACCATGGCTGCTGTTCGTGCCATCGCCCAGCTGACCATTGGTTCCATCACCCCAGCAGAAGGCTTTGCCATGGCTTGTGATGCCGCAGCTGAAGGACGGATCGGCAGCCTTGCTTAGCGAGGTCTGCATAAACCGTTCGCCTGTGGCGAGGCCTGATGCATCAATGCTGCCCGGAATATTCCTATCCTCTGTGTTTCCGTCTCCCAGCTGACCGTTCTCGTTTGATCCCCAGCACAGCACGTTCCTTAAATTCGTTACGCCGCAGCCGTGGTCATATCCGGCCGTGATGCGGGTGAATATATGTTCATCTCCAATCTCTGTTGTATCAACAGGCGAAGGTGCATTTTGGTCCATATTACTGCCCCCGTCTCCAAGTTGACCAAAGTAATCAGCCCCCCAGCAAAAAATGCGACCAAGGGTCGACACACCGCAGGTTTGGTCAAAACTGTAATGATCAGATACTTGGGTGAAGAACTCACCAGGTTGCATTCCTGATGTTTGCACAATCATTGGAATATAATAACTCGCGTTGTCACCCGTCCCTAACGAACCATAGAATCCATCACCCCAGCAAAAAACTCTGCCAAGGGTTGTTAAACCACAGCTATGGCCACCCCCGGCTCCTAGCTGGGCAAAATTCTCTCCAGAAGACAGAGCTGCGGTATTAACTGCAGTTGGAATATCCCAAGCTGTGTCATTCGCGGTGCCGAGCTGACCTTCATTGTTATCGCCCCAGCACAAAGCCCTGCCAAGGCTAGTCAAACCACAGGTATGAGTCCCCAATCCCGATGAAATTTGAACAAACCTTTCACCAGTCGCAAGCATGGAAGTGTCCGCAAGGGCAGGGATATCTTGATCGTCACCTGATCCATCTCCAAGCTGACCATCGGAATTATCGCCCCAACAAAGTAATCTACCCAGGCTCGTTATCGCACATGTATGATTATTTCCAGCACTGATGCTGACAAAAACCTCTCCTGGCGACAGTGTTGAAGTATCGATCGATGTCGGAATATCCGTTGCCACGCCCGAGTTTCCGTCTCCCAGCTGCCCGGTGTCGTTGCCTCCCCAGCAATAAGCTTTTCCAATGCTTGTCAAGCCACAAGTATGATCATCTCCTCCTGTAACTTGAGTAAAGCGCTCGCCGGGAGCTAAAAGTGAAACATCCACAGCTGTGGGGATGCTTCGGGCTGTCGTGCTCCCATCTCCAAGTTGCCCGTTACTATTATCGCCCCAGCAGTAGGCATTGCCAACAGTGCTAACTGCACAGGTGTGGGACCATCCTGCCGAAATCAGGCCTATTCGCTCGCCAATTGCAAAAGCCGTGTTGTCAACTTCCAGTGGGGCATCAGCGTCAACGTCACTTCCATCACCCAACTCTCCCCCACTATTGGACCCCCAGCAGTAGACTTGACCTTGGCTGGTCAGGCCGCATGTATGATCGCTTCCGACTGCTGCTTGAATGAATGGTCCATGAGCCTGGGTCATGCCCTGGATCACCATACCGCTGGAAGAGTCTGGATTGTCCTTGCTATTTACGGCACATATGCGAAAGCTGTACTGGGTATCCATGGATAGACCTTGGATTCTGTGGGACGTTCCATTGATTAGAGTCTCGTGGACCACCACGCCCGCCATACAGTTGGGCGGAGCGCTAGCTCCCGCGAGCCAGGCTATGCGATAGCCGTTTGTACTGCCCCCGCCGGAAGTCCACGATAGCCGGACAGAGGTGCCGTAAGGCGCAAGAGACAGTGAGACGGGATTCGGAGGAATACCTGGGAGAGGTGTTGAGGTTGATGTACTGACTCCACTCGATTCATCCGGATCAGTATTGCCATTGATTGCGCAGATGCGAAAGCTATAAGTGGTGCTTGGGTTCAATCCCTCTATGACATGCTTGACGCCGTCGATCAGCGACTCGGAAATAGTGGTGCCAGCCGAACAACTTGCTGGTGCTATATCGCCTGTCTGATAAGAGATCCGAAAGTCCATTGTACTGCCTCCACCGGAGGTCCAGTACACAAGAATTGAGCTGTCGCTCAAGCTGCTGGACAAAGGTGTTTCAGGATCAGGAGGCGGGGGATCGAACAGAATTTCTGGACATGCCTTGAGACCCTGTTGTTTGCGGCCTTGCTCATCAATATAATACTCGTCGCTGCACAAATCATTGGGATCAATATCTGAATAGCGTGGGAGGTTCGCTTCAATGATTATGAGTGGAAGTCGCCGATACTGGCGTCCCTTTTCATCTCTCTGAGTAGCCTCGTCGCTGCCGACCAGATTGTTGGCATATAATCGCGCCGTTGTCTCACCAAGATTCGCCGCGGCGGGAACAACAAAAGTGGCCTCCGTGGCTACAATGCGGACGGGATCCACACGGGTGCCTTGCAGCTGCATCCAGAGGCTCGCATTAAAAGCGCTTCCCTGAACCACAAGCTCCTCGCCAGGGGATACGAGGAACGGCGCTGAAGTCAGGGTTAGCACTTCGGGGGCACTGCCTGATATGGTCAGGGAAACATCCTTGCCGCAGGATGCCAAAACGAATGCAAGGCTACAGATTAATTTTTCACCTTTTATCCGGACCATGGACATTCCCTAAAAATTAGTTTTGTCGAGGAGAGTTGGAACACCACGATCAGTATTGCCGCCATCCCCGATCTGACCACGTGAGCCGGCCCCCCAGCAAAAGCCGCGGCCATGACTTGTAAGCCCGCAGGTCAGCGTCCCACCGGCGGTGATCTGACTGAACACCTCGCCACTGGCGAGCGATGAGACATCGACCGCAGTCGGTATCCCCTTGTCCGCAAGAGTGCTGCCATCCCCAAGCTGACCCGAACCGTCCGAACCCCAGCAAAAGCTCCGGCCATGGCTCGTGATGCCGCAGCCATGTGAAGCTCCGGCCGTCAGCCGGGTGAAGCGTTCGCCTGTTGCAAGGGAAGTCATGTCGAGTGCGGTCGGAATATTTTTGTCGGCAAGGGTGGCCCCGTCTCCCAGTTGACCTGAACTGTCTGAACCCCAGCAGAAGACATTCCTGAGACTTGTCAGACCACACATATGAAAGCTTCCGGCTTCGAGTCGGACGAAGCGCTCGCCCGTGGCCAGTCCTGAACTGTCAATGGCGGTGGGAGTGCTCTGATTGGCATTGGCGCCGCCATTGCCCAGGAGCCCCGCATCGTCCGCACCCCAGCAGAAGACATTGCCAAGGCTCGTCCGGCCACAGCCGGCATTGGCGGCCACAGCAATCTCATCAAAGACCTCACCGATGGCCAGGGCGGAGATATCAAGGGCCGTCGGAATATTTTTATTGGCATCCGGACTGCCATCACCAAGCTGGCCGGCACTGTCCGCACCCCAGCAGAATATATTGCCAAGGCTGGTCAAGCCGCAGGCGTGGGCAGCGCCCGTCCGCAATTCGGTGAAGCGTTCATTGCTGGCAAGATTGGACGAGTCGATCACGGCCGGAACACCATGGCTGCTGTTCGTGCCATCGCCCAGCTGACCATTGGTTCCATCACCCCAGCAGAAGGCTTTGCCATGGCTTGTGATGCCGCAGCTGAAGGACGGATCGGCAGCCTTGCTTAGCGAGGTCTGCATAAACCGTTCGCCTGTGGCGAGGCCTGATGCATCAATGCTGCCCGGAATATTCCTATCCTCTGTGTTTCCGTCTCCCAGCTGACCGTTCTCGTTTGATCCCCAGCACAGCACGTTCCTTAAATTCGTTACGCCGCAGCCGTGGTCATATCCGGCCGTGATGCGGGTGAAAACATACTCATCCCCAAGCTCTGTTGTATCAACAAGCGAAGGTGCATTTTGGTCCGTATTACTGCCCCCGTCTCCAAGTTGGCCATCTTGGTCATCGCCCCAACAGACGGCGCGACCGAGGGTCGTCAGACCACAACTATGGTCAGTTGAAGACGAAACGTTGGTAAAAAGCTCGCCAGTCTGTAATCCTAAATTGTAGACTGCTGTGGGAATATTATAATTAGCGTAATCACCCGTTCCTAATTGGCCTTCATAGTTGGCGCCCCAGCAAAGAATCCTTCCAAGGGTTGTTGCGCCACAGCTGTGTAACCCTCCACTTTCAATCCGAGTAAACCGCTCACCAGACGCCAGAGAAGTATCATTAACGGCTGTGGGAATATTCGAATTCGTGGTGTTCGCGATTCCAAGCTGACCGCTACTATTACTGCCCCAACAAAAAGCCCTGCCAAAGCTAGTCACACCGCAAACATGAAAGTGTCCTGCTTCAACTGAGACAAAACTTTCGGTTCCCTCAAGAGATGACATATCAACCGAGGCAAGATTGCTGCGACTTGTCGTGGTTCCGTCTCCTAACTGGCCGGAAGCGTTATTACCCCAACAAAAGACATTTCCATGGGTCGTTAGTCCGCAGGTATGAGAGTCGCTCGAGGAAAGCTGAGAGATTTCCTCACCCACGGCCAGGGCAGAAACGTCAACAGCTGTGGGTACGTTGGAATAACCAGAGCCCCAACAAAAGACATTTCCATGGGTCGTTAGCCCGCAGGTACGATAATCGCCCGTGGATATCCTGGAAAATCGTTCGCCGCTGGAGAGGGCTGAATCGTCTACAACCACAGGAATATTCCGGGCTGTGGTTGTGCCATCCCCAAGCTGGCCCGAGTCATTGTCGCCCCAGCAAAATGCTTTTCCATGGTTTGTTAACCCACAGGAATGTCGAATCGCAGCTCCAAGCCAAACAAAATGGTCACCAATCCCCAAACCTGAGACGTCAATAGCACCAGGGATATCCGGGCTATCTGCATTTCCATTGCCCAATGCACCATGGTAATTTCCACCCCAGCAATATGCTTTTCCAGTACTCGTCAATGCACAAGCGTGATGATCTGATCCGGAGATTTGAACAAGAGGCTCTTGAGTGCGCGTGGTTCCTTGAATCGTCACGCCGCTGGAAACATCGGGCGTTCCCTTGCTATTCACAGCACAAATACGAATGCTATACTGAGTTTCAAATTGAAGCCCTGTCACTGAATGGGACGTTCCACTGATGTCAGACTCCGGGATAATATTTCCGTCCAGGCAGCTTGCCGGAAATGAAGACCCAGGGAGCCAAGCAATGCGATAGCCGCTTGCGCTACCGCCTCCGGAGGCCCAAGTTAGAGCCATCGAAGTACCAAGGGGGCGAATGGATGGAGATACGGGATTGGGAGGAGCAGGAATAGACACGGGGGACGCAGCAGTTGCGATTGTTGCGGTTACCCCGACAGATTCATCTGGATTATCGCGGCCGTTGATTGCGCAAATGCGAAAACTGTAGTTTGTCTCCGGGAGCAATCCATCCACTCTATGACCCGTCCCGTTGATTAAGGACTCAGATATTCTGGTTCCCAGGGTGCAATTTTCTGGGGCGACTGAACCTGTCTGATACGCTATCCGATAATCCTTCGTGCTGCCACCACCTGATGCCCAATACAAAAGAATCGTACTATCACTCAAACTGCTGGCCAGGAATGTTTCCGGGTTTGGAGGAGGCCCTTCAAGCAACGAGTCTTCCGAGCAAGACTTGAGTCCTCGCTGCTGGCGACCCTGCTCATCGATGTAAACGACATCGCTGCACAATTGGTCAGGATCTGTATCAGGATAGTGTGGAAGACTCCCATCTACAATTGTAAGTGGAAGCAGATAATAAAGAGCCCCGTCCTCGTCTTTGAGTGTCGCGGAGTCACTGCCTGCGATGTTACTGGCATATAATCTTGCGTTTGTCTCGCCATAGTTGGCCGTCTCGGGGATAATAAAGGCCGCTTCAGCTGCGGCAAGAAGGTGAGGATCCATGCGGCTTCCCTGCAGCTCCATATATACGCTGGCATTGAATCCATTTCCCTGAACCTTAAATTCCTCTCCAGGTGATACCACACGCGGCGCTGAAACCTGCGTTAGAGCATCAGGAGCCTGACCGGACATGACAAGGGATACATCCTTTCCACAGGAGATAAGCAGGCACGCCAAGCCAGAAACCGCTCCATTAAGAATCTTGTCTCGCTTCAGCTGCATGGGCCTTCCATCCGGTAAGGATTCGCAAAACGATGCGTAAGAGCATTAGCGACCATTTTGGGTAAAAGGTTGAGGTTTGCCACTAACATGCCGAAATATTTGAACAAATATACAAGTCTTGGCATGGCCTGAGGATTCCGCTACGGAATAAGTTAGAGATGATCGGCGTGCATGATGAAGGCTTGTACAACTTAAAGATTTATTTATGCCTGCCTTTATTATCGGTCTTCTCTGCCTCCTGTAAATTCGATAGACAATGTGGGATTGGATCGTTAAATGCGTGTCATCTCCTGAACGACACATCTATTCCTTCTTGCCAAGCGAATCATACGGAATCAAAGTAAAACAGTTTACGAACATCATGTGCACTAATGTGTTGAAACCATTTCCATTTCATGGCACGTGAATTGCTTTGGCGTGGACTGTGACGTCGACTGTAAGCAAAAAGCGTGAATGCTATAACTTGAAGAGGATGACGATGTCCAAACGCATTCGAATGATATTCTGCCTTCTTTTTTTTGTTGCTTGTCATAGCAGTTATGACGATTTTAAGAAAGGATTCAAACAAAGGAACACGGATACAACCGGATTCGTTGATTCTTCAACGGATCGAGGGAAAGTCAATTATCCTGCCCCTAAACCTCATCACTTGCGCAAGCTGACCAATCAACAATACAAAAACTCAATTCGTGATGTGCTTGGCGTTACTATCTCTGAAAATGTCCTTACAGATCAAAAACAAGATGGCCTAATCTCTATAGGGTCCTCGCAAGCGACAGTATCCCCATCGGTAGTGGATAAATTGCATGAAACATCGCTTGCTGTTGCTGATAAATTTATAAAAAGTCCAGATCTGCTTAAGTACCTTCGATGCGATTGCAAAAGTAAACAGATATCCGATGAATGCCTTCATGAGGTAGTCAAGGAAGTCGGCACTCGCCTGTTTAGAGAACCACTGTCAAAAGAACAAATAGGTGCATATAGCAGTTTAGCCACTAGCGCTAAGAACATATTGGATACCGACATGTGTGAGGGCCTTAAGTTTCCAATTGCGGCAATGCTTGAGTCTCCCAACTTTCTTTACATTAAAGCTTTGATCGATGCAAATGAGTCGAAGAACTTCAGTATTGCCAATTTTCTAGCTTTTTTCTTGTGGAATACCGGTCCTGATCAGCAGTTGATAGATTTGGCGCGTAATAATAAGTTAACCGATCCAAGAATCCTTGAAAAGCAAGTGGATCGCATGCTGGCCTCTGCAAATGCTCATGAGGGTATCATGCGATACTTTAATGAGATCTTCGACCTTGATCGGTTGCCTGGGGGAAGCAGTGATGCTACTGCAGATGGCAAAGCCAAACTTCAAGCGGCGATGCGGCTTGAAATTGAACATTTCTTAAAGATGCACCTTGCTTATGGATCGGGTGATCTGAGGGAGATACTCACGTCACCAAGAACAATGGTTAATGGACCGCTGTCAGAGATATATGGGCTCAGTGTAAGTGGCGACCAGTTTACTGAAGTGACATTGCCTGAGTCGCAAAAACGTATTGGCATTCTCGGTAAAGCCGGCTTGTTGAATATGTTTTCGCATGGCGATAGAACATCGCCTACTTTAAGGGGGAAATTCATCCAGGAAACCTTTCTCTGCGAAACGGTCCCGCCACCTCCAAGCATGGATGAGATTGAACCTGGTGAGCAATCTGAATATAAGACCATGCGAGAACGATTATCGATTCATGTTAGTGATCCAACTTGTGCATCCTGCCATAAAACAATGGATCCCTTCGGCTTAAGTTTGGAGATCTTTGATGCCTCCGGGAAATATCGGAGTGAGGACAATGGCAAGCCCATCATGACTGCAGATAAAATCGATGGCATCGAATTCAGTGATCCTATGGACCTCGCGGGAAAGCTGGCTGAGTTCGACCAGACACAAAGATGCCTGGTGAATCACTTTGCAAGAATAGCGACAGGTAAAAATCTTACCAAAACTGAGGAGCGAAGGTGGATCGAGCAGTTGGCAAAGAACCTCAAAAAAAATGATTTTAAGATTAGGTCGCTCATGAAGGCCATTGCGTTGGAGACCAGCCAAAGCCTTTTAAACTAGGAGATTCGGAAATGTCCAAATTAGTTCTTTCAAGACGTCATATGTTAAAGGGTTGCCGCAATGGGTTGGTATGTTCATTGGCATTACCCGTGCTGGATATCATGCTGAACAACAGCGGCGAAGCTTTTTCGGATGACAGCCCGTTCCCGACCCGTTTTATCTTATTCTTTTGGGGGAATGGTGTCAGACCAGAGACTTTTTATCCTGCACAAATTGGGGCTAATTACCAATTATCGACTTCATTGGCTCCATTAATGCCGGTCAAGGACTACGTAAGTGTGCTTTCAGGATTTAATGGTTCGTCCGGGACAGGGCAGCACGCAGCTGGGGTCTGTGCTTTGCTTTCGGGCTCTCCATACACATACAGTGGTCCGCCGAAGAACTCGACCATAGATCAATTCGTTGCAAGCCATTTAGGGAAAAGCTCGCTTTTTCCTTCACTGGAAATTGGGGTGTCCAAGGCACTTTATTTTGAGAATTTGCCGTTTTACAATTCAATATCCTGCCGGAATGGTTTGTACAATCCTGTCGAGTTCGATCCCAAGAATCTATTCAATCGGTTATTCGCTAATTTTGGAATAGATGAAGCAAAGCGCCAAAAATTAATGAATGAAGGAAAGGTATCAAGGAGTGTTGTCGATTTGGTCAAGGAAGATGGTAAAAGATTGAAGAAATTATTAGGTCTTGAAGATCAAAAGCGCATCGATGCTCATCTTGAAAGCGTATTTCAACTGGAAAAAAGGCTCGAAAAGCAGGAAAAATCCGAAGCCGACCAATGCAAGATACCTGGCACTCCGCCTATTTCCAATATCGGTAGCCGACAAAGCGAAAATGTAAAAGAGATCAATCGAGCCATGGCGGAAATTGTGGCATTGGCATTCTCTTGTGATCTGACTCGAGTTGCGACGATCCAATTCAGTGGACCAGCAGCAAATACCCTATTCCCTGATATATCCAGTACCGATCATCATTCAGCCACACATTCCCCAAATCTACAGAATGCGGTTTCGTCAATGACTACGCGCATTATGGAGCACTTTTCAGAGTTGTTGCAGGTTCTCAAAAATACTGCTTTAGGCACAGGTAATCTTTTGGATTCAACCTTGATCTATGCTACTTCGGAAATGTCCATTGCTGAAACGCATAGTACTGTAAATCATCCTATATTGATTGCGGGTAAGGCTAATGGAGCACTTAAATATCCTGGAATACACGTAGCCGGCAATGGCCTTGGCACTGATTTGGCATTGGCAACTATCGTTAAGGCGCTCAAGTTGCCTTTGGATAGTTATGATCTTCGTAATAAGAATACTGTAAATGAGCTATTGAATGTTTAGAAGCGAACTGGTCGCGATGGGGCTGTTCGTGAGATGACTGCAGGCCTAGGAGGGGTACCGTATTGAGATATAGGACCGGCCTGCGGGTCCATACGGCGGAAGGCAAAGAAGAGCGAACGTTTGCAGTTTTAGGTGGAAGCCGAAACTATCGAGGATAAGCTATTTGCAATTCGAACTATCCATTCGGATAATGTACTCGTTATCTCTCGCCGAAAAAATCATTTCAAAACCTTCATCCCTGATTTGGCTATCAAGGACCGAATAAGTGCTTCGCTCTCCCTGTTTATCCGCGACAGCAAGTTTAAATTTACCTTTATCATATTCCCAATCGATAACGATGTCGTTCGCAACGGAGGGAATATTAAGCTTTAGAACGTCGCTGTTCCCTTGCGAGAGATCCATGCATGCATCAGTCAGTACCGAGTCAGGTTTTGCCTCTTCTCTGATCGTGACAATCACATTCCCGTTACTTTTCTGGGCCGCGTATTCTCCATCGCCACAGGCAAGGAGCACAGGGATGAATGTTAGACTAAATAGATGGATAGGGACCTTGATGCTCATACTTAATTGTTCCTTTCAAGAGTATTCCTAAGTTTTAACTCAAGAGACCATAAAACCAATCATTCAGTAACAAGTGATATATGAAAATTCGGTTTGAAATCCGAATTGAGTGTTTTGGCTAAGGCCATCAAGATCGAAAATGATAAACGCGTTGGTGGTAGCGACTCCCATGGTCTAGCAGATACCAACTAAAACATGTTTTTGCTAATGGCAATGCCTTTCCATTGTTCGTTAACGAGCCTCGGAAGTGCCCGCTCGTGTTGCTCTTCTTCACTGCTGGACGTGCCCTTCGAATGCCATCGCTCAAGGCCTTGGGTATGACTGAAGGGGCGAAATAATTTTTGGTGAGATGAAGTGTCAATCAAAGATACTGGCAGCTGCCACCAAAAGCTCAAAGGCAGCGTGTCGCCATCTCGAAGACCGGGAACCAGAGGAACGAAAAACACATCCATGTTATCCATGGGCTGGGAGTCGAGGGAATTTGACGGTAATATCTCAATCCTGGCCTGTGGCAGGGTCGCTGGGCTTCGGCTGGGGGGATGACTGCTATGGGCAACTGGGATGGTGGCGGGAATGTCGATCAAAGTACCCCAGTCTCTTTAGACAAGACAACTATCTAAAGAGACCAGGCTCATGCTGGTATCATGGGGAACCGGATGAGGAGAAGGCGCCAGAGACCAAGGTATCCGATCCGCAAACGGACGATGATCTCAGTTCGTGGCAGCCGCTTGGCGTGCGAAGAAGTCCTTCAGTATAGCCAGATTATTCTTTTCCGCAAATTTATCGGCTGCATTTTTCTCCTCAACAGCTATTTTTTCCTTATAGGATGCGACTTTGCCTTCCTCAATATCGATCAAGCCCCGAATCTGTACTAAAATCAAAAATTTGATCGAATCCTGAACCCTTTTCAAATGCGTGACGCGCCCTATGGATTCATTACGCTTTACTTCCTTATCATCCAGGTCAGCCTTCTTCTGCTTCCGTGTGTCTGAATTTGTTCCTATGGCATTCTTTTTGTTTTGGATCAGACCTGGCAATTGTTTCTCCCTTGGGGTATCGATATTTCCGGCTTTTTCCAGGGTCAAGACTTCCAGATAGAACCCATTCAACTCCATTTTATCCTGAGTGATCAAAATATCCAGTTCTTTGAGTTCACCCTTAAGCTTCTCAATATCTTCTTCTATCTGACGCTGATTGCCCCTTTCCTCTTCAATAGCCTTAGACGCTGCAAAGTATTCCTTAAGCCTGACGTATCTGGGATACTCTTGGATTCTACCCGCTCTCACCGATAAATCAGCATAATTGTACTCCCGCCATAGTGGAGCTTCTGTCTTTATAAGTGTGTCATAGTGCTTCTTGGCCTCATTTTCCGCAAGATTCTTATTATACTCATGATCGCTTTTCCGTTTCTCCGCGGCTGCAATGGCTGTATCTGCAAGGCTAATGGCATCATCCAGGTTAGAACCGACGATTTGTTGAGTGAGAACATCGACTGCCGTGCGCGCTTCCAGAAGCAGCGCCGCGTCTATGCTACTATTGGAAGCGGGCGGAGGCGTCTCAGGCTCATCCTTAGGCTTATCATTAGGATCAGTAGGAAGAGTAGGTTCAGTAAGATCAGGATTTTCTTTATTGGTATCAGTGCTCTCTTCCGCAGTCTCGGGATCCTTCACCGCCTTGGTTTTCTTGTCCTTGCCACAGGCGATAAGGGCCAGCGAGAGAGTGATTCCGAGCACATAGGATTTTTGCAGTCTCATTCTTCCAATACTCCGTAATTTGGCAGATATATACTCCCCCCCATGGGGAATATCTAGCACTTCAAGCTTTAGCACGTCACTTAACTCTTGCATCTGGTGGTTTTCGAAAAAGCGCGCCGTTTTAAGGCACATTTTGATGTTTGAACACATGCATTCGCAGCCGAGACTGAAAGCCATCAACAGGCACCACAATACTTGCCTGGTTCGTCGTTCTCTCAGCTCGAATTTTGAGATTTTGGGGCTTCTTGGATGGGCGCCTCATCTTTACTTTGGACTTGAAGAACTAGAACCAATAGCTTCATGCAGATGCTTCCTGTACTCAACGCTATAAGAGCGGTCGGGCTGAATTTAGCAAGTCTCTTCATAATATTCGTTTTCCACTCGAAAAAAAAACGCCACAAAAGCTTGTAGGGCAAGCTGTTCAATAGCTATAGCTGGATGGATTTAACTATGCAAAGAGATTTTTTATGATTGTTCAAAAAGCGGTTTAGAGGAAATCCTGCTTCGTTAACGCCTCACAGATTTTGTGTGTCTCAGCCAAATATTTGCTAACAGGAGTGTAGCAAGTGAACCTAATCCCCATTCCGAACGTTACGCAATCTTCGTGTTAACCATCGTCACTTTACACGGCATGGATACGACTTCCAAACAACAATACAGACTTTTCTTCTTCGTTAACGAACTTGTCCTGCTCAATACGGCTTTCTGCTGCCGACCGACTGATTGCCTCCGACTCCAAAGGGGTCGAAGGCCGCTCGGGCCTGGCTGGCGTCGGGGATAGTCAGAAGATCCGAGCTGCTGCTATTGGGGCCGAAGGCGATGCCTTGCAGAACGTCCGCGGCCGCGGGTAAACTGAGTTGTCCCTGTACGCCACCCAGTTTTGCCGAAGCCAGGATTTTCGGAGCCGCATCGGCGAGCTTCAAGGCTCGGAAGGTCTGATTCGTGATGCAATCTTTTTCCCGTCGTGATCACAGGGTGTGGGTTCGCAGATGCGGCTGCCCTTTATGACTTTGCCGTTCGGACCTATGAGGGACTTGCGTTTGCAAATTCGGATGGATTGTCGAGGTCGCAGGGTCGAGAATTTTTCGGGTGGTGTAATAGAATCGCGTGTCGATGCCTTCGCCCTTTGCAGGCTCGTTTTCTCTGGTGGCTTTCGACTGGGATAAGTCGCTGGGGTTGTCGACTTGGAAGGCTTTCAATCATACCTCGGGTCAGACTCGAGCCGTCCTTGTGGATGCAGGATTTTGGAGCCAAGCAGCTTTACCTCCTATCGCGGATCACCCATCGAGCGGTGGATCGTCACCCGGCGGTGTCCAGGAATCCAAAATTTAGTCATCTTGTATGAGATGTCATTTCGAAATCGGTTATATTCAAAACCTGATTTCGAAGACGTCCTATCATTCACTCCGCAGGGCTTCACTGGGGTCCAAACTCGATGCACGCAGGGCGGGCATCATACCGAAGCTCATGCCGCAGACCACGGCCGTGCCAAGGCCGAGGATCAAACCCAGGGGATTGAGCAGCATCTGATTCGGTATGATTTCCGGGAGAGCTGCGTGACCGATGAAGCCGACAAGGTTGCAGAAGACTGCGCCGACCAGGGTGCCGACGATGCCGGACGCAACGCAGAGGAGCATGCATTCCACCAGGAACTGCTGCAAGATGTGGGAACCGGTGGCGCCGAGCGCCTTGCGCAGGCCGATCTCCTTGATCCTTTCGGCAATCGTGACCAGCATGATGTTCATAATGCCGATGCCGCCGACCAGGATGCAGAGGCCGCCGATCAATGCGGTCAGAGCCTGGAAGATGGTGACAAAGAGCATGATCCTGCTCATGAGCTCCTCGGGCACCTCGACCTGGAAGGGGTATTTCATCCCGGTTTTCAGCTTCAGATAATTAGCGACCGCATTCGCCAGCCAGCGGTGCGAGACACCCGGTTTCGGCACCACCGAGAGCCAGGTGCTATGCTTTTCGTTCGTGTAATGCATGAACAGCGAGAGCGGGACATAGACCTTGGTATTGGCATCACGATCGACGAAGCTGGTCTCGCGCTGGCCGATCACTCCGATAATACGCACGGGGGTCTGCAGCTGTCCGCGCAGGATGATGGTTTCTCCCACGGGAAATTTCGGATTATTATAGCGTCCGGGATAGTGGGCACGAAATGTGCCCTTGGCGAAATCCGAACCGACCAGGGCGACCATGCCGTTATTCTGGAACTCATGCGGCGCAATCATGCGGCCAGCGGTGAGCTTCATTCCTTGATCAACGAAGTCTTGCACGTTACCCAGACTGCCGACCTTCACTTCTTTGGAAACGCCCCCAACCAATGCATTCTGATAGAAATCGTTCAAGAGCATGGAGATGTGGCCGTAGTCAGCGAAGGTCGCCCGCATGCGGGGAAGATCCTGGTCGATATGCAGACCCTGCCAGTAGCCATTGGAGTTAGTATATGAGGCCTGGTAGTTCAGACCCACATAGATGCGGTCACCACCGGCGCGATTGAAGATCTTGATGATCACATCCTGGGCGGCGGTGCTCAGAGTCAGCATGGTGGTGATGGAAGTTACGCCGATGACGAGGCCGAGGCAGGTGAGGGCAGTGCGCAGCTTTGCAGCCACCAGCGTCTGCCAGGCTTGGCGCAAAGGGGCCAGGGCCCGAAAGTTCGATAGCCAGCTGGATCGCGGCACGTCAGTGGCTGCGGAATCAATCAGGGTCGTGGCTTCGAGATTCAGACCGACTTGCTGCTGATCGGTGATGATGCAGCCGTCCTTCAGATCCACCCGGCGTTTGGCGACCCGGGTCACTTCCGGATCGTGGGTGATCAGAATCACTGTGCGACCTTCCTGATGCAGCTGGGCGAAGATCTTCATCACCTCGGTCGAGCTGTGGGAATCGAGGGCGCCGGTCGGTTCGTCGGCCAGTATCACAGCTGGATCAAGGAGCAGGGCTCGGGCGATCGCGGCCCGTTGTTTCTGCCCGCCGCTGAGATTGGTCGGCATTTTCAGGGCCTGGTTCTGGATCCCGAGTCGACCGAGCAATTCCATCGCCCGTTGCTGATAGCGAGCCCGTTCGTGCGCCTGGGGCCGTGGTTGCATATAGTTCAGAGGGAGCAACACGTTTTCCAGGATCGTGAGGCGCGGTAGCAAATGAAATTGCTGGAAGACGAAACCGATGGTACGGTTGCGCAGGGCGGCCAACAAATCGGCTTCGAGGCTGGCGGTGTTTTCGCCGTCGATGGCGAAGACCCCGTACTGGGCCGTGGCCAGAGTCCCTAAGAGATTCATCAACGTGGATTTGCCGGAACCCGAAGCCCCCGTGATGGCGACGAATTCGCCCTGGTAGATCTGCAGCGTGATGCCTTTCAGGGCCAGAAAAGTCGTCGCGTCCCGACCGTAGCGAAACGAGAGATTTCGGATATCAATAAGCGCCGGCAGATCCTGTTTCACTGCTTCACCGCCTCCTTGGTTGCAGTGGTCTCAGAACTTGTGGCGACTTCGAAGACCTGCGGCGAGGCGAAGTCGATGTCCAGCACTTCGGCTCCTTCAGCAAGGCCCGAAACGATTTCAACCTCGGTGTCGCTGATCGCCCCGACCTGCACGGGAAGGAAGCGGAAGCCGTTGGGGTCGCTGCTGTCATTGACGCGGACATAAGATTGGTTTGGTAGTATCAAAACGCAGGAAACCGGCAGGGTCAAAACATTCTGCTGCTCGGCAAAGACCAAGTCGACGGTGGCATTCATCTCCGGGAGCAGACGGCTATCGCGCTTGTTGAGGCTAACGTAGACATCGAAGTAGGTGTAACCGGCTTTCTGATCGGCACGTCCCTGGCCCCCAATCTGCTCGACCGTGCCTTCATAAGCGATCTTGGGATAGGCGTCCAGCCGCACTTTCACGGGCTGGCCCTGCTTCACCAGGTAAAGATCGGCTTCCATTACTTTGATGCGGACTTGCAGATCGGTCATGTCCGAGACCACCATCACCATGCGCTCATTGCTGCCGCTGACATCGGTGGAGCTGCTCATGCCACCGCCTCCCAGCACGAAGTCTCCTGGACGCTTGTCGATCAGTGAGACGATGCCTTGGGTGGGCGAACGCACGTAGACGAGACCCGTCGTAGCCGCCGAATCGCGAACATCAGGTGTGGCTTGAGAGAGACCCAGGCTGTTTTCCAGGATGGCGAGACGCTCACGGGATGACGTCAGCTCGATTTTCTTTTTCTCTAGTTCGGTCTTCTCCCGGGCGACGATATCGCGACCGATCAAATCGCGGACGGAGTTCTTGTTCCTTATCAGCTTTGTTCCGGATTCCACTTCCATATCGAGGGCGCGGACGCGGTTGCGGAGGTCCATCAATTCGGTTTGACCAGCTGCCTCCAATTGCATTGTGAACAAGAGGTCATTCGGTTGGACCTGGGCGCCTTCCTTCACGTCGATCGCCACGATTCGACCAGATTGCTGGGCGGTGATCACCGTGGTCTTTTCCGGCATCGTCTTGCCAGAGAGCTGCAACGACTGGGTGATGTTCCGGCGCTCAACCTTGAAAAGCTTGTCTTTATGATCGCCGTCGCCCCGAGTTCTGGTTAAGGATACCATCGCGGTGGTCAGGGTAATTATCCCTATCGAGAACCAGATCACCCAGCGGCGCGGCAACCTGCGTGTTTGCAATCCCTTAATCATACACTTCCTTTAATCTGTGAAGGCGATCCGAATCCACGTGTATACTTGTGGCTTTTTTACGTTCTTTAAGCAGCTTGTAAGACCGCGCTGAGAATGTCTCGCCTAACTTTAGGGTGGATATGCCCGCCTACGATACCGCAGTTTGAGCTTTCGCTTTTGCAGGCAACTTCAGATAGAGCAGTACAACAATTGTGTAGAGACCGAAAAGACAGGGCATCGCCGTAAAACAGTGTTTTTTGCGTGGCATTTTGGTGATCCCAGGCGCAGATATTCCCTTGATTCTTGAAATGTTGTTTCGATCGACCAGCGCATTGTATAAGCCTCAATAATTTCATGTTGGAGCATCGATGTGTCGGTCGTATAAGAATATTCATCCGGATGCGCTCCAGTGAGATCGTGAAGGAATGCCCACGAGACCTCGACCAACTCCTGTCTTGTGCCAGTAGCCTTTTCCACTGACCACCTCAATTGATCGATGATGGGCGATCTGTAGATGAAATATCAACTGTCTGAAAATTTGGGAAGAGAAATGTTTGATGGCTATTTGCAATCTTTCCTCATGGCACCCCAAAACAAAGAAATAATTTCCGGGTATTGATCGCTAGCAGAGTGAATTTTCAGGCCTAACTCCGCGCATACAAGCATTCAGCCGCAACGATTTTGAGAACTAAGATAAATCTAAAGTATCTGAAAATGATCAACTCGTTAACGAAGCGCATCGCAGCAAGTCCATGAAGTCCGGTAGCTACACCTGGATTCCTATTTTTATTTCAATGTGAACATATTGCTTCTCGATTCATTAACGAAGTGTCAAACAGAGAGTTGGCATAAACGAGGCGTATAATGGCTTGAGTTCGCCGTTCCGCAGTAGCAGGAGTTTACAATTGCAGCGAAAGGTGTATTGTGCTCATCGGTGGCAACATACGGAGTCTGTTGCCGGGAAGATGTATAATCTGGTACTTCGATTGATCTGGGAGGATACTCTGGCTGAACATCAAGCAACATTTGTATTTGAGTGTGAACGCACGTCATGCTCACTGCCTCACTCTCTGGCATGAGCCAATGATCCTCCACCTGGATCTCTCGTCATCTGGCGTGGGCTCATGAAGTTGAATGATTCAATGTCTTGCTCTGTCAGGGTTTGAATCGAATTCTTATGAATACCCGTCTGGAAACCAATCCAGCCTGATCGTATCCTGCCTCCATCACCCACAGATGCGGGGCGAGTGCCTACTCCCCATTATAAGATTCCGGATCCAGGCTACGGAGATAAGCTATTATTCCAGATTTGTCATCAGCATTGGCAAAGGTCATCTTATGCGGAATTACTGACGTTTTCTTGTCGTCTGAGTTTACCCCAGTTTCAATAAACGAGAGCAACCCAGCATCGGTATATGATGCGATAATAGAGGGTGAATGGTTATGAGCCTGTTCTGATCTATGGCATGTAGTGCATGCAGGCGACGGGGTGGCTCCTTCAACGGCCGTGTTATAGCGGGCTTTGCCAGTATTCCTTTGAGCAACCGTATAGGGAACAATCAACATGGGCACTGTCATTTCTATAGTACCATATTTGATTTTGACAGCAGTCATACCGGTTTTGAGCGTCGTCAGTATGTACTTGGTCCACTTTTTGTTCCCATCATTGAGTTCCCGACCGCTCGAAGAAACAAAAGCGTCATCAGTTACCACTGTCAACTTTTTATTCTCTGCATCAACTGCTGCATTATATTCGGCACTGCCATACAAATCTTTAATCTGTTCTTTAGTTAGCTCGACTGATTCTGGCAATTGACTGGATAAATAAGGATCAATCATCACCCTAAATGGGTAGTTCCCGCTGAATCCCGTAAATATGTTTTCAGGTTTCATAATGAATTCCAATTTCCAAGTCATCTTGCTTATCAATTCTGGAACGTTAAAATCATTTTCAGAAACATTTCCTGTTTTGGCGACATTATCTTCTGTATACCCTTTGACGTTTTTGGAAGAGCATGACCAGATATTGACTGAAAAAATAAGGGAATGGAACAAAATCGAAACTTTTTTCTTACTGCGCATTTCAATATTCCTTAGATACATGTGACTATCCTTCGACCCAACAACAGCGAGAGTTTTCAACTTCCATAATGCAGTTTCGGTGCCACGGAAGCACAGAATTCATCATCACTTCGAATTTGAGCGTGAATCACAAAAATAGAATTCTTAGATGATGGTTTTCCCAAAGAAAAAGCCTAAAACGTCGAGCCAGCTCATCGCTGATGAACCCGAATTCCCCTCGCAATTCCTGATGACTTTTTAAAGAAGCTGAAGATACCTGAGGTTAGGGTATTTAGCTGGAAGGGTACGCAGGCTCACCGGTTGATTATCATCAAGTGGTGACTGCGAATGTTTACTATATTTTGACGCTGGCAAATCTTTATTAATTGCCTAAACAAAACTTTACTTCGATTGTTTCCGGCACCGAGCGCCGGTTAATCTCCGTCAGTTCCGATACGAGACCTCTGAAGAGCTTGGCAAAAAAAAAGGAGCGGCTTGAAACGATGTTTCCCCGTCCCAGGGTTCGTAAGAGGAAGGTATCCATCGTGATGGGATGCTCAGATAAGAAATAGTCCTCTCGAAAGGAGGGTGAGTGGAGTTGGTCGCGGCTGCTGAAGCGAGTCTTTGCGGTATCTGTCGCATTGTGCGCAGTGGCCAAGGACCTGGTCATGACATCGACAGTGCAGTATCGGGAGTCGAACCAGCGTTTGGTGAGGCATATGGGAATGGCTTGCGCTCCATTCGGCAGCGGTGAGAACGACGGCGAGACGGAACTCATGCAGAATGCCTAGAGCATGGTCGGACTCATGGACTATTCCGTATTCGAAATTTTCCCGACTGGTTGAGTTTGGACTGGAGGAGCTTCGTAGGCGCATGGATGGCATCTTTATGTGGCTGTATCGTCCAACGTAACTACTCCCCCTTATAATCTGATCGCTCATTTCAATGGATATGTCCGGAGCAGTGACATTATCGCAGTCGTTCCACCCAATGAGCTTAAGTTCGATGTGCGGAAGCCAGGTGCTGTTTACAAGTCTTTGAACAGTCATCCTGTCTTCGCGCGAAAGCGTTGGATTTGGTATGAAACAGACAACGATTGTTTCTTTCTGCCAGAGTATATCAGCCGCATAGAGGCCTTTGACAGCCGAAACGGGCGTTTCCTTAGTAGAACATCCGAATACCAAAAAGAAAGCCGTCACGAGTGGGAAAGTAAGCTTCATTTTTTTCCCCTGAACAAGTTAATCGGTTGCGATCCGTGATCAGATCGATCGCAAGAACTGCTATGCAGTCGAAGCGTGCTATTGCAATGCATGAGCCGCGCGAAGAAACTTGAGATTGCATTGATTTAAGCTTTCACGGTGTATCCGCTAGTCTGTCAAGCGTTGAAAAGATAAACGATCGGTGAAGTCATTCGTTAATGGAATTGAAGTTTGTTAGAATTGATTCTGACCTTTTGAAGTCAGACCTTGAGGACATGAGCTCGGCATTAGGCATGAAAAAGCCAGGAGAGAAAGTCCTCTCCTGGCACGTGCTGAAAAAACTCAGCTGTTGGTTCAACCTATGTGAACTTCAGGCCATCAGGGCGGGCTGCTAGGCATGCTTTGCCATGCCCCATTTATCAGAATTTTGGGAGTGCCGAATTGTTACCGTTTGCGATCCAGGTGAAAGTCAATGCGAATTGGGAGTTGCAATTGGTCAATACCATGTTGTTGGCTGTGTCATATGCCATGCAATTTCCCGACCAGCGATTACGGAATTTAACGCGCCCACCGACGTTAATGGATTCCCAGACCTTATCGGTGGTGTTGGTGCATGTTTTCTGGACTATTGCTGACCCGACAGCCGATCCCAATGTTGCTATGCACTTGTTCGAAATTCGAGATCTGAGGTAGAAATAGTTTTGTCCTGGGAGGTAAGCGAATTGTTGGTTCAGGCCAGGGGTCCGGCATGTGAGCCCCATGATTCGAGCATTTTCAGCGACGCTGCTATTAGCGACATCCAGACACATGTTGCCAAAGCGGACAAAGTAGTACGGCGCTGCAGAACTATTGGACGCTGTTCCTGTGGGCTTCACGTTGTTCACGGACTTTGCCTGGGCTTCCAACTTCTTCTTCTCTTCTTCGAGCTTCTTGTTGCTTTCACTGAGATTTTTCTTTTCGCTTTCCAATGCATCAACCTGATCCTTTAAGGCCTTTTTCTCGTCCTCAGATAGTTTGTCTTCCTCAGCATCCATGTTTTTCAGGTCCTGGATCTCTTTGTCCTTTGAGTCGATGATCTGCTGGTTAGTGCTGATCATTGAGTCCTTTTCAGCCATTGCATCCAGGAATTCGTTGATCCGTTTGCTTTGCTCTTTATACTGTTCTTCCAGTTCATCGAGGCGTTGGCTCTCGGCAGTAGGCTTTTGGACGAGATCTTTGCCTTCCTTGTTAAGTTGAGGTGGTCTGGCTGGGCTTGAACAACCCAGTAGAATGGTTGTGCTTGCCACCCAAAGGGCTCGGGACGGAATGACTTTCATGATGTTAATCTCCAGATGGATCGGTGCTGTAAATTGCCTAATCGTATTTCATGATTCATGCCAGAATTTTTCATTCGCCGTTTGATGGATCGTGCTGTTGGATCATGAACAAAGTGAAGGTCTTCCACATTTCCTTAACGGACTGGTGGACGTCCTAAGTGCGAACGATGGGTGCATTCGTGATAAGCATGGTTCGGCAATGCTCCGCACGGGAATCCCTTGCTTCGCGAGCTTACCCTTGGTATGGGAATCATTTATCAACAGTTTAAGGGCTGTTTCGACCTCAACACAGATAACTTTGGAGTACTGGCAAAGGGCATGCTCCCAGCTTGTGTCGCAGTTGACACTTCTTTTGCCGTGTTTTTATTTACGATTCGCATGGATTAGGTCGTGGAGCTTAGGGAAAGCGTAAACACTGAGCGCACCAAGGACACTCCATAAACAATACTTAAGATTGATATTCAGATCCCCGACACTCCGACTGGTTGATCTGGCTGAACCGAATTTTGAGCGGAGTTGATCGTCTTTCGGATATGAGACTCCTTCGCAAAGTTCGCCAAAATCCCCCTCCTGGGCTACAGAAGGGGTCTGCTGCTCCTTTGGGGCTGCTTCGGGAGCTTGACGTTGATCGCTTACAGTATGGCGCTGAATCGATTGGGGGCAGGGGCTGCCACTTTCCTGCTGGGGAATGCTGTCGGATATTGCGGCGGCGATGGCTTATGCCCTGGTCGGTACACGCTTCATGGGCGAGACGACCATTTCCATGATGTTTTATTGGTCTCTTGTCAATCTCATGGTCCATCTGATTTTTCTGGCATTTCAGCCTATCGCGTGGCCCGAGACCTTCCCTGCTCTTGGCATGCTCATCGTATCGGGCATGCTCGCATCGCTCGGTCAGTACTGGGTCACGGCCTCCTATCAAGTCAAGAATAATGGTCTGATAGGGCTTAATTCCTATCTGAGCTGTGTCATGAGCATGGTCGTGGAAATCGCTTGGGATGGCTGCAATGCGCGCGACGTGCAGGGCGTTTGGCGGGGATGCTCAGATCCGGAACAATGAAAGTGGCCCGGGCAGTGAGCTTACGCTGCGATTCAAAAGGAAACGGCTGTCAGCATAGACGAGCCGACTAAAGGCAACAGGTACTGTGAAGCCTTGGCGGGCTACCCATCAGCGCGTCCAGCTGGCACCGTGACGGCGGCCTTTAATCGTCCTCGCTCTCAGCTTCATGGCATTCGCTGCCCTCATGCTCCGTATCATCATGGGTCAAATCCAAATCATCATCCGCGTTGTCTTTATCCTCGCCTGACCCATCTCCCTTTTCATCACCGTCATCATCATCTTCTTCCGCTTTTATGGGACAGGGTTTAGCGACCTTATTATCTGCAACGGCATCACCGTTAGTGGTTTCCGGACCTGCGACGGCAGCCTCAGTCTTGCTGTTGGACTTTTTTCCCACAAGCCCCTGTAAGCCATTGCAGCCAGCGGCAGTCAAACTCAGAATCAGGGCTAAAAGCATGGAATCACGCATGAATTGTCTCCCGTCTCCGGGTTGGAATTGGTTGGAATGGAATATATACAAAAAAACGTATCGGAATTTTCTGGGAAATCTGAAAACGCGCGCATAAGCGCCATGTATTACAGGGCGATAGCTTCCCAATTCCGCCTTTATCTTGTGCAAAAATGTCCTGATCGTCCCCAGGCACAGTCGGATCAAAACGCATCCACCGTGATCTGCACATGCGCCGTCTTCGTGCTGCCAAACCCAGGATTTTCCTGAATTTTGTAGAAAGCAAACCCGCAAATCCTCAATCATTCTCCGATTCTGCCGATTCCAAGCTCGGAAAGATGACTCTGAAAGGGATAGGTTGAACCTCCAGCCCAAGGTCGTTCCATTGAAGTCGCATTCGCGGGTAAGCTGCATGAAGCCTCTGGAGCCGGTATGAAGATGCCTCATGCGCGTCTTCGATCAGCATCTGGCTGTACTTGGGTTTGGCTTGTCTTCATCGCCTGCCTTCTGCATCTGGCTCGTCCATGCCACGCGGCTTCGTATGAGGCAAGACAGGGCACACTCGACCTTAAGGGCTGGAACGGCGACCCTGTGATCTCTCTTCGCGGGGAGTGGCATTTCTTCTGGAATGAACTCCTGCAGCCCGAGCAGGTTCTCGAGCGCCTCGCGTCTCCCGACTATCAGGCGCGCTTCGCAAAACCCAGCATACGCTTCCCGGAAGTCGCACCCGGTTTGATTAAGGACAATTTTGGAGTCGCCACCTACGTGCTCCGCCTCCGGGGACTGCCGCAGATTCCAATGGCTTTCTCCAGCATCTCCGCCTATTCAAGCTCAAACGTCTACCTCTTTGCAGCAGACGAGGCCAGGGGACAGAAGCCGCGGGTTCTCATTGGACAACTCGCAAGCAATCGTGAGGGTTCGATCCCGGCGCTCGCCATGGATGGCTTTCTGCCTTTTGAGGCGCGACCCGATCAGGACTATTACTTTGTGATTCAGGTCGCCAATTATTTCCATACCTGGGGTGGACTCTGGCTTCCGCCGGAAATAGGTTCCTATGAGAGCGTCCACCTCAAAGTGCGGAGAGCCGATCGCGCAGGTTTCCTGACCCTCGGCTTCTTCATTTTGGTCGGTCTTTACAATCTCAGTTTCTACCTGCGTCGGCACGAGGACAAGGGCAGTCTCTATCTTGCCTTATTCGTCTTCACGATTTGCCTGCGCTGCTGGGTCCTGGCCGATTGGTCATCGAGGCAGCTCTCCGATCCGGTCATGGACTATGAGTGGAAAATGAAGGTGAACTATCTGACGATCGCATGGCCCTACCTGATTATTGCGGCTTTCCTGCGCTCGTATTTCCCAGGGCAGACACCCCGCTGGATTCCCAGGGCCCTATGGGCGGTTTATGCGGTGCCCATCCTGCTTGTGCTCTTCACGAGCAACACGAGCTATGGGATCATGGAAAGGTTCTTCGTCTATGGGGGTGTTGTTTGGAGCGTCATCCTCATAAGCTGCATCGCTCGCGCTGCCTGGGCTCGCGAGGAGGGAGCGTCTTATTCGCTCGCCGGTGGCCTCTGCCTTCTGGTGGGAGGCATCCTGGATACGGCTTATACTCTCGGATACAGCTTTTTGCCAGCCAATGCCATCAGCTGGGGACTGGTCGTATTCGTGTCCTGCCAATCGCAGATCGTCGCCGTACGCTTCGCCATCGCCTTCCGCAAGTCGGAGCATCTGAGCCGCTCCCTTGCGCAGGAGGTCGATCGGCAGACACGCGATATCAAATCCATCCTCCGCAGCATACGGCAGGGTATCTTCACGCTGCTCCCGGATCGGCGGATCGGCGCTCAATACTCTGACTTCCTGCATAGCATCGTCGGCAGCCAGGACATCGAAGGCGCGACGATCCAATCGCTGCTCCTCGATCACAGCACGCTGTCAGCGGACCAGAAGAGTCACATCCAGGCGACCCTGGATGCGAGTTTGGGCGAGAATATCGTCGCCTTTGAAATGAATTCCGGCAACCTGATCCAGGAACTGCAAGTCCTCCAACCGGGGGAGGCGACACCGCGTCTTTTGGAAATCGATTGGAATCCCATATGCAACAAGGAAGGGATCGTCGAGAAGATCCTCATCAGCCTGCGGGATGTCACGGAAGTCCGCAGCCTGAAGCAGGAGGCGCTGCAGCATGAAGAGGACATGAAGATCATCATCGAGCTGACCCAGATCCCCGAGGACAAGTTCCATCGCTTCATCAGCAAGACCAGCGAATTCCTCACGGAGAATCGCGATCTCATCGTCTCCGCTACAGGTCACAGAGTGGATGTGATCAAGCGGCTCTACATGAATATGCATACGATCAAGGGCGCCGCCCGAACCTATTATCTGCAGGCGATTTCGGCAGCCTCGCACGAGGTCGAGCAGTACTATGCATCCCTGCAAAGGAAGGAGGCGGCCTGGGATCAGGATAAGCTCCTGCGCGATCTGGATTTGGTGGAGACGGTCATCGGCCGTTACCAGAATGTTGGGGAAGACCGACTCGGCTGGGACCTGAAACAGAGATTCCTGAAGATTGGGAAAGTGCAGTTTGAGGCATGCCTGTCCCTGTTGCAGACTCTTGATAGCAGGTACCTTCATGATGGCAATCGTGCTGTCATACAAGCGATCCAAAGTCAGCTGGTGAACCTGGGCTACGATAAGCTGGCGAATCTCATTGAAGAGGCTGCCCGTGGCTTGGACTCCATGGCCCGCGACCTCAGGAAGGAGTCCCCCCGGATCCAGGTGACCGGCGCCATGGTCACCATGAAAGAGCGGGGATCCGAATTGATTCATAACATGCTGGTCCATCTTTTCCGCAACTCCATGGACCATGGCATCGAAACGCCTGATCTCCGCGT
Organism: Oligoflexus tunisiensis; assembly: GCF_001748245.1. Classification (GTDB taxonomy): domain Bacteria; phylum Bdellovibrionota_B; class Oligoflexia; order Oligoflexales; family Oligoflexaceae; genus Oligoflexus; species Oligoflexus tunisiensis. Next base: position 4,078,008 of record NZ_BDFO01000001.1, on the reverse strand, counting down.
CAGGCGCGGCAAGCCTCCTGCCGGGACGATCACGATCCAGGCGGCTATTCGGGCCAGACAGCTGCTGGTCTCCTATCAGGATGATGGTAACGGATTGGATCTGGAGGCCATCCGCTCCAAAGGGATCGAGAGCGGAATTCTTCAAGCCGATCAAGACTACAGTGATCAGGCGATCGCTGATCTGATCTTCCATTCGGGCTTCTCGACCAGGAATGCCGTCAGCGAAATTTCAGGCCGCGGAATGGGCCTCGACGCTGTCAGGACCTATGCGGAAGCCGAAGGTGCAACGGTCGTCATGAAGCTCCAGCCGAGCGTGAATCGGCAGAGCGTTCCCTTTATTCTGGAATTCACCTTGCCCGCGGAGCTGTTCTGGATACTTGGCGAAGATGCGGACCACACCCCAGGACTAGCTGCCAGGAGTGCGTGAGTGATAGGGAAGGGCCTTCGGGGGAGGCCCCCCGAAAATCCCGGGTCTCATCGTTTACATGTCGCGAACAATTTCGAATTGTTGCAGACCCCAAAGTCCTTGCGCAAAGGTCAGGCGGTTGTGCTCCGCTTCAAATATAATACGGGACTGGCGTTCTTTTTCGCTCATATCGCTTAACCTGCCGAAGAGCTCTATGGCATTCATGGGACTGGAGCGTTCATTGGGTCGCAGCAACTCCACAACGTTTCGTGCGCGCAGCAGATCAGTCTCCTCTTCATAGACCTCCCAGGTGCGGTCACTGCTGCCTATAATGTACAACCGGCCCTGACCGCGATCCGCTTGAGCGGGCAGAATCGTGAGCAGCGTCCTGGTATAGCCAGAGTGGAAAGACCCAGGCAGGGCAAAGGCACGGCGTACGAAATGCTGTTGATAGTCGACTTCAAGATGCACAAGAGCATAGCTGGTGCCGTTGTCCAAACGTTCCAGTAAATTGATTCCATTCTCGGCATCATGGATCATGTCACTAGCGTCCATCAACCCATAGATATCATGCAATTGAGCCCTTCCCGTCGCGAGTTTCAGCGAATCCAGAATGGGGACGAGGCGCACGCGCGAAGGGTCCTTGATGCTGTCGGAGCTGATGGTTTCGAAACCGAGAAAACGCTGATCCTCGGTGAGCAGGGATTCACCCTCTCGCGCAATGGGACGTCCTGGGATATTGACCGTCGCCCCACACTGGAGCTGCAGGGTGCTTTCGGCGAGAGGCGCGAGGTGGTAACGCAGAAGGCGAAGACCACGGTACAAGGGATCATCCGACTTGAAATGCAGGGCATAACTCAGATACATTTTTCCCTGCCAGCGATGATACTGCAGCTGCTCCGCCTGGGCTGGCAGGCAGGACAGGATTTCAGATTCATCGGACAGGACGAGCTGTGCACTATTATTCACGAGCCCGATCACCCGATCGCGCGCCATCAGAATACGACCATCGCCCAAATCGAAGAACGTGGCCTGGGCATCGAAGCGGAGAGTTTCCTCACGCTTGGGCCAGGCCACCGTCTCGACGATGGGTTTGACGAGGTTTGAGCCTGCATCCAGGGTCCAACGAATACGGCTCAACTCTGGAATTGTGGTCCACTGCTGGCCAAAGACGGTCTCAATGAGTTCGAACCTTTGCGTCTGCACATAGAGGGAACCATCCTGGCTCATGATATGTCCGGTATAGCGGCCTCGAAGTTGCAGGTTTTGGATGACCTCACCGTGCTCGGCATCCGCCCAGTCCGCCTTCACAAGTCGGAGTATGGTCTGGATATTGTTCAGGCGTGCCGCTCCATTGTCGATGATCTGCACCCCATAGGTTTGCCGCCCCATGCGGAGCTTCGTATAGCCCACGACATCACGTGCCAATTCCAGGGTGGCGATGGCTTCCATGATTTGATCGGGTCGTGTGATCGTGTGGACATCCATATCAAAGGTTCCGAGCGAACGATCGGTCAAGGTATGGACCTTGTCGATTTCCGGGTTGCTAAAGACCCTGCGCAGCCAGGCGACATCCGCGGCCAGGAAGCCACCTTCCTGCAATTTCTGAGTTTGGGCCTTCAGATTGTAATGGATCAGTTTTCCGCCACTGAGCGTCTCGCTGGTTAGCGATTGCGCAGGAAAGAGTATGTAACCCGTACCATCGGGCTGGATTTTGACTTCAATGGTCTTGTCTTCATCATTAAAGTAGGCCCAGAGTGAACTGGGCTCAAGGGTCAGCTTGGCCACGATATCGACGAGGCCTGACGAGCCTTGGTCCTTACGAATTTCAAAAATCATGACCTGCGGCCGGATCCGTCGATCCTCGCCTTCGGTGGGCCGCATCCAGCCGAGAGCCAGGATGTGGTCGCGCCCTTCGAATGTAATGGGAATGGCTCGCTCGATCCAGCCAGGGAAAAGCGTGCGGCCGAGGTAGCGAATTTGTTTGGCGGGCTGACTGATATCGAAGACATCGAGGGGATCAATCTGATTGGCCGGCACCCAGAACACAAAGATTCGATCACCGATGAAACGGACGTCCTGAAGGTCGGCGTGCTGGCCGGTCTCATCCCCAACAGTGATCGACTGATCCGGGAAGAGTTTCACGATGCGCTCATCGGTCTGTTTCACGAAAACACCTTTCAGACCGAATTCGGGATGATTGTTCAATTGCTCACCATAGGTTTCCTTGTCCACGCCAGCCGGAATTTTTTTCATCTCCCGTTCCCACCAGAGACGCCGGAAATCCGCCTCCGCCTGGTCGATGGTCACGGATGTGCTGGCAGGGAGGACAAAGCTCTCGACCGTAACGGTGCGTATCATGCGATTGTTCTTATCCGTTTGCCATGAACTGCTGACCGCAACCAGAGTGTGATCCTTGATGGTGGTCGCGGAACGCTCCAGAACCTCGCCCTTGACCGAGACCATGAGCAAAGGCTTCATGGCACCAGCGGGATCCGTAATATCAACGACCTCAATCGCGCTCTGGCGACCGGCCCAGTCGAAGAAGTTTTGTTCCAGAACCGAGATCAGATAATAGCGTGGTTTGCCGGCTTCCATGGTCTCGATGATATTCAGATTCCTGCGATCGGTCACCGGCATGGCGAGGCGATGGCTGCTTATCTCCTGGAGTCCAGGCGTGTCCAGTCGATAGGCTTTCACCCAACCTTCTCCGGCGCCAGTGTAAGCTCTTTGACGACTCGCAACATAGAGCACCTGACCCACGAGACGTGAATCAGCGATGTCTCCCTGCGTGTCGATGCGTTGCACCAGGCGTGGGCGCTTCGCTTCGCGCACATCGTAAACGAGAAGCCGCCCCAGGAAGTCTTCGGCATCCTGATTCCAGCGACGCTCAAGGACGATGATCTGCATGGTTTCGGCGGCAAAGTACATCTCGATCAGTTCATCCCCGGTGGCTCCCGCCCGTCCGAGGATTCGGGGAGCCGCAGGTCCCTCGCTAAAGTCCACGACCTGCAGACCACGATAGTTGTTGAGCACATAGAGGAGTTTGGAACCCGGCACACCGACCTTGAACAGATCAGCTTCTTGAATTTCACGTTTCGCGCTGTCTTCGGCGGGTTCTTCAGCTCCTCCGTCCGGCGCATCATCATTCTCCCCGACGGCTCCACGCCATTCGACATTCAAGAACTGATTCTGTCCGTAGTAGCGTTGCAGCTGGGCTGCAATGGTTGTGGGGTCGTTCGGCTTGGGATCCAACACATCGGCGACTGACTTTGTTTGCTGATCGGCTTCTGGGTTTGGAGAGCAGGCTGGGTACAGGAGGGAAAAGAGGACAAGCAGAGGAATGGAGAGGCAAAGGCGCCTCAATGTCACAAGCATAGTGTTTCTCCTTCTCGGTGTTTCATTTCCACTTCATCGAGACATAATGAGTTTTCGTCACACGGCGCATTACGTGTGTGGAATGGGGGACGCTGAATTATTCTCTCTATGATTCAGGCCTGACTTGTGGGCAAGGAAATTCAAACGCATCTGGGATAATTTACGCAGAAGGAAGACGCCGGACAGAAACCTAAAAATTCTGTGTATGGGGTCGGCCAATGCCTTGCGAAGAGGGTTCTTTAACATATTAATATCACCGATATTGTGGGAGGGGATTTCGAAAAAGTCAAGTTTCCGAACCTTTCTGCCGATAAAGTAAGTGAAAATTCTGTGTATGTAAAAAGAGGTTGCCTATGATCCGCTTCGGGATGCTCATCCTTAGCTTTGGGCTCGTTGCCTGTGATAGTTCCGACTTCAAGGGTTCGGCCTCGACGGCAGCGACCGCGGCTCCGCCTGCCGAGACCATCGATGCCGCTCCGGCTGCACCGGAGCAGGAGCTTGAAAGCAAGGAATGCCTTCTCGCCACCAACGGTGATAATAAGACGACCGTCTCCATCAGCCACGGGAACGTCGACCTCAGCAAAATCACGCCGGATAGTGTTCTTCTTCTCGAAGTTCAAGGTCAGGCGCAGATCGATCTTTCCGCCTTGCAAATTAGTAGCCTGAAAGGTATCTGCATCTACGCGGGCGGCGGCGCGAATATACAACTCGATTTGAACACCACCGTGCTTTCCATGTTCTATCGCTCGCGCGGCAATTCGAAATCGAAACTTGATTTCGGCACGGCGGGAACTCTCGCGAAGCTGGAAACCGATGTTTCAGGCGGCAGCCAGCTGCAGCTAACCGGAGAGAAGCTGGCCTGTGATTCGCTCAGCCTTCCCTATGGAGGTTCATCGAAGATCACCTGCAACGGGGCGGCGCTTTAATCCCTGGGCAGGAGGATGATGAATCAACCCGTCAGCGGCAGCGTTGGCTTCGACGAGAGCCGCGATAGGAACTCGGCCGAATCCTGGGCGAGCAGATTCTGTGGCAGGTCAATCTCAATGCGGAAGGGGTGGAAGGGCGTATCCACTCCTCGCCCTTCGACTCGAACTCGGACGTCCCCGCCTTCCGACTGGACATAACGTCTGACAGCATCCATCCCAACGCCTCGGCCGGAGATATCGTTCACCGAGTGGGCAGTCGACAATCCAGCGTGGAAGATGAGATCCACCAGCTGCTGGTCGCTCAAGCCTGATCGGTTCGCGATAAAGCCTTTCCGGACCGCTATTTCTCCAATCGTGTGAAGATCAAGTCCACGACCGTCGTCACGATAGATGAGAAGGGCGCCATCCTTTTCCTTCTTCATCTGCAGCTCGATATGTCCCTCGCGCCGTTTGCCGCTGGCAAGGCGCTCCTGCGGTGTTTCCAGCCCGTGATCCATGGTATTGCGAATCATATGGACCAGAATCTTCCGCAAAAGACCCTCGCCCTTCCGCGAAAGGAAAATTCCATCGCCCGCCACGGAGAGCGTCGGCAGGGCTTTACCCAGGTCTTTGGCAAGAACCTCGGTCGCCTTGCAGGCGTCCATGAATACATCAGCCACTGAAACATAGATATAGGGGAACATGCTGCTTTTGATGGCATGGAAAAGCTCCTTGCCTTCGGGGCCGGCGTCGGCTCTCAGAAAGCTTTCCATCCTGGAAACGTTTCGATAAAGCTCAGCGATCTGCGTTTCCGAGACCTCAACCCTCCATTCCGGGTTCTGCTGGCGGCCAAGCTTGTTGCAATTGATGGCTTCATAGGTTCTGACCAGGGCCTCGACCTCATCCACGCTCTGGTACATGCGGGCAATATCCCATTGCGAATGATGCTGGGTTAAGACATTCGCATAGAACTGTTCGATCTCATGCAGGACTTTCGTCATGTTCCTAAACTTGAGGCTGCGGGCCGTCCCCTTGATCGTATGGAAATTGATAAACGCTATCTTGATCAGATCCAGATCACTGTCCTGCCCTCTGCAGGCTCGAACGAACTTGCGGTTGTCGGACAGGTATTCGTGACAGCTCGCAAAGAATCGATCGATCGATTCAGGTGATGCGTTGAGAAGCTCGCCTATGATCTCAAGCTCAGTATCCTTGTCTCTGGTTTGTGCCTCCAGAGCCCGGATATCGGTAACATCCCTGACCGTGACGAGGACCTTTTCCACGTTGTCCTGCTCATCTGCGATAGGGTTCCACGTAAGATCAAGGACGCGGTGATCGTCGCTTTGCTTCCAGACTATTTCCCTCGGCAGGCAGTGCTGATTCATCTGAAAGGCGACCAGATTTTCACCCAGTGAAACAACAAGGGCGCTTTCAGCTTGGCTTCTATCATCGGACGTCAGGTTCGAATGTGCGAAAAGAAGGTGCAGTCCGTTCAAATTCACCAGATCATCCTGCTTGAAGATGCATTTGAGATGATCCGAGTAATCCTTCTGAATGCTGAACTCAGGCGGGGCCAAGGTGAAAATGCCCAGCTGAATATGAGTCATGATCGAACGAATGTCGCGAGTCTTGTCTTCGACGATCGTCTCAAGGTTCTCGTTGAGGTGCAGGATCTGATCCCTTTCCGCCTTGAGATCCTCGGAGAGCTTACGGACCTCATGTTCGGATTCAGCCACACGATGGAAGGCGCTGGAGAATCGCCGGGCCAGCAGAAAGGACTGGAAAAAGATGAATGTCAGGAGACCGAAGGCGCCGATGGGAACCGACTCGAAAACCTCCTGAATCAGAAGGATGTCATGAATGGTTACCGTGGCCATGATAAAGGCTCCGGCTGAGAATGTCTTCGCACCGTCCTCGCGCCTGAGGCAGACCAGAGTCATGACGCGGACCAGATAGATAATGACCACAGCCGTGAGAATCTGAATGACAGCGGTCCTGTCGATGAAGTCGCGCGGCTCGGCAAAGATCGTATAAATAACGAATGAGCCGTTTATGATCACCATGGCCTGGGCGAGTCTCTTCGAGAAATAGCGTGGGAACAGCTCATGAGTGAAGAAGGAGAAGAAGGCAGGCGCGAGCATCCACACCTGATGAGTCCTTATAATGCCAGCGAACGAAATGCCTGGCACGATGATATCCACCACGCGTCCCTTGCCTGCGAGCATATAGATGGCAAGAACGAGACAGAGAAGCCCAAAGTAAAGAGATGAGCGATCATCCGTACGTAGAGCGAAGAGACAGATATGGTAAAGCCCCATGATAGCCAGTGCGCCGAGGATGGAGAAGGCGAAGCCAATATCTCGTTCACGTTCCAGCGCGATGGCTGCAGGTTTGCCAAGAGCAGGTGGGCTGTGGGTCAAGCCAGCCCGGTAGATCTCGAAGCTGGACGCATGGATGACAATATCAAACTCGAGGCCGCGCGGGAGAAACGTATAGTAACGTTCGGCAATCCGGGGCGTATAACGTTGAGGCTCGGCCTCTGGTCCCACTTTCCCAATCTCGGCAATCAGCTTCCCATCGATAAAGATCCGGCTGGCTGCATAGATCACGGGAACGTAGAGAGCCAGTTCCTCGACCTTCGCGAGCCTGATATGGGCGCGATATGTGGCGTATCCAAAACGTGGATAGGGCTTTTCCGCTTTCGTCCAGCTGCCTGGAACTTTGATCAGCTCGTATGGTGGCGGAGTCGGACTCTGGAATGCGAGGGGTTCGATGAACTTTGACCAGTGGAATTGCCAATGACCTCGAAGAGGGAGGCTCGGGTTTTGTTCAAAGTTCCATTGCCTGAGATCCACGATACCGTCTTCGACGTACGCCTTTTGCTCAGCCTGCATCAGGTTTGAAAGCCCGAAGCAGAGAAGGATGATGAAACATGTCCGGAACCAGGAGAACATCCCATGAGCCTTACTGAGTAAAAATGCGCATCTTACGCTGTTGCCTGCGGCGTCTCTTCAAAACCATGAGCAGGCAGTTGATGCATTGTGGAGAGCGATCTGGCAGAGAAGGGCCGGCCGGATAAGCTGGATCCAGCCCGGTCTCATATGCGGCACTCCTCAAGCAGTGATCCCACAACGACTCTTTCGTTTTCGTACAAACTGCACGCTTACTTAATGAAAGTCATTTGCAGGTGAGCCAAGGAAACTGCAGGATGCCTTGCATTAGGCTGATTTAGGCTCTCGGAGTTGCGAGGATGCTATTTCCAGCTGTGTTTCCGGAGCGGAGCCGTCATCGAGCCCCTTCATGAATTCAGAATCAATTTTAGGAATTCTCAAAGGTCCCTGAGCTTTCGCAATAGGAGTCAAAGCACCGATCGCTCCCGGAGAGTTCGTAATGGTATGTAGTGCAAAACATTCGTTCCTGCACCGACCAGCCGGCTTATGCCTGGCAGGCTTCATGACGCCATTATCGGATTAGCATCAAAATAGCACTGCGTTGGTTCCATTGGATCAGAAAAAATGTGCACTTGTGGGAACCTCAAAGGGATCACAGGGCCATAAGGTTTTGCGATGATAGCGCTTCGAGCAGTACGGCCTTCGGATAGGAACCAAGGGTCGAGCGTTCGTCCCGACCCTTGCTCTCTCAATCGAAATCGAGCCGTTCGCTCTCCCTTTTGAGCGACTGATTGATGTATACGATCCGCGAGCTTACGAGAGATATTGTCAAATGTTGTGGATGAAAGAATTTAGGCAGCCATCTTTATCCCGTCCTTGAACTTCACCGTGATGTCGATCACGTCCGCCAATAGCTTGTGCCCGTTCAGCTTCCGCCACCCTTTCTTCGCATCCATCAGAAGCTTGAAAGTCATCGCAACCGTGGCATCCACAGAACCGCATCCCTTCGTTCGCTTCGTTCGCAATCGGACCGTGGCGAAGCTCGACTCAATGGGGTTCGTAGTTCTGATATGCCGCCAGTGTTCGGCGGGGAAATCGTAGAACGCCAAGAGCTTATCGTTATCCTTCACAAGGCATTCGGCCGCGCGGGGATGCTTCGCTTCGAAGACCTCCATAAACCGCTTAAACGCCTTCTCCGCGCTTTCGCGAGTCTCGGCCTCGTATATCTCGTGGAGCATCCCTTTAGCCTCTGGCTGCCTCGATTTGGGCAGCTTGTCGAGAACGCTTGCCGTCTTGTGAACCCAACAACGTTGTCCTTTGACCTCGGGCATGACCTCAGCGAGTGCGGCCCAGAAGCCGAGGGCTCCATCGGCTATAGCGAGTTCCGGAGCTGGTGTCAGGCCTCGATCGCGCAGCCGGAGCAAGATCTCTTTCCAACTCGTCGCGCTCTCTCGATAGCCGGGTTCGACGGCAAGGATCTCTTTGTTGCCCTCGCTATCGGCGCCGACGATCACCAGCATGCACATGCGCAGATCCTCGCCCAGTCTGATGTTAAAGTATATGCCGTCGGCCCAGATGTATACGAATCTTCTTTTACCAAGTGGCGATTCGCGCCACTGCCTATATTCGTCTTGCCACACCGACTTTAAGCGAGTTACCGTACTGGCGGAAAGTCCTGGAGCATCTTTCCCGACGAGGGATGTCAAGGCATCCGAGAAGTCGCCAGTCGATACACCCATTAAATAAAGCCACGGAATCAATTCTTCGATAGCTTTTGTCCGCCGAAGATAAGGCGGGAGTAGCTTAGAGTGAAAGCGCAACCTTTTCCCGGACTCATCACTCCTGCGGTCATTGACACGAGGAGCCTTGATAGGAATATCGCCGAGACCAGTCTGTATCGTGCGTTCAGGCATGAAGCCGTTACGCACGACGAGACGTTTTCCCGTCTCGTCCAATTGCTCGGCATGTCTTCGGATGTATTCATCGACTTCAACCTCGATGGCCTGCGCCAATATCTTCCTGGCTCCCTCACGCAGTACCGTCAGTAAGGGACCTTCGGATTCTCGTGGAAATTCGATCAAAGCATTGCTAGTCTTCCTCAACAGCGTATTTCCCATAATTACAGTTACGGGTTGTCGGTCGTAGTGGTCCGACTAAGATACGCTGCCTTCCTTCAGCTCATCCACAACTTCTGTTTATAACTCGCGCCAAATTTCTCGACACCTTGGTCATCCCTCACTTTTGAAGGTGTGTTGGCACATGCTTTGTAAGCGCCTCATGAACACACGTTTGGAAACCAATCCCGCCTGATCGTATCCTGCCCCTATCACCCGCAGCTGGTGATCAGAAAACAGTAATATTGTATCGGCCAATAATTACTGGATAGTCCGACCGTAACTAATCAATGATCATCCTAAAATATCTGTCAAGAACCTGCAGCAGCAAGCCGGTCGCGTGCTTTTTCCAGTGTCCTTTTGTAGTCTTTTTCCAAGGGTTCACTCAGTAATTTTTCGAGCTTTGCCTCCAAATTCCAACTCACGATTTTTTCAGCCTCGTGTTCGAAGAGGCCTGCTAGGTCAGTTGAGTTGGTTCTTGCCAACCACTCAAAGAGAACAAGCGCTTCATCACCAGAAAGGTCTAACTTAACCTGTCCGCTCATTTACAGTCCTCCATGGTTCAAGACATTCTGCGCCTGGGCGGGATTGAGTCTCCAGCCACTAATAAATTTCCCTGCTGGGTCTGTAATAACATTTAATTGCGTGGATGGATTAAGATAATGTACCACAGGGTTGCCTCGATATGTCCCCTGAATTATTGTTACCCCTTCGCTATTAATATGTTGATTCAGTGCAGCACTAAATTTCGATGAATTGGCTTTGCTGTAATTACCCAATACGTCAAAATCAGAAGCATGCTTGAATTTGGCCTGTAGCTGCCTCGTAGAATTAATCAGCACTTTGCTGCTTTCTCCAGCGGCTACTACATTCCTCACTGTGCCTATAGCAACTGTTGGGCAGAATCTGGTTCCGGTTTCTCCAAGAGAAATACAGGCTCCTTCGCCGAACAAGTTTTTCTCTATCTTGTCGCCAAGCCAATCGACGAATTCACCGATCAACGGCGTTCCATCTTCCAGCCCCGGTTCTTCTCCCAAATGTTGTGCATCATTAAGCAATCTCCCCATGGCTGCAGTCAAAGCGCCTTGCTCAAAAGTTCCTCCTGTTGCCTCAGAGACTGTGCCACCGACGACAGCTGCTATTGCCGCGTTGGATGCATACTCCCAGCCTTTGGGGCTATCGCTAAAACCGACGCCGGATTCATCCAACCCCTGCCCGATGGCTTGAGACAGTCCAGCTGATAAGAATCCGGATTCAAACTTCCCACCCGAAGCAACAGCTGAGACACCGCCAACAGTTCCGTGTGCCATGACTTTTCCGACCCGGACAGCAGGCGTCATCTTCGCTTTATCAAAAGCTGACCCGACCAGAGAAAAAGCCGCTCCAGTGATCGCGCCATTTAGTGCAGCCTTCGAATCCCCGCCCGAGGCAACGTAGGAGCTGGTATAGCCAACAGCGGCCGAATAGGCCATCTGCTGATACCAAAGGGCACCCGCGCCTGGCCCTATCCAGCTGGCAGCCGCTGAAACTGCGATGGACATGACAAGGCGTTGATTCTGGGAATTGCTGATCCATGTCCGTCCCTTTTCCCAGTTATGAGAGAGGAACCTGCCGGGGCTGGTAACGAAATCGACCACCCCTTTACCGACATTGGAAATCTGTCTTCCCCAGTGCTTGAGAGTTTTGCGGCTGAAAAAGTGCCCAGTAGGATCGTTATAGGCGAGGGGATTGTTCATCACATAGGTGTATCGATTCAGGTTTTGAATCTCGGTTGGATCCTGAACATAGGGATCTGCAGAAAGGAACAGCCCGATCGTAGGATCGTAGATGCGGCCTTTCATGTGGATCAGATTCATTCCATCAATTTGCTCATGCCCTGTAAAACCACGGCTGGTGGCTTTCGGCTTGAACCCATCAATCCAGCCAAGGCTCGCGCTATCTCTTCGCTGTCCGAAAGGATCGTAATCAAATCTTTCCGTCACCTGACCAGAGTGGTTAGCTACCGCCAGATTCGAGCCGAGATAATCCTTGTAAAGATAGTTTTCGCGGTACTCTGAGCCCTCCATCTCAACCACAAGAAAACCACCAACATAATGCCGCTGAACCGTGCCTTCCTTCGATTCATAGGTTTCAAAACCCTCACCTGCATAAAGGGTTCGGGTCTTTTCACCATCCACCAGATCCTCACGGCTGAGCAGCTGCCCGCCCAGACCGTAGACAAATCGTGAAAAGTTGTCACCATCTCTGACCTCGGTAGGCAGATCAAGGGCATTGTAAACAAGGCTTCTTTTGTCCGACTTCAGGAAATTCCCTCGGCCATCCGCGCAGAAAGTCCTGGTCCCAATTTTCTTCAGGGCAAAGGGGCTGTTCACGCCGTCAGTACAGCCCTGACCGTATTCATAGGTTCCCACGTCGCTGCGGGACTCAATCCGGCCCATTGCATCGTATTTCATTGTGACAGTTTTGAGATCAGGGCCTGTGAAGGTTTCAAGTCTATCGATCGGATCATAAGTAAACGACTCTGCAACTCCCGTCACAGCGTCTTCGCGGGTACGGAGATTGCCGTTTTCATAGTAGTCATAGGACTTCGAAACCAAACTTCCAAGGTCCGGGGACGTTGCGATATCCGCTGAAACCCGATCGTTTCGCTCATCGCGGTTCACATAAACGGTGCTGCCATTGCCAAGCTTATAGCTCTGGATGGTGCCGCTTGGATAAAGCTCCTGAAGCTTCCAAAGCGCTTTTTGCGAGCCCTGGGCTCTGATTTCCGTAAGTTCGCTGACGCCGCCATAAACATAATCCACGGCAAAGCCGCTGGGATATCCGACCTGCTCGACACGCCCAAGGCCATCATATTTGGTCCAGCTGCCATAGGTTTTTCCAAGCAGGACCTGAACGGTTTCGGACGGTCTTGATAAAGGGTCATAGTGATAAGTCACGGCTGAATCTGGTCCATTGGCCGTGGCAGGCATGCCAATGCCGTTGGGCTGAGTATCATAGGTGAAGGTCTCGACGAATGGCGCCTTCCCTGTGAGAAGCCTTGTCCTGTTCAACATACGACCCAGGGCATCGTATGATGTCTCACTGCCAGTATTCTGATTTGATTCCTCGGCCGGCAAACCGAAGGCGTTGAACGCGGTGACTGTTGTTCCGGTGGTCGGATCCACCATAGTGGTGCGACGCCCATGGACGTCGTAATCCATGCGGGTGATATTCCCGGCATTGTCGATGAGGGCGGTCATCCGTCCGGCTGCATCGTATTGATAGGTGATTGTCTCACTTTTTGCGTTGGTGACCTGCAGCAAGAGGCCACGCGCATCCTTTTGAAAAGTTTTCGCGCGCCCAAGGGCATCGTATTGGATTGTTGTCAGACCATCATAGACAGTCTCGACATGGGTCTGATCCGGAAAATCCGCGCGCTTCTGTCGATTGCGATCGTCGTAGGACAACTCCGTCCAGTGTTTTGGCTGCTCACCCACGAAATAAGGTTTGGATACTTTCCAAATCAGACCATTCGGATGCCAGATCTGGTCCTGTGCCATCTGTTTCTCAGTGGAGAGACTTCTAACCGATCGAAGCACCCTCCCGAATGAATCGAGATAGGTCTTCTCTTCGCCAAATCCCGGAGTTGAAGCCTTCTGCCAGGTCCCAGCTTTGGAAGGACAGGATGCATCACAGTAACCACGTTCGATCCGGGTAGTCACAAGTGAGGGTGTGGTAATCGTCTCAATTCTATTGGCCTGATCATGGGTGTAGCTGGTCTTGAGTCCATTGACATCCCAGGCATCCGTGACGAGTCCAGTCTCTGGATCAACAGCCTGTGAGGCCACATGACCAAGTGCATTTACCTGATCCCGCACAAAGCCCTGACTATCGTACTTCGTTGATGAGGTCACCTGGGTGAAATCAAGCCTCTTGCCATGTTCCGGCCCCCAGCTGGTGATAACTGCATCAACAAGTCCATAAGGATTCAGGTTCCGCTGAAACTCCTTCTTGATCCAAAGAGGCGAATTGGGCTCTTGCAGCTCGAAAGACATACGCCCGTCGTTATCATAGTCAAACTCTGTGATATTGGTAATTTTTTTGGTATTCGATGAATCTGACTTCGTGGCTTTGATCTGTTTCACGCGGCCGATCTGCCACGTAGCTTCGTCATTCTCGAAAACCGTCTCCACGACAGTCTTATAGGTTCCATTTTTGTCCTGGACCTCTGTCTCCACATGCTTCGCATTTCGGAAATCGTCATATATATTTTGAACCTTGACCGTGTATATCTCCATGCCAACTTCATCGAAGAAGCGGGACGTCGAGGACTTTTCATAAGCGAACTGATGGAGAGGATGATCTGCAAAAACCTTGATCTCCAACTCACTGCTGGTGCTGCTGACAATCCTGCGGCCACCATTCAGTGAAAAAGTCTCAACCTTGACAAGGCTGCCATGGACCAGACGGTCTGTGTCGTGACTATAGTATTCGTGGGTTTCAGTGCCCGAATTGTGGTCGAGAGCCCTGCGTTTTGCAAAACCAATGAAACCAAATCCCTCTACATCAAAGGCCCCGTCCTCGTAGCGATAACTTACCTTGAAATCGGAGCCATTGCTTCCGGTCCTGCTGATTTCCCTAACGACAGGGAAATGCCCGGCAACAGGGATTTTTGGATACTTTGGCTGGTTTGTCTTTGAATACACTCGAGAGTCGGAAATGTCAGCGTACGTGAAGCTTGTGGAATTGCCGAGTCCATCCTCAATGCCAACCAGCTGGAGCGGGTCACTTTTGATGTTTGCACCCCAGTATCCATTCTTTGATGAGAAGAGAAACTCCAGGCTGCCGTCGCCGTTCAAATCCTCAATCTCAATTTCGCCGGCAGACGAACTCCAATCATGTAATTTCGTGAGCCGCGCTGAGACCACAGGAGACTTGCCATCAACTGGCCGCCCCTCTCCATATACAATCTGCACGCCATCCTTTTTGAAGCCGACAAAATCGGCAAAGCCATCCCTGTTGGCATCAAATAGAAAACGCCTGTCATAGGTGCTATCCCAGCGTTTGGATGCCACCTGATCGGAAAGCCACTTCTCGTCCTGGGCAAATCCATGACCGGTATTGAGCGCCACATAAATGCCATCACGAGCATAGCCGACGAGATCGATCAGACCATCGCTGTTCATATCCGCTATACGGCGGAATACAGTCGAATTGCTGTAAAAGCGATCATACCCGAAACCATTCATCCATTGAGTCGGTTGATCAAAGCCAGTGCCGTTGCCCAATGCAACCTGGACATCGGTTCGCCAGAGACCGAGGATATCGATCAGACCATCGGCGTTGACATCGACAAAGAAGCGAGGATGTTCAACCCTTGACCACCGATGATTGAAGCCCATGGCCTCGAGGACCGGTTTTTCACCACCGACAAAGGTTCCATTCTGGTTAAGAGCTAGATAGACTCCATCCGCACGAATCCCGATAATGTCGGGCAGACCATCGTTGTTCGCGTCGGCAACATAACGGAAGTCCGATCGCACGGTCCAGCCTTTGCCAAAACCGTCACTGATCTTCTCAAATCCTTCATAACCAGTCCCATTCCAGCGGGAGACATAAACCCCACTCATCGTCGCCTTGCTGAGAAAGACCACAATATCAGGGTATCCGTCCTGATCCATGTCATTCAGAGAGAACATGTCGTAGCTTGGATTCCAATTTTCCGTCTCCGACAGGGGTACTGCAATCTGCTCTCCCATTCCGTTCCGGCTGCCAAGGCTATAGGCAAGCTCGCCCTTTCGGATCGCGATGAAATCAGTAAATCCGTCCCCATTGATATCCTGGAAGGCCCGACCCGCATTTCCCGCGGACCACTTTCCGGCAACCATCGTCGAGAATTCCTTGAGGATAAGCGAATCGTATTCATTAATGTCTGGCGTCTGACCGCCCTGATAGTGAAATTTGGTGGCAGGGAAACAGGCCGCGTTCTTGAAGCATTGACGGAATGAATCCAGAACCGGGTAGGCGAAATTTTCGATGTTCCTGTAGGTCAGATGGTAGGACCACTGGACGGCAGATGAAGCAACATCAATCTGGTTCAAAATAAGGCCCGTCTCAAAAGCCTTTCCCGCCACATAGCGGCGCTGCGGGTGCCCGGACTCCATGTACTTGAACTCAACCGAGCGATAATGAGGCTTGTTGAAGACCCGATTGCCACCATAGTAAACCTTGTCAAGATAGAGGCGGCTGCCATTTTCGAGATAGGAAAATTCGATTGCGTTGCCGCTCCTATCCTCGATTCGATTCATATACCAGGTCAATGGGGTGGTATCGTTTCCATATTCACGGCTGCCCTTGCCTTCACCGAGTGTCCACCTTTCACCCGACCTTGCGATCACCTCAAATGACTGGCCGTTGAAGCTAATTTTTTTGAAATCGTCCAGATAGGTCCGGTAGACGGCGCCAGCTTTAAGATTTTGCCCTTCTACAAGCAGAAGCTTTTTGCCGTCCATGCAAATGCTGTCCTTATCATCAAGGCTTATCGCCCTGTGCGCGCCTTCGAATTTCTTATGGGATGGACAGCGGCTTATGGAGCTTATCCCAGCGAGACTCCAGCCATAGCCGGCAATGTCTCCAGCGCCCAGGGAGGAACTGTAAACCAGTGAAAGTTTAGGTGAAAAGCCATTGCCGGACGGTAAAGTATCCAAAGTGATGGTGCTCTGGGCATATCCCGCCTGAGAGACCTCCGCTGCAATAGGCATGGATCCCAATATTTTCGGCAGTTTTTCACCTTCTTCAGAATCCACGATCGCATTGAGTGAGGACGTGCGCAATTTTGTTTCACGTGAACAGCCAGCCGTCACCATCAGGTGGGTGATCTGCAGTGCCGTTAGGATTCTGAAAAGTCTCATGCAATAACTCCTGAACTCATCTTTCGATCCTGGGTCAAATAACTTTGAAAGTTAGTAGGGCTGACTCGCAAAGCGCTATTGGTCTGCGCTAGAGGTGCGTATATACCGCATCTGCAGTTGTTTCAATACGGTAGCAGGCAATTAGCGAGCTCTGAGAACGATTACTTTAATTAGCTCGATTTTATTACGGCTTTAGAGGCCATAATGGATTAGGGTCGGAATGGAAGCAGATTTTAGGCTGCACTTTCGTTAAATCTCGTGGCCATCTGAGCGAGCTCGCTGGGATATCTTGCGCTTCATTGTTGAGGTGCGTGCTCTAAATATGTTTGTTTCAAAGGATAGGATAATGACATGAAAATTATCAACATAGCAGCAATTTCATTCTTCCTTGCAACCTTGTCTGTGGAAGCTTTTGCACAGTCCGAACCACTGCCGCTTAACACGCGAATTAAGCCAAATGAGGTCGACGGCCTGACGAAGTCATTCGATATTTACGTTGAAAACACTAGTAACACGCGCCCTGTTTACTGCAAGCGGGCATACTTGACTGCTTACATTGGCCGTGACAGTGATTCAAATGAGTGTCGTGAAGATTACTTTCAGAGAACAAATTTGAATATCTTACCCTTTGAGTTGGCAAGCAATGAGCCGATTTTACTTGCCAGGGAACTTTCAGAACGTGGAACTGGTTATATAGATTTGCTCGGGGGTCGTAAATATCTCGAGAGTCTTCATCCTGTCGTGCTCGACTACATGAATCCATCCGTTAAATTCAAATATTTCCTTCATAATAATTTTATGAGAGATCCCAGAACATTTGACCGGTCGGCCTATCCTTATAATTCCACTTCAAATCTTGGCAAGAAAGATCTTGAAGATTTCCTAAGGTCAACGGGCGAATCACCAGACAATGTTGAATTCTGCGCTAGAGAACAGCTGTTTCTGGATTGCGGTTTCAATTGTTCTAATGGAGCAAAATATGGCTCCAAAGAAACTTCTAGAGTAAAAAATGGTGGAGGAGAGATCCAATCTTTATGCAACGAGCGTGGCGAGGAAATTCCCGATCCTAATACATTAAAGTGTGATTCGGGTTATTTGCCGAACAAATCAACGTTTGAATGTGAGATCATTTGTGAGGATACACATCAGAGGAACCCAAAAACGAATACGTGCGAACCCAGGACTTGTGCACGTGGGGAGATTTGGGATGAGCCTACGAGAAATGGGACTATCACTTATGTTTGTGACTCTGGCGCGCCGAAATTTAGTGCATTGAATTGCAACTATCCCCAGGAATTCTATACTCCTGCTGGCACATCCTGCGATCGCAAGGGCAAATCCGATCGATACAGACCAGGGAATCCTATGATACAGACTCAGTGTGCGAAACAAGGGGAAGGACCTTATTGGACTGCAGTTGAATGCAGAAAATCTCAGGCAATTGTCTACGGCCCATATAATGATTATCCATTTGGCGGCCGATATCGAGTTACTTTTCATGTAGGAAAGATTTCCAATTTCGCCCCCGGTGCTGCAAACACTGAAGTTTTTACCATTGACGTTTATGGCAACCAACGAGTTCTTGACCAACGAGTTATTAAACAGTCTGACTTGATAAATTATCCACTGAGAGTTGATAGTTTCACAGTTCTCCAACTGTATGGTTTCAACGCTGGTTTTCCTGATACGTTGATTGAAACAAAAGATGCGCTTAAGCCAGACCCGACATCTCCCGAAGAAAGGAAGCAGGCTGGCAGATGGGTTCAGATTGTGCTTGAATTCGAATCATTGGATGAGATTAAAGGCTTGGAAACAAGAGTTTGGACGAATAACGCTGTAGTTAATGTTGCCGGAATTGATATTGAATTCATGCCTTATCAGTAAGGCTAACCTCAATTGAGATTTTTCAATAGCAGGGACCTTTTTCGGTCCCTCTTTTATTTAATTCCTTCGAATATTTGCTTACTGCTTGAATGAACATGAAATTTCATAACCATGCTTTTCATTGATTTCCATTTTTGCATGGTAGCTTGCCACTGTCTCTCCAGAATCTGAAGATCTCTTGAAACCCCACTCAAGTTCAGCTGATTTTTCTTGTACTGACTGAACCTTCAGGTCGGAAACATTCTTATCACAAGCAGATTTTATGATTTTCTCAAATGAAGCTTTGTCAAAATCAACTAGAAAGGACCGAGATGGTCCTATTTCTTTTACCTTTATCGTAGTTCCGGCTGTTGATTCAACCTCTCCATTTAACGTAGCAATCTTGTTCTTCACCAGAAGGTCTATGAACGGTGCTTCTTCTTTACTTACCTCAGAAGTGTTTCTTAACGTAAATTCGTGACTTGTTTTGCATGCTGGAAATGCAATAAAAAATAGAAGAAAACAGGGAGATTTTCTCATGTTGATACCGATTGAATAAAGAGTTTTTGGATGTTCTCTTATATGTTATTGCAATTCTAGCTATTTGAATAGAACAATTTTCAGCAAGGCCCTTCCCCCTGTCGCCTGCCAGCACGCGACGTGAGGAATTCTGTAGTCACCTGCAGAAGATCATAACGAATCCTTAATCCCATCGAACTCTGTGAGGAGTGGGGGCGAGTCATAGCGGATCGCAAACACTCGTTCGACTTCGCGCACAGATACCCTCAGATACTTGGAATGTGGTGTTCGTTTGGAATGCTATGGTTGAGGAACTAAAGGGTTTATCCTGGATCTGAAGAGAATCCGAACTCACATGAGGCTGCAGTCGTGTAGTTTGAAGATCCGCTTAAATAAATGACCCATCCCAAGGCCAATGAAAAAACCTAAATCAGCTACCAGCCAAGCATTCCAAGGTACGTCGCTGAATAGAAGCACGACGGTTTGGATCGAAAGAAGCACGCTGATCCATACTTTAGCTGAAAGAATTAATTCAAGGGACAGGTCGGCGATTCCAAGCTTTTCGAAAAGGATAATGGAAGCACCTGCCAACACTCCGACTGGCCCACCCGCAGCAATAAGAGGAGTGTTTCCCTCTAGAAATGGCAGGATGCCTATAAAGCTCAGGCAATAACCTGCCAGATAGAGCAGGGTGTAGCGCCCTGATCCCAGGAACTCTTCCAACCTAATGCCCGCGATCCATAACAGCACAAGACTGCAACCGAACTGAAAGTAGTTGGCGTTAAGAAACATGGAAATAAAAAACTCAGGGATCCAAACGCCTTTGTCCCAGTTCCAAGCATTTTCGAATGAGCCTGAGTTGACCAGGAGAATGAGTGTTAGGTTGAGTACAGCAAAAAGCAAAGTCATGGGCTTGCTACGCAAGTGCAAAAAATCCCATGCATAAAATGTCGATGGGAATGGATTGAAGTTAGAGGAAAACAATTTCACATGTTCTGCGCCGATTCTGGCGTATTTTTGGTATTCGTAGCGCCTTTGCAATTCAGTGTCGACTGCCATGTGGCCGACATCTTCCGGTCCTTTCTGAAGGCGCCGATGCGCATACTTCAAGAACTGGTGGAACTCATCCTGGGCGAACCACACCCCTTGACATTGGGAGCACTGCTCGATTGAGTTCCTATAACGATTATGCTCGAGTATTTTTAGTCTTCGCCCACTGCAGTGCGGACAGAATCTAACAGATTCATAGCCAGTATCTCTATAGAATTCCAGGATTTGGGCTCGATAGTGTTCGGCTATCTGCGTTCTCTCATGAAGATGGCCTTGGCAGACGTCGCAATAAGAAAGCTCCTTATGGATCGTCAGGTACCTTTTGTCTTGAGAGCACGAGGGCAGCATCTTGGGTTGTTCCTTGACCAGGGTCTCCGAAAAGCGCTTCTTTCAGAGGCGAACCTCTCATTAACACTGAGTATTTAGGCTGTCAATTCCTTCAAAGCTTTGGAGAACAGTAGTTTGGGTGATTGTGAAATGCTTTGAAAGTCCAAAGTTCAGCGTCCAGCGGCAACAAGTCGACATAAATTAGTGGGCGGGCAGATCCAATTATTGGCCCTCGGTCTAATTTCATAAGTTATTTCCATGGTTTGCAGGCAAAAGCGTTGCAGGGCATGCGGTTTGCAAAACCCCTGCTGTGGATTGTAGTGGCTGGAGGCTCCTGATGAGATTGCTGCGGATTTTGGTTGTTGCTGCTGTTGGTTTGCTGTCCAATAATTGTACAAAGCTCAAAAACCGGGTTCTTCCTGTGTCTTATACCTGCGGCGAGGACGCCAGCAATTGGTCAGAGCGCTTCGTCAAGGTCTATGACTCGCAGGACGAAGGCGCAAGCGGCCGGAATATTTCCGCTCAGCTAAGCGGCCTTGAGCTGGTCACAAGTGAGAAAGGGTGCGTTCAGATTCCTGAGGACAAGCAGTCCGGGGTCCTGACCATTCGCGATAATCGCCCATCCAAGCAGGAGGGGAAGATTTTCTCAATAGATGAACTGACTTACCCTGCCTCGGTCCGGATGGAAGTTCTCTCCGCCCTCGTGCCTCAGATCAACTGTGCAGGTGACGCCTTTGCGACCAATTCCACGAAACTGGACATTTCCGTGGCTGGACCAACGCTGTCCCAGCGCGAACGCTTCAAATTCAAGGCTGCTTTAAAGAAGGGTGAGTCTTCCACTCCAATTCACTCCACATTGGACGAGACGACCCTTCGAGTTGATCTTGGAGAGATTCTGGTTGATGGCGATTATCAAATTGAAGTCATCAGCGCGGACGAGCTTCGCCGGGAGGAATCAGTAGTCAAGGTATGCCGTATCAGGATCGACAGGACGGTCCCGACCGCAGGTGTCGAATTGCCAAGAGTCGCTGGAGGGGGGCAGGAGCTTCCCCGGGTCAAGACTGATGAAAAGATCCGACTTTCAAGTGACGACAGCAGTTCCGAGATTTTTGTCTCCATAGTTTCCCAGGAAAAGGCCGGGGGAGAGTGCAGCGGCACGTTTATTCCTGCTCAGCTTTTTGAGACCCCTAAGCAGGGCAGATGGCTTCTCTGCTATTACTCTCGCGATCCTGCCGGCAACACCTCGAAGGTTCAGAGCATCCAGTTTGAAATTGATGAGGAGCCGCGGAGGGTCCTCATTGAAAAGCTTATCGATAACGCCAAGCTCAATGCCGAAAAGTTCAGATATGAAGCCGCTCAGGAGAGCATCGAGCGGGCTTACTCTGAATGGAAAAAGCTTGCTCTCATGGATGATCAGAAGGCCCTGATCGCGGAACTCAAGTCAGGCTTCTATGAGGTTATTCAAAGATCTCATCTGAAAGGAAAAAAGGCCATTGAGACCTATGCAGCCGCGCTCCCCCTTGGTAAGGGCAGGGCGGTCATATTCCGTGAGACGGACATGGCTCTTATCTCCATGGGAAAGGATGCGGTCCTGAGTGGTCAGGCGGATCTGGGCATGGTGGAAGGCTTTGCTGTTGACCCCGGGAAAAAACGGTTTGCCGTCGGAGACTCTGATGGCAGGGTTCGTGTCATTGACGAGAAGCTCAAAACGGTATTGGATTATGAAGACCCCGACTTCAGCACCTTTCAGAACATGGCCTTCTCGAAAAATGGGAGCCTTTTTGCAGCAGGATCCGTCTATGGATCGCTTATGGTCTGGGACCTGAGCGGAAAAAGGGTCATCCTTGAAAAAGCTCTTGAAGGACGCATTCATGGACTTGCCTTTGATCCGAAGTCGGAAAAGATCCATGTCGCGGCCGATGTCGCCATCAAGTCCATAACCCTTGACGCTGCGAATACCGAAGTGGAACTGGCGACGTTTGATGAAGGCATAGAGGGAATCCTGCCCCTTGATGACAAAACCCTGCTCGTCCATACCGCTGAGCGTCTTACGACGATCGATTTGATTTCCAGAGCCACTATGGACGTTTTCTCAAGCAGAGAGTTCGCTATCGAGGATGTCCGGTTGAGCCCGGACGGTAAATTCCTGTCGGCCAGAACTGAAAACGGGACCGTCAGGGTTTTCTCAAGGGAGAAGTTCACCGAGGTCAAATCCCCCGAACTTGCTTCCTTCAAGACATCAGTCATGGCTTTGAATGATTCCAGGCTTGCCGTAGTTGATGAGAGCGGCTTTATACGTGCTTTCAATCTGCCCGGTCTTGAGCCATCGGCCTCTTTCCGTCTCGCTGAAGGCGAGGCTATTCATACTATTTGGTTTGGTGACGCCAATATCCTTTATTCAAACACTTCCAATAGTCTTGCGAAGTGGGATCTTTCAAACCCTCTCCTGAAGCCTTTCCCAATTCCGGCAGGGCTCAAAACGGACGAAATTTCTGACGCCTCCTTCTCAGCTGAGAGCGTCCTCCAGCTGGCATTCCGCGACGGAACCCTTGTAACGGTGTCAGGCGGAAAAGCCAAAACGGAAAAAACGGCTGATGGCATTGGCTTTGGTTATACCGTTATTGGGCATAACACCTTGATCCGATTTGGATTTGAGACGGCCATGATCTTTAACCGGAGCAATCCCGGAACACCTGTGAAAATCTTCAAGGTTGATGAGACAACGAGGCCGGAATCGTTCCTATGGAACACGGTGGATGATAGCTTTTTTCTCGGCTCGGAAGGGTACCTCAGGCTTTATAACACCAAGGGCGAGGTGAACCTTTCACTTCAGACGGTTCAGCCTCCCTATCCGGTCCTGAAGATAGCGGAAGCTGAAGACGGCGGTCCCATTATATCGGGTGGCGAGCGGCGTGGGGTGATCTCAATTTGGGCAGACCGGAATGCCATGACCGCGCCAAAGGAGTTCGACGCCCATGAACTCAAGGTCACAGGTCTGACCTTTGTTGGAAGGGAGAACCGCTTTATCAGTGCTTCTGAGGATGGAGCCCTTGGCCTTTGGGCGGCGGATGGCGCCTCCATACGAAAGGTCTCAGCCCATCCAAATGAAGTGAGGCAGCTTGCAGTTCATCCCACCGATGGGGAAATTCTGACGATCGGTGATGACACGGTCCTGAGAGTCTGGGGGCAGGATCTGAAAGCACTCAGCTCCATTTCGCTGCCGGCAGCTGCCCAGCTATTGAGGCTGGCACGGGACAACGGCCGAATGGCTGTCATTCTGGAAAATGGGCAGGCGATGGTCGTCCCTTCTTCACTTGAAGAGCTTCATAAAATGTTGAGCCGCGCTCCTTGAAACATCGCGTTTCAATTCCTCTGGAGTGAGCATAGGGGCCTTGTCGACAGGAGAAGCATCAGCCTGGGAATTGGGACTCTTGAGGGGAATGGATGTGCAACAGGCCAGCATGAACACAACCGAGGGGACGAACGTCTCCAATTACGCATGCGGCACGCCCCAGCGTACTCCTCTGTTCGGGGAGGATTCTGCTGCGTCTATAGCATTGGTGAATTTCAGCAGGTTCTTTTGAAAAGGGGCTGCAATACCCGCCCTGGCTCCGGGTGTGAATACACCCGGCAAATTAAAGGCCGGTCAGGCGTAAAAAATCCTCTTAAGGTCTGTAGATAGTGACTTCGATTCCTATACCCATGGTGGTCACCTTCTCAAGAACTCCGGAATCAAATCCGATGCTGGTGTAGGGAGCGTTCCCAAAATCCTCAGGTTCCACGGCTAGATCGAGAGTGGCCCGAAAGCCCAAGCCGATAGCGTCCTTGATTTCATTGGCAAGCAGGCTGACGCCACTCAATATTTCTGCCCGGTGATTTTCGGGGTCAGAGTCCCCTGCGATTGTACAGGCAAACCAGTTCGCGTCCTTTCTTAGTCCGGTAAAAGCGCCTTTTCTGAGGCGCTCAATTCTTTCGCCAATATTGATTAGGTCGCCCAGTTTTTCATCTGAATCACAAGTCATGCGTAGTACGGTATACATTCAGTCAAACCCTACTTCAAGGACACTCGGATTTTCAATACTCCATTGATAGGTCAAACCAAGGTAAGCAATAATTGAAGAAAACCATAAAACATTTCTATTATCATATTTTCCAAATATTTCCATCATCATCGCTGCCGTCGTCGTCTATCTGATAAGCTGTAAAGCCAACTTCAACTCCAAGGCTGGCAAGCTGCTTCAGAGCTTCAGACGTAAAACTTAGATTGCACTGGTCAGAGTAAGCCACATTAATTTGAAGATGTGACTCTGAGGCCCCATTTTTTAGTGCGCTCGTGACATGCGAATGCACTCAAAAACCATATGGCCGCTATAGCCATGGCAAAGGCCTCTGGGAGAAAAGTGAAAGTTATCTATGATGCGGCTATAGATCTATCAATCTACTCAACTCAAGTCTCCGAGATATGGCCCGCTGACAAGTGTGCGAACGTTGCTCAGATTGTGGTTCTGAACTGAGATCTGCTTGGTTTTGGTAAATTATGGAGCGTTATATTTTGCGCAACGCACCGAAAGAAAAATCAGTGGAGAATCTTAATGATTAAGCTGTCCCGTACTGTTTTTGAAGCATTGATTCTAGGAAGTCTTTTGACAACACCCTTATCTATATACGGTGCTCAGCTCACCCAGACAGGTTCGAAAATAACGCGCATCATCACACTGACCCAGACATACCCCATAACAGCTGCGAGAGGAACAACTCTGATATATTCCAGCGCCGGCTTCGGAAACGATTGTGATGCGGTGGCAATTAGTCCGCTCGACAAAGAAACATTGTCTGCGGCTCTCATGGCAGCCGCCGCTGGCAAGTCAGTTACGTTTAACTATGACCCTCAGCTTCGTCCCTCTTGGACAGGTATTTACTGCAACCTGAATGCATTTGAAGTGATTAATTTGAATCCCTGATATTAAGACAAGGAAAGAATTTTATGGGTTTGAAGCAAGTAGTAGTCGGATACAGTATCGGGCTTGTATCTATAGCAGTCTTGGGTTGGCTATTGCATTCAGAGTCCAAGCAGGAAAAATCCGCTAGCCTATATAATACTATTAAGGAACCTGAGAGATCTGTTAACGAAGTGAAGGAACCCGAGAGATCTGTTAACGAAGTGCAAAATCCTATATTGGAACCCGTGAAAACTGAGATTACAGAATCGGAAAAAACACCTGAAGTGAACGGATTGTCAAAATTCTTTGAAGAAGAAGAGTTCGATGGGAAGATCTATCTTGACGTGAAAGATACAGCCCCGCTTATAAAAAAGAGGGACCCAATAGTTATTGTGAATTCTCGTGTCTTTAAGATCTCTGCAGATTATAGATACAGCGCGGACAGGGACGAAATTACAATTGTAAGGCTTAAAGATAACTCATCTGAAGCTGCAAAAAAGCAGTTATCGGACCTTGGTATACAGTTTCATTCATATTTGAACGTTAATGCTTTTTATGTCACTGGAATAACCAAGGAAAATATTGAGGAGCTGTATGGTTCAGGGCTTGTAGATGGAATTGTGCCATTAAATGCAAGGGATAAAATCTCTCCTGAAGTCTGGAGTAGGGGCCCAATTGCGCAAGCAAACGGAAAATATTCTGTAGCAACATTTATGAGCGATCAAGATAAGCAAGTTGTATCGAACGCAATTACTCAAGCCGGAGGCAAGATTACGCAGACAACGGACGATTCGATTGTCGCGGATTTTGCTCGTCTCGAAGATATAGCTGAGATTGCGAAACATCCGTTTGTATATGCTCTTCAATCCGGGCCTACACCACCAACAGTCAACAACAATGTCGATTCAGCCGCAGCATCTCAAGTTACAGCAGGCAATCGTGCTGCATGGGGTGTAAATGGAACAGGAATAACGGTGGCCATATGGGATGGTGGGCGAGTCGATACTTGTCATACGGATTTTGGAGCGCGGGTATCACTTATAGAAAATCCTATGGCATGTGATCTCACCACCTATAATCCTAACAACTATGATGACCATGCGACGCATGTTGCTGGAACTATCGGGGGTAGTGGAGCAGGAAATGCGAATGCAATGGGGTTATCTCCTGGAGTAATTATTCGCTCGTTCAATTTTAATGGTGATGTCTTCACTGAGATTGCCAATGACAAGGCTAATCATACTTTATCGAACCATTCCTGGGGAAGGATAGACGGTTGGGACTTTCGCGATCATGACAACAGTGCCGCCACTCCGAATTGCTGGCATTACTACGGAAATAATTTTGGTCAATATCTAAACGACTCAAGACAGCTCGATAAGCTTTCACTAGGGTATCAGCTTCTAGTTTGGGCTGCCGGAAATGATCATAACGACATTCCACCACAAGCCCCGGCAGGGGTTCCGCTTCCACCTCGTCCTGCGAATCTATGTGCAGCCGATAACTGGCCAACTCTTGCTGCTGACCCAAATTTGGCAGGGGTAAATGGTTTTACTACGATTGGGCCGCTAGCTGGGGCTAAAAATATCATTACTGTTGGCAGTATCGTACCTCCAAATGCAATAAGCGCATTCAGCAGTCGTGGTCCAACATTGGATGGTCGAATTAAACCTGATATTGTTGCAGATGGAGACAATACTACTTCAACAGTGCCAGACAATAGTAAGCGCCTCATGAATCCACGTCTGGAAACCAATCCCGCCTGATCGTATCCTGCCTCATCACCCGCAGTCGGTGATCATAATAGAGTGGATTAAAAGACGCCAGATTTCGCCCTTTGGTAAAAATGCAAAATCCGTGCGTGACGAGGCCTCAGGGCAGCACGTTTCAGGCGGGTTTTTCGATCACTTTTTTGATGGATTGTACGGCCTGAGCGGGTAGTGATGCGCAGCACGATGCGGCAGAAGCATTTCCAGCTGAGCGAGGTTTTTTGCGGCTGGCAGCTCTTTGAAAATAAGGTTCAAGTAATCAAACGGATCGATGCGATTGGCCTTGGCACTTTCGACAAGTGAATACAGGTTGGCACTCGCATTCGCTCCCGCCTGCACCGCAGCAAAAAGCCAGGCTTTCCTGCCAAGTGTAAACGGTCGAATATGGGCTTCCATAAAATTATTGTCGATAGGCAGTCGACCGTCACGTGCGAATGCCGCAAGATTTTCCCAATTGGATAGCGCATAATTCACAGCTTTTCCTATTGGCGAGTTGGGAGGAACGGCGTTCCTTTGCACCTCAAGCCACTCCAAAAATCTATGGAGAACAGGCACTGACTCACTCTGTCTCGCACTCAATTTTTCATCTGCAGCCTTATCCTTGATGCGTTCCTCAACGCCATAAAGCCGTTTAATAAAAGCGAGGGCATCAGATGCCAGCGGTCTTTCTGCTTTCGGGTCCGCCCTCTTCGCAAACTTTTCAGCTTCCCAGAAACGCCTGCGTGCATGCGCAAAGCATCCCGAGATGTTATAGTTCAAGATATTTTGCAGGCTCTCATAGACTTTATAGGCGTCTGCAACAAGATAGCCGTTGAAGTCTCTGAGCAGATCGGCGGCGGCCCTTTTGCTTCTATTGTCGTAATATCGATAAAGAATAATGGGTTCCGGTCCTGAGCGTGCCAGGCACCACATGTAGCTCTTGCTTTCCGGAGTCTTGTTTGGTTCGCGGAGCACCTGCAAATGAGTCTCATCAGCGTGAATGACTGGCGATGCGATGAGATCATCATGAAGCAAAGAAACGAGAGGAGCTGCAAGCTCTGCTGCTTTGATCATCCAGCGAGCCATGGTTGTCCGATCCAGTTCGATGGATGCGCGCTCAAAAATGCGTTCCTGTCTGGAAAGCGGAAGCCCATCAACATATTTTTGCGTCGCGATATAAGCCAACAGGCCAGGTGTCGCAAAGCTTTTGGGAATTGGATCTAAAGGCTTTTCCGCGGAAAAGATCTTCACGTCTTCACAACACGGGCATTTGTAGCGAGGTGTGATCAATTGAACAACATATGCCTTGGCTGGCTCAACTTCGAGTTTTTCAACGGTCTCGTCGCCAATTTTAACGAGAGCCACTTGATGGATGGAGCAGGATTTCTCATTATCCGGCAAATCCATAATCTTCTGCACGCGCGGAAGATGATCCGGGAGCGGCCTTCTCTTGCCTCGGAGCTTTTTTTCAGGTTCGGAAGTCTGCTCTTGTTTTATCTCTTGAACCAGGTCCGATTCCGCGGTCTCAAGTATTTCCTCCGGCTCGTTGAACAAAAGACGCATTCCTTCAGGGTCTGCAATGAATCGTTCCTTCCTGCTGCCGAAGAGATACGTAGCCAAGCGATTATATTTTATCGTGAGACCGGCAATAATTTCGAGAAGCTCTTCTTCAGAGCGTCCCGAGTATTTTGATTTTATGGTTTCAGTCGAATTCATGGTGCGAACATCAGTAGCACAAGATCTTACTGAATGCTCGTGAAATTTAGCGGTTGGTGCATTTTTATTTTCTCAATGTCGATTCCCTGAAGGAGCCACTTGAGCTGCCTTTGGGAGATTTGCATTTTCCCTCCCTCAACCTTGCGAGGCCACTTGAATTTTTCCTTTTCCAAAGCCTTGCTCCAGAGCGCGAATCCCGTCAAATCCCAGTACAAAAGCCGTATGGAAGATTTCCTCTTATTGGTAAAAACAAACAGTGTCCGCGAATCCAGCGGTTCCTCTCCAAAAGCCTCTTTCACCACCGCTGCCAATCCATAAGCCTGCTTTCTGAAATCCACTGGTTTTACTGAGAGGAGCAAACGGGAAAAATTCCCTACGTCTTTCATAGCGGCACCTCGATCACCGCTCCGTAGGACGTCGTGATTCTAAAAAATTTCCTGGATGGTGACGAATTTTTCACAGCGGGTACCGTCACTACTGGATCAATGGAATCAACTTCGATAAAGCCTTCTGTATCAGGCTCTCTGTCTTTCGCCGCAACCATTTCTTTCCAATGCCGAAGTGAGGAAATTGATATTCCATGCTTCTTGCAAAATTCCTTGCGGGTCATTTCGCTTGATTCCCACTCTTTGAGAATTGCGCGACGTTCCTTCATTGTCCACCTCTTCATTCATTCTCCTTATGAATGGATTGTGATCGAAAAAGACCATATAGTGGCCGTCCTGTGAAAGCTTTTCTCCCGTTGACTTTTGTACTTTTACCAAGCTCCACACGGAGGCGTTCGATATTTTACTCTATTATGATCACCGACTGCGGGTGATGAGGCAGGATACGATCAGGCGGGATTGGTTTCCAGACGTGGATTCATGAGGCGCTTACCCTTTATCTACTCAAGGATCAGAAAAGCACAAAGCCTCTTTGGCATTTTGATGAGCAGGTAGAGGCGGTGGTGGGCTGGTATTTGAAGGGTTTTTCGACGACGTCGACAGCTATCGATAAGCTAAGCGACAGAAGTAGTCGTACGGCAGCCAAAAGGGGCCGCGTTGCTTACCTCATTAATAGAAGAAAAAATCCATACAGGCCTTTATGCTTAATGGGGGTCTAATTCAAATTAGCAATATGTGCGCGCGGTACAATACATATCAATATCATTCGTCCAATAGAATAAGTTTCTTAATTCTTTCGTGAAGACTTGGATCAACATTCGCTTCATTATACAAACATATCGACAGTTCCTTCTCTTTTTCAAAGTCGGATACATGACCGTGATTATCTTCAGGTTTTTGAATAAGATGTTCAAGCGTATCTCTCAGTTCGCGAGCCTCATCCATTGTCAGGCAGAGCGTAATGTTGTTAACAATTTTATCTGCATCATTGTCTAGAATTCTCATGTAAACCTCAGTTGGGTGGAACATTTTTAGGATAAATTGGACCTGACTTATGCCATGTACCGTTGATAATTTCTTCCACATGGGAATGTGGATTATTATGTGGTTGTGGTCTTTTTATGTCAAACCGAACCTTTTTCAGTCCATCCTTCGACATTAATACGATGTCGCCTGCTTTATTCCTAATAAGCTTTCCCCCGGGGCCGATGTATTTTAGAATAGCATCAGCGGCTGGGGTTATAGCACGTGAAGCGGTAGCAACTCCGAGTGCTTCACCAGCACACATTACCGCGGCGCCACCGACTATGCCTGCAGCAGCACCAATTGCGACTCCTTCTGGAGCTGGCTCAATCGCTCCCTGCGGCGCAGGCCAAAACGCTGGATCATCAGGGCGAAGCCCATCAGGATCGATGAAATTTACAGGATCGTTGTTGGAATAAGCATACAAATTCCAACCGCCATCAAACGTAATGGGGTCCTTGTTCAGCCAGCGTCCTATAGACGGGTCATAGTCCCTCGCACCGAACCGGAGAAGTCCTGTTGTCGAATCATAAAGACCACCGGCAAACCCAAAAGGCTGAAAGCCAGGGTTGGTATCCTCCAATACTTTACCCCACGTATCAAAGGTCATCTTCTGGACAACTTCATTGTTCCGCGTATCAACAATGAATATAGGGCTCCCCAAATGATCATGGATGACGCGGTAAGTAATGCCGTTTTTCACAATAAGATCAGGGCTGTTATATTTAGTGCCATATATGAATGTCGCGCGAACAGATCCGTCTTCGTTCAATTGAGCGATAGGCTTGAGTTTATCCTGGTAAATGAATGCATCTGTAAACGCGTTGGAAACCTTGCGCTGTATCCTGCGATCCAATCCGTCCACAACATATTCAACGACTGCTCCGTTTTCCTGTCTAACTTGCAGGAGGTTTCCAAGATTGTCGTAGAGATAGTCGATACTTTCCTCGCTGATCCTATGAGTCTTTTTCGTCAAAAATCCATTGCGGCTATATGTAAACATCCATTCGGAATTGGAAATTAGCCGATCATGTTCATCATACACCTCGTTGCCGCCGCTGGTAAAACGATTCCCATTGGCATCATAGGAGAAAGCGCTTGTCACTACTCCGTCAGTTGTCTCAGAGAGTAGTTGGCCAATTGAATCAAATGTAAATGTCTTGTTAGTCGTAACTCCATCTGCCACCCTGCTGATGCCTATAATGCGACCAAGGCCATCTCTTGTGTAGTTGGATTCTAGAAAATCGACCCCTCCCAATGTGTTCAATTCTGTGACTGATTCGCCAAAGGAATTGTACGTAAATTTTGCACGTACACTTCTTACTTTCGTTGATGTGATAAAACCTGTTGAGGGAGAACGTACTACTGACAAGTTATTTACAACTGCCACTTCCCCTTCCGGGGTAAATTGATAATCTGCAACAGGCTGCCCGTTAACTGAAACGCTGGCGATGCGATCATGAGATCCCCAGGTGAAACCAACCGTTCCGTTTACACTTCCTGACCACTCATACTTGGTCGGGTAACGGCCTATATATTGGAAACTAAGCAAATCGTTATTCTGTGACTGAATGGAAGCGATCTGTCCCCGGTAGTTGTAATTATATGTTTTGAGAATATTTGGCCCGCTTACAGACGATAGTCGACCGTAAGAGTCATAACTATAATTTAATAGTGATAGATCAGGATGAATAACGCGCGTAAGTTCGTCATCAGCGGAGTAAGACCAGTTCCATTGGGTAGTTGCTCCTGCGACTATAGGCTCAAGGTTGGTGACAGGTAGATCCTTTTTGTCAAAAGTGTACCTATACAATTGCTCATTTGGTGGAAGAAGCCAATTGAGATTGCCATTGCGATCGTAATGGAAAGTTATAACTTTTGAATTGGGCAGCGTAATCGTTTTCAGGCGATCTGCTAGCGTATAGGTATACTTGGTTACCTGCCCTAGGGCATCGGTGTACGATGCGACAAGGCCTCTGGCATTGTACTTATATGATGATACTCTTGTAGATCGCTTTACCTTTGATATCCTTCCCCTTGGGTCGTAAATGAATCTCCACGGGGCCTTGTTACCGATCCGGAGCGAACTCGTGAGACCTAGTGAGTTGAAGGATTCTGTTATGGTTCTGCCGGAAGGAGTCGTTGTAAGAAGGGTGTTTGTCGACCTAGTATAGGTTTTTCTGAAAAGTCCCAAACCTTCCTTTTCGACTTCTGTCTGGAAACTTTCAAGTGAAAGCGGGTCACCTGGGTCGGATTGAATATAGCTTCTATTATAGACAGTATTCGAGGTTTGAGGAATATGTACGGTGCTTTTGGTTAAGTAAAATCGCTCTGCGAAACGTGGATCAGCTTTGTATTCCATGCGATAGCTGGTTCCAGTTGTGTCTACGAAATCCTTCACATAACCATCAGGCGATACAGTAAGTTGCTCTCTGCTTCCATCAGGATATGTATTCGTCATCGACGATGCGCTAGTCTCATAAATTGTCATTCGCCCAAGAGGAGAGCTAAAGAAAGTCCTGGAAGTATGGCTTCCATTGGATGGATTTATTTCGGAGTAAAAGGTGATGTCCTTTACGTTACCCTTGAAATCCGTAGCGCTTACCAAGTAACCGCTACTGTCATAAGAATAGGACTTCGTTCTCCCCTTGGCATTAGTGAAAGTTGCCATAAGTCCAGTTTGTGAACCAGAATGATATGTAAATTGAGTTGTTTCGCTCCTTGGATTAGTTATGGATGCGATGTAACCCGATGGGTCCAATGAAATTGTTGTGACTCGCCCATAGGGGCTTGTTATGCCTGAGAAGCGGCCCGACCCATCTCTTTGGATAGTTGTACTATTTCCAGCTCTATCCTGAATGGACAGGAGCAGACCTGCCGAATCGTGAGAAAAGGTATATATCTTCGCTCCTGTCAGACTATCATATGTTGCGAGGTGCAGTCCGTTCTCGTCAAATTGGTAGATTTCGCTTGTATCAATTGAAGGAACATTGATCACGCCTTGAGCGTTAGGAACATAGGTTGCCGTGGATTTGGGATCTTCAATTGGTGTGCGCGCCCCCATGCCTAGGAACAACATCTTCGTGCTTTTATCGAATTGGTGATAGGCACTGAGGCTCCAGCCTCCTAGACCAAAGCGATCCAGTTGATCTGATCTGCCAATGTAGGCGGGAATCTTGCGATAGAGTTGAACATTTGATTGGCCCATAGGTCCACGTTCCATATGGAATGTTACCGTCGCTTCTCCAAGCTGCGTTCCATTTAATGGGTTGCCATTACTATCAGTCCCATCCCATTCAAACGTCGGGGAAAGCGATTGCAAAAGGCTTGGCGCATTAATGTCATATGATTTTGTAAGTGATCGACCGCCGACGGAAAGAGTCGCGTCAATTTTTATGATCTTTCCATACATATCAGGCAGGTCTGTGGGGGCGATAAAAAGTCCGAGGTTTGAGTTAGCAGGAGCTGAACCAGCGGTTTCCCGTGATGCGTAATGCAATGAAAAGTCAGTTCCAACGACGGGTATGGTTTGAGCTACTGATCGATCGCGACAGTCAATGTGAGATCCGGTCTGTGCTGAGCTTAGCGAGCCACTGGAGCAAGTTCCTTTGGGCTGGGGATCCAAGGATACTTCTATCTTTGGATCAATCATGTTAGACGAAGCGAGACAATCGATGGATTTGATGTCCCAATGATCGCCATTAAAAATTGCGGATGGCTCACTATTCGCTTTCTGAAAGTAGTCTTGCGCATAGCTGTTTAAATCATCAGTAGTGAAAATCTTAGGGCTCGCATTATCGAAATAATCCTGAAGTTCATAGCAAAAATAAGAATTTTGAATACTGCCTTGTTCAGAAATTGAATTTGAGAATCCGCAGTGGATCGTTCCTTCACCTGCCGGATTACCCCTATTGGAAAATGTGTAGTTGACTACACACGAAGCTTGGGAAAGCTGGCAATTCGAGAATTCAGAGTAGTCCTTTGGCCCAATACTTGATCATATGTGAGTTCTGTCGAAACACTTCCGTTAAGTGCAAAATTCAATCCTAGGTCGCATGTCTGAGCCCAAGCGATTGAGTTCCCGAAAGTTAATAAAGCAATCAATTTAATTGCAAATAGGCGAGCGGCTAACATGCGGTACTCTCCGAGTTTTGCGGTATTTATTCTCTTATCGGAAAAACGATGACCTTGGATTCCTTACACAAAGTATCTTTTGTGGAAAATCGTTGTGCTTTCAGGAAAGTAAAGTTTTCTTAACGCTGGAATTGAGCTGTTAAATTTGACGCAAGCATTCCAGGATTTGTCTGGCTCAGAGCGGAGCAAATAAGTTTTGAAAGAAGAGCCAGGAGTGACCGTGAACTCGGTATTCTTGAATGGATGTTGGACTTTCCCTGGAATTGAAGCAGAACAGCAGGCTTTGAATCAATCCACTGGCAAGGTGGTATCTGAGAATAGGTCGATATGCACCGAAGGTTCACTTTGGTTAGCGGTTGGACCCGGAAGGGAATTCTGTACGAGAGAGCGTCAGGGGTGAGCCATTCGCGTGTCTGTATTCGATGGACGAATGCATGGTCAAGCAGCAGGACAACGAAACGTGGAAGCCTGAGGGGTATGTCGCCATCCCCAAGGCGGCGAGGCCGTCCTCTCGCTCGCTGATCCCCCGCTCCAGGTTCCCGAAGGAACTTCGCGGCCGGAAGGAATGTGTTCAGGTTTGATTTTCCCGAAACCCGTCCTGAAAACCATACCCGCACAACGGTATCTTTCAGCGTGTGATGAACTGAAAGCAGGTTCGACTTCTCTATTCTTCTGAAGGACGAGAAAAAAACGAGGCCCACATGGCATTTTGATTACCAGGTGGAAGAGGCGGTCAATCTGCACTCTGAGCGATACTATGACGAGATCGATGCAAACTGCGCCAAGTAGGTGACAACAGAAGGTGAGGTTCACACTGATCACAAAAAAAGGGACCACAGTACTGCGATCCCTTCGATCTGACTCAATCAAGCGGTCCCGGCAAGTCTCCTGCGAATCTGGACTGATACCAGCGACATTACGCGCTTGGAATCTCTTCTGGTTGACCAAATTCGGAGTTATCTGCAGCCGACTTCGTCAGTCTTGCCGCTGTTATCATTGCAAGTCATTTTCCAGTTGCCGTTCGGGTCACAGCTTCGTGATCTTCCAAAAGCATCTCGGTTGGTTACTCTACCTGCTGATCCACCTAGGCTGGGTGCCTTATGCTTATATTGGCAGCTACGAGATTCAGGTGCAGTGTCAACTGGTGTGGGAGCCGGTGTGTTTGTGCCCTTTGTTATCATCCAGCTGAAGCTCTTAAACTGAATGTTCTGTGCTTCTGCCATAGAGAATGCGTAGAGGCGGTCACGGCAATTGGCGAAGTCAAAGTCGTTCACCTGAATTTGTGGCGAAATGTCAGTGGCTTCTGTACCAGCCCGGGATATGGATGATGTCGGAAAACACTACGGGTTTGTCGCCGCACCACACCATGACGTGGGCCTGACTGGTTTTTCTCACGTGGCCAAGGTCGGTTTTGACTCTGAAAACAGCTTTTGCGATAAGGAGGCGTCTTCCCGGTAGCTCAAGCTCAGAGTCCTCTTTCGGACTCAGTGTTGCTTGAACGGTCAAGCTCGCCTCTCCCTGCTCGCGGTTTGGTCCCTGGCCACCAGTGGTATGAATTGAAAGTGGGTCAACAGGTTTTCCATATATATCTTCCCCGAAAGGATAGAGGCCCGTATATGGCTGAGTTGTGGTGATAATGATGAAGGGGCGGAAATCCATCGGAACCTCTCTTTTGAGGCATGTATGCACCCAGGTACCTTGCTTAAAGCGGTCCGCGAGGACCGTGGCTATTCGCTACGAAAAGTTGCCAGAAAGTCCGGTTATTCGCCAAGCTACATATCCGATATTGAGTCCGGAAGACGGCTGCCACGAGTCTTTGCTCTGGAGTGCATCTTGGCAGCACTTGCAGCTCCTGACAAAAAGCGGGAGGTCTTCTCGTTATACCGTGAGGCGAAGCTTGCAGTTATCTGCTAAAGCCTATCGCCCGCTGCTTCCGTCTCCATTACTCTATTACATTCACTAGCTGTGAGTGACGGAGACAGGATGCGACAAAGCGGGAATGGATCCCATTCGCCGGTTTAAGAGACTCACAGAAGAACGTGTCTAAGAACTTGAGGACGATCAACAACGATTTAAAAGTGTGGTTCTCATGGTGACCTCCAAGACTACGGCAGCAAAAGACCAATTGAGGAATATTCAGCCCCCCGAGACGGGGAACTTATGTAGCAGAAAAAAGAGGAAAAAACCTAATTCATCAGGAAGAAACCGATCGGGTTCGGCGGGATCCCAGGCTGGGACAAGTGCTTGAGCGCCTCGTCGATGCTGCCGATCTCGCAATGGGGAATAGTCCGAGTGGGAGGTTGGTTCTTGACCTTGGTTAAGTAACTTAGAGCCCTCTCACGCAGCTGTTTCGCTTCGGCCGAGTTGCTATCCGCACGAACCTTTTGCACGACACGGTTGGAAAGGTCAAGGTTCTCGTATGCCCAGTGAGAATAATAGTATTCCCCCAGGAGGCACTGGACGTAGGACATGTCCTTTGAGTTCGGGAATTCCTTTTCGAAGTCCCGCACATAGGCTTCCCAGCGATCCAGGTGCCAGAGGATATGGCTGACCAGGACGAGCAGCATTTCTTCCCGGTAGCGGGAGGTCTTAAATAGTTCTACATGGCGCTTCGCGTAGTCATTGGAATACTCGTAGAGCTCGGTGGAGTAAACGAAGATTTTTTTCCTCTTCTCGAGCTTCAGCTTATCGAACTTCTGAATGTTGAGTTTCTCGATTTGAGCCAACTGTCCCTTTTTCTGAAGGGGTGTGAAGACCTTGTCGGAATACTCGAAAAGGCACTCGAGCGTGACATTCTCCCCTATATAAAGACAGCGGTCGAGGTTGTGATCCACTGTCCTGTCCGCAAGGCATCGGCTGGCCAAAAGGGAAGCTTCGCAGTACTTCTTGCGTTTCTGAAGATCTACGAGTCTATCCAAATCCCGCTTTTCGAACGCGAGAGCCTCTCCTGCTAAGATCAGGAGGGAAACAATCAGCAGCCAGGCGAGCCTTGCATTCATGGCCTTTGCCCTTTACGGATCATACTCAAGGTGGCAGTGCAGCCCAGTGCCCCGGCCATGGATCTTCATCTCATATCCTGAACCCAACCCGGGCGCCACTTTAGCACAAGCATCGGAGATTTTATCACTCCAGTCGGAGTAGGACAATGATCCTCGGATGGGCACGATATCGCAGGCATCACCGGTCTGATGCTTGCTGCTGGGTTCGCTCGATCGCAGCGCGGCATTATACTTCGGGTTGCGCCAGGTTCCGTTCAGTTTCAACGCATGCCCATATGCTATCCTGGCCGTATTGAGCATCCTAAAGGATTTATTTTCCTTTGGGAATCGCGTGTGTCTCGAAAAACACCGTGCACTGGCCCTGAATGCAGCGGGTATGATGTTCGCGAGGAGGAGATTCTCCAGCCTCGCAGTAGGAAGAGCCAAGTCCTGGGGAGCGGAGTTCACAGTATGTGGTGGCCTTCACTCCACTTCGGTCAAGCGCCTCATCGCGCAGACGCACATTGTAGGCCACGGTCTCATCAAAACAGGCGCGCTCCTTGTCGAATCTTGAGTGTTCCGCGCAATCGAAATCGCTCATGCAGCTTCCGTCGAGGCTGCGAGCTTTTTCGTGCAGATCATGATTCTCTGCCACTGCAGACGCACAGCTCTGCTCAAGGGTTTCACCTATCTTGACTTCATACCGATTGCGGATGGCCCTCCCGGAATAGCGGCTGCGCTCATCGCTGAAGATAAAGGCTCGGGCAGCGGCGGCATGGGAACCGACGCTCTGAAACGCATCGATAAACTGAAACTTGTCGAGGTCGGAAGTGACTGAACCGTACCTCGGGACACCGCGGAAGGGAACGGCAAGGATATAAGTGGCATCCTTATCGAGCTCATGAATTTGGCAAACGTCTTCCAGTATTTGAACTCCACCGGTATCAGCTGCATCATTGGAGGCCGGTGTACAAGTCAACTCAAGATCCATCACGACTATGGGCTCATACGGGGGTGAGCACACCAAAGACATCTCCCGAAGGCACGAGGATTCAGGAACTGTCTCAATTGGAGGGGAATCACTAACCACCCTCGGGCTGTCTTTGCAGCTCGAAAGAAAGATGCTGATGATAAGAAAATTAAACAATGAAGCAGCGCCCCATCGTCTTTGCCATCTTGAATTCAATCGGTAACTCCTGCATTTAACTATTCTTCCTGCAAGGTTCATTCCCCTTCTAAACTGCGGGAAATATTCCACAGCGCCTGTCGAATGCGTGGACATGCTTGCAATTTTAGGTCAGCTTCCTACAGGCAACGGCTGAATTCTTACCCGAATCTTCAAGGGCAAACCTCTTGTCATTACCTCTCTTGACTTGATTGAAGGGATTTCTGCATCACCTGAACGTCCGGGAAGGCCATGCTTTCACCTCCGATGACGCCCCTTTATATGAATCACTGCTGAACCTGAACCTGCACTCGGGGAAAGGACCCGAGAATGATCATGCCCTGTTCGCCCAACTCCAGTTTCATTGACTGACGGCTCTATGCGAGGCGCAGACCTGAGAGGCTTGATATTACCCCACTAGGAAGGGCTTCATGAGCATATAAAAGCCCATGGCGCGCTCCACTATGTTTTTGAAAGCTCGCGCCGGATCCCTCACCTTTTGAGTGATTCATCTCCAGTCAGTGACCAGCCGGCA
This sequence comes from Oligoflexus tunisiensis, assembly GCF_001748245.1. Taxonomy (GTDB): domain Bacteria; phylum Bdellovibrionota_B; class Oligoflexia; order Oligoflexales; family Oligoflexaceae; genus Oligoflexus; species Oligoflexus tunisiensis. The sequence goes on along the minus strand of NZ_BDFO01000001.1, from coordinate 4,039,037 downwards.
CACAGTTCCTCTGCTCGCATATCGAACTAAGTCTATGGACTTCAAAGCCTAATTCAGGACAGAAATTTTGGCCAAAAGTTTGCAAATAAACTGAGCAAAAAAGCCTTTATTTCTCAACCTGACGAGCCCTGTTTCCCCGATCGCGACAGTCGAAAGCACTCAATCGAGCGGGCAGTACTTGCCATCATGCAACTGAAGGGAGCGACATGACATAATTCGAAGCGACTCGGCATGTTGCCTGCTACAATTCCCAAGAGGAGTTCCCTTTCCGTACCGACACAGATTCCTTCAACAGGAGAAGGTATGATTCTGACGAAAGTCAAAGCGGCATCTATTCTAGCGGCAGTCGCGCTTACGGCTGCCTGCACCAATTCGAATGGAAGCCAAGGATCCAGTGATAACGCGAAGTCAGGCCGAAACAAATCCAAGCCAGCGCATCAGCAGCTGGCGCTCGCGTCTGGCCCTGCATTTCAGTCCCCCCAGGCCTGCGTCGACCTCCTCGGCGCAAAGACGATCGTGGCTGGCAAAGTCTGCACCGCAGTCGAGAACGATACTTTGAAAGTCGTATACTCGACTCTGAATGGTTGGACTTTGGAGGACATGCATTTTTGGGTGGGAACGGACCTTTTGAAATTGCCGGCAACAAAGAAGGGAAACCCGATTCCAGGCCAGTTTCCTTACAAGCAAGCGGCGCCTTCTGGCGCTACGAGTAGCGAATTCATCGTGCCACTGGCCAGCCTTGGCATTGATCCCGCGTCCTGCAGCGACACGGTGCTCCATGCTGTGGCCCACGCCGATATTTATAAAAAGCTTGCTAAAGGCAGTCAGCGTGAAGGCGCTTACGGAGCCGGTCCGCGCATCCTGGACAAGGGCAACTGGGCGACCAGCTTCGACATCAATATCACCTGCGCTAACGATCCACGGGCTACTCTAGCGAATCTGGAAGCGTCAGGAAAGATTCCAAAGCTCGAACGGAGCGAGACCATCGCCGGCCCTGACAACGACAACAACGGCGTGCGAGATGATATCGATGCCATCATCATCAAGAAATATGAAACTGGTCCACAGCGCCAAGCTGTCCTTCAGCTGGCAAAGGCCATGCAAAAAACGCTTCTGACGGACCCATCCGATTCCCTCGCCGTCCAGACTGCCGCCAACACAGTGTCGCGCGCGATAGGCTGCGTCTTCGAGCAGTTTCTGACGAGCACTGCGGAAACTCCGGAACTCGTCGCGTCGCAAATCCGGTCCTACACGGCCAATACCAAACAGCGCCTGCAGGCCTTTTTGCAATACGACAAGGCAATGAACGGTAAGGTCATCTCGATACCAAGAGGTAAAGTCTGTGATTAATCTAAAGAAAGCACTTGGAGTTATTGTTTCGTTGGCCATGACCATGGTCTATGCGGCCTCTTCTTACGCCCAATCAGAAGCTCCGGAGGACGCCTGCGTCAAGGCAGGCTACACTTTTGGCTTTTTCAATGGTGTTTTAACAACATCTTACGATGCGAACGTTGTGCAATACCGCCTGATAGCCATTCATGGCAAAAAGGGCCCTACGGGAGAAGAGATCAAATACGAGGTGTTTTACAACGCGACCAACGGCATAGAGGATTTTGTAGAGGTCTTCGCGCAGAGGCTTGAAGAACAAAACGGCATCCTAGAGGAACGATTCGAGCTGTTCTTCGAGGCTTTGACAGGCGATGGGCCTTGGTGGTCGAACATCATCGCGGCCATCCCAGAGGCAGCCGACATCCTGTCCGAATTCAGCGACTGGCAGCAGACCCAGGGTCTTGAATTGCTCGCGAGAGGATTTGCGGAGCTTTCCACGGCCGATATGTACGCAGATCATCGAGCACTCATCGATTCTGCAGCGATCGAAGGCCGGAAAATGCTTTTCGTGGCGCACTCGCAGGGCAATTTGTTTGTCAATAAAGCCTATTCTTACGCTGTCTCGAAAACATCGGCTGCGGCCGTCAAGGTGGTCCATATCGCGCCCGCGTCGCGGACACTCAGTGGTGAATATACGCTCGCGGACAAGGATATCGTCATCAATTTCGCGCTCAGGCTGGATGGTGACGTGGAGTGGGCCAATGCACAGATACCTGGCTATCTTCTGCGACCAGCAGGCCTGAATGGGCAGAAGGACTTCCTTGGACACGGCATCCAGGAGATTTACATAAACCCTGCTTTGGCCATCTCTTCGCGGGTGAAGGGGCAGATTGATGCCGCGCTCGCCTCGCTCCTTCCGCCGCCCAAGCAAAATGAAAACGAATCCATCGCGTTTTTTACGGCTACCCTGACTTGGGATGGCAGCGGGGATGCCGACCTGCACGCATTTGAGCCGGGCGGTTTCCACGTTTATTACGCAGCCAGGGCTGGTGCCTCGGGCTATCTTGATGTCGACAACACAGCCGGCTTTGGCCCCGAGCATTACTACGCAACGTGCGACGCAGCCACGCTTCGTACCGGGACTTACCGCATCTCAGTCGCAAACTGGGGTCGGGCCGATGGTCGCACTGCGACCGTCCTCATCGAGTCCAACAAGGATGGAGTCCTGGCCACGAAGTCACTCACGCTGGGGGGCAGTACGGGCAGTACTCCTACGCATCATTTCTTTGACGTCATCGTTAGCAGGGATGAGGAAACCGGAATCTTCTCGGCTTCGGTAGGCCCATGAAGTACTCCTCTAGCTGCCGCTAAATAGGCAGTTGGGCCAGGTCCTTCACCGAATCGACTCCAAGGTGAGTCCAAGGTGAAGCCTGGCCCTTGCTTTTTTTCGGATTCCACCCGCTTCCCCGGGGCTGCTTCTTTTAATATATTTCATTCCAATCATGTTGGACTGAATTGAGAAGTTTAGATCTGCATGCAGGAATTTCTAAGCTTTTTTGTAGTTTACAGAATTAACAATTAGAGATCATAGATGTCGTCGTTGATGCCGATAATGAAGAGATTGAAATATCCCCAATAGTCACGAATCGGAATTAGTTTATGATAAGTTGCAAATTTTTGTGCATTCTGGCTCTCGTTCCGTTGGCCATATCATGTAGCGGAAAGCGTGAAAATGAAACGACTTATCCACTGAATGCGAGTCAGGTTGAAAGAATCAGCTGGGGTGGGCTTGAATTGAATTTCGGCGAGATAGAAGAAATCGACGTCGTTCATGACACAACCATTCATTCTTCGCATGGGGCTCCGATTGAAGGGGAGACTCATAAATATAAATCAGCAAAGTTGACTAAAAGCCTATCCGAAAACCCCGGCAATACGAAGCGCTGTTAGTGCGAAGCTTATGTGCAGCAATGCTTCGTAGTTGCAGGCCTTCTTCTCCCACCTTACTTTGAGGCCGCGAAACTGATTCGCCCACGAGTGAATATGCATTCGTTTGCGAAGCCGATTCCTTGGGCGTCGGTACTTTCTCTTTTTTAGAGTTTTTTGAACAATCTGAGCGTCATGGATGTTCGCACCTGCTATTTCGCAAGACAACGGGACACCACGTCCGTCGACCAGGATGGAGCGTTTGCTGCCAAGCTTGCCTCGATCTGTCGGATTGCGACCAGTTTTTTCTCCACCGAGCGGTGCTTTGACAGTCGCTGTATCAAGTAACTGATGCTTCCAGGATGTCCCGCGAAGTTCTTCATATTCGGTCAGGGCCAGCTTCCATATGCGCTCGAAAATACCGAGCTCGACCCATTCCTGAAAGTAGTCATGAATGGTACTGCTGGCTCCAAACACCCGTGGTATAGCGTTCCATTGGCATCCTGTCCTCATCTTGTAAAAGATAGCGTCAGCCACTGGTTTTAACTTTTGCAGTCTTGGTCTGCCCCCTTTTCGAGTAGTGCGTGGACGGGCAGGAAGGAGCGATTCCATTTGGATCCAAAGTTGTTCAGGCATTCGGTACCGATCAAAACTTCTCACCACGACAACCTCAAAAGCCTACAAATTCAGCAGGTGGAGATGGTCAAGAATACCGACTTATACTACAATATCAATAAGTTTCGAATACGCTCTGTGACGATATGTTTCGCCTGATCTGTAATAACGAAAGGATGAATCAATGTACCTTCGTTTTTTGATATTCTCTGGGCTTCTTGCTCATTCGCCAATTAACGCCAAGCCCATCGAGCCAAAGACAGCTTCGTTACAGTTACGAGCACAAAAGCTGCTTGGGTTTTGTAACACGTCAGACATGAACGGCCTTACACAGACATTCAGAGATCAGGTTTCCGCCAAGATATTGAAGGATATTCCTGCTGAAGTTATGTCTGATTATATGCTTCGGCAATGTCTGGATCATGGTGGTTTTGAGATCAAGAATGTACAGAATACCTCTCCCAAATCACTAACAGCCACGCTAGTTGGAAAGAAAACCCGTGTTGAGCTAGAACTTTATCTGAGCCAAGACAGCAAAGGCAAACTTGAAATGCCGTCGCTGGACCCGATGCCTCTGCAAGGATGGAAAATTCCAGCGGATCTAAGCGATGCAGCCATTATCAAAGCAATCCAAAGCGACGTTGAACTTCTGAGCGACAGCGATCTTTTTTCAGGAATCGTCATGATCGCTCGCGATTCCGAGGTCATCATGTCCGAAGCACGAGGTTATGCTAACCGTGATCGAAAAACGAAAATTACAGGATCGACCCAGTTCACGCTAGCTTCTCTTTCCAAGATATTCACAGCTGTGGCTGCTGGACAGATGGTTGATCAGAAGAAGCTTTCTTTTGACGATAAAGTTAGCAGATTTTTTCCAGATTACCCGAACAAGACTGTGCGTGATCAGGTGACGGTTGGCATGTTGTTATCGCACTCGGCTGGGATGGGCGATATTTTAGATAAAAGACCACCCGCCATGCTCAAGGATGGATGGGCAAGGGCAGCTGCTTTTGTTCCATTAACGGCGCTGGATGAATTGGAATATACACCCGGCTCAAGACAGGGTTATAGCAATGCAGGCATAGCTTTGGCGGGGGCGATCGTCGAGAAGGTATCCGGCATCGACTATCCGCCGTATATTCGTAAACACATATTTGAAGCTAGCGGTATGATCGCAAGTGATCCCAACAATGTCCCGTTCAAAGGGCCTCAATTAATAACACCTTACACACGTCGAGGAGACGATAACAAGCCGCATCAATGGAAAGTTGCGACTGCTGATCTCGGCAGTCCAGCGGGCGGAGCAATCTCGACAGCTGATGATCTTTTGAAGTTTGCCCAAAGCCTTCGCAATGGAAAACTTATCAGTAAGACAACATTTGATTTGATGAAAAAGACGCGTTTCGGCCCTGGCATTTCGTCTGGTTACGGATACGGCATGTCCACTGAAACGATCTACGGTCAAGAATGGATTGGACATAACGGTGGTTTCGATGGAGTCAGCACAGAGATTTCTTTGATGCCTAATGGGCCCTATACGCTGGTGATATTGGAGAATCGAGATCCGCCAGCATCCGAATGGCTGGGAACAAGAATCCGAACCATACTAAGCGCAAAGTTGAAGCAGGGTCGCTAGAGGGGTTGCGTCTTGCTTCACTTCTTTCAGTTAGCTGAGGTTTTCGGATAGGCTGTAAGAGAACCTCTTTATTTTGAGGCGCTTCCGGGGTGACTTGCGATAAGGCCAGTGGCCATGGGCTTTTCAAGGAATTTTTATTTCAGCGCGGAAGCGCTGAGTATATAGCATCTCGGATAGTCTCTTCGATCCCAGGATAGGCTCTGGCTGCGATGAATGCATACTGGAACTGGGTCAGCAGGGGCTATTGAAATTGTTATACATCGCGAACCCCCTTTCTATAAAATCCGATTCTGTATGTTCCAACCCTATTAAAATGGATAAAATTTTCGAAGTTTATGTTTGTAAGGACGATTTCATGATTTTCAGTTAGTCTTTGCACTTCATTAACTGCATCCAGAGTTGAAATTTCTCTGCTCTCATGTCTGTCTACAACTAGAAAAATTGTGCCATCTTTGAAGTTTGCCTTTATTATTTCATCTGCAGTTCTGGTTTCAAATAAGCTGCCGACGCCTATATACCTGTATTCCGATTCTTCTCCTTCCTTATTAATCCAGACCACTTGGCGTAATTTCCTTCCGCATACAATGAATATGTTCTTGGAATCCATAAAGTTTAGCATCTCTTCCATTCACTTAAGAATATCGTGGGTGACTCTGTCCCTCAAAAGTTTAAACATAACAGTTTTAAGGATCGTCCGCTGCTTCCGTTTGACTATTCATCTTATTACTCTTCAGGGATCGGCTTCAAGTTGAAAGGTCAGCAGCAACTAATGCCACAGCACATCTTAGAGCATGACAAATCCTGCTGGCATCGCTGCGTTATTTTGATTGATATCTAGAGAACTGAGAAACGGGATGATTCTCAAAAGCCCCAAGCTCTTCGGCTTTGCTTTTTGCCCTGTTCTTCGTATTCGCAGGTCGCCACAATATTTTCGTCAAGAATGTCATTTTGAGAATTAAGAACCCGCACTTTGATACCTTCGATCTCAGGCGTTATCTCAACACGCTGATCGAAAAATCCTTGATAGCGTGAGATACTGCAGGTCTCCGTCAAGACAATTTCGTCCCGACTGTGGTTGCGCATAACGTCAACCATGCCGGGCAATGGCCGAAGGTTGGTTATTTCACAGGAATAGCGATAGCGAACCCCAGTATCGTCCGGATGCGTAGCGTCATAACCATCTTCAATCCGCTGTTGATATTCCACCTCAATAGGCAGCTGGGAGAAGTGCAGCGTACGAGCAGTAAATTCAAAATTTTGCGTCGCGAGGGACATAAATCCTCTGTCAGGCACGCCTCGTGGGACTTCTATGGTCTCTGGGGTAGCTGATTGCGTTTGGATCACAGCTTTGCCGACCTGTGTTTTGGCGTTCCAAGAAAGGTCAAATTGAGTGGCTTGATCGTCCGGGAAAGTTAGACGACATATGCTGTCCGAAAGTTTCTCGACAGGATAGTTTTCCACCAGTATTTCCGAAAACAAGTTCGAATGACATGAGACACCAAAGTCACGAAGTCGATTGTGAAGGCTGCCATCGTTTACAGGCCTTTGCTCATTGAGGGAGGGTTCCCACTGCTCCTGCGGTTGGAACAAAATTTCCTTTGGCATGACAACACGCAAATGCGCGCGTATGGGAAAGTCTACATCGGGCAGCGCGACCGTGGCACGACAGGTTTTGACCTGAGCAGTCTGCCAGTCACGACAGTGTTCGCTTTCACAAAGAAATCCACAACCTGTCGTGTAAATTATGCCTTGTAGAATAATAGAAGTGGCCGCCAAAATATGCCTTGATGTCATTATTAGGCCTCCGGTCACTCAGGAATATCGTTACTTTATCGGGATTCAGAACTTGAAACTCAACTTCAAATTGAAATGGGTCTACGGGGTCGGCATGTTATTGGATAGCTGCCACATCAGGCTTTAGTGTTAACAGCCTATCCGAAACCCCTGCAGTGCGACCTGAGGAACGAGTGCTTGGGGTTCTTCTGGATCGATGACTTCAAGGCATGTTAAGATTAGGCAGGTTGCCCTTGGTCTGTGGATATGGAGGAGTGATGAGGAGCCTGAATATTCTCGTGTATGGTTTGATTTTTGTTTCAGGCTGTGGGAAGGATTCTGAATCCAGTACCAGCCCTCCCATTATAAATGCAGCCTGTATTTCAAATCCTCCTGCAGAGGCTTCAGAAGGCCAGGATGTAGTCTATTATTGCAAGGAGTATGAGGCGGTCCGAAGTGACGATTATAAGGCTCAAGGTCAATGCAGGCTAACCGACGTTCTGCGTGGTTACTCGGCCGAGTGGCGGCCCAATGAGTCCTGCCCTGTGCAAAACCTTCTTGGGAAGTGCCGGCTTACCGATGATGGATACCCATTAACGACGTTCTATTATTCGTTTCCCGAAGGTCTTTCCAGCTGGCCCAATACAGTTTCAACTGCTGAAGAGCATTGCATAAACGAGGATGAGTTCTCCAGAAAGCCAGCCGGGAACTGGATTACCACCTGATTTTGTCAGCTATTGAAGATATATCATGAGCACTTCATGTATAGCCATGAGAGTTAATTGAGGCTCTGGCGTGTAGACTCCTATTTAAATTAATGAGCAGAGCGCGATAGGCTCTCAACAAATCCTATGTGTCAACCGGAATCGTATGAAGAGTATTCGCATTCATGCGAGCAGCAGATTCCCTCGTCTTTCATGTGCCGGGAGTTATCCTTCAAAAAGCCTGATCAGAGGCTTTGGGCGGAAGTTACCGTTCCGGCGGGTTCGATAATATATGAAGGCGTCGCTGCACCGCAGTACTTGAAAGCTGTAGGATCTAGTTTCGACGTCGGGCAGCTATTGGGTGGTGGCAGTCAAGTTTACATCAACGAATTCATTGATAAGCAAAAATGGTCCTTCAAGTCAGGGGATTTTTGATGGCTAGAATCGAAGATGTTGAAGATTGGTTTAAGTCGATAGAAAAATCTTGCTTCGGATTGGTTTTGCCAAACGGTTGGTTCGGCAGACCCTATGATAATCAGCATGTCATTAACGAATTTCGGGTTAGTGACAATGAGATCTATTTTAGATTCGATGATTTTCGTGAAGTAACGGTTTTAAATCCTAAATTTTTTATGGTCGAAAAGGATGAATCCGGACGAACCAATCTGAGAATTGGTGACTTCAAAAATATGGAATTTAAATGGGTTCCGTATGGTGAAGAGGAGAAAAAGCCTAACATCTCGAACTTTGCGTCTGGAGAGATGATTTTGATAGGGTATTATATCTGAGGTACGGGGTTCATTTAGAATTGCTTCTAGCGAGTGATACGGTCAAAACAATAACCCCAAGGATGGTAATTTGGCGCCTGTTCTGACTTATGAAGAATTCTGAGAACAGATATCAAGCGTTTTGGCTCTTGAGGTCTGGTCTTGTTCAAATTGTGAATGCGCCTTACAGCCAAATCGTGGGATGAAAGTTACAGAGGTGTTTATGAACAAGGCAGACAATAGCACTGACCAGATAGTTTCTCCGCAAACCAAGGTGTTCCATGAAAATGAATGGGGCTACATCGAGGTCACTAAAAAACCATCTTTCATTAACGTCTGCCAAGAACTAGATAGTTAAAGTTGCAGCTGAAGTAATCTTTGTAGATTTTTATTTTCTCATCGAGAATGCCTATTTGTAAAAGCCACGACTTGATCTGACAACATACTGAAGAAATTGGTAGAGTTACCCCAGCAACAAACAAAAACAGATGGATCCGCCAAGATCCAAATGTAAGGGGTAACTCTTAAGATGAATTCTACTCAGAAACTGATCAAAAACAAGATGGGTCTTTTAAATTTAGCCGAAGAGCTGGGAAATGTCTCCAAGGCCTGCAAGGTCATGGGTTTTTCCCGAGATACTTTCTACCGTTATCGTGAGCTTGTCGATGAAGGCGGAATCGAAAACCTTGTAGAAAAGACCCGTCGCAAGGCCAATCACAAAAATCGAATCGATCAGACTGTTGAAGACGCTGTAAACCAAATCGCAGTGGAATTTCCTGCCTTTGGCCAAGTCCGAGCAAGCAATGAACTGAGAAAACGAGGGATCTTCATTTCAGCTGCTGGCGTACGTTGTGCTTGGGTACGCTCCGATCTGGAAACCTTCAAGAATCGCCTGAAGGCATTGGACAGGAAGGTTCAGGAGGAGGGCATCGTCCTCACGGAAAGTCAGATGATCGCGCTTGAAAAGAAAAAAGACGATGACGTCGCCTTCGGCGAGATCGAGACTGCGCACCCTGGCTACCTGGGCTCCCAGGATACCTTCTATGTCGGCTGCCTCAAGTGCGTTGGTCGGATCTACCAGCAGACCTTCGTTGACACTTATTCCAAGATCGCTATTTGCAAGCTCTACACGACCAAAACCCCTATTACAGCCGCTGATCTTCTGAACGGTAGGGGCATCCCTTTCTTCGACCAGTACCACGCGCCTGTACTTCGTATTCTCACCGACCGCGGCACGGAGTATTGCGGGAAGCCTGACTCTCATGACTTTCAGTTATACCTTGCGATGTGTGACATCGAGCACACAAAAACCAAGGTCAGGCACCCTCAAACAAGCGGCATCTGCGAGCGATTTCATCGCACAATTCTCAATGAGTTTTATCAAGTGACGTTTCGGAAAAAGATCTATCAAACGCTTGAGGAGCTTCAGATTGACCTTGACGTTCGGTTGGCGGAGTACAATAACGAGCGAACCCACCAAGGTAAGATCTGCCTCGGCCGGACGCCGTTGGCGACATTCCTGGACGGCCTGAAAACAGTGAGGGAAAAGATGCTGAATTAAACTTGAAATGACAGTCGGAAACCCATATCTGGTCGGTTGTTTTCGCCGTCAAACCCTCGTCCTTAATAAGGTTTGGGCTGTTCACGAGTTTCGTATTATCTCGCGTGGTCGTGACAAAAGCTCGGGGAGAAATCATGCAATCATTTGGAACCTCGATCTAAGTGAAGTGCTATTTCACTTCAAGCTTAATGTCTCTTAGCTCTAGGTAGTGCTTGGGTACACGGCTGTATGACGACCAATTACTCTGAAAAGTATCAAATTGGTTTCTTTTGATCGAAGCAAGTCGCGTGTGTCCCACGGCCGGGCACACCATGTGTTTCGATGAAAAATTTGCCGCTGTAAGGACTTTATATCGTAGCTCACTAACCCGAATTATATTTTCCCTTTCTGTTGGTAGACTCGAAACGATTTATCATCTTTTACCGAAACCCGACCATAGTCCACATCAATAAAGATATTCCGGCATTTGCAACCTATTGAGTCTTTGGGGAAACTAGGGATCGAGATTCCGCAAAGCTGGCATTCATAGAACATGTCGGAACCTGTTGGGTAGCCTCTTTGTGTGTCAACAGCCAGATATTTTTTCATTTTAGTTGCCTTATTGCTTTACTACCCCAGTATACCGCAATCGAGGAGCTGCTGAACTGTCATATCAAGTTCATATTGAACCCCACCTTCAGGCTGTCCGAACCAAGGGGCGGCAATGCCTGGGTTTACTTTAAAGGGGATTCGTAGAAGGTCAGAGGTTTTCCTCGGAATATGCCGGTAAGGCCGGCGGGACTGCGGAATAGTATTGACGGAAACTTACGGGGACTCGGGACACACACTTTCCCACGCCCGCGAACGCGGGCTCAAAACAAGTCCATGTGACCGCGAAGCGGGCACTTATCTATTTTGGATTTTTATTGGATTTTGTTTTGGAAGAATGGTGGGGATACGCAGACTCGAACTGCGGACCTCATGCGTGTGAAGCATGCGCTCTAACCAACTGAGCTATATCCCCACGATCTGTAGAGGAGGCGAAATTATTAAGTTTTTGCCCCCTTGTCAAGGGACAAAATGGAAGAAAATGAACAACCCACCCCCCGGAAACCCCCACCACCACGCTATTTCCACGCACAAACTACATAGGAATGGCTCGCCCTTCCTTCTGTGCCGACCGCAGGGCCTCGGTTTTCAGCAGTAACTTGGAACTGCTCTGGATCAATTCCATGGGACGGATGGGCTTCCCGAGATGGATATCAAACGACGCCGCAAACGCCTGATGCCGGTCCTCTTCCCGCACATAAGCGGTCAGGGCGATCGATGGGATCTGGAAATCCGGGTCGATACGCTGGCGGATGCGTTTGATCACGCTATAGCCATCCTCATCGGGTAGGCCAATGTCACAGATGATCAGGTCCGGGCGGACTTCCGTGATACACTGCAACGCCTCCTCGCCGGACGCAGCCTCCATCACCCGGGAACCGGCCCGATCGAGGACCCGGCGAATGAGCTCGCGGGCATCCCGCTGATCATCCACCACAAGCACGTGCCGGCCGCGCAGGACCTCGGAATAAAAGGGATGCGAGGTCTGGGCTCGTTTCTCCTGCGAAGACGCGGGATGAGGCAGCGGCTGGGCCTCCTCGCCAACTTTCAAGGGATTCAAACAAATCGTAAATTTCGCCCCCTGATTTTTCCCCGCACTCTCCACATGCACCGTTCCACCATGCGCTTCCACGATATGCCGCACAATGGCAAGACCAAGACCAAGCCCCCCGAAATGCCGGGTTTTCGAACCATCCTCCTGACGAAAACGCTCGAACACATACGGTAAAAATTCCGGCTCGATGCCCTTGCCATTATCCTCGACGTCCACCTGCAGACGGCCGTCCACACGGGTCATGCGGATGGTGATTCGGCCATCGTTCGGGGTGAATTTCACCGCGTTGTTCAGAAGATTCCAAAACACCTGCTGCAGACGGCATTTATCCCCCAGCACCGGCTCACAATCCTGCGTGAACTCCGTCCGGATGCTGATATTCTTCGAACGGGCGGCAAGCTGCACGGAAACCAGAGCCTCGTCCAGGACATCCGAAACATATACGGGCTGCATATCCAACGTAAGCTTCCCGGTAATGATGCGCGACACATCCAAAAGATCGGTAATCAACTGATTCTGAATCTGCGCATTGCGGTTGATCGCATCCAGCGAATACGCAAAGTCCTCGCTATCCGGCTGATCCATCGACAAAAGCTCGGAAAAACCGATGATCGCATTCAAGGGCGTCCGCAGCTCATGGGACAGCGTCGCTAGAAATTCATCCTTGATGCGATTGGCTTCCTGCGCCTTGTGATAAAGTCTTTCCTTTTCCTCCGCACTGGCCTTGCGCTCGGTCTCATCACGCATGATGCTGGCAAAACCGAGGATTTCGCCATCCGCACCGCGCAGGGCGTTGGTGACGCCTGAAACCCAGAACGGCGTTCCATTCTTGCGAATATACCAGTGCTCGCTCTCCGCACGGCCATCACGCAGAGCACCCGCGAGCTCCTGCTCGGGTACGCCGGTCGCACGATCCTCGCGCGTAAAGATGGAAGCGTAGGGCAGGCCGATGAATTCCTCTTCGCTGTAACCCAGAATTCTTTGAACCCCATTGTTCCAGCTTTTCATAAAACCATCCGGGCTCAACATAAAGATCGCATAGTCCTTGATGCCATCCACAAGGACCCGCATGCGCTCTTCGCTCTCCCGTAGAGCCCGGTCCGACTTTCGCTTTTCGGCACGCACCTTCCATTCAAGGATCTGGATTTCCACGGCCGCTCCCAGCCGGGAAAGATTGTCCTTCATGATGAAATCATGGGCACCAGCCTTGATCACCGATGCGGCACGCTCCTCGCCGATGATGCCGGAGACTATGATAATGGGAATATCGAGTCCGGAGTCACGCAGGACCTGCAGAGCCTTAAGGCCACTGAAGGTCGGCAAATTGTAATCTGAAAGAATAATGTCCCAATTTTCCTGCAGGCTCTCCCGCAATTCCTTTTCCGTTTCAACGCGCCTGACGCTTACATCATAACCACTGTCTTCCAGGGCCGCAGTCAACAGGGCGCTGTCCAACTCAGAATCCTCGATCATCAGGACTTTGAGAGATTTTTTCATGCCCGGCTCCCAGGTTTAAACGATACGAGGCGCCTCATTCAGCACCAGCCAGTATAACGAAAGTTGGCGAACAGCCTCCAGAAAATTACCAAAATCCACCGGCTTGCGAATATAACTATTGGCCCCCAAATCGTAGCTGGTGAAAATATCCCGCTCCTCCAGCGAGGTGGTCAGAACTATGACGGGAACGAGTTTGAGCCGATGATGGGCCCGCATGCGCTGCAGGACATCCAGACCGCTGAGCTTGGGCAATTTCAGGTCAAGCAACACAACATTCGGCGTGTCCGCGGGGTTGCGGTGGGCATACATGCCGCGGGCCAGGAGAAAATCCAGAGCCTCGGCCCCGTCGCGTGCAACATGAATTTCATTCAGCAATCGATTTTCCCGCAAAGCCATGAGAGTCAACTCCTCATCGTCTCGATTGTCCTCCACCAGGAGGATGCTCTTTCGAGAAAATTGACTCATACTGTATTCCTTTCGCTACAGGCCAAAGTGAAGTAAAACGCTGCGCCTTGATTCACGTGACCCTCGGCCCAAACCTTGCCTCCGTGTCGATGGATAATCCTCTGCACACTGGCCAGACCTATACCGGAACCGGGAAACTCCTGCGTGGAATGCAGCCGCTGAAACGGTCGAAACAGCTTCTCCGCATATTCCATATCAAAACCCGCGCCATTATCCTTGACGTGATAAACCGGCTGCCCATCCTTGAGCTCGCAACCAACTTCGATCCAGGCTCCAGTGACCCGCTGGCTGGTAAATTTCCAGGCATTGCCCATCAGATTTTCCAGCACGGCCCGCATGAGCACCGGGTCAGCCACCACGTGCATGCCCTCCTGAATGCGAAACTCCACCTGACGATGGGCTTCGGACTCCATCAGAAATCGAGCCACGGATTGAGCGAGTGCGGTCAGATTCATCGGCGTGCGTTGCATCTCCTGCCGGGTCAAGCGGGTCAGGTTCAGCATGTCATCGATCAGATGGGACATGCGACCTGCGGCGTCCTTCACGCGCTTCAGATAGTGCTGCCCCTGTTCATCGAGGCTGGCCGCATAGTGTTTCTCGAGGATGGTTGTGAAGCCATCGATCCCGCGCAAGGGCGCGCGCAAATCATGGGAAACCGAATAGGCGAAAGCCTCCAGTTCATGATTGGCCGCCTGAAGCTGGGCGGTTCGATCCCGCACGCGGGCTTCCAGCTCTTCATTCAGAGTCCGCAAATTTTCTTCGGCAGCCCGCCGCTTGTTCAGCTCGTTTTCCGCCTTTTGAAAGAGGGCGGCGTTGTCGATGGCAATGGACGCCTGCACCGCGATTCCAGCGACCAGCGTCTCGTCGGATTCGCTGAATTTGTCGGGTTCCTCGTGCGCGAAGAGAAGACCGCCCATGACGTCGCCACGGCGTGATTTGACCGGGACCGCGAGACAGCTTCGCACCGGCAGTTGCCCCGGAGGGAAACCAAGGAAAGAAGCATCCTGTTCAAAACGCGGGTCGCGGGTCACATCACCCAGGCGGAGAATGCCCTGACCCATAAAGGTTGGCTCGAAAATTTTCGTGTGGCGCGGCATCGGCATCGGCATCGGCGCAAAGGATTCATGGGGAACCCCGCTGAGTGTGTAGAGTGTAATGGTCTCGTCCTTTTCATTCATCTTTTTATAGAAAAAGGCGCCGAATCCGGCTCGGATGGCCTCGGTTGCGGAATCCGTTATGGTCTGCAGGAGACGGTGCAGATCCAGTTCCGCTGCCAGACTCCTGCCGATCTTGTGGAGCGTTTCCGTGGTCCGCATCTGTTCGCGGAGCAGGTGCTCCTTGGCTTTTTGATCGGTGATATCGATGGAAACTCCATCGAAACGCTGGGCCTGTCCCTGGCCATCATAAAAGGCCCGACCGATGGCCCGAATCCATTTGATGGCGCCGGTCTCGGGATTGACTGTGCGGAATTCCATATCAAAGGGACTGCGATGGAGCAGAGTGTGGGCGATCCCGCGCCGGGTTTTTTTCCGATCCTCGGGATGCAGTCGCTGCAGAAAGAGTTCAATGGTGACCTCGGTATCGTGTGGAAGCCAGAAGTGCTCCTTGACCCAGGTATTCCAAATCAGTTTGCGAAAGGGGAGATCACAGAACCAAAGGCCGAGATTGACCGAATGCGTGACGAGTTCAAGGCGCTCCTGATTGACCTGCAGCTCCTCTTCCATTTTCCGAATGCGGGAGAGGTCGGTGATCAACGCAAAAAAACCGTCCGTGCTGATGCCATCCGGCTTGAAACGCGGCACATAGGTGATGTTGCTGGGCCTGAGACTGCCATCACTGTGTTCCAGGACGGTTTCAAAGCTGACCCTTTGTCCCTTCATGGCCGCATCCCGGTAGTGTTTTTCCTCTTCGGGATTGGTCAGGAACGCCGACCAGAGCTTATCAATCGGCAGGCCCTGCATGGTGGAAAGGGAGCGCCCGAACCAGCGTTCATACTCAGCGTTGAGGAAGCGCAAGGTTTGCTCGGCATCGGTATAGGATATTAAAGCGGGCAGGGCATCGGTGATGATACGAAGTTCCTCCTCCCGCGCCCGGCGTTCCTCCTCCAGCTCCTTCAAGCGATGAATGTCGATCGCCACCGTCACCCACTGCATCACCTGGTTCGCGGCGTCGAGCACCGGGGAACGTCGCGCCAGATGCCAGCGATAGCTGCCGTCCTCGGCCCGGCGAAACGGAATCTCAATTTCGCCGATATTTTTGGCGTCCGAGGTCGCGAGCCAGTCCTTCAGCCTTTGATGATGCGCGGGATGCACGACCGACTCCCAATCCTCCCGCAGGTTCACCGACCTGGCCAGCCCGGTATATTTTTGCCACCAGCGATTGATATAGGTCATGACTCCATCAGGCGTCGCCGTCCAGACTCCATGCGTGGTGGTTTCTGTCAGCACGCGATAGCGCTCCTCGCTGTTGCGCAATTCCGCTTCCGTGCGGCGCCGTTCGGCCAGTTCACGCTGAGCCTCGGCGAGCAGCAGACGTTCATTCCTCACCTTCATGGAATGACCGAGGAAGAGAATGAAGACGAGCAGACTCAAAAGGATGCCGACGCCCAAAACATAGTGCGGAACCTGGTTGGCGATGATCGCCTTGAAGGCTGGCAGCGAGTGCACGTAAAGAGTCCAGGTCCGGCCGGGGATCTTCAGCGGAACGGCCTTGTCCAGATAAAACTCCCGTTCCGTCAGAGCTTCGAAGATCCCGTTCCGATCATAGAGCAAAGTATCGGACCTGATGCCGGTGCCATCGAAGACTTCAAAGTCCACCTCCATGCCCGCGTGCGGTTCGCCAAAAATGCCGGTGAAAAAGTCATGGGAACGGAAAGGGCTGTAAACAAATCCGAGCAGCGTATCCTGGCGCTCCTCCAGCGTCTCGGGAGCCACTTCCGTTTCATAAAGAGGGAGGTAAATCAGAAAACCAGGCTGGCGATCGGTCCGGGTCTCCTGCACGAGCGTGACCATTTCCGTGGCATACGGCAGCCCTGAATCGCGGGCCTTGTCCATGGCCTCACGTCGCACGGGATTCGTATGCATGTCGTAGCCAAAGGCCCGCTGATTCCGCCAATCAAAAGGTTCGAGGAGAATGATCGAATGATACTCAGGACGGTCGTCCATCGGTTCAATATCATATTGCCCATCCGTCGCCCGCATCGCTGCGACATGCGCGGCCAGCTCCTCCTTGGGAATGCGCAGCGTGAAACCGATGCCCTGGATGCCCGGATAGTTGCTTGTGATGTCCACACTCTGGATATAGGTGCTGAATTCCTGACGGCTGGGTATGCCGCGAGTCTGAAAAAAGCCCCGGGTCTGATAGAGTGTCTGCACATAAGTACGCATGCGCATTTCAATCGCGTCCGCGATTTCGTTGGTTCGTGTTTCAAAGCGAACACTGGCCTCACGTTCCACGGTTTGTCGGGACATGATCCAAAGGATGAGGGTGGCACCCAGGCAAAGAGCAAGCATGAGATAGGAAAAGAAAAAATGGCGCATGTGCGAACACGCCCGCGTCCATTGCCTGTTGGGTAAGTGACGCAAAACCATCTCCCTGCTCCTGGAAGGTCAAAGTCGGGCTTTTACTTGTAATTCACCACCTGGACCGGTGCAATAAAAAAGCCCCGACGGTCGATCCCATCGGGGCCTGTGGCGATTCCAGGATCCACCCGGAGGTGGATCGAGTGATGATTACCTTGCGACTTTGTTAAAGACGTGGATCCACGAGCTGATCCCGTTCTCCACTTTTTGATCCAGGACCCGCAGAACCATCAACTGATCGCCGGTTTTGGCGAGAATTTTGTAAGTCCGTGTCTGGGCGATCTCGCAGCTGGCGGTCCCGGCCTGGCAGGCGAGGGCAATAGCAGGGTCAAGAACGGGAGTAGGAACCTGATCGGCACTCATCTGGGTCCAGCGGTTGCCAAAAATCAGTCCAGCCTGCTCGCCCCAGGTCAGCACAAATTCATCGACGGTTCCATCCGGAAGAGTGGCGACCACCCGTGCGACACCGTTGGCGTCAAAGATGTACTGGGTGTCGGCGAATTCAGGAATGGTATAGGTTCCTGTGAATTCCGCAGCCGAAGCTGGCGTCTGATACACAGCTTCATCGACAATGCCGCCCGCCGAAATGAAGATCGATTCCTGACCCTCCGCTTTCACTTCAGCCAGGAGGAGGGCACTCAAACCCTGATCTTCAATAATGGTGTAACGAATCGAACTGGTTTCCGAAAGATTCAGCACAAGGCTATCGGCGATGCTCACGCCGAAGGTGGCAGGAGCCTTGTTCAAGGGATCTTCCACCAGAATAGCCTGGGTGGCATCGGAGACCTTGATGATCGCGGATTGATCACCGCTCAAGGGCAGAGCCAGTACGGTGCCGGCTGCCGGTGTCAAGGGTTTCAGGCTGGTGTAATTGACGAAAGGCAGATCCAGATTTTCATATTCCTGGATGGCTTCCGGAATTCCTGATTCCGCCGGGAAGATGTCGCGATAGGTTTCCGTCACATCCGCGACGATCGCCTGGCCTTCTTCAAACGAGAAGCTGAGACTTTCCAATCGGGTGACACCCATCACCGGATTGCCTTGAGCATCCGCACTTTGATAGGGGCTTTCGAGTGGAGTATCAAGAGTGGCGACCAGAACATCACCCTCCGCAGTCCACTTCAGAGTTGAGTAACCATCCGGACGCCAGATTCTGCCCAGACCATCCTCAGTGATCGCTAGCTTGGCTTGAAACGCTTCACCTTTCACGATAAAGGTTTGTCCGGCCAGACTTTCAACAGGGACAGGCGCTGCAAAAACACTCAGACTGGTGCAGAAAAGCAAACCAGACAACGGCAGAGACAGTTTCAGCATTCGATACTCCTCGTTCAAAAAATTTTTGCAAGCTTGGTAAGTTCAGTTGCTGTGTATACCGACCCACTCTGCAGGCTGTAAATATTTTTTTGTGACATCAGAAACCTTCCTCATGTGCTGCGGACGGAGACATAAAGAAAATTAAGGAGTGGAGAGGAAGCGACTCGGGCGGGGAAAGTGAGTGGAGAGGAAGCGACTCGGGCGGGGAAAGTGAGTGGAGAGGAAGCGACCCGGGCGGGGAAAGTGAGGAGTGAAGAGGCCTCCGCGCCGAAGCGCAGAGGTTGGCGGTTAACGTTTTTCTCAATTCCCGCCGCTATCATCCGTGAGTAGAGTGACGAGACGTTCACGGTACGCAAGGATATCGATGGGATGTTGGGCAACACCTGAAGTCATGGCCGCTTCCGCCACAGCGCTGGCAACGATGGCCAGGGCGCGTGGATCGTTCGGCTTCGGAATCAAGTAGTCGCGACCAAATTTGAGCAAACCTTCCCGTTGATAAACTCTTTGTACGGAGAGAGGAACTGGCTGACGAGCCAGATCCGCAATCGCATAGGCAGCGGCGCGTTTCATTTCCTCGTTGATGGTATGCGCCTGAACATCGAGGGCACCGCGGAAAATAAAGGGAAAGCCCAGCACATTGTTAACCTGATTCGGATAGTCACTGCGGCCCGTGGCAATGATCACATCGGGCCGCACGAGGCGGGCCAGGTCGGGCGTGATTTCCGGATCAGGGTTGGCCAGAGCAAAAACTATTGGTTGCGGTGCCATCGTCTTGAGCATGTCCGGTTTTAAAACACCAGCGGCAGAAACACCGACGAAGACATCGGCATCCACCAGCGCTTCGCCCAGGGTACGCAGCGGCGTATTTTTAGAGAACCGACGCTTGTATTCATTGAGGTCATCGCGCTCATCATGGACCACGCCCTTGCTATCGCAGAGGATGATATTCTCAAGGGGCACGCCGATCGAGAGAAACATCTGCGCGCAGGCGATCGCCGCCGCGCCGCCGCCCGAGAAAACCACCCGGATGTCCTGCACCCGACGTGCGGTCAGTTCCAGCGCATTGATCAGGCCGGCCGTGGCGATGATCGCAGTGCCGTGCTGATCATCGTGGAAGACGGGAATTTTCATGCGCCGGCGCAGTTCCTCTTCAATATAAAAACATTCCGGTGCTTTGATGTCTTCGAGATTGATACCACCAAAGGTGGGTTCCAAGGCGGCCACGATTTTGATAAAGGCGTCGGGATCCTCTTCGGCCAGCTCAATGTCGAAGGAATCGATGCCGGCAAATTTTTGGAAGAGCATGGCCTTGCCTTCCATGACAGGCTTGGCGGCATAGGCGCCGATGTTGCCGAGCCCGAGGACCGCTGTTCCATTGGTGATGACCGCCACAAGGTTCCCACGACCGGTGTAACGAAAGGACTGGCTGGGATCGCGGTGGATCATGCGACAGGGTCCTGCCACGCCAGGTGAATACGCCAGGGCCAGATGCTCCTGGGTATCAAGGGGTTTTCGTAATACCGTGCCGATCTTCCCGCGAGGAAACGTTTCATGGTAAGCGAGGGAAGGCGTCTCGAAATCGGCCCCGCGAATGCGTGGCGCTGCATCATGTTCCGCCTGGCTCCGGCGTGCAATTTCGATGCGCACGGCTTCCTTTTCGATTGTGGTTTCCATCGGTCTCTCCTCAATGGTTTAGAGCTGGACACAGCAGACCCTCATAACGAGGGATAACGAAATTGAACTTACACTTGTACACCACTTCGCCTGCTTGTCTACAGGAAAGGGGACCACAGACGGGAACGAAAATCATTTCAGCGAAACTGTAGCGGGAAAGTTTGCTCAACATATGCAGACAAGCGCGTAGCTTTTTCGCAAGGAGGGGGCGGATTCGCTACTTCGCGGTAGGAATGAAGAGAAAGCGGCTGGGGTCATGGGGCGTCTCAAGGCTTCCCGTCTGCAGAAGACTCGTCTGAAGCTCCTGGATCAAAGGCAGGAGCTGTCCTTCGGGATAAAGATAGGCACGCTGTTCGGTCAGCGAAAGAAATTTGTAATCCTGCTGCAAGGTCGTCTTCGGAAGACCGGCGCTTTTCGCCATGAAGGTCAGAGCCTGCTCCGCGTGCTGACCGCGCCAAGCCTCAAGGTCCTGCCAGGTCTTTTCCAATTTCGCGGCCAGCTGCGGCCATTTGATAAAAATTTCGGCCCGCACCGCCACGACATCGACGATCATGCCCGGGATCTCCGCGGAACGAAAGAGGACCTGTATGTTCGGATGTTTCATGATGCTGAGCGAAACGGGGGGAGCCGCCACGGCCAGCTGAATTTCACTCTTCCGGAGGGCTTCCTCCAGTTGCCGGGATTCCAGCGGCAGAACGGTAAAATTCTCGGGCGCGAGCTGATGCTGGCGGAGGGCATGCATGAGCAGAAGGTGGCCCATCGAAACCGGTGTCACCCCGATGCGAGCGCCTTTGAGATCTTTCAAGGCGATTCCCGCATCCTTGCGCGCCACGAGCACGTCCGCTCCATGGGAGGCACCTGGGATGGAAACCACCCGATAATCCAGCGGCTGCACAAGAAGGTCCGCGAGATTCATGCAGACCAGATCGAACTGGGACGCTGCAAACCCCGCGGCATCATCCAGAGTTTGAACATCCACCTCGAGATTATGCTCCTGAAAAATCCTTTGCTTGACTGCCAGAGCCAAAGGACTGCAGCCGGCGTTCCGCATCATCCCCACGCGCAGACGCAGCGGCGCTTCGCAGGTGCAGGCCGATAGCAGGAGCAGGCCGATGAAGCCGCTCAGGACGAGTCCTTTGTGTATCAAGTTGTTCAGAGCCCTTCCTCCGTGAGAGATATCCTTGCCCGGTTGGCTCCGCGGCTCGCTTTCCTCCCGCCTTGTCTCTTTGTTTATACGGCAGTCAATAGGGTGTTCGGCGTAAACCGTGCATGGCTTTTGTACTTGACGGTAAAGTTTCGGGTCTGCGAACCGGCGTTCGGCCGTTGATTCCAGGCATTGAAACCAGGTGGGAACATCGTTAAAGTGGGGGGCATATTAAGACCTGAGGAGGATCCCATGACACAGTCCCGCTATGCGCGCCAGATGGTACTTGCCGAGGTCGGTGCGGAAGGTCAGAAAAAATTGGCTGCAGGCCGTGTTTTGATCGTTGGCGCGGGTGGCCTGGGAGCCCCGGCCGCCATGTATTTGGCCGCCGCCGGCGTGGGGTCGATCGGACTTGTCGATGCGGACCAGGTCGATGTTTCCAATCTGCAAAGGCAGATCATTTATGATAATGCCGATCAAGGCCGTGACAAAGTGACCCGAGCCGCCGCGCGGTTGCAGGCCATGAACCCCGAGGTTCATGTTGCAGCCTACCCGACACGTCTGACCGCAGCCAATGCGGTTGAAATCGCGGCGCCTTACGACATTATTCTGGATGGGAGCGATAACTTTTCCACGAAATTTTTGTTGAATGACCTCGCCTATAAGCTGGGCAAGCCCCTGGTTTATGGCACCATCCTCCGCTGGGAAGGTCAGGCTTCGGTGTTCTGGGCTCCCCATGGGCCCTGCTATCGCTGTCTTTTTCCGGAACCGCCCCAGACCTATGTGCCGAACTGTGCGGAGGCCGGCGTGATCGGAGCGATGGGTGGCATCATCGGCAGTGTGCAGGCGCTCGAAACCGTCAAGCTCCTCTTGAATGGATCCCAGGGTCCGCAAAAGGATGGGCTGGAGCCTTTGGTGGGTCAGCTCTTTCACCTGCGCGCGCACACGATGGAAACGCGGCGTCTCGCTTTGAAAAAAAATCCGGACTGTCCCTGCTGCTCAAAATCACCAGCGGATATCGTCCTGCGCGATCTGGACAATGCCTGCGATGCGAACGCGGCGAAAGATGTTCCCAACTATGCCGCCGCGGAACTTGCCGTGGGGGATCGCTGGCGGGACTTCATTCCTCTCGATATTCGCGAAAGTCAGGAATGGTTGCGCGGGCATCTGCCGGCGGCGCATCACTGGCCGCTTTCGAAGCTGCAGGAAGGATTGCTGCCGGAACTTCCCACCCGCAGCAAACCCGTTCTGGTTTACTGTCAGAGTGGAATTCGTTCGCAGCGGGCTTTGCAAATTCTTCGGGCTGCCGGCTGGCAGAACCTCGCGCATCTGAGCGATGGCTTTGGCGCCTGGCGCGGACCCGTGGTCTTTACCTAAGGTTGTTTGATCGGGGGCCGGGCCAGACGATTGAGTCGCAGGCCGAGGTCACAGCTCGTCATGAAATTCCTGCTGCCGACCAGCCGATAGGTAAGCGTTGTTGTGGTGTTTCGGGCCGAGTTGGGTTCCTTCGCCAGCGGTGCATAACGCCACCGACGCAAGGCCCTCAGAGCACTCTTTTCCAAAGCGCCCTCTGGGTCCTCATCAATGATTTTGAAGTTGGTGGGAACACCGGCTTCGTCAATGTCATAATTCACTGTGATAAACCCTTGGACACCCTTGAGAGCCATTTCCCGAGGCATCTGAGGCTTTTCCTGGCGAATTCTGCCTGGCAGCGGCCGCTCATTCTTTGGCGGCAGCGCGGCGCGGTTTTTCTGCAGGTTGCTGACCATGGTGACAGCCATATCCGGCTCCACCAGCAGAACATGGGTCGGCTCGTTGCGTTCGTAGATTATCTGGGCATGGCATGTCCCCTCCTGCCCCTCTTGAAAGCGCCAGGTGCGGAGGGATTCCTCAGTCAGGCTTTGAAAAGCGGGATCAGAGTGATCCAGGGCCTTAAGGCCGGTGATCTGACCTGTCTTATCAAATTGGCATTCGTAAAGATGCGTCACGCAGGATGCACGCTCTTCGATGGACTTCCAGTCATCATCCGTTAATTCAACAAGGGCGGTGGATTTGAGCACGCCAGCCGGCTTGCCCACAACGGTCAGGCTGGAATGATTCCGTGCTGGAGGCTGGGTCGTGGTTGTGGTACAGGCGCCCAGAAGGAGCAGAATTCCTAATTTTTTCATCGCTTTTCCCCAAGTAAGACCGTCCCGAAACCGGGCACGCAAGCCCGGTCCGGGGTTGCCCATCGTATGAAACATTGACGATGGAGACGAGGGGAATGTTGCAGGAAAAATCAGGAACCGCTTTCACAGTCAAGGTTCAGCTTTTGTGCGGCCTCACTGACGCTTCCGAGATTTTCCACATTCTGAAATCCGAGGGACTTCATCAGCTCCATGGCCCGGCCGGAGCGATTGCCACTGCGGCAATAGACTTTGTAGCAGGCCTTTTTATCGAGCAGGAGCACGCGGTCCTTGAAATCCGCCTGGTTCCAATCGATGTTTTGCGAGCCCTTCACATGAATGTCCTGGTATTCCTCCGGCGTGCGAACGTCCAGAATCACAGTCTGATCCTTGCTTGCTGTCATGCAGATTACTTCCTTATCGGTATTTTAAGATAGGCGATGCCATTCGGTTCCGGAGGCGGCAGATGCCCGGCATCGATATTGATTTGCACACTGGGAAGAAGCAGTCGCGGCGTGTTCAACGTCGCATCCCGTTTTTGGCGGAAACTGATGAACTGGTCGCGCGTGGTGTCCTCCTTCAGTTGAATGTTGCTGCGTTTCTGTTCCGCCACCGTGCATTGAAAGGCCAGCGGCCGGCCTCCCGGCATATAGTCGTGACCCACGTAAAGGCGGTAGTGATCAGGCAATTTATAGAGTCTGCCATGCACCGAATCATAAAGTTCGGCGGCACTGCCGGCTGGGAAATCACAGCGGCCTGTGCCGTAGTCCGGCATGAAGATCGCATCGCCGACGAAGACCGATTCGCCGATGATATAACTTGCGCAGGCTGGTGTGTGACCGGGTGTAAAAATCGTTTCGATCTTGAGCGTCCCCGCCTGCAGCGTTTGACCATCACGCAGCAGAAGATCGAATTGCCGTCCATCCGTGGGAAAATCGGGATCGAGGTTGAAGATGCCTTTGAAGACCTTTTGCACGGCGGTGATGTTGGCTCCGATGCCAATTCTGGCGCCTGGCAGATGCTGCTTCAGAATTTGTGAGCCACTCACATGATCCGCGTGCGCATGGGTCTCCAGAATATAATGGACGGTAAGACCCTGTTCCTTGACATAGGCCAGGACCTTTTCCGCCGAATGGACACTCATGCTGGATGCGGCCGGGTCATAGTCCCAGACCGGATCAATAATGACAGCATCCCGGGTCCCCGCATCATGGACGACATAGGTCAGGGTCCAGGTATCCTTGTCAAAAAAATCCTTCACAGTCTCTTTCATGGAGGGGCTCCTATGGATCGGCATGCCCCATACTGTTTCAATATAAGGCGTCCTTTTCAAGCGAAAGGTACGGTCGGTCATGAAGTCGAGGGGGTCCACTTTAGCCTGGTTCCCGTCATCGGCTCGGGGCAAGACAAGAGCTGCGTTTTTCAGTATGTTCGGGGCAGAACTATCGAAGTGAGGCTGCGTGTTATGAATCAGGATTGGATCAATGCTTTGCTGGGCGGGGTCGTGATCGGTGCGGCAGTGTCGCTCATGCTGCTCCTGAACGGTCGCGTGACCGGCATCAGTGGAATTGTCAACGGGGCGCTGACACCCGTGAAAGGGGACGTGGCCTGGCGCTGGCTGTTCGTCGCCGGCCTTGTGCTGGGTGGACTGGTCATGCGGTTTATCCAGCCCGAGGTCTTCTCGGGACAGCTGGAGACCGGCCTGGGTTCCACCATTGCCGCGGGACTTTTGGTGGGCTTTGGAACGGTGATGGGCAGTGGCTGCACCAGTGGTCATGGCGTCTGCGGTATCAGTCGACTCTCGCCCCGTTCGCTGGTGGCCACGATCACCTTTATTGCGGCGGGCATGGTGACGGTTGTGCTGCTGAGAAATCTGGGGATACTGTCATGAAAAATGGAATCAGCGCTTTGCTTGTCGGTTTTATATTTGCGATCGGTCTCGGCATTTCGGGCATGACCCAGCCGCAGAAGGTCGTCGGTTTTTTGGATCTCTTTGGAAACTGGGATCCGTCCTTGATGTTTGTCATGGTCGGTGCGATCGGCGTTCACTTCATCACCTATCGCCTGATACGAAAAAGGAGTTCGCCGCTTTTTTCCAGGCAGTGGCTTGTGCCTGAGAAAAAGGACATCACGCCGGCGCTGGTGATCGGTGCGGTGCTGTTTGGCATCGGCTGGGGTCTGGCCGGTTTTTGCCCGGGCCCTGCGGTCGTTTCCGTGGCCAGCCTGGGGGTGAAACCACTGGTTTTTGTGGGAGCCATGCTTGCAGGTATGGTGCTGTTCCGGGCGGTGGATGCGAAACTGAAACTGCAGAAGTGATCAGAAAGGGGGGAGTCGGATCTGACAGAGGTCCGGTCCCACCCCAAGCCTTTTTACTATTGATCCTCCTCCTGTTTGAGGTGAGTTAAAGAGCTGACTTGAACCAGCACGCGGGTCGATAGCCAATCTCATAATTCATATACTGCGTACAGGTATGTTTCGCTGAAATCATCTCGGCCTCGGGACTGTTGCGTTTGCTGCCGAGGTCCTTGCCGGGAATCAGGTTCATGTCAAATTCAAGATCACAGACGGCGCCGGCCATCATCGTATCGAGACGGCACTGACTTTGCGGATGACCGTTGTAGGTCTTCGATACGGTTTTGCTGTCAGGCGTATCCCAGGCTACGGATTTATTGCTGACCGCAGCGGCCAGGTCAGCGATGGATTTGCTGGCCAGCATTAAGCGGTAGCACAGATTCTGCTCATCTTCGGTTTTCCAAACGGCATCACACTGAGCTTTCGGCCACTCAGGAATCTCCTCGCGCGCCTCGGCATTTTTCGAACGGTTTTCTTTCCATAACTGCCGCGCGCAGCTTTGAGTCGCAAAATAATCCGACTGCCCTTCGTTGGCTGCCCATGCTGCGGAGAAGGGATAACCTCCCAGGTGATGACCGAGTTCATGACAAAGGACCAGAGTAAAACCATCAAGCGTGACTTCAGGCCGCCGCGCGAGGCCTCCATACATATTCACGTGCCAGGTCCTGCCGAATTGCATGGCGCTGGCATTGACCGTATTGGTGTCCCAGAGTCGGCTCACTTTGAGTGTGGCACCATGCTGTTCCTTGAGGATGGGGCCATACAGGGCTTCCGCCTGGTCGATCACACCATTGAAATCCTCTTCCGTGACATTCGCATCCCGCAGAAGACTGTCTTCCAAATGCAAATCGTTGGGTGGGAGAAAATCAGCAAAGGCAGGTGCCGCGACGAGAGGAAAACATGTAAATAAAAACTTGTAATATCCAGTTAGCATCTTCTTCTCCTAACAAAAAATTTCCTGCTTACGCATCGCCAGAGTCTTTTGATTGGCTGGTCAAAACAATTTACGATTGCTAAATTTTTCGGGACTTGTGACTCCAGGCTTTTTTTCTGCACCTCCCTGAAGCCGGCATGGAAAAAAGCCTCCCAGTCCTTTTTGGTGATTTCGCGAATAACCCATTTGAGGTGAAGCAGCAGGCCGACATGGGATCTGATCTGCAGGCTGACCAGACCGCGCGACTCACGTTTTTCCCCAAAATGCCGAGGACAGATTCAAGCAATCGTCTCTTCAGGGAAATTTGCATGCGCCTCGTGCTCGTCGTCATCACTGCCTTGACTCTGGCCTGGCCCTTTGCGGCTACGGCACAGAAGCTTACGGCGCAGGACGGACGGCTGACTCTGCCGCAGGAAATTTTTCGCGACCGGATCTTCGATCTGAATGGATCCTGGCGCTTTTACCCAAACCAAATTTTACCCATCGATGCCGCCTGCACAGGGGGAGGCCTTCTCGATCTCATGGATTACTGGCTGGCGGCGCAGCTGCAGCAGCACCCGGAATGGAACGGGACGAGCACGTTCTGTTTGGAAATCGACAATCCCAATGTGCAGACGCTCAGCTTCTGGTGGCCGGAGCGCAGCGCCGTGGATGTTTATGCCAACGGTCGCCTGGTCTTCGGTCGTGGTCTTTTCAAGAAAGGCGACAATGCGGATCGTAATCGGCGACAGACCGGAACGATCCATCTGCCCGCCGAGAGAAAAATTACCGTTCTGATTCATGCGAATAATGAATTCATGCGCTGGCGCAAAATTCGTGGCCAGCTTCTCCTCGGCGATACCATCGGCATCTCGCGAGGCAAGGAACACAAACTCTTCAAAGATACGGGCATGGTCACGGCGCTCCTGGTCACCGGCTTTTACCAGTTCGCCCTGTTTGTGATCCATCGCACGCGCCGGGAAACTTTTTTTCTGGGCTTTTTCTGCTTCTTCCTGGCCCTTCGTCATGCCTCCGTCGGTCATAGCAATGTAGTTAGCATCATGGCGCCGGATCTTTTAGGTAACGCTTCGTTCGCGGTGGGACACGTCGGCTATTTTATGGCGGCGTCCTGCTTTTATCAATTCCTGAGCATCAGCTATCCGGGTCTCATGCATCGCTGGATCCTGAAATGTCTTTGGGTTCTTTCCGTCACCTTTTCCTTGATATGTGCGGTCCTGGGCAGCCCTGTCTATGCTTTTACACTCCTGAGCTTTCATCTTTTTGGTTGCGTGGCCATGCTGTCAGCTCTCTATGGAGTGGGCCGGGCCTTGTGGCAAAAGCGGGAAGGCTCCCTGGTTCTGGCGATCGGTACGGTATTCCTGAGTCTGACGGCCTCGGGGGATATGCTGCGTTCCCAGGGCATGGGGCTGGGTTTTGATGTCTTTCCCATCGGTCAGCTCGTCTTTGTAACGGCCGCGAGTCTGCTCGTCTCCATCCGCTTCTCTTACGCTTTCGATGTCCTTTCCCACCTGACTCAGGAACTTTCCAAGATCGTGCCCTTGCATGTGATCCCGCTGCTGCGCGCGGGCACGAGGCTCGAGAAGTGCATGCCGACGATCGAACAGGAGGCCGTGGTTCTGGTCTTTGATGTGGTGGGTTCCTCGAAGGTGAAACATCCGGATTTTCGGAAGGCCCTGGATACCTGCATGGGTCGATTTTTTGATGCCATCAATCATGATTACGATGCCGAGCGTCTCGAGGCCACCGGTTATCGCGTCAAGGAAATGGGCGATGGCATGATCTGTACGGTGGGTTTTCCTTTCCGCGTTCCCCAAGGCAAAGCTCCCGATACGGTGGCGCTGCGACTTGCGCAAAGGATGTGTGCGATCTTTCATGAAGAGATGGCCCGGCTCGATACCCCGGAGCCGGTGTACTGTGGCATTGGACTGGCCCGCGGCCGGGTGGAAGGCTTTTTCCCTCGTTCGGGTCAGAAGCAGTATGATCTGCGCGGCGCGCCGCTGACTCTGGCCACGCGTTATGAAGCCATGCGGAATCCGGTTTACCGACGCTTTGGCAAGCAGGGCAGTGTGATCTTTATCCACGATGCCGTGTATCAGAACCTCGCAGCCGCTGACAAGATGGGTTTTCAGCGCTGGGATACGTCCCTGCCAGGCCAGGCAATTCGTGATGATGAAAAAGCCAGCCAGGCCTGGTTCAAATTTGTGGATAAGGACAATGAAATGATGTTGGAGGTATCATGAAACGCAGGGAATTTCTTAAGTTCACCGTGGCCACGCCCTTCGCGATTCTGCTGAGTCCGCTGGCGCTCTCCTGCACGTCGCGTAAAGTGACTCTGGCTGGTACGCTGGATCTGATCGCAAAGCTGAAGGGTTCAGCCGATTTGCGCAATAACGGGAAGCAGACTGTGCATCAGGTGATCCGACACTGCATCCAGGGCGTTCACTGCGCGCTCGAGGGTTATCCCGAAGTGAAGGCTGCATGGTTTCAAAATTCCATCGGCAAGGCTGTGTTTCACATCTTTACCATGCTGGATACCATGAAGCATGATCGGAATGATCCAACGGTTCCGGGCATGCCTGCGCCCGCCGCGGAAGGCGATATCGTCCTAGCCCTGACCGAGCTGGAAGAGGCCTTTCGCCGTCTGGAAGCGGCCGCTGCGGTTAAACCCCACTTTTTCTATGGCGAGCTGAGCCCTCAGGATATGCTGCACGTCCACCTTCTGCATTTCTACGATCATGTCGGCGATCTCAGCTGGAAGGCGGCCTGAGCCAGCGGCGAACTCAAGGCAGAAGCTCCTCCTCGTAGTCATGGGCGGAGCGATAATATTCCGCGTCCTCCTCGACCTCTGGCGGTGCCACGCTGGTGACAGGTTTCGTCCAGGGCGCACTGAGCCAGCCAAAGAATAACCCCAGAGCAAAACCGATGGCATGCGTGCGATAACTCACCTGTGGTTCGAACTGGGTCGGCACCAGAACGACCAGGACAAAGGCCAGCGCGCGCATCACGCGATGCGCCCAGCTCAAATAATCAGCATATCGCAGAAAAAGAAGCAGCCAGAGTCCCACCATAAAATAGACCATGCCGGAGGCTCCAATGAGCCGCGTATTCGGTCCATAGGTAAGCAAGGCCAAGGCCCCCGTCGCCATGCCGCCGAGCAGCGAAAGACTAGGAAAAGCCCAGAGTCCAAAATAATGCCGGAGGAATAGTCCGAAGATCACAAAGAGGCCGCTATTGGCCAAAAGGTGGGCGATATCCGCATGCACCCAGAGTGTGGTCATGAGACGCCAGATTTCACCCTGCTCATAAACAAGGCTCTGCGTGGCGGCGAGGTGATTCTCATGCGGATGCATCCAGGACCAAAAGGAACCGGCGCAGAAGAGCAGAAGCAGGAGCGCTGCCGGCATGAGACTCTGGCCCTGTGGCCTTTGACCCAGAGGATGCTGACGCAAATCCGGTCGCTGGATGATATCGTCCTCGCGTTCCTCGCCGAACTCCGGATGCAGGATGCGCGGTCGGCTGGAGCGGTAGCGTCGGGGCCTGGGCCATTGGGGGAGTTCGGATTCAGGGAGCGCCATGATCGGTTCCTTTCAAGGAAAACGCCTGTTTTCCCAATGTAAGTCCGCTTCGGCATTTGTCAAATCCCAGGCGCCCGCCTGCTTAACCTATCAATGGTATCGGTGGCTTGCGTTAGAATTCATAACCCACCTGCAGAGTGGTTTTTTCGTCCTCACGCGAAACACCGGGAGCCGTTTGCAGGGACTCGAAACGATAGAAGTAAGCGTACTTCAGGTAAATCCGTTTGGTCAGATGCCAGGCCAGCGAGGATTCCAGCGTCCAGCTATAATCATTTTTTTCCACACCGGAGACAGGATCCACATTTTTTCGCGTCACTGGAAGATAGAAACCGACCAGTGAAAATTTGGTCAGATCCGTATCATAATTGAACTTGAGTCGAGCCGAGATCACTTTGTCATCCTTGGTCGTCACCCGGTTTTCCGTATAGGGCTGATTGTCGGCATCCAAAAGTGTGGCGTTGTATTCGGTTTGTTTGGCCCGCTTGAGATAAGCGACCCCGACATTCAAGGTGTAGGCCGCATTCCGCATGATGTCGACCTTGACCCCGGCTCCGCTGAGCTGCGTATAGTTCAGGCCGAGCACCCGATTGCTTTCCCAATCCAGCAAAAGAAAGAGCCAGAGGTGCGAGCCGATGTAGCGGTCATAACCGAAGAACGCGTGACGGCGATCATCGACGGTTTGACCTTTGCTGCGCAAATAATTGCCGTCCGCATTCAGTCGCACTTCATCCAGTCCGTTTTCATATTTGGTCCCGAAATTGGTGGTGCGATTGAGATAGGAGGTCTTGCCGGCTGCGTGGTTCTGGCCATATTCGATCTTGAGGCCAAAGGGTTTCGGATTGTCGCGCGTCAAGGCTGGTTCGTCGTAAACCCAGGGGGAAGGCTGCGGAGTCTCGGCTTGCAAGGGTTGCGTGCCCAGGAGGGCGAGTAAAATCAAGCGTTTCCAGATCATGTCCTGTCTCCTTCATGGTGCGGCCTCAACCCTAAAGGATGATTCCTGGTGTTGCAAGACGGAATCACGACAAATCACATCACAAATTGAGAGTGGCGATGAACAGCGAAAAAAAATCCGGGGCACTATAACGAGACTGTCAGATAACAGTTCAGGCAAAGGATGGATCATATGAAACAGTTCTCTTCCCGTAAACGTCTCTGGATGGCTCTTCCCCTGGTTTTGACGGCGGCCTGCGGCGATGGTATAAGCCCTTCCGACCTTGACGCCGGTTCTGCCCAAGGTGTCATTATTCGCTCGGACAAAGGGCGTTCGCCCGCCGATATTCAGGATACCGTGGATCTCTATCGCCAGGATCTCGGTGGAGACAATAACCTGGCCGCGGTGGGAACACAGCCCGAGGGTCATCGTGAGATCAATTGGGATGGCGTGCCGGCCGCGCAATCCGCCCCCAACCTGTTCCCCGGTGATTTTTTTAAAAACCGCGGAATTCTGATCAGCGCCCCCTGCAATCAGCTGCAGGTCAGTGCCAAGGTCGGTGAAGCGGACGTTGAATTCGGCAATATCAACCGCATTTTGCCAAAACTTTTCCGCAGCTTCAGTCCGGAAAAATTGTTCGCGCCGCTTGGCAGCAACATTCTGGAGATGACCTTTACCGTGCCGGGCAGCCTCACGCCCGCAACCGTTACCAGTTTCGGTGCCGTGTTCACCGATGTGGATCTGAAGCATGTTTCCAAAATCGAATACCTTGATGAAAAGGGTCGCCGCTTGCTTTCCGTTCCCGTGGATGCGGTGCCCAACAGCAACGAAAGCCTTTCATTTCTGGGCGTGAAATTCACCGACGGTCGCCGTATCGCCAAGGTGCGGATTACCAACGGCAGCGTGGCTCTTGGCTATACCTCGGCGGAAACGCATACCAAGGACGCGGTGGCGGTCGACGACTTCCTCTATGGCGAACCCGCAAAAATTAAAGGCTGGTAGGAACGGGCCTGCCTTGTCCGCTGGGACAGGGCAGGTTTCCGGCTCCCCACAAAAGCTCGCATTGACTTCATTTCCTGTCCCCCTGACAATGGTTATCTGGGGGAATCAGGATGAATCTCGACCGCTGGATGAGCTCCATCATCTTCAGTTTCGGTGTCTTTTGCCGTGCATCCGTGGAGGCGGCGCCGCAGGAGAAAAAATCCGCGGTCGGCGTGCCTCTGCAGTTGAACGTCGGCATGATGGAATATCATCCCTTTCTCATCCCCGATGACGATGGCCCCAAAGGTTTGATCATCGAATACACACAGGACATGCTGGCCAGCCTGGAACTTCCGCTCACGTTTCAGACGGTGCCGATCAATCGTTCAGTCGAACAGCTGCGCAACCAGCAGCTGGATATCATGCTCGTTCTTTATAAAACACCGGATCGGGAAAAATCCGTGCTTTATGCACAGGAACCGCTCTTGCATTTGGGTCAGGGTTTCTGTACGGCTGTGCCCATGGAGCTGAAACCACTTCATGCCGGCTCGCGGCTCGCTTATGTTCGGGGGACTGTCATTCCCAAGGCGCTGCAGGGCATGACGCAATTTCCCGTGGCTGGGGATCGGGCGCAGGAACGCATGCTGCAGATGCTGCACAAGGGCCGCGTCGATGCCGTGCACAGTCCCATGCCGGGCGTGCTGGTCCTTGCCGCCCAGCATGCGAACATTCAGGTCGCGCTGCATTGCTATGAAATCAAAAACACCCGGCTGCCTGTTTATTTAGGTTTTTCGAAGGGTCTGCCGACAGCCCTGAAGAGGAAACTGGAAATCATGCAGCAGAAGAGGATTGCGAAAGAGGATTTCGACACGTTTGTGAAACGCCGCTTCATGAGCCAGGGTTTCACCTACCCACCGGTGACTTTCATCGAATCCTCGCAGCTGCCGCAGGCTCCTGATTAACCCGTATTCCTTAGACCCCCGGCAATCGCATTGATGGTCAGAAGCAAGGCCTCAAGGCTGGAGTCCCGCTCGGGACTGTTCTCCGGCCAGGCGCGCCAGGTGCGGAGCTGCTCGATCTGCAGGCGATGCAGGATGGCCAGACTGGGTTCCCTCAGTTGAATGGTATTCACCACATGCGGGCGACGGGCCTCGACCGTGGCCCCAAAGATTTCAATCAGAAGCTGGCGCGTGCGCCGGAATTCAACCAGGATAGGATCCATAAAACGGGCCCGCAGGGCCGGATCTGTTACGAGATTCGCATAGGCGTTCATCTGGCTTTCACTGGCCGAGGCCACCGTGGTTTCCACATTGTAGAGGACATAATTCAGAAGTTTCAGCTCCGGCAGACTTTGCTTCAGCTTTTGAAAATCGTCCGGTCGCTGATTCCTGATTTCCTCGAGCGCGGTGCCAACCCCGTACCAGCTCGGCAAATAAAAGCGCGCCTGATTCCAGGCAAACACCCAGGGAATGGCCCGCAGATCCTCGAGACTCGCCTGACCGCTGCGCTTCGGCGGGCGACTGCCGATGCGGGAATGTTCCAACGCATCAATCGGTGTGGCCTGACGAAAGAAGGATACAAAATCGGGATGCGTGATCAGGCTGCGATAGGTTTCCCGGCTGCGGCCTGACAGCTCCTGCATGACTTCCATGAACCAGGGATCGACTTCCTTCCGTTTGCGACTGAGAAGGGTTTCGGCCGTGAGGCTCGCCTGCATCAGTTCCACATTGTAAACGGCCGTGGCCTGGTTGGCGAACTTCCTGGCGATGGTTTCCCCCTGCTCTGTCATGCGCAAGGTGCCGTTGACGGCGCCCTTGGGCAGGGCCTGAAGGAAACGGTGAACCGGACCAGCCCCGCGGCTGACCGTGCCCCCGCGACCATGGAAGAAGATGATCTCGATGCCGTGTTTGTCCCCGAGGGCGGCGAGTTCCTTTTGGGCCAGATAAAGATGCCACTGACTGGCAAGGATGCCACCATCCTTGCTGCTGTCGCTGTAACCAATCATCACCTGCTGCTGCAGTTGCGTATGGCCCTGCAATTGAGCCTGCAGCTGCAGACTGCGCCGCGTGATGGGATGCGCAAGGAATTCATCCATGATACGGGTGCTGTCCACCAAATCATCTATCGTTTCAAAGAGCGGCACGACCGGGATCGGACAGACGAGTTGGGCATCAGATACCTGAGCCAACCCGGATTCCCGCATGAGCAGGTATACCGTGAAGAGATCCTCAGCCGTGTGGGTCATGCTGACAATAAAGGAACCGATGCCCGCATAGCCGTATTTTCGAGTATAGTCCGCGACCACTGCATAGGAGCTGAGCACCGACTCAGCCGGGCCATCAAAGGGATACTGGGGCAGGGAGAAGGGTCGCACCACGCCGAGTTCCTTGTGAATCAAAGCTTTTTTGGCTTCGAGGTCCCACTTCGGATAATCCCGACCGTTATCCAGTCCCGCGGTATGCAGCAGCATCGCCATCGCTTCATCATGGAAGCGGCTGTTCTGTCGAATATCAAGTCGGGCGGAATGAAATCCAAAGGCCTGAAGGGTGCGAACGGCGTCCTTCACTTCGAGCTGGGCCAGTCGATGGGCGCGAATGGCTTCCAGCCCTTCCCGCAGGTAGGCGAAGTCCTCCATCACCTGAACCGGGGACTGGTAGCAGAAGGGACGCTCATCGAGTTGCGTGGCATGATCCCGCACCACCTGAATGGGCAGGCGGGCCACCATAATGTTGATGAGCACTCGAAATGATTCGCCGCGATTCGCGCGCTGTGCGTCGGCGAAGATCTCCGGATGATTTTTTTCATACCAGGCGAGGCGTTCCGTGAGAACGCGCGGTGGCGTCTGCATCTGATCCGAGAGACTGACTTTCTTGACAAGATCGGTCAGCTTGCGGCGCAAAACGATCAAGGCATTCAGCCGCAGATCCAGCAGGGCTCTTTGGGTGATATCCGCCGTCACCAGCGGATGCCCATCGCGATCACCGCCCACCCAGGTGCCGATATCAAAGCGTGGATAGTGTCCCCGCATGTAATCAAGCGGGCACTGAAATCCCGCCTGCTGCCAGGCTGTTTCAAACCGACGATCGAGCCAGGGCAGAATCTGCGGGAAGACATTGCGCAGATAGTGCATCATGTTGCGCAATTCATGGCGAACTTCCGGCCTTTGCAGATAGATTTCCCCGGTTCGCCAGAGGCGTTCGAGTATGGTTTTGACTTCATTCTTCAGCCACTGCCGTTCCACGGGCGTCCACATCTGGTTTTCGCGCTTGACGAGCTGCAGATAAAGATCGCGGTGATGATCCAAGACGGTGGCCCGTTTCGATTCGGTCGGATGCGCGGTGAGCACGGGCTCCACATGCAGGCGTTGCAGGGCTTGCAGAATTTCCTTTTCGGATAATTGCGCCTGCTTCAAAAGATCAAAAGCCCAGGGCCAAAGTCCGGCTTCCTTTTCCAGCGATCCGGAGGCCTGCTGCAACCGACGATTTTGAACGGTGATGTTCTCTTCAACCATGCCGAGAAGCTGAAAAGAGATCGAGAGGAGCTGGACCAGACGATAGGAGGAGACCGTTTCAGGCAGGGCGGTATCCTGCGGCTGGCCGAGCCAGGGAATAAAGCGAATCAGTTCCTTGTGCTGGAGATCCTCCAGCACCTCCTTGAGCGATTCCATGAAGAAGGCGAGATCCTGATCCAGCTTATCGGTTGTGTTGTCAGCCACGAGGCACCTCAACGCAGGAGCAAAAGGACAAACGTTGTGAAGTGTAGAGAAAGGCAGACGAGGAAACAAGTGTGAGTCTCTGGAACACGCGAGGAAGGTTACCAGGTGGTAAGCTGCGGCTGACGGATGGATTTTCTGCATTCTGGGGTGGACGGATGGAGGAATATTCATTATTCGGACTGTTGAGCTTGTGAATGGGGAAAATTACATGATGTCTCTTTTTCGCTGGGTTGGTCGTTTTGAAGGGCTGTCGTTCCTGATCCTTTTGGGCATTGCCATGCCACTCAAGTATATTTGGGGTGAGCCTCAAGCGGTGAGGGTGGTCGGGATGGCTCATGGCGGCCTGTTCCTGGCTTATGTGGCCATGGCCAATTATATGGCCCTGGAGCTGCGCTGGAAACGCAATGTCTGGCTGCTGAGCATGGTGGCCGCTGTGCTTCCATTGGGCACCTTCGTCTTCGAAAAAAAGCATCTGCCCTGATCGGAATTCCTGCGAAAAAAATACGGCGCTCTTCGTTATCTGGACAGACCCGATGGTGAGGGAAGGGGAGGACTTTGTCCTCGCCCTGAGCTCACCTGGAGCTGACATCATAACGAGGAGAACTTATGAAATCGCTCTGCCTTTTTCTTGCACTGACGGCCTGGGGTGCGGTCCAGGCCAGACCCATCGAGTCCCCGCTCCCACCGACCTGCAAGGACCATCCGTCTGAACCGGCGGCCTGTGCCATTCTTGAGCTGGGGGCCCCGGCTGTTGCCGTGGGTCCGCTGCAGTTGGCCTTTCGGGATGTTCAGGACAGCCGTTGTCCCTTGAATGTGGTTTGCGTCTGGGCCGGTTTTGTCACCACCACGATCGCCCTGGATAGTGAAGACGGATCGGTGCCGGCGCAGAAAATTCAACTCAGTCTGGATCCCCGCTACCCGGAGACGGATGTCTGGATGGATGAGGCTTCGGGATTGATGGTGCAGCTCGTCGATGTTTCGAGGACGAAAGCCGGACCGCAGCCGATTGGCTTGAAGCGTTATGCGAAGGTGCTGGTGGGCTATGATCTGAAAATCGACCGGTGAGAACAGGACCACATCCCTGGTGCAGGGATGTGGTGCAGCGGATCAATTGGCTTCCATTTTTACCAATTTCAGAGCCGACGCGTTGAGATCGAAATCGCGATGATCGGCATCGGAGCCGGCGACCGCGTTGTTCGAGATCAGCAACTGATTGCCCTGGACAGAAAAGACCCGGTAGACGGTCGTTGAGGTCTTTTCGTCTTTCTTGCCGATGGTGAGATCCAGAGCGCTGTCGGATCCAGCCACGTAACTGCCTTTCAGAGTCAGCAGAACAGTTCCTGCATCACTGCAGTCCTTCGTGCTGAACGATACGGACTTGAACTCCAAAGAGCCGTCGGCGCGGAATGTATAGATCGCGCCGGACGCTGTGGTCTCGGAGTCTTGAGTACATTGTTTCCAGGAACCCAGCAGATCAGAAGGAGCGTTCAGAGGAATCTGGGGACGAACGGGAGTCACTGCATCGTCCTTGTCCTTATCCTTGGAACCACAACCCACCAGAACCGGAACCAGGATCACAGCAACAGACAGCATTTTTTTCGACAGCATGGAACAACCCTTTTCTAAAATTGCGTCTGGGTTTTCTGCCAGACGAAGGGCCAATTGCACAAGCTGTTCTTTAATATTACTGAATGAAAACAACTAGTTATAGCGTACTAAAAGGCCGGGAATGTGGCGGCTGTCAAAAGATGTGACAGTTTCCTGGAAGCTGAGAACATTATTTGGCGTGAAACGCTTGAAAACCCTGTTGTCAAGAGACTATAAGGTCAGATAGGTCACACCATGGAGGTTGTCCCTTGATTACGTTATTTGAAACATTCGATGTGATCCAGGCCGATATTTTAAGAGCTCAGCTGGAGGAGCTTGGCATCAAGGCTCATGTTTATTCAGCGGATCTCCATGGCCTGAGCCCTTCTCTCGCCTTCGTTACACCGATCAAAGTGCTGGTGCCTGAACCACAGCTGGTCGAAGCTCAACGCGTGTTGAAGGACTTGGGTTTTTAGCGATAAACCATGCCCCCGTCGATCAAAGGCGCCTGGCCCGTCATGTAATCGGAATCAGGACCGGAAAGAAACGATACGAACGCGGCCACGTCTTCCGGTGTCTCAGCGCGACCGAGCGCAATCCCGCCGACATATTTCTTGTAAGTTTCACCGATGGCTGCTCCGGTCAGCTCGGAAAAGCGCCTGTCGATCTCAACCCACATATCAGTCCCGACCACGCCGGGGCAATACGCGTTCACCGTAATGCCAGCGCTGGCATATTCCTTGGCCGCAGTCTGGGTCAGGGCACGCACTGCGAATTTGGTGGCGGCATAAACTCCGAGCATGCCGTAACCTTCATGCCCTGCGATGGAGGATGCGCTAATGATTTTTCCCTTTTGCTGACGCTCCTTGAATTTTTTAGCCGCGGCCTGAATTCCCCACAGGACGCCTTGTACATTCACCTTGAATATCTTGTCGAATTCCTCGGGCGTGACGTCGGCCAGGGCCTGAACCTGAACAATGCCTGCGTTGTTGATCATGATGTCGAAACCGCCAAGCCTCCTCTCCGCATCGTTGATCGCCTGGTAGACTTCATCACGATGCGAGACATCCGCCCGAAAGATGCTGGCCTTGCGGCCTATTTTGGAGACTTCGTTCGCGACGTCAGTCATCTTGTTTTCATTCATGTCAACAATTGCAATATGGGCACCGTCCTGAGCCAAGCGTAAAGCGATGGCGCGCCCGATGCCTTGCCCCGCGCCAGTAACCAGGGCAACTTTTCCATCAATGCTCATGGTGAACTCCTCGGGAATGGTCGAGTCGAAAGTCAAGTCTTTCGCTGCTGGCACTTTGAGCGCCCCGCGAGCCCATTGCAAAGGCTTTTGGAAATTCTGCGGGAAAAGAAAACTTTGGGATAACTCAAGCGTTCGCGTTTCCCGCTAAGAAGCTCTTTCGGAAGGCATCACCGGATCGGTATGAGGCGCTTCGATCCAGCACGTCGCGGGAAGCAGCATTTCAAAACTGAAGGGCATGCCTTCGTGGGCTTCGTCCTGGCCCATGAAATGCAGACGGATCCGCGCGCCTTTCTGTTCGAGCGCGGCCCGAACGGCATCAAGCCCAACCCCACGTCCTGAAACGAGGGAGGCCTCAGCCTTCGTGCTGAATCCTGGGGAAAAGATCAATTGCTCCAGACGCGCGGCGGTGAGGCGTTCATGGACACGCAGAAGACCACGATCGTAAGCTCGCGCGAGAATCTTTTGCAAATGCAGGCCGTGACCATCATCATGCAAATGTATCCGAAGGTTTTCCCCTTCGCGTTGACACTGAAAGTAGAGGCGACCTTGCGGCGTCTTGCCGGCCGCGATACGCTCCTCCGGGCTTTCAATGCCGTGATCGATGGCATTTCGCAGAAGATGGCCCAGGCAGTCCGTGAGAAGATCCGCGGTGGATTGCGTCAGGTAAATGCCGTGGCTTTCCAGGATGACCTCGGGCCTGTGTTTGCCCAGATCCTTGGCCAGCTTGCCGAGCCCCTGGCACACTTCGCGAAAAAGCGTCTCCGCGGGAATAAACACTTCCGGCAGCAGGACCTCTTCGAGACGTCTCAGGCGTTGGGTCACGACAGGATTCTTTTCCAGCAGAACCTCTTCAAGCTTCTGCCGGACGGCTGTCAGCCGATCCTGGCCCGCAGGCCCTTGGATATGTCGATGGAAGAGGGCCTTATAGGATTCAATTTTCGACTGAATCTGCTGCAATCGCAGCTCCAGGTTTTCCTGGGCATTGTTTTGAAGAATCAACTCCGCATCATGAATGAGGCTGGCCAGCTCGTCCAGACCAAAGGATCGCGCATTGCCTTTGACCGTATGCAGATCGCGAAAGGCTGTGCGCAAACTCCGACCCGCCGGCTGTCCCGGTGCCTCGCGGGCCTTGCTGATAAGCTGAAGGCTGGAATCCAGAAAACGCAGAAAGCGCTCGGGTTTGGCCGAAAGTATGATCTGCAGGAGCTTCATTTCCTCCTGATTCCGGCGGGCATCGGACTGCAGCTGGCGCAGGCTGGTCACGTCGCGTGCGGTAATCAGTATTTTGTCGATCACGTCCCTGTCGTCCGCTATCGCAGCCCAGGAAAGTTCAAGAATTTTTTCTTCATGGCCATGAGTGAGGTACACTTCGGTGGGCAGATTGGAGGCATTCACCTCGAAGTTGACAGAGTCTTCCCCCAAACTCGCCTGCAGAGCGGCGATCATCCGGCTGCGCTGATCGGCTCCCAGCCGGCAGCGATCCAGGACGGTCTGTTCAAAACTTTGCCCGGCAATGTTCGGTGTGCCTAGGATGGTTTCCAGGTGCTCGGAATATTCCGCATGGATCAGCAGGTCAGGGCCGGTCAGCATGAAGATGCCCTGCTGGATATGTCCCAGAATGGAGCCGATCTCCCGGGTTTTTTCTTCAACCAGTGCTTCCACCTTTTCCACATGGACCTGCAGCGCCGCGTTCAAACTCTGGATGTCGGTTAAAAGCTTCGCCTGAGTCTGGAAGGCGTCTTCGCGTTCCGCCTGATAGCGTCGCACCAGGATCAGCAGCATGGCCAGCAGTGTGACCAGACCACCGATGGGAATCATGGTCGTGATCGGTGACCGAAAATTGGCCGAATAGCGGACAATATCGTGAACGGCCGAGAGCGCCATCGCCAGGCTGCCTACCATCAGAACGCGGGCTTCGGTATTGCGATGAAAGGCCGACCAGATGATCAAAGGAATGAGGCCCAGAAGACTGGGAAAAACGGCAATATGCAGAAGAGGAAGCAGATACCAGGCATGAATGCCACCGAAACCGGAAGCCACCGCCACCGTGAACGCCATGCCCCAGTTCAACCAAAAGACAAAGCGGATCAGGCGACTCCGGGATTGGGCGACAATGGACAGAAAGGAAACGAGACAGGCTGCGGACAGGTAAATCCCAACCAGATCAAAGTAACTCCAGCTCCGTGGTGGAAGACCCGTGTAAGGTTTGATCAAAGAATCCTGATTAAAAAGGACCCACGATGAAACGGAGATGGACATCAAAGCGAAATAAAGAAAAAGATCCACCTGGCGCCGCATGAGGGCGACGGCCAGAACCACGAGACCCATGAGGCCGAATGCGCCGGCGAGGTAAATCAGCGGAATGGATTTGCCGGTATGTTCCCCCAGGGCTTCCGATTGAAGTCGAATGACGGGATAGAGCGTCCGCATCACATAGCTCAGGGCGTAATGGGTTCGAATCTCAAGGCGCTGATGGCTGTGTTCAGGTCCCAGTGGAATCGCGTGCCAGACCTGAGGGCTGACTTCATCCCAGGCTTTCCGGAACGACCCATAGCTATAGACCAGCTCACCGTTGATATAGACGGCAATATCCTCAAGCCCGTTGGCAAAATACAGAACGTGGCGTTGATCCGGGATCGCCGGCAACACATTCCACAGCCAGATTGTTTTATTGATGCCCGGCGGCACAGTGGCGGCCTGATAGGGTTTCCAGCCTGTCAGTCTCTCGGGCTGGACTAAAGCTTCGTCACGGGACCACGCCGCGGGCTCGTCCTCGGTCAGATACCAGGGCTGCTCAAAGACAGGAGGGCGCGCGGCTTCCGCTGTCCCGCCGAGCCCGAGACAGCCAACTCGTATAATTAACCATAATATTCGCTTCATAAGGGGAAACCGCTCCTTATGCATATCTAACGGCGAAGCGGACTGAAATGTGAGGGGAAGGCTGTGATTTTTCGGTAGTGTTGATGACCAGGTCGCGGATTGCCGTAAGTTGGATCCGCGGACTTTGGCCTGATCCATGCTCCCTTGGAATTCTGGTGGTTTCGAGCACGCACGGCGTGTACCAACAGATGAGGTGAATTATGTATCTGCCCTATATTGCTCTTGTCGGAGCCGTTTTGATCTTTGGATTTTTTATCTTTTACTTCATGAAGCGGAATAAAACGCTGGAGCAGGCCAAGGAGGATCCCAATAAGAAGATCGCGGGGGAATATGATGCAATAGGCCGGAATATTATCGTGGACAAACAGGGACGGGAAAGTCGAACCTGATACGAGGGTGGGCAGCGCATGGGCCCACCAAGGCTGAAGAGTGGCAGGAACCCCGCAACCGAGGTTGAGGCGATGATCACGTTATTTGAAACCTACGATAGGATCCAGGCTGATATGCTCAAGTCGCAGCTGGAAGAGCTTGGAATCAAAGCCCATATTTATACGACGGATGTCGGCGGGGTTCAGCCTTCTCTTGCCTACGTGACACCGATCAAAGTGCTTGTCCTGCAGGAACAGATTGAAGACGCCAGACGGGTGCTCAGTGATATGGGCTTCTAATGCCTGAATCCGCCTTGCTTATAACCCCTACCTGTCCGCCTAACTTTTTTCACGACAGCATAAAAAAACCCGAGACAGAGCCAGCATCAAAGGCTACATTGCCCTCATCCAAGACTCATAAGTCGTAGGTTTTACCAGTGCAACCTGCAAACGGCGCCCTTCGGCGTTTTGCGCGGTGCATACCCTCGTCCATGGAGTGAAAGATGATCAACGTCAGGATTTCGGCATGCGTCCTCGTGTCCGCTCTCGGTTTTTTACACTATGCCTGCAGTGATGGGCATGAGGCACCGGGCTCGCAGCCCGATCCATCCGCCACGGTCGTCCCGGCGCCTGAGGCGACGCCGCCCGCTCCCGTTGAAGGCACTCCTGATCAGCCGGCCCCTGTTGACAGGGCTCCTGATCAGCCGACCCCGGTCGTGGCGGAACCGATCCCGCCCGTTGAGACCCTGCCGGAAACTCCGGTGTCTCCAACGCTCCAGGAGGCCATGAAAAAGCTGAAAGAGGCACGAGCGGGTACGGCGGCCTTTGCGTCCGGTCGCATTGCGGACTATGGCCAGGCCTTTTGGATCGGCGATGGATACGACATGCTCACGGGAGCGCGCAGCCCGTCCTGCCTGGATCCCGAAGGCCTCGAAACCCAGGTTCAGCCACTCTATGAAACACGCGACTCGTTTCAGTTCGTGCATAGCTATGTCGACCTCTATAAAAAGATGGAAAGCGAATTCGGTACGGAAATCGGTGGCGCCTGGCAGATGTTCTCGGCGTCCATTTCCGTAAAGACCAGCATGCTGCAGGAAACGCAGATCACATCCGATGACCTGGTCGCGGTCACCAGCTTTTCCTATCTCAAGGACAGGATCTCGCTTTATAAAGCGTGGCCCGACTATGCGCCCTTCTTCCGTCAGCTTCAGGAAAAAAGTCCGCAGCTCTTTCGGCGTCAGTGCGGCGACCGTTATACCCAGGACCTGACGGTCGGTGCGGGACTTTATCTGGTCATCAAGGCGAAAAAACTCGATAGCTCCAGCCACAACCGTTGGGAAGTGGAAGCGGCGATTCAGGCGGGTATCGCCAATATCATCACGATCGGCCGGACCTTTGCTCACCTGACCAACGAGCAGAAGCAAATCCTGAAAAGCTATTCCTTCTCGACCCGATGCTACAGCATGGGCACGAGCGCGGATGTTTGCGGGGCCTATAGCCTGAATACGCAGCTGGATCTCCTCGCCGATTCCGCCCAGATGCAGCAGAAAATCAATGAAGCCCGGCAGAAGATTATCAGTGAAGTGAAAGAGGGGAATAACCTTGTTGTGATGCGGGAAACGCTGAAGGACTATGAAGTCAGTCTGGATAGCTGCAACGGAAGCTGGGAAAATCCCTGTCCGGATCGCTGGTCGATGTTCTATGATTATCGTCCACGCGCGGACCTGGCTCAGACGCTTCTGGATCGGAAACATGAAGTGGAGGAGGTCTGTACCTATGCTGACTTCTGGCCGAAGCGCTGCGCCCGGGCCAACAAGGATTTGCAGACCGCGATCCTGAATTGCCTGAGCGTGAACGAAACCTGTGCGAATCCGGATTTTTCGATCGTGAACAGCGTGCTCACGGCCCGCAATCCCGGGGTCGTCCGCGTCTGGGAGGATTCCCATCGCCGCGGCAAATTCCAGGAGATGAGTTTCAACGATTACGCCGTTCGCGGATCCAACCGGCCGCTTCAGTTCTTTTCGATTCATTCCCTCGGCTGGCAGAAGCTGAACGATGAAATCACCAGCATCGAAGCCCTTCTGCAGCCGGGCTGGACCATCCGTGCCTATGAACACACGGATCCACGGGCGGCCGGGAACTACTGGGATCTAACCGGCAACCACTATGTGAGCAATTTGCAGTGGTTCAATGACAAGGTCTCGGCCTTCATGCTGATCCCGCCTGCCGACCTGCCCTGAAGTTGAGGACGCG
The DNA here is from genome assembly GCF_001748245.1 of Oligoflexus tunisiensis. Classification (GTDB taxonomy): domain Bacteria; phylum Bdellovibrionota_B; class Oligoflexia; order Oligoflexales; family Oligoflexaceae; genus Oligoflexus; species Oligoflexus tunisiensis. The sequence continues at coordinate 3,994,416 of NZ_BDFO01000001.1, read as the reverse complement.
CCGCGCTGGTCAAGGCCAGCCGGCGGCCCGAATCCTGATGAATCTCAGGCAGCCGTGTCGTTGGCGCTCCAATGATACTCGTCGAACAAATTCAGCGGCAGACGGATGACCAGGGAAAATGGATGGAAATCTTTTGTCTCTCTTCCCTCACTTTGCAGGGCAATGGCTATGGATCCACCATGCCGTTGAATAAATCGTTTCACAGCATCCATGCCGACGCCACGTCCGGAAATTTCGGTGACTTGATGGGCTGTCGACAGGCCGGAATCGAAAATAAGCTCAGCGACGCGTTTGATATCGTTTGCGCTGTTGGTATCCAGGAGGTTGCGGGCCAGACCGATGGCGCGGATCCTGCCGATGTTCAGACCTCGGCCATTATCTGAGTAAGTCAGGGCCACAGTGTCGCCAGACGGTTCCATCAGAATTTTGAGCGTGCCTTGGGGATTCTTGCCCGTGCGGATGCGCTCCTCGGCACTCTCGATGCCGTGATCCATGGTATTGCGGAGGAGGTGAACGAAGATATTGCGGAAGAGATCTTCCGCACGCTCTCCAATCCGAATGCCATTCGTTTCGATCTCGACCCTGGGGACTTCCTTTTGTAAATCCCTGGCCAATGCAGGCAAACTTCCACAGAGCTCCTTGATGACGTCACGGGCATCCTTGAAGATCCTGGCGTGAAAAAGATTTTTCACAAGCGAAATCCCAGCCTGAACGTCCGCGGGCAGCACCTTCCCCTGGGTTGCAGCAGATAGGACCCGGTAGGCGTGTTCGATTTGTTCCATGCCGAATTCGACGATATGGATGGGATCGGAGCTTCTGCCCAGCTTATCCCGGGCGATGCCATCATAAAGGTCAATAATCCTTTCGGCCTCAGCGAGATCCTTCTCCATCCTGTGGAGGTCCCACGGTGCCGACGGGCTTTTCAGGAGATCCGCATAGTACTGCTCAACGGCATGAAGAACGTCCGCCATTTTCTGGAGATAAAGGGAGCGGGCTGAGCCCTTTATGGTGTGAATATTGATAAAAAGCAGTTTGAGAACTTCGGTATTGCCGTTGTCAATTCCTTGCGATTGGATGAGGTTCTTGTTCTCCTGCATCAGATCCCTGCAGGATTGAATCACACGCGTAAAGCGCATGGCTGGCACGCGAAGAATCTCACGGATAAAATCCAGTTCTTCTTCCTGGTATTTGCTGCGCGCTTGCAGCATGCGGATATCGGTTACATCCCGCATTGTGACCAGAATCTTATCCGTGCGGTGTTTTTCATCCGTGATGGATCCCCAGGTCATTTCGAAAATTTTCGAAGGCCCATGGCCTTCCCTCCGATGGATTTCCAGAGGAAGCGCATGCGAATTGGCATCGAAATTCACAATATCCTCGCCCAGTGAGGCCTCCAGGCAACTGACCGCCTGGCTGAGTTCGTCGGGGCTGAGATTGCTGCCCGAGAAGATCAGCTCTTTCGCGTCCAGGCTTTCGATGGACTCCTTGGGAAAAACCTGAAGGATATTTTTCGAGTGGTCCTTGTGAATCATCATATTGTCCTGGATCATGAAAATCCCAAGCGGTATATGATCCATGATGGAACGGATGTCCCGAACCTTCTCCTCCACCTGCATTTCGAGATTCCTGCTGTATTGCTCCAGCCTGTTCTTGTAGTCGTTGATCTGATCCGCCAGACCGAGCGATACCACGATCATTTCGAAGCATAGGGCGAGGCTGAGAGCGTTTTCCGTGAGAAAATTCAACGGCGCGTAGCGGTACTGCCCTGCGGCCCAGATCAGCACAAAGATGCCAAAGCCCAGCCAGCCAAGAACATAAAAACGCATCATGCGATGTTTATGAGGCGGGAAATTATAGAAGACTGCCATTGTAATAAGGGCGGTGAGAACAAGGTTCAAATCCGTGACGTAGACTATGCGCTTCGTCACGCCTGATAAGAGCAGCGTTCCGCCGATCAATCCGATGACGACGCAAAGCGTGTAGAATCGATGGACACCTTTCTTATGCCCCGATGCATTCACATAATACTGGGCAAAGAGGGCTGTGCCGGCCACTGTGTAGTTGCCGAAAACCGGCAACAGGGAATTCCAGCTGTCGGTGCCCAGGAAATAGTAGGACAAACCGCTCAAAATAAAGATGGCATTGGACATGAGGAGAGCGATCATCGCATGGAATAGGAACACTTTTTCGCGAGTCAGCAGGAAAAGACCGACGTTAAAGGTGGTCATTGCGAGGAGGATTCCGAAGAACACCCCTATGTACTGCATAACAGTGTCAGGCTTTGCGGCCGCGTTTGAATCGGCCTTTTCCATGGTCAGGCTTAGAAATTCGCTCAGCCCAAATTGTATTTTAAGAAGCAGGTCCGTCTTCTGGAATGGACCAAGGGTGATGGATAGGGTTGGAATGCGGGCCTGAATGCGTGCGATGCTTGCGATGTCAGGGCCGGGATTCATGATGAAGGTTTCGAAGTGCGATATCACCAGATTCCTGGCGGCCAGATTCACGGATTGGGTGGTGTTCGCGCTGTTTGTAAGAGGGAGGTGAATCCAGTAGTATCCATCGGTGTAGCCTCCCTGGAGCACCTCTGGAATCGGCCTGCCTGCGGAGAGTACGATTTGTTCCATTTCGGCCCGACTGCGTCCTGCTTCATCCAGGACGGCTCTTCCGAAACGCGTGATGTCCTCGGAACCTTCGATTTTGGAAATATCCAGAGGGTCGGGTTCTGCCGCGAAAGATGGAGAGGTCAGCAGCAGTATATTCAATATGATGGCAAGCCATGGAAATTTCATCTGTGTTCGCCCCCTGGAACGGCAGGAGATCTAAAAGTTTTGTGACGATTGATCATGATACCACATAGTTCCAGGCCTGGCGTGTTGGAGGAAGGGGAGCCCGAACGTGCTTTTGAGTTGAGATTTTCGCAAAAAGAGGCAAAAACGGGGGGAGGGATAGCTCACTTGAGTTCCGTGCACCATTTAAAGGAGTTAGGGCATGAAGAAAACAGATGAACCCGTTTCATTTGGTCGCGAGCAGGCGGATTCCTATGATGAAAGATGGGTGAAACTGGCGCCTATGATTGATGGACTCCACTTTCTGAGCCGCATTGTGCTCAGTGATCTTCCAGCGGATGGGAGTGTTTTGTGCGTTGGTGCAGGGACAGGTTCGGAACTTATCGCTCTGGCTCAGGCTTTCCCTGCCTGCTCGTTCACGGCGGTGGATCCGTCGGGTGCCATGCTGGATGTCTGCCGGAAGAAGGCGGAGAGGGCTGGTGTTTTATCGCGATGCCAATTCCATGAGGGATACTTGAATACTCTGGCCGCTGATAAAAGGTTTGATGCGGCGACCTCCATTCTGGTTTCCCAATTCCTGCCCAAGGAAGAGGAAAGGCGGAGCTTTTTTCGTGAAATCCTGCGCCGCCTGAATCCCGGTTCCTCTTTGATCAGTGCGGATCTCGCGTCCCCGGTCGAGCCGTCTGTTTATGGCAATTTAATGGAATTCTGGGTGCGGGCCCTTATGTACTCAGGCTTTCCGCGGGAGACCGCTGTGGCATCGACATCGCGTTGGGGGCATGAAGTCGCGGTGTCAAAGCCCAAGGAGATCGAAGCCATCATGGCTTCGAGTGGATTTGAATATCCGACGCTTTTTTATCAGGCGCTCTTTATTCACGCCTGGCATGCGAAAGTTCCGAGTCACCCTTGACGTCGCGAAGCTGAAGGCATGATCCTGAGCCAACGGGCCAGTCCTTCAGCGCCGGCATGCTGGAGAGGATCATCACCTTTGAGGAAGGCCTCCATGGGTTCAAGGGCATCCGCTCCCCAGAAAAGTTCGTTGTTGACGATCATAGTGGGCACTCCAAAGACTCCAGCCGCCAGGGCCGCATCGGTCTGCTGTCTGAGCAACGCTTTGATTTCTGCTGAAGCGGCGGCATCCAGGATGGGCTTGGGATCAAGTCCAGACTCCTTGATCACTTCAGCCACGGACCCCGGCGTTTCGATTTCAATGCCGCGTCCCCAGGCCGCTCGGAACAGGCCATCGATCAGGCGTTGACGCGTCTCGATTGCCTGAGGTACGGTCGCGACGCGCAGAGCCAGCAGGGGATTGAACGGATGCGTGGGTGGAGCTGTGAACGGTACTCCCAGGCGGTGCGCGCGCCGGAAGATATCCTTAAAAAGATAAATGCGTTTCGGTGGCACTTCCGCTGGGCCCTTCTGTCCGTGGGCATCGAGCAAGGCGGCGAACAGAATGGGTATGGGTTCAACGGTTGCGTTCACTCGTTTGGCCACAGTATGAATCTGTGTCCAGGCCAGGTAAGCGTAAGGTGAAATGAAATCGAAATAGAAAGGGATGGTGATGCTGGACATTGCTGTTTGCTCCTCGATGGGCTGAAAGCCATGGAAAATCCCTTCCCATGGCAGCCAGCCCACATTTTCCTTATTTGACCGCGTTCAGGCGCTCTTCCAGGCGGTCCCAGGTTTCGGTGATGCCCTGGAGCATGCCCATGTCCATGACAGCCTTGAGGGCTTCCGCCGACGCATATTCTCCACGGCTGACGAGCTTCGTCCTGCCACCGAGATCGATGAAACTCATCGTGACTTTGGTGGATGGCATGGTTTCATTCTCATTGCCGTCAGCGTCCGAGAAGTAATCCATGTAGACAATTTTTTCCGGCTCAAGGATTTCCTGATAAACCGCTTTGCCCCAGGCTTCCATGCCGTAGTATTCACCTTGATTCTTATCAGCGCATTTCATGCAGTAATGCCAAACGCCGCCCGGCCGAAAATCAACCTTGCAGACGGGAAGCTCCCAGCCTTTCGGTCCCCACCAGTGCTTGAGGTGCTCGGGATCCTTGAACATCTTGAAGACGAGATTGCGTGGCGCGCTGAAAACCCGTTCCAGGACCAGGACCCGATCGTTTTCCACGCGCGAAATCATTGCGTTGTTGGTCATTGCGAATTCCTCCTCATTCGAATGGAATACCCTAATTCGTTTGGGAATGACATGAAAACGGTTCTTTCGCAACCTGTTGAGAACGTTGTTGCGCCATCGGGACAGTTATCGGTCCTGATAGGTTCCGCAGGTTGACTTGCAGCAAAATGCAGGAGAGCCCGTCTTCCGGGTCAGTGGCTGGAGGAATATCTATGGTAGCCAACAATTTTGATAAAACCTTTAGCCTGGAAGGGGCGGCCAATTTCAGGACCCACCGCCTTGTCCCGGTCACGCGACAGCGCATTGAGATGAGACCCACGATAGGAAATCGCCTGTTCAGCACCTGCTTTATCGCGCTGCCAGCGGCATCCCTTGCCTACTGGGAACCCGGCTGGATTTTTGCGCTATTGGCCCTGCCTATCCCGATCCTGGGGCTGGTGATGCTCCTCAGGACCCAAACTTTTATTTTCGATCAAGGTGAAGGTCAATTCCGTATCACGAGGATCTGGCCCAGTGAAAAAGATCAAGCGATCAAACTCCGTGATATCGAAGCTGTTCAGTATCTTACGGGGCAAGCGGATGACTATGCGGCGGGTCAAATCAATCTCTGTTTGAAGAACGGGCTGCGCTATCACGTGCTGACCCACGCCCGGCAAAAGGTCCTGCGTGTCGAGGCGGAAGCTTTGGCTGCTTTCCTCAATGTTCCACTTGCTGTTTGAGTCCATTCCGAAAGGGGGGCGGATTCAGCTCGCTTTCTTCGCGGAGCTGTCGTTGAGTGATTTCGAGAGGTCTGCATCGCGAAGATCCTGCTCGATTCCCGTCTCATGAACTCCTTTTCTGGGTGTTAACCAGTAGGAGAGGGCCACCGAAACAAGCAGGGCGATAAAGGTGCCAACGGCCGTAATGATCTCGCGGTCGAGCATGGAGGGTCCTCGCAGTTCATGGTTAGGTCATAATGCTTTAATGTTACACTACAGTTGGAATGGAGTCCAATTGATGGACGACCAGGGAGAGCCGTTCAAACATTCAAATAAAAGCTGGCGATGTTCCGGCCAACGGCCGGATTAACATCGCCAGGCGAAGTTAGATAAACCCGTTACTCGACAGGTATTGGTTGTGAAGGCTGCTGAGGCTGAGTGGGTTCGCTGGCGCCTTGTTGGAGTTGTTGAGCGCTTTCCAGATTTTCCTGGGTGACGGGACGGAACTCGCCGATGGCTGCGATCAATTCAGCATCAGCATTGGCCTGCTCAACTTGAGTGTAAAGACCGAGAGCTTTTTCGTGGTTGGTGATCAGAGCCTGGATGGCAGCCGCGCGGAACTCTTCATCCGACTTCTCGCTCAAAGTCTGGATGTCCAGTAACATTTGCGCTTCAATCATTTTCGCGGTTTCAGTCAAGGCCTCAGGAGCCAGGCTTACACTCTTGCTGGCCGCCAGCTCTTCGAGCTTTTGGGTAACCATAGTCACATCCTGTGACAGTTCCTCGACGAACTGTTGAAGTTCAGCGTCGGGGCTTCTTTGGCTAATGAGATCAATGATCTTCATTTCCGATTCGACGCCAATGTGGAGGACCTGGATGACTTCTGTGGCGTTGGTGACTTCAACAGTGACAGGACCTGGCTCCTGGGCAGGTGATTGTCCTTCGGTTCCGGGTTGAGCAGCCTGGGCTGCCATGCTCAGGGAAGAAATTAAAAGGCCAGCGCAGATCTTTGAAAAAACAGACATGATGGGTCTCCTCAAAATAGATGGATTCACATTTGAACCTTCGTCATCTCTTTTAAAGGGATATTTCGATAAAAAATATCCGGTGTAACCCTCATCGCGAAAATTTTTTGCAAGAATGTCTTTTATTTCGACGTGTGGGAAAATTCTTGCTGTATGTGGATGCCGACAAGCAGAAGGCAGAGAGGAGCCGGGATTGCTCGCTTGATGAGCACGTGGCCCCCGCCTGTCCATACAGGTTCAATACTGAAGCTATGATTCCTTGGGGTACGGCCTGGGTCGCAGGCACAGCTTACCCAGGTCTGAACTCATGATTTTTCCATAGTGCCTTTGGGGATGTATGGCAATGACTTGGATGCTGCTATGGTGCGAATAATATCCATTCGACAGCTTGGATCCAAATACAGGAACTCGATGCCAAAGCCTGCTGATAAATCCTTTTCATCCTGCAGCCGTCGCCACAGCACCACACCCATTCCTTTCAATTGCATGCCTGACATTTGAATTTCAAAGCTTACTTTATGCCCGCGTCGAATTTGAGGTGCATCTGTTTTCAGGAACATTCCACCCCGGCCAAGACTCATCACGGGGTTGGCCTTTCCTTCGTCACTTAATTGAAAATGATGTGCAACGTGGGCTGCATTCGGATCCAGGAACGATTCGGACCATTTTTGTTCCATAGGGGTTTTCTTATGCTCAAGCAGGTTCTGCAGGTCAGATAGTCGGAAGGGTTTGCCGAAATAACCATCAGCACCGGCATCATAGGCATCCCAGAACTGAACATCGGTATGCGCGCTCATGAGAACCACGGGTGGCTCAGTCCCGAATTTCGACCTGATGTTTTTCAGGAGATGAAAGCCAGTCACTTTCGGCATGCGAATGTCCGTAAGGACAACATCCACGGTTGTGCTGCCTAGGAGTTCGATGGCTTCATCTGCGCTCTGTGATTCTATAACGTCCCATCCCAAGTCGCGGAGATCGTCGCGGATGATACTTCTGATTCCCTCTTCATCATCTACGAGTAGGATTCGTGCCTGCATGAACAATCCTCTGATTAGACGGAAGTCGGGTGTTCCGACTTTAAAATGATGCACCTCACGATGCTGGTCGACGCTGCTTCAGTTTCGGTGCTTTTTGAAAAAGTTTGATTGATTCCTCGGATGCTATTCCTTCTGACGAAAATATGCGGTAGCAGCAAATATCGCCCTGTGAGGCTGCTATGCCATCAACCAGAGCTGCGAAGTCTATTTCCGGGACCAGTGCCTTCGGATCATTGGGGTTATTCAACTCCTTGGCCTCAACAGATATCGTCAGATGGGTATTGGTTTGCTGAGCATGCAAGATTTTTTTCCTGAGACTATGGGCCTTTTTGCCGATTCCGGTAGTTGGACCGGATTTGACTTTTTCCAAGGATTGAAGAGCTCTCTCGTATTCGGAAAAGCGTATATGGGCGAGCGACAGATTATAGCATACAGTATCATGAGCATGTCCCCACGGAGGAGGCAGAGCTTCCAGAGCACTCTTATAGAGAGCGATCCCTTCTTCAAATTTGTTATTTCTTACGAGGGCCACCGCTTTGTTGTTGATAAATGCCACGATGCGATGGAGGGATTCCAAACTGGCCATGGCTTTGGTTGCTCGCTCAGCGTCGCCTGAACCTAATGCCAGCTGAGCTTCCGCTTCCAAAACCAGAATATTTTTAGCGTCAAGGTTCTTCGCCTGGAGAAGTTGATCCTCGGCGTCTTCGAAATCTCCCATTTCAGCACAAAGGCTGGCCATGCGACATGCTCTTTCGATGTTGGCGGGAGACAAGGATTGAGCCTTCTTCATGCATTTCAAAGCTGACTCAAAATCTCCCAGCTTCATGAGAGCCTTACCCAAAAGATTAAGAAGCTCAAGTGAGTCGTGGGATTGCTTGAGCGCAGCTGATGCCAATGTGCAGGATTGCATATAGTGCCCTTCATAGAAAGCATATTCAGCTTCCATTCTTCGCTTTCCTGCATCATCATAGTCCGGATTCGAGAGGTAGATGCCGATGAGGCGGTTCGCCTCAACTTTGTTTCCCAGCTGCAAACACTGGATGATTTTGCGATCCATCGAGATCTGCTCGGTCGGATATTGCTGCTGCTGAAGCAGGGTAATAATCTCGGCCATGAGTGTGGCATTGTCGAAGGGCTTCTCAACAACCGCGTTGACTCCCATTTCTTTCACCAGTGGAACTTCTGACTGAGAGACGAGGGAACTGACGACCATGATTGGCACCGAGATTAACCTCTGTCGAACGCGCTGGATAAACTGCACGCCAGTCAGATCAAGGGTTCGCCATTCCATGATAATGAGGCTTGGCTGCTGCCCGTTGCTTATCCAGTCCCATGCTTTTTGCCCCGAATCAAATACTTCAAGGTCCTGGACGCCCGCGCCAGCCATGACCTGCTTCACCGACTGTTGAACGGCAGAGTCCGGATCGACGAGAATAGCCGACTGGATGCCCAGAGCATTTAACAGAGGGCCTGTCATATCGAGTGGTTCCAGGTCGTCAAAGAGCTCGTCCTCTTCGTCTATCAAAATATAATTGGCCTTCAGCTGATCAACCTGTGCGGAGAGAGACGGGTTCAGGAGCTTGACCTGCTGCAGTGTACGCAGGCCGCTTTCATGGTCACCACTCGCCAGTTGAGCTTCGCCTATGGAAAGCAAGGTATCAGTTGTGCCAGGAAAAAGTTCGAGCAGGGCTTTTTCGAGTTTGATGATCTCGTTCCATTGGCGTTTGGTGCGCAGCATACTTCTAATATAGAATGCCGAAATCAGGGTTGCATTCAATGAGGTGTTTTTAACGACCCTGAGAAGCCCCTGCAGCTCGTCCGGAAGTCTTGAAGGCATCTCAATGTTGTGGGCAGACATCAGTCCCATTTCAAAGGCAATGGGCAGAATGTGCTCCTCCGAGTCCCGATACATGAGGCTAACCCTCACTTTGCGGAACTGGGGCTCCTCAATACAGAGTTTCAGGATATGCAGGGCATTAACTTCCGTGGAGGCAAACGCGGCCGTGATGATCCAGTCAACCGACTCAACCTCCAGTAGATCCAGGAAGCTTTTGAGGTCTGTATAGCCGATAGCCCCCTCAATCCCCAATTGTCGCAAGGCTTCAACGATTTGAAAACGCATGGCAACCAGGGGTTCGATCACATACACACGTGCACTTTTCAGATTAGAAAAGAATTGAGCCACCCGAACCTCATCAATGGAATCTTATAAGCTTTTCGCATTTTTTGGAAAAACTGGAAGAGACGGACCAATATATGCACATTTTCTTATAGTATGATGCAAGGTTTCCGTGAATGCAATCCAGCGTTGCGACCTGCAACGGGCCGAATGTCGGGATAACTATGCATTTATTCGGATTCCAGTAGGAATAAACTCCCTCTGAAATACGGATGCTGTCCTGAAGTATAATTTATAAGGAGTTCCAGGATCAATATTCCAGAAGGTTTGCTTCTGGCATTTCTTTGGAACGAGGGTATACAATGACTGTCATCATTCTTGTCCTGATGGTCCTCAGCATTCTCTCGCTGTTATACATCATACGGCTGCGTCGCATCGTTAATGAATTGAGTGAAAGAGAGAAAGCCCAACCGGGCCGTATTCAAGGTACGGAATCTCATGCCCAAAGTATGCTATCCAGCATGGACTTGGGAGCCATCGTTGATAAATCTATTGGCATTGTGCGCTTTGATGCTAACCATCGCTTAGTTTATGTGAATGAAGTTTTTACGAGCATGCATGAAACAGTTGCTGCAGAGTCCATTGGCAAGGACATCGCCGAAGTTCTCGGTATCAATTCCAAAATATCGGCTCCCACTCTGGAAAGTATCAAAGGCGACGAAATATGGAAGGGGGAAATAAGAGGGCAGAAAAAGAACTTCAAAAATTATTGGTCCGGTGCCGTTGTTCTTCCAGAGAAAGACGGGAGCGGCCAGTACAAAGGCAGCCTTCTGCTTCTCGTTGACATTACCACGCAAAAAAAATCGAGCATGCTTTCTGAAAGAGAAAGACGCCTTACCGGATTTAAGCAAATTGTCAAGGGCATGGCCCATGAAATTAATAATCCCCTCACTATTATTTCGACTCAAGCAGAGCATCTTTTGCGTCGTATTGACTCGCATAAGCTTGATTGCGACAGCTTAGCAAAGGGTCTGGAGAAAATCCTGATAACAGCAATGCGGATTTCCAAGATTGTCCAGTCAATGAACTTTCTGTCTCAAGGCGACATCGAACAATCGGAAATCAATATTGAATCCATTGAAGAGGTTGTGAACGCCGCGCTGGCTCTGAATCATCAGAGAATTGCTCGATGCGCAATCGATGTGCAAATTGATTGGGGAAGATGTCAGACTAAAACCATCCTTAGCCATAGGGTTGGATTAACTCATGTCATTGCCTGTGTGATTGAAAATAGCATCGATGAGATTGTCGAGAGAGGAATTGCGCAACCTTGGATTCGAATTGCTATGGAATTCATCACCGGCCCCATGGACAACGATATCATCCGAATCCTTATCAGCGATCCAGGAAACGGCATAGATGCAGCCTATCGCGACCACCTCATGGAACCTTTTTTCACAACCAGGGATGTTGGAGAGGGGAAAGGTTTGGGTTTGAGTTTCTCTCAACACATTATGGAGTTGATGGGTGGGCGGATATACTATGAGGACCAAAGCGTGAACACGACCTTCGTCCTGGAGTTTCCCTGCTGTTCACCGGAACGGCAAACTTCAAAAGTTTCATAGATGCAGAGCAAATCTACAGCAAAAGTCATTTTGAAAATTTTTCTTAAATTGCATGACACCATCACATTGTTATGTTAAAAATTAGTAAGATTTTGAGAACAGCCCGTCTCTGGGTCCTCTATTAACCCGAAGAATCCATTCTTTTCCCGTGGCATTTATAGGCCATGGAAAGACTGCTATTGGCTTGCATAACATCTAAGGATGGAGCCTGCGGAGAAGTATGCAGCGAGAGTCGATCCTGGTTATTGATGATAGCCCTATCAATCTTAAGCTCATCAAGCTTCTGCTTTTATCTGAAGGCTATGAGATTCGAACTGCAACCAATGCCCCTGAGGCTTTGACTGTCCTGGAGACCTTCTCGCCTAGCCTGATTTTTATGGACCTGCAGTTGCCGGGGATGAGCGGTTTGGATTTAGTCCGAAGTCTGAAGAAGCAACCAGCTACCAAAGACATCATCGTTATCGCTCTGACAGCTTATGCCATGCTGGGGGATCAGCAGAAGGCTGAAGCTGCAGGATGCGATGGGTATATCACCAAGCCGATCGATACACGAGCACTTCCAGGTATGGTGGCCGAATTTCTTCGTCGTGCGCGTAAAAGCGGGAGTTAAGCATGGCACAGACAATATTAGTCGTGGAAGATAATGCAATTACCCGCAAAATGTATCGTCATGCCCTTGAGAGTGAAGGCTATTCCGTGCTGGAAGCGCCGGATGGTCAAGCATCCTTGCGTTTGATTCATGAAAACCGCGTTGATCTTGTGCTTCTGGATATACGATTGACTGATAGCAGTGGCAATGATTTGGTTCATCAGTTACGAATGCAGTCGCTCAGGCTGGATTTGCCGATTATCGCGATTTCCGGCGCTGTGGGTGCTGCTGATGGAGTCGATAAAACCTTCACGGCCGCGCTTCTGAAGCCGGTTTCCGTGTCCACACTGCTTAAGGCTGTCAAAGCCCATCTGGTATCCGATCATGATCCGGAATCACCAGGTCGTGGCAGGCGAATACTGATCGCTGACGACGATCCAATCCAATTGAAATTGTTGAAAGTACAGTTGGAGCAAGCGGGGTTCGTGGTCGTGACCGCGGTGGATGGGGAGGATGCGCTGGAAAAGGCGGTACTCCTGCAACCCGATGGCATCGTCAGCGATGTGCTTATGCCACGCATGGACGGCTTTCGGCTTTGCCTCGGGGTACGAAAAGATTTTAGGACCTCCAAAATTCCTGTCTTTCTGATTTCTTCCGTATTTATCGATGAACAGGATCTGCGCCTTGCCAATTCTGTCGGGTGCAACAGGTTTTTTTCACGACAGCCTGATAGCAAGGAAATTGTCGATGCCCTGATTATTGCCCTGAATGCACCATCTGTCGAGCCGCTAACTTCCCAGCAACCTGCGGCCAATCAATATATCGAAAGGATTGTGGGACAAATCGAGCGGCAGGTCGGGCTAAAGGAAAACCTGACCATGCAGGTCGCCCTCTTGGAGGCGCAGCTGTGCATGCTCGGGCGATTTGCCAGCAATCCCATCGATGTCCCTATTTTCGAAGACATGCTCAATGATCTGCTGCAGACCAGCTTCGATGCTACGGGAATATCCCTGGGAGCCGTCTATCTCCTGGATGATAATGACGCTTTCAAACTCAAAGCATTCGTTGGCCTGCCAAAGAATTCCGCAGACGCACTGCTGGACTTTTGTCGTCAAAGCTCTTGTTTGAAGCAGGTATTGGAATTCGGGAAGCCGTTGGTGCTTCCATCTCCTGTCTTGAAGAATGAAGAGGTGGAACTACTGTTAAGGCGTTTGAAGGTTGGTTCGCTGGTCATGACACCCGTTGTTATCGACGATCAACCCATCGGAACGTTGCTTTTCGTGCCATCCCAGCGGGAAACCATGGAAAGCGCGAACAATCTGGCCATTACCCTCAGCATTCAGATCGGCCATGCGATCAGCCTGGTTCGTATCATAAGGAGTTCTCGCGAGGCCCAGATACAACTGCTCGAATCTACCAAGCTGGCGACTCTTGGTCAGATGGCCGGAGATATTGCTCATGAGATTAAAAATCCCCTATCAGTGATTCTTGGCAAAAGTCGACAGATCCTTTCTCTCTTATCGACTGAGCCGTTATCTGTTAATCAGATCAACAAACACACTCTGCAAATCTTTGAAGCAGCGGATAGGACTTTAAAAATAGTCAATGGCTTGCGAACGATTTCCCGTCTGTCAGACGAGGATCCCTTTCTGGAAACCAAGGTTGTCGAGCTTGTTGAAGATACTCTCTCCCTGTGCGAAGGAAGATTTAAACACGAAGGCATCAAATTCACGATCGGGGAATATCCAAAAAATTTGACGATCGACTGCCGCGCCGCTGAAATCAGTCAGGTTTTACTCAATCTTTTCAACAATGCCTGCGATGCGATAGAGTCCCAGCCTGATAAATGGATCACACTCACAATCCGAAGTGATCGTGACGTGATGGAGTTCGCTGTCATGGACAGTGGGTCAGGAATTACGTCTGATATTCGTCAAAAAATTATGCAGCCGTTCTTCACAACCAAGGAGGTGGGCCGTGGCTTTGGGCTCGGTCTCAGCATCTCAAAGGGCCTTGTCGAAGGACATAACGGACAATTTTCATTGGATGAAAGCAGTCCACACACCTGCTTTATCGTGAAACTGCCACTGCGGCAGAAATAGGCGGCAATCGCATTGGAGAAGAACCTGCCAACGAATCTCCAAAATGTACCATCAGATACGCTGACATTGATTGTTCGCGTTCACACGCTCTATTGCGCTATTCCTCTGGTGAATGTTACCGAAATCATGCGCCCTCTGCCGCTTGATAGGATGGCGGGTATGCCTGCGTTTGTCCGCGGCGTTTCTGTCATTCGTGGAGCTGCAACCCCGGTTGTGGATTTGAGAGCTTTTTTAGGCATTCCGGACGGCAGCCCAGGACGACTTGTGACTCTGCGGGTGGATAATCGGCAGGTTGCTCTTGCGGTCGATGAAGTTCTCGGTGTCCAGAACTTGAACCAGCCAACTCTCCAGAATCTTCCTCCCTTGCTTCACGGTGCGGCGCAGGAACATGTTGAAGCCGTTGGCAGACTGGACGCTCACCTTCTCATTATTTTACGCAGTGGATGGACGTTGTCGGAGGCTCTTTTTCAGGACCTCCAAATTCAAGGGGCTGGCTCTTGGCGATAGAGATTCATCGGGACGACATAGAATGTTTTCGAAAGTTGATCAGCGATAGGCTCGGTCTCCATTTTGATGACGGAAGACTTGACTTCCTTGCTGACATCCTCCGTCAGCGGATGCAGGGATCTGGGTGCAATCTCGTCCCTCCTTACCTCAACAAGCTGGCGTCGTCAGCTCTTGAAAGGCAGGAGATTCGAAAGCTCGCGACTCAGCTTACCGTCGGAGAAACCTACTTTTTCCGTAATATCGCTCATTTCAACGCTATGGCTGAGGTTGTCATCCCCGACCGTATGCGAGTCCTTAGCCATCTTCGCCAGCTTCGCATCCTCTCTGCTGGATGCTCGTCTGGGGATGAGGCTTACTCCCTTGCCATTCTTCTGCGGGAACGATTCCCGGAGCTCGCTTCCTGGGATATCACCATCCAGGCCTTCGACATCAATCCCCTGATGATTGAAAAAGCTTTGAAAGGCCGGTATTCCAACTGGTCGCTCCGGGAAACACCGGTCGAATGGCGCCAAAAATACTTTCGAAACGAAGGGCGCGACCTTGTGTTGCATGACAGCGTGCGGGGCGCTGTATCCTTCAGCGAACGGAATATCGTTGAAGAGGATCCAGGGTTCTGGCATCGAGGAGCCTTTGATGTGGTTTTCTGTCGGAACGTAACCATGTACTTTGCACCATCCATTGCTCAAGCCGTCATAGCAAGGATCGCAGAGGTGCTTGCGCCAGGAGGATTTCTTTTCCTCGGTCACGCGGAAACCCTAAGAGGAATTTCTCAGGAATTTCACCTGCGCCACACCCATGGCACCTTCTATTATCAGCAGGGGGAAGAGAGTGATACATTCATAGAGCAGCATGCCGGGCCTGCAGAGTCCGAGACTTTGACGAAGCCATGGTTTGAGGCTATACAGGAAGCATCCGAACGCATTGCCAACCTTTCGCAGATAAATATGGAAAAGGACGCAGGAAAGGGACTTAATCCCCTGCGGCCTGCCCCACCGCCACACTGGGATCCAGCATCAATAATCGCACTTTTGTGGCAGGAGCGTTATGCGGAGGCTCTGGAAACCATGAGAAACCTGCCTCTGTGCGCCAAAGCCGATGTCAATGCTCAGCTGCTGCTGGCTGCCCTTCTGACCAACAGCGGAAATCTCGAAGAAGCCAAAAACGTGTGCCAGCAGCTTTTGGACGTCGACGAACTCAATGCTGGCGCGCATTATCTGATGGCTCTTTGCTGTGAGCATTCAGACGATCTGAACGCTGCCATGGAACACAACCAGGCTGCCGTCTATTTGGATTCAACATTTGCCATGCCGCATCTTCACCTGGCCCTCATTGCACAACGTAAAGGCCACATGGATGTTGCAGCGAAAGAGTTTGGATACGCCGCGGACTTACTGCCCAAAGAGAATTCAACGCGTATTCTTTTATTTGGCGGCGGTTTTACCCGGGAAGTGCTGATGAAGATTTGCGACAAAAGGCAAAGTGCTCACGGAGGAAAATCATGAATACCGAATTATTCAGCCCGGAGCGGATTCAGGAGATGCGGCAAACGTTCGATGATGCGTTCGCCAGGCCTCACTCTGAACTTCATGATCAAAGCGAGGATATTCTTGCCATTCGCATCGCTGGGGATCCCTATGCGATCAAGATAAGAGAGATCATCGGTCTTGTTAACAGGAAGAAAGTTATACCCTTCCCAAGCCCCGTCCCCGAACTGCTGGGTTTTGCTGGTATTCGCGGCGACATCGTCCCTGTATATAGCCTGGCCGCGCTTCTTGGTTATAGTCCTGAGGCAGACCCATCCGGATGGTTGATCCTTTGTAAAGCTGAAGCAGCTTTGCTTGCTCTCACATTTCATCATTTTGAAGGCCATTTCCGGCTGTCATTACCAAAGATTCAGACCGCGGACGTGGAAAGGTCAGGGAGGAAGTACGTGAGCAACATTGCGCACGTGCAGGGTGAGGCTCACACTCTCATCAACCTTCCATCGTTGGTGGATTTCGTTCAAGAGCTTTCTGCTGGAGACCATACACCCCAGGAGGGATGATCGATGACCAAGACTTGGAGTTTCAAACGCAAAATTGGTACCGGGCTGGCAGTGGTCGTAGCGCTCACTGTCTTGATCAGCGCTATTGCGGTCTATGCCCTGAACACCGTCATTGCAAGCAAGGATCGCGTCATCTCCGAAAATGCCCAGGTGCTCACGGATGCAGCTCGACTTGATGCGGCCCTGGAATGGAAGGTCTCGGCCGGGCGAGGCTTCCTTCTCGCCCACGAAAGCGATTACATTGACAAAATGAAGAAAGCTCGTGGCGAATTCCACAAAATATTGGGCCAGATTAGATCGCACGTGGACATGAACAGCCCATCGCAGCGGCTTATTGATCAGATCGAGCAAGCCGAAGGCGAACATCAAGCTGCTATGGATCAAGTCATCGCACTGAAAATGGAGGGGGCCTCCGCCGAGGCCGTTTCAAAAGGTTTTTCTGAGAAAACATCGCCACGACGCGAGGTTCTTAACCAAAGAACGACAGCCTTTGTCTCACACGAGCAGAGCCTCCTTGCGGAGGCAAAGAAGGCTGCGACGGACGCGGCTTATTCCGCCATGTCCATAGTCATTGGCATGGCGATCATAGTCGCACTTTTTGCCGTCTGTATCGCCTATTTCCTGACTCGCACCTTGACCAACCAGATCGGGGATGCAGTCCACCATGTCCAGAGTTCTTCAGCTGAGCTGCAGTCAGCCGCCAACCAGCAGGCTTCGGGGGCCAAAGAAGCTGCAATGGCCATGACAGAAATCACGACCACGATCAGCGAGCTGCTGGCGACCTCACGACAGATTGCTGAGAGCTCACAGAGAGTCGCCCACATTGCGGCTGAAACTGCATCGTCGGCGCGGGAAGGTGACCAAACGGTGCAGAAGACACATGATTCGGTTGTAAGCATTCAACGACAAGTCGATCTCATCGTGACTCACATGCTCGAGCTCGGCAAAAAGTCTCAGCAAATCGGTGGCATCCTTGAGATCATCAATGAGCTGGCGGAACAGACCAATATTCTTGCGATTAACGCTACGATAGAGGCCGCCGGTGCTGGCGATTCCGGCAAGCGCTTTGCGATCGTAGCGGACGAAATCCGTAAACTGGCCGATCGAGTGGGTGGCTCAACCAAGGAGATAAAAGCGCTTATTGATGAGGTTCGAGCCGCCGTGAATACAACCATCATGGCGACGGAGAGTGGCAGTAAAGCTGTGGATGCCGGCGCTCGACAGTTTTCGGAAGTTGCTTCCGCTCTCAAGCAAATCATCGGCATGGTAAAAACCACGACCGAGGCAGCTCGTGAGATTGAACTCAGTACAAAACAACAGTCGACGGCGGTCGAGCAAGTAAACTTCGCAGTTTCGAATGTCTCGCAGGCCACGCGAGAGACTGAGGCCAGTTCTGGCCAGACACTGGAAACAGCCACGCAGCTCAATGAGCTTTCGCGCCAGTTGACGCGTCTTATCTTGCCCAACATGAGTGCCTAATTTGATGACGAAGGATCCCTACAAGTATTTTCGTATCGAAGCTCGTGAGCTTCTGGAAGCCCTTGAGCAAAATATGCTCGCATTGGAGAAGGATGATAAGGGAAAGGAATGCATTGAACGAATCCTGCGCCTGGCTCACACGCTCAAAGGAGCGAGCCGCGTTGTAAAATTGCCAGACATTGCCGAGTGCTGCCATGTCATCGAGGATACTTTTGAACCTTTCCTGGACAAGAACACCAAGGTATCAGCAGACGTCACGAGCCGAGGCCTTGAATTGCTCGATGCCATCGCCAATAAGATTGCAATCATAGAGCCGGAGGTCCCTCGCATAAACGGGGCTGTGGCGCAACCCAGTCCGGAAGAGACGTTCGAAACAGTGCGGGTTGAAATACAGGAGGTGGATTCTCTGCTCAGCAGTTTATCCGAGGCCTCGACAGCCCTGTCGGCTTTGCGAAGTGCTGTCGTGATGGCCGAGAAGATACGAAGACTCACTGAAACGCTTGGTCATCAGGTCATCCACTGGACACCGGATCGTCGCGATTCACAAGCCTTATCGCGCCTGCCATCATTTGTGGATGAGCTCCGAGCCTATGCGACGGAACACGAGCGCAATCTTGCGTTGAGCTTCAGGCAATTGGAGACTCAGATTGCTCAGGTTCATGAGGCCACAAATCGTGTCCGTCTTCTCCCCGTCAGGACAATTTTTTCTGCTTTGGAGAGAGCAGCGAGGGATGCCGGTGAATCCCTGCATAAAAAAATTCAATTCACTTCTTCAGGCGGTGAAATCCGCATTGATGGAGCTGTGCTCGCTCCCATTCGCAACGCTTTACTCCATGTTGTGCGAAACGCCGTGGCTCATGGTATCGAGACGTCATCAGGACGCGCAAACTCTGGCAAAGCCGCTCTGGGTAGCGTGGAGGTCAGTGTGCAGAGGCGAGGGGGGTGGGTCGTCTTTGTCTGTCGTGATGATGGGCAAGGCATTGATTTCGAAGCCATTCGCCGCGCTGCGATCCAGAAAAAAATGTTGACGGTTGCAGATGCCAGCTCGCTCACTCATGAGGAGGTTGTTCACCTGATGCTGAAGGGCGGGATTACGACCTCTGCTGCTGTCGATGATGTGTCGGGAAGAGGCATCGGCCTCGACGTTGTTCGAACGACTGCGGAACGTCTCAAAGGCCATATCAAAATTGAGAGCATCCCCGGCAAGGGATCCACTTTCGAAATCTGTGTTCCCCTTTCTCTGTCCTCACTTATGGCCCTCCAGGTTGAAGTGGGTGGGATGATTATCTCTGTTCCTCTGGACGGCGTGCGTCGAACACTACGTATTGCCGACCATGATCTGGCGCGATCCTCGGAAAACGATTCCATCATCTGTGACGGGCAGATCATGCCCTTCGCTCCTCTTCACTCGCTCCTGGGGAAAAGGCAAATTTTAGGGTCGAGGCGAAAGATATGGTTGGTTCTGGTGCTGGAAACCGCGACAGGGTTAGCTGCGGTTGGGGTGGACCGTCTATTGGGGACGGCAGACATTGTTATGAAACAACTGTCCTCGACGACAAGGCTTGATGCCATTGTTGCTGGCGCTTCCCTGGATGCCGAAGGTAATCCACAGCTGGTCCTGGATCCCGATGCATTGATTCGGGCAGTTTCTGTGAGGAAATTGCCTATCGCGAGTCCCACCAGGACTCATCACGCCCCTATTCTTGTCATCGACGATTCTCTGACGACGCGCATGTTGGAACAGAGCATTCTCGAAGCCGCTGGCTACGAGGTACACTTGGCATGCTCGGCCGAGGAAGGTCTGACCAAAGCGCGTGAGCGACGTTTCGGGCTTTTTCTGGTCGATGTTGAGATGCCGGGGATGGACGGTTTTGAATTTGTGTCTCTGGTCCAGTCTGATCATCAGCTGCGCGAAATCCCGGCCATTCTGGTGACATCCCGGAATGCCGAAGCGGATCGCCGTCGCGGTGCGCAGGTTGGTGCCCAAGGCTATATTGTGAAGGGTGAATTTGATCAGGGGCATTTGCTGCAAATGATCCATAACCTGACAGGATAAGAGATGCAGAGTATCCGCATACTGGTCGTTGAAGATTCGCTCACGGTTCGCAAGCATATCGTTGAAATCCTGAATGCTGAAGAAGGTTTCGAAGTCATCGGCGAGGCGGAGAATGGTCAGGTTGGTATTGAAAAGTGTCGGCAGATGCGGCCTGATGTGATGACTCTCGATATGATGCTGCCGGTTATGAGCGGAGTCTCCGTAACCGAGTACATCATGGCCTATTGCCCAACGCCTATTCTTATCGTCTCGGCATCGACCAATCGAGGCGAGTTATTCAAAACTTATGAGGCACTGGCCGCGGGAGCGGTTGATGTATTGGAAAAGCCGGTCGGGGACGACTGTGATCAGGATTGGGGACAACGGCTCATTGAAGCCGTACGGGTGGTCTCACGCATCAAAGTCATTACCCACATCCGTGCAAGACTCGAAACGCAGGGCCACGCCTTGGCCGCACATGATCTGGAAGCGAAAGATCCTTTCACCCCTAGAAACGTCGTTGCCATAGGCGGATCCACGGGAGGCCCGGGTGCGATAAACCAAATCCTGCGGCAATTGCCTGTGGGATTTCCCCTGCCTATCCTGCTCGTGATCCATATCAGCGAACCCTTCGGAACAGCTTTTGCGGATTGGCTCAATGGACAATCGACCCTCACGGTTCGGTACGCCGAGGACGGTGAGCCAGTTCCGAGGTTTGGCCAGGCCGGAATCTTTATGGCCCCTCCTGGTCGGCATCTGATTGTGGAACGCGGGCATTTGAGACTGAATACATCCGCCGAACGGCACTCATGTCGCCCGTCCGTTGACATCCTGTTTGAATCTCTCGCCAAAGAGATGGGACCGGAAACTGTGGCCTGCCTCCTCACAGGCATGGGCAAGGATGGTGCGAGTGGCCTGCTGGATTTGAAACGCGCGGGGGCCCTGACGCTGGCGCAGGACGAAGCCTCCAGTGTGGTTTTTGGAATGCCGCGTGAGGCGATTCAGATCGGTGCCGTTGATCGGATCCTTGATCTGGAACAGATTGCTTCCACATTGACTGCCGTGGCCAAAGGCGATGGGCATGGGAGAAAAAAGTGAAGCCACAGGTTCTTATCGTCGATGACAGTCTGACAGTCAGGATGGATTTGGCAGAAGCATTCGTAGCAGCAGGCTTTGAATGCGCACTTTGCAGCAGTGCAGGGGAGGCCCGTCAAGCGCTTTCACAGAGAATGTTCGGTATTATGATCCTCGATATCGTGCTGCCAGACGCTGATGGGATCGATTTCCTACGTGAAATTAAGAGCAGTTCAGCCACCGCCGCCGTTCCTGTCCTTTTACTGTCATCCGAAACGGAGATTCAGGACCGGGTTCGAGGGCTGACGACTGGTGCAGACGACTATGTTGGCAAGCCATACAATCTTGACTATGTCGTGGCACGCGCTCAGGACCTGCTCGGCCTGCGGGGACAGGAGGGCCCACCATCAGAAGCGAGTAAAGTTCTTATCATCGACGATAGCGAAACGTTTCGCCGTGCTCTGCAGGAGGAGCTGGAGGCTGCCGGATATGGAGTGATGACCGCCAGTAGTGGAGAGGAGGGCCTTCGGGCTGCTTTCGCCTTCCGTCCGTCGGCGGTTATCGTGGATGGTATTCTGCCTGGCATTGATGGGGGAACCGTCATCCGTAAAATTCGAGCGGATACTTTATTGAGGCGGACACCGACCCTTCTGCTGACGGCTTCGGAAGACAGAACCGGCGAACTCAAGGCTTTGGATGCGGGGGCAGACGCCTATGTCCGCAAAGAAGAAGACATGAGTATCATAACCGCTCGCTTGAAAGCCATGCTGCGGTCAGCGGGATCCCCGCCTGAGATTTCCACAACTGCCAATCTCCTTGGGCCGAAAAAGATCCTCGCTGTGGATGACAGTCTCACCTATCTTCATGAAATTGCCCCTCACTTGCGGCAGGACGGATATGATGTAATCTTTGCACAATCGGGAGAAGAGGCGCTGGAGCTCCTTTCGGTTCAGACTGTGGACTGCATTCTTCTGGATCTCGTCATGCCGGGGCTTTCCGGCAAGGAAACCTGCCTTCGCATCAAGGGTTCTCGCAAATGGCGTGACATACCCTTGATCCTCCATACGGCACGCGAAGAGCAGGATGGAATGATTGAGGGAATTAATGCCGGCGCAGACGATTACATTTCAAAATCGAGCGAAATTGAGGTCTTGAAGGCAAGGTTGCATGCCCAACTCAGAAGAAAGCAATTTGAGGATGAAAATCGCGCCATTCGCGAGCAGCTCGTCCAGAAGGAACGGGAGGCGACGGAGTCCCGCTCCGCTCGCGAGCTGGCCGAAACCCGAGCTGCGCTTCTCGCTGACCTTCAGAAAACCAATATCGAGCTTTTACGGGCCAAAAGTGAGCTTGAAGATAGGAATCAGCGCGTCCAGGAAGCCAATCGCCTGAAAAGCGAATTTCTTGCCAACATGTCCCACGAATTGCGTACGCCGTTGAATGCGATCATTGGATTTGCCGAACTCATGCACGATGGCAAAGTTGGATCCGTAACGGAGCAGCAAAAGGAATATCTGGGAGATATCTTGACCAGCGGTCGGCACCTCTTGACCCTCATCAATGATGTGCTGGACCTTTCCAAAGTCGAAGCCGGCAAGATGGATTTCCGACCGGAGAAGACCAATCTTGCGGTTGTGGTTCGGGAAATTACGGATATCGTCCGCGAGCTTGCTGCGAAAAAACGTATTTTGATTGAAACCGACATTGACGCGAGCTTGACGGAACTCTTTCTGGATCCTGCAAAGCTCAAGCAGGTGCTCTATAACTACCTGTCCAATGCCATTAAATTCACAGGTGCGGAGGGAAGGGTCACCGTTCGGGCTCGACCTGAAGAGGAAGGAAAGTTTCGTGTCGAGGTCGAAGACACCGGGATAGGGATTGAACCCAAGGATCTCGATCGTCTCTTTGTTGAATTTCAGCAGCTAGATTCCAGCTCGGAAAAGCAGTATCCAGGCACCGGTCTGGGCCTCGCCTTGACAAAAAAAATCGTGGTCGCTCAGGGAGGTCACGTGGGTGTTCGGAGTGTTCCCGGGCAGGGCAGCATATTTTTCATGGTCCTTCCTTGCAGGCCGTAGGCGGGAAAAAACCCATGGGTTCCAGCTCTTGACGGGCCAGCTGATCAGAGGCATAAAGCGGGAAAACAAGGAGACCGCCGATGAGCTGTCAGTTGGCAAACAAGGAAGAAATCAAACAGGCTTTTGCCCAGGTTCATAGTGTTTGGCCCCATGATCCTGATCCCGCCGTTCACCTGCAAAAACGCCTGTCTTCCGTGCAGCATCAAAGGGCGACCTGGTTTGTCGTCAAGGAGTCCGGGCAGGTGGTCTGCAGTCTGGGAGCCTATCCCTTCCAGCTTTTCGGTCCGGACGGGGATCGACCGGCCCGGGCCCTGGGCGCTGTGTTTACGCCTGCGGAACATCGCGGCAAGGGTCACGCCCCGAGGCTTATTCGCTGGGTCTGTGATTACTATGCGGCGCAGGGAACGCAGGATTTTATCCTCTATTCGGATATTGATCCGGCCTATTATCAAAAGCTCGGCTTTCAAAGCCTGCCGTCCTATGAGTGGAGCTGGGAACTGCCGGCGTCCGTACCTCAGGTGGATCTCACCGTGTTTCCGGCCCGGCCCCTTGATCCCAGCCTCGCAGGCTTTCGCTATGGCATAAGGCGACAGACGGAAGAGGCGCGCTGGGTTCAGGAGAAGCAACACAGCTCCCTGCGCCTTAGCCGCTGCCTGGCCTCGGGAAAGTGGCTGCTTTCACGCCAGGATCATGGTACCTACACCCTTCTGGAAAGCAATCTGGACCAGACCGCCGCCCGCTGGCCCGAACTGGTGCGTCTGGTGGAAAGTGACGCGCGTCAGGCCCAGTGTCATCGCGTCAAGGGCTGGTGGGTCAGCCCCGAGGCGGAGCCTGCGCCCGAGCTGCGTGACCGGATACGGCCCCGCTCTGAGGAAATCCTGATGTGGGCCTCATTACGTGGCGACGAGGATCCCTGGCGGGCGGATATCAGCCGTCATGGTTTCCGTGCGCATCTGAGTGAGCATATTTAATCGAAGGAGTCAGTCCCATGGAAGGATCCAAACTCATCCATATTGAATTCATGAATGAACAGCGGCCGATTCGGGTCGTGGACTCGTTCGACACGTTTCTGGATGAGTTTGCCGTGCAAGTGGGAGGGCAGCTCACCGATGAGCGTTGCCCCTTTGGGGTTCTGCTGTGGCCGAGTGCCCGCATCGTGGCCCGCTGGCTGGTCAAGGAAGCTCCCTGGGATCGCGATGCTCCCTTGCAGATTGTCGAACTCGGCTGCGGGGTTGGCTTTTTATCCTGTGCCCTCGCTCTGCTCTTTCCCAAGGCCAGCATCATCGCCTGTGATTATGAAGAGCATCTGGAACGGTATGTGAAGGCCAATGCCGCGGCCTGGGGTGTGGGGGACCGCGTGCAGTTTCAACAGATCGACTGGCGGCAACCGGTGCCGGCGGATATGAAGGGTCAGGCGGATTGGGTTCTGGGTGCTGATGTCTTCTATGATGACAGTCACTTGAAGCATCTCCCGCCCTTTGCCCGTGAGCTTCTCAAACCCGATGGCCTTCTCACGCTGGCCGATCCCAAACGCTTTCGATTTGGAACGGCCTTCGACATCCTGAAGGGTCATTTTACGCTCAAGCGCTGGGTGGAGGAGGACTGTGATATCGAGAGGGAGGGTATCGAGGACTTCATGGTCAACAGCGGAGTGCTCAAGCTGAAGGTCTCCATACTTGAATTCGCACAGCGCCGTGGATCGAACAGGGCCCCTCCCGAAGGAAGGGCCACGGAATAGAAGGGAGTCTCTCACTTCCCGTGACAACCAACTAGGAATGACGTCACGCCCATTCAATGGCTCCCGCCGGCGGCCGCATCCTGCAGATCATTCGCCTTCAAAGTTGCGGCTGGGAATCGCCTGATTCTCAGGTGCCTGGTACAGATAAGCAAAAGCCAAATAAAGTGACTGCTGCTCCAGGTTCTCTTCATCCGTCAGCTGGGTGGGTTTGGCAAACTCCCACGCCGCCTGACTCATGGCCTTGCGCTCGGGCGCACTGAGAACAGCCCCATTCCCTTCGATCTTCTGCAGCTCGCCGTCTGCATTCATACTCATTTCGATTCGATGCTGGTTCACCTGTATCTGAACATCCACGGTCTGCCGAGGGGCATCAGTTTTGGTTTCATAGATGATAGCAACGACCTCACCATCGACATCATATTGAAGACCATTCCGTGGGCCTTCCTGCTGAGGCTTGGGAATGCCACAAGCGACAAGAATCAATGCTGACAGAGTGAAAGACTTCATAGGAGTACCTCATGGCTAACTGGACTTTCAATCACCATCGGCCGCCGGGCGGGTCCTTCAATCGGAACGGCCGGGGTGCGTCAAGGATCTGAATTCAGACAGGTCCTGGGTGCGGTATTCCTTTTTTAAAGTTTCTCCCATCCCAAGCCGCCCGGCGGGGCTGGGAAAAGACTGCCTCTTTTTCACGAGGACGGGGTGTCAGCTAAAATGGAAGAAGAGCAGAAATATTCCCGCCGGGACTTACAATAAAATCATTTTCTTATCAACCGCAGTGAATTCCTGGGAAAAACCGCCGACTATGGTTTAAACCCGAAATTGTAGCAAGCTAGGGAGGAAGGTGCATGGGTATGGCTTTGGCCGTGACGGTGGCTGTGGGGCTGGTAGGCAGTTCACTCACCTGGCTATGGTTTCGTATGTCGAATGATAGGCCTGCGGACCCGGATATCGAAAGTCTCGTCAAGCAGCGCCGCGCGACGTTCGAGGAAAATGTACAGAGTGCGGAAAAGCTCATCCGCAAGGGATGAAGCCAGGGTCAGGCGGCCGGTTTCCCCTGGCGTTGCAGCTCCTCGAAGATCCGATTTCTTTGCAGTCCATTCAATCCCAGAATTTTCGCACCGTGCTTGAAGCGGTGCTGAACGACCTTGCCCCAACGGATTTCTATCGTAAAACTCGATAGACCCCATTGGTGGAGTCGGGCCATCAGTTCCTCGTCCTCGACATCCAGGCTCACATCGAGCGTCACATCCTTGGCCAGAAAGATATCACCGACCAGAGCAAGGCCGGTGCGGGAAAAATCGGTGATTTCAAAGACACCGTGCTCCGAGCGAAGGAGGATCTTCAAAGGCGGCAGCTCCAGCCGCTCCTCCATCCGTTCAAAGCGGGCAAAGTCCCAGTAAAGGCGTTCGGCGCGTTCAATCGCTCCGGGCTGGGCGTGAAAGGGATCCACCTGCCAGGCCTTGACCAGCTGCAAGGAATGTTTGATGCGCACATGGCGCGGGATCAGACAGCTGTCATCGGCCCAGGATTGCAGAAGTTCGCGCGTGTCGGAACCGATCATGATGCGGAAGGGCTCGCAGGCGCTTTCCAGGCGTGCTGCGAAATTCACGCCGTCACCGATCAGCGTGAAATCGAAACGGGTTTCATTGCCGATGTTGCCAATATAAACCTGGGCCGTGTTGATGCCAATGCGAGCCGGGTACAAGGCCTGGCCCCGCGCATGCGCGTCGATACAGTGTTCATAAAGGCGCCTTTGAATGGCCATGGCGCATTTTACGGCCTGGTCGGCATGCGCGCTTTGCGTTTGACCCAGAAGGTTGTAGCCGAAGAAGCAGAGCAGCCCGTCACCCAGGGTTTTGTCGATCACCCCTTCATGCTCATGAATGATGCGTGTGGCCCCATGCAGCAGGTCCTTCAACTGATCAAAGGTTTCCCGCGGGGGCAAACGCTGGGAAGTCAGGGAAAAACCCACCAGATCGAGAAACATGATGGTGACCTTCTGGGAGGAAGGTTCCGTCATCAGGGCTTTGGGATTTTCCAGAATTTTCTGCAGCTGCTCAGTGGCAATCACGTCCGCAAGGGCCGCGCGCAGGGTTTTGTGCTGGCTGTCACGGCGAATCATTTTCCAGGAAAAACAGCTGAGAGCCATCAGAGCAAAGCCCAGATCCGGCCAAAGCCAGAAGACCTTGAGATGAACCAGCGTGAACAGCCCCAGACCCGCGGAAGCCAGGCCCGCTGTGCCCAGCAGAAAGCTGAGGGTAAAGGCGAGAGGCTCCAGCAAAAGCCCCACGATCACACCCAGGGTCGTCCAAAGAAGAAGGCTGAGCAGCGAGGCAGGAATGGTTTGAATCCACTGACCCGTGATCACACTGTTGACCATGGAAATCATGAGATATCCACCCGGGATGGAACCATAGGGCGACTCCACGCGATCGGCGCTGCCGGTGTACATGGCCGGCATGATCAGCACGATCTGATCCGGGCGGATGACATCCGCGAAGCTCGCGCCCTTTTCCGTGCGCTTGATGGCGCGATCGAGACTGTAGGATTGGTTCAGGATCGCGGCGCGGTCGACAAAATTGACAAGCACCTCCGTGCCCCGGGTTGTCACGCGCTGCTCGTTGACCAGAATGCCTCTGGCATCCACCCGCACCTGGTCCGCTGCCCATAGACTCCAATGGGGAATCAGAACATCAGGCGCCGGTCGATGGAAAAGTTGCACTGTGCCGTCGCCGTTATAATGCGCATGACCGAAGAGCGAAACGCTTTGCTGCACATCAGGGTGCGGTCCATAGACGGCCTTGGGCGTCACCGGCAGCCAGGCGGGATCCACATCAGCCGGCATCCAGCGTTCACGGGCCCAAATGCTTTGAGTCAAGGCAATCGGTTCGACGAATTTTAATGTTTCATCCGTAAGGAATACGATGGAGGCGATCGGCACGCCCATCTCCAGAAGCCTTGCCCGAATCTGTTCGGGATCATAACGGCCGCGTGGTGTGGCAAAGACCTTGTCGATCATGATGAGACGCGGTCTGGCCTTGGCGACGGCTTGAAAGAATAGACTCCATTCCTGAAAGTCGAGATCATCGCGACCCAGGCTGCGCAGCGAACGATCATCCATGAAATAAATTTTGAGGCGTGGATCCAGTGCAGGACCCTGATCCCAGGCGGACCGTGAACGGAATTCCAGCACCTGCACGAGTCTTTGATCGACAAGCTGTCCAAAGGAACTCGTCTGGATCATGCGCAAACCCACAGCCAGCACCGCAGCCAGCAGCAGCCATCGGAAGAGGATGCCGCGGTGAGCCTCACGGGCGTCGAGCCAGGTTTGTAGCGCTTTTAACATGCTGCCTCCCCGAAAGGTTTCGGCAGCTTCGGCCTCTGGATAAAGCTCAAATCCTGGGCGGCTGCAAATCTTTAGTCGGAGGCATGGGAAGGCATTAACCGAATCAATTTCATGGGATGGAGCGCTCGGGAAGCCGGCATAAAAGCCGAGGAGGTGGGGCCGATAAGCCCAGGATGAGATAAGGAAATTCCAATGATATTGCGATTTGCACCTCACCAGGTGATTGTATCTTTGGCTCTGATTCCCGTCCTGCTGGGCGCCTGTGTGCCCGGCAGCAGCAATAAGGATACGCGGCAGATACCGGCGGCGGAGGAAAGAGGAGGGCCGGCTAACGGCAGTCAGGATCCCGATATCGAGGAGCTTGGGGCGACCGATCCTGTGTCGATCGCCGGGGTGAACCTGGTCGCGGATTTTGACAACACCCGGGCTCGCTGTGAATTCAAAAACACTGCGGATGATCAATATGAGATCTTTTGTCGAGTGACCATTACCAGCGAACTCGGCAGTGAATTCATACCGCTGCGGATCAAGCCCTCTCTCCGGCTCGCCTGGCAGCAGCCGGTGCAGTATCGCGGGGACTTCCTCCTGGACCGTTGTCTGGAATCGAACGACCACCTCAGCATTCAATGTTCCGGTGAACTGCGCTCGGGAACGTCGGCCCTGGAATTCCCTCTCCTGATTACGGACAGCGATCGCCAGCAGACCCGCACCGAGCGGCCGGAAGTGCTGCTGCCTTACTTTGTGGGCGTGATTGAAGGTGACTTCAGCGATACCCACCGTTCCTTTACGGGTCTGCCCGAACTGGAAAGCGACAGGCTGTCGCTTGAGAATCAACCGGTGCAGGCCGGCTTCTTCCGATCAAAGGTGGAACGACTCGACCATAAGGTCAACGTGCAGGATGTCTGTGATCATGAAGACCTCGTGATCATGGCCAGTCCCACCTATATTTATATCCATGATCGCAAGACGGACGAGGTCCGTCCCATCGCGGGCCGTTTTGATGAAAACGTGCGGTTCAGCTATCAGTTTGAAGATCCCATGCGCTTGAATCATCAGACCTGGCGCGTGGTCTGTGGCGCCAATGGATTCACCACGTTTCATGCGAACAGCGGCTGGGATATCGACGTCAGTGGCAATTTCTCCAGCGCCCTGCGCGCCCTGTACTTTGATTACAACGGACGGCTGCTTCGGGCCGTGGATACGCTCACCGATGGTCTGACCGGACGCGTGCTCGTGAACAAGACCAACCGCAACCTCGCGGATCTGGGAGCCTCACGGCAACGCATCAGTACCCAGTCCAACTTTGATGGGGAAAACTTCGTCGTTGTGGATGTTGTCAAGTCAGCGGATAAGCTGGTGTGGATCGCCAGCACCTATGCGCCGGACAAGGCCGATGCCATCGGCACCCGCGTGATTCAGACCCTGGATATCAGTGCCGGGGATGGGATCACACCGGGCCTGACGGATCCCTCAGTGCTGACCCGTTTTGTGCGCGATCGGCAGGAAGTGCTGCTGTACTCCGGTTATTGCAATTATGCCCTTTACGATCTGAAGGCCGGTCGTCTGCTCCGCGAAGTGGGGCCGAAGAAAGCGGTGGTGACCGCGCCGGGCTCCTGTGCGGATGATACGGTGGTTCCCGCTCGTGAATTTGCCCGCTTTGGGGTTGACTCTTTTATCTACCGGATCACCTTTGAAAACTGGCGCACGGTGGACAGTCAGCAGCAGATTCGAACCTTCGGCGAGGGGACATTCAACTGGACGACCGAGCCGGTGGACCTTATGAAGCAGGGCCAGACCGTGGCCTTTGATGGCCGTTTTCCCGATAATTCCAGGATTTATCCCCTGTCGGGTGAGCGGATGCTGGTCACTAATATGGAATACCTGGGACTCGTGCACGGCGATAAAATTCAGCTGATCACAGCCAACGATCGGCAGCGCTCGCCCGAGGTGGGACGCATCAACAATATCTTCTGGGAATCGTCCACGCAAAGAGTTCTGCGCATCTATAACCGGACCGTTTCGGGCGCGAGCACCGCAGTGGTCGAGATCTTCCAACGCGAGCAGTTCCAGCCTTTCCTGGAAATTCCCTGTAGCGTCATCGTCGGGAGCGGCAGCTGCGCGGAATATATTTTCAAGACCGGCACTCAATCCGCGAGTTTCCTGGTGACCACACCGGGGCCCAACAGTACAAGTCCCGATCGTTCGGATGTCATCACGTATGATGCCGCGACCCAGCTGGTGACGAATACCGCCAGTCATGCGACGCCACGGGCCTATCGTTATCGCAATACCCGTGGGGAATCTATGTCCAACCGTTTGATTCTGCGGCACGAAAGTCAATCGACCTTCATGCTCTTCGACACGAGCAGTGGAGTCACGACGGCCATCACTCTGCCAGCCAATGCGTATTTGGATTCCACATCGATCTATTCCATCAGCGATACCACGGCCTCGCTCGACCTGCTGGTGGCCAATACCTTTGAATCGGATCCATCGAAGTCCTTCTCGGTCTATCATCTGGATCTCAACGCTCCGGTGAGCACAGGGTCTGTGGCGGGACTGGTCAGCGTTCCGGCAGCCGGATCAGGCAATGCGGCGCTGCCTTATACCACCCCTGAGGATGGATTGAACATAGGTTTGAACATGGGCTTTCAAGCCAACGCCAAGGCCTTTGATCAGCAGTCGAATTTGTACTTCTATTTGCCGTCTGCCATCTATATGGCGCCCCGCGGTTCCACGAAACTGGTGAAGCTTCTGGATCTGGAAAGTGCGCCCGACTGTGGGGGACAGGCCTTTCAGGGCTCGGCCAAGGACGGGGATCTGCGCGTCAGTCTGAAGACCACGATGAAGAATCTTTGTTACAACAAAACGGATGGCTTCTTTGTATCGAATGGCTGTTCGGATAAGCAGGGCTTCATAAACTTCTTTATTCGTCAGTACTACGGATCCGAAAGTGCGAATCTGACTCTGGTGACAGCGCCCTGTACCTTGCTTCCCTGATGTGGTTATGACAAAATTGCAGCTTGCAGTTTCTTTCATAAGCGGCGAAACAGAAACCGTAACATTTGTCGAATATTGTGAGCCAGTCGCGTGAGTCAAACATACAAAATACTGGTGGCGGAAGATAATGAGCTGATGCTTGAACTCCTGGCTACCGAGGTGAAGGATTATCTGGTGAACGTGTCGCTGACCCGGGCCCATGATGGTCTGGAGGCGATGAAACAGGCCATGTCCCAGACCTTTGATCTGATTCTGTCCGACAACGTCATGCCGGGCATGTTGGGTTCGGCCGTCCTGCGCGAAGTGCGGGGGAGTTCAGGACCCAATCAGGATACGCCTTTTATTTTTTGTTCAGGCAATTTCTCGCAGGATGAGGTCAAGGGCATCAAGGATTGCTATCTGCTGCAGAAGCCCTTCGACATGAGAAAGCTGCATGGACTGCTGGCCCGCCTCCTTCAGGTCGAGAATCCTCACTTCGCCTGCACCCCTGGAATGGACTGAAGCGGTCCTTTGAATTTCCCTTTGAGAGTATCGACACCTTCCTGCGGTTTGGCGAGTTTGGTCAGATCGCTGCGCAGTTTGCGTTTTCCCGACACCGAAATATCCAGTTTCTTTTCCATGGTCTGCACCAGACCTGGCTGAGCTTCTCCATCATGATTAAAAGACCAGGCCAGCATCGGCTCGCCATAGGGCAAGGGGTCGCCCTTTTTCTCCATGTTGCCCGTGTTCCAGACATGCCAGGTCTTGCCATAGGAATTCATCTTGGTCCGCATGAGCGCCTTTTCCGCAGCATCCGGCAGACGGGGAGCCACCAGCTGGCCCGAGAGGATTTCGTAGTTGTGCGGATGCCAGAACTGGCGTTCCTCCTTGGGCAGCTGTTCAAAGAGCTTTTCGGAAATGATGTATTCGATCCCATTCATGTTGGCATTTTTCGTATGACCATCGAAGAGCACACACTGGGCGAAGTCTTCATTCACCTGGCGACAGAAGTGATGCGCTTCCATCTGATGCTCCGGGTGCTCCTTCATGGGATGGAAACCAACCAGGTGAATATCCAGAGCATCGACAGGCGCATCACCCTGCAGGACCTTGGAGCCTGTCTCCAAAGCCCTGGTCTTCGTGGTTTTCTCCGTGCCGGGAGGAGCCGCCCTGGTCTTGTCCGCTTGCGCCAGCAGGGGTGCAGTGGCGAGACTACACAGGAGTATGAAGGGGAAAGTTCCTGGTCGAATTTGCATGAAAAGCGCTCCAGCTTTGGTGTCCCGATGTCCCAGGAGAAAGCTAGCTGATCATGCCGATGAAGTCGAGACTGGGGAGATTACCAAAGGTGGGTCTTCATGAGCGATGGGGCAGACGCGGGCAGGCGAGTCCATAGTTTTTATAGAGCGCGCAGAAGGTCCCCTGCTTTTTGATCTGCCGCAGGCAGCCGTCCATCTCCTGGAGGAATGCCACGCGATCGGGTATGCGCCGTGAGTTATTCGACACCGCCGTATAATATATTCCATCGTGAGCCACCCAGTCCAGAGCCTTCACCTTGTCGGCGTAGCCCAGGCGCTGCGCGGCATACTGAGCCGGTTCCGCAGCATTGACAAAGATATCAATGCGGCCTGCCAGAAGCTTGCGAAAGTTCTGCTCGGTGCTTGAGGCTTCATCAATGGTGTTGGCCAGCCGGCGGCGTTCCACATACTTCATGAAGTCCGGGGAATAGCGCAGACCCAGAATATGACCGAGGCGCAGCGTGTCGAAGTCAGAAATTTTTTTTATCGTGATGTTGGCATCAGCCCGCACGAAGGGTCGGTATTCCGTGCGGAAGAGGGCTTCATGACCAAAGGTGACAAAGCTTTCCCGGCCCTTGTGATAGGAATAGGTGTGAATATCGATCGAGCCCTCCTGCATGGCGACCTGCATCCGTTCAATCGGAAGATCCACGAAAATAAAGGGGCGCTTGATGCGATTCAGGCAAAGGGTCAGGGTTTCGGTGGTGATGCCGGTCCTTTGACCCTTGTCATCGAAAAAGTAATAGGGTGGAAAGTCAGGAAAATTGATCTGGATCGGAGCCCGAGGCGACAGGCCGTAGCCCGCACTCAGCTTCGGGAAAGAGAAGATCAGCATCATCCATATCAGGTGTCGCAGCATAGGCATCACGCTTATTTGAGAACACAGGGCAGTTGATAGGTCTGCAATATTTTGCAGTAGGTTC
Organism: Oligoflexus tunisiensis; assembly: GCF_001748245.1. Classification (GTDB taxonomy): domain Bacteria; phylum Bdellovibrionota_B; class Oligoflexia; order Oligoflexales; family Oligoflexaceae; genus Oligoflexus; species Oligoflexus tunisiensis. The sequence continues at coordinate 3,960,803 of NZ_BDFO01000001.1, read as the reverse complement.
CATCCTTCTTGAGATCAGCCAGACAATGGTCAAACTCCTGGACGAAGGCCCTCGGGTTGATAACCCGCGGCGACTTTTTGGAAAGGGAAAGATAGTAGTCACCTTCGTAGATCCGGAAATCCAGCAGACGAATGCGATCCAGCACGCCCATATCCGCAGACAGGCTCCGAATCGATGAAGCATCCGCGACAAAGGTATCGATACGGCCGGCCAGAAGTTTTTTCAGGTTGGATTCGTTGCTGGGTGTTTCATCCAAATCGTTCCGCTGCTTGCGCTTTTGGATATAATCCCAAAATTCCGGCGCATAACGCAGGCCAATGGTATGGCCGAGTTTGTATTTGTCGAAGTCGGCCAGGGACTGAATCGTAATATTCGCATCCTTGCGAACAACCGGCTGGTATGCCGTGCTAAAGGCCAGTTCCTTGCCGAAGGTCACAAAACTCTCGCGCTCTTTTTTGTACGAAAAGAAATTGATATCGATTTCGCCCGACTGCATCAGGTTCTGCATGCGTTCGATGGGAAGCTGCACATACTCAAAATTTCGCTTCATGCGGGGCAGGCATATCTGGATGATATCCTTGGCCAGCCCTGCTTTCTGCCCGGGAGCGCGGTCCTGGTAAAAATACGGGGGCCACGTGGCGTCATTGATGCGAATGGTCGGCTGGGGCGCTTCAGCCCCGAAGGACACCTGATTCGCCAGGAGGAGGGTCATCAGAATGTATCGCAGTTCGACCATGCGTAGCTTCCCCTGCAAAGATTTCCCAGCTTCCATCTTATGTTTAAATGCAAAAAGCCGAAAGGTGGGAAAGCGAAAACCATCAGGAAAATCATGATCACCCTGCGCACAAAAATTACGATTATCGTGAGTCTTGTCACAGGTGTGTTGATGGTCGGAGCGGCAAGCTATGAAGCCCATCATCTGATCGAGCAGGGGCAGAGTCTGGAACGGGAAAATCAGGCCGTGCAGATTGCCAACATCCTGCCATCGGTCAGCGATGGCCTTTGGGACTTTGATGAAGTCCGCACGGAATCCGTGATTCGTGGGCTGTTTGATGCGCGCGCCACCCGCCGGGTTCAGGTCATCGATCCGACCGGTGCCGTTTATCTCGGCCTGGCTCGGGAAAGCGCCGAAGCTCCGGCGGCGGTTGATACCCAGCCCCGTCTCACAAGGGACGAGGCGCGGCAGGCCCAGGTTCCCTGGAACGAGACCCGCCTGCAGACCTTGAAGTTCGTGCAGATGGATCCCACGCGCTGGCAGGCCCTGGCCCCGCTCTGGCATCACTCCGCACGGGAACCGCAGAAATTCATCGGCCATCTTCTGGTTGAATATTCGACGGAAGAGAGTGTGGCCCGCTCCGAAAACATGCTCTATCGCCTGCTGATCGGTGGCTTTTTCATCGCACTCCTTACCGTAATATTGCTCTCGATCGCTCTCCAGTATTTTGTCCTGAAACCCGTCAACATCCTGATGCATGGCACCCAGGCGATCGCCGCCGGGAACTTTGAAGAGCCGGTGGGTCTCAGGACCAACGATGAGATGGCAATTCTGGCCCGCAGCTTCGAAACCATGCGTGTTACCCTGCGTGACTTCACGTATAAACTGCAGGACCTCGTGAACCTGCGTACCGCGCAGTTGGAAGAGGAAAAGCGCAAGATTCAGAACATTCTGATTCACATCAATGAAGGGATCCTGACCTTTGGCAGCGACTTCCGGATTGATGCGGAGATCTCCGATCAGTTAAGCCGGATTCTGCAGGAGAGCCCCGAGACGATCGTCGGGGGGCATGTGCTGGACCTCGTCTTCCGCACCGCGCAGCTGTCGGCGAATACGCGGGATGAAGTGAAGGCCAGTCTCTTTTCCATCATTGGCGAGGACCTGCTGGGGTTTGAGGTCAACAGTGTCCACCTGCCAGGGGAAATCACCCGGGGCCCGGATGGAGCTCAGATTCTGGATCTGGATTGGATGCCGATCGTGGATGCCAGCTCGGGTCTTGTGTCACGCATGATGCTGACCCTGCGCGACATCACCGAAAAACGGAATATGGAACGCCAGATGCAGGAAACGCAAAAGGCGCATGAACTCTTCATGCGGCGCGTGAGCGACATCGTGCAGGCGGGTGTCGGACGCACGGACAAGGCTTTGGACGATGCGGAACTGCGCATCAACGGTCTTTTGGATCGACTGCGCGCGGCCGGATCCTTGACCCATCAGGAATCCTTTCCCATCCTGCATACAGTGAAGGGCAACATGCGCTCCCTCGGGTTTGAGCCTTTGACTGAAAACATCCACCTGGCCGAAGAGCTGATTCTGCAGCAAAGAAGCGGGAAAACCCTGGATCAGGAACGCCTGCGGACACTGCTGGAGAGTTTCCGTCGGGAGTCGGCCGCCTATCGGAATACCCTGGAACGGGTCTGGGGGAAGCGTTCCCATCAGCGGCATCATTTTGTATTTGCGACGGTCGATCAGGTGCTGCTCGAAATCCGCGAGGATTTACAAAAAGCCGGCATCACGATTCAACGTCTTGATGTGCAGGATGGTTTCGTGCAGTGGAGTGCGCAGGGCATGAGTCTTCTGTCCGACATCCTTTTGCATGCCCTGGCCAACTCCCTGGATCATGGCTATCTGAAGCCCAAGGCGCGCGGTCAGACGGTGGGTCCTTTTGTGTTTCACATGGAAGCCCAGCCGGTGGACGCCAACGTGCGGCTTGTGATTCGCGATGGTGGCTGTGGCATTGGAATGGAAGCTCTGCGTGCGCTTTATCAGCAAAGGGGGCGGCCATTCCATGAGCAGGATCCCCTGCGCATCCTGTTTGAAAGTTCCGTCAGCACAGCCGGTGAGGTGACCACACGCTCCGGACGTGGGGTCGGACTCTTTGCCGTTCAGGATCTGGTGCAGAAACATGGGGGCGAGGTCACGGCCCGCTCAACGGAAGGACAGGGTTTTGAATTGGATATACTCCTGCCACGGGCCATCATGGGCCAGGAGAGCCGCACCATTAACGCCGCCTAGTTTCATCCTTCAAGGCTTCGGAAAGGACCCGGCCTTCTGCGCCGCTGGGGGGCAGCGTGCCGCTCAGGAACGCCAGTGTCGGCGCAATATCCACGATGTTCACCACTTCTCCATAGCGGCCCGGTTTGATGCCAGGGCCGGCCATCAGGAGCGGCACATAGCGATCATACGAATAGCCCGTGACGTGCACCGTGGGAACTTTGCTGTAAACGTGATAGGGCTTGGGAATGAAAATGATATCGCCACTGCGACCTTCCACATAAGTCTTCAGAATCTGATCGGCAAAGATCCCCGGCGGCAGCGTGCGTTCCCGCACATCCTCACCGGTGAAAGCATACTGAATGCTGTCCATGATTTTGGCCTGTCCCCGCACACTCTGTCCCAGTTTTTTGCGCGCCGTCACCAGATCAAGACCCGCCGCCTGCAGCGCCTTGTGATTGATGTAATAATTCAGGTTGGTGTAGCCGCGCATCCAGGAGCCGTGTCTGGCCTTGCCGAAGGCTTTCACCATGATCTCTTCACAGGTCTTCAGAATCTTATCTTCATCAATGCGTCCTGCCGGAACGTTGACGGATTGAAGGTATTCCGTCAGCGGGGAAGCGCCGTGATCGGAGGTGAGCACGAAGAGGGTATTCTTCAGCCCCACCTTCTGGTCTATGCTGGTCAAAAGTCGCGACAGCATCTTATCCTCAAATGCAGCCAGGAATTCCAGCTCGCGGCTGTTGGTGCCAAAGGTATGAGCTACCGAATCATGACTTGAATAGCTCACGGCCAGCACATCGGTGTGAGGCCCTTGACCGAGTTTCATGGAATGAAGGGCCGCCAGGGCCATGTCCGTGGTGATCTGCACACCAAAGGGAAAAAGCGCGGCATGGCGCGAGCCGGTTTTGGTCTTGTGCGGGAAATTCACCCCGATTTCATCAAGCGGCGCTTTTTTTTCCAGGAGCCTGTTGTCCGGCAGCGACGTTCCGCTTTCCTTCGCGTCGGCTTCCCAAAGGAGCATGTCCTCCTGCTGGGCCTTCAAAGGGGTATTGATGGCATTGACCCAATCGGGAAGTTTGCCCTCAGGCAGATAGTAACGGCTGGACACCCAGGCCGCGGCTTCCCTGTTGAACCAGAGAGCCAGATCCGCCCGATGGCCGCCGAGCAGCACCGCGGACCGTTCCTTCAAGGCAATGGACACAGCCTTGGTCTGATAGCCGGAGTTTTTCAGCTCATCAATAAAAGTTGATCCGCTAAGGTTTTTCGGTGAGATCCCCTTGTCGGGAAAACCTTTGGCATCCCCGACGATCGGGTACCGTTCATCGGTTGGGGCATGGATCACCTGGCCGGTTTCCGGATGGATCCATTCATTTAAAATGATTTGATGCTGATAGGGAAAAGCGCCCGACATGATCGTCGCATGACCCACGGCCGTGAGTCCTTGCAGATGCTGATACTGGGCCAGGGGAAAGTAGGCCCCTTCCTCCATCAGGTAGCGAAAGCCCCCTGGTGTTCCCGATTTGCTGCGAGCCGGAAGAAAGCCCTGGCTCCAGCGGGGCAGCTGGTCGGCACGCAATTGGTCGATCACGACCACGACCACAAGTTTGGGTGGCGGCGTCTGGGCTTCAGCAGCAGCTGTCAGCCAGACAAGGGAAAGGCAGGCAATCCCCTGCTTCCGGACCAGGCGCATGTTGGACCCTCACGTTCAGTTTTTCCTGATTGTACCATGAGTGACTAGGGTTTGGGTAAAATATCCAGTACTGACTGAAGAGGCTCCGGGATTTGCTTGTAGCGAAGATGGGAGGCGAAGATGGTTTGATCGGGCAGCTTCTTGTTGTGATAACGGAAGAGACTGTCATCCACCGCGGTCAGCATATGATCGGGCAGCACAGCGATGCCAATGCCCTGTCGCACGAGTTTCATGATGGCGGTCATCGAATTCACCTGAATGATCCGACGCGGATGGCGGCGTCCGAGCTGCAGAAGGTGATCACCGGAACCATAGGTGATCCAACGGTGATCGCTCAATCGATCCAGGTCCACTTCGAACGCGGACACGAGGACGAAGACTTCATGCAGCACGGGCCGCGAGACGATCAGTTCACTGTCGATTTCAAAGGGCGTGAAGACCAATTCAAAGCGCCCGGCCTCCAGACCTTCCCGCAGCGCGGGAAGATCGGCCATGGTGATATTGAAGTTATGGTCGTTCTGCTGATAGTAGGGGCCCAGGAGCGTTTGAAACCAGCTTTCCAAAAGCCCATGAGGAATGCCGACGCGAATCAGACTGCGTTCGCCGTCGGCCAAAAGACTTTCCGCTTCCGATTGAAAGTGTTTGACCGCATCATAGAGCCGTTTGCCTTTGGCGGTCAGGGTCAGGTGTTTCGATGAGCGAATCAAAAGCTCATCGTTGACCGATTCCTCCAGGAGTTTCACCTGACGACTGACGGCTGATTGCGCAATGTTGAGTTCCTCGGCGGCCTTGGAAAAACTGCCCTGTTCTGCGGCAGCAAGAAAAGCTTTCAGATAGCGAAAGTCCATGAGTCCTCTTTATTTCTGGCCAGGTGCTGAACGAAGCATGTCATAGCAAGCGGCTGTGCTCCCCGAGTAGCTGTATCTCTCGATGGATTTCTGACTGGCATCCGTAAAGAAGCTGATCTTGCAGTTTTCACTCTGCGTATAGATCTCCGGACGGCGCCAGTAGCCCAGCGTGCGGGAGTAGAGCTCGCTTGCTTCAAAGGTCAAAACCTTGTTGCCTTTTTCCATGACATACACGCTGCGCGGGGCACCCCAAAGTTCCACCAGCTGATCGGGATGTTTTCCAACCCAACCTTGCAACGAGGACTCCAACCGCTCACTGTAGTGGGCACAGGCGCTGAGGATCGCGCTGATGAAAATCACGTAAAATTTGGATTTCTTGTAAACCATGACACATACCTCCGAGACATGGTGAAGCCATTCTATATCCGTTTTTGGGTAAAGCAAAGCCCCGTCCTGGCGTACAGGACGGGGCCGACCCGGATGAGGTTTCGATTAGAAAGTAAAACTGGCCCCCGTCGTCACATAGAGTTGCTCCTGTTCATCGAGGTCGTTCACATCCTCGTCGGTTTCGACAACGTAGTTGACCGAGGCTGCCACCACCTGCCAGGCAGCGCCGGCCGTCAGAGTCAGGTGGCTGAGGCCATCCTCGCCCGTTTCACGATCCAGGTAAGCCAGCGTGCCCCCAAAGCTGCCCGTGATGCCGTATCGCGCAAAGATTTCCTCTTTAAGCCCCAACTCATAGTAATTGGTATCGAGAATCCCGCCGCCGACCCCGCGAAACGCGGCAAGGGTCGGGTTGAGCAGCGTCGGAAGAGTGATCCTGAGCATGACCTCCTGGTCATTGTCAAAGTCGGATTCGGGATACATGTATTCGGTGTAGCCGACGGACAGGAGCAGGGCATCCAAGGGAAGATCAAAGCTGGCAAAGGCGTCGACCTCCTGCTCCAGTTCGCCGTTCTCGGCATCGAGCGCCCGATTGCCCCAGCCCCCCAAAGTCAGACCGCCCGACTGAACTTTCAGGAGCGGCTGCAGGACCGGATTTTTGTTCACCGTCGTGCCGCGGAAAATATAGGCCGACGCGAGGTCGACACCGGCCGTGGCGCTCAGGTCGCGGCCGGGGGCGAGCCGTTCCATGTCCACAGCCCAGGCGGGCAGGGCGGTGAGGGCAAGGAATCCCAGGGTGATGCGGGCATGAAGCATAGTGAGTCCCTTTCTTTTGTCGAATGATTCGATGGCTGAGCTGATTCTGGATTTTGCTGCTTTTTCGTGCAAGCCAGGCCGGCATTTTTTCGAACGCCATGATCCTACGCTAAGGTCGCCTTCAACCTCCGTTTGGAAGCTTTTTTTGGGAAAACACCAGGCGGATGTCGTCCTTTGCGGTAATTTGCCTTCAGGCCTTGCGGGCGGCTGCCGATGGGAGACCTAGGAGATTCCCGCATGCGGCAGCGCTTGAGATTCAGCAAGAGATGGCATCCGATCCTGTTCGGTGCCTGGTCTGCCCTATGTCTTGCGGGTCCCCTGCTGCATGGGCCGAAGGCCTGGGCCCAGAGCCCAACCGAGGATCAGAAGAAGGCTGTGGCCGAGGAGCCGGTGACATCAGATTTTGGCGGCATGCCTCTGCTCTTTCGCACACCTGAAACGGGTCTAGCCATCGGCGGTGTTCTTCTTTATACCTCGGGCCTCGACAAGAAACGCCCTTCGCCGATTATTTCCGGCCTGATGTACACCGAGAAAAAACAGATCCTGTGGGGTGTCGGCGCAAGGGAGATTCTGGATGGCGAGGAAAGTTCGGTTTACGCGTACACCGAGATCGCCAGGTTTCCGCAGACCTTTTTCGGAACCGGCCGGGATACCGATCGGGATGATGCCACCGCCTATGAAGAGGAGCGGCAGAGCCTGGAATTCGGCGGGGATCGGGAATTGATTCCCCACCTGAGCGTCGGGGGAGGTTTGATCCTGCGCAATGACAAGTTCAAAACCCTGGAATCGGATGGCAAGGGCCTCCTGGGTCACAACCTCTACCATGGCGAGAATGGTGGCCCGCAGCGCGGGGCTCAATTCTATCTGCTCTGGGAATCCACCAATGACAATTACTTCCCCAGCCAGGGCATGAAGATTCAGCTCTTTTCCCGGCATTATTTCAAGCAATGGGGCAGCCGCTATCCGTTCTCAGGACAAAAACTGGATGCCCGCTTCTATCACATGCTCGGACCCAATTGGATTCAGGCGCATCAGTTCTTTGCCCAAAATGTGAATCACGATCCACCCTTTTATCAGCTGGCGCAGCTGGGCGGGAACGACCTTTTGCGAGGTTATTACAAAGGCCGATATCGCGATCGCAAGATGATCGTCATGCAGACCGAAACCCGGTACCGCTTCTCCAAGTACTGGAATGTTGCTGTTTTTGGTGGCTTCGGTAATGTATCCCACGACTGGGATGCCATGCCTGATCAGGCTTTGAAACCTTCCTATGGGACCGGTGTGCGTTATCAGATCAGTCCCAAGCAGAAAATCAATGTTCGTCTGGATGTCGGTTTGGGCGAGGATCAGGGTGGACCACAGCTCTATCTTTACGTGATGGAAGCCTGGTAAAAGAAACAGGCGGAGCATCGCCCCGCCTGTCGTGGAAACTCAAACTCAAAATTTAAAACTGATAGCGCAGGGCGATGTCCGCCGAACGATCCGTCATTTTCTGACGAATGTCCTCGACGCCCTGACTGCGACGTCCATAGTGCAGGTTTCCTTCCATGCTCCACGCTGCATTCCAGCGGTACTGCAGTCCGGTCGCCACACCATAGCTCGAACCGCTTTCCACCTCATAATTTTCGGTTTCGGCGGCGGCCAGGTAGCTGCCATCAAAGCCGAGATTCCAGCGCCAGTTGTCGCTGACGACCAGATCATAACTTATCGCCAGTCGCGCGAAGTCAACAAAGGCTTCTTCCAAACCCAGTCGGTTCAAGGGCTTTTGGACCACGAAGAAGTTCTGTTCACTGCCGAGTTCCAGACCGAGATGCCAGCGATCGGCCATGGTCAGATCACCGAACACACTCAACTTGTAGAGCTGGCGCGAACGGCCTTCGAAGCGGTCATCGGATGTGTCGTCATAGGCGGCGTTCTTCAACCCCAGAGACAAACCCACGCGACTATCCACTGTAGGCTTATAGTAGGCATCAAAGTCGACCAGCGTCTGCAGCTCGGAATCCACTATGCTCTTGAAGCTGCGCTGATGATCGACGGCTTCCAGCTCCTCCTTGGACAAGCCAAGACCCAGTTTGAAACCAAAGCGGGCGGAGTCTTCCTGTTCCATGCTGCTGGCCGGATCCTCGACGGGAGCAGGTTCAGCAGGCTGATCGGTCGCGGGTGCCGTCTCCTGGACCTCAGGTTCCGGCGTGGGTTCCGCCGCGATCGGATCATCATCGCTGATGCGGATGATCTGATCGGGATAAATGCGATCGGGATTTTGGATGTCCGGGTTCTTATCCAAAAGTTTCTGGAGGGAACCCTGAGCGCCCCAAACGGGCCGGCCCAGTTCGCGACCGGCTATATGGGAAAGTGTGTCACCCTTTTGAACAGTATAGGTTCTCGCTTGCAGCGTCTGGCTGTGCAGAACAACGGCCAGCAGCGCGAGGTTTATGTGCATTGTGCGGCTCATCTTCGACTCCAATTTGATCATCGACTGGCGGATGATGGCTGCCGGTTAAAAGCCGGGAAATACCACTGTGGTATTGCCGCAGGTCAGCACTGCGAGACCACCCCACTTGTCAAGCTTACAGGTCTTAATGTTCGACAGCATGTTGGAGAGCTGGCTGATCTTCGTATTGGTCGTCGACGCATAATTGTCGAAATCTTTGCGCAGTTTTCCATGCTTGGTTTTTAGAGCTTCAAAATCGTCACGCTGATCCTTCAGACTGTCCTTCATGCTGGAAAGACTGATGTCCATTTCATCCGCCCGGTCCTGAAGTCCTGTGACATATTCGGACAAATTGGGCAGGAGAACGTTCATAATCGTGTCGATGCGCTCCGCTTCGTCATCAATCTGACCTTCCAGAGTCGTCTTCAGGTTGTTGATGTCACCGGTTATCTTGGTGAAATGAGTGTCGATCGCGGCATGGGTGGCCGCTTGCTCGGCGACGAAAGCCTCGAAACGTGTCTGCAAAGTGTCGAGCTGACCCTGGGTTGCGCTTTGGCTCTGCTTCAGAGCCAGAATTTCTGTCAGCAGGGCAGCGTCCTTGGTCGATAGTTTTTCCACTTCCTCTTTCAGTTTGGCTTCCACCGCCTCGATTTCTCCACGAAGCCTGGCGTGTTCCTGGGCATTGCCGATGGCCACAACCAGGATTTGAGCCTGAAGGAAGACATAACCGCGCCAGAGATTGCGGATCTTGCTTTCCGTGCTGTCGATCACGTCATCCACGCGATCATCCAGACGATTGATTTCGTCACACAGGTCCTTGCGGATATCAGCATCGGCATCCTGCAGAGCCTCGATTTCAACTTTGAGTTCCGCTTTTAACTCTTTGAGTTTTCTCGCGGCGTTTTCGGCAATGGCCTGATCCCTATCTTTACGCCGCTCCCGCTCCGCTTGGATGCGATCCCGAAGATTCTTGATCTTTTCCTTGGTTTTTTCTTCCAGGGTTTCGAGGGAGGCCAGCAGACGACTGTCAGCGTCCTCCAGATCGAGCCGCAGAGCGTCCAGAGCCGCTTCCTGCAGGGCAGCCTGCTCGTCAATTCTGGCATTCATGGCGTCTTCAAGGTCGATCAGCGCCTGAGCCTGCGCATGGATTTCTTCTTCATGATGTTCGATCATGCCATCAATATCGTTGAGACGGACGTTCACACTCGACGCCTGATTTTCCAGGGTCTTGAGGCGGGATTCGTGCAGGTTCACCGCTTCCCGCAGAAGGGCGGCCAGCGCTTCGGTCGCGCCCAGACGGTTATAGATATCCTTGATTTTGGTTTTCAGATCATCCTGTTGAGCCTGAGCATCAGCCGATTCACCGGGCTTAAGGTCGTCGGCCAGCACCACGCCGTTGTCCGAATTACAACCCTCAAGGGCACAGGTCATGGGACGACTGCACGAAAGGGTGAGGAAGCTGCTGAGCAGAACAAGACGCAAAGAATGCTGTGGCCACTGACGACTCATGGTTCGTCTCCTTGGGATTGCGAAGGATTGAGTTTGGGGAAATACGAAAGCAAAATGTGAACCGTGCAAACTCATACCCGAAAGGTAATGGAATGCGCAGGTTTGGGTCTTGATTCTTACCCGAAAGGCTGACCAGATTTGTGACGTGTAGTACTTCGAAAGTGACAGGGGAGGATGAGGAGGGGACCCGGGGTCCCCGAGGCTTTAGAACATCATGCCGGCGTGAAGGCTGATTCCGTAGTTGATATCCCAGGCTTCCGTTTTGAAATCACGCTTGTTGCGGCGCTCGCGTTGTTCACGATCCAGGATATCGCCGCTGCTGCTGGTGCTGAACGAGGAACCGGTGAATGGAATATAGAGATCGACCCAGTCCACCCCATAAGTCCACGATCCGCTTTGCCATTGATTGCCAAAGCCCATCTGCAGGAACACCTGGCTGACGTTGCCTTCGAAACCGTAAGTGCCCGAGTCGGCGGTGGAGACAGCCTGTCCTTCGTCAATGGTGGCCTTGATCTGGGTCAGATCCAGTGCGCCTTCCAAAAAGAAGGAACCTTCCAGACTGAAGCGGCTTTGCAGGCTGACGGTGGTCAGAGCCAGCTCATCAAAATGGGAGATATCCTTGCCGGTGTACTGACCAATTTTTAAACCGTAGGTCTGTTCCTCATCACGGTACCAGCTGAAGCGCAGTTCCGCACCCGGGCCCTTGCGAAAGCCCGCACCCAGTTCAACAGCATACTGAAAAGTGGGAACATCTTCGGCATTGGCGATGTCGCTTTCAATTTCCGCTTCCACTTCCGCCGGAGTTTGAGCGTCCGCCGGGGTTGGCTGAACTTCCGCCGGGGTCGGCTGAGCTTCCGGTGCTGTTTCTGTCGTCTGAGCCAGAGCGAGGGTCGATCCTCCGAAGATCATCAAGAGAGCAGCGAGTTTTTGCGACATTACCAACGCTTCCTTTTTACAAAATAAGCTTCGTCACCCCTATTGTACCGAAAAGCAGGTCTTTAGGAAATGTACGGCATGATCCTGCACCCGAACCGCGAGCTGTGATGACGGGAAATTCTGCCGACCTTGCTGTGCTAAAGTGATGAAAGGACGCCCTTTGGCGTGGGCGGTTGATCAGGACGTCATGCGCAAAAGATTGAATAAAACCCTGAAGCATCTCCTCTATATCGGACATCCCACGGTGGATGATCCGATGTTGAAATTGCGTCTGCTCGCCTTCAACGGAACGGTGATGGCGGTGGTTTCGGTCTGTTCCCTCGTCCTCTTCGTTTATCTGGGCTTCGGCTATTTGGATCGTCTGCCTTCCCTGATTCCCTGGCTGATCGTCTTTCCCTTTATGATGTATCTTTGCCATCGTGGACATTTTTTGCTCGCCCGTGTGGGCTTCATGGTGTGTGCCTGGGGCGGCATCGGCGTGGGCGTTTATCTCTTTGGACGTGAGGGCATGGTCGGGCTCTACTGTCTGCCGGCGACCTTCTTTCCCTTTGTGCTTTTCACCGGACGGGAATGGCGCTGGCTGTCGCTTTTTGCCTGCGGTTCCCTGTCGCTCTTTGCCTTTGTGCAGCTCGTGCATGAGATCCCGGCGGCCTATCCATTGCCGCGGCATCTGGCGGAAACCTCCGCCGTGATCCATACCACGGCCGCGTTCCTGATGGCGGTTCTGCCTTTCACTCTGCTCTTTTTCCAAAGCGAGTTCTTTTATCGCGAGATCCTGCGCAAGACCGAGGAGCGCGTGCATGCCGAGCGCATGGCGGATCTGGGGCGCATCGCCGCGGGCACGGCCCATGAGGTGAACAATCCCCTCACCATTGTGCATTTCGTTCTGCAGCTTTTGGAACAGGATGAACTTCTGCGCCATCGTCCGGATCGGATCGAACGCATTCATAAGGCCTTCGAAGCCATCGAACGCATCAAAACCATCGTGCAGCGTCTCCTATCCCTGACGCAAAGTCCCATGGATGCCTATGAATCCATCCAGCTCGTGGACTTTCCGGATTTCGTCAAACACCTTTTCGGCGAGCATATGCGTGATGCCGGCATTCGCTTTGAGATTCTGCAGCAGGGGCTCGACCATGCGGTGATCTATGGGCAGAAGGGACATATTCTGGAGATCCTGATCAATCTCATCTCGAATGCCATGGATGCCGTCAAGGATGGACCCAATCCCTGGATCCAGGTGAGCTTCCGTCGCGAGGCCGAAACGTTTTCGGTCCTGGTTCGTGACAACGGCCCGGGCGTGCCCAAGGAAAAAGTCGAGCGCATCTTCGCACCTTTCTTTACCACCAAGGAAATCGGCAAGGGCACCGGCCTCGGCCTTTCCAGTTCCCGCAGCATCGCCCGGCATCATGGAGGCGACCTTGCCTGCATTCCGGGTCCCGGGGGCCAGTTCCTTCTTCAGCTGCCGCTTTTCTATCAGCCTGCACAGGCCGTATCCGCAGCCTCCTGATCAATTTGCCGTCTTGCGCATCCCGGAAAAAGGCCGCATTCTCAGGCCAAACTTTTCCAGGAAAGGGCATCACCTTGTCAAAAATAGCCTTTGTTACCGGCGCCTCGACCGGATTGGGCCACGAGCTGGCCAGGCAACTGGTGCAGGCGGGTTATGATGTCGCGCTGGTCGCCCGGCGCTTCGCTCTGCTTGAAGCTCTCAAAAAGGAACTCGACCCCCTGGGCCGCCGGGTGCTGGTGATCGCTGCGGATGTCAGCCGGTGGGAGGACATCAAGGGGGCGGTCGATCGCACGGAAAAGGAGCTGGGACCCATTGATCTTCTGATCGCCAATGCCGGGGTCTCGCTGGATGCTCCGCTCAAGCGCTTTAATGTGGCGGAAGCGCGTCTGGTTTATGAAGTGAATGTGATCGGCCTGATGCAGACCGTGGCCGCGGTCCTGCCTTATTTTATGGAACGGAAGCGCGGGCATATCGTTGGGGTTTCCAGCCTGGCGGCTTATCTGTCCTTCCCACGCTCCACGGTCTACTGTTCGAGCAAGGCGGCGGTTTCGAGCTATCTGGAAGGGCTGCGCATCGAACTCATGCCTTTGAAAATTCCCGTGACCACCATCTGCCCCGGTTTTGTGCGCACGCCGATGACGCAAAAGAATAAATTCAAAATGCCGTTTCTGCTCGATGCCCCGGACGCTGTTCGCATCATGATGCGTGGGATTGAAGCCCGCAAGGCCACGGTGCATTTTCCGTCCTCACTCGCCGTGATCGTGCAGCTTCTGCGTTTGGTTCCTAAACCGCTCTTCCGTCAGGTGCTGCTGCGTCTACGTCCCGGTTGAGTCGTCCCAGGGGGAATGTTACAGTGAAGGCTTGGTAACATTTCTCTCGTCATAGGAACGTCCATGACCTCGACCTCCAGCCAGGCTCGCGTCCGTTTTATCTTCTTTACGATTTTGCTCGATGCCATGGGCATCGGTATTCTGATCCCGGTGATGCCGGATATCTTCCGGCGTTTCAGTACCGATGCCACCGACGTGAGCCGCTATTACGGGCTTTTTATCGGCGTTTATGCCCTGATGCAATTCGTTGCCGCTCCGGTGCTGGGGGCTCTTTCAGATCGTTTTGGAAGGCGGCGCATTCTTTTGATCTCGCTGCTGGGAGCCGGGCTGGATTACCTGATCATGGCCTTTGCCCCGAATCTCGTGCTGCTCTTTATCGGCCGCATCATCTCGGGCCTGACCGGCGCGAGCATGACCGTCGCCAGCTCCTACATGGCGGATATCAGCGATGACAACAACCGTTCCGCCAACTTTGGAATGATCGGGGCCGCGTGGGGGCTCGGCTTTATCACAGGACCCATGATCGGTGGTGCCATCGGTTCATTGGGACCCACGGCTCCGTTTGTGGCGGCGGCTGTGCTGAATCTGGCCAACTTTCTGTTTGGGATTTTTGTGCTGCCCGAATCCCTGCCGGAGTCCATGCGGCGACGACTGGAGTGGCGTCGGATCAATCCCTTTGCAGCACTGGTCAAAATTCTACGACCTTCGCCGATTCTCGTGTTGCTCTGGATCTACTTTGTCGTCTTCATCGCCGGCCAGGTGCATCCAGTGAACTGGACGCTTTATACGCAGCTGAAATTCGGCTGGACGGCCTGGGAGGTCGGCGTCTCGCTGTCCTTTGTGGGCGTGGTCTTTGCGGTCGCGCAGGGTGTTCTGCCCCGTTATGTGATTCCGAAGCTGGGAGAACCCCGCTCTCTGACGATTGGGCTGTTCCTGTATGCGCTCGCGTTTGCCGCCTATGCGCTGGCCACCCAGGGCTGGATGATCTATGCAATCACCGCGGCCTCATGCCTCTCCGGAATCGCGATGCCCGCTCTGCAGTCCATCATCACCAAAGGCGTGCCGATGAATGAACAGGGGGAACTGCAGGGCAGCCTCGTTTCGCTCGGCAGTCTGGCGAGCATCATAGCTCCTTTCGCCTATACCGAACTTTTTGTGCGGTTCACAGCTCCCGAGTCCCCGATCTTTTTTCCCGGTGCCGCCTATATCGGAGCCACTGTGATCTGTCTCGTGGCGCTGGGACTCGATCTTTTGGGACGCTCATCCACGGTGGCGGCCAGTCGTGCCAGCACGGGGGCGTGAGTGCACCAGGGAGGCCAGCATAGCGACAGTCATGCCGGCGACCCAAATCCCGGCACGGACGATAATCCAATGTTTTTTCGTTTCCATGGAACCTCACAACGCATATATGACAGACTGGCTGATGCCAGTGCGGACGAGTTCTGTCCTTTGTACGGGACGCGTTAAAACGGAAATTGCTGCTTTTCCATACTAGCAAGTCTGCATTCAGCGCAAAATGCTGCATGTCCGGCATGGTCTCTTGTGCGTGGCAGTCGCTTCGTCTCAAAAAAAGTGCCAGGTATTCCCGCTAACTGCTTTTCTTTACTGCTTCTTTCCTCATTTTCTGTTACATACAAAAGTCTCGCCCAGTCGATGAGGACAGGTGCGCCTGCCTATCATTCAGTCGTAGCCTTCTTCATAAAAGATCAAGACGGCGACATGGAGGCGTTGAAAAGGCCTCTCAGACCAGGCGCGAGAGAGGCGAGCACCGGAGTGTACACTGGTACATGAGGAGCGGTGCCGACTGAAGCAACGCAGAATGAGGGGCCTTTTCAACGCCCTCCTATTGGTTGTGAATCGAATTGCTGAGCATGGGACCTTATGACTTTTATTCAGCCGAAACCCAATGCGGGTTCTTCCTCGAAGTCCGATTCAGGTTCGGCTGAGAGCCACCCGACCTCGAATCATGGCCAAAGGTCCGGGAAACCCAACAGGGAGATCCCCGCCAAGGGGAAGACGCGGCATTTGAATGCCAGTCTTGGCGAAGGCACCTATATCGTCTTTGATATAGAAACGACCGGCGGCAATCCTGAGAAAAACGGCATCACGGAAATTTTCGCCCTGCGCTATCACAAGGGCGAGATCATCGATACGTTTTATAGCATGGTCAATCCCGGCGTTTCGATTCCTCCGATCGTAAGGCGGATGACCGGTATCACCAACAAGATGGTCCGCGATGCGCCTCCGATCAAGGCGATCATGCCGGAATTCATCCGCTTCATCGCCGATGATATCCTGGTGGCGCATAACACCATTGGGGATATGAAATTCATTCGCTATTTCGCTCAGCATGAATGCCAGCATGAGGTCACGAATTACTTCATGTGCACGCATCTGCTCGTCGAGAAGATGGCGCCGAATGCCCCGGATAAATCATTGCGGGGCCTGGGTGACTTCTTCAAGCTGCCGACTGATGCGCAGCTGCACCGGGCGGAAGCGGACACCTATCTCACGCTCGAACTGTTCAAGGTCCTTCTGCAAAAACTGGAAGACAAGGGCATCAAATCCATTGCGGATGCGATCCGCTTCCAGGGGGACTTTGAATCCGGCACAAGGCTGGGCTGGGGCGTCAAGCCCGAGGCTCTCGCGCATCTGCCGGATACCGAGGGTGTGTTTTATCTTTACGACTTCAGCGGGCATGTCACCTTCCTTTCGAGTGCCCATAGCATTGCCCGGGAAGTGAAGCGCCTGCAGAAATTGAACGCGCTGCCGAAGCAGCTTCTGCGTGCGGTGCTGTCGAGTTCCGACATCCGCATCGAGGAGACGCCAACCGCCTTCGCGGCCGCGCTCCTGGAAGCGCAGAGCCTCGTGCGGCATCGCATTCGCTTTGATCCTGCCAACTGGCATCAGCGCACCGCGAATTTCATCTACATCTGCAAGGACGAGGATGCCTATCGCTTGACGACAGGACCTTTGGTGGCCGATGTGGTGAGCTTCCTCGGTCCGATTCGCGGCGGCAAGGATATCACGACGCTGCTCGATCACATCGCACGCATCCTGGGGCGAAAGCCGGCGAAAAAAGGTCTGCAGATCCTGCCCGAGGAATGGCCGATACTTGATACCTTCTTCCGGCGCAAAAGGCTGGTGCCAACGCTGAAGGAAAAGTTCCTCTCCTTCTTCCCCCGTTTCGAGGAAAAGTCTCGCCACCTGCAAAGGATCCGCGATCAGCTGAACGAGATTGCCATTCCTGAAGATCTCCATGGCGCCAGCATCTGTTCCGGAATCGTGGCCGTAGCTGTGGAGGAGGATCGCTGGCATCTTTACTGTGTGGCGGTGGGCCGCCTGCAGTCGGAGTTCAGCGTGCAGGGCGACCTTGTGCAGGGTTTGAAAAAGAACGATTTGAATATTCGCGTCTATCGGCAGCTCAAGGATGCCTTGCGCGAGATCAGTGCCGTCAAGCAGCCCTTGACCTATGGCGATGCCATTCTTTTGAACCGCATGTTCTGGTGGGCCTTCTTTGGCGAGCGTCATGAAAATGTGCGGGTGATCCCGCTGGATACTCTGGCCCGACTATGATGCCTTAACGTGACGATCGACGAATTCCAAAACCTGACGGACGCTGAACGGCTTTTCCAAAAAAGCGATACACCCGGCGTCCAGAGCCTCCTGCCTCCAGCTCGACATTCCTGAAAAAGCCAGCACCGGAATTCCCCGGGATCGCGCGTGTTCAATTACGGACCCAGCCGACACATCCGGCAGACACATATCGAGCAGCAGAAGATCCGGTCGCGCCTGGTCGAGAAGTATTTCGAGCTGTAAGAATTGCCCGGGTCGAATGACCTGCAGGCCACGTTTTTTCAAGAGCGATTCCAGGACCGCTGCACTCTCCTGGTCATCATCGCAAAGCAGAATTTTGATCATGCTGTGTCCCCCGCTTTCGAATAAAATACCTCGCCCATTATACGCGAAAACCCGCAAACGGTGAAATTAGCCAAAATAGTATAAGTTTCGGACTTTCGGTAAGAATTTCAACTCGTGGAAACGATGAACCAAAGAAAGGCAGGAGGTCGTGGTTGCCAAAAATAACGCGGGAACCTCTCAAGAATCGGCAGATTTTGCCGACACGATGCCTGCACAGTTTCCCTGGAAAGGGGATTGTCGAGGGATCAGGATGTTAGAGGAGACAGCCATGTTAGGAAGCAATCCTGCCCTGATGACGAAGTGATCCAGGAATCCATTAATATCCGCTTTGCGGGGATGCAAGTCCTCGGGGGAAGGAATCATGAGATACGTCGTGAGCGGTCTCGTGGGATTCGTTGTGACGCTTGTGATCAGTCTGCCCGTGCAGCATCTCATGCAGATCAAGGAAGCCCGAGCCTCATCGTTGGGAAGTTCGAAGGTCAAAAGTCGCGCCGGCTCTCGCGCCGTCACCGAGCTTTTGGTGGACGTGCCGCCGCTTGCCGGTGGGATCGATCCCAAGGAACCGCGGATTAAATTCATGCCGCAGTATCCGACGGAAGCCGCAGAACAACAGCTGGAGGGTTTTGTTGTTCTCAGCTTTCAGGTGGGCAGCGATGGTTCGGTGCAGAATCTGAAGGTCGTGGAATCCGTTCCACCGATGGTTTTCGATAAGGCCGCGAAACGCGCGGTCTCGCGTTGGAGCTTCCGCCCACTGCCGGCTGGCAAGGATGCCGCGTCAGCCGACAACGAGCAGAAGCTGCGTCTGAATTTCAGCCTGAAAAAGGCGCTGGCCTCAGAAGATTCTTCCAATCCCAGCTTATAGCCTGTTACAGGCAGGTCCCCGGTGTGGGCCTGCTCTGTAATTTCCAAACGCCATCCACTTTTTCCATGGATTGACCACTCGTCACGAGCGGCAGATGCACGGCGCTCACGGTCCCGTCAGGGCCTTTGAAGCCGGCCCTGTTCTCCGGTCCGCCGTAGATCACCGCATCGATCGGCAAGACGTCGCCTGTGATCGCCGTGGCCTTCATCGCAAAGAGACCGATCGCATCGGCGGCTGTTCCACCGTTCTGCAGGCCGCCTGGGAAGCTTTCCGCCTGGAAGAAATTCGGGCTGAAGTTCTGGGCGGTGCTTTTCGGTCCGCCGATCACCACACAGCCGCCCGCCGGTAAAATGCCTTTCAATTGATAACGAAGGTTCGCATAGTTTTGCCCACCGGCGCCGATCGCATATTCGGCAAGATCGAGATCGCGCCCGCTGGTGTTCATGATCTCAATCCATTCCAAGCCAACATCATCCCCGCTGGGGTCGAAGAAGACTTCGGTCAGACTGATATCCTGAGCGATCAGGATCATCGTCCAGCTGACTTCCGATCCTGGAAGGCGGGCCCTGACCGTGGTGCTGCCCGGTGCGAGACCGCGCAAACTCAGGCTGATCTCCTGCTGCCCGGCGGCGAGCCGTGGCTCGGTGAGAACCTCGATCATGCCGGCGTCGAAGGTGAGCTCAATCGCTTCCCCGGTCCCAAGGAACGAAGCCGGCAGATCCGTGCGCAAGGTGATGACGCTGGTGGCGCCGACACCGGCCCGCAGCTGATCCTTTTCCAAGGCAAGAAACTGGGGCTTCGGATTCTTCAGAACTGTAACCGTGGTCTGCACTTCAATATCCCGCAGACGGGCGATCACCGGAACAGCGTCGGGGTTCGCAAGAAGACCTTGAAAGGCGGGCACAGTCACGGTGCTGGCGCCTTGCGGCAGGATCACACGGGCCGGGACTCGCAGTTTTTCCGGAGCCTGGCTGGTGAGCGTGATTTCCAAATCCTCGGGTGCCGGACGATCGATGGTCAAGTGCAGGGCCGGTGTCACGAGTCCTTCATAACCCTCTTCACTGAAGGCATGCTTCTGGCTGAAGCCCAGGAGGACAGGCTGCCCCGGGTCCTTCATCTCGATATCCTCGGGGCCGCGCGGTTCCAGATAAAAACGACCGGAGAACTTACGGAGGATTCCACTGACGAACACCGTGGAGCCGCGCAAAGGTTTGGGATAAGTCGCGAGATATTGGCCCACTGCGATCGTCTGATCAATATAGAAGGCGGCGCTATCATTCGCATCGCTCGGCCACGAGACAAGGCCGGAGACGGCCGTGCGCACGAGCACACCTTCCAGGGATTCAAGGGCAGCCGGATCATTCCAATGAGCCGCTGTCAAGGAATGGAGGGGCAGGGTTTGTCCTTCCGCAATCGTTTCCATGGCCGTCAGGTCCTGCAGCTGATACTGATCCCTATAGACATCATAGGTGGCTGTTATGCGAATGGTTTGACCCAACTGTGGCTTTTGACCTTTGGGTTGATACACGAAAATGCCGGACGGCTTCGTGGACTCACCATCCTGCAGATAAAAGCCGGTGGAAGCCACGGCGGTGACAAGGCCACTCAGATGAACCTTGGCCTTCAGTTTAATACCCTCGAGACCACTCACCGGAAATTTCAGCTGCTGGATCGCCTGCACCGGGCAGGACTGAAGGTCGGGGTTGCTGAGACTCGCGCAAGGATCACAGAGATCGCCCCGACCATCCTGATCAAAATCCAGCTGGTCGGCGTTTTTTAACAAAGGACAGTTGTCGCGATAATCCGGAACCTCATCATGATCCCGATCCTCGGCACGTGCCTGCGCACACAGAGCCTCGCCATCACCGGCGGGACAGACGTCACAGCTGTCGCCGTGGCCATCCTGATCAAAGTCCGCCTGAAGACCATGATCCACCGGGCGAATTGGATTGAAGACCTTGGGGCAGTTGTCCGCAGGATTCAGAACACCATCCCCATCGCCATCCTCTTCCTTCGGGCCTTCATAGGATCCGGCGCGCACAGGTTCGCAAACCGGCTCCTCGGCGGGCTTTTCACAGAAAAAGAGTGGATAGTCGTTCTTCACCGCCTCCTGGAAGGCCGCAAAGTCGGCAATGCCGGCAGCTTTCAGAGCGGCGGATTGATTTTCATAACAAAGCTTTTTGGGCGTGCCGCAGACATCGATCTCCTGGCAGCTCGCTTGCATGCTATCCAGCAAAGCCGCATCTCCATAAAGCACCTGGCCGCCGCGAATCACCAGCGCGGTGTCGCGAGCCTCAGCCTGGAAAACCGCCTGATACGGATTGCGCGCGTCCTGGGAACGATATATGGCCACGTCCGCTATCAAACCGGGAACCAGGCGACCGAGACGCTGTTCCGCTTTCAAAGCCGAGGCGGCCTGAGCGGTCACCATCAGCCAGAGATCGCGATCGGAGAAGGCATAGTCATAGTATTTCGCATTCAATTGCGCAGCGCATTGAATTTCCCGATTGAGGTGGGCCGATCCCGAGGGCGTCCAGTCGGTACCCAGGGCGATGTTAATGCCAAGCTGCCGATAAAGAGTCACCGGCGCGGTGTTGCCATAAAGGGAAACATTCGAACGCGGTGACCACACCACCGCGGTGCCACGCGCGGCCATTTTTTGCGCATCCGGTGTCAGAAGACCGATCGCATGCACATAGGAATTGTTGGGTGCAGTGACATCAAAGCCACCTTGTTCCGCGCTGCTGAGACAAAGGAATTCATTGCGTGCTGCATCATCGATTCCTTCGGCGACATGCATCAGATTCAAACCATAGGCCATATCCGGAATATATTTCTGCCTTGCATACGCACAGTCACCGACGCGGAAATCATAGTCACTGCTGTTTTCCAAAGGAAAGGTGTTGTAGTACACCGGCTCGGTGATCAGACCTTCCAGATAGCGGCTGTCATCCAGATTGCGCAGAAATCCGGCCACTGCGGAGGAACCGGCGATCGATGCCGTGCCGATCATCAACTGACGGATTTCGCCCAGGGCGTTGGCCACATCATCACCGGATTTGGGCACCCGGATCTTGTCATGCTCCCGCTTGCCGCCACGCCAGTCATTGCGGTGTTCAAAGCGCTCCTGACCCCAGTCGCCGGGTTTGGCGGCGGCCCAGCCCAGGTGATCATGCGCGTTGATCAGCGCCGGGGAAATCACGGCATCAGGGCACGAGAGACGTTTGGCCTGACGGGCGATCGCTTCCTCCCGACAGCCGCAGCCGGTACAGGTCAGGACACCCTGACCGTTATAAAGTATACCGCCCCCAATCACGGGCTGCTCAAAGGTCAGGACGGTGCCTTCGATATAGGTCCAATCGCTGGAACCGGCTTCGGTCTGGACGCAGGTGGTCGGGGCTGATGTGACTTCAAGGGGCTGGGGGCATGTCAAAGCGTCTGGCAAAGGGGCGGGGTTGTCTGGAATATCGCTGGGCGGAGGCGGCTGGTCGGGATCCTGCGGCTGAATCGGTTGATCAGGAACAGGTGCAGCCGGCGGCGGTGATGAGCTGGATTTGGAATGGCAGCCCAGCAGGCCTCCGAGCCCTATAAGAAAGACGAGCAAAACTCGTAACCTTGCGCTTCCAGGATTTGACATGGTTTACCTCTGCCTTTTGGTGTTTAGCAAAAGACGGTTAGCACAAAAAGGCTTGCGGGACAAGGTTTTCAGACGAAATGGAAGGGTGAGATAAATTGAAGTTGCGTGTGCGGGGGAAGAACAAAGGGCGGTTCCCCAAGGAACCGCCCTTCCGGATGACCGTTCAGGATCGATCAGCTGCCGAAGTATTCCTTCAGGCCTTGCTGGTCAGCACGCATGGTCTTCTTGCCTTCAGTCCAGTTGGCTGGGCAAACGTCACCATGCTTTTCGTGGAACGCGAGCGCATCGACGAGGCGCAGCATTTCATCAATGTTCCGGCCGAGCGGAAGGTCATTGACGGTCTGCTGACGCACGATGCCCTTCTTGTCGATCAGGAAGGTGGCGCGCAGAGCCACGCCGTCTTCATGAAGAACGTCGTAGTCGCGGGTGATGGTCTTATGAATGTCCGAGATCACAGGGTAGGTCACGCCTTCGATACCGCCGTCTTCATGCGGGGTATTCAACCAGGCCAGGTGAGAGAATTTACTATCCACCGAGCAGGCCAGGACTTCCGTATTCTTGGATTTAAACTCGTTCAATTTCTCTTGGAATGCATGGAGCTCCGTTGGACACACAAAGGTGAAGTCCAGTGGGTAAAAGAAAAGAACGACATTTTTCTTGCCGCGAAAGCTGGACAGACTGATGTCCTGGAACTCTTTATTCACAACAGCTGGTGCGGTGAAATCGGGAGCCGGTTTGTTGACGAGTACGGCCATTTTTCACTCCTTAGGCAAATGCAATTGAACCAACAGAAACTTGTCGCCATCGAAACATAGAACCCGACGACTGTCAAGGACAGCGTCGGCTGGGTTCGCAAAGCCGGACGCTCCCTCAGCTCTGCATATAGGGATAACGGAAGTCGGTGATCGGGTGAAAGGTCTCCTTGATGGTGCGATGCGAGCACCAGCGCAGGAGGTTCCAGATGCTGCCGGCCTTATCGTTGGTTCCCGACGCACGACCGCCGCCGAAGGGCTGCTGGCCCACCACGGCGCCGGTGGGTTTATCGTTGATATAGAAGTTGCCGGCGCTGTGTTCAAGAGCACGGGTCAACTGCGCAATCACGCGGCGATCCTTCGCAAAGATCGCCCCGGTCAGGGCATACGGGGAACTCGTGTCACAGAGCGTCAACGCCTCATCAATCTTCGCATCATCATACACATAAACAGTCAGGACCGGTCCGAAGATCTCCTCCTTCATGCTGCGGTAGTGCGGATCCAGGGCTTCGATGATGGTCGGCTGGATGAAGTAACCAACGCTGGCATCACAGTCGCCACCAAAGATGATGCGGGCATCCTTCGATTGTTTGGCATCATCGATATAGCCTTTGATTTTGTTAAAGGCCTTTTGATCGATCACAGCGCCCATGAAGTTGCTGAAGTCAGTCGGGTCACCCACCTTGATTTGTTCCGCGGTCTGCACCAGCCCTTCCTTGACCGCAGGCCAGAGGCTCTTCGGAATATAGGCACGGGAGGCAGCGGAGCATTTCTGTCCCTGAAATTCAAAAGCGCCGCGGATGAGTCCGGTCACGAGTTCCTCAACGCCGGCACTCGGATGGGCAAAGATGAAATCCTTGCCACCGGTTTCGCCGACGAGACGCGGATAGGTCTTATAACGATCGATATTCTGACCCACGGTTTTCCACAGCATGTTGAACACACCCGTGGATCCTGTGAAGTGAATACCGGCCAGGTCCGGATGAGCCAGGGCCACCGAACTGATCACGGCCGGATCGCCCACGACGAGGTTGATGACTCCGGGAGGCAGACCAGCCTCTTCGAGCACCTGCATGCCGACCCAGGCGGAAAGCAGCGAGGTTGGGGCCGGCTTCCACAGAACCGAGCAGCCCATCAGCGCGGGCGCGGTGGGCAGATTCACGGCGATCGAGGTGAAGTTAAACGGACAGACGGCATAGACGAAGCCTTCGAGGCCGCGGGCTTCGCTGCGGTTCCACATGCCGGGAGCGGACTGCGGCTGCTCACTGTAGATGCGTTCCGCGAAATGCACGTTGAAACGGAAAAAGTCGATCAGTTCGCAGGTCGCATCGATCTCGGCCTGGTGCGAGGTCTTGCTCTGACCCAGCATGGTGGCAGCGTTGATGATGGGGCGATATTTGCCGGCAAGGAGTTCCGCCGCTTTCAAAAAGACCGCCGCGCGGTCCTCCCAGTTCAAAGCCGCCCATTCCTTGCGGGCTTCGAGATTCGATTGAATGGCGGCCTGCACCTCATCGGCGGAGGCGGCGCTATAGGTGGCCAGGCGGTGCGCGTGCTTGTGCGGACTCACGACAGCGTGTTCGGCCTTGGTGTTCATCACCTTGTTCGTACCGATGACCAGAGGAATTTTCTCTTCGGTCGCAGCCTGTCGCTTCAGCTCGCTGATCAGCGTCGTGCGCTCCGCGGTGCCTGGTGCATAACTCAGCACCGGTTCGTTGCGTGGAGGAGGGGTTGTACTGCGAATATTCGCCATATAAGTATCCTTTCTTCTGACTTCCAGGACAGGCGGTAAAGAACCCCCAATATGCGGCGACGGGCGTTAAAAGGCAAGACCTCCGGCTGTCCCATCCACCCATAATGGCAGGGAAATTCAGGGCGCTTCAGAGCCATCTCAAGATTCGAAGGTTTTTGCCGATAATGCATCTACGGAATTTTGCGTCTGTCATGAATTTGACTCCAGTGGGGGGAGGTCAACGCATGCGTATTGGGTTTCTTCGGATGCACCATATTTTCATGGTGTCCACCTTGATTGTAGCGTCCTGTACTCAATACAAGCCGTCTGGTGGCCGGTTTGGCAAGACCACGACCGGCCCTGGCTCGGCCATCAATTCCAATGTGCCTTTGGTCGATGTTTCCGTCGTCATTGCCAATACCAAATTGGCCGTCTTAGGTGGGAATTTGACGGCCAAAGTCACCTACAATGACCAGTCCGCAACCCAGCCCTTTACGCCAACCGGGACCCAGTCCGAACTCAAGGGGATTAAGCTCCCAGCCGGCACCGCAGGCGTCATGAAGGTGGAAATCCTTCAGAATGATTCCATTAAATTTGTGGCCAAACGCGCCAACACCAGTGTGCAATCTGGTGGCAGCGTGGTGATTGATGATTGTTTGATCCTTCGTGCTCCCTGGGCGGGGACTGTCAACGAGGGCAGCTGTGAGTGGAATATTACAGAGGTGACCAATTAGGTACCCGATTGATTTTGGATCGTGGGGCACACGAAATCACTGCAGGGGAACAAGGTGAAATATCATATCCACGCTTCGATCGTAATCTCTCTCTTGGCCTTTGCCTGTGCTGAGCAGCGCTCGTCCGTGACAACGTGGGGTCACGCCGAACGTGGCAGCGAGGAATTCAGTGCCCAGGTGCGGATCGGCTATGGTTTCAACCATCCGGCCATACCCCGTCCGGGTTCATCCTTGAATCTTACCGGGCAGGATAGCAGCGTGTTCAGCCTCGCCATGGATCCGGCGGCTGATATCTGGCAATCCGCGCTTTTCGATACGACTCAGCAGAGTCTGATCCCTTCTGAGACTTCGCTCGTCGATTGGAGCACCCAATATATCGCCAGCCACAAGGCTGAGCTTGGTCTGGATGTGAGCGAGCTCGCCCATTTCAATAATACGCTTTACGAACCCTTCCCGGATCAAATTTACGTGACGTTCCAACGGCAATTTGAAGGCCGTGAAGTCCGCGGTGCCTTCGTGCAATTTATCTTTGTGCGCGGAGCCGACGGTTATCGTCTGCGTGAGGTCCAGAACAACAGCTATGGTCCCATCGCTCTGGGCAGTTCTGCGACGGACTCTGTAAGCGCGCAGGCGGCTGTGGATGCGACAGGCATTCCTTCGCTGGAGCCTGTCTGGCAGAAATCTCTTATCTATCCCCAGCTGGGCGCGGATGGTCGCTATGAATTCCGCCAGGCAACGGAATTTGAGCTGGCGGACCATGCGCAGGATGAAAGTTACAAAATCATTCTCGATAACGATACGCAAACCATCCTGGCTGCTGAAGGCAATCGCTATCACGCGAAGCAGCAGCTGACGATGGAGACTTTTAAGAACAGTTATATCACCAAAGAGGTCGTGGTTGGCCCGATGTCGGGAGTCCAGGTTGATACTCTGACTGCGGACGCCAACGGTACGTTCGACACCAACGCGACTCAGGCCACCGTAACCCTGACAAGCGCCAAAGGTCCCGTGGTGAGTCTCACCGGGAATCAGCAAAATTTGACTCCCTATTCCTTCCCTGTGACCTTTGCCGCCAATGGTGTCACCAAGGTTGCACCAAGTCCGAATGTCGATGCAGCGGCGTTGAATGCTTATGCTGCGCTTCTGGAGGTGAATGACTGGGTGGGGCGTTTCCTTACACCGCAGCAGGCACCCATTCTGGCGACTGGTATCCTGGTCAAAGTCAATATGATTGATGGGGGGGAAGTTCCGTTTTGTAATGCATTTTTTTCGGCAGGTTCGCTGAACTTCTATGCCCAGGGGGCGGTAGGGGGCGTAACGTGTCCGAACACGGCCCTGATCAAGGACGTTATGTACCACGAGTGGGGGCATGCGCTCGACTTTGATGTCGGTGTTGTCAAGAACACCATTACGGATGGCGCTTTTTCGGAGGGTATCGGTGATATCACGGCGACGCTGGCGATGGGTGATCCCGTCGTGGGACGTGGTTTCACGCTGAATAATCCCGACAGCAAGGTGCGTACGGTGGATCCCGCGGGGACGCCCGAAGAACCCATTCGGGTTTATCCACCTGCCAACGCCACGGAAGCCGCCGTGCATTCCCAGGGGCAGATCATTGGCGGGACATTCTGGGATCTGCGCAGAAACCTGGTCGCCCTCTACGGACCTGAAGAAGGAACGACGCGCACGGCCAACTTTTTCTTCAAGCACCTTTTGGTGACGGATCGCTATATTGATTCCTATGCTTCTGTGTTGCGCCTTGATGATGACGATAACAACCCAGCGACGCCATCGCCTCACTATTGCGCGATCAACAAGGCCTTCGGCAAGCATCGTCTGATCGGTGCGGCCACCCTGGAAGGTCCCTCGTGTGTGGACCAGGATCAGGGTTTGAAGGTTCGCGTGGATGTGGATAACGGTGACGGGACACTCAATCTGCTCGCCTCGTCCTTCGGCGCTGCTTCGATCGTCTTCTGTCCTGGCAAGGTGACTAGCTGCCCGGCCGATGCGAATACGGTCGAGTTCACCTCTACTTCAATCACAGGCCTGACCGCCAGCGAAACGAAGAAATTCTATCAAGCAGCCGGAACCGTGAAGGTGAAGGAAGGGGAGATGTATACCCTGATTTCCCGCGATTCCAAGGGCGCTGCAGTCGGCTTGAAGACTCTGACCTTCGGCAAGCGTGATCAGAGTTCAGATTTGTCGCAAACTCTCAAATAAGACTGGAATGACAGAATCAAGGGTGGGGCTGGTGTTGTGAAGCACCAGCCTTTTTGTTTTTTGTCAGGCGGCCATTAGCTGGTTCATGGTCCCGGTCAATTCCTGAATTCTTTCATTTTCCGCCTTCACATGCGAGGTGATGCCAAGCCACCTGTTTGGAAGCCGCGGCGTTGGCCTGCCCGGTCTTATCGATGACATCCATCCTCTCGGAAAAGTCGGTCATGCCGATGGGTTTGTTCGCGTTCTGTTGGCCGGTTTGATCCTCGAAATTTTCCGCTTTCAGAAGGTCCGCTTTTCCACTGCAAACTTACTCTGTTCCGCCTGTACAACCTGAGTGGCCAGAAGGTTCAAGGTATGGCAGGTGTTGAGCTTCCACTGCCATTAGTTGGCGGTACTTTAGCACTATCAATGGTTGGATGAACCCTAATTACTTTCACTACGGTGACTCAAATTCAATAATTGCGGCATATTGAGGTCTATGCTTGCCTGGATATTCGGCCGGATTGACAAATGAGGGCTGCTGTCCTATACCCATTCCGGGCATGTCAAAGAGAGCTATATATGATGATTCAATATTTTTCGATCCTTAGTCTGCTTTTCTTGGGTCTAGGTTGTCAAAGACTCGACAATGTCGTAGACGACTCTCAGGTGACCTGCGGCGTTAAAAGCGAAGCCCATGATCGACTTATCAAGATTGAAGGTGACAGCGATCTGGATGCTGTTTTCATGGCCCATGATGGCGTTCAAAGTAAAATCCAGCCGACCGCCAAAAACTGTCTGCTCGTGCCCCCTGAAATGGATGGCACCCTCTATATCAGAGAGAAAGAAAATCACGACCAGGGTCTGAGCATTCTCACGGAAAATCTCATTCGGGGGTTATCTTTCCATTCTCTTTCCAGCAGTGATCACTTGGTCCAGAAAACGCGGCGCCTCAAGTGTCCGGATAACGGAGCAATTCAGAGCCAGGTTGTTCTCAGGACTTTGAGTGCAGATTCGTTACGGGCGCACCTGCCGTCGGCGAGGGTCACTCTCTTCAATAAAGAGAACCAGATAATAAGTAGGAAGGTTGCTATTCTGAGTGAAGAGACGCTGGCTTTGCCGCTACTGCTTGACGAAGGAAAATATCGGCTGTCCTTAGAGAATTTCGATGCGTTTGAGCCTGATTCCCTGGAACCTGGAATTACGTGTGAGCTGACTGTCGACAGGAGCCCGCCTCAGTTGGCAGCTTCCAGGGAAGGGGTGGTCGAAGTGAGACCGGGCCAAGTGCTGGAATTTCCGTTGGATGATGCCTCACCTGCCCAGCTCTATGTATGCGCCAGAAAGCGTGAAAATGAAGACAACGCAACTGCAGGCTGTCAGGAATCAGAATTCCTGCCAGCGTCATCCTATGTTGTACCAGAAGACAGCGTATGGGATCTTCAATATTTTGCAAAAGATCAGGCCGGCAACACCAGCAACATCAGGCAGCAAGTGATTGCGGTATTCCACCGGGACACGATTGAACAAATAAAACTGCTTAGCAAGGAATTCCAGCGTTTAACTGCGACCACTACACAACAGTATAGAGCTTTCAAAACTTATCAAAAGCTGGTGAACCTGGCTAAGAAACTGACTCTTAAGGCTGAGATTAATGAGGTCTATTGGAAACTGCTCGGCAACTTCGCTACCGTATCCCAACTGACCTTGGTTTCGCGAGAAAAAATGCCCAATGGACCTGGCTCCAGACCTGCCGGCGTTGGAAACCTTAAAACGGTCGAGTCGCAAGATCAGGACTATCCCTATCGTGTGACGATCGTTCGCAATGGTCTGCAGCATGAACTCAAGATTTATGACATGCGTTATCCAAACATGAAACCTCTGGGCCAATCCATCAGTGCCGATGCGACCGAAAATAGCTTGGCGGCGATTCTGAGTTTTCACCCGACCATTCCATATTTGGTCTATGTTGCAGCAGGTCGTTTCCTCCTGGAGTTCGATCTGCGCGCCATACACTACTCGGGGTCTGGCGATAGCTTGACGATGGAATTTCCGTGGTCGGATCCCTATTTGCGGCAGGTTTCGGCGGAATCAGTGATATCAGACATTATGCCTGCGGCCGATGGTCGTCTCGTGACGGTAGCTACGCTTGGCGGCTGGCTTGAAACCCACGCTTTGAACAGTGCCAATCAAAGCCTTTGGCCACATAAGAAAATGTGTGGTCGAGGAATTTGTCGCTACAATGCCGAGCGAAGGACAAGCGTTTCCTTCAATCAGGAATCCAGAATTACGATTTGGCAGTCGGACAAGGATGATGATGAACGACAGATCGAAAGCCCAGTGGATATTTACGATTTGCTGGAACTTGACAACGACACTGTTCTGCTAATGGGCAAGGATGGTTCCTTGTATCTTTGGATGCTGAAGACGGGTGAGTTGCACAAAGCTGGCAGTACATCGACGCAGCCATATGCAGCCTATGAGATGACCCAGTTCCATGCTGTAATTATCGAGGGTGGGGATCATTCCGCAGTGCTCCGGAAAACTGCCCATGGCTGGGAACTTCTCAACCAAACCTTTCCGGGTGAAATCATCCGCGTTCCGAATTATCCTTTGCCGGTCTTCAAGCGCGAGGACGATGGGTTGCAATACGTGATCGACATTTATGACACAAACTTTATGCTCAAAAAGACCATGCCTGTGAACCCATTGCATCTGGATGCGATCTTCGTGAAAGATCACGTTCTTTATTATGATAACCGAGGTTTGGTGGAACGTATTGACATCAGTAGCCAGAAAAATCTGCCGCCACTGATTTTGCCAGACGGGTATGATGTGGTAGGAGGCGCTAAAAGTCTTGTGCTGAAAAGATGGAATAGCAATGACAATGCGTTCGCTTATTTTGAATGGATACCATTTGACGGCAGTCTAATGCCTATCGAATCCTCGACCGTGAATTTTGAAAGCAAAGAAGGATCCGTTGTCGACGCGGACGGTGAACGCTTCTTTCTATCGCCGTCGCAGTACTTTTTCCTTGATGAGTTCCATGGCGTGCACCTCGACCGTGATGATGACAACGTGATCCATAAGGATGTTTTTACCGTTGAACCCAACTGGTTTGACGAACAATTACGACAACGTCCATTTTATGGCGATCCTGAGTAAGGTCCAAGAGCCCCAACCCATCTCGTCGAGCTTGCGCGGTTTTTTTCCGCTAGGTATTGGTTCCAGTCTGAATCTTCCAAAGACGGGCATAAAGCCCATTCGTTTGCAATAATTCCTCGTGCTTACCCGACTCCATGACCTGCCCATCCGCCAGCACCAGAATCCGATCCGCATGCCGAATGGTCGAAAGGCGATGAGCGATCACGATCAGGGTTCTTTGATGGGCCAGCTTTTGAAGGGATCTTTGAATCACTTCCTCGGTTTCATTATCGACCGCGGAGGTGGCTTCATCGAAAATCAGAATCGGCGGATCGCCGAGTATCCCGCGCGCAATGGTAAGTCGCTGCCTTTGTCCACCGGACAAACGTTGGCCGCGTTCGCCGATCGAAGTGTCCAGACCCTCCGGCATCTGCGCAACGAAATCCCGGGCGGCTGCGATATCCAGCGCTTCCCAGAGGCGTTCATCAGGGAGTTCGGGTTTGCCCATTTTCAGATTCTGGCGAATGCTGGTATCGAGCAGAAACACATCCTGCCCCACATAGCCAATGTTCCGCCGCAGTTCCTTTTGGGAAAGCTGGGTCAAAGGAATGTCATCAATTAAAACCTGGCCGCGGGTCGGATCATAGAAGCGAAGCAGCAGTTTGATGATCGTGCTCTTTCCCGCGCCGGTCGGTCCCACGAGGCCGATAAATTCCCCGGGTTGAATATCCAGATTGAAATTTTTCAAGAGGGGAGGGGCATCCGCATAGGCGAAGTCCACAGCCTGAAAACGAAGGGCTCCACGACTGCGACCCAAGGCCTGGGTCTGGGGAGGATCGATGATGCCGACCGGTGCGGTGATCAAATCCAGGGTGCGCTTCGCGGAAGCCATCGAGCGTTCAAAAAGATCCAGGAGTTCCCCAAAGGCCGTGAAGGGCCACAGAAGTCTCTGGGTCAGGAACACGAGAACTGTATAAGCCGCCGGGGACAGTTCTCCCTGCAGCGTCTGCCAGCCGCCGAGCACCAGCGTGAAGAGAAAGCCGGCAAGCACCGACATGCGAATGATCGGAACAAAGGCCGAACTCAGGGCGATCGCCTGCCGATTGGTTTCTATGTAATTTTGCGAAGACTCATGGACGAGCTGCACCTGCTCATCCTCGGCCACCGCTGCGCGAATGGTCACCACGCCCGTGATAATTCCCGACAGGCGTGCTCCCAGCATCGAGGCCGCCTCACGCACCGCCGCGTAGCGTCCTGCGAGCCGGCCACGGAAGCGAAAGCCTCCATAGAGGATCAGGGGAATCGGCAGGAGGGCAAACACCGCCACGAGCGGCGAGAGATAGAAGAAGACAGCACTCACCAGAAGACTCGAAACAAAGAGCTGAATGAACTTATGCGTGCCCTCGTTCAGAAAACGCTCCACCTGGTTCACATCATCATTGAGAATGGACAGCAGGCGCCCGGAATTTTGTTTCTCGTACCAGGATAAACTGAGCTTTTGAATGTGCCGCACCCCATCCATCCGCAGGGCATGCTGCAGCTGCTGGGCCAGATTCCGCCAGCGCACCAGCGCTCCATATTCCGTGATGGATTCCAGGAGCCAGATCAGAAAGGTAATGAAGGCCAGCACCGCAAGCTGCTGCCCCGGACTTGTCAGGCCGAGACGCGCGAGGAAACTTTCTTCGCGCGCGACCACGATGTCGATGGCTACACCGATCAGAACCTCAGGCAGCACATCAAAGATCTTGTTCAGAATCGAAAAAACAGCGGCCACCACTGCCTTTCGGCGCAATGGGGTGGCATAATCCCAAAGTCTCTGCAGAGGGCTAAGGCGATCCGGGCCAGGCATGACAACTCCTGTAGCTGGTTTTGCAGGACCTAACCTTTAACACAGAGCCCCGGCCTCGCCAATCCCTCTCAGCGTCCCACCAGTTCACGCGACGACGCGCCGTAGCGGGCTTCCACGGCATCCTCGACGGTGCCGAGGACGAAACCACGGTCCCGTAAGGTATCAATCAAGGATGGCAGCGCGTCAACGGTCGCCGCATAGACACCGTGCATGAGGACGATTCCATAGGCCCCCGCGTCGACCCGCTGCATAACGTTGTTCGTGACACAGGCCGCATCGGGACAGGTGTAGTCGAAGGCATCAATGGCCCAGCCGATATGAACGCCATGGCGGGCCACCACGGACGCCACCTTTTCAAACTCCGGCGTGGGGAAGCCCGGCACATGATCGCGATAGGGTTCGCCATAAGGTGCGCGCACCAGGTTCAGAGGCGGGGCCGCGGGACCCAGGATCTGCGCGGTGAGACGTTCCACCGTGGCGATTTCATGTTCAATGTCCGCGGCGCTCAAGGCTCCGAGATGCGGATGCCGCGCCGTATGATTGCCAAGCTCATGCCCTTCGCGGGCCATGCGACGGATGAGCTCCTGCATGGGCGCTTCCGTGGGCACGTTTGACCAGTTCGAAGTGTTGATAAAAAAGGTGGCGGTGACATTCTTCTCGTTTAAAACATCCAGCACGCGGGCGGTGTGATTCCAATCGGGAACATCATCAAAGGTCAGAGCGATGAAATGATCGGGAAGGTAGGACGGTCGTGCAGCGAAATCCAGCATCAAAGGGTCGATCCGCGGCTCCTGATCATTCAAATCACTGGAAGCATCCCCGCAGGCGGCGAGGACCCCGAAACTGATCGCAAACAAGGCAGGCTGCCATGAATGGAAAGTGGGCATGCGTGAACTCCTTTCCTGATGAGGAACATGGAGTTCATCCTAACGCACGCCCGCTCGGCGTAAATTTATTTTTTCGGCTTGATAAAGCGCAGGGTCATGCGATCACTTTCGCCGATGGCGAGGTACTTTGCTCGATCCTGATCCTTAAGTGCCAAAGTCGGAGGCAGCGTCCAGACGCCTTGCGGGTAATTCTTGGTGTCCTTGGGGTTGGCATTGATCTCCGATTTCGCATCGAGTTTGAAACCGGCCTTGGTTGCCAGACGGATGACCTCGCTTTCCTTCACATAGCCGCTCTTGTCCTTGGGATCCATTTTGGTTTTTTCATTGGCCCGATGTTCGACCACACCGAGGATGCCGCCTGGCTTCAGCGCGGTGTAAAAGGCTTTGAAGGCCTCATCCGCTGAGTCATTGCTGGTCCAGTTGTGGACGTTGCGGAAGGTCAGGACCAGATCAGCCGATTCGGGTTTCGCAAAATTGGTGATATCGGGTGGCGTGAAGGAAACGTAATTCATCTTCACATTCGGATGCTGAGCCGCCCATCCGGAAAGGGTGTCATAGGCTTTCTTGAAATACTCATTTTTCTCCGGAGGCACGATGGCGGCTACATAAGTTCCCTGGTTGCTCAAATAGGGGGCAAGAATTTGTGCGTACCAGCCCGCGCCGGGCCAAATTTCAACGACAGTCATATTGGGTTTGATGCCGAAGAATTTCAGCGTTTCCACCGGGTGGCGATAGATATCGCGTTGCATGTTTTGCGGGGTGCGAAAAGGCGAAGCGACAGCCTCTTCCAGGGTTTTGGGCAGTTCCTGCTGCACCACCTCGCGTTTGGTTTCCGTGCTGGGCGTGGCTTCAGGAGTCGGGCTCGTGGTCGTACAGGCCGCAAGAAGGCTACCAACAAATAGAATCGGAGTCTTTCTCATGAATTGTCCTTTCCGGTAATGGGACTCAAAGCCTACCAGAGACGCGGGCTGTGACCCAGCGAAAAAGTCCGAAATGTCCTGGTCAGGGGACTCTAATCTGCATGAATTAAGTCTTATTTACCTATAGTATCCAGGAGTTGCGGACTTTCCTTAAGTTTGAATCAGGTCCACCGAATTTGAGCGCATAAGGAGGGATCTATGAAAAAATTACGTGCGATTCAGGAACGCGTGGGTTCTGAATCGATTCCCAATGATCTACGGGGTGTGGGACAGACGCCGGTTCTGGCAGAACTGCCGCCGTGCCCGTATCTGGTGGTCGATGGTTCTGATCTGCCCACGCTGGAAAAAGTGGAAAAACTTTTCACGTTGCAATTGTATCCGCAGGATCGGGTTCTGGTGCTGGAAAGCGCCTTGGATGAAAGTCATAAACATAAGGCCTTGCGCCTTTGGTATGCGTCCCGATTTCTCCTTCAGCAGTATCCCAGCCTCAGGCTGCAGCTCGGTGAACGCGATCTTCTGCGTGAGACGCTTTTGGCCAACATCAATCAGACGAAGTTTTTTCATCCCGATCGTTTGCGCCGCGAACCCGTGCCTTTGAATCTGCCGCAGCCGGGCCACCTGATCCTGACTGTTCTCGTCCAGCATCTGCTCGTTCAGATCGGTTATCCCCTCGAGGTCCATGATGAGGATATCGTGGTGCAGGCCGGTGATGCCATCTTCCAGTTTGAAGTTCCCCTCACCCCGCCTCAAGCGATTGCGGTTTAGGAGTTTTCACGATATGCCGAACCTTTTACCTCTTCTGATGCTGACGGTGATCTGGGCCGGTTCCCTTGTGATCGCCACACTGCCCCTGTCCTTTGCTTTGACTCAATCCAATGCCTGGTTCATTCTTGGAGCCTTTGTCCTCTTTCCCTTCCTCTTTGTGCCGAGTTATATCACGCTCGCCGGATTGATGAGCCGCTTCGCTCATTCGAAGATTATTCCGGGCCGTTTCCCGCGTGAGGCCTTTCATAAGATCTATGGCTGGCGCCGGGTTTATGGCATCTGCTGGACGCAGGTCTTTTACTTCAAGCCGGTCTATGCGATCTGTCTCGCGGTGCCGCGTTTCAAGAGTTACATGCTGAAGCTCTTTGGTTACAAAGGGGCTTCGACCTCCTTCGTCGTCTATCCCGATACCTGGCTGCGGGATCTGCCGGTTCTCGATATCGGCAAGGACGCTTACCTGGCGAACCGCTCCACCATCGGCACCAATATCTGTTTGAACGATAACACCATCATGGTCGATGCGATCCGGATCAAGGACAAGGGACTCGTCGGGCACCTTGCGGTGCTGGCCCCGGGCTGCAGTATTGAATCCGGTGCGGAAGTGGGGGTGGTAACGTCGATCGGCCTTCGAAGCTGGATCGGACCGCAGGTTTCCATTAAACCCAACTGTCTCATCAATCACGGCTGCAATCTGGAAGAAGGTTGTGAAATCGGCACGCGATCCTATATTGGTCTGCGTGTTCGTATCGGCAAGGGGGTCAAGGTCCCGGCCGGCGCCAACATTCCGGAAGGGGCGGTGATCATGAATCAAGGCGATATGGATCGTTACTATAGTTCAGAAACACGAGTGCTGCAGGACTTTGCAGCATCCCTTGCGGTGGTGAAGTAAATTGGAATCGACACCCAATCCAGCTCATCAGCTTGATCCGGACGCCCGCCTCGTGCGGGAAGTCAACCGGCGCCAGGCTGTGCTGGCTTTGGTGTTTGGTTTGGCTTTTGGATTTTATGGTTTGACCAGTTTCGAGTTCATTCGGACGTTTAAACCGGAGCTGACGCTGTGGGGGAACGTCTGGCCACGCCTGCTGCTGAACACGCTGCCATACTTTCTCCTGGCCTGGATCAGCCATCGCCGCCTCCTGAGTGATCGCCTGACCGCGCGACTCGGCATGCTGGCCTTTCCCGGAATCTTCATGGTGGCCTGCATGATCCATGTCTGGCCTTTGATGGCCGATGGTCACTCCGGTCTTTATGGTTTTGTGCACGGGCCCAACATCTTCATCATGGTCATTACGCTGCTCGTCCTGAGTCCGCCGATTCCCCTCCTGCTGCAGTTGATGGCTGGATTTTTCGTGTGCTTTGCCCTGCCGGTCATAGGCATTCTTTGGCAAAGCGGGAACACGGTCCTCCTTCAGCTTTTTTTCAACGACATGCTCGTCATGATGCCCGTCACATTTTTTCTCGCTCGTAAAATTCATCGCACCCAGCGGCGTCTCGCCCAGGCGGAACATGATTTAAAGCGTCGGGTGACGCCTTTCCTTGGGCAGTATGTGGCCTCGGCCCTCTATGAAAATCGCTATGATCTTTTACGGGACCGGCATTCACAGGGGCTGATTCTCAGCCTCGATATTCGCGGGTTTTCCCGCCTGATGCGCGACCTCGGGCCTGGAGAGTTGAATGAATTCCTGCGGCTTTACTATGGACTCGTCGGGCGGGTGGTGCATGCGCTGGGCGGGCATGTGCATAAGTCGATGGGCGACGGGCATTTGATATCCTTTGGGGTTATGGATCTGCCGGATCTCAGTGACATTCCCGATCTGAAGGATGCCCTGACTCAGGCGGAGACGCGCCGTAAGAATGAATTGTATATGCATGCGCTCACCGCTTTCTTTGAGATTGAAAAGTCGTTTATCGCGCTGCTGCGGCAGTTTCCGCGCCTGCCTCAGGAGGGGCTGGGTCTGGGAGCCGGCATGGCCTTTGGTGATGTGCATCTGGCCACCTACGGGGATGAGGCGCACAAGCGGGAATTTGAAATTTCCGGTGAAACGGTGGTGCTCAGTTCGCGCCTCGAACAATATACCAAGGTCCTGCGAGAAGAAAACAGCGCGTGGCAGCATGGATTTTTCAGTGTGGTGGTGACCTGCGAGCTGCCCCCGGTTTTGCAGCAGGATGCGACGGCCAGGACCTGGCAGCATCTGCGAACGCTCCAGCAACCTATTCCGGATTTTCCTCAGGTGAAATCCGTCTGGTACACCGGCCTTGTCACGGGAGCCAGGTCGATGCCGGTGTTTTCGCGGGTGGGTTGAGTCCTTCTTGCGAAATTCGCGCACCGGCCTTTTCCGCAAGTTGACTGAATTTCCGGCAGCTGTTTATGATAGTACGAAGATTCCGCCCCCGATCTGTAAAAGAAACGGAGATTGTCATGCCCCGTCTGCTTTTCGTCTGCCTCGCGATGTCCGGCTGCTTCTCGGCCAAAGGCCCGACGCTGGACACCAAGTCGGAATCAGCCCCGGAAGAAGCATCCCTTGTGGAGAGGCCTCCGATCAAACCCACCAATTTTCAGGCCAAGGTTCAGGGGCAAACGGTTTCCCTGAGCTGGGACGCCATCTCTGGCGCCCGGAAATATCATATGCAATGGGCTGCGGTTGCCGCGCCTCATGTTGTTCTGGGCAAGGCGTCGATCACCACACCGAATCTCAAGGTGCGGGATCTGGACGAAGGCCGGTATATTTTTCATGTGGCTCAGGAAACGACACGCGGGCCGGGACCAATGGAGTCCCTGGAAGCGACGATTGAGTGAACGCCCGTCTGCGCATGGCATCCCAGGGACGACCTGGGGCAAGCTGAAAACCATATGAGGAGACCGGCTGTGAATATTCTGATCTGCGAAGATGATGAAGACCTGGCCACCATGCTGGCAGAAGAATTCGTGGCTTTTTTTGATGATTCCATTTGCACGATCGTGGCCAACGGGGATCGGGCCTATCAGGAGCTGGAAACGAACGCCTATGACTTCATCAACATGGATATGAATATTCCCGGCATGATGGGGCACGAGGTCATTCGGCGGATCCGGGCAGGGCAGGGGCCCAATCATAAAACTCCGATCATCCTTCTGAGCGCCGAGGTCAACGACAGCAGCGAGGCCTTTGCCACGGACTCGATTGTCAAGATTCATAAACCGGTGCAGATGGAGAAAGTCCTGGAAATCGCGGCTGTGATGACCAACTATTTCCCCAAAATGGCCTGAGTTCAGGAGCGACTGCCGCGCGGCAGCCCTGGATCGGCTTGCCAGAATGTATCGAATTTTGTCATAATGATGAAACTCTATCAATTCTGGACGAGGCGTCGCTCATGAGGCAGTTTTGGAGCTTGCTGGGATTCGTCACCGTGGTTTTTGCCTGTCAGACCACGACTCAGCCGGCCGTACCGGGCGTGGCCACGGAAGTCACGGACGCCGCGCCCCCGCGTTTCAGTGCGCGTTCCTATATCAGTTTTGTGGATATCTGCAAAAACCCGGCGGCGCCGGCCGCCATGCGGCAGACCATGCAACAACTCAAACAGGAAATCGCCGTCGAGGACTGCGATGAGGCCTGGATTCAGCTGCAAAAGCTCGACCAGCTGGACCTGACGGGTTTTGAAATCAGCGACGTCACCGCTCTCGCTGGCCTGACGCAGCTGCGCGTGCTGCGCCTCGGCAACAATCAGATCGAAGACCTCGGACCCCTGGCCCGCATGAATCAGCTCGACACGCTGCAGCTCAACGATAACAAACTGCAGGATCTCACGCCGCTCAGTGCTCTGGATCAGCTGCGGGTCCTCGATCTCGGTGGCAATGCGAAACTGGAACACATCGGGGCACTGCGTCACGTCAAAGGTCTGCGTGAACTTTATCTCAGCAGCACGGCCCTGCAGACCCTCGCGGCGCTCGCCGATCTGCGCGAGTTGCGGGTACTGGATCTCGGCCACACCCGGCTGACGGCGATCAAGGCTCTACAGGATCACAGCAAACTCGAATGGCTGGATGCCTCCGAAAACGACATCACCGATCTCAGCCCCCTGCGGAATCTGAAAGCCCTTTGGTATCTCTCGCTCGCCAACAATCAGATCGAATCCATCGAAGCCCTCAGTGGGCTTGAACAGCTGCGTGAACTTTATCTGCAAGGCAATCGCATCACCAGCCTCAAACCTCTGCGTCAGCTCAAGAATCTGGAAGGGCTGGCGGCTCATGGCAATCCATTGGTACAAACCGAGTGCCCGCGCGGCGCGGACGTGCCGGCTGCCCTGGATGAAGCCTGCAACAGTTGATGTGTCGAGGCTTCTGGACCTGCCGTAGCTGAAGGGTCGACGCTCCTGCACCTGCCGCAGCTGAGGTGTCGAGGCTTCTGGGCCTGCCGCAGCTGAAGGGTCGACGCTCCTGCGCCTGCCGCAGCTGAAGCACCGGGACTCCTGTAGGCCAGCTCACGACTCTCGCCGCAAAGCCGGCCTGCTATTTCAAGGATTGGTGTAGATCATCAGGTTCGGCGAACCCGCTCCTGGCCAAATGATAATATC
Source organism: Oligoflexus tunisiensis (assembly GCF_001748245.1). GTDB lineage: Bacteria > Bdellovibrionota_B > Oligoflexia > Oligoflexales > Oligoflexaceae > Oligoflexus > Oligoflexus tunisiensis. The sequence goes on along the minus strand of NZ_BDFO01000001.1, from coordinate 3,920,910 downwards.
CGGCGTCGCATTCTCCTTCATCAGGGCATCGACTTCCGCGGGAGTCGCGCTGGGATTTTTCTCCAGATAAAGAGCGATCACGCCGGTGACATGTGGTGCCGCCATCGAGGTTCCACTGATCGTGCTGGTGGCCGTATCGTTTCGATTCCAGGCGCTGGTGATGTTCGTTCCCGGGGCAAAGATATCCACGCATGGGCCAAAGTTTGAATAAAGCGCACGCCAGCTGGATTTGTTGGTGGCACCCACGGTGATCGCTTCCGGAACATGAGCGGGCGAAACCAGGCAGGCATCACGGAATTCATTGCCGGCTGCCGCCACAAACACAACGCCCGAATTCACGGCCGCTTTCACCGCATCATCCACGGATACCGACACATCACCGCCCAGACTCATGTTGGCCACAGCGGGCCTGATGGCATTCTCCGCCACCCATTCAATCCCGGCGATCACACCGGCATCATCTCCGTTGCCGGTGCAATCCATCACACGCACGCCGTGAATGGTCACATCCTTCGCGACACCATACGCGGTGCCTGCGACCGTCGCGGATACATGTGTACCGTGTCCATGGCAATCTTCAGCTCCGCGCCCATCATCGAGGGCGGAAAAACCTTCCCCAACGCGACCTGTGAATTCTGTGTGGGTGGCGCGAATGCCCGTGTCGATGACATAAGCGTGAATGCCTTTACCGGTCGCACTGTAAGTATAAACGCCATCCGTTCCTTCGCGGGAATCGACGCGATCGATACCCCAGGTGGCCGAGGCCTGCACAGCGTGCGTCCGCATGGTTTTGTTGGCTTCAATGCGTTCGATCGCAGGATCCTGCATGAGCGCTGCCAGCTGCTCATCATTCGCCTTGATGGCAAAACCTTCCATAACTTTGGAATACTGCCGCATCACCGACACGCCATACGTTTGACTTAAACGCTGCGCTTCCTGCCGGACGAATTGTTTGGCGGTAAATTCATGGCGATCGCTATCGCTTTTAAGTTTGATGATGTACTGATTTGGTATTCGATTGGGACTGTCTTTATCGATTAGGGTGGCAGCGAAAACACTCCCACTCAAAACAAAAGCACCGACACACACGAAAGACTTCATGCCCAGACCTCCTCATATGCTTTGCGTTCCAGTTGCCCGAACTATAACGCAGAATGCACACTGTGGGTCAAGTGAGAGTTATTCCATTCGATTGAGAGTTCTTAGGGATTGATCCGCCGCAACTTCAGAGTTTGCGGCATCGGGTGAGCGCTTCGCTTGTTTCCGTGTTCTTCACATATTTATGATCATCCAAATCGGTGAGGAACTGGGCCGCGTAGTAGCAATGCATTTTGCTGGTCGGATGAACCTGATCCCAGAATTTGTAGGCAGAAGGCTGCTGACAGAATCCTGGCTGGCCTGGAAAGCGCCCCAGGTAATCGCCGTTGTAGCAGGCATGTGTGATGTTGCGGAAACCAAATTCGGCCGGACGCTGGAGCGTGGCCCGATTGATGTCATAGGCCTGAAAAAACGCGAATCGTTCGTCGGGACGCTCCTGCTCCAGTTTCTGGATCAGGTCCTTCAAAGCTCGGTTATGCGCCCGGGTATAATCTCCGAGTTTGCGGTCATGAGCCGCGGCCGATGGATGTCTATAGGCGGGCAGACCGCTGAGTTCCGGCATGGTGCCGATCATGAAGTGCTTGATTCCACTCTGAAGGAGCTGGCGTATGGCGATTTCCATATCCTTCAGGGTTTGGCTGACATCGCCGGCATCCGGATCCGCAAGATAGTTATTCGGCCCGATCCAGATCACAGCCAGGACATGGCGCTGCATGGCCTTGCCGGCATCATCCTGAAAACTTCCCACCTGGTCCTGGAGCGAAGGTATGAACAGACTCTTCAGCCAGGGCGCCTCAGTTGCAGCACCGGCGACCGCATAGTTCGTGGTTTTCCAACCAAGGGCCTGGCTCACATAATCGATCCAGATCGGTCCGTTGCTGGCGCGCGACCGCCAATAAACTTCGGGCGGATAGACAAAGAGCGTGCGTTTCCGCAAGCGGCCGATATCGGAAAGGCTATCACCGAAGACCACGATGCGGTTGATGGCGGCTTCGTCCGGAGTGCTCACGGTTCCTTTCAGCCAGGATTCCTGATGGGGTCTGACCATTTGCAAGAGGGCGGATTCAAGCTCCTTCTCCTGAGCTGAGGTCGTGCAGCCCAGCAGAAACATGAGAGGGGCGAGGAGGTACGTCAGAGCTTTCATTATGGTTGATCCCTCTTGCGTTTGCGGGTTCCTGCACACCTTCCGTGCATTTTTTTTCAAGTAACCAGGATCATTTTATTCGTGCTCCGATCGTAATGATATCCCTGACCTGGCTTCACGTCAAAAGTATCATAACTAATTTTTAGCACATCCAATTGACATAAAGCTGGAAGCCACGTATCACGCTGTATCAAACTCCACCCAGGATAAGGACGAAGGTGAGATGGCAATTTTTGAAACTCCGCGACTTGCACGAGATGACAGGGATCCTGATGAGCGCAGGAAACAACTGGACGAGGCCCGCGAGAAATTTCGATTCAATTACACCACGATCGATCAGATGCCTATCTCGGAAACCGTGCCCGATGAGGCCGTGGCCGGTGCGGAGTGGAAGCTCAAACTGGTGGCGATCGCCTATAAGAACCGCCGCAATCTGGAAGCCATCCTGAAAGACAAGCCTTATGTCTTTGAGAAGGAACTGCCTCACAAGAATCCCATCGAAATTGCGAAGATGCTTATTGATGGTGATCTGGTTTCGTTCCTCAACTATTGTCAACCCAGTCTCGGCGTTGTCACCAATCAGATCCGGCCCCAGAGCTTTGAAGAGTATTATGACTATTTCAAAAAGATCGATATTCCCAAGAGTTCATCGACGCTGTTCGATGATCGGGATTTCACCGAGTATTTCCTGAGTGGCATGAACCCTCTTCTGATCGAGAGAGTCAAGGAACTCGATCTTCAGAAATTTCCGGTCAGCGACCATCATCTGCAAGCTGTCCCCGGTTTTGCCACAGATACGTTGGACCAGGCCCTGGCTGCAGGACGCCTCTTCATCATCGACTACGAAGCGCTGAGTTCGCTTGAACCGGGAACTCATCCCTATGGGGCGAAGCTCGTCTATGCCCCGATCATTCTCTTTGCCGTGCATCCCGAAACCGATGAACTGCATGTGATCGCGATACAGACCGGGCAGGATCCGAGCGTCTATCCCATCTTCACGCCAAGCGCCACATGGTCCTGGACCGCTGCGAAACTGGTTTGCAAGAGCGCGGACGGTAACTACCATGAATTCGTTTCCCATCTTGGTATGACTCATCTCCTGATTGAGCCTATCATCGTCGCGACCTATCGTCAGCTCCCCAGGATCCATCCGATTCATTGTCTGCTGGTGCCGCATTTCGAAGGAACGATTCCCATCAACGCGATCGCCACCCGCAGGCTGCTGTCTCCGGATGGCGATGTCGCCCAGCTCCTGGCCGGGACCATACCCTCCGGCTATGCGATGCTGCGAGCCCTTCGGAATGCGGCGAGCTTCAAGGACGGCTATCTGCCCAAGGCTCTCGAACGCCGCGGGGTCGAACCGGGTTCGGCCCTCAAGCATTATCCTTATCGCGATGATGCCCTTTTGGTTTGGGATGCTATCAAAGCCTGGGCTGAGGCCTATGTCCGCGCGTATTATAAGAATGATAGCGATGTGGCCACCGATGAGGAGCTGCAGGCCTGGGCGCAGGAAGTTGTGGAAGCGGGACGTATTCAAGGTTTCGGCACGGACGGCCAGATTTTGGATCGGGCTGAATTGGTCGACACCCTTACCATGATCATCTTTACGGCCTCCGCGCAACATGCTGCTGTGAACTTCCCGCAGCTCGATGCCTCCCTGGTGTCGGTGCAGCCGGGAGCCGGCTATGCCGATGCTCCGACACGCTTTGACCTGACGAAGGAGGATCTGGTGGATTTCCTTCCACCGGTCGATCGAGCCATCAAGCAGGTCCATATCATGTCCATGCTGGGGTCAACCTATTACACGCAGCTCGGAAAATATCATCTCGGCGCCTTCAAGGATCTTTGGATTCTGGATGACATTCTGCGGTTTCAGAGTCAACTGCGCAAGGTTGAAGACACGATCAAACAGCGGAACAAGCAGCGTCGGAAGCCCTATACGCATCTGCTTCCTTCGAACATCCCCAACAGCATCAATATTTAAGACGAGGAGTCCAGTATGTTGAAATTCCAGGAATCCCGACGCAATTTTTTGAAAGGCCTTTCGGTTCTCGGTGCGGGCAGCCTCAGCCTGACGAGGCCCCTCATGGCTGCCGCCGTCAACCCTGCTTTGACGGATACCATCGTTCAAATCGTTCATAAGAGCTATCCGGCCAGCAAGCCCTTTCCCGACGTGGTGAAGGCCTTTGCGGAAGGCATCCAGAAGGGGTCTATCCCGCAGGTCGAATCTCCGGCCTTTGTTGCCAAGGCGTGGGCCTCCGATCGGGATGAACTGGCCCTGTATGTGACCGTTCAGTTCACCCTGAGCACGAATTACTTCCTTTTTGCGGAAGGCAAAGCCGCAAAGCTCTCGCTCCTGGTTCCTGCTGGTTAAATAGTCTTTATCATCCTGGGGCCCAGGGAGGGCCTGCTCATGGGATCGAAGTTAGAGCAGCGGGTCAAAGCTCAATGACGGAGCTGGGAATCAAAGCAAAACAGTGAGTTCAACTGCTCCTGTCACCACAGAGCCGCCGAGCGGCCTTCCCACTGGCAAGGTCATGGAAGCACCAATGGAGTAATGGGAGATCTTCATGAATGCTTCCGGCTGAATGACGAGTTGCCTATGTGCCTCAATATCTGGCACCTCGATCGTTCGCTGCATAGCATGCGAGTGCCAAACCTCAACAGCGCCCGACATTTGCTTCCAAAAATTCCACTCGGCTCGACCACCACCCACGGCATACAAACCCGTATCGTTGATCCTGGTATGCTGTGCATCGCTTTCGCGTGATCCGCTCCTGTCGCTTCGCATCATGAGTGAGGCCTTGAAAAATACTTCAAGCGCAACATTATCCACGGGCCGATATTCCAGACGCATCGCTGGCGTTAACGACACGCGTCCTCGCTCGAACAGCTCTCGATCGCGCCAACCACCTCCTGCGCTGGCTATCGCCAAAGCTTTGTTTTCAAGATAGTCCTTCTCGAGGTCGGCACCGCCATGGCCTGGAGGGAAAGCGAGACCTAAACTCATAACGAGGCGAGTTCGCTCGTTCCACGCGAGGTCGGTCTCGGCTGACACCTCCGGATTCCCCCATAAGTTGGTTTCCATGATGGCGCCAGCTGGCAATTCTACTTCCGCAAATATCCACGGCAGACGTACTTTCAAGGCCACGCCCGGGCTGACCTCGTCTTCGTAACCAAGCAGCAGCGCATAATATTGCCCCGAGGCCTCGGTGGAGTTATAAAGTGGATACGGACTTTGCTCAACGATACCGACCTGCGTGCGTAACCAAGCGCTCGATGGTTCAGCCGTTGTGTGTTCGGCTCCACTCATCGTTAAAAATGCGGCGAAAGCCAGTCTTTCAAAGCGCATCAATCCAGCGCCCCACTGTCTCGACACCCTGCCGATCGACAGTCTCCGTGCCCAATGGTGGCATGCCTTGATGATAACCACGCTTCTCCATTTCACGAATAACCCTACTGCCGGATGCGTCTCCGCGCTCAATAACTTTGCCGATCGCCGTTTGGTAGGTTTCCGTCTCATCCACATGACCTTCGCTCGTCAGAAGAAAACTAAAATCCTTTTTAGGATTAAAACACCGCTGCTTATCATCGTTCGGACGATCGCTGTTGTGGCAGTGACTACAGTTGGCATGAAGATAACCGAGTGCCGCGAGCTCGATCTCGTTTCCTGGGAGTGGTAGCAAAGGAGTCGGTGGGTGCGACAGCCATTCACGCTCTATTGCTTCCGCCACGGTGATTTCGCCGGCATCGCCCGAAAGCTGTGTCGCTGAAAATCCCAGAATGCGGTTCTGCCGTCCGCCATGGCAGCCCATGCATTCGGCTGCTGCGGGCACATTATGCTGAGTGCCGTTGACATTGATGCCGCCCCATTCAGCTTTGTAAGCATCTGTTCCGTCATCGTTCCAGATGTAAGAGACGCCTATCCAACTCCGGTCGTCCCCTGCTGTCTTGCGCAGAAGTCGCGTTTCAACCCGCCTGCCGTCGACGCGAAACTCCTTCCAGAACCTGGTGCCCATCGGGAACGACCACACTTCGCTATCCTGAGTATCGATCTTTTGTCCGGCGGGAAGCATAATCCAACGTGATTTCTGGGCTCCATCACTCCAAAGCTGGAAACGTGGTGTATACGCTTCCACTCCCGGACCTATGTTATGAGTTGAAATATCGGTATAGAGTCCTGTTTCGGACAATAGGCTAGGAAAACTATCCAGGGCCGCTCCAGGCGGAGGACTACATACGCGAAAGTCGTCGGTAATCTTCGCGCAGTTCATGACCAGAATTCCAGGTATGGCGGTCAACAACACGTATGGTGCAATAAGTGACCTTTTCATGGGCGCACAGGAGTCGCAAGCGCCAATACCACACCGATCAGCTTGCGCCGCGACTTCAGCTTTTCGGTAGCCATGAGATCTCCTTTGCAATCGAAATTTCCGTGATTATCCGGTATTCTATACTTCCTCGATAATCTGATATCTTGATTTTCAAGATATAAAATTTTTTTAGGAATTGCAAGTTGTCAACAGATAGACGTCAGAGGCGCGCCGAACTCATCGAAGCCACCCTCGCATCAAACCGGGAGGTGGGGGCACTCTCTATCTTTTTTCACGGAGCCGTCGCATCACAACTCGGGCTGACGCCGGCCGAGACCAAATGCATCGATATCATATTGCGATCGACCAACCCCGATCGGGTCACGGCCGGTTGGCTCGCCGAGCATAGCGGCCTCACGACCGGAGCGATCACGACTCTGGTCGATCGACTGGAACAGGTTGGCTTGGTCCGTCGGCAGCGTAGCAGCGAAGATCGGCGAAAAGTCTATGTGCAGTTGCTGCCAAAGTGCTTTGAGCGCCTGGCGCCGCTTTATGAGTCCCTTGGAAAGGCGATGCAGCAATTGCTGGATGAATACAGCGAGGAACAGTTGCTCCTCATCGTCAACTACCAGAAACGCTGCGCGGAAATATTAGCGCTCGAAACTGCGAAACTAAAAAAATAAACGGAGAGCCGGCGATTGAGAGGGATGATCCATTTCCAGGGCGAGAATGCACGTCTTCGCAGGAAGGCAACAGGTTCGTCAGACTCCTGCCATCGTTCGTTCGCATTTGGACTTCGATGGGAAATTAAGATTCTGTGCCTTTTAAGGCCGGACAGAACCGGAGGGGGGGAGGCAAGCCTTCCTGAGAAGGCCCGCCTGTGGAATTCAAAGGGCTGGAATATCAACCAGCTTGGTTTTTGCCGTGCCCAGCACCCAGGCGGCTGAGAACTCTCCGCTGGCATCGATGACAGGTGTCGGCGCGGTGCCTGGAAAATCGAGATCCGTACAGGCGGCGTTGGAAGTCGGGGCGGTGGTTGGCGTGTCGAAGTCCATGCAGCCCTGGGACTCAGAAACGACGCCCGCTGTAGGGGACGATTGAGACGTCAGCATGTTGCTGAACGTCGTGATCGTTCCCAGATCGGCCTGATCAAATCCGGTCAAACTTGAGAAGCTGGTCGGATCCATGTAGGCGGTTTCACCCGAACCGGTTTGATCGCCTGTGAAGCGGCGCATGCGCAGCGACATCTGATGGGATGAGTAATTGCCCTTGATGTTGGCCGTGTCCATGGCCTTGACCGAGGTTCCGCTGAAGTGGGTGGCCGCGGCTCCCCAGATCGAATACTGCTTTGCGGTTTCATCGATATCCACGTGATACACATAAGCAGCCCGCACGTTATTGGCGCTGGTCTGCTCGATCACGTAGACATCGCCGGTCCGCTTGCTGTCCTTGGCGCCGACCCAGACGTTGATATGGCGATTGAAACCCGAGGTGGCGGTGACCATGTTCATCGCAATAAACGCGGTATCCGCCTGAGCGCAGGACAGTTCAATCACCGCCTTGGTCGGTTGGCTCATGAGAGAAAAGGAGATTTCAATGCGGCGGTCAAAAGCGGTGCCGCCGCCGGTCCATGCTGCAGGAATCGACTGCTGGGCCGCGGCGAAGGTCGCGGTGCCGGTGAGCGTGGAGTTCATCGCGGTGGTGGAAAGCGTCTTGGTTCCCGTGACAGGTATATCCGCGCAGACCGTGCTATCGAGGCTCGCGAGGAAGCCCTCCACGATGCCCACGAAGGTACGGACCATGCCCTCACGAGGCGGTCCATCGCAGGAGTTTCCAGTGCCGGGATCTTCACCGAAGCAGGCGTATTTCACGTAGGCCTGCTCGTTGCCATAACCGAGGACAAAGCCCATCTGGGACCAGGCCGAATCAAAGAAAGAGGAGCTATCGGCAGCGGCGTGTCCAGTGGATGAAGCCGAGACAGCAGAGAGCGCGCCAAGACCAAGGACCGTTTGCTTGAAATGTTTCAACATGTTCATTCCCCTTCCGTGCCAACGCAGGACTTGTTTCCACAGGTGATAGCCAGTTTGCCGATCTCGGCCGTGCCTACGGTCGTGTCCGTTGTGCTGGCCGCTTCATCCGTGCTCTCCTTGTCACCACAGGCCACGTAAACGCTGGCTGCGGCCACCACCGCCGCAATAAAAAGTACGCTCTTCGTCATCCCATTCTCCATTATGCGAATAAAGAGCTGGACCACAATGGTCACCAGCTCTCCCTTTCATTGTACTGTACTCGTATGGAAAGCCGTGATGACAGGGAAGTATCTGCCGACGCCGTGAGGCACGTGAAGGCCTGGTAGAGTCTCCAGCAGGAGACGCGATGCTCACTTTTGAGTAATACTCCTCAGGCCTCTTGCTGCCGGGCTCCTGGGACTGGGCAATTCGTCATGTTGATAAAAATTCCAGCTCATCAATCTTCGATCCACTTTTGCGGTCATCTGCCCTAGGCTACAGCGGGTGAAATCTCCCTAGAATAAGGATTGCAAGCATGAGAAATTTTCTCGGTCTATTGAGTTGGATGGCCATCATCGCGGCAGCTTCGCCTTTGCAGGCCGAAGTCGCGGGTCCTCTTCCCAACTATGCAACACCGGAAGAAATACGTTCAGCAACGGCGGCTGACTGGGAGCTTCCCAGTTACCGCGATAGCTTCAGGCCGTCGCCAGGTCTGCGTCTGCCTGCAGAATATGAACCGATGGCGGCTGTGGTCATGACCTATGCGGGGTATCCTCAGTTCATTCAAAGCATCGCGCGTGCCGTGGTGGACGCTGGAGCCAAGGCTTACGTGCTCGGCGGCCCATCCTCGATCTCAGGCCTGGACAGCAGTCGTTATCAGTCTCTGAATATTTCCTACAACACGATTTGGTCGCGGGACTTTGGACCTGTGGCGATCAACGAACAAACAGGCGAGCTGGCCATCGTCGATACTATTTACCGCCACTATGCATATCGAAAAGCGGATGACGCCGTTCCCGCTCGCATTGCCGACTTTCTGGGCATGGAACGCTATGATGCTCCCATTATTTTGGATGGCGGAAACCTTATGGTGGATCGGCGAGGTCACCTCTACATGACCGAGCGTACCTATGAATGGAATAGCCAGATGAGTCGGTCGCAAGTCGACCAGTATTTGAAGGAGTACTTCGGCGTCAAGAAAATCCATGTGATCCCTTATGCCGCGAGCCGGCCGGGAACGCCTGCCGATGGCACCGGACACATCGATATGTTTGTCAAGATTCTGGATGACTGTAAGGTTCTGGTCGCAAAAAGCAGCTCGCAGCCATTTGCCAGTGCCCTGGAAAATGCCAGTCAGTATTTCAGCAACTCGGAATGCAGCCCCGGCCGCAACTGGGATGTTTATCGCGTGCAAGGCTATGCAAGCAGTGGCGTCTGGTATACTTTCACCAACTCACTCATCGTCAATAACAGCGTCATCATCCCCAGCTATGCAAACTATGATGAAGCGGAAGCCCGTCGCGTCTATGCACAGGCCTTGCCCAATCATAAGCAGGTCTTCGTGAATTCCGATGGACCGATTCAGGCCGCTGGCGCCATCCATTGCACGACCAAGGAAATCCCGGCCGTCAACGGTTTCTGATGCGCTTGACCTCGCCCATGAAAAAAGCACCCGGGCTGGTTAAGCTCGGGTGCCGTGATAACTCGACGAGGTGATTAGAGCTTCTTCAGCATTTCCGGCAGAGGATTGCCAACCTTCTTCTTCACGAATTTGGCCAGGCACCATTCATAATCGCGGCTGAAGCGAACGGATTCGGGATTCACGGTGGCATTGACCAGGAATGTTCCGTCAAGGCTGCCCTGACTGAAATTGATGCCCGCGTACTTATCTTCCTGACCATAGTTTCTCACGAGGTCCCATGGCCACACTTCCTTCCCGGTCACGCCCAGAGCGCAATCGGTTGTGAAGAGCTTGTCATTCCATTCGGAATAAGCGAAGTCCTGGGTGTAGGGGTTCTTCTCGCCGACAGCTTCAGGAATCTTGTGGAACTGGATTGCATGCTTATAGAACAGACGAACGTCAGCAGCTTCGGATACAACGAAGTTGGAGTTCACGACGAGCTTGCCGATCAGCTTCGCATCCTTTTCCGGTTCATAGGTCCAGGTATCGGAACCGTAAACCAGGAACAAAGGCGCCTGACCGAGTTCCAGCTGGCCATTGAGGGCGAGGAAGTGACGACGGAAGTCCAGATCCTTTTCAGCTTTCTGGCGGAACAGTTCCCTGGTGTCGGCGCTCGGTGGAACCATCCAGACAAAGCGTGGACCTTTGGGATTCTCGATTTTGTGGCCGGAAACATCCATCTCGGCCAGGTGGTTGGCCTGCAGTTCCCTTGGGTCAAAGATATAATCAAGCCCCAGAATATGCCGCGAAAAGTATTGCGCCGTATAGAAGAAGCGTGAGAAAGCGCCAACACCCGACAGGGCACCTTTTTCAAAGCTCAAACGATTCGACAGGTACTTCGAATAGAAGTTGTTGTCGATGATGGGTTCGCCGTTCGCATCCTTTTCCCAGCTTTGACCGCCGATATCATGCTGCGCGATCAGCACCTGGCTTTCGGAAGCGCCATCCACGAAAAACTTGGCCGCAATCGCTGGCGTAAAGCGATCCTTCACGCTGGTGGGAACCGCGCTCGATAGACGACCGAGAACGCAGTCGTTGCGGGTTGCGTACTGGCCGGTGAGGCCGAGTTCTCGGGCGCCGTCCAGAGGCACATAGCTGAGCCGCACGTTCACACCGAACCGGTGGGTCAGGCGCACGGTGTCGCGCAGAGAGCCTTCGCGGTAAGGGCGGATTTCACTGCCCAGGAAATCCTCGTCCTTGGCCTTGGGGCCCGCCCAGTCCTGTTTGGTCCAGCCGGCGAAAATCTTCCAGAAGCGCAGAGCAGAGCCGTTACCGAAGGTGACGACATCCTTGAACTCGGACTCGGGAGCGTAGAGGGCATCAGGCTGCTGCGCCGTCGCTTCAATCTGATTCCAGACCAGATCGAGCTTGCCGCAGGCGGTGGAATCGGCTGTTGTGTTGGCCGCATGCAGTTCGCGCGCCACATCCGTGAACGAGAGGATTTCCTGCTTCAGCTGAGCCTTGTCAGGATTCTTCACATAGCCATTTTCCGTTTCCGCGACAGCGGGTGTCGCGATGAAGAGCAGAGCGATCCAGGACGAAACTTTGAAACTTTTCATGTTATCTCCTCTATGAGCGTTATTTATCCTGCAAGGCGATAAAGCCGGGACTGGTCATGAATTGAACGAGAACATAGCGTTCCAGCGCGGACTTGTCCGTTTTACCCGCTTCCTGCTTCAGAAAGGTCTGGGGTTCCAGGCAATCCATCTTTCGGGTCAGAAGGTCCCGCACGAACTGGTCCACCATCGGGCCATGGTCTCTGGCCTCGGGGTAATGCGTGTGAATAATTTCTTTGATGAGACCACTGAGTTCCGCCTCAGTGGCTGAAAAGGCCAGAGACGAGCCGATGAGGAGACCACCCAGGGACAGGCCCGAGATAGTCAACACATCGCGGCGATTGCAAGCTTTACGAAACATCCTGAACTCCTCGGATTAAATATTGATGCTTTGTGGAATCTGCGACGGCTTCAAATAGGGATAGGCGGTCCGTCGATGGAGATTGCGATGATTGATTTCCACTTCAATCTTCACAAGCCGTGCCTGGAATCGGAGCAGCGCTGGCATAATACGGACTTCATCAAAGGATTCCATCGGATAAACACCAAGTTGCGTGTAGTAGGTATCGCCGAGCAGAGTCAGGGTGTGAACCTGCTTGATGGCCCGATCAAGAGGCGGAAGGAACTCCAGCGCATCGCGCTCGGTCAGGCCCAGACGGGTGGGGGCTGGGGCATAGCCGGCCAAAGGTTGATAGGGCACGGCCGCGGAACGCTTCTGTGGGAAATTCACCGCAGCATGCTGGGCCGATGAGGTGAAGATGATCATGGTCAGAGTTTCGATCAGAACCTGACGGGTGGTGATTTGATCGTTCGGAGCGAAGCCTTGAATGCGTCCACCGGCGGGATCCATGATCTCGGCCGTCCAGAAGGCCAGCTCATCATCCTGCACCACGTCGGCGTCGCTGGCATAAAAGGATTCCACATAGTCCGACACCCAGTTTTCAATCGCGTCCCAGATGAGCAGCGCATCATCACGATAGGGATAATTCTTAAGGGGACTGCCCGTGCCTACCCTACGACGCGCGATATCGTTTTTCAGGAAACTGTTGCGGAAATGAAAATTGTTGCGAACCATCTCCAGTACTTTATAGGCCGATTCAATTTGGGGTGCGAGCAGCTGCTCCACCTTGCCATCACGATTGATCAGGCGACGCACGGCCAGGGAATTGATGGGGATGGTGCCTTCAAAATGAGGCGCGAGCAGTCGGTGCAGCGGGTGATTGCGGGAGAGCTGCCGGAAGGTTGCCACCACGATCGGATCGATAACGAGATGAGTCAGACCCAGGTGCGTGGCCACCTCGTGATAGTTGCTATCGGCTGTTTTCACCATGGTTTTGGCCACCAGCCAGTCCCAGGTCCCTGAACGTGGGGTGACGATGGGATACTGGGCCTTGTTCTGACCGACCTGAATGGCGAGCACTTCAAGATTTTCCGAGCCACGCGGCAGGGCCAGCACCACGATCGGCGCATAAATATATTTCGGCTGGTCGGGATGAACACCGGCTTCCAGAGCGGTGAGGATTTCATAGTCCACGATGAAGAGGCGCCCTTCGGCCAGTGCCGTCTGCAAATCGTCCTGGGCAAAGGCCGGATGAGCGGCGAAGAGAGCCTGATCCAGGTGAAGTTTGCTGGGAATTTCCGTCATGGTGCGGATCATCACCGGGTTGAGTCCGGCCACGAAATAGTCCGCAAAGTCCTGATCATTCAGAAGTTGATCGGTTCCTTCCGGAATTCCGAAGTGCTTGAAGAGTTGATAGTACTCGGTGAAGCGGGTGGGGCGTTTATGAGTCAGCGCCACGCCCAGGTCAGGATCCGAATAGGTAAGGATTCCGAGCAGATCTTTTTTCAACAGCATCTGGGCGATTTCATGGACGGATTTCTGGGGAAGCTCCTCTTGAAATTTGTAGCCATGCTCCGCCAGGATTTTTTCCCAGTTGCGGCGCAGCTTATAGGCTGTGGCTACGAGTTTCAAACTCCAGCCTGGTCCGGGCTTGGCTTCCTCCGGGACGCTGGCTGAAATCGGCACGTTCTGAACCACGCTGTGATCAAACTGAAACTTTTCCCGAAAGATCGCAAGGCGCTGCTGACGTTCGTTGTGGTTCTTCTCGTGCTGGGGGAGGCTGACTCCCTCGAACATCGACATGATAAACTCCGTTGGGTTGAATCGCTTGGTGCAAGACTGTTTGGTGGTAAGTGACCGTTGGTCAGCAGTGAATAGATTGTGTAAAATATTTTGTCAAATACGATTTTGCCAGCTAGCCTGAATGAGAAGGAAAGTCTTATACTATGAAGGCTTTGCACGAACTGAACGCCGTTCATTAAGGGGCAGGGATGGGACAACGGGCACTGAATGAAGCGGATAAGGAACGCAAGTACGAGAAGATATTGACTTCGACGCTGCTCCTCTTCAAGCGTGAACGCCGCTTGCACACCGCTGCGGAGATCTGCAAGGAGGCGAAGATCGCGAAGGGGACTTTGTATCTCTACTTCCGGACCAAGGAGGAGATTTACATGGAGCTCCTGGTTCGAAACTTTCAACGCTGGCATGAGGGTGTTCGGAATTACCTGCTGGATCAGCCTCCGGATCCAGTGGCCTTCCTGAACTTCATGTGTCGCAGCCTCGCGGACTTCACGGACTTTGTGGATCTGACCGCGCTGAATAACGTCATCCTTGAGGAAAATCTGCCGGCGGACTATGTGCTGACAGCCAGGCAAAGGCGGCGTCAGGAGACCATCCGAACCTGTCAGCTGATCGCGCGCAGTTTTCCCGGCTGGACCGAGGACTTCTGTGAACTCTCCTTGCGGCGCTTTTATACCTATGGGATTGCGTTTTGGAAGGAATGTTTTCCTTCGTCGCAGGTGATGGTCGCTCTATCCGGAGGCAAAGCGGATATGGAAGTGCAGCGGGATATCTTCTTTGCTGAGATCCTGGTCATGAATCAGTTGATCTGGGGGCTTAAGGCTGCCGGCGTCGCTTGACGACGCGTTCAGCTGGCCTCAGGCATCCCGGTCTTCAGTGCCGGCAGCAGGCGGTAGAGATGGGGCGGGATGCGGATGTGAAACACGAAAGGTACAAAAGGCTGAAGATCCTGATTTTTGGTTTCAAGGATGATTTCCACCTGGGCACCCGACTGCAAAAGAAGGCGTCGGACCGCGTCCATGCCCATGCCCCGGCCCGAGATTTCATTGACGCCCGAGCTGGTTGAGAATCCTGATTCAAAGATGTACTGAGCAATTTTTTGAGGGGTTACGATCGTATCCGGGGGCAGCAGGCCCCGGTTGACAGCGATCTGCTGAATCATCTGGAGAGCCAGGCCCCGCCCATCATCACGAATGGCGAGGGCAAGCCAGCCGGCGGCATCCGGGGTGGCGCTGATCCTGATGAGCCCTTGGGCTGGCTTGTTCTTCATCGTGCGTTCCGAGGCTGTTTCAATCCCATGGTCGAGCGCATTCCGCAAAATATGGACGAAGACATGCCGCAGCATATCTGCACAACCATGCGAGAGAAATATATCCGACGCCTCGATGCGGATATCAGGCGGTTCCTTGCCGATGTCCCTGGCGAGCTTGGATGCGGGCTCACAGAGTCCCCCCAGCACTTGCGCGGCGTCGCGATAGGCCAGGGGCAGGATCCTTTGCTTCATGCGGAACAGGGATCCACGGACCGCGCCTAGATCATCAACCTTCTCCAGTTTCTCAATCACATGGACTTCGCGCTCCAGGTCCGCTATGCGGATCTCCATGGTGTCGGGTGGATGCAGGGAGCGGTTCAGTTTTTCGGTGTGGATGGACTCATACCGTGCGAGGGATTCCTCGACCTCGCCAATGAACTCAAGTTCCTTCTGATGCCTTGTATAGGTAAAAATATTGGCTCATGGAAAAGTCGAATCAACCGAGAGTGGCGTAAAGCTCAATCCAAAGATCTGCTTAAAGGAGTCGTCGTGAGATTTAAGTCCCTGGGCCTATTAGTGGCTGGAATGTCCCTGGCTGTGCTGAGTAACGGATGTGTGAGCATGCTGGCGAAGATGGCCTTAAGCATGGCGACATCCAAGACCAATGACCTATCACTCTGTGCGCTGCAGACACGGTATGTCACCAATCTCTATCCAAAAGATGCCCATACTTTTGAAATGGCCTATTATACGAGTACCTGGACCGAAGGCGCTGGGCTTGTCATGGTAAGCTGCACGGCCCGTAACGGGAGCAGCCTCTATGAAATCGAAGGCACGGTCCAGGTCGATGGCCAGCCCATGGAATATGTTGCTGGGGGAAGCTATTCGAAAATTCTGCCCGCTGGTGACACCAAGCCCAAGACAATTACCATAACCACAACCTCTGGGCAAAAAACCTCGTTTACAGTAACACCGACGCAGCCTATTGAACTTGTTGCTGTGAACGGCAAGAAAACTGACTCCAAGGTCGATGTCTCCGAGGATATGACCCTGGAATTTGCCAATGTCGGCGCAGATGCCGGATATGTGCGGGTTGGTCTGATCACAGACACCTCGGGCATGAGAAACTTTTCGGATATCGGCGTTTACAAGCTCGGCAAGAAAATCAAAGTCCCGGCCGTCGCCTTCCGTCATCCGACCCTTTTTCAAACCAAGGGCGGTGGTACTTTGAATGGCAAACGCCTGGCCTCTCTGTCCACCAGCACTCAATTGGTCACAGGTGCGAATTACATTTTTGTTGAGCGCTATGAAGCGACACCCATCAAAGCCGAAGGTGCAGCGGCTGTCGAAAACCTGGGTCTGGCCTGGAGCTGGATGCCAGTCACTGTCAAAGGCTCCAGTGAAACCATTCCGGGCGTGGCCATTGCCAAAACCATGAACACCAGTTCGGGTGGCGTTGATTATTTTTCAACCAAGCCGGCGTCGGCCACAGGCAAGCCACTGGCGAGAGCCAAAAAATTTGCTCTGGTTTCCATGTCTCTGGATGGCCAGCTGGAAGCGATCACCGATGCGACCAAGTATGAGATGGGCACCGGCGCGACCACCAAAAATGCAGCCGGGATGGATGAACATATCTACCACGCATGGAAGTTTCCTCAGCTGCCCGTGCAGCATTGGGACTCGGAAATGGAGCGCTTCTACGGCGAACTCACCGCCGTGTTCCAGAAGGATTTTGGTATCACCTTTATCCCGACCGAGGATGTTTTGAAGGCTCCATCCTATAAGGAACTGACGGCTCTGGAAGAAGTCGCGAACGCACAAAAAATTTCCCACACCTTTCGGGGCTTGAAATCCTTCGCAGGCCCGCGCATTGGAACTGCGACTGTCAGTTCTGACAAGACCGAAGTTCAGTTGATGCGGGAACTGGGTGTGGACGGCCTCGTCGTCGTCAATCTCGCCCTGACTTTGCCCACTGAAAAGGTTACGAGCGAGCCCTGTAATGGCCTGGTTTCCCTGCCTGAGGGGGGTATATCCACCAGTATCACCTGTCGCCTCGGCGAAGCCAGCCTGCAAACCAAGGCTACTTTCCGGATCATTGGCATGCCGAAAGCCTACGGTCCTCAACTGACGACTTATGCCGAGGGCGAACTGGCGACGGTCAAAGGCATTGGTTATCAAAGGGATGAGTTCAAGGACGCGGCGGCTCTGGGTCTTGTGGTGCGCAGCCACGATCTGGTGAACGCATTGAAGACAGCTCTCAGAGAGCAGGAAAGCAAGGCCACTGAACTCGGCTATAACGATGTATGGGCGACCTCGCCTCAGTTGAGTGCTTCAGGAACATGACCATCTGATCGGGTGCATGCCCATGCACCCGGATTTTCAAGGGCAACTGGTCTTCAGTTGAAAACCCAGAGACGTCCCCCCAAAAGAGGCGGACGTCGCATTCCCCTCATTCACGACCGTCAGATTCTGATAGTAGTAGAGCCCTTTGGGAGCAAAGCTGGGCGACGCCACACTATGGTATTGGATGACCCGATAGGATCCCGATCCCAGGTCGACGACGTCGGAAGGCCCGGAACCTCCGCCTTCCAAATTTTCCGTAGGACCTTCAAAGCTGCGGTTCAGCCAATTCACAGGCACATTGGAATTGCTCACTTCAAGCACCAAAGCCACGATCAAAGGGTCCGGTTGGGATCCGGCTTCGAGGCAGGTCCCGGTGACCAGGGCCCCCAAGGTTAAAGGATCATCTCCATAATTGGCAACCGTGTAGACATTTCCACTGTCGATCACGGGGGTGGTTGGAACCGTATTGCCGGCGACCGTAAAACTGGGAATCGAGCCGTAGTTATCCGAGGTGACATTGGCTTCGCTGGCAACTGAAATCGCATTGAATTGATAGGTTCCGTTTTCAACATACTGGGACGCCGCATACTCATAAGATTTGTACCAGTATCCTGAGCCGAAAGAGCCACAGATCGCCGGCTTGCCGCTGGTAAAGGATGAGCATTCCTGAAAGGTCGTGCCGCTTCCGCCCCCAAACACATTGGACGTGGGCCCTTCCAGGCTTAAATTCAACCAGTTGACGGGAATGGTCGAGGAAACCAGAATATCGAGCTTGACCGTTCCACCCAATCCATTGCCCAATGACGAAGGTGCATCCATGGTCACTTGCTCCACCACAGGCTTGGCCGCGCTGCTGTTGGCGTTCTGAGCTTCCACCGTTGCCTTGAGTGTTCGTGATGTCAGCAGCGCTGCGTTCTTCACCGAAAACTGAAACGTATAGACGCCGGAAGGCTGATAAGCTGTGATCACATAGTCCTGCCACAAGGTCCAGAAGCCACGGCTATGCTCGCAGAACGTGGAGGAACTCTGGGCAAAGGCGGTCGTGCTGCACTGTCCCAGCGTTTGATAGGTGATACCGCTCCCGCCACCGGAAAGGTTGGTGGTCGGCGAATCCCAGGTGATGTTGAGCCAATTCACAGGTGCGTTGCTATTCACTGAAAGTTTGACCCTGACCGTGCCGCCGTCGACAAGAGGACCGCTTGTGGGATTGCCGCTGCCATCCAAAGGAACGGCCTCCAGGCTGGTGAGGATGGGAGTATCGTAATCATATTCAAAGGACGTCCAATTCTTGCCGCGGGACATTTTACCGCTCATTTTTCCACGCCAGAGGCTATTCTCCTTGTAGAGCTTATAGACAGCTTCAAGACCGAGTTCGCTGATGTCCCCAATTTTCCCTTGCTGGAGTGACACTGTCCCATCAATCGATGTTTCAGTCGTGGCCAAATCAAAGGCCAGCAGTCCCTCGTCAAGAGCAGGAAAACCCTGTCTTCCCATGAACGCTGACGGCTCCAGGGTCCCTTTGAGGCGACTGGCGGAGATGTCTTCGCCCTTCAAACGCACAGAACCACCATAGCTGCTGCTGATCAGGTATTCATCGGACGAGGCGAGTCGTAACCCGGGCAGGGAGATTTGCAGGGTTCCTGCGTTATTTTGAGTCGGATCGGCAACGAAAGAGGATACATCCTTCACGATATCGTAAGTCACGGTCGGAAGATCCGCGCCGCTGACCTCTCCTGTTGCGATTTGGTCGATAATGAGACTTCCCGCTTCCGCCGGATCAAAGGTGGAAGTGTCTTCAGGATCTTCTTCGGGATCTGTATCCTCATAAGGAGACAGGCTCGATGGGTCGGTCGTGCGGGAATCGCTGGAAGTGGAACCGGCCCCACAGCTTCCCATGAGAATCGATAGCAACGTAAGAATGACAAGAACCATCAGTCATCTCCTTGGCTGGCACTTCTGCTTCGGAGATCCGATGGAAAATGTGAGATTTTTCCAATGGGGTTGTAATGACCTATAAAAATAAGGAATGTAGCAGGCCCATAAAGAATTACGCGCGAAAAGAATCTTGAACGACGTGCAATGTCCCCGTATGTCCTCCTCCACAACGCGACAAACTTCGAAGTTTCTGTTAACTCCTTCAATGAAATGTGAGGACACACTGAAATCGAACGCAAAGGAGGGCGTCGCGGGTCAACGGGCAGAATCTGATGTACAACTCGACCCATGTGATTCAAACGGGAGATGAGTCTGTTTTTGTGTACAGCGAAGCATATCAACGGTGGATGCTCGAGCACTCCACAGTCAGACACGTAACGGCCGAACAGGGTGCTGCCCTTGTCAGCCTCACATCTCCGTACACACAGATCAACTTTGATGACAGCCATTACGTTCCGAGCCTCATGCTCCCTCATCAGCCGGGCGATCGTGATCGGATCACGTTGCATTCCACATCGCCCCGGTCTGCTCGGATAGACGGATCCAACATTTCCGGTTATGGCGACCTCATGCTTAATAAAGGAGATGACTATGAATTCATGTACATTGCTGAACGGAAGAGTTGGGTGCTAACCCGGTATCCAACCACAGAATATCAGGCCAGGGCGCTGAGGAATGGCATTCTTCCCCAACTGGTGAGACCCCGCACCAGGGTGACCTTCGCTGACGGCAACTGGGTGAGAGACCTCCATCTGCCCAACCCATCGCCAGCAGGTTATCGCGTGGTTGTGGAAACGCAGGCGACCTGGTCATTATCCGTTCGCGGTCTTGGAGACGCCTCAGCTCACGCAACGAACCTGAAGACGGGCGATACCGTCGCCTTCGTCGTGGACGAGCAGGGCAAGTGGAAGCAGGAAACGATTACCATCGATATGCTGCTCCTTTATAGCGATAAGGCGGCCCAGCGGATCGGTGAAACGCAGGAACGCTCGCGCATGCTGGAAGGTCTGCGCCTGACCAACGAAGCGCTCGAGAATTCCCGGGCCAATTTCCGGGTTCGCATGGTCGGTCTCGAAATGGTTCCCGCCAGGGATCATTGGACGATTCTCGATCACCCCCTCAGTGATCTGCGCATCGACGAGGCGGTTCAGAAGAGACGTAACGAGCTGCGAGCCGACGCGATCTACTACGAAGGAACCGAGGCAGGTTGCGGTCTCGCCTGGATCAACCGTAGCGATCCTCAAACATCGGCCTTTAACATGGTCGGCACGGGATCACTGAATTGCGGAACGACGGTCATGCGGCACGAATTTGGCCACAACATGGGACTGGACCACGGCGTCAGCACGGACGATACGGGCGGCCAATATTGGGTCGGGAACAGTCGCGTGGGAACGATCATGGGCGGCAATAAAATTCCGTTCTATTCCTCTCCGAACCTTTACACCAGGCACGGGGTGCCGCTGGGTGTGGAGGGAGAGGTCGACGCCGTGCGTGCCATGAATGAATTCTCAGCCACGGTTGCAGCATTTCGCTAAAGTGTGCCCGAGGTGGATTCATGACGAGGGGGCAGAGATTCGGCGAAAATTCTCAGCACAAAGATCTCGGCCAACAACCCAAAAATAAAAAGGATTAGGCCGGTCACTATAAGAGAACTTTGTAACAGGGGCATGGTGAATTCCGCCTGCCACCGACTCGCGAGACTATGAATCCCAAAGTTCACAAAAGTGAAAAAGACAATAAACAGCGTGTCGATGAGGTAGATGCCCATGATATGAAAGAAGACCGGCCGGAAACCCCAGATTCGTGGCCGATCCCCAAGGCCGTCCCTGAGCAGGCGAAAACTACTGTGAATGGCCGCCATCGGGCTCTGATCCTTGAACACTGTGATGGTGCCTGCGGCTACAAAGATCGTGAGCATGATCAAACCCGGGACAACCAGGAGGGCGACGCCGATGGCTGCGGGAACCAACATTAAAAGCAGAATGCCGAGGCTGCGGAAGAAAAACCGAACGATGCCGACCACGTCCCTGTCCGCAAACGCCGGACTGCGATCTGCCATATAAATCAAAGCGTTGAATCCGTATAGGCTCAGGAGAAGCTGTGCAATCGTGCCCCGCCAGGTTGTAGCTGCTTGCAGTTTCCATTCCGCAGCATAGAAAGAATCCATAAACGGAAACCATTGAGCCAGTTTATCTTGAATGCCCCCGCGCGATGGGATGTCCGAAAAATTGGCCATCTGAAAATCCCAGACAAGCAGGAGGGCGTAAATTACGAGAAGTCCAAGACTCACAGCGCTCTGGTCGCGAAGGAAAACCCCGACCGTCCGGGCACTGGCTCGAAGGCGTTCTCCAAAGCTCAGGGATCGGGTCGGAACCTCTATAAAAACAGGGTCGTTGCGCATGGAGTTGTCCTCATTGATGCCTATCCTGACAGGAATCCACCTGAATGGCCGTTTCTATCCTACATGGCCTGGGCTTGCAAGATTGGATCGTTGATTGAGTACGCTTTTTCGAAGTTGAAGTTGGGCGAGACAGGCAATGACGGCCGAATCTCGCCGATCTCATGGTGCGCTCGTCAGTTCTCCATTAAAGACCTGGGTCAAAGCCTGCCGCCTGCCGCCGGAAATTAACATTAAGAAGTCGATTCGGTGAGTCATGCAAATCACTGGTCCGCATAACACCCTGGGTTGAGGCTGTGATCAAGGCTTGCTTGACTTCTTCCACGGTGGCGTGAGGGAAGAGTTCCAGATAGAGCGCCGCCGCACCTGTCACATGAGGTGCTGCCATCGAGGTTCCCTGCATGACCACAATCTCAGTGCTGCTGGCCGTTCCAGCGGATCGGATTTCTTCGCCAGGTGCGAAAAGAGTGACGCAAGGACCATAATTGGAGAACCAGGAACGGGCCTCTCTGTTGGTTTCATGCGGGATGGGATCACCTTGGGTGGTGTAGGATCCGACCGCGATGACTCCTTCGACGCCAGCCGGGGACCAGTTGCACGTATCGGCTTCGCCAGGAACTTCACTTTGCGCAGAGTTTCCGGCCGCAGCCACCATCACAATGCCTTCACGGGTGGCTTTGACAAGGGCGTCTCTCAGAGCGTCCGGCTCGTTCTTGTTCGGCACGGGGCTGCCCCAGGACATATTCACCACAGAGCGCCAGGAGTTTATTTTTGCATCGCGGATGATCCGGTCTATGACTGAGATTTGAACGCCGATTCCAGCAGAATCGCATCCGGCGCCATTCACCGAATGCAGGATGACATCCTTGGCGATTCCGTGAGTCCTGCCCCCAACCGTTCCGGCAACATGAGTGCCGTGGTCGGTGACCTGACTGTACGGACAGCCCTGATCCATGCTTGAACCAAAGGCCTTGCCGGCGAATTCAATATGATCGCGGCGGATGCCTGTGTCCCAGATATAGGCGTGGACGCCTTGTCCAGTTGCCGGAAACGTGTATTGACCGTCCAAAGGCAAATGTTTTTGGTCGATTCGATCGAGATTCCACAGATCCGGCGTCGCCTGCGTTGCCCGGGTCTCAATGGGTTCGATCAGGTGAGTTCGATAGTCGTGCTGAACGTAGGCTACTGCGGGGTGTTTAGCCAACATGTGTGCTGCTTCGTCGGACATTTCTGCTGCAAATCCGGGGCCTGCATACTGATAGATGGACTTGATCTGTATCCTTTCGCCGTTGGCCAGAAGATTTGCTGTCAGGTCATGAGTGAACGTTTCCGCTGTATCGACCTTGGATTCGTCGTACATGACTATATAGGAACCCGGGATGATGTCGGGATGGGTTTTGCCTTGCACGCTTGTATCACGTTGCCAGCTGATGCCTGAAGCATCCGTGGAGACATAACGGAGCTTTTCAGTAGCAACCACATACCTCTCACCGTCGAAAGACAAGTGATGCAAGGCTTTCCCTTCGTGGGTAAAGGCGAGTTTCCATTGTTCGCCGTCGAAGCTATGGTAAATGGAATGACCGTCTGCACTGAGGGCAACATAGCTATCATTGCCTTGGACAGCTTTGTCAATTGTCAGACCGGATTCGGGCAGAGAGCAGGCCAAAGGTCCGGCGATGGAAAGCGCGAGAATCCACAGACGGTTGGAACAGGATCCCATTTTGAAACTCCTATAAATAAAGGCTTTAAGCACAAGTATTATGGAGGCCCTGTTCCTTCGGCAATCAATTTCTGCTCAAATGAAAAACAATCTCGTGATGACTCGACATCGCGTTGTTTTAGAGTCCTGCTTTATCCAAACCAAAAACCTTATCAAGGCTGCCTGGGACCGGCTTGAACGCCACACCGAAGCGATTCCAAATATTAATCAGACCTATGGTGAAGGTCATTTCGGAAATCTCTGTGTCGTTAAAATGCTGGCGCAACTTTTCGAGCAGAGGCTCCTTGTCTTCAACCGGGCGTATGGCTGTCAAGGCATCCGTCCATTCCAAGGCGGCCTTTTCCCGGTCCGAAAAGAGCTGCGATTCATGCCAGGCATACAGGTGATGCAGACGCAGCTCGCGTTCATCATCACGACGGGCTTCCTTCACATGCATGTCGAGACAGAAGAGGCAACCGTTCAATTGCGAGGCGCGGATGCGAATCAGATGGCGTAGGTTTTGGGGTAAAGAGCCATTTTGAACGATCTTATCAAGGGCCAGGAGCGCTTTATAAGCCTCGGGCGAGATTTGGTTGTAATTCAATAAAGATGTCATGATGGGTACCTCCTAATTAAGGACAAAATATATCCTTAAGTCGAGGCCAGGCTATCGGTAAGGATTCTGATTTCATTAAAGTGACATACTGACTCTCGTCGAGTCCGTTTAGGTGCCCAGGCACATCATTCAGGCTTTTTTACCCGGCGTTTCTTGTCTTGAACCGCTATGAATTCAGCAAGTTCAGCCGCACTGATTCGAGGCACCCGAACGGATGGAAGGAGACTGATGCGATTGCCGCAGAGCGGGCACGCGAGGAGTTTATCATCGACTTTGTCATGCGTGACAAAGCTGAGGCATTTGAAGCAAATCCGCTGTCTCTGAACAGCTTTTTCATCGTAGTAGCCATTACCCACGGGATGTCTCATTTTTCTGAGCGGACATGAAATCAGGCGAATCAGGAACACAGGCAGGAGCATACGCAAACCGAGTTGTTCTTGCGATTATGACTGCAAAGAAAATTTAGCACAAGATCTGGCGTTTTGAGGAAAAACAAGGCCAGCAGATATCTGCCGGCTTTGATCTGATTCCATTTGGTTTTCGGTGCATTCTTGCTTATAGCGCCAGGTTGGGCGCGACCCATCACATCGGTCGATGGCCTTGCTCGTTATCACTCTCGGAAAATACCTGTTTGAGGCCAGCTGTCACGCCTGGAATGGAGGCCAGATAGCGAAGTGCATAGCGCAACCCGTGGCGCCCGTCGCGCTGGAGCAAAAATCTGTAAAGGTCGGCGGCCTCTGAAAAAAATTCGTCAGTCTTGG
This sequence comes from Oligoflexus tunisiensis, assembly GCF_001748245.1. GTDB lineage: Bacteria > Bdellovibrionota_B > Oligoflexia > Oligoflexales > Oligoflexaceae > Oligoflexus > Oligoflexus tunisiensis. Next base: position 3,895,962 of record NZ_BDFO01000001.1, on the reverse strand, counting down.
GACTTCCGGTCGTCAGATCTGCGTCGCTCTTAAATTCCTGGCGCCATTTGTCCATGAAGTCTGCGAGGCGCCTGTCGATAGCCAGGCTGGTCATTGGGGGTTCCTTTTCAACGAGGGGGCTGTTGGCCCGTTTCAATGGGACTGAACTTCAATTTGAACTTACCTGTTTTCACCGCCATCCGTCACGTCTCCTTTTTAGAACGGGCAGGGCTACAGCGTTCTTGCAGGGGCCGTCTGGGGTGGACGCCATCCGGCCCCCACCGGATGAAGGGGTTTTGCATCTTCATGTAAAATGCTATCCTGTTTTGCCAATGCAAACCAGGGAGTATTTCATGCGTTGTCTGCTTCTGAGTCTATCTTTAACCCTCCTGTCCTGCTCCACACTCTCGCATAGCCGGTCCGATAAGTTCCTCAGCCAGTTTACGGTCAAGGAAATTGCTCCTCAGACCTATGTTGTGACCGATCTCAGCTACCACAATTCCAACGTCATGGTCGCGGTCATGCCGGATCAGACGGTTCTCATTGCATCGTCTCCTTTTGAGACCCAGGGAGCGGACGCTCTCCTGCAATGGATTCGAGCGGAACTCAAACCCCGGAAGGTTATCGCCATCAATACCCACTTTCATGCGGATGGGACCGGGGGCAATGAAGCTTATAAGGCGCACGGCGTTGAGATTTGGGCGAGCGACCTGACTCGGAAGCTCCAGCAGGAACGCGGCGAGTCGCAGAAGATAAAGGAGGCGGCCGGTTTCGAAAGCCAGCCCGAGCTGAAAAAACGCCTTGAAAGAAGGCAAATTGTTATCGCTGATCACGAGTTCAGGATTCAGGATGGCAAGACCTTTGAATTCGGTGGAGAGAAGGTGGAGGTCATCTATCCCGGTCCAGCCCACTCCTCGGACAATGTTGCCGTCCATCTCCCGCAACGCAAGGTGCTCTTTGGTGGCTGCATGATCCGTCCCGTCAATACCCTGGGCTATGTCGGCGACGCGGATGTCAAAAGCTGGGCCGATTCCGTCTCCCGTTTGAAAGCCTTGGCACCACGCGTTGTGATTGCAGGTCATGAGACGGTCGGCGGCCAGGAACTTATCGACAATACGGTGGAGACGGCAAGACAGGCCGTGTCCCGCTAGGGAAGGCGTTTAAGAAGACACTCGCCGCCAATCACGATAAAGCCGCTGGGCGTGCTGTCCTGTCGGAGTCTTCCGCAAGGACTGAACTGTGGCTTTGAAAGAGTCAGGAAGCAACTCGATCGGATCCTGTGTCACGATCTGCCGATCATGCCGATGGATGCTTTCAGGCCACATCAGAACAGGCCCTGACAGGGCCGCCAGGGTCAGGTCAGCCGCTGTGAAACGGCTTCCGACCAGAAAGGGTGATCCTGCCAGCCTTGCATCAGTCTCCGCGAAAGCTTTTCTCACGCGCTCTTCCCCCTGAGCAGCCCGATCCGGAGTGATGCGATATCCCTTCCGGATGCCGCCACGCAAACCGCGCATCGTTACGCCAAGGCTCAGCTTTCCCAAGGGTCCATAGCCCTGGCCTGCGACCTGCACAAGGGTCGGGATGGAATCGAGCAGGTAGTGATAGGCCAGGAGTCGTGTGGATGGCCCAAGATTTTCATCCAGCCAGTCTTCGAGCCTGAGGACCTCGCTCCGGGCTGCGTCATCGTTTCCAAAGAGGCCTGGTACTCCGCTTTCGCGCTCGCGATCCACGAACTGCAGAATATCGCTGGAATCCGTCAGGTGCTCCGCTCCAGCCTTCAGCATCGGCACCGTCTTGCCATGGCCACGCAGTGCTGTTGCGGTGAGATGCAGGCCAGGCAGATAGGCCCGTTCCTGATAAGGCCGCCGGCTATAGTCCAGGGCCCACCTGGCTTTCTCACAGTAATGACTAAACGGAATGGTGAACAGTTGCCACATGGACGTTTCCCCTCATCGTGCGCCGAAAATCAGACAGCAGTTAAGCAGGCCATGAGTCATCTGTCAAAGCCGAAGCTTATGAGCTGCGCCCCAGCACGACGCGGGACCGGCATCAAACGCTTGAGCATGGATGGGCTGGCCAAAATCCGTCAGGGCGTATGCTTTCAACCCTAAGGGGGATAGGGTGATGAGCCGGTCATCCACTCTGTAGATGCGGTTGACGTCCAAGGATGCGGTTTGGTTTTGCCACCACTGTCCGTAATATTCCTGCTTGCAGCTCGCAGGAAGCCATTCGGCATGGGAAACGCGGCCTTTTTCAATCAGCTTGTCACCCGTGAAACCGAGCAGGATGGCTCCTGAAAAGACGCGTGATGTCTGCTCCCCTTTGAGACTGTCACCGCCCAGCTGCACGATGGGGAGCCCGATCAATCCGGACGCGGCATCGTGGAAGAAAGCATGGTGGTTGCTGGTCGCTTCGGAGCTGGACCCTCGCGTGCCATAGATGTGATTGTCGATGCGAGCCATCTCCAGCGGATTGCTGATATCAAACAATGATACCTGGACCCCTTGGTAGTAGGCAAACGAGCCCTGCTCGGCTGCATCAAAACCAAGGCCGAACATGCGACCATCAGCCAAAGGATGAAGGTAGGTCGAGAACCCGGGAATTTTCAAACCGCTCAGCAGCTTTGGATCCGCGAGATCAGCAAGGTCAAAGGCAAACAGGGGATCGGTTTTCTTGAAGGTGACGATATAGGCCTTGTCGCCGATGTACCGAACAGCTCGAATATCCTCGTGGGTGCCGAAATTCATGATGGCACTCTTGATCTGAAGGCTTTTGGACGCCACGTCCTTATCCAGCACAAAGAGATGATTCTGTGCAATATTTACCTCTGTTGACCACAAAAGGCCCGTACTGGTCGCAACAACGAGGTTTTGCCCCGCATTGAATCCACGGAGGGCCCAACGGTCCTTGATGCGTCCTGCGACTTCGCCTTCAGCCTCCATCGTCAGGGTGCCATCTTCCTTATTGAAGGACGCCTGACGAATATAGACGCGCTCATCCGGTCCACCGTATGGATTGTAGGAGGCATAGCCGCCGAAATTAAACCACTGCAGGTTCGATTTCACGAGGTAAACGGAGTCGGCTGTCACATAGATCTGGCTTCCCTGGCCGATGCTGCCGATACCTTTCTCAGCGGATTCAGGCGCATTGATATTGAGGGAGAGTATCTTGGCAAAGCCCAGATCAAAATCGGCGACCTTGCGGCGGCTGATCGCGGCGCAGGGTATCCCTGAAATGGCACCATCCAAAGGCCGCAGACTTGCGCGTGTGTAGTAGGTTTTCGAGTATTCATAAGCCCTTTTCGCAATGGGATCGTGAAACCATTGCTCCTCGGCAAATTCCTGCCATTCAAAGGGCTCATTTTCCAAGGGAAGCCTATCGTTCATCACCATGATCAGGTGCGGCCCGACGAGGCGACTGTCGATATAGGAACCCGGCACGGACCAGGTGCGTTCCAGCTCGGGCATGGAGCCAGCCTGCGTGCGGAAAATGCGAACCTGGGACGCCCCGCTCGAGTTTTCAATCAGGATGAGCTTGTGCTCCTGCGTGAAAAGCAAAGCGTTGGACCCGGAGCTGAGAGGGATGGTGCCCAATGTTCCAAGACTGACTCGATCAACGACTTGAACGCGATCAAAGGTGACAGCGAAAATCTGATCCAGACCCACACGATAACGATCGGCTTCATCCACGCCGTGTTCCTGTACGTTGGTCATGGTTTCGGTCGCCCCGGCAGCTGAATCCTGCATGGCTTCTGAGGCTTGGCTCGGAGGCCGTCTTGCCCAGTTGCTGGCCTGTTGGATGGCCAGAGCAAGGTTGGCTTTCTGAAAACTATTCTGCTGTTCCAGCGAATTTTGGATATCAGCTGTCAACTCTTCACAGTCTGAATAGGAACGCAGCCCCAGATTTACATTGGGGGCCACGGCTGCCAGCTTTAAAGCTCCGTGCACGGCAAAGGGCGTCCCATACAGATCCGCCTCCCGATCCGTGCGCTGACCACAGCTGGGCAGGACCGCCAATAACCCCAGGATTGCGGCTACGTTCCTCAGCATCGCGTATTCTCCTTTTTCGACATTTTGTGAAGGTTGATATTCACTTGTCGGCAAAAGAGTTGTGATTCTGTTTGCTTGGCAGGAATTTTCGTATTCTGGCGTATTCTACGGGAAGGGGGGGAGACGGCCGCCTCAGGAGGAAGGCGGCTCGTCGTCAGGGTCCGAACCTTCGTAATAGGACACTTCGGTAAAGGTGGGTTGGGCTCGGCTACTCTTTCTAAACAAAGGTTCGATTTGTTAGCACGTTCAACGATCAGGCCTTTGTCGAATGCTCCGTATCGCCCTTATAGTATTAATCAATCCTGCTCTTTTAAAGAAGAGGTGCGGGAGCGGCGAAAGAGGGATAGATGACACTCGTCAAATCTTATTTGAAGTATGGTGGTACCAATGAAGTCAATCGGACTTTCAATTCTGCTACTCGCAGTCAGTCTGGAGGCTTGCACCCAGGACGAAATGCCCACGCAAGCAACACTTCAGGATTCGGATTCAGCGACCACAGATTTGAGTGAAGATACCGTAAGCTCTCCGGTCAAAGAGGAAGCGTCGCATGGGAGGGAGGCGAGCCTCTTTGCCTTCGCTGGTGCGAATAAAGACTCGCTGCGCAATTGCAATGCGGAATTGGAGGGAGCGATTCGCTACTCCATCGATGATAAGACCTTTTATGTTTGCTCGAACAAAAGCTGGGCAGCAATAGATCTGAAGGGACAGGATGGTTTGCCTGGTTACCAAGGTGCAGCAGGAGCCAAAGGCGATAAGGGCGACAAGGGTGCTACGGGTGCGACTGGGCCCGAAGGTCCGCAGGGTATGGCGGGGCCTCGAGGCGAAAGAGGCGAGCCTGGATTGGCGTCAGATGGACAAGGTCACCTGGTCTTGAAAAATGACAGCGGGCAGGTGATGGCCTACTTTGTGATGGATGTGCCACGCGAGGGAAATTCAAGGGATGAGCCCCAGGTGATAGTGGTTACGGAAAGCGGCGATTTTTTTCACGTGATCGTTCGCACGGGTCAAATAAAGTCCCAGGGAGTTTGGTTTGAAACTTCTTCGGATTGCACATCTGGAAATGTTCTTGTGCGAAGCCTCATCCCCATGGCTGTGGTCAACCGAATCGTGAAGGATTTCAACGGCAATTTTCATCGCGTCACTGGAATGAACAGCACAACTCTTGGTGACCCGGCGGCTGTTCTGAACGCCGGGAGCAATAACGTCCCTTATTGCACAACGAATGCCTATAATTCATGGCCGGCAGGTTTGGCTCTTTTGACGAGCCCAGTCGGGGCCGAGACCGAAATTCCTGACTTTACCGCGGTCGCTCCTTTGACATTTACAATCCATTAAGCCCGCTAACGAGGGCCTGACCGGCAAAGGCGGGTCGCAGAAACCGACAGCGACCTGCGGACAACACCAGCCCTCCTGGAACGTGAACTCGAACGAAACCTCTCACCACTGTCACAATCCTTGACAGTCCACCTACCGTAAATTCGTACCACCACTCAGGATTTATCTGGCCAGAGCCTTGCAAAGTATGGCGTTGGTGAACTCTTCGTTGAGGACCTGATGCTGTTTCCGTTGATCTCCCGCTACCTGCTGTTGCTCGCAGTCGCCGTTCCTCACAAGGCGAAGGCCAGCGAGCCCATTCCCGAAACCGACATCGGTCGTATCGTGGTGGATTTTACAAGCCTTGATCCCGATCGCCATTGGATCGCGCGAGCGCATGAATTCAATGTGCTGAATATGTTCAAGGACTCACCGCGACTGCTCAGCGTTGCCAAGGATTCACTCCAGCTGGCCAACTGTCCGGATTTTCCCTGCCGCCGCCGCGTGTTGAAGGATGCCGGGATCGATCTTTATATCGAAGGCGAGGTCACGGTCGATACGCTGCGTTATCGCGCTCTCATTCCGGAAACCGAGCAGATCCTGAGTGAAGGCGGGATCAGCATTGCCCCGAATACCGCTCCCGAGCATGTAAAAACCGCTTTTTTGCATGCGATGAAACCCTTCACCGAATCCGGAGGGATCCTGGATCAGCGCGCGGCTCTCCGTCGTGCTGAAAAAGCCGCGGCTGAGAACGGTCCTAAAGTTGCCAGGCAGGCGATGGGGCTGGCACTTGGTGCCCTGGCCTTTTTGGTTCTGGCGGTTATCTTTGCCTCGCTCTTCTATTTTCAACACGGTCGTCGCTATCTCCTGATCATCGGCGCCGCCTGGATATTCTTTGCCCTTGGGCCACTCTGGTTGATTTCCGAGGACCTCGCCCTGGTCAAGCCGATTGCCATTTTCGCCATTCCGGATCCCTGGGTCCTTGCCGTTATCGGCGGACTGGGCGCGGGCTGGGCGCTTTGGGGGCTTGGTCTCTGTGTCCTTCCGCAGCTGCGCGGCCTCGAAACTCTGAAACAGAACCGCATGCCCCATGTGGTCGATGCGCTGATGACCGTCTTTTTCTATCGCGCGATTGCCACTCTGCTTTGGATCGGCGTCGCCGCAGGCCTGGTTCTGGGGGCACGGGAAATCTTCGGTCTCGATAAAGTCCACAGCGTCGCCCTCGGCCTGATGGTCTTCGGTGGCCTCGCAACCCTCAGCGCCCTGGTCTTTGAGCTGATCGCGCAGGCGCTCGATCGAAAATTCATCAGCGGTCAACCCAACGCCAGCAATCCCTGGCATTCAAGGATCGTCGAGGCGCTGGCGGGACATCCGCTGCTCGCGGATCTCGAAGATCTGGCGGCCCATGCTTATTATCTACCGACCGAACAGAATCGCCCGTTAACCTATGGCGGCGGCCTGTCCCGTCCTCGTGTTCTGATTCCGCGGGCTGCTTTGGAAAAAGCCTTCAACACGCGACCGGAGGATAACGGTCTTGCCTATGATTTCCTTGCGGGACTCGTGCTCGATGCCCTCGGTCGTGTCAGCCTTCGCACGCATCTGGAAGCCACGCTGCGCCTTGGGCAGGAGCTGAAGGAATCCAGTCCGGGTAAAATTCGTGGCTTCCTCTTCGATCCCTACCGCCGCGCCCGTCGCCTGCTCGAAGGCTGCTTTATTACCGTTCATGATGGCCTCGGTCCCTTTATTCAGTATTTGTACTGGCGCCATAATCCTCAATCGGAACTGCTGACCGTTTCCGCCAGTCCGAGTCAGCTGATCGCCATCACTCGGCTCATCCTCGGCCGCGTTCAAACCCAGGATCGACCGAAGTCCATCGACACACCCAGCGACCATATCTGCTGGCTCGTCCAAAACTTCCTCTATTCGGCGCCGACCGAGGACTTCTCTACGCGCAAAAGAGGGCGGATTAAACCCCGGACGGCAGTCATCATCGCCCTGATGGTCTTCTTCACCGGCTACCAACTGGTCGCTGCCGTTCTTTATCACTCGGTCTACGAAGAGCGCATAGCGTCTCAGCAGGCCCGTATCGAAGAAAAGAAAAAGAAAAAAGAAATAGAAAAGGAGGGCCTCGCCCATGCAGTCGGAGAATCCCCAGCGCCTGTCGTCCAGTCAACAGCCCCAGCGACCCCTGAAGTGGTACCAAAGGCTGCTCCGAAGAAACAGAGAGTCGGAACCGGAAAATCCAAACCAGCCAAGCGGAAAAAAGCCAGTCGCCCACGCTAGAGCGCGTGGCCATGCCGCCGGTGGTTTTGTTGGTCTGATGGGTATGATAGGCCTGACGTTGATCTCAGGTCTTCTGTTCATCACCGAGAATTTTTTCTTTTCGATGCTGCTCTTTTCGATCGGTCTTCTGCTCTATACGACCGGCACTGAAATCGTGCGTATCGTCATCTCTTTGATGACCACTTTCTTCTCGACCAAACATTTGACCGAAGACGCCGCGTTGATCGGTGAAACGGGTCGCCTTTTGAAGGAAGCACTGATCGACCGTGAGGATGACGGCAACGCCGTCGTCGTTCCCCGCAATGCTCTGACCGAAGACCTGCGCAAAGCGTCGCAATCCGGTCAGCAGGATCGCCTTGAATATATGGCTCATCGTTACTACTTCGACTGCCATGAACTCTACGAGTTCTCGCGCCTCAACCTGCAATTCGCCTCCGAAGCGATGCCCTATGTTGGTCTGGTCGGTACCGTTCTCGGTCTGATCATGATGTTTGATGGACTGGGTGCCAGCGTCAACGTGGAAGCCCTGACCCCGCAGCTCGCCATCGCTCTGAAGACTACGCTTTACGGTGCCTTCTTTGGTGCCACCTATAAGATCCTGGCCGCTCGTTTCGATCAGCGTCTGCAAAAACTTGAGTATGATTATGATGATCTTTTGCGTTCACTCGATCTGATCGCGAAAAACAATATGAACATTGAGGTTCAGTCATGAGAGCGCCCATTCGCCGTAAAAGGGGTGGAGCCAGCGAACTCTGGCAGACAGCCTATATCGACTTGATGACCAATATCATGATTTTTTTCGTGATATTCTGGTCGTTGAGTCAGGCCCAAAGCAAAGGCATCAGCGAAACCGTGGGGGATGTCTCGACCCGCATGGTCAACCTGCCCGGCGACGTTCTCTTCCGTCCGGGTCAAACGCAGCTTTCGCCCGAAGGTCAGGCCGTGTTTGCCCGACTGTTCCAGGAAGATGCCGACAGCACCCTGAATTTCAAGACCAATGGTCTCGTCAAACGCGTGCTCTTCATCCATGGCCATACCGACAATCAAGGTCAAAAGGACAAGAACTTCGTCCTCGGTTTTGAACGTGCCATGGCCACCTACAAGCAGATCGCGCAGTACGGCAAGGATGTGCCCGATCACGTTGTGGTCTGTTCGCATGCCGATAACCTGCCGGCCCATGACGTGCCGAAAATCGACGGACCCGTGTCGAGCTTTCAAAAGGCTGCGATGGATCAGGCCAATGCCAAGAATCGCAGGATTCAAATTGAAGATCGACTCATCAATCAGTTTAAAGAGGAACCATGATCCGCATCGGACTTAAAAGTCTCGTTCTCGGACTCGTGGTTACGGGTCTGATCACGTTCGCCGGCGTGCAGCGCCTCTTCGATATCAGGCGTGTACTGTCGATGCAGCCCGAAGTCCTCTGGCTGATCGGTTGTCTGGCGAGCCTTATCAGCCTTGGATTGGCTTTCTTTCTGCGAAGTCGCCGGGAAAGTTCCTATCATCTTGCCATCGGTCGTCATGAATACCGACGTCCTGGTTCGCTGCCACTGCTTACGATCAGGAGCTGGGGAATCTGGATGGGCGTTCGGGATGAACAGCCCGCCAGCGAGTTTGGTCGGTTTGGTTTCCCCTTGATTTCTGGTCTTGGGCTGCTTGTCTTTGGTCTCATCATTCTGGAAAATCGCAGTCTGGTTCTTCTGCAACATTTCTATCACAATATGACCAAAAACTATGGTCCGATCTGCCCCAAGGAAGGTGAAGAGATCACCGCTGCCAAACCACCGAAGATGGGTTGTGACCTTGTAAAAAGAGCCTATGCCCTGGGGTATGCCAAGGATCTGGGAGATTGCGCGGATGATCCTGCTGAGCAGGACGAAGAGATCTGTACCCATCGGCAATGGGATGAGCCTCCCGCTCATTATTCCTATCGCCTGTTGCAGCGTTTTGTGAAGACCCTGCTGACGGACTCGGCACCTTTGAAGATCGATACCGAAAAATTACCGGAGCTGGTGGAAAGCCATGCTCAAGGCTTCCTCGGTGTTCCACGCTCGGCGATTCACATCTTTACAGATTTGCCCGAGCCCGGCACGTGGCTGGTTAAAGCCCGCCGCCGTCTGCATCCGAATCATTGTCAGGATGAATTACGCGAGCTGCGATTCCGTATGGCCGAGCAGGGAACGGAACCCGGCGCGCAGCTCGAAGATGCTCTCAGTCACCTGCTGTTTAGCCCCGCTGTCGGCCGCGATGCCAATTATTGTCGGCCCTATATCATTCACTGGGGGGCTCAGCCGAATACCTGCTCTGAATTGATTGATAAGGGCGAGGCGGCTTTGGATACCTATGATCTACGCCAGTCGATCGACACCGTGATGAAAAGACCGAAGTCGCTCGTCAGCTTTCACTGTCTGATGGCGGCAGGCTCGTCTTCTCTGCAAGGCACGCTGCCCTATGTCGGACAGAATTTTGAAGTCATTGCCTCGACACTGCCGGCCGCGGGAACGGATGGAATCTATCCCTCGAACGAATTGTTTGCGGCTGTTGCCCGGGCTTTTGTTCCCGACTTCGATTACAACAATATGGATCGCACCCGTCCCCTCGGTCTGAGCGAGGATCGCTTTCGCAGTGAAATCGCTCGTGGCGGCGACGACCTGATGCTGGCGAAGTTCGAACTGCTACGGTCCAGTGATGTGTTGGCAGGTGACCAATGGGTGTATCGCTATCCCGAGTATATGGAAGTCTATCCCTGGCAACCGCATATTGCCAACTTTGTGAAACGTTTCCGCAAGGCCTACCGGCAGAATGAGGAGAAACCATGAAGAAGATCCTGCTGTTTCTTCTGGCTTTCACTTCCGGCGCTCAGGCCGTGGACGAGCGCATCAAACCCTCAGGTCCCGACTCGTTTGAACGTATCATCGTGCCTCGGATGGCGAAGCCCGAAGAGGTGGAGCCGATGCCAGAGGAACAGGCGCCGACAGAACAGGCGCCAGGGCCCAAGGAGCCCGTCGTTGCCCAGGAAAGTATCCAGCCGCAGGCCAGCGCCAGACAACGCGCCGAATATCTGGAGCGATTGATCCGTTCCGTCCGTGCACTCTCCGAAGCCGAACGCACGCGTTTGCAAATTGAAGCTGATGCCATATTCTCGGGCGTTTGTCGCAGTTTTGATCCCACGCTGGCCCTGAGTTGCTCCTTCGAGGCCGCCGCTCATATCTGTAGCATCAGCCCCGATCAAGGGGCCTGCCTGGCCATGATCGATGCCCTGGTTGTGGAACGGCTTAATGCCAATCGATTCATCTCGGCTCGCGAGCGTTATGAAATGATGACTCGCGGTGAATCCATGGCTGCAGCCTTGAATCATCGCTATGGAAGTCTCGCCACGGCCTTCAGCCTGAGCAAGGCCGCCGCCTGTCAAGCCAGCGACTTCCATTGCCTCTCCCTTGGGATCGACGCTTATTGCCAGAACGAAGCCCGGCAGGGGCGTCTGAGCTATCAAAGCTGCGCCGCCATCATTGGTCTCTTCATCGGCAGACATGCTAACCAGGAAGCTGACAAAACGTGAGAGTCTCACGGGCGAGCTCCGGGATGACTTCCGCATTGCTGCGACCGCTGCTCTTGAGCACCGCAAAGCCGTGATCCGCCCCTTGTACGACGTGCATTTTCGCAAGAGGGAGAGCGCGGGCGACCTCTCGCATCAGAGACAAATCGGCCAAGGCATCGCGAGTTCCCTGCAGAAAAAGGATCGGAACCTTGACGTCCTTCAAATGCGCCGCTCGATCCACGGAAGGCTTCCCGGCCTGATGCAAAGGAAAACCGTAGCAAACAAGACCTTTCACGGATTCAATCATGCCGAGGCTCGCCGCCGTGGTCGTCATTCTTCCGCCAAAGGACTTCCCGCCAGCGAATAAGGGAAGATCAGAAACGCGTTCGAGTGCCCACTGGATGGCTGCCGCAACCGTAGCCGTTGCGAGTTTTGCATTGTCGGGGCGTTTCGCTCCATCTTCCCAATAAGGAAATTGAAAACGCAAGGTCGCAATCCCCACTTCACCAAGGGTTGTGGCCAGATCGCTCATGAAAGGGTGATCCATGCCGGCCCCCGCCCCGTGCGCGAGGACAAGGATGGCCACGGCATCGGCCGGTCGAACAAGGATTCCGGATACCGAACCGGTCCGACCCTTGATATTGCTGATGGTCACGTCGCGTCGAGTCTGTTTCCTGCTCGTCATTGGACTGGTCACCCTCCCTCAGTGAATCCTTGTCTGTCGCCACGCCCCAGGTTACTACATCCTGACCTGGACTGGTGAATTTCCCCGCCCGTCGCATCCAAAAAAACCCGCGCGACTCCCATGGTGCGGCAAATATTGCAATCCTGACAATTCCTAGGCATAATTTCAATTAATTCCACCAGAATAGACAAGCCTGGCACGCGCGATAGTTCCACACAGACAAGGCCGAGGGAGGACGTTACATGGCAGATCAGGAAGACGTAAGGATCAAAGCTGTCTTAAAGCAGCTGGAAGATGCCGGTCATCAAAAGGTCAAGGTTGCAGTTGCCGATATCGATGGGATCCTGCGAGGCAAGTACCTCAACTTCGACAAATTCAAATCGGCTTCGCAGAAAGGCTTTGGCTTCTGCAACGTCGTGTTCGGCTGGGACAGCGCGGATGTCTGCTATGATTCATGCACCTATACGGGCTGGCATTCGGGCTATCCGGATGCTTTGGCAAAGATTGATCCGGGCACCGAGCGCGTCGTTCCCTGGGATGGAAACGTGCCGTTCTTTTTAGGGGAATTTTATGAGCAGGACGGCAGGACTCCCCTTGAAATTTGCCCGCGCCAGGTTCTGAAAAAAGTTCTGAAAAAAGCTGAAGGCATGGGCTACAATGTGATGGCCGGTTGTGAGTTCGAATGGTTCAATTTCCAGGAATCAGCAGAAAGCCTGGAGCAAAAAAATTATTGTGTTCCGACGCCCCTGACGCCAGGCATGTTCGGATACTCCATCCTCCGTTCGAGCCAGTACAGTGATTTCTTCAACGATCTGATCGACCTCCATCGGAATTTCCGCGTGCCCCTCGAAGGTGTTCATACCGAGACGGGACCGGGTGTGTATGAGGCGGCGATTCAAGTCAGCAATGGTTTGGAAGCGGCCGACCGAGCCATACTCTTTAAGACGGGCACCAAGGAAATCGCCCAAAAGCACGGGATCCTCGCCAGCTTCATGGCCAAGTGGAATGCCAGGCTCCCTGGGTGCAGCGGGCATATCCATCTGAGCTTGTGCCAGGGCGATAAAAATCTATTCTATGCCGACGATGATCCTAACTGCATGAGTCCGGTTTTCAAAAAGTTCCTGGCTGGCCTCATTCGCTATACCCCGGAATTTCTGGTGATGATGGCGCCGACTGTGAACAGCTACAAGCGGCTTGTCAAAGGCTACTGGGCACCGACGTCATCCACCTGGGGCCTCGACAATCGCACCTGCGCCTTCCGGGTAATTCCCTGGGGAGCTTCCTCGACCCGCGTCGAAGTCCGGGTTCCCGGTGCGGATATGAATCCCTATCTTTCCCTGGCGGCCTCAGTCGCAGCCGGTCTGAAGGGAATTGAACAGAATCTGTCGCTCGAACAGGCCCAGGTGCAAGGCAGCGGTTACGATAGCACGGATGCGGCAGCCTTCCCCAGCAATCTGCAGGAGGCCGCCACGGCATTCGCTAACTCAGAGGTCGCACGGACTGTTTTTGGCGAAAGATTTGTGAAACACTATAGTGAAACCCGCTTTTGGGAGTGGGAACAGTCGCAGAAGGCGGTCACCGACTGGGAAATCAAACGTTACTTTGAAATCATATAACGAGGGTCTCGCATGAGCATTTCATCCTTTCGCTTTCCAACGGATATCCGCTTCGGTGCGCAGGCGATTCAACTCCTGCCAAAGCTTCTGCAACAGGCGCAAGTCAAGCGACCTCTCCTGGTCACCGACAAAGCCCTGGCTCAGCAGCCCGTGTGTCTCAATACGATAAAACTTCTGAAAGCGAATGGGCTTGAACCTGTTGTTTATAGCGACGCTCAGGGCAATCCTGTGGCTTCTCATGTGACGGCTGGTGTCGCCCAGTACAAGCAGTCCAAGGCCGATAGCATTGTTATGATCGGCGGCGGCTGTGCGATCGATGTGGGCAAGGCCATAGCACTCATGGTGGCTCATCCAGGCGATCTCTTCGACTATGAGGACGACAAGCCAGGCGCTCGACCCATTGATCAGCCCATTCCTTTGACGATTGCCATCCCGACCACAGCCGGAACCGGAAGCGAAGTGGGCGGCAGTTCGGTGATTTCCGATGACAAGACTCATCAGAAAGTCATCGTCTGGTCGCCCCGCCTGATACCCAGGCATGTGATTGCCGATCCGGAGCTCACGGTAAGCCTGCCGAAGAATCTTACGGCCGCCACGGGCATCGATGCCTTGACTCACAATATCGAAGCCTTTCTGGCGAAAAACTTCCATCCTATCTGTGACGGCATCGCCTTGGAAGGCATCACCCTGGTCGCTCAGAACCTGCAGCGTGCCATGGAAAAGCCCGACGATCTCAAGGCCCGAGGCAACATGCTGTTGGCGTCGATGATGGGAGCCATCGCTTTCCAGAAGGGATTGGGTGTGACCCATTCCTGTGCCCATTCGCTGTCGACCTGCTATGATCTGCATCATGGCCTTGCCAATGCATTGATGATCATTCCCTGCTTGAAGTTCAACGCCGAAGTGGTTCCTGACCGCTTTGTGCGCATGGGCAAGGCCATTGGTCTGACCGGGAGTGACAGTCAGATAATCGCCGGCTTCTTCGATTGGCTGCGGGACTTGAAAACGAAGATCGGCATCCCGTCTTCGCTGAGTGCTGTGAATGTTCAGATCACCGATCGGCTGATCTCGGTCGCCGTTACGGATGCCTGTCATGGGAACAATCCTCGTCCCTGCAGCAAGGAGGATTTCGCAAGACTCTTCAAGGAGGCATTAGCCGGTGAATGACAAGTCCAAGGTTCAGCGGGGGAGAAGCGATGGCTAAGCGATCGCTGCGGATCGGACTGTCCGCGTGCATGATGGCAACCGATCCGTCACGCAGGATTTTCAACGGCCGACCCCTGCTGTATGCTGAAGAGTCCCTGGCACGCTATCTGCAAAGTCTAGGAGCGACAGTCTACATGCTGCCGACGGTACCTTCGCCGGGGCCGAGCCTCGATGAGGTCTGCGGCTGGCTGGATGGCCTTGTTCTGCAGGGCGGGGTGGATGTCAGTCCTCTGTCTTACGGGGAAACGCCTCTGAAAGACGAATGGCAAGGCGATCGCCGCAGGGATGAGTACGAAATCAGCCTGATCCGTACCTTTCATCGACAGAGGAAACCCATCCTCGGCATCTGCCGGGGTCTGCAGATTCTTAATGTGAGTTTCGGTGGAACGCTCTATCAGGACATCAGCACGTTCCGTCCTGAAGCCCTTATCCATCGCGACGCCGATATCTATGAGAAGAACAGCCATAGGATCGATATTTTGTCCGGCCAGAGTCTGTCCGAACTTTATCTCGGGCAAACCACGGGGCTTGTGAACAGTGTGCATCACCAGGCGATCAAGGATCTGGCGGAAGACTTCGTGATCACAGCGCGCTCATCGGACGATGGGATCATCGAAGCCATCGAGAAACGTCGCCAGTCGCCGGATGATCCGCTCTGCTTTGCAGTGCAGTGGCATCCGGAGTTCCAGGATCCCGCCGACACCTCGATGCTCGACCCGAAGGTGATCCTTAGGCATTTCATGAACGCTATGGAATCCTCCATCTCACGCAACGACCACTCTTAATCAAGGCAGGAATATGCTTTCAATCGTGAATCCCGCAACGGAAGAAGTCATTCAAGAGGTCAGGACGCCCAGCGCCCAGGATATCAAGGCGGCTTATGCTGCGGCTGTGGAGGCGCAGAAGCGATGGGCCGACACGCCCTATCTGAGCCGCGCGAAAATCATCACCGAATTTCGCCAGCTGCTCGAAAAAAACAGCATCGAATGCGCGTCGGTAACAAGCTCGGAAATGGGCAAGCCTGTTCATCAAGCTGTCGGCGAGATCAAGGCCACTCTCATGCGCATCGACTGGTTTTTGGAAAACACTCCCAAGGAGCTGGCCGCCGAACAGGTCCGCGTCGCTCCCCCGATGATCGAAGAGATCAGCTATGAGCCCTTGGGCGTCATAGGCAATATTTCAGCCTGGAACTTTCCCTATTTCGTGGGCAGCAATGTTTTTATCCCGGCGTTGCTGACCGGCAATGCCGTGCTGTACAAGCCCTCTGAATTCTCGACTCTGACCGGCCTGAAGCTGGCCCATCTGTTCGAGGAGGCCGGGCTGCCAGCCGGTTTGTTCCAGGCTCTTCCCGGTGGGCCGGATGTCGGCAAGGGCTTGAGTGCCCTCCCGCTGAACGGGATGTTCTTCACCGGCTCATTCCGTACCGGGCAGAGAATCGCCGAGACCCAGGCGAATCGATTCACCAAAGTTGGCCTGGAACTGGGCGGCAAGGATCCCGCTTATGTCTGCGATGATGTGGATGTGAAGACCGCCGCGGAGTCTGTGGCCGATGGGGCTTTCTACAACGCGGGACAGAGCTGCTGCGCTGTCGAGCGGATCTATGTGCATGCCAAGGTCTATGATGAATTCCTTGCGCATTTCAAAGCGTTCACCGCATCGCTGGTCATCGGTGATCCCAGGGACAGCAAGACCTATATGGGACCTGTCGCGCGCCAGGCGCAGCTTGAAATCCTTAGGGAGCAAGTGCAGGATGCATTGGACAAGGGCGCCCAGTATCTGGTCAAGGGCGGACGACGGGAGGGCAGGGGGTACTTTTATGAGCCCACCGCGTTGATCGGCGTCAACCATAGCATGAAGATCATGCGGGACGAATCCTTCGGACCTATCATCGGAATTCAGAAGGTCGCGAGCGACGAGGAAGCGTTGGCTTTGATGAATGACAATGAGTATGGCCTGACAAGCAGCGTCCACACGCTCGATAAGGCCCGGGCCATTCAACTGATGAAACGACTCAACTCGGGAACGGTTTATTGGAACTGCTGCGACCGCGTATCGCCCTATCTGCCCTGGACGGGCCGCAAGGCCTCGGGCATGGGCAGCACGCTCTCGCATATCGGAGTCAAGACCTTCCTGCAGCCCAAAGCCTGGCATTTGAGGCATCCTGGGGTTTGAGGGAAGTCGAAAGGGTTGGCCACCAGCCTCGATAAGACTGCCGAAGATTGAGGTGCAGGTTCAGCCGCCCGCATAAAAAGGTTCAACCTTCTGGTCCTTCAGGCAGTCCTGGATCGATGAGTGATGTTTCGCGTCCTTCGCCGCCAGGTCCCGGCAGACTTTTGTCTTGTATTTTTTGTTGATGGCGCATTCGTCCTTCTGACTGAGATCCTTTTCCGCTTTTTGAAAGCAGGGGCTGTTCTGAAGGGCGATCTCATCGCCCGTGTTCATCTCCCGTGCGCAATAGGCCAGAATCCAGTTGATAGGGGCACCGGGGTAGGGGCATGTCGGTACTGAGGTTCTCTTGGGAACCGGAGTACCATTGGCAAGGGCCCCTGCAGGCAGGACAATAAGCAGAAGAAAGCATCGTAGGCTCATGGGAGTCTCCGTAATGATTCCCTAAGTCCGATATGGACATCATACCGCATCGCACTGGATTCAGGCAAAACAGGCACTGAAAACACTCCAGGGTCCAGATGTGACCAGCACTGTAACCGATCGAATCAAAATAATTACGCGAAAAACTGGATCCCTCGACTGGCCTTCTATAAAGTAAGCGGGGGCTTCTCCCCTGACAGGCACCCATTCCGGCGAGAAGGAGGTCCATGCCTATGGATGCAATTCGCTATGTTCAGGTGGCTTCCCTTCGCAAGAGGCTGCGCACGCAACTGAGTCCCGTGGTGTTCCTGCACGGTTTTCCTGATTCCCCCGACATGTTCCAGGCCTATCACAGCCCGGAAGAGAGGAACGAATCATGGCTCAAGGAACGCAATGTTTATGCGATTGCGTTGCCGAATCGCCAAACCAACCCCATCGTACCGTCTCTCGCCGATCTCATGGCGGATACTCTCTACAAAGAGTTTACGGTGCAAATGGATGCCTTGATCAAGGAAAGTCCCAGCGGCAAACTTATCCTTGTTGCGCATGACTGGGGAGCGGCTTACGCGTGGCGCTATATCAAAGATAAAGGGGACGCATGCATCGAACGCATGGTGGCTTTGTCTGTGGCCCCCAGTCCTCGTTTTGATATCTGGGAACATGGCGTTCGTGCCCTGGGCTGGTCTTATCGCATGCTGTTCAGCATCCCATACTATATCCCCGCCAGCTCGCGGGCTCTGGGCTGGGCCTTGACTCATATCGCCGGGTACGAAGGATCGGATTTGCGGCATCTGAGCAAGGATTGCTACCATTACTGGGATGGTATCGCCTGGCCTTTCCTGGCTCCCTTGACTTTGCTCGGTCTGGTGCAGAAGCCCGAGGAGCGTCTGGATTTTACCTTTCCTATCCTCTTTATTCGCGCGCCTATGGATCGTTTTGCCACGACGGAGGCCTTTGAAGATATGCTCGCGCGACGAGCGGGCTGCCGGCTCATCATTCTCTCTCCCGAGTGCAATCATTGGTTTCCCGCTCAGCAGAGCGAACTGGTCCTGTGGGAACTGAGATCATTTCTGGCTCCTGAGGTGGAAGTGAAGAAGAGCGTCCGGGCAGGAGCGCAGAGCGAATCCAAAGCCAGGCGAAAGACTTCATCGGCGGGAGAATCCGCTGCAGCCGCTGGGAAGAAAAAAAAGAAGTCAAAACCGCAGCAGCCGGCCGCGACGAGGCATTGAATGTTGCCTGGATTTTGTCTCCAATCCCCTCATAACAAAGGCTGAATCCCGCTCTGCGAATCGTATTCAAGTTCTTTGATCCAACAGGCGATGCATTATAGTGGGATTCTAGCTTATTCAGACGTTGACCAGGCTTTTTTTCCAACAGGTGGAAGTTTTTTCACCGACAGGGAGCCGTCATGTTTGGAAGCCCCAAAATTCAGGTCACTTATAACGCCCGGCTCCGTCGCGCCCGGGCTCAATTCAAAGCCGTCGAATGTTTCAAGTCACGCAAGCCCCCTGCTTCTGCCCTGCGGAGTATAGAGATCCGTTTTGAAGAGGAAAAGCTCGAGGGACACATCGAAACTTATGCCATTTTTGGTAAACGGCTGGAGGAGCTTTGGTCAACGATCAGGAGTTTGGAGGATAGCCTGGATCCTGAGATGCTGGTCAAGATCACGATAGGGCAGGGAGCCCGGCTTTACCCTGAAATTTCCCTCACTCCGGATCCAAAAGGTGGGAGCCTGGCTCTGCTGAAAAGCAGCTTTACCGAGCGTAAGATTCTGACCGTGCCCTTCAACACTTTCCTGTTCAATATTCTCCAAAAACTGCAGGAACTCCATATCGAGGGAAAACCCGATCGGGCGCAGCTTCGCTTTCTCCATCTTCTTCTCCAAAAAGGCCAGCGGCTTGAAAATATGGCTCTCAGATTTCAACCACGTCGCGAGCAATTCGAAGGTCGGCTTTTCGGCGTCAAGTTTGACAGCACGCTTCGCTATGCCACACTTCACATTTTTGACCCGCGCTGTCTGGGGAGCTCGGAACAGCGAGCCGAGCTGTTAAAACAGGCCACAATCGAATTGAATCGTTTGAACACGGGCAAAATCAAACTCAATCTGCTCAAAGAGCATAGCCTTGAAAAGCTCGAATCATTAGCACATAAGATGCAGGCCTTGGGCCTCAATTTACCCTATGATCTTCTGATCGCCTATGACAAGACTTTGCAACTCAATCCCAATCACCTCGTGGCCAGCAAGTCGAAGGCGCAGCATGAGCAGGCGGATCTGCCACACTGGAAAATGCGGCTCGGGGCCCTGACACAAAAGGCTCAGAACGAATTTTTTACCATAGGGACCCGTAACAAGGATATGCTTGCCGTTATCACGGCCGTGAATAAACCGGCGCTCGATAAGGTGAAAGACCACATCGACTTGGAATGGCTCAGCATGGAACTGCAAAAGCAGGGCATAGTATTTGGCTACGATGATTTCCTGGAACCCCTGTGGCAGGCGATTCAACTCGATAGTCCACTCGTGGGCATGCGTGTTGCCAAGGGCTTGCCTCCCGAGCCCGGTGAAAAGTTGGATTTGCACTGGACCCACGACGACGACAAAGGTGAGGACCACCAACAGCTCAACATGAGAGAGAATCAGAATCGACAGCTGGTTAGAACCGGCGATCGGGTGGCTGAAATCCGCTTCACCGATGGCACTCCTGGCAAAACCGTGCTCGGAGCGGACTGTTATGCCCAGGGTTCAGCCGTGATCGCTGGCATTGCAGCAGGCCGGGGAATTGAAGTGAAGGACGACTCCGTATTTTATGCGACATGCGATGGTTTACTCCGTATGGATTCCAATGTCCTGCTCTGTGAGAACGCCTATATCCACAAAGGCTCCATCAATTTGAAGAGTGGTGATTTGCGCTTTGAAGGAACGGTCGTGGTCCAGGGTGATATCGAGTCAGGCGCATCGGTTGAAGTGCAAGGGAATCTCATTGTGGAAGGAATGATCAGCCCCTCCAAAGTTCACTGCACGGGAGATCTGGACGTCAAAGGCGGCATCATAACGGGACCTGAAGGATTTATTCACACAGGTGGCAACTGCCGCTGCAACTATATCGAAAACAGCATGCTCCAGGTGAAGGGGAATTTGACTGTTCAAAAATCAATACTGAACAGCACGGTGATGGCCCACGGCACGATCGTCATTCTCGATGAAGGCAAAGGAGTGATAGCCGGTGGTTTGCTGAGCAGCTGGTCTGCGATTCGAACAGCCCATCTTGGAATGGAGCAGGGGCAACCGACCGAGTGCAGACTGGGCAGCAATCTGAGCAGTGAAAAACGCCTCCACACATTGCGCCAGCGTCTGAAGCGGCTGCAGGTTCATCACGAAAAATTGAATGTGAGCCTCAAAGGTATTGACCGCAAGGATCAGCAGGACCAGGCTCGCCTGTTGCGCGAAAAATCCCAGAGGCTCGAGAAAATTATCCATCGGTTGGTCAGCTGGCGCGACCTGCAGGAAAAGAAAGTTCAATGGAATCACAGCGCCACACTTATTGTGACCGGTATTCTGAATCAGGATGTTGCCCTGTTCGTCACCGGACAGCGGGTTCAGATTCAAAACAATATTCGAGGCGTATTGGTACCAGGAGTTCCGTATCACGGCACGCAGCTTGTGGACCTGAAGGAGCTTTCGGGTTATGTCGCAGCCACGCCCGGTGCCATAGTTGCGAGTGGGAAGGCATCAAGAATGTAAAGCCTGAGCGACAGGCTTCGCTCAGAGTTCAGGGTCATTCCTTAATATTACTAAGTGGCAGCTCCAAAATAAAGCGAGTCTCGCGACTGTGCTCATCCAGGTAGACTTTGCCACCGTGTTGCTCGGCTATGGCGCTTGAAATGCTAAGGCCCAGGCCTGTGCCATGGCCATATGTTTTGGTGGAAAAGAAAGGTTCCATTATACGGAAGCGAAGGTTTTCCGGGACGCCTGGCCCATTATCGTGCACCGCAACCAGGGCCCGCTCAGGTTCATGATAAAGATGGAGCTTGATCCAAGGTTTAGGCTGGTCCTTGGCAGCATCAAAGGCGTTGTTCAAGAGGTTGATAATGATCTGGCTGATTTCCACAGGACGGCAGTTTACTATTATCCTGGTGAGTGGTATGTCCACTTCAAAGTTGATATGATTTTCCAGAAATCTCATCCTGCAGAGGTTCGCTACGTCGCGTACCACATCATTCAACGCAATTTCCTGTAGATTCGCTGGCACGTCATGGCTGGATAAGCGCAGGAGGCCACGGACTATGCCCGTGATGCGCTCGATGGTTTCCTCGGCCTTTTGCCCAAAAAAGGCCAGTTTTTCGGGCAAAAGACGCGGGCTGTCCATGTGAGACCGAATGATGCGAATGTAACCTGAGATGATCATCAGGGGATTGTTGATCTCATGGGCAATGTTGCCAGCCATCTCGCCTAGAGCAGATAGCCGCGCGGAATTCTGAATCAGCATTTGCTGCCGTTCGTTCTCCTGAATACGCTTTTGCACCTCAGCTTCGAGGCTGGCATTCAATTGGCGAAGCTTGGTCTCCACCTCTTCCAGCTCCTTGTAGGAGTTTTCCATCGTCCTCTGCATCTCCTGGAGTGCCTCCACGACATCCTTGAGTTCTCCTTGGAGATCGGTCGATTCCAGTGACGTCCATGAGGGGGAGAGCCTGCGGTTTTCAATGTGGAGCCAACGGGCATGCCTTGCGATACGGCGCAGGTGCTTCATGATCAAATGTTCAAAAATGAAGAGCATGAACGCCGCCACGAGGAAAGTTTTTGTGGCCTGCGTAACCAGGATGATCAGGAGTTTTCTGGCAAGTTTTTCATAGACCCGGCTCTTGCTGGATCCCATTAGGATCCGTCCAACAAATTGCCGCTGCCCGGCCTGGGTATAGTGAAGATCCACCTGATGCATGATGAGATTTGCCCTGGCATCGGGCCTCTGCAAAGGTTCTTCAGAGAAAGTGATGACCAGAAAATCTATATTCGGCAGGTCCCGAAGGCCGCTATCAATCCTTTTCAGGGATTCGAGGTCCACGTGCCAGAGTGAGGCTGCAATCACACCCTGGTGGCTTTTTTCGATGTAGTGAAAGGTGGAATGAATTTCATCCAATTCGCGCTTGTAATCATACAGGAGTTGGGTAAACGTTACGAAAATTGTCACGATGGAACTGGCGAGGATAATCGACCAGGTGAGTTTACGTGACAAGGGTGACAAGGACTGCGGCCATGTGGGATTCTTTTTTTTCACCAGCCCAGGGTCCTCCATTCGTACCCGGTCGAATTAACTTTTGGGAAAGGTAAAGTCATAGCCCTTCTGCGGGTCTTGCCAGCGTGTATAGCGCGTGAAATCAACGGGATTTTTGAGCTGGGGGTTGAGTACCTTGAAATAGGCGTCCACCTCAGCCCGTGTCACCGCTTCCATCGGGGTCAGCCAGGTTTTCTGTGGGAGTTGGCCCAGTTTGAAATAGTCATGGAGGATGACCAAAGCGCGTGCACCGTCCAAAATGTGGCCTCCCACTGTGGTGATGAGATCGCCTTGCTTCACGGCCATCAAACCCTCGGGTGAGATGTCTATGCCACCAATAAAGAGATTTCGTCCCAGTTGATATCCGGAGCGTTTGGCCTGCTCCGCCACCCGAAGTGCTATGGTATCGTTGCCTGCCCAAACCGCATTGATCATAGGATATCTTTTTCTCAGAATCTCAAACTGCTGGGCCGCATGAGGTGCGGTCCAGGCGTCCGATATCAGCTGATGGAGCTTAATGTCTTTAAATTCAGCCACCGCGCGCCGCAGACCTCGTTCTCTGAGACG
Organism: Oligoflexus tunisiensis; assembly: GCF_001748245.1. Classification (GTDB taxonomy): domain Bacteria; phylum Bdellovibrionota_B; class Oligoflexia; order Oligoflexales; family Oligoflexaceae; genus Oligoflexus; species Oligoflexus tunisiensis. The sequence continues at coordinate 3,872,866 of NZ_BDFO01000001.1, read as the reverse complement.
AGCGGGACTATCCGCTTGATCGCCATTGATGGCCACCATGTGGAGAGTTTCGATCTTGCGCTTTTTCATTTCCGCGCGCATCGATTGCACCAGAGCGTAACCCGCCTGTTCGTCGTCGGGCAGGAGCGAACCAATGAGTGTGGGAGAATCGGGGCGTTGGTGAGGAGGAAGAAAAATCGGAGCATTGACGGCAAAGGTTTTGATCTGATGTTGCGCAGCGATCTGCATGATCTGCTTGCCGTTGCCCTTGAAGCTCTTGAACATGATGACATCCGGTTTGTCCGGTTTCGCTGCCAGTTCCTTGGCCTTCCGAATCATATCAAGATGAGACTCGTGTCCATGAAATACGTCGACACGCATTCCCAGCTGAGCGGCTGCGACTTGAGTCAGGCGTACAAAGTGAATCCAGAATTCATCGAGTTTATCGATCAGTAGGGTGACATGAATGGGCTTGTGCCGCGTGGGTGCGGCATCCAGCGACGACACGAGTACCTTGCCGAAAAGCAATATGAGGAGCAGCAGTCCGCTGCGAAAAATCGTCCGTCTCAAAGCACACCCCATGCCAGCAGCCCTGGAACCAATCATGGCCTAGACGTAAACGCGCTTCATAATGGAGAACTTTATCGAAGAAAGCAATTAGATGTGTTTCTGCGTAAGTTTGGTAGCGATGGAAAAGAGAGAGCGGGAAACGGGACTCGAACCCGCAATCCTCGCCTTGGGAAGGCGATGCGTTAGCCATTACGCTATTCCCGCACTTAATTCAGGCTGCTGAGTGTAGACGCAAAGCCAGGCGCTCGTCAAATATTTCTTCGTCCCATAGCCGCGCTGATGAGTCGCTAGTAACCAGCTCCGGTGAGGACTGCCTTTTCGACCCGCCTGGCCAGGTATGTACCTGGAGAGTCAACCTGCCTTCGCCAGCATTCCACGCGCTCTTGCATCACGGAGGTAAAGACCGATCCAGATGAAAGCTGCGATGTAGATGGGAAACAGAATGTGAGAAAAGAGGGGATTGCTGACCCGAATGTGACTGGCGACGGCTCCTCCCAGATAACCGGTAAGAAGGACAGCACCAAGAACGGACGTTCGAGGCATGAGGTACAAGCCTACACAAAGGAGCAGAATCGTTCCCACCGTCGGCATGAGTTCTATGGGCCACTGAAGAGCTGCGCCGGCCTCAAGTGCTTCGGGTGGAAGTTTATCCATGAAGAACTTCATGACGCCGTCAAATACCAGAAAAAGCACAGCAAGACCGCTCAAAATCCTGCCGATCCATAGGCCCTTTTTTGAAATCTGTTTCATGTCGCTTCTCCTTGTCGACTGCCTTGGTTGCTTCGGAATACATCACGTCAGTATACCGAACAACCTCGTGTCGCGAAAGCCAGGGAACACGGGCTTGTGCTAGATTACCCGCTCGACATCTTCCGTGCTCCGGTTCGCAGGTATCATGTCGTTGTCGGCGATAACCCGAGCGGGAATGCCGACCGCGACCTTGCCTTCCTCGATATTATCGACCACCACGGCGTTGGCCCCTAAAAAACAATAGGGACCGACCTGGATGGTTCCAAGGATCCGCACGCCGGCTCCAATCACGGTATGAGCCCCGATCACCGGGCTGCCCCGAAACCGTGCGGCCCCGATCGTATTGTTGCCGAAGAAGACACAGCCCTCGCCGATTTTTGCATCACCACCGACCACGGTGCCCACGGAATGCACGAAATAAACCCCGTGCCCGAGTTCGATATCAATGCCCAGTTCAATCGCATAGAAAGCGGTTTGCCAAAGGCGAATCAAGCGATTGAGGAAGGGCACGCGCCAGCGCCGCAGCAGCTTCCGCAGACGAAAGCTGACGAGAATCGCAAAGGCATCGCAGGCCAGCCAGATCCAGAGATAATTTTTCAGATTCGCAGGCCTGTTTTCATAGGCCAGGATCATAAACATGTCGCGGCGAATATCATAAAAAAAGGACTGTCCCACGGGTCTAGGCTGCATGGTTTTTGGCCTCCGGATCGGCTGAAGGATCCTGCACCCTCAGCGGTGAAGCTTCATAGCCGCGGACATACTGCAGACAGTAGAGCACACTGCAAAGTGGAACCGCGAGACGCCGCGGCAAACCCCAGGCCAAAGGCAGAACCAGCCAGGACAGGGGCTGAATAAGAAACGGCCATTGAAACGCCACCCGGGCGAGCAGCCGTTTCACCCGGCTCGCACTCACGAAGATCTGCCGTGGATGCAGCTCGGGCTGATCGGGATAGTGCAGGGCGATCGCCAGATCATAGTGCCCATAGAGGCGCGCGCGTTGCATAAAGGAACGAAAGCGGCCGGTCGGGGAATTGTGAAAGGCGGCCGCCTCGGGCACAAACGCAAACTTCGCGCCACCCTCATGCTGAAGACGCAAACCCAGCTCGCGATCCTCGGCCTGGCGGAAGGCGGCATTGAAACCGCCAACCTTTAGAAACAGGTCCTTCGGCAACGAGACATTCGCACTGAAAAAATGCACGCCCGCCGGCACAAGCGTCCCTTTTTGAAAGCTTTCATACATGGTGCGAATGGATTTTTCATAGAACCATTCGAAGGCCGGCCGCCGGGGATTGTCTCGCGGGGGCAGGATCGCACCCAGCGCCACAGTCGCTGCGGCTTCCCGTTCGTGAAAGGCCAGATGACTTTGCAAAAAGCCAGGATGGGCCGCTTCCATATCATCATCGAGGAAGAGGAGAAAACGCCCTCGCGCCTCGCGCACCCCATACTGCCGCGCCACGGCCTGGCCCTGATTGTCCTGAGACAGCGTGCGGATCCAGCCATCCTTTTGTTTCTGCTCATAGCTCTGCAGAACACTCCAGGTGCTGTCACGGCTCCCGTCATCGACAATGACGATTTCCGATCGACTGTGATCGATCGTCTGCTGCAGCAAGGCTTCGATGAGAACCGGCAAACGGCTGGCCCGGTTATAGGTCGGAATTATAACGCTCAGGAGTATATCCATGAAGGTATTGTACCATGGTGACAGGCGCTTGGCAAAGGCACCAAAAATATCTTGGAAGTTAAATAAAAGTGTAAAACCTGCGCAGAAAAAATTCAAGTCCCCGGGACCCTGCGCCGAAGTTGGAAATGCACAATCACAGTCATTTGCGAGCAGGGGTCTCCATGAAGGACTTCAGTGAAAAACTGGAAGAGGAAATTCTCGGTCAATGGGGTCGGCAAAAACCATTGCCTGACCGAATTTACTTTTTCAAGGTTTTCCGCCGCAATGTGGGCATGATGAGCGTGGGCGTTCTGATCACCGGAGTCCTGGCTCTGCTTCTGCCCTTGATAGTGGACAACACCTATAAGTCGAGCGTCTATGCGATCTTCGATCACGTGGATGTTTCGGGATCCGGCCTGGGAACCTCGCCGCAGGTGCGGTATAACACCGTCGCCCGTCTGTTCCGGGCCCGCTTCGAATCCCAGGATTTCCTGACCGAAATCGCCAACAAACTCGGCGGACGCGATGTCTTCATGCGGGAAAGTCCGCTGATTCCGATTCTTGAGAAAATCACCAAAGGGCGCCTCAGCTTCCAGGATGAAGAACCGGAGGAGAGGGACGAAAAGGTAATCCTGGCCCGGATGCTGGGCAAACAGCTCGATGCCTTCCCGGAACCTGAGTCGGGGGTACTGACGCTCACGGCCTATACTCATTCCCCCAAGCTGTCCCAGGACCTGGCGAACGAAGCCATGGAACTTTTCATCCGCAAGGAGCTGGATGAGCAGATCCGGAGCCTCGACATAAAATTGAACTTTCTGCAAAAAAACATAACAAGAGAGCCGGAAGCCAGAAGTTCGAAGAAGTCCAGTACCCGGGAATCCCGAGCCTCGCGCGTCACCAAGCTGCAGGCTGAGGACCAGCAGACGGAACTGGAAGATCGTCTGCGCACCCTCAACAATCAGCTGGACAATGTGCGCATGGAAAAGGAACAGTCCATGGCCAATGTCAAACGCGAGCTGGTCCGTCTTCAGACCACGCTGCAGCCCAACCATCCCGAGGTCGTGGAAAAGCGCAAGGAACTCGACGTCATCGCCTCGCAGTATGCGAACAGTGAATATAAAATTCGGAGCAGCCTGGAAGGCATCCGAGGTCAGCTCCGTTCCTTGCGTTCGTCGTCCGTGCTGGGTCCGGATGTGACCAACCTCGATATCCGCGATTCGCAGGATTATCAAGGGAGCTTCTTCGTGGCGGTTTCCGATCGTATCAAGGATATCGAGCTGGAACGCAAGAACCTTATCCGGCAGAAGGATGACCCCTCTCTGCGCACGCGTCTGCGTATCATCTATCCCGCTGCCTATGAGCCGGCCCCTTATAAGAATAGCCGCCGGAACATGGCGCTGGCGGTGGTCGCCGCCGGCATAGGCGTGATCTTTCTCCTGGTTATCCTGCGCGAGCTGCGCAATCCACGGGCCCGCGATGTCTGGCGGGTGGAACGCAGCACAGGGCAGGAAATCGTCGCCCAGATTTCCCTGAAAAGCGCCAACGAGTTTTCGGATATCACGCCCAACCTCGCGGATAAACTGCGTTCGCATCTTTCCAAAATCAACAAAGTCGATGACGCGGCCCGAACACTCCTGTCCTATCGCCGCCTGGAACTGGCCATGGAAAAAAGCTGTCAGGGTCGGGTGGTGCTGTTGATCAACGCCGGCCCCTTTGATGAGACGGGTCTGGTCATCAAAAACTTTTTGAATATCTATGCGACGGATCATCAGGATGATTATCTCCTGATCGACTGCAACCTGCAGGATCCTGTCTATCGCAAGGTTCAGGGCGGACTGGATCTGGTGGACTTCTGGGAAGGCCGGGCGACCTTTGAAAAGGTAATGATACCGCGCGAGGAACTCGATGGCTTTGCCTTTGATGTGATCCCACCGATGCACAAACTCAGTGGTGAGAAAACCCGCTCCTTCCGTGAGGAACGCATTGAGCTGGCCCTCGACAAAATTCCGGGACATTACAAAAAGGTTTTCATCCGCGCCATGCCGGAGTCCCATTTCATTGAAAATATGGCTCTTTTGAAAGTCTCCAGCGATGGCTTTGTTTTTGTCGATGCCAATCACACGAATTATTTCGACCTGCAGCGGACACTGACGCATTTGCGTTCAGAGAAGCTGCGTGGCCTTGTGGCTGTGGGAACGTGAACGATGATCGACGCGCGCCAAAATTCTTCGATGCTGCCCCGGGCGATTTTGATTTTGCTCGGGCTGTCGCTGTTTTTGGATATCCCGGCCGCGCGTGCTTACAATGAGCACAGTGCCTGGACCGCGATGGTCGGGCGCTTTCTGTTTCACGGTATCCATGAAGTCTATGGCATCCCGCTTTCCTTTACGCTATTTGAAGTGCTCAGCTATGGGCTGGCCGGTTTGATCGCCATCCGCTGGGGCACGCAGCGCTCCCGCTTTTGGCTGATTCTGGCTCTCTCGGCCTTGCTCGTGCCCGTGGCCTGTGCGTTGGGAACCCTGACCGGTATTTTCCGTGGCAATGTGCTGGCGCTGGCTTTCAGTCAACTCCACTTTGTGCCCATGATTCCGGTCTGGCTCATCATCGGCTACTATCTTGGGATGCAGCCGGTCCTTTTGCAGAAAGCCGCACGCCTTCTGTTTTGGATTTGCATCTGGCGTAGCGTCTATGCCCTCTATGTCTTCCTCGTGATTTACGAGGGGCGTATGGGCACCCGGGAATATCTGATTGATCACCCGACGTCGGTGACTCTGGCCCTCGCGCTCGGATACGCAGGCTTCCAGGCCTTTACGCAAAGAGCGGATCGCAGCCGCCTGCTGGCCTACGCCGGTGCCTTTGGGTTGATGCTCTGGCCCTATATTCTGAATGATCGCCGCACGTCTTTTGTGGGACTCATGGCGGCCCTGCTGCTTTTGCCCTTTATATTGCCGAAAGCCTTCCGCCTGCGTCTGCGGGCGACCTTCCGCTGGGCGCTGGTGGCCGGCACGCTCCTGATAGCCTATAAGGTGGTTTATAGCAAGGCGCCCACCAACCTTGGTGAACGGGAATATGGATCGGATCTGATTGATGTCGGCAACCTCGACTATCGGCAGATTGAGAATTTCAACCTGATGATCGGTGTCATCGAGCGGCCTCTGCTCGGTCTCGGCTTTGGTACACGCTTTCCGCAGGCGGTGCCGCTGCCGGATATTTCCTTCTCGTTTGAACTTTTTGATGCCATTCCACACAATACCATGCTTTATCTTTGGACTTTTGCCGGTCCCTTTGGGATCGCGGCGCTGATGACGGCAAGCTGCATGATGATGGTGGTCCTTTCACGGATCGGTCAGCTGGCCCGCACGAAGCGGGAACTGATGCTGGCGTTTCTGGGGCTGATCGTGGTCACGCAGTGGGGAATGTATGTGAGTTTTGATATGGGCCTTTTGGAAAGCCGCACCTCCATGCTGGTGGGCGTCTTTGCCGGCGGCCTCTTTCCGGTATACGGACGGATTCTTGTGGAGCAATCTTATGCGAAGTATCAGAAAAATCTACAGCCTGGTCCTGCTATGCGGTCTGAGCACCCTTTTGGGCTGCCTCCGTCACTACAGTGGCAACGACCTCAAACTGGCGCCGCGCGGACGCACATTTAACGCGCAGGGTGAATACATCATTGGGCTGAATGATCGGGTCACGATTCGCGTGATCGGCAGCAATGATATGAATGGCGAATTCGTGGTCTCGCAGGCCGGAACGGTGAGTTTGCCCCTGATCGGTGCAGTGCAGGCCGCGGGTCAGACCGAAAAGGATCTGGCGCGGTTGATCACCGAGCAGTACAAGACTTTCTTGAAGAATCCGAGCGTTTCCGTGGGTGTGACCGGTTACGACAGCTATAAGATTTATATCACCGGCGAGGTGCGCAAACCCGGGGTTTATACCTTCCAGGAAAAGACCACGCTGCTCCAGGGCATCGCCACCGCGGGAGGGCTGGGTGAGTTCGCGCGCGGCGAGATCATTCTCCATCGCGCTGGCAGAAACGGAGCCATCGAAAAGTTTGTGACCGATTATGACTCCGTGTTGAAAGGCGAAAGCCGTCTGGACGGTTTCATTTTGGAACGCGGTGACGTGATCAACGTTTACTGAGGTGCCCCATGTACGCGAATGCGCTGGTCCTTTTTCTGCTGGCCTGGCTGGTTCTGCCCGGCCTTTGGCTGGCCCAAAGACCATGGGCTCTGTCACCAAAGGTGTGGTTTTATACCCTGCTCGGTAACATCGTTCTTTTTACATTCCTGGGCGTGCTGTTCAAGGTTTTTCCCTGGCTTATCGATCCGCGCGTGAGCCTTTAGTTACGTTTTCTTCATTTATTGGATCCCTAATTTCACCGATAGAGTTTCATGTTCACGCAAGGGAGCAACTCCAGCAATGTTGGGGCTTGGGATTAAAACTCATCTTCGGGCGTATGCTGCCAAATCCTGGCTGCTTTTTGTCCTGTGTTGTGGGATCAACCAAACTGCTCTGGCTCAGTTGCAGAGCACGGATCTCGCCGACCTGAAGGACGATGAGCTTGTCGAATTGAAGGGACCCTGGGATTTTTTTCCGAGTGTCTGGCTTGACCCCGGTGACGAGCGGGCGGCGCCTGCCACACTTCCCGCAGGCCAGTCCTGGACTTTCGGAGCGGCGGAAACGCAGTTCCGCAGTGGCGAAGGCTTTGCCACCTACCGTCTGTCCCTGGTGCATCTGCAGCCGCGCATGGAAGGTTATTCCCTGGCTCTTCGGAGCGCAGGCACTGCGCTTAAAATCATGATTTACCCACGGAACAAGCCACACAAAATGCGGTTTGCAACGGCGGGTCGCCTCGGACGGAATGCCGAGGAGGAAATTCCGCAGTTGCGGCTGGTTTCGCTGCGCTTTTTTCCAGAAGAGGACGAAACCGAATGGGTGGTCCTGGCCCAGGTCTCGAATTTTCACTATGCCCGCGGTGGACTTTGGACGGTGCCTTTCATCAGCGCCGGTGAGAGTGCCAACTTACTCATGGAAACAGATCGGGAACTTCTGCTCCTTTGCCTCGGCATGATCGCTGTGATTGGCATTTACAATGTTGTCCTCTTCATACGCCGCCCTGCGGATAAACCCACGCTTATGCTGGCTCTCTTTTGTGTTTTGGTGTGCCTGCGCTCGATGGCGAGTGATGACCTGATCTCCTGGTACATCCCCACTCTGGATACCCGTATCTTCGAATTTAAATATCTCGTGGAATATGCGACGATTATCCTCGCTCCCTGGACGGGCAATAGCTTTTTGCACATGACCTTTCTCTCGTCCTCGTCCCAGCGCTTCTATCGCTTCACATCGTTCCTCAGCCTTGTGGCCCTTGTGGCTATCGTGGCACTGGATACCTACTATCGCTCGCTGATCCTGAATCCCATCCAGGTTGTGACCCTGGTGCACGTCATCTTTGGTCTGAGCGTTGTCGTGCGGGCGGTTCTCCATCGTCGGCAGGAGGCGGTGCTGGCTGCCCTTGGGGCCTTTGCGCTGACCGTCTGCGTCGTCCACGATAGTTTAATTTCCTACAATATCTTTTCGCAGCCCTACCTGATGGCCGTCGGCATGTCGGTCTTCATCTTTATGCAAGGTCAGGTTGTGGCCCAGCGTTTCGCCAAGGCTTTCCGGGTTGCCGAACATCTGAGTCAGAAACTGAAGGACGAGGTGGAACGGCAGACCCTGGAACTCCGCTCCATTATGGAAAACATTCCGCAGGGCGTGTTCATCATGCTCGATGATCAAACCATACAGGGCAACTATTCACGGGAACTGGAGCAGCTTCTCCATGAAACGGATCTGACCGGTCGCGCCGCGCTGCCCATCCTTTTCAAGGACTCTCAACTCACCAAAGAGGATCGCTCCATCACCGATACGGTGCTTTTGAATGCGTTTCATGAGCCGACCTTTGTCTGGGACCTGAATGCGCCGCTCCTGCCTCACGAATTCGTCCGGCAGGATGCCGAGGGGCAGCCGCAAATTATTGCCATCGAGTGGCATCCCATCGTCAACCGGCGGGATGTTGTGGATCGGGTGCTGGTTACCGTTCGCAATGTGACCGAAATCCGGAATCTGCAGGCATCGCAGCGCAAGGATCAGCAGGCTTTTGCCCTGCTCCTCGAAATCGTTCAGGTGGCGCCTGGTCGCTTCCGTGATTTTATTCAGCAAAGCCATATGATCCTGCATCAGGCGCAGGAGGAAATCAGGGCCGACGTCACGAATTTTGCCGTGGTTCAGAGAAAGGTCCTGATGTGGCTCCATACCTGGAAAGGTGTGGCGCGCAGTCTGCGATTCAAAACCATGGCCTCGCATATCCATGATGTCGAGCAGACCCTGGGAAGTTTAAAGAATGCCGATGGCGCGAACATGCAGAAGGAAATCGAAGGCCTGCAGGAAAAGCTCAGGGACTATGAACAGGTCGGCAAGGAACGTCTGGGACGCATGGACGAGCATGCCGTGGGCGCTGCGGCGACGGCAGAAGCGAGACAGCTTGTGCAGGCCTGGTATCGTTATCATCATGAAACCGGGGAACGGCATCGTCAGGTCATGGAACACGCCGTCGAAGCCTTCGTGCGAACCGTGCCTGATATCACCACGGGGCAGCTGCTGCAGAGCCTGCAGGGCGAAGTCAACACGCTGGCTCAGGAGCTGGATAAACCCCAGCCCCGTATTGAAAGCCTCGGTGCCCTGGATCATCCCCTGCCTGACTCCATCTACAAAAGCCTCAGTTATGCCTTGCAGCATTTGATTCGCAATTCCATGGATCACGGTCTGGAAGTTGCGGATGAACGACAGAGCAAGGGCAAGGATCCCCGTGGTCGGATCACCATCAGCTTCTCCGTTCATCAGGGAACTCTGATTATGGATTATCGTGATGATGGCCGCGGTCTGGATTTGACCAGTGTGCTGCAGAAAGCCCAGGAAATGGGCCTCGCGGCACCGGCCGCGGTCCTGAAGCCGCACGAGACAGCGGCTTTGATTTTTGCTCCCGGGTTCAGCACCAAGGAGTCGGTGAATATGATTTCGGGTCGTGGTGTGGGCATGGATGCGGTGCGCTTGCTTGTTGAGGAATGCGGCGGCACCGTTGCACTGGTTTTGAAGGATGAGACCGCGCTGCAGCAACCCTTCCATCTGCGTGCCACCTGGGCGGTTGAGACGCTGATGGATCAGGTCGCTTGATTTGATTTAGCGGCAGGATCCGTCAGGATTAATCATGGCCACCTGCAGTTCAAGGGTCACCACTTTATCTTCCACGATAGTTCTCGGTGGCAGGGATTTCACGCCCCGCATGAGTCCGGCTGCCTTGTCGAGTTCCGGCTTCCAATCCCTTTCAGGTTTTTTGGCTGTCAGCTGATCACGGGCCTTGTTAATTCCGGACGGCATTCCCGTGTAGACGGTGGCGTAATCCAGACCCAGCACAGCGAACTGATAATAGAATACGGAGTTGGCCTCTATCTCAAGGTTCTTGTGATTCAATATCCTGTTGAAGTCGGCTGCTTTTTTTCCGCCACAGGAACGACTGTTGGAGGAGTCCCCGCAAATATAGATGCCATACACACCGGTATCCTTGAGATTTACCGGCAGGGAAACCTTGGTGCCTTCGATAATTTCCTTCAGAGAGATGGTGCGGGTGATGGGAGGCTTATTCCCACTCATGGGTTCCAGCGAAAGGAGCAAACTTCCGTTGGGCCCCACGACATTGCGCATGGCCTCGACGTCACCGGGATGACAAACAGGTTTTGGTTTCACGCGCACGGCGAACGAGGTATTGCCTTTGGCATCAACCTGCGTGCCGAGCTGATCCAGACTCGCCAGACGCATGCCGGCATGCGGATCGGCCAGACGCTCGGGTGGAGGCGGGGCTTTGGGAAGAGCATCGGTTCGAACGGCTTTCGCGGTTTTCGCGGAAAGGGCCGGTGTGGGGGCGCTCGGCGCCATGTCGGGCATTGGCTCCACTCCGAAATATCGGCTCAGGAGCAGACCGGTGATCAGCACCCCCGCTCCAATGAAGAGAGACTTGGCCGGGTTTCCGGCTTTTTTATTGCGTTTGATCCTGGTGCGGGTTGCACTGGTTTTGAGAGGCCTGGGTGGCGTCAGCCGCGTTTTTTCCTGACGCTGGACCGTGGCGTTTAAATCGCGGAACTTGATCTCCGTCGGTTCCTGAGGTTTTGGCTCCGGTGGATCCGGTTGCTTCAGGTCGAGATCCAGCGTGACAGGTTTCTTGTTGGGTTCATTGGGCGCCATAACTCTTGCTCCAGTCGAATGCTTGCGGAGACTTTGCTCCAGTCTCATGTTGACGTTTGGTTGGAGAGCTGGTTCCGATTATTGTTCCAGCTGTATGTTCGCGAAATTTTCAAACGGATAAACCTGTGTCTTCCGCGCGACCTTCAATGCCGATGACGATTGATCGATCACCATGGAGCGCACATCCACGGAAAGCGGTGAGTCTATGGCTGTCTGAGAAAAGCAGGCTTGCATCCCCAGCACTCCATTCGTATTCACTCGGCCCAGTTGCAGCGCATTCTGCGGAAAAATTCGGTTTTCAGCGGCCAATACTATCGCATTGTCGACCATATTCAGGCCTTCAATTCTCAGAGATGGAATTTCACCCTTTGGACAAGTGCTGCAGCCCTCTTCCATGGCCACTACATAGCTCAGGTTGGAGACGAAGTCGATGACCCGCTGCTCCGTCGGACGGCGACAGGTATTTTCAATTGTAACTGCGACGTTCACCGGGGCGTTGTTGATCTTGCGTTGAATCCACAGCCGCAGTTTCGGGCATTTTGTGTTGACTGGACAATCGTTGTTGGTTGCGGTTAGCAGCGCATGCCCGCTGGGTGGCACCGCAGGGATCTGTCCCCGACTGCGAAAGTCCCAGTCCTTTTTGGCAATCGTAAGGAACTGCTCAATTTCCGTTTTGCTGGACTGATCCATCTGTTTTTGTGCCAGGTATTTTTGCGAGCGCACCATCATCTTATAGCCCCCGACCGCAATCAGGCTGGTAATGGCCAGACTGATCGTCATCTCGACCAGAGTTAACCCGGATTCCTTGTGTCGGGCATTAATAAGTCGCATTCAGTGTACCCAGCTTGGTATCGTACATGACGTTATTGCCGGCCGGTGTGGTCCAGTGCAAGGCATAGTATACCTCCAGACCAAGGCCACGATCCTTGACCATATTCGTGCAAATGACCTGCTCATCGGTTTTGAAGTTTCGAAGCTTCACATACATTTCCACAAAGGCTCCGCGGTTGGCTGCGAAGGCATCCTCGGAAGCCTTCTTGCGGACGTCATCTTTCGTTCTGAGATCAAAACAACCATAAAAGGTATCGGAGTTCGGTGGCGTCGCGGCGGAAAATGGAGTCCGCTTGCATCGATCCAGGTCGGCATTTGCCAGAGCTGGGGCCGCCACCACCGTGGGTGTTTCACCGAGGCTATAAAATTGGACATCTTTGTGTTTGATCTCGATCAAACTGCCGATGTCAAATCCATCAAAATACGCATCGGCCGCCATATTGCAATTATCCTTAATGTAGTCCTTGAATTTCTGGACCATGGCCTGCATCACCACGGTTTCCACCTCACGCGCGGACATGGCCGCTTCCGCCCGCCTCCCCGTGACGCTGATATTACGAAAACTCTGCGAGGACATCACGGCAACGATGGCGAAGATGGCCATCGATACCATGATCGTCACAAGAGAGGCGCCGGATTCGTTGTTCCATGAGTGCTTGTTTTCCAAAGGTCAACTCCCACTCAAGGCTTGAGCTGCGAAAGTTTTTCCGATTGTGACTTTGCCAGCTGTTCCTGCAAATAGAGGTCGCCTGTGACCACTCCATCAGCAAGGATAGCATGATCGGCCGGATCTTTTGAATCCGTGGCCATTTCAAAGTTCCAGACCCATTCCGCTGGTGGCGATTTCTCTTCCATGACCGTGCGGATCGTTTCCTCGCCATTGGCACCGAAAATACGGTCTCCCGCTTTCAATTGCTCGGCCGCCTTGATGCCGGTTGGTGTCAGGAATGGATGTTTGGATGTGACACGGACCTGGCCCGCTTCCGTTTGGATGGACCACAGCGGAATCTTTTCCGGACCCGGGGTTATGCGGCGGATGGGCATCGCCTTCTGCCGGATTGGGTTCCACACCTGATCATCCAATTTCAACTGATGGATGGGCTTGTCGCTTCCATCGGCCATGCGAATTTTGGTGTTGGCCTCAAAGCAGCCGAGGTCCTGACGCAACTCGGTGAGCGCTTCGCAAGCGGCCGTGTCCGCGGAATTCACCACGGTAAAGGGCGTCCGGTTGCCACCAATATCCACCGCGAAGCAGCGGGCACCCGACGGGCAAGCTGACATTGTAGTTGGTGAGGAGGCGATACCTGCCACTTCCCAGTTGGGGCTGACGGGTTTGAAGTCCAGAGTCATATGGCCTACATGCCCGTTACTCAGAACGGTCAGGGGCTGTTTCTGGCCATAGTTGGGATACTGGTCACCAAAGAACGGACACTTGTTCATCCCGGCCGTGACGTGCACAAGGCAGGTGTTTTTACTGCCGTCGTTGGCCGTGACGGTACCAAGAATACGGTAATTCACAGGCTCAGCCGCGGAATTCGCGGCTTCCGTCAAAAGACTGGCGATATAGGATCGCAGGAGCAGCGAATTATAGCTGGCCAGCTTATTGAGGACGGCGGGATCCAGATCTTTCAAGAGTGCTATGGTTGAAAGATCCCGACCTTGTGCGCCTATGACATCCCTGAAGTCATTTTCTTTCATGCCTCTCAAGGCTGCTATCTGCTCAGGGCTCAGGGTATTCAAATGGGTGATCGTGCTGAAATCCAAAGTTTCTATGGACTGGATTTCGGCCGGAGTCAGAAGCGTCAGTGCATTATACTGATGGATCGACAGCGTCTGGAGCAAGGGCTCATTTTTGAAAACCGATTTCAGGATAGCACTTAATATACCCAGCTCTTCAAAGAGAGCTTTCTTCTGGTCGGTGTTCAGCTGCGAGAGGGCTGGATAGTATTCGTCCCGGATCTCCTGGGGTACTACCACGTCCGCTGTGTAATTGCTGACCGAGGGTGTGCAGAATGCCCCTTTGGAACCGTTCTGGGTCAGGCCGCCAATGGCCTTGCCGGTCGGATCTACAGCGCTCATCACCAGTGAATTGGGTACCACCGGGCCCTTCGTTTCCGACGTGATATTTACACACTGCCCCGGCGTAACCGAGGCCTTATCCGTCCATAGCTTGCAAAAGGCTGGAGGGGCTACTTTATACTTGAAGGAGCAGCTGACACCTTTTTCGCTTTCGTTATCCACCGTACGCAGATAGGCAAAGGTTTCAAATTCCACATAGCTCGTACCATCGACAGCCAGCAAAGGCCGCGGCGTTGTCACGGTCCAAGGATTGCCAACCCTTGCATTGATCCGGCGAACGCTATAGCCAGCACTGGTTTTATCCAATTCCCTCACTGTGTGGTCCGCGAACTCGCCGGCAGGGGCCAGCAGGGCCTTGTCAGTTTCAGGAACCCTGGCCTCCAGAGCCACACCCGACACCAGCAGCTCCAGCGTCATGGGTGTATTCGGCTGGAAGTTGACCTGTCCATCCACGCTGCTCAGAATGCATTTGGGCGGAAGCGGTGGTGGAACCGGGATGGTCGCCTTGCTCACGAGCTGCTGATTGTCAAAGGACCTGCTGGTCACCTCAGCCTCATAGGCCTTAATCAAGGCACTGTTGGGTGAGGGGGCGTAGATTGGTTTCAGAAACGTGATCGTCGCCGTATTGGTGAGAGCGGGTCGAGACCCACCGGCAACATAGGCTGCAAAATCACTGCTTTTCAGGTTGGCGTCAGCAGGGCTTTTGACTTCAAGTTTCATATTGGAGAAAGACCAGGTCGACACACCCGGCGCCGGGCGTGTTGTACCGATCTTGTCACCTGGAAAATAGTTATCCGGATAAATATAAGGCAGCGCATTCAGATCATCCGACTGCGGATTAGCCCCGGTGTAACTCATCAAAGCCACCGCCATCGACAGGCTCGAAAGATTTCGAGTCTCCGCCTTCTGCTTTTCCCCGGTAACCTTCGCTGATTTCAGCGTCTGGTTCATCTTATCCATGTTGTAGTAGACGGCTGTCCCGACGCTTAAGGCCAAAATCATGGATAGAAAGACGGACGCATCGCCTCTTTCATCCCCCAAACCTGGAAATTTCAATCCCATGCAGACTCCCCCTCAATACTATCTATAGTGCTTAAATGAGGTATCGGAACCCCTTGGATCCATCGCCAATAAAGTCTTTAATGGACGGATATGGCAGATTAATCTGGCGCGATTAAAGATCCCGAAAAAACCCGGGACTGAACGGTTTAATCCCGCTATACTCCCCGATCGGTATCCCAGCGCTTTCCCATGAGGGACGGCTTGTTCAAGGAGGTGGAAGACATGCAAAAAACTGAGGTCTGCTCGCAGGAAATGCAGGAGCGCTTGACACAGGAACTCGTATCACTGATCGCAGAAACCAATGGTCTTCCCCTGATGCCCACGCTGGAGATTTTTCAAAATTCCCGCCGTCTCAAGGCTCATCCGGATCTGCAGAGGATGGTCGCTTTGTTTCGCCAGCAGCTCGAACTATCCCAGCGTGGAAGCGGCGATATTCATGCGCTGGTCGATCATCCCATAGGGCGGTCGCTCTATCGATTTTTCAAGGCCTTTCCTCTGCCTTTTCGAGAGGAGCATACGCATCTGACCGGAGCCCTGCAGGCGTCGTTCCTTTACCCGCTTTTGCAAAAACGTCTGGAAGGTCCTGAGGGTCCCCTCTGTTTGCAGAAACTGCGGGAGGTTTATGGGCAGGAGGCGGATCAGCTGAAAAGCGTCCAGGATGTGGAGCGCATGCTGACGCTCAAGGAAACCGAACGGTTTGATCGCTACCTGCAGGTTTTATATTTACCCAAACTGGTTTTGATCGATCGCGAAGCTCATCGGACGGCGGCCTATCACCTGGCGCGCACCATGATGGAGGAGTTCAACGTCGGTTTCATTCGCATCAAATTCACCTATTCGCGTCTGACCACGGATCCCAAGGAGCAGATTCCGGGGGCCGAGCTGCTCACCAACGAGGAAAGCCTTTTGGGCCTTTATGAAGGGTTCCGCGCCTTTCAAAAGGAAAGACCGCAGTTTCAATTTGCTCTCTCGCCCTGCTTCCGCAAGGAGCCCGGATTTTACGATCAGCGCTTTGCCAGCAAAAAGCTCCACTTTCAGCAGCAGGTCGATGAAATCATCGACATCCTCGAGCGCCATCCGGAGCTGGCGCCCTGCCTGCAGGAAGTGGACACAGTGGGCGATGAGCGCAGCCTCTATCGCAAGGAGCATTTCCTCGAAATGCAGCAGGGTCTGAGGAAACTGGCCTCCCGCGGCTTTTCGATCCGCAGCCATCACGGTGAAACATTCTATACGTTAAAACGCGGAATCCAGGCCGTGGATAATGCCATGAATATCTGGAGGATCGACACTCTGGAGCATGGCCTTGCTCTCGGCATCAATCCCAACTCCTACTATCACATCATGCTGGAGCAGGCCCTGGCCCTGAATGATCAAAAAGAGGGCGTGCGGCCGGAATCCACGCTGGCCCGTGAGCTTGAGGAGATGCAGTGGGGCGAGCATCGGACGGTTTTGGAGCATCTCTATCAAGGCAAACCGCTGGATCCTCAGGAGATCAATCGCTTTGTGAAGGTGAAATTCCATCACGCCCGCGAGGTGGAACATTATCAGCATGATGTTCTGAATCGGGTCCTCGATAAATCCATGACGGTGACCGCCCTGCCGACGAGCAATCAAAAGCTCACCACCGTGGTGCCGGGCTTCAAGGATCATCCCTTTTCCTGGTGGGAAAAGAAGGGCGTGGACCTGGGGGTGGGTACGGATAATTATGTAACCCTGGGGACCAATTATATCCGGGAACTGGTCCTTCTGCTCCTGGCGGAGCCTGAGGATCTGAAAATAACCAAGCTTTTGATGGTGGCCACTGGGGAAAACCGCCGACCTTTCCTCAGTCACCTGCTTTGGGAAATGCGTAAGAATCTCGCTTAATTGAAAGACCGGGGTCGAACCCGGTCTGCAGAGTTTTCCTTAGGAAAAGAAAGCTCTAAATGAATGATTCCATAAAGGAATAAAAGAGGGGGAAAGGTTTTTGCCCAATGCACCGATAGTGTGGTAGGGGAGGGACTTTCTCATGCGATTCAGCTTAGCACTTCTCAGTTCATTGCTGGTGGCGATCACAGCCTGCAAACCGGCATCCTTTAAAAGTGTGGACGACGCCGCGCTGCTCACCGGTGAAAACATCAGCTCCGATGATGCGAGCGTGGGCACGGGCAACGCGCCGGCTGTGGTGGTGGATGAACTCATCGAGGCGGTCGAAGTCACCACGGTGGAAACCAAGCTTCAGCTCCCTGAAGAGACGCCTCCGCCCGAAGAGGTGAAACTGGCCTGCGCGGATGCCGTAAAGAATGGGACGCTGAAGTCCAAAGCCTTCCCCTTGTTCTTCCCCGCGAAGACCATGACCTGTGAATTCGAAAAGAACGACAACCTGAGCCGCAAGAATGAAGTTCTGCGCGCCCGCCGCGAGGAATTCGTGGAGCTGCCCTTGGAAGGCATGACCCGGCTTTGCAATATGAAGTTTGATGCGCCGCAGCAGGTCATGCGTTTTGATGATGAGATCATGATTACGCTGAACAGCCTCGTGGTGGCGGCGAGCCAGGATTATTCGACCAAATCGAAGCACCTGGAGGACAATCTGGAAGTTTATCCGAACGGCCTGACCGTGGATGCGGATGGGCTGGTGACTTACAAGTGGCTGCCGCCCAATGGAATGCAGAATCTGGAATACTTCAATGGGAAGCTCGCCAAATACTGTCTGGGTCTGGATCCCAGCAAGCCGGATTTTGACCAGCTGTGTCGGATTCCCAAGACCTCCACCAACGGCAACATGCAGCTGACTCTGCCTCAGGATGCTTTCCTGAAACTGGCGGCGAAGGCGGGCCTCGTCTTTGACAAGCAGATTCAGTCCGTGCCGAAAGCCCAGCTTGGATTTATCACCACCGGTGATAATGACAACAGTGACTGCCAGCATCTGGACTTTCGCATGACGGTGACGATCGATTACATTCCTTGATCGACGCGTACGTTCGCCACGTAAATTCAGAACGTCACAGCATAACTGACCCGCAACAGCTGCCGATCGTAGCGTTGCGGGTCTTGTTTGATCTGCTCCTGGGTGATGCCGAGCCCGAAACTACCCAAAACCCCTGCCGTTGATGGGCCCACCTGAGTGGTCCAGCGATAATCAAGGTTGGCCACGTTACTGATAAAATCCGCGGAACCGGGAACGGTTTTGTCGATGGACTGACTGCGCTGCAGATCAATCTGCAAACTCTGTTCAGGATCGACCACCCAAAGACCCTGAATGTAAAACTGATCCGCCAGAAACTGAGGATCTCCGGCCCGCCTTTGATCCAGATTCCGATCCCAGCCGGCCCGGAACTGACTTTGGGTCCGCACGTTCTCAATACGATCGAGATCCGGGCGCCGGATCATATCCTGAGCGATCGGCTGGGCCTTGTTCTTCTGATCATCGGGTTTCGCGCTGCGCAGCACATAGGAAAGGGCTGCTCCCATCACCACCGAGTTCCTCGTCTCCTCTTCCACATTCTGCTGCAGCCCGCCCACTGTGGTTTGGACCGACCAGTCCGTATTCAAAGCCCAAAGATCATCATTCCGAATTTCCCAGGTATCGGAGGCCTCACCGTCCTTCACCTTTTGGGTCCCGCGGATCACGCTTAGAGTGTTGGTCCAGCTGCGATTCAGAAGGTGGGACCAGCCCGCGGCGACTTCGCGACTTTCCAGATCCGTCGTTCCATCGATATTGCGGCTGATGCCTCCGGATAGGGACATACTGTCCATCGTGCCGAGCTGATGTTCATGGCGATATCCGGCGCGTGTGCCGGTAAAGGGCGCGCCGATTTCCAGAACGGTTTCCTCGAGAGGACGCTGCGTGGCGTCCGCCCCATGCGTGCGCAGCCAGCCGACTTCCACGGTATCGCTGCTGTGGGCCCCGCGCCAGGTGGCTCCCGATCGCGCCTGCAGTGCGGTGAAGGACGAACGTCCCGAGTCACCGGCGGTCGCTCCCAGTTCGGCCTGTGCATTGAATTTGGATTCTTCATAAAGGAAGAGGCTGCGACCACCCAGGATGTTCAAATGATCCGGGCGTTTGATTTCGGGATTGCGGCTCGAGAGCTGCTGATCGCGGTATTCGTATTCGATAGTGTTCAGATTACGGAGAGGGGCCGCAGAGAGGGAGCCCGTCGTCAGAAGCAGAGCAGCCGGCAAAAGCCTTGAACCCATGATGACATCCTTGTCGATCGGGATGGGAGATGAGGAACAGTGGGCCTGGTTCTCCAGGCCGTCTCACCATTCCGCGCTCTACTATCCTATCAGGCTGCCTCGGGCCGAATCCACTATCAGGCTCCGTCCGGCCGAATGAAGACGACCTTGAACGTCCGGAGGATGATCTTGAAATCCACCCACAGCGAACGCGTGCGGATATAGCGGATATCCAGGCGAACCCAGTCCTCAAAGCCAATGCGGTTGCGACCGCTGATCTGCCAAAGACAGGTGAGGCCGGGCTTGACCATCAGTCTTTGCAGCTGCCAGCGCTTGTAGCGTTTCACTTCGCGCGGGAGCGGCGGCCGTGGCCCAACCAGGCTCATATCACCGATCAGCACGTTCCAGAACTGGGGCACTTCATCAATACTGAATCTCCGCAGATACTGGCCGAGCCAGGTGATGCGGGGGTCACGACGAATTTTAAATACCGGGCCGCTCATTTCATTGCGATGCAGCAGCGCACGCCTTTGTCTTTCTGCGTCCACGACCATGGTCCGGAGCTTATACATACGGAAGAGGCGTCCGCCTTCTCCCACACGGATCTGACAGAAAAAGATGGGACCACGACTGGTCAGCTTAATTAAAGCCATGCTCAACAAAAGGACAGGAGCCGCCAGAATCAACCCGACCAGCGCGCCCACCACATCCAAAGTTCTAGTTAATTTTTCCACATGCGGCTGCCTTCTGACCACTGGAATTCGACCGGGAGTAAAACGAACAACGGGTTGCTCGTCCCTTTCGATGCGCGAATCTGTTCGCCGTTCATAGCGACGCTTCAGGGGCCTTGGTACGGGATACGCTCCGTGAGCAATTTCCTGTCGTTGAGCTTGCGCGTGCATGGTGCAGACCTCTTGCGTTCGGCCACCCTGTGTGGGAGCGGCCCTGGTGTTTGAGAAAATCCCTCAAGGGAATTTTTGCAAAAAGGGGACCAGTACAATTGGCGTGCCATGGTAGGTTAACCTGCCGAAATGTAAAGGAAAAAACTTCTTACGCGAAGGAATAAAGTGTCTGAAAGGAAGGCGTTGACCGGGATTTCGACAAGCGTTAAATATCAGTCAAATCAAGCGCTTAAGGAAATAGGGCGAGAAGTGTTCAGGCCTTGGACAGGGAGCGAACCTAACGATAGCCAAGGTCCACTCTTATCGCATAGGTTATTCTCCTAAAACCCACGGGAGGACATCCTTTGAAATCACGCCGCATCGCACTGATGGCCCTTTTGATATCCACGCTCGCCGCGCCTTTAGCCTGGGCTGCAGCGGAGAAGCCGCTCCGGCTCGGGGTAGGGCTTTTTCAACCCGATAAGAATAAGAATGACGCGACCTACCGCCCCCTCGCCGATTATCTTTCCAAAAAACTGGGACGCCGGATCGAGATGCGAACCGTCGATACCTGGGAAGGTCTCGCGAAATCCCTGGCGAACGGCGAAGAGGATATGGCTCTGCTGGGACCTTGGGGATATGTCCTGGCTCATAACGAGGCGGGCGCTCAGGCCGTTGCGAGCATTCTTTATGATGGCAAACCCGAGTACCATGCGCTGATCGTAACGAATCCGAAGTCAGGGATTAAAACCCTCGCCGACCTCAAGGGCAGGACCTTTGCTTTTGGCGACAAAGGATCGACCTCGGGCTATCTGATTCCCTATCATCATTTCATGAAAATGGGCCTTGATCCTGACAAGCACTTTTCCAAGGTTCTCTATACAAAGCACCAGGCTATCGAAACCCAGGTGGCCAAAGGCGAACTCGACGCCGGTGCCGACTACAACCGAAACCGGAATGCCATGATCGAGCAGGGTCTCATCAGGGCTGCGGACAGCCGGATCATCTGGACGTCCGACCCACTGCCGAATGATGCGTTTGCGGTGAGCTCCTCCCTGGCTCAGGATAAAGCTTTTGTGGAGAAGCTGCAGAGCGCGCTCGAGTCCGTGGGGGAAGAGCTGAAGAAAAATCCCGGGCTCCTGCCTCCTCATTATACCGGTTTCGTTCGTAAGGATAATTCCTTCTATAAGCCCATTCGCGATGCGGGACTGGCCACGGGCAAACTCATCCCGAAAGGTAAAACGTGAAGCGCGGGCCTGAGAAAATCCGATTGGCTTTCTACGCTCTATGTTATGTGATGCTGTTGGGCGCCGCTCTTGGCAGTCTTCTGGCTGAAGGGGATCTGTCCCTGGGCCGACAGCCCTGGCGGAATTTCTTCCACACTGTGAAAGAGATGAGCACGCCGAGTTTTGTCGACGTCTGGTTGGGCGACCAGGCCTTTGAATTTCGCAATGAAGAGGGAGAGGTCCTGAGGACCGAAAACCAGCGGCTCGTGGAACTTGAGTTTCTCCAGTCCCTGTTTCGAGCCGCCTGGCACACGTTAAGGATCGCAACCCTGGGATCCTTCCTCGGAGCAATCCTGGGCGTGGTTCCTGGATTCCTCACGGCTCGTAATATGCAGGCGCCCCGGCCCCTGGCCCTGCTGATGAAGTTAGGACTTGATCTGTCACGTTCGATTCACACCTTGGTGTTCGGGCTCATCTTTGTCGGCATCTTCGGCCTGGGATCCATGGCCGGAATCCTGGCGATAGCCGCTCACTCCCTGGGAAGCTATGGCAAGCTCTACGCTGAGGCATTGGAGGCTCTGGATATGCAGGCTATCGATGCGGTTCGTTCAGTCGGCGCCCGTCCCATGCAGGTTTTCTTTGCGGCCGTCGTGCCTGGAGTCCTGCCTCAGTATATTTCCATTAATCTCTATATCTGGGAGTTTAATGTCAGAGATTCGACCATACTGGGCCTCGTCGGGGCAGGTGGTATCGGGCTTCTTCTCTCGGAAGCCACAGCTTTGTTTCAATGGGGGCGCCTGACAACGATTCTTTTGGTTATCGTCATCATGGTGAGTTTGTTCGACAGCATCAGTCGAAAAATTCGCAAGGATCTTTTATGAAGCCAGGAGAGCGTGCGGTCATCGATCTCAAGGGCGTTTGCGTCGAAGGGCATGGGACCAGGATACTCGATAATCTTGATTTATCGGTTAAAGGAGGCGATCGGCTGTCCATCGTGGGGCCCAATGGAGCCGGCAAGTCAACCTTATTGAAGGCCATGACGGGTTTGGTCCAGCCGAGCTCAGGTGAGATTATGGTCCTGAATCACCGGGTCTCGGCTCACCAGAAAACATCAGATCTGCGAAGTTTGCGAGCGTCGGTCGCCCAGATCTTCCAAGGTTTGCATCTCGTTTCCAGACGAACCGTATGGGATAATGTCCTCATAGGACGCCTGGGGCACCATGCCTCGCCGAAGACCTGGCTCTTTCGATTCCCCGCGCGGGATCAGGACCTCGCTCGCGAGGCCCTAAGAGCGGTCGGCATGGAGCATAAACGCGATGAGCGCGTCGATCGTCTTTCGGGAGGCGAACGTCAGAAGGTGGCCATTGCCAGGGCTCTGGCTCAGGATGCCCCCCTGCTGCTGGCTGACGAACCGACATCGCATCTGGATCCCGACGCCGCAATCGAGATTGCCAAACTTCTGAGGCAGGTGGCGGATGACAATCAAAAGACGCTTGTCACAGTCGTGCATTCCCTGGACCTTCTTCCTTATTTGGCGAATAGAATAATAGGGATCAAAGCGGGGAGAATCGTGTTGAGCCAGGGGGGTCCTAACATCGAAGAAGGTGATTTGGCCCTGCTCTATGGATAAAGTTTTATGAGGCGAGGAGGTACTGCTGATGCCCGAACCCAGGATCATTTCGTTACCTGACGCCTGTTCCCGTATCGCTCTCTGTGGTGGACCCTATAGCAACTTCGCTGCCGTTGAGACTTTTTTAGCGGAAACAGCGGAGATAAGTCATCGCTTCTGTTTAGGCGACCTGGGAGGCTTTGGGCCCTATCCGGACCGGACCATTGAATTGCTTAGGCACGGGAAGGTTGCCTGCATTCAGGGTAACTATGATGAGGCTGTGGGCCATGGGATGGTTGACTGCGGCTGTGGTTATTTGGATCCGCTCGATCGGAAGTTTGCTCAATTGAGTTACGATTACACCTACTCCCATACCTCCGAGATGAATAAATCCTGGCTCAGAGAATTACCACAGCAGATGATTCTGAAATGGAGGCAGCATTCCATTCTCCTTTGTCATGGCAGTCCGGAGCAGATTAATGAATTTGTCTGGGAGTCGGAAACCGGGGATGCGAAAATCAGAGAGTGGCTGGAAGCCTACAAGGTCACAGGAATATGTGCGACTCACTCTGGAATACCGTGGATCCGATCGCTCGATGATGGATTCTGGCTGAATGTCGGTGTACTGGGGCGTCCCGCGCACGAAGGCATGCCGCGCGTTTACTATGCAACCTTGGAGTTTTCTCCTTCGGATTCCATGCCACGCCCTCAGCTTGTTCCTATGGACTATGATCCCACTGAAGTCATCGCTGCGATGCGGGGCGAAAAACTGCCGGAAGAGTTCTGTCGCTCGTTGCAGGAGGGCATTTGGACGACCTGCTCCGGGATTTTACCGGACACCGAGAGGGTCGTAAAAATTCGGCAGGCTGCTCCTGCTGAGCCTCAAACCTCTTCATCCGGCAGATTATCCGGATCAAGATGAATCAAAACATCCGCCCGCGGAAAGCGTTCCATGATCTTCGCTTCCACCGCATCCCCGAGGCGATGGGCTTCGACCAGGGGCATGTGCGCGGGGAGTTTGAGATGAAAGTCCACAAAAAGATTAGGCCCGAGGCGGCGGGTCCGCAGCCGATGAATCCCTTCCACCAATTTATCGGTGCTGAGGGCCAGCTGCAGGATTTCCTGTTGAATCTCGGGCTCGGCTTCCACGTGCATGATATGACTGAAGGTGCTGACCAGGAGGGGCCAGGCGGTTTTAAAGAGAAAGGCCGAACCCACCAGACCCAGGATGCTGTCGAGCGTTGAGCTTTCAAACCAATAGACGGTTAACACCCCGAGGGCACCGGCGCTGTTCGTATAAAAATCCGACCGATAATGCGCACGATCCGACTGGACTGTCAGCGAAACTTCGCCGGTTGTCGCCAGTTTTTTTTCATAGCGACCAAGAAACCACTGAATAACGTAACCGGACGCCGCTGAGAGCAGCATGATGCCCACCACATAGGGCATGGTCTCCGGTTCCAGCGAGGGTTCGGACCGGGAGAGCAGTTGCGAGCCGGATTGATACGCGAGCAGGCAGCCGAGGATGGTGATCAGTACGCCCTGCGCGAGACAGCTGACCACTTCAAAGCCACCGTGACCAAAGGGATGCTGATGATCCGCTTTTTCACGGGCCTTGCCATAGAAAAAATAATTGAGATAGGAAACCAGACTGTCGGTCAGGGAATCATAAAAACTCGCCAGCACGATCATCGAACCGGAGAGGTGAAAACCCAGGAGCTTAATCAGCGTCAGCCCGAGACTGATGAGAAAAGCCTGCTTCAGTGCCATGCCATGGTCCTCCCGTTTCAAAGATAGCGCAAAAGGTGTTTGACGAGTAGGCCGGAAGTGGCCACCAGCACCACGATGCGCACGAGGCCCTGGCCACGCCTGAGGACCATGCCCGCGCCGATATAATTGCCACACAAATAAAAGAAAGCGCCCGCCAGCCCGAGCGGCCAGATGACCTTTCCGTGGAAACCAAACCAGGCGATGGCTCCGACGTTCGAAGCGAGATTGAAAATCTTGGTGATGGCGTTGGCGCTGATCGTTTTCAGACCAAGGCTTTCGAAGAGGCTCAGAAAAAAGGTGCCCGTTCCGGGGCCAAAGATTCCATCATAAAACGCGACCCCGGCGATGCCGGTGCGCGCGAGCGGACGCTTCAGGGCCTGCGCGATCGGCTGCACCGGATCGATGTCCTCGGGACCGAGGGTGGCGATGCGTTTCATTCTGCGTTCATCCCAGAACCAGCGTTTCAGCATGAAGCCCATCACTGTAAAGAGCAGGACGGGCACCATGAAGTGTAGATTATCGAGGATCACCTTTTGCTGCGAAAGCCAGGCCCCCACTGCAGCACAGAGCGCCGCTCCCACGAACAATCGGACCCATTGGGCCCGCGGCAGATCCGGCAACAGTTTGGCGCGCCTGTACCGTAGCACGGCTGGCAGGGAACCCAGAGTGGAGACGCATTTATTGCAGCCGAGGAGCAGCGGGACCGGGACATTCATGGTCAGAAAGGTTGGAATGGTGATCAGACCGCCCCCGCCACCGATGGAGTCAACCAGACCGGCGATGGATGCGGCGACAAAGAGCGGCCAGGCGTGGGTGCCCAGGAATATCAGGGTGTCGGGAAAGGACAGGGAGTCGAGCGCAAGCCAATCGGGGGACATCAAGGTGCCTCTTGAGGGTGTATCAGCTGATGGTGGGGAGAATAGTGCGCGAAGCGAGGCAAGGCCAGCCTTTTCCCCAGGAGGAAGATACTTACCATAACCAGATCTTTGTCCTGGTCACGGAAAATAGGAGCGGAGGCTCCTGCGGAGCACTCCATTCCATCTGGAGAGTGAAAGAGAGCGCATAAAAGAAACGCGCTCAATAAATGGAGCGCATTCCCTGGAGGTAGTTCAATGAAGACAGTGATCTTCATCTGATGGAGAAGTCGAGAGAGCCTTATCTTCGCGACTCTTGGCTGCCGTGAAGAGCTATTACTTTTATATCAAAATAAAAGGTGTCGCGTAAAGGAGAACCTCGATTTTCGGGTCACCGCATCAGAGAACTTCGCGCCAGTCAGGGCTTAGAGCAAATGCTGCGTTAATCAAACCGACGTGACTGTATGTCTGCGGGAAATTCCCCGAATGATGGGTCGGATGACCCAGAGTCACGTGCTCCGGATAAAGTCCCTGCTGCGTGGCATAATGGGTTAATTTCTGTAGAAGATCACGTCCCCGCTCCTTTTCCCCCACGGTCGCATAGGCATGCGCCAGCCAGAAGGAACAAACCAGGAACGCATCCTGCGGCTGCCCAAAATCATCCTCACGCAGATAGCGATAAAGCAACATACCGGCATCCTCACGCAGTCCCTGCGCCCCCAGCTTGGAAGCAATGGCCTGAACGGTCGCCTTGTTGATTTCCTTATCCGGGAAATGAAGAATCGGCATCATGAGCATGGAAGCATCCAGTGTATTATCCGAAGGACTGTTATAAACCACCAGGTCATGCGTCGCGGCGCGGATGTGATCCAAGGCCTTCTGTCGAGCCTCGGCGATACGATCGAGGGTCAGTTGAGCCGCCGGCCCCAGCTGTCCAGCCTGGCGAATCTTGAGACTGCGATCCAGGCCCGCCCAGCACATCAGGTTGGTGAAGGTGTGCTCAATTTTGGTGCCGCGCAATTCCCAAAGTCCAGCATCAGGCTGGCCTATGGATTGCATACAGCGTTCCGTGAGCCAGTCCATCAGCACGTTGAGATGGGGCGAACGGAGCGAGACAAAACGCTCGTCAAAATAAATCGGTGCCAGAGTCAGGATCATCTCCCCGTACGCATCGTGCTGTTGCTGCAGAGCGGCCGCATTTCCCGTGCGAACAGGGCGTGAGTCCATATACCCAGCCCACTGCTGGTGCCATCGTTCAGGCAGGGGGAGACTTTGATCGAGGGCGTAGACCGGAGCCAGATCGTGATCAAATTGCACGATGTTGATCAGGAATTTGAAGAATCCTTCCATTTCTTCAAAGTGCCCCAGGTTATTAAAGGCACTCAAGGTAAAGAAGGTGTCCCTGAGCCAGCAGAAACGGTAGTCCCAGTTCCGTTCCTTGCCAAAGGTTTCGGGGAGACTGGTGGTCGTGGCCGCAAGGATGGCTCCGGTATCTTCATAGCAATGGAGCTTCAGCGTAATGGCCGAACGAATGACCTCCTTCTGGAAGAGCACAGGAATCGTGCAGTGCTTCACCCAGGTTTGCCAGTAGCGTTCCGTCTTCGCCAGAAAACCCTGGACCACATCCTTAAGGTCGTCTTCGAGCGGCATATCCCAGAGCAGAGCGAAATACGCGGGTTCATCCAAAAAGAAGGATTGGCCGTCGATCAGATAGGTCAAGGGAATGTTGGTCACCAAACGCAGGCTGCCTTGCGGGTGCTCATAGCGTACGTGGCTGTTGAAGCGATGCGCACGCAAAGGTTCCTTGGTCCAACCGGAAATGGGTTGGCAGCAGACGCGAATGCGCGGACGACCGCCCACAGGTTCCACCACGCGCATCAAAGTAGCCGGACGATACATGCGTCCATACTGTTCAAAACGTGGAGCAAAATCCGTAACCGTGATCTTCTGCCCATCGTCCGTGCTCAACCGCGATTCAAGAATCGCCGTGTTCGGCCGGTAAGCCTGTTCCGTGTGGACGGGACCGTCCATGCTGATCGAGAAAAATCCGCCGTCCGGATCCAGGAGCTTGCCGAAGATAGGGTCCGAGTCGGGACGTGGCATCGACAGCCATACAATACTGCTGTCGTCCTTGATGAGAGCCGAGATTTGACAGTTGCCGACGAGCGAGAAATCATACATAGTGCTACCTCTTTGAAATAGTTTTATATCAAAGTAATTCACGGAGACAAGATGAAACTCACACTCCGCTTTTTGCTCCCGGTCCTGGCTGCGTTGGCTCTTCTGGCTTACGCGCTGGTCCCGTTTGTCGAACACCTCATGGAGGTCTGGTCCGTCCGGGATCTTAACATACGGAGCATATTGATTGGCAAAACTGTTGGGCCCGATTTGCAAAGACTGCTCGTCACTCCCGACGATGTCGCTAAGAATCGTAAGAGGCTGCAGGCTGCCTTGGAAAAAGCCACCGAGGATGAGCGTCTGCTCGCGCTTCAGATCTGTGATTCGCGGCAGAAGGTATTAATGAAAACCGATAACTTCCCCGCAGGATTTGGGTGTTCCACTCTCGAAAAGGATCCCCCCTTTGAGGGAAGACATTACAATCTGCCCAGTGGTTCCATCCATGTTTCTTATGCCCTGATTGAATTGCCGGAACCGGAAGCGACGGAACCCACGGAAACACCCACGAACGGTGTCCTGACCGACGAAGAGACTGAGGCCGGCGCTCCCTTGCAGCCTCCACCGCAACCCCTTCCGCCCGAGGTCCTGGCGCGTGCGGTTGGATTTTATCCCCTGAAGCTGATGATCGTCCAGGATATGAGTTACGTCGATCGACGCAGCCGTGAAACCACTTTGTACATGGCGCTGGTTTTTCTTTCGATCGGCATCCTGGTGGCCCTGCTGGTCCTGGGTATTGCCCGCTGGAGTTTGAGCCATTGGGTGCAGAGCGTACGAAGTCTGGTCCTTGGCGTCCGCAATCCCTCCAAGGCCAAACTTGCCGTGCGGAATAATCAGGAGTTTCTGCCTATTCTTAAGGACGTGCAGGCTCTGGTGAAGGAAATGGAATCGACCCGTCTGCAGCAGGATGATTCCCGCATGACGTGGAATGCTGCGACCCTGCGCGATATTTTGAAAAAGCAGCTCTCCGGGGAACGGGTGATCGTGGCCTCCAATCGTGAACCCTATATTCATATGCGGAAAGGCGACAAGATCAAGGTGCAGAAACCGGCGAGCGGTCTGGTCACGGCGCTCGAGCCGATCCTGCGAGCCTGCTCAGGAACCTGGGTCGCCCATGGCAGCGGCAATGCTGACCGTGAGGTGGTCGATGATCATGACCGCGTGCGCGTGCCTCCCGAGAAACCCTCTTATTCCATTCGCCGCATCTGGCTGACGGACGAGGAGGAACAGGGTTATTATTTTGGTTTTGCGAACGAGGGTCTCTGGCCCCTTTGCCACATCGCGCATACCCGTCCCAAGTTTCGGAGCGAGGACTGGCATTGCTATATGAAGGCCAATCAGAAGTTTGCCCAGGCCGTCTGCGAAGAGGCGACCGACCTTTCGCCGGTGATCCTGGTGCAGGATTATCACCTGGCGCTGGCCCCGCTGCTGATTCGTTCGCAGTTGCCGCAGGCCACCATCCTCAGCTTCTGGCACATACCCTGGCCGAATGCGGAATCGTTCGGGATCTGTCCCTGGAGGAATGAAATCCTCAGCGGCCTCCTCGGAAGTTCGATCCTTGGGTTCCATACCCAGTTCCATTGCAACAACTTCATGGAATGCGTGGACCGTTACCTGGAAGCCCGCATCGACCGCGAGACCAATACCATTATTCACAAGGGCAAGGCCACCCAGATTCGGGCCTATCCCATTTCCATCGAATGGCCACCCAGGGCGTTGGAAACCACACCGCCGGCCGCTGAATGCCGTTTGCATCTGCAGCAGAAGCATGGCATCAATCCCAAATGCAAGATCGGGGTGGGCATCGACCGGCTGGATTACACCAAGGGCATCGTCGAACGCCTCCGCTCTGTGGAAAAGCTCCTTCAGAAGGATCCCCAGGCCGTCGGCAACTTCGTCTTTGTGCAGATCAGTGCGCCGAGCCGCTCCTCGATCTCGAGCTATCGCGAGTTTGCGGCCGAGGTGGATAAGGTCGTAGCGCAAATCAATGCAGACTATAGTCAAGAAGATTGGCAGCCCATTGTCTATCTGCCTGTGCACCATGAGGCGGAAGAGGTTTATCAGTATCTGCGCGCTGCGGATATCTGTCTTGTGACGTCGCTGCATGATGGGATGAACCTGGTCGCCAAGGAGTATGTGGCCGCGCACGATGATGAGCAGGGCGTTCTTATTTTGAGTACCTTTGCCGGGGCCTCGCGGGAGTTGACCGGCGCCCTGATCGTGAACCCTTATGATATTGATCAGACAGCTCAGGCCCTGGCCGTCGGCCTGCGGATGAGTCATGAAGAACAGCGTGAGCGCATGAACCTGATGCGGACCTTCATCCGGGAATTCAATGTGTATCGCTGGGCCGGCCGCATGCTGATGGATGCCAGCCGCATTCGTCTCCTGGATAAACTGCAGCACGTGCGTCTGGCTTCCCATGGTGACGAGAGCAATGACACGGATTCCTATCAATTTGGCATTTTGCCTTCCGGAGGCCCGTTACGCCTATGAAATATCTTTTTGATGAAGAAGGGCTGCGGATGCTTGATGCTTTTTGCTATGCCGACGCCCTGTTATCCTTTGATTTTGATGGCACCCTGGCCCCGATTGTCCCGGACCCCGAGGACGCCAAGGTTTCTCCGAAGACCGACGATTACATGCGGAGCCTTTATGAAAATACCGCGATCGTCGTGATCTCGGGACGCAGCCGGCCCGATCTTTTGAAGCGTCTGCCTTTCAAGGTGGACTTTGCGATCGGCAATCACGGACTCGAGGGTCTGCCGAGTTCCACGGGCAGCCTGGAGATTGCCGCAGACATGACCCGGCAGTGGTACGAGAAGCTGAAGCCTTCCCTGGCCAAGACTCCCGGGGTGGTCATTGAGAACAAAAGTTTCAGCCTGGCCATTCACTACCGGCAGGCGACCGACAAGCGGAAGATCAAACTCAAGCTGCTCGAACTGGCCAGCAGCCTGATCCCCGCGCCGCGGATCCTGCTCGGCAAGTACGTGGTCAACCTGGTGGCTTCGGGGGCGCCGCACAAGGGGGTGGCCCTCCTGGAGTTGATGCTGCGAACGGGCAAGCGGTCGGCCATCTATGTGGGCGACGATGAAAACGATGAGGACGTCTTCCGCCTGGGTGAGGAAAGCCTCCTGACCATCCGGGTCGGCGAGGATCAAGGCTCGGCCGCCTTGTACTATTTGAAAAATCAGGCCGAAATTGATAGGATGCTTCGGCACTGTTTGGATACGTACAAAAAGATAGGGCGCAAGCGCTCCCTTTAGCGCAGGAATCTGTTTATCGAATCCTTGCACCAAATTGAATTGCTGGTCCGTCTGAGCGTTGAGTTGCACAACCTGAACGCTCAGGCGCAGAGACATCACGAACTGTCCCTGGTGCAGTGGCTCGTCCTGCGCAAGATCCTCGCTTCACCGGCGATTTCCGCTTCATCCCTGGCTCTGCTCTCCGGCATCCATCCGAGTACCCTGACGCCAACCCTGCAAAGACTGGAGGGGGCCGAGTGGATTTATATGCTCGAACGCCCCAGCGACCTGAGGCAGAAGATGCTGATCGTGAGTCAGAAGGGGTTCAAGATTTGTGTCAATTTTGAAAAGACGCTGCGGACGGTTCTTAAAAATCTGGAATTCAAGGATTGCGATGACCCCATCGATGCCACGCGGGCGCTGACCGTGACGATCGCGCAAAGGCTGCAAGAAACGAAAAACCTGGGATAAAGTCCCCATTTACGTTTTGTAATACAATCTGTTTCATACTTTTCGAAGAGCATTCGAAATTCGCATTAAATGACCAAACAGCAGTTCACGATAGTGGATTCGTAATTTGACGATATTCCACTTGGAGTCCTGTTATGAAACGTACGATTAAAAGGTCCTCACTGATATTGCCCCTGGTTCTGACCGCCGCAGCCTGCGGCAAGAGCGAAAAGACCGATGATGCCGCCGTCACGGAAGGTCCTGGCGTGACCGCCTCGGATGCTTCAACCGTCTCCATCTCGGGTCAGCTGGCTCTTAATCTGGGCCTTACCGCCGATGAAATGGGAGTCCTTCAGTTTAAACTTATGGGCGGCAGTGCCACCGGTGAACCCGTCGCGATCGAAGTGGATGCGGACGGAAAATTCTCAGTCGACATCGCCAAAACCGTTGCAGCCAAGGAAGCTTTTACGGAAGAGCTGGCCAAAACTCCGGCCGAGCGTGACAATGATCGCCTTGCCAAGGCTCTTGCCGAATACTTTGGTGTACCCCTCGCGGAAGCGGAAGGCTTCCTGAGTGAACATACGGAAGAAGAAATTCAGTCTGAAATCAAAGGCTTTGCGGAAGAAATCGAGCGCACCGGGACCATGACTGTGCTGGTGGCTTATACCAAAACCGGTGACAAGGTCACCGAAGCGGAAAGCTTCCGTTTCATCGGTATGCCCACCGCTTCCGGCAATAACCTCTTTGGTATGCCCGATCAATCGCTGATCGGTAACGCCAACCTCGGTTCGATCACCGAAGGCGATGGCGACGAAGCCACGTCCGAGCTGTCCTCGGCCGATGCTTTTGATCTTCCCGCTGAAACCCAGGATACCCTGGCGGAAGCGGCCAAGGCTCTCAAGTCGCTGAAGAATGCTTATATGAATGCGGACTGGCGCGCGGAGCCCTTCTATCTGTGGAGCTTCGGCGGCGAGGCCGACAGTCTGCTGGACGCCTATGCTGATATCAGCAAGCTCACCTATCGCGGTACCGGTTTCTACATCGGCAGCCAGACCGATACGCCATTCACTTTTGAAGACATCTGCTCGGCATCACCCAAGTCCATCCAATTCGTAGCCCCTACGGCTGTCAACGTTCGTCAGTTCGATGGAACAGGTGTGTCGGTGACGACCTTCGCGAACACGGATGCCGCGGAAGCTGAGCCTCAGGATGGCAAACGCGTTTGTCAGGGTGGTGGCGTCGGTGGTTTCTATGCTCGTGAAGATGGCACTCATGATTTCATGGTGAACTTCGGCGGCGGCGGGGGGATCATGGGCGCGATTCCTTCCGGTCTTTGGAAGCTGTCCTACGACGGTACGGAAGTTGGTCGCTTTGATTTGGCTGCTGCCACACCGCTGGACGCCGATGACAAGCCCACTGTCTTTATTCCCTCGCTCAAGTTCACGACGTCAGGCACAAAGATGACCGGCGCTGTGGTCGAATTCTATCGCTGGAACGGTACGGAAATGGCCAAAATCACTGACATGACGCCGCTGAAAAAGCTGATGACGGAAACGACGATTGGCTGGGGTAATGAAAGCTATCGTTATGATGCCACCTTCAGCGAAGGCGCGGCCACCATGGAAACGACCTTTAGCGAGCCCGTGGAAAAAACCTCACTGGCGCACGGCGTCTTCTCGTACAAGATCGGTCAGGCCACCTACCGCTTTGAGTTCCGTGATTTTAACTGAGGCAGGCAGCCCTCTGGCGGCTGTGAGCCGTCTCAACTGAAAAGCGAAGCCCCCGAAAGGGGGCCCTCACCCTCGTCACCCCCCCGTTAGGGGGCTTAATCCACAAACGCCATATCCGCAAGCGGACTGCGCCCACTGGCTCCTCACCCCGTCACCCCCGTTAGGGGGCTTAATCCACAAACGCCATATCCGCAAGCGGACTGCGCCCTGATCCAGGTGCCGGTTCCTCGCGGGCACGCCAGCGCTGAAGAAGGCGTTCCTCGAAGTCACTTACCACATTGTTATAGATCACGTGCGCATCATAAGGAGATTCGTAGGGGTTGAAGTATTTGTGAACATCCCCATCCGCAAACCATTTGGTGCACATGTAATAGAAGTGGTCGGAGGTCTGCAGCTTACGCCAGGTATGAAGCAGCTCCGGATCGCCCAGGGCTTTCACCACACCCTCCAGGCGGTAGATGCGTTCCGCCGAAGCATCCTGGATGGAGTTGCCCAGCCAGGCGCTAAGATCCCGATCCACGTCGGCCCAGGAGACCGGTTGCGGGAAGGAGAGCTTGCCAATGGGCTGGTAACGGTCGATCAATTCCCGCGGCGTGGCAAAGGCAAAGTCGGGATGGGCCAGGATCCCACCCGGCAGGGAGCGCATGAAATCAAAGATTCCTGATTCCTCCCATTGGTGCTCGCCAAAGGTTTCATAATCCATGAAAAGATTGATCACTTCACCGTTGCCCGCGACCTGATGAACCCATTGGGCAAAGGTTTCCGATCGCAAAGGCCAAGCTTCCCAGGCGCGATTGGAGAAGCGGAAGGCGATATCATCGGACAGCCGGTAATTCTTCAAAAGCAGGGTCAGCTTGTGACAGGGCGCCGGCTGATACAGGAAATTCGGCGAACGCCAGCCCAGAATGCGATCCGCCCCCTCGGCGATAATCCCGCGATAACCCAAATCCTCGATCAGTTCCCCGATTTGATCCTGGAAAATCAACTCGGTATTGCGGAAGACGACGGGTTCATAATCGAAAAGCTCAAGGACCTTGGCCCGATGCATGGCGATCTGCGCGACGAAGTCCTCGGGCGAAAAGAGACTGGCCAGGGAGTGATAGTAGGTTTCGCTGAGGATCTCGACACAGCCGGTGTCGACCAGCCTTTGGAATGATTCGATGACATCCGGAGCCCAGCGTTCCATCTGTTCCAGGCACACACCGCTAATGGAAAAGGACACCCGAAAGCGTCCTTTCCAACGGTGAATCTCTTCCAGAAGCAGCTGATTCATGGGCCGGTAGCATTTGTTCGCGACCTTGTCCAGAATCGTGGCGTTGGCGTAATCATCCTCGTAGTGATGATCGGTGCCGATGCGAAAGAAATCATAATCCTTGCGTAGACGAAAGGGCTGATGGACCTGAAAGTAAAAGCATACGCTGGTCATACATGAATCACCTTTCGATAAATGGATTTCAGTTGTTCCGCCACCGTCCGCCAGGACATCCCGGAGAGAGTCTTTTTTTGATGCTCCAGCAGATTCTGATGCAGTTTTTTGTTTTCGCAGAATTCAATCATCATCTTCGCGAGTTTGTCACGATCCCAGAAATCCACCTGCATGGAGCTGGGAAGCAACTCCGAGGCTCCGGCCTGCCGGGACACGATCACCGGCACCTCGTAGCGCATGGCTTCAAACGGGGTGAGACCAAAGGGTTCGGAGACCGAGGTCATCACAAAGAGGTCGGCCATGGAATAGAGACGATCCACGGCGGCACCGCGCAGGAAGCCCGTGAAATGGAAACGGTGCGTGATACGCAGCGTGGCTGCTTCCTCGATCATGCGAGGCAGCATGTCCCCGGCTCCGCACATCACGAAGCGATAGTTGGGATGGGTTTCCAGGACCTTGGCAGCGGCCCGCAGGAAATATTCCGGGCCTTTCTGCAGCGTGACTCGACCGACGAAGATGATGAGTTTTTCCTTGAAACTTTTCTTGATGGTCAAGGGGTCGATCAGCTTGTCATGGGTAACCGCATTGTGCACGACTTCGATCTTGGCGGCATCCATGTGATATTTATCGATCAAGGTTTGCTTGGTGCGATGACTCACGGCGACGATGCGATCCGCATGTTCCATGCCGATCTTTTCGAGTTGCGCAATTTTCTGATTCGGGTGATCGCCGGTGCGGTCATATTCAGTGGCATGAATATGAGCAATCATCGGTTTGCCGGAGCGCTTTTTAGCCGCCATGGCGGCGGGAAAGGTCATCCAATCGTGCGCGTGAATCACATCAAATTCAGATTGCTCAGCCAAATGCCAGCCGACTTCGGCGAAGCGCTGGACTTCTTCAAACAGGTTGTGCGAATAGTGGCCCGACATGGTCATGATACTCGGGGCCGGCTTGCCTTCCTGAGGGATCGAGCCCTCGAAACGCCGGATCATCCGCGCATATTCCTTGTTTTCCATATAAGGGAAAAGCGCCGTCTCCACGGTCAGCACCGTGACCTGCTCCGGAAGGGGGAAATCGCTCTCGCTGCGCTTCTTCCAGACTTCCTCGGCCGACATCACATCGTAACCTTCGCGAGGCATTCCTTCCATGGCTTTGGGTAAAACAAACAGCACCTCTTCACCGCTTTCGGCCAGGTGCCGGGTCATGCCATAGCAGGCTGTGCCCAGTCCCCCACTGATAAACGGCGGAAACTCCCAACCAAACATTAGAATCCGCATAGCTCCATCCCACCATCTGTCAGAGTTTGAACCTTTGGCCTATCCGAAAGCTCCTTGTGTGCGACGTTGTCGCGTCGTCACTCAGCCTTTCTCAGCCTTCAGCTCATTCAGAATTTCAATCAGGGCCGCCATGCTCCAGGCCTGCGTCGGACATCCATCCGGTTTATACGGGTGCAGGCCATCAAAAATTTCAGAAACACCCATGATGCCTCTCTGCATTAAGTGTTCCTGCCAGAGTGCAGAAAAGTTGCGGCGTAGAAAATTCCTTGCCTTCTGGGGATCTTCGTAAATTTTCAAGACAGCTTTCATATAGGGACTGATCAGCCAGGGCCAAACCGTGCCTTGATGATAGGCAGCATCGCGTTCCTTGGGACCGCCATGGTAGAACGGTACGAAAGCCGGATCTTCCGGACTTAGCGTGCGCAGTCCATAAGGTGTAATGAGATGGCTGGTGACCACATGCAGCACCGATTCCTGCTGCTCCTTGCTCAAGGGGCAGAAATCAAGGCTCACGGCCACAATCTGATTGGGCCTGATATGACGATCGGCCGATCCATGCGGGCTGATGCAGTCGGCGAGATAGCCGGCATCCTTCAGCCAGAACTTATTGTGAAAGGCCGCCGGTGCGGATTCCAAAAGCCCAATCCAGCTCGGGAGCTTCGTGTATGAGGCAAATTCCTGCAAGAAAGCCAGCGCCGCAATCCAGAGCGCATTGACTTCGACCGGATAACCCCCGCGGGGAGTCACGGGAACACCGTCCACCGTCGCGTCCATCCAGGTGACCTGCGTTTGGGATGAGCCCGCCTGCATCAGACCATCGGGGCTGATTTTCACGAGGTGATTGCGGCCCTGGACCAGGTGGTCGATCATCTGCACGATGTCGGGCAGCACGGTGGTTAAACCTTCCCTGTCCCGGGTGGCGACCCAGTATTGTTGCAAGGCCGAAATCATCCAAAGGGTGGCATCAACGGAATTGTAGCTGGCGCTGTGCTGACCCTGACCCAGGTAGTTGGGAATCAAACCGTCCTTCGCCTGGCGCAGATAGGTGTGAACGATCGGCAGGAGGCGTTCCGGTTCGCCACGACCCAGCGTGAGCCCCGGAAGGGCGATCATCGTGTCGCGGCCCCATTCCCCGAACCAGGGATAGCCAGCGACGATGGAGGGATGACCATCCCGTCTCTGCACCATAAATTTTTCGGCTTCAAACTTCACCTGAGCCAGCGGTTCGCCATCGGCTGCGAATCGTTGATGCAGGGACTGACGCCTTTGCTCTTCCTTATTCCAAAGGTCGCGAACGTCCGTGCGGGCCGTCGGCTGAAAACCGAAGATCAGATAAAGATCCTGGTCGCCTTCCATGTGCGCTTCGTAAACGCCAGGGCAGAAGAGGTCCTCCTGATAGTCGAAACCGCGTTCCTGCTCGCGGACATACTCCACCTGCTTGACCCAGAAAGGCCCAGGATAGAACGCGACCTCGCGATCCGTACCCATAAAAAAGGCTGGTTTGTGCGGCAGCGGTTCAATCTTGTGTCCACCGGCTTCGGGGAAGGTCTTGACCTGAAACTCGCTGGTCTCGCGCTGCAGATGATGATGATTGCGATACGCGAGCAAAGGTCTCAGAGTCATTTGAACAGATTCGGTGCTCATCAGTTTGTAACGAACGATGAGGGCATCGCGATCATGAAGCAGCATGGACGCGCGCTGCAGGAGAAAGGGCCCGACCCGATAGGTGAGGACCGGATAAAGGTCATACTCGAACGTTTCAAAATGCGAGTAACCTTCGGGGTAATAGACCGAACCTGGGTGCTTGTTCGTATAAAGATCAATCGTACGGCCTCGAAGACTCAGACTCGCCTCAAGCTTAGCAAGGCAAACATGTTTTTCGTTCAGCATGCCTGCATCACTGACCAGAAGGCCATGATAGCGACGCGTGGGGCAGTCGAGGATGGTACTGCTGGAGTAGCTGCCATGACTATTGGCATCGAGCCACTCTCTTTGAAGAAGCTGTGGAAGGTCAGCGAGGGCGGCCTTGGTAATAGGGAGCATGTTGAATCTCGTTTTGCCGATGTTTTCCTGGTCGCATCTTTAGAGGAATTTCGTCAAAAATCAATAGGTAAATAATGGACGGCTGAAACCGTCCGGTAGGAAAAAATCAAAGGGTCACTTCACCAATGTCACTTTTTTTCGATCAGGATCACCTGAAAGCCGCAAGGCTCCAACGTGCAGTGAAGGGTATGGCCTTCAAGAGTCCAGGCGTGCATGCTAAACGCATCTGTTAGAGAGGATT
Source organism: Oligoflexus tunisiensis (assembly GCF_001748245.1). Lineage (GTDB taxonomy): Bacteria > Bdellovibrionota_B > Oligoflexia > Oligoflexales > Oligoflexaceae > Oligoflexus > Oligoflexus tunisiensis. Next base: position 3,834,573 of record NZ_BDFO01000001.1, on the reverse strand, counting down.
GCCCAAGGCCGATTGGCTGCAAATCCAAAAGGATGCTTTGCGCCTGGTGGATATCGAGGTTGGCGATGACCAGAGCGTGCGGTTCGCCCGGTGTCCTGGAAAGCCGCGCGGCAGCTATGATCGCCACGTGGCCATGATCCAGAAATTCCACATTGCCCTGCTGTTGAAACACGCTGTAGTGGGTCATCAGCTCGTGCGTGCGTTGGATCAGGGGCCAAAAATCGTGCTGGGTGGCCGAGGGTGGCACAACCGGTTGGCGACCGATGAAGTTAATTTTTTCTTCTATGCCGACTTCCACGCCCTGGGTCAAACCTGTGGCGCCGATACCCAGGAGAGCGCAGAGGATATAGCGCGGCCTTGTCGCCTGAACATTGGCGAACTCTTCCGCCGGAACGCCACTGTCATGCGAATTGATCGGCGTGAACCAGGGAATGACCGGCGTTGTTTCGTGAATATAACGGAAGTAGCGGCGAAGTTCGCCTGAAAAGTGATGTTCCCAGGTGGTGGCCAGCAAAAGGTCCACGGCGTAGTGCTGCAAGATTTTCTGGGTCGCCTCGGGATGGGTGAAGAGTTCGGCCAGGATCCCGAGATCTGGATATTCGCGGCGTAGCTTATGCGTGATATGCATGGCAAAGGCCGGGTCGGTGCTATGCAAGTTATCGAGCCGGATCATTCCGCCTGTAGCGGCCGCGTAGTAGCCCCAAAAGAGGGCATAGCCTTCCATGTGCTCCCAGATCGCCCGGCGCACACGCGGGTCCGGATGCTGATAGTTGATCAGGGCCAGGTCATCCCATTTATGGAAACCGTCGTGGCCGTGGAAACCATTCCGTTTGAGTCCATCCGGTTCGGTGGCATCGGGATATATCCAGTGAGGGCAGCGCTGCGCCAGCTCACTGTCAATGGCCACATGATTGAGCACGAGATCCAAACAAAGGCCCAGACCGAGGCGCTGCGCTTCCTCGACGAACTCTTCAAAAATTTCCATGCTGGAAGGGTCGGTGCCCTCGGGCAGGAAATCCGGTTCGAGGGTAAAAAGGTCGGCCGCTGCATAGGGACTTTGTGAACCACCCTGTTTGGTGACAGGCAGCAGATGCACCATATTAAAGCCGAGTTCAGCGGCTCTTTGCAGTACAGTTTTCCACTGATGCATCGGTCCGCTGGCGGTGGGAATGAGGGTGTAGAGACGCAGGCTTTGCAAGGGACGCGGGAAAACCAGCAGCTGCCAGAGTTCACCGCGCAGCCAGTACCACTGCTGACCGTCCATAGTATATTGAAGAGTGAAGAAAAAAGTTCCCGCCTTTTCCGTGGGGCATTGGATCTGGAAGACGCCAGGTCCGGCGGCGCGCATATCAACTTCGCAGAACTCGCCCGAGGCACTGAGGTTCGAATAAAGTCGCGCCGCCGGAGCTGTGGGCTTTTCCTTGAAGTGGAGCTCAATCTGCAAGGCCTCGCCCTGTTTCAGCCGCACGCGGCCGCATCTTCCTCCTTTGACCATCATCAAAACCTGTGATTCCTTGCCGATCCGGAATCCATTCTCAGGAAGCTGTCCTCTTCGATCAATTCTCGCATGCATGTTGGTTTCCTCGAACCCCTTTGCTAGAGTAGGGGGCGTGTTGCTGATCGCCTTGCACATAAATTCCGACCTGAAGAGGCCCACCATGCGTGACATCATCGATGTGATACTGGATCATCCGTCCTACACCGAGAAAGTGGCGGCATTTCAGATCACCTTTCGCAAAAGTCTTGAGCACAACTTTGGCTCCGTCCTGGAAAATTCCACGCCGCGCGAACAGCTGCTCGGACTATGCCACACCGTAAGGCAGCTCCTCATGAATCGCTGGATTGCGACCCAGGGCACTTACACTCGGAGTAACAGCAAAAGGCTTTATTATCTCTCCATGGAATACCTTTTAGGGCGATTGGTCAAGAATGCTCTGGTAAATCTTGACCTTCTGGGTGTCGGTCGAGAGGCCATGCAAGGGCTGGGCCTGGATCTTGACGCTATTGCTGAGCTTGAAGTCGATCCTGGGCTGGGGAACGGCGGCCTTGGGCGCCTGGCCGCCTGCTATATGGATTCGCTCAGCACCTTGAATCTGCCCGCCTATGGATATGGGATCCGCTTTGAGTTTGGGATGTTCCGTCAGGTGATCGATCACGGCGCGCAAAAGGAGGTGCCGGATCCCTGGCTGCGCTTTGGCACTCCCATGGAGATCGAAAAGAATATTCATGCCTATGAAATAGGCTTCGGCGGCAGCAGTGAATTTCACGAGAATGTCCAAGGGCATGTTTTTGCGGACTGGCAACCGGAATACAAAGTGTTAGCCGTTCCCCATGACCTGCCCGTCCCGGGTTACGGGACGATGAACGTCAACAGTCTGCGACTTTGGGCAGCCAAGGCCAACGAGGAATTCCATTTTGGAATCTTCGATTCCGGTGACTATGTCGGTGCGGTGATGGACAAGGTGCAGAGCGAGGTGCTGTCGAAGGTTCTTTACCCGAACGACGCGAACGAGCTCGGCAAACTCCTGCGGCTCAAGCAACAGTATTTTCTGGTGGCGGCATCTCTGCAGGATATCCTGCGGCGCTTCAAGAATAGCAATGCGTCCATCACGGATCTGCCGAACAAGGTCGTGATTCAGCTGAACGACACGCACCCGACACTGGCCATTCCGGAATTGATGCGGCTCCTGATCGATGGCGAGAGTTTGTCCTGGGAGGAGGCTTATGCCATTACCCATCAGACCATAGCCTTCACCAACCACACGGTCATGCCGGAAGCCCTGGAATGCTGGCCCGGTCCCATGTTCCGCCAGACCCTGCCGCGGCACTTCCAGATCATCGAGGAAATGAACCGACGCTTCATGCGCATGGTCAAGGAACGGCCGATCTATGATCAGAGCTTCATGGATCGAGTGGCCATCCTCGGTCGCGGTCCCCAGCAGGAGGTGCGGATGGCGAACCTGGCCGTGGCGACCAGTTTCTCCGTCAATGGGGTCGCGGCCCTGCATACGAATCTGCTCAAGGAAAAGGTCTTTCCCGAGTTTTATAAACTGTTTCCCCAGAAGTTCCACAACAAGACCAATGGCATCTGTCCCCGGCGCTGGCTGCGACTTGCCAATCCGGAATTGAGCACGCTCATTACGGAGAGCCTGGGGCATGAGAACTGGGTCACGGATCTGGAGCAGCTGCGTGGTCTTGAGCGTTTTGTGGAGGATTCGTCCTTCCTCGACCGTCTGGCGCTCATCAAGCGTCACAACAAGGAAGGGCTGGCCCAGCTGATTCATCAGGAACTTGGTGAAAAAGTGGATCCCGACAGCATGTATGATGTGCTGGTGAAAAGGATACATGAATACAAGCGCCAGCTCTTGAAAGTTTTGCACTGCCTCCATCTCTATCATGAGCTGCGCCTGAACTATGACAAGCAGCAGCAGCCGCGTACGGTGGTTTTCGCGGGCAAGGCGGCTCCCGGATATAAGATGGCCAAACTGATTATTCAGTTCATCCATGCGGTGGCGGCCATGGTGAATCGCGATCCTTTAACCCGCGATCGGCTCAAGGTCGTGTTCCTGCCCAACTACAATGTGTCCCTGGCCGAGCGCATTATCCCGGCGGCGAACCTGTCCGAACAGATTTCGACCGCGGGCACAGAAGCCTCGGGAACCGGCAATATGAAGTTCTGTTTGAATGGAGCGCTGATCCTCGGAACGCTGGATGGAGCGAATATTGAAATCCGCGATCATGTCGGCGAGGAGAATATTTTCATCTTTGGCAACACGGTGGATCAGTTGCGAACGTTGCAGGCGCATGGCTATCGGGCTCAGGATTATTATCATAAGCATGATAATATACGCCGCATCCTGGACGAGGTCCGCCGCGGCTTCTTCTTCCGCAGTGACCGCGAACGCTTTAAACCGATTTGGGATACCCTCATGAGCTGGGGGGACCATTACTATCACCTTGCGGATTTTCCGGACTATGTTCGCTGCAATGAGGAAGTGGATCGGGTCTTCGCCGATCCGCGGGCCTGGCAGCAGAAGTCTCTTCTGAACATTGCCCGCATTGGCTGGTTCTCCTCGGACCGGGCGGTGCAGGAGTATACGCGGGACGTCTGGCATCTGCATCCCTGTCCTCTGGATCAGGCAGGGGATGGGGAGGAGCGTTTCGGCTTTTAGGCTTCCAGGTCAGCCCCCCCGCCGCGTTGCGACCCCAGGAGACTCCGCATCCTGGGCGTCATAGCGGCATTCCCCAATGCATCCTGCGAATAAGTGTTTGAATCGGGCTATATTTCCTGGAAGACTGGAAAAAGGTCCAATCCCAGTCCGCGTGTCGTCCTTCCCTGAAATGGAAGGGTGGAGCGCGGTTTATGGCGTCGGGCTGACGTTTTCTTGTGCGAATGTACTTTACAAGAAAACGACCGGCTTTTAAGGTGTCGTCGATACATCCCTAAGCCTTGGGCTAACTGTTTGATAGGAAGGATATCATCGTGCGAATTGGATTCTGGAAAGGGGTAACCCTTGGAGCTCTCCTTATCACGCCTCATGTTGAAGGAAAACCGGCGATGAGCGTAGCGAAGAAAGATGCGGATTATCAGTGGCTGGAGGAGGTGGAAGGCAAGGAGGCTTTGGATTGGGTTCGCAAGCAGAATACTCGTACTCTTGACAAACTGCATGCTCATAAGGACTCTAAGACCTTTAAAGCCCAGGCTCTGGAAATTCTGGAAGCCAAGGATAAGATTCCTGATGGTCGCATTCAGGGCGAGTTTGTCTATAACTTTTGGCAGGACGCAGAGCACGTCCGCGGCATCCTGCGCCGCACACCCTGGGAAGCCTACAAGGACAATAAACCACAGTGGGAAGTCCTGCTGGACGTGGATGCCCTGGCCAAACAGGAGGGCAAGAGCTACGTCTTCGGCGGTGCGGACTGTCTGCGCCCCAAGTTTGAGCGTTGCCTCGTCGTCCTCTCGGAAGGCGGCAGCGATGCGGCTCAGGTTCGTGAATTTGATCTGACCAAAAAAGCCTTCGTCAAGGACGGCTTCCAATTGCCAGCCAGCAAATCCCGAGTGGAATGGCTGGATATGAATACCGTGTTGCTGGCCGATGCGCTGGAAGGCACACCCAAAACCGATTCCGGTTATCCCATGCAGGTGAAGATCTGGAAACGCGGCACTCCCCTGAGCGCGGCGACCAAGGTTTTTGAAGGACAGAAGGCCGATGTTTCGGTCAGCTCGCTCGTGCTGCATGACGGCAAGGATGATCATGTGCTGATGGTGCGTGCCGATACGTTCTTCACCGCGGAAGTCTCGGTCTATCAGGACGGCAAGATCATTCGCCTGCCTCTTCCCACCGATGTCGACGTGAAAGGCATTTTCAACGGACAGCTTCTGTTTGCCAACCGTTCGAAGCTGGCCGGATTCGGTCCTGGTTCGCTTCTGACCGCGCCGCTGGCGGAACTCCTGAAGGGCAAAACCCCGATCTCGCTGGTCTATGGACCCACGGCGACTCAGGCTCTTGATGGTGTGGCTGTCGGCAAGGATTACGTTTACGTCGCGCTGCTCGACAACGTGCGGAACAAGGTGCTGCGCTTCACCCTGGACAAGAACAAGTGGGCTTCCCAGGAATTGCCTCTGGATGACAAGGGCACCATCCATTTCCGTTCCGTGGATGAAGACAGCAATCGCCTCCTGATCAGCTATGAAGACTTCCTGAATCCCACCAGTCTTTATGCGATGGACGGCAGCACGCTGAAAAAACAACTCGTGATGCAACTTCCCGCGCGCTTCAATGCGGCCGGTCTGGAAATTCGTCAGGAATTCGCTACCAGCACGGACGGTGTGAAAATCCCTTATTTCCTGGTGCATCGCAAGGGTCTGGCCATGAATGGGAAGAATCCCACCTTGCTTTATGCCTATGGTGGATTTGAAGTGGCCATGCAGCCCTCGTATCTGACCGTGGCCGGCAAGCTGTGGCTGGAACGTGGCGGTGTTTATGTGCTGGCGAATATTCGCGGCGGCGGTGAATTCGGACCGACCTGGCATCAGGCGGCTCTGAAGGAAAATCGTCAGAAGGCCTTTGATGACTTTGTTGCGGTGGCTAAAAGTATCATCGCTGAGAAGGTGACGGCACCGCAGCATCTCGGTATTCAGGGCGGCAGCAACGGTGGGCTCCTCATGGGCGCGACCTTTACCCAGCATCCCGAACTGTTCAATGCCGTGGTGTGTCAGGTGCCCCTTCTGGATATGCTGCGCTTCCATACGCTGCTCGCCGGCGCCAGCTGGATGGCGGAATATGGCAATCCTGATGATCCCAAGCAGGCGGCTTATATCGCGAAGTATTCGCCGTTCCAGAATCTGCGGTCGGATAAGAAATATCCTGAAGTCTTCTTTATGACTTCGACCAAGGACGACCGTGTGCATCCGGGTCACGCCCGGAAAATGGCGGCACGCATGGCTGATATGGATAAGCCTTTCCTCTATTACGAAAATATCGAAGGCGGACACAGCGCGAGCGCCAACCTGCAGCAGCTGGCGGAACGTCAGGCTTTGAGCTTCATCTATCTGTGGGATAAACTCGGTCCCGCTCCCGCGACCGGGAAATCCGCAGCGATTCCTTGAACTCTCTCTCCACGCATCCTCCCGGCGGGACCCCGGTCCCGCCTTTTTCAAAATTCCTATTCAAAGTCCCACCAACCATGCGACAGTCAATTCATCATTGGCTTGTGTACAATACTCCCGTTATTCAACATGCACGAGATGAGGTTCAAGATGGCAGCGTATGATTTAAGCATCAACGGCCAGACGAAGCGCGTGGAAGCCGATGCTGACATGCCTTTGCTGTGGGCGGTGCGTGACCTTGTGGGGCTCACGGGGACCAAGTACGGTTGCGGCCTGGCGCAATGCGGAGCCTGCACCATTCTTATGGACGGCGTCCCGATTCGCAGCTGTGTGACTACGGTCAGCGCGGCGACAGGTCGTCAGCTGACCACCATTGAAGGTCTGGAAGGCAAGGTCGGAACAGCCATTAAAAGCGCCTGGCAGGATCTGAGCGTTCCCCAGTGCGGCTATTGTCAATCGGGACAGATTCTGGCCGCGACCGCGCTCCTGACGCAAAAACCGCAGCCGACCGATCAGGATATCGACACCGCGATGGCTGGCAACATCTGCCGCTGCGGGACCTATGCCGATATCCGTCGGGCCATTCATAAGGCCGCGGACTTGGTCAAACGCAGCTGAGGTCTTCACCCTATCACGCATCATGAGGAGAGAATCATCCATGTCGGATCTTTTCCCAGGTCAGCCGAGCCGTCGTGATTTTTTGAAAACGGGTGTCGCGGTCACCTCCGGTCTGGTGGTGGCGTTCACCCTGCCCATGGGTTTGGGTAAACTCGCCTTTGCTCAGGAAGCGCCAAGCCCAAACCTGAATTTTAAATCGGCCGCGCTGCCGAATGCTTTCATCCGCATCAGTCCGGATAATTCCATCCGCCTGATCATCAATAAATTGGAAATGGGACAGGGCGTGAACACCTCCCTGGCCCAGCTCATCGCCGAGGAATTGGAATGTGAATGGGAACGCATCGCGTGCGAGTCCGCACCGGTCGCTCCGGTTTATAATGCAACCTTTGCCCCGATTCAGATGGCCGGCGGCAGTACCGCCGTGACCTCGTCCTGGAATCAGCTGCGCATGGTCGGGGCCATGGCACGTGAAATGCTCATCGCGGCCGCTGCTCAGAAGTGGAATGTGCCGGCCCGCGAATGCCGCGCGGACAAGGGCGCCGTGCATCATCCGAAAAAGGGTTCCTTGACCTACGGTGAACTTGCCGACGCCGCGGCCCAGCAAACACCACCGATCGCGCCCATCAAACTCAAGGATTCCAAGGATTTCAAAATCATTGGTCAATCCATGAAGCGGGTGGATACCGCGGATAAAATCAGCGGCAAGGCCATCTTTGGCCTGGATGTGAAGCTTCCCGATATGGTCTATGCGGTGATCGCACGTCCTCCGTTTGGAGCGACGCTGGCCGGTTTCGATGACGAGGCCGCGCGCAAGGTTACGGGTTTGAAGGAGATCATCAAGCTCGATGGTCACAAGGTGGCCTTCGTCGCCACCCATACCTGGGCGGCCATCAAAGCCCGCGAGGCCGCGCAGGTGCAGTGGAAACTTTCCGATGATCCCCTGCTGACTCAGGATGGTCTGCATAAGTCTTTCCTCGCCACTCTCGAAAAACCAGGAACGCCAGTTAAGAGCGTGGGCAGCACGGCTGAGGCTTTGAAGAAAGCCCGCCGGAAACTGGAGGCGACTTATGATTTTCCGTATCTCGCCCATGCGGCAATGGAACCGATGAACTGCACGGTGACCTATGATGGAACAAGCGCGCATATATGGGCCGGGCATCAGATGCCAACCGGGGATCGCATGGCGGCCGCGAAAGTTTTCGGTCTGCCTCCTGAGAAAGTGGAGGTGACGACCACTTATGCGGGCGGCAGTTTCGGGCGTCGTGCAAACAAGGACAGCGATTATGTGGTGGAAGCCTGTGCCCTGGCCAAACAGCTGAAAAAACCGCTCAAAGTGGTCTGGACTCGTGAGGACGATACCCGCGGCGGTTACTATCGGCCGAAGACCATGCACAGAATCACGGCCGGTCTGGATGCCAAGGGTCGTATCAGCGGTTGGGATCATAAGATTGTAGGGCAGGGGGTGATGGACGGTTCGCCGTTCGGTGCTCAAATTGAAAAGACGGGCATTGACCCCACCTCGATTGAAGGCGTGGAAAATACGCCTTATGCAATCCCGGATTTTCGCCTGCAGCTCAAGCTCATGAAGCTGCCGGTGACGACGCTTTGGTGGCGTTCGGTGGGGCATACCCACACGGCCTATGTGATGGAAACCTTTATTGATGAACTCGCGGCCCTTGCGAAGAAGGATCCTTTGCAATTCCGCAAGGAGATGATCAAGAACAGCCCGCGGCATCAGGCTGTGCTGGATTTGCTGGCGCAAAAATCCGATTGGGGCAAAACATTGCCGGCCGGTCATGCCCTCGGCCTGGCCGTGCATGAATCCTTCAACAGCGTGGTTGGGAATGTGGTGGAGGTTTCGCTACAAGGCAAGGATGTGAAAGTGCATAAGGTGGTCAGCGCCGTGCACTGTGGAACGGTGGTCAATCCCAAGGGTGCGCAGGCCCAGGTGGAAAGTGCGATCGTTTATGGTCTGTCTGCCTGTCTTTACGAGGAACTGACCCTCGACAAGGGTCAGGTGCAGCAGAGCAATTTCCATGATTTTCCTGTTCTGCGCATGCCCGAGATGCCGCTTGTTGAGGTTCATTTCGTTCCCTCGAACGACAAACCCACAGGTCTTGGTGAACCCGGTCTGCCGCCTCTGGCGCCGGCGATCGCCAATGCCATTTTCAAATTGAACGGCAAGCGGATTCGCACTCAGCCTTTCAGCAAGGGACTGGTATGATCAGTGCGCTGCTGCTCGCTGCGGGGCAAGGAAGTCGCATGAATTATCAGGCGAAGGCTCTGCTTTCGCTTGGCCATACGACCTTTGTTCAGCATGCGTTGCAGCAGCTCGCGGACGCGGGAATGGACGAGATCATTCTGGTAACCGGCGCGCAGCGGGGGGCTGTGTGGGGTGCTGCGGTGCAGCAGGCTGCGGACGACAGCGTCCAGCGCCCCCCGCTGCGGGAAGCGCATAACCCGAATTATCAGACCGGTATCCTCAGTTCCATTCAAACGGGATTGCAGGCGGTGCATCCGCAGAGTGAAGCGGTTTTGATCACGCTCGTGGATCTGCCGTTTCTCAAGGCGGAGGACTATCGTGCAGCCTCGGATCACTGGCGGTGCGGTGACGCTTACACGCTGTTACGGGCGTGGAGTGAGGGCCAGCCCGCGCATCCGGTGATCATCCCGCTGGCCTATTTTTCTCAGATCATGGAGCAGCCCCCAAGTGACAAGGGCTGCTCTTTTTTGTTCAAAAAATATCCGGAGCGTGTGCGTTTCCATGAAGTCGCACGCGGACGCATCGATATCGATACGATCGAGGATTATCATGCTCACATCACCTCCTGAACTTTTTCGCCGGGCGCAGGCCCTGAAGGACAGTGGCGCCAGCTTTGTGATCGCGACGGTGATCCGGGTCCGCGGATCCGCTTCAGCCAAAACCGGATCCAAGGCCCTCTTTGATGCCCAGGGCACCAACCTCTATGGCTATATCGGGGGCGGTTGCGCCGAGTCGCATGTATCGCAGGAAGCCTGCGAGGCCCTGCAGGAAAAAAGACCGCGCATCGTGGAGATCGACCTGGATGATGAAGTGTTCGGGCTGATGCCCTGCGGGGGTGTGATGGATGTGTATCTGGAACCGCATTTTTCCAGTCCCGTTCTCAGCCTGCCCAACTTCGGCAGCTGGAATCAGGCCGCTGCCCAATTTTTGAAGGAACTGGGTTTTCAAAGTGAAAGCGCGGTGGGTCCGGTCCAGCCGCTCCAGTCCTGGCGCGAACTCTTTCTGCAGCTGGCTGCAGCTCTGGCCACCTGGAAGGGTTATCCGCTGGAACCCCTGCGCAACACCAAAGGCTCCGGACCCGCGCCGCTGCCTGCGTTGCCTTCCCGGCCCTCGTCCCTTTGCGTCTTCGGGCAGACCCGCATCACCGAGGAATTCAGCCGTCTGCTGCCCTTTCTGGATTGGCGGGCGCAGGTTTTTCGCAACAGTCCTTTGGACATGGATCTGCCGCATCTGCAGGTTTGTGAACTGCCGCTGGATGTGGAAGCCCTTGCGATACCACGCGGCGCCTGGGTTGTAATCGCGAGTCATCATAAGCAGGATGCCGCCATTGCCGAGCATGCTCTGCGCGCCGGTGCATCATACGTAGCCCTGGTGGCCAGCGAAAAGCGATCGCGTCTGATCGTGGAGGACCTTTTGGAACGGCAGCTGCCGCCGGACCTTTTGCATTGTTTCTGCGCGCCAGCGGGACTGAATATGCCGACCGACACGCCGCTCCAGATTGCCTTTTCGATCCTTTGCGAAATTCTTTGGGCTCAGAACCTTGCAAGCGATTCACCGGCGATGCTATACGAAGGGTAGGCCCCGCGCCTTCAAGCCGACCGCAAGGAGTGGATTCATGCAAATCAGACTCGTTAGCGTTATCGTCGATGACCAGGAAAAGGCCCTGAAGTTTTATACCGAGGTCCTCGGTTTTACCAAGAAGACGGATATTCCCGTAGGCGCCCATAAGTGGCTCACGCTGGTGTCACCGGATGGACCGCAAGTGGAGCTGGCCCTGGAAGTCAATACGCACCCGGCCGCCCGCGCTTTTCAAAAAGCGATCTTTGAAGATGAGATTCCTCTCCTTACGTTTTTCAGTACCGACGTCCAAAAGGAAAGCGAAGCTCTCAGTGCGAAAGGTGTGGTTTTCCGCGTTCCACCGACCGAAGCCGCTTGGGGAACCTATGCTGTCTTCGAAGATACCTGCGGGAATTTGATTCAGCTGCACCAGTGCTGAAGGGACCAGTACCGTGAAACATAGGTTTGGTCCAAGGCTCTGATTTTATATTCACTAAGCTCTCCAAAGGCCTGTCAGAGTTGATTCTGCCGCCACGTAACAGAATACTGACAGGCCTTAGTCCCCGCCGCGCCTGCCGAAAATCCCTGACCCTGTCCAAGGTTCAATAAGACTCAAGAAGGAAGCACACGATTCCAGAGGCTTGGCTTGTGCATGATCGTTGCATTATCCGGGGTCCTGTACGCTTTGTTGAGGAGCCCTGAAGACACATGATGATGAAAAACTGGAAACGGACCTCGAGCCTCGCTTTGATCGCCTTCCTGTGGATGAGTGCTTGCACCAAGAAAAGCACGCCTGCTGACGCTGAGACAGAACCCGAAGCGGATGCTCCCGCGGCCGATGTCACCAGCGAAGTGTTGTCAGCGCTGCCGAATCATGAGGAGGTCGTGCAATACTATGGTCAAGACTATGACATTCCTGATGAATTGAAGACCGAGGTCGCCCTTCGCAATGGCGATCTTTGGGCTTATTTGAGCCGTATGCGTGACGCGGAGCGTCAGGATTATTTTGAACAGAATCAAGCGGGCTATGATGCCTTTGTGAAAACACCCGTGTCGTTGAACGGAACGCCTGCTGTGATTTTCCGTCTGCTGCCCGAGGTGATGCCGGAAGTTTTCTCGGACGCCGAATTTGAGCAAGCGACGGGTTATTACAAACTGAGTCCCAGCGATTTTCTTCCTTACGGTTTTACTTATACCAAGGCTCCTGCGGCAGCGGGTGCTCCGCCGAGTCCCTTGATGGTGACTCTTGCCTGTGCCGCGTGTCATACGGGTCGTGTGCAGGATGCATCGGGTCAAGTGAAACAGATATTGGGAGCCCCCAGCACTGTGGGCGATGTCAACGGTTACCGGTCAACGCTTTCCCGGGCTGTGCAGAATCCCAGCTATACTGTGGAAAAATTCACGGCCGCTTTGCTGGCTAAAAAGGACGGTGAACTTTACGGCCCGGATCGCATTGCGGAAGAGAAAATCGACAAGGCCATTTTCCTCGGGACAGCCCAGTCACCCGCTTTGGGCGCTGCGCTTATGCAGCAGTTCAAGGATGGACTCGTGAAACGTGGAGCCTATGCAGTGCAAACAGCGGGCGCTTATACCCTGAAAAATGATTTGCGCCTCCTGCTCTCTTCGCCGGGACATAGCGACTTCGCTGTGGCTGTGGCTTTGGCTGCTGTTCCTCCCACGGAAGTTCTTGCGGATCCGGCGGTTGGGTTAAAGAAATATTTTCCAACGACTCCTGGTATCGGCGACATCATGAGCGTCTGGAGACAGGATCAACGCGCCTTCGCTCAGTGGGATGGAAACCTGAAGAACAAGCTCACGCGTAACCTCGGTGCGGAAATTGGCATCGCCGGTGAGGCGAAGTCGGTGAACTTTCCGAATGCCGTGGCGACCACAGCGTTTGTCGATAAGTTGCCGGCTCCGGCTTATCCTTTCAAGGTTGATCTGCGCAAGGCTTCCGAAGGACGCGCGATCTATGAGCAGGCCTGTGCCTCGTGTCATGAAGCAGAAAAATTTATTCCGGTGGCCACCATCGGTACGGAACCAGGTCGTGCGACCGGTTTAACGAAGGACACGCGTCCCTATGTGGTTGCCGCTCTCAAGGACGCCTGCCAGGACAAAACCCTGCCGGACTGCAATGTGCCGGATGATGAGATCGTGGTGCCGCGCGAGGACAACCCCGGATATATTTCCGTTCCTCTCAACGGCATCTGGGCCCGTGCTCCGTATCTGCATAACGGTTCGGTTCCCACGCTCTATCATCTGCTGGTCGCTGAGGAACGTCCCACGGAATTCCAGCTCAATGATTTCAGCTATGATGAAAAATGGCTGGGCTTCCAGTGGAGACTGAATGGCAATCCCATGGATGATGATGCGGGTCAGAACGATCCGGGCCAGAATTCCGGCAAGTCGCCCGGCAAGTCCGGCTTTGTGATTCTCTACGATACCCGGATCCCGGGCTATGGCAACGCCGGCCATGCTGATATCCAAGTCTTCAATGGTGGCATCGATTTCCGCCAGGATAAACGCAAACGCGAAGCGCTCATCGAATACCTGAAAACGCTTTAATTCGAGAAAAAAGAAGCCCAGGAAGACAAGGCCATGAAGGCAATGTGTTCCTGGGCTCAAAATGTTGACACCGGACCTTATGTCCAGGAAAAGTCGTTGATGGGCAGACGACGGATTCGTTGTCCCGTCAGTCGATAAAGGGCATTGGTCACGGCCGGAGCCGCCAGGGGCGTGGCGAGTTCGCCGAGCCCGCCGATGGCCTCCTGGCTGCGGACAAAGTGAACCTCCTGCACGGGGGCTTCCGCCAGCTTGATAAAGGGACGATCAGCAAAAATGGTTTGATCGACTTTACCGCCGGTAACGGTGACCTTGCCAAACAGCGCCGCTGCGAGCCCATATAAGGCCGCGCCCTGCACCTGGGCTTCCGCTCCCTCGGGGTTGACGACCGGACCGCAGTCGACCACAGTCCAAAGACGTTCCACTTTCACCGTGTTCGATACAAGGCTGACCTGTGCCGCCATCGCCGCCAGTGAGCCAAACCCTTCCGTAAAGCCCATGCCGAGCGTGGGCTGGCTGTTCCAGTCGCAGATTTCCGCCAGGGTATCCAGCAGACGCTGCGCGCGCGGATGCGCGTTCAAATGAATTCGACGCAACTGCAGCGGATCGATTTGCATCCGGGCGGCGATCTCATCCATAAACGATTCGACGAAGAACGTGTTCTGAGATTTGCCGACCGAACGCCAGTAGCCCACAGGAACGGAAAGGTCCACTTCTTCATGAAACACTTCCTGATGATCAATGCCATATGGAATATCCGCAAAACCATCGATCGATGAAAAATCGATTTGTGTGCTGTTCGGATTATTGCGTTTCGCTATCGAAGGACCGGCATTTTTTCCGGTCCAAACGGCAAGGTGTTCTCCCCTGATCCCGGCCTTGAGTCGGGCCTGATAGGCCGGCCGATAGTAATCATGCTGCGTGTCCTCGCTACGCGACCAGATGACCTGAACCGGTCCCTGCACCGCTTGCGAAGCCAGGGCGGCATGCACCACATAATCACTTTCCACCTTGCGACCAAACCCACCGCCCAGATAGGTGACGTTGACCTTGATCATGTGCGGCGGACGCTTCAGGGCGCGCGCGGCTCCATAGGCGGCCAATTGAGGGCTTTGGGTGGGAATCCAGAATTCACAGCGATCGCCTTCCACCCAGGCTGTGCAATTGAGTGGCTCCAGGGCTCCGTGGGCTAAAAACGGCGTATGATATTCCGCGTCCACGACGGTTTCACAGAGTGCAAGCGCACCGCTGCCGTCCCCGTGTTTGAAGACGCTCGGGCCGTTGAAATTTTGAACGGCCTCGCTCAGCCGCTGTTCGATCGCCGGCTGCGAATTGCTGTCCATGACCGCTGTCGTTTCATAACGCGGCGCGAGCTGATCCAGAATCCGCTGAGCCCGCCAGTAACTGGGGCCGATGGCGATGATCGCGCCGGGAACTTCCACCAGCTGATAACCGGCCGGCATTTGCCCCTGCAGTTCGGGGAAGTTCAGAAGTCGGGATCCGAACACCCGATGCTGCCTGACGGCTCCGTATTGCATGCCTGGCAGCCGCACATCCATTCCATAGATGGGCTGGCCTTCGATTTTCAGAGCGGCATCCTTGCGATGCTGCCGCTGTCCTACAATCCTGAATTGATCCTCATGTTTCAAGGGCGGATCGCTCGGCAAAGGCAGTTGCGCGGCGGCTTGAATCAACTGTCCATAAGAGACCAATTTTTGACCTGCGGCATCGACCACCCAGGAGGCATTCCCCTGCAGTTCATGGACCTGGTGCCCGGTTTGAGCCGCTGCAGCCTGAAGCAGGACCTGCCGCACGGCCGCTCCGATTTTGCGAAGACGCAGATAATTGCTGCGAACGGACGTGCTTCCAAAGGTGCCGGCAAATGGTGATTGGGGATCGACAAAAGCGCCCATTTCACCTTCCAGTTTCACGGTGACCTGGGACCAATCCGCGTCCAATTCCTCGGCGATCAGCATGGCCAGTGAGGTGATGACGCCCTGACCCATTTCGGCCTTTACGACCGTAATTTCCACCTGATTGTCGGCGAAGATGCGAATAAAGGTATTTAAAATAATGGAATTCGGTGACGCGCCGTGGGCTGCTTCACGCCCGACCCAGGGAAGACTGAAACCAAAGACGAGGCTGAGCGTGCCACCCAAGGATCGTGTGATCAGTTCCCGTCTTGTGCTTTTTACATTCAGCACGTTCAACTCCCCGTCGCTGTCTGACTGTGCACATCGAGCACAGCCTGTCGAATGCGATCATATGTTCCACAGCGACATAGGTTGGTGACTTCATTCCAATTGGGCGTTTGACCAGGTAAAGTTTTTTTAAGAAGCTTATGAGCACCCAGCACAAAACCAGGCTGACAGTAACCACATTGAGGGACGTCATATTTCAGCCAGGCCGCTTTCAATTTTTGTGCAAGCTCATCATTCAGCCCGTGAATCGTTGTAATTTTTTTTCCTGCTGCGGTCGCCACAGCCGAGGCGCAGGCGCGCACCAGATTGTTATCGACGTAAACCGTACAGGCTCCGCAAAGTCCCGCGCCGCATCCGAACCGGGCCTGCGTTTGATTCAAGTCTTCGCGCAGAACCCACAGCAAGGGCTTGTTCGGTTCGGTATCGACCGTATGGACCTTGCTATCAATAGTAAGTTCGTAAAGCGCCATCTTGGGCCTCTCCCGTCCTGATTGTGCGATCGTCTATCAAGGCCGATAACAGTCTTTGATGAGAAAAACAATCCAGAAAATTCACAAGGACATTCCTGCCTCCATGTCACAGCAGGAAACCTGTCGCATGGAAGCGGATGGTTCTAATTAAAATCAATCAAGATAAGAAGGCGGGTGAGATGAACTCAGGGGAAGCCTTGATCCTGCCAGGCCCTCAGATATCGTAAAAGACGAGGTCCCTGCACTTCATCGACTTTCGGGGGCATTTTTCTGTTTTCAACAGCCTGCAAAATGCGAGGCATCGCGGTCTTCCATTGATCCTGGGTTTCAAGGCGCAAACCGGCTGGTGGCTGATCCCCTTTGTGACAGGAAATGCAGAGTGCGTTGGCCAAACCACTCACGGCGGGCGTCCAGGTTATTGTGAAATCAGATAACGCATTGGCATAGGCTTCATTGCGGCCCCAATTCGTGAGCGAAATCGCAAGCTGTGCGAGCAGTTTTTTATCCGCTTCCGACTTATCCGCGGCATTCGGCGGCATCTTTCCGCTCGTGATGGCGGCCGCCGCCTGGGTCGCAGCAGCCTTCAGGGTTTCTGCGGTATTCAGAGTCACCGGACCAGGAGCCGGCGCACCGGTGTGGCAGCTTCCGGTACAAAGCTGTTGGACCATGGGCTGAAGTTCATCGGTATATCCCACAGGAATAAAGTCGGCCAGGGCAGGGTTGGGATTCCCGGCGTTGGCGATGGATCCGGGTGCGGGATTCGCATCGGAACCCGTCATGATATTGTTGGGCTTGCCATCGGCATTCACACGCGTGTCGTCGACGTTCGCGGTGCAGGCGCCTAGCAGGATGCAGGCCACGATCATGAATTTCACAGCAAAACCTCCGGGCCAGGGGATGCTTTACTTTTCGGCATAATGTGGTGGAATCTTGAGAATAAAATTCGGGCAGCCCGTCCCGAAGGACAGCCGGCCCAGGGCATTTCACTGTGACCCGCCTTAATCCCAGGACATGGAATACTTTTTTGTGAAACAGACGATCATTTCCTGGCTGCCGTTGAAACCGGTCTTCTGTCGGATGCCCGCGGAAAGACCATGATGGGTAAAAAGCATCGAGTCCTTCGTGTTAGCATAAGCTTAAAAAAGAGATGTTGGGGTGGCTGCCATGAGAGGATGCCCATTTGGGAAACACCGCAGAATCAAACTGGGGTGGCTATGGATCTTTCTGGGCTCTTTTGCCTGTCAATCAACCGAGGGCCGCCTGAATTTGCAGCACAGGGCTCGTGCTCTGCTCGAAGAATCCCGTTTCCCGTGGCTCGCTGTCACCGAGCAGGAACTTGTGGAACATACCTTGGAACCTCGATTCGGAACCGTGATCAGCCGTCCGGCCACGGACCCTTTGCGCCAGCGACTGCAGTTCTGGCTGGAGCAGCTGGATCGCTTCCTGAGGGAAAAGGATCCGATCGGGATGCAGGGCGTGCCGCAGCCCCGGATTTTTCTGTTGGAGCATGCGCAGCCCCAGGCTTTTGTGGGACGCATGGACGTCTGCCTGAGGAAGATGGGACAGCTGCAGGGAGCCGAGGGCACCTCGGAGGATTTTCTTGGTCTGGATCGCGAACGGGGTGGGCTTTTCAGTGTCCCGGGTCCGCGTCCCTGTGTGCCGTTGCCTTATCAGGGCGTGGCGCTGCAGCGCTTTATGGATTGGTATGTGAAACCCTTTGCGGGATGCACGACGCGGGTGACGAAGCGCACCGTGGACTTTGCGCCCGGCTGTCTGCAGGCGTCGATTGATGGTTCCCATGCGCCCGCGCAGACCAGGGAAATTTTTGTGCGCATGAGCGGACACTGGCTGGTGATGACCACCGGCCTGATGCAAAATCTCACGGAATATGAAGCGGTCGCGACGGTCTTTCACGAGGCGGCGCATTATTATCGGGCCCATCGTTCGCAGCCCGATGCCCTGCACGATTTTCTTGCGCCTCATGCGGCGGACAAGGAGATGGCGGAGCTGGCCCAGGAGCTGATGTACTGGCGGAAGGCCAAGGAAAATGGCTATCGGACCCTGGCGAATGGGGCTCCAGGACAGCGCTATCACAGTGGTCTTTATTTCATTGCCCGCCATGTGATTCAGGATTGGATACGAAAGGAAGGCCAACGCAGCGCCTGCAAGGATCTGTCGCAGCATTTTCTCACGGCTCCGGGATTGACCCATTTTCCTTTGGAAAAACCGGATGAACGCGGATACGTTTCCTATCAGGATTATGAGCGCAAGGTCGATGCGTGTCTGGTCGATCTGCCTTTGAATGCGACCCTGCAAAAACGTATGGTGGACAACATGGAGCGCCTCGCGCCGTGGTCTCCGCGCGTTCTGGGACCGGTGCCCGAGCTGACGACGGTCAGGGAGCTTTGGGATTGGCTCAATCGGGCTTTGCCGGCCGTGGTCGCCGCTCCGGACACGAGGCTTGCTGAGTTGTCCCGGCGCGCGGATGCCCTCGGTCTTGGCCCTTATACGCGTGAGCAGGAAGCGAATGAGCTGGTCGTGGATTGGCTGACAAAATTTGGGATCGATCCGCAGCATGGGGTGAAGGCTGCCTTGAAACTTTTGAAACTGGAAACTCAATCCCCCCTGGCCGCCGAGCCGCGCCCTGGTGCTTATACCTATGAACAATGTGTCGAGGCTTATGAGGCGAAATTCCGCGCCGCTGATGGCAGCGAGTGGCGTGTGCCGGTTGGCGATTACAGCGATCCGCATCAGAGCAGCTGTTATCGCGCCTTCAATATGTATCGCAACATCAACACGCAGGGTTACGCGCTGAAGCGGAAGCCCGAGCGGGTGGCCCCGCCTGATCCCGCCTGGGATACGATGGCTCGTTGAGACCTTTGTGTGCGTTTCTTGAGACAGACTCTGACTCCCTGCAAAACGGCCCGTTGACAAGGTCCTGTGCATTTGCCAAGTTTTCCGATTCAGTCCGCTTGGCAATTTCAGGAAAGGTCATGGCTATGAAAAAACTGCTAGTGGGTCTTGCATGTCTGACGAGTGGCTGCGTGGGCTATGAAGAGACCATTAACGAAGCCATTCAAGTCGGCCAGAACCAAATGGGTCAGGTCAGTGCAGCCCCAAGCCAGAGCGAATCCGTGTCCGCCACACGCCAGGCTCTGGAAAAAGGGGTGACCGTTGGGATTAACATGCTGCAAAAGGAAGGTGGCTTCAGCCAGTCCATGCACCGCATCCTGATCCCTGCTGAGATGCAGAAGATGGCCCAGTTTGCCCGCAGTGCCGGACTCGGGGCTCAGGTCGATAATTTTGAAAAGAGCCTGAATCGTGCTGCGGAACAGGCCATGTCCTCGGCGATGCCCATCTTCAAACGGGCCATAACCCAGCTCACCTTTCAGGATGTGGTCACCATCCTTACCGGCCCTGATCAGGCCGCCACCAATTACTTTCGCCGTACAAGTGAACAGCAGCTGCTGGATACCTTCAAACCCATTGTGGCCAAGGCCACCCAGCAGAACAATGTCGGCCGGTACTACAACCAAATCATGACCACCATCAAACCCGCGGCGACGCTCGCCGGCATACCGATTGCCACGGTCAACCTTGATGAGTATGTGAGTCAGAAGGCCAGCCAGGCCCTCTTCACGGAAATCGGCAAGCAGGAAAAACTGATTCGCGACAATCCCGTGGAACGCAGTACTGCGCTTCTGCAAAAGGTGTTCGGTTATTACGCCAACCGGAAAAGTTAAGAAGGCCCCACGTGCAACAGCTGGCTCTGGTCATCGTGTTTGGTGCGCTCGGGGTGACCCTCCGTTATGGAATCAGCCTATGGGCGCTGAAGGCCGTCCCTCAGGCTTTTCCCTGGGCCACGTTTGTCATCAACATCGTGGGTGCATTCCTGATGGGCGTCCTCTATGTGCTGGGCCTCGATCGGATTTCGCTCGCGCCTGAGATCCGGACGGGATTGGCCGCCGGTTTTTTAGGCGGTTTTACGACGTTTTCCGCCTACTGCAATGAGTCCCTCCGCCTTTGGGAAGGGGGTGAACGGGTGATGGCCGCGCTTTATTATTTCGGCAGCCCGGCCTTCGGTCTTCTCGCTTGTTATGGCGGTGTGGCTTTGATGCGCACGCTGGAACGGGCTTGAGCTGTTCTTCCATAAGCCTCGATGATTTCGGGTGAATTTCCATACCCTTGTTCTCCCAGAGCACTTTTTTAAGAACAGCTTTGCATTAAATTCCAAGGTCACACGTCAGGCCCTATGATCCTGTATGATGCGTCTGTGCTTTTATGATATGCGATAGTCAAACTTGCGGAGCTTACCTGTCATGGCCTTAACGATGGAAGAGCGATCCTTCATTTACAACCAGTTTCTGGCGAGTGATAAACCATCCCTCATCTTTCGTGCTCTCTTTGAACGCAAGAAGCAGACTCATCCGCATTTTTCCATAGCCCAGCTTTGCAAGTCCTGCGGCATTCCCTCGCGGGGTTATCTGTCGGAATTTCTGAACGGCAAAAGACGACTCAACAGTCGTTACTGGAAGGGCTTTATCAAATGCTTCGGCCTGACCGGACGCCTGGCCACCGCCGCGCATGTAGTCTTCGAACTGGAGGACGCCGATAGCGAGGACGAACGCCGCGTGCTGATGGAGAAGCTCGAAAGCCTGCGGCGCTCGTTCAAAAAGGTCGAGGAAAGTTTTCCCTCGCGTCTCCATGGAATGGTGTTTGCGGCCGAGGTTTACTGCGCCTTCGGACTCTATGGAAACAATCCGACCAAGGAGCAATTGAAGAGCTACTTCGGACGCTCGCGGGCGCTGGATGTGGAATATGCGCTGGCCTGTCTCATGGGGATTGAAGTGATCGGTCTGGATACGGACACGCAGCGTTATTTCATTCGGGAGAATACCATCCGCTTTACCGACAGCGAGGACAGCGGCCTCACCATGAACAGCTTTCATCAGTATGCGGTGCAGGATGCGGAGCGGGCCTTCAAGAAATGGTATTCCTCACAGGACGCCTATTTTGAAACGATCATGATTTCGGTGAAGAAAAGTCGGCTTCCGGAATTCATCGAGAAGGTGAAGGATCACAGTATCCTCACCGCTCAGGAAGTTGAATCCACGGAAGCCGATATGCTGATCCGCTTTAATGTGCAGATTTATCCTTTGCATTAGGATAACGGATCGTCAGTTCCTTCAGAAGGTTCTCGGCCTTGTCGACCTCGGCCATGACCCAGAGCATGTAACGAATATCCACGTGAATCGCGCGGGTCATGAGCGGATCGAAGTACCAATCCTTGGTCACCGACTCATAGGTCGAATCGAAATTCAGACCGACCAGTTCCGCGCGTTTGTTCATCACGGCCGAACCGGAGTTGCCTCCGGTGGTGTCGGCGGTGGTCAGGAAGTTCACCGGAACGGTGCCGAGGACCTTGTCCTTATAGGCTCCATAGCGTTTGGCCCGTGCCGCCTCCAGAAGGGCTTTGGGGGCATCAAAGGGGGTCTTGCCGGTATATTTTTCCAGGACGCCTTCCAGGGTGGTGAACGGGCCTTTGATCAGACCGTCCTTCGGCGAGTAGGGAGACACGGTTCCATAGGTCACCCGCAGGGTGGAGTTGGCATCCGGATACACGGGTTTGCCCTGGGATTTTTTCCAGGCTATCACCGCGCGCATGTACTCGGGAATGATGCGATCGAGGTTGCCATCGATTTCCTTGCGACGGTTTTCAAGCGTCATGTGAATGTCATGCAGTTTCACCGCCAGCTGAATCAGGGCATCCTTGGATTGGGTGAAGGCCTTGGCATCCTTGTTCATCCAGTCAAGACGCTGGACGGTGTCATGCAAGGTCGATTTTTGATAAAGGCCAGCTATCGCATCGACCGTCGGCAGGAGCGCGTCCAGGCCGAGCGGGTGGGAGTCAGCCGACAGTTTTTGGTAGCGCTGCAGAGCCGCTTTCCAGCGCGCCTGATCCACTTCGCTGGCAAAGGTTTGCTCCAGACGGGTCAGACGGGCCTTAATAAAGGGCAGATCCCGATCCTGGTAACCGGATTCACGTTCGGCGTCCGGTTTCTGCCGTTCCACCGCCAGACGGTAGAGTTGCAGCGCGCTGCTGAGAAGATCGCTCTTCGTGGCGACCGACCAGGCGAACTGCTCTTCAGACAGTCTTTCATCGGCCTGGATCAGGTGATCCATCTGGGCGAGCACTTCCTGCAAAGTTTTGGCATTGGGCTGCTTTTTCATCCACTGATTGAATTCAGCCTGTTGCTCGTCCTTGATCGCCGCAATATCCCGACGGGCGAATCCATCGAGCAGACCCTGCAGTTTCTTCAAACGATTGCTGATGCCTTTGGAAACGCTGGCATAGCGTACCGCGGTTTCAGGATTGGTTTTGGTGACCTGCGCGATGGCTTCAAGATCCGCATCGTATTCCGCCACGTATTGCGGGTAACTTTGATCGCGGACGAAACGAATTTCGCGCGGCAGTTTATAGCGATTGGTGCGACCAGGATAGCCGGCCAGCAGAATGGGATCCCCGTTTTTCAAGCCTTCCGCTGATATGGCCAGAAAATCTTTGGACGCATAAGGTACATTGTCCGGCGAGGGATCGGCAGGTCGCCCGTCCTTGCCCACATAACCCCGCAGGAAGGCAAAATCTCCGGTGTGGCGAGGCCATTCAAAGTTATCGATCTCGCCTCCAAAGTTACCGATTTTGTCAGAGGGCGCATAAACCAGGCGCACGTCGCGTATCATCATCTGCCGAATGCGATAGTATTCCATGCCGCGATGAAAGCTCGGAACCGAACAACGATAGGCTTTGTCCGCTTCACAGCTGGCGATGAGATCCTTGATGCGCTTTTCGATTTCCTCATACCGTGCCTTGCCTGACAGCTTGGGATCCAGTCCGCGCAGCACCGTTTGGGTCACATCCTCGACGCTATCGGTCACATAAATCCGGGTATTCGGGCTCGCCGGCAATTCCTCGGCCCGTGAGCGCGCGAGGAAACCATCGGCGATAAAATTTCGTTTGGCGGAGGAGTTGTGCTGAATATCGCCATAAGCGCAGTGATGATTGGTAACGATTAAGCCTTGAGGGGAAACAAAGGACGCCGAACAGCCCCCCAGGGAGACTATGGCCGACATGGGAGCCCGTTTCAAATCGGCGAGCCTTTCCGCCGGCGTCTGAATGCCGATACGCTTCAACTCTGCCTTCAAAAGCGGCAATTGGTGCGGCTGCCATTGCCCTTCATCCGCCTGAGCTGTCAGGGGCAGGGCGATCATGAGACTGGTGTACAGTATACGCGTAAACAAGGGTCACTCCAGGCTTGTTGAAGGGCCAGTATAGCCATCCACAGGGGTGCTGACAACGCGGTCACTTATGACTATGATCTCGGACGGTCCAGCTCATAATTGGCTATGAGCGTGAAAGAGCCCACAGCCTGAACGATTCCTGGATGAAGAAGAGTTGAAAATGTAAAACCCCAGTGGTTAATCCGGGGTTTTAATCAGTTTACCTATTTGGCTTGAAAGGCAAGGGGTTCACGGGATCAGCAGGATTTGTCGGCAGCTGTTTGATCTTGGAAAAGTCTATCGGGGTCTTGTCCAGATCGTCTTTTGGGTTTCCAAAGTCAATATGCCCCATATCCTGAATCTCGTCGAATAAAGTTGATTTATCCTCGTCCACCGGATCCTGCATATGCTCTGTGGTAAGCTTGTCTTGTCTGAATTTCTGGCAATATGCCGTTCCATAAAAGCTAGTGTCACAAACGCCTTTTTTCAAAAGGGCTGCGGCCTCTTTTTTACGCTCTTCGGCGGATTTGTTGAACCCATCCTCGTTATAAGTTTTATCATTGTCCTTCGATACTTCTTTCATGAAGGACTCGAAAAGGCATTTTGCCACGGGATTGTTGAAGTTTTCATGATCGTAGGTAGCGAGCATTTCCCCCGGGGGCGTTACAGGTGAGGGGTCGCCTGCGTAGGTATTATGGTGCTCTTTAACTTCTCCTGTTTTGTCGGATTTGCTGGGTGAGGAAGAAGGGGTTTTATGATTATTGTTGCCATCGTCGCCTTTCGAACTGGAGCTGCTTTTGTTAGCGTTACTCGATGGCTTTTCTTCCGGCTTTTTAGGTTGAGGAGTGTAGTCCTCATTTGGAATATTGCGCGAGAAGCTGCTGGAGCAGTTTGGCTCGTCCTTCTCGCACATGATATCAGGGTTAACTTTCGTCAAATTAGGATTGTCATATGCTGCTTTATAAGCCTTAGCGTAGGCTTCCTTGGCTTGTGCATCAGTCAAAGGCCCTTTTTCCGTAGTTGTTCCATTTGACCTTGAGTGGTCCGCCCCAGCCTCGACATCGACGCTGGACAATCCGCTTAATCCAACTTGTGTTAAGAATTTGCCGAATGCGCTTGTTGTGGTGGCAGTCTCAGTTGTGGTCTTGTTTACGGCGGCGCTTTCTTTTGCCTGCCGCACAGCAAGTGTCCCCGCATCTCGGCCAGCGAGATCTCTGGCTCCCTCGCTCCAGTCGTGGCGATGCAAGCCTTCTTGCTTGCTGTACTTATAGTCAACATGCCAGTAGCCGTCTGTAGCAGAACCGCCTCCACCAATTTTATGGCCAACGAGTTCCTCCCTCAGATCAACCTGCTTTTGCACGGCTTCATCAACACATTTTCCAGCAGCTTCCGCCATGCCATGCTTGACAATGCTTTCTACACAATTTTTTAAGTCAGGGCGGCCAGTAAATTTACAAAAAGCCGTGGCTGCGGCCTCTTCCTTCTCTTCCTGAGTGCATATTGGAATTTCCTCAGCGTTAGCCTGTTCTTCGGTATTGGCACAATGGCTGGCGCCGTATGGAACCTTGTGAGCAAAGCCTGCCACCGGCGTCAGAGCCAAGATTGCTATGGGTAAATAGGTTAGTCTCGTCATTGACGTATCCTGCTCCCTTCAAGGGTTTCAAAAGATTCTACCGCCTCCTTATATCTCAGGGCACTTAAAAGCAGAACAGTCATTCTGGCATTTATTGAAATTATCGTTTTCAAGTGGAGTTAATTTTTCTGATTCCGAACGGCACCCTGCATCAATTACTCCGCTGGCAAGGATTTCCAATACTTCGGTGCCTTCCAATAGACAATATTAATATGTCAATTCAATCATGTTTTCCGTTGCGCGTCCCACCAGACTGCCGTTGCTGCTGGGCAATCACTGAGATCCCTTGTTCAGAAAGATTCGCAGGAGAGGCGCTACGTCTGTTGCAAGGAGGAAGGAGTCCTCCCGATCAACAGCCAGTGACTTGAAGTCCACATCCGAGCGCCCCAGATGCTCCCCTATCTGTGTGTTGGTGATGACCGTAGCCCAGGTTCCGTTCACGAAGCGCTCCACGCGGTCCCCGTACAGCGCAAACAAGTGCTTCGAATCTGGACTTTCCTGAAGGTTGAGCAGGTTCTCGGACAGCGGAAAGGGGCCTTCCGACTTCTTCTTGTCCAGATCCACAATGTAGAACTTATCGTCTCCAGCGGCGGCCTGGAGTGCCAGCCTGCTTGTGCTGAGCCTTGCGATAAGGGCCGGAGGACCTTCGAAAGGATAGTCGGGAATAGTCAGAGGTTTGAAAATCATGTCCTCGAAGCTGGCGAGACAATGGTTGGCTCCGCCCACAATATAAATGTGGCTCTCCGTGTGGGTGAGAATTGTAGACGCGCCGCTGTGGCATTCAGCGGGAATGTTAAGGTTTTGGATGGACCCATCCGGTGAGATTCGATGAATTGTTGGAGATTTCGCATCCATGGCCCACAGCTGGCTGTCTTTAACAAAGTGGTCGCTCGTCAGCTCGAAATCCTTGGGCATTTCAAATTCGATGAAGGATCCCCCACCGACATCCACCATAATCTTGCCGCTGCGAATAGCTATGACAAGCTGGTTTGTCATTTTGGTCATGACGTCTTCCGCTTCAGCGAAACGGCGATAGACTTCAAAACCTCCCGATTCCCGGTTCTGGCGATAGATCAGCTTTTGACCTGCTGTAAAAAATGTTGCACCCGAATTCATGCGCGTCAGTTGAAACTCTTCGTAGTGCGGGCTATCGGTGACCGCAGGCAACCAGTTCATCACTTTCCGTTTTCGAATGGAAACAAGCTGCAATTCTGTTGAAGACTCCACGTAGCTAAGGACAGCAAAGAACTCCTTAAACTTGCTGTGATAATTAATGGCATCCTGGGAAAGCGCCTTCCATCGATCAGTTGGGAACGTAAACATGTAATCAGTTCGGCCCATGCTGATAACCAAGCTCGAATCCCACAGGAGGAATGAGTCATTCAGCAGCCCATGCACAGTGTTGAGAGGTATGATCGCGAGTGGGTTCAGAAAAGAAAAACGTGGCTTCCAATCCTTAAGGGAAGAGTCCCAAACAAGGCTCCCGTATTGAGCGTCGCCTGAGCTTGAAAGGCTCGGGAAACCGATGGTTGAAGTTTGGAACTTCAGAACCGTCCCTGACACCGCATCGTTCCATTGGCCCAGCGGATCAAAATAGCCGACAAAGAATTCGTCTGACCATTCGTCACTGCTGATCCAGATATTTCCATATTTGTCCTCAACCGCATACCCCGGAAATCCATCTCCAAATTCTTTGCGCCGAGTCCATGTGTCGTCAGCGGCTTGTCGCGAATGAACCCACCCACTACAGAACACCCATTGTGACTCATTGACGGTAAAAAACTTCATGCGTCCAGAGCAAAGCGCGTCACCTTCATTGTCTGTTAAAGTGATTTCTTTCCAGATGTCGTTAGTGAAGACATAAGCCAGTCCTTTATTTTGGCAATACAGGTTTCCTGACCAGTCTCTGGTAAACGAGGAACAGCCAGGTGGGTTTTGATCTCCAGCTAAATGCTCCCAGGGCTTCCCAGGTTGTCTTCTAAGGATTAAGGAGTGTTTGGCATCGAAGCTGTCATGCCAAAGACCGTAGACGCTTTGATCAGGCATTACGATCAGCTCCTGAAACTGCACATCTTCGGTCGTAAGCTGGGAAATATTGAATAATTCTTTCCAAGTCTGGCTCTCCGACGAATACTCCAAAATCTTGTTGCTTTGACTAATAATGTGAATGCGATCGTCGGTAATTGGAACAAACGCGGCTAATTGTTCATCTTCCAGACTCGTGCCCGGTCCGGTTAACGCCACATATTCCCAGCGGTCTTTGTCGATCAGAACACTGTTCTCATTGGTGCTGATATTGCCTGCTCCGTCTTCAGTTCTGACTATGAACTTCAAATAGGCCTTATCAATGAGATTGGTTTTATAGACCCCACTGATATCAATTTCAACTTCAGGACCACAAGCCGAAAAATCCTTGAGGCTTTTGCCGCGACACTCTGCCGATAGACATGTCACGGTATCGGAAGCCAAATTCACCTGACCATGAAAGGAGAACTCGACTCTGCACATCTGATATTTTTGCAGATCTGATTTTGTGGCTAGCTTATGGTCAGCCTGCACCTGATATTTCAACCTAATGGTCGGGAAGTCAAGGATGGGGAGATCCGTTGCGATCGCTGGCGTGTCGATGGCAATTTTAATCTGAGGCTTCGTGCCGCTCACTCTTATTTCTTTGCAAAGGATCTCACTTTTTTGCCCCACTCTGTTTTCGAGAAGAAAGCAGTAATCCCAAACTCCTTCGTCCTGATTCAGCACCTCACTGGCATCGTGGAAATCTTCCGACTTGGAGCAGCCCGCGCCCTGTTTGCGACAGAACTTCATGTCGGTATGTTTATCGCTCGTCCAGCTCAATTTACTTCCCAAAGGCACGATGGTCGATTCTGGAAGCCGCAGGATCGCGTCCGGAAGGTTCGGAGTTTTTTCGACTATGGTCAGGGGGCACGTGGCAACGTCCGCGCTTGTCAATTGAGATTCGGAGCGAAGGTCAACAACCTCGCGAGTGCTTTTCAGGAGGTACTCACCCGGCTTCAATACAGATGTGTTGAAGAGCTTTATTTCACCTGCTGAAGACTCGCCAAAAGGTTTCTCGAATAAAACGACCCCGGTATGTGTCGACTCGTCGTAAGCCACAATTCGATTTCTCTCGCTGATGCTATTGGGGGCGGAGGGTATCACCAGAGGGACAGACAACGAGTCCACTGCAAAGTAGCCGTCCACAGGGCAAACAAAACCAAAGTGGCTTTCCTTGATAGGCAGGAGGCGATGCTTCGAAAAATCGGGGTTTGATTTTTGCAGATGAATGGAGATGCCTTGCCTGGGGACCTTTGTATAAACATCCAAGCGACCACTTTCGCCCTTCGGGATAGCGACACAGCCCTTACTGGATACCTGGATTCGCTTACCCGTATTTGAAGATTGCATGGCATCCTCTTCTACATGAAAGGCGACTAGGTTTTCTTCGGCCTGCTGGATTTCGGCATCCTGGCTTTGTAAGAACTTCATATAGGATTCACCGGAAGATGCGTCCGCTCCGCATTCCAGCTCTATTGTATTCATACTATTCTGCAGTTTATGGCAGCCCGAGGTTATCATGAGAAGCAAAAGAATGACGCGAATTGTGCGATTCATTTGAGACATCCTGGCTAGATTTCACGGACTTTATGAAAAGTACGTCCACTCCTACCATAATGGCCGGTGCTAGTTTT
Organism: Oligoflexus tunisiensis; assembly: GCF_001748245.1. Classification (GTDB taxonomy): domain Bacteria; phylum Bdellovibrionota_B; class Oligoflexia; order Oligoflexales; family Oligoflexaceae; genus Oligoflexus; species Oligoflexus tunisiensis. The sequence goes on along the minus strand of NZ_BDFO01000001.1, from coordinate 3,805,677 downwards.
GTTTGGGATTGCGTTAGATCCGGCTGGATGGCAGTGATGGGGCAAAAGTCCGGGGAAAGCGGTGTTTTCGGCTCTGGCGGACCTGATGGCCCCCCAGAGTCAGATCCTGCGCAGACTTACTTTTTCTTGCCCACCAGGATGACATCAAACTCCACGTGGTTTTTGATTGCCTTGTCGCCGAACTTTTTAAGATCAAGTGTGTCTGGCGAATTATAACGGATGTCCCATTCCATGCGGTTGATTGTGAACTTACTCTCCACCTTGACGTTTCCATCTTTCTCAATAATCTTCGCTGGTAAGGTTACTGGTTTGGTTATCCCTTTGATGGTCAAGTCACCGGTTGCTTCGTAGTGTTGCTTGTCCTTCGGATCGGGCTTCAGAGTTTTAAGGACGAGAGTTGCTTCTGGATGCTTGGAAACGCTAAAGAAGTCATCCGACTTCAGATGACCTTCAAGCTTCTTCTTCAGGTCGGGCTTATCATTCAAATCCAGATTTTCGATGCTTGTCATATCAATGACAAAGCGGCCCTTCTCCTGTTTGCCGTCCAGATCAAGTGTGCCGTCCTTGATCTTGACGAGCCCATTGTGTTTGTCTTTTACCAAAATCTGTTTCGTGCCAACCCATTTTACAGAACTCTGAGCAGGATCGATCTTATAAGCGGCAGCAAAAGACGCAGCAGACCAGGTCAGACCAAGCGATACAAAGGATGCGACAAGGAGACGAACTTTCATGCTTACCATTCCTCGTAATTAAAGAAAGACAGTCACTTAATTCAATTGTACCCTATCTAACATTATTTGTTGAACGATATAAACATGTTATTTGCGAAGTCAGCGATCAAGGCCTTGACAGCCAAAGCATGCGCCATTCGTACGCTAAAATTCCAATCAGGATTGGCGCTTCGAAAAAAAGGGAGTGTTTGGCAAAAGAATTCGTTGCATTGTTGCAATCCTGCCCGTGAGAGTCCGCCTGCGGGCGGACTCCGCCTCGCCTCAGAAAATCCTCTTCAACTGACCCGCGACCAGCAGCGCCAGCATCCCGCCCGCAACGCCCGCGAGTATTTTAAGAATGGTACTGTGGCGTTCACTGAATGGTCTTGGTTTTCTAAGAATCAATTTGGGATCGGTCGTGAGAAAAGCTTCCGGCACAATCTCATCTTTCCCTTTGGATTTCATCAAAGCCCTCCTGGCAAGATTTTGGCTGTCGTATCCATCAAGGATGTGGCGTAGTCCGGTCAGCTGCGTTGCCTGCCCAAGCCCGCCTTGTCTCTTTATTGATGCGACAGCCAATAGTATGAACGGCTCCCCAAGGGGAAGTCCATTCGGAAACTTTGTGCGGAATTTTTGGGCAGCCGGAGGATCCGGCCACCCTTGCATCCTATGGGGAAGAACGCTTAGCGGATGCGATTGTCGATCACGTATTGATAGGGAATCAGGTCAGCGTTGCTTAAATGGAGCTTAAGCAGACTGCCGTAATAGGAACTGACCGCCTGCAGAACAACCTCCCGATTTTCTCCGTTTTCACCGACGATGGGCGTGGCCAGACCCCGGGTGATGACGCGATTGCTCGAATCCATCAGCACGGCAATGCCCGGCTCCTTCTGCTGGGAAAGATCACAGCCGGGACAGGCGAGGGCCTCAACCCTGAAGCGCACCCGCAGCGTTTTCTGGTCCGCGTTGTACTGGAGCGAGGGCTGTCCCTGGACGCGCAGCGGCAGGCTGTGACGCAGTTCCATCGAAGGGTCGCCGAACAGGTTGTAGACCAGCAGATGGTGACGATTGGTATTTTCCAAAAAGGCGCTTTCGCCTACCGCGCCCGTGATTTTCTTGGCAAAGACCTTGGCATCAACCAGGACGTCACCCAGATGCTGGCTCAGCGGCAGGCCATTGACCTGACGGTCGATCAGGGAACGGGCCAAGCCCGAGGTTAAACGATTGTTGAAGCTCCACTTGCTCTGCCGCGAGGAGGCCACGACACCCAATGCCCCGTGACTGTCGAGCAGCATGTCCTCGGCCATGAAACGCTCGTTCGGATCGATGCTGTTGAATTCGCTGCGCTCGCTTGTGATGTGCCCATTGTGAATGGTTTCGCTATCATAAAATCCGGTCAGACAGGAGATGGCGAAAACCACAGGCGGCTTGTCCGTCGGGAAAAGGGAAAAACGTTTGGGATCATAGCTGAAGCCCGGCCAGGCCCAGCTGCTGGTACTCGCATGGCCACGGTTGATCAGAAAATTCGTACCGCGTTTCACCGCGCCGTCGATCAGATCCTGCGAACCATCCATATGGAAGAGGAGGGAAGGAACGGCAGGCTCCGCCCGGGTCAGAGAAGCATAGTCAATCGGTTTGGAAGGCGACCAGTTTACAGGTTTCAGCGGTTGCTCAGTATCCGTCCGGAAGATCCGTTCGGGCCGGAATCCCGCCTGGAAATAGCGCTGGGCTACGTTGCTTTCCATGAACTCTGCATAATTGTTCAAGGTGCCGGTATCCTGCGAGTTGGACATCTGCAACGTCGCGGCGATCGTTGGGCTTTGATAGTAGTGGTCCACCATGGGCGGCTGATTCTCAAAGGCGATGATGCGCGAGGTCACCCGGCGCAGTTCCTCAACAGTTTTCGCAGGAATACGACCGATGCTAAAGTTAGGATCCTGCGAAGGGGTATAGGCTCCTGCGTTCCCTGGGAACTGCGTGTAGAATACGTCACCCGCGCTCAGAGCATAGTCTCCGTGTTTGGGATCGCCCAGGGCCGTATCATAATACGCGGGAATGCGATCGACATCGCCGAGCAGAAGAACCCACTGCATGAAGTTCGGACGCAAGGCCTGAGCGGCATCATTCAACTTTTCCTTCAGCTGCTCCGCGGTGCCGCCATTCCAATAAAGAACACTGGTGCGTATGCCGAGCGTTTCCTTATGGGCCCGCAGACGTTCCGCATCCTCCTTGAAGTCACCCGGCGCGACGATCACAAGATTCGGGCCAGCCGGCTCCGTGACAGCCCGCATCATCATTGCATTCCGGTAACGGCAAACGCTTAGCACATCCTCAGGATTCAGGATCAGCTGGTTCAAACCCACGAGCTGACGGGCGTGATACAGGTCAACGGCATCGCGACCGCGTACGGGTGGTCGGAAACAGCTCGATTCACTTTTGAAGTTAACGATGATTTCGAGATCTTCATAGTAACGCAGCGCCGGTTGCTTCGCGAAGAAATCCACGAGCGGCGCGGATACCTTCACGATATTCTGCTCGCGTGTGGTGATCATCTGCAGGCGGGCATCCCTTTCCACCGTGACATCACCGTGACCACCATAATAGATTTTTTCATCAAAGCGAGGCGGTATCGCAGCGTGAAACTGGGGTGTGCCTTCCTCGGCCTTGGGAATGAGCGGTAGACTGAGTCCACCGACCACACGACCTGGCTTGACGGTCACGCCGGTGACCTGGGCGTCCAGGGGCAGCGCAAAGTAAAAACTGGTCTGCGGAAATTCCGGCTGCAGGGGTTCACCGGTCCAGCTGTTGCTGATGACGTCCGGATGATCGGACGTTAGCTGGACAAAGGAACGACCGGCAAGCCAGATTTTTTTCTCACGAAAGGGAGGAATCTGCAGGCGCACGCGGGCGATGCCCTGTTCCAGGTCCACGACAGGATCCTGATAGAGTTTGCGCGTGCAAAAGCAGGTTTCCACATTCAGGTTGTTGTCTTTTAGCGCGACCGATTCCGTCATGGGCTCATAACCATCGAGCTGACAGCGCAGCTGCACTTCCTTCACCCCGTCATTCAAAAGGAAGGTGCCGCGGATTTGATATTTGTCCTTGCCCTTGAATTTGTCATTTGCGAGGACGATGCCTTTGTATTCAAGAGTGCAGGAACCGACGCCCGCCGTGGGTTGATTCATGGCATGTATCACGACCGAGTAGGGGACCTTCACCGTTTTGATGCGCGGGATATGGATATCCTGCAGAACGGGTCTCAGATCCACAACGGGTTTGATCAGGACCGGTCGGAAGTCCTGAGCTGCCGCTGGTCCTGCCAGCAGCAGACTGAAGAGAAGCCACCTTTTCATTAAAGACCTCCTTCTTCTGCATCGACTGTCACAGGATGGGTTCCTGAGCCGATCATCGGATCGGAACCTTCGCCTATGGGGTAACCACTAGCCGAGAGGAACTGGCTGCATATATAGCTGGAGGTGCCGTCAGGACTGTCAATGCGTGTGCAGCTCAGACCTGTGCGTTGCTTGATATAGAGCAGGGAACCATCCATGGCCTCGTCCATGTCCCCGTCCTCGGACATACTGTTATAGACCTGAGCCAGAGATAGACCTTTCAGGTTGATCTTCAGCATGGAACTTTTTTTCAGCTGATCCGAGTAAGGAAAGTTGCCAAATGCCTCGGCATCCTTGCTCAACCTTTCCCAGCATATGTGATTCTGTTGGACGTTATCCGCGACGCAGATCACACCGAAACCAATTTTCAACTCAAAAAAATCTGAATCGAATCGTCTCACTTCTGGATCACGAAGATGTTCAAAGATCTTACGGGCTGTCGTCCCATTGAATTCGAGGATCCATTGCTCCCGACCTTCTGACACGCTGAACGGGGGGCGGGTCGCGGGATCCGGGCTGACCGGCGCGCCGGCAAAGGAGGTGGAAACAGACGCGAAGAAGAGTAATGTGCCTGAAACAAACAGCTGGGCTTGCATGTTGATTCCTTTTCCTTAGGGTCGTTGATTGCGGGCCATAACGGACTCAATATGTCCCTACCGGGGAACCCGCAAAACATGAAAGGGTGGCCTCCAGGAGAAACTGTTCTCAAAAATCCACTTTCCAAGAACAGGTCAGGGCAACGGACAGGAATCCCTGGGAAAAAACGATCCATTAATTAGATCATGATGAGCTAAACCTTATACTTTATTTTGATCGTGTTATGCCGTTCTATAAGGAGTGGAATCTGAGGAGGATGAAAGACATGCTGCTTCCAAGAAAAAGTTCGGAACGAGGATTTGCGGATCACGGCTGGCTCAAGAGCTGGCATAGCTTTTCCTTCGCCGGTTACTTCGATCCCCGTTTCATGGGGTACCGTCAGCTGCGCGTGATCAATCAGGATATCATCGCGCCGGGCCAGGGTTTTCCGATGCACAGTCATGCCGATATGGAAATCATCACCGTGATCCTGCGCGGCACGATTGAACATCAGGACAGCATGGGGAACAAGGAACTGGTGAAGGCCGGTGAAATCCAGCGTATGAGTGCCGGCACGGGAGTTCGACACAGTGAATTCAATCCTTCGAACCAGGAAGAATTGGAACTGCTCCAGATCTGGATCGAACCGGCGCAACGCGGCATCGAACCGGGTTATGAACAGGCCACCGTGCAGACCGTCGATGGCGAGAAGCTGCGCCTTCTGGTGGCGCCGCTGAAGGAAGAGGCTCCGGTTCATATTCATCAGAACGTTCGCATCTATCGTGGCGAACTGAAGAAGGGCGAGACCCTGGAACTGCCTCTGCAGGCGGAACGCTACGGCTGGCTGCAAATGATAAGCGGCACTCTGGAAGCCAGGGATTGCACGGTAGCGGCTGGTGATGGCCTGGCGATTGCGCGCGAGCCCGGCCTGCCGGTGAAAGCGGCCGCGGATGACACCGCGTTCCTGCTCTTTGATCTGGCTTGAGTGGTTTTACCCTTTAAAAAAAGCCGAATCCTTCCCCCCGGAAAGATTGCCAAACGCCTGGGATAACAGGCGAACTCCACAAGAAGCCCACGGCGCAAAATAACCTTGAATGTTTGCGCGTGGGCCGCCGAATGGATTTTTGTCTGTTCAACTGTGGAGGAAAATCCATGAAATTAAGTTTGTTTTTAGGTTCTCAACTTCTGGTCGCCACCGTGGCGATCGGGGCTGATATGCCTGCAACCACGACAACGGCTTCGGCCACTGTCGAGACGCAGACAGCTGCCCCAGATCCTGCTGAAGCTCCTGCCGCGACCGACACCGCGAGTGGCTCGGAGGCCGTCTGCACACTGTCGGGCAATACCCGTCGTGTGAAGATGGATATGAGTCAGCAGAAATGCCAGGTTCTCTATTACAAAGAGACCGAAAAGCCAGGCATTGAAGACAAACTCTGGGAATACAACCACGAGTTTGACAAGTGTCAGCAGAACTACAGCAATTTCGTCGAGAAATTGCGCGGCATGAGCTGGACCTGCAGCTGATCCGCAAAAACCGGGCTTTGTGTCTTGACACAAAGCCCTTGGTTTTTCTCTCTTCGCTTGTGATCACCGGCTGGATTTGACCGAAGGGGCCGGACAGTTATAGCGGGTATAGAGCCTCGTTTCCCCCAGCGCATCTCCCAAAGGAAAGCTTACGCCGAACTCAACCGAATTCCAGGTTGAACGTTGAAACACGTCCACCGTCTCCGGCGGAGGGCAATCCCGATCGAAGCGGATCGGGCTTTCACGGACCTGCTGCTCCACAGCAAAAGCCGTTCGGTTTTCATCCACCTCTTCCGCGGGTGGAATCTGCAACGGCTCGGCAGCCCGGACGGTCAGAGACCAGGTAATCGAGAGACTGGCTGTAACGGCACGTATCATGAGTTCCCCCTCTACTCTTCCCACTTCAGCTCGAAACGTTGGATGATCGCTCGCCTGGGACTGTATCCGGTACAATCATGGTGGCGACTCCTTCCTCCATCATCGCATCGTATGGGATTTTGCCAAGCGAAAAGCGCTGACGATGGAACAGATGGTGGCGTCCAAAGACGAGGAGCTGTGGCTTATGAATGCGGGTGGTCCGGTGCAGTTCATCGACCGGTTTCCCAAAGTTCACCAGAGCCTGGTATCGGGACGCCACGGCCTCGGCCTTGGGAATTGAACGGAAACGGCTTTGCAGCTCCTCAGCGATGCGGCGGCGCAGTTCCTCGGTATAGGTCGTCGTTGAAAATTCGGGATTCAACGGAATACGGCCGAGGTTCATCGCCTCACGGACCTTGTCCACCATATGCTGCACTTCCGTGCTGCTGAGCTTATGCACATGCACGTGGCAGATCTCAGCGCAGTTCAGCTCGACCGCCATCTGAATCGCAGCTTCCAGAGCCAGACGTCCTTCCACATCCAGGTTATCGGCCACCAGCATGCGCGGGGATTCCGCAAAGTTGATCGTGGCATCGAGTGGCACGATCAGGACCGGAACATCCGCGTGCGCGGCGAGCGAGAACGCGGTCGACGTGCCTTCCAGAATATTATTGCCGGCCCGCTTGCTGAGCCCGGTCATCACCAGCCCGGCATGAACCTCGGTGGCGATGGTGGTGAGAGCTTCCGAGGTATAATCGCGCAGCACGTGAAGACCGAGGCGAAGATCCGGCGGCAGACGCTGGCGCATTCCTTCCAGAGTCTTGCGCGCCTCGTCATCCTCCATGTCGTTGATCACACGGTCATAGCCATAGTAGGGATTCACGACAACGTCGCCGGCGCCCATGTAATTAAAAATCGGCTGCGTGGCGTGCACGAGCTCCAGCGGGCTCTCCAGCCTTCGGGCCAGGGCCGCTGCGCTTTGAATCAGGTATTCATCCGAATTATCCAGGGAAATACCGACAACGATCGGTTTACGGCGTGGATTCCAAATCGCAGTACTCATAACCTACCTCTTTTCTCCAAACGTCCGGGATGGTCGCAGCTCCTTTCTTATGAAAAGCAATTCCCGGGCCAAGAGGAGGTCGCACTGGAACAATTTGGTAAGAATGACTGCATGGAGGTTGACTTCAAAGAACGCCGCTGGCAACGACCGGCAGATTGTTCTCGATCCAGCCGCGGAAACCGCCGGTCATGGAGAGCACATTGGTGTAGCCCATCTTCTGGATGCTCTGTGCAGCCAGTATCGAGCGATAGCCACCGCCGCAGTAGAGTATGAGCGGCGTTGAGGGATTGGGAATTTTCGTTTCAATGTCCCGCTCAATCAGGCCCTTGGAAAGATGCACGGCGAACGGCAGGTGTCCGGCCTCCCATTCCGTCTCTTCACGCACATCCACGAGCACGAAATCCTTTTCCGGCTTCAGACGGCGGGCCACTTCCTCGCGACTGATTTCCTTCACTTCCTTTTGCGCGTCCGCCACAAGTTTAAGAAATCCTGGCTTATGATCCAAAATGCGCCTCCTGAAGCTGGGTCTTTAACATGGCCCGCATGTTCTCATAGCTTTCCGGCCTTGTCAAAACACCAAGCTGCTGACCTGCCCGTTCTTTGCACAACAAATATGCAGCCGCCCGGTTGTCTACGTATCTTGCCTCAAGTCCCCCACCATCCATCCGTTAAGTTAGCGGGAGAATTGCCATGGACAGTCGACTTCAGACCCGGACCCGTTTATTCTGGGTCAGAAGTGCTAGCTAAAAATCTGTAGTGGCAAGTCTTGTGGAGGCTTCGATGCGCGAGTTTGTGAAAAAGCATAGGGTCCATTGGGTGCAGTTGGCAGCCCTGCCTCTCTTCTTATGCTGTTGGGGTGTGACTGAGGCACGAACCCTTACCCTTGAAGAGTATCTGACTCAGGTGCGAACCAGCAATCAATCGCTGCGAAGTGCGCACGCCACGATCGAAGCCACCAAACAGCGGGAATATTCCAGCGATCTCATCACCACGCCCCAGGTCTTCGGCCAGGTGGCTCATTCGGTGGATGAGAAGCCACCCAGCAACATACTCTCCGGCGACAAGATGGAAGCCACGACCTATAGCCTCGGCGTCCAGAAAATCTGGAGCTTTGGGCTTCAATCCCAGCTCAGCTACAACCTGAACAAAATCGATATTGAACGCGATGATTTTCCCTCGCTCCTGGCACCCGGTGTAATCAACCCTTTGGTGGCCTTGAATGACGACAGCACCAAACGCTGGTCTGAAGGCCGGACCCAGCTCGACCTTGTGCAGCCGCTCTGGAAGAACTGGATGGGCCGTGAGTATGATCTCAACCGTGAGGCCACGCAGGCCAAGCTCTCGGCGCAGCGGCAGGGTGAGCAGTATAAGATCAAGGCTCTGCTCGCTCAGGCGGAATTCATTTACTGGCAGCTGGCCCTGGCCACCGATGCGGTCCGCACTCAGGAAGGCGCCCTGGTGCGCTTTCAAAAGATTCGGGATTGGGTCAAAAAGCGCGTGAATCTGTCACTCGCCGATCGCGCGGATCTTCTGCAGGCGGAAGCGGGTCTCAAGGCGCGACGCTTTGAATTGGAGCTCAGCAAGCGGGATCGTATATCCCTGCAAAGAACATTCAACTCCCTGCGTTCGGTGCAGGGGGACCGCCTCGAAGTGGATATCATGCCGATCAGCTCGCGCATGCTGAGTGATATGACCATGGCGGCCGGTTCCATCAAGCGTCTTGATGTGGAGGTGGCCCGCTCCCTGGAAAAAGCCGCGGAATCCGAGGTTCAGCAGTGGCGCGAAAAATTCAAACCGGATGTCTCCATCTTTGGCAGTTACGCCGCGAACTCGCGCGATGACTCGCTCAGTGGCGCTGCGTCGGATGCCTTCAAGTCGGATAAGCCGACCATGGTGATCGGCCTGAAGTTTTCCACGCCGCTGGATCGGGATCTGATCAATCGGGAACGCACGGGCCTCGTCAAGGCCAGTGAAGCCGCGCGGCAGGAACGTGAGCAGATGGAATTCAATGCCCGCCAGGAATGGGAGGACCTGATGCGCCAGCTGAGTGACGCAAAAATCCGCCTGCACCTGGCCAATGAAATCGAAAGCGCGCAGAAGCAGAAGCTTGATTATGAAAGGAATCGACTCGAACGCGGTCGTACCACGACGTATCAAATTCTGCTCTTTGAACAGGATTATGCCAGCGCGCAGCTGGGTGCGATCAAGGCGAAAGCGGATATCCTGGGTATCATCGCCAAACTCAAGTCCTTCGGAGATGCCACATGAATCTCGCCAGCTTATCCATCAAGCGCCCGGTTTTCATCACATGTATCGTGATCGCGATGCTGGCATCCGGGGCCATGTCCTTTATGAAGCTCGGTGTGGATCTCTTCCCGAACGTCACCTTTCCCTTTATTTCGGTGTGGACGATCTACCCGGGAGCAGGTCCCAAGGAAATTGAAACGCAGGTCTCCAAGATCATCGAAGAGCAGATCGCCACCATTCCTGGACTCAAGAGCGTGGGTTCCGTGAACCAGGAAGGCTTGAGTGTGGTTTCCGCGGAATTCACCCTCGAAACCGATGTAAAGTTCGCCGAGCAGCAGGTCAAGGATAAGATCGCGCTGGTGAGGCGCAACCTGCCCGATGGGGTGGAGGAACCGCTTCTCCGCAGGATCGACCCTTCCGAGCAGCCGGTGGCCATTATCGCAGTTCAGGCCGATATGCCGGAAACCCAGCTCTTTGATCTGGCCGATCGCGTGATTCGCCCGATGTTCGAACAGATTCAACATGTAGGCCTCGTCGAGGTTCTGGGCGGACGCAAGCGCGAAATCCACGTTCTGCTCGACCGTCAGAAAATGAAGGCGCGCGAACTGTCGGTGAATTTGGTGGCCCAAAGACTGGGCGCCTCCGGCCTCAATATCCCTGCCGGCAAGGTCATCGAGGGTGGCAAGGAAATCGTTTATCGCACCCTTGGGGAATATCGCTCGCTGGATGAAATCGGCAAGACGGTGGTCAACTTCCTCGGCAACGAGGTTCCGGTTCAGGTCCGCGATGTGGCCCAGGTCACCGACAACATGAAGGATGAAACCACCCGCACCTTTTTCAATGGCAAGCAGGCCATATTCCTGAATGTCTATCGCCAGTCCGGATCCAACACCGTGGACGTGGTGGACAACGTGATCAGGAAGATGGAAAAACTCGCGGTCACCTTGAAGACTCAGCCGGGCGCGCCCCAGGTTGAACTCGTGCGCGACGGCAGCAAGCTGATCCGGGCCAACATTGCCGACGTTTATGAATCCATCATTATCGGTATCATCCTCACCATTATCGTGGTGTACTTCTTCCTCGCCAATGGCCGTTCCACCATCATTACCGGCCTGGCGCTGCCGAACTCGCTGCTCGGTGCCTTCATCCTGATGGCGATCTTTGGCTTTACCATCAACATCATGACTCTTCTGGCCTTGAGTCTCTCTGTGGGACTTCTGGTCGATGATGCGATTGTGGTGCGCGAAAACATCTTCCGGCACATCGAACTCGGGGCTTCACCAATTGAAGCGGCCATCAAAGGCACCTCGGAAGTAACCCTGGCCGTCATCGCCACAACCCTGGCGGTCATCGCCGTGTTCGGTCCGATCGCCTTCCTGCAAGGGATCGTCGGTCAGTTCCTGAAGGAATTCGGTCTGACCATCTGCTTTGCCATGGCGATCAGTCTCTTCGATGCTTTGACCATTGCCCCCATGCTGTCCGCGTATCTTGCGGGCTCCTCGCATGGAGCGGTCAAGAAAGGACTCGCCTACTATACCACGGGCGTTCTTCTGCGCGCCTTCGGACGCTTCCAGGATTGGCTGGAGCACCTCTATGAAGGCCTTTTGAAACAGGTGATCCGGCTGCCCTGGCTGTTTATCGCCCTGGCGGTCGCCGTGTTTCTGGGCTGCATGAGCCTCTTCCCGTATATCTCGAAAACGTTCCTCACGCCCCAGGATTTTGGCGAGTTTTTGATCACGCTCGACACGCCCCCCGGCACCAGTCTGGATGAAATGTCCAAGCTGGCTCTGGAGGTTGAAGGCACCGTGCGCAATTACTCCGAAGTCCGCCGGACGGCTATGACCGTCGGCAAGAACAGCAAGAGCAACTTCGCCGAATATTATGTGGAGCTGGTGCCGCGTAAGGAGCGCAACATCAATACATCCGAATTCAAGGATGAATTAAGACGAACCTTGCAAAAGTATAAAAGCGCCAACCCGATCGTCAAGGATATCGACCTGATCGCGGCCGGCATGCGTCCCTTTAACGTCAACATTGAAGGCGCCAACCTTGAAGAGATCGAAGGCATCGCGCAGGAACTCTTCAGACGCATCAAGGATCATCCGGCCCTTCAGGATGTGGACATCAACTATCGCCCCGGCAAGCCTGAGGTTCAGGTGCATATCGATCAAAAACGTGCGGAACGTCTCGGGGTGCTGGTCAACAGCGTCGGAGCCGAGCTGCGGGGTCAGATCGAAGGCGTGACACCGGCCGTGTTCCGGGTGGATGGTGAGGAGTATGATATCCGCCTGCGCATGCGCGAGGACCAGCGGAATCTGAAGGAGGAGTGGTCCAGGATCTTCGTGCCCAACATGAACTTCTCCAACGTCCGCCTGAGTGATTTCGCCCGCTATGAAGAGGCGGAAGGTCCCTCGACCATCAACCGCCGCAACCGGATGCGCTACATTCAATTGAACGCGGACATCAACCCGTCCGGCGCCGGTCTTGATGCGGCCATGAAAGAAACGGCGCGCATTCTGCAGGAAGAGATGAAAATTCCATCCCATATCGGCTTCAAGTTCGTCGGCCAGGGGGAAAGCTATCAGGAGATGAAGGAAAACATGATCGTGGCGATGTCGCTCGGCGTGCTCTTCATTTACCTGGTTCTTGCGAGTCTTTACGAATCCTTCGTCACACCGTTTACGATCATGCTCGTTCTGCCGTTGGCGATCTGCGGTGCGGTGGCCGGGCTTTACGTTTGCAGCAAGTCGCTCGATCTCTTCTCGATGATCGGTTGCATCCTGCTCCTTGGGGTGGCGATTAAAAACTCGATTCTGCTGGTGGACTTTGCCAACCACAAGGTGCAGGAAGGCATGAGCCGCAATGAGGCCATGATCCTGGCCGGCAAAACCCGCTTGCGGCCGATTCTGATGACAACGTTCGCGCTGATCGCCGGCATGCTGCCGATCGCGATCGGTTTGAACGAGGCCTCGGCGCAGCGCACCAGCATGGGGGTGGCGATCATCGGCGGTCTGATTTCGTCGACACTCCTGACTTTGATTGTGATTCCGGCGGCGTATTCGTACGTTGATCGTTTCCGGGTCTGGAGCCTTGAGGTGATGAAGAAACTCTTTATGGCGAAGTGATGGCAGAAAAGCGGAAATACAGTCGTTCGCTGCAAAGGCGGCTCGTTATCACCATTTTGTTGGCGAGCTCAGTCCTCACGACTGTCTTTACCGCGATTTCCTTTTATATGGACTATCGCGAGGAAATGAACAGCCTCGAGTCCACCTTTGAAAGCCTCGGTCACAGCAGTGTCGACAACATCGCGGAGTCGCTTTATGACTTCAACCATCCCGGGGTCATGACCCAGATCCGAGGCATTACCGGCATTCGCGATATCACAAAGGTTGTGGTCATCGATGAGGACGGCAAGGTCTATGCCGAGGCCAAGGGCGATGTGGATAAGAGCGCGGTGGTCAGTTACATCGGGCTGGAGCGTTTTTTCGAGGACAAGCGCACCGCGAAGGTCTATCCCCTGATGAACCCCAGGATGCCCCAGCAGATGATCGGGAGCGTGTCCGTGGAAGCCTCCCAGCGCAATATGTTTGTACGTCTGTCGAATAAGGCGATTTATTTCTTTCTGACCCAGGGTTTGAAGACCCTGATCGTGTCCCTGATCATGATCGAGATTTTCCGCGTGCTGGTCACGCAGCATCTCAAGCGCATTGTGGACTTCCTTGCCCTCTATGACTTTCAAGCCAAGGAAGCGGGAGAACCCCTGACGTTGAAGCGTCATCCGCCGCGGCGTCCGGATGAACTCGATTCCATGGTGGACACCGTCAATACCCTGTCCCAGCGTTTGCATCAATTCAATGCGGCCATGCAACAGCAGTTTTACCGCAAGGATCAGGAAGTCCGGGATCAGCGGGCCATTGCCAGCAATGTGGTGAAGCTGGCCATGCTCGGGGAAATGGCCGGAGGCGTGGCGCATGAAATTAACAATCCCCTGCACATCATCAAAGGCTACAATGATATTCTGGTCGATCAGCTCGGACAGGGCGTCATGGATCGCGAGGTTTTGCATCGGGCCTCGCTGGTGATCGACCGGAACACCAACCGCATCGCCCGGATCGTGTCGAGTCTCCTGATGTTCTCACGCCGTGGCGATCAGGAATTTTTTGAATTGATCAGTCTGTCCCAGTTGATCGCTCAGGTTGTTTCCATCACGCAGCCTCTTGCGGAAAATCACGGCATTCACTTCGAAGTGGAACTCGATGCCTTGCACGATGTCCCGCCCGTTGCATGTCAGCAGTCGCAGATTGCGCAGGTTTTGATTAATATCATCAATAATGCCATTGATGCGATCATGGACCAGGAGCACAGCGATCCCTGGATCCGCGTGACCGGTCGGGTTGTGGTCGATCAGGTGCAGATTGAAGTGATCGACTGCGGTGCAGGCATACCCGACGCCGTGGCCGCGAAAATGTTTGAACCCTTTTACACCACCAAGGAAGTGGGCAAGGGAACGGGGCTGGGTTTAAGCCTGAGCCTTGGGATTATCGAGCAGCATGGGGGTCGGCTTTATCTGGACAAGCAGAAACCCCATACCTGTTTTGTGGTGGAATTGCCGTTATCACAGGAAAAGGCCCAAAGGGCCTCTTAAATCGGGAAGGGACACAACTTGGCGAAAATCCATGGACCATCCGTCACCCGCGCGACCATTCTGTATGCCGCAGCCGTCGGCGCCTGGTTATGGGCCCGCACACCCAGTGGACAGACAGGAAAGCCTGCTTATGCCGCCATCGCGATGCTGGTTCTGGCCATGGTCTGTGGACCTGTGGCCCTCATCAATCTTTGGAATATCGTCTGGGGCAGTTTCAAGACGCAGCGTTCCGTTCCCATGTTCCTGCTGGAACTGACCTACGCTGCCATCCTCCCTGGTCTTTTCTTTGGCTGGCACGTCCTGAACATGATCCGCTAGATCGCAAACCAGCGACTGGACTTGATGCCAAGGGTCTTCATCAGCCAGCCGCGCGGCGCAATCGTCGCGGGTGGCACGAAGGCTTTGCGCTTCAGGATCTTCGCAATCATGATATCGCTGAGGATGTGCGAAAGATCGGCAAAGGTCCAGATCATGTACCAGGGCGATAGGATCACGCTGCGATAGGTTTCCAACAGGTCGTAGCCCTTATAATGGAGCCAGGGCGCCACCAGCAGAAACAGCCAGGAGGCCTTGAGCCAGGTCCCGATCAAAGGCCAATGCAGAATGCCGCGATGGGTAAAAAGATAGCCGAAGGGGGCCCAGATCAGGTTGTGCATGATGTTGAGCACAAATTGGAAGGGTTTCACGAGGCGCAGCAGCAGCCTGAGACGCATGCGGCGCAGCCCGTGAGTCAAAAATCCGAGCGGTGCGGTTCGCGCCCCGCAGCGGTTTCCCCGAACATCCAGGTCAGGGTTCAGATAGCGGCAGCAATAAGCGTAGAAAGCCGCATAGCCCACCCAGAGGGCGGCTTCTTCCGGCTGTTGCGGCAAACCCTTGGCCGCGACGATCGAAACACCGGATATGGTGCCAAACACCCAGTCCATATACCAATTTTTCATGAGTTCTCCCATTCCATCCTTGGAATGACAAACGAGCCCATCTTGCCGATTTCAGAAAAAAATTCAATGCAGGTTTCCGGAGATACGGACATAATGGGCGGCAGTTCTTACTTTCGGGCTCTTTTGTTCAGGACTTGACATGGTACCGATTGAAATTCAATTGCCTCACTCCCGGCTGGTCATGCAGGGTTTCCAGTCCAATCCCTATGCCTCGCGGCGGGCCGTGGCCCTGCATGGCTGGCTGGATAACTGCTACACGTTTCGTCCTCTGGCCGAACTTCTCCCTGAAGTGAATATCATGGCCTTCGATCTCCCTGGGCACGGGGATTCCAGCACGCTGCCCGAAGGGGTGTCCTACGATTTTCATCAGTACCTCGTGTGGCTGCATGAACTGATCGCAGCCCTGGATAGGGTGCCGGACTTTTTTCTGGGGCACTCGATGGGGGCGGGGATCATGAGTTTGTATGCGGGTGTCTTTCCGGAACGAGTATCCCAACTCATTCTGATCGAAGGCATCGGCCCGCTCACGGCCTCGGAGGCGGAGGCGCCTCGCAAGATGCGGTCGTATATCGAAAGCTGGTCGCAGCAGGGTCGCCTGCGCAATGCGCTCTATGCGAATCGCGAGGAGGCCATACGGGCCCGACAGAAAAATGGACCGTTGAGCCTGGAAGGCGCTCAAACCCTGGCCGAGCGTGGTGTGGAAACCCGCGGGCAGGGTGTGGTGTGGAAACATGATCCGCGCTTGAAATTACCGAGTCGTTATCAGTTCAGCGAGGGCCAGGCGCTGGCTTATCTTGGCAACATCACGGCTCGCACGCTTTATATTGAAGCCACGCAGACGATCATTCCGGACAATGACCTCACGCGGCGTCGCAAGCAGGCCATCCGGAACTTCGAGGCGGTAACGCTGGCCGGAGGGCATCATCTGCATCTGGATGATCCCGAGCCTGTTGCCGCGGCTCTGCGGGATTTTTGGAAACATACTCTGACCTGATAAAGGAGGTTCCATGAAACGATGGTTTGCTGGTTTGGCTTTGATCGCGTCCTTTGCCACTGCGGAAGCGGCTGAACTCAAGGTCAATGACCCGGCTCCGCTGTTCGAATTGAAGAATCATGAGGGCAAGGCCTTCGATTTAAAATCCCGCGCCGGACAATGGACGGTACTTTACTTTTACCCCAAGGCCGACACTCCGGGCTGCACGAAGCAGGCCTGTGCCTTTCGCGATAACATCAAGAAGATTCGGGCGCAGGGTGCGGAAGTTTATGGCATCAGCGCCGACACTGTGGAAAAGCAGGCCAGCTTTCACAAGGGGCAGAAGCTGAATTTCGATCTGCTCGCTGACCCTGAAGCCAAGGTCATCGAACAGTACGGCACGAAGATGCCGATGATGGCGATGTCCAAACGCTGGACGTTTATCGTCAGCCCGGAGCTTAAGATCGCGTCGATAGACAAGGATGTGGACCCGGTGGTCGATTCGGAAAAAATTGCTGGGAAGATTGCGGCGCTGAAGAAGAAGTAGGGAAGGGCGACTCAGGTCGCCCCCTTGGGTTCATGGCTCGCGGCATCTGGCGACTCAGGTCGCCCCCCTGCATACGCGATAAGGCCCATCTGCACGGGCGATTCAAGTCGCCCCCTGCTTCATTTCGGCTTTTTGATGTAGTTCAGCGTCGCCGTAATCTCAAGCGCCGTATGAAAGCAGTCCATTTTCTCATTACTATCGTCATTATCACCCGTCGCGACCAGGTCCACGGGCACTTCAGCCTTTCCCTTGATGGCCTTGGCGATCCCGACGATTTCATTGTAATTCAGTTTGAAGCTGATGGGTCCTACGGTATCCGTCTTGGGGAAGGCGCAGCGATCCATGGCACCGATGCAGTAGGGTAGTGCATCGAAATCCACGGGCTCTCCCCTGACCTTCAGGAAGTCCCACTTATAAAGTCCGTTCACCTGATCGAGCTTCGGCACAAAGTCCTTGTTGCTGGAAAAGATAACGAAGTCATCGATCGTTAAAATAAGAAAATCATCGTACTGGATTTTGGCATTGGCCGGGGCTTCCAGCGTCATGCTGCAGATCTCACTGTCCTCCGGCAGCTTCAGGCTGGATGTGGAGACCTCGTGGGCCTGCAGAAAAGCGTCCCTTGGTTCCTTGTTCGGCTCCACATTGAACCGGCATTTCTTGCGTTCTGGAAAATTCAATTTCACCTGGCTCTTGAGAAGCTGCACCGGCTTCTCACAGCTCTGATTGAGCTGCAGCTCGGTGGTCGAGGTATCGACCGAGGTCGTGTCCACCGGAGGAATATTCGGAGTCTCCGTCCCGGTTGTCACCGTCGGGGTGGTGGTGGTGATTTGGGGCTCTTCCGGAGGATTTTCCACCGCAGCGGCCCCACCTTTGAAATTACTGGTTTTACAGGCGACCAAACCGAATGTGCCGATCAGGATAGAAAACGCGATAAACTTCATGCACCACTCCCTTTAAGCCTTGCATTCCAGCTTAAAAGAGACGCAGGGGACCGTCAACTCACAATAAGTCAAAAGATTCATTGACTGTTTGGCATGGTGGCCGGAGAACTGTTGCCATTCCCGGTAAACTGCCTTACATTGCCGCGACCGCAAAAAAATTTGAGGAGCTTCCCCCGATGACGTCCCCGTTTATGATCGCCGTATCCGGTGGTTCTGGTTCAGGCAAGACAACCTTTGTCAGTAAACTGTGGAATCGTTTGGAAGTGGAACGCCCTCTGGTCATCAGCATCGATCACTATTACAGCGATCTCTCGCATCTGCCCTTTGAGGAGCGCGCCCTCAAGAATTTCGATGACCCCGACGCGATCGAACGCGACCTTTTGCATGAACAGATCAGCCTTTTGCGCAACGGTGTTGCGGTGGATCGCCCGTGTTACGACTTTGCGAGCCATTCCCGTCTCAGCAAGACGGAACGCCTGGATCCCAGCAGCATCATCATCGTCGATGGCATCTTCTCCCTTTGTTATCCGGAACTGCTCAAGCTCTTTGATCTGAAAATCTTTCTGGATGTGGAGGACGATGTGCGCGTGGTTCGCCGCATCGGTCGTGATATCGCGGAACGTGGCCGCAGTTTTGATAACTGCGCGGGTCAGTATCTCGGCTCGGTGAAGGCCATGTATCAGAAGCATATCGAACCGTCCCGGAGCCAGGCCGATTTCATCATCCCGTGGCACAGCTTCAATGAACGTGCGGTTGGCTTTTTATCCAATCTTGTGCAGATGGAAGTGCAGAACAAAAGAAAAATGACTTCCCGGTAAGATCCCCTCAAGCCGTTTTGGGGATAATTCCGCCATCGTCCCGCCTTCATATTTCTCCAATTATTTCAACGAACTGAATTCCGAAATCCTGACGTGACGTTCAGGTTCGCCCGGAATTCGTTCGTCAAGGTCACGAAAATTCGCCTCCGCATACGCCTGGTCCAGAATTAAATCACCCCTCTCTTTCCTTGTAAAAGCCATGGCTTATACGTTTTGTCTAACTCACAAGGATCGCTTACCGTTTTGTATGTTTGGCTGCAGGGAGCAGAAACTTTCCGAAGCGGTTGGTTACAAGGACGGTCGAGGACCGCATATAGAGGAGGAGTCCATGAGTAAATTCAGCCCGTTAGTGGTGCGGGCCCAGATATCTGGGCCACTTTTGTTATTGCTTCAAGCAGCTTGTGGTAGTCCGCCCCCGGCATTCAACGAGGAAATGAATCCTCTGAGCAGGGTTTACTACTCTGGGGATGCCACGGCGGAATACAACAGTGATCTCAATCAAGGGGATGACCATACCGCGGCGGATCGCGGTGAGGAAGGCCCTGGCTTGCCCGCTGTGGCAGCCGCCAGCTGGAGCTTCCAGGCCACCACCGTGGCCCCTGGGAGCCTTGCTTTGGACGTCACCAACGGCCAGATCCGGCAACGCTTTCAAATGGAAAACAACGTCGTGGCGACCCGCCTGGATTTTAATCAGGTGAACCGCCCCGTCGTGACCGAAGCCTTCCGCCAGGGCTCGGAGCAGGAATTCAAAACCGAATCGTTTGCGCAATCCGCAAGCGCCTCCGGCCTTCTGGATGTTCTCGTGGTGATCGATACCTCGGGTTCCATGAAAGAGGAGCAGAGCAACCTCAGTACCAAGCTTATGCCGCTGCTTTCCTATGTGAAGGACGCGGATTGGAAAATTGGTGTGGTCACAACCGACCCGAACGCCGGTTGTCTGCGTGGTCTGATTCGCAAAGGGGATCGGAATGCCGAGCAACTGTTTGCCAATGCTGTGAATGCCGGTATTCAGGGCAGCGGTAACGAACGCGGTATCCTGCAGGCCGTCAATGGTCTGAAAGGCGAGTGCAACCAGAACGGTTCCTGGCTGCGCACCAACTCCACCGTTGCTGTTCTGATCGTCAGTGACGAGGACAACTGCTCCGCCGGTCAGGATTGCGGCAATGTTCCCTGGGCCAGGGCTGATTACCTGGTCAACTACATGAACAGCATTCGTAAGGTCGGCGTCAACGCCCGGACTTACGGCCTCGTGTGGCACCCCACGGTGACCCAAAGCGCCTGTAATACAGCGTTCCACAAAGCCTCGATTTATGCGGATGCCATCTTCCGCACGGGCGGGAGCTGGGGTTCGATCTGCGAATCGGATTACTCGAACACCCTGCAGGCCATTTCCTATGACCTCAGCGTGATCCTGAAAACCCAATTCGCTCTGCAGTATGAGCCTTATGCCAGCTCGTTGAAGGTTTATGTGAACAATCAGCTGCAAAAGTCAGGCTACCGCTTGACCGGCAACGTTCTGGAATTCACGTCGGCTCCTGCCGAAGGTTCCAGCATCCGCGTCGAGTATGAGTTCACCAACGAACCACCGAAAAACGAGTTCTTCCTGGCCAACCAGGTCGATGGCTCGACTCTTCAGGTCTATCTGGATGGAGCCCCCACTTCGGCCTTTACGTATGATGCCGGGGCCCGCAGCATTCGCTTCAATGATGCGCCCATGGTTTATGAGATCAAGGCTGTTTACCGCAAGGAAGGCGAGCTGAAATCCGACTTCCAAATCGGTAACAATGCCAATCCTTCGAGCGTGCGCGTGTCTGTCGATGGAAAGGCCACCACAGGCTTTTCCTACAGCTCCAGCACTGGTCTGGTTCGCATGACCAAAGCGCCTGCGGACTCCGCAGCGGTGAGCATCAGCTTTGATCAGACTCTGACTCCCAAACTGAGTTATCCCATCTATGCTGCCACGGACGTCCGCAATGAGGTTCGTGTCTATGATGCGAAAACCACGCGCGCGATCCCGGTCCGCATCGAGAACGATCAGGTTGTGTTTCAATCGCGTGATTACCGGGCTCTGCGTGAGATCCTGGTGGTTTATCCGGCAGCTGGCAGCGATGCCCTGAAGGTGGATCTTGGGCGTGCGGTTCTGGAGGATAGCATCGTCGTCAAAGGTGAGAAATCTGGCGCCTGTGCGCCTGCCCTGTTTACGGTCAATGGTTCGGAAGTGGATTTGAAGAGCTGTAAGTTCCAGGCGAACGAAGGCATTCTGATCGACTTCTCTTATGCCGCTGCGCATAACCATATCTTTGATCTGGGTTCGCTGGACATGGATCTGTCGCAGTACAGCTGGAAAGTGGCTGTGAACGGCGTCGAGACCAAGGACTACAGCATCACGGACAATCAGCTGATCTTCCCGGATCTGCCGATGCACTCCAAGGTGGATGTCAGTCTCTTTAAGGTGACCCACTAAGATTAGAGAAGAAGACCCGACCTGAAGGCAAACGAATCAAAGGCGCTCGCTGAAAAGCGGGCGTCTTCTATTTTTAGCTGACCTCTTTCTTTTTTTGCTTCTCTTCCGAAAGAATCCGCTTGATAATCTGCAGCAGCTCTTCGCCCTTGAAGGGCTTGATCAGCCAGCCATTCACACCCAGCTCCCGGGCCTTGCGGATCATCGCGTTATCCCCCTGCTGGGTCAGAACGATGATCGGGCCGGTGAAACTGCGGTCTTCGCGCAGAATGCGTGCCAGTTCCAGCCCTTCGAGCTTCGGCATGTGAATATCGGTGAGGATGATGCGAACCCGATCCTTGTTCGCATCAAACAGCGCCAGGGCCTCGATCCCATCCTCAGCCGGGAGCACGTCCAGTTCGGGGAGTTTGAGAAAGAAGAGCAGTTGATCCCTTATGGTGCGGCTGTCTTCCGCGATAATGAGACAAGGTTTTTGGATCATGCAAACGTTCCTCAGCCAGCGTGGTTAGAAGCAGGTGTCAGGAGTCAAACAGTTTTGAACGAGCTCGCATTTGGTGACCGATCCATCCTGGGCCGTGGAGACCGTGGCGTCATCTGTTAACGCCTCATAAACGCATTGCAGCCCCAGGGCCTGACAGGCCGCACTGGAACCGCAGGCGGGTGTGGTGGAACAGCCCGCATCCGCATTCTGATTGAATTTGGCGAGCTGGGCCTCGATGGCATTCAATTCATTGCCCGTGCCGGTGGCGTCAATCAGTTTGCAGTCCGAGGTGGCTTCCAGGATCAGACTGAACCGCGTCTGCACCGTGGCGATGGTGGTCAGGCTCGTGTTCAGATCGGAAAGATCCGGACACTGCGCGGCGGGATTGGTGACATCCGTTGTCGCGGCCAGGTTTGCCAGACTGGTCGTCGTGCCTTGAATGGCTGTGGTGGCATCGGTGACGGCCGGCAGCGCCATGACTCCGGCCAGGAAGCAGGCAAGGTTTTTCACACGGCTGGCGCTGCGATCGGGCGCGCCCAGAAGATCGTTGACGCTTTCCGTCAAGGCTGTCAGACGCAGATCACGGGTTTCCCCTTCACCGACCACGGCGCCCGAAATTTGATCGAAGAGATTATCAATCCCGTTGCCACTGCCCCTGTCAAAGCTATCGCCATCGACGATGTCGGTGAGGATGGTCCACATGCTCAGACCGGACTGTCCGAGACGTGCCGTGCTGCGCAACAGCCGCAGCTCATTGCTATCACGCTCGACTTTTTCCAAGCTGTTCATGGCCCCGGTATAATCGTGCTCGTCCATTTTAATGCGCGCCTCTTCCAGAAGCGCGGTGTCATTTTCCGGTTTGACGACCGACTGGTAGACATTGAAATCACAGCCTGTGAGAGCCCAGCCGATCGGAAGGGATAGCAGTAGGCGACGCCACATGGGTTGCTCCTCAAAAGCTCATGGTGGATTGCAGAGTCGCGGCCCAACGACGATCCATGCGCTGGCCCGGCGTTTCACCTAACTCCACGGCATAATTCGCGATATCAAGGCGGAAGATCCAGGCATCAATGAAGGCGCCTGCGGTGATGTAACCTTCCCTTAAACCCGTGGTCACGCCCACATCATGATCCTTGCCATAGAAGCTGCGACCAAACTCAGCGCCCCAATGGAGGAGTCGGGTCAGGTTCAGGCCCTGGCGATTCATGAGGTCGCGCATTTCACCCGACAGATCCAGATCCCACGAACCGAACTTCAAACGGTAAAGGCCGCCCGTGCTGATCACGGATTCCAGTTTGGGTGGGATTTTGGTTTCATCGCTGTTTTCAAATGACGTGTCACCCACGTTCTGGACCGTCAAACCCAAACGCAGAGCGGGAGTGGGTCGCCAGATCAAACCCAGGTCACCGCCGTAACCCAGACCGCTTTGCAGCTGCGCGTAGTCATCGAATTCCGTTTCCGACGGCGGGACAAATTCC
This sequence comes from Oligoflexus tunisiensis, assembly GCF_001748245.1. Lineage (GTDB taxonomy): Bacteria > Bdellovibrionota_B > Oligoflexia > Oligoflexales > Oligoflexaceae > Oligoflexus > Oligoflexus tunisiensis. Next base: position 3,782,526 of record NZ_BDFO01000001.1, on the reverse strand, counting down.
AGAATATCTGTGAACCCCATTTGACCATGGATATAGAGTCGATACATGGGCCGGAAGGTGGCTCCGAGCAGAAACTGCTTCCCCAGTGGCATCGCATAGGAAAACTGCGCGCCGGCAAAGGTATCCGATTCGAATTCAGCCTGGGGTGTCGTGGGATCCCGCAGTTCCAGCCACGAGGCGTTGGTGCCGAAGAATTGAACCTCAAAGGATTTGATGCGCATCGACAGGGCCGAGAGTTGGCCGCGGACGTACTGCCTTTTGCCAAATTTGTCATCAAAGCTGCGCAGAAAGCCAAAGCCGCCTTTACCCACGGAGCTGAGTTTCATCAGATCGGAAATGGTATCAACGGAATTTTGCCCCACAACGCCATCAAACTGCAGGAAACTCAGCTGGAACGTCGAGCGGCTTTCGGCGAGCGCCGCAGGATTCAGACGGGCGGCCTCGGTGGAGTCAAAGGCTCCGACGAACGTATCTCCGCGACCTGCCGCCCGGGGAGATACGAAGATCGCCTCGCGTTCAGCAGCCCAGGCCGGACAGGAAACATAAAGCAAAGGCAGAAGCACAGTGCTTCGGGCGAATCGCATAAGGCGCTCCCTTACGATGGCAACCTGTAAGTCATAGCGCTTATTGTACCCGAAGACAGCAGGGCCTCGTCAACGACATTAAGGGCCCTGTATACAGAACTCTCAAGGCGTGCTGCCGCCACCGACTCCCACGAGACTGATCCAGGGGATGTACGTGATGATGAGCAGGGCCAGGAGCAGCAGGAGCAGGAAGGGAAGCGTGGCCACCACCAGTTCCGGAATGGGCTTTTTGAACCGCGTGCTGGCAATCAGGAGGTTGATGCCGAGCGGTGGATGCACAAAGCCGATCTCCAGGTTCACCAGGAAAATGATGCAAAGGTGCATGGGGTCTATGCCGAACTGTGCGGCAATGGGGATCAGGATGGGCACGACCACGACGATGGCCGAAAAGATGTCCATCACAAAGCCCACACCGAGCAGGAAGATGTTCATAACCAGAAGGAAGACCAGCTTGTTTTCGGTCACCGTTTTCAGGCTTTCGATCATCCGGGTGGGGATGTCTTCATCGATCATATAACCTGTGAAGCCGACGGCAAAACCCAGGATCGTGATAATGGAACCGGTCAGTACCCCGGCTTCAATCATGGAGCGGGGTAGATCGGAGAAGAGTTTGAATTCCTTTTTAATGAACACAGCGACTACGATCACCCAGACCAGGATCACGGCCGAGACTTCATTTACGGTAACAAAACCACCGTAGATACCAATCATGATGATGAAGACGATCGGCAGTTCCCAGATCGCATCCCGGGTGGCGCGGACCACCTCCGTCCACGAGAAGGGGGAATCGGACATGGACAGGCCGAGGGACTTACGGCGGCGGTAATCATAAATGATCGAATAGATAAAGATGATGACCAGCATCAGAACGCCGGGCAGGAATGCGGCGTTAAAGAGTTCTGTGATATCAGTCTTGGCCACCACCCCGTAAAGGATCATGGGAAGGCTGGGCGGGAACAAAAGGCCGATACAACCCCCGGTAATCAAAAGGCCCAGGCTGAAACGCTCGCTGTAGCCCTTCTCCAGCATGATCGGATAGAGAATGCCGCCGAGGGCGATGATGGTCACACCGCTGGCACCGGTCAGGGTCGTGAGCAGAGCGCAGGACAAAAGCCCCGCGATGGCCAGACCACCCGGCATCCAGCCGACGATGGATTCCATAAAGGCCATGATGCGCTGCGGAGCCTTGGTATCTTTCAGAATACAACTGGTCAGGGTAAACAGGGGCAGGGCGACCAGGAGAGGGGTCGAGGCCAGACGGTTCAGCTCAATCAGCACCGTCTGCATGTTATCGGAGTCCATATCGATGAAATACAGACAGGTCAGAGCCAGGGCGCCGAAGACGGTAAAGAGGGGGACTTCAATAAGAGCGAAAATACCAATAACAATCAGGACAAGAGTTAGAATCGACATCGGTCAGCCTTTATTTGTTCTGATGAAGGGGATACAGGATCAGAATGAAATAACGGAAGGCAGCAGTCGCGAAAAATATCGGGATGATCGATGAGATATAACCCTTGGGTCCGAAGATCTTCAGCTCACCTGCCATGAAGTCCTTGGACAGGTAAAGGAGGACCAGCATCACCACGCAGCCGAAGGCGGCTGCAAAGCGATGCAGGATGTCCTTGGCATTTTGCGGAACAAAGCGCAGGACGAGTTCCATGCTGATGTGCTTGCCATCTTTCAAGGCCAGCGAGGCGCCGATCAGAGAAATCCACATGACCATCGTCGGCAAATATTCCAGGATTTCCTGTGAGGATTGGCCCAGAACGTTGCGTTGGATAATGTTGACGGTCATCAGCACGATCAGCGCTGAGAAAAGGGCGATTATAAGAGCCCTCTCGACCTTCTCCAGGACATCGTCGAATCTTTTCAGCATGGAACCCACCTCTGTTACTTACGCATACCTTTCAGGATACCTTGGACTTTATCAAAAAGCTCTTTGGAATAAGTATCACCGATACTCTTCTTGTAAACGTTCTCCGCATAGCTGTGATACTTTTTGATATCGGCTTCGGAGGGTTTCAGGAATTGGATGCCGTTGGCTTTGAGCAGGCCCTTGGCCTCCTCATTTTCCTTGCGGGACACATCGACAACTTTCTTGCAATAGACTTTGGCCGTATCCCGCAGAATTTTCTGCTGATCGGCTGGCAAGGCGTTGAAAGTCTCTTTCTTCATGATAAAGGCCCCCGTGGAATTCACAAAGGGATAATCGAGCATGTACTTCACTTTTGAGAACCACTGGAAGGCCACGGCGGCCAGAGGGGGGCTATAGAAGGAGTCGATCATGCCCTTGTCCAGACCCATGGTCACGTCGGTCAGGGTCAGAGGCGTGGCGCGAATGCCGAACTCTTCCAGAAAACGGGAGGCTACGGTGTCACCGGTCCAGACCCACATCTTGATGTTTTTCAGGGAGGCTTCGTTATCGATCTTCTGCTTCGAGAAGACGTTCACAAAGCCGGCTTCGGCGAACCCGAGGAGGACATAACCCTTCTTATCGAATTCCTTGGCAAAGTCGTCGAACAGGACTTCCTTGACCTTGTCGATCTCCTCATTGGTTTTGAAAAGCAGGGGGGCTTCCAGGATCCGGATCGACTTCACGAGGTTTTCCAGGCCCACGCCGGTGAACGCAGCGGCCTGCAGCGTATTTCGCTCCATGGCGCGCAGCATATCGATCTCGTCGCCTTTCTTGCCGCCGTCCATAATTTTCAGGTCGAGCTTGCCGCCGGTTTGTTTCTTCAGGTCGGCTTCCATCTCTTCAACGATGTTGGTCCAGGTGCTGCCCTTGGGCGTCACGATTCCGAACTTGATGTTCTTAGCGGACAAGGTGGTCGTCATCAGCAGAGCTGCGACACTGACACCAAATTTTGTCATGAGTGAAGGTAAGCGCATGCCAATCGTCTCCTCAAAGTGATCCGAATTAAAAGAAATCTTCAACGCTGTTAAGATACAGTTTAGCACGGGATTTGGCCAGACTGTTGTATAGCCGCAGCTGCGGAGCCTTGTCGGTATCGACTTTTTTCTCGATCACAGCCTTCAGCACTTTTTCGAAACCCGGGCGGTCCTGTTTTTGGACCAGGACGTAGCGGGCGTGGAAGACATCGGCCAGCAGAAAGTCAGAGCCGGCCTGCTTCTGAATGGCTTTATAATGAGCATCCGCCTTTTCAAAGTTGCCGCCCATCATTGCGGGTCGCGCACCGTAATACAACATGAGAAAGAGATGAGCGGAGCCGAAGTTGTAGGATTCGTCGAGTGCGATCACACGTTCCATGACTTTTTCCATTTTGGGGCCCTGGGCCAACGCAGCCATGGAGTTCATGTTGCGGTTCAGAAAGGCGGCAACGTTGAAGCCATACCAGTAAAGAGCCGGCACATCATCCTTGTCCAGATCATTGAGGCAGCTGTCCAATTCGGCGATGACTTTCAGACCTTGTTCGCAGCGCTTGCTGCTGGCGATTAACGCGCGTTCGCCATATTGCTGACCGCGTTGATAGAAACGATTGATGCGCTCCTTAAGCTTGGCCTTATCACCTAACTCCGGTGTTTCCAGGTCAGCTTCGAGAAATGCGAAACCATAACTTGCGTACATCTGTGACAAAATCGCGGGAATTTGTTTATTTTCCGGGTCGCTCTCCAGCATCGCTTCGAGGAGTTTCAAATTTGCGGGGATCGCATCGCGAATCAGTTCGAGGTCTTCATCTTTTTCAAAGGCCGGAACCCCGCTTGCGACCAATTCACCCATCTGTTGAACCGCCATGGTTTTCAGTGAGCAGTTGGACAGTGAAACACTCGTTGCCAGGAGGAACAGGAGGGATCCGAAACGCATACGTGCACCTCAACCAGATGTATGGACCATGTCTCTGACCACAGGAATTGGCCATCATAGTAACGGAAAAGGTGCGGCCTCGCAGCCCAAAATGGGGTGGGGGTACAAAAAAAGGGAGCCCCGGTGAGGGCTCCCCTGTGAGATACGAGAAATTCGATGGGATCAAGTGAGGACTTTGAGCGAATGATGTCCGCCTGATTAAACAGGGGTCGCGGCTTTGAAGGATGCTTTGTAGCGTTCCAAAGATGCGATCACAACCCGATCAAAGGCTTCATAGAGTTCCTGTTGCAGACGCTGAACATCACGCGGACCATTGGGTTCGCGGTTCAGGTTCTTCAGCAATGCCGATGGCGTTTGCTGGAATGTCTTGCGGAAGAAGCGCGAGAAGTGTTGTGGACTGTTGAAACCACAGAGGGTCAACACATCCATCAAGGGCAGACCCAGGTCCATTTCAATAACGTCCTTGGCCAGGTGAGCCCGGAACGACCACAACCAGCGCATCGGCGCCTGCTTGTAGTGTTTGTGAAAGAGTCGGGTCAGAGCAAACTTGGAAATTTTGACCGCATCCGACATGTTTTCCAGAGTCATGTCCTCGCCGATGTTCGCGACGATGTAGCGGTCAAGGATTTCCATGAGTCTTGGGGCGTTTTCTTCACGCAACTCAGTTTGGGATGCGGGCGTATTCAAAGTTTCGGCGTACAGCATGGTCGGCTCCACTGAGTAAGGTTGCCCGGGAGCGGGCAGGTAAGCCAGTTTATACCCATGTCAGATTTTCCAGTCAAGTCTTTTTGGTAAAAAATAAAAAAGCAATGATTTCACGGTTGTTAACCCCCAGTCGCAACCCCAGGCTTGCTGCGAAGGAAAATCGCATGCTAGATAGGCAGGCACTAGGAGTCAGACCGAGGTGAAAGTCATGAAACAGTTGATAATAAAGGGCTGCGTGATCATTGCGTTAGCCATTCTAAACACCGGACGGGCTGCTGCTGTTGATGATGGTTCCTCTGTGATGCTGGACCTGGGTTCGAAACGTATAACGTCGCAATCGGTGATTCGGGTTAAAGTTTTCCCCCACGAGCGGGCCTATCCCCCCCATGGGCTGGACAGTATCCGTGACCAGATCACGATCCAATCCGAACGTCCATGTTCTATATATAACGCCAGCCCCGACCGGCCTGTCGCCCAGGGCGCAGCCACAAGCAAGGAGTCGGTCATCGCCCTGAACGCGGCGACGATGCCGCAGCCGGTGATGATCAGCTGCCCGGCGGGATTCAAATTGGAACGCAAAGGCACGGGCGGTGCTCCCAATTTCAGCTATGAAGGCCGCCTTTACGTGCGTCCGGTGGCCGGTACCTCCGGGGCCCGCGAGCTGGAAGCCATCAATCTCATCAATCTCCGCGACTATCTGCGCGGCGTTGTGCCTTCCGAGGTTTACCGTGAATGGGCCATGGAGGCGCTGAAGACCCAGGCTGTCGCCGCCCGCACCTATGCCGTTTATCACCTGCTTTACGCTCGCCGTTATGAAGCTTCCCGCCTCTGGGATGTGGACGATACGATCAATTATCAGGCCTATACGGGTACGAGTTTGATTTCTGAGCGTACAGACATCGCTGTGCGCGAGACCGATGGCCAGATCCTGACCTACCATGGGAAGGTGATTCAGGCTTACTATCATGCGGATAGCGGCGGACAGACCGAGGAAGCTCTGGCCGTCTGGAGTCAGTCGGTCCCCTTCACCGTGGCCCGTCGTGAGGCCGGTGATATGAATCTGAACAAGACGATGTGGGAAAGAAAATTTACCCTGGGCTCTTTGACTCAAACCCTGCGGGCCTACGGTGTTTTGGAAGGTGATCGCACCGTGCGCAATATCGTGGTGCCGATGGTCGGGCGAACCCCCACCGGTCGCGTGCGTTCCCTGGCCATCATCGATCAGAGAGGGCGCTATAAGCTGATCTCGGTCAACGCTTTCAAACGAGCCGTGACAGGACTGCAATCCAATCTGTTTGCCATCGAGCGTGACAGCAAGCCCGGACACTTTATCGTGAAAGGTCTGGGCAATGGCCATGGCGTGGGCATGAGTCAGATGGGGGCCGCGGCTCTCGCAGCTCAGCGGGCCTGGACGTATAAGCAGATTCTGGAATACTACTATGTTCGCACGACACTCTGTTCGCTCGATGGCGAGAAGAAATCGCTGCCGGATTGCAACGAGGAATCAGAGAAGTATGCGAGTGATGCGACTCTACGTGGTTCTTCGAGCTGAGTGCCTATCCGAAAACCCCTCGTATGCGGCGTTGTCCGCCTCGCTGCGGTGCTCATTTACCTGATGTAAACTGCGCTCCTCGCTCGTTGACGCCTTGCCTCCGAGGGGTTTTCGGATAGGCACCAGAGGGGCGCTCAGGCCTGTTGCTGCATAGGCCGCAGAGGCAGCTGCAGATCAAACTTCGTATGCGAGGAGGCCGGGTCGAGACGCAGATCTCCGCCGTGCCGTTTGGCAATCGAAAGGGAAATGCTGAGACCAAGACCGGTGCCTTTGCCCAGGTCCTTGGTGGTAAAGAAGGGTTCCATAATGCGATCGGCCAGCGTCGGAGGAATGCCACTGCCGGAGTCGATCACCGACAGGGTAAAGCGATCGCCCTCGCGACGGCCAATGACCTGAATCCAGGGCTGCTCCTGTTTGTCGATGGCATCGCAGGCATTGCTCAAAAGATTGAAGAGAACCTGGGACAGTTCCACCTCATTCGCATAAAGCATGACATCCTCCGGAAGATCGACCACCAGGTTGATGCCCGCGCGACGAATTTTTTCCTCGCAAATTCCCATCACTTCATCAATCAACTGCCGAACCCGGAACTGGGTGCGTGGCGTGTTGGTGCCATCACGCGAGAGTTTGCGCAGACTGTTCACGACCTGGGCGATGCGATCGCCGGTGGCCAGAATCTGCTGGGTGCAGCGCTGCACCTGGTCGAGATTCTGTCGACCCAGTTCGCGCGACAGGCGCTGGGCCGAAGCCATGATGATGGCCAGAGGGTTATTGATTTCGTGGGCGATGCCGCCGGCCATTTCCCCAAGGCTGGCCAGACGTGCCGATTGAATGGCGCTGATGCGCTGGGTTTCCAGTTCGCGTTCGGTCGCCTGCAGACGCTGGGCATTCTGTTCGTGATGACGGTCGAGTTCGCTGATCACAATATTTAAACTCGTCACCAAGGAATCCAGCTCATCCGGTTTTCCAGGACGCCGTTTCAGATCCAGATTTTGCCCGGAACGAAAGCCATTCTTGCGATAGGATTCCAAATAATGAGCGACATGCACGAGATGGCGAGTTACGTAGCTTTGAAAAATGGCGAGAATGATCAGGGAAATCAGCAGCGTTTTGATGCCCTGCATGATGAATATGACCTGTAACTTTTCCATCAGGCGTTCGATGATATTGATTTTGGAAGCCTTGACAGTCAGAAAACCAACAATCCGCGGCGGCTCAGGATTCTGCTGCAGGTTGAGGTTGTAACGGCGGGTCACCTTGGGCTCGGTGATCAGGGTTTCCCACCAGGCACCTGGTCCGGGATGCGATGGCCGCTGCATGATATACAGTGGCGAACCATCGATGTCGCTGACCGTGACTTCAATGAAATCACCGGTCGCGACAATGCCATCCAGGAATTTGCGGATCTGTCCATCATCAAAACTCCAGACAGCCGCACTCAACGGATTCAGCGTCAAACGCTCAAGCTGGTGGAAAGCGTTTTCCAGCAAACCCAGCTCAGATCGATAGTCCAAGTAAAGGTTGATGCAGGTGAGGACGGTGGTGATCAGCGTCGAAGTCGCCAAAATCATGGATAGTATTCTTCGCGAAAGGGCGTGTGACCCCATAGTTCCAATTCCTATCTTGAACCACCTATCTGTCAGGATGTTTCCATTCTTACAGGATCCTCTGGTTTCCTACGAACAATTTTTTTTCGCGGGATCCGGCGTTATTTGCGTACAAAAGTTGTACGGACGGGGCTTCCACGTCAATTGTGCAGTGCGATAGAATGAAGGATATGCGCTCCCGATGGCATTCCACCCCCTTTCGCACGGATGCATGGCATGACCCGCCACCGATCTTCTGCCTTTTATTCCAGAATGTCACGCGCTTGCGGGATGGCTGGGCTCAGTCTTGTCCTGTGTACGGCCCGTCCGGCCCAGGCTGAGCGGGTGCTCGATCTTCATTTCTGGCCGATGGAGGCGTCAGCCCTGGCCCTGGGAGGGCTCTGGGAATTTCACGCCCAGAGGCTGCTGGAGCCGGCTCAGCGACTGCGGGGGTCGGAACTGCTCCTGGAGATCAGTCAGCCCTGGCGCGCGTTTCAGCCCTTGAATGGGCAAACGGAGGGGGCGCTGGATCGGGGCAGTTATGTTCTTTTCCTCAAAGGCTTTGTGCCGCGGCCCGAAGGCTATGCCTTGGAAATTGACGCGCCCGAGAGCATGACCCGCGTCATCGTCTCCCCCAAGTATGCGCCGGGGCGCAGTCATCGTGTGCAGACGGAAGGGGCTTTTGCCGTCTTTCCCTGGTTGCGGACCATTTTGGGCGTACGCCTGAGATTATTGTTTGTGCCGCGCGCGGCAGATGAAATCTGGATGGTGATTATTCAACGCTGGCAGACGGACCCGGATGTCGAGTTCGCCGTGCCACGTCTGAAATTGGCTCAGCAAAAGGATTAACGCTGGAGAAGACAACCCCGGCGTTCATCCTGAAACTTCGCGACGGATGGAAAAATGGGTCGTGCTGCGCCGAGCCACTGAAAGCTGCCGGTGACCGACTTGCTGCTTTTATCCACGCGATAAGCGGCACCCATGGCGATATCGCGTGTCCAGGCATCGCAATCCTGCTCGCTGCGTTCGAGCACGAAAAGACAGCTGCAGATTTCCTTCGCGCGATAACCGGTGGCGAGCTGCAGGATATCCAGGGTGCGAAGGCCGGTATAGGAATCCGGCCAGAGCAGCAAAGCGAGAATCGTGAGTTGGGCGATCAGCAGAGCGATCCAGCGTTTCATAAAAACCCCTTCGCTTCACGCCAGCTGGCGAGCTGGGCAAAGAAATGATCCTCGGGCCAGAATTCGGCCGAGCGATCATCAGCAAAGCGTACCACCACCATGTTCCAGGCCGGGATGATGTAAAGCCTTTGACCCCAGTGCCCCATGGCGATCAGGATGTTCACCGGTGCCTTCGCATAAGGCGGTGCCTTGCCACTCTGGTCGCTGGGAAGATTGATCCAGAAGTGCCGTCCGGTTTGATCCGGCCATGGCACCTTGCCTTTGATATGAGTCAGGACCGCTTCGGTCGGCGCCATCGCCAGCTCGGTCCAGGAGAGTTGCGTGAAACCGGGAATGCTCCCTTTGCGTGGCAGCAGGGCTTCACCCGCAACACAGCCGTCGTGCAGATAGAGTTCCCCGAAGCGCAGAAAATCCCGGGCAATCATGTAACTTGAGGTCGGGCCATAATAGGTGCCTTCCGCATCGGCTTCCATAACCGCGGATTGAATACCCAGCGGCTCAAACAGCCGTTGCCAGGGCATTTCCTTGTATTCGGCGCCATAGATGGATTTTAAGATCAGAGAGAGAAAGGCCGTGTCGCCACCGGAGTAGTACCAGTGGGAACCCGGACGATGCCTGGGACGATAGGGGAGTAGCGCCTTTTCAATGCTGCGTGGACCCAGGCCATAGAGCAAGTTGGTAATGGAGGATTGTTGAGGAAGGAGATGCTCCTCGTAGGTTTCCTTCCAGTCCAGACCCGAGGAATAGCTCAGAAGATGATCGACCTTGACCTCTTTGAGGTGCGGAAAACGCGGAAGATAATCCGCAACGGATTTGTTGAGGTCGAGTTTGCCATCGGCGACCGCGATGCCGGTCAGGGCATTGAAGATGCTTTTGGTGCCGGACCAGAGCAGATGTTTTTTCGTGGGACCGTAATTGTTGAAGTAGGCTTCGAGTTCAATCTTATCCTTGTATGCGATGACGATCGCATCGGTTTTCCATTCGGTTTGCCGCGACCCATCCGGCCTTGTTGGGTTTTGCATGAAGTCGATCAGCTTTTGATCGTGAGCATCCACGGTCGGCACGGGCGCATCGGTCCAGGCTTTGGGATCAAAACCCGGTTTATCGCAGGGAACAGCGTATAAGGGGGAGCTAAGAAGCGCAAGGACCAGGGGCAGATTGGAGACTCGCATGGCATCGCCGTCTGTTGTGGTAGGAAAGGGTTTACCTCGGCAGTATAGCATGAAATGAGGAAAGGCTGTAAGGGAGTCCCTTACAGCCTTTTTTTTAAATGGTTCGATGTTTGCTTACTTCGTCAGTTGCCTTATTCGACTGCAACGCCACCGACGTAACGCAACTCGGAATCCACATCACCCAGATCGGTGTGTGTGATTTCGGTCAGGTTATCGATCGACGGCAGAGCGGGCAGGTTATCCAGCGGGATCGAGGCGCAGCTGTTCTGATCAGCGGCCTTGGCCAGGCGTTGCTCACCGTCAACAGCATAGATGAAGTAGTCGCCCACTTGAGTTCCGCTGCGGATACTGAAGAGTGGCATGTGGTGGCCGATGTCCTGAGCCATTTTCCAGGGGATACCCTGGAGCTGGCCTGGGCCGGCATACTCAAGACGGTAGGACTTGCCAACGATCGAAGAATCGGTGTTGCCGTCCCAGTCATTGGCGGTTGTGTGCGTATAGGACAGTTGCAGAGGAGCATCGAAGGTCACGAATTGGCCGTCGCTGCCTTTCAGACCGGCGAACTGATTCCAGGAACCGGCACCCGATTGGAACGTATAGTAGGTGTCGAGTTCGTTGGACAGGCGCCAAGGGTCGATTGATTTATCGCTGATCGCCGCGTGAACGTCCGAGCAGACCAGAGCGCCGGAGAAGATCATATCCAGCCGAGACAGCTCGTCCTGGCTGGTGGGCAGGTCGGAAGGCAAGGCGAAAGCGGTGCTGCCTTCTTTCAGGTTCTGGGTGGTGCTATCCCAGGTATAGGTCGCCATAGCGGTTTGGATGTTTTGCGCTTGGTTCACGGTATAGTCCTGACCCCAGTTCACAGTTGTGGTGTGATAGAGGTTCGAGTACATCGGACCCGATTGGCCGCCTTCCGAACGTTGGAAATTTTGTGCCGTTGGGGCCATGACGGGGCAGTTCTGGAAACAAACGAGGCTACAGGTTGGAGCTTCGGCTGTACCGGATACGATTTTTTGCGAATGGTAGCTCAGAACCAGACTGTCACTCAGCGTCATGGAGTTGGAGATCTGAATATTTGCATTCAGACTTGGAACCCAGATGTTGGCACCCCATTCTGGAATTGTCACGGTACCGGAAGCGGCTTCCTCAGTAGGTGGGCCGTCGCTGCTCCAGACCATTTTCGCGGTTTTGGACAGAGTTGAACCATCCCATTTCACGATATAGCTCGTGCCGCCATCGTGGTATTGAAGGTCAACACCTTTCAGAGCGCCGAGTGTGGTCGTGGATTTGGTCAGTTTGGTCAGCTTGCCAGGAGCTGCAAACACAGTGTAGGGCGTGCTCACCTTCTGACCGTCAGTCCAATCCACTTTGTTCACTGTCATGCCGGAGGTGGCAGTGCCGTTCTCACCGAGCCACATCCCATGGTAGCCAGCCCAGCCGTAGCGGACAGCACCGTCCTGGGTATATTCAATAGGGAAACCGGAGTTGCGTGTCACCGTAGCGCCGGTGGCATCCACGAGGTCATAGCGGAAGATAGCGGTTTTGTATTTGTTCAGGTCATAGCAACCCTTGATCTCTTCCTGATTTGAGCCTTCCGGGCTCGTATAGGAGACAGCATAGTCCACGTTCAGGAAGTTGGCGTCGAAACGAGCGGAACCTTTGGATGTATAGCTCCGATCCGATCCTTCGCTCCCACTGGAATCACTGTGCACATAGCCAATCACAGTGTTTTCGTCGAGAACTTCGAGTTCGGCAATACCCTGGCCGAGGCCGGTACGGCCGTCGCCGCTTTCATCCATACCTGTTTCCAGGATGAATTTGCCAGCGCTGGTGCGTGAGGTCCGAATGAAGCCTTTGCCCATGATCTGGCCATTGGCATGACCTGTATAGCGCATATCGAAGACACCAGCAGGTGCTTCATCCGAAGGTGGTTCCACGACCACGACTTTAACATGGTATTTGCCATGATCACCTTCGTCCAGCAGGAGGTTGGCAATCAGAGGCTTGTTCTCTTCACGAGTGGCGTTCACATAGACCGTCACCAGCTTGGGTGTCTGGCCGCTGCTGGAGGAAGCACCGCTTTGCTGGCCACCGCCACCTTCCTGTTCACGGCTACACTTGTTTTCGTCAACCTGGGCCTGGTAAGCGCCGGCGTTGGCCTGTTCCCAGAATTTGGTTTGCGAGAGGAAGCACATGATCTCACCGGCTCTCTCGACTTCTTCGAAGGCTTCGTTGGTCATACGCAGACGAACTGTGCGTTCACCCGCGAGTTTGAAGGATACTTCCCTCATCGCGAGTGATGCGCCGGCATCCTTACCTTTCAGAATGGTCACTTCACCGGCCAACTGCAGAGCACCGGTTTCCAGGGTCACGATGGTGTCTTCATTGGGTTCGATCGAATCGACTGTCGAACCACCACTGCTTTTTTTCTTGCCGCAGGACGCCACCACCAGAAGCGATGCGGCTCCAAGGAAAGCTGACTTTTTAAGCATTGGTTTGATTACCATGTAACGATCTCCATCAGAGTTCGGACAAGTTGTGCATGAGGCGCACAAGTTAATCTGAAATTCGCTGAACGCGGGGGCGGAGTTGAATGTGTTTTTGGTATGAATTCAGAAGGTCGGATTATCAACAGCTTGGGACTGAAAAGTCGGGTAGCCGAGCATTTTTTTAAGTGGCGAGTGTGTAGAGCGGTACCCAAAACGGACCAGTTTGGCCCCAGACTGAGCCTTATCCAGGGCAGATATTCGCAAATTCACTTAGTTAGTGACGGAATTCCAAGCGCCCTCAGGTTTTGCGCCTGGCGCACCGTAGCCCCAGGTCCCTTTAAAGGTGGTGCGTTCGGGATTTGTCCAGGTGAATTTGAACCAGCCGGCCACGGTCGCCCCTTCGTGCCAGGCGCCTTCCATGGTCGTTTCCGTCTGACTGATCATGGACATCACGTCCATGTAGGTGGTGTTGTCCGGTGAGGGGCAGCCGGGGACCGAGACGCGGGTCCAGGCATAGGTGGCTTTGTCGCCTTCAATAGTGAGCTGGGCGTTCACCCGGGCATTGGCTGTGCAGCCGGGCTCTATGAACTCATAGTAAGAGTCGATCGTGCGTTTAAAGACGATTTTTTCAAAGTTGTAGCTGAGGGCTTTGTTAAGGTCCTGCCATTGCCGGGTGGGGAAGTGGAAGGCGATGACGCAAAGGACCTGCGGCCCCAAGGGCATTTTATCGAGGCTTAGAACGATTGGGTTTTTGGCTTCACTGACCGTGTAACCACCAGTTTTGTCACAGTTGGATTGGGTTTCGAGCTTGTAAGCATAGTGACTGATGGATGGATCGGCTTTAACGGGGAGGCTATAATTATAACGATCGGTACCGCCCGACGGCACGCCTTCCACGCTAAAACTTACCACAGGGAATGCCACACCGGCTTTCCGGGCAAAGGTATTGGGATCATCGGGACGAAAATCCGGGTCCACGGTTCCCAGGGTGGAATCGTCGGGATTCTGATTGGAGGTGGCGTCGCCGCTGGGATTTACGGCCGTTTGATTGCGAGGGATCGTGCGCCGTTGCTCGATCTCAGTGCCGCGCTCGCAGGCACTCAGAAACAGCAAAGCCAGCATTAAGCCAAAAGCCCAGTGCCCGAGTCCCATAATATCTCCAAGATAATCTGATAGGACTGATCGGCGATCCTGGTGTTAAACTTGATAAAAGGGTAATAGTGCGGTCATTTCCAGAATTTGATCCGACCCATTCTTCGCGCCCTTCCGCGCGGGGAAGCCCCGACAATCCTTACCTAATACTTACCATAACCAGATTCATACTTTTTTACAGAGGCCCGCGAACCTCCGTGAACTGCTGGACTCAGCTTTGTTCAAATTATACCGAAATTTAAAGTGTCCAAGGAGCAAAAAGTTGACGGGTGGGAATGAGATGACGACTTCGTGGACGAGTTGTGCGTTGGGAATCATGAGGACCGCTCGGGAGTGAGTTAAAGACCTCGTGAGGGTGAGCCAAAGGGTGGAATCGAGCGTTGGAAACCTGATGACGGGTGGGAATAAGATGACGACGTCGTGGAAGAGTCGGACGTTGGGAATAATGAAGACGGTCGGATGTAAGTTGAAGACATCGTAAAGGCGGAGCCAGAGCGAAGAATCCAGCGTTGGGTACCTCATGATAGCTGATGACGTCGTGAAGGGCGAGTGAGAGTTACGAGTCGAGCGATGGGAGCCAGGATGCGCGGCAAACGATGGGACGGCATGAGTGGAATGACTCTGATCGAGTTCATGATCGGATTGGGAATCCTGACGATGATTGGCTATGGTGCGACGCATTTCTATTCGCGCGTCACGCAAACAGATGCAGAAATAAGCGCCAAAGCCAAGGCCCAGTCCGAGCTGGCAGCTCTGACCAGTCTATTGGAAAAGGACTTGAAGTATCGGGACATGAATAACCTCACTGACCTTTGTCCCGATAATCTTTGCACGCAAGTCAGCATAGAAAGACTGGCTGCAGGAGGCGACGGAACCTATACGGTCCGCTACACAAGTTCGTGTCAGCCGCTGCCGGAACATTTGAATGATCTTCAGTTTCAGGACATCAAGAGCCAATGCATAAAAGCCCTGAACTGCCCTGCAGGGACCCATCCCAGTCTTGCCATCGAACTTTCCAAACCACTTTCGGGTGGTCCCTTGTATCCCGGAAGAACACCACCGGCAGGGCAAAAGCGGAGCGCATACAATTTGGTTGGTGCCGCTCTGTGTGTGAGCCGAACCACGACCGCAAAGGGTGACAGGGAGCGGATTATTCTGGAAGGCGCCTTCCTGGGTTCGAACAAAATGATCCGGGTTGAGCGCAAGGAGACGGCTGTCTCGAGCCAGAACCTGGCCCGGACTCAAATGCTGCCGAACTGAATTCAAAGCAGGTTGATGCGCTGGCTCATGGGAAAGTGATAGTTTTCCAAACTGTACTGCGTCATCGCCCTCACTTCATCCAGGCTTTTCGCCTTCATGCAACGCGAATAGTAAGCATGGCCGAAAACCAGCCACTTGCAGGCGTTGATCACATGAAAACGCAAACGGCGCAGTTTCTTGTCGTCATCAGTGAAATACTGATCGAGATAATCACAGTATTGCAGCATCGCCCGCAGAAAAGCCTGGCCTTCCTCTTCCGGAGTTTCCGGCGGCTTCTGACCGGGAAAGGCGGCGGGCGGCTTCGTGTAACCCAGGCGCCAGGCCACCTGCCAGATAATCCAGGGCCGGGCTGTGGCGGCGCGGCCGATCATGATGCCATCGACCTGAATATCCCGAAGGAGATGCAGGGCATCCTCGGCTGTTTGAATATCACCGTTCACCACGATGGGAATCCTGCGCTTGGGTATCAGATCGGTGACCAGACTCCAGTCGGCTTCCCCTTTATGCTTTTGCGATTGCGTCCGCGCATGAATCGTCAACCAATCCGCGCCGGCCTCTTCGAGCCCGCCGGTAAAGCGTTCCAAAAAATCGGGATCGGCCTTGTCCTGGCCGCAGCGCATTTTCACACTCACGGGTCGGGTGGAACTGCGTTTGGTCATCGCCACAATTCGCGCGGCATAATCGGGATCGCCCAGTAAGCGAACACCCCAGTTATGCTTCAAATGCTGGCGCGCGGGGCAGCCCATGTTGATATCAAAGCCCCAGGGATTGAGCGGCATCAGCTTCTCAATCGAACGGGCGATGTAGGTTTCCTCATTGCCAAGGAGCTGGGGCACGAAGTGCGACTCCTGATCCATCACCCGCAGCTCATCAACCTGGTCGATGCGCTCAAATGGCAAGCGACGCGTGGAAAGCATCTCGGTAAAAAGAAGTGGGTTCAGCCCTTCTGGCGTGAAATGGCGAACCAGATGACGAAAAGCCACATGACTCAGCCCGACCATGGGCGCCACGGTGACAGGAAAGGCGACGCCAAGGGCCGCCAAACGCGATTTTTGCCAGGTATTCTGGAATTGTTCGAACGACATGAAAGCTCCGGCGGTGCAGACCACCGTGTTACGCGAAGCCTGCCGCGAGGTCAACCGACGCTTTGCCTGGGGAGGAGGATTATGCGGTTTTCTTGCCGAGCTGCTGCAGAATCATTTCTTCCAGCGATTTGCCGCGTATGGCATTGAATTTATTAATGAATTCAACGCTTTCAGGAAGATAGGGTTTAATATGATTTTCCGGAAACGATGACACGACGATCACCGGAATCCCGTGATTCACACAGTAATGGGCGAGGGAGGCGCCATCACCGTCCTTCATATTGTAATCCGAGATGACGAGGTCGTACTTATTGTCTTTCAGGATATTGATCGCTTCGTAACCGGCCGAAGCAGTCATGCTCTCACCCAGGTCCCTTAGTTTGTCCTGAATGACAAGAGCCAGTTCCTGGTCATCATCGACGATCAGCACTCTGTACATGGGCACTTCCTATGCTCAATGGCTTAGTTACCTTCACTATAGCAGATCCCGGTGACAGGGAAAAGACGCGGAGTAAACCTGCACTCGTAAGTTCCTGTATCGAATCCTTGAAATCTAACGCGAATTCAACATACTATGTCCCCTAAACCTCGGGGGCACCTGCTGAATCGCCTCGGGTAAACGGGGATGAATGCGTGGCAGTACGAGCCGGTTTCAGTTTTATCCAATGGGCCGCCTGGCGTTACCTGATTGCTCGCAAAGGGCGACACGGTCTCTCTTTCATGACCACCTTTTCGATTTTAGGCGTGATGATCGGCGTGGCCGCTTTGATCGTCGTGTTGTCGGTCATGGGCGGCTTCGAACAGGATCTCAAAAACAAGATGCTGCGTGGTCAGCCACACCTTGAAGTTCTCGCCGAGAACGCGGTGGCCGGTTTCAGTTTGCAGGAATATCCCCTAAGCAGCTTTGAAAAAATGTTTCCGGAAGCCAGCGGGATTGCACCCTTTATCCAGGCGGATGTAGTCCTCAAACAGGGGAAACATCTGTCGGCCGTCGTGCTGTTCGGGATCGATCCCGAGGTGGGCGGTGACCTTTGGGCCTTCGACTCGTCGATGACGGATGGGAACCTGAAGGATATCACGACGGAACATGCTCCTTTAATAACCACCGACGGGGATCGCAGCCGTTGGCCAGGGATCGTGCTGGGCGATGGCCTCGCGGGACAGCTCGGGGCGGATATCGGGGATGAGATCACGGTGCTCAGTCCGCAGGCATCGTCGACGTCCACCATCATGAGCGGGGGAACGATCACACGTTCCTATGTCCTGGTTGGAACCTTTCACACCGGGCTGTTTAACTATGATTCGAAGTGGGCGGTCGTCTCGCTCAGCGAAGGCCGCAAGTTCATGGCGGACTATGAACCCTCCCTTGATGATGAGGAATACGTCATCGGCGTCGGCATCAATACCAAGGATCCGATGCATATCGATCCGCTGGCCGAACGCCTGAAAAAGGTCAAAGGTCTGAGCGGCAAGACCTGGAAGCACACCAACTCGGCTCTCATCTTCGCCTTGCAGCTCGAAAAGTACACCATGGGTGCCATTCTCATGTTGATCATCCTCGTGGCCGCGTTTTCCATCAGCGGGACCATGATGATGACGGTTTACCATAAAAAACAGCAGATCAGCCTTCTACGCTCGCTCGGCATGACCCAGCGGGATATCGGCCGGCTGTATCTGGTCCAGGGTTTTACCATCGGAACCGTGGGCATTATCCTGGGCCTCGGCCTCGGGCTGGGGCTTTGCTATCTGCTCAAGGAATTGCGCTTCGCGGATCTGCCGGTCAACCTCCACTCTCTGCGCAGTCTGCCGGTTCGGTTTTTACCCTTCGACTATATGATTATCTGCGGAGCTGCCTGGATTCTGAGCCTTCTCGGCGCATTCTATCCGGCCGTCACCGCTGCCCGACAAAACCCTTCGCAGGGACTGAGGTATTCGTGACAGTGACGACCCCGATTATCGAACTCCAAGGTGTCTTTAAGACTTATCAAGTGGAACGGCAACAAGTGCAGGCTTTGCAAGGCGTAAACCTGAAAGTCCGCAAAGGCCAGCTGGTTGGGGTAACCGGCCGATCTGGTTCCGGGAAAAGTACGCTGTTGCATGTGATCGGCACTCTTGATACTCCAAGTGCTGGCTCCGTGAGGCTGAACGGCAAGGATGTATCGAACCTTAGCGATCATACAGCGTCAGCCTTTCGCAATCGCACTGTGGGTTTTGTGTTCCAGATGAATAATCTGCTGCCCGAATTCTCGGCGATTGAAAACGTGATGATGCCCGGCCTTATTTCGGGTGGCAACCGCAGCCTTCTGCGTGATCGGGCGATCAAACTTTTGCAAGCGGTGGAACTTGGCCATCGCTTGAACCACCGGCCGGCAGAGCTTTCCGGCGGGGAACAGCAAAGGGTGGCCATTGCCCGCGCTTTGCTGATGGAGCCACCGATTCTCCTGGCGGATGAACCCACGGGGAACCTCGACAAGAAAAGCGGGGAACTCGTGGAGTCCTTGCTGATGGATTTAGGTAAACGGAATCAATTGACCATGCTTCTGGTAACACACGACATGGAGCTGGCCAAGCGGATGCCCTACCAGGTGGTGATGGAAGACGGAAATATTGTGGATTTTGGGGGACCCTGGTGAGACGACTGCTCATCGCATTGCCACTGCTCGCGGCTTTAACGCCGAGCCTTTCGGCTGCGGAACGTATTTCTGAAATGGTTGTTCGCGGCAATAAAAAGGTCGAGGCTGATGCCATCCTAACGAGCATCCAATCTGCCAAGGGCGAAAACCTCGATCCGGTAACCATTCGCGAAGACATCAAAAAACTGCACGAGCTTGGCTATTTTTCCGATATTCGCGTCTATCGCGAAGACGTCGCGGGTGGCGTTCGCGTCATCATTGATGTGAAGGAAAAACCGGCGATTGTCGCGATTCAGTTCAATGGCCTCGAAGAACTGAAGGAAGATGATTTCAAGGACAAGCTCGAAACCAAGGTCTATACGATCGTCAATGAAAGCACGATCACCAACGACCTGCGCATGATCGAGAAGCAGTACCTGGAAAAAGGGTACTATCTCGCCAAAGCGTCCTACAAGCTGGAAGTCAATCCCAACAACGAAAACGAAGTGACCCTCGTCTATAATATCGAGGAAGGCGGGAAAGTCCTGGTGGGCGACGTGCACATCATGGGCAACCATTTCTTTTCGGATGCGGAGCTGATCGGGAATTTCTTCTCGCGTCCCTACACCCGCATGTCGAATCTTTCGGCGCCGGGCTCGGTTTATAACGACGAATTCATCAAGCGCGATACGGAAGTCATCAGTTACCTTTATAAGGATCAGGGTTTTGCCGAAGTCAATGTCGGGACCCCGGTGAAGGTGATTGAGGAAGATCGCCGCTTCGTGCGCCTGACCTTCGAACTGGAAGAGGGCATTCAATATAATGTCGGTGGCATCGAGATTTCCGGGGATGTTCTGTATCCCGTCGAGGAAATCAAAGAATGGATGCAGCTGAAACCGGGCGAATTGTTCCGTTTCTCGAACTTCCGCAAGGACGTCGAGATGCTGATCGACAAGTACGGGGACAAGGGTTATGCCTTCGTCGATGTGAACCCCAAGCATCGCTATGACCGCGAGCAAAAGCTGGTCTATCTGAATTATGAAATCGCCAAGGGTGAGAAGGTTTACTTCGGTGACTTTACCTTTATCGGCAACACCAAGACCCGCGACAACGTTCTGCGGCGTGAGCTGGAGGTCGCGGACGGCGAGCTTTACAGCGGCACGCGCCTCGCCACATCCAAGGCGAATATGGAACGCCTCGGCTTCTTTGAAGAGGTGCAGACGGTTCGGCAGCGCGATGAAAAGCAGCCGCATATTCTGCACTACCGCTTCAAGGTGAAAGAGAAACCAACCGGCCAGCTGCAGGCCGCTCTGGGCTTCAGCCCGGGCGCGGAAGCTGCGGAAAACAAGTGGTTCGGCCAGGGCCGTTATTCCGAAGAAAACCAGAGCGGAAAGGGCTGGCGCTCCAATGTCACCGGTCGTTGGAACGGTGGGAAGAACTACTCGCTCGAATTGGGTTTGACCGATCCGCGGGTGAATGATTCCTATTGGTCGCTGGGCTTCTCGGCCTTTGTGCGGAATGAAGTGCGGCTGATCGCGGATGATGTGGATATTCAGGAAGGTCGCAAAGGCGGCAGTATCAGCGTCGGCCGGCGGATCATCGAGCTGGTGCGGGCATCGATCACCTACCGGACCTCGATCATCGATATCCAGTCGGATACGTCCCTGGTGGGCAGCTTCGTCGAAGCGGGCCGGGAAAACAGTATCATCCTGGGCGTGGCGCGGAATGCGACCAACAACTATATCGATCCTTCCGAAGGTTCGGATATTCGATTTGCTCAGGAATTTACCGGTGGCAGCCTGCTCGGCGGAACCCGGCAGTATCTGGAAACGTCGGCCTCGGCCGCGTTCTATATTCCCTGGGATTTCTCGGAAACCTATCGGACCTACTTCCGCTTCTTCGGTGACTTCGGTTTGCTATGGCCCAACGGCGACCAGCCGATTCCCATGCTGACCCGTTATCGCTTGGGTGGGGCCGAGAACATGCGCGGCTACGATAACCTTTCGCTCGGTCCGAAGTACAGCATCATGCAGGCGCCGAACAGCGAGGCCAATGTTATCAACAAAGGTGGTAACAGAAAGCTGCTCTTCCAGGCGGAGTACTTCATGCCGATTATCAAGGAAGCCAATATCAAAGGTCTGGTCTTCTACGACATGGGTCGGGTTTATGATGAGACCGAAGAGATGGAACTCACCGGCTTTCATCGGGATGTGGGTTTCGGCTTCCGGTGGATTACCCCGGTGGCACCTTTCCGCTTTGAATGGGCTTATCCCATTGAAAACGGACGACCCGGTGATCTAAAATTCATTTTCTACCTGGGTTATTAATAGTATTTTCAACTTAGTCAAAAGGGATGTCGCCCATGCATTTTTCCGGACTGCTCCGTCAGGTTCGTCAGTGGTTGCCGCTGCTTGTTCTTTGTACTGCCTATGCCAGGACAAGCCCGGCTGAAGCCGTGGCCGCACCTGCCGCGGGTGGCAAATATGCGGTCGTGGATATGCAAGCCGTCATCCTCAACGTCGAGGAAGGCAAGCAGGCCCGTGCGGATTTGGAAAAACAGATCAAGGCCAAAGAAAAAGATTTGCTGAAGAAGAAGGAAGAACTCGACAAGATGAACCAGGAGTGGGAAAAACAAGCTCCACTTCTCAACGAACAAGCTCGGATGACCAAACAAAAGGAATTCCAGGAAAAGTTCATGTCGCTTCGTAATGAAGAGATGAGCTTCCAGAATGAGATCAAAGGCAAGGAACAGGCGGCGACCCAGAAGATTGCGATCGCTGTCAGCAGACTGGTCAATGATATGGCGAAGCAGAGAGGCGTCGATATGGTTTTTGAAACCAACAGCGCGGGCCTGCTTTACCTCAAGGATCCAGTGGATATGACCAAGGATGTGATTGCAGCTTTCGAAGCGCAGAGCAAGAAAGGCAACACGGCCAAGAAATAAGGAGCAGCAGCCACCATGATGAATTCAGAAACGGCCAACAGCACCAACAGTTCCACGCCCACAGCCGGCCTGGGTTCCATTCAAGATTGGTTGCCCCATCGTTATCCCTTCCTGCTCGTCGATCGCGTTCTGGACTATCGCCCGGGTGAATACATCCGGGCCCTCAAGATGGTGTCCGGACTCGATCCTTATCTGCAAGGCCATTTCCCTGGCAATCCTGTGATGCCAGGGGTTTTGATTGTTGAAGCCATGGCCCAGGCGTCTGGTATCCTGGGCCGCCTTACTTTCCCCGAACGCAAAAACTCCTGCCTGCTCACCGAGATCGGTGAAACACGCTTCCGGCGTCAGGTCACGCCTGGCGATGCCCTGGAACTTCATATCGTGGTGGAAAAGCAGCGCAAGGACTTCTTTTGGTTTAACGGCACGGCCAAGGTTTCTGGTGAATTGGCTGCGTCCTGTGTATTTACTGCCAAGCTGAGCTAAACGAGTAAAAATCCATGCTGGACTACAGAGCTGAAGAGCAAAAAGAGGCGCCTCAGGGCACTTATATTCACCCGACTGCGCTCGTTTACAAGGGTGCGGAGCTTGAGGAAGGCGTCCACGTCGGTCCGCGAGCTGTTATCGGTCCCAAGGTCAAGCTCGCCCGTGACGTGCAGGTGGGTGCAGGCGCTGTGGTCGAAGGCAAAACGACAATTGGCGAGGGCACTATAGTTTATCCGATGGCCACCATAGGCTCGGATCCCCAGGATTTGAAATACCGTGGGGAAGACACCGAGCTGATCATTGGGAAGAACAATCGCCTGCGTGAGTATGTGAATATTTCCATCGGAACAGTGAACGGCGGTGGGCGAACCACGTTGAATGATAACAATCTGATTATGGCCTACACCCACATAGGTCACGACTGTCACATCGGAAGCAACTGCATACTGGCCAACGGCGTGCAGCTAGCCGGTCATGTGGAAGTCGAGGATTTCGCGGTGTTTGGCGGAATGGCCGGCGGGCATCAGTTCTGCCGCTTCGGTGAGCGGGCGATGATCGCAGCCGGAGCCATTGTAGTCCAGGATGTGCCGCCCTACTGCATGGTTCAAGGGGATCGGGCTCGCATCTCGGGGCTCAATGTGGTCGGTTTGCGTCGTTCTGATTTACCAAAGCAGCGCATATCTGATATAAAGAATATGTTCAAAATCCTCTTCAATGAGAATCTTACGATCGAAGATGCTGTCAGCCGCATGGAATTGGAAGTTCCTGATTCCGAACAGCGACGCAAGTTTATTGATTTCCTCAAACGCAGTGAAAGGGGAGTCTGTCGTTGAAAAGGTCGAGCTATTTCATTTCCGCCCGTTCTGCGTCTGCCGATATTTTGGCTTCTGAACTGGTCCTGGCAATGAACGACCAATTCCCCAAGGTCGAATGCCTGGGGATTTTCGGCGAATGGTCGGGTCGCACGCGATCCACCCGTCTCGGTGATCTGCAAACCTGTTTGAATCTTGGCCTCCATGATAAAGCTCA
Source organism: Oligoflexus tunisiensis (assembly GCF_001748245.1). Taxonomy (GTDB): domain Bacteria; phylum Bdellovibrionota_B; class Oligoflexia; order Oligoflexales; family Oligoflexaceae; genus Oligoflexus; species Oligoflexus tunisiensis. The sequence goes on along the minus strand of NZ_BDFO01000001.1, from coordinate 3,758,866 downwards.
GATGAGCGAGGAGGCCAAAAACTTTTATACGCAGCTGACTCAGGAACTCGAAAAAAATGCCCCGCAGGTGGCGATCCTGGTCGGGTATTCGTTCCTGCATCATGAGCTGGCCGGATTTTTCAAATCTCAAAACATTCCCGTGGTCCTCTATGAAATCACGCCCGTCGGCGCCATCAAAGGCATCGACTTCGCGACCGTGGGCCAACGCCTTGAGCTGGCCCTTGGGATCAGTCCGCAGGGCAGTGAGCTGGTTCAGAAAGCGGGCGTTCCTTACTATTACATAGGCAGCCCGCACAAGGATCGCGTGGACCGCGTGATTGTCGAAGCTCCCTCGCTCGGTCTTTTACCGAATCGACCGATCGTGTCCATCTTCCCCGGAGGACGGGTGGAAGGCTTTCAGGCCACGCTGCCGGTTTTTCAGCAGCTGGCGGAATCCCTGTCGCAGGAGAAGGATATCCAGGTCGTCCTTTCCGTGGCCGATCAGCTGATCGAGGACCCGAGCGTCAAGATCTGCAATCTGTCTTTGAAAGAACATATGGAAAAGGGCAAGGCCCAGCCTCAGTCCCTGCGGGTGATGCCGGGCATGCACCTGGAACTTTTATCCCTATCCGCGCTCGCCATAACCGGCTGCGGTGCGATCACGATGGAATGCGGGCTGTTTCAAGTTCCCGTGATTCCGATTTATCCAAGCCACATGCCACAAACGGGACTGCGCTGCCTTCTGAATCAGACCGTGGGCAAAGCCGTGCTCCCGGAGTATGGATCCGATACAGCCCCCGACCAGCTTCTGGCTGTGGCGAAAAAGCTGATCAGTGCTGGCCCTGAGCGCGATAAGATGCTACAAGACCTGCTTGATGTGAAGCTCAGCCTGCAGGGCTTCGCTGCCGAAAACGCTGCTGACTATATTGGCCGCGAAATCGGTCAATGGAAGCAGGGCAAACGCGCCGCCAAGAGCAACAAAACTGCATGAATCCCCGGATCCGTCTGCGCACCTGGTTCAAGCCCTTGTTGCTTGAGCCTCTGAGCGAAATTAAATCCTGTCTCGTCCAAATCGTGCTGTCTCTCGGCCTTCTCTCCGTCGCGCAAGGTCTTTTCCTCCTCCTCATCGGTCCCCTTTTTAAAGCGATGTTCGACACACCGGTCGACGGTTCGTTTACCTTGAATTCGCTGCTGCCTCCTGCGGTCGTCAAGTGGCTGCCCGATTTCGGTCCTTTGTCCATTACGCGGATGGAGCTGGCCCGGTATCTTCCGTTCATGATTTTTTTTGCAGCTGTCGTGAATGGCTTCGCCGGTTTCATCTATCAGCACCAGCAGCAGGTGATGGCTCTGCACCTCGGGCGTCGCTATCGGGAAAAATTATTTGCCGCGATTTTGCAATTGCCCTTTCAGAAAGTCACGCAGAAGTCCCCCGGTGAGTGGATGTCCGTGATCATGAACGATGTGGCCTTTCTGCAGATGCGGCTCTCCGATCTGCTGACCGGACTTGTACGCGACGGCATTATGGTGATCGCTTCGGTGATCGCTTTATATTTTATTCATTGGCCCTCGGGTCTGATCCTGACCCTCCTGGCCATTCCTTTGATGGCCAGTACGGGCCGGACGGGCAAGCGCATCGCAGTGTTTGCCGAATTATGGCAAAGGGAACTCGGGCGTATGGTGAGTGCCGTTCTGGATCTGCGCAAGCGTTTCGAATTTATTCGCGCGCAGCGGGGCGAAGGGCTGGAAAAGGAACGCTTTCGCCAGATGAATCATGGCTATTATCGCATGATCCGACGCTCGATCTTTGTGCGGGCGGCGCTCGCGCCCAGTGTGGAGATGGTCGGCTTTCTGATGTTTGCCGCCATCCTTTGGGCCGTCACGCGCCAGGTGCAAGGCTTTCGCCTGGAGGCCAGTCAGCTGCTCCAGTTCTTTGCGGCGCTGGGTATCGTCCTGCGGCCTTTGAAGAGCGTCGGCGAGCAGCTGGCCCGCTATCATGAGACCAAAGGTATCCTGAAACAGAGTCTGCAGACCTTTGCCACGGTTCGGGAGCTGGCCGAAACCCGCCGGACCATCGACCCTCATATCAAACCCTGGCAGCCCGAGCAGGGCTTAACGATCAAACATCTGACCGTGGCGTATAAGGAAGGCTTCCGCCTGACCGCGGAAGATCTGGAGCTGGTGCCGGGCAAGACCGTGGCCCTGATTGGCCCGAGTGGTGCGGGCAAATCGAGTCTGATCAAGGTGCTATCCGGACTTTTGCAGCCGGAAGTCTGGGACGCGGATCATGATCTGTCCTCCGTGGTGCAGGCGGCGACCCTTGTCAGTCAAAAGCCTTTTCTCTTTTCCGCCAGCATTCGTGAAAATCTTTTGTATGGTCATCCCACCGGCTGCCCGGATGAGCGTTTGCAAAAAGAACTGGAATTTGTGGGTCTCAGCACTGAGTTGAACGCCATGTCCCAGACTTTGGATAGTCCGATCGACTTTATCCAAACGCCGCTTTCGGGTGGGCAGATGCAGCGCTTGACCATAGCCAGGGCCATGTTGCGGCCGCAGCCCCTTCTTCTTATGGATGAAGTCACGGCCGCCATCGATCCGCTGGCGGAAGAGGCCATCACCCGCCGTCTCATCGAGCGCTGCCAACAGAGCAAACTTTGCATGCTCTTTGTCACCCATCGCCTCCAGCAGCTCCCTTATTTTGATGAGATCTGGTTTGTGGAAGCAGGAACTCTAAGGAAATTCGAGTCCTACAACCATCTTTTTCAGGATTCGCGGATCCATCGTTTCATCGATGACCAGCATTCGCCTTGACTGCCAAAACATTGACGAAAAGCAGCTGTCTTGCGTCCAGCGTTGAGAGGTTTTAGAATAATTCTAGGACTGCCACACGCATCATTCAAAGCAAGACTCATTATTCTGGGCGCCCGCCCTGCTGCTTCCAGGGAGACAAGGATGAACGATACGAATCTCGATCCAAATTCGAATGCCGCCTTTAGCCAGAATTCAGGCGCGCAATCCAATCCTTTTACGGGCGAACTGAAAGGCGAATTCTCGAGCGATTTCGGCACCAACACCAATGCCGTCTCGCAGATTTTCAAGAGCGGTGGCTTCGCTTCTGAAAACAAGACCAAGTTGATCCTCGGTGCCGTGGCCGTGATCGGTATCCTCGGAGCCGCTTACTTCTTCATGTCGGAACCTTCCGAAGATGAGATGACAAGCGCTGAGGAAGCGATGGACGACGAGGAAATGATGGACGAAGAAGGCATGGCTGATATGGGCGACAATGTCGAGGACATGTCGATGCCCATGGATGCGGCCAAACCGGTGGAAACAGCTCAGCCCATGGCTGAGACTGCGCCTGCGCCCACCGGCGCGATCACCCTCATCTCGCCGGCGGATGGCGCGTCCCAGTCCTATGACGAAACGGAAGGCCCAGCTGAATTCCAGTGGGAAGGCCCGGCCGATAAGATCGTCTTCTCCCGCAGCCAGACGATGAATCCTCCCGTGAAAATTGTGACTCTGAATGGCGCCAGCACCTATAGCTTTGAAAATCCCTATCCTGGCACCTGGTACTGGCAGGTGAACAATGCCAGCGGCGCCAGCGAAGTCCGCAGCTTTAAGATCTCGTCCCCGGCACGACGCTCGTTCCCCGTCACGCAGCCCGCACCAGGCGGCACGCTCTCGGGTAACGGTGGAGTTGTGACCTGGCAGGCCGGCGAAAAAATCGCCCGTTACTCTGTGGAGTTCACGCCGGCTGGACAGTCCTTTGCAGCGCCTACCTACCGCTTCGGCTCGTCAGGAACAAGCGTTGCTATCCAAGGTGTGAGTCCCGGCAGTTATGATGTGCGGGTTGGTGCTTTCTCGGAAGTCGCAGGGCGCTGGGAATGGCAGGTTATCCAAGGTGTGACCGTCCAATAGTCTTGCAACTCCCTGGGAAATTCCGTAAACGCTTTCATTAGGAAAGCGTTTTTTTTTATTTTGGGGGGAAGCCTTGCCTAAAGCCGCGCTCCGGACGCAACTTTTGCATAAACGCCTGAACATGCCGGAAGCTGAATGGCGTGAGAAGAGCCATCAGCTGGTGGAACATATCCTCGCCTGGATGAAGGGGCGCAGCTTTGATCATTACATTCTGTATCGCAGCTTTCGCCGTGAACCTTCCCTGGAACGGCTCGCCGCGATCCTGCCTGAAGAGGCGACCTATTATCCGCGCATCCAGGGCAAGGGCATGAAGTTCTATTCGAGCGATGGCACGTTTGTCACCAATCGCTTTGGATTGGAAGAACCCGAGGCTCATGCCACCCGCGAGCTGAGGGATTTTTCCCCGCGAACCCTACTGATCATCCCCGCCGTGGCTTACGATGAACGCGGCTTTCGTCTGGGTTATGGCGGCGGTTTCTTTGATCGCTTTTTAGTGCAAAAAAGCGTCAGCACGATGGGCGTTTGCTTTGAAAGCTTCCTCGTTCCTGAGCTTCCGATCGATCCGCATGATCAACCCGTAGGCACTGTCGTCACGGAACGACGAGCTCTGCCGGGATTCTCATAATTCTGTTACAATTTTAACGGTAATCAGAAAAGGGGGACATCGCGGGTGGCACGCATTGCAGCCATCGTGGGCTGGCTTATATTTTTGTCCCTAGGATCCCTTCAAGCCCAGGTCACAACACTGGTGCCCAAAGTATGGAATGGTGAAGCCCTGCTCAAGGATGAAGGGCTTTTCTATCTCCAGGCTTCCATTCTCGACTCCGACGCGAAGCACAAGGGCGGCTCCTTTTCCTTTGTTTTATTCGGAAAAAAGCAGAAAAAAAGCTATAGCGTGCAGTTTGATACGATGCCTCTGGGTCAACATCCCGACAAGGTCTGGAAGTTGAAAGAGGACGAGTATCAGATCACTCAGGTGCAGCATGTCGACAACCAGGGGCGTCGATGGACCTGGAAGGGGCCCTATCGCACCCCGTTGAAGGTGAAGAGCCGGAGCCTGTCGAACCTTGGCATCTGGTATCTCGTCCAGCTGAAGCAGCCGGGCCAGCTCAGTATCCTGATCAAAGACAGCCGCAATGTTTTTCAGAAGGATAAAACCCAGGGCAGCATCGCCCGGGTGATCGATGGCCTGAGTGGACGCGAGCAGGCGACGTTTGAACAGAAGGCTGCCGCTCGTCAGGGCGAAATCCGCGCCGTGTTTCGGTCCACACGAACGATCGGCATGTTTTATAAATTGAATCTTTTCCGTCAGAACCACCATGCTCCCAAGGTGATCGGCGTCCTTCAAAGCAATGATCCGGACATCCGCACCTGCTATACCGATTTTCTGGAGCGGACGGCGCCCGCGCAAGGGACCATCACTTATACGATGCTGCTGTCGCATCAGACCCACAGCATCCGTAGCCTTAAGGTGAAGCAGTCTCAAATCAAGGATGATCGTTTCCTCGAGTGCCTCTATTATAAGCTCATGGCTCTGAGCTTCCCCATCAAGGAAAGCATGATCGGTGAGCTGTCGCTCATTTTCCAGATCAGCAGCTGAAGGAGATCCGGCATGAGTTTTTACAGAGAGAAACTACTGAAGCGTCGTCTGTCCAATTTTCTCTTGCAGCCGATCATGCAGACCCGCATCGGAGCCTACTGCATCAGTCTGTCCTTTCTGTTTGCGGGACTGATCGCCGGCATCGTCTATGTGCACCTGGGCAAACTGTTCGGCTTTATCATTGAGATGACGGACGCACCTGAGGAGGTGCAGACGATTATTCTCAGTTACCTGTCGAGCATTCAAACCTGGGTTTACCTGACTCTCGGGGCCTATATCCTGATCGTTCTCGCCATTTCCATCTGGTACACGCATCGGATGGTCGGGCCCATGGTGGCGTTCAAACGGCACTTCGAGGCGCTGCAGCAGGGTAACTTTGCCCATCGTACCAATCTGAGAAAGAACGATGCCTTTCATGAAGCGGCCATGGAGCTGAACAAGGCCACCGAGCTGCTGGGGCAACGGTTCGGCGATAAAAAATAAATAATAATAGTAATTTATAGCTAGCGCGCCACCCGACGCCGGCAGGATTTCAAGTGAAGTTCCCTTTGTACCGATCCCTTGAAAATCAAGCGGATAGGTAAGGGGACCATGCCGATTCTGGCGCTCATACTGTTCCTCATTCTCGGCGCAGCCAGCACCCTGGCTTTTGCTTATGAGCCTATTGTCTTTCCCAGTGACACGCATCGTCTTCATGTCTCAAAATTTTATACCCTGGATAACCGCAGCACCCAGTGGACTCACGAGGCGATCCTTTCCGGGCAACACGATGCGGCCTTCACGAAATATGAAAACGGCCCCACACTGCTCGGCATTCCTCAAAATTCGCAGGCCGGGGACTACTGGGTGCGGGTCGAGGTGGATAATCGCACAGAGCAGGAAATCCATCTGCTCGCGGAGTATGGGATCAATCCGAGCATTGCCCGGGTTTTTGTCCTGAATGCGGAGACGCGTGAAACCTTGCGGATCCATACACCGGGTGAACGATTGCCACGGACGGTTCATGTTTACCCGCTGCCGACCGGTCCTTTGCGGATCTATCTGGAGATTCGGCTGGACACCTTTTCGCTGGCGGCCGTGAATCTTGAATTGAAATCGGCCCATGGGATGTTGTTCGAGGACCCCGAGCGGCATATTCTCGTCCTGTCCTATGGGATATGCCTGGCGCTGATCGCTTATAACTTTGTGTTGGCCCTGTCCGTGCGCCATCGGGCTCATGTGATTTACATAGCCTATAACATCGCGGTCCTTTTGTACTATGAAGGGCGCTATCAGGTTCTGGCCCAGCAGTTTGGTGTTCCCGAGCTGCCGCGTTGGTCTCTCATTCCGATCAACGCTTCGTCCTCTTTCCTGTATTTGCTATTTCTTTATTATATGCTGGAAGTCCGAGAGAAAATGCCGGCCTGGAAGTGGCCCGTGCGTGGCATGTTTGCCCTATGTCCCGTGCTGGTGGTTTATTCCTTCGCCGATATGGTCCTGGCCCAGCTGGCCCTGATCAATGTCCTTATCCTTTGTGCGCCGTTGACCATTGCGCTTGGGATACATGCGAGCCTGAAGAAAGTGCCGGGAGCCCGCCTGCTTCTGGTCACCGCGGTGCTGCCAGGTCTTGGTACGATCATTCATCTGCTCCCGGGCGTTTTCGGAAAATTCCTCCCCTTGTCCGTTATCAGCAGTGCGCAGTTGATCGCGCTGGATATCGAGATGGTCCTCCTGTCCATGACGGTTGGATTCAAGATCAACCGGGAACAGGAATGGCTTCGCAGGAAGATTCAGCATGCCTATGCGGAATTGAAGACGATTGTGTATCCGCATCAGGTGAACCAGATCTGGGAAGGGTTGCCGCTCGGGCGAACCATGCCGGTGGGCGTAGAGAATGCCTTTATCCTCGTGTTTGATGTGGTGGCCAGCAGCAAGATGCAGATTGCCGATCCTCGGGGTTTTCTGTCCGCGGTGTTCCGCGACTGTTCAGATTTGATGATGCAGAACTATCAGCCGGATCCCCTGGTGGCCAATGCCTATCGGGTCAAGGAAATGGGGGATGGGTTTCTTTGCAGTGTAGGCTTTCCCTTCGGCTGTCCCCATGAGAATGCCGCGGATCATAGTGTGGAGCTGGCCCATCAATTTTTGGAAATCTTTCGACGGCATGTTCAGGCGGTGGGCGCTGCGGGGCGTATTCATTGTGCCATTGGCATCGCCTATGGGCCCGTGGAGGCTTTTTATCCGGAGTCGGGGGCGCAGGTTTATGATCTTTTCGGTCGCGGCATTATCCTCGCGCATCGGTATGAGAGCATGCGGGATATCCTGTTCCGCTGGCTGAAATATCGGGATGATATCATCATCCTGCATAAGCCGGTCTTTGATCAGGTTTCCGAGAGGCATCGGCAGGAATTTGTGGAAGTGGATCTCATCAGCTCGAACTTTAAGGTCCGGGATGATGAGGATGCCACTTGTCTTTACTATCAGTTGGCTTCAGGCCGTGAACAGAAGAGACTGCCCCGGGGGGCTTAGCCTCAGGCCGTGAACAGAAGAGACTGCTCCGTGGGAAGCAGCGCCGGATTCAAAGCTTCAGGCCATTGACCCGATTCCGCAGCTCCTGACAAGCCTTGGGATTGGGAACCAGATAATCGCTGCTAATATGCACATTGCCTTCACTCACCCGCAGCGTGAAATATTCCTCACGACAGCTGGAAGTGACCCTTAAACCCCCGACAGGCGTATCCTCGATGGGATCGGCCGAGGGCAGTTCGAGTTTGTCGATCTGTCTTGCCAACGCCACGCAGCCTTCAAAGGGCTGAAAATTCGTGACGTTTCGGATAGTTAAACCTTCGATAGTGAGCTGAAAGCTGTCGCGGCAGCTGGCGGATACACGGAACTTGCCGGTGGCCCAGGCTGATTTTCCGAGACGATCGCTGCTCTGTCCCAGCCCAAGACCTGGCAGAGATTCGATGTCATCAGATGAGGCAACGTCCAAACTTTGCTCAAGGCTCCGATTGATGGTTTTGTCCCGATCCAGAGCGCGAGCCTGCAAACGATACGGGCCGTAAGGCTGGGTTTTGCAAGCGCTTGCCAGTTGACTTACGCAAACAGCCAAAACAAAAAAAGCGAAGCTTCTCATGAAGTCCCTCGATGGTTGCGAACCTAACTTTTACCCTCGGCCATTGTTGCTGCAATAAGTGATCCAAGCTGCTGTTTATACTCACAAGCTTTCGGAGGTTCGGCTGCCAGTTTATGATGGAAGACTGAGGCGTCGTGGGCTGGCCGGCTGCCGGTTTATGATGGAAGACTGGGACAACATTCGTGAGGACAGGGCATGCAGGTTCACCTGATCGACGGAACTTATGAACTTTTCCGCGCTTATTACGGAGCCCCTGGCAGTGTTGGGCCGGACGGTCGGGAAGTGGGAGCCACCCGCGGCCTCCTCAGCAGTCTTTGGTCGTTTCTCAGGACCGGTGCTGTTACGCATGCGGCGATCGCGTTTGATCATGTGATCGAGTCCTTCCGCAATGATCTATTTGCCGGCTATAAAACAGGGGAGGGGATGGACCCCGATCTTTATGCTCAATTCGAACTGGCCGAACGTGCAGCTCATGCGCTTGGGCTCGTTGTCTGGCCCATGGTCGCCTTTGAAGCGGATGATGCGCTCGCGACCGGTGCCCGGATCTGCCGCGAATCCAAAACTGTCAGCAAGGTATTGATTTGCTCGCCTGACAAGGATATGGCCCAGTGCGTCCAGGGACAAAGGGTGGTGATGTTCGATCGCCATAAGAATGTTGAGATCGATGAAGAGGGTGTGCACGCAAAATTTGGAGTCGCGCCGTCCTCCATTCCCGACTGGCTGGCCTTGGTGGGGGATACGGCGGATGGCATTCCCGGTGTTCCCAAGTGGGGCGCAAAGTCAGCGTCCACGCTGCTGGCGGTTTATGGTTCCTTTGAGAAAATTCCTGATATGGCCAGCCAGTGGTCAGTCAAAGTCCGCGGGGCTGAGGCTCTGGCGGCCAGTCTCAGAATGCATCGCGAGGACGCCCGACTTTACCGTCAGCTGGCGACACTACGCGAAGATGTGCCACTCCAGGAGAAGGTGCAGGACCTTTCCTGGCGTGGCGCGCGACGCACGGAACTGGAGATGCTTTGCGACTCGATCGGCGCGAGCACCTGGTTCCAAAGGGTCAATATTTGGGCCGAATAATCAGGCCTGGGTGCCATACACTGTGCTGGTGACCATGACATCCTTCACGACAAACTGATCATTCACCAGTTTCCACATGGCCGCGAAAGTTTTTTCCCAGGAGATATCCGTAAGGAACTTATCCACTCTGCTCAGCCAGGCATCATAACCGGCGCCATCGGCCAGCAGAGCTTCCGCTCGAATAATAAAAGTGTCCGCATCATCAGCGATCGCTACGAGATTCTTCACACCATAAGGATGCACGACATCACGGATGGACGTGGAAATCACGCGGCGTCCGGCCGCCAGATATTCGGGCGTCTTGGTCGGACTGATGTAACGGGTCGCCTCGTTTCGCGCAAAGGGCAGAAATGCAATGTCCCAGCCTGCGAGATAATGAGGCAGTTCATCATAAGTTTTGCCGCCCAAAAAATGAATATTGGGTCGACGCGGAAGCGTGGCGGGATCGATTTTGACAACGGGTGCCGCCCAAAAAATGAATATTGGGTCGACGCGGAAGCGTGGCGGGATCGATTTTGACAACGGGTCCCACCATTATAATCTGCCATTCAGGGCGTTTTACAGCGATCTGATCCAGAAGCTCCAAATCAATCCGCTCATCGATCACCCCAATATAGCCCAGACGCGGGTGCGGGATGGCTGCCTGATCCGAAGGATCCTGAGTCAGCTGCCGAGCCTTCGCAAAATGGGCAACGTCAACACTGCTGGGAAAGGGATACACTCTTTGATGCAAATGCCGTTTGGCATTGAAGAGGCTGAATCCGCCGGTAAACACGAGGTCCACTCGATTCAAAAGACTCTGTTCCAACAAAGGCAGCTCCTGGGGTGCGCCCTTGAAGTTGGACAGCTGATCCATGCAATCATAGATGCTGACGACCGGCCTTAGATGATGAGAATGCTTGAGATGCATCGGACTGTAGTACCAGGTCATGTAGCGGATGATGCCATGGTCGTTGATCATCTCGTTCAGAAATTTCTTCATCCAGAGATTGGTTTCCATTTCGCCGTATCCCTGAGGCAAATGAGGAGTGGCTACAAAGATATTGTCGGCTTCCTCTCTGACCTGCAGGCTGGGCACTGCACTGTCATCCATAATCGGTTCTTCAAAAAAGAAAACGCGCCCCTCTTTGGCAACGCGGCTCATCAAATGCTGGGGACGCTGAAAAACAAAGTTCCAGCGGAGATGCGAAAAACAAATGAGATCGGGGGAACTGCTGTTTGGAAAAGCCATCTGAAATTTTTTCATCGTTCACTCCTCGCTACAGGCACTATCATTGCAATAGCTGTACCGAGGTGAGCAAACCCAACGGACTCAATATTCGCTGAAGTGACGTAACAGAATCAGTATGGTCTCAGGAACGCATAATCTTCACCCATTGACTCCTGGGGATCATACAGTTGTTCAGAGCCCCGCGTATGCGGTCCTATTGTTTTGGCAATTTACATTGTGTTATCTTTTCGCTGGATGTCTGGCAGTTCTCCAGAGAACGTAGATTTTTCTTCTTTCACATGGTGGGCAGAGTATGAAGGAGAAGTACAGAACGTCGCTGGACTTGGATCTGCATCAATCTCATCCAAGGCCTCAGTTCTGCAGAAAGCACTGGCACTCACTGAATGGGCCTTGGAAGTTTTGTTTTGATGACGAGCAAAAGTATCGGCAGCCGTCCGATGTGCTGCAGTGGGACCATGTGATTGAAGTTCCATTTGCTCCCGAAACGGAACGCAGTGGAATCCGGGACACGGGATTTCATTCCGTCTGCTGGTATCAGCGCGAATTCGAACTTCCCCTCAATAACAAGGAGCACCTCATCCTCCATTTCGGAGCGGTGGATTACATCGCCCATGTGTGGGTGAACCAGCATTATATTGGCATGCATGAGGGCGGTCATACGCCCTTTCGCTTTGATATTACCCATGCCTTAAGGTCTGATGGGCCGCAGGTCCTCACCGTGAAGGCCGAGGACAATCCCCACGATCTGGCCAAACCTCGTGGCAAACAGGATTGGCAGCTGGAACCCCACAGCATCTGGTATCCGCGCACGACAGGTATTTGGCAAACAGTGTGGCTCGAGCCTGTCCCTGAAACGTATATCAGTCGCGTGCGTTGGACGCCTCACCTGGAGCGCTGGGAGATTGGATTCGAAGCCTTTGTGGAAGGTCAGCTGAATCATAAAAACCTTGAGATCCGCTTGCGACTGACCTTGGGCGAACAGGTTCTGGTCAATGATTGCTACCAGGTGATCCTGGGTGAAGTGCACCGCAGGATCGCTCTTTCCGACCCGGGCGTGGATGATTTTCGCAACGAAATCCTTTGGAATCCGGAGGAGCCGACGCTGATCCAGGCCCAAATCGAACTCATGTGCAACAACGAATGCATCGATCGCATGCATTCCTATACGGCGCTGCGTTCAGTTTCCATCCAGCATGGCGACTTCATGCTGAACGGTCGTCCCTATTATCTGCGGCTGGTGCTCGATCAAGGTTATTGGCCGGAGAGTTTCCTGACTGCACCTGATGATCAGGCTTTGAAGCGCGATATCGAACTGGTCAAAGCCATGGGCTTCAATGGAGTGCGAAAGCACCAGAAGATTGAAGATCCCCGGTTTTTGTTCTGGGCGGACGTTCTCGGCCTGTTGGTCTGGGAGGAAATGCCCAGCGCGTATCGCTTTACGCATGAAGGCGTGGAACGCATCGCGCGGGAGTGGCTCGAAGCCATTGATCGCGACTACAGCCATCCTTGTATCGTAACCTGGGTGCCTTTCAATGAGTCCTGGGGCGTCCCTGATCTGGCGGAAAAAGCCTCGCATCGCAGCTGTGTGCAGGCCCTTTATCATCTGACGAAAACGCTGGATCCTTCGCGGCCCGTTATCGGCAATGATGGTTGGGAAAGTACAGCCACCGACATCATCGGGATCCATGATTATGACAATCATCCCGAAGTCTTCAGGGAACGCTACGATCCAGCGATTTCCATGAACGAAATCCTGAATCGCCGCAGCCCCGCTGGACGCATGATCACCCTTGAGGGATACAGCAGCCAGAACCAGCCTATCATGCTGACAGAATTCGGCGGCATCGCTTACACGAAAGATAAGCCAGGCACCAGCAATGCCTGGGGCTATGCGGTCAGTTGCACCGCGGACGACTTTAAAAAACAGTATACGGAACTGCTGAGTGTGGTTCACCAGCTGAAGATCTTCCGCGGATTCTGCTACACCCAGTTCACCGACACTTTCCAGGAGGCCAACGGTCTACTCTTTGCAGACCGTACACCCAAGATCGATATGGAAACTCTGGCATTGGTTACGCGGGGCTTCCAACGCGATCGTACGGAAGTCACGCTGGAAGATGCCGGGAACGATCCACATCACATGGGATGCGAATGATATGTTGTACAAGAGCCGCTTCACAAAACCCGATGGCCGCGTACTTTATCTCTACAGTCGGCGTCCTATCGATGCCAACATTGTGGCGCCCAGCCCCCAGCTGAACCCCGTGTCGCTGGAAGGATCGCACATGCGTTGGCATCCCTTGCGGGGTGAGTGGGTGGCTTATGCACGGCATCGGCAGAATCGGACGTTTCTGCCGCCGAAGGAATTCAATCCCTTGGCTCCCATGTCCTCACCTGAGTTTCCCACCGAGCTGCCACAAGGCGACTATGATGTTGCCGTGTTTGAAAACATGTTTCCCACGCTGAGCGAAAAGGCTGTGCCGCCTCCCACCATTTCGGGGGTGGAAACCTTTCCAGCGCTTGGCGTTTGTGAAGTCGTGGTCTTTACCAAGGATCCCACCATGACCCTGGGACGGCTGCCGCTGGATCATATCGTGCTGCTCTTCGAGGTCTGGGGGGATCGCACCCGTGAAATTGGGCAAAAGGATCAGATCCAATATGTGATGCCTTTTGAAAACCGCGGTGTGGAGGTGGGCGTAACGCTGCACCATCCGCACGGGCAGATCTATGCTTACCCCTTTGTGCCGCCTGTCCCGGCCCGCGAGCTCGCCCAGCAACAGCTCTACTTTGAAAAACATGGTGTCGGCCTGATGGCTGACTTTATCGCGCGGGAAATGCGTGATCGCATTCGCATCCTCTATGAAGGACCCCATGCGCTGGCATTTGTTCCGGTCTGCGCCCGTTATCCTTATGAGGTTTGGGTGGCTCCAAAACGTCCGGTGCCCACCATGGATCGTATGGAGGACCATGAACGGGTTGATTTGGCCCGAGCTTTGAAAACTGTTCTTTTGAAATATGATGCGCTCTGGTCGCGACCCTTTCCCTATTTGATGCTCATGCATCAGGCGCCCACGGATGGGCGTGATCACCCCGAAGCGCATTTTTATCTGGAATTCAGTCCTCCTTATCGCAGCTCGGATCGGCTCAAGTTTCTGGCAGGAACGGAACTCGGCGCGGGCCTGTTCGCCAGTGATAGCCTGCCGGAGGAGAAGGCCCGGGAGCTGCAGGGGGTGGAGGTGTCTTTTGAATGAGATAGATCAAAAACTCGCCACCATGCGCCAGATCCTGGCCAAGCAGGGCATGGCGGGCTTTCTTTTGCGGGGCACGGATTGGTTTGCCTGGGCGACGGGCGGCGCTTGCAATGCGGTTCTGCTCGCTGCGGAAACCGGTGTCGCCGAAGTTCTGGTGACCCTGCGTGATGCTTATATTTTAACCGATTCCATCGAAGCGGAACGCTTTCTGAATGAAGAGGCGGTTTCGCCCTATCTGGTGTGGAGTGCGCCCTGGCAGGACCCCTTCTCACGCAAAGCCTTTATTCTGGATCAAACCCGTGGAGGGCTTTTGGCCAGCGATCGGCCGCGCGGCGTGGAGTATGCGCTGCCACGCGATCTCTGGCTTTTGCGACGTGAGCTGATGCCCGAGGAACAGGATCGCTATCGGCTGCTCTGTCTTGAAGCTGCCGAAGCGATGACTGAGACGCTGGAAGCGGCGACACCGGACTGGACCGAACATGAACTGGTTGCGTACGGGGCTTCAGCCCTTTGGAAACGCGGGATTCACCCTGCCTTGACCATAGCCGGCGGTGAAAATCGCTTGCCGCGTTATCGGCATCCGGTCGCCACTCGCGAAAAACTTGGCAGTCGGGCGATGCTGGTGTTCTGCGCGCGACGCCATGGACTTTATGCAAACCTCACCCGCTTTGTTTATTTCCGCAAGCCTGACAAGGATGATGAACGTCGCAAACTCGATCTGGCCCAGGTGGAAGCTGTCGCCTGGCAGGCCAGCCGCCCGGGTGTGCCGTTAAGCAAGATCTATGAAAAGATGGTCGCGAGTTATGAAAGCATGGGCTATGCGGATGAGCCTTCGCGTCATCATCAGGGTGGCCCCACCGGGTATCTGTCCCGCGAGGAGCTGGTGTCACCGCAAAGCACGGATCCAATCACGGATAACACAGCCCTGGCCTGGAATCCGAGCGTCAAAGGCGGCAAGATTGAAGATACGATCCTGATTCGTGGTTCACAGACGGATATTCTCACGGTCGATCCGCGTTGGCCGACATTTGAGTTTGCGGATCGGAAACGTCCTGACTTTCTGGTGAAACTATGAAAACAGCCTTTCAAAAGCTCTATGAGCGTCCTCCCGCGTGCATGGCAGAGGCTCCTGGCCGCGTGAATCTCATCGGCGAACATACCGATTACAACGGTGGCTTTGTCCTGCCGACCCTGATCCCGCAGAAAACCATTGTGCATCTGGCGCCACGGAGTGACAGCAAGGTGCAACTGGCGACCATGGATCGGGATGGGAACTTGCGTCGTTTTCATTTCCTTCTGGGTGAGGAACATGCGAAGGACGGGTGGGGGGATTACGTTCAGGGCCTCACCTGGCTTTATGCACGTGAAGGCATAAAAATTCAGGGTTTTGATGCGATGATCAGCTCGCATGTGCCGATGGGAGCCGGACTTTCGTCCAGCGCCGCCCTGCTGGTCGCTTTTTCACGAGCCATTCGTCAGGCCTTTTCGTTGGATTTGAATGATGTGCAGATCGCGCTCCTTTGCCAACGGGTGGAAAATGAATTTGTCGGAGCACGGGTCGGCATCATGGATCAAATGGCCATCAGCCTCGGGGATCAGGAGCATGCCTTGTTTTTAGACACGCGCGATTTGAGTTCGCGGCTCATCGCCCTGCCCTGGGACAGGATGGATCTTTTCGTCATCAACTCGGGCGTGCGGCATCGTCTGATGGAAGGCGGAGGTTACAACAGCCGGCGTTCCGAATGCGAAGAGGCCTGTCATCTTCTGGGCGTAAAACAACTGCGCGATGTCGAGAGCTCTGATCGTCTGTCCCAGCTGCCGGAACTTTATCAGAAGCGGGCCCGGCATGTGGTGACCGAAAACCAGAGGGTCCTGGATGCTGTGCAGGCTCTGCAGAAGGGTGATATGAAGGAACTCGGACGACTGATGCAGGCGTCGCATGCCTCGATGCGCGATGACTATGAAGTTTCCGTTCAGGAGATCGATATTCTTGTTGAGGAATCGATGCGCGAGCCGCAGGTTTTCGGCGCCAGACTCACGGGCGGTGGCTTTGGGGGATCGATCGTGGGTATCTGCGAACCCGGTCAGGCTCGTGCTGTGGCACAGCGTATCGTGGAACGGGCCAGTCGGCGTTTTGATGAAACCCCTTCCATTCTGGTTCCCGAATAGGATCAAACTCTCTTGAGCATGAGCTCGACCTTGGCGAGCAGGTTCTCCAGTTCGAAAGGCTTTTCCAGCCAGTTGTCGGCTCCGATTTCCTGAGCGCGCGCCTGAATGTCTTCCGCCGCGGAGACGATCATCGTGGTCACGTGAGGTCTTTGTTCCGCTCTCATCCGGCGACTGAATTCCCAGCCGTTCATCACAGGCATCTTCACGTCGAGCAGAATGAGATCCGGTTGCTCCAATTCCAGCGTTTTCAAAGCTTCCAAGCCATTGCAAGCCACGCGCACCGCATACCCATTCATGGTGAGGATCTCCTCCATGAGATCCCTGCAGGCGTCGTCATCCTCAACAACCAGGATCAAAGGCTGCCGTGTTTTCGTCATGCTGGGCTCCTCTCGGGTATCTCCATGATAAATGAGATGCAGCCGGCTTAAAACACGTAAGGCTGCCACCACATTTAGCTCTCCAAAATGGGGTGCACCATATGCTTAACTGTCTTACATAATATAAGCCAGATACGGGTTCGCGTTTTGTTGCTATGAAAGACCAGGACTTGGTTTCATTTGAATTGGAGGAATCATTCGATGAAGATCTCTGAAATGATGACCCAGGAAACTGTCCTGATCAGTCCGGAAACCGACGTGCGCAAAGCCTGTGAGATCATGCGTGACAGCGATATTGGTTTTATTCCCGTGACCGATGGTGAAAAAATTCTAGGTGCCGTCACCGATCGTGATATTGCCACCAGGGCGATCGCGCAGGGTCTCAATCCTGATAACACGCCCGTACGCGATGTCATGAGCCGTGATATTGTGTACATCTTTGAGGACCAGGATGAGCTGGAAGCGGCCCGCCTGATGCAAGTGAAGCAGATTCGTCGTTTGGTCGTACTGAATCGTGACAAGAGATTGGTGGGTATCCTCACGCTTTCCGATCTTTCGGGCCACGTCCGCGATCATGCCCTGGCCGGTGAAGTGCTGGACAGCATGCTTGACCATGAGCGGCATTCCACGCCGGGTCATTGAAACGAAGGCATGAGCAGGGGGCAAGATCCCGCTGGAAGCTTTTCGGGCAACGTGGGAAAATAAATTGGATTGTGAATGAATAACGGAGATTTCGGTGCCCCCTGAACATGCTGTTCATCCTGCAGTTGTTTCCAGCAGTCTTTACCCTTTGGAAATTCCGATTCATGTGCCCTTTACTATCTCACGGGAAAGTATGTCTGCCGCCGGGATTGTTCTGGTGGAAGTCAAAAATGAAGATGGTCTGGTCGGCCTGGGCGAGTGCGCTCCCTTCCCAACCCTGACCCACGATACCATGACCACGGCGGCAGACGTCGCGCGCGGGCTCCTGGATGAAATTCACGGTTGCACCACGCAGAAAGCCCTGGAGCGGCTGCGCCGCCTCAAGCAGGAGGCCGTTACCCAGTCGATCACGGGATTCGTCGGCGTGGAAGGCGCGCTGTGGGACCTGCATGCGCGGGAATTGGAGAAGCCGCTCACCAGGCTTTGGGGCAGCGGACGGCAGTCCCGGCTCGTCACGGACATCACTCTGCCGATCATGGAGCCGCACGCTATCAGTGCCTTCTGGGATATTTATCGCAATTTTGACTTTCCTACGATCAAAGTCAAAGTCTCGGGGCAGATCGAACAGGACCTCGCCATGATTCGGGCGCTGACCCAGCTGGTTCCGGCCGCCACCCGGTATATCCTGGACGGCAACCAGGGTTTTTCCGCAGCCAATGCCGTGACCCTGGTTCAGCGTTTGCAGAGCATGAATATCCATCCCTTGTTTTTTGAGCAGCCGCTGCCGGATGATGACTTTTCCGGGCTCGCCGGCCTCTCGCAGAAGCTGCCGATCCCCATCTGCGCGGATGAAACCGTCCGGACGTCGAAGGATCTTTGGCGTCTTCTGGAGCTTGGGGTGAAACCGGTTGTGAACATCAAGATCATGAAATCCGGAATCGAGGAATCGTTGCGCATCATCGCGCTGGCTCAGCGTTCGGGCTGTCCTTTGATGATCGGTGGCATGCTGGAGAGTGAAGTGGCGATGGGATTATCGCTGCAAATTGCCTGTGCGACCGAGGCCATCAGTTATGCAGATCTCGATACACCGTTCTTTTTTAAAGAACGCGTGACCGAGGATAGCCCATGGCATGCAGGTCGTGCGGAACTTCATTTGCCTGAAGGTCATGGGCATGGTTTAGTGCGAAGGGTCTGACGACCAGGTCGCGTGCAGACAGAGGCGGGACGCTTCGGCTGGAATATTCGGCAGAACATGACTCCGCCCGTGGGATTCCACTTCCAGTTTTTCCCCGGCATCCCAGTACGCTGCTACGGATGCAGGCGCCTGATGTTCCAGTTCCGGCCAGTCGGCGAAATTCCAGGCGCCGTTCACATGATTATAGGAATAGGACGTGGCCCATAAGGATCCCTGGGCTGGCGGACAGGACCAGCTGAGTTCCGAACGTTCCAAAAGAAAGGACTCACGCGGGCAATTGACCTGTAAAGCCAGAAGGTTCATGTTTCCAAAGACCGGCATTTGCGGCAACGTGAAGGTTGCGTCCTGGCCGGGAAGATCATAGCGAAGTTCCAGCCAGGCACCAGGCCTCACATCCTCGGACTGAATCCAGACGAAACCATCCTGCCATTGCACCGGAATGTTGACTTCCTGCCCCTGCTCGACCCGCCGGGCCCGGAGATTTTGCGGTGGCTGCGCTGATTTCAAGGGATAGCGAATCTGGGGCACATTCTCCCGCGTCCAGCTCAAGGCGATATGCTGCGTTTCGTGGCTGGAATGCCAGACCAGGGCGTCCTGGGCAATGGCCCACGTATGACCGACGCCGGAGACTTGAATGTCCTTGGCATCGCGAATCGAGCGGGGCAGGGGAATATGCAAGAGGGCAGCCGTATCTTGAAGCGGCGCCGTTTGCTGTTCGGGCAGCGAAAGCATGGAGTCCGTAGCCAAGGGCATGCAGCGGGATGGGTCGAAGGGTTGATCCGCGGTCTTCCCTGTCTGAGCCTGACTCTGATGCACGAAGCTCAAAGTCACCTGCTCCCGACTGGGAATCATCTTCAACTGCACGGTCACATGTTTCCCTGCGGAACTCTGTTCCACTTTCATGCGGGCTTCCGATAACACGTTGGTATCACGACTTGTTTCCAGATGAATGGAAAACGGTCCCAAAGCGCGCGCCGCATGAGGGAAGATGGCCGGCAGGTCCCCTGGCGCGTCTGTCCTTTGTGGATGACAGCCAAGGTTCAACATCGTGCCAGCGAGAAGGGTGCCTATAAATATATGAAACCTAACCAAGGTGATCCCCTGAGTGATTTTTCCCTTCTCTCTCGGACAAAATAAAGGGGAGGCTTAAGGCGATCTTGCCGCCCGTTGAAAACACAGGGGAAAATACGGTAATTTTTCAGTCAATTAAAAAGGGGCCGGCCTGAGCCGACCCCCGTATGTCCAGGAATCTTTAGAACACCTGGTTCAGGTTCACGTAAAGTACGCGACCATCAGGTGAGTAGAGTTCCTTTACGCGGGTATCGTCGCCCGCGCGTTGACTTTCATCCCGAGGGAAGTCCGTGTCGAATACGTTCAAGGCACCGAGCGCAATCGAACCGTTCCAGGGATGGGCCCAGGAATACTGAGCGTCGTATGTGGTGAAGCTTCCAATGTCGAGATTGGGATCAAGAGCCGATTCCTGCTTGGCAATGATGTTATTGCGCACGAGGAAGGCTTGATTGCCAAAGGCCACGGTTCCGGTGTTGACCATCCGCCAGGCAGGTTTTCCGCGCTCTCCCAGCACATCCACCTGGGGTTGGCCAGGGAATGGAACCAGGCGGGTATAGAATTTCCTGGAGTATTCCGTACCGATGGAAGCCCGGGTGGCTCCAGCACGGAAGCGATATTCGGCCATGGTATCAATACCGGAGTTTTCCGATTCTCCCAGGTTCCTGGTGGGGAGAACGAGGCGTTCCAAACGTCCGTTGGGATCGTTCCCCGCGCGAATCACCTGGACACCTTCAATGGTCTGGCCGCTGGCAATGGCATCCACCACCCTTTGGGCATCCATGTCCTGGACGATGTCATCAATTTGAATGTACCAGTAGTCAGCTCCGACCGAAAAACCCTCGAAAGGATCGGCCACGACACCAAAGCTATAGGACAGCGAGGTTTCCTCCTGCAGGTCCCGATTCCCCTCGGTCTCGATTTCCACTTCGGTCGTGAGGGGGATTTCGTCCTGACCCGCGTAAAGGATCGTATCGTTCAGGTTATTCAGGGCCACGGACTTGCCCTTATAGATCTGACGCAGACTGGGCGCTTTGAAACCTGTGGCCGCGCTGCCGCGGAACAGAAGGCGATCGATCGGACGATATTTGAAACCGAACTTGGGATTGGTGGTGCCACCAAAGTCGCTGTACTGGTCATGACGCACAGCGGCTTGCAATTCCACTTCCTTGAGCACAGGCAGGCTGACCTCGGCATAAACCGCATTGACCTGACGTTCGCCTTGATCACCCTGATCATTCACGATACCGAAGACGTTGTCGTTTTCGGATTGGGCATCAATGAGTTTTCGGTAATCCTGCTCAATGCGGTTGACACCCACAGCCAGAGCCGCAGTTCCGCCGGGCAGATCGAAGAGTTCGCCCGAGGTGTTGGCATCGTAAGTTATCATCTGCGTTTCGGTGATGACGAAAGGCTGATAAGCCGCACGGTTGACCACAGCTGCCAGACCGGGATCGGCGAGATTGGTTTCGAAAGGATTGAATTCTCCAGTCGCCACCGCAGCCACGAGCTCACTTTTCAGCATGTACCCGGTGGGGTTCACCTGATCCTTCTTGCCTTCGGTGCGGCCCACCACCGCTTCCCATTGCCAGCTATCACCGATTTCCCCGCGCACACCGAGGTTACCGCCCATGACGGTGTTTTCCTCTTCAAAGCGACGAAGGCCCCAGGGCACACCGCGATAATAAACGTCGACATTGCCTTCCACGGTGGTCAGGCCCAACTGCGCGAGCTTCAGTTCATCCATGCGAGCCGCGGCAATGGCTTGAGGAATGGTGAACTCACCCGCATTGGGCGCCTGGTTCCAAAGGTTGGTGTTGCGATTGGCCCGGATATTCGAAAAGAGACTGATGTTATCGTTGAGGCGATACTCAAAGTTGTTGAGGAAACTGATCTGCGTGAACTCGGATGAGAACGCGCTGGTCTCGCCATAGTTATAGGCGCAGAGGGTCCGACCCTCTTCCGACAGTTTATCGGGATTATCGGCACAGTTGGGATGCGCCTGCAGCGGAAGTCCAACCGTCTGAAGGTTGGCGGGGAAAGCATAGATACTCAAACCGCGCTCGGTCCACTCCCGATCGCGGTAATAAATCGGCTCCCGATGCTGGTAATCCAGTACGGTGAGATTGCGGTAGTTATCCCGGGACACGCCGGAGGTATAGGAAAATTGAGTGCCGACACCGCCGTCACCTGCCTGGGGCTGGCTGGCACGGGCAAAAACTGCGCTGCCTTCAAAGTCCTTTTTGGTGATGATGTTGACCACGCCACCGGTGGCATCGGAACCATAGATGGCCGAAGCGGAATCCTTCAGCACTTCGATGCGCTCGATCGCGGCGACAGGAATCACGGAAAGGTCGACGATACCTTCGCCGCCTTCATCCGGCAGGCGCCGTCCGTCGAGGAGAACCAGAGTGTTCTCCGGGCCAAGACCGCGCAGGTTCACGTTCATGACCGTGCCGCGTTTATCTTCGACCGAATAGCTGCTGTAGGAGCCGTCAATGGAAACCGACAGGTTCTGCATCAGTTCCGAAACCGAGGACACGCCCGACTTCTGAATGGCTTCACTATCGATTTGGATGACAGAGGATACGCCTTCCACATCGACACGCTTGATGCGGGAGCCTGTAACCTGGATACGCTCGGACCTTTTATCAGCCTTTTTCTCGACCGCTGTGGAATCCGCCTCTTTGGTGACCGGTTCCGGCTCCTGAGCGCGTGCCATCGGCATGAGCAAGGTTCCCGTAGCCAGTCCGCCTGAGACAGCGAACGCCAAGCGATGAGATCGCAACAAACGTCTACCCACCTTAGACTCCTCATAAGATTGGTGCAAATTTGAAAAGTTGTTTGTTTATAAAGTAAAGATCGGCGGGAAGTCAATTGCGGCATGAGCTGTGCGTGACGTTTGCCGCTGCTGGCCTGATTGAACAAAAATAAAGCCGCTCGATGCAACATCGAGCGGCGTTTTCTTTCCGAGCAGTCCCGAGCGCGAAAACTTGAGAATTCTTGACGAACGAACGACCGCGCTGCAGCCTTCAGGCCGCTGCGGGCTTGCTTTCCGCGGCAATGGTCTTGGCCTTGATATGGGCGGGTGGCTTCCGAAGGTCCCAAACCAATCCCAGCCAGGAAGCGACTTTCAGTGTGTAATACGAAAGGTCTATCTCCCACCAGAACCAGCCCTGGTTGGCAGTCGCTTGGTAGTAGTGATGATTGTTATGCCAGCCTTCACCACAGGTAATCAAAGCCAGGAGGAAACTGTTGCGACTGCCATCACCCGAACGGTAACGGATGCGTCCGAACATATGAGTCAGGGAGTTGATCACAAAGGTTCCGTGAAAAAGAAGCATCGTCGAGAAGAAGAAGCCCCAGAAGAGGCCAGCCCAACCAAAGATCAACCAAAGCGCCACGGCATAGATCGTTGGGGGTACAAGATGATACTTGTTCAGCCAGACCAGCTCCGGATACTTGGCAAAGTCCTGGATCCATTTCCATTGCGTAGGGACCGAACAGGGACTCATGATCCAACCCACCTGAGCCCACCAGAAACCATGCTTCTCAGGGGAATGGAGGTCCTCCTCCTTGTCCGAATGCTTATGATGGTGGCGGTGATTCGCGGCCCACCAGAGGGCACCCTTCTGAGCCGAAGTTTGGGCCATGAAGGCGATAATGAATTGCATAACCCGTGAGGTCTTATAGGTTCGGTGAGAAAAATACCGATGATAACCGGCCGTAACGGCAATCATGCGGACATAATAGGAAGCGAACACAAGCCAAAATATCTGGCTATTGAATTCCCAGAAAAACGCGCACAAGGCGGCGATATGCATCAGGATAAAGGGAATGGACCCTACCCAATCGATTTGTCTGCTCGTGGCCTCTGTCGTCGGCCCGGTTTGTGTCTGCCCTATTTGTTGTGCGGCGACTTGCATAGATGATCTCCTTCCAGCACTGAGTCTTCTTCTCTCTTCGGTCAGTATAGGGCAGGACATCAGTGTTTCCCATGTGTTGCACGCAGGTTTTACCATTGTTTTACAAGTTAAGACCCAGACGCAGACAAAGCAGAGCCTGGCCTGCCGGTTCCTTACAAAAAGTCCTTGAGAGTTCGCCTTCCAACGCTGTGACGAAAACTTCACGCAAATCAAGCCAGGGTTTGCTTGCGCCGCATCATGTCGCTGTCATAAGATTTTATAATTTAATACAGCATAAATATTACCGGAATCGCTTGCGTTTCAATGCATTCACCGTTTCGTGAGGCTGTTCTTTGTGAACGGCTTGGGACCGGTTTGTCTTATTTCCTATCGGAGGTATTTCATGAAGTGGTGTCAAGTCGTGGTTGGTTTGAGCTGGCTTCTCAGCTCAATCAGCTCAACTGCTACGGCCGATCCCAAGGAGGATCTGGCCAAGGCGGTGATGGATCAATGCAAACTTCCCAAGGACAAAGCGGAAGCGCTGGCCACTCCCGGCCGGACAGGAACGATTGTGCAGTTCACGCTGTGCATCAGTTCCACGGTTGATGTTGGCGAAGGTTGCAAGGTCACATGCAAGAAGCAAGGCAGTAACATTGGTGGTTAATCCATAAAGGAAGAATGTTCATGAAGCAGTTTCTCCTCCTAACTTTGTGCACGGTTCCTGGCAGCATGGCCCTGGCAGCGGAAGACGATCTTGCCAGGCGTGTGGAAGCTCTGGAGTATCAGAGTTATGCCAATACCTTAAGCTGGAACGGTTTCTTTGAAACGCGCTATGATCAGGTGACTTTCAAACCTGAAGGCGGCGACAAGACCAGAATGAACCTGAGCCGAAATCTGGCAGGGATTGATTTCAAATCCCAGCCGCTGCCGAACGTCTCGATCTTTGGACGTTTTGCCTATTCCAGTGTGTTCAATAATTTTGGCAAACTGTCGGGGACCACGGGCAGCCTGGGACGTCCTTATGCCAATAACGAGTTGCGCGTGGAACGCCTCTTCATCAATTACGGAATCCTGGATGGGCTGACGTTCTCCGCGGGACGGCTGCCGACTCTGGATGGACCTCCCGGACATCTTTGGGATGGTCTCTCCCGTCAGGGTTCCTATCCACGTCAGGTCTATTCCTCGTCGCTGGACGGCTACGCTTTAACCTACAATATTCCGTTGGGCAGCGCCACACAGCAGCTCTCGGCCCGTCTCGTCTACACTCCGTTATCCCATATTGATGTTACGAATGGAGCCACGGGTGTCGACGTCTTTACTCCTTCCGAGATTGAAGTGGGAGGCGTCGGCACAGGAACCTTCAAATCCAGCACCACCCCCTTGACGTCGTGGATGCTGGACTATAGCTGGGATGGATCCGGCCTGGCGCAAAACATCACGGCCATCTATCAGGGTTTTCAGTTCAAAGATTTTAAAATGATGCCCGGCTGGAAGATTGATTACTCAATCAACGCCCTCTATGTGGAAGTGAAGGACATTGCGTCCCTCGGCCTGACCGTTTATGAGTCCTATGCGAAAACCAAAGTTGTCAACGAGGGCGGCGTGACCGTCGCTCCGGGTGTGACCTATGGCATCGGTGCCGCGAAACCGGATGCGACGGTGGAAGGCGCCATCAATCTCACGGGTCTGACCTATACTCTGCCCGTGAAGTCCATGAATCATCCTTTGATTGGTTATGAGATTTATGACGCTGACAAGAATTCTCTGCAGTTCGAAGCTTCCAACCGCGACCCCATAGGTTTTTACGTCCAGCGCGGCAAGGGCAGCCACATCTTTTATACCCAGCCCATTAACGCCAACATCAAGTTGCGCTTAGGGCTGATGGATTCCAAGCCTGATTACGCTGCAGGAATGCTAACGGGTGAAGTCCCCAGTACCAAGGACAAGGTGACCTCGATCTACGCGAACCTCCGAACCGATTTTTAATTCCAACTCCTTGTCAGGGAGAGGACGGCTTCTCCCTTGGCTCGCTGATGAGTTGGCGGGCGAGCTGCAGGCCCTCTTCCGGAGTCTGCCACTCACCCAGACGCCAGCGTTTTTTCAGGTCCTGAAGGAGAAGCCCCAGTTCCGGTCCTGCTTTCACGCCGCACTGGGTGATCAGAGCCTGCCCGTCCAAAGGAACCTTGCTTCGGCGTCGATGGCCGAACCGGGATTCGATTCCCTCCAGCTGATCCAATACCGCTTTTTGATCGGGATACATCACACGCCATAGCGGAAGCAGGGTTTCCAGGAAGGATGCCCCCTGGGCTTCCCAAAGATCGATGTGTTCCATCCAGACCCCCGGATCCTGACCGAGTTGATCCAGCGGAACAAAGAGGGAAAGGAGAACCTTTTGCTGAACACTGCGCGATAAACGCAGGTTTTGCATGGCTTCTTCCAGGAGTTTTGCATCCCGACCCAAGCGCTGCATCAGGATCAGGCCCAGCCGGGCCGGTCCCCTCTCCTCTTTTCTGCTTATTTGTAAGGCATCCAGCGTGTTCAGCAGGGTCTCGGGAAGTTCCCGGACGCCCAGCACCAGCTCCAGGATTCCGGTCTCCGCCATGGCCTTCAAAGGCGGACCGACGTGATCGCCTCCCAGGGTTTCCAAGAGTTCGTTCGTAATCCGTTCCTGGCTCACGATGCGCAAGCCCTGCCCTTCGGTGCGACAGGCCTCAAGGGTTGCGGCATCAGGCTGAAAGCCAAAGCGGGACCAGAAGCGAAACATGCGCAGGATGCGGAGGTAATCCTCACGGATTCTTTGCTCGGCCTCTCCCACAAAACGCAGGCGGCCCTGCTTCAGGTCCTCCTGCCCGCCAAAATAATCGTAGATACGCCCCTGGGCGTCCTCATACATGGCATTGAAGGTGAAGTCCCGCCGTTCGGCATCCTCTTCGAAGGTGCTGCCAAAAGCAACCGTGGCGCGCCTTCCATCGGTGGAGACATCCCGTCTCAGGCTGGTGACTTCCATGCCCTGTCCCGCCATGACGACCGTAATTGTTCCATGGTCGATGCCGGTGGGGACGACCTTGATGTTTTTCTGTTTAAAAACTGTGCAAATCTGATTGGGGACGGCGGTGGTGGCGACATCATAATCCTTCGGCTGAATGCCGAGCAGACGGTCCCGCACGCAGCCGCCCGCCAGCCGGGCTTCGTAGCCAGCCTCCTCCAGGATTTTGATGGCCCGCAGGGCCAGAGCATAACGGCCATCGGTCCCCTTTTCCGCCGCGGAGGCCCCCTGCCCCTGGGTTTTCTGTTTATTTTTTGCGCGATCATCCATGCTGCTGGGCCCTCCCGGTTTCGATTTTCCGATTGTGCCCGGCGCGGAGCGCTCACGGAAGGGACTTTTTGTTCAAAAATGTGTCAAAGCGAAACCACAGCATTCATCAACACAACAATTTCAGTGTTACGTTATAAATTCTATACAACAACAGTGTTTTTGTGTGTGTTGCTGAATATAGGATATGCAACATTGCCCTCTTTTTCATCACGTCCCCGGATTTCTCTGATTCCCCCTCCCCAGGCGATCAAAATACACCTGTATTTTGGATGAGTTTGAAATCACGTATTACCAAATGATTTTAACTACATACAGAGGAAGAGGGGGTTTAAAGATCACCTGGAGGGGTCTGAAATCCATTCTGATCACGATTATGCCCAATATTAAGGCAGGAATCACGAACACCTTTCAATCTGCTCACAAAATGAACAGAAAAACCGGGAAACCTGAAAAAGCGGGGTCGAAAAGGGGAGTGAACCGGGCTCGATGTACGAAATGTGAATCGGGTCTTTTTGCAAAATACCACGCTTACCTTTATGATCCTGGCAGCTTTGGCAACTCACATCATCACCAAAAGGACCAGAACATGGTTGGAAAAACGCGTTGGGCTTTTCTGCTCGGCTGTATCCTTGGCCTGACCCAGCTTCAGGCTGCCCCGTCTTACCCGGATGACTTCCGGCTCCTGAGTTTCAATGTCCTTTTCCTCCCCAAAATCATTGCTCCGTATGGCCAGCAGACCCGCGCGGAACTTATCAGCCAGACCGAATTTTCCAAGGGCCAGGACCTCATCATCCTCAATGAACTCTTTGAAGCCGGGCCATCTGCCACTCTTTTGAACAATTTGAAGGAGGAGTACCCTCACCAGACTCCGATCCTGGCGTCGCCGTTCAACACCTGGGATGCCTCACTCGGCGCCTTTCGCCCGCTGACCCTGGGAAATGGCGGCGTGGCGATCGTTTCACGCTGGCCCATCCTTGAACGCGTGCAATATATCTATGACGACAGCTGTGGCACCGACGGCCTTTCCCGCAAGGGTTTTATCTATGTGAAGGTGAATAAAAACGGGCGTCCGTACCATGTGATCGGCACGCATGCCCAGAGCGAGGCGCGGGATTGCGTGAAGTCCGACGCGGCCGTGCGCGCCAGCCAGTTCGATGCCATCCATGCGTTTCTCACCAGCAGGAATATCCCCGCGGATGAGATCGTCTTTATTGGTGGCGATTTGAATGTCATCAAGGATACGCCCGAGTATCACGACATGCTGCAGCGCCTGGAGGTCCTGGAACCGGACAGCTATGCAGGACATGACACCAGCTGGGATCCCATCAGCAATGGGCTGGCCTTTATCCAGTATCCGGACTATGAAAAGGCGGAATACCTGGACTATATCTTCGTCTCCGCGCGCCACGCCCGTCCCAGCTACTGGCATAATCAGTCGCTGGATATTCCTTCACCCCGCTGGGCGGAAGGGAATTACTACTATCAGGAATACTCGGATCATTATCCGATCATGGCCTTTGCCTATGCCGATGAACGCACGCCCACGCAGAGCTTTCGCCCGGAAAACAGGCCCTATGATACCGTCCATCTGCGGCATGAGGCGAGCGGCCGCCTGATCAGCGGCAATCCCTCGCGGGCCGATGACTGGCTGACGCTGGGCAGCGATCAAGCGGGCCCGGAGACCGCCTTTCGCCTCGATAACTGGTACCCGGCGAAACATGCGTTCTGCATTCTTTCCGGCGATTTCGTGCAGCTGCAATCCCATTTGCACCCTGGCCATTATTGGAACTGGTATCTCGGTTTCAAGGGGAATTACGGCTATTATTTGAAGGAAAATGACAGCTCGAACCAACTGCGTCTCTTCATCGTCGATGACCACAAGGGCTGTCTCAAGGATGGGGATCGGATTTATTTTGTGGATAAGGACACCCTGAAAGGACGCGATGCTTATCTGCAGATTCAGCCCGCAGGCGACTGGCAGCATCACATGTTCCTGAGCTCCTCCACGGTCGGATCCAACGAAATTTTCACCGTGGAAATGCCCGAGGAACCGGTTTATACCGACTGGTCGGACCGGCTCCGTTATCAGGATTGATGGGAATTACTCCTGATCAATTTCATGATTCTGGCAGAAGCCTCCGGCGGTGATGGGATTGCAGCGAATGGTCAACTGATCAGGCAGCTGCACGTAATAACCGCCCAGGCTCTGTTTCGGAGCATCCCCCTCGAAATCATCCATCAAAAGCTGGGTGCCGGCATTCAGCGCTTTGTTCAGCTTCGCATGGCAGTCGGCCGCTTTATTTTCAGGCGAGCAGAGGTTGTCGGCCACCAGAAAATTCCGCTGCAGGGCGGCCGTATGGAAACTGCCAGGACCGGTCTTGGCGACCACGGCCCAGGGGCTGTTCAGGTTGGATTCGCCGGCCCGGGGCAGCATCACCCGTCCTGCAAGACTGCCGTTATCCAGATAAACATCGGGCGTGCGATCATCGGAATCGAGGAGGAAGATGAAACGGCCGCGCGCCTCATCCAATCGCGGCCAGCCGTCCTTTCGAATCGCGGCCTGAAGGGTTTCATGACCGTTTTGCAGGTCGTCCGGAGTGATCAGTCGATCCCCCAGGATATCCCGAATTTCCTCATCAATTCGGTCGAAGTTATCAAATTTCAAACCGCCCGTTGAATCCTTGGCCTCGATCCAAACAAAGATCGTGACATGATTCGGATGTTGATCCGACCAGTTTTTCATCTCACGCAGGCAATCCTTGAATTTGGAGCAGGTGCTTTTCGAATCGACCGCTGCGATGTGATAGACCTCGAGGTCAGAGCCGAAGAGCGGCCGATGCACGTCCAGCTCAAAGGCTCGTATGCCGCGCTTTTCCAGCTGATCGCTCAGGGAGAGATGCGTATACTTATGGCTGGCGTGCCAGGCGATCAGGCCCTGCTGGTGATAACTGTTATGAGTCCCTTTGATCTGAATGTGATTCAGACGCAAATCCTCTGCGGCCGCAGCGAAAACCGGTGTAAGGCCTAAAAAAAGGCATGCAAACGCACGAGTGGCTAACGTCATGGTTAGACTCTTTCACAAAAAGGTTAAAATTTGGGGTCAAAGCTGGGTCTGACGTTAAGAAAAATCTGGAAAATTGACAAGCGCCTTTGAAGGAAAAGCCAGACAGCGGGATGAGTATTTTTTAATCCCGAAAGGCATGCCGGAAAGGCTTTCCGGCTGCATAAAACCTGGAATCCTGGACGGGCCACGTTGTTTTGGGTATTCTACAGGGCCATCATAGGAGGGCTTGGATGTTGGAAATGCAGTATGTGGCGACGGTGCTGTTTGCCTGCGCGGTGATTCATACCTTTTGCACGAAGGCGATTTTGAATCTTGCGCACCGCTATCCGAATGGATCCATGCAGGAGAATCTTCTGCACTTTCTTGGCGAAGTGGAGGTGGTGTTTGGCATCTGGGCCGCCATACTCGTTGCCATATGGTCCGTCCAATCCGGGACGACGGCAGACGCCGTGATGTATCTGGATAACCTGAACTATACCGAAGCCGTCTTCGTTTTTGTCATCATGTGCATGTCAGCGACGCGCCCCATCCTTTATTTGGCTGAGAAATCGATCAGTGCCCTGTCCCTGCTCATGCCCATCCCGCGGCCCATTGCGCTCTATAGCGCCTGTCTTATTGCCGGTCCGCTGCTGGGCTCGTTGATCACGGAGCCTGCGGCCATGACAGTGACGGCGATTCTGATTCGCGATCAATTCTTTACGCAGAAAACCAGTCTGCGCTTCAAGTATGCGACCCTTGGTCTCCTCTTTGTGAATATTTCCATCGGGGGAACGCTGACTCACTTCGCTGCGCCACCAGTCCTGATGGTGGCCGGGCCCTGGGGCTGGGATACTGCGTTCATGCTGCAAAATTTTGGCTGGCGTTCGGCCTTGGCGGTGGCGATCGGCACATTGGCAACGGCGGCCGTGTTTCGCCGCGAACTCATGGGCGCCGGGGCACGAGAGGGAAAACCCACCCCGAGGGTTCCGATGTGGGTGGTCGGTGTTCATGTGATCTTTTTGGGGCTCACCATTCTCAATTCGCATCATATGGCTTTTTTTGTACCCCTTTTTCTGCTGTTTTTGGGCTGGTGCTCGGTGGCTCGCGAATATCAGGACGAGCTGCGGCTCAGGGAGAGTCTTTTGGTTGGCTTCTTCCTCGGCGGGCTCGTGACCCTTGGGAAACTGCAGGAATGGTGGTTGCAGCCGGTGCTTTCCCAATTGGGAGATACGCCTCTGTTTTGGGGTGCGTTGGTCCTGACCGCCGTTACGGATAACGCCGCACTGACTTTTCTGGGAACTCTGGTGCCCAATCTGAGCGATAGTGCGAAGTATGCTCTGGTTGCCGGCGCTGTGGCTGGTGGGGGTCTGACGGTTATCGCGAATGCTCCCAATCCCGCCGGCTATGGACTTCTGCGTGGTTCCTTTGGTCAGGCCGGCATCAGCCCACTGCGGCTTTTACTGGCAGCCCTGCCGTATACACTGCTGGCAGCGGCGGCCTTTCTTCTTTAGGAGACTTCATGAAGATTTATCACAACCCTCGTTGCAGCAAAAGTCGGGAGGCCTTGAATCTCATCAAGGAACAGGGCGTGGAACCCGAGGTCGTGGAATACCTGAAGACCCCACCCAGCGCTGCGGAACTGCAGGACCTTCTGAAACTGCTGAAGCTGCGCCCGCGTGATATCATTCGGAGCAAGGACGAGTCCTTTGCCGCCTTGAAACTGAATCTGGATGACGACAAAGCCGTGCTTGCGGCACTGGTCAAACATCCCGAACTTTTGGAGCGACCCATTGTGGTGCAAGGCTCCCAGGCGGTGGTGGCCCGGCCGCCGGAAAGGGTGCGTGAACTTTTCCCGCGCTAATTCCTGCAATAATTCATGCGTGTTTTCGTCTCTTTTACGCCTGCCAGGTCAGGCCATGTAATCCTGATCTTCTCTGATTTTTATAAAGGATGCTTATGCGTTACGCCTTGGTTTTGGTCCTCGCTGGTCTTGGATTGTCCGTCGCTCCACGCGCCTCAGCCGGAACATTTGGCTGCGAATCGGTGGCCGGCAGTGTGATTTTCAAGGACACTTTGTATGGAGTCCTGACCGGATCGGTCCTTTCCGGCCTCTATCTTCTGTCGCAGGATAAGGATGATCGCAAGGATACGGAGCAGGCTCTGTCCGGTGGCGCCGCCATTGGCGGTCTTTTGGGCTTTGGTCTCGGCATCACGGAAATCGCCATGCGGGAATGTCCCGGCACGCGCCTCCAGTCTGAACAGAAGGGATTTTCCACTTCCTTTGCCGCCGTTCCCACTGCGGAAGGCAACCTGGGTGCCGGCTGGCGCATGTCCTGGCGCTTCTAAGCTGCCAGCAAGCGCCATGCTCTTCGCAGCTGGCGCTTTCCCGCCTCCTGATGCGTGAACCAGCATTCAGCATGACGTCGCCAGATGCCGATAGTATCGCGTCCAATTTCGAGGGGGGACGGGATGAACAAGGCGCAAGGCTTCGCAGCATTGGGTTTGCTGCTGCTGCTATCGTGCAAGGGCGCGACATTTAAAAATCAGATTGATGAAAAACAGGATTCCACAACGGCTCAGGCGGACAACGATGATGATCAGGTGATCGCCCTGGAACCCTCGTCCATCGGAGGCGCATTTCTGGGATGTTTTGTGGATTCCCAAATCCAGCCTGAACTCCTGGAGGATCTCCCAACAGAGGGCGAGGCCATAGGCTGCCAGGCCTTTGGGGACAGCAATTTCACTCAGGTGCTGGGGCGCGGCAGCCTGGTTGCGGATCAGGGGACCATTCTGGTGGGAGACAGCGAGCAGAGTCTGGCCTTTCAGCCGGTGGATGCACATTCCCGCTGGGCGTGGGTCACCCGTATTCCCACAGAGGCCCGAATGGATTCACTCAATCTGAAAGTCCGTGCCGAGGAAGGGGACGAACCCGTGAACCTGCGTGTGGAGCTGCTGGATAGCATGCCCGCTGTGCTGGCCGCGGACCCGGAGGCTCTGAAATCCTCAACGTATAAATTGCGCCTGAAGGGGACGGATCAGTGTCTCGATGGAAATCCGGTTTGGCGTTTGAATGTCATCACCCAAAAACCGGTCGCGGATGCGCTGCAAATCGCGGTCTGTAGCGAAGCCCTGGATTTTCGTTTCCGACCCTATGAGGATGGCTATCGCCTGTTCGTTGCGAACCCCAAACCGGCCTTTTGTGATATTTGGAATTACGTCGTGGATCTCTGCAAGCACAGCTGTTTGGATCTTGAGGACTACGGCCAGGGTCAACGCTTTATACTCTGGGCCTGTACGTATTCCAAGGCCGCGCAAAGTTATGTGATGATTCCTGACGAACGCGGTGCGGTACGACTGCAGGTCAACAGCCGTTTTGTGTCTTTACGGGACGGGCTCATCCAGCCTGATCCTGAAGACGGCATAGCTTTCGAGCTGGTTCCTTCCCTTGTTCCTTAAATCGAGCTGAAAAAAATGGGTTCTCCCAGGGCCGCTTTTCCGGTAGCGTGCTCGCATCTGAAATCAGGGAGGTCCCATTCGATGAAGCTGGCATTCTTTGATACTCACGGTTTTGACAGGAAGGCCTTCGATCAAGCCAATAGCATGTGGCAGCATGAAATTACCTATTTTGAACCCCGTCTGCGACATGCCACCGCCCAACTTGCGAAGGGTTTTGATGCCGTCTGTGCCTTTGTGAATGACCGCATCGATCGGGATACCATACAACTGCTGAAGCAGGAGGGCATCCGCATCCTGGCGCTGCGCTCGGCGGGATTCAATCAGGTGGACATGAAGGCCGCGCATGAGTTCGATTTGCCCGTGGTGAGGGTGCCGGAGTATTCCCCCTATGCGGTCGCGGAACACGCTGTGGCTTTGATTTTAACGATGAACCGCCGTATTCATCGCGCCTCCAATCGGGTCAGGGAATTGAATTTTTCACTCGACGGCTTGGTGGGGTTCGATCTGCATGGGAAAACTGTAGGAGTGATTGGAACAGGTCGTATCGGGCAGGTCTTTGCCCGTATCATGCAGGGCTTCGGCTGTCAGCTGCTGGCCTATGATGCCTGGCCCAAGCCCGAACTCAGCCAGCAACTCAATCTCCGCTATGTACCATTGCAAGAGCTTCTCGCACAGTCGGATATCATTTCCCTCCATGTGCCGCTTTCACCGGAAACGCATCATATGATTGACGAGGCCGCGTTCCAGAGCATGAAACCGTCAGTGGTGCTGGTCAATACCAGTCGGGGCGGGCTGGTGAAAACTTCAGCTCTTCTGCAGGCGCTGAAAAGTGGGCAGATCGGCTTTGCCGCTCTTGATGTTTACGAAGAAGAGGAAGGCATCTTTTTTCATGATATGTCGGAATCTGGTGTGCAGGATGATGTCCTCGCCCGGCTGACGACGTTTCCCAACGTCCTGATCACCGCGCATCAAGCCTTTCTCACCCATGAAGCCCTGGCCAATATCGCGAACACAACCCTTTCCAGTCTGAGGGCTTTTGAACACAATGAGCCGTTGGTGCATCAGGTTCAGTTGAGAAGCTGATCACTCCTAGTTGATGCTTTTGGCCAGGTCCGGGCTTTGTCCGTTCCATTGAAAATGAAAACGCGGATTTTCGGGATGAGCCTTGCCATCGGGCTGCACCAAAGTCAGCGTCATGGCAACATCGGGATGCCAGCTGTCTTCGGCCGGGGGCAGGGCGGTAAAGAGATGCCGCATAACGGCCGGTGCCGTGACAGCACAGCCTCCTGGGGATCCCACCAGACAACCCTGACTCAATTGCAGTTCATAGATACCTGTAAAGGGGTTCCACACCAGGGGAAACACACCCGCGGCGCTGCGGCCATTGGCTCCCTGAACCTGAACGCTCATGGCCTGGCGGCGCAGGGCAGGGGTTTCCGTGCGCAGACGGATATCAAAAGCCAGCGCACCATCGGCTTGCTGGATCAGGCAGACGCGGAGAGGGGTCTGGTCATCCCAGTCCACCGGAATGCTGCGATTTTTGGTGGCGTCCAGACCCAAACATTCGAATCTCACGGGCGTATTGGCTGGATTTATATCAATATCGGCAAGGTTCGCGGTCTCGGCTTTTTCGCCGCAACCTATCAAACCCGCAATCGCGAGGATTTTTTGGAACATCTGCCGCATAGGTTGACCCTCCGCGATTATCATACAAAATCCGAAGCCATTTGGCTGCTTGAAGATACATTTTCCATCAGAATGACCTACCGATTGGTCCACGGTTGCCATCCGAAGGGCGATTTCAACAGTAACAAGCGAAACATAAGATCAGTTGGTTCAAACCGCAAGTGAGTCGCCTCGACCAATCCGCGAAAACCCGCAAAGCCTTGTCCTCAAGCCATTTCCCGCCTTTGCCGAATAGGGAATGTCAAGCAAAGGAGACGGAACCATGTCCTGGACCGATGCCCAAAGGCTCCAAGAGCTGGTGGAAAAACTGCAGACACAGGTGCAAGAACCGGCGACTCAGTCCGCGATTCTTATTACCTTGAATGAGCTGAACACCCATGCCCAGCGGATTTTTGAGCAGGAGGAAATCCTCCTCGGCACCATGCGCCCCACGGATTTGAAAAATCGACAAACTTTGCACAAACGCCTTTTAAAACAACTGGCTTACCATACACAGGACTTCAAGGACGATCTCACACCCCAAGCCTGCGCGGATTTTCTTAGCTTCCTTCAGGGCTGGGTGCAGAAGCAGCAGCAGACTCTCCACGCCATGTCAGAAGGCAGACAACCCAACTGACTCTGGTTTTTCCCGCCTGCCTGAACTAAAAGGGTGTCCTCAAGAACGTGAGGAAGAGCCCATGCGTAAGGACATCGCACTTTCCCTTCTGGCCGTTGCCATTTCCAGGCCGGCCTATGCCCAGGCGGAAGCCGCTTCTGAAATCGACTCATCGACAGAAGAACATATTGTGGTCACCGCCACAAGGAATCCTTTACCCGGTCGGGAAATAGGAGCCTCCGTAATCGTCCTCCAACGGCAGGATTTTGAAATCAGCGGCGCGCAGACGGTCAGTGAAGTATTGCGCGGACTGCCAGGCATTTCGATGCGACGCAGCGGGGGACCCGGTTCCAATACCGAGATCCTCATCCGCGGTGACAAGGGCGGCCACACGATGGTGATGGTCGATGGCGTGGAGCTGGCGGATGTGGCCACCATCGAGAAAAATTTCGATCTGGGTGATATGCCTCTTTATGATGTGGAACGGATCGAGATCGTCAAGGGACCGCATAGCGTGGCTTATGGTGGCTCCGGATTGAGTGGAGTGATCCACATTATCACCCGACGTCCGCAGGAAGGCCTGGGAGGAAGCGTCGGGCTGGAGCTGGGCAGCTACGAAACCTATGGGGCCCATGGCCGCGTCTCCGGACGGCAGGGGGCTTTCGGTTATGTCGCCGCCGTCGCCGGCACCCGGACAGGCGGATATTCCCATACCGGTTCGCGGGATGATGGGGAGCGCGACGCCTTCGAACGGAAGGACGCCAGTCTGCGTTTTCAGTATGGAGCGGGTGAGAGCTACACCGCGGATTTTCTGGTGAAGGGTTCGCAGTCGGTCGCGGATATCGATGCCGGGGCCCATACCGATGACCCGAATTATCAGGTGAAACGTCAGGAGCTGATGGGCCAGCTGACCCAGAAGCTGCGCCTGCATCAGAAGTATGAAACGCGCCTCGCGGTGGGCGTCACGCAAACCGACCGCCGCTTTTTTGATGATCCCGATCTTTATAATCCGGACCGCGATCAGACCTGGGAACGCACCCGATTTCAAGGGGAACGGCGCTCGGTGGATTTCAGCCAGCTGATCAAGCTCGCCCCGGCGCATACTGTGGTCGCCTCTGTGCAGTGGCTGCGGGATAGCGCGGAGATTCGAAACAAGGCCAATTACCAGGGTTTCGCTGTGGATGACCGGCTGCCGGAGGAGACGCTTCAGGAGGTTTCCTATGCGCTCCAGTATCAGTGGGGGCTTTGGGATCGGGTACATGGCCAGTGGGGTGTGCGAACTTTAAAACATAGCGATTTTGGAACGACCACGGTCGGGCAGGCGGCTTTCAATTTTATTCTGGTGCCGGAGGCCACAACCCTGCGCCTGAATTATGGACGTGGGTTTAAGACCCCTTCCCTTTATCAGCTGCGCGTGCCCGTTTATGGAAATGCGGATCTTCAGCCTGAGGCCGTGATCACCGCAGAGGCCGGTCTGGAGCAGAGGTTTGGGGAAGGGCTGACCGCGTCGGTCACTGGTTTTCAAAATGAGACGACCAACCTGATCGAATTCGATGGAACGACCTCGCGTTATTACAATATCAATCGGGCCATGATCAAAGGCGTGGAAAGCCGCATCGACTGGGATATCGACGATAATTTCAGCACGGGTGCCCAGTACACACATATTTCCACCCTCGATAAGGAAAGCAATGATCCCCTTCCCTCGCGCCCGGATGATGCATGGAGTGGGGATGTGACCTGGAAACAGAATGGGTTCAGCTGGATGACGTCCGTCCGCGGCCAAACCCGCAGTCGTCCCCATGCTTATACGGAAGGCACGGAAGGGTTCCGGGTGGTCGACACCGCTCTCAACTGGCGTCTGGGCCCGGCACGCTATGCGTTGAAAGTGAATAATGTTCTCAACACCTCGTATCAGGAAGTGGCCGGATATAACACAGCCGCGCGCGGTTTCCTCGCGCATGCGGAATATTCCTTTTAAACGGCACGATGGGAGGATCCATAACATGGTTCAGCTCAAGCGGGTTTATGAAAAACCATCCCGAAAGGATGGCACGCGCATCCTGGTGGATCGCCTTTGGCCGCGCGGTTTGACCAAGGAGGATGCCGCGGTCAAAATCTGGATGAAGGAGGTGGCTCCCAGCACGGAATTGCGGAAGTGGTTCGACCACGACCCTGAAAAGTGGAAGGAGTTTCAGAGCCGCTATCGAAAGGAACTCAAAGAGAAGACGGACCTGCTGGATTCCCTCCGGCAGGAGATGAAAGAACATACGGTCACGCTGGTCTATGGCGCTCGGGATCAGGAGCACAACGCAGCCATCGTTCTGAAGAAGGTTCTGGAAGAGCAGGATTAGTCCGCTTTCAAAACCCGAAAACTGCGCGGCGCCAGGCTCAGCGTACTGTCAGTCACCCTTCCTCCCTGCATCAGATCCTCATAGGTTCCGGCAGGCAGCGCCACGTTTTTCCAGCCATCCGATTTATTGATCGCGACCGTGATTTGATCAAAGCCATCACAGCCCCCCATCGTATAAACCCAGGCATCGCGATCGACCCAGTGCGTGCGCCGCTGCCCACGGCCGAGCACCTTGTAGCGGGCGCGGATATGCGCCAGCTTACGGACCTTGTCGCGCAGGACGAGCTGATGAATGTTCAGCTGACGGTCATCCCAGGGCATCATGCGCCGGTTGTCAGGATCCCCTCCCCCGGCCAGACCGATTTCATCGCCATAGTAGATCAAAGGAATGCCGGGGTTGGTGAGCATGGTGGCAAAGGCCAGACCCAGACGTTCATAGGGGGCCGCGTCCAGCGGCTGCTGATACTGATGGCTGCTCCAGCCGTTCCCGGGGAAACTGCCGAGCACACAGCTGTCGATCTGCCGACTGGCGAAATGAATGGCACGTGGAATATCGTGATTGCCAATCCAGTTGACCATGAGGGAGCGATTGTAAAGGCCGCGATCATAGTAACGATCATTGGAGGACAACCAGTAATCGAGGTAACCGATATCCCCGTCGGGGCGGAAAAGGGCTTCGCAGGCGGTTTTCTTAAAGGGGAAGTCGAACTGCCCGTCGAGCATTGTTTGGGAATCGACGTATTTTTTCAGGTTCTCCTTGTTGTAATAGTCGAAGACTTCGCCGACGAGATAGAAACGATCCCCTTCGGGATTGGGAAAAGTCTCCTTCAAAGCCTGGCGCAGTTCAATGAGCCATTCACCGGGAATATGTTTCACCGCATCCAGGCGCAGACCATCCAGCTGAAACTCACGGGCCCACCAGACGGCATCGCTGACGGACCAGCGCCGGACCTCGGGATTATAAAAATCAAAGCCGGGCAGGTAGTCCGTAAACGAGCAGCGGGTGCCCCAGTAGGGATGCTCCCAAAGATTTTCCGGACCACAGACCCGGATGCGCCCATTGTCGGTGGCGAACCAGTCCCTGTGCGCCTGATAAAGTTCGCTCTTGCTGTCGACATGCTTCATCACATAATCGAAGAGCACCTTGACTCCATGACCGTTGGCACTGGCGGCACCATGTGCGGTGGCGATGAGCTCCTTCAGTTCCTCTTCGGTTCCCAGACGGGATTCCACCCGGGGGCGCGGGCTCGGAGCCTCAGGCTTGCTGTAATCAATATTCCGGGGTGACGGCCAGTAGCCGTGATAACCGGAATATAGATGCGGATCCTGATCCGGAGTTACTGAGGCGCCCGATTCATCACGGGCATCATATGGTGCCGAGAGCCAGAGTGCGGTCACACCGAGATCGGTGAGATAATCCATCTTCCGGGTCATCCCCTGGAAGTCACCGCCCACGTATTGAGCGGAGGGTCCATGCTGTGCATCGCCACCCGTGGCACCCGGCACGGGGCTGGCGCGTCCATCGCTATCATGAAAGCGATCGACCAGCGCAAAGTACATGACCGTATCCCGCCAGTCAAAGGCCTCAGGGTGTCCGCATTGCGGCAGCGGCTGGGTCACCACAGGATCGTCGCCGCAGGGATGGATGCTGTTCATGGCGCCGAAACCATCCGCCTCCTGGAGCAACGCATTGGGATCCGCCACCCAGCTGCGACCATCGACCACAAATTTATAAAGGTTTTTCCCAGCGGGCAGGGTGACCGTCGCCGTCCAGACATCACCGGATTTGGTGAGGGGAATGGCGCCCAGATCGGGATGTCGCGCCCAATCGGTGAAGGAACCGGTGATCCAAACTGAGCTGGCGTTGGCGTTCTTATAGCTGAATGTCTGCTGACAGGTTGTGCCGAAGGCCATTCCTGACAAACCAAGCGAGGCCAGGCCAACAGATGTGACCCATCTGAAAACAAGGTTCATGAATCCCCCCTGGGAAGCTGGCCTCAGGATCCATCCCGGGATACCTGGCACAAGCTTCCATTCTTTGCATTGAAGTTAGGCGGGTTATAACAAATGAAAAATACAGGGTGAACTCACATCCATGGGCTTACGCCACCGCTCCTACCAGCGC
The DNA here is from genome assembly GCF_001748245.1 of Oligoflexus tunisiensis. Classification (GTDB taxonomy): domain Bacteria; phylum Bdellovibrionota_B; class Oligoflexia; order Oligoflexales; family Oligoflexaceae; genus Oligoflexus; species Oligoflexus tunisiensis. Next base: position 3,718,774 of record NZ_BDFO01000001.1, on the reverse strand, counting down.
GAAGGCTCCATGCGTCATGCCTGCACACATGGCGCCATCCGGTTCTGCGAACACCAGGATTTTCAAAGCATGATGTTTTCTCAACTCCAGCCGTCCTGCCGTACAAAAACGAGGAGGGACAAGGACTTCCGACTATTGTTAAATTTTTCTAAACTCACCAAAAAGTCTTGCAGCTCAGGCATTTGGCGATTCACAGGAGCGATTTTTGGTTAAATAACAAATTTTGTTCTGGCCAGTCAGTCAAAGATCAAATAAGTTCCGAATCAGAGAACAGCGAAGGAGTCGTTCAATGAAGAAATCGGTAGCATACAAGATCCTGGGAACCGGACTGTTGGCCTCTGCTTTGATCGGTTGCGGAGGTTCCGCACAAAAAAGCGAAACAAAAGTGACCAACGGCCGCGCGATCGCTGAAAGCAGCTATCCATCCGTTGTGCTCCTCGTGATGCAGACGGATGAAGGCCAGGGTATCTGTACCGGTACATTTGTGAACGACTCGCAGATCGTCAGCGCCGGCCACTGTGTGGACGGTCTGGACTCCGAGGATCCGGCCATTTATCTGGTGACCATCAATGCCGAAGGTCAGTACGTGGCCACAGCGAAAGCGGTGAGCTTTGCCCAGCATCCCAACTACAGCATCCGTCTGGGTGTGAGCCCTTATGATGTGAGCGTCATCAACTTTGAAGATGACACGGCTCCCGCTGTGAGTTCGCTCGCCACCCGTGCTCCTTCCGCAGGCGATGCCCTTACCATCGTGGGTTATGGCAACAACGTGAATGAATTTGACCGCTGGGGCAACCTCACCGGATCAGGCGCAGGCACCAAGCGTGTCGGCACCAACGAAGTCGGTTCCGTGTCCGGTGGTTTCATCAACTTCCTTGGTCTGCCGGAAGCTGATGGCGAGACCGACGAAGGCACTCTGGTGTCGAGCGGTTCGGGTGACTCGGGCGGCCCACTGTTCGTGAGCGGCAAGCTCGCTGGCATCACATCCGGCGGCGGCCTGCGCAGCGATGGTCGCGGCGGTTACGTGGCCACCTCGAAATATGTGGACATCAACAGCCGCTATGTGAAGTCCTTCTTTGAGAGTGAATTGAAAGACTGATCAGTTTGGAACTTAAACAGCAGGAAGGCCTCGACTCGATTGGAGTCGGGGCTTTTTTGCGACCGCCGAAAGGCCAGGGGTTTTCCTTCGCGGGGCTTTTTTCGCTTCAGGACGCCTTCCCAGGCGCCTCGCGCTGAATCGAGGAGCGTTTCTTGAATCGCAAGGGCCGATCGATGTGGTCCTTGAGTTCGGGGGATACGACCGGTTCGAAGTAAATCTTATGACAGCAGAGATCCCCGGGGTTGATCTTCAGCGCCATCATCAGCTCTTCATAATCCTTCTGCGGATCCGTACTGACAGCCTCAGGGGTATTTTCCCGGCAAACGGTCAGTTCCAGTTTCTGCTGGGTATCAATCGCTTTTTGGATCCGCCCCTTCAGACTCGTCACCTTGCTCCTGATCTTATCGCTTTTCAAGGCCGCCGCCGCTTCCATCTGCGCCTTGGCCTCATCCAGGCGATTGGCCCGGGCCAGAGCCAGCCCCTGGTTATAATGCAGAATGGCCAGGACCTCGTTCCGATTCTCCGGAACGGCCTGGAGAGCTTCATTATAGAGTTGCAGCCCTTCCTCAAAACGATCCGTCCGGATCAGGGAAATGGCCCGATTGTTGGTGAAGGAGACGATGCTCAGGAGCGATTGGAGGGACTTCATCAGATTATGCGCCTTGTCCCCTTCCCCATTCACCAGAGCCCCTTTGACCTCGACTTCGGTCACTTCGCTGGCGGTCGGGGCGATGGCTTTCGCCGCATCGAGATTTTCACGGAAACCCTGCTGTTCGCCCATTTCCAGGTGGGCCTCGGCGATATTGCAGATGCGTTTGACGTTCGAGGGGCAGATGACTTCCGCGTTTTCCAGACAACAGAGGGCACTGGTAAAGTCCCTGAGCTTCATCATGGTCTTGCCCAGAAGGTTCAAAACCTCGACGCTGGCCAGCCCGCTTTTCAGGACATTCAAGGCGAGATTGCGTGCGGTGGGATAGTGCCCGCGATAATACGCGAGTTCCGCCTGCAGGAGAGACTTTTCCGCTTCGCTGGACTTGTCGCTGTCCATATAGCGTTTGGTGAAGGCCGCCAGCTTTTCAAAGTTCTGGTCCGCCATCGCCTGCCTGATCTTTTGCAAAAGAATCACAGGCTCGCTCGGGGAACGATCCTGGTTGATGACCCAGATCACATCCTGAAAGAAGGCCTGCGGCTCGATCGGTTTACGGATGCGATCGGTCACGCCCATCTCATGAAGGACGGGCATATCCCGTTCGGTCAGATCCTTGTTCATCACGGTTAGAGGAACACCAAAACCGAGGACCGTGCGGAGCTTTTGCACAAGGATCGGCCCCGGCATCTGCGGGAGACGCCATTCCAGGATCACCAGCTCGGGCACAATCTTTTCATCGAGCCACTGCTCCGCCTGGGTGGGATCCTGAAAGGTATAAATGTTCTGCACGCCGAGCTGTTTCAGAAGGCCGACGATCAGATTCAGGGTTTCCGGATCGGGCTCGACCACCAGGCAGCTCCTGATCCCAAGGACCTCAGGCGCACGGGCTGCGGCCTCGGCCTGTCCCTGGCTCCGGGCTTCGGGGAATTTTTCGCAAAGGGTATTGATCTCGGGCTCAAGCGTCGCATCCACCAGCAGCGCCTGGCTGAAAAGATTCAGCGCCGGCTCCACCTGTCCGTTCAGAAGGTGAGCCTCGGCCAGATGCAAAAGAAGCTTCAGGTTGCCCACATGAAACTGAAAGAGCGCCTTTTCAAACCGCAAAAGCTCAGCATGGCGCTTTTCATCCTTGAGGAACTGCCGGAGATATTCCGCCGCGACCAGACTCAGCTCGCCGCCACAGGCCACGTCGCGGCTGAAGAGCATTTTGAATTCCTCTTCTATATCCGCCTTGCTCGCCATGTGACGATGGAGAGACAAAAGTCCCATATCAAAGGCCTTGCTGATCAGGCCGGGATCACTGCTGGCATCCACCATAAAGGATAGGCGCATATCCATCATGGTCGGATCCTCGGTAATCAATTTCAGAATTTGAAAGCTGTTGATCTTGTCGTCCATCATGATGGGCGCGATCAGCCAGTGGATGAGTCCGGTCTCCAGTATGCCCACGACGGTTTGCAGGTCAGGAGCACCCAGGACATCGGTGTAACCTCGATTGCGAAGCTCGGTGTTGATCAGGTTGCGCACGGTCCCGCTGGGATGGACCGTTACGATTTTTATGGCTGTATCCGTCAGCTTCATGGAACCATAGACTCCTTGTCCACACGTTCTTTTCGGATTGCGAGGTAAAAGATTGAGCGGATCACCATGCGCGGCGGGGAGTGTATTTGGTCATTTGATAAAACCCAGGCCTTTGCTGAATGAATACGGTCGAGCGTTCCTCTTGAGCGCATCCGCATGCGGGTTTGAAGGATTTTTGCATCTCATGACAATGGTATGGTCTTTGCTGATTCATAACGCAGGGTTTGGCTTATTTACGGCTAGTATCAAGGGGAGAACGGATATGAAAACGCTGAAACTCATCACCAGTCTTGGATTGGCCTTTAGTATGAGCGCCTTTGCGCAAAATGCGGAACCGGTTGTGACCGATGCGCCGGTCGATGCCATCTATGTCCCATCCGGTTTCGATGATAATGACAATGTCGAAGTCGTGATTCACGGAACCTTTCCGGACGCCTGTCATCAGGTGGGAAAGGCCACAGCGGAGGTTGATCAGGAGAAGAATCGTATTACCATCTCCGCCACGAGTGTGGTGGATCCGGATGAATACTGTGTGCAGAGCCTGACACCTTATATTCATCCCGTGCCGCTCGGAAAGCTCAAGGAAGGCGCCTGGCAAGTGATTTACGCCGCCAACCCCGAAATCATGGAGAGCATTTACGTCGCCCGTCGGAAAACGGAATCACCCGATGACTACCTTTTCGCAACAGTGGAAAATGCCTACATCGCAGTGAATCCGGAAAGCGGCAAGCAATCCCTGAAACTGCAGGGTCATTTCCCACACTATCTGATCGGCTGCATGGTGATCCGTGAAGTGCGGGTGGTGCGCGATCCGGTGGATGTGCTTATGGTGCGACCCATTGCCGAAGTTGTGAACACGGATGTGTGCGCAACGCAGCCCGCGGATCGCTCATTTGAATATACCGTGGGTCTGCAGGAACCCTTCCAGGGCGAAGGTCTTCTCCACGTGCGCACCCTCCACGGCCGCTCGCTCAATCGCTTCCTGAATATCCCCTGAATCAGGTCCCGGATTATGCCGCTTAGGCGGCATCCTCTTTCCTCATGAAGTTGACTGGCTGGCTAACTTAATGTTAGCTTGAGGGAGTCTGCTGAGTTTCACTCAAGTGAGAGGGTGGATACCGTGATCCGTCATGCTGTTTCCTTGGGTGCGCTCGTTTTCATCACAGCCTGTCAGCCGTCCGAAAATTCCAAGGTGCTTTCCATTATCGATCAGGATTCCCTTATCGAAATCAATGAGGACACCCCCCTGCCCCATCAGAACCTGAAGCATGATTTCCCGGCCATCGGTCGCATGACGGGAGGCTGCACGGCGTTTCATGTGGGCGAGGGACTGGTGGCCACCGCTGGACATTGCCTCGCGGATCTGGCCGCGAATCCGGTGGATGTGTCCTGTCATTCCATGGATATCACCTGGGGAGATTTGGCTGGTGAATCCCATCCGAGCCGGTCGCGCTGTTTGAAAGTCCTGGAATATAAATACGACCAGGAGGCCGACTATGCCCTCATACAGGTGGATCCCATTCCGGCTACAGCGGTTGTTCTGGAGCGTGACCCGCGGGCCATGAATTTTCGCGAGCAGGCCATGGTTGTCGGCTATCCCAAGGGTCGTGCGTTGAGCCTGAGCGGAACCTGTGAGGCGCTGCTGAATCCCGATCCCAAGGCACAGATCTTCCATCATCGCTGCGATACGCTGCCAGGCAACAGCGGCAGTCCGGTGTTTGATGCCGCCACGCTGGAAGTCATCGGTGTCCATAACGGGGATGCGGATGACAGCGCGAACTACGGCAGCTATCTGCCGGGCCCGGAACACGTCGCGGCCTTGACCGGGCAGCTCCAGACGCCCGACGCGCAGCCTGAGGCGCTGCAGTTCGGTCCCTTTGCGGATCAGTTGAAAAAGGATCTGGTGCATTTCACCCGTGAGCAAGGGGACCATGTCAGCTTTCAAATGAAACTGGACATCGAGGACGGCTATGACAAGGTTGTGGTGATCGATGGTCTGGGTCGCATTCAGGAATGGACCGGAACGAAGGACACAGCCTTTCAGCAGCTCGCCACACCCGTGAGCATCATCGTGCTGACGGATTACTCCGGCACCTCGGAATCCCTCGCCCTCTCCTCCATTCAATTTGAATGAAAAAATGAACCGGAAGCTTTTGAAGCTTCCGGCTCAACCTGTTGGGACGGATATACGCTACATGCTGTACGGCCTTTCCCTCGACCATGTCCTCGTCCAGCAAAGGGACCACCGAACAGCAGAACATTTTGTTGTTCCATCCCGGGTGGAGCAACTATCATGCCGTCGTCCTTTTTAGTTATTTCAAAGACTTAGGCAGCGTCTCTTCCAGCATTTTGTGAGCTTTCCCCCGCCGCATGCGCACTTTCCCTCAGTCGTTCGCGCCTTGGACTTCGTCCGCGAAGGGGCTAGACTGGGGCCATAACGCGTTGACCCACACACGACGAGGAGAGCCAGCCATGCTTGAACTATTCAGCACCTACACCACCATAGTGGTCGGACTTTCCCTGAATGACCGCGAGGATCATATCATTCAATCGGCCGTGTCCCTGGCCCAAAGAACGAGCGCGCAATTGATCATGGTGCACGCCACCGAACCCTTTCGCAGCTATTCGCTGGCCCGTGAAGGCTTTGCCCTGCCCTATGAGGAGTTGGAGCCGGACCAGGGCGATGCGGAACTGATCATGGCCCAGAACCGGATCGACAACCTTCGCGACAGTCTGCCGAGCAGTATCGTCTGTGAGACGCGTATCGTTCGTGATTATCCCGAGGACGCCATCGAGGAGGTGGCCCGCAGCGCCAAGGGCACTCTGATCATGTGCGGTTTTCATCGGGAGCGGCATCCGCGCTTTTTGGGAGGCATGTCCACCGCTCTGGCCCTGATGGCTCATTCCAATCATCCGGTCATGGTCGTTCCGGGGGACAGGCCCATGGACTTTCAGAATCATCCGCTGACCGTGCTGGTGGCCGATGATCTGCAGAGCGACGGCGAGCAGGCCCTCAGGGGCGCGATGGGATTCTGTCGGTCGATTGATGTGGATCACCTGGTGCATGCGCACGTCAATCCGATGAGTTATCGCGAGATCAATCACATGGTCGAAAAAATTCAGATCGCCATGCTCGAAGGGCGAATTCCGAGCAATCCGGATTTCAACAGCCAGGTCTATATCGAGGAAACCAAGGCCAGTCTCAAGACCCTGCTGCGGCAAAGGATTGATGCGATCGATCCGACGTTTACAGCGGAATTCAAGTATCGGCCCTGTGTGCGGTTTGGCGAGCCGATCGAGGAGATTCATCGGCTGACGGTGGAGACCAAAAGCAGCGTGCTCGTCTTTGGCAAGCATCACATGCTGCACCGCGGCCGGCTCAGCCTGGGCAAGGTGCCTTATGAAGCCATGGTCGAGCCGCATGTGGCGACGATCATCGTGCCGGACCGAGGCAGCGCTTAACGCTCCTTGAGAACGCAGGCAAAGGGGGCGAGGACCAGACTCTCGGTTCCGCCCTCGCGCTTCATGACCAGAGACGCATCGCGCTGAAACCTCAGGGTGTAACGCTGGGCCGATTCATTGGGGCGCAGGACCGTGGCGGTGAGTTGACCCGAGACCGGAATGCAGCCCGCCGCACGGGTGAAGGTCAGGTTGCGGAACTCGAGGCGCAGAATCTCGCCGCTGGTCGGGATGAGAAATTCCTGGCGGCCACTGGGGATGTCATAACGAGTCCACTGACGGGTGTCATCCAGGGTAATGGTAAAGTCGAGAGGGAAACGCTCCTGCAGGTGCAGGGTAACGGTGGCTGGATCCTCATTGTCTGCAGCCTCTGGAACCAAGGTCAGGGCACTATCGACCTGATTGCTGAGGTGGGCGTCGAGGATCACGTTGCGGCCGATTTCCGCGTAGTTCGTGAATTCGAGAGTCCGGCGGCCGGTCTTGTGAAAACTGAGGGTGGACTCGAGCGCCTGATTTTGCCCTTTTGGGGTCAGGTGCAGGCTGCGGGCCATATCTTCTGTCACCTGACTTTCCAGGCGAACCGGACCCATCTGCAGGCGTTCATGGTTGAAGCGGATTGCCCTGGTGCTGGGATCGCAGGCGAGCAACACCCCATTCTGGGTCCAGGCATCCTCATAGCTTCGCTTGATCGTGACTTCCGATCTCGCCAGCCAGGCGGGCGAGTCATCAATAACGGAATGCCGGGTTTCGGCCTTGTCGAGCAGCGAAACGCGTGTGCCCGCCTGGGTCTGGCAGGAACGGTCCGTCGAGACCCGACTCTCCAGGCGGGAATAGGCGTAGTCGCCCATATTCATCCCGTCCACCGTCTGCAGAAAAGCAGCATTCACCAAAGTGTTCAAAGTCGCAGGATGATCCGTCACGCGCACAATACCCGAACCCGTGGGATTGCCGATCTGTGTTCCGCAGCCGCCGGTGAAGCTGCTGAGGAACACGGCGATGGTGGCCAGGGAGCGAGGGGATTGCATGCGATCATCCTTTCACATCAAACAGGAGGGGAACAGCTGCATATTGAGGCGGACTACCCGATCCGGGTTTCCTTGGGAACGATCCCGTTCAAGTTCTAACAGCCTTTGTTGAAACAATTCAATCTCTTGTTTGATTTTCTCGAACTGCGATGCGGAAACCGAAAGCACAAGTGCCGAGATGTGACGAAGCTCGGGCGGAGTCGTGACCATGGCTTCCAGCCCGTGCGGTATCGATTCCTGATGGAATTTTTGAACCGAAAGGCTCATCACTTCAGGGCCGGTCGAGATGATATGATTCGTTTGAACGAAGCGCCCGGTGTCCGGATCCTTCTGGATCAGGTTGAGCTTCTGCAGGAGCTCCAAAGATTCCTCGGCCTGCTTTGCGCTAATCGCGGGGCGAATCACCGAGGCGATCCAACGACCGTCGGGTTGAAATTCATCGAGCATCACCATCTCGCGGATCACCGCATGATACCACTCGCTGTAATAAGCAAACTGATCCTGTTCGAGGCGCGAGGTGATCATGCCGCTGCGGATTTCCAGAGCTTCACGAAAGGTCCGGGAAATATCCTCGGAGGATTTCTCGCGGGTGAGGCGGGCCAGGGCCAGGAAATAGCGACGTTCATCACGCTTGAGATCCAGGGCTTCGACGATCTTGGTGGCCGCGCGCTCGGTGACCGGACGCTTGCCCTGGACAATGAGATGCACAAGGTTGGTGGCGGAAAAACCCAGGTCGACAGAAAGCTGTCGATAGGAATAGTTGCGTGTCTCATTTTTAGTCTGCTTGTGCAGGGTGCGGAAGAAATCACTGCAGCTGTAGAACGTGCTGGGCGGGAATCGGTGCGTGACTTCCCTTAACACCTTACGACTTTCTGTATCCATCGTGTGACCTCCCTGTGTGTAAGCTCAAACTCGAAGGTTATATACCTCAGCTCCCAAGCGTATACAAGAAGCTACGCAGCCAACGGATTCAAACCAGTTTAGCTTTTTTATCAGCCGGCAATCATTGCTGAATAATGGTTTGCGAATGCAATACCCGTATACAAGAATGCGCGAACCGATGGGGTGTGCGGTTTAAGTCGATTTGGCATTCCTACCGACGTTCCGTCAAAGTCCTGTAAACGCCACGGCCTTGGATGTACAAGTCCACAACCCTTCGCAAATAATAGACGCGCCCCATTCTTATTAACAGGAACGGTTGTATTCCGACCGTCATACACACGAGGCAGTATACATGAAGCGCAAGTTCCAAAAACCGGCTGGTCTGACTCTGGTTGTCATCCACGTTCTCGGCTTCGCCAGTCTTCTGCTGGTTCCATTCGAATGGAGTCTGCTCGGGCTCTGCTTTGCGATGTATTATTTTCGAATGTTCGGCATCACGGCGGGCTTTCACCGCTACTTCTCGCATAAGAGCTATAAAACCTCGCGCCCGGTGCAATTCGTCCTGGCCTGGATCGGAACCTCGGCGATCCAACGAGGTCCCATCTGGTGGGCCGCGATTCATCGGCATCATCACAAGCACTCCGATACACCGAAGGACTTGCATTCGCCCAGACAGAAGGGGCTTTGGGAAGCTCATTTGGGTTGGGTTTTAAAAAAGGAAAACCGCATCATTGATCGCAGCAAGGTCAATGACCTCACACGCTATCCGGAAATTGACTGGATCGATCGCCACTATCTTGTGCCGCCCATGACCTTGGCCGTCCTGATCTTTGCCATCTGGGGCCTGCCCGGACTGGTGTATGGTTTTTTTCTAAGTACTATTCTTCTGTGGCACGGGACGTTTACAATTAATTCGCTGTCCCATGTTTTCGGTCGACGCCCGTATAATACAAAGGATGACAGTCGGAATAGTGCATGGCTGGCCTTGATTACCATGGGTGAAGGCTGGCACAATAACCATCACTTTTATCCCTTTTCCGCACGACAGGGTTTTACCTGGTGGCAGTTCGATCCCAGTTTCATGATTTTGAAGCTGATGGAACTGTTTGGGCTCGTGTGGGACGTGAAAGTGCCGCCGAAAGAGCTGCTGGTTCCCCAAGGGGCGGAGCCGGCGCATTGAAGCCATAGGAGTCAAGCGTCTATGCAAAGTCTGGCGATTGTGGGGACCGGCATTGCCGGGATGGGCGTGGCCCATCTGGTGCAAAAAGATTACGCGATCACCCTGTTTGAGAAAAACAGTTACGTTGGAGGGCACACCAACACTGTTTTCGTGGAGGAAGGTGAACGCAAGGTCCCCATCGATACCGGCTTTATGGTCTTCAATCACGTGACCTATCCCCATATCCTGCGGCTCTTCCACCAGCTGGACGTGCCGATGAAGAAGACGGACATGAGCTTTGCCGTCCGTCATACGCCCACCGATTTGGAGTATTGCGGAACGGGCCTGAATGGGCTCTTCCGTCAACGCCGCAATCTGATGAACATCAGCTTCATCCGCATGCTCCTCGCCATCGACCGTTTCAATTCCGATGCGGTCGAGATCCTGAAGGACCCCCGCTACGATCAGTGGACCATCTCTGATCTGGTCGAGGCCCGGGACTATGGCGAGGACTTTTTTCACAAGTATCTGATTCCCATGAGTTCCGCCGTCTGGTCCACACCTCCGGACCGGATGCGGCAGTTTCCGGCCAAGACCCTTCTGCGTTTCTTTCATAACCATGGATTTCTCGGACTGCATACCCAACATCAGTGGTATACGGTCGATGGCGGCAGCGAAGCCTATAAGGAGCGGTTGATTGCGCCCTTCAGGGATCGCATTCGGTTGGATCAAAAGATTCAGAGTATCACGCCGCAGGATGATGGAACTGTCGGCATTCAGCATCAGGATGGAACGCGGGAAACCTTTGACAAGGTGGTCCTGGCCTGTCATGCCGATGAAGCTCTGCAGCTCCTCGCGAAGCCCATGCCTTTGCAGAAGGAACTCCTCAGTGCCTTCTCGTATCAGGAAAACACCACCGTCCTGCACAGCGACGAAAGCGTGATGCCCCGTCTGCGTGGGGTCTGGTCCTCGTGGAATTACCGGATCGATGCTGACGAGCGCGGCGCTGTGCTGCCGACGACCATCTACTGGATGAATCGCCTGCAGGGCCTATCGGATCGGGTGAATTACTTCGTGTCCTTGAACGAACCCGGAGAGATCGATCCAGCCAAGGTTCACCGGCGCATCACCTATCACCATCCCCTCTTCGATTCCGATGCCATCGCAGCGCAAAAGCGCCTGCATGAACTCAATGAAAGTCCCGACCCCTTTTATTTCTGCGGCAGCTATTTCCGTTATGGCTTTCATGAAGATGCCTTCATGTCGGCTGTGAACCTGGCCCGCGTCCTTCTGGGGAGAGAACCATGGTAAAACCGGTCCCCGTCTTGCGGAGTCGACTGGTCAATGCCCTGGTTATCCATGAACGCCTACGAGAACGAGAGAACCATCGTTTCACGTACCGCGTTTTTTATGGATTTATTGATGTCGATGAAATTCCGCAACTCGATCAGGAACTTTGGACCTTCTCGGCCCGTGGCCGCTCCCTGTATAGTTTAGGAGCCCAGGATTTTCTGAATTATGGAAAGCCGGATATCAAGAGCAATATCCAGTGCTGGCTGAAGGATCATGGACATGATGTTCAGATCCAAAGGGTGCAGGTCTTCGCTCACCTGCGCACCCTGGGTATGAACTTCAATCCGCTCAGTGTCTTCTTTGTGGAAACTCCGAACGAAACCCTCTGCCTGGCAGAAGTGGACAATACTTTTGGCGAAGCCAAACTCTATCTGGTTGGCCCTTTGGGGAAGGATGGGCATGTAACGAAGCGCATCCCCAAGGAATACTATGTTTCGCCGTTTATTGAACACGATGCCGACTTTATCTTTGATATCAGACGAAATGAGGATACTCTTAAGGTTCAGGTCACGACTGTGAAAGGCAAGGAGCCCATACTCTATGCGAGCATGGAAGGGCATCTTCACGCCATCACGGATTGGAATCTTCTTAGCTATCTGTTCCGTATGCCCATGACGCCGATCAAGGTGCTGGGTGCCATCCATTGGCATGCTTTACGTCTGATGATCAAACGCATTCCTTACTTCAAAAAAGAGGACCATCCTGAACAGCAGAGGGATTACTATGTACACAAAGATCATAACCGACACATTACGTAAGGCTTCGGAACAAAGCCCATCCCTGTTCGCGTCCCTGGTGGAAAAACATTTCAGCAAGATGAAACGAGGCCGCCTCATCGTCGAGGATAAGGAAAGCGGTCGCGTCTATCGCTTCGGCCAGGGTTCCGAGCTGCAGGCTCGCATCACGGTGAACGACCCGGTGTTTTTCCGGAAGCTGGTGCTGGCCACCGATATCGGCCTCGGCGAGTCCTACGTGGATGGCGATTGGGATACCGATGATATCGGCAAGGTGATCCGCTGGTTTATCCTGAATCTGCAGGATATGCCGTCGATGTCCGGCGGCCGCTCCAATATCCGCAATCTTATGGTCAATGCGATGGCGGCCGTCAACCGTCTGCACCATAGCCTGAACCTGAACAGTGTGGAAGGTTCGCGGAAAAATATCAGCAACCATTATGATCTTGGCAACGAATTCTTTTCGAGTTTCCTTGATGAAACCATGACCTATTCCAGCGCCCTCTATGCGAGCGCAGAAGCCGAACCCATGGCCGACGCCCAGCGTCGTAAATTGCAGAGCCTGGCGGAGCTGGCGGGCGTGAAATCGCATCACAGGATTCTGGAAATCGGCACCGGCTGGGGTGAATTCTCGTGTTTTCTGGCCGCGACCTATGGCTGTCAGGTGACCTCGCTGACCATCTCCGAGCAGCAGTTTGCCTATGCGCGGCAGAAGGTACGGAAGCGTGGTCTGGACCATCTGATCACCATCAGGAACATGGACTATCGGAAGTTCCAGGGATCGTTCGACCGCATTTTCACGGTGGAAATGCTGGAGGCTGTCGGGGCCGAGTTCCTGCCCACCTTCTTCGAAAAATGCGAGAGCTGGCTGAAGCCAGGCGGCAAGATGGTTCATCAGGTGATACTCAGCCCGGATTCCCGCTTTGAGGAATTTAAGAACGGGGTGGATTGGATTCAGAAGCATATCTTCCCGGGTTCCCTTCTGCCATCGATGTCCGCGCTTTTGCAGGCGGCGAACCAGGACGACCGCAGCTTCATCCTGTCCGACTACAAGGACATGGGTCTCGACTATGCGCGGACCCTGCGGGAGTGGCTGCAAAACTTCAATGCGAATTTCCCGGGCATTGAAAAGCTGGGCTTTGATACCGCCTTCCGCCGGAAATGGAACTACTACTTCTCCTACTGTGAGGCCGCTTTCAGCATGCGCAACATCACGGTCGCGCAGATTGGAATGACCCGCCCCAACAATCATCAGCCGGACTGAACCTCTCTGCATCGGAGCCTTTATGGAAGCCCTTTTGAGCCGTGGATTGATCCCTGAACCTGTGATCCGTCTCAGCATTCAGCAGCTTTTGCGCAAGCGCATCGCGGATGAGTCGAAACATGATGTCGCCGCCACCCAGGAACATTTGAACAACCTGATCCGGCAGTTGAAAGAATCGCCCATTGCCATCGAGACCGCCGAAGCCAACCGTCAGCATTACGAGCTGCCGCCCGAATTCTTTAAATTCGTCATGGGTCGCTGGCTCAAATACAGCTGCGGCCTCTGGGATTCCTCCACCAAGGACCTGAGCCAGGCCGAAGAGAAGATGCTGGACGTTTATCTGCAAAGAGCCGGCATTCAGGACGGGATGGACATTCTGGAGCTGGGTTGTGGCTGGGGATCGTTCAGCCTTTTCGCTGCCAAACGCTTTCCCAAATGCAAGGTCACCGGCGTTTCCAATTCCGGACCGCAGCGCGCATTTATCATGCAGCGCGCGGCGGAGCTGGGCCTCAAAAACCTGGAGATCATCACCCAGGATGTCAATAAACTGGAGATGGATCGAACCTTTGATCGTGTGGTTTCGATTGAAATGTTCGAACACATGCGGAATTACGAGAAGCTTCTGGGCCGCATCGCCGGCTGGCTCAAGCCGGACGGCAAGCTGTTTGTTCATATCTTTACGCACAAAAACCTTGCCTATCTCTTCGAGGATAACGACGCTTCGGACTGGTTGACCCGCAATTTCTTTACGGGCGGCATCATGCCGAGCGATCACCTGCTCTTTTATTTCAACAAGGATCTGCGGGTGGACCAGCACTGGGTGGTGAATGGCCAGAACTATCAGAAAACCTCGGAAGCCTGGCTGGCGAATATGAAGGCGCATGAAAAGGAAATCATGGCGATCTTCCGCCAGCATTACAAGAACGAAGCCCTGAAATGGTGGAACTTCTGGAAGATCTTCTTCATGGCCTGTGCAGAGCTTTGGGGCTTCCGTCAGGGCAATGAATGGCATGTGAGCCATTACCTTTTCAGCAAAGTGAAGTGAGATGACTCTCACACGCGGGCGGGAGTGTGGGTATGCCGCGGCCGAAGGGGGACTTTCGGCCACGGAAACTTTTATCCGTCTGCATTTTCTCTTTTATCTGACCCACGAACTCCTGCTCCAGCCGGCCATGGCCGGTCTTCTGGTTTCCATGGGCGTGCTGTGGGATGGCATCATCGACCCCATCGCCGGCTGGCTCTCCGATCGCACACGTGGCCGCTGGGGTCGCCGGACCCCTTACCTGTTCCTCGGGCTCGTGCTCCTGCCCATGCTCCTTGCAGCCCTGTTTTTGCCTCAGCTGAAGTCCATGCAGGGTCTCAGTCGGAATCTCGCCGTGGGGGGCCTTTATCTTTTGATGAATACGGCCATGACCTTGATCGGAGTTCCGCATGCGGCCCTGGGTGGGGATCTGAGCCGCGATGCAGCACGGCGGACGCGTATTTTTGCCTGGCGCTATTTCTTTACCACCCTCGGTTTGCTGAGCGGCATCGCGATTCCGGGATATTTCATGTCCCGGCTGGGAAATTCCTGGGCCGCCTACTGGCAAAGCGCAGCGACCCTGGGAGGCTTTGTGGTGCTCTGTACCCTTATCACCATCGTGGCCAGTGCGCGGGCGGATCGTATGATGAATCAGGAAGAGGTTCAGACCCGGCATCATCCCCTGGTGATGCTTCGGGGGTGCTTGCACAATCGGCCTTTCTTGATTTTGATCACGGCCTTTATTTTGGCAACTATCGGCCAGGCGATCAATTCGAGCCTGGCGCTTTATTACTACCGACTTTTCCTCCAGCTGCCCGAGACATCGATCGAACAGGTCCTGATCCTGTTCACGCTGATCATTATCATCAGCATCATCGCCTGGAATCTTTTGAGTCGCCGTTTTGAAAAGACCAGACTCCTGTCCCTGGGGGTTGGGCTGATGGGTTTGTCAGGTTCCATCGCCTATCCGCTGATGCCACCCGGGGCGATGCAGGGACCTCTTCTGATGGCGGTCATTGGCGGTCTGCTGCTGGGTTCGGTTTTTCTCTTGGAAGTGATGGTCGCTGATGCCGTGGATTACGGAGCCGTGCGCACCGGGAGTGCGGACTATGGGAGTTACTTTGGTCTCTGGAAACTCGGGACCAAGATCGCGCGAGCGATTGCGATCGGTCTTTCCGGTGTCCTTTTGGAAGCGATCGGCTTTGTGCCTGGCACCAGCCCTTCAGAAGGAACCCTGCGGGGGCTCGCCTTGCTCTTTGGTCCGGGCGTAGGGATTTTCTTCATGGCGGGCGCTCTTCTGGTTCTCGCCTACCCGCTTCGGCAGAGAAAGGTTCTGCAACTCCAGCGCATTCTGCAAAGGCGCAGAGCCACGAGTGTTCCATGAGTAGGAGCACTTATTGGACAATTGCTCACCGGATTGTATAATAGGCCGATAAGATATCATTTTTTTCCAAGAAAGGATGCTCATGAAGTTATTCATCGGCCTGGCCATTCTATTAAGTGCTCCCATCCTGTCAGGGGCAGGATCCCGTCCCGTCGTGAAACTTCAGGCTGATGTCTGGTGTCCCTTCAATTGCGAAGAAACGGACAAAAATCCCGGCTATATGGTCGAGATCGCCAAAACAGCATTTGACAGCATTGGGATGGATGTCGAGTACAAGACGATTTCCTGGAACAAGGCTATGGATAACGGCCGCAAGGGGATAGTTCATGGCATCATCGGCTCGGCCGTGAGCGATGCACCTGATTTCGTATTCCCCAGTGTTCCGGTCGGCCGGACCATGAACTGCTTCTATACCCTTCCCGATTCGACCTGGAAATTCACCGATGTCGAGTCCCTGAAGAAGGTCAGGATCGGCGCCATTGAAGGTTATACCTATGGCGAACCTTTTGAGGCTTATGTCCAAAGCGTTCTTAAGGAGAAGGAAAAAGAGAAGGAAAAAGAGAAGGCCACCATGAAGATGGCAGCCAAGAAAAGCAGGAATGACCTGGACATGAACAGTCCTGTCCAAACCGTTCCCGGCGATGGCTCTCTCGCTTTGAATATGAAAAAAGTCAAAGCCAAGCGGATCGAGGCGTTCGTCGAAGAAGAGAGTGTTATCAAGAATCATCTCCACTCGGTGAATATGCCTGAAAACACCTTTCGCAATGCGGGTTGCCTCACGCCTGATGCCATCTATGTCGCTTTCGGGCCAAAGGAACCCAAGGCCAAAGAATACGCCAAGCTCATTGGCGATACCGTGACCGCCATGCGGAAGGATGGTCGCTTGAAAAAGCTGCTCGAAAAATACGGTATCAGCGACTGGGAAAAGTGAAACATCTTGGAGCTGCCCCAGAAGGGCAGCCAGGGAATGAAACTTCAGGCCACGCGGCGATTCTTTTCGGTGGATTTATGCATGGGAATGCGAAGAAGGAACCGCGTGCCGACCCCGACCTCGCTTTGAATGGTCATGTTCCCGCCAGCGGATTCGATCGCGTCTTTGACCGCCTTCATCCCCACACCACGCCCTGAAATATCCGTGATGGTTTCGGCCGTACTCAGCCCTTCATGGAAGATGAGGTTGAGGATTTCATCATGGCTTAAACGCTTAGCCTGATCCGGTGTCATGATATTGAGCTGCAAGGCTTTCTTTAACACGCGATCGGGGTCGATCCCGCGTCCATCGTCCTCCACCGTGATCAGATAGTGATCCGTGTCGGTGGTGATATTCAAACCGAGGCGACCCTTTTCGGGCTTTTTGCCACGCTCAAACGAAGGCTCCAGGCCGTGATCCACAGCATTGCGGAAGAGGTGGACGAGGTTCTGGAAAATATCCGCCGCTTCGTTGCGCCCCATCCGAATTTCACCGCCTTCCACCACGAAATCCATATCGATGCCGCGCTGCATGGCCAGTTTCTGCACGTAGTTACTGATCGGACCCAGCATGCTGTCGACCGTGTCCTTCCGCATTTCCGCCAGCCAGTTACTCATATGTGATTTCAATTCATCCTGATTCTGCAGACGGGAGATATCCGCCTCGATCACGTCCAGCAAATGCTCGTCGATCGAAAGGAAACGACGATTCTCGCTATCAAACTTGATTTTCAAGAGGGCATAGTGCCGGTCCAGGAACTCCTTGAGGCTCTCCTCAATCGAGGTCAGATATTCCGGAACGATCTTTTCCTTGTCCTCGGTGGAGTGGATCAGCTCAGCGACCTGACGGATGCCAAAGGCCGCGGAGTTGCCTTTCAAGGTGTGCAGATCGCGGCGTAGAACCACAGTATTGCCGGTTTCCAGCGCGGTATAGCAATTCTTCAGACGGTCGCGGGAATCCTGGATAAAGTCCCGGAACGAATTCATATTCTGCATGATATTGACGATCGAACGATTGATTTGATTTTCCAGCTCGATGCTCTTCAGCAGCGTGACGTCCACGACTGTGAAAAGGATCTTGCTGACCTTGCCCTGGGCATCACGGATGGTGCTGCCTTCCAGGGAGATGGTCCGGTCGCCGATCACAAAATTCCTGGGGATCTGACTCAGGGAAACGGATTCCGGCATTTCATCATCAAAGACTTGAACCAGGGACATGATGAAATGCTTCTCGGGCTCCCCCGTGATTCCAAGGACCGAGCTCAGTTTTTTGGCTTGAATCTGACTGGATCCCAGCAGGGTCTCGCAGCTCCGGGTATAGCCTTCCAGGACCGAAAAGTTCTGATCGATCAAAAGGAAGCCGGTTTTCACATGATCCAGGATCATCTTGATGGTGGCCGTACGTTCCTGAACCTTGATTTCCAGCTGATCATTCATGACGGTCAGGGACTGGTTCTTTTCCTCCAGCTCAGCAAAGAGCTGAGCCAGAGACTGTCGGGTGGATTCGAGCGACTGCCCCAGCGTCCCGATCTCGTCCTTTTCATTCCAAACGAAAGGTGTGGTGAGCCGCTTTTCAGCGATTTCATGGGCTTCCGACTTCAGTCGATCGATTCGTGAAAGAACGCGATAGTGCAAGAGAACAGCCAGAACCAGCACACAACCTACGATCTCGGCCAAAGCCAGACCGATGAAGTCGATCATGCGGGAGCGAATTTCGGCAGCGGCCTGGGCCATGCTGAATTCCACGACGACCTTGCCTAAAACCTGATCATCCGCGAGGATGGGTATTTCCTGAGTCACGATCTTTCCGACCCGTCTGGCCTCGTCCTTTTCCTCCCAGAAAACAACATCGCTGGCATCGTAGATTGTCACGCGAACGATCCGGGTGTCTTCCATCGTGGATTTGGCTAAAGGCGCCGCGCTTTCGGGAGAAAGGTCCCAGATGGCCTTCTGTACGCCAAGGGCCAGAACCCGGGTGACGCGACCATGAGTTTCATGAACGTCCTGAAGCAACTTCTTTTGCTGATCACTCAGAAAGATCCAGGTACCCAACGCGACGGACGAAACGATGGTCGCGAGCACACCGCCAATAACCCAAATGCGAAGAGAGAGATTTTTCATAACCATCCACATAGAAAAAAACCCGATGCCTTCGGTTTATCGTGAACAGGTCGGTCGCAGTTAAGCTTCTTTCGGACCGGGTGGTCCTTTTTTAAGCTAACATGGCATTTCCATGGACGATTTGGATTTATACGTTATGCAATAAGGCCCTGATTCAGGAATGATTTGGCGGGAATATTGGGGCGGTCATTTTCTGGTGATACATAAAAATAGTTTTAACTTTGCGCCGTACCGGCCAGGGGAGAGGCAAGAGAGGATGAGGAAATGCCCGAGCATGACTCGATTCAGGCTAACGGGCACATTCTCTCTTTGAGGACACGGGGGCGAACTCGTCTTAGCGACTCAAGACCTTTTCAATGGCCGGCAGCACTTTGGATGGAACCAGAGGCTTCACAATCCAGGCCAGGATACCGGCAGCCTTGCCAGCAGCCTTGATATCGGGAGTGGCTTCCGTCGTCAGCATCAGCATGGGAACTTTGGCCAGTTCAGGAATTTCCCGAACTTTCGAAGCCATTGTCACACCGTCCATCTGCGGCATGTTGAAATCGGTGATAATCATGTTGATGTCCTTGTTCTCAACCGCCTGACGCAGACCATCAGCACCATCAACACCTTCAATGACCTTGTGTCCCGCGCCTTCCAGTGCTTCCCGCAGCTGGATACGGAGGGTTTCCGAGTCATCGACAATCAGAATCTTTGCCATAATGTATCCCCACAAGAAAGCACGGTTGGTACGAGGTCAGACAACCTCTGTATCAGATTTTAAACGAAACTGGAGCATGAGTCCAAGACCCAGCTGAGAAGTTAATCGAATATCGGTCGCCTTATGCTCATCAAAGAACCGTTTCAGGCCGGTAAAATCCACGATAGGACCCGCCTCATGGTTCTCTTTATGTAGAAGCGACGAGGCGAAAACCTGCTGAAAGACCTGCTCGTCCGTCATCTTTTGGAGGATGGCTTCGCTCAGGATGCCCTTTTCCTTCATAATTTCACGCAGTTTGCCAGCCGACATGCCGCGTCCATCATCCGACAGTTGAAATTGAACACCTTGATCATCCGACACAGCCTTGATGCGGATGTGTCCGTATTCCGCCTTGCCCAATTTGCGACGCCGGGCCGGTGTTTCAATGCCACCACTGATCGACTTTTCAATCAGCACAGCAAAGATATCCCGCAGAGGCCGGGCCAGTTCAGGCGGAACCAGCACCGAATCCCACTCAAAGGTTATCTTCACCATCTTGCGATCGTGGGCCGATTGAACTTTGGCCAGATCAGCCAGGAAAGGCTCCATGGTCGAGAGGCGCAAATAGTTGATTTTCAAGACGTGCTTGCGCAATTTATGCAGAACATCACGCGCCGCTTCCAGGGAGTCCGGCCGAATGCTTTGAATGGCCTGATCGATGGTGGCTGTAATGTCCTTGTAAAGGGTCGGATCCAGTTTGTGCTGGAAATCACGGGTGATGTCATCATCCGTATTCAGCGTATAGAAAATGCGCACGAGCTCCACACACTCGGTGCGGATCTGCGAATATTCCTTGGCGAGTTCATTCCGATTCTTGAAAAGTTCCTGACCGGGTTCACCCGCCAGCTTCACTTCCAAAATCTCGACCATTTCCTTGAGGGTGAGAAAACCCGCGCTATCCGCTGCGAATTTAATCCCGTCCACCCCGGTCTTGAAGGCCTTGAAGTCATCCACTTCCAAAGCGTGATCCAGGCGACGGATCAACGCCTCCAGATCGAGACAGATTCCTTGCAGAATACTGTTTTCGGCGTTTTGAATTTCCAGGATGCGCCGCACCGCCGACTCATTGCGCTTGATCCAGACGTTGCGCTCCTCGCGCTCCCGAATCAGATCCGTGCGATTTTCAATGATCATAAGGATTTTCTGAACGATACCATTAGCGGTCACGGCGTGGTAATCGACTTTCAGCCACAGCTCACTGTCCCCGATGCGACGACGCAGAAGGTTCGGGAACTGAGTCCTCACCGATTCAAACCAGTACTCGGATTCCCCGATGGCGCGCACCAGCAGTTTACAGGCTTCAATCTCAGCCGGCCTCATGGTGGCGAAGGCTGGTTCAAAGAGAAGTTCGACGATACCGACCTTGGCAAAGCCGTTATTCAGACCTGAATAGCGGGCATGCTGAAGCAGGTATTCGCAGTAGCGACTGTAGTTGGGCTCCACCTGGCCGCGCATCCCCACGCTCATGATCCCGATGGGGATGCTGCTGTAGATCTGGGATAATTCGCGTTCAAAACTGCGAATATCCACCAGGTTGCGGCCGTAGAGGACGATCAGGGGGATTTTGTCGAAGCGCAGAGGCACCAGAGGACGCAGCGCCCAGTGATAAGGTTGCTGTTCATCCTTGCCGGTAATGGCCTGGAGTTCGAATTCATGCGGGCGCTCAAAACTTTTGGGGTTTTGGGCCACCAGCTGTATCTTATTGAACAGGATATTGGATGATTCCACATCGAAAACTTTGGCCAGGTTGGTGCCGAGATAGTATTCAGGCTCGGCTTTGAGCAGGCGGCAGCCTTCGAGGTTGGCCTTCAGGATATTGCCCTTGATGTCGAAAACGAAAAGCGCGTCCGGCATTTCATCGACCAGCTGTTCGATGCTTGATTTCGACTGTTCAAGGGTCGAGATGATGTTATGCGTGGCGTGCAGGTTCTGTATGGCTTCGATCTTGGCGGACACGCTCATAGGAACTCCATATCACTTTCGGAGCCGTTATCGGTGGTGGGATCCTTGAGATCCTGCGCCGCCGCCCAGACATCCGCGCGTGCTGCCATGGTGCAGATTACGCTACCCGAAGGCCACTTGAGGTGCCAGGCGTCGATCGAAATAATCTCATTGCTGATATCCCGATCCATACGCCAGATCTCATCGAATCCACGGGTGACGATAGGTATACTCAGACCGGTGTTGATGCCCACATCCGCGAGCCTGGCTTTGATCACACCAGCCGTGAGGTTGCAGTACTCACGCATAAAATCACCGATCAGGTCGGCGTTGATTTTATCAACGTCCTTGTTGAGCGCCCGGGCCACGAGTCCCTGGATATCGCTCGAACTATAGTGAGCCTTGAAGGTGATCTTGCCGCCTTCGCCGGCCAGCAGGATGAAGGCCATCCAGTGGGCGTGAACCGTCAAGCGTTCCGCGGCATAAGGCAATTCTTCGGAAATGATGTCCTGACGATGCGCAACGGTCTTCATCCGTTCCAGAGACGCAAAGCGTACAAGCTTTTGCAGATTCTCGGAAACTATACCGGAGCCGGGTATTTCCAAGGTACGCGCTGCGGAGTCGATGATACACCTCGCGGCAAAGATCGGAGCAATTGTGATGGAATGCTAGGTCTATGATACCGAATACTGCCGAAAACTGTCAAATGTGATTAAATAGAGGTAAGAACCAGTACAGGGGGGCCCGATCTCATGTCGGCGACTGCAGAGCAGAGCAAACAAGGTGGACATTCATTGGCTTACCTGAAGGACGCCCATCAACACCTCTATACCATGATTCGCGAACTCTCCCGAAAGCGGTTTGCGGATATTACCGCGCGACGCGATCTGGTGATCGAAGAACATGAGCGCCCCGACGACTTCATCTATGGTTCCCACCTGACCGTGATTCAGATCGCGGCCAAGGATTTGCGTATTACCTACAAGTCGCACTTCAACCTCACCGATGTGATGGCCTTGACCCAGCGCAAGGGTGCCCCCGAGCGGTCGCATGAGCAGATCCTGAAGTCGTCGTATGACCTTTTCAAGGAATACAATAACCTTGTGGCCGGCGGGATCACGCAGCAGCTGCACAGCTGTGGCATCGTCGCGGGAATCAGTTTGCCCATCGCCACCAGCGGATTTGATGAATTGATTTCGTCGGATGAAGTGCGTGGGTCGCGGCTCTACGATTTCTGGCGGGTTCGCGGCGAAGGTTTCCACTTCACCTGCAGTGTCTATGCGGAGATATTCGAGACCGAACTCCTGGATCTCTTTGTTTACGGTGAAGTTGCCATGGATGACGACGGCGGCGAGATCGAGCTGCTTTAACCTGCCTTGTTTTTCTTACCCATGAAGACATCAACGCTGACCAGAGTCAGGTCATCGGCCAGCGGCTGCTTGCCGAAGTGTTGCAGGGCGCTATCGACGATGGAATCACGGAAGGCGACGCCCTCTTTCTCCATGCTGCGGCCGATGGATTTGCGGAAACTGGATGACCCATACATCTGCCCTTCCTCGTTCTTGCACTCGATAATGCCGTCCGTAAAGAGGATGAAGCGATCGAGGTCGGACAAGGGCATTTCCTTTTCCTGATAAACAGTGTCCGGATCGAAGCCGATCGGGTTGCCCTGAATGGCAAGAGCCTCAGGACCACGGAAGGGCTTCACGTTGTCCGGCAAAGCTTCCTTGCGGAGAGCCTGGCGGCGGTACTGCCCTTTCAGGTGCAACGGAAAGTTGTGACCCGCGTTGCAGGCTCGAACCACACCGGTTTTGGTGTCGAAGAGCATGGCGAAGAAGGTCATGAAGAACTTGCCTTTGAAGGTATCGTAAACAATCTTATTGATCTGGTGCAGAAGTTTCGAGGGATGCAGGTAGTCCTGGGACTTGCCGATGCGCGCGGTATTCGCGTAGGCCATGCAGGTGGCCTGCGTCATGGCTGTCACAAGAGCGGAAGCCGCGCCGTGGCCGGTGACGTCACCCACGCACACAAGATCCACTCCATCACCGAAATTGAAGTGTCCCCACCAGTCTCCGGAACATTGTTCGGCGGGACGATAGAAGGAACAGATTTCAATACCGGCGGATTGGATGCGGTTCGGCGGAAAGAAAGCGGACTGCATGATTTGAGCGGTTTCCAGCTCGGTTTCGAGCTTGGCTTTTTCGGCTCGTTCGCGCAGAACTTCGGTGATATCACGTCCGACCAAAAGCAGGATGGTCCCACGCCGTATGCTGACGGCCTGAAATGGGCGTACACTCCAAAGAATTTCGCGGGAATTGGGGCCCTGTTGAATCGGCAGCTGGAATTCACTGGGCTGGCCGTTCAATCCGCTGTTCTGATAAGGTTCCAGACGGTTCAGGAACTGGGTCCAGTCGTCTCCTTTAAAAAGTTGTTTCATCTCACAAAGGTGGACCAGGTCATGATCAATTCCCAGCCATGTGGCCGCCCGCTGATTGCCCCAGATGATGCGACCATCGGTCGTAATCAGGCAGGTCAGGTCCTGCATGCCGTTGATCAGCGACTCCAGGGACGACTTGGCCTTTTCCAGATTCACCACGATCTCGTGCGTCGCGATCATCGTCGCGCTCGCCAACTGTTCTCGTGGTGTCATGGACATGAAAAGCTCCGGGTACGAGATTCCTACCTCGATCTTATCGGCCACATTTAATTAGTCACAAGCGGCAAAAGCTTCCCGGCCAGACTTTGCCGGCCCACACAGCCTTGCAAACCTGTCGCCATGGTTCACCAAAACTCTCCGTTTTGTCGATTTTCCTACTGCAAATTCAGGAATCATGAAAAGTCCGTGGGCTATGCCTTGCGGTTCAGTTATATAAGCCCGTTGTGCCACAGAGCACAGCTGTGAACAGAGGATCAGAGATTTACCGAAAGACAAGGAGTGTATCGTGAAACAGATCTCCCGTTTGATGCTGCTTGGCAGTCTGGCTCTATCGGCCCAAGCCTTCTCCCAGGAGTGGTCCTTCACCCCTGAAATCTATTCCCGAGGGGGCGTAACATATAAATCCGACTTTTCGAAGGAAATGGGACCGGGCAACCAGTATCAGAATTTCAACCTGGGTCCTTATAATAACGAAGGTCTGATCGACTATCCCCTGACCGAAGTGACTTTGCATGCCGGTTATGGCGACAGTTTCAAATTCCATTATGGCTTTGACGTGAACGGCAACCGCCAGTTCCTCTATCGCGATGATCAGGATCCGAGCAAGAAGACCTACCTGGCCGAGCGCGTGGCCTATGGTGAATTCAAGATCGGCAACGGCTGGAGCATCTGGTACGGCAACCGTCCTTTCCGCAGTCCTCCAGAATTCCTCTCGCGCTCGTTCTACTTCGATGAAAAAAATATACTGGGCGGCGGGGTCCGCGTGGAAGGACTTGGGCCACTGAATGTGGACCTGGCTTATGGTTCCAAAGTCAACGAGTTCACGGATGCCGGGAACAACGTCCAGGAGATCGACAATATCCTGATCAATAAGATCGAATATCCTCTCACCAACGGCGCCATCAAAACCAATCTGGAATGGCACAAAACGGACAAGAATATTCAGGGCGGCTCCGGAGAATTGGCGACCAAAGCTTATGTTTTCGGCGTGGCTTACCAGCGCTGGGGTGATCAGCTGGCCGGTGGCGGTCTTTTCAACCAGCTCGTCGTGCATACGTCGAAGGGTTACATAGGTAACGGAGCCATGTCGTCGGCCTTCCAAAACTTCGATGATCAAAAGTACGACAAGTCGAAGGAACCTTCGAAACTTCTTGTGGGCTGGAATGGTGATTGGAAAGTCCAGGGCTACGGAGTGTACTGGCTGGTTCTGTATCAGGACCACCAGGGCGAGGCTCCGGGTTACACCGACAGTGAAATGAATTGGAAGTTTATCGATGGCATGATCCGTCCGGTTTATGCCTTGACGCCCAATGTCACCGTGGGATTTGAGCTGGATCGTCGTTCGATCCTGAAGGAAGGCCGCGGTCTGCGCGACGGTGTTTACAACAGCACCGATCAATGGGCCACCAACGGCGGCACCACACGGTGGGGCGGAATTATCAGCTACAATTTGGAAAACCGCATGTTTGATTATCCAACCATCGGCGTCTACGCAGGCGAAGTGATCAAGGACAAACCCACGACATTTTTTGCCAGTGAGAGCCCGCGCCGCTCCACGCATTTTGTTCGCTTCTATTATGAAGTGAAGATCAACTAGGCTCCCGGTGGCGCCCCACCCCGTTGATATTCCAGCGTATTTTGAATCTGCAATATTTCAAAGCCCTTGGCGTCCTCTCCTGCGAGTCCCGATCTTTTGAGAGGAGAGCGACAGCCATGGCCAATAGTTTTCAGTCCTGCGCCCTGACAGCCGTCAGCTATGGAATTCCCTACAATCCATTCAGCGCCGAGGTCGATCAGGTTTTGCTGCAAGCCAATCACGCTTCCGAAATTCTGCGAACCCTCTACTGCCTCTTCAAAGGGAAGCAGAAAAAAGTATCCCTCACCTTTATCTGCCGCAGTGCAGGCATTCCTTCCAAAGGCTATCTGGCCCTGGTGATGAATGGCCAGCGCCGCCTGCATGCCAAATACTGGGAAGCGATTTTCCGCACGTTCAAACTCAATGACCAACAGCGTGATATTCTGCGCGCGTTTTTGGAGCTGGATCAGATCACCTGTGAACACTCGCAGGCCTTGCAATTCCGGCAAATTATGACTCTGCGGGAAGGATTGCGCTCCGAAGCTTGAGTCTGATGGACAATTACCCACCAATGATCAGCGACTTGCATGAAAGTGACTTTCGAGGGCTGTTGACGGGCCGTAATTATTCCCGCCAAGCCCTCGACTTTCCAGTCTTATAAAGAGTTGTTCAAGAGAGCACCCGTAAAGACCGAAATAGTTCCATGGGAAAAGTACACATAGAGGAGTACACATGGGACCCGATTCTTTGCAGCCTATGGATCTTCCCAAAAAACCAATCAACCTGTGGCTGGTGGCCGCCATGGTCTTCTTAATAGGACTGGGCGCCGGCGTGGTGATTCCCGCCGGGATGAAATATTTTGATCAGGAAGACAACAAAGTCGCTTCCGATGAAAAGGAACCCGTGACCTTACCCTTGCCCAACGGCAAGCTGCGTCGCGTGGACCCTCCCCTATCCCATGAAACGGCCTCGAAGGAAACCAAAACAGCCAAATCGAAGGCTGAGAAACACCGGCAGAAGCTGGCCGCTGCGGCTTTCCGCGAAAACAGAAATAAGAAGGAAGAGTCCCGAGCGACCAGGGCGGCTGCCAAGGTTGAGACGCGGGCCGAATCCAGGGAAAAGGCTCCAGCTAACCGCGAGAGATCCGCACCAACCCGGACCAGACTCGCCAAGACTGAGAGGGCTGCGCCGTCCAGCGAGCTTATCGAGGAAGTTCCATCGGCGTTGACCGCGGTTCAGGTGGAACGATTGATGCTGTCGAACTCGGTTGGGTCCGCCAATAACCAAAGGGCTGTGGCCCGTCCGGTCTCGTTGCCGCCAACTCAAAACCTGGGCAATCCAGGTCAGGCCGTGACGCCCCTGCCCATCCTGAAGACGAGTCCACGTGGATCCAGCAAAACCTATCCTGTCAGTATCAATAACGCGAGTTTCTCAAAGGCGAACCTGGCCAACTGCACCAGACGTTGTGCCCTCATGGGTATGGATGCGATGGGCAAACCCATCAAGGCTATCATCAATGGAGCCACCTATGCCGCGGCTCTGATGCAGCATAACGGAACCATCAACATCTCGGGTCAGCCTCGCATCATCAAGAATCAGCAGGTGCTTGTGGTTGAGAATATTACCTTCAACCTGGCTCCATCCCAGAAGTCTGTCGCCGCCCGTCGCGGTCGTGCAGCTGGTGTGCCGGCTGCAGAAGAGGCTTCAGGCTATACGGAAGTCTCCTTTGAAGGGGATGATCTGAAACCTGGTACCGTGATCAAGAGTCGAAAACAGATACCGATCGAGGATCAGCAGGAAATCCCTGCTCCTTAATCTTGAAGTCATAAGCCCCGTAAGGGGCTTTTTTCTATTTAAAACCCAGCAATCCTCTGAACCCCGCTTGCGCTATGGTTTTCTGCATGCGCCTTAGTTTTATTTTCAAACATCTGGTTATGGTGAGTTTATAGCGGATTCGATGCGTCTGAACGGCTTTACCCGCCTCGGTTTGAATAAGGCGAACTCATCAATCCTTTAGTTTTCCTCACTTTGAGCAATGCTCCGCACTAGCACTGTCCAGAGCTTTGTATTATGGTGCCCCCTGGAAGACCAATAAACACAATGCACTCTGATTCCAAGGCGTGGGGAGTTTATGCTGGCAGATTTAAAAGAACTCATTGACGCATGGCTTAAAGACCGGCCGACCCGAAACCTGTCTCTTCTGTCGAGACAGTCTGGAGTGCCTTACCCGACCTTGCGTCGCGTCTATCAGCAGGAGAATGTACCGACGCTGGAAACGGTGCTCGCCCTCTTGAATGTTATTGCGGCCAATGAAGCCGCCATGAGCTTTCTCAACCGGCACTTCAGCGACATCGGCGCCTGGGTTGGCAAGATGGTTCACAGCTATGATGTGAGCATTACCAGCGGCGACTTCAACGAAGAGCTTCGTGATCGCATCAGTTTTGCCATTATTACGCTGGCCAGTTCCGGTGGCACCACCATGGATATCGTGGGTCGGAAGTTTGGTGAATACGGCCTGGTCAAACTCAAGCGCCTCCTGGAGATCGAGGCGGTGTATGAGCAGGATGGAATCCTTCGCTGCCGTTACGAAAATTTTTCAGTGCTGGATCCACGCTTGATTCTCGAACAAATCAAACATACTGTCGATCTCTTTGATATGACCCAACTCGGGGATCCAGCTGTGTGCGCGCAGTTGCATACTGATGGCCTTGACACCCAGGGTGTTGCGGAATTGCATAAGCGTATTATGGAATTCGAAGAGGATCTTCGCCAGATCTTCAATCGTTACCGAGGGCCCCAGGTGGTGATGCTGAGCTATATTTCAAGCTTCCTTCAGAAAGGCACAACTTTATGAAAAGAACACTTGCAACGATAGGCTTGCTGCTGTTTGCATCGGCATCTTTTGGCAGCGATGGACAACATACCGGCGTTGGTGGCAATCCCTTTATTCCGCCGCCCAACCCATCGGGAAGCGCTGTGAACCCATGGAGCATTCAGATGCTGATCAATCCTGGCCTTCTCATTGTAGCGCCTGAGTTCAATAGCCAGGATGCTGCCGAGCAGGAGGAAGCATCCCGGGAGGAACAGGATCAGAAAGATAAGGCCGGCCGCAGCTCAGCGCAGTGATTGCGCCAGAGCATCGCGATAGCCTTGCAGGCCGGCGTAAATCGCCGGCTTTTCCTTTTCCAGGAGCTGCACGCTTTCCTGAGCCAGGATGCTTTGACTGCCGTCGACGAAATTCTTCTGACGGCTGGGATCCTGCCGCAGGCGGAAGGCCAACGCGATCAATTGAACTTCGGTCCAACGAGCCCGCACTTCAGCGGCTGGATCGTCGACTTCCGCATATTCCTTCTGTGCGCCTTCCAGTGTCTTATCCAGAGTCGCCAGCATGGACGGACTCGGCTCCATCTTATGGCTACGGACGAGGATCATGAGGTTTTTCAAGCTCACAAAAACCGTATGAGCCAGATACCCAAAGCTCGTGCCATGCTCCTGGGTTAGGCGCAGCGCCTGATCCAAAGTCGCCAGTCCTTCATTCTTCTGCCCTGCCTCCAGCTGCCAGCGCGCCAGATCCTGAGTTTCCTTGATGCGCTGAGCACTCAGGGTTTCATCCTGGAAATGGAATGCCTTCGCCTGTTCCATCACGCCCGGAAACATCGCCAGACGTTCCTGAATGGCTGCAATCTTTTTGGTTATGGGAAGTTGGAGGCGGGCCAGCAAACCCAGTGCCACGAACTGAACCTTGGTGGGTTGATAGACCAGGTTTACGCCTTCACCCTGGGCTGGCTTTTCCTGTTTGGCAAGGCTCACGGCTTTGCGCAGGGACTGCTCGGCCTCATTCCAGCGCTTCAGTTTTCCGAGGACATAACCCTGGCTCAACCAGAGGCTGGCCTTGGCCTTGTCACCCAAGGCGGCCATGACTTTGGCATAATGGGCGGCGGCCTCGTCATACTTTTGGGCATTCCAGGCATAAAAAGCGGCCTTTTCCTGGAAGGGCACCAAATTTTTCGGCTGCGTTTTTAATGCCTCCTCGATGGATTGCCAGGCTTCCTGGAAACGGTAACTTCGGTAGAGGGCCTTGGCCTGGAGCCACAGCACAGCCTGCTTCATTTCCACGGATGGATAATTCATCTCGTGGCGGCGCAGGAAAAACTCGGCGGCCAGGGAATGGTTGCGAATCGCGCCGTGCAGAAGCCCCAGGTTCTGATAGGCCGCGCTCTTGATGCGATCGTTGTTCCAGCCGGCATCAATGGCAAAGAGATAGGAGCGATGCGCCTTGTCGGAAAGGTCGCGATCAAAGGTGAAATCCTTTTCCGTGGCCAGCATGAGGCGATGGTAGATATAACCCTGGAAGAGGTAACGCGCGCCCACTCCCACATGATCGTCGCTCATTTGATTCAGAGCTTCGGCCGCCTCTTCCAGGTCGCCCTCGTCAACCTTGTCCGGATTCATGAGGATGCGGCGCAGGAGTTCGACAAAGACCCGGCTTTCCGCCCGGATCAGGCCGTCCTTCTGCATGCTGTTGTAAGCCGACTCCAGCTCGTTCCAGGTTCCAAAATGCATGAGCGCATACTGATAATGGGATTCCAGGTCATCGCTGGTGCGGATGCTGTCCATGAAGGCGCCGCTCGCCAGCGGCTTCTCCTGGGGCTTGTCGCTATGATAAAAGCTGTACGCGAGGTCGAGGCTGTTTTGCCGTAAGGCTTCGATAGCGAAGGGAAATTCCTTGCTGTCGCGCTTCACATAGGTCAACCATAGACTCATGATCGTGGCCAGGTCCCGGCTTTTCTTCGCCTGATAAAGAACGATCATGCCGCGATTGAAGAGCAGACGCATTCCATAGTAGTCATCCTTCAGGCGCTTGATGCGTTCGACGATGGCCCGCATTTCCGTGCGTGAGGCTTCCTTGGTGGTCGCGGTCGCCACACGGTAGAGCTGCTTTTCATGCTCCAGAAGATCCTGAATCACTGCATTCTGATCCACCTTGGCTTTCAGGGCGTCGATCGCAGGCGTGGGATCCGTGCCTGGTTTCAGAAGTTCGAACCAGCGTGACAGATAATAGAGCCGCGTTTCCATCGTAAGATCGCGGTTGAGCAAACGCTGTTCCAGGGCGGCGCGATACACGGCATCATTTTTGCCTGCGGTGAGCTTGATCAGTTGCGTCAGCCAGTAAAGGGTCAGGCCATCATCGGAATGGATCGCCTGGGCCCGGGCCTGGGCATCCTTGGAACGGTTGGCAAAGAGGTCCATGTAACCCAACGCAACCTTCTGCAGAGCCGTTGCGGGAAGGCTTTGCAGCTGGGTCCTCTGCCGATCGATCATCTGCGCAAAGGCTCCAAGGTTTTCCTTCCGGGGAAGGATCTCCCAGTTCGCATAGGTTTCCAGTAGAATCTTCTGGACCTTGTAATCATCAGTGCCCTGGCTCAGTCTGCCGGCATAGAACGTCGCGGGCATCCATTCTTCCCAGAGAATGAAGTTGCTCATCGTGCGTTCCATCATCTCGCGATCCGGAATCACGCGAAAGCGCGAGTGCAGATGATTGAGGAGCAGAATGCGATCGGAATAGGAACGGGCCGCCCGATGCGCTTCCCAAAGGTCGTCCGCGTTCCAATCGGTCGGGACGATACCGGTCAGCGCCGTTCGATAAACATCCAGGGCTCCTTCGAACGCGCAGGTCATATACAGAACTGTGGCTGCCGGAAATGGATAGGAGCAGTTCTGATTGAGCGAGGTCAACTGCTCAGGATCCTTGGTGGAACCATCGACCGGGATACGGAAGATGGCGGCGGCGTCCCGTCCGTCCAGACGCAGATCGCGGTTGCTGTCGACCATGTACTGCGCAAAGTAAATGAATTGCCCATTCACCGAAAATCGGGCCGGCCCGGTGGCCCCGGCGAGTTGCAGGCTCAGGGTGCGTATAGGTTTGCGGGTCTTGATATCGTAAAGGATAAGGTCGTTCCCCTTGCCCTTGTAAACCAGGGTCCGCCCATCCTTGGCGAGACTTGGATTGTAAATCGGCCCTTCCAGTACTGATTCGGTTTTTTTGGTTTTCACCGTCAGGAAAATCAGCTTCGCCTGGGTGCCGGTATCGTTGCTGCGAACAAAGGCCAGCGTTTCGTTATCCACCCAGAACGGCGAATGCTCCGGGGCCCCGGGGCCGGTGACGCAGAGGATATCCTCGCCGTCCAGCATACAGATATCGCCCTTGGCATCGCGCCGGAAATAGGTGAATGCCAGTTCCTTGCCGTTGGGACTCAGCGCCGGCGTCTTCGCATCCGTGTCCGCTGTGGTCATGGCGCGGATTTTACCGGACTTCATATCATAGCGCATGATCTGCGAGGAAAGATTCTGACTCCGCGTGAAATAAATCACCGACTCATCATCGGAGACCGCGGACTGAAAATTATCATAAGGGCCGACGGTGATTTTCTCGAGCTGGGCCAGTTTTTGGGATTTATCCGCAGCCAGAGCCTGAAAAGGCAGACTCAGCAGCGAGGCCAGCAACATTCCTTGTCGCATCCGCATGGGTTTCCTCATTTCGCTTTGGGCTCAGGCTTTTTCTCATGATCACTATGGGTCATGCTGAAGATCTGCCGTTGTTCAACCGGGCTGCTGGTGGACTCCAAGGGCTGGGGTCCGGGGTTCAAGGCCTGCTTGTGATAAGCCTGGTCCAGCTCCTCCCATTCGCCGCTGGCTTCCAGCTCCAGCACGGTCTGTCGATCGATCAGATAAACATCCGGCAGACACCCGGTACCCAGCAGGCCACTCCAAACCGAAATCATCAACAGGCGACGCATTACGGACCTCCCTCTTGCAGAAGTTTTTCGATTTTTTGCAAGGCTTCCCCAGCCTTGGCATTGATCAGACCCGTCAGGGGTATGGACCTTAGAAAAATATCCTTGCTGATCACGCCACCCAGGTTGATGTTCATATCCATCAAACCCTGTTCCATGCTGATGGCCACACCTTGCGGATAGGACACGCGCAGGGCCCGGCGGGCCATGACCATCTGTTCATCCTTATACTCCGGGTCCAGCACGTCGAGCAGAGATCGGAGCTGCTGTTGGCCGATTTCCGTTAAATCAAGGCGCCCGGTGGCCAGACGTTTGCGGATATCAAAATTCACCGCCATGCGACCACTCAAAGGCGCCCAGTCCTTGGGCGGCAGGCGCTGGCTGGGTTCCCTCAGCAGTTCCGCCTGAATGCCCGAGAAGCGGCCCAGAAAACCAAGCTGCAAGCGATCGGGATGCAGGTCGAGGTAATAGCGGCCCAGGGCACTGCCCTGAAGCAGGTCGATTCTGAGTTCATTGAGCATGATCAGGTTCTGCTGCACTTCAAAGTTCTGAATGAAGGGTCCGGCGACGATATGCTTGAAACGGATCTGCGCAATGGTCAGCTGGGGTCGTTCGCTGACATAGGGTTCAAGACTCTCATAATCCACACGAGCAAAGGGATTCATGGTATTCAGATAAAGAAAACCAATCTGCCCATCCTGAAGCTGCAGCTCCTCATGAATGTAGACCCCACCATTGACGTTCTTGATGGCGATGTCTCCATACTGAACCGAGAAGTTTTGAAAGCGCGGCTCAGCATCCAGGGAAATTCGGGTTTTGTCGAAGAGAACCAGTTTGATTGGAACCTGCAGGCGTCCCGTCCCCTGGACCGGAGCATCGGTGACACTGCCGATTTGCGAATCCATCGTGGCATTGAAATAACCCTGGCTGTTCAGACGGAACTCGCCGCGCCCTTTGAATTGGAACAGGGCATCATGCAGGCCCACAAAAAGGGTCTTGATGGTAAAAAGATCCTTGTTTTGCAGATTGCCGTGAAACACCACCTTGAATTTCTTCAGAAGCTTCTGGATATGCTCCTGCTCCGGGATTTCCTTGAGGAGTTCGATGCTGTCCGCATCGACCATCAATTTCACTTCACCGTTGTCAGGCTTCTCCAGATTCTGGACCGACGCCTTGATGAGGGTTCGCAGGTTGTGAACCCGGGCCAGATCCTTGGCGGTGATGGTGGGTTCGGTCAGCCTTGTCAGGAGTTCACCCCGCCCCTTCTCCACCTTGATGCGACTCTCCAGACGCAAAGGCACAGCCCAGCTGATGCGACGTTTGGCGGCACCAACCGGAGTCTGCTCCAGGCTTTGCGTGAGCTGCAGGTCGGCTTTGATGCGATTCAGATTCAAACCCTTGATATCCTGCAGACGGTCATAGCCATGCACGAGGGAGATCTGATGCTGGCTGGACACCCGCACGCCGCCCAGTTCATCCAGGGCTTTGGCCGCTTCGACTATTTTTTGCAAGGAGGGATCGGCGGCGACTCTCACCGTGCTGCGGCTGGTCAGTTCCCCTTTCTTGTCCTGCCAATCCATATCGATATCCACGAGCCGATGCTGATCGATTTGGGTCCGACCCTGCAGTTGCCCGCTGATGCGATCGCCGACCTCGGCTTTGACCGTCAGGTCCTGCTGAACTTCGATCGGTTTGCGCAACGCGCTGTGCCGCAGGCCCTCGGCATGAACCTTCACGGTCCAATCCAGGGGACTGGCACTGGCCTGGTCCTCACGCGCGGGAAGATTAAGTTCACTCGTGACGCGCGCCTTCTTAAAGCGCACGAGGTTTTTGGCGGAAGAACGCTGCTGCCGGATGTCCAGGGATAATGAGTTGGTTATGGTAAGTTGTTGCCAGTTGTCCTTGGTGATGTCGGTCAACGGCATGGGATGGAGCAGGTGCTGGTTGATGGACAGGTCCAGGGCGGGCCAGCCGAGCTGGTCGAGCTGGGCAAGTCCGGCGTGAATGGGTTTCAGGGAAGGATGCGGTTCCAGCTTCACTTGCAGTTTGGATTGAAGCATCCCGTTCTGGTCCTTGCCTTCGCCGCTGAGTTGCAGAATTTTTTCGCCGTTCGCGTGGCCCTCGCCTGTCAGGCGTCCCGCGTGGTTGACCAGATTGAAACCGATATTCAGGTCCTGGCGCCAGGCCAGAGGCGCGGCCAAGAACTGCGAGGTCAGAGGCTGTATTTTCAAATTCATTTCAGCCTTGCCCTCGCCCTGTTCCGCCTGGGATTCGAGGGTCAACGTCAGGCCCTTGGTGCTGGCCAGGGTCTTGCCATTTTGTGTGGCTTTCAGCTGGGTGACCTTCAGGTCTTCGGTGATATCCCAGCTTTGATCCTTGCCCGGCGTGCTGCTCAAAACGCTTATTTTCCAGCTGTTTTCATTGGTGAGGGAGGCCGAAGCCAGAAGTTTTTGAGCCGCCTGCCTTTGGTCGATGTTCGCTTGATCCAGGACGATTTTGAGTTGCCCTTCACTGGTCAAGGGAAACAGGATGTCGGCCACCTGGGGCTCTTCGGGAATGGTTCCCTGGCGTTTGGCTGTGAGTTCGGGCGTCACGTGCAGCTGCGCAAAGGCCAGATCCAGTTGGGAACCGTCGCTGCCGGTTCGTTGCAGGCTGGTTTTCTTCAGCAGAAGATCAAGCTGCTTGAGTTCAAAGTCCCAGTTGAATTCCTCACCGGGAGCGCGGACGGCCAGTTCAATCTCGGGTTCCATGGCGATGCTGGTGTTGAGTTTTACGCTGCCGACGGAAGGGTCGTTCTGCTCAAACGCAATCTGCACATCCATGGCGATCTGTGCCGCCAGGTCCAGCATTTCCGGCTTCAAGGCCACCGAGGCGTCGATGTCCGCTTTTTTCAACTGGGCGTTGATGATTTTTGAACCCTGCGTGAGATGCAGGTTCAACTGATTGTCCCGCACGATCAAGGACGGCCCATCCAGCTGCACCGGTGGGCTTTTGATTAAATCAATCAAAGGACGCAGACCCTGGGAGGGTTCCTCAGGTTTTTCCTCATCCGCCAGAACGAGCTTAACGTCCCCGCGCAAGCCTTCCACAAGGACTTCGCTGATCTCCAGACGTCTCTTAAGGAGAGCCCAGAAGGAATAACCCAAACGCAGACGGGCCAGAGTCAAATCCGCCTGAATGGTCGGAGGGCGATCGATTTTTACCTGCAGGTTTTGCAGATTCACGCCCGCGAAGACATCCAGGGCCAGGCTCTGCGCGTCCAGAGTCACGCCGGCCTCCTGAAGAGGTTCC
Source organism: Oligoflexus tunisiensis (assembly GCF_001748245.1). Lineage (GTDB taxonomy): Bacteria > Bdellovibrionota_B > Oligoflexia > Oligoflexales > Oligoflexaceae > Oligoflexus > Oligoflexus tunisiensis. The sequence goes on along the minus strand of NZ_BDFO01000001.1, from coordinate 3,683,077 downwards.
TTCAGCGAGGCCAGAATCTTTTGCTGGACATCCGGGGACCGTAAGACCAGCCAGGCCGTCGTAAGCAGGCCGATAAAGAGGAGCAGCAGTCCCCCCAGAATGATCAAGACCAGCTGCCACCAACGCGCCTTCCCTTTCATGATACTCCTCTATAGCTCAGGCGATCATTCAGGGGCGCCGTTATCAATCCATTTTTTCAGATTGGCGAGACTGCCGTCGGAAATACAGATGCTCTGCGGGGGATCCTTGTGAGGTTTCACCGTACAGCCCACCGAAACCGCCGAGGCATCCAACACAGCGACCACCAGGGATTCCGAGGACTTGCCCGCATTGATGAGGGGCGTGGTCAGGCAACCACCCAGAGTAATCTGAGCCTGATCCCAGTCGGGGTAATCGTTCACCGTTTTGCCAACCAGGTTCGCATGGAAGGCTTCCTGGGTCCGCAGATCAGGGCCACCCAGGGTTCCCGTGGCATTCACCCCATGACAGGTTCCACAACGCCCGGAAAACACGTTGGTCCAGAGCGAGTCGAAGGTGGCTTCGGCGACGACGGCATTGGCTGAGGCGCAGGGCGCGGCGTCTTCCTCTTTGCTGTCTGATCCGCAGGCGCTTAAACCGAGGGCAAAGAGCAAAGAGAGGCCGACTTTGAGGGTCCGTTGGAGCAAGATCATAAGGTTCCTCTACAGCTGGGGTCTGGCACACAATAAGTCTAGGGACCTCATGCGGAAAAGTAAAGCGCCGGTCCGCGGGCCATTCTGACTAGACCAAACCTAATAGTCCCGGGGGCAGAGTGCCGCCGAAAGCGTACCTGTAAGCCTGGACAAGTATTCCGTTTTTCAGAATACACTGTAGACTCTTTATTTTAGACCGAAAGCATAACTGGGAACCCAGATCCGCCTTCGTCAGCGTAAAATTCCCTGACAGGGGGACCCGCGGTAGGCAGAACGTGTGTACGCAGACCGACGCCGGCAACCAGCCCAGGACTGCGATGCAGCAAGGATTCGATCACGGAACGCGGTACGGAAGTTTCGTTGATTTCTGCAGGGCAAGAGTTTACTGTGTCAGCATTCGCCCACACGATGATGTCATGCGACGAGAACATTGAGGTTGTACCATGAAGAACAAACAGAATTTTTTTACTGACAATCCCGACATCGCTTACCACATGAGTCCCAAGCGGATGAGCGAACTGTTCGCGTGGATGTCTGACGCTGAAAAGGAAGCCATCGGCGTGTCCACCGCGGAAGAGTTTCGCAAGAATTGGCTCGATATCGGCCAGGTCGTGGGCGAATTCGCGGGGACCACTCTGGAGAACAATAACCAGAAAGTGGCCAAGGAAGATCTGAAGCTCGAGAACGGCGAGGTGATTTTTCCCAAAACCGTCCAGGAGAATATTCGCATCTTCAAGGAAATGGGTGGACCAGGCATGTCCATCCGCTCGGAATTCGGCGGGATGAATGCGCCGTTTACCATGGAACTTTCCGGCTTTGAATGCATCTACCGCGCCTGCCCTTCCACAGCTCTGAATGTCTGCTGGTATGGTTCGATCGCGACGGTGATCGACCAGTTCGGCAGTCAGGAAATGAAAGAGGAATGGATTCCCCAGATCGCGTCGGGCGAAGTATCCGGTTCGATGTCACTGACCGAACCCGATGTGGGCTCCGACCTGGCCGGCATGCGCACCTATGCGGAAGAGCAGGGTGATGGCACCTGGCACATCTACGGTAACAAGCAATTCATCAGTAACGGTTGCGGCGAGATCAGCCTGGTTTTGGCCATGAATCAAAAAGGTGCCAAAGGCCTGAAGGCGATCAACCTTTACCTTGTACCCCGCAAGATGAATGGCCAGAATAACTATGAAGTGGCGAAGATAGAGGAAAAGCCTGGTCTGCACGGTTCCGCCACCTGCGCTCTGAAATTTGAAAAGAGCGTGGGCTATCTGATTGGCGAGAACGGCAAGGGCTTCCACTACATGCTGCACCTGATGAACGAAGCCCGTCTCGGCGTCGCCTTCCAGGCTCTCGGCGTGATGGAAGCATGCTATCGTTTGTCGCGTGATTACGCCCATCAGCGGGAAGCCTGGGGCAAGCCCATTGCGAAACACGAAATGATCGCTGAGCGTCTCTACGATATGGAAGTGGAGCTGAAGGCCTTCCGCAGTCTTTGCTATCGCGCGGCGCATTATACGTCTCTGATCGCCCTCGGCGACCGCCGTCTGGCTGAAGATAACCTGCCCGAAGCCAAACGCCAGGAGATAACGTCCAAACTCGATTATTACAAGCGCAAGGTGCGTGAATGGACTCCGCTGGTCAAGTGGTGGGGCGGTGAGCGTTCCTACGTCTATGCCCGCAACGCGGTGCAGATTCACGGCGGCTATGGTTTCACCACCGAATACAAAGCCGAATGGTGGCTGCGTGAAAGTTTGATCCTGAGTATCTACGAAGGCACTTCGGAAATTCAATCTTTGATGGTGATCAAGGACACCGTGAAAGACATCATGAACAATCCGAAGGATTTCGTGGAAATCACGGTCGGAACCCGCGTGATGGCTTTGGCCGAAAAAGACTGGCTGATGCGTCGTTACTTCAAGATGCGCCAGACCTTTAACCTCGCCCTGGTTTCCATTTTCTTCAAGCTGGTGAAGACCAAGGTCAAGAGCAAGTTCTCGGCCGACAAGCCCGCTGATCTGATGAAACTGCTCAAACTCATTGGCCCTGAGCTGGTGAAATTCGACAATCTTTCGCCTGCCCTCTTGCATGCCGGGCGAATTGCCGAAATGAAATCCATCCTCGCGATTGCGCATTCCGTAATCAAGGATGCCGAGCGCGACGAAAGTTTCCGTTATGCGGCTGAACGCTTTGTGAACAAGTACGGGCCAGTCATGGGCCAGATCAAAGCGCAGATCGATATGGATGACGAGTATTTCCAGGAGCAGATCCTGGGTGAGAAGGAGGAGATGGCGAAGGCCGCGAATAGCGAGAGCTAAAAAGGTTTTGAAGTCGCCTAAAATAAAGAGGGAGTGGGTTTCCCCTCTCCCTCCCAGTCACCGCCTGACCTTCAGGTTGACGATGAATCCGTAGTTCCTGATGAGCTGCACTGTTTCAGCAGCTCCGACTGAAGGCTGGCGAGGCGACCCTACCGCAAGTTCCGCCCCGGGTAAAGCGGAATTAGGCATCCAAAGCTTTTCTGGCACGCTACTTTTTGACTAAACTTTCGCGGCCTCTTGATGATATGCTGGACCTATGGCCAAAAATCCTGGGTTAATAAGCATCATAATCGCCTGATACTGTTCAGTGTGCGCGCGAGAGGTGAAGCAAATGAAGACGCTTGTCCTGAATTCCGGTTATGAACCGGTGCGAGTCGTCAGTTGGCAGAAGGCAATGATTCTGCTGCTGACTGAGAAGGCGGAACTTGTCAAAGCTTACGACAGTTTCGTTCGTTCTGCAAAGAAGGCTTACTCCCGACCTCAGATCATCAAACTCAAACGGTACATCAAGTCCTTTACCGCCGCCGCCGGCGCCGTGACTTACTCCCGCCACAACGTCTTCCGCCGCGACAAGTATCACTGCCAGTACTGCAACAAAAAGCTCAACGAGAAATCCGCCACCATCGATCACATCATCCCCAAGTCCAAAGGAGGAACAGATACCTGGGAAAACACGGTATGCGCGTGCATTGCCTGCAATTCGAAGAAAGGCAACAGGACTCCGGAGGACAGCCAGATGACACTGGTCCGCAAACCGCGACGTCCGAGTCTGAAGCATGCGCTTAAGGAACTGATGGATGAGTTTGATTGCGAGGCATGGGGACTCGAAGGCGTGAACGGCAACTTCGAGCCCACGTAGCGTTTAGCGGGCGTTCATGTCCACGAGCTGCACGGGGAGGCTGCGACGCTTGCCCTCCCGAATGAAAGTGACTTTCACCGTATCACCCACCTGATAAGAATCCAGCGTATTCAAAAGATCATCGAAGGAACGAATCTTCTTGTCGTCAACGCCAATGATGATATCGCCGAGGATAATATCACCGTTGCGGGTCCGATGCGTTCCACGGAGTCCTGCGCGCGCCGCGCCTCCCCCATCCGCCACGACCCGGATGATGACGCCTTCAATGTTCAGCTGCCGGTTGATGCTGCTGTCGAAGGGCTCAAAGCCCAGGCTCGGTTGAATCACGCGACCGTTCTTGATGATCTGGGTCACGATGCGATTGATAGTGTTGGCGGGCAGTGCGAAGCCAATGCCTTGCGAGGCGCCACTTTCTGAGAAGATCATGGTGTTCATGCCGAGCAGGTAGCCGCGACTGTCGAGCAGCGGCCCCCCGGAGTTGCCGGGATTGATGGAAGCATCCGTCTGAATCATGTCGCGGATGGTGTTGCCACCAAAGCCAGGAATCGACCGACCCAGAGCCGAGACCACGCCTTCAGTCAGCGTCTGATCCAAACCAAAGGGGCTGCCGATGGCGATCGCTTTTTGTCCCACGAAGATGCGACTCGAATCGGCCAGGGGAAACCGGCTCATGCTGCGGGTCGCTTCCGGCTTCACCCTCAGAACGGCGATATCCTTTCTTTGATCAAAGCCCACGACCTTGGCCGGAAGGCTTTTACCATTCTTAAAGGAGATGGTGATGCGATCGGCGTCCTGAATCACATGAAAGTTGGTCACGATGGTTCCATCGTTATCCCAGATGAAGCCGGATCCGGTCCCGGCAGGAACTTCGGTGACGTCAAAGGAAAAGAATCCCACCCGGGCATAGCGCAGGTTGCTGACGTTGACCACGCGCGCTGAGGTGCGTTCGAATACTTCGATGGTGTTCCGCTCGGATGGCAGGAGGTAACCGTAGTCTTCCGGGCCCGCAGACTGGGAAGACGCCTGGGCCCACGCCGCTGTGGTGACAAGACCGCAGGCAAGAAGCCACAGCACATGTTTTCTCATTGACCCTCCTCAGATAGCGTTCCCCTTATTATACCGGAGGTTTCTGCCAGAAGGTAAGGAATGTCCCTGCCCCTCGACATCATCGGGCCGTGCAAGTCCCTGTTCCTCCAAGGTGAAGTCCTTTGTTTTGTGGTCTTTCCCGTGGATCATCCCCCAGGTCCTGGCCGGGAAGGCCGCGGCGGGGCCTCTTTTCCCACTGCGTCACATAAACCAGATTTATTTCAATCAGTTGGGATGCTAACCTGATGGACTTGGAATTATCGCCATCGGAGGAGTTTGCGATGCTTATCTCACGCTGTTTCGCTTTGACTTTGGGAATGACTTTGGCTTTGCCGGCTCTGGCGGCTGATGAAAAGAAGGCGCCGGCCAAGGTCGAAGCCACGACCAAAAAAGAGAAGGATCCAAAAGAAGTAACCCGGAAATGCTTCTTCGACATCAACATCGACGGCAAACCTGCTGGAAAAATTGTAATCGGCTTGTTTGGCAATACCGCGCCTAAGACTGTTGATAACTTCATGGAAATCTGCATCGGTCAGAAGACTGCTAAGAACCCCAAAGGTTTGACCTACAAGGGGAGCAAGTTCCACCGCATCATTCCTCAGTTCATGCTGCAAGGTGGAGACATCACCCAAGGCAACGGCATGGGCGGGGAATCAATCTACGGCCGTACCTTCCCTGACGAAAACTTCACTCTGAAGCATGAAGGCCCAGGTTATCTCAGCATGGCCAACGCGGGTCCGAATACGAACGGCTCCCAGTTCTTTATTACTACGGTTACCACCCCATGGCTGGATGGTCGTCATGTCGTCTTCGGCCAGGTTAAGGAAGGCATGGATTTGGTCATGAAGATTGAGAAACTTGGCACCCAGAGTGGCAAGCCTCAAAAAGAAGTGACGATTGCTGCGAGTGGCGAGAAAAAATAAGCCTCTGCACCCTGTTTCATGCGAGGACGGGCCACCGTCCTCCAACAGGCAGAATGGTTACTCGAGGAAGCGGAGTCCGTACCGCACAACCTTGTCATCCAGGACACGTTCCCAAACGACTTCGGCTTTCAGCGGAGCCATCTTGCCAACTTTAAAACGATAGACCGAACCCTTCGTCAAGCCCACCGCCCGCAAACAGGCTATCCCGAATCCACCCATCGGCGACTCCTCGACCAGAAGAGCGACTTCCTGGAAATGGAACTCGGAACTTTGCGCATTTTTGTCGATTTGCACAAAATCCCCACTGTCGGGATCGAAGCGGATATATTTGCGTTGCTCCTGATGATCTGGCATGCGGCCCCCTTCTATTAACTCTGGAGTTATTATAGCAGGAATGGCGGGACGGAGAACCTAACTCGACGCCGACTCGTAACTCCTCAACCCCAACCGCCAAAAAAAACGTATAGCCGCCCAAATCACAAGCATCATCACCAGCATTCCCAGCAAATCCCGGGCATGCTCCGAGGGATTCAGAAGCGCCTTCACCGGCGTGCTCCCTACCAGCAGCACAGGAATGACCAGGGTAAAGAAGCGCCGCGCCGCCCCCCGATAAACGAAGTCCGGCCAACGCGAAATGTTCTGCAGCTGCATCCGAAGAAAGTTGATCCCGAAGGCCTCGACTGTCCAAAACATCAGCATCGAAATCAGGATCTCCATGGAGACAAGGAAGATGAGCGAAAAGACCACCAGAAACGGCAGACTTACCCACTGCCCCAGCCCCAGGTCCACCGCACGCCCGAAATGAATCAGGAACGCCCAGGGCGTTACGAAGTTGATCATGGTGGCGGGCCGTATGTACCGGAAGAATAAGGAAAATAAAGTATTCAGAGGCCGCAAAAGCACAAAGTCCAGCCGCCCCGTTCGCAGGTCAAAGGAGAAGTTCCAGAAGCTCTCACTGACAAAGGTCATATGCAGATGATCGACCGCCAGCATGAAGGCGGTAAAGAACATGAACTCGTTTCTCCCCCAGGGACCGATCACCGCAACATGATCAAAGATGAAGGACACCGAGCCGAGGGTACTGAAATAAAAAAGCTGGTCCATCAGGATCAGCAAAATGAAATGCATCCGATAGCTGCTCGCCTCGGCAAAGGCATTGCCCACAAATTCCTTATAGACCCCCAGGTACCGCACAAGCCACCGCACCATCTACATCCCCGCTGCTGTATAGAGCCTCAGCCCCCGTCGCCACACCACATAGGACAGTAAGCCCACCACCCCCAGCCAGGCGCTCACCGTCACCACCCCCAGCAGGAGCGGCTCCGTCCAGGTCCCCATAAAGATCTTCACCGGCACATAGGTCAGATAGGGAAAGGGGGTCCACTGCAAAATCCGCACAAGCCAGTCCGGATAAATCTCAAGGGGCAGGATGGCCCCCGACATGAATTGGGCCAGGGTCACAAACATCACCCGCAGCACCCAGGTCTCCTCCAGCCAGAAGGCCGCCAGCCCCAGAACAAAGCTCACCTGATACCAGAAGAGCCCCATCAAAAGGGAAAAGCCGATCCCCTGCAGGACCCCCAGCCAATCCCAGGGCCCCAGCATGCCCGTCACTCGTAGGATCCCGAGCGTGATCAGAGCCACCAGCAACTGGAGCACCTGAAAGGCGATAAACCCCGCCGTATGAAACTGCCAGAAGCCAAAGGGATAGACGAGGTAACTCGAGATGCGCCCGAGCCGGATATCCTCCGCCAGGTTCATATTCTGAAAACCCTGGGCCAGAAATCCAACGATCATCCCCCAAATCTGATAATCCAGCATGGCCTTCAGATCGTAACCCTGGATGGTCGTCACCCCTTCGAGCTCATAGATCGACCGCCAGAGATTGTACTTCACGAAAAAGAAGACCAGGGTCGGTCCAATGACCAGCAGCAGAAAGTTCAGCTTGTAAGCCAGATGCCGGCTCCAGCTGATCCGAATGGTCGCCAGCCATTTGCCGAGTTCAGCCAAGGGCCGCCTCCCCCCGGAGGAGATGCGGATTCGCCAGGAGGGCATTCATCACCCGCTCGATCGGGAGCTGCTCCATACTGAAATCCGTCACCGGAAAATTCTGCAGAATGGCCACCGCCACTTCCCGCAGCTGACTTTCGGGTATGCGCAGGTCGACCCGGGTGCGGGTCTCATTCCAATGCGGATCCCAGCGTTCAAAGAATTCCGCGCCGCCCACCGCCTGTTCAAAACTCACGCGCACGTACTTCTCGCGACCGAGGATCACCGAGAAATCGTGGATCGACCCATCGAAGCGTTTGGTCCCGTCCAGCACGAGCACGATCCGATCACAGAGCGCATCGACATCGGCCATGTAATGGGAGGTCAGGATCACGGTCGTCCTATGCTGGGCCTGCCAGGCGGCGATGAAGTCCCGCATGTTGCGCTGGGCGACAAGGTCGAGGCCGATGGTCGGCTCATCAAGGAAGAGGATCTCAGGCTGGTGCAGAAGACAGGCGATCAGCTCCATCTTCATCCTTTCCCCGAGCGAAAGTTTCCGCACGTGGACCTTGAGCATCGGTTCGACCGCCATCAGCGCGGCGAGTTCCCCGAGGCGCTTGCGAAAATCCCTTTCGGGAATCTCATAATACTTCTGCAGGAGCAGAAAGGAATCCATGGCCGGGATGTCCCACCAGAGCTGGGACTTCTGGCCCATGACCAGGGCGATCTTTTTGCGAAAGGCCTGCTCCCTTTCAAAGGGCACATGACCGGCGACCTTGATGCGGCCCTGACTCGGCACGATAATTCCGGCAAACATCTTCATGAGGGTGGTTTTGCCGGCGCCGTTGGGCCCGAGCAGCCCGACCATTTCCCCGCGCCCGACCGTCAGGTCGAAACCGTGAACCGCCGCGCGCGTATCGTAGCGACGCTTGAAGAGAGAAAGAAGCGAGCCCTTGATACCGGGATCCTTTCGATAGACGCGGAATTCCTTTCGCAGGTCCTGACATTCGATCATGCTGTCCTCAAGCCTGGGTCAACGGAGGGGAAGATTAACAGGGACCGTCCCGAAAGGCGACCTTTGATCTTGAGCCGGAGTGCGGGACGGACGGATAATAAGGAGACACAAATATGGGAAGTCACAATGCCAATAGGACCCAACGCAATCGATGCGGTCGTCCTCGGTGCGCTGTCGCTGACGGGCCTTTCTCTCCTGCTCCTCCATGCCTTCCGCCGTCATGATCCGGCGCGCGGGGCCTTCGGTGGATTCTGTCTCGCGCTGCTCGGTCTGCGGCTGCTGAGCAGGAGCCACCTGGATCCCGATCTTATCCTGCGTCTCGACCCCATTGCGTCGGCCGCAACGGTTCCCCTTCTTATGCTGTATGTTCAGTCCCTCTTTCCGCGGAAATGGTTTCAGGGCATGACCGCCTTCACCTGGGCTTATGTCATTCCCTACGCGGTGATTCTTGCGGTTTATCCGAACGAACAGCTGCACCCGATTATTCCGGTCATGGAGAAATTCTCCTGGCTCTCCCTGATGGCGACGCTCCTGGTCGCGGTGCAGGTCCGTCAGGAGCAGGAGCCCGGGTCCACCCTGCTTCTCATCGGGCTGGGTTTTCTCACCTTTGGGTTCTGGCCGCATGAGCTTGCGCCCTTGTCCCTTTTGCCTTTCATCGTCTCTCAGCTCTGGCTGCTCGTTCGGTGGCGGAACAAGGCTGGCCCGACACGCCCTTAACGAGTAGCCGCGCGCGTCTCAGGGATTTTACGAGCCAGGAATCAGGGTATCTTTTCCCTCCGGTTTCGCTAGAATTGGCCGGGAGCAGGGAGGATTCCGATGAGCAGCATTTCCTTTGAACAGTCCCTTGAGATCCAGCGCCCGCTATCGTTTGTCTATGCGTACCTCAGCGATTTCAGCAACACCGCCTCCTGGGATCCCAGCGTGCTGCAGGCGCAGAAGACGACGCCCGGGCCGCTGCAGGTGGGGACGCACTTTGATATTCAGGTGAAATTTGCCTGGACTCAGATCAGTTTGAATTACCACATCACGGATATGCAAAAGGATCGTTACCTCGAGCTCAAGGGGATGGCGGACACCTACAGTCTGGTCGATCGGATTCGTTTCGAAGGGGATGAGACGCGCTGCACGGTTCACTATCAGGTCGATGTCTATTATCAGGAGCCGATGGCCCGGCTGGCTCCGATCTTTGCGCCGCTCGTCAAAGCCAATGCGGAGCAGGCGCTGCGCACCCTGAAACGCACACTCGAAGGCGAATCCACCGACTGGCAGCCGACCGCCTGGACGAAGCTGAGTGATCGACTGGTGCTGCCCGGACTTCTTAAATTCACCCGGCGGGGCTTCATGGCGAGCAAGAGCCGCTGGACCGGGATCGTCACCGACCTTTCCCGGAAAAATATTCTGATCACCGGCGCGACCTCGGGGATTGGAGCGGCGGCGGCGCGGAGTCTCGGGCGTCTGGGTGCGAATCTTATCGTGGTGGCGCGCAATGAAAAGAAGGCCCAGCATTTCAGTGAGCTTCTCGTGAGCGAGGGCTGCCAGCCGCCGCGGATTGAGATTGCGGACCTGAGTCTCATGCAGGATGTTCAAAATCTCATCAAGCGTCTTCTGGAGCGGGAGGAGCCCATTCATGTGCTCATCAATAACGCCGGCGCTCTTTTCAATCAGCGGGTGGTGACCGCCGAGGGCATTGAGCAGTCCTTTGCCACGCTGCTGCTCTCCCCTTATCTGCTGACCGAGGGATTGAAACCGCTTTTGGAAAAAGCCGGCGGGGCCCGGGTCATCAACGTAACCTCGGGGGGCATGTACACGCAACCGATCGTGCTGCAGGACCTGGAATCCGAGCAGGAGGATTACAACGGCACCAAGGCCTATGCTCGGGCCAAGCGGGGGCTGGTCGATCTAACGGAAATCTGGGCCCGGGAATGGAAGGACGCCGGCATTATCGTGCACAGCATGCATCCGGGCTGGGCGGATACTCCGGCGGTTTCGCATTCGCTGCCGAAGTTTTATGAAAAAACGCGGGCCTGGCTCCGGACTCCCGAGCAGGGGGCGGACACCATCGTCTGGCTTGCGGCGACCCCCGAGGCGGCGGAGACCACGGGACTCTTCTGGCTGGATCGCACACCGCACAGCACGGCGATTTTTCCGGGAACGAAGAGCAGCCCGGAGACCCAGGCGGCGTTGCGATCCAAACTGAATGAGTATGTTCAGAGGTTTCGCGAGACGCCGCGGGGGAATCAGCGGGCATGAGGGCGGACGATGCCGCGAGGCGCCGTTGACCACTGGCGGGGCGTTCCCCACACGAATCGGAGAAACGCCGTTCATGCCTGGCGTGGCGTTCCCCACCCTCACGTCATCTCAATACGAAAACTGTGTCGTCAGCTCCTGGTAAACCTCCGCCCCTTCCGCCGAATGCAACCCGAGCTGCACCTGGGGACCTGTGCCGGTCCAGTCGATGGTGATCATTCCAAAGTTCCTGCGACCGACCGTCTTCCCCACCCGCTCCGGACAGGGAAGTGTGATGCCTAGGGAATGGGTCAGGCCACTCGACATGATTTCGTAAACCGGTTTGCCGTTCGGCATGATGATGCGATACATCTCCCCCATGTGCCGATCCCCGCTCATCAGAACACAGGGTTTGTCGGTGGAGGCGAGCAGATTATAGAGCCGCTGCCGCTCCTCCGGAAATCCCCGCCAGCCTTCAAGCCCGCCGATGACGATGGGTGAGCAGACGTTCAGACTGGAGCCGATCAGAATGAGGTCGGCGTCGGAGCCGGCGATTTCCTCTTCCAGAAATTCCCACTGCAGATCCCCGAGCAGCGAGCGCCGGGTCAGGTTTTTATCCAGGAAGTAACGCAAATCGAGGAGGATGACCTGGGTCTTCTGTCCGCTGGGACCGAAGCTGTAACTTTGAAAAACCCCGGGCCGTCCCCAGACCGGATTATCGTGGGCGACATCCAGGAAATTCAGCATGAGGGTTTTGCTGCCGTCCTTGTCCACGTAACTGGCATCGGCGTTGTTATCGTAATAGTCATGATCATCCCAGGTGCCAAGGACGGGAACCTGGTCGATGAACGTTTTGTAATCGGGATTTTCCTTGAGCGATTGATACCAGCCTTCGCGATCCTCGATCGAGGCCTTGTTCGCATAGATCGTGTCACCGAGCCAGATCCAAAGCTGGGGATTTTCCCGGGCGACCCAGCGCCAGTGGGCTTGATCCTTGGTTTGATTGTTACAGGAACCGAAGGCGATGCGCCGCAGCGGTTCATCAGTACGCAGGGTGGGACGGCGGGGAACAGACGCAAGCAGGGATTTTGGTAACAAGGGGGCCGCGGCCGCTGCCATGAGGCAACGACGGACGAATAGTCTCCGATCCATGAGCTTACTCACTGTTATTGTTATTTATTTCTGAGCCCATTGAAGCATAAAACCAAAAAGAGCGCATAAAGATTCGTGCGGCGCTAGTTTTTATAAACTGTTCAACAGATCCGCTATCACAAATCACGCATGGCGTTGAGGCAGGTGATCGTGAAATGCAGCGCCGCCCCTTCGGGGCTGACGGGGTTGAGTGGATTATGGGGGTTCAGATTACGGGGGTTGAAGGGACCGCCCCTTCGGGGTTGAGTGGATTGTGGGGGCGCAGATCAGCGGGATAACTTCGGTTGCTGGAAGGGACGCCCCTTCGGGGCTGACGGAGGTCGGCCGGCTGATGGACGTCGGCCGGCTGATGGACGTCGGCCGGCTGATGGACGTCGGCCGGTTGCCGATGGGGTCGGCTTAGAATGCCGGCATCGGCAGGCGGTCATCAACCATGAATTCACCCATCGCGAATTCCATGGTTCGTTCCTGGCCGGGGACGGCGCGGTAGAAGCGCATATGCCCGCGGGTTTCGAAGGAATGCCAGAGCATCTGTTGTTTGGGTTCGGCGGAACTGAAGACCGCGGGATGAAAGAGCCCGATATTGCGACCCCTGTTTTTATCGCGGGCGGAGCCGAACAAAAACGCGTCGACTCCATCGGCGCGCATGGCGCCACCGAGCTGCTGGGTGTGGCTGTAGTCCACCTTCGATTCGATGATGGGATGATAGTCGGCAAAGTGCTTCGCACTCAGGTCGACCGCATGGTTGGCTTTCACGGAGGCCGCGAAGGCGGTGTACTTGTTCTCGATGGAATCCTGAAACGGGATGGCCATCCCCTCATGAAACACAAAGCGATAGTAAGCCTTTTCCGCGAGGGCGGTCTCGACCGCCTCCGAGCCATACCAGATGCTGACCTCGAGCCTTGTGCCAAAACGCGATCCATTCCGCAGCGGCGGATAACGGAACGGCGTCCAGAGGAGATAGTGCAGCGTCTTTTGATAAGGCGGAAATGGAAAGGTCGGCTTGCGATCTTCCAGGATGTCCTCCAGGATCGCCTGCTCCGCGCTATTGCCGGTCAGTTTCATGGTGGAACAGCGGCTTTGATCCTCAACAATTCGCCAGGCGCTCAGCGTCAGGCTGCTGAGCTTAGATTTTCCCCCGCATAGCGTCCAGATAGGCGCAGACATGACTCAACCCTTCCACTGATTTCACCAACTCCGCAGGAACCATCTCACCCATATGCCGATTCCTGGTATGAAACCAGTGCCGGATCGCCTGCTCCTTGCCGCCCACGATCGCATCGAGACTGCGGAAGGCCCGGATCAGCAACACCGCCAGTTCGCCTTCCTTGCTGCGCTCCCGAATACTCCGGGCGCCCTGGAAGGTGCGGCTCATGGTGGCCTCGCTCTCGCCGATGATCTGGGCCAGATCGTTCTGAGTTAAACCAAGGATTCCCGCGGCTTTCAGCAAAGCCTGGGTCAGGATCCGGTCTCTTTCTTTTTGATTAATGGAGGGGGCTGTATTCGTTTGCATAAATCCCTTCCTTTCAAATGAAAGATACCACACCTTTTCTTTCAATTGCAAGTATCGGCAGAAAGCGGCTTGGGCTTGAGAGTTCACCTTAAGTTATAACCCATAGGGATGACAGGATAAAGGGAAAAGGGCCCCTCCGGGGCTGACGTGGGGTGGAGGCTGACCGAGGTGGAGCAGACAGGAAGGAATCAGGCACCACTCGGCAGAGCCACGACTGGACTCGCCGCAGCTAGGATCCGAATCACCAGCACGGTGACATCATCCTCCGGAGGCCGGTCCTTCCAGACGGCTTGGGCGCTGTCCAGAAGAGCCTGCAGGTTTTCGCCGGGCCGTTTTTCGTAGCTGAGGATGCGGGCGGCCCGGTGCATGGAGAAGACCTCGCCGTCCGGTCCCTGGTTTTCCACCAGCCCATCGGAATGCAGAAGGATGGTATCGCCCACCACAAAGTTGAAGGAGAGTACGGGAAAGCGCGCGCTGTCCCCATTCAAACCGAGGATCGAACCTCGGCGGAAGATGGGGGCGAGGCGTTTTTCATTGAGAAGGTAGGAGGCGGGATGCCCGCAGTTTACGTAATAGCCCCGCATGAGGCGAAGGTCGATGGCAAATACACTCATCGTCATCAGCCGGTCGTTGGATGTGGCAGTGCGGAAGAGGAGCTGATTGAAGGTTTCCGCAAGACGCCCAAGCGAGCCCGCCATCGCCTCGGGAGACCAGTCGAGATTATGGACGGAAGCCTCCAGCGCGCCGCAGGCAAACGCCGTCATCATCGAGGACGAAAGACCATGACCCGTGACATCCCCCAGGGCGAAGACCGCAAAATTCTGTTCGGGTCGATCGATGATACTGAACCAGTCCCCACCGGTCTGCTCGGCGGCGCGGTAGTAGGAAGCCACCTCCAGCGTGGTCGACCGCACGTTTTTCGAAACCAGGGACTCCTGAATAATGCGAGCCGATTCCATCGTGCCGATCAGTTTCGAGGTTTCAATTTCCGAGGCGATGAGGGCCTGGCGGATTTCCTCAAACTTATAACCCATCGCAATCGACACCAGAACCGACTCCATCGCGGAACCGGCAAGCATGCCCCATTGCGTCATGAGGCCTTCCTCCATCAGACCGAGATAGCCCAGCAGGGTGCAGCTGTCACCGACCACGAACAGCAGCCAGGCGATGAGAAATATTAAAGCCGGTTTGGAACCCTTGCGGGCCAGCACATAGGAGGTAAAGATCAGCCACATCACCATGCAGATATTGGTGACAAAGGCCGTCGCCACGCCGCCACCCAGATGAACCAGCGTGAGGGCGGCGGTGCACAGGGCGCCGCGTTCAAACCAGCGGACGATGGCCGCGACCCGGCTCATCCTGATTTTGAGATCGAGATAGATATCGAGAAAGCGATACACGAAGAAGACACAGAGGTGAGCCGCAAGGATGCCGAGTTCGTCGTTGAGCCAGGGATGATCAAATCCATACTGAAACCAGAGCCCATTCACGCTGGCCTGGAACACGACAAAGAGCAGGCCATAGACGGTATAGTAAAGGTAGGAGGAATCCTTGAGCATGAAAAACAGCATGCAGTTATAAAGGGGCATGATCAGAAGACAGCCCAACAGAAGCCCGAAAACCAGCTTTTCCACCTCGCGGGTCCGGTTGAAGGTCGTCTCGCTCGCCAGAAAAAGACGCGAGGACAAAAGATCATTGGTCTCGTAGCGCAGATAAAGAAAGCTTTCACCCGGAGGCAGGGTCATATCGAAGACCGGATAGCGATAGGGCACACGACGCATCGCCAGCGGCATATGATCGCCGGATTTTTGCTGCCCGATTACACGATCCTGGTGCAGCACATAAAATTCAAGGAAGTTGGTCAGCGGCCAGCGGTCCTCGACCAGGAGTTCGAGGGGTGACAGGGTGCTGTTGTGCAGCGTCACGCGGACCCACAGCGCGTCCTGACTGAGCCCCAGCATAGGGCGTGGCAGGGGTCGCCACCGCACGCGGTTTTTCTCGAGGATCTCGGGCAGGGTGAGCTTGCGGGTGGTATCGCGGTAAAACTCCGCATGAGCGCCGAGAGCGATGCTCTCACGCAAAGGTCCATCAAGGTTGATGGTTTCCGCACTCAGGGACAACGCCTGCCCCCAGAGGATGACGAAAACCAGAAATAGGCGCCTCATGATTTCGCGTCCTGCTGGAATATATCCAGTCATCGGCAGGACTTGCAGAAAACTGAAAGCCGGGAATACCAGTCACGTGGGTGCTTCTTTGAAGGGGTTGTGGAAAAGGCAAAACTCCGGGAGTTCCCTCGTGCTCTCGCGACCCGGAGTCGACGCGCGGTGGACCCGTGGGGCGGGCCCTGGATTTACCGGCCCAGCTGTCCGGCATGATGCCGAACGTGGTCCTCGATAAAGGTACTGATAAAGTAGTAACTGTGATCGTAGCCATCCGCGTAGATCACGGTATGATCCTGATCAACCGCACGGGCCGCCTCCTCGAAATTCCGGGTGAGCAGCTGATTTTCCAGGTACTCATCCTGCGTGCCCTGATGAATCAGAATCCGTCCTGGATGGCGCTGGCCGTTTTTTAAAAGCTCGCAGCTGTCGTGCTGCCGCCAGAGGTTCGGGTCGTTTCCAAGATAACCCTGAAAGGCCTTGATTCCCCAGGGAATGGCGGAGGGATTGACGATCGGGGAAAAGGCCGAGACGCTGGCAAAGAGCGAAGGGTGTTTCAACCCCAGGGTCAAAGCCCCATGCCCGCCCATGGAATGCCCAAAGAGCCCGAGCCGCTGAACCCCAAAATGTTTTTGAATCATCGGCACCAGTTCGCGAACGAGGTAACTTTCCATGCGATAGTGCTGATCATAACCGGGGGTACGGGCGTCGAGATAAAAACTGGCGCCTGAACCAAAGTCATAACTCTCATGTTCGCCCGGAAGGTTCAGGCCACGCGGTGAGGTGTCGGGGGCCACCACCATCAGCTGATGTTCCGCAAGATAACGCTGGGCACCGGCCTTGGTGGAGAAGTTTTCCTCTGTGCAGGTCAAACCCGAAAGCCAGACGAGGCAGCCTTTCAGCGGCCCCTCCGGGACGAAGGTCGAAAACTTCATCGGGGTTTTCGTTTCACGCGACTCATGCGACCAGAATGCGGTCATCCCGCCAAAGGTCTTATGCGCTTTCAACTGTTGCATGTCGGACTCCTGTTTCAGAAGGTCACCACACTGCGAATGCTCGTGCCTTCCTTCATGTAACGGAAGGCATCGTTGATCTTTTCCACCGGCATTTGATAGGTGACCAGATCATCGAGATTGATTTTGCCCGCCATGTAGTTGTCCACATACTGAGGCAGCTCCGTGCGGCCTTTGACGCCGCCGAACGCCGAGCCTCTCCAGACGCGACCGGTGACGAGCTGGAAGGGCCGCGTGGAAATTTCCTCGCCGGCTCCGGCCACGCCGATGATAATCGACTGGCCCCAACCCTTGTGGCAGCACTCCAGCGCCTGGCGCATGAGCTTCACATTGCCCACGCATTCAAAGGAATAATCCACGCCGCCATCGGTCATCTTCACGATATGATCGACCAGGGAGACCTCAAGATCCTGTGGATTCACAAAATCCGTGGCCCCGAATTTTTCCGCCATTTCAAATTTCGAGCTGTTGACATCGACGGCAATGATCCGGCCGGCACCGACCATCTTCGCGCCCTGAATCACCGACAGGCCAATGCCGCCCAGCCCAAAGACCGCAACGTTTGCTCCCTTTTCCACCTTGGCCGTATTGAGCACCGCACCGATGCCGGTGGTGACCCCGCAACCGAGCAGACAGACTTTATCCAACGGCGCCTTCGGGCTGATCTTCGCGAGCGAGATTTCCGCCACGACTGTATATTCGGCAAAGGTCGAAGTTCCCATGTAATGAAAAATGGGTTTGCCATCCTTGGAAAAACGCGAGGTGCCATCGGGCATCAGGCCCCGGCCCTGGGTTTCCCGGATGCGCTGGCATAGGTTGGTCTTGCCGGAAAGACAGAATTTGCAGGTTCGACACTCAGGCGTGTAAAGCGGAATCACATGATCCCCCTTCTGCACGGAAGTCACGCCCTCGCCCACAGCCTCGACGATGCCGGCTCCTTCATGCCCGAGGATAACGGGGAAAAGACCCTCCGGATCCACACCGGAAAGTGTGTAGGCATCGGTATGGCACACACCGGATGCGGCGATGCGCACGAGCACCTCGCCCTTTTTCGGTCCTTCGAGGTCCACGGTCTCAATGCTGAGCGGTTGATTCGGTCCCCAGGCCACAGCTGCTTTGACTTTCATCTTGATCCTCCGCACGTTAAATGTGTCCGGATTCTACGGACTCGCCTCCCACTTGACAATCCCATGGGAAGATTAAAGCAGATCGTAACCCATGTGGGGCCTGGCGAATCTTGTTGAGTCTGCTTCAATTTCCGCGAATTGACCTTGTGGGGAAATCCATGTTTTTTGGAGCAGCTGACACCCGTGGGCTCTGGACCTCGTGGCTTCGCATCTGCGACGGCAGTCGCGCCGCACGGTGGGCTCTGGACCTCGTGGCTTCGCATCTGCGACGGCAGTCGCGCCGCACGGTGGGCTCTGGACCTCGTGGCTTCGCACCTGCGATGGCAGCGGCAACCAGCGCCAAAAAAAAGAGCAGCGATGGTTTAAAGCCATCGCTGCTGTGAAGGAAATTGCTCCTCACCTCATTTCGAGGAGAAGGTCGTAAATCTATTCAAAGCGAGGTCAAAACGGTCTTTGACACGTCTGACTGTCAAGTACAAATTGCCTTAGTCGGCTCAAACCGTCAAGTCTTCGGTTCTCAATTGTTCCGTCAGGTTGGACGCTGTGCTTTTCCAGCGTGAGCAACGCCCATAAATACTGGGTTTCAGACCGGTTTTCAAGCCGTTTGCTGTTCTGTGAGCCAACGCTTTCTCCCCCATCGCGCACGGCGGGTTCATCCGCGCTGCTTTTCCTAAGACGCGGCCCCTGGCGATTTGCGTCAAGGCATGTCCTTCCTGCTCTGGGCACGGACAAAGTTGTAGGATATTGTCAAAGCATTCTCATTGGAGGTGGCTGTGACATCAGATCTTCATCTGGCTCAGGACGACGTTGTTCAAACCCTGCTGGGGCTGGCGGATTTGCCCATGCTCCTTTTGGATCCCGACTTTCAGGTCATCGACTTCAGCCCGCAGACGCTGCGCCTTTTTCCCTTGCTGGAAAAAAATCAGAAACTCAATCAGGCGCTGAATGCCGAACTCAGCGCGCCTCTCTATAAACTGATCGACAACGGCAGCCGCACCACCGGACCGGTCAGCCTCGCCGTTCATCATGAGATCACGCCGAATCAAATTCTGCACCTGACCTGGAAAGCGCAGCGGCTCCTGAAGGCGGACGGCAGCACCCGCGGCTACTGTCTGACCGCACTGGACCAGACCTATCGCGACAAGCTCGAGGATGAACTGAAAAAATCATTCCGCCAGATCCGTGATCAAAAAATGGCGCTCGATGAATCCGCCATCGTCGCCATCACCGATCAGCGGGGCGTGATCAGTTACGTCAATGACACCTTCTGCCGCATTTCCGGCTATGAGCGCGAGGAACTGGTCGGCCACACCCACTCCCTTTTGAAATCCGGTTTTCATGGTCCGGATTTTTTCCGGGATCTGTGGCGCACGATCGGCTCGGGACGCGTGTGGAAGGGTGAAATCCGCAACCGCACCAAGGCGGGGGACATCTACTGGGTTGATACGACCATTGTCCCCTTTCTGAACGAGCAGGGCCGTCCCTACCAGTTTGTGGCCATCCGCTTTGATGTGACGGAAAAAAAGCAGATGCAGGAACGCCTGGAAAAGGAACGCATGCGCAGCATGTATGCAGAAAAAATGGCCAGTCTCGGTGAACTGGCAGCGGGCATTGCGCATGAGCTCGGCAACCCGGCGGCCTCGATCAACGCCTGGCTGGATGTGATTGAATCACAGTATGAGCGCCAGAACCTGGATCTGAATATGTTCATGCAGACGGTGCCGCGGGTGCGTCGTGACGCCAAACGCATGCGGGACATCATTCAGGGAATGCTGACCTATGCCCGCGATGGATCGCGTGATCCCTTTCAAAGCGAAGGCGTGCTGACCATCCTGCAGCAGGTGTCGGATTACTGCAGCTATAAGCTTCGCAAATGCGGCGTGCGTCTGACGCTGGAGGTTCCCAATCCCTATCTGACGGTGGAGTGCCGGATTACCGAAATCAGCCAGATGCTGGTGAATTTCATTCTCAATGCCTGCGATGCGGTCCAGGAGCTTGAGGATCGCTGGATTCAGATCGCGGCCATCGAACAGGATGGTCAGGTGGAGTTTCAAATCACCGACAGCGGCTCCGGCATTCCCCAGGACGTGGCCGACAAGATGTTTCAACCCTTCTACACGACCAAACCCGTCGGCCGTGGCACGGGTCTGGGTTTGAGCATAGCCCGCTCCATCATCGACAATCATCAGGGGACGGTGGCGCTGGATCCTGCCTGTCCCAACACGCGCTTTGTGATTACCCTTCCCAGGTTGCACCAGGCCGAGAGCAAGGATTGGACGCAGGAAGAGAAAATGGGCTGAGGAGTTTTTCAACCTCGCGGATCAGGACATCCAAATCAAAGGGCTTGCGCAGGAGTCGCTTGACGCCCGCGGCGTACAAATCCTCGGCTCGGGGCGGAGTGAAGGCGGTGATCATGATCACAGGAACGGGACGCTGCAGGCGTCGGACAAACTCCGTTCCCCAGCCATCGGGCAGACCCTGATCACAGATGATAAGATCAGGTTCAAATGATTCGAGCGTTTCACGAGCCATTTTGAGGCTGCTCGCGGTTCTGACTTGAAAACCCATGGAGCCGAGTTCCGTCTCGATGCACCAGGATAAAAGATCCTCGTCATCCACCAGCAGGATGCGCGCCTTATTTTGTATCAAGGTTCCATTGGGGGCCAGCATGGTGTTGTTCCTCCGGGGTGGTGTCCCCATTCGTCAGGATTAGCAACTCCGATGCCACTCGCTGGCCTTTCCAAGGCATTGAAATCCATGAAATAAAAAAGAGCCGACGGCGGCTCTTGCCCTTTTACTGCTGGATGTCGTGGCAAATGCACCTGCGGCAGCTGGATGCCCAACTTATCGTGGCAAATGCACCTGCGGCATCAGGTTTATTCCGCGGAATTTGTGGCAAATCCTGCAGCATTTTCCCTTTTCATGAACCCCGGTTTTCACCTGCAGGACGATGCTCGGGTTTCAATCGAGCGTAAATGCGCTTGCTGACCCGGGCGACAACGGCTCCGTTCTTATCGATAATTTCCGTGAGAAAATCGCGCTCAAATTTCCCGCCCGCTGCTGTTCCATCGCGCATTTCCTTCAAATCACCAGGCGTAATCCGCATTTCAGCCACGACCCTGCCCTTGCCTGGCGCCACGAAATCGATATGAGCGGAACGATCCCAAACATAGTAGCGACTGCCCATATTACGCATAAGCATCAGCATGAAGAAGGGATCGGTCATCGCAAAGAGGCTGCCTCCGAAGTGAGTGCCCACGTAGTTGCGGTTGAAGATGGTCGCCTTCAAGGCAACGCGCACATAGGTGTAGTCCGCGGCGAGCTCCTCGACGACGATACCGGCTCCGGCAAACGGCGGCCACACGTTCAATCCCAAACGTAGGAGCCTTGCGTCTTTCGACATATTCTTCCAGATGGTCATTGGCTGTCCTCCTGCCCCAAAGCTTAGCCAGGGCCGAAGGCTTGTCAAGTCCATGATCCGGAGGACGCGCGACCGCTTTTGATCCGATCATGAAACATCAGAGCCTGCTGGCGGGATTCCGCAAAGTCCACGATCGGCGCGGGATAGTCGGTGGCGAGAGAGCGAACCTTCTCCGGTGCCTTCCACGGACTATGAATCCAGCGGGCCGGAATCCGCTCGAGTTCCGGCACCCAGCGTTTGATATAGGTGCCCTCGGGATCGAAGCGCTCGCTTTGAAGGATCGGATTGAAGATGCGGAAATAGGGCGAAGGATCAATGCCGCAACCGGCCACCCATTGCCAGCCCATCGCATTGTTCGCGCGATCGGCATCGACCAGCCTGTCCCAGAAAAAATCGAAACCCGCGGTCCAGTTGATATGAAGGTTTTTGATAAGAAAGGATCCCACGATCATGCGCACACGGTTGTGCATCCAGCCCGTTTGCAGCATCTCGCGTAGGCCGGCGTCCACCAGCGGATATCCGGTTCGGCCGCTTTTCCAGGCTTCCAGCTGTTCCGGTTCATCGGCCCAGGGGAAATCCTGAAACGGAGCGATGATCGGCAGGCGGTCCATGGTCGGTTGATGGAAGAGGCTGGTGATCGCAAACTCCCGCCAGATCATTTGTCGCAGAAAGGATTCCGTGCCGGCGCTGGGGGCTTGCGCGCGGGCATCGGCCCAGATGGAACGCGGGGAAATTTGGCCGAAATGCAGCGCCGCACTTAGGCGGGAGGTTCCGTCCTCGGCAGGAATATCGCGGGCGGTCGGATAATGCGGAAGACGTGTTTCGCGAAAGTCTTTCCAGGCCTGCCACCAGCCGCTTTCCGTGGTGATCCAGGAGCGCATGAGCTCCAGATCCCAGCGCGAGCCTTGCGGCAGAAGATTCAGGGCGTCCACCACCCCATCCTGCAGAGCGGGATGATCCACGCTCTGTATGCGGTCCGGTTTTGGCCATGGTTTATGGGTCATGCCACGCGCCAGGCAGGTCTTATAAAACGGTGTAAAAACCTTGAAAGGTTTCCCGCTTTTATTTTTGATGTCCCAGGGTTCGAACAGGATGGATCCGGGATAAACCTCGGGCTGCAAACCCTGAGCCTTGAGTCGTGCCTCGATCTGATGATCACGATCAAAGAGAGCCGGTTCATAGGAACGATTCCACAGCACCCGCTCCACACGCACCGCACGCGTGATCGTTGTCAGAGCTTCATCGAAAGTGGGCCGGATCAGAAGCCGGGCCCCATACTCATCACGCAGATCCTTTTGAAAGGCTTTCAGCGCGTGATGCAGGTAAACGCGGCTGGCGGCTCCCATCGCCCTGAGGTCAACACCATCGGCGGTGAAGACCAGGACCAGCGGGCGGCCGCGGCCGGCGGCCAGAGCCGGGTTATCGGTCAGACGCAGATCATGACGAATCCAGACCACATCGACAGTTTCCATGGCAGCTACACCCTTTTGATATTGGCCAAAAGTCGATCCAGCTCCTCAAGCGACGGCAGTTCGCGCACGCGTTCCGATGGGAATCTTTGTTCTCCATGCGGCACGCCGCCGACCCAGACTTCACAGACTCGCGGCAGACGCTTCAGAAGGTCTTCCATATAAATACGGTTCGCGGCTTTATGATCATCCAAGGGCGGCAGTCCCACCACCACGCAGTTGGCAGCCATGGCTTCCGAGGCTTCCGCCAGCGATCCGGCCGGCAGATTGGGGCCGAGGTAACAGGTTGGATAACCGTGAAAGGCGCAAAGAACAGCAGCCATCAGCATCCCGAATTCATGCAGGTTGCCTTCCGCCGTGGCCACGGCAAAGGACTTGGGTGCCTGCCTGTCCCTCGTCATCGCATGCGAATGCGTGAGGAGATAAAAGAGCTGCAGCAGGTGATATTTCACCAGAGCCGAGAGCGCATGCTCCTGACCGATGGAAAATTCCCCGCGGGCCACTTCATCCCCGACCCGGCTCATCAGCGGCAGCACCACCTGAAACAGATACTCTCGGACGCCATATTCAGCCTTGGCCTGCTGCAGAAGGACATTGATCGTAATCAGATTATAGCGGCTGAGGGCCTCTTCAATGCGCTGGACGATTTCCTCGGCGCGGGAGTTTTGCAAAGCGGCGGCATCGCCCATATCCGGAGTCTGCGCTGCCTCATTCAGAAGCCGGCTGAGTTCCTGCAGGTCATGAGCTGCAACGTTGCCAATTAGAAAACCCTTGCGGATCAAAAGGGCGATGAGCTTCAGTTTTTCCAGATCTTCAATCGAATAAACGCGCCGCCCATTGTCCAGGCGTCTCGGCTTCACAACGCCATAGCGTCGTTCCCAGGCGCGCAGGGTGTGCTCATTGATGCCGGTCAGCTGGCATATGGTTTTGACGCTTAATTTATCCTCGATCAAAGTCAACTCCAGGGTGGGCGTTCCTTCCTGTGCTGCAAGCCTCCGGAAATCATGATCTTAATCCTCCAGGGCGGCTGGCACAAGTCAACCCTCCTCCCCATCTCAACGAAATGCGCCGGCCTTACGCGAAGCGCAAGACGAATGCGTCAAATTTTTCTTCATTTCATCCCTACATTTCGTTCGGATGCTATCATGAAAAAACAGGTCTTTATGGAGTGATGGGGTCGAAACTATAACTTGTGGTGATTATGTCTCGTCATCAGGGCTATTGCTTTTCCATTCTTTGCGTCGTAGCCACCAGTCCCCTCCTGGCACAGGAGAATATCTTCTCAAAAGCCAAAAAGTGCCAGCAAAAGGGTGGCGTCTGGATTAACGACAGCTGCGTGATAGAAATCGATGACGATTCGAGCCTCCCGCAGCCCTCTCTGACGACACCTGATCCGAGCGCGACCGACGCAAAGAGCACCGACTCGCCATCACGACAACATTCGTTGTACATTTCTCTTGGCCAGACCTTTCAGTCTCCCAAAAGCCGCACCAAAGTCAAATCCTATGGAACACCGGATCCGTTTTATACCTGGGATGCAAATGGTTACTATGGTCCCGTATCATTTGGGGCCCAGAAGCTCTCACTTGATAGCGAATATTCGAGCGAAACCGAATTTACCATCGGCTGGGCCAGCGTTCAGAAAAATGCTGTTGGATTCTCACTTCATCTGACTTATCTGCCCGAATCTGAAATAGAGAGAGAGACGGAGGAGTCCACGGATCCCCACGATAAGCTCTCAAGGCTCAACGTCGGCGGTCGGTTTTTCTATTCGTTTGCGACGGCTGGCTCAGACCTGCTGATCGCACCCTTTATCGGGGCCCATCACGCCCTCAACGGCGAATTCGAGTCAGGCTCCCCCGACGTTTCGGTTGAATCCTTTGCGATTTCCCAAGGCCTCGAGTATGGCTTTAAATTCACGCTCCATCGCCATTTCGAAATCAATCTCGTTCAACGGGAAACCAACTGGTCCACCAAAATGAGTCAGGCCATGCAAGGGCAGTTTGCAACGCGCAATGCTGATGGATCTTATACAAGGATTTCTGAAATCACGGTTTATGCGGAAGTTAAAGAAGCGCTGAAGGAGCAGCTTTTACAGTTTGTTTTTATACTGTGAAGAAATGGACCGTGGGCGTACGGCCTGGCCATTTTTTCAGCATGGGAGCGACGGGTTCGGACCGGATCTGACGCGAGGCCGCCTTTGAACAGGTTTTGCATCGAATTTTCATGCGAATTATTGGGCAGTTTCTTCGATGAAGACTGGACAAGGGATCATAAGAAGTATAATGACAAAGGCTTGTCGATGATCGGATATGAGGATGCCCTATGCCGAAGAGCAACAAAAATCTGCGCAGTCAGCCCATCAACCTGCCGCCTGAGGCCGCCGATCTGAACGCCGTCTCGCGGGTCACAGCACGCGCCATTCACAAACAGCACAGCGCGGTGGAAGCCGGTCGTCGCATATTGGAAATGACGGGAGAGGACGGCGATCGCGAAGGTCTGCGTGACACGCCTTACCGCTTCGCCAAGGCCTACCAGGCTCTGCTGGATGGTTATAACCTGACGCCCGACGAAGCGGTCGGCAAGGGCATTTTCGCCAGTGAAGGTCAGGGACTCGTGGCGGTCGAGGATGTGGAATTCTATTCGATGTGCGAACATCATCTTCTGCCCTTCTGGGGCAAGGCCACGGTTGCCTATTTTCCGGGTGAAAAAATTCTTGGTCTGTCGAAGATTCCCCGGCTGGTTGATGTCTTCGCACGCCGTGTGCAGGTGCAGGAACGCATCACCCAGCAGGTGCTCGATGCCGTGCAGGATCTGATCGCCCCGCGGGCCGTCATGGTCAAGGTTCAGGCCCAGCATCTCTGCATGATGATGCGCGGTGTGGAAAAGCAGCAGTCGCAGACGACCACGCAGTCGATTTATGGTTACGAGAAATTACAGGACTACGAAAAGCAGCAGCTGCTGCGACTGATGAAGTAACAAGTTGAGGGCGAGTGCTGGCTCTTTGTCCCCGCCCCCTCACACCATTTTTTCCCTTGGAATCAACAGAAGCGCCGTGGCCCCAAGACTCGGGCCCGGACTTTCCAGTTTCAGCTGCAGGCCGAGATGCTTGCAGGAATTCGCCGCATAATGCAGACCAAAACCATGCCCCGTGTTCTTGGTGGTAAAACCAAAACGGAAAATCCGGTTCGCCACGTCCGCATCAAAGCCATGACCGTTGTCACGGATGGCGAGCATGAAGAATTCAGCATCCAGCTTTGTGCCAAAGCTGATCTGCGGGTCCGGTTGATCCCCGATGGCATCGATGGCATTGCGGATCAGAACGGTGAGGATGCTCTCAAAGCGAAAGCGTTCCGTTTCAAACACCACATCCTCCTGCAGCTGCATTTCGAGCTGAATGCGATGGCGCTTGAAGGTCCCAAAATAAAGGGCCATCGTGTGATGCAGAAGCTCGGATAATTTATAGGCGGCGGCTGTTTCCCTTTGCTGCACGAAGGCCAGCTGCGAGGAAATCGCCGCCATCGCGATGCGCACGTTATCGATCAAACCCCGGATCAGGCTCTGCATTGCGTCCCGAGTGACAGCCTCGGCCGTCTCCAGACGTTCCACATGTTCGGGAAGCCGTTCGGGATAGCGTCCCTCGGCGCTGATTTTTTTCAGGTAATCCAGTGCCACCTGACCCGGAGCCTGATTTTCCCAATGCTCACGTAAAAGAGTGCTCTGCACGTTGAGCGAGGTGATGATGTTTCCAATATTATGGAGAGTCAGCGCCGCAACCTCCGCCTGGCCGAGACGTTTGGCGGTATCAAGCAGTTCCTTCTGGGCCTCGATCAGCTGATCATTCGCGTCCATCAGTTCGGTCCGGCTCCGTTCCAGTTCGCGATTGCGTTCCTCCAGATCAGCCGCGGTTTTGTGCAGCTCGGCCGTACGCAGAGAGACCAGCTTGCGCAGATGCTGGGACAGAACAAGGCGCCGGATATAGGCGATGGCCAGCAACAGAAGACCGACCGAGGCCAGCAGGATCAAACCATAGGACATGCGCACGGTATCGGCGAGTTCTCGCGAAGCCGTGGAGGTGCCGACCGTCAGGCGAATGCTCCAGCCGAGGGACGGTGCAAAATGAGGATTCTTAAGAAAGGACGAGGCCACCATCAGATCCCCTTCCTCCGTTCTCCTGAGCGACCAGATTTTGGCGAAGCGGGCGCGGGAGGCGGTGCCGGGATAGGTGACGGGAATTTCCTCGGCGTCGGCGGCCGGCAGAGCGGCCCCGGCCTGGACCAGAAGTTCGCCCTCGGAATTGATGACTTCGACCTGCGCCACCGAAAAACCGCCCGCATGGAACATCGCGTAAGCTGTGTCCAATTCCTTTTGTATCCAACGGACACCGGCGCGAATGCAGATGACGCCCACAGTCCGGCCGTCGGAATCGGTCACCACTGTGGCAAAGGTATTGGTGCGGGCGGAGCGACCGTCGATCATCTTCAGATAGGGATCGAACGCGGGTTCATCCACATAAATTTCATCCCGCCTGGCGCCCTGAAACCAGGGTTCGTGACTGAAATCATAGGACTGGAGAGGACCTGTGTTCAGAGGCTTTCCGCTGGGATTGAGGGTGTTGCTGCCCACAAGACGACCTTGGGCGTCGATCAACAGAATCAGGTCATACATTCCGTAGAGCTGGACATACCCATTGAACACCGAAGCGATAGCCGCCGAATCCAGGGACTGCACCGTGCGAGAGCGGGCAAAGGATTGCACATCGTAGTAGCGCTCATAGAACTGCGTGGTCAGACTCTCGTGCACCGCATGCGACATCGCATCCAGGGCATCAAAGAGCAGGCTCTGCGCCTGATCCGCAAGACGTTTGAACAGAAGGAGAGAACCCACGGCCATTGACAGGATGACAAAACCGATCAGCGCCAGGACCTTGAAATCCAGACTCCTGATAATCCGGGAAAGGATTTTGAACCTTTTCAAGCGCTGTCATCCTTCATGCATGGCGTCACGCCTGCAGGATTTTTTCTATATCCTTCGCAATGGCTTCCGGCTTGACCTGCGGCGCATAGCGTTTGACCACCTTCCCGTCCTTATCCACCAGGAACTTCGTGAAGTTCCATTTGACGTCTTTGAAGCCGAGCAAACCGGGCTTTTCCTTCACCAGATACTGATAAAGAGGATGGGCCTTGGGGCCTTTCACTTCGATCTTGGCAAACAGTGGAAAGCGCACGCCGAAGGTCATTTCGCAAAAGGATTTGATTTCCGACTCGCTGCCTTTTTCCTGATTACCGAATTGATTGCAGGGGAAGCCCAGGATGGAAAAACTGCGATCCTTGTACGTTTCATAGAGCTGTTCCAGCCCCTTGTACTGCGGCGTGAAACTACAGCCGCTGGCGGTATTGACGATGAGCAGGGCCTGGCCGCGGAAATCGGCAAGGGATTGCTCCCGACCATCAATGGTTTTGGCTTTGAAATCGTAAATGGCCATGGACACAGCTCCTCACAGGGAATAGGGCAAAACCTGCGCTCATATTTGCCTGAGCCTGAGCTTACGAACAAGTCCTAATTGTGAGGATCGACTGATTCCAGCAAGCGTCTTCAAAGCTTGCCGCCAAAGCGCTGCCTGAAAGCCGATGTTTTTCGGTGTCCAATTTTAATTCCCCTATTATTTCAGATGGTTAACATTATTACAGCAAACGTTACGCAGCAGAAAGTGACAGAAATGGGAGGGCAACCAGCTGTTCATAAAAACAAATTTTGTGGATTAACTTTTGCAAAAATTGACGGTATGAGGGAGGAAACCATTCATGCGTAACATTCATTATGGGCTGTGCCTGCTGGTGATCGTGCAGGCTTCATGTGCAGACTATCAGCCGAGTCAGCTGCAGACGGTGCCTTTGAATTCCCGCACGGTCTTTCAAAGAAAAGTCCAGGTGGCGTTGCACGAAGCCGCGGATGCCCTGAGCGACAGCAACCCGCTTGGGGTTCAGGCTCCCGGAGTCGCAGCCTTCGCCTTGCAGGACATCGTGCAGCAGACCTGTGTGAATCAGGCCGGTGGCGCTTTGATCACCAGGGCTTCGTCCCAGACCAACTCGTTCGCCATGGATTCCCTCGAAAAAAGCTATCAAAAGGATGTCTTTGTCAACGCGCAGGTGGAACGATCCTATAAGCTCGTGGACGAGGATCTGGAATGTGCCCGTAAGCAACCCATCATCGAAGTCGACCTGGACAAGGATCTGCTGAATTTGCAGCTTGATGTCAAACATCGACGCGAGGAAAAAACTTATATTTCCGAGCTGCAAAAACCCGAAGAGGACGAGCCGGCCGCGGAGACGGAAAGCACCAGTACCGCCGTGCCCACGCCTCCTCCGTCCCGCCAGATGACGTCCATCATCTCGCTGGTGGAAGGAACCCGCAAGGTTACCTTTACCGCGGCCTTGGGGGAAGTCCAGGATGAAGTCAGTTACAGCAAGGAATCCCAGGGCACCGGCACCCGGCGTGAGATCGTGCAGTCAAGTGCGAACGTGGATCAGGAACTGAATTTTACCATCCAGAGCCAGTTCACGATGGTGGATACCTATAACGAGGACGACCGGGATCTGGCCGTGGGCCGTGGGCCTCTCCGCAAGGAGATCACGACCGGAACCGTGAAATCGATCCTTGCCGGTGAGGGTTCGGTCGAAACCACCTTCACCAACCTGAAACTGGAATTCACGCAGGGGTCCTGCAAGGCCGTCTCAGGCACCATTCAGAGCCGTTTCCTGCTGGACGGCGACAGCACCCCACGCAAGACGGTGGATTTCGATGTGGCCAGCGGCTCAGTAAAAGTCACCGACACGATCCAGCGGGAGGATTCCAATCCCTTGCTGGATCAGGCGGATATTCTCGCATCCATGGATCTTCAGAAGGAGCTTTGCGCCCAGGATTCCTTCCTGGATTGATTGACCGCGTTTTTTAGGGGGCTGGCGGCCGGATCTCCGGTCGCCAGTTTTTTTCATCTCTTGGCATGATCAGCACGCGCCACAGGGCTTCGCTCAACGCTTCCGGTTATGGGAAGTAACGGCACGTTCCCGTTGAGCTATGCATTCCTGAGCTGCACATTTTCCTCAGAGCCCCGACGTGGGGCTGCCCTGACGTAAGTCGATTCAACTCTCTATCCACGCTCAGAACACTCAAGTACCATGTCCCTGCTCATGCAAAGAGTCCCGAACCCCCTGGTAGGATGGGGGCACTTAGCCCAAGCCTGAGGAGTAACCAATGAGTAATTTTGAACAGGACAAGCTCAAAACCACCAGCATTGAAGAGGACATGCTCGAAGACGAAAGCGAGGAGGAGGACTCCGAGGAGATCGAAGTCGATACGGAAATGTTCGCCGAAGGACTGGTGCGATTCCCCTGCTTCGAAAGCGTTCCCAAAGAGAAGAGCGCGGAAGAAATCTTCGACCTCGTATTCGAAGCCTATCAGGATGAAAATTTGCTCGAGGAGCAGGATCATGTGGTCGAACTTCTTCTTCACCTCCAGGATGAAGAAAGCCCGTTCAACCTGAGCCGCGCTCTCGAAGTCTGGTCACACGACGACCGCCAGGCCTTCCTGGAACTCGTCGATGAACTGTGCCAGGAAGCGGATGAAAGCGAAGCCGAGGAAACGACGACCTGAGTTCAGGTTTCCTCCGTCGATTCCATACCCGGTTCGCGGCCCAGGCTATGGGCCGTGCCACGACTCATCCCCAGTTCCTGGGCGATCTGCTCGTAACTCAGGCCCTGAGCTCGCTTCTCGCGAACCAATTCCTGCTGCTCCGCGGTGTACTGCCGCGGACGGCCCAGTTTCACGCCCCGCTTCTTCGCAGCCGCCAGCCCTGACCGCACCCGCGAGACGATGGTCTCCCGCTCGATTTCCGCAATTTCTGAAAACGCCGCCAGCATCGTGCGACGGAAGGGATTATCCAAACCCAGATTCAAAACGGGTTGCGTGACGGAAATGAAACCGACACCGGCCTGGTCCAGGATCAAAAGGGTCTGAATCGCTTCGGTCGCATTACGACTCAAACGATCAAGTCGATAGACGACGATGGTGTCGATTTTTTGTTCAAAGGCGGCCTTCAAAAGCGCCTGGTAGGCTTTGCGCTGCGTGGTCTTGCCGGAAATGCCGTGATCCTTGAATTCCTTGATGCTGAGCGGCTTCTTATTCTCGGGCAGAGTCGCCAGCCAGGCCTGGAATGCCGACTTCTGGCTGGCCAGGTCCTGACGATCGGTGGACACACGATAGTAAACGCCGAGATGTTTCATCCCACTCCCCTGCGAACCGTTTTCTACATCCTACAAATTTTCAGTTAAAAGTGCGACCATCCAAAGGAAGTCGACGCCATGGAAGGTTTCAATGCAGGTGGCCTTGGGACGTGGAACGTATTCCACCGAATGACGTTGCCACAGGTAATCCGCCCGCCGATCGCAGTTGCGCGGCAGGTGTTCATCCGGGAATTGCGGCATTTCCAAAAGCTTCTGCAGAAGCAGGGCCTGGGTCTTCCAGGTCAACGCCCCGACACTGCGGAGTTCCATATATTCAAAAAACAGATTGGGGCGATCGAGGCTCGCCAGCTGATGCCCGATCCAGGCCCAGCGCTGATCCTTGATCCGCGGGGAACCGAGCGGTGCGAAGGCCGTATCGATAAGTTCGGATATGCTGCGCAGGGCACTTTTGGGCTGATGATCGGTGAGCTCCAGCTCGATCCAGAGCGTCAGGGCATTCAGGTGGGCTGTGAAACCAGGCTGAGCCATCCAGGCATCGAGCTCCAGCGTGGAGAAACCCATGCGCACTTCCTCGGGAATGTCGCGGAGGGGCACCCCATACTGCTGACTCATAAGGCGCATGATAGCACCTATTCCGGGGCTCAGGCGGCTGACATAGAACGGACCATCATCCACCGAGCCGCCGGTGGTATCGACGATATTCAAAAGCTGCTGCAGACGGCGAACCTCGGCCGGCGGGTTCTGGGTCATCGCCACCAAAAGACCCACAATCATATCGCGCGAAGTGCTTTTTCTACGGCATTTCGGATGGCGAACCCAACGGCCATTTTGAAAGGCGTTCTCAATGCCACGCCAGGCTTGATAAGCCTTGTCCTGCCAGCCGAGTTTCATCAGGGCCGTGTAGCGCAGGCTTGAGAATAGAAGACTGTCGCACTCCCCCGACGGACGCCCATCGCTGTGTCGATGGACGACCATGCCTTGTTCCAAAAAGCCTTCTTCCAGCCATTGTTCATAAAGAAAGGCTTTTTCCCGTGCTTTGATGCCGAGTCTTTGCCATTCGCCCCGCCAGTATTCGGGATTTTCCGTGGAACTGGCGCGCAAACGGGCCGTCAATTTTTGAATGGAATGCCGGTTCTGCTGGAGCGACCATACGATGGATACCCAGCAGAGAGTCATAAGAACCGAAATCAACAGGATCCGGCGCATTTCCACCCCATTACGGAAAACAATCCGCCCTTCACTGCCGCTATCGGTCGCTTTATTGTATTCCTCAACCCCCTCCATTTAGTGTATAGTTTCCAATACCTACGAGAGGGTTGTCACCTTTAGGTCACAACTGGGCCTTCGAAAAAAATTTTGCTTTTTATTTCCCGCTCTCGTATTTGAAGAAAGTTGTCTTCGAGGAACTTGTTCGTAGAGTCCCTCTGCAACCAATGGTTTCGCACTTACATGGAGTACTTAAAGATGAAAAGACAGCTCACCTGCCTCGCCCTCATTCTCGCCGTCGGCACCAGCGCCTGCGTGACAAAAGATGCCACGACCGACCAGAACGAAGTGTCCGGCGCTACCGTTGGTGCAGTGGCTGGTGCCGTTGCTGGAGCCGTCTTGGGCAACCAGGTGAAGGGCGACAAGAAAACTCGCCAGAACGCACGTCTTGCAGGCGCTGCGGCGGGTGCAGCCATCGGCGGTGGAATCGGCAATTACATGGACAAGCAGGAAGAAAAACTGCGTCAAAAGCTGCGTTCCAGCGGTGTGAGCGTGACGCGCAAAGGCGATCAGATCGTTCTGAACATGCCCGGCAACATCACCTTTGAAACCGCCAAAGCCCAGATCAATCCTGGCTTTGAAAACGTACTCGACAGCGTCGCTGCCGTTCTGAAAGAGTACAAGGACACTTCGATCGAAGTTTCCGGTCACACCGACAGCCGCGGTAAAATGGAAGCCAACCAGGTGCTGTCCAAGCAGCGTGCCGACGCCGTTGCGCAGTTCCTTCGCCAGAAAGGCGTTGCTTCCAACCGCATCTCGGCCGTGGGTTATGGTCAAAGCCAGCCGATCGCCGACAA
Organism: Oligoflexus tunisiensis; assembly: GCF_001748245.1. Lineage (GTDB taxonomy): Bacteria > Bdellovibrionota_B > Oligoflexia > Oligoflexales > Oligoflexaceae > Oligoflexus > Oligoflexus tunisiensis. The sequence continues at coordinate 3,649,833 of NZ_BDFO01000001.1, read as the reverse complement.
TGCCACGGAAGAAGGTCGCTCGCAGAACCGTCGCGTGGAAATTCTGCTGACACCTAAAGGCAAGTAATTTTCAGCTTGGGATGGGACCGACGGAAAGAGTCGGTCCTTTTTTTATTCCGGCAGGGATTTTTTCAGGTATTCGTACAGAGCCTGAAACGATTGCACATTGATCTTGCCGGCCTGTCTTACGCTCGTTCCACACAGCGCGACGGGAAAGATCTGGGGGACCGAATCCGCGCTCTCGATGATCAATTCCCAGTCGGTGGCCGCTGAATCCGGGGGGCAGACGAGCTGCGGGCCGGACACCATTTCCAGCGTCCCTACAAATTTATCCAATTCCTGGACCTGAGCCGGGGAAAGCGTGATCTTCTTTTCGATGAGATTGGAGCTGCAACGGCAGGAGCTGAGTGCCAGTTCGCGGCTTTGCCGAATGAAGCGATAGGTGGTTTCGTTGCCGCAGCCGCCGCCTTCCCCGACTGTTTCCTCGGAGTTTTCGGTCGGACACGTGGCCGAACGGTGGACTTCAAGGGCCTTGCCACCCTGCACCCAGGCCTGACGGACTGGAAGATCAGGCATGTCCATGTTCACTTCCACATTGCGATTCGAGGGCAGGACGCTCGAGGGATCATCTGTTCCATAGAGGTTCGTGGTGGTGGAATTCTCACCACTCGGGTGCTTGCAGGCAATCAATCCCAGGAGCAAACAGCCAGCTAAGAGCTTAGCACGCGGCATAAATCCCTCAATTCGTGTGAAGAATATGCCTATTATACAACTGGTCACATGAAAGAGCCAGCGCGGTAAAGCTTGTATCTGCAGGAGATGACGCGCGGGGGAGCCAGGGGTGGAGTCAGAGAGCCAGCTCATCGTGACCCGCGGGGGAGTAGGAACCGGTCTCAGAGCGCCAGCTCATCGTGACCCGCGGCGGCGCCGGGGGTGGTATCAGAGCGCCAGCTCATGAGGTCCGCGGCGGCGCCGGGGGTGGTATCAGAGCGCCAGCTCATCGAGATCCGCGAGCGACTCCTCCACTTTCTCCGGTTCGTGAAACGTCGCAATATGAAACAGCGCGTCCCCCTCGTGCACCACGGGCAGCATCGAGGCACAGATCACGATGCCTTCGACCCGGGTGCGGACGGTTTCGATTTCGTCGCCGTAGGGATCGGAGATCACGCCGATCACTTCATCCTTATGCACATGCTTCCCGATGCGGGCGAGCAGGCGAATGATCCCGCTGCGGGTGGCGCGGATCCAGTAGCTGCTCTTGGCAATGAAGGGCTTCTTTTCGGTTTGCGAGAGGCGCGGCGGCCGCTTTTGAAGATCGAGCATTCCGATCTTGTACATGACGGACACGATCCCATCGAGAGCCACCTTGATCACACGATCATCAAAACGCAAAGCCTCGCCGCCTTCAAAGAGCAGCATCGGGACATCGCGTTCCAAAACCGCCTGTCGCAAGGAACCGTCGCGGACGTTGGATTTGATGATCACCGGAATGCCAAACGCTTCCGCCAATTCCAGCGTTTCCTGATGATCAATATCAGCCCGAATCTGCGCCAGATTTCGCCGATGCACGGCCCCGGTATGCAGATCAATCCCGTGCGTGGCCTTCGACACGATCTCGGTCATGAACACATAAGCCAGGCGCGAGGCCAGCGATCCATTCGGCGAACCGGGAAAGGACCGATTGAGGTCCCGGCGGTCCGGCAGGTAGCGGGAAAGATTGTTAAATCCGAAGACATTGACGATCGGAATCACCAGCAGCGTACCGGAAATATCCTTGAGCTGCCTGAGATCCAGAAGACGCTTGCAGATTTCCACGCCGTTCAATTCATCACCGTGAACGGCCGCGGACACAAAAAGCGTCGGACCGTCCAGCTTGCCGCGGATGACTTCAACCGGAATATTGATATCGGTGTTGTCGTAAAGCTTGCCGATCTTTAAATGGATCTTCTTGCGTTCGCCGCGTTTGATGGTATGCCCGGATATCACAAACGGTGTCGACTCGGGGCTGACCTCGTCTCCCGTCGCTTGTTCGCTCACGACTTATCCATCCACTGAGGTTTTGCCATCATCCTGAAACAGGGGTTTGCCCACCGGACCAAAGCCAAGAGGCTGGTTGCTCTTCTTGTCGCGTTTGACCGGAACGACTTCCTCGACAGCCTCTTTTTCTTTTTCCTTGTCCTTTTTATCCTGACGCGCGGCCTGTTTGCGCAGCTGGGCCTGAGCCTCATACTGCTGCTTCCGCCGCTCAGCGTCCTCATCTGCTAAAAGATGCCAGGCGCGCTGATATTCGTCAAATCTTTCCGGACGATACTTGATGGCCTTGTCAAAAGCCTCCAGCTCGCCACTGGAATAGAAAAGCCGCGGCAAATACTGGCGCGCGACTTCGGGAAAGTAATTGTTGTCGATCAACTGCTGCAGATAAGGAATGCACTCCTTGATGCGATTGAGCATGATAAGAGCCTGCACCGCGTCCACGCACAGGAAGTTGGGCTTGTTGAATCGCTCAAAGGCCATTTCAATCAAGCGCAGAGCCAGCTTCGGCGCGCCGGAGTAAAGATAAAGATCGATCAAAGGCAGAATGATGGACATTTCAAAAATGCCCTGTTTGATGGCCGAAACCAGCAGTTTTTCGGTCATCTTGATATCGTCCTGCCGGCGATAATAAAGCGCCAGCGCGGACGCTGCGATCGGAGCCTTCTGGCCGCTCTGAACAATCTCGGTCAGGATACGAAAGCCGGTCTGCATCTGGCCTTCCGCCATCTTCGCCGCAGCCCGCCGCACGTCCACAAGGTATCCCTGCGACCATTTCTCGCAGAGTTGATCCATGCCTTCGAGCAGAGTTTTCGGCGAAATGGGCTTCGGCACCATCACAGGTTCGCCCATGCTGGCCATGCATTTGAAATCCGTCCCGTTATGCTGCGAGCAAATGATCAAAGTCGGTGTGATGCATGCGACCTGATGAAAGAGCTGTTCCCTTTGAATGATGGCGGCGGGATCCTGGTCGGTATCATCCAGGATCAGCATCGAAGCTTTGCCGATGGCGGTATTGGCAAAGGCGGCCTCTTCCGAGTTGGTCGTATCAATGATCTTCCACTCGCGCTTCGACAGGATATCCTTGAGTTCGATACCGATCGCCCGCTGGCTGGTGCTGTAAGCCACCGCCCAGCGATTTTCCCAGGTTTCCGCCTGCTTCTTGATGCGAATACCCACGTGCGCCCCCTAGACAGCGTTGCCCATTTGCAGCTCTTTGATAAAGCGTCCGACTTCCAGCATGAATTCGCGAGGAGGGTTGAGAAAGGCCATCCCCATCTTATATTTTTGAATCGAATAACCGGCTTCCGAACTGGTGGTGCGTTCCCGAATCCGCTTGGTCCAGCGCAATTCGAGACCGATCGGAATGGGTTTCATCATGGGAAAAATCAGCTGCGCGCGGGTGCAGGTTGGATTGGCTTCCACCCAGTTGAGCAGCGCGGGAAACCGCGTTTCCACGCAGACGCCACCAAAACTGATATCGCTGACCGAAGCCCAGCTGGACAAAGGCATATAGAGGCCAAAGACCGGAGGTGCGGCGATATCATTGGGATCGACTTCCCAGGCCTTCGGATCCACGAAAGGCAAACGGTCATCCGAGGTCTTGAAGCGCTGCGCGATGCGTCTTTCGGCTTTGGAGAGAGTCAGAGGCAGGGTCACGTAAACCCCGGCCGGCGTAAGCTGCAGCACCGAACAGGTGAAGGCGATGCGCTTGTCCGTGCCGAAGACTTCCACGATCAGGTCCGTGTGGGTCTGCAGACGCGCAAGGCCGTGGTCCGAGATGCTGCCGAGGACAAAACAGGGCGGCCGGGAATTGAAAAAGGTATCACCAAAGGTAAAGCGCACGCCCAACTTACGCTCCTGAACGGGTCGAATGATACCGTCCGCGCGCTGGTCGGCAAGGTCGGAGATGATCGTGCGTATGATGGCTGGATCCGTTATTTCACCGGAAGGAGTGTAACGACTCATAGTTCTCACCTACCCCGCAAGCTTTCCCCCCATTGTAACATAAGTTTAGAAATCGCGCTCCAAACCAAAGCGGAGACCACTCTCTTCAAAGTGCCCCGTGACAACACCAGCCGAGTGCCGGGTATTGTAAAGATAGGCGCCGAGGAAGGGCTGCATCGACCAGATGGTCCAGGGTGCGATCCAGGAGCTGTCGATCTCGCGACTGCCGCTCTTGAGAAACAGAATGGACAGTCCCACGCGGGATGGATGGTAGTGACCTGCGATGTGAAGACCGTAGTCGGTGAACTTCTGCTCGTTCTGCTGGAGTGGCATCTGGACAAGGCCGGCAACCGGTCCAAGATTCAACGACCAGTCGGTCGTCCGGATATGGGTATTCAGCAGATCGAGACCAAGGGCCACGTGCAGACGAATGCGTTTCTGTTCCGTATTAGGCGCCTGCGTGCCGCCCGCTTCATAGTCGGTAAGGGTCGCGTGCGTGTCGATGGCTCCGGAAAGAAGCAGATTCGGCGCCAGATAATACCGGCCGGCCGCGCCCGTTCCCAGGCCCGAGCTGGGTTCCGCTTCGAAACGATCCTTTTTATCAATGCTGAATTCCTCGCGCAGATAACGGAACCACACGAGGACTTCATGTTTCCGCACCAGAGGCGGCAGGTTCGAAGGCATGCTGCGCGCGACAAACGAGCTCATGGGACCTTCATCCGGGCCGCTGAGAAGATCCTTGTCGTCGGGCTCATAAACCACCTGGTCGTCATCAGGCGCACTCAGATCAATGAAGATTTCGGGTTCCTTGGGAGTGACCGGAGCCGGTCTGCCCCAGGTCGCCGGCACCCACTGAAAGCGCAGCTCCGGAACCGGAACGAGTTCCCCGTGGGCCGTGATTCCGCGCAGACGAATGAGCCAGGGCGCCCCGACCTTCGTCAGGTGAGCCGCCAGTCCCTGGGTTTCAAACCAGCGGGTCCGCAGAGGATAACGCCCCAGCCAGAGCCGATAGCGCACCGCCTGGGGGACACTGATCCAATCGAGGCGCGGCCGACGGGTGGCATCCGAATTGGCAAGCAGAGCCACGATCGCCTCCTGCCACACCACCGTCCCCTGCTGCCGCACGCGCACATAATAGACAGCCGTTTCCGGGAAATTGACCAGATATTCCTGTTTGTCACCCAGCTTGAAGGACACCAGTATGTTCTGGAAGCCGGCATCGCGAGCCACATCCAGGGTTCCCACCTGATGCCCGACCCGTCCCATATCCAGCGGAAAAACTTCCGCCTGCAATGGAACCAGGGCGGACCCCAATCCCAAAAGGATCATGAGCAGGTGGCAAAGTCGCAGCATCAATCCCAACCTCACGCCAGGTGTTCGGCTTCCCATCGGCAGATAGTGCAAAGAGTTGAGGAACTTGCTGCCGAGCCCAAGCCAGGCTAAGATCACCCAGACGATCGGCAGCCAAGGAAGGAACCTGGTCGAAATGAAATCAATCGGCATTTATTATCGTGTTTCCACCGACAAGCAGGACCTGGAAAGCCAGAAACATACAGTGGAAGACTGGCTGGCCCGCCTGGATCCCAGCCGTCAGCCGAAACGCGTTCACATCTTTGAAGATGAAGGGCTCAGCGGAACCGACAGCACCCGTCCGGGCTACCAGGCTCTGCTGGCTGCGGCGCAGGCTCAAAAAATAGACACGATCGTGGTGTATCGCCTCGATCGTTTCAGCAGGAATGCGACGGAAGCGATTCGCACGCTGCTCGCCCTCGATGAAGTCGGGGTGGGTTTTATTTCCGTGACCCAGCCCGTGCTCAACCTCGGTCACGAAAATCCCTTTCGTCGGACTATGCTCGCGGCTTTTGCGGAAATCGCCGAGATCGAACGCCAAACCATCGTGACCCGCGTGAAGGCCGGCCTCGAAGCGGCCCGCCAGCGCGGGGTGAAACTCGGAGCGCCCAGCAAGATTTCGCCGGAACTGCGCGAACGCGTCCAAACCCTGCGCAAGGAAGGGCGGAGTTTTCGCGCGATCGCTCAGCAGCTGGATGTCAGTTATGGTCTGGTGTACAAGGCGGCCCAGGAGGATACGGCCGCCGCGATCGATGATTAGAACATCACGACGGAAGCGACTTCGGGTTCAAGGGCCAGACCATCGATATGAGCCCGGATCACATCGCGCTCCGAAATCATGGTGGTCTTGGACATGAGGACCTTGCCGAACTCCTGCAATTTTTCCGGTGTGATCTGCATGGGCAGGTTTTTGCGGAATTCAATCCACGCCGGCAGCATGCGCACGGCGTTTTCCAGATTCTGCCGCAGTTTGTCCTGAAACTGGAGGGCCTGGATGATCGGCTGTATCACGTTTTGCACTTCCTCGTGCTCACCCGCCAGCGCTTCAAGATTTTTGATCAGGGCCACAAAGTTTTCCCGGCTTCTGTCCCCCAAACGCACCGTGATCGCCTTCTGCAGGCCCTGGATGGCGGCCAGGCTCTCGGCCGAGATCTGCGAAACGCGAGCGGTGTTCTGCAAAAGCAGGTCAATGGCTTCCGTCACCCGCGCGGTCGAGGTTTCTGATTCCTTCGCACACCATTCCAGTGTTTTCTGACTGAAGACGTGCAGGCGTTCCACCAGCTGATCGATCGTAAGCGACATCCGAAACTCCTGATCTGTTAAAACTCGATAAAGATGGAACGCTGATCCTGCCCCTCGGGCGGCTTCTCATTCAATACCAGTTCATAAAAGGTCTTGGTTTCATCCACGGACGAAAGAACCTTGGCAAGGTCCCGGGCCACGTCCTCGAGCTGGTTGGGATTCAAATCCTTGTGCAGTACGTCGCCGACCTTCCACCAGGAATGCACCACATGCGCCAGACGCTGACGGATGGCATCCTCGAACTGCATGGAGGCCAGCGCAGGCAGCACCTGCTCCTTGATCCCGCTGTCGAGAACGATCAGACCTTCGAGCTGCTTCTGCACCGCGGACAGACTGAGCCTTTGACGCCTCAGGTCCTCGTTGTCATCCACGCCCGAGGCCCCGTCGATGTTTTCACCGGCGGCCATGCGTTCCTGAAGTGTGCTTACAATATCATCAACATTGGCATTGACTTCGTCTTTTTTCTTATCGATGTCCGTGTTTGAAAAATACAATTCATAAAACTTACGCAGCGAGTCAAAAGCCGGTTTGTCCATATAGTTGGCAGACAACTCGAAAATGGCTCCGGTACATGCTGCTGCACCCGCCAGAGCTGATTGAGACAGAGATTCAAAAATCCGGAGGAAGATAACGTCCAATTCCTCTTTGGCAATCAAATGAGACATTTTCTGAGCCGACGACGATTTTCCCATGCAGCGACACCTCGGGCGTTGCTTGTTTTATTTCCAGGATAGCATGGAATTTCCGCGCACCAAAAGGGTACGGCGTGAAAGAGCTTGAGGGCACTCAAGTTTCTGCGAGCGCTTTTTTGGAGTTGGAACTTTCTTGGGCAGGGATATTGACGACTTATAAAATTAAATTAAGGGACCGACGCCAAGTGCCGACTCTTTTCGCGAGGCTGCTGCTTGCAGTAGCCTAGGCTGAATACTCAGTCCTTGGTCCCCTCAAGCCTCCACCCCCGCAACGGGATGGAGGTTATTCTTTTTTGGAACTTTTACGAAATCGTCAGAGTGTTCTGCTTAAAATTTTTGCATGTTGTCGATGTCGCGTAACAGCGCGGCCACCCACTCGTCCTTGGGATTGCTGTCCTGCAGAGGCTGCAGAATGCCTCGTGCCTCCCCATACTGCTGCTTCTTGATCAACGCCGAGGCGATGTGAATCTTCGCGACACGAACCTGATTGGGCTTATAGGGGCCATCCACGATCTGCTGGTATTCGCGAATGCCTTCGTCGATCCGACCGGAATCGATCAGGGCGTCGGCCAGACCCTGGCGCGCTGAGTATTCCTTGTAACCATACTCATAGACCGCTTTTTGCAAGGACGGAATGGCTTCGGATGAGCGCCCCATGCTGACGAGGGCCGAGCCGATCCCATAATCAACGTAGCCCGACTTCCGTGGATCATTCTGCATGGAACGCAGGAACGCGAGGCCCTGTTCCCAGTTATGCGTCTCTTCATAAACGCCGAGCAGTTCCTGAACCGCGGCTTCATTATCGGGATTCACTTCGATGGCGCGTTCCAAATAAGGCTGCGCTGCGCGACTGTCATGCTTGTCGATCAACAGAAGCATGGCCATCTCCACCAGAGCGCCTTCATTCCGTGGATCCTTCGCCAGGATGTCGAGCAGCATGGTTTCCGCTTCACGCCACTGTCCGCCATCGATCAGCTGCATGGCCCGCTGCAAAGCGGTCCCTTCTTCAAGCTCGGGTCGGGTGTCGACGGCTGCGGTCGGTGCCGTGCTGCGGCTGGCTTTGTCGAGAGGAATACTGGGCAGAACATCCACGCGTGGTCTTTTTTTGGCGGGAGTCTCGGTCGCCACGCTTTCCACTGGTTTATCGAGAAGAGAATCCTGGCGTCCTTTGCTCTTCATGAAAAACAAAATACCAATCGCCAGAATCAACAGTACGCCCAGGGTCAGCGATGACCGCAGAAAATCCGACTGACTTTTCGAATGCTTGACCGCCACGATGCGCCCCCGCTTGCTTTGGATGAGGCGATCATACTGGCGGAAAATCGGCGAGGCAACATCTAAGTCAAGAGCCTGCCATGGGATCCAAAGCTTCCCTGGACACCGTGCGGGACACCCTCTGCCGGCTTCGCCAGCGGCGATAAAAAACTTCGCTCAGAAGAAAGAGGGCCGCAAGACCGGTCAACCAGTGATGGGCCTCGTTCCAGACTCTTTCCCTTTGACTCTGTTCGGTCTCCTTCAAAGGCGGCCGGATCGATTCCTCGTAAAGCCGGTCCAGACCGAAGTCACCGGTTTCCGAACGCAGAAAATGCCCGTCCGTCGCCTCTGCAATTTGACGTAATATCGTCTCATCCGGCTTCGACACGACCAGGCTGCCGCTGTCATCCTTGAGGAAACCGCCTTCCGGAAGTGGAATCGGTGCCCCCTGTCCGCCCACGCTGATCGTATGAATCACGATCCCCTGCTCCGTCGCACTGCGCGCCGCGGCCAGAGGATCCGTGTCCTGATCCTCGCCATCGCTGATCAGTATCATCGCCTTGCCCACACTGCCGGCTTCCGTTCCATCCTGCAGAGCCTGCATGCCCAGACGAATGGCCTGGCCCATGGACGTGCCTTGAACAGGAATGGCATCGCTATCGACCTGATCCAGAAAGAGTTCGAGCGCCTTCATATCCTGGGTCAAAGGACATTGAATGAAGCCGACGCCGGCAAAGAGCACAAGACCGAGACGATCGCCGCGCACGACCTTCAAAAGATCGAGGATCTCCCGCTTGGCCCGGATGAGGCGGCTGGGATTGATGTCCGCGGCATTCATACTGCGGGAAACATCGAGCACGATCATCACATCGGCGCCGCGTTTTTTCACATCCCTCCATTCAAAACCATAGCGCGGGCGCGCCAGGGCGAGCAGCATGCAAGCCACGCCCAGGAGGAGCAAAACCCAGGAAAACCAGGGTTTGCGCAAAGCCCATCCGGGCAGAAGCAAAGGTTGAAAATCCCGCCGTGTGAGCAGCAGAAGGCGCCGTTCATAACGCTTTTGAATGGCGATGAAGATGAAGAATAGCGGCAAGAGAAGGAGCAGGAACGCAAGATATTCCGGTTTCGCAAAACTCATGGAATGACCCTCCAGCGTGAGGCGGCCAGGGCCTGTTCCACAGCGAAAAACCCGAGCGCAGCCAGCAGAAAGGCCCAGGCAAATTCCTCGCGCGGCCGGGGATCATCGACATCCTTGCGGGTTTTCTCCAGCCGATCGATCGTGGCATAAACCTTTTCCAGCGTGGCGGTGTCGCTGGCCAGAAAGAATTTCCCGCCGGTTGAATCCGCGATGAACTGCATGAGTTCGGTATCCATTTTGAAAATGCGCTGCTGATATTCCACACCAAAGAAGCCCTGCGTGGGATACGGCACCGGACCATTGCTGCCGACACCGATCGCATAGACCTTGATGCCCAGGGTGCGCGCCGCTTCCACGGCTGCCCGCGGATCCACGGATCCGGCTGTGTTCGCTCCATCCGTCAGAAGAATGACGATTTTCGATTTGGCTTCCACATCCTTGATGCGCTTGACCGCAGTGGCCAGCGCATCGCCGATGGCGGTTTCCGGCCCGGCCATGCCGATGGTCACCGGCTTGAGAAACTCGAGCAGCACCCTATGATCCAAAGTCAGAGGCGCCTGGGTAAAGGCCTGGCTGCCGAAGATCACCAGCCCGATGCGATCATCCACGCGTTTTTGAATGAACTGCTCCACCACATGCTTGACGACTTCCAAACGGTTTTGCCGCTGGCCATCCAGTTCAAAATCCATGGCCAGCATACTGTTCGAGGTATCAAGGGCCAGCATGATATCGAGTCCTTCCACCTGCCGTTTGGTGTTGACGTCCATCAGCTGCGGGCGGGCGGCCGCGAGGATCAAACAGGCCAGAAGACCAAGGCGCAGAAGGCCGGGAAGGTGCAGCCAGAAGCTCTGCGAGTTCAGCGTGGAACGCAGAATGCCGACCGCCCCATAGCCAAAGCCCGCACGTTTCTGCGGCGCCGGCAGGAGCAGCCAGGCCAAAGGCAAAAGCAGAACAAGGGTGAGCAGCACCCAGGGGTAGGCAAATCGCATTAACGTCTCCGTGAACCCATGCTCAGAAAGCGATGCAAGGCATCGGCGGTATTGTCACGCGTGCTCATGCTGAGAACCGAAGCTCCCGCGCGTTCCATCTCGCGCTGCCAGAGTTTTTGTTCCTCGTCGCGCTGCCGCGGCCATTCGCTTTGAATCCAGGGATCGCTGCTGTCGACGAGCACACGCTCGCCGCTTTCGCGATCCTGAAACCAGACGAGACCGGCGTCGGGCAGGGCATGCTCCGCGGGATCATCAATACGCACGCAGACCAGTTCATGCCGCCGTGCGGCCTGCTTCATGGTGCGTTCATAACCCTGCGTTTGAAAATCGGACAGGACAAAGGCGAGACAACGCCGTTTGCGCAGGCGCAGAAAGGATTTTAAAGCCCCATCGAGATCGGTCCTCTGACCCTGGGCCTTATGCGTCAGAATACTGCGAATGATCGACCAGACGTGAGCCCGCCCCTTGCTGGGCGGGATGAAGAGTTCCGTGTGATCGGAAAATACCAGAAGGCCGACCTTGTCCTGACGTTTGATCGCCAGGAAGGCCAGCACCGCGGCCAGTTCCGCCACGAGTTCATGTTTGGCCCGGGCCGAACTGCCGAAGAAGAGCGAGGAGCTGACATCGACGAGCAGCATGAGCGTCATCTCGCGTTCTTCGCGGAAGAGCTTCACAAAGGGCTGTCCCATGCGCGCGGTCACATTCCAATCAATGCTGCGAATTTCATCGCCGATCTGATATTCCCGCACTTCATCGAATTCCCAGCCACGACCTTTGAAAGCACTTTTGTATTCGCCCAGCAGAATATCACTGGCCAGATGCCCGGCCTTCAATTCCAAACGACGAATGCGACTCAGCAGCTCGGGTGCCAGCAAACTTAATCCTCCGTAGGGGAGACAAGACCAGGCCGCGCATTCCAGCGCAGAGCGCCGGGCCAGTAGGCCAGCGGCTCACCGGATTGCAGAAGGTCGGTGGCACGCTCCAGTTGATCCAGTCCCAAGGGCATTTTCATGTGACTTTTCCATTGCAGCAGGGATCGACTGGCGCCGATCGAGCCCAGACATTCGCCGAAGTTGCCGCTGCGGATACAATCGAGCAGGTTTTCAGGTTGCGGCTGATATTCCACCAGGGAATAAAGTTTCTCCGGATCGAGTTTGGCCAATTCCTTGGCCGCCCGCACCGCTTCCGCGAAACCACCGAGGCGATCCACGAGCCCCATCGTCACGGCATCCGCTCCGGTGTAAACGCGACCTTCGGCGATCTGATAGATACGCTCCGGTGTCTGCTTGCGACCCGCAGCCACTTTTTGCACAAACGCATCATAGGTCTCCTTGATCGAATTCCGGATCAGCTCCTTGTCCTCCTCGCTGCTTTTCGTCGCAAAGTTCAGATAATCCTTGCGATCCGAGGCGGTCACCATATAGAAGTTGACCCCCCATTTTTCCGCGATATTCACGCCCTTGGGAATGCCGCCGATCACGCCGATGGAACCGGTAATGGTGGTCGGCTCGGCCACGATCATCGTCGCGGGCGCAGAGATATAATAACCGCCCGAGGCGGCGACCGCACCCATGGAAACGACCAAAGGTTTTTTCTCGGCCAGTTTTCTCACTTCATCCCAGATCAAATCCGAAGCCAGGGCGGAACCACCGGGGCTGTCGACCCGCATGACGACCGCCTTCACATCCTCTTCTTCAGCCGCCCACTGCAGCTGTTCAATCATATAATCCGGGGCGATCTGCTCGCTGTTGTTGCGGGTTTCGCTGACGATTTCGCCTCGGGCTTCGATCAGAGCGATCGCTTCGGGTCCTTTCGAAATACGCGGTTCATCCAGATGACCAGAGCCCTGCAGGTAAGGCCGCAACTCCACATAACGCTGGGCCTTGGCTTCGGCTTTGAGCTCCTCCTGCCAGGCGGGCAGATAACCGACGCGATCCACGAGGCCGGCCTTCAGAGCCTCCTGACTGGTAAAAATCGATCGCTTCAGCCAGGCGTTCACTTCCGCTGCCGAATGCTTACGGTTGCTCGCAATGGCCGTGGTCACGGTTCCACGCAAGGACGCTTCGAGGGCTCCGTACATTTCCAGTGTCTCGGGTGAAGGCGCATTCTGCACAAAGGATTCCATCGCCGACTTGAATTTGCCGGCTCGAATCACTTCAAAGTGCAGACCGAGCTTATCAAGAGCCGATTGAAAATAGGCGAGCTGAAACGCAGGCCCTGTGATGGTGAGGCCACCCAGTGGGCTCAGGTTGATTTTGTTGCCGGCCGTGGCGAGAAAATAAAGTGCCGTGTTGCCATCATTGAGGCTGACATACAAAGGTTTTTGGCTGGCCCGGTAGGCATCCAGCGAACGGCGCAGGGCCGTCATCGTGCTGAAGCTGCCTTCGGTGTTGGAGATGTCCAGCAGTACGGCATGGACCCTTGCGTCCTCGGCAGCCCGACGCAGAGCGGTTTGCAGGTCCATCAAGGAAACGGGAATGGTGTCACTGAAGAGCGAACTAAAGAAGCGCTCACTGTCATCCATGGATTCAGCCACGATCGGCCGGTCAAGCTTCAGATGCAGAATGGACTGTTCGATTTCGGTGTTGGCCGTTGGACTGGTCTTCACCGACTTCATGGAGTCCTGATCGCGAATCGCCGAAAAAATGTAAACGCCAATCAGTATCCCGAGAATGGTCACCATCAGCCCCACCAGGGCCAGATAGGACGTAATAATGACAAAGAGGCTGCGTAACAGCCTGCCAAGAAAACCCCGCTTCTTTCCGTCACCCATGCATCGATCCCGTCTCAACTATGGTGTCTCGCCCACCCCTCCCTTGGGGTGAGGTCGAAACATCGCGTCTGACCGATCAGTGTAACGAGGTTTTCCGAAAAAAAAAACCAAAGCTCGGGGTCGGTGCCGCCCTTGCAGAAACGGAAGAGGCATGTCATCATGCAGGCAGAGGGTGTAGAAAAAGCCCGTCAGACAAGGCGCGAACGAGGCGAGCACCGCAGTGTACACCTTGGTACATGAGGAGCGGAGCCGATGGAGCAACGCCGAATGAGGGGCTTTTTCAACACCCTCTAGCTGGATTTGAAGGACGAGGAGACGTAATAGCATGCTGGAAAACATGCCGGAACATCCCAGCGAGCTCTGGGAAAAAAATCCCGTTGTCGCCGCGGCGATGCTCGGGGCCCTTCGTGAGAATCCCCAAACCAGGGACCTGCAGGACCATCAGCGTATCATGTTGGTCGAGCGGGCCTTGCGTGACCAATGCCGTGGTGATCATGCCTGGCTTGCCGTCATGGTGCCGCGAATTCTGGCGGGCGAAAATATTCTGCAGGACACCCCGGCACCAGCTTCCGCAGCCACAGCAAGCGCCGGAACGCCTGGCAAACCGGGCGACAAAAAACCGGAAAAAGCCCATCCCGAAATTACCGTTTCGCAGCCCACCGTGGTGACAAGCCAGGAGGAGCTGGATGACATTTTGGAGATGCATCGGCACTGGATCAAACAGGTGCTGGAACCCGGTCTTGATCTGGGGCCCGGTCGCGCCAATCTCAAAGGTTCCGATCTGCGTGCTTTCAATCTCGATGGAGCAGATCTTCGTGCGGCGCGTCTGGAACATTGCAACCTGAGCGGCGTTTCGCTCATGGGTGCGAATCTCGCGGGTGCCAACCTTTCAGGCGCCAATCTTGAGGGTGCCTGTCTGGATCGCGCGCGTCTCCGTCGGGCGAATCTTGCCGGCGCGAATCTAAGCCGGGCCAGCCTCTGCAAAGCTGATGTGCGCCATATCCAGTGGAAGGGAGTCACGATCGAAGGGGCTGATTTTACCGATGCCATGGGTGCGCCGGAGTCCGCTCCAACGAGTCCGCTGGAAGCCTGATACGCCTTTCCGTAAGGTCATTTTATGCCATAAAGTCCGCAGCTTCGACTGCGGCTCCTCCTCCCCCTGCCAGGCCCCCCTTAAAGTTTTCCTTGATTCCACACGATGAGAAAAAGGAACCGGGGCTCTCTGGATAGGGAAAGAGTCTGATGTCAGAAAATGCAGCCAAAACACGCGACAAACGGGTCAAACCCCGCTTCAAAATTCAGGTGCATGCCCGCATCAAAGCGCAGCTGATCGGCAGCTCGCACAAGTTTCCCTTTGTCACGGAAAACATCTCGGAATCCGGTCTGCTCGTCACCCACGACCCCGTGTCCCGCCATGCCTTCAACAAGCATTCCATTCTGGAAGTCTGGGTCAACAACGAGCTGGGCGAGGAGATCTATTTCTTTGCCAAGTATGTTCGCAAGGCCAGTGATACGTCCTTTGCCATCAAGATTATCGACATCGATGGCGCCAATTCCAAAAAATATCAGGACTTCATCGACGCCCACCGTGAATACGCGATCCCGGATGAATCGCCCGAGGACGACAAGAAATAATCCCCGCTTTCACAAAATATTCAGGTCGCGGCCGCCACGTGTTCCGCCAGCTGCATCCTATACCGCTGCCGCTGCCGGCTGAGACGTGAGGACACTGTTGCTGTGGATTCCGCATTGCGTTCGGCAATTTCCCGAATACTGAGATCGTCATCATAATACTGCACCAGGGTGCTCGCTTTGGGATCATCGCGGAGCGCCTGCAAAAAATCCTGGACCGCCAGCAGCTGTTTCAAATGCTCAGTGGCATCTTCATGCGGCAGCTCGTGCATGACCTCCTCCATGGGCAGATGCCGTTCCGCATGCCGACGTCTCTGCCGGCGATAATAATCGATTGCGAGGTTGCGCGCGACTGCCAGCAGAAAGCTTTTCGGTGGATGCGTGTCGAGGTTGGGCGCATGTTCCAGATAACGAAGGAACACGTCCTGAATAAGATCCTCCTGCACCTGGATGGGAAAGCGGAACCGACTCATGGCAAACTGCACAAGGCCGACGTTGGCTTCGTAAACCTGTTTGAAGTTGGGAGGGGCTGCTGTTTTTCCATTTCTGCTGGTCATACAATCTCATCTCCATTCTGACGTTTGGCAGGTTGTCCAGAACGGATCATGCAGATTTTTTCGGAAGCGCGCGCCGGACATAGGCGGACATTGGTGTCCGCTGCGCCTTAACACATTGATACTACGGGATAATTTTCAGGACGCAAATCGCAAGGGGGGACGTTCAGGGGATGGAACGGGACATGGTGATGTGAGGGAGGCCCTCTTCATGAAATACGGAGCCTTCGCTGACGAATCCAAACTTCTGATAGAACTTTTCGAGGTAAAGCTGGGCGGCCATCGTCAGATGACAGCTGCCGAACTCCCGGGGCACCAGCCGCAAGAGCTGCTCCATCAGAGCTGCCCCATGCCCTTGACCACGCCAGGCGGGACGCGTGAGAACCCGACCGATTTTGTAATGACCGGCCGTCGGCAGCGGGATGATACGCAGATAGGCAATGAGTTCTTCATTCTGCCAGCCGCTCAGATGAAAGCTGGTAAAGTCCCGGCCGTCCGCATCCACATAGCGGATTTTTTGATCGACGATGAAGACCTCCTGCCTGGCGGCGAGGATGGCGTAAAGTTCGCGCTTCGAGAGGCTGTCCATTTTTTGCCAACGCCAATCCACCTGATCTCCTTGCAACGCAAAAATCCAGGACGGAGTCAACCGGTCCTGGAATTACAGATGACTAAGAGCGGACGGAGCCCGCCCTTTGAATGTAAGATGTCGATAGTCGAGGCCAGCGTAGTCCGCGCCTCCGCGTCGTCCGCAACTCCGCGTCGTCCGCAACTCCGCGTCGTGAAGCGGTCAGCGTAGTCCGCGTCTCCGCGTCAGCCACCCAACATCTGAATGGCATTAGCGGACGGGATCGGCGCAGTTCGCGCCCCCACGTCAGCTCGGGGCCAACGCAGTCAGCGCCCCCACGTCAGCTCGGGGCCAACGCAGTCAGCGCCCTCACGTCAGCTCGGGACCAACGCAAAAAGCCCTTCCACACCACTCAGAGCGAATTCAGAATCTCCTTCGTCTCTTTGATGCAAAGCGTCGTTTCCGGCTTGATAAACTCAGGCACCAGCTCTTCCGCCATGTAAGCTGTAAAATCATCCACCGTCTGCTGGGCCAGGGCCTTGGCTTCCGACGTGCGTTTCAGTTCGATCAGAACATCAACCTTGCGACGATAGTTTTCACAGAAAAGATTGCCCGGCGCATTATCCGGATAGGCATCCGATTCGATCGCGGAATCGATCAGCTTCAAAGCTTCCTCAGGATTATAAAGTCCACCGGGAATGCCCTTGGCCTCAGGATTGGCTTTCACAGCAGCCTTGACCCTTTTCACGCCACCGCCTTCATAGATATCCCCACCAGGCGCCGCCAGGCCCTTATCAAAGGATTCTGTCAGCTTGGAAAGGTTCGTGAGACGCTCCAGAGCCGTCGAAACTTCCGCTTCCCGGCTGATGCAGTTGGCGCGGAAATACCAATAAACTGGCGATTGAAAACCGAGATTGGCGGGATTGATCGTTTCCAGCGCCTTGCGCCAGCAATCCGCTGCCAGGGCTTTGCGCTCTTTTTTCTGCGCTGGCACATTGATGTCGAGATAGGCATTCAGTTCATAAAGATAGGAACGCGCGATGTATTCGGTGGCACGAATCAGATCCGTCGAACCCTTGGCGCTTTGCGCCGCCAGACCTTGGTACGCAGCGCGTGCTGCCTGGACCTTCTGCCGACTCTGGGCACGTTGAGCGAACAAGGCATCAGCCTCAGAAAAGTCAACAGCCTGAGCCTGTGAGTGAGCACCTAGAGTGAGGGCGAAGACGAATGCGTACATGGGCTTGGTTAGCATACTGTGTCCCCTTCGAATTTGGAAATGTTTGAAGTGATCCTTCCCGCACTCTAAGGAGGGTCTGGAATTCTGTCAATTCAGAAGGATAAACAGAACAGTTTGGTGGGGTTATTCGTCCGCTCGGTAGGAATCATCTTGACCTTAAACACTGCGAAAAGGGGGCGTTCGGCCCCCTTCTGCGTAATTTAAGTCGGCTAATTTTTTTTATCGAGCCGGTGCAAATTCCTCTTCTACAAAATCATCGGCCGGGTTGGGTGGCAAGGGAGCCGCGGCTTCCACAAAAGGATCGGCCTTCGAATTGTAACGCAACATTCTGTCTTTTTCGCGCGACAGCTGACGATGCACGTTGTCCATCACCAGGTCCAGCGATTTATGCATGTCGTCGCTCATTTCTTCAGCTTCCAAGATCGCATTGTTGCGCGCATGCAAACCAACGTGGATCTTATGCACGTCAGCATCAACCGAGAAGGTGATATGAATGGGAAGCGAAGTCTGAATGAGGTTTTCCATTCCCGCCATTTTTCTTTCAAAATCATACTTCAGTGCATCCGAACTCTTCATATGGCGGAAGGTGTAATGGAAGTTCATAACGTGCCTCATTATCGAAAGGAGTGTACCAAATCGTGGTGGGTAACGGGACCCAACCCCATCTTCCATGAAGCAAGATTCGACCCAAAGGCAATGGGCTGCAATGAAAGGGAAAACATGGCTTGGGAAAATCAAGGCGCGTGAAATGAGGCAGGAGTCTGTGGGATAAGAAGCGCGAGGCAAGGAGGATTCGTTAGAGCGCGGCGTCCGGCGTCTCGTCCTGTTTCGCAACGCTGCGGCCCTGGGCACGTTCCTTGAACTCATCGTGGACTCGAACGGCGGCCAGGAACTCTGCATAAAAATTGCTACTGGCAAAGCCAAAGCTCGGGGAGCGATACTCCTGGATGATATCACTCAACTTGCGACTGCGGGTCTGCAACACCGCACGCTTCATGCCGCCGAGTCCATGATTATAGGCTGTGATGGCCAGCGGCCAGTTGCCGAGTTGCCGGTAATTCGCCCGCAGGATTTTCGCAGCCGCTTCGGTGGCCTTGAGCGGGGAATTGCGTTCATCGACGTGCCGATTCACACGCAGATAGGCGCGCGCGGTGCGTGGCATCAGCTGCCAAACACCGGAGGCGCCGACCTTGGAACGGGCCTTGAGATTGAACATGGATTCCACAAAGACGATGCGGGTCAGCTCGGGCGGCAGGCCGTGATTCCGAAAGATGCGCTCCATGCGCGGCAGATAAAGTTCCGAGGTGCGATAGGCATCCTCGAAGGTATCCGCCAGGCCACCCTGCGAACGGACGGAGATGCGGCCTCGCAGCAGTCTGGCCCGCGCCTGCGGCTCTCGGCAGGCTTCCCAAATCGTGGCCGCCAGAGCATGTTCATGCCGCATGGCCGGGCCGCGTTCGGCAAAACCTCGCAAGGTTTCCGTGTAACGGCGCAAGGTCATCTTGATAAAGGTGTCGGCCCCTGGACTCTCGAGAGACTCAAAACCCTGGGAGCGCAGCTGAATGACCCCAAGGATCAGGGTTACATCATTTTTGTCATGGACCACAATGTGATGACTCGGGTAGCGGGCAAAGATCTTTTCCCAGAATTGCACCCGCGGCTCGATGATCGGTGAGGTCGGGAACGCATTCCACGTTCGGGCCTCCACCGTCCAGGGCAGCCACAGGCAAAACAGGGCTGTTCTTATATATCTCATGGTCCACTCACTCTTTCCCAAGGATTTTCGAACAATGTCTCAATGCATCAGGCTTGCGCTGGCCACCTTTTTCCGGGCCGGCGCTTTCTGCGTTGCCATGTCAGCAACGTTATGTTGAAGGTCCTGGATCATACTGCGAATCTCTTCCAGACGGACGTTCTGTAATTGCGCATCGTTCGGTTTTTCGAGGGTGGTCCGCACGGTTTTCTTGAATTGGTTCTCCCAGTACGCATAACACTGGCCGCTGTAATATTCGCGAAGGGCCGGGTTATCGTATTGGGCGTGCTTGCGACCGTAGTAATCGCCGTAAATGAAGCCGCCGACGAGGCCGAAGAGGCCGATGACAAACCCCATGAGATAAAGGGTGAAAACGATCAAACGCTGCTCATGGGCGTCAGGGGCACGGTCGCGGAAACGGAGCGAGGTCGTTTCAGAGGGGCCGAAGACTTGGGGAAAATTGTGATCTTGATCTGAGTGCATGGCGAAAGCGATCTCCTGGTTAAATAGAGTGAGATTGATCTTGGAATTTGGTTAAAACATGCGGCTACAGCGGGAAAGGCAGTGGCAACAACCCTGTTCAGAAGGCATGGCGAACGGGCTCTTCGTAGCTGTTTTTCGGGGAAAAGGATACAAAAAAAGTGCGAAGAAAGAGCTGCGGAAGGAAAGGTGAAAAGCTCGGGAGATCGCCGAGGAAGAAAAGGCAGGAATCAAGCCGCTGCGGCCATCCAGGGGGTAGCCGCAGCATCCAACGCTCAGGGGGGTGATCGGCCAGCCGAAGCCTTAAGGCTTCAGCCAGGTCGCCGTCACCGTCAGGCGCCCAACATTGTTATTCCACTCATATTCATCCATGATCGCCACGTAGAGTCGCGTCGCACCCTTCGGCACCATGAAGGCCTGCATCGCGCCCGTGCTGTCCTTGCCATCACCGATGAAAAAGATCTGGCCAAGAGCCGGGGCGAGCATTTTGAAATCCCGCTTCTCCGCGCTCCGGAAATCCAGCTGGGGCGCGGTGGCAGACCGCTGATTGGTCGGCGTTGCATCCAGGAAAACTCCAATCAAACTGTTGATCGGAGCCGCGGCCATCGCAATCCTGTTCACACTGCCCAGGGTATGCTGCACGACTTTCGTCCCGATCCCGTCGGCATTGGACTCCTGGTTATCTCCATCATCGAACGCAATGCGACCGTCGACCTTGAAATAAAGGGCGCGACCGGGCTCCATGCACTGGACATCCGTCGGCGCCAGCTGAATCGGAGCATTCCGTGGAACGCGGTCGGAGCTATTGGGATAGTTGATGGTGGAGTTGTTCGGCATCCCGGCCAGGAACGGGTTGGTGCTGGCTGTAATCTGATACTGACTCGTGCAGTTGGTGAGAACCGGAACCTTCTGCACTTCTTCCGTCGGCGTATAAATAATGGTATCAGTGCTGCTGTCCACGGGCCGGTTCTGCTCCAGCGTCACGGAACCCAGCACGCTGACGTTCTCGCTTCGAATCTCAGCCGCGGCACTCTCCGCACTCTCATCCGGGAAAAATTCTTCAGGCAGCGGTGGATTTTCACGGTCGGATCCACAGGATCCAAAGGTGGCGCCCAGTAGACAAAGGCCGATCGCCCGTGCGACAAGCACGGCAGTCAAGGATCGTTTCACAATGGTCCCCTTCCCTCTAACGTTCGCGCTAACATCGGCACGAGAGCGCATAATTTAAGCGAAATCATCCTTACTTTTCCGAAAGTAAAAATGGAACCGGCAGGGGCTGTTTCAGGGCGGGTAATAAATCCTGCCGTATCAGGAGGATAGTGACCCTGATCAAGAAACGAGCAGGTGGAACCGAATGAAGGGTAAGGACTGCAAGGCATCGAGGGAGAACCTGTCATGACCGTAGAAGACGACATAGTACACGAGGTTCAGCAAAGTTTAAGCCGTTGCACGATCCATGGGAAGTTTTTTGATCGCTTCTGCGCGAACTTCAAAGCAGCTCACATTCCCATTCCACCTCTCGCGGGTCGTCAGCAGAAATTTCTGAAAGAGGATCTCGCCCGGCTCGTCATGTGTGCGGGCGATGCGAATCTCGCCCACCAGGGTGGAATCGGACAGCTGAATGTTCCGCCCCAGCTGTCCAAATTCTGGATTGATGCCCTGCTCGCCACCGTGCGGGAATGCGATGAGAAGTTTACTCCGGAATTGGAAAGGAAATGGCGCATCGTCTTAACAAAAGGAATGGCCGCTGCGGGAAAGGCTAGACTTCCTGCTTGAGGCGGATGATAAAGCGCGCCCCGCCATGATAATTCTTATCAAGGGCGATCGAACCGCCATGATCATGAATAATCTCACGAGCGATATAAAGACCAAGGCCCGTGCCTTTCGACTTGCCGAAGGTGGCAAAGGGCTGAAACAGGGTCTGGGCCAGTTCCGGAGGAATGCCGGGGCCGCTGTCCGTTATAATGATTTCCAGCCACTCGCGATCCACCGTCCGTGATTCGATGCTGATCTGCCCGCCGGCCTTCAGAATTTCCAGCGCATTATTGGTCAGGTTGAAGATCACCCGCATCAGCTTGGCTTTATCCACCCGCACGTTGCCGGCATAGTTGAAGCTGGTCGTAAGCGTGACCTTGTGTCGCTCGGTTTCCGCCTGCAGCATGAATTCGACTTCGCTCAGCACCTCATTGAGGGGCAGAATTTCGAAACGGAATTTCTTCTCGCCGCGTGCAACGCTGAGCAGTTCCTCCACCATCGTAATACAACGGTTGGCCTGGTTGCGGATAATCGTACAGACCCGTTCCACCTGATGTTCCGCCATCTGATCCCGGCTGCCTAGAAGTTCGGCGCAGCCGATGATCGCGGAAATGGGGTTTTTCAGATCGTGGATAATCGTACTGGCAACCTGCCCGATCGCGGCCAGGTTTTCCGAACGCTTTTTTTCCTCGATCAGCTGCTTGCGCATGATCAGCGAGAAGATCTGGGCGCCGATGATCTGCATGAAGGCGAGATCCTCATAGAGGAAACCGCCCGGCTTGTTGAAAACCTCCAGGATGCCCTGGTTCACGTTGTTCTTATGAAGATCCATCGACTGATGAATGGGAATCGCCAGAAGATTGGTGAGCGGCGTATCCACCTGCTCGGACACCTGATCAAGATAGGGATCGCCTCGATTGAGGCTGTTCACGATCACCGACTTGCCTTCCTTGAGAAGGTTCTTCAGGTAAATGCTGTTGAGGTCCCCGCGGGTCCAATGACTGACCTTGCGTCCCTCCTCCACCTGAGCGGCGTAGGCATCCCAGGAATGACTTTCGGTTTGAATCATCAGACAGCCGACCTGGGCGCCGACGGCGGCCACGGCCTTGCGGATCACCGCGCTGATGAAGTCATAAAGGTTGGAGGATTCGTTGACCGCTTTTTCCAGTTCGCGGATCACTTCCAGCTGGTCGAGCTTCTGCTTGAGGCGGACCTGGGTGTTGGAAAGATCGCGGATGATGCGGGCCTTTTCCTGATAAAGATAGGCGGATTCGATCGCGACCGCGGCCTGGGAGGCGAAGGCTATGCTGAAGGTTTCGTCGGCCGGTTCGAAATCGCCTTCATGCTTGTTGAGCAGCTGCAGACAGCCGATCGTTTTTCCATCAAGATTGGCCATGGGCACACAGAGGATATTGCGGGTGCGATAGCCGGTGGAACGGTCGACGTCCGGATTGAACAGCGGGCTGTTGTAGGCATCAGGAATCAGTATGGTCTGGCCCATTTCGATGGTGCGGCCAGCCACCCCCGCGCCACGCGGAAAGCGGATGATCTGACTTTCGCCCAGCTGGACCTTGGACCAGATCTCGTCGCGTTCTTCATCGAGCAGGAAAATACTGCAGCGGTCGGCGTTCAGAGCCTTGCGTCCCTGATCAGCGATATAAATCAAAAGATTGTCGAGGTTTTTTTCCAGCCCCATAAAACGACAGACATCGAGCAGCTTGAGCAGCTGATCGAGACTCGGCATGTGCGAGTCGCTGAGATGGGGGACGTTCAGGATCTTGGCTTCTGACATGGAAAATAGTCCTCGTGCATATTTCCATTCTGCTGGAACCCGAACGCACCGGACAGGGGTGAAAAGTTCCCAGTGCCGTGAGACGGATCAGGAAGCGATGCGCCGACGTTCCTGAATGATGGCGTGGAGTCGTTCGATAAACGGCTCCACATTCAGAGGTTTTTCAAAATATTCGGCCACATTGAGTTTACGGGCCAGCTGGTGAAAGCCTTCCGGAAACGCCCCGGTGATAACGATCACCGGTGTCCGTACCCCTTGCTGGGCCAGAAATTCGATCAGCTGAAAGCCGCTGAATTCCTTGACATGAATATCGGTGATAATGGCGTCAAACGTTGCGGTCCGCAAAAGGCGCAGACCCTCGCTGCCCCGGGATGTTGTCGTAACGCGAAAACCGGCTTCCTGCAAGGCCATCACCATAACTTCCGCCAGCCGCCGATCATCCTCCATCAGGAAAATGTGCGGCCGATTCAGGCTGCGCTCCCTGGCGATATCCATCAGACTGCGGGCCAGCACCTGATCATTGCCCTCGTCCACGACCGCATGCTTGAGGCCGAATTCCACAAAAGGTTCCAGGCTTGGCTCCGTGTCCTGACGCGACAGCCCGACCAAAGGCACGGCCCGAATATCAACCTGCAGTGTCAGCTGCTGCAGCTGCGCGTGTTCTTCAGGATTCGAAGCATCGAGGTCCACCAGCAGAAGATCCGGCACATGCTGGCGAATCAGTTGAATGGCGTCGAGCACATTGCTTGCGGGCCAGACGCGAACGTCATGAAACTTGAGGCGCAGAGACAAACTCTGGCGGCGGGAGCTATCAGCACTGAGATAAACGACAGTGGCAGTCATATGCATTCCTGCATGATCTTGGTGATGATTTAAGCATAGAGGATCAGAGAGGAAAGACATAGAGGTGGGCTGATTTTTATCGGCTCACTTTCGAGAAGCGACGCCAGCCGATCACAAGCAGTGGTACAGCAAGCCAAAGCCCGGCGCCTCCGGCTCCACCGCCCACCACACCACAGGTGGTGAGATACTGAACGTCCTCGGACTGCCCGGGTTCGGGATAGAGAAAACTCACGCCAGCCTTGTCATCCAACGCAAGGCTTGCTGACTCATCAAGCGTGGAATAGGACATGATGGAACGATAGCTGCTGTGCGGATGACCGAGACCCAGGCAGTGACCCAGCTCATGCACGAGGGTGCGCAACAGGGATTTGGCTGATACGCTGCTGCTGGAGACACTGATGTCACAATCATGAATGATATGCGTGTTGTTTTCCGTGTCGGACGGATCCGGATCAGTTGTGATAAAACTCGGCAGGGCGGCCGCGGCCACCGCTTCCGATTCCTGCGACTCCACGACGATGGAGAAGGTTTCATCGTGCTCATCGATATGCGCAGCGTTGTTCTGATCCAGAATCAGGATGATATAAGCTGTGGGAACATTGGTCCAGGTGTTCATCGCGGTAGTCAGCAGGGCGGCCATGAGATCCTGGTCGCTCGAATCGGCAAAGTTGCCATCGAGCACCTCTCCCTTTTCCGTGAGCTCGGGTGCATCCCCATTCCAAACAAAGGTGAGCGTGGGATTCTGTGGGCTCACAGGGAGCCTGGGTTTCAGCTGACTGATATGCACAAAACTGAAGGCCGGTTGACTGAAGAGCGCAAGCCACAGCACGGCTTTATAATGCATAGCTCATCCCCATGCGGAAGGTGTAAGGAAACTGCCAGCCATAGGACCCGACGCCGATCACCTGCCGGTACTCGACCTGATAACGGAAGCGCTGGAAAAACGGGCTGGATTCATACCCATAAGCATGATCCACACCGACACCGACACCGGAGCTGGTCACGAGGATGCCACCGCCCAGCGCGGCATAGAAACCGCCTCGGTAAAATCTTTGGCCCCATAAGAGTCCAGGCACGAGGCTCACGACCCATTCGCGGTGAGCTTCGTTCACATAGACGAATTGCCAATCGACAGGATTGGCCGGTGGAATCGAAACGGGGTTGGAACCGCCCTGCCCGAGCGATGGCGGGCCGATAAGCAGGTGCAGCTGGCGCGCATGCACGAGGGAGGGACAAAGCGCCAGGAGGAGCAGCAGGCGCTTCATAGGGCCACCTCAGCGCCCAGGGAGAATATCGACTTGCGGGCCGTGGTCAGGAAAAGAAAGGCAAAGCCGGCCGCGTAGAGCTGGGAATTCCATTCAGCGTTCACCCGCCACTTGTCCTGGCTCCAGATCGTATAGCCGACACCCAAACTAAGACCGACGTTGATATCATGGACAGATTCCTTGGGTCCGGCCGGGGGATCATAGGCGGTGTAGGCATCCATGATGGTAACCCCATAACGAGCCGTAAGTTCAGGCCAGGGGAAGATTTTCAGGATTTCGTCGCGGCTGACCATGGTGGTCGTTTCCAGGAAGGAGCCGAAGCGGCGGCCGGTAAAATCCAGTCGATAGCGGATTCCATCCTCGAACCCAAGACCGAGCTGAATACCCGGGTGGAGCAGGAAATCGCCCTGTTCCATCACGCTTTCGCCAGCCTGGAGCCAAACGGCGGCATGGCCCATGGCTGGGCTTAAAATCCATAGCACGACACCGCGCACAAGTGTTCGAACGAACATGGCTGGCTCCTGGAGCAAGGCTTTCCGGAAAGTTATACGATCCAGCATAATTGGTTCCGAGAGCCGGCGTCAACTGAGCGAGACTATTCGGCTTTGCGCGGTGCCTCTCAAAGGGTTCAAGAATCTGTGTCGGTTCGCCGAAAAGTTTCAAAATTTTTTTAAAGTTTGGATTCGTAGTGCCCCGAGCTAAGCTGGGGTTGACAGCGGGGTGAACGCCTTTCCATAATGTTAGACATACCACCCCAGTAGCCAACGGAAAGGATGCTGCTTATGCGCGGAAGGATCCAGGATTGCCCACGATGTGGGAACGCCGCGAGGCTCGAGAAGCGCCCATTCAGCGATCAGGCTCTTGCCGCCCTGATTACTTGGGGTGACATGGAGAGATCTCTGCTCGGCCAGGCTATCTGTGAGGAGTGCTACAGCGAACTGCGTGATATTCTCATCGAGCGGAGTGAGGATATCAAAAAGATCGATCCCAAAACGATTACCAAAGCCAGTTGATCACCATGGGGCTTCCCAGCCCCATTCCCGCCCGTCGATAATCTGATGACAGCCTTTCGTCTTTCCCCTATACAATTTCCTCAGCTGTCAACAATGAGGATCACACTATGGACGCAACGACTTTAACCTGTCAATTTGCTCCCGTATTCCCCTATCGACCCGAGCTGAAGCGCAAGAAACCTCAGGTGCCTCAATGTCCGCGCGGTTTTCCTGACAAGGAAAGCGATTGGATCGTCGAGTTTGAGAGTTTCGAGAGCTCCGATCGCAAGGTACAGATTTTTGGTCATCTGTTTCGACCAGAAAATGTGGCCCCCGAGCTGGCCCACCGTGCGCTCGTGATCCTGCACGGACAGGGTGAACATAGCGGCCGTTATATCCATTGGCCGCATTACGTGAAGGATCAGATCGGTTCCATTTATCTCATCGATCATCGCGGCCATGGTCAATCCACTGGAATCCGCGGTCACGTCGACAAATTCGATGATTATGCCGACGACGCGGCGATTGCGATCCGGCGTTACCATCGCTATCTGATGGACAAGTACGGCAAGGCCGAGATTCATGTGGTGGGCCATAGCATGGGTGGGCTGATCTCATTCCGGGCCGCGTTGCGCTACAACCTGCCGATTCAATCCATCGTGGTGAGTGCGCCCATGATCGAGCTGGGTTTTCCGATCGGACGGGTCAAGGAAATGGCCGGTCGCATCATCAACCGCTTCGCGCCCTACCTGCCCCTGCCTTCAGCCCCTCTTGGGGATTTGATTTCCCGGGATCCGGCCGTGATCGAACACTATAAGAAGGATAACCTGAACCACGGGCTCGCCTCGCCGGCCTTTTATTTTTCCTATCTGGATGCGCGCACCGATACCCTGCGGCGGGCCAAGGAATTCAAGGTGCCGGTGCTGTGCCTTTTGCCGATGGCGGATCAGGTCATCAATCCCGAAGGGACCGAGGAGTTCTATCGCCTGCTCAAGGCGCCGGAGAAAAAGATCATTCGTTATCCGGGGCTTTATCATGAGGTGTTCAACGAGCCGGAAAAGGATCGGGTTTTTGAAGACCTGAGAGCCTGGCTCAAGGCGCATCAAGGGAACAGTCCCTGACGGCTCCATACAGGATTTTCCTTAATCCCTACGCCAAGACTATGATTTCAGTGGTGTTTCGCTTTCCGCTTTGCTCTTTTGGCCGGCTGGTCGAAGAGTATTTTAAGTTGAGCGAGAGTTATCGGGACTCTCCAACCATCAGAAGGAGGCAACATCACCATGAGTCATCGTTCCTGGCGCCAAGTCCCGAGCGACGGGCCACCTTAAGGTGAAGCTGCCTTGTGCAGCTTAGGAAATTGGGGAATTCCTGCGTTAACTGCCATAAAGGAGTACGCGACGAGTCGATAGAGTAACGAGGAGTTCACGCCCCAGTGCTGGCTCATCTTTGATGATGCGCTATGGGCTGACGTGAACCTTGAGGATCACCATCCTCAAGAGAAACATTCCAATTCAGCCAGGCCGCCTGCCAAGCAGCGGCCTCTTTCTTTTTCTGCTCCTGATGCACGGCCCTGAGGGTCAGCATGAACGCCTTCCGCACGGCCTCATTCAGTTCCTCGCAATCCTTTTCCAGGCTTCTTCGTTCTTCAATCATGTACGCCTTCCCCTGGCTTGTCATACAATGAAAGGAGTCTTGTGAAAGGATGGATTATGCCAGCACGCGAAACACGGGGCAGCCTCCTGGCCCTTCGGGAACGTTACCTTTGGCTTTGGCAGCAACTGCAAAAGCTCGAACAAAAGATAAGGACCACACCCGGTCCTGCGGATGAGCCCGAGCGTCGGGACCTTTGGACCCAGCGCATGAAAAAGCAGCTCAAGCGCTACTGGCCCTGAGTGGCCTTCACCATCCCGGAAGCCACCGCGGAGCTTGCGCCTTGAGCCTTGCGCAGGACAGACTGCAGTTGCTTTTCGTAGATGAGCACGCCCAGCGGCGGGCACAGATAAAACAGGCGGAACAGGAAACGGGACACCGGCTTTTGTCCGCTTCTTTGCGCCATGAGTTCCAAAAGGCGCCAAAGCCCGCGCATGGAGCGCCGATAGCGCCCTAGCCACAGAGGATGCCGGAGCTGTTTCAGAATCTCCGGCGCCATCTCCACTCCCAGATAACAACCCAACGCAAAAATTCGAGCATGCGCCCAGGGACGGAAGCTGCGACCCAGGCTGGTGAAGGAAGACCAGGCCAGCGCCCAAGGGTTCCGATGACCGAGATCGAGCAGATCGCGGCCGAGTTTATGGCGATGTTCACGCAGGACCAGCATGCGGTAGCGATGCGCGAGCAGATCGGGGCTTTCCTGAATGATCGGGTGTTGCGGGACGGCTGTGTCCTGGGCCGGGCTGTTGGGTGAGGCCTCGGTCGTTGGGGTTTGCGTTTGATAGGAGGTGGCATTCGTTTCCGGTTGTTGTGGAGCGGCGGAAACAGTCGCGTTCTGCATCGGCTGCGAGGTGGCAGAATTTGTTTCCTCTGGCAGCGAAGCATACTCTTGCGCAATCGGCTGCGAGTTCACAGCGGCTTTCACTATCGGCGCTTGCGACTTGATCGGAATACTTATACGCTCGGTCAACTGCGAAGCGGTCGCAACCGTAGCGTCCTGTTCTTCCTCCCCCGACGGCGAAGCAACAGAGACCATCATCACGTCAGCATCCGACTCCACATGATCGGCCTGCGGCGCCGGCTGCTTCCAAAGACCTTTGTAGGCTCCAATGGTTTTTGCCATGATCTCTCTCCTACAGTGTCCTGTCCGTGTTGCCCTTGGTCGCCAGCTCCAACTCCTGAGCCCGCATGTATTGATCCGGACCCACGCGCAACCATCCACTTTCAAGTTCCTGGACTTCCACTTTATGATTGCGGAAATAAAGCCCAAGCACAGGATACTGCGCTCCCGGCCCTCCGCGTATCTCCGCCTTCTCCACCGATACCCGCATGACCGCAGGCAACTGAAGCTTGCGAGGCGCTTCGTTGGTCACAAGTTTACGGAACACAAAACCACCGTCAGCAAGCTGAGCCCACTCGTCGTTAAAGGCCTGCAGTTTCAACTCCGATCCTGGCTGCGCCTTCCGTAGAATACGAGCCGTAATCAAAGGAAACTCGCGAATGTTGGCAATATGCCCCCCGACCCAATACGGTTGGTAACCGGCGGATGTTGCATCCTGAAACTGCACGGCGTCGACGCTGACAAAGGCCCCCGGTTTTACCCGCAGCCATTGCCGATCGGTAGTCAAATCACCTTCCAAGGCAAATCCAGGAGGAAGGGAATCGACGATTTCAAAACCAGTTCCTGGCCCTTTACGCAACTCAACCGCACGCAGCGTCATCCCCTTAAGAGTCGACTCGGCGGCGGCGCTCGCTTCAGCCTTGGAAGCGGCCGGAGCGGGCTCCGGGGTCGGTGCGGGAACGGGGGACACAGCCGCTGTTTTCGGACTGCTGTCCCGGCTTCGGCGGGAGGGCGCGACTTTTTCCTTGTCGCTGCAGCTGGCATCGGCCACCATTCTCGATTTCGCGGCCACCCCGCCCTTGCGGGTCAAAGGCTGGGCCTGCTGCCAGGCATGATTCAGAAGAAAACCGATGGCCGTGAAAATAAGACCCATGGCCACCATGGTTCCCAGGCCCGAACCTTTGGACACCGGACGTGCCGGGGCTTGTCGCATGGCGGCAGGCGGCAAGGAATTGGCTTTCGGAGCTTCCATCGGGGCTGCCTTTCGTGCCGGAGGCGGTGGTGCGGCGCGCCTTGAAGGTGGGCTGACCATGGTCGAAGCCTGGAGCTCATGCTCCGCTGTGGACCGCAGCTCATGAAAGGCCCGCGTTTCACCTTGAATATGCTCTTCCATGTGACGCCGAAAGACATCATAGGCTGGATCGACCGCAGGCCCCTCACGATCTTCCGGCCGTTCACTGCCGAAGATATCCGTTGGATCGTCCATGTCGCGCCACCTTTTTTTCTTACGTGCCATGACCCCTCCGTGCACATAAGGATTCCTGCTTTCAGTGTAGCGCGGAAAAATCGGACCGGGAGCACGCGAGCAGCGGCAGATTTTGCCCGACCAAACCCGGCAAAACCTGGACCATCAAACCGGCTGCCTTGATTTAAAACCTGCAGAGAGGCTATGCTGTGACTTTTGATCAACTTCTCAACATAAAGAACTGGCTATGGCACTTAAACTTCAAGGTCTCATGACCCGGATCCGCGGCTGGAACGATGGATCCCGCAACGTGGCCAGGGAAGGCTGGGATCATCTCAGCCGGGTCCCACGCGGCAAGCAGATTTTTAGCTATCTGATTGGACGTTATGCCCCGTATACCGGCACGATCGGGGCCGTGGTGGAGGAACTGCGTGAAGGACATTCCGAGGTCAGCCTGCAGGACAACCCCAAAATTCGCAATCACCTGCAAAGCATTCATGCCGTGGCCCTGGCGAATCTCGCGGAACTGACCGGCAACATCGCCTTGTCATACAGCATGCCGCCGGATGCCCGATTTATCGTCAGCAAAATGGAAATCGAATACCTGAAAAAGGCCCGCGGCAAGGTTACCGGCATCTGCGATTGCCCCATACCGACCAGCAACGAGCGCAAGACCTGGCTCGTGCCCGTCGACATTTTCAACGAAGCCGGCGAGATCGTCTGCACCGCCGTGCTGCATTCTCTGGTCGGTCCTAAAAAGTAAGCGCCTGCAGTTCAGCTGGAAAACCGAAGAGGCTTAACATCCCGCCGGAATGAAGAATCAGCACCCGGTCCTCCGGGGCCCATTCCGGCTGTGCCTCCCGCACTTTCATCAAGAGCTTCGCCGAATAAATCGGATCAAGCAGCACCCCGTGCTCGCGGGCCGTGCGCGCAATTTCCAGAAAAACGGCCTGATTGGTGGAACCAAAGGACCGCGCGGTCCCCGGCACATGACAGCGCCAGGCTGCGAGCGGAATCTCAGTCTGCAGCGCGACGCTGAGTTCACCCCGTCTCCGTTCCAGATCCCGTGCAAAGGTGCCCGCATCACCGGCACAGAGCAGAACCTCAACCTGAGCCCTGTGCTGCAAAAGTCCCAGGCCGAGGATCAAAGCCTGCGCGGTCAGTCCTGTTCCGGCATCCACCCAAATCCTGGTGAACGAAAACCCGAGGACTTTTTCCTGGGCTACAATATCCAGGGGCAGAGTCAGGGCGCCCCAGAGCGCTTCCACCTGCGCCCCGCCCTCCCGCACCAGAAAGACCTTTTTGCCGGCGGCAGTCAGGGCCGCCTGCTCCTTCTGCGCCCGATGTTCCACCTGGGGCCACTCGGCGCGGCTGATCATGGTCACCGTGTCCGGGGTTGTCAGGAGCGGCCACAAAAGATCGGGACCCTGCGCCTGACGGGGACTGCCCTCCTTGACGAGCAGGCGGACGTCAAGGCCCAGTTCACGCCCCAGGGCCAGAAGGCCGAGCAGATGTTGCGACCGGCTGCCGCCCCAGGCCAGGATCGTATCCGCCCCCTCCTCCTGAATGGCCCAGGCCAGTCCCTGCATCTTGCGCCATTTGCTGCCATAGGGTCCGAGTTCATCATCGCGTTTCAGCCAGACCGGGACGCTCCAGCCCTTCAGGGGATGCATGCGGCTCGTGAGCCAGAATCCGCAGCGACCGCCCCGCAAAACCGAATGTTCGAGCTGCCTCGCCAGCCTTTCCTGCCATGTCTCACGCAAATCAATGACCTCCTGACCGAAACGAAAAGGGGATTGAAACATATTCCGGAAAGCTGCTCAACATGGAGCGGAAGCTGTGCTACCCTGCTTCGATTGAACGATCCATTGCCAGGAGGGTGCATGCGACCCGCGCTTATTCAGTCCAAACTCAAACGCTATGCTGCGGGCCAGCCTTTGCGCGTGCTCGATCTTTTTGCGGGTTGCGGCGGCATGTCGCTCGGTTTTCATCGGGCCGGATTTCACATCGCGGCCGCCATTGAATTCGATCGCCTGGCGGCGGCGTCCCATGCCTTGAATTTTGAGGGGCATAGCCTGGAAGCGGTCACGGCACCCAGTGTCAACCATGCCCGCGATATCACCGCGACCCGTCCCGAGGAGGCCGTGGCTCATCTGCAATGCCCGCTGGCGGAATCCATCGATGTCATTATCGGCGGTCCCCCCTGCCAGGCCTTTGCCCGTGTGGGTCGCGCCAAGCTGCGGGAAATCCAGGATCATCCGGATGCCTATCTGCGCGATCCCCGCGCTCAACTTTATCTCAGTTACCTCGATTATGTTCAGGCGCTCAAACCGCTGGCGGTTCTGGTGGAAAACGTGCCGGATGTTTTGAATCACGGCGGCCTGAACATTGCCCATGAAATCTGCGAAACGCTGCAGGCTCTGGGTTATGACTGCCGTTACACCCTGATCAACAGCGTCCACTATGGTGTGCCGCAGATGCGGGAACGGATGTTCCTCCTCGCGTTGCGCAAGGAATTGAAACAGACCATCGTGTTTCCGAGGCCCACGCATGCCTTCACATTGCCCAAAGGCTATGCCGGAACCCGGCGCACCGCTCTCAAAACCCTGGAGAAGCTCGCCGACACCGACAGTTTCTTTCAGGAAACCCCACAGCCTGATGCGAATCTTCCGCCGGCCGTGACCGCGGCCGAGGCTTTGATGGATCTGCCTTTGATTACCGCGCACCTTGAGGGTTCGCTCAAACGTGGGGCGAGGCGTTTTACGCAAGGCATTCCCTATGCGGATCGCGAGCCCAGCACCTATGGGCATTTGATGCGGCACTGGCCCGGCTTTGAATCCAAGGGTCATATCAATGATCACGTGATCCGTTCCCTGCCGCGTGATTATAAAATCTTTCGCGCGATGCAGCCCGGCGATCAGTATCCCGAGGCCGTGGCGGTCGCGGAAAAACTCTTCAAGGCCGAGGCGACGCGCCGGCGCCTCTCCCCGCAGTCCAAGGCTTATAAGGACCTGCGCAAGGACTTTGTGCCGCCGTATGATCCGAGTAAATTTCCCAACAAGTGGCGAAAAATGGCCGCTGGAGAGCCCGCCCGCACACTGATGGCGCATCTGGGCAAGGACAGCTATTCGCATATACACTACGATGGCCAGCAGGCGCGGACCATTTCGGTGCGCGAAGCGGCTCGTTTGCAGTCGTTTCCTGATGGTTTCCATTTTGTGGGAACCATGAACCCGGCCTTCAAACAGATTGGGAATGCGGTTCCGCCTCTCATGGCTTATGCGCTGGCGCAAACGATCAAGGCCGCCCTTGATGATGTGGCGGCAAGGAGTCCTTATGAGCGACGTCATGACTCGCGAGCAGAGACTGGCCTGCATGCGGCGTATTCAGGCTCGTCACACGGGACCTGAGCAAAAGGTTGAAGCGCTTCTGGATCGCTGGGGTTTCGCCTATGAAACCCACGTCCCCCATCTTCCCGGTCGACCGGATTTTGTGTTTCAGGATCGATCCCTCGTCCTCTTCGTCCATGGCTGCTTCTGGCATCGGCATTCCTGTCACGAAGGGCAGCCCTGGCCCAAGCAGAATGAAGGCTTCTGGCGTCGCAAACTGAGCGGCAACCAGGCCCGCGACCAACGTCTGCAGTCCAAGTTGCGACTGCTCGGCTGGAAGGTCGGCGTGATCTGGGAATGTCAGACGAAAAAACCGGAAGACCTCGAACCGCGACTGCTCAGTCTCCTTCTTCACTCTGCGCCACCTGCACCTGTTCCGTGAACCTCCCAGGGTGTTCTGTTCCGTGCTATCCCCTTGAATTTACATGGCCACAACAATTCACAGAACACTTCGTTCTTTGAGCCCTTTGCAGAAATTGCGGCTTTCTGTAGGATGGCTCCAGTGAAGGAAATTACGTTAGCGAGGAATGCCTTATGAAATTTATCAAAACCGTTCTATTGGCCCTTTCATTCGTTGGTCCTGCCGTCATCACCAGCACCGCTGCTCAAGCTCAGGCTTATGATTGCTTTGAATCCGAGGCTCTCGAAGCCACCTGCGGTCTCATGAACAACGCGCGTCAGGCCCGCAGCCTCGTCCTCAGTCTGGCTTCCCAGGACCCCAATACTGATTTGACGAATGCCGCACGCTACAGCCTTTTTATCGTCAACCAGGCCGATCAACTGGCCCGGCTCCTGTCGAGCTCAGCGTCTGATCAAGCGATCGAAACCCATCTGGAAAGATTACACACCACGGTTCTGCAATTGGACGCCACCAAACGCAAACTGCAAAGCCGTTATCCAGGCAATTACACGCTCGTCCGCTCGCTGACTTCTGTCCGGACCATGTACTACTATCTGGAAGGCTTGCTCCTTCCAGTTGAAGATTGAGTTTTTTTACTTTTGAGAGAATCAGGGACCGCCTGTTAAATCACGAAGGTTGAGGAGCATTCCTTCGGGTGTGCCCCTGATTCTCAATTTATCCCAATCCCCGGTTTTTCCTGCCTAAACCTGCCCTGCTTAAGTTTTATCCATAACGATCCGATACATACGATACCACTCTACCAGGGGTCAACCATGCGACGTTGTACTCAAATGAAAGTTTTTGTCGGCCTGCTGCTGACAGCCTGTTCAGGCGGAAATTTTTCGGGTGGCTCCGGTCAAGGAGCGGCACCTGCGGGTGGTATTTCCGGCAACGAAAGCGATATTACGATCGGCAAGGATGATAACGCCACCGGAACGCCTGGTGAGCCGGCTCCTCTACCGCCTGTGGATCAGGTGACCGCACTGAAAGAAAAGTGCGCGAATGCCCAGGCCGCCAGCTTCAAAACAGTCGAACAGACCATCACCTATCCGGAACGAAAAACCTGCGCGTTCGGAATGAACTCGAATCTGGCGACCAAGCAGGGCTTTGTTCAGGCATCCGAAACATCGCCGGCGACTCTGAACCTGCCGGCGGGGGATATCTGCGGCATCGACATCGATTCCCCGGCGGATGCGCGCCTGCATTATGATGACTTTCTGATTCTTTCCATCGACTCCCGCATTGTCTTCCTGAGCAATGGCGGTCTGACGAAATATCTCGATGCCCCGCAGCAGGGGATCCTGTCCTGGGACTTCACCAAAGTCGTGGGTCAGCCTATCGGGAATTTTGAAACGCCAGCCTACTGCCTCGGTAAAGGCGCCGCGTGCGACCTGCCCGCTCATGACAAGGAAGGCCCTGTGGCCCTTCATTTGACGGCGAATGAGATCGCCCCGATTGCCGCGGCGATTGCCGGCAAGACCACGGTGAACATGGATCTGACCGCCACCGGTGATAACGATAACACCGACTGTTTCCATACAGCGCTCACGGTGGCCGTGAAGATCAAATACATTCCCTGAACGTTTCTATCGAGTCAAACACAAGGAGCTGCAGCATGCTGCTGGAGATTGATTTTGCCCGCAAGAAGAAGAAGGCAAGCCGCCCGCCCGCGATTGTCATGCCCTTGCATCCGCCCGTTCCTGAACCTGGGAAGGGGAAGAAGAAAAAGGCGGAGCATCTGACGCTATCGATTTAGAGGTTCGCGGAATCTTTCGCCTTGAAATAACGAAAAATCGCGCTCGTGCGGATTCTTTCGCGTCGAATTTTTTATCCTGCCTGCATCCAACAACGCTGTCTTTCAGGTCTTTCTGCAGACCTTTTCCAAAAAACCCGCAAGGCCCTGTGCTCTCCGACAAAGACTCGATGCAGTCAGGAGACAGCACATGGCCCAAAAAATTGGCTTCATTACCTTTACCGCTCTGGATCCACCCTCGCCGACGGAATACGCGGCCTATAAAAAGCTGCAGCGCCTTCTGGAACCGGGCAACCATGTAAAAACCCTGGCCGAGACCCATCCTATCATGCCGCCCTGGAGATTCGAAGCGCCGGCGTTAAACCGGACACCGGATCATCGGGCCTATAAACTCGCTGCGGAACTGTCGCCTTTGATGGATGAGTTTCACCATCGTGTCCTGGATCGTTCCCGCGTGCGGGAGCGTTTGAAGACGATCGAACGCACGCGCTTCCAAAATGATATCGCCGAGATCAAATACTTTCGGCAGGTCGACCTTTTGCACGCCTGGATCTCGGAACTCCTCTTCGAACGCATCTACCGCCGGATCGGGCGCGAATTCTCGATGTTTGAAAAGGCCGCAAAGAAACAATGGCTCGAGGACGAGCGTTTTCGGGACTGGCATCGGGAGAAACGTATCGCCCAGGCTGAATTTTATCCCGAGCTGCAGAACAAGGAGCTGCTGCATCCCTATAAGTTCGAAATCAGGCTGCCGAATGAAAAGAAAGCGCTTCAATTGATCCAGGAGCATACCCGGGATGAGCGGCGCATCGTGCAGGAGGCGCGGGCTCAGGCGCATCAACTGCAGCAGGTCCTGCATGATATTATCTTCGACTCGGTGAAACAACACCTGCATCAGCAGTATGCCAGCCGCCGCAGTTCTTACGATAAGCAGGCGCGCTGGCATCTTCACGATGTGCTGCAGGCTTTTGAAAAGGCCTGGGTGAATGCCTGGGAGAGCCGCGGCACCTTCCGCGAGCCCAATGAGAAGGATTTCAAAACCAAATTGAAGGAACATATCGATCAGGAGCGGCAGCAGCAGGCGCTGGTGAAGATGGAAGTGGAAGCGGATCGACAACTCTTGAAGAATAACAAATTGGAGCTGGATACCTACCGGCACGTTGCAGCGGATCAGATGGAAGTGAAGCGGATGGACAGTCAGTGGCAGGAGCATGTGCTGGTGGAGCGGCAGCATCAGCAGGCTATCGAACAACGCGATCATGTGTCGGATGCCAAAAGCGCGGAAAGCCAGGGCTATCATCTGCAGGCTGGCCACATGCTTCCACAGCCCCGCTTCGGGGTGGATGCGGA
Source organism: Oligoflexus tunisiensis (assembly GCF_001748245.1). Lineage (GTDB taxonomy): Bacteria > Bdellovibrionota_B > Oligoflexia > Oligoflexales > Oligoflexaceae > Oligoflexus > Oligoflexus tunisiensis. The sequence continues at coordinate 3,612,638 of NZ_BDFO01000001.1, read as the reverse complement.
TCTCGTCACGCGGGTGCCCCTGACCCTGGGATTGAGCGGTGATCCCCGGGCCCCGGAGCATGTGGCGCCGAATCCGCTTCTATTGGTTCCCAGGCAGCAGCGGGAGAATTGGCAGAAGGTTCGGACGATTCAGGACGCGCAGGATCGGTCTGTGCTCGGGGATGATTTGCAGGGCTGGAAGAAGACCACGCAGGGCATTCGGCAGAACCTTGCGGCTATTGATTATGCGGAGCAGGCCACGCGCGAGGTGCAAAGGCCGGAAGGTCGGGTTGTGGGAGATGCTCCGGCGCCGGCGCATGATATCCAGCGAGTGGCGGAGACGGAGCCGGCTTCGGCATTGGATCCTTCGAGGAAGGATGGGAAGTGATGGAGCGGGGCGCATGGCGGCCCCCTTCGGGGGTGACGGAACCGGGCGCATGGCGGCCCCCTTCGGGGGTGACGGGACCGGGCGCGTGACGGAACCGGGCGCGTGACGGAACCGGGCGCGTGACGGAACCGGGCGCGTGACGGAACCGGGCGCGTGACGGAACCGGGCGCGTGACGGCCGTCGGCGCCGTTAAGCCACCAGCGCCTTCCTCACAATCTGAACGAGCATATCGTTATCATAGGGTTTCAGCACCCAGCCCTGAACGCCCAGCATTTTGGCCTTCTTCAGCACGCCGACCTCGCGAACCGACGTCAGCATCACAACGGGCAGATCTTTCTTCTGCAGCCGGCCGCGGATAATGGCCAGCATCTCCAGACCGTCCATATTGGGCATTTCCACGTCGCTGATCACCAGGTCCGCCCTGCCCCCATTCTGAAGAAAACGAATGGCGTGAGAGGCGTCGGGAGCCTCCACAACGTCAAATCCACATTTGTTGAGCAGAGCGCGGGTTACATTGCGGAACGATGCCGAGTCATCAACCAGCAGTATCGTCCGCCGTCCGACGCCGGCTTCTGTCAGGCGATCGACCGCTTTGTGATAGCCGCCTTTTTCCGCCATATGATAATAGCTGTCCGCTATGGACTTATCCACTGGCACGCCTTCGGCGCCTTTTTCATGCATGACACCCAGATAAAGCGCAGCCAGAGGATCCCCGGCTTTGGCGGATTTGGCATAAAGACGCGCGGCCTCGGCAGCACTGGCCTCGGGGATCAGGCCCAGTTCGTGGAGCATCGCCAGAGCATTCTGCGCCTCGATGTTGCCACCCTTGGCCTCCGCCATCAACTCCTCGATCGGTTTTTTGCTATAGTCCTGAGCCATGGGCTGCTGTCCTCCACGTCCCAGGATCGACAGATTCACCCAACCCTTGAGTTGAGGCCCCCAAGAGTGCAACTTTAGTCCGTAATGTCAAAGACTTAGACTGGTATCAGGAGGCCTGCAGGCAAAACTCCCTCAGCGCGCTGACAAGCTGCGGCTCATGCCCGACATGGATTTCATGACTCGCGCCTTTGATCTCCTGCAGGTTGGATCCCGGTACGAGCTTATGCATGCGCCGCGTATTGTAATGCGGCACGAGGCCATCGAGGGATCCATAGAGGAACAGAATGGGCAGCTCTTCCGCTTTCAAGCGACCGCGAATGGTAAACCGCGCCGCAGCCACGATTTGCTTCAGCACGCAATCCACAGCAAGACCTTCCACTTCCTGGATCGCGGCCCATTGTTTCAGAATCTCCTCGCCACGGACCTTGGCCACGGCGGAAGGAATGGTGCGATGGAGCAGAGCTTCATGCAATTTCCCCCGGACGCGACCGATCACGATATCCTTGATGGCCAGAGGATTGACCCGGAAGCCGGGATAATCCGCACTGGAGCAGTTGGCAATCGCCAGCGAACGACAACGCTCCGGATGCCGCGACCCCAGTCGCAGCGCGACCATCCCGCCCAGCGACAGGCCAAAGACATGGGCCCGGCCGATCCTCAGCTGATCCAGAACTGCCACGCAGTCGTCGGCGAGATCATCAATCGTGTCGGTCCAGGCCATGGGCACACTCGTGCGGCCGAGGCCTCGCATATCGATTTGAATCACCTTGAAGGATTTCGCCAGCTGCTTTTCAAAGCCCAGCCAGTATCGGGAGGAACGCCCGAGACCCCGCAGCATGACGAGTGCCTGTCCCTTCCCCTGCGTCTCATAATGAATCTGACCTGACTCTCTTTGTAAAAAAGCCATAAAGCCTCCCGGGCAAACGCATCTCTTTTTGGAGCAGTTTAACCCAAGGGTCCGAAAGCACAAGGGAGAATTCAGGGTACAGCCGCATTCCGTCGGCGGCTGCGATAGAGCAGCAGTTGCTCCACACTCAAGGCCAGGAGCGAGAGCCAGATCAGACCAAAGCTCAGCATACGATGGGTATCAAAGGGTTCATTGTAGAGGACAACCGCACAGAAAAGTTGCAGCGTGGGGGCGATGTACTGAAAAAATCCTAAAGTGGAATAAGGCAGAAGACGCGCGGCGATGCCAAACGCAAAAAGGGGAACCAGCGTGATAATGCCACTCAAAAAGTAGAGGCCATGTTCCGCGGGACTCAGGTCAGTAATAAATCCGGTCCCTGGATAATAGCGTTGGATCAGGATAAAGGCAATCGGCAGCATCAGGACGGTTTCAAGCCCAAGCGAAAACGCGGCATGCAAGGGCAGCATCTTCTTGACCATACCGTAAAAGGCAAAGGTGCCGGCCAGAATCAGGGAAATCCAGGGCAGCTGTCCATGGCCAAACACCAGGATGCCCACGGCCACGGTCGCCAGACCAAAGGCGAGCCAGCGGACCACACTGAGGCGTTCCTTGAAAAAGAAAATGCCGATCACGATATTGCCCAAGGGATTCAGATAATAACCAAGACTCGCTTCCACGATCCGATTCTGCGTCACGGCCCAGATATAGGTGAACCAGTTCACCGCAATCAGCAGCGTGGCGATCACCACCAGGAGCACGCGCCTTTTGCTGCGCAGCCACTGGCTCTGCTCACGCACGAACGGGCGAAAGAACAAACCAAGGACCACCAGGATAAGACAGGACCAGGCCACCCGAAAACCCAGCATGGCCTCGGGTGGAAAGCGCAGAAGCTGCTTCCAAAAAATCGGCGTGATGCCCCAGAGAACATAGGCCAGGATCGCGTAAAGGCTGCCCGCGACACTGATGCGGGCGGAATTATCGGTCATTCGGTGCCGTCCTGAAAATTCTTCATAAAGAGACGCGCCACACGCCGCGCCTCCTCTTCATTGTGCGGATAATCGAGGAGCTGATAGAACGTCTTAAGCTTTTCCAGTCGATGAATTTCCAAAGTCGCGCTGCGGAAGACCTGCCAGAGAGCCAAAAGAAACAGCGTATAACCACGCGGCAGACTATCAAAATCCAGACCGTGAAAACCCCAGGTTTCGCGGGTAAAGGTGAAATACCGATGCATGAATGTTTCCAGCTGCGGCTCGAACTCCACCAGCGCAGCGCTCAGACAGTCACGGTTGTGCAGACCGGAGGCATTCAACATGCGAATCAAATAATCCGGAAAAAAAACCTGAGCCCCGAGCGCCTTCTGCAAGGCCGCGGCAAGGCGTTGATCCGCCGCCATCACATCCGCGGTAGCCACCAGCGTTTCCAGGCTCAAGGCATCCCAGGGCAGATCCGCGCGCGGCCCGGAAAGCCCGGCATGCAGGTCCTGAGCATAGCTATCCATCGTCTTGCGGAGTTCCACGAATTCCGCGTCCGCGATTTCCAAAAGGCCCGCGAGCCGGGAAAAGCGCCGACGAACGGGCTGCGGCACCGCCTCAGGATATTTGTAGCCGAGGTCATGTTCAATTTCCGCCCAGGCATGCTGCAGGATGGTGCGGATCTGGATTTCAAAGGGAAAGAATTCACTCAGAGGCTGCTGCGGTGTGGCCAGGCGACAAACATAGTGCAGCGAGCGATAACCGAAACGGCTTGGATCACCATGCAGACGCTTGTCGATGGATCGTTCCCAGTCCACCGCGTAGTGCTTTTCGATCAGCTGCGCAACGCTTTCAATGCTGTCCTCAAAATAGGTGACCACTCGAAGGCCGATCACATCGGTGACATCCTCCAGACCCGTATAGATACGGTCCGGCCGGGAGGCCTTCTGGACAAGGCTGGCAGCGCTTTTGACCCGGGCGCTGATATCGTGAACAGGTATACCACTTTCGTCAAGCAGCACACTCAGGCGCTTTTGCAGCTCGGCCGCCTGCTGGTCCAGGGCCGGCTTGCAGCGCTGATAGTCTTCGATAAGCTTTTGATGTTGCATGGCGGCCTCTTGCAGTGATCCGGGCCCTGTCCCGGGTCCTGATTAGATATTATGGATGGTCGGGGAAGGCAACGCCAACCTGAAAAGAAACCCGTTGCCGCTGGGGCAACGGGTCCGAGAGGGTATTCGGCACTCAGTTACTGGTAAACACGACGTCGACGTTAAAGTATTGATAGCTGGGACCTGGACCCTGGAGGATCAAAAGCATATTGGGGTTCTCGTGCAGGAGGTCGGGACCTTCCAAAACGTCCTCACCGCTGCGAGTCATAAAGCCTCCGTACTGTTTCCGCTCCGCCTGAAACGGCTCAAAGTCAGCCTTGGCATCCACGGTCCAGCTGCTGCGGGTGGCGAACAAGGCCTCGGCATCGTCCAGGGTCAGATTGGAATCGTAATCGTCCTTCACGAGCATGTATCGGATTGCGCTCAGCGGTATCCCGGTACAGGTCGGATCCTCACCCGTGGCTGTTTTGATGGCCTGCAGGCAGTCCAGATGAAACACGAACTGTCCGGCACCGCTGGGACTCAGCCCCACATACTCGGTCTTGCGAATCCGAAAGTTCGGTGCCGCATGCCCTTCCACACCGACGGTCAGCAGCGTTTGACTGCCAGCGTCGGGAGCGGCATCGCTGCGGCTGATGGTAAAGGCCACGTTCTCGGTAAGCGAAGGCGTACTGGAGAGCTGATGATCCACCCGCACGTCCAGCGCTTCGAGTGATCCGTCATCCGCCTGGAAATGCAGGACATCACCTGTCTTCCACTCCGGCTGGGCGTCGCTGATATGAAAACCCCGGTCCCCTACTTTCAAATGTTCAATCGCCACCCGGCAGCCGATCGCTTCATCCGACAACGTAATCCTGTTATCTTGAAAGACATGATCCACATGCCCGGTGCAGTTGACGAGGGAAAAGCTTCCGGTCACAGCACTGAGACCTTCCTCCAGTTTCAGGATGGCCTCGACGGTATGCTCGGGTGCCAGCAGGGTATCAGACTCTCCCTGGTCGGCATCGTTTCCTTCATCCATTTCCTTCTGCTTCAATGCTTCCGGATCCACCCCACAGCCCACCAGCAGTTCCAGCAAGGGAACGCCCAGTACTGCGCTTAATTTATGGAACATCTGGGGCATCGAAACTCCAGTGATAAAGAGGGCCTTCCTGCTTCTGGCCTTCTTAAACCATCGGGCACTCAAAAAGAGGGCCTTCCTGCTGCGGACCTTCTTAAACCATCGGGCCCTCAAAACCCCGGCTGAGTATGATTATTATCCGCTTCGTTTGAGGGGCTTTGCCCGCATATTTTCGGCGGCGTAAGATCCGCTCCGGGGCCAAAACCTTCAATTCTGCCCTCGCGAATACATCCTTTTCTGAAATTTCCACTTTCTTTCTGCAACTAAAACCCGGGGCGGCAGTCCCTGAAATCACTCACAAAGATCGTCTTCATTTTATCCGCAGCCAGGCAGGTCCGAGAGATTTTAGGACTGACACTTTAGAGGAGTTTGCTTTCATGGCAAAGAAGAAGGATAAAACGACAGAGATCAAGAAGAAACCCGACACGAAATCGAAAGGAGAAAGTTTTCTCGATAATCTGCGTCCCACGGCGATCATGGGAAAGGCCGAGACACTTAGAGGATCGGGCAGTTCCAAGATCGACAGCAAAGCGGCAAAAAATGATAAGGCGAAAAAAATCGCTGCGGGCGGAATCGTGGCTGCGGCCATTGGTGCCCTGGTACTGGCTGGATTGAACTTTCCGAGCAGCTCCAATGATTCCGCAGTGACCAAGGATACTCCGGCTGCCGTAACCACGCGCGCCGCGAGTGAAGCTGCTGCTGCCAGCATGCTGCCTCAGCCTTTGGCTCCCAATAAAGCCCGTTTGGCTGAACCCACGAAAAAGGGTAACGAGATAGCCAAACCCGGAAAAACCAGCGCCAAGAAAAAAGGCAAGCTGGCGAAAAAGTCCAAAGGCAAGGATGTGAAGAAATCAGTCGCCAAGAGCAAGAAACAGAAGGCTTCGAAGAAGTCCAAAAAGACTCTTGCAGCCAAGTCCATCGACTGATTCAAGGTTTGTGTGGAGCCTGGGTGAAGGTACGCCTTCCCCAGGCTTTGCTCGTTTTGCAGTGACTTCGAATTTTTTAGGCTCCAATGACCTGTTTGATGAGCTGGCGTCGGCGGAGATTCATGAGCTCGGTTTCGATCTGTCGAGGCAGGAAGTTGAAGTAAACAGATCCTGTACTGGCCCCACCCATGGTAAAGCCTTCGTGCAAGGCTGCGACGATCACCGCTCCCGGGCTGACGGGTCGTCCCGAGTTCCATTCGATCAGCGCGCCGATGCGTTCCGGCAGGCAGTTGTTCTTCTGCCATTGGGAAAAACGAGTGGATTTGCCAATACCGCGAAGGAATTCCACAGCATCGTTGGCCTGCTGCAGATAGAGAGCATTATTCACGAAGTCCTGACGCTTGGAGAAAAAGTCGGCAGCAAGAGGCGAGGTGACGCCGTCAGCCGTTAGATTGGGAACTTTTTGCACCACCTCATTGAATTCCTTACGCATCATATAAGGTCTCCTTATTCGGACAAAGAATGACTCCAGAAGGATGGATGACAACCCAGAGTGCAAAACTGCCAGCGAGTTGATGAGAGGATCATGAACCATGGAGAGGGCTTACTTTTTAACAGGAATTGCCAGGGCCCGGATGAGTTGGAAAAGATCTGAGGTTTCACGTACTTGCCAAAGCAGCCCCGGACAACCCCTTGCGCTTTGGGCTTCACCTTTCCGCCTGATCAGCCGATATCTTCAGGGTCTTGTTCCTTTTATGGCAAATGTCGGAAAGGGTGACGCCCTTGGATCCTAAATCATTTCAGACTTCAAAAAAATTCATCATCAAAGATTCGACGCGCAAGCGTTGCAAAATCTTTCCGGCCGATGACGCCACATTGCAACAGTTTCGTCCAATCAGCCTCGAGCTGTTCACCTATCTTTGGGAAGTCCCCACCATAGAGTTTTCGATCTACATCCGGGTGGAAGACGAGATGATCGAATACATCCGCCCGTCCGAGCTGAGCGATGAGCTGCTGCAGCATGTTTGGGCTGCCAGCTTAAAAGAGTATGGTGGTGTGGAAGTTTTCATCGCGAAAAAGGATTATCCAAAATTTGAGCATACTCTTTCCTATGTACGAACGCGAAAGATCAATGCCCTTCTAGAGAAAGACCCTTCGCTCGACCGCAAGACCCTCGAAATCTTCAGCGACCTGAGCGGAGCCAGTCAGATGGTCCTGCGCGGTGGGGTGAACAAGCAGGTCGCCGAACGGGTGAAGACCGCGGCCGCGTTTATGGTGAACCAGCTGATGGCCAACGACCTGGCCATGAGTACGCTCAGCCGTATGATTAGCATTGACCCGACTTTATACGATCACAGTGCGTCCGTCGCCATGTTTTCCACCATCATGGCCAAGCAGTATATCGACCCCAAGCTGCCGTTCAAGGATGCCGAGATTATCGCTCAATGCGGCCTTTATCACGATGCCGGGAAGAGCTGTATTCCCAATGCCATATTGAACAAACCCGGGGCTTTTACTCCGGATGAGTTTGAGGTCATGAAAACTCATGTCCAGTTTGGACATAAGGAATTGATGAACGCGATCCAGAACGGGGCGCCGATCGAAGAGATCGTGGCGCGTGTTGCCCTGGAACACCACGAGCGTTTCACCGGCAAAGGCTATCCGGCCGGCCGACGGGGGCGGTGGGAGGAGGATCCCGAGCTCGGGATTCATGTTTATTCCCGTATCATCTCCATCGCCGACGCCTACTCGGCTCTGCTCATGAAACGGGTCTACAAGCCTGCCCTGCCGGCGGAAAAGGCTTTGGAACTCATGGAGCGCTCGGCACCGGATGACTTTGATCCTGATATATTCCAGCCTTTTGTCACTGGCGTGCGGATCAGCCTGGACACCTTGAAAAAGCGGAAGGACGTGATCGAAGCCAATACGGGCGCGATCTATATGATTGATTCAGATGAAAAGCTGGTGAAGCAGATCCAGGATGCGCGCAAGCAAAACGCTTCGCAGCAAGTTAAAAAAACAAGCTAGAAGCGGCATGACTTGGAGTCTTATCGCCCCGGGAGCATTTTCTCCCGGTTAGCCCCTGGTCTGAGCGAGGACATCGTCTGCCTTGCGTTCGTTCTGGGCTGAGGGAGGAGGATCCACTCAATCGCGGATGACTCCTCGGCCTCATTCAGCGTGACGAACGACACCTATTAATTTCTTACACAGAAGACCGCTCTAATCTCTGTACCTTTGATAGTGGGAGTGATCTCTCCCCTGAAGAAATTGTAGATATATGCATTATTGGCATCAGCTTCATCCTTGGCCCAGCCCGGGAACGAGTCAGCAAAAAGCGCGCCGTTCAATTCAGAGAACCCGTCTGCATAAGCCGCTTTATACTCTTCCAAGGTCGGCATGCGCCAGTCGCTGTAGCCTCCGTAAACCTTATCATCACAATACGTAGCAGCATTCCACCAGGTATAATAAAGCTTCCGATCTTTTTTGGCCCAATGGCGGCCATTGGAAACCTGAATGTAAACACAGTCCTCTTTTTCCTCACACAAGCCATTGCCCGTGATTCCATTTTCGGGGCCGGCACGATCTGAGTTTGGATCGCGCATGAATTTGGTGATGGTCTTGTAGCCATAGGTTCCGTCGGCCTGGCAAGTATAGAGCCCGCGATCCACCAGCCATTCTTCACCCGGAAGACGTCCGTTGTCGCAGGGACGCACGCAGCTGCTGTCAATCTTTACGAAACCACTCGGACACTGAAGTTCGAAGCCATTCAGCTTGAGAGTTTTCTTAGCCTCATAAAAAGTACCTTTTTCCGCGACGATCTCGATTTCACAGGACGCAGGTTGATAAAAGTTTCCGGGCACTTGACCCGTGAGAATAACGCTGCCGTTGATCACCTGTGTCAGCAGCCAGTCGCAGTTGCCTTTCATGCTGTAGCCAAGCTGAGCCAGCGAAGAATCAGGCTTCTGAGCCGTAAAGGATTTGAAGACGGTCTGCCCGGCAGCGGCTGTCAAAGTTTCGTCCTGCCCGTTCATCCAAACCAGGCCCGCTCCCGCTTCGGTACCGGAAAGGCAGCTGACGTCATCCTTATCGTCCACTGAGAACAGGCTCAGTTGATCGATGAACGTCGGATCGATCGCCGTGGCGTTTTCCAACTTGAAGCCCATGGCATCCACAAGAGCCTGGCAGCCAAACATATGGAGTTTGGTTTTTGAAAATTCCGAGTCGGCAAAGAAATACTTGGTCTTCCCGTCAAGCTCGGACTTGTAAAACGTCTTGGCTGAATTATCACAGGAAAGGGTCGGCTGACTCTTCACACTGAGTTCAAGATATTTCTCATCGTCAACTTTCAGGATTTTGGTCGAAGTCAGAAGTTCCGTAGGAAAACCGGTGGCCTTGATGAGTTTTATAAGGCCCAAGGGATTGCTGCACTCCAAGGGGTAGCCGACTTCCTTGCCTGCTTTCGCATCAAAGTTCGCATAGATATACTGGATGGTTCCGCCGTCATTGACACGATAAATGGTGTTGTTGCTCTGATTGGGGATCGCACTGCGGCTCAGCTGCGACGTTGCTTCCGTGCCACCACATGCCATAAGGCTGAGACATGCACCGATAAGGCTTGCTTGTGTGAAGGATTTCATAACCACGCTGATGCTCCAGGTATTGAGAACTTAATTTCTTTACGTTGCTCCAAAAGAACGGGGAATGGACACATGCGCTGTCGCGATATTGCGTCAGACCTCGCATCTTTGTTCAATTGGTCAAGCTCATAGAGCAGGGCGTGCAGACACGAAATGAATCATGTCAATATGGCTGCATAAGGCTGCATATTGGACGGGTTGAACCTTGGGGCAAGCGCTGGGTTATGGTATAAAGAGGCCCAGATCAACACGTGGGATTACCATGGCTGAGGTTTGGAAATTTCGACTCCTTGTTCTGGCCGCATTGAGCTTAAAGAGCTCGCCAGGCCCGGCAAGCACCTGCTTCGGCACGCCCAGCAAGGGACGCATCGAAGGTGCTGTTCCCCTGCCCTCGGATGGGCCGAACTTCAAAGCCTATAGCTACATGGGCGTGGTTCTGCGCCGCAATTATGTTCATGAGAAAGTTCGTGATGTCGTAGTGGATGCGTATGCCCGGCTGGAAAAACACGTAGCGGATCAAATGTTTGTGTATGGGGAGACCGGCTGGCCCAAGGGCGGGGATTTTTCTCCGCACAAGACCCACCAAAACGGTCTATCCGTGGATTTCATGGTTCCCGTTCGGACGCAGCAGGGCAAAGCGGTGGAATTCCCCGCCAGCGTCACGAACAAGTTTGGCTATGGACTGGAATTTGATGCCAAGGGCCGATGGGAGGATCTCGAAATCGACTTCAATGCCATGGCTCTGCATCTGCAGGCGCTTGACGAGGCGGCTCAAAAATCCGGCATCCGCATCCGGCATGTGATTTTCGAGCCCAGCTACCAAGGAATGCTGCGCGCGGCACCTGCCTGGAAGAAGCTGAGCTTTCCGCTCTATCCCCACAAGGTCTGGATTAAGCACGATGAGCATTACCATGTGGAGTTTCAGATAGCCTGTAAATCTTGAGAATGGTTAAGGGTTATCGACCGGTTCCCCATTCTTATAGAGAAGTTTACCCTGCAAGGTTTCAATCCAGCCCTCCGCTTTGAGGACCAGATCTTCACCCTGCTGGTCCTTGAGATCAATGGACCGTTCCCCACCCATTTTGAATTCATAAGGTGGCACCACTGGACGCGAAGGTATGTAGAGTCCCCTGCCGAATAATGAACCGGATTCACCATAGATAGAACAATGAAATTCCTTCAAGTCATTCTGCGGATCACAGTGAATCCAAGTCCCTCCATCCAATCCACCATACCACTCATGATCGGCAGGAATTCCTGCGGCTCGCGGCGGCTTGCCATTTTCGTCGCGATCGCTTGGCTCGGTAAATACCTTGATGAAGATCACAAAAGCTACGGCAAGGATCGCAACAGCCGCTCCCACCAGCAGGAGCACTTTCCCTAAAAATGACTTCATCCCATCAATTCCTTTTATAAGTGACTTCTTTCTTATCTGGGTCGTAAGAAACCGCGGCATCTGCCGCACCCTGAGCTTCTCCGACATAACTGTTAGGACGAGGATCCACCTGCGCCGGCATATCCACACCGCCAGCAGCGATTGTATCACGAGCAAAGGTGCCACAGTTATTGGAACCTAGACTATAGGGCTCTCGCTTCGGATCAGAGTTTTGGGCTTTTCGCTTCAAAGCATAATTATTCATGTCCTTGAAGTTGTCGTTCTTGAAGTATGCCCCCTCCACACGCCCATTTTGACCCGATTCTCGCGAAATAGTGCTCATAACGTTCTTCAGGGATTCTGGAGTTGGATTCCCATCCTTATCAAACTTTACGTTTGGTGTCGCATATACCTTGTTCACATTACCTTGATCGCTCTGATATCGACCGTACTCATAATAGCGGGTTTTTCCAGTCTTGGGTTCAATCAAGAGCACACCAGCATGGCCGAGGTAGCTCAATTTGGTCTTGTTTTCAAGACCAAGCGCACCCCGCACTGAGTTAGGAATCCACTTCGGAGTCGATACACTTATTTTATAATCAGGAAACGCAATGTAAACTGCATCCTGGCCTTCCGGGTCCGTAAACTTCAGCGGATTATTCCGGGCATAGGAATAAAGATTACATTCAACTACACTCTTGAGACAAAGCTGAGGCTGATCCAGAAACAAGGGATCAGGCTGCACAAAACGTCCCAGCAGCGGATCATAGAAGCGGGACTTCATGTAATACAGCCCCGAATCGTCATCCAGATAGTGACCTGTAAAGCGGTGGTGAGTCTTTTCCCGAGGTGCGATGTCCTTGTGCGCCTGGCTGTGCGCGCGCCAGTCGGCCGACATCTCGGCGGGGTCCTCTTCACTGCCATAGGGCTGATACAGCATCTGCTCTACGGGCTTTCCACTGGAATGCATCACGATATCCGATGATCCGATATGATCCTTCAAATAATAGTACCATTCTCCTGTGTTGTCTTCCAATCTTACCAGGCGCGAACTTCCTACGAAGATATAGGACTGGGTCCCTGAGGGCTCCACTGCAACGCTATCCATGGGGTAAAGGGAAAGACGGACGGCACCGGTCTCCTTTTCGGTGACCTGTTTGTAGACGCGCTCGCCCTGAGCGTTATACCCGAAAACCGAGCGGTACCTCGCTGTTTCAATTCCAACCAGCTGGCCCAGGGCATTGTAATCGGCACCCAGAACCTTGGGACTCTTAATCAACTGTCCGAAACCATCAAACTGATACTGCAGGGCACCGGGCCCCTGAGGAAGCAACGGCGATGCGTCCTGAGGGAGGATCTCGCCCTGGCCATGCTCATCGTTGCGCGTCATGACTCCAGCTGGGCTATAGGCGTATTGGAGGGTCCTCTTATAGCGCTCCGCCTCAATCAGCTGGCTCTTCCAATCATAATCGAAGCGAGCCGAACGATTGATGTGCCCGTAACTTGCTTCCTTGTTCCGGTCTTCGATTTCAAGGACATTGCTATACCCATCCAGCTGAATCTTGAGATCCTGAAGGGTCATCGCGCGTCCATTCACGCTATAGTGCGAATGAATGCCCGTCATGAGCAGTGTCTTGGGATCATATTCGAGATCCGTTATCGAGTGGGATCCGTTCACCGGGCGATAGAGGATCTCATCAACCTGACCTTTGGCGTTGTAACTGATGCCATCGATCACGGATTCGATACCCACGGCTCCCGGCAAGCGAATCTTGACCGATTTGAGATGGCCAGCTTCATCCAGAGTATAGTATCCTTCCGTCCCACTCGGATTACTCACAGCCTTGACGGTCCCATCCAGGAGATGCTGGTAGTTTTCCGTAAAGGACCGCTGACCCAGGGCAACGGACTTCGCGATCATGAGACCATTGACTGCATAAGACAGCCGCTCTTCATGATCCAGGAGCTTATGTTCATGATCAAAGCGCTTGCTGCCGGTAATAAGCCCTAGCGGGCTTGGAATCGCCAAATGATAGCGGCTCTCCGGCACCACCTTGTCCGGATAGACATCATAGATATTGCTAACCGCTAGTTGCCCATCCATGATCTGCGCCGTCAGACGGTTCTGGATATCATAGACATTTTCGACGACACGAACGTTCTTCCCAGCCTCATCCACCTTCACTGTGGCCGTCATGCGGCCTCTTTGGTCGTAAAGATAGTAACTCTGGCCCAGGCCTGGGATGATTTGCTGCTCCAACAAACCCCTATTATCATACATCAAGCTTCGCACCGCATTGTCACCCGGAAGCGTAATCCTGGATAGGTTGCCAAGAGCGTCGCGTTCGAAACGAGCGATGTGAGTTTCGCCGCTCTTGAAGTCTTGTTCGATCAGCGCCCACAGGCCGCGATCATTTTGAATGTGCCAGGTCGCGGTTTCGACCTTCCTTCCCCGACGATCATAGCTTTGCTTCATTAGATAACCCCAAGGAGCATACTGATAGTGCACCTCCATCCCGGAGGGGTATACTTCCTGGGATGGGCGACCGAGATAATCATAGCGCGTTCGCAATCCGATCTGATCCGAGGGTGTGGGGATTTCACTGCCAATCGCGAACAGGGTGGCTACCGAGGGATTTCCTTCGAAAAGGGTATAAGGCGTCCATGTATATATCTTGCGTTTGTTGCGGTCGTAGGCTGCATATTCCTTCACCCGAATGCCCTTGCGTTCAGACTTGAGCCCTTCATTGGCATTTTCCACCGCGGCGATCAGCTGCCCATCTGCGCGATAGGCTTCCAGCTTTTCAATCCAGACGCTTTCTCCAGCATCAGGTTTCACATGATCTGCATAGCGTCGCACGCGGGTCTTGAGCAGCGTAGGCCGCCCTTTAAGCCCCTGCCGGTATTCGTAACGCTGCTCACTTCCGTCCGATCCCTGGTATTGAATACGGCGCCCGAGCTTGTCGTACTCCATGGAAACCTTAAGGCCCAATGGGTTGGTAAACGATTCCAGGCGTCCATTCTTGTAGTCAAGGCTCCAGACCAGGTCTTCGGCTGCCGGGCTCGCTTTGGGAAGCGTACGGCGGACGGCAAAAATCCCTTCAGGGTCATAGCCAACCGTCTCCACCAGACCAAAGTTGTCTCGCACGCTCGTGCGATTCCCAAAAACATCATAACCAAAGGTCACGGTGCGCTCATATTCCTTCAGGTGCTCACCCGTAAATCCAGGAATATCTCCACCCAATCGACTTTGCACATAGTCGCTTTCATGCTCAATGAAACCGCGACCTTCATAGGTGAAACGCTTATAGGAAAGAATCTCGCCGCCGCGTTGAACCAGCTGATAATCAGGCTGCGAGATGATGCCGCGATCTTTCAGCTTCCGACGGGCTTCTTCATAGTCCAGACTCGTCTCGGTCACAAGCTCGGGAAGGCTTTGATCAAACGGAGCCTTGATGGCACCGATTGTTTCGCGAATGAGCTTCGGCATATTATAGGCGTCGAAGTCTTCATAAACCACTTTCTTCCGGTATGGAGATATTGTAGCTTCGCCTTCCTCATCTGCATTGCGCTGCACATTTTGCTCTATCAGGCGCAGGAAGAGCCAGTTGCCGCTCTGAGGCACAATGTCCCAGACAAAATCCTCCCGACTCGCGAGTTGTTTCACGGGTGGAAGCCCCTGACGTTGGGATTCATCGAGCCAGGAATGGGTGGCCGGGTCATTGGGGTCGAAGCGATTGCTGCGGGCCGCCTTTTCCCGATACTGGGTTTCATCCGCGACGCGGAACACAGCCTTTTCCTTGAGCTTCCCAGCCAGTTTACGGGAAGCTCGATCGTCGGCGAAGGTATGGTAGCTTTCGCGAGTGAGAGAAGATTCCTCAGCATAGCTGTCGCCGTAACGCAGAATTTCGACCTCGCTGAAGCCTAAAAATTCCTTGTCATCAGCATCATAGAAGGGCTTATGATAAAAGAACTCCTGGACCTCAGCCGACTCGCGCGTCAGAGACGGGACACCCTGTGAGATCACAAGCTGTTTCGCCAGGACGATAGGAAAATGCAGAGTGGATACCGGCAAGCCCAGGCGCTGATCGCGCAATCGTTCCGTTGTCGAGGTCGCATACCGGATGTCGTAACGAAGGCCGGATTCAAACGCGACAGTTGTCATCAAATTGGACTTGATGAGCTGACGATCCGACTGGCGGTTGAAATCAATCATGATGGCTTTCGCTTTGGCATCCGCACCAGCATCGAAAAGCAGGATTTCCATCTGCCCATCGCCATCAATATCGGCCACGCGACTGCGCGAGGCATCAACTGCCCCAGATACCGTCAGAGGCAAGTTCAAATGGAGCTTCAAAGGAACATCGGCAAGGGTTTGATCTCCGTACCCTAGCCATACGAGCAGTTCCGTACCGACCTCACCCAAGGTGGCGACATCCATAATGCCATCGCCATTCACATCGACAAGCCAGAGACCGGAGAGATTGGGCTGCCCTCTCAGGCCTTTCAATCCCAGAAACCTGCCGCCATCTCCACAGCGGGGATCAGCGTCCTCTTTAGTTCCAAAGAGCAGATCCCCAGCTTTGTTCTCATAGAGACGACCGTTGTTGATATACAGGCAAAGGCCGCTCTTATCCGACTCCGGTGAAGCCATGAGATAGATCACATCGGGCAGTTGATCGCCGTTCGCATCGATCAAGCGAAAATTGGGATCGGCCAGGTTCGTGGTACTACGACTGAAGGGAAACCGGAAGGTTTTTGGCAGGAACCGAAAATTCCAGCGCTCGCCGGTTTTCATCGAAGTGTTGAGATAGACCTTCCAGACCGTGGCGCCCGATTCATCAAACGCCGTCGTCAGTATATCCGTCAGACCATCGGCGTTGATATCGTGGAACTGGGCACGGCCATCCTCAAACGAGGACACACCGAGAGAGTTGTCCTGGGTCAAGCGCTGAAGCTGCCCTGTCCATTGGAAGCTGCCACCAGCCTCTCCCAGGTAAAAGGCGCTATCAGAACCATTCGCATTGAGCTGAAGAAGATCAAGATAGGAGTCACCGTTGAAATCAGCAAAATGGAACGCCGGCGACGAGAGATCGGGCGAAACCTGGGTCGATCCCCGCTTCAAAGTCCAGAAAACAGGCGCGGCAAAGGGCTGCTTTAAATCACCCGTGGCGTGGAAGACATCGCTCGTGCCATTGCCATTGCGTCTCAGGGCATCAACCAGTCCATCATGATTGACGTCAGCCAACTCATAATTTTCAACGGAATAACCTGTTTCGCTCAACAGCTGAGGTATCGGATAAATCAGATCACGTTGGGCCAGGCTGTCCTCGGTCCACGATGAGTATTGGAACTGCATCGAAGGCAGGCGATCCGTTTCATTCTGAAGCACTGCGTCGCTACCATAGCGATAGATGGCCCGCAGCTCATCCAGGACAGATAGCGAAGCGCTATTGACCTTGGGGAAGAGATCGCTGGCGGCCTGGGCCGCACAATCAGGATGAGCTTTGACAGCAAAATCCAGCCGATCCAGGCTGTTCCGCCCCACATAGGTAAAGCACCATTGAGCATGAACAGCATTGCCAAAGCTTGCCACGAGCTTGCTATAAAGCTTACGGCTCTGCTGTGGATAACCCATCATATAGGACGTCAAGTGGCCAAGGCCGTCAAACAGCTCAAAATGGTAACGTGATGCGCCCCCAGCAAAGCTGATGTCAGTCAGATAGCTGCGCCCGCCGTCCTTGAGGTAATGATAGTGAATGACTTCACCCCAGGCCGCGACCTCAGCAACCACAGGATAGCGTGTGATGACCTCAGAGCTGCCTTCCGCAACGTCCTGATCACCGCTGAAGAGCTGACGACGCCCATCGGAATAGAGCACCTCGAAGCCTGAAGGGATTTCGGCACCCCCTCGGGCATGCGTGATGCTGTAGGGACGCCTGTGATAGGCGATCTGCACCTCTTCCTCTGACGCTTCGAGCCGATAGACCAGGCGATCGACTTCGCGACGAATAAAGATCAGCTTTTGTCCATTAAGAGTGAAGTAGTTGCGGAATTCACCCGATTCCAGCTCACCCTTCAAAGGAATGCCCAATTCCAGGGAAACGTCAATGGCCGGCACCGACAGCGACCAGCCGATGCCAAAACCCTGGCCGCTATCCCCGGTAAACTGGTCATAAACGAGTTGAACAGCCGGGCCGAATCCGGCGCGAGTCGGAAGGTCTGGCAACGGCAGGGTATACTGGCTGGCTCCTTTGTTATTGCTAATGGTGAAGGCGCCACCCTCTGTCCCGACCGTGCCGCCGGCTTCCGGCATCTTGACAAGACCAGAGCGCGCACCGGACTTGTCCTGTGCTGAAAGCGAAGTCCATACGTTGCACAAAAGAAACAGACCAATCCAACTCTTCGCTCTCATCACGGATTTCCTTAGATGCAATAGTTCTTGAACTTGTAAATCAATTTACCTTTGCCGGTACAACGCAGGAAGTAACCCACTTCCTCTTCAGACACCGGGACATCCTGCTTTCGATCTTCACTGTAACGGGAGAACTGACCGAGGCTCATCTGAAGGACAGCTGTCCCATCGGAATCCGCATAATCCGCAAAGCGGAAGTTACTGACCTGCTCGGCCGGCAGACCCGAGATTCCGTTGTTTTGCAGTTCCAGGGTGAAGGGTTGTTTCACACCACGGCTCAAGAATTTGAACGCGGACACTGGCTTCACCAGGGTGTTACCGGAAATCCTGAGCTGACTGTCTTTGATGAAAAGCCTGCTGGTCGCCCCGAGCAGCGATAGATTATCGCCCTGGACTTTGGATTTGGCGGTCAAAGCTTCCGCTGAACCGCGGAGTGCGATGGCAATGGACTGTCCCTGGATATTGGCTTCTTTTCCGCGACCAAAAATGAAGACCTGGCTATCGGTGGCATCCACACCGATATTTTCCACTTCGATTTCGCATTCAAGGCAATAAAGCTTCGAACGCTCGGGGTTGTTCAAAGGAAAGCCATTCTCATCGATCACCGTTGTCAGGACCCTGGCACCCATGTTCCAGAGATTGCGGCCTTTATACTCACTGCGCTTGATGGACGTCTTAAGAAGGGTTGCGACTGCTCCATCGCTGATTTCGATTCCAGCGAATTTCAGCGTGCTGCTCTCATTATCAGCAAGGAAGCTGCCACTGTTGATCGCTGATTTCAGTTCAACCCCTTGGAACACGACGTTCTTCCGCCCCGAAATCACAAGGGTCCGCACATCGGTCGTGGACGTGGGCAAACATTTATCCTTGCTCGTACAGAGGAAGCGATAGGTCAGAGTCCTAATATCGGAAGGCACCAGGGCGTGGAAGCGTGTATCGGAGTAACCCACGTTGGAACCCAGGCGAATCGGGTCCACGCCTTCGACCACCACGTTGGAATCCAGCTTGATGACCTGCTGCGTTGTACCGACGGGACAGCGCGATTTGTCTTCCAGGACTTTGTTAAATTCAGCCACTGTATAGAAGGAACGATCGAGTATTTTCTCACAGGAAACCTGCTGAGCCACCTTGGGGCAGGAAAAGACATTGCCGCTCACCTGACGCTGACCCATCAGCTGCGCTCTGACTGTGGAGAACCATTCACGGCTGCTCCCAGCCAAACCGATCTTCTTCAAGAGATCGTCGCAACCCATAAAGCGATAACTGTTCAGTTTATCCAGCTTGGCCTCTGCGGCCTGCTGAGCGTCCAGTTGAACATCCGGCAGGGTATTCACGACAGGAGCGGCCGGCAAGGCGACGAGTCGCGGCGCGGGGCGCATGGCTAGAGTTTCAATCTTCGGTTGAAATGCTGCGCAGTTGCCCTGGCAATAGTCCAGGAAAACCTTATCAGCGCTGCGGCTGACTTCGACGAGGCTCGTATTTTTGATATCTTCCGGCTTGATCTTATATTGGACCGTCAATTCACCGATCAACGCATCATATTCGTGACTCGGGAATTTGATCAGCTGCCCATTCATACGATGAAAGCGCAAGGTAGTGTCGATCTTTCCGCCTTGCGAATCAATATCCTGATAACCAAGGAATACCAGCACGCCAAAGGGCAGAGGCCTGGCTGGATCAGGTTTGAAGACAGACAAGCGATACTTCGTATGGTCGGCGTTTGCACAGCTCAAATCCATGATCTGAGTGGCGTCTTCGGGGCGCCCGAAGGCCAAATAGGGACTCCGCTTTTCAAAACCGAAGAGCTGGTTGGCAAAATTATACACGCAGCCTGCGGACAGGCTGTCGATGCTGTAATATTCACCAGTCTCACCTGTACCGAGGAAATAGCGGTTTTCGTCAACATAGAGAATGGGGTCATTCTCCAGTTTGCTATCAAAGTTCCTTGGCAGGAACTCACCCTGACATGAGAGTTCGCTTCTGATGATATAGTGGCTATTGTCGTCCACGGGCTGGGTTAGTGTCAGGAGGTCCCGATTGTCGAGGTCAGGACTGGTCTTGGTATCCAAAAGCGCATCCAGCTGACTCAATGAACTGCAACCCACGACGACATGAAGGTTACGTCCCGCAGCGACGAAGTAGCGATTCTGCGAATCCTGGGTATCGAAGCCAACCACGCGAATCTCGGCCACGCCCGTAGCATCGCTGACCTGTATGATATTCAACTGGCTTGTTTCTTGCTGGCCACATGCGCTCAGCAGACCTGCAATCAATACTCCACCTAAGGCGATAAACTTTTTCATTTTGGTATCCTGGTTACTTGATTTCACAGCTACCGACCTGGTCAAAGCCCATGCCGACCGTCCCATACTTCGCGACATCAAACCCATAAGTCGCACAGAATTCGCGGGGCGTTTGACTCGTCCCATCGACGACGAGCTTCTGCTTGGTATTTTCACAGAGTGGGTTCTTTTGCTGCGAGAACAGTGCCGGGGTGTTACAGGCGCGCTTATAGAAGCTGTCCGCTTCCGGACCAACGGCCAGGTAACAGAAGTACATGGCACACATTTTACGCGCCAGTTGGGCATTTTGAGTCTTCAGAGTCTGTAATTTCTGGATCCGTTCGCCAGCGAGCTTGATCGTGCCCGCATAACCCGTGATAGGCCCCATCACATCGTTACGGCCATCGAGGAGTTTCTCAAGTGATGCAGGCGACTCACCGGCCAAAACAGTGGCAAGGTCAACCGTATTGCCTTTATCATCCTTGTCCGCAAGCAATCCGTCCTGCCATTCATCGTAGCGCTCGAGGATCGCTTTTGCGGTCGAATAGGACCACTTGTAGTCTTCAACGATTTTATCCAAAGCTGGCACCACCTGAGCATCAAAGTACGCACGGGCGGGCTCATAGGCCTGTGCCGTAGCCGCGGCCTTGGCTTCTCCGTTCTGGACTCGTCCTTCCATGCCATCGAGCACCTTTTCAGCCATCGTTTTCTTTTCCACGAGGAGTTGGGTGATCGGGGAAACGCCTCCGAAGTATTTCCTGGCCACTTCATCATAAGTGGCGTCCACAACGGCCTTTTCACGCTCCGAGCTCAAGCCCTCGACGATTCCGCAGATCGAGTTATAGCGGGAATTGAGAGGACCCTGATCCGACTCCTGGCAAGCTGCGACCTCTTCTATGAGTTCAATCACATCCCATCCGCTGTCGGATGCATAACTCAGTCGTGCATATTCCCAACGGATCGCACGCAGAGCCGCAAATCCACCCTCACGCGCCTGACAAAAAGCCGTGCGTTCACTCACGTTCTTGTTGACCTGAGGGAGGGCCAGGCGAGCCCTTTGACAATGAGCCAATCCTTCCATCAGGCCGGCCATCAGCTGGCGCGGCGCATCCAGACCTTGATTTTGTAACCTCTGCCAGCGTTCGACGCGAACCGTGATCCCATCAATGGAGTCCGGTCTCGGCGTTTTGTGATAGTCGCAAAGCCACTCCCGGAAGTCGGCTTCAGCTGGCACAAGTTTGTCGCGTAACCCGCTACAACTGCCGTTCACGCCCTCGACCCAGCTTCGTTCAATCGTCAACTCCGCGGGCTCCGCCGCTGCAGTTTGAGCCCCCAGAATCAGGACGCAAGCGAGTAGGCGAACCCAGAGGGTCGTTCTTGGAATTGCACGACAAGGCAATGTAAATTTCATGATTCGTTCCTTTTCCGTCCCAATCAGTTTCGCCGGTTTGTCGAGTATGTTAAGTACATGACATAGGTCGCATCATCGTAACTGCAGCCCTCGCTAGGTGGTGGCAAAGTCAACTCATAGGTACCGAACAGCGGCAGACCCAGGAGCGGAGGCAGGCTTCCTTGATCCCCCATATTGGGTGGAACAGCCGTCGACATAAAGTTGTTCAGGAGCCACCTCTTCTGCCAGAATCCTGCCACCTGCTCGGCGATCGAACCGGTCGTCTTGATATCATAGCTGGCGGGGACCGTGCGATCGCGCGCAACGACCATAATGGGCGCCGGCGTGGAATCCTTTGGTGAGGTTTCCTTGAACACAAAACCATTACCCGTGTGCTTGAGCACATAAATCTTGGGTGCCGCGTTCTGGCAAGCTGAAAGGTTGACGACCAGGTTAAAGTCCACCAGCAAAAGGTTCTGGGTCATACCATTCAAGAGGTCGGCGTCAAAATCCGATGACCAGAGCGAGAAGTAACCCAGGCGTTCCATTTGTCCGCGGGCAAAGGGATTAATTTCAAAGTTAGCTCGTCGTTCCGTAGCCAAAGCGCGTGCCAGGCCACTCCCCGATGGAATGACGATCTGGGTCGATTGGATGGTGAGCACCTGATCCTCGCTCCAGAAAGGAGCTTCAATTACGCTCTTCAGTTTGGTCAGATCACCGCTGTTCTTCACATACGCGAGGCTGTCTGTATTACCCAGCGAGAGGGGATTGCTGCCCTGCAATGACGTCAATGAGTTGATCTGGTTCCGCAGGAGTACCAGAATACGGTTGGCCTGCTGCATCAGCTCACGCTTCTGCTGGATGAAGTTGGGAACGCTTTTGCTGAGTGCCGCCATCTGTTCCTGGGTAGCCATAAACATCTTCTGCTTTTGGCCATTGGAAGCGTCCGCGGCCTGCATATAAAGCGTGTTGATCAGTTTCTCGCGTTCTTCCGCGACCTGCTTATCGATGCTGACTTTGAACTGGTTGACTTCCGAGCGCAGGCCCTGGTCAACAGCGTCCAATTTCTGCAGCTTATCCGCATATTCAACCAATCGGCTGGTAAAGGTCGAGCTTTGGTTGATCACGCGTTCAACCTGAGCGTACTCCTCGTCTGCAATGGCAAGAAGCTTGTCTTTTCTCAGCTTATCCAAGCGCGCAATGGCTTCTTCGGTGGCAGTAGCTTCCCGCTCCAGACCCGAGATGGTCGTCTGCAGGGTTCGGATCATGTCCTGGCGCGCCTTGGTATCATTCTTCAGGCGACGCAGCGTAGCCAGCTCGGTATCGATCGATTGAAGTTCGATATTGAGGTTGGCGTTTTCCGCATTCAGGATCGAGATGCTGGCCTGCTCTTTCTGCTGGTTGAGCTGCTCGTTTTGAATCGAGCGATTCAGGGTCGTGGAACGCAGCTCCACGCTGTTGATTTCTGTCACGAGGCGATCATGCTCGATTCTGAGACTGGCCTTGGTTTCAGCCAGGGTGGAACCTTCCCGATTGCAATCGACAATGATGGTTTCACGTTCGATCAGCTTGCCGATGATATCCTGCTGGAAACCTTCGCTGCGGCCCATGATCTCTGCAATGGCCTGCATCGCATGGAAATTCTTGATTTGCTTGCTCAGCTTCCCCTGCTCGATGGCATCCGCCAGGGCCTTGATCCGTAGCTCCAATTCCTGGGCTTTTTCATAGCCATCCATGAGGAACTTCGCCCAAGTTATGTACTTGTTCGACGCTTCCCGAGCCGTTTCTACAGCCACTCGAGCGGAAGCTTCCACATCAATCGTGGTGATCGCCCCGGACGACATGCCGCAGGCACAGATCGACGTCTTGGGAATGGCCGCAGCCACGGAGAGGGATATCTCCAAGCTCTTGACGACCGTTTCCATGGTGGCCTGGGTTGCGACATTAATGGAAAACTCAGTCAGGAATTTTGTCAGAAGGCCATACAGGCGAGCGCGTGTGCCTTCGGCAGCCGCGATCTCCTTGTCCGCCAGCTCCATCTCTTTCTTGAAGATCTCACGGGCGAATTCCAGCTGTGTGCTGGGCGTTACACCTTCGCACTCCGTCAAGCTTTTCTTCACGATGGGATCATTCTGCAGTTCCGGCGGCAGAGTATCATAGCCGATTGCGCAAAGGGCCTTGGCTACCGTGTTAATATTCTGAGCATTCAGGTTTTGACGCAGACCATTCGATCCGCACATCTTCTCGCGATAGGCCGTTTCCGTCAGACCAAAGTCGGAGACCTGGCAGTTGTACTGCCTGGCCTGATAGGCTGGCACCGCTTCGCCCACAAAGGCCATACGGTTGCGAACGGAACACAGCTGGGCCTCGAGCGAACGGACGGTCTGCTTATTGAGTTCATCACGCTCAAATTCAAGATTCAACTGGCTGTTCCTGGAAGCCTCGATATTGGCATTTGAAATCTGGATCTGTTTAGCGTTGATGATTTTCCGGTTATTGGTTTGCAGCTTTTGATTGGACTTCAGCTGAATATCCGACTCAAGACGGGCAATTTCCGACTCGAACTGGCTTACCTGGATGTCAAGGTTGGTCTTGGATAGTTCCCAGCCCATCAGCCAGCGCAAATCATTCAGCTTCCGGTCCTGATCATTCAGATCAAACTGGACGATATCAGCTTCCTTCCTGGAATGGATAAGGCTTTGGCGGTCCGTCAGCTCCTGCAGCTTCATCTTGAGGCCGAATTCATATTCAAACTTCTGACGCTCGTACTCGTAGCTCTGTTTCTGATTGGCGACGTCCAGGAGCTTGGTCTCGATAGAGTTGCTCATGGCCTGGGCCGATTGCTCCAGCTTGGCAATGCGATAGGAACTCTGCGCGATGGAGATATCCTTGCGGCGAGCCTCTTCATTGATTTCCTCGGTATCACGACCGAGCTTTGACTGTTTCCAGGTGCTCATGAGTGTTTCGATCCGGTCCTCGGCTCCTTCGATGCGGCTCACGAGCTTATCGAGTTCCGCCTTGAGTTTCTCGAATGAGATGTTGGAGAACTCTTCGGGATCTATATTGAGAAAGATGTAGCCTTTATCCAGCGAGGACAGACGCTGCTCGACAGCGTGGCGCTTCGCGAAGAGGTCAGCTGAAAGCGAACTGAACTGTTGATCATCGGCTGGGATTTCCAAGGCCGCCGACTGGAGGACCCAGTTGGCTTTTTCGTAGTTGTCACGGGCCAATTCCGTTTCCGACTTCTTTTTCTTGTCCTCTTCTGATGTCGCGTTTTCCGTGTCTTCAAGCGTTTTGCCGATCAGGTAACGAAGCCTTTCCAGCTTGGTTTCCGAGACAGCCTGATACCAGATGTCACCCGCAGTCATATAAAGTTGAGCCAAAGTCAGGTTATACTGGCTGTTCTGGAAAACATAATCCCGAAAATCACCCGTCTTCTGCTCGCTCAGGAGTTGCCTGGCCGACTCGACGATCGAGACGCCAGTCTGGGCAAAGGCGAGAATTTTCTCCGGCTTCAGCGGTGAACTGCTGCCAGTCCCTGAGGACTGGTAATAGTAGGCCAAATCATTGGCCATGAAGAGGTTGTATTCAGCCAGTTCCGTATGGCAATCAAAGCCGCAGAACTTCAGCTTTTCTTCCGGCTGGCATTTATTGAAGAAGTTGTCTGCGAAGGTCTGATAGGCGGACGTCATCGTTTCGATGTCGCCACGCGCCTTGGCAATCTTCATCTCCTGGACGAATTTCGCGGCCTTGCCCTGCGCTGCCGCAACATCGACATCATTCTTCTCGCAGAGCGCATAAGCCTCGCTCTGACCCAGGGTCAGGGCTAAAGCCAGGACAATCTTCATTTTTATCAAGCTTTTCATATCTCGTTTCCTGTCCTTTTAGTTCGATACGCGAATGATTTCCTGGGTCAGCGCTTCCAGATATTTGGCAAATACTTCAAGCATCTTTTCCTGGCTGTTCTTTTGATTGAGTTTCTGCAGGTATTCGCGCGACTGGCTCAGGCAGCTATCGAGTTTGGTCAAGAGAACGTCGGTTGCTCCCAGTCCCGGATAGACCGACTGAGCCCCCCAGGTCGTTGGAGTTTTGGGAAGAGCACGATCGAACTCCTGACTCAATCCTGAGCAGGACGCAATCTGCGATTTGTCGGCTACCGGGACGAGATCCTGCAATTTTTCAAGATTCACAAGGAACTGGCGCGTGAAATCGTTCAGCATCTTTTGCTTCGCGCTTACTTTTTCAATCGCCTCTGGTATGAACGAAACCTTGGCCGTCTTGCGGATCAGATCGAAGTTGATCTTATCCAGCTCGGGCATCATCCCCTGGACCTTGAAGAGATCCTCGTTTACCATCGTAAGACTCGCACCGGCTGCTCGAACGTCCTGCTCCAACTGAAGCAGGGGGCCAGTCAAGGGATCGATCATATAAACGCGGTTCAGGATGGGTTCGAAGGTTTCCGCTACCATCGTTTGAATAGGAGCCAAAGTTTGATTGGATTCCTTCTCGAGTGAAGCCACAATGCGGCCGTTCACCTGAGTTTCAATACGGGCCAGCGATTCGGCCCGATCCTGAGCAGGTTTCGCCAGACATACCCATTTGCTGTCGAGTTCAGCGTTGTAACGATTGGCCAGGTTATCCGCATAAGTTTTCAGGCTGGCGGCATCGACAGTTGTGGCATCACCGCCGACCTGACTATCGCCGATTTTCAGATAGCGCTCAGCCTCTTCCAAGGCCTGACATTTCTGACCCAGGGTGCCGCCTTCACGGTATCGAATCACTTTAAGGACGAAAAGCTCATATGCTGCCTGCTGCCGGCGACTCGCCAGCGTTGCCTGCTGCCTTCTCACCAGGGTTTTGGAAGCCAAAAGTTCGGCGGGCGTTGCGGGTACGGGTGCCTGGTATCCGGCTTCGCGATTCAGATAGAGATGCAGGCTGAGCTCACGGCGAGCCACATCCGCCGCTGCATCTGAGGGCAAGGCTTCAACAAAATAGGGCACCTTGACCACAGTGTCCTGATCTTTTTGCCAGGCCCCTTCCTGCCGGGATCTTTGGTCGACTGGCACGCTATCCATATCAGACAGGACAGATCGATAAAGATCAATTTGTGGGCCTTGCTCACCTTTGAGGGTATTCTTCCAAAAGACATCGAGATCGCTGAAGGTATAACGTCCATTGAAGGCCATAGCCATGGAAGACGCCAGGAGCCCCACACCAACCCATGGCCAGAGCGCCAGACGCGATCCTGAGGATTTCAAAAACCTTGCTGTCATGGGAATGCTCCAGTGTTCGGGATCGCCCGCATCATTTCATTGGTTTCCTGGCAAAACCAGGGACTATAGAAGGCACACTCCGCCGCGCCGTTGGCCGATTCACGGAGGCTTTTTTCAATTCGGGATATGGCCGCCGCTGGTCCATTGGCATCCAGAGGATTCTGGATCTCGGTCTTGATCGACGCCAATGCGCTCGGCTGTGTGATCCTGGTATTCAGGTTGAGGTGACTTGTGGCTTCGTCCCGCGTATAGCGTCCGCGGATCACAAAATTTTGACGAGCTTTCTCATAGTCGTTGATATTCATACCATCGAAGGCAGCCAGGAGCTCCCGCTCGACAGAACCGACCTTCTCTCTCCAGGCACCAGACTTGTTTTGAGCCTGAATCAGGCCGCGCGACGCATCGAGCTGAAAGCCCAAGCCATTCACATCGCCTTTCCCATTCCGGGTGATACTGGTCGTACCCAATGCCTCATCAAAGGCCTTGGCTATCAAACCCAGGCGCTCCTGCGAGGCGACCAGGGCCGTAGCCCGCAATTCCACCTGGGTTTCGAGTTTGACGGCTTTGGTGACAAAGCCGCTGATGGTCGTCTGAAGATTGGACTTGGTATTCTGGATAGCCATGCCCAGGGCATCATCCGAAGACCCACCGATAAAGAGGGACTTCAAACGTTTGTCCGCATAGTCCGCCACACGGAATCGTATTTCATCCTCGGTTACGCCGTTCTCAAGACAGCCCGTAACAGTCCGCAGGCCATCAATAATTTTCGAGGCCAGGTAAACCCTGTCGAAGTCAACAGGATTCTGCAGACCCTTATCCTTCATCAGGTAGAGGTAGGCAGCCAATTCCGTTCGGGCCAACTTTGCGAACTGACATTGCAAGCTCTTGGCTCGATTGCGGACATAGAGACCATGATAAGAAACGCCTTTGAAATAGCGCGCGACCGCCAGACTACTGGAATCTTCCGCTGCGAAGTGTTGTATGATTGCATCATACTCACCGCAGGCGTGATACTTAATCAAGCAGGCCTCATCACTCAGAGACGCGCAGCTGGACAGATAGCTACTCGTGCAGAACTGCTCAGCGGCCGCCCGAACCTCGCCGATTCCTCCCAGACAAAGGAGAGCGAGGCTTAAGTTCTTCAGCGTTTTCATCATGGTCTCTAACCTATAGTTAAACAATTAAAGCGCAGATGCCTTGGTGACAGTGCCCCAGTTGTTGATGAACCACCCATTCGAGGGGTCCACGAAGTCGCAAACAGCGAGATTATCAGCATTGTCCGCGGTCAGGATTTGACCCCAGCTGCGTCCGCCGTCACGGCTGGAGAGGATGCGATTGCCCAAGGCCAGGAAACCCGTCTGGGCATCGACAAAGTTCAAGCAGCCGATGGTTTCGTTGCCGCTGAAAACCTTTGACTGGCTGAACGTAAGGCCGCCATCTTCCGAACGGTAGATATAGCCTGAGGACGAGACCAGTGAGATTACGTTGGCATCGAGCACATGCATGGACAGGAATTCCATCGCGCTGTTGGCTGGAGGGTTATGGGGAATCTGCAGTGAACGCCAGCTGA
Organism: Oligoflexus tunisiensis; assembly: GCF_001748245.1. Classification (GTDB taxonomy): domain Bacteria; phylum Bdellovibrionota_B; class Oligoflexia; order Oligoflexales; family Oligoflexaceae; genus Oligoflexus; species Oligoflexus tunisiensis. Next base: position 3,584,416 of record NZ_BDFO01000001.1, on the reverse strand, counting down.
GGCCGCCATCATTCGTTACATAGAGGGTGACCTGAGCGGTGATGCCGATTGAAGTCAAGACATAGCCGTTGGTCTGGTCAGCAAAACGAATTTCGTTGATATTTCCAAAGCCGACGCCGGCCGGAGCGTTAAGTTTGCTCCAGGTCTGCCCACCGTTCACGGTTTGATACACGTCTTTATAGGTGGCTGCCCAGGCGTGGTCCGCGTCAACTGCTGTAATGAAAGGAGTGAATTCGTTCGACCCCGTCCTCACATCCGTCCAGGTTTTGCCACCATCGAGGGTTTTGCCAACGTAGCCTTGGCCACCTGCCACCCACACAATGTCCTTGTTCACGGCAGCCACGTCGTCGATGGACTCAGGGATCTTAAGCTGCTGACTCCAGGTAATACCGTCCCGGGTTCCAAAAACAATGCCATCGTTCTCAATCATCCCGACAAACCAGCCTGTTTGCGCGTCAGCCATGTCCAACGCTGGCGAGAAGATCACACCATCCTTATCCGCAGGACTGGAGTTCACGGTCAGACGATTCACAAGGGTATGGCACTGGCCATTCGCGCTCAGGATGGCGTTATTCGCACAGCTCTTGAACTCCAGAGTTCTCTTGTCTTCTGTCACAGTACCAGCAGATGCCGTGATGGTGACTTTGCATTGCTGGCCGCGGAAGGATAGAGGCACTTCACCGTTAATAAGCAGAACGGTAGGAAGCTGGGTCGGTTGGATCCACTCGCAGGCACCTTCCGTGCTAATGGTCAATGGCGCCTGGGTACCATTTGGATTCCGAACGCTGAACGAATAGGTTGGAATTTTCTGCTTGGGGGCAACGAAGACTTGCTTGTCTTCGCCAAGGTCCCAACGAGGCTTGGCGCCGATGGCAACACCCGAAAGACAGTTGATATCATTGGCGTCGCTGGCGTCGAAAATTTCATCTTCGATCAAGGTGGGATCCAGGACCCGGGCCTTGCTCAGGTCAAAACCCATGGCGTCGGCCAGAGCCTGGCAGCCAAACATGAACAGTGTGTTGGAGCCGCGCTTTTCACCGAAGAAATACTTATCCTGGCCGCCGAGATTGGATTTATAGAGAATGCGCGGGCCGACTTCGCAGTCGAGCTTCGGCTGTTCATCAATTTTCAAAGCCAAAACTTCTTCACTATCGATGGATTTCGCAGGGTAATTGCTAAGAAGGCTGCTGGGAAATCCCGTGGCGTCCACCAGCTTGAGGAGACCAATAGGGTTCTTACAGGTTAGCTCATAACCTTTGCCGTTGGAGACCATGACAAACCGCGTCAAATCGTTATCACGCACCCGGATGACGGTGGTGTTGGGATCTTCAGCTTTGGCATTTTGGGACAGCGTACTGTCACCGGGCGTGGCACTGCATGCTGATACGAGAGCAGTAACCAGGCCTAATCCATAGAGGTCTTTCTTGTTGAACACGCATAATCTCCTGACGACTCGAATGTAAAGTGGGTCACACGGCAAGGACTCGGATGCGGAAGGCAGGGGTTTGTTGCAGAAGCATGAAAAAAAGTTAAGTATTCTTCATGCCCGACAATGCCCCCGTTCTGTGACGCGCCGAAGTCAGCCGTTATTCAGCTGTGATTCGAAGGGTGTTTCCGCGGTCGTCGTAACCAACGACAAGGGAAGGACCGAAGGCTTTCAAATTAACAAAGGTACTTATGCCTTCAATATTGGCATTGGGAGCGAGATACCAGGTGATCCCGCCGTCCCGGGTGAGAAGAAGCGTCTTGTGCGACGCCTCTGGCAGGCGGACCACCGCCCAACCGATTCTCTCGTCATGAAATGCCACCTGCTCTGCCTGGGCAATGACAGGCATAAACTTTGGCTTTTCCCAGGATTTGCCGCCATCTGCGGTCCGATAAATCGTCCCCTGCGTGGCAAGCCAGGCATGATTTGCAGTCCGTGCATGGATATCAGTTGGAGGTTCCTGATAGCCTAGCGCCAATACCTGCTGCCAGGTTTCCCCGGCATCCAGGGAACGCCAGACCTGGTTGGGATGATCGGCATCGGATGAGGTCTGCAGAGTCAGATAAACAATCGACGCTGATACGAATTCGAGCGAGCGGACGGCATAGTTCGGGAAGATGGGCAGCCGGATCTCTGTCCAGCTTGCGCCGTTATCCTGAGTCCGCACCATCTGATTATAGTAACCAGTCACCCAAACATTGTTTTCAGAGGGAGCAAAGAGTTGCTTCCACATGACTTTATGAGGAATGACGATAGGTTCAAATGTTGCGCCAGCATCGGTGGTGCGATAGACCAACCCATTAGCCTCGCCCGAGTACCATCCCACGGTGGGGCTGCTGAACGACATCGTTTCCGCCCGCCCTTCAAATGCATAGGTCCAGGTCTGCCCGCCATCGTTGGTTTTCAAAACGTGGCTCATGGCAGCGCGAAATCCCACCTGTCCCGTGGCAAAGTCAACGCCGGGCGTGTAGACTGTTTCAGAACCGGCCCATTTGAAAACCTTCGGAACGGATGCGATCGGTTGGCAAACGCCACCGACGTTGATGGTGTTGGGTTTACAGGTTTCGATCAGAAGGCTTTTGGAATCCTCAGCGATGGTGCCGGCATCCGCGGTCACTGTCAGCTTGCAAGTTTGTCCGATGAATTCCGTGGGAACTGTGCCGTTGATCACCAGAGCGCTTGGCAGGTTGACTATATTGAGCCAGTCGCACTGCCCTTCTTTCGTTAAAGACAAGGATGCGCTCAAGCCGTTCGGGTTTTTCGCCGCGTAAGTCAGCACAGGGATTTCCTTCCCCGGGGTGACCACCATGGAACCTTCTTTTCCGGCATCCCAGCTCGCTTTGCTTCCGATCGCCACGCCCTGAAGGCAATTCAGGTCCTGTTCGTCGGAAACATTGAAAATGGGATTTTCATCTATGAGCATGGGGTCGAGGGGATGGGCCTTCATGAGGTCAAAACCCATCGCGTCGACGAGACCCTGACAGCCAAACATATAGAGTTTGGTCGAGCCCTTGGCACCGAAGAAGTATTTGGTTTTCCCGTCCAGATCAACCTTATACAAAAGTTTGTCGTCCGACTTACAAGTCAGCTTGGGCTGTTGGTCGATCTTCAGATCGGCAGCAGCGTCCATGGTAATGGGAGGATAGGCGTTCAAGAGAATGCTGGGGAAGCCCGTCGCATCCACGAGCCGGAGCAGTCCCAAAGGGTCGCTGCACGAAAGCTCGAAGCCCTTATTGCCAGAAACCATCACGAACTTGATCAAAGAGCCATCCATAACGCGAACGACGCGGACATTGGGGTCGTTGGGAATGGCGGATCGTTTCAATTCACTGGTCGATTCGCTGTTGCAGGAGAACGCAAGGGCAGACAAAAGAATGAGCTGCGATATTTTCAGCACGATATCTTCCTTAAATTCGGACAGAGCCTGTAGTCCAGAGCATACAGTTATTCAAAACGGCCTATCGATACCATCTAAACACCCCCGAAGCAAGGGTTAACAGTTGGCCTTTTGCGACAGTTGACGGCGGATATGGTTAAGTTTTTTAAGAGCGGGCGGGCCATGTCGGGTTCCCGCTCTGGAGGATAGCTCCAGCGAGCCCTTATCGAATACAGAGGTGCATAAGCAACGTGGTCTTGGCCTTCTTCAGCGCCTCACCCGTGTAGAAACTGACGAAGTAAGCCTGAGCAGGATCGTTCTCCACAGCATTGACAGACCAGGAATAGGAATACATATCCAGCTTGCCAGGTTCCTTCAGATCATAAATTTTGTCGCGATAAGCCAGTCTGAGTTCGTCCACTGTCGGCAGGCGCCAGTCGCTGTATCCGCCATAGACAAGCTTGAAGCAATTGGTTTGCGCCTGGTCATAGTTGCGATACGTGTTATCCACGCGTGACCACAAGCGCCCCCGTGTGTCCCGATACACGCAATGTTCATTGCCATTGCAAAGGCCATCGCCCGCTTCACCGGGGGCTCCCCCGACGCCTGTGTCAGACTTGGGATCCCTGATCCAACCGTTGCTTTCCACAGGCAGAGGCTGAGCCTTGATATGAAGGGTCTTTTTCTCGGCCTGGGGCGTTCCTTCTTCTGCCGTGATGTCCAGGGTACAGCTCACCTTTCCTTGAAAGTCATAAGGAGTTTGACCGGTTATGAGGAGTGCTGCGTTGACCTGTGTACTCTCCACCCAGTCACACGTTCCGGTTCTCTTCAAGCTCAAGGTCGCTGAGCTTCCGTCAACCCTGTTCGCTGCGAACGTCGTAAGCGGCAGTCGCTGCGCTTTGTTCAGCACCAGCGTCGTGTCAGCGCCGCTGGTCCAGGCGAGGCCGGCTCCTATCTCATATCCTTCAATGCAACTGATATCATCACCGTCATCGGCTGAGAATACTTTCAAATTCGTGATGAAATCAGGTGTCACTGCAACGGCTGCTTCGGTTTTGAAACCCATGTTCTCGGCAAGGCTCTGGCAGCCAATATTGTAGAGGCGCGTTCTGGATTTGGCGCTATCAGCGAAAAAATAGCGTGTTTTATCAGGGAATTCGACTTTATAAAACGTCTTTTCCGGGTTATTGCAACTCAGAAGGGGCTGTTCATCCAGCTTAAGTTCCATGGTCTCCTGGCTATCAAAATCATGGATGGGAGTCGCATTCAGAAAATCCGTCGGGAAGCCTGTCGATGCAATCAACCTGCGCAATTTGGGTATCGTATCGCAATCAAAGCGATAGCCCTTCTTTGCACCAGTCTCTGGAAGGTTCGTGACGTAAACATAGAATATGGTGTCACCATCGCGAATTCTGGCGACTGTATTGTTTTCATCGTTCGTAACGGCGTTCATTTTAACTTCCGAATTTTCCGTGCCGGCCCCGCACCCAGCCAGTAAAGCCGCTAACACCAGAGGTTTCGCGAACAATGAGAAAGGAGATTTCATAGTCAAGAATCCTTATGATAAACATTCGACTCAACGCCTGATCGATAACCTGCAAGCGGCTCATCAAACGCTCATAAAGAGAGACGTATCAAATCCGATATTACTGCAAACGCAGCAAATCATGGCTATCTTGGCGATGGGATTGAGTTTATTGAGGGATGAAAAAGCTTGAAGAGGGAGGTGCCAGGGCCAAAGACTGCCCTGGCCATGGACTTAGCCACCAATAGGATAGATTTCAACTTGGGATTTCGGGACGGTGAACTCGATCCAGTCGCCGACCTTGCACGCGAAGTTCTCGGAATTGACCATCTCGATCCAGTTTGTCGCAAGACGCACTATAATCACGTCATCTTCGTGAACAGCTTCGCATTCCCCCCTGAAACGGAAATAGTCCTGGCCGGCAGCCTGCACTCCTGGTTCATGATCCTGCTGGGCTGTAAGTACACGGAGTTCCGTAGGATCCGGGAGAGTCAGCTCAACATCGTGCTCCTCGCCAACCGTAGGCATGTGCCTGGATCTCCAGAGTCCTGACATGATCCCCAATCCAGTATCACCTTCGACGACTGTTTCAGTTCCGCTTGGCTTCTTGACATTCAGGATTTCGAGTCTCATTGATAGTGAATTGCCCCGCTAGTACGACTTCCCAAATTCAGTCTTAACCTCATATTCTAAATTAATTGTTAGTGTAGGCACTTATGGTTTGTAACCAAATTAGTCCGCAGTCCAACCAGAATTTAGAGCTGCTCCCATTAAACGTCACTTTAAACCTGGCTGGACTTTCCTGCACTATCTCAAGCTGACCAACATTGCGAGTCAACCATCCGTGTATTTGCACGCTTGAAAGCTGATCAAAGACGAGCACACACTGAACTGTATTAAATCCCGATTGAGCCCATTTTAATGGAGGGTTGCTTGGGAACTTACCGAAGTCAAACCTAATCTTTAAACTTGGGCCGTTTTCATCAAGAGTAAGTTCCCGAATACAGACTGAGTCTAAATCAGGGATTTCTGCTCCATAGATAGATTCCAAAGAACGTTTATCATTCAGTGTATCGAACCAATTCATGTCTAGTCCTTAAAGTTGTAGTGCTCTTTTGTGCCTGGCACACTTCCAGTTCGAGTATTTTCGGGCGGCCTAACATTAAAGTGTGGCCCCTGATCACCCACTCCCCCTTCACCAAACTTATGCCCAGCGCTGTGATCCTGAATTACAACCTTTGATCCATCCGGCTTAGTGTACGTATATTCTCGAGTCATGATAGGCTGTTTATTTTCATTGAGAATTGTCGAGCCATCTCGGTTTGTCATGCGCTCCCGCGTAACTGAATCTGGATGTTGAGACCGCGGAATTCCCAGATCTCGTTTTGCCTCATTGAGGGCACCTGACCTACCTACTGGTGCTTTGTCTGCAGCCTTCTCAAGCCGTTTCGCCGACTTTGCTGCATCAGCGGCTCCCTCAGCCCGCTTCGCTGCTTTCAGAGCATCGGCAGCCTTATCAGCCGCACGCGCAGCCTTGATCGCTGTACCCGCTCCACCCGGTACGCCCGGTACCACAGTTGCAGCGACATCGGCTGCAAGTCCCGCCGCATCCACGGCCGCGCCGGCCCAGTTACCCGACGCCACGTTACCGGCCAGTGATGCCACATCCATGGCTACGTTAGCGATATCCCAGACCGTTTCAATTATCGTACCGGTCGGGTCTGTATATTTCAACGGGTTATTCTGTGCATAACCATAGAGGTTACATTCCCGCACACGCGCCTGACAAAGCGAAGGCTGGGCCATGAACAGAGGGTCAGGCTGAATGAAACGACCCAGCTGCGGATCGTAGTAGCGGGCCTTCATGTAATAGAGACCCGAGTCGTCATCCAGATAATGACCCGTGAAGCGGTGGTGGGTTTTTTCACGTGGCGCGATCGAAGCCACCTTGCCCGTCTGTTCTGCCCAGGCCGGCGCGAGCGTCTCAGGTTTCTCCTCAGTTCCATATGGCTGATAGAGCATCTGCTCCACCGGCTGGCCCGAGGCATGCATCATGATATCCGAAGAGCCCAGGTGATCCTTCAGATAGTAATACCATTCCCCAGTCCTATCCTCGAGGCGTACCAGACGTGATTCACCCACGAAGATGTACGACTGGGAACCCTTTGGTTCGACCGCCATGGAACGCATCGGGTAGAAGGATTCCCGCAAAGCACTATTGGCTTTCTCCACAACACGCTTGTAAACGCGATCCCCGGCGGCATTGTAACCAAAGTAGCTCTTGGTTTGAGCAGTCTCGACGAACACCAACTGTCCGAGAGCATTGTATCCCGTCGCAATCACCCGCGGGCTGCTTTGCAACTCACCAAAATCGTTGAATTTATAGGTCTGCCCCTCCGGTCCCTGCGGGATCATCGCGTTGTCCGGATGCGCAGTGATCGTACCCGGTCCCTGCTCATCATTTCGAACAAACGAACCCATGGGACTGTAATCGTAATGCAACGTTCTTTGGAAACGCTGGGATTCGATCAACTCTCCCTTCCAGTTGTAGTCAAACCGGGCCGTACGGTTGACCAGACCCAGGGCGCTATCCTGAATTCCATCCTCAATGGACAGAATATGGGCATGACCATCGATACCCATGGTCAGGTCCTGCAGCGGCTGCCGAGCCTTCCCATCATGGAAACTTGATTGAATTTTCTGCAGGAGCAGAGTCCTGGGATCGTAACTCAAGCGGGTGGCTGAATAGGATCCCTGGAAGGGTCGATAGAGAATTTCATCAATCTGACCCTTGGCATTGTAACTGATGCTATCCATGATGGATTCAATCTGCTGCGAACCCGGCAGTCGAATCTTGACCGCACGCAACGCACCTGCGGCATCACTTGCGTAAAAGCCTTCAAGCCCCATCGGGTTTTTAACGCCCTTGATGCTTCCATCAACGAGATACTGATAGCTCTCCTGATAGATATCTTTGCCAAGCTTGACCTGCCGATGAACAATCTCGCCCGAACTGTTGTACGCCAGCTTCTCTTCGAAATCGAAAAGCTTGTGAGCCACATCGTAGCTACGGGTGCTGGTCAGGAGTCCCAGCGGTTTCTTTACGGCTCCATGCTGAGCGTCAGGCGTATATCCATCGGCATAAACATCGTAGCTATTGGAATGGGCCAGCGATCCATCCAGGATCTGCGTCGTGAGACGATCCTGCTGATCATAGATGTTTTCGACAATACGCTGAGTTTTTTCATTCTTATCCAACCGCACCGATGCGACCAAACGATCTCTTTGATCATAAAGCTGATAGGTCGTGCCCAGGCCTGGAATTTCCTGCTTTTCCAGCAGCCCGCGGTTATCATAAACCAGTCGCCTCGGGGCGCTTTCCCCTGGCAGATAAATGGCCTCGAGCTGGCCACGCCCATTCCGCTCAAAACGCGTGACATGGGCTTCGCCACTCTTCTTGTCCTCTTCCACTTGCGCGTAGAGCCCAAGATCGTGTTGAATCAGATAAGTGGCCACCTGAATGTCCTGGTTACGCCGCTTATAGCTCTGACGCGCCACCTGTCCCCAGGGGGCATATTCATAAGCGACCTCAAGACCGGATGGAAACGTCTCACGGGAAACGCGGCCTAGGAAGTCATACCGGGTTCGGACTCCAATCTGATCTACCGGAGTGGGTATGGCCTCAGCGTTAGCAAAAACTGTGGCGACTGAAGGCGCCCCATCAAAAATGGTGTATGGCGTCCATGTGAAAATCTTGCGCTTGTTACGATCGTAGGCCGCAAATTCTTTCACGCGAATTCCGGTTTTCGCTGGAGATCCCGCGACCGCAACCGCAGTCGCGTCCTCAACACTGGCAATCAACTGACCATCTGGACGATAAGCTTCCATTCTTTCAATCCAGCGCGTTTCACCGGCATCCGGCTGTAAGGCTTCCACATAGCGACGCACGCTGGTTTTGATCAGCGTCGGCTCACCTTGCAGACCCAGTTTGTAGGCATAGCGCTGCTCGCTGCCATCCGAACCCAGAAAGCGAATACGGCGACCCAGGTTATCGTATTCAATCTGAATATTCAGGCCGAGAGGACTGGTAAAGTGGTCCAATCTCCCTTTTTCGTAATCGAACTTCCAGATCAGGTCCTCGGCTACGGGGCTGGCTTTCGGCAGCGTTCTGCGCATGGCAAAGACGCCCTGAGGATCAAACTCAACGGATTCGACCAAACCGAAATGATCACGGATACTCGTGCGATTCCCAAAGGCATCATGACCGTAGGTCACGGTTCTCTCATATTCGCTCAGTCGTTCGCCGGCGAAACCTGGAATGTCACCACTCAGACGGCTCTGGACAAAATCGATCTCCTGTTCGACAAGGCCGCGATCCTCGTACACATAACGCTGATAGGAAAGGATTTCCCCACCTCGCTGGACCAGCTGGTAGTCAGGCCGATCCACAATGCCCCTGGATTTGAGCTTGCGACGCGAATCCTCGTAATCCAACGACGTTTCGGTGACAACTTCTGGCAAATGCTGTTGGAATGGAGCCTTGATGGAACCGATCGTTTCCCGGATCAGATGTGGCAAGTTATACGCGTCAAAGTCCTCATAGACTAACTTCCTGGTGTAAGGCGAAGCCGTGGCCTCCCCTTCTTCATCACCATTGCGCTGCGAGCTTTGCTCGGTCAGGCGCAGAAACACCCAGCCATCCGCTTGCGGGACCGTTTCCCAAACATGGCTCTCGCGACTCACCAGCTGCCTGACAGGAGGCAGACTCTGACGCTGAGATTCCTCCAACCAGGAGTGCGTGACAGGATCGTTCGGATCAAAGCGGTTGCTCTGGGTGGCCTTCTCACGATATTTTTCCTCATCGGCCACACGCAGAACTTCCTTCGACTTGAGTTTGCCAGCCAGCTTGCGTGCGGCACGATCATCGGCATAGGTATAGTAGCTTTCACGGGTGAGGGACGATTCCTCGGCATAATTATCACCGTAGCGAAGCACCTCAACCTCGCTAAAGCCAAGGAACTCCCTGTCATCGGCATCATAGAACGGGCGGTGATAGAAGAACTCCTGGACCTCCACGGAGTTCCGAGCCAAAGACGGCACGCCTTGCGAAATCACGACCTGCTTCGCCAGCACAACGGGAAAGTGCAAAGATGAAACAGCCCGACCCAATCTTTGATCACGCAGCCTTTCCGTGGTCGACGTCGCATAGCGAATGTCATAACGGAGACCGGATTCAAAGGCCACGGTCGTCATAAGGTTGGATTTGATGAGCTGGCGATCGGCCTGCCGGTTGAAGTCGATCATCACCGCTTTGGATTTGGCATCGGCGCCAGCATCAAAGAGCAGGATTTCCATCTGTCCATCGCCATCGATATCCGCCACGCGGCTGCGCGAGGTATCGATACCGGCCGAGACTTTCAAGGGCAAATTCAATTGAAGCTTCAACGGAAGATCGGCCAGGGTCTGGTCGCCAAAGCCTAGCCAGACCAGAAGTTCGTGATTGTCTTCTCCCAGCGTGGTGACATCCATAATGCCGTCACCGTTGACGTCAATCAGCCAGAGTCCAAAGAGGTTCGGCTGCCCCTTCAGCCCTTGAAGGTCCAGGAAGCGCCCTCCCTCACCACAACGTGGATTTGATTCCGCATCGGAACCAAACAGCAGCTTGTCAGGACCATTGCTGTAAAGCTGACCATTATTTATGTAAAGGCAAAGGCCGCTCTTATCGGCCTCCGGTGAATCGCTCAGATAGATGACATCAGGGAGCTGATCACCGTTCACATCAAGGAGGCGGAAATTGGGATCAGCGAGAGTCATCGTGCTGCGACTAAAGGGAAAGCGAAAGGTTTTTGGCAGAAAGCGGAAATTCCAACGATTGCCGTTCTTGACTGATGTATTGAGATACACCTTCCAGACTGTGGATCCCGCCGCGTCGAAGGCGGTCGTGAGGATATCGGTAAGTCCGTCGGCGTTGATATCCTGGAACTGGGCGCGACCACGTTCAAAGGAAACTGGGCCAAGGGAATTGTCCTGAGTCAGACGCACAAGCTGACTGGTCCATTCGAAATGCCCATTGGCCTGCCCCAGATAAATGGCGCTCTGATCGCCATTGACGTTGAGCTGAAGGAGATCCACGTAGGAGTCGCCATTGAGATCAGCAAAATGAAAGGCTGGCGAGGATAGGTCAGGTGAAACTTGGACAGACCCGCGCTTCAGTGTCCAAAACGTCGAGCTGGCAAAAGGTTGCTTCAAGTCACCCGTCGCGTGAAACACATCACTGGTTCCATTGGAGTTACGCCGCAGTGCGTCCACCAAACCATCATGGTTCACATCCGCCAGTTCATAATTCTCTACCGAGAATCCGGATTCACTGATGAGCTGCGGAATGGGATAAACAAGGTCGCGGTTGACGAGACTGTCTTCGGTCCACGAAGAATATTGGAAATACATCGACGGCAGACGATCCGTGCTGCTTTTGAGTTCGATGTCATTGCCATAGCGGTAAATGGCCCGCAGTTCGTCCAAAACTGAAAGGGAATCGTTATTGATCTTGGGAAACAGGTCCTTTGCGGCCTGTGCAGCGCAGTCCTGGTGGGCTCTTACGGCAAAGTCAACACGATCCGTACTGTTGCGTCCGACATAAGCAAAGCACCATTGTGCATGGACCGCATCCCCATGGCTCGCGACGAGCTTGCTATAGAGTTTGCGGCTCTGCTGAGGATAGCCCATCATATAGGACGTGAGGTGACCGAGGCCATCGAACAGCTCGAAACGATAGCGCGAGGCGCCACCAGCAAAGCTAATTTCCTGGAGATAGCTGCGTCCTTCATCCTTGATGTAAGTATAATGAATAGTCTCACCCCAGGGAGCGACGTCCGCCACCAGGGGATAACGGGTGGTTACCGCACCATTCGATTCAGCGACGGCAGGATCTCCGCTGAAGATTTGCCGCCGACCATTCCCAAAGAGAATTTCAAAGCCCGAAGGAATCGATGCTCCATCATTCGCGTGGGCAATCGCATAGGGATGCCTGTGGAACGTGACGAGCACCTCCTCCTCAGACGCTTCCATCCGGTAAATCAGGCCTCCGATATCACGACGAATAAAGATGAGCTTTTGCCCCTGCAGGGTCAAATAGTTCCGCAACTCGCCGCTTTCCATTTCTCCTGCCAACGGGATACCGAGTTCCAGCGATACCTCTATCGATGGAACCGACAGCGACCACCCGATGCCAAATCCTTGTCCGCGATCGCCTGTAAACTGATTGTAGGTCAGCTCAACTGAGGGACCAAAGCCTGAGCGCACGGGCAGTTCAGGCAGGGGGAGTCGGTACTGGCTGGCTCCCTTGTTACTACTGACGCTGAACGAGCCGCCCTCAGATCCAACCGTCCCTCCGGCCTCCGGAAGCTTGACAAGACCGGAGCGGGCTCCCGATTTATCCTGGGCCGTTCCTGTGACAGTCACGAGAAGACAAGCGAAAAGGGCAAAGAAAATTCGATACATGGGTATCCTCTGTGGTGCGCAAGGCAGAAGGTCTTCGCAAAGACTGGCATCACTTGCAAGCTCTAAGACGCTTCAGACTCACTTTTCCTGCAAAGCGCATGGGGTCCAGTCCCCTGCCCTTGCTTTTAAACACGAACTTGCGTCATCGGCTCGCGGCCCGCAATGCATTCAAATAGTTAAGTAAAGCCTCGAAGTGTGGAAGTACATTCGCAGGACCAACGCGTATAGCCAGGTCCTGGCTGGTCGAGGTGGTCTGAATGAGTTCATCCAGAAGTGCGTTATACTCCGCAGTATCGAAACTCAAAAGGCTCTTCTGACCGTTGTGATTACGCTCGACGCTGATATCGCGAGTCTTGAAAAACTCAACCTCAGTAAATCCACTGCGGCTGTTAAGTTGCAGTCTTGCGAGAAGGTTTCCACTGCCTGGAACAATACGGAACATGACCGGGGTGTAATTCTCTGCGCTCATATCGGCTCGAAATCTCTGCTCAACTCCCACTTGCTCCATCAGCTTGGCGGCAGCGGTGTCCGCGGCGGAGGGGGTTGGGGAAACAAGTCCGTTTACATACTGATAGAGTTCCTCTCCCGTTGAATTCGGGTCGCGGAGAATAGCCAGATCTGTCAACAGGTCCTGAATCAGGCTGGAATAGGAGCTTCCCCTCTTCTCGACTGTGGTGGCCGTAGTCTCCTGCATATAGGGCGTGCTCTGCAGACTCACGGTCTCACTGTCCACATTGATGCGAAAGACTTTTGCGAGATGGCGGCGGCTGATCTGAACGACCAGTTCCCTTTGTTCGGCGTAAGCCTCAACGGTCAGCATGTTGTCGTTTTTCGAGATCCTGGCCTCACTGAGTTTGGCGAGGACTTGCGCGCCAACAACGGAGGAATTCTGGGGAGTTCCGCCATATTTTTTCTCAATTTCCTCCCATTTCTTCCTATTGGCGAGGATGTCTTCAGCGGCAGTCTCCACAGCGGTATCCAAAGTTTCCTGTCCAGCAAAGGCCAACTGCGGGAAATCCTTATGTAGCTGCAGAACGGATCGGAGATGGTCCGGAGTCAAAGCTTCAGCTTTTTCCAAGGCCAGGGCTTTCAAGTACCGTATCGTGGCCGCAACCGACTCGCTGCTGGCATCAAGGGGTTGCGGCTGTTTGCGGATCCAGTCCAAGGCATGGAGTAACTGGGTTCGCGGTTCGTCCAGGTGAATCCCATGCGGGCATTCAAACCGACTTTTCACGGCTCCCGTCATCGAGTTACCTTTGATCGACGCATAGGTCGCATCGCTGACATCCGTCAGACTCATGAAAATGTCGCTCATACCTGTTTCCATTTTCGCAGGATGATGCTTGATCTCAGTTTCTTGACAAGATGGGTTGACGTTTTCCTGGATTTGCTTCGTGGGCAAAGTGTAGGTAACGGGATGATACTGGCCGAAGACATCCACTTCGATACGAATCTTGCCACAGTCACTCGGCTGCAACGGACGCCCTGTGACACCGACGACTCCCGTGCCGCAGGACCATCCTTCTTTAGCAATCCCTTTCGGAGGCAGAATGGCATCATCTGGAACCTTTTGGCTGCCGACGAGTTGCCCATAATAGGCATAGCTAGCGTCCAGGTAACTGGGATTGATAAGACCTGGTTCTTTGTAAATATTTTTGTCATAACCCTGTTTTACATACTCAGCTACAACGAGTTCGACGGCACGGCGACGAGCCTCCTGCAAGTCGGGTGTTTCAACGTTAGCCTGGCCACTTCCAATCAAGACTTCGGCAATCACAGGCGAGAGGCCGCGACTCGGTGGCGCGTCTCGATCCAGGACAGTGACCGTTCGCTTTTCGCAGTTGTTTGTAATCGTCTCAGTCGTGGAAGGACGGATTTCTGTCCAGGTCCAGTTTGCAGCGCAAATTTTGCTCTGGCTCAAGAAGTCGACCCATTGGTTTCCACCCTGAGCCTGTGCGGCAGTGGATATCATGGTGGGTATCAAAACGAAGATGGAGAATTTCCTGGCATGCTGCAGTCTCATGGCTTCCTGTTCCTTGCTAATACTTTGAATGAGTTGAATTCGAATCAATCAGTCGATTGCCAACAGAAACTGAATTTTGAGAGATATTGCATGGCCTTCGGGAAATCAAAACCAGGCCATGGTTGATCCGGGATATTCTCAGGTAGGGCGGCGCAATATTTCTCCCAAGGTGGCTTCCTGACTCCAGCGAGCGCTCTGCCATGTCCTTCCCTTACGTAGGCAACAGCGCATATTCCCTACACATGCTAGAGTGACATCATGAAATTCCATCGCAAGCTTCTACTTCTTTTGTTTGCCCTCCAGACATCATGCAGCCAGGAAAAGGAGGTCAGCTCCCTGCATCAGGATGCCAGTCCTCATGATCCCACTGTCAAGGTTCACAGAATCCAGGACGGCTCCGCCTCTTTCCATGTCTATGTTTCTAAAAACAAGGGATACCGGATCGATTGCGGAGAGAATGAAGAAGGCGTCAACCGCTTGATCAGGGGTTTAGGCGTTTCGTCCGAACTTCTTGCGAGCAGCCGGACGCTCAGCATCGACAGTCAGGAATACGAAAGCTGGAAAGTGGCGGAGCAACCGCGTTTGACTTGTCAGCCCGAGGGCAAATTTTTATACAAGATCGATCTGCAAGGACAGGAGAAGTATTTCCTTACGGATCCCTCAATATCAGCCACGCGGCTTTACAACATTGGCTGCTCTGGGCTTATCGAAACGATGGGTTTCTCGCTGCAAGATGCCTATATCATTCCAAGCTATCTTGTGACGGAGACCAAAGTCTTTACCGCTCACAATGAAGACGACTTGAACTGCGTATCGGGTTTTAGCCCTAGTAGTAAGTTCACCTGGACGCGTGGAAAAAGCGAAAATCTTACGCTACAGGTGGGCATGGACTTGCCCATGCGGATTTTCGAGGCACAAAAAGCGGACGGAACGTATGCAGAGCTGGAAGCTCGCATGGAAGGCGTTTGCGACTGGGTGCAGCTGACTCCCGTAGCCAAAAGCTTGCTCCTGGGCGGCAAAGTTCCGCAAGAACTCCTCAGCAACGAATGTATTGTGACTATCGGTGAGAAGGATGCCACCGATCCTCAATTTTCCTTGCAGTTGAAGTTGACCGCTGAACGGCTGAATTGGGAGCGCAGCGGGGAATCCGATGTCAATGGCGATAAGGCCTGCGACGGGATAGAAGATTGCGTTTATCTCCAGCCCAGCGAATCCACCTTTTGGGCGAAACGCCTGGACCATGGTCTGCGCAACTGGACCATGGCAACAGCATACTGCGACAAGCTCGAGTACAATGGGTGGAACGACTGGCGGCTCCCTACCAAGGATGAAGCACTCAAGGCAGTGCAGGCGAATATTTGGACCGAGTTAAAGGAAATACTCCTCAACAATGCTCCCAGCACGTGGACTTCAACTGAAACGCCAGAGGGCAAGGCCTGGATGATCAACTTATCAAATGGTAACGGTTCTCCCTCCTCAAAAGGTTATGTTACGTCCAATGCTGTCCTTTGCGTAAGAAAATAGCACGAGCCTGGGAGTAGGCCGGAAACCGGCCCACTCCGGGTTGCTCCCACGCCTCGTCACATCTCGGCAGTTGCTCCCTGATGGAAGGAATTGATATTCTAAGATCCTGGCAAGCATCATACTCCTCTCCCGAGGATGACCAGGATCGCCCTTTCATCCGTTAGAGGCCTCATGTCGAATAAATTGATCGCTGTGCGCACATTGTTTACGTTCACAGGCATGATTGCAGCGATCATGATTTCCTTCATGGCCCGGCTTCTCTGTCACATATTTAACTCCCCTCATCAACTTGACTTCATGGCCATACTCGGCTGGCAGTTCATCTGGTCCTTGCCATTTGCCATGCTCTTTCTCCTCGACATTCCGATGCGCTTTAGCGCGGAACGCAGGACCCGGAAAATACTTCTGAAACACCTGACCTTTGTTGCGACGACATGCCTCGGTGTGATCGGCAATCTTTTGATGGTGTCGGACCTGCCGGACGCCTTCAACTCCTACATCACACCTTTGTGGTTTGTTTTCGGTTTCATGTTTTTCAATCTCGGCGGCGCCAGATTCCTGGACACAATCCTGTATGGGCTCCTGTATGTTTTCAGTCTGATCCTGGGCATGATAGCCTGGGATGTCGCGATCGGCCCGGATGAACATGTCAGCTATCTCTTGATTGCCTTTCAACTTTTGACGTTCATCCCTATTGCCCTCATGTCACGCAGTAAAAACCAGGCCATCCAGCATGCCTTCAAGCAGCTCGAGAAAGTGTTCTACAGGCATCAGATCCAGCAGATTCGGAAAGGCAACGAGCTCGAAGAGACGATGCCGACCACCCCATCCACGGCCTTTGTGATCAGTTTTGATATCATCGAAAGTTCGAAAATTGACGCGAGCAAGGGCAAGGAGCTGTTCCGTGCCGTATTTCAAAGATGCAATGCGATCATGATTCAAGGCTATGACGGCAAGCAACTCATGGCGCGCGCCTATCGGGTCAAGGAGATGGGCGACGGCTTCCTCTGCAGCGTGGGCTATCCATTCCGTTATCCCGAGGGCTCCCTGGCCGACGGAGCCTTGCAACTGGCGGAAGAATTTTATCAGGCCTTTGTCGCCGAAGCCTCCCGTCTGGCGCCTCAGGGTTCCATCCACTGCGGGATCGGGATTGCATTCGGGCCGATCAGTGGCTTCTATCCTGAGACGCCACCGAAGGAATACGATCTCTATGGTCAGTCCCTTGTTCTGGCCAAACGCTATGAGGGCATGCGGAAGATTCTGCTGAAGGGTCAGGCGCCTGCCAGTATTCTGATTCTGCAGGAGCAGGTGTACCGGGAACTCGATTCCAGTCGGCAGGCCGGGTTTCTCTGTTGTGAACTGGAACAATGCGGGTTCGTCATCCGTGATGACCCTGCGGCTCGCTCTCTTTATTACAGCATCATGCACCGAGAGCGACCAGCTTGCCTCCCACCAGTTCATAGCGCTGCTGGCAATTTTTGAAACTCTCCAGGCGGTGGCTGACCAGGATCGTGGTACGGTTTTGCACGAGTTTTTGCAGGGCATCGATAATCAGCTTTTCACTGGACTGATCCACGGCACTGGTGGGTTCATCGAGGATGAGGATCGGTCTGTTTCGAAGAAAAGCCCGCGCGAGGGCAATCCTCTGCCGCTCGCCTCCGGACAGCCTGAGGCCACTTTCGCCGATATGCGTGTCATAGCCCTTGGGCAGTTGCATGATGAAGTCATGGGCATGGGCGTCCTGGGCTGCTTTCTCCACTTCATCCCTGGAAACATTCTGCATACCGAACGCGATATTGTCGCGAATGGTGCCAGAGAACAGGACGGTATCCTGAAATACGACGGATATCAGCTGTCGCAGGGATTCGGCCCCGATCTCCGGCAGTGGCCTGCCATCAAAATAAACCAGGCCCCGATCCGGCTTGATCAGGCCCAGGAGAATCTGGAGCAGAGTTGATTTGCCGACACCGGACGATCCGGAGATTCCAATGAAGTTACCGGCAGGAATCCGGAGATTAAGACCATCCAGAGTGGGAAGGCGATCGGCATAACGGAAATGGAGATCCTGCAGCTCAATCTCGCCTTGAAACGCCTGCTTCTCTGTTACTCCCGTGAGATACAGAGGATCGGGCTTGAGATCGAGAATCGCGAAGATGCGCTGGGCGCTGACCATGGCTGATTGCAAATTTGCGGTCTTTTTCGCCAGGGTTTCCAGTGGTTTGTAGAGTTGGATGAGATATCCCATAACGAGGATCAGGTGGCCCAGGCTCAATGTCCCGCGCAGCACGGCGTGGGTTCCAACGTAAAGGACCAGCCCGGCTCCCAGAGCCAAAATCAATGCAATCAACCCACCGAAGAGCGATTCGATGAGTATGGCTTTCATATTTTTCGCGAGCACCTTCCTCCCGATTTTTCCCAGCTCTTCAGCTTTCGTCCGCTCCATTCCGTAGCCTTTAATGAGCAGAACCGCTCCCAGCGCCTCCTTGAGGAAGGCCAGAAAGTGGGTTTCCATTTCCTTATAATCATTCCAGCCAAGCCTGGCCTTTGGCTCATAGACTTTGAGAAAGATATAGACAAACGGCAGGACACCGATGGCGAGCAGGGCCAAACGCAGATCAAGTCGGGCCATGACGTAAAGCATGCCACCAACCGTTACGGTCGAACTTGCCATGATGATCCATTGGATCGGGATATAGGTGACAGCGGGGATATCGGTCTGCAGGCGGTAAAGATAATCGGCTGAATGAATATCCCGATATTTTTGCAGTGGAAGATGAAGGATGTGTTGGAAAAAGAACTGTTTGATGTCGATGGAGACTTTTTCGCCCAGGTAAGTCTGGAGCAACCAGTTGCCATAACTGTCCAGCTGCTGCAGAAGGGTTGTGAAAATCATGATGAAGAGGGCGATGAGCAGCAGCGTCTCGGGTGATGTGCCGATCGAAAATGGCAACTGGGCCAGCCAGCTGCCCTCCACGGGTCGTGAACCGACGACGAAGTCCGCGACCAGAGATAAGGGCAAAGGGGCCAGCAGAGCCAGAGGAGCTGACAGGAAGCTGAGAAAAAACAGGGCCCCATAGTATTTCCAGTAAGGTCGCGTCAGTGAGAGAAGGCGCTTCATCCCATGTATCTGGTTTAACAACCCGCTCCCTCTGCCTTCGCCCATCAAAGTGACTCCTTCAGAACCTTACGAGCTACCCCAACCGCAACAGCGATATTGATACAGGTTAGTAAACCAAAGAGGACCACTATGGTAAAGAAGAATAGCGCCACCTTTTGGTTATTCGAAAACAGTGTGATCAGAGCACAGAGGGCGAAAAAGCCTAAAGCCAGGAGAGCGGGCAACCGGGGCAAGGGCTTGATCCTGATGCGAACCATCTGGGGCGCATGGTAGCTGTCCATCGCGATGAAGATTCGAGCCTTTCCGAATATTCCACCACGAATCTGCAGATCCCAGCGATCAAAGGGCCCTCCCCGTCGATCCAGGAATCCTTGCTGGTGAAAAACAGACTCCACGCGCTGGAGACGCTGGCTCGGAACTGTCCACTCATCACTCCAATGAGCGAACGTGATCGGCAGGGGCCAGTAGAATTGAAAGGGTTTTTTCCACCAGGGTTTGAGGCGGTAGCGGATGCGACCGTAGAGCCGGGCCACAGGCTGCAGAAAATAGCAGGCCGCGGTGACAAGTCTCAAGGACCAAGGGCGCTCCTGGAAGAAGGGCGAACGACGGAAATTGATGAGCTTCAGGTTCTTGAAGACATTGAGACAAGCGACAGCAAGGGCGCCGGCGCCCAGAATCCAGAGCAGGTTCAGGGGTGGCCACAGAATTCCTCCCAGCGAGAGGACAAAAAACGTGCTGATGATGAGATACCACTCGGGCATGATGGTCCAGGATGGAATCCAGCCCGGCGTCTCCCACTGCCTCAGCTGAAACGGAGCGAGGCCCCATTCCCCATGGTATACGGACCATTTCATGAAGATCGGAGTCAGGACGCCATTGCCATAGATCCGTCCACGCCAGCTCAAGTGACCATAGTTATTGTATTTGTTTGGCCATTTCGCTTCGAGAAGAGCTTCAGCCTTGCCATATCCAGCCTGCTGTTTCCAATATTTCGGAATCGTCTGCCGCGCAAAGTGCCAGACGAAAGCTCCTGCGTGAAAACAGATCATTCCGCCATCTTCCAAAATCCGCCAGCAGATATCCACATCGTCACCTGCGACGCGGAACTGGGGATCAAAACCCTTGAGGCGCAGCAGAACATCGCGACGGATACACATGTTGCAGCCCGGGATATGTTCAGCTTCCGTATCGGTGACGAGCACGGCCTTTGGCCCACCCGGCGCATGGGCAATGGCATCCGCGACAAGACTTTTCCCCAAAGGCGGCATATTCGGTCCGCCCACTGCCGAACATGGGTGGCGGCGGAAACAATCCGCAATGAAGTGGAGCCAGTAAGGATGAGGGAAGGCATCATCATCGAGATAAGCGATAATTTCGCCTCGCGCCTCCTGCCATCCGGTATTACGCGCGGCACTGAGGCCGTGGTTGGCGGTGGAGATGAGTTTAAAAGGATAGCGTCGGACCATCGCTGGAGTCGCGTCGGTTGAGCCATCGTCGATAATCAGAACCTCATAGTTGGGATAAGCGAGACAGGATAAAGCACGCAAGGTCAGATCAATCGTATTCGCGCCGTTGTAGCTGCAAACAACCACAGAGATGAGAGGCCAGTTATCGTCCCGCTTGAAGGGTACATTTTGAAATATCCTCCCCACAACCTGGAGAGCCGGTTTCGGGCTGCGGTCGATTCGTGTCAGGCCAAAGGCCCAGTCGGTGAGCAGATGTTTCACGAACCATTCATCCGTCCACGCGAAGATGCAGACACCGGCGCATCCGGCCGCGTAGGATTCTTCAAGCGCCCACGCCAGGACTTCTGCTTGTCGAGCTTCGCCAGCTTGCAGGCTATCCATGCCGGTTTCAGAAAGTACCAACGGCCGATCTCCCGCCAGGTTCTGCAGTCTGGGAAGATAGGCGGCGTAACGCTCGCGATCCTCAATGTAAACATTGAAAGAAAGAAAATCGAGGAAGTTCAGTTGCAGGTATTCCGTGGTAGGGAAATTCACATAGGTAACATAGGCCGATGGGTCCAAGCTGCGAACGGTCCTGGTCACACGCCTGAGAAAGCGTTCCACTTTTCGTGGACCATACCAACGAACCTGAGCGGGGCGTATCTCATTTCCCAACGCATAGGCCAGGAGAGCCGAATGCCCCTTGACACGACGCACCATCGCCTCGATCTCTTTCAAGACATTCCGCTTTTTCTTCCTATCCATCGCAAAGTCAAGACTGTGTTCGCAGCTGAGGGAGACCATAACATAAAGGTCATACTGAATCGCGATATCGAGCACGGAACGCAGAGGAACGGTATGAGGAATTCTGACGAAGTTAAAACCGTGCTGGCGCATGAGAAGAAAATCGCGATGAAGCTTGTCCGTATCCGTATACTCATTGTTGTCTGCATCCGGCTCCAAAGGGCCGTAAGTGCATCCTTTGAGAATAAAGGGAGTGCCATGAAGCTCAAAGAATTTCCCTGCGATGGTCGGCTTCGCAAGGTAACTGGTCCGGGTGTCCATGCAAATTTTCCTCTGATCCGCTCGTTAGCCATTTCGCTTGTACTATAAATCTCTCGAAGGACGTTACTGGAAGAACTGCGTAGTCAAAGTGTGAAATTCCTTGAGTTTAACAAGGAATTCCTGCTCCTTGGACAGGGAGCAGTCTGCGGCTTTCAGGCTCCTTGTTATCAGGACAAAATGGCTTTATTTCCATCCTCCTACAGATTCCACACCTTCTTCCGAAAAACGACATGGACCCGAATCCTGAGGAGACTATGGACAAGAGGCTTGCGATATCCTTACTCACCCCACTCCTCATGCAGTGCACGCATGCCTCTTTCCGCTATACCGGCGAATTCGAAACCCAGGATGGAACGGCCCGAGGCCGCTTTACGAGCATTCAAAACACGACCCATTATGGGAAATCCATCGGCTGCGCCCTGACCTTTTGGATGTATGGTGGCTTCTGCTGGGGGTACATGCTTGTCCCTTCAACCCTCGACAAAAGAACGGTCAGACGGAACACGGAGGATGCCTTGGCTCATGCCCTGGGTAAACCCGTGCATATTCCCCTGTCTCCGATCGCTTTGGAAGGCTGGGAAAAAAGCCCAGAATCCGTGAACTATTTCCTGGTGAAGGAATCGTCCGCGCCAGCCTCCGGGACTGCGAATGACAACGAGAGCAGGAACGCCGTCGAGGAACCGACTCCGATTGAAATCCCCAAAAAGCCTATGATGGAACGCCAGAAGGCAGCCCCGCTGAAGCTCCTGCTTCCCTTTATGACCGGTATGGGCCTGGCCTATGAATGGCAGTCCCCCTGGAAATTCTCCCTGGAGGCTGGTGGTGCCGCTCATATTACCAATACCCGTGGCCTCTTTGCTGAAGTGAAATACCCGATTGCCAGCAGCAACTCGGAAGTTCTCAAGCTTGGACTCGTTGGAGCACAGATTGAGCAACGTCAGCAGGGCTGGAAGCGCGAAAAATATGGATACTACCTGGTCGAGAGGTCAGCCGGCATCATGATGGAAATGGAGTCGGATTATCTGCCTCCTTTTCAATTCCTCTACTTCATCGACAAAAGTCATTACCAGATCATTGATTTTGTTCTTAATATAACGTACCGGATCAATATCTGAGGTCGTATGAGCCTGAAGAAAGAAAAACCAAAGACTGAGGAATACGAGCGCAAATTCCAATTTCTGCTCGAATCGGCTAAGGCCATGGCTGAAATCCGGGACCTGGACAGACTTCTGGACTTCCTGGCCAAGCAGTCGATCAAAGCCATCCGAGCTGACCGATGCAGCATATTCCTGCTCGACACGGATGGAAAGAGCCTTTGGTCCAAGGTGGCTCTGGGTGTCCAGATGATAAAGTTCCCCAAGGATACAGGCATCGCGGGCTATACGGTCACGACCGGAAACGCGATCATCATGGATGATCCCTACAGCGATATTCGTTTCAATAGGGACATTGATAAACAAACGGGATACCTGACGCAAAGCATTCTGTCCGTTCCCATGTTCACCAGTGACGAGAGAATCATTGGCAGCTTCGAGCTCATCAACAAGAAGGATGGGAAATTTACCGAACAGGACCTGGATTACCTGCAGGCCTTTGCGAACCAGGCTGCCCTGGCCATCGAGATGTCCCTTCTGTATGGCCAGCAGAAAAGAATCATCGAGGATCTGAAAAACACGCAGAAGAGACTGGAACTCAAGATCCAGGACATCGAGTTTGTTTACCGGCTCGAACAGGCTTCCAGTCAGGCCATGAGCATTGATGACTATCTTGGAAAATGCTTTGACATATTTCACAAGTTCTTCAATGGCCAGGATTTGGTTTTCTATTTAGTGGAAAACCGCGACCTGGCCTTATACCATGTGTTCGCCGAGGGAGAAAAAATTGGCCAGAAGACTTACAACCTTCATGATCTGCTGCAGCTCACCAAGGCTCGCAGGCAGGGCAACATAAAATCCATCAAGAACTTTGCGAACGGATTATCATTTAAGGAACTTCAGGCACTGTTAAAGTTGAAAGGCGAACGCCTGGCAAACATCACCTTCAACCTTGAAATCGGCAAAAGTGGGCAGACGTCTTTCGGCTGCCTGGAGGTCATCTCAAGAGAACGGACCGTCACGCCTATCGAGGCTTCACTGCATGAGATTATTTCCCAGCAGATCTCATCGTCCGTTCATCAATACAAGCTCCTTGAGGAAAGAGAACGGGCCAATAAGTTCGCCGAGATTGGCCGATTGGCGGCGGCGATTGTTCATGATTTCCGCAGCCCCTTCAACACCATCACGATCCTGGCCAGTCGAATGGCCAGCAAGAGCAATCAGGAAGGCCTTTCCAAAGAAGAGCTGGCGCGATCGTGCTCCGTCATCGAACGCCAGACGGATCGCTGCTCGCAAATGGCGGAAGAGCTGCTGTCTTTTGCGCGTGGTGAGAAGGTTCACAATCTCCAGGACGTCCAGGCCAAAGAATTTCTGCAGGAAGCATTCGATGCCTTCAAGGTCAAAGCCGAGGCGTCTCAGATTCAGTGTGAAATGCGGGTCGACTATCATGGGACGCTTTTGATCGACCGGGAAAAGATGACAAGGGCACTCCTGAATCTCCTCAATAATGCCTTGGACGCCCTCGAATCGGGCGGAAAGATATCCTTATCCTGTGGGCTGCGTGATGACGGCCGTGTCGAACTTCGTGTGAGTGATACCGGACCAGGTGTGCCCATCGGTTTACGAGATACCTTGTTCGATTTCCTCGTCACCGAGGGCAAGGAGCAGGGGACGGGTCTTGGGCTCTATATCGCCAAGAATATCGTGGAAGCCCATGGAGGCGTGATCTACCTGGATGATCAAGTGAATCAGGGGGCAAGCTTTGTGATTTGTTTATCAGCCTGACGCGGCCTCCTCCACACGTTCCAACGCCACCCCTCCTTCGTTCTCCGAACAATTCTCTTTTGACAATTCCGGATCTCCAGGCTTACAACCTCGGTAGCGCCCTCCCGGCATCTTCCAGGGCGCAACCCTGTGTACGACATGTTGAACTGCGAAAGGTTTCCAATGGGCAAATGGCAATTCTGGATCGACCGCGGCGGAACCTTCACCGATATTGTCGCAAAACACCCAGACGGTTTCCTTGTCACACACAAACTCCTGTCCGAAAACCCTGAGCAGTATCGCGATGCAGCCGTGGCAGGCGTTCGGTACCTACTGAAAATTCACGCCGGAATCACAGAAAGCACAGGGAGGTGGAGCGATGTCATCAGCGGGATCAAAATGGGGACCACCGTCGCGACCAATGCGCTGCTCGAGCGCAAAGGGGAACCGACGGCACTCGCGATAACGCGGGGCTTTCACGATGCTTTACGCATTGCCTACCAGGCCCGGCCACGCATCTTCGATCGTTCCATCGTACTGCCCGAACTGCTCTACAGTCATGTCATTGAAATCAACGAAAGGATCAGCGCCCACGGTGACGTTCTTGTTGAACTTGATAAGAATGCCGCCCGGGCCGCGCTTCGCGCCGTTTACCGGCAGGGGATCCGTGCGCTTGCCATAGTGCTCATGCATGGTTATCGTTATACGGCTCACGAAGAGGAACTCGAGCGTGAGGCCCGTGAGATCGGCTTTTCGCAGATCAGTGTCTCCCACCGTGTCTCGCCCTTAATGAAGCTTGTATCACGCGGTGATACGACCGTTGTTGATGCTTACTTATCACCGATTCTGCATCGCTATGTCGAGCAGGTCGAATCGGAACTGCCCGGTGTGGATTTGCAGTTCATGCAATCGAGCGGCGGTCTGACCAATGCCCGCTGTTTTCAGGGCAAGGACGCCATCCTTTCCGGACCTGCCGGGGGTATCGTCGGCATTGTACGCACAAGCCTGAATGCGGGCTGCGAGCGGATTATTGGTTTCGATATGGGGGGAACGTCGACGGATGTTTCTCACTTCGCAGGCTCGAGTCTTCAGGATCTCGAACGATCCTTTGAAACCCAGGTCGCCGGCGTCCGCATGCGATCCCCCATGCTCTCCATCCACACCGTCGCTGCGGGTGGAGGCTCCATTCTTCACTTCGATGGATCACGTTATCGGGTCGGACCCGATTCAGCGGGTGCAAATCCAGGGCCAGCCTGCTACCGACGCGGTGGGCCGCTGGCTGTCACCGATTGCAATGTCATCCTGGGCAAGATTCAGCCCGACTTTTTTCCAAACGTGTTCGGGGCTGAGGCTGATCAACCTCTCGACGTGGACACGACGCGCGCGAAATTCCGGCAGCTGGCTGAGGAGATCGCGGTCGCGACCGGCACGATGCGTACCCCTGAGGAAGTGGCAGAAGGCTTCGTTCAGGTTGCAACCCTCAACATGGCCAATGCCATCAAACAGATCTCGGTGGCACGGGGTCATGACGTTACCGAATATACTCTGGCCGTTTTTGGAGGCGCCGGAGGGCAGCATGCCTGCATGGTGGCCGACGCGCTCGGCATGAAACGTATTCTGTCCCATACCCTTGCAGGCGTTCTGTCAGCCTATGGCATGGGTTTGGCGGATCAAACGTCCACGCGGGAAAAAGCGATTGAACAAACTCTCGATCCGAGCGTGATGCCGATCGTATCCACAATCCTGGAAAGCCTCTCGGAAGACGCCATCGCGGAGCTTGCTGGTCAAGGCGTTGCACCGGAGCGTATCCAGGTGATTCATCGCGTGCATCTTCGCTATGAAGGCACGGATACGGCCCTGGTGGTCAACAAAGGAACTATTGAGAGCATGCGAACGGCCTTCGAAAACGCTTACCGCAAGCGATTTGCTTTTCTCATGGAAAACAGGTCGATCATCATCGAGGCGGTTTCGGTGGAGGCCGTTTTCTCCGGAGAATCCGTCGGTGAGGTAATGCTCGCCCTGCCGCCTCGCGATTCGGCGCTCCGTCCCGCGGCCTCTGTGCGAATGTTTTCGGGCGGGCGTTGGCATGATGCCCCTCTCTATCAGCGGGAGGCCATGAGGCCAGGCGATATGGTATCCGGCCCAGCGATTATCGTCGAAAAAAATCAGACCATCGTGGTCGAGCCTGGCTGGCAAGCGGATACTGTCAGGCAGGACAGTCTTATGCTCGTTCGCAGCGAAGCCAGGCCAAAGAACTCCGTGAGAGATACCCAGGCTGATCCTGTGCTGCTCGAGGTGTTTAATAATCTCTTCATGAGCATCGCCGAGCAGATGGGCTTTCGCCTCCAGAATACAGCTCACTCCGTCAACATCAAAGAGCGGCTCGATTTCTCGTGTGCAATCTTTGATGGCAAGGGAGACCTCATCGCCAACGCTCCCCATATGCCTGTTCATCTCGGCTCCATGGGCGAAAGCATCAGGATGGTGATCCGCGATAATCAGGGAACGATCAAGCCGGGCGATGTCTTTGTGCTGAATGCACCCTATAACGGCGGCACTCACCTGCCAGACATCACGGTCGTCACGCCGGTCTTCGATGAATTCCAACGGGACGTCTTATTTTATCTTGGATCGCGTGGTCATCATGCCGACATTGGCGGCATCACACCCGGCTCCATGCCAGCCGACAGCAAGGAAATTCATGAGGAAGGTGTACTGTTCGACAACTTCAAAATGATCGACGGCGGCCGCTATCGCGAAGCGGAAACCCGGGCCGTCCTGGCTTCCGGCCGGTGGCCTGCCCGGAACATCGATCAGAATTTGGCGGATTTGCGGGCCCAGGTCGCAGCCAATGCCAAAGGAGTTGAGGAATTGTACAAGCTGGTCGAGCATTGGGGACTCGACGTGGTGAAGGCTTACATGCAGCATGTTCAGGATAATGCGGAAGAGGCCGTGCGCCGTGTGATCACCGCCCTGGAGGATGGCGACTATGAATACCGTCTCGACCAAGGCGAAGCCAGGATTCAAGTCAGGATCCGAGTGGATCGCGTGAACCGCGCGGCCACCATCGACTTCACCGGCACGTCCGGACAGTTGCCAACCAACTTCAATGCGCCCCGGTCGATCGCAGTGGCAGCCGTTCTTTATGTGTTCCGCACGCTTGTGGATGCGGACATTCCCCTCAACGCAGGTTGTTTGAAGCCCCTTCATATTATTGTGCCAGAGGGTTCCCTGCTCAACCCACGCTATCCGGCAGCGGTTGTGGCAGGGAATGTCGAGACGAGCCAGTGCATCACGCAGGCCTTGTATGGGGCGCTCCGCGTGATGAGTGAAAGCCCGGGAACCATGAATAACTTCACATTCGGGAATGGTCGCTATCAATACTACGAAACGATCTCGGGCGGGTCGGCGGCCGGCGTCGTGCGGGGCAAGGATGGAACGATCGTATCCGGCTTTAACGGGACGGATGTGGTGCAGACTCACATGACGAACTCGCGGCTCACCGACCCCGAGGTCCTGGAGTGGCGATTTCCCGTGCTGCTGGAGGAATATCGGATTCGTCAGGGCTCGGGAGGTGCGGGCCGCTGGAAAGGTGGCAACGGTGGAGTGCGGCGCATTCGATTTCTCGAAGCCATGACGGCATCGATCCTTTCCAACAATCGGGTCCACGCCCCCCGGGGAGCGGAAGGTGGCGCTGATGGACAGATTGGTCTGAATTGGGTGGAACGTCAGGGCGGACAGATCGAAAAACTTGCAGGATGCGCTCGTATTGAGATGGCGCCGGGGGATGTGTTTGTCATCGAGACCCCTGGTGCTGGTGGCTATGGTCGTCCTATAGGGTGACTCAATGGAAAAGGAGTTTTTTCGTGTGGATCAGGAAAACCAGCAAGGATGAACGCAAGACGCTCATCGCGGCCTTTGCCGGCTATGGAGTGGATGCCTTTGATTATATGATTTATACCATGCTTATCCCGACACTCATCCTCGCATGGGGCATGACCAAGGCTCAGGCCGGATACATTGCAACGGGAACTTTGATAACCTCAGCCATTGGTGGCTGGGGCGCGGGTGTGTTGGCGGATAAATACGGCCGTGTTCGGATCCTGCAGCTCACGGTCCTTTGGTTTTCCTTTTTTACCTTTCTCAGTGGCTTTACCAATTCCTATGAGCAGCTTTTTTTCACCCGAGCCATGCAGGGCCTGGGTTTTGGCGGAGAATGGTCCGTGGGCTCCATTCTGGTCGCCGAGATGATTCAGGCGCGGCATCGCGGAAAAGCTGTTGGTCTTGTGCAGAGCAGCTGGGCGATTGGCTGGGGAGCGGCTGCTCTCGCGTTCTGGATTATCTATTCCCTGATTCCACCGGAGCTGGCATGGCGGGTGCTGTTTGGAATCGGCGTGTTGCCCGCTGTCCTGATTCTCTATATTCGGCGCCATATCAAGGAACCGGAAATCTATCGGGACCATAAGGCCAAAACCAGGAGCGATGGCGATGAAGGCAGCTTTCTGGAAATCTTTTCGCCTCAGCTGCTGAGCATCACCTTGCGCGCCAGCTTACTTGCTACGGGCATGCAGGGCGCATACTACGCCGTCACCACCTGGCTTCCGACCTACCTGAAAAATGAACGTCACCTCTCCGTACTCAACACCAGTGGCTATCTTCTCGTGTTAATTCTTGGATCATTCCTGGGATACCTGACCGGTGCCTGGCTCTCCGATCGCATCGGCCGCCTGCGCTGCTTTATGCTGTTCGCCAGCTGCGCGGGTATCCTGATCGTGACTTACACGCAGATTCCGATTACGGATGGGATGATGCTCATCCTCGGTTTTCCTCTTGGTTTTTTCCTATCAGGCATCTTCTCGGGAATGGGAGCCTATCTCAGCGAGCTGTTTCCCATCCGGGTGCGAGGTTCCGGTCAAGGCTTCTGCTATAACTTCGGTCGCGCGGCAGGATCCATTTGTCCGGCCCTGGTTGGCTATATGAGTGAGACCATGCCTCTTGGTGTTTCCATTGGCTATATGGCGGCAGGCGCCTACCTGCTGGTCACGATGAGTGCCCTGACCCTGCCCGAGACTCGTGGTCGGGAATTGAGCCATAAAGTCGCTTAGAATTGATAATGATTTTCATTTCCAATAATGGTAAGCACTCTCCCACGTCCACGACAGAGGAGAGTGAATCACATGAAAATGTTATGTATGGCCGCATTGGTCCTGGCTGCATCGGGTTGCGCGGAACCTCCATCAAATCTCAAACATAATCTGAAGCAGCCGGTGAACAGCACGGACAGCGGGCAATGGCGGGTCCTGAACGAGGACGAGTTGAGACGATTCGCGCAAGCCATGTTTGGTGCGGATGCCAGTCCGTCCCTGATCCTGGCCGACGATCAACCTGAGGTGCAAAAGCTTCAGGGCTGGCTGGACCGAATGGATGCCGCCTTACGGGCCCGCTATCCGGACCAGCTACGTTGGGCTCCCAAGCCACAGGCCAAGGTCCTGAATCAACCTGAAGTCAACGCCATGGTCAGCGCGGTGCCCGCATGCCTCGACTTTGCTCTACGCTTTGAAGGTTCATCAGGACCAGCAGCAAATTCCGTGTTACTCGACCGCAGGGTTCGGGATATGAAGGTCTTCGGCGATTTCTGCATCGAGACTGATCTGACTCATGATCAGCAGAAGTCACTGCTGTCCTGGTGGCTCCAGCCGTACAGAGGATGCACGATACGCTTCGAGGAGCAGACCGTGATCGCGGAAAAGGGCTGCGATTTCTATCTGGCTGCGGGCCCGGGAAGCATCGGCAGCGCGAGCAAGCTTATGGTGGCGCAGACCAGTTCCATCGTATGGGTCAACTCCGGTCTTCTCCAGCAATTGGATGAGCACGAGGTCGTCAGCGTTCTGGCCCATGAGCTCAGCCATTACTATATGAGCCACGGCAATGCTGATCCTGGGCTCTATTATTTTTTCTATCAGCTTGGCCCGCATAACAGCCAGCAGAAGCCCGCCCCTGACCCAAGTCTGGCCGCCTTCGGGGAAAAGCTCTGGAAAGCGTCGCAGCAGAAAGCTGACTTGATGAACCTCCATGCCGTGGAGGGACAGGCCTGGCACTCCATCCTCTTTGAATTCACAAAATATACGTCGAAACTCTTTTACGAAGCTGAGTGCCGCAAGGAGATATTCGACGGAAGGCCGTGCGAGAAGCCCTGTTATCACCTGAAGCAATTTTTTGATGATCCTCTCATCAGCAGTCAGCTGGCAGGATTCCCCGCCGTTCCTTTGAAGGCGGACAACCTTATGCACTACCGCCGCTATGAGGAACTTCTGACCTCATGCACGTCCGAGCTTTTTCTGACAGAAAAAGCCTTCGCGGAAGGCGGCGTGGCCCGCTGGTTGCTTGAACTCATGCCCTCTTATGTCGGCGATGGGGCTCTCGCAGCCCTGGGCATCCCTCTGGCGCAATTCCAGAAGGTGCGCGACGTCTACGACTTTATCCAAACTGAATATCCAAAGACGAGGGCTAGTCAGGAGGCCGAAGCCCATCAGGTCCTTCAGGAAGCCATCGACCGGCAGCTTGTCTACTACACAACGGAGCAGGAGGCCGATGAGCAATCCCTGGAGATGCTGCATGAAATGGGCATCGACCCCAAAACCGCGATTACAACTCAGCTGAAGATCGCCAGACTATCTGATCCGTTGGACCTTGCCTATGGTGAAGTCAGTGGAGAGGACTGCGAACGTCTCTACCAGAACCATTGGCAGGATCCATCAGGTGGGCGTGTGATGATACCCGTAGCCGACTGGCAGGATGATCATCACAGTCATTGCTTTCGAGCCTTCAATATGGATCGTGAAATTCAAGCCCATGATCTGAAACGCTGAACGATTGGAGCCGTCAGCCATGATGGAATGCATGGCTGTCAGCCTGCCAAGTCATACCCGCCTGTCCAGAACCCTTGAACTTCCCAAGGCACGCGCCGCAAGATTCAACAAAATATACCGGGATCACGTCCTTGGATCTCACGGAAAATCTAAAGTGACGGTCGCAAAACCTCATGATGCCAGCTGTTCCCAGACATATTAATTCGAGCCCATTTCAGGGCGAAATGAACTTTATAGGAATCGGGCACACAATAGAGACGAATTCCAAAGCTCAGAAGGACACTTGGCATCCATTTAGAGGAATACGCAATGAACTTCAAGATACTCCTGACCTTGCTCCTCGCCTCCCACACAGCCTTGGCCATGGGATCCCGCGAAAGCGAACAGCTTCTCGGCCTTCCCGAACGACCAGGCAACGCGCTCACAGGGACCCAGTTCATTCAGAAGATCAAACATGTGCCTCAATATTTACGCGAGAAAATGATCATCAAAGAAGTTTTGACGGGCAATATCCCTGAATTCCAAAGAACCCTGGTGCCTGTTGAAAGCACAATAACATCAGGCCCTTACCAAGGGCAAAAGCTTCGCTACTGGGTTCTTCCCGACTACCTGTCGATCGGTACAAACGACGACTTTGTGCGGGTACCCCTGAATCTGTATAGCATCCGAATTCTGGCCAGGAAGCTCAATCTCAGCATTCCCACCACAGACATGGTCGATGACATCTATACCCAGGCTCAACTCAAACTCAAACCCACCGCCCTGCCCAGCGGACGCGCGATGACCACGGTGCAATACTTTCAAATGCACAACAGGCTGGTGCAGAACCAAATCGAAGAGAGTGGAGGGACACCCGGGATGCTCGTCGCAGGCCATAAGAAGGATGTGGTCCAGAGCCTGCGCTTGCTCGCGAAGCCTCAGGCTATCGCCATCTATGGCTGGCACATGGACCGCAATCAACCCATACAGCCGCTGTCAACGATTCACGGGGCGGAATATGCGGACTACAGCCATGGCGTTCGCTTCGTTTCCAATATCGTCGAGGTGAATGGTCATGTCATGGATCTGCGAGCCGTGTTGGACCAAAAGCTTTCCGAGACCTTGGCCAGCAGACCTGCCAGGAAAAAGCCCCGCAGTTGATTGCGATCCGGCCTTGACCAGGGCCGGAATCATCCAACCTTACGCAACCTGACCTTCTCGTGAGCATAGGATGAATCCAGGAACCGATAGTAAAGTTTGGACGCGGCAGGGTCATCCCGCACGACAACATTCTGCTCGATAAGATCGAAAACGGTAAAGTCTTCGCGTTCCCCCTTGCTTAGGCTCTTATACACGCGCTCTTGCAGAATGAGAATGCTCGCCGGTTCCTTATCCTTGAGGATGATTTTCCGCATCCCCTCGTACCGAGTGGCCAGGATGATCGCTCGACCATAAAGATCATATTCCTTGGTGCCGGATTCAGGATAGAAGCCCGAAATGGAGTCCGCGGCAATTCCAATGCCACAGTGGATGGGCTCATCATAATCCAGAGTGCTGATCTCTTCTTGAAAAACCTGAGCGAATCGATAGGCAAGCTCAAGGGCACCATGAGCTGTTGATGGGTTCCTCGATTTAAAGGGGTAGCCCACACTGCAAAGGAAACCATCCCCCATTTCCTTGATGCGATAGCCATTCGACATCAGCTCGTTGACGTCATAGCCTTCCATAATATGTTCGTAGCAGCGCAGAAAAACCTTGCGAAAGAGATCCTTGACCTTGACATGCTGAATTTTCGAGCTGCCGATGATATCGAAGCAGATCACGCAGCCCTCTCCTGGACCGGTCGGCATGGTGTCTTCCAGGTTGCGGCCTGATTCGATCTGATGGATCTGATGGGGGTAAAACACCTTGCCCAGCTGATTGTAGGCGTGGTTCTTTTTCTTGGCCTCTTCGTACCGTTCCTGGATGAGGACTCTGATTTTGTCGCCCAGGGCCACGGATAGGAGAATGGCGTCAAGGAACGAACCCACCTGAACTGCGTTTTCTGCAAAAAAGCTGTGGGGGAGGAATCGTCTTGACGAAAGGGTGTATATGATAAATCCCGTGATCGTGAGTGAGAAAGCAACGAGGTACAAAATTCCGTTCCGGTTGCCTCTGGCTACAAGCATGCATGCGAGGCAAAGCAGAATAAGACCGCAGACAATCATGTGAATATTGAGCGCGTTCGTACCATTGACTTCGGACTGCCAGAAACTGCCAACCCACATGATAAAAGTCAAAACAGCCAAGCCCCTCAAGAACCAGTCGCTGCGTTTATACTGCTTATTCGTTCCCAGAAAGTTGCGTGTGAAGAGAAGAAAGAGCAGGAGGCATGCGTAGCCAGCGGTGTTGAATGACAATGAGACGTGGATACCTCCGAAATAATCATGAAGGACAACACCAAATCCTCTGAGGGTCAAGAAAACCAAAATAAAGCAGCCGAGGAATGAGGCGTATAAAGCATAAACTCTTTGGCGCGAAATAAGAAAAATGATCAAGTGGTAAATAAAGAGTCCAAAAGACGAACCAAAATAAAACGCTTGCCATATATACCAATGCTTTTTCGATAGGGTGTATTCACCTTCGCTATAAATCTTAAAATTAAAAAGATTCACGGTTCCGTCGCTATGGGTTTTAAAATAAACTGTGATGTTCCTTTTTTCAGGCGACAGAGTAATGGGGGCACCGAATTCGTTTCCCCAGTCGAACACGTCCCTGGTACTGGGATGATAGAACGAACCGGTCAGATTCCTCTGAATGACTTTCCCATCATGCACGACATAGACTTCCATGTGACGAAAGAAACCTTCGGCCATGAAAAAATATCGCCTTTCCAGACTTCCGAGGTACGAGACGTTGATGCGATACCAGACTACGTTCGCCGTAAAACTTATGCCAGGAATAGCCGTTTCGGAGATTTGAAACAGCTCGTCCTTGGCTCTCATAACCTCATCGATACTCAAACTATCATGTTTCTCAAACATATCCTGGTAAAATTTTTCGACCAAGGAAGCCTTTTGCTGAGGTGATTTCATTTCGTGATATCGAGCCATAAACTTCTTGTTGCGCCAAAACCTGGTTTCAAAATTCGCGCGGTCTTTAAAGTAGGCGATTTCACCTGCATGAGGTTCATACCGCAAAGCTCTATCTGTTAAAATAATGTCGGTCTGGGCCAGACTTGATTGGGAATAAAACGCGCAGAAGATGGCAAGAAACAACGAGTATAAGACGCTATATTGCATGGCACCCTTGCTGCTTGACCAAATAATAATAATTCCAGACGTCTCTAAAGACGCATGCTTTCATCGGAAGATTTCACGACAGGACAACCTTCCGTTATTGTAAGTAATGACGCCAGGACGTATGCACGTGAGAAACCTCTTTACAATCCAGAGCCTAGGAGGCTTAAGCTGTTGCCTATCGGGCTTTAAAGAATTATTTACCTGAATACCCCCATTGAGAAACTCCATCGACGCCATTGATTTTATATATTGGCGCCCATTCAATATAAGGACTATAAAGGGGTTCATGGGATACATCGAAACGAGACCGAAAGAAAGGAGCCAGCTCATGAGGAATGAGAATACCATACGCATCTCCGACAAAGACTACGATAACTTAATCGTCATGTTCGATTCACTCGGCGCAGCGGAAATCAAAACAACTCAACTGCTGGAAGAAGAGATGCTTCGCGCGGACATTGTGGAAGCCGAAAAAATGCCTCCGGATGTTGTCACGATGAACTCACGCGTTCAATTCGTGGATCTGGATACGGGACAGGTTTCCAAGGTTCGCCTATCCTACCCTTGGGAGTCGAATATTGAAGAGGGGAAACTTTCCATCCTCGCTCCCATAGGAAGCGCCCTGATTGGGCTGGGGGTTGAACAGGAGATCACGTGGCCGCTGCCCAATGGCCAGAGAAAGAGATTGCGGGTTACCCAGGTCACGTGATCTGGCCGTAAAGTTTACTTAACCCTCCGGCACGGGGGACATGAAACCGACTGTAATCATGACCCCCGACCTATCTCTTACCCACCGACATCTTTAAGTTTTTCACCAAAAATGCCGAAACGCCTCGAATCCAATCTACCGTTGTATTCCAAGAGGTTATTAATGAGGAAAATGTTTCTGTTCCCTCTTCTGCTGCTAGGGGAAGTGGCAGCTTTCGGCCAGGACTCTGGAGGCGCTCCGAGCCATGAAACGCTGCGTTCGAATCTGAAATACAGCATCACGGCCGGTGTCGGGATCCGAACCGGCAATTTCCTGGAAGGCACCCTGGCCGCCAGCTATTTCCTGCAGCCCAAATCGGTCGTGACAATTTCCCTTATGAACCTTACCGGCAGTATCAATGAGAAAGCGGATCGCGATGTGGACGGCCACGATCTTTATTTTGTCGGCGTCACCACCGAATTGAAAGGTTCGGCCATTGCCGCGAGCTACAAGGAGTTCTTCACCGACTCGTTCTATGTGGAGGGCGGGCTGGACCTGGCGAAGGTCAACGGGGAATTCAGGATTTCCAAGGATATTCTATCCAGCGCGGAAAACCTGACGAGCGACCTGGGCCACTACACCAAGCTATCCATGATGGTTCAAATCGGGAACCAATGGCAGTGGGAAAATTTCACACTCGGAACAAGCTGGTTGGGTTATTTGCAGCCCATCTCGACCAGTGAGTCCTACACTGACCCCACGTCTTTTAGTGAAACATCAAACAGCGCAAGAACCTTTCGCGACGAGGCGAAACAACCTCAAACCACTTTACTCAGGTTCTATCTGGGCTGGAGTTTTTGAGCATGCGTAAGCTGGCGCCTTCTGCCAAGCGCCAGTCCGACCATGAATCCAGGAATATTTTTTGCTTCATACTCCGCATTCCCACCAAGGGGCGGAGGTACCCATGCGAAAAACATCCCATCAGTCCGACACGACCCAGGATGATCAAAACTCGGTTCTGACCACCAATCAGGGCCTGCCGATCACAGACGATCAAGGTTCCTTAAAAGCCGGGCCACGCGGCCCGGCCCTGCTCGAGGATTTTCATCTGCAGGAAAAACTCCAGCATCTCGACCATGAACGCATCCCGGAACGCGTGGTCTACGCCCGCGGAGCCGGTGCCCACGGTTACTTTCAGGTCCATAAACCCCTCGGCCACATCTGCAAAGCAGGCTTTCTGCAGAGTCCGCAGCAGAAAACTCCGGTCTTTGTGCGCTTCTCAACCATGATCGGCTCTCGCGGCTCTCCGGATCTGGTCCGTGATGTGCGCGGCTTTGCGGTCAAGTTTTATACCGAGGACGGCATCTTCGACCTTGTGGGCCAGAACATGCCGGTCTTCTTTATCCAGGATGCCATGAAATTTCCCGACCTCGTGCACGCGATGAAACCTGAACCGCACTGCGAAATACCCCAGGCTTCCACGGCCCACGACACCTTTTGGGATTTCATTTCGCTCATGCCCGAGTCCATGCACATGATCCAATGGCTCATGTCGGATCGGGCTCTGCCGCGCAGCTATCGGATGATGGAAGGCTTTGGCGTTCACACCTTCCGTATGATCAATGACAAAGGCCAGGCGACCTTCGCCAAATTCCATTGGAAACCCCTCCAAGGCCTCCATTCCGTTTTGTGGGATGAAGCCGTGAAAATCAATGGCATGGATCCCGACTTTCACCGTCGCGATCTCTTTGATGCCATTGCCAAGGAACACTACCCGGAATGGGAGCTGGGTCTGCAGCTCTTCTCGGAAGAGGACGCGGAAGGCTTTGATTTTGATATCCTCGATGCCACCAAACTCATCCCCGAGGAACTGGTGCCCATCACCTGGGTCGGACGTCTGGTCCTCGATCGCAATCCCGACAACTTTTTCGCGGAAACCGAACAGGTCGCCTTTCATCCAGGCCACCTGGTGCCCGGCATTGATTTCAGCCCGGATCCCCTGCTCGCCGGCCGTCTCTTCGCCTACTCCGACACGCAGGTGAACCGCTTCGGAAGCCCGAATTCCAGTGAATTGCCGATCAACCGGCCCGTGAATCCGGTGCATAACAACCAGCGTGATGCTGCCATGCGGTACACGATCAACAGTGGACGGGTTGCCTATCAGCCCAACGCGCTCGGCGGCGGTTGCCCCTTCCAGGCCAGAGCCAATGAGGGCGGCTTTCAAAGTTTCCCGGAGCCGGTGGCCGACGTCAAAAGCCGCATGCGCGCTCCCAAATTCTTTGATCACTTCAGCCAGGCTCGGCAGTTCTATGTGAGTCAGACCTCGGTGGAAAAAAATCACATCGCCCAGGCGTTTCAATACGAACTCGGCAAGGTGGAAACGCTGTCCATCCGGGCCCGCATGCTTGGGCTCCTCCTGCGCATCGATGAAGGTCTGGCGAAAACGGTTGGCGAGGGACTCGGCATGGATCCGATACCGCTCTATGATGCGGATGTGAACCATGCTGTTCCCACGGTGGCGCAATTTGATCAGTATATGTCCCTGCCGACCCGTTGGGACCTTCCGGAGTCCCCCACTCTCAGCATGCTGCGGCAGCCCAATCCCGGCATCGCCACCCTGAAGGTTGCCGTCCTGGTTGGTAATGGTTTCGATGGAGCGGCCTATTCCGCACTGGCCAGCGCCCTGGCGGAACACAAGGCCGAGGCCAGGATCGTCGGCACGCATCTGGGGATCATGGTGAATAACAAAGGCGAGGAAATCAACGCGGACTATAACTTCGCAACGGCCAGCTCCGTGCTCTTTGATGCGGTCTTTGTTCCCGGTGGTGAGGACAGTATTCGCGTCCTGCAGGACGAACCCCGTGCCTTGCATTTCATCGCCGAAGCCTGGCGCCACTGCAAAGCGGTGGGTCTGGCCGGCGAAGCACGGGCTCTTCTGGAAGGGGCAGGCTTGCTGCGGATACTCGGCAATAGCCTGCCCCCGGAAGCACTGGAGTCGGGAGAAACCGTGGCTCGGGATGGATTGCTGCTGGGATCGCATGGATTGCAGTTGAGCAAGAGGTTTATCGAAGCCCTGCAGGTCTATCGCTTCTGGTCACGGGAACGCAGGCCGCAACCGCCGGTCTGATGAAAAAGGCAACGGGACGCGATCCCGTTGCCGTTAACTTCAGTGCAGGTGCATGACAATCTTCGTACAGGCTTCCTGCTTGTCGCGGAACATCCTATAACCTTCAGGGGCCTCATCCAGCGACATGCGATGGCTGATGACCACCGAGGGATCGATTTGCCCATTCTGAATGCGTTCCAGGAGCGGCCGCATGTACCTGTGCGTATGCGTCTGCCCCATCTTGAAATTCAACCCTTTGTTGAAGGCCATTCCAAAATTGAATTTATCGATCAACCCAACATAGACGCCCGGGACCGATACCACACCACCCTTGCGGCAACTGCGAATGGCCTGCCGTAGCGCGTGTGCACGATCCGGCTGGACGCGAAAAATCGCTTTGGCCTGGTCCATGAATGCATCGATCGTATGGCCTTCGGCCTCCATGCCGACCGCATCGATACAAGCATCTGGACCCTGTCCACCCGTAGCTTCCTGGAGATACTCGTAGACGTCCTCGTTCTCATAATTGATGACCTCCGCTCCAGCCTCGCTTGCGAGGGCAAGACGTTCAGGAAAACGGTCGATCGCAAACACCCGTTCCGCCCC
Organism: Oligoflexus tunisiensis; assembly: GCF_001748245.1. Classification (GTDB taxonomy): domain Bacteria; phylum Bdellovibrionota_B; class Oligoflexia; order Oligoflexales; family Oligoflexaceae; genus Oligoflexus; species Oligoflexus tunisiensis. The sequence goes on along the minus strand of NZ_BDFO01000001.1, from coordinate 3,545,467 downwards.
CAGCAGGAAAGCACTGCGGATGGCGAACTGCCCGACAGGTCCCGCACCCCAAACAGCCACAACGTGTCCGGGTTCGATATCACAGTTTTCCGCTGCCATATAACCTGTTGGAAAAATATCGGAAAGAAAGAGAACCTGTTCATCGCTTAAATCATCAGGCACCACCAGAGGTCCTACATCGGCAAAGGGCACGCGCACATATTCGGCCTGACCTCCGGCATAACCACCGCACATGTGAGTGTAACCGAAGAGCCCCGCACAGGCCTGGCCGATGCCCAGCTCCGACAGGGCAGGATTGGGATTGGAATTATCACAGGCGGAAAACATTTTGCGTTCACAGAAAAAGCAGCTGCCGCAGGAGATATTGAACGGCACGACCACCCGGTCGCCGATCTTCAGGTTTTTGACCGCAGACCCCAGTTCGACCACTTCACCCATAAATTCGTGACCCAGGATATCGCCGCGCATCAACGTGGGAACCTTGCCCCCATAGAGGTGAAGATCGGAACCACAGATGGCTGTGCTGGTGACGCGAATGATCGCATCGCGTGGATTGATGAGCCGTGGATCCGGAACACGCTCGATCGCCACATGGTTGGTTCCTTGCCAGCACAGTGCTTTCATAGCGAGGCCTCCCGGCCAGTGGAAAGGTTCGTCCCATCCTTCTGCAGGTGGTCCTGGATGCTGCCGGAGATTTCCTCCACGGCCTGGCCGGTCGCACTGCGACGCCCATGCGGTTGCCCTTCCGTGGTGGGCACTTCGCCGGTTTCCAGCAGGGCCTTGAGGCGCCGCATTTCGTGATCGAGAGCCTGTTTCATGGCGGCCATATGCAGACGTCCGCCCCGGATTTGATAGCCCTCCTCGTTGGAAGGGGATGCATAAAGAAAAGTGCGCTTGCCGTCATGCGACTCCTTCAATCGCAGATCCCAGATCTGGCCGCCGGCGCTGATCGGAAAGAGCGTGCTATCGGAATTTTGCCAGACCGGATCATTTTCGCCCAAAACCGAGCGCACTTCATCCAGGGATTTATTGATCACGATCGACTTTTCAAAGTTCAGCAGCATACGCCGGGGCGCCGCCTGTATCGGGGCCTTGCCCATTTTTTCATACACGGGACAATAACCAGTCAGACCCCGATACAGCAGCCCTGCACCACCGACCCCCTGGGTCAAACGGCTGAAGGAGCCTCGTTTTTTCCCGAACAAACTTCGGGCCACAGCCGCTGTCCCCAGGGCGATGGAAATGAGGCGTTCGGTGTCCGAAACATTGTGATGCTTCGGCCTATTCCACGACGAAAAATTATGAGTTTCGGCGCTGGTCAGCTGGTTCCGTGCGTACCCAGGTTTATTATATTGGGCCTGCACAGCCGCTCCCATTTTCTGGGGCAGAATACGGCCCAGCATGGCCTGAACCTTGTTCTTGAAGGATCCCGCGATCACGGCATCCCGGCCTTCCATCAGCGCCGCAAAGCCTTCGCGTGCCACCTCCCTGGCATCATCTTTCGATTCCGTTCCGACCTTGGTATCGCTCATGCCTGCACGGGTGAAAAAGGCTGTTTCCGTACTGCCTGGCTGCAGTGAGGTCACGGTCACGCCCGTGCCTTTCAATTCATAACGCAGGGCTTCCGCAAAGGACTGCAGGAAGGCTTTCGATGCGGCGTAAGTCGCCAGATAAGGGCCTGGCGTGGAGGCAGCCACGGATGATGTGAAAAGGATGCGCCCTTTGCCCCGTGCCTTCATATCCGGAACGAGTCGCTTGGCGAGGTGAACCGCGGAGACGACATTCAAATGGATGAGGTTGATTTCGTCCTGCAGTTCCGTATCGCTGAAGGCACCGGAAACACCGACTCCAGCGTTGATGGCTGCGGCCTCCACCGGTCGGCCCAGCTGTTCGATGACCTGCATCAGAGTTTCCACCCCATCCGAAGTGGCGAGATCAACCTGAACACCTTTGACGAATCCTTCATTCCCTTCGAAGGAACGCTCGGCTTCAAATATTTCCGAGTCCTCAGCAGCCAACAAAAGATCAAAGCCGTGCTGATAAAACTCGCGGGCCAATTCATAGCCGATACCGCTGGAGGCCCCGGTAATCACAGCCAACGGTCTTTGCGTATTATTTTCCAAAGTTCTGCCCTCCTGCTGACATGATACTCAGCAGAAAGGTGCATAAATCTTGCCAAAATTACGGAATTAGTCCGGCCGCTTGCGACAGCGCACGATACCGCTGTCGATAAACCCTCGGGTGGCGGGAGAACGGAAGATGAGACCTTCCACATGAGGAGTTGGATCCGCGAGCACCGCGAGACAGGCGTCCAAACTCTTAAGTGGTGCCAGAGTCATGATCTTCTGTGATTTATAAACACGGGGAAGCAGCTCATAGCGCTCGCCATAGGTGGCGGCATCCAGCACTTGATCCTCGCGTTTCAGGAAATCAAAGACGAAGAGACGATCCTCGGATTTCAACCATTCGGCGTCGATCACATTCCAGCCGCTTTGCGGGCGAAAGATACGAAGCACTTCGCTGCTCACATCCTGAGGCAGCACCTTGCGATGAGGCTGCCCCTGGCGATTGAAGACCACGATCTCGTCACGATCCTGCGACGGAATATGAATCTGGGCCCGATGGCCGTGAATTTTCACCTGGCCCCACCAGCCGCGCTCCAGGATGCGCTGGATGGCATCCCGCGTGGGCGCGATCTCCGTTTTGGGATGGATGGGGCGTATGGGTTTCGGGCCGCTCACAATGCACCTGCCACCGCTGAATATCGTCGAATCAAAAATGCCAGGCAACATCCGCATCCCGCTTCTTCACAACTTCACTCGTCCGAGCGATCTTTTCTACACGGGTTGCGCGGGCCTGACAACTGCTCTAGCGTACGTAATTTCTTAATTTCAGATGTCTAATAATCTCACGAAGTTCCTCAGGGTTCTTCACATGACGACGCGCCAGGTCCGCTGCACCAGGGCGGGCTTTCATGGCCATCGGCTTGAAGAGATTATCCAGAACTTCAGGGGGCAGACTCTGCAGAGCTGCGACGACAGCGTCGTAATTGGCTTCCAGCACCGCTTCATTAAAGCGAATGCTGCCAAAATCACGAACGATCAGATCCTCCGCGGCCTTTTTTCCCCAGCGCTCTGTAAATTCCTCCACGTCCTCTTCACTAATACCGGCGCTCGCATCCTGCACAACATACATGGCCATCGTTTCGACGCCTTGTATTTTGAAACCGCTGCCTTCGCCGGTAAAAAGACGCCGCGAATACTCCTCCGCAGCGTAATTGAGTATGGTGTTCTTATGGACGGTGGCTTCGCCCTCGTAAAACTTCGCCTGATCCTGGGCCGCGCGAAAGGCATCGACGGCTTCGGCCACGTCTTCAGGCGGTGTCAGCACATTCTCGGCCTGCCGCGTGGGCACGCGCGATTTCTTGGTTTTGAAGGGGTCCTTGGGAGCCTCAGAAGACCCGACGCTACGGGATTTGGCAGCGGCCTTGGCCGGTGCGGATGCCGCGGTTTTACGTTTGCTGGGAGCCATAAACACCTCCAATTCGCTTATCGTCGGATCAGCGGCGGGGTTTAGGCATTTTTTTCCCGGCCTGTGTCAGAGCGTCCAGAGATTCCTGGCAGGTGGGCAGGGAGACGGCGGCCGCCGCCATGTCCTTCCAGAGGTCGCCTAACCTTGCGAGGCGCTTTGGCAATGTCGCGATGGTAAAGATTCCCGGATCGAGACCGGGCTTGACCTCGGACCAGCGGAGGGGTGTGGACACGGTCGCGTTCGGTTTGGGGCGCACGGAATAGACCGCGGCCATGGTCTGCCCGATGCGATTTTGCAGGTAATCGAGATAAATTTTGTGGGTCCGCCGATCTGGAGAACGTTCGAGGCTCGTCGTCTCGGGATGCAGATGATGAACCGCCTGCGACAGCTGCTGCGCAAAGAGCCGGGCTTCATCGAAGCTCGTGGCATCCTTGACCGGAACATAGATGTGAAGGCCGCGTGAGCCTGAAGTTTTACAGAAGGCGGGAGCTTTGATTTTATCGAGAAGTTTTTTCACGGTGCGCGCGACTTCAATCACAGCATCAAAGGGCACCTTGCCGGGATCAAGATCAAACACGACAAAATCCGGGGAATTGATCGCACCCACCCGCGAGAGCCAGGTGTTGATTTCAATGCAGCCCATGTTGGCTAAAAACAAAAGATCGGCTTCGCTTTGACAAAGCGCATAGGTCACTGTTTTACCGGAACGGCCGGAACCAATCGTAGCGGTTTCCATCCAGCCCGGGACCGCACCGGAGACTTCCTTTTGAAAGAAACTGGTGCCGTTGATGCCATTCGGGTGACGATTCAGGGATTGAGGTCGATCCTTAAGATGCGGCAGCATATAAGGAGCCACAAATTTATAATAGTCGAGCACCTGGCCCTTGGTGATTTTTTCCTGAGGCCAGTAGATTTTTCCCAGATTGGTGAGAGCGACCTGCTCCTTGACCGCCCTCTTGCTCGTGCGACTGAGCACCTCATGTCGGGAACCTGTGGCCTGACCCAATTCATCCTGAGGTTCGCGCTCCCGCTGCGACTGTTGCGGGCTTCGACAGGTGCGGGGTGGGTTCGGGCTTCGATAAGGGTCGTCCGCGGAACGCTGCAGCACACCGATGGCAGCCTGGGATGCGTCCTCAGGAGTCACGAGACGCAGATGGTCACCCGTAATTTGCAGGGCCTCCACAGCCTCCCAGCGTTCCTTCCCTTTCAGGCCGCTGACATCATATCCATCGGCGTGCAAGAGATCATAGATGTAGAACGCATGCTGCAGGTCACCCGTGTTGGACGCGCGTCCGCGCCGTCGGGGTTGACCGTCCTCATCCAGGGGCACCACGAGTCCATCGAGCAGCAAAGGCCCCTGAATCCCCTGCAGGGAAGCGAGAAGTCGTGGAAAACGCTTGTTGAGAGAAAGACCGGTTTTCGCGGTGAGGCTCACGTGACCTTCCGCATCCAAACGAAGAAGAGCACGATAGCCGTCATACAGCGGAAGAACCGAGGCATTCTTGATGGTGGGCAGTGCGGAGCAAGGCTTCCAAAGGAAAGGCTTTTGCAGCTGCATATCGGGTTCAGCCGCGGCTTTTTTCTTGAGCGCAGCCGCAAGCGGTTGACGCTGGCTTGGACGCGCCGTCGGCTTTTTCTTTTTCACAGGCTGGGGCTTCGGGTTTTCCTTGCGTGAGGACCAGATCTTCCCTTCCTTCGGCGCGTGTGATGCGATCTCGCCCATGGTGCGACCGCTGCGGACTGAACGATCCGCATGTGTAATGTCCACGCGACTGGCATGGCGATCATGCTTTTTCACCAGGAGCCAGTTGGCTCCATCACTCTTGGCGAGGCGAATCAGGGCGAATTCACCCTGGAGTTTACTGCCTTCCAGAATGAAGGTGAGATGGCCCTTGGCCAGGCCGCGCCGCAGAGCATCTTCTTCGTCCTTCGCAGGAAATTCCACGGCCCGGGCCCGATAGGTGCCCTCATCCCAGATCATCACCACACCGGCACCATAATTTCCGGGCGGAATCACCCCTTCGAAATCATTGTATTCCATCGGATGATCTTCCACCTGAACCGCAAGGCGCCGTTCCATGGGATCGAGGCTGGGGCCCTTCGGAACCGCCCAGCTTTTCATCGTGCCGTCGATTTCCAAACGCAGATCATAGTGCCGACGGCTGGCCTCGTGCAGTTGAATGACAAAACGCAGGCCGACGGGAGCTTTTTTCTTGGGCTGCGAGCCATCCGGCTCGGGCGTGCTCTTGAAGTTGCGTTTGCTGCGATACTGCTGAAGGCCCATGACTTCCTCTCAGGCGCTCTTTTTCCGGGTCTTCGCTTTGGTGGCTTTCTTTTTGACCTTTTTCACGGTTTTGGTCTTTTTTACAGCTTTGGGGGCTTTCACGGCCTTGGTGGCTTTGACTTCTTTCACCGCTTCGGCGGTTTTCGCCGCCTTGGTGGCTTTGGCCTCTTTCACCGCTTCGGCGGTTTTCGCCGCCTTGGCCGCTTTTACTTTTCTAGCCAGGGCCACCGGAGGAAGGTCAAGCGCGACACGCTCCGGAAGAATTCCGTTCTGGTTGAGGAAGGTGATCATACTCAGGGCATTCAGAGGAGCTGTATCCTTGTCATCGTTATCAAAGTACATATAAACGCTGGGCGACGCGGGCTGCGGTGGCCCTGGGATGACCAGCGCTGCATCGTCCGGTTGCCCGCCGTTCGACCAGGTTTGGACGCGATGCCCCCAGTATTCCAGCGCTTCCCTGGTATAACCCTGGGGATATTTGGTTTCATCCCCATGCAAACGCAGGTAAAGAAAATCCGTGGTGACGTCCTCGATCAGAGGCCAGCGGCCGGCGGTATCACCCACAACGATGGCAATTCCATATTTTTTCGCCAGCTCGACAAAGGCAGGATCCTTAAAACTCGGATGACGGCCTTCCACGGCATGCCGCAGGCGATGATTCACCGGCACATCAAGAAAGGTGCGACCATCAAGCCAGGTGGAATGGCCGGCTCCAAGTTTCGCCGCGGTCTCCATATCGTGCGGCAGCGCGGCGAAAAACGGTTCAAAACGTTCCGGCATGAAGGGCATGGTCGGGGGAAACTGCCAGAGGATGCAGCCCAGTTTTTCCCGGAGCGCGAGTATGCCCGAAGCCAGGAAATTGCTGAGCGGGGTTTGAAAATCCTTCAAACGCCTTTCATGCGTGATGTACTTGGGGCCTTTGATGGAAAAATTGAAATCAGCAGGTGTTTGCGCATACCAGCTGAGGAAGGAATCCGGCCGAAACAAGGAATAGAATGTGCCGTTGATTTCTATCGAGTAAACCCGACGGCTGGCATAGGCCAGTTCATCCTTTTGTTTCAAACCCTCCGGATAAAAGGTTCCGCGCCACCCTTCGTAGTTCCAGCCGGCCATGCCTACAAAAATAGTTCCCATAGGATTCATCCTCCCCTTCCGTTATCGGGGTGGAATGGGAAAGCATGAGGCTCAGGGAGCACGCCCTGGATAGAATTGCCCATAGCCTCCGAAAAATCCCAATGGTCCAGAGATTATCAGCACATACCCGTCCGGGGAGCGAAGGCAGGTCCGCCCAAGATATACCATTGCGAAACAGTGACAACTGTTCATTATCTGCGACGGACTCTCTCCGATAGCACTTCAGTTGTTGGGAGGTATTCATGCGTTCTGTATTTCAAATCATTTTGCTCTGGGCTGCCTGCTTGGGCGTTCCCGCCTGGGCTCAGAATTCGGTGGCTTTGGATCTGCGGCAGGAGTCGTTTGACAACAACAAGGTCCACCGCGTCGGCAGCAACTGGGAAGTTTATTGGGGTGAGCTGCTGACACCAGCAGACTTCGTCCAGAACACCCGCACACCCTCGGAGCTGCGCCCCTACAATGCGGGTTTCAATCCAGCCAAGGCTTTGCATCACGGGCAGCCGCATGAGTTCCGGCACGGAACCTTTCGCTTGCAGATGACGTTGCCTGAGCATGATGATCCTTATGCGGTCTGGGTTCCCGAGATTCGCGGCGCGTCACGGATCTGGTTGAACGGTGTGGAGCAGGCCCAAAACGGTATTGTCGGGACCGATTTGGATTCCGAAACCGTTAAAATGCGAATTCAGACCATCAACATTCCTGCCGGTGTCACCAACGTTGAACTTGTGGTGCAAGCGTCCAGCTATGGTTTTGGTCGCCTGGGCCCCTTCGGCCCCATGCTCGTGGGTCCTCGCGTGAACGTCTCCGCCAGCCGCTGGCATGCCATGATTCGCGATACATTTACACTCAGCGCGATTCTGATCATGGCCTTCTATCATATCGCTTTGTATCTGGTGCGGGGCAAAGGTATCGAGCCCGTGCTCTTCGCGGGTTTCTGTCTGGCCATGACGGGGACGACTCTGACCCGTTCGGAAGGTCTTCTGATCTTTCACCTGTTTCAGGATCCCAACACCTGGTTGATCTATAAATATGAGTTCTTTTCCTTCCCGGTGGCGGTCGGCATGATGGGGTACTATACCTATCGACTCTATCCGCAGTTCTTCCCGCTTTGGCTCATTCGGACGGTCATTGCAGGAACGACCACCTTTGCCACCATCGTTCTCCTGGGCCCTCTGCGCGCTATTGATTACTGTCTCATATTCTTCCAGATTTTCATGCTAACGACGGCCTTCATGTTTATTGGCTGTCTGATCCGTGCCGCCAAACACAAGGCCGATGGCGCGAAGCTTTTCCTGTCCGGCTTTGTGATCATCATCATGGGCGCGATCAATGACATTCTGAAGACGAACAGCGTGATTGAAACGGTTTCCGTCGCGCACATGACTCTGTTCTGCTTTATCCTGATCCAGTCCATCATTCTCTCGAAGCGCTTTGCCAAGGCGTTTACGATGCTTGAGGCCGCCGAAGGCGAGATTCGCGGTTTGAACGCGGACCTTGAAAAGAAAGTCCAGGACCGCACGGCCACGATTCGCATGATTTTGGATAATGTGCGATCGGGCTTCCTTTTGATCGACAGCTCCTACAAGGTGCAGCCTGGTTTTACCAAATCCTGCGAGGAAATCCTGGAGCATCCCCTGCAGGCCGGTGATGAATTCGCTGGACTCTTCAGCCTGACCGAACGCCAGCGCGGGGATCTGGTCATGGCGCTCGACCAGGTTTTTGAAGATTTCATGCCGGAGTCGGTGACCCTGTCCATGATCAAAAGCCGTCTGCCGGTGAAGGATCGCCAGGTGATGATTCAAAGTGCCGTGATCCGGGACGAGCAGCAGAAGATCAAGTCCATACTCATCACGATGACCGATGCAACCCACGTCGCACAGATGGAAAAGGAAGCCAAGCTCAGCCAGACTCTGATCAAGATTCTGCAGGCCATGGTCAACTTCAAATCCCTTTTGGGCGAATCCTTCGTGGACCTCGAGCGGGCGCGCAACCTCTTGAATGAGGATGGCCAGAAGGCTGTGAAGATGATCCTGCATACCATCAAGGGTAATTTCGCCAGCTTTGGCCTTGAGGAGATCGCGCATTCCATCCATGAGCTGGAAGACAAGCCCAAGGTCGCGGTGGAAGACCTGGATGAACTGGTTCAGACCATTCACCAGTTCCTGGAATCGTATAAGGACATTCTGAAGATTGACCCCAGTTCCTTGAATGAAAAATCCTATCGCTTGCACGACAGTCATCTCATTCGCCTGTCGGACCGCCTGAAAACACGCGGGGCGTCACGTGAGGTGCTCGACATGCTCACGGATTGGATGGAAGAGATCAAACAGATTTCCTTTGATGAGTTGATAGGACCGATCGGGAAAAAGGCCCGGCGCATCGGGGAAAGCCTGGGCAAGAAGGTGGAACTGACCATAGAAGGCGGGAATATCGCGGTGGATGCCGACCGGCTCCAGGGTGTGATTCATAGCCTGATCCATCTGGTTCGCAATAGTATTGACCACGGTCTGGAATTCCCGGATGAACGTGGGGATAAACCGGAAACGGGATCCATCTTCATCCGCGTGCGGCGGGATGATAAGGCCTTCCATATCGAAGCCGGTGATGACGGCCGCGGGATTAATCCCGAGCTGATTCGCAAGGTGGCCATGAGTAAAGGTCTGATCAAGGCCGAGGAAGCGGCTACCCTCTCCGATCAGGAGTCGCTGGCCCTGATTTTCCGCGCGGGCTTCTCGACCCGTGATGAAGTCACGTCGCTTTCAGGTCGGGGTGTGGGGATGTCGGCGATTGAATCGGCGGTTTTGGAACTGGGTGGAAAACTCTCGATTGATACCAAACCCGGTAAAGGAACCTGCTTTCATATTGAGATTCCGGAAGTCACGCAGGTGGTGGAGCGGCGGAAGACGGCGTGATGCCACCCAGGTGGTCGAGCGGCGCAAGTCGGCCAGATGCCAGGTCGTCGGGCGCTGCCTTTACCATCCAGATCGTCGGCCGCTGCCGGGCGGCCTGAAGCGTGGGGCCCAGCGCTGCCGGGCGGTTCTTCTTTAGCCTGTCACGGTTTCCAGATTCAAACCCACGCGGGTGCCAGTGGCGGCAGTTTCCTCTTCCGGCCCCACGGAAGTCGTCGGTGCCCGGGTTCCGCGCAGGTAGACCTGCTCGAAGCTGAGGCGGACCTGCTGGGTTTCCTCGATATCACGGCGCAAGCGATCCACATCCGATTTTTTCTGAATGATCATCTCTTCGAGCTCACGAATTTCGGCCCGGAGTTTATCGTTTTTAGACTGCAGCATTTCGATTTTGCGGGCTGCTTTGTCCAGGATCGACTTGATATCGATGCGGGCGGAAATCAGCGTCTTCTGAACGATCAGAATCACCATTTCCTTCTTGTTATCCGGCAGATCGCGCATCAGCTGAATGACATCCTCGATGCCATAGCTCAACTTCGGAGGTTCAATGGGGGCTTCCGGCTTCAAGGGTGGCGGAGCAGCCGGAGGTGCTTTCGCGTGGCCTGACGAGGTCTTATGCGACCCGGACGAACGCTCCCGACGCCGCTGCTGTTCCTCAAGCTCCATGGCCGCCGATTCATAGCCATTATGTTTGGAAAATAACCCCATACCTTGGTCTCCGTCTAGAGGTGGACATGACTTTATCGGCCATCGATGGCAGGGAATTCAGAAAACCTTTCAGGCCCCCATAAAAACTGGATTTTCCGGGTCAGGATTTTACAGCCTGGGGCTTCCCAGGCGATGGGGAATGGTCCTTTTGTGAGAAAGGGTTACAATAGTTAACACATCCCACATAAAAGGAGCATGCATGTTTCTGAAGGACGTTGAAGCCGCCCGCAAAGGCCGTTATGGTGAGATGATTGAGAAAAGTCTGGCCGCGGGCCACCCCGTCTCGGGCATCTGGCATCTTTTCGCCTATAAACCCGCGATGACCCAGCATCTCTCAGCGTTAACCGAAGCCATCATGCGTGGGCCTTCACCTCTGACTGTCGCTCAACGGGAACTCATCGCGGCCGTCACGAGTTCCACCAATCGCTGCCCGTTCTGCACCGGCTCGCATGTGGCGGCCGCTGCGGAGCTTTATGGGGATGAGGCCAAGGTCCATGCGGCCTGCACCAATCCGGCCACGGCTCCGTTAACTGAAGCGGAAAAGACGCTGCTCTTCTTCATCCAGAAAATCACCAAGGAAGCGTACCGCACCCAGTCGAGCGATATCGAGGAACTCAAAGCTGCCGGCTGGTCGGATGAGGCGATCTATGATGCCATCGCCGTCTGCTCCCTCTTCAATTTCTACAATCGCTGGAATGACGCCAACGGCACACCGGCGATGCAGCCTGAAGGCTATGCTGCGACCGGGAAGCGCCTGGCGACCAAAGGTTACGTTTGAGGCTTTGGGGACTTTCGTCCCCATGCTATGCTCCGCGTGAACCTGTCAAGGGAGGACCATTGACCGTGAAACGATTTATTCTCACGGGGCCGCCGGGTGCTGGGAAAACTTCGATCCTTTATGCCTTGAAGGGCGAAGGTTATGACGTTGTTGAAGAGGCGGCGACAGCGGTGATCGCAGAGAAGCAGGCGTTAGGCATTGATAAGCCCTGGCTGTCTCCCGATTTCGTAAGGGACATTGTTCAGCTGCAACAGCTCCGTTTAAAACAAACCAATGACAACCCTCATGGCTTGCAGTTCCATGATCGGTCGATCATTGACACCTATATCCTCGGTCAATATCTGGGTCACGGTATTCCTCAGGAGATCGAGAACCTCGTGTCTTTACTGGTCCGTGGTCGTGTGTATGAGAAACGGGTGTTCTTCGTGGAAAGCCTGGGTTTCATGGAAAACACCGCGGCTCGGCAGATATCGCTGGCGGAGGCTTTGGAATTTGGGAAGCTTCATGAACGCGTTTACACCGCGCTGGGTTTTCATTGCATCAAAATTTCGCCCCGTCCTGTGCAGGACAGGGCTCGTGAGATTATGGGGCTCGTGAATACTCGATCTTGAGTTGTGAAAAGCCTTTTGACAACCAGTCGAAACACGACCCCACACCCAACTCTAATAGATTGTATTTATAGGTCCTGTGCCAGCCCCCCCCCCCGAAAGCTCAGCGCCGATTCCGGAGGGAGAGCCCATAGTCCTCATCAAGCAGCCAGAATCCTGCTTGTGAAACTTCGCCGGGAACTTTTTAGTACTTCACAGAGCAACCATATGGCTGTGTGCTGGTCGTCTTCACGGGCTGTCCGGCCATGGCGCTGTCGAGAGCGAGGCGCACATAGTTAATGGCTTTTCCAGTCTCTTTCGGATCTTTGGGCCTGGGAATACTATCAATCGCGCCCATGTAGACAAGGTTGCCTTCCGGATTGATCACGAACATCTGAGGCGTGGTCTTGGCTTCATACATATGCCCCAACTCTGCCTTATGATCGAGAAACACCGTCGTGACAGCAGCACCCGATTTTGCCATCAGCTTGTTAGCGTCATCGGCAGACATCTTCTCCTTGACGCTTGGTCCAGCAGTATTCACAGCAAACCAGACCAGATTATCCTTTCCCTTGCTTTTGGCATATTTCTGCACGTTCGGCATATTCCCGGTATCATAATGCCTCTGCACAAAAGGGCAGTCCGGATTCCACCATTCGAGCACGACCCACTTTCCTTTATAATCAGCGAGCTTATGAGTCTTGCCATCACTCCCCAAAACTGAGAACTGGGGCGCGGGCTTGCCCACCTGAGGAGCAGCCAGAGCTGTGGCACCGAACAAAACGAGCGAGGCAGTCAGCAGAGTTGTTTTCATCTTTCACTCCTTGGTAGCGTTTGAGGTCACCTGTCCGATCTCTTTTATGACAAGATCGGGAGTTAAAACTTCCGGCAGAAGGATGGGCGGACTCGTCGCATCCCGATAGAGAGCGTATACAGGCACACCCTGCCGACCAAGACTGGTCAGCACTTGCGTAATTTCTGCATTATAGTCTGTCCAGTCCGCACGCATCATCTGAATTCCACGTTCCGCAAAAGCCTCGAGCACATCCTTGCGATTCAGCACCAGGGTTTTATTCACCTGGCAGGTCACACACCAGGCCGCAGTGAAATCCACGAAGACCGGGCCCTGCTGTCGTGCCTTCGCAAGTTTTTCTGTGGAGAAAGGCTGCCAGACGGTATCCGCAGACGAGGCGGTCTTGGTACTTTCATCACGTTTTTGTCCGTAAATCGCAGCCGCACAGAGCAAAAGCATCACAGGAGTCACCCACAGCCAGGCACGCGGCGCCCGATCTTTCATATGGAGCCATAGCCAGGCAAAAAAGCCAAGTCCAACAAAGGCTGCGAGTATCCACAGCACCCCATCCATACCACTTTGCTTTTCCAGAACCCAAAGAAGCCAAAGTATGGTGAGCAGCAGCGGAAACGCCATCGCTTGACGGAAGGTTTCCATCCAAAGCCCCGGCTTGGGCAGAAGACGACGGCTGCTTGGGATCCAGGCCAGGGCCAGAAACGGGCTGAGAAAACCAAGCCCAATGAAGATAAAAATCAGCATCGATTCAACGGGCGGGCGCGTTAAAGCCGAACCAACGGCCACACCCATAAAGGGCCCTGTGCATGGGCTCGCCACCAGAACCGCGAGCACGCCGGAGAGAAACTGGCCACCCTTTCCTTGCTGCTGGCTCCCAACCTGTCCCAGCCTTGTGAAGGCGTTCCAGGGTTGAATGACGTCGAGGAAATTCAAGGCCATCAGAAAAAAGAGCAAAGCCAGAGCGGCGATGAAGGCAGGAGACTGCAGCTGAAAACCCCAACCGACAGCTTCCCCTCCCGCTTTAAATAAGAGCAAAAGACCCGCAAGAGCCAGAAAGGACAGCAGCACACCCGCGCCATAGGCGAGACTTCCCTGGCGAACCTTGCGCGTGTCAGCCCCGCTTTCACGCACCAGACTCAGCACTTTGATGGCTAGAACTGGTAAAACGCAAGGCATGACATTCAGTATAAGGCCACCCAGGAAAGCGAGCAGAATCACAGTCCAGATCCCCTCCTGCCCCGCTGTGCTCCCTGCGAAATTCAGGTCATATCCCACCCTTTCACCAGCCGCGTTTTGAAACACAGCCAAGCCACCAAAAGGACGCGTGGCCTCATACGCGTCTTTTTCCAAAATGATGGTACTGCCATTGATGACAGGCGGCGCGGCTTTCACGCCACTCCCCTTCTCCGGAAAGAATTCCTTCAGCTGCCATCCCTGCGGAATATCCTTGGTCCCAAGCGTCACCATGATCTTGTCAACGTCAGCCGAAACTTCCAGCCGCGCCGGCACCTGTCCTTTGGGCGCCAGCGCCGTTGCACCTTCAATCACGGATTGCCAGTCACTGGATTCCGGTTTGGCCGCTTTTTGAATTGGCATATCCCATGAGAAAAGGTGCTCACCAGGTATACATTCGACTTCGCACACGAGCCACTTGACGAATACTTCCAGCCGTACGGTATCGCCACTGAGATTCCGGGGAATCGTCACAGGGAAGGGCATAATCACTTCCCCTTCATAACCGAAATTATAAAAGGGTCCGACCGGAATACGCTCAGGCAGCGGCCAGATCAAAGCGCCTGCTGTCCAGTCTTCGGGCTTCTGCCACTGGACCTCGGGAGGCAGACCCGAGTCACCCGGGTTTTTCCAGTACACGTGCCAGTGGGGATCGGGTTGAAATCGTAACGCGAAATTTTGCGTGGCTCCCGGACGCAGGCTGCGCTCACTCGAGAGGATCTGGACCTGGATTTGGTCGCCTCGAACGCTTTCGGTCGCGCCGGTGAACGCGAGGCTGCGCCCACTCCAAAGCATAAGGAAGAGACTGATCCAAAATACAGCTTTCACAGGACCTCCTTGGAACTATCAATATGAACCGATTTTAACCCGAAGCGCAACTCTGTCGAACCCGGCTGACAAATTTTTGTCGATGCCCCTTGATTTCCCGCAGAGCGGACTTAAATTAAACACAGGAGGTTTCATGTCTGGCATTCGCCCTTGAAGGCAGTCCTTTCCTATTCGCAGGTCTGGAAAGCGAACTGTGCGTGAATGCGTCACACTTCATGCCTGCAAACTTCAGAACGACCCCTTATACGATTGAACCAACCTCGACTGCAAAACCTCCAATGAAAAAATGACTTCACCCGCTTCTGAGAGGGTTTTCGGGATCCTCTCAGAGCGGGTCATTTTCCAGATAGCTTTCCATGGGAACGGCAAAGGCGGGAGGGATGGATGCGGGTCCGTTCTTAGTGCGCGTACTGACGCGCGAAGTGAGGCATGGGGTCCATCGCCTTGTTCGCCAGAGTCTTGTATTCGAAATGCAGGTGTGTGCCTTCTGCATTACCGCTGGCGCCCACCTGGGCGATTTCCTGGCCGCGCTTCACATTCTGCCCCTTCTTCACAAAAAGTTTGGAGCAATGAGCGTAGAGCGTTTTATAGGTTTTCTGCCGAAGGACGACAGTCCAGCCGTAGCCGCGTTTCCAGCCGGCGTATTCCACCACACCGCCGTGAGCCGCAAAGATCTTGCGACCGCGCGGGGCCACAATATCGATACCGGCATGCGAACGGCCGCTGCGCGGACCAAAGCCTGAGGTCAGACGACCTTTCATCGGCCACTGCAGTTCACGCAGTTCCGAATAGAGTGTCGCCCGCTCGCCTTGGACAAGGTTATCATCATCCGATCCTTTCCCTGTGGCCACAGGAAGAACACTGCTGACCAGTCTACTTCTTCCCCGCAAGTCAGGAGACATTTGAGCCTTCTCACTAACGGGGATGTATATCACTTGCCCAGGCTTAAGATCGGCCGCTGAATCGAGGCCATTGATGCGCTGAATCATGCTGTGGGGAACGGCGTATTGCGCGCCCATGTTTGCCAGAGTATCGCCCTTCTTTACTTTGACCTCGTAATAGTTCTGGGCTTGAGAGTTCTGGCCAGGCGGAGCTGCACGGTGGGCACAAGAGCTGAACAGAAAGGTACCGAGCAACAGACAGGCCTTGAGCTCTGGCTTCTTCATGTAAAATTTCCCCTATAATCCTATTCCTAAAAAGAATGCGACGCCCACTGAGAACCTCAGTGGGCGTAATCAGACGGCGCTGCCCGGTTAGGATAGCATCAAAGCGGGTTGAAGACGAAGGGATAATTTACATTTACATTCTGGCCGCCTCGCGGCGTTGGGAATTTCCAGCGAACAATCTTTCCTGTCACACATCCGGCCATTACAGCGTCGCCAACTGTGTCCGAAGCGATGTTCGATGACGTGACCCGTCCATCAGCTCCAATCACGAAATTCACTTTAATTTTGCCGTTTGCATTCGGCGAACGTTGCAGGAGCTGCTCATAACAGTGACGAATCTGGTTCAGGTTCGCACGGATGACTGCCTGTACTTCCTGCGTTGTCAAACCGCCTGCGACGACAGGATCGCCGGGTGGAACTTCAACATTGGCACGGCCTGCGCCGCCCGATCCTTTGCCGAATCCTTTTCCGATCCCTGCGCCACCAAGACCACCGCTTCCGCCCTGGCCTGACCCGTTTCCACCGAATCCACCAAAGTTGTTTGCGGCTCCACCAGTCCCTGCGACACCGAGAGTTTTACCGGTTCCAGGCCCACCGAGTCCGAGCGTTTTTGCGCCCGATCCTGCGCCTCCACCGGCACCACCAGCGGAATCCTTAAAGTCCGTTTTAATCGCGCCGGCTCCGACCTGACTCAGAACTTTACCGGCACCCAAACCGAGTTTAGCAAGGTTCACGCCAGAAGCTTTATTGGGTGCTCCACCTTCGGCACCGGCGAGATCCACTTTCTGATTCCCTTTACGCTGACCGCCTGCATCAGGCCGCAGCTTGTCACCACCCTGTGCACCACCTGATGGACCAACTTTCGCAGCGGTCACAGCACCAGGCTGCTTGAAGTCAGGCTTTTTCCCGGCTTTCGCCATGCCCTGATCGTTCGGCTTCTCCTGCGGCGGCTTGGGCGTCGGTGGAGTGGGCTTCTTGGGTTCAGCCAATTGCTGCGTAGGTTTTTCAACCGGCGGCGCGGGTTGTGTTTGTTTGGGCTTCTCCACGGGTTTCGGTTTCGCCTCGGGCGGAACCGGTGTGGGTGGCTTCGGTGGTGGCTTCGGGGGAGTCGGCTTCGGCGGCGGCTCCTTCTTCACTTCCGCCACTTCCACTTTAGGCTTCGGAATAGGCTTGGGTTCCTCTTTCTTTTCCGGAGCATTGACGATCGACCAGATGTCATCATCGTTCTTGTCATCAGCAGGATTTTTGCTCAGATAAATCGCGGGAATCGCTGCCATGTAAAACAGCAGCGAAGCCACCATGATCGCCATGAAAACGGGATCGCGGGCGCTGCTGCGCGGCAATTCCAAAACAGGCGGTTTAATAAACATCAGGAAATATTTCAATGGTCCCTGACTGATATGAGCGATATCATGGCGACTCATATTGATCGATTTGGACCCGGATTCCTCGAGGACCTTGCCACCCTTCCGAATGCGTGCATGCATGTCGGGCATCAGATGCAGGGTGTAGCCTTCTTCATGCACTTTCGCCAGTTCGTGAGCGCGAAAATCGCTGTCGCTTCCCGAGAGAAAGTGCGCTTTCGGTGGTTCACCGATGGTCACTCTCTCATTGTTCTTGAACCTGGGATGAAAGAGATCCACGTCCAGGATGGTCTCGTCCCAATAGCTCACGACCTCAAGCACGTTGCCGCTGGGTTTGGCATTTCGGGGTGAAAACAGCCTCTCCCCATCATCCGACCCGCGGTCGCCGTCACCTCGAGGCGCCGCCCGCACTGTAGTCTTTACATCATCGCCTGCAGCCATATCGTCCGCCTCATCCGCGTCCCCGTGGTCCGACTCCATGTCATGATCAGAAGCCGCTTCATAAACCGATGCCGGTGGAGGCGCTGTCGCCACGCCCGGACGTCCGCTCATGATGGTGGCTTCCCCGCCGACTCTGGTCCCTTCATTCTGGGCTGCCTTGAACTCGGAAGTGGCAGCAGCCGCAGTTTGATGATTCACGACTTCGATGACCACATCACCGATGGAGATGCGATCGCCGACACTTAAAGGTGATTCCACTTCTATGCGCTTGCCGTTGAGAAACACACCGGAGTGTGAGCCCAAATCAGTCAGCATGTGCACGCCGTTCTCAAGAACCTCGATCATGGCGTGAATCGGTTCCACGGAGGCCGCCCGAATCACAACTTCGTTGGACAGCAATGAACCGATCATCAACCGATCACGGACCGGGACAACCTGCTGCGATTGATTTGGCGGAGAATAGCGGATCTCAAGGTTCATTCAACGCAACCCAAATAAAGCCAGCCCTTGATGGGGAGGGCCTGGCGGAGACTCCAGTAACCTGATAAACGCCGTTACAACTATTATCGCGTGGATCAGTAGAAATGGGAAGGCCCGCTTTCAGTTAGCGGGCCTTTCTTGCGTTTATCACAATGGAGAAGACAGCGGGCAGGAATTTACTGTCGGGGAGCGCCTTGCTGTTGTGCAGGCTGACCACCAGCAGGAGCCTGGCCCTGCTGCTGTTGCTGCTGTTGCTGTTGTTGCTGCTGCTGGTTTCTGGCTGCAGCCGCAGCCCTTTCCTTGGCCTGCTGCTCACGGATTTCCCTTTCCAGTTTGCCAATCACGACGTAGGCGCGCTCATCAATGACGCTGGGTCCACCATCCGTTTTGGCAATTTCCTCGAGTTCATTCCGTGCCTTCGCCAGGTTGCCCATGCCCTGGTATTCGTTGAGAGCGCAGCTGAAGAGGGCGGGCTTGTAATTTCTCTTTTTCTGAAGGATCACGTTACAAAGCTGAGCCGCATCGCGGGGATTGTCCGCCAGACGCTCGATTTGAATCATGCCTGTCCCGACGAAGAAATCGTCCGGCAGACTGGCAAGCATGGCTTTCGCCGTCTTATGATCGCCATAACGGAGAGCCGTAAAGCCGATGTTGAGACGCGCCGGTTCATAATCCTTGCGAAGATTCAGAGCCTCGTTCCAGTAGGCGACAGCTTCCGGCAGACGGCCATCGATCATCGCGATCATGCCGCGCGCGGTGAGAGCCGCGGCCTTGGTTTTTTCATTCCTGCTGTTCATGAGCTTGTTGATCCAATGTTCGGCCATCGGAAACTGACGGGAATGGATCGAAGCCAGGGCAAGTTCCAACTGAGCGACCTCCGGCATCTCATGCCGAATGTCTTCCTTCATCTCAACGACCATCAGCTTCTTGGCGACCTGGAAAACCGGACCCACACCCTCGCCCGCCAGGCGCTTGGCCGCCATCAGAGCGATCATGTCCTTGCGGTCCTTGACCGTTGGGGAGGACAGCTTGCCTTCCAGGTCATTGGCCAGATCCTTGGCCCGGCTGATGTTAATCGTCTTCGAGGTCAGCGAGTTATTGGAAAGACTATAGGTCAGGGTCTGATAGTTGGATGAGATATAGAGGTCGTCATTGCCGCTCTGGCTTTTCCTTGTCTCACCGTCGTCGTCACCCACAGACAGGCTGCTGCCGCCCTTGTCATCCCCACCGCCCACACCGTTTTGCAGCGTGGAGCAGGATCCCAGCATCAGACCCAGTACAAGCAATGGAGAGGATATTCGCAGCATAGCTTAATTCCCATATTTCACAGTGCCAGCCATACTGCTGGCAAGTTCGGAACCCAAAAAGTCCGGCTGCACCACGTAGTCATCAAACTGGACTCGCTTGCCGGCCAGACGGTTGATGCCACCGATCACGCGCAGTGACCAATCATTATAAACGCGGAACTGGGTTACCGTATCTTGTGCGACCTTATACCAGTTGGCTGCAGCCTTCCGGCGTTCCGCGATCTGCGGCGCCAGCTCCTTGACCACATCCTCTTTCGTAGCACCTTGAATGGCCGGTGGGTTGGCCAGGGCTTCGGCATAATGCTCGTTCGCGAGGCCCATCTGATAAAGCGCCGCCACACCCCAATACGCATCCTTGGTGGCCACCACGCGCTGGTAGGTTTGCTCCACCTGGGCAAGACCTGTGGCCTTGGTTTCCAGAGACTTGGCCAGAGCATCGACCGTGCCGCCGACCAGTGGAATCTTCATATAACGAGGCAGAATGCCATCAGCTTCGCGGAAAACGATTTCACCGACGTAACGCAGAGCCTCACCGCTGACGCTGCCTGGACTCTGGCCGAAGATGTTCTTGATCTGGGCAACGGCCTGCCCGGCATCATTGCCGCCCGCACGGGCGATCCGGTAGTAGGCCACGATCTGCTGATTGGGACTCAGCTTAAAGCGATTCAGGTACTGCGTCCGGATAATTTCAACCATCTGCTCATATCGCTTGGCACGTTCCGCACCGATGATCAGATCCTCCACCACACCCAGCGCGTTATCCGGGAAGCGTGCGGCAAAGGCGATACAGACCGACAAGGCCTTCGGCGTGTTCAAAGCAATTTGCAGGGCACAGGCCGTGGCGAGCGCACCACCCGCTTCCTTTTCCTTCGGATACTTCTTGGTAAACTCGATAAAGTAATCAGAAGCCCGATCGTATTCCAATTGTTTTTCATAGATCTGCGCGACCTGCAGCAAGGATTCCTTCGCCTGCGGCTTGTCCGGGAAGTTCTGCACGATGAAGAGATAAGCCTGGATCGCCGGACCAATGGCCCCTGCCTTGATATAATCCACGGCCGCGTTATACCAGAGCTTGTCGACCTCGGGGTCTTTCGGGTACTTGCGAGCCTGGGCTTCGAAACGCTGGGCGCGCTTCAGAGTATCCTTTTCCTTGGCAATGTCCTCTTTTTCCGCCGCGCGCTGGATGTTGCGCAGATCGTTACCGACCTTGCTGTTGCGGTATTCAGGTATTTTCAACAGACTGTCCGCAGTCGCCAACAGGTCCTTCCGATCGTCCTTCACGATAGGGATCAGAAGATCCACCGCGCCCTGCCCTTCCTTGTCTCTGGGATACTTGACCGCGATATTTTTCAGATAGCGGATCGCATAGTCCTTCTGAGCGGAATGATAGAAGATCGTGGCAATACCCACATCGCAGCTCTTCACCCGAACCTTGTCTTCGGGATACCAGCCGGTGTATTTTTCGCAGGCTTTGATATAGTTCCGAGCCCGGGCCGAGATCGGCTTGGGTGACTTGAAGTCCGGCTTGCGTTTTTTCAGCACTTTGAATTCCGGCTCAAAGTCCTTCACGAAAGCGTTCACCATATAGATGGACACTTCCTTGTGCATGTTCTCAGGCTTATCGCCCTTGCTGTAGCGGATCGCCCTGTCCTTGCCGAGCGAAGCGATCTCAAGATAGTAGCGACCGGCGGCACGGTAGTCCTTCAGGTAGTATTCGATATCCGCAAGGTAATACATCACCCCAGGAACTTCCCGGGCTTTCTGATGATACTTGATAAAGAGGAGATACCCTTCCTTCGCTGCCAGGTTCAGGTTGCGGTTGTCATCCTTGATCGCGTTCTGGTGGGTCAGGGTCGCGTAATAAAGCATCTGATCCTTGATGACGGCCTGGGTTTCCAGCACCACATCCTTTTTATTTTTGCGGGCCCACGAGGAGTTCGCGGAATACATTTGAGCAAATCGTTCCAGCTCGACCCAGACGCGTTTCAGATCACCCAGGGCTGACGAGAGACTCACGATTTCCTTCTGGGCCGTGGGGCCTTCGGGATCAGAGGGAGCGATCTGCTGGAAGCGCTTCAGCACGTTGATGGCCTGCGCATAGTTACCCTGATCGGCAAGGATCTGGGCCAGAAGCTGCAGGAAAGGACCGATGTAGGTGGCTCCGTTATTGGCCCGATAGTAGGCAATCGCCTCGTCGATCATTTTGAGTTCCGCGAAGGCGAAGACCATATCCCGCAGGGCTTCTTCACGCAGCTGCGCATCCTGCTGGTTGCGGCCTTTGGCGAGACTTACCAGCTGTTTCCAGTAGCTCAAGCTCTTGCGGTAATCGCCCAGGTTATAAGCACACCAGCCGAGTTTGAAAACCGACCAGAGGTAACGCTTGCTCCGCTTATACTTCAGCGCCTTGCCAAAGTTGGTTTGGGCGTTGGTAAAATCGTTACGATCGAAGTAGAAATCACCCAGTGATGCATAGGCATCCCCGGCGATCGCTGAGTTGGGATACTTTTGAATCAACTGAGTGTAGATGCGGGCCGCATCCTTTTCCTTGCCGAGGAACTGGAGCGCGACAGCTTTATTGTAGGTGATCTGGTCAGCGTTTTCGCTGCGCGGATATTCCTGCAGAATATCCGAAGACTCGTTGACCACGGCTTTCCAATGTCCCTGGGAGCGATTGGTATTCAGCCGAGGCTCGCGGCCTTTTTTCCCGGCCTTTTCCCAGGCCGTGTATTTTCTATCGTAATCGCGTTCCTCTTCCGAACGCACATAGGTCGCCTGCTCCATATGCAGGTTCAGAATACGCTCCAGAATTTGCAGACGTTGCGGCGAGCGCTTGGGCAGACTCTTGGCTGTCTTCTCCAGATAGCGGGTGGTCTTGTCGATACCTTTCACGAGTTTGCGTTCGACCTGCATCGAAAAAATCGCAGAACGCCTCGGAGCCGGCGCTGCCTTCTCTGATTTCTTCTCGCGCTTGCGTTCCGCCACATCCAGAGTCGCGCGCTTTTGCTCCTGGGCAGCGAGATGCCCTGGCGAATGCCAGAGTAGCACGTATCCTAGCAGTGTCAGTTGGAGCAAAAGCCGCATAATTTATCCTTTTTCATCGTCTGCAGTTCTACACGAAGCGCTCTGCAGCCGGTCTCAGCCGTAACCTTTAATTTCCGCCCCTGGCGCCATTGTCCCCATCATCTTTGTTGGCCACGCAGCGGCTGGCCATATTGTAAACATAGAAGCCCAGTTCATCCTCCCAGTACTCGCCTTCAAAGGGCCAGTATTCCAGGGTTTGATTGATATTGAGCTTTTGCATGCCTCCGATGAATTGGGTCTTTCTATCCTCGCCGGTCACCTTGATCAGGGCGCGGAGACTGGCGAGTTTACCAAGCTGCATTTCCGCCACGATCAGTTTGGTCTGATTCGACAGCTCGAGCAGTTCGGTATAGTAGGTCGTGCCTTCGCGATACATGCGTTGACCGGCATCCAGCACGGCCGCGGATTTTTTGGATTCAAGGAACTGGTTCAGACTATCCAGAAGGCCCGAGGCCTGCCACTCGCGGTAATCGCGCAGCGCGTTCAGCTCGCGGTCGGCGAAACGGATGGTGTCCATCGCCTCCTTGAAACTGTCCACCTGGGAAAGCTTCTTCACAATCTCTTCCGCACGGCGGTAGCTGTTCAACTCGCCCTTGCGATAGTCGTAAACGTACTTGAAGAATCCCTTCGGATCACCCTTGAAGCGGTTCAGCATGCCTTTGACGTCGCCAAAAACCGGCTGATAGCGATCCTTGAAGCGCCGCATCGATTCCTTCACCTGATCGTAGCGGCACATTCTCAGGAAGGTGATCGACTGAAGGATGTAGGCTTCCGGATAAAAACGGTTTTCAAAGAATGGGGAGTGGATCGTATGGATGTTCCCCAGACTGTTGTTGAATTTTTCCATAAAGAAGAAGGCCCACGATGCTTCCCAGATGGCATCCAGCCAGTTCTCGGAGTCGCGGGGAATCTGGCCGTAATAGGAAATCGCTTCGGGGAAGCGCTTGATCTCGTAGTTCACGCGCGCGATGTTCATGAGCGACATTTCCTGAAGCTCGCGCATATCGCTCCGCTCACGGGTTCCCGACAGGACCTTTTCAAACAGGGCGATGGCCCGGGAATGGCGACCCTTGAGGTTTGAAATCACACCTTCATGGAACTGCGCGCCCAGATGATAGGGGCTGCCGGCCGGCACCATATTGAAGTATTTTTCCGCTGTTTCCAGACTGCGGTCACCAAAAGCCTCGACGCCTTTGTAATAGAAATAGAAGCCGCGGGCTGGGCCCGGGACATCGGACAGACGGATCTCGGTCTTGAAGAGCTGAACGATGTGTGACTGGCCGAGACTGAGCTTGCTGTTGATGTTACCGAGTTCTTCCAGGGCGGAGCGGAAGAAAGGGTTATTTTCGGTCCGGCCACGGCGCACGATCAAACTGTAATGTTTGGACGCTGAATAAAGAAGTCCGGTCTTTTGCAGACTCTGAGCCAAGCCCCATTCGGCCTTGCGTTTTTCCGATCGATTACCCGATTTTTCATAGACTTCATAATACGCAGCGGCGGCCCGCACGTAATCTTTCTTGGCAAAATAGCCCCTGGCCTGCTTATAGTCAGCCAACGCTTCGCCATGCGCGATCGCGAAGATCGTGGCACAAATCAGTAAGCCTGGTTTTAGCAGACGGTCAAACATGGGCCCTCGAAGCGCTAAAGGTAATACGACACACCAATGAGCAGAGTAATCGTGTCGTGCGGCGCCGTTCCACTTAATCCCTGCTGAGTCTTCGCTTTGATCGGACTGCATTCGCCGTCCAGGATCGTGTAATTAAAGCGGTTGGCTCGCAAATCCCATTTGTAAGCCATTTTCCTGGACACAAAATAACGCTGTCCTACACCCGCCATGAACGTGGGATAGGACTTGGTCGTGTTCTTCGGAATATCCTCCGCCGTGGGATCGAGTTTCTTGTCGGGTGGCTCGCAGAAATCGTCGTAACGCCACTCCACCCCAGTCTGTCCCACGCCGGCCTGCAGATAGGTATCGAAATAAACGAGCTTGCCGGACGGCAACTGCCACTTGCCGTAGATCGGCGTATACTGGACCGCAAGCTCCGTCATGAACGAAGTGCGGAAGATCTGCGTTTTGATGTCAAATTCATCGAAGAGGATACGCTTATCCTCGCGGTCGATGCTCAGGCCATAGGCCAGCGTGCCTTCGATCGCCCAGCTTTCGCTGAAATGATAGGTGAGAAGACCGGTACCCAGGAAGGTATAGATGAAGCTTTCATTCATGATGGTATTGAGAGCGGCTCCAATTTCCAGGCGGCCAGCCTTGGTGAAATAGCGGGGACGAATCACCCGGATTTCAACATCCTTGAAACGTTCTGACTCGTCGCTGGCACCCGATAGCGGTACGGCGCTAACAAGACTGGCCGTCACGGCCACAGCTTTTCCCCACTTGCTCAGCATCAGCCCTTACCCCATCAGATGTGCTCTTTAGCCACCAGCAACTTGAACGTGATGAATTCAGCCTGCTGTCCAGCCAGCATGATGCGGCGCAGCAGCTCAAAGTCGTGTCTTTTGTCCATTTCGATTGTGATTTCGCCCGGCTTGGCCTTCTTGGTTCCGTCGTCGGCATTGCCTCGCAGCTGTTCCGCGGCGGCCTTGTTCACCTTCGCGATTTCCACCAGTTCCTGATAAACAGGATAAGCGGCACCCTGCTGGATATCCGTTGGCGGGATTTTGCCGTTCTGAAGGACGACAACCTTCTTGTTGTTCACCAGGATTTCATTGGTATTGACCACAATACTGGGAACTTCGTCCATGTTTACCAGAGTGACGGAATCCGGCAGTTCCAGATTCTGGTCAATATCGTGGTTGGTAGGATCCGTCGAGTAACTCATCAAAAGGAAGGTTACGAGGATACTAAAAATGTCCAGCATGGGCATAATGTTCAGCGATAGGGATTCGCCGCTATCTCCACCGGCTGATGCCATGGGCCGTCTCCTTGCGCTTCGTTACAGGATTATACTGCCAATCACAACTTTCTCGAACAGATACCTGTCGCGCCCCGTCTTACGCAGCTCTTCCGCATTGGGAAGATCGAGCGGTGGCTCCTTCTCTTTCATAGACTTGATCGCATCAATCGCCTTGATCAATATTTCATATTTGACCGTATCATCGGCGAAAACGGTGACCTTGTCGTTATCGGGCACCTTGGTGCGGAGCTGGATCATCTCCTGATGGAAGAGTTCGAGATCCGCTGCGTCCACCTTGAAGGTCTTGACGCTTTTCTCGAAGGGCTGCTCTGTCCATTCCGAGGTGACCTGAATCTCGGCATCGGCAACATCCACCCGAATGTTAAAAGCCCGCGACGGCGGTTCCTTCACTTCAGAGGAATTCGACAGAAATGGGACTTGAACTTCCAGGATGCCCAAACCGATAAACGCGGCTGACACCAGGAGGAAGGTGTTCAGCATCGAGAAGATATCGATAAAGGGCATAATGTTCAGTTCAGGGGATTCCGGACCCATACCGCCTGAGCCGCGACGTTTGTGCTTCTTGCTCACACGCCTCTCCTGTTAGGCTTTCTTCGCGCCTTTGAGTTTCATTTTTCTGGTGTAGAGCAGATCATTCAACTTGGACGCATTTTTGTTAATGTCGTCAATCACAGTCTTTTGCTTGGCGGTCAGCACACCGTATGCAAAGAGACAGAAAAGAGCGACAGACAGTCCGAAGGAGGTTGCGTTCAACGCTTCCGCGATACCTTCCGCAAGCAGGGTCTGCTTTTGGGCACCGGTCGCCTTCGCAACCGCAGCGAAGGAGCGCATCAGACCGAAAATGGTACCGAGCAGTCCGAGCAGCGTCGCCACGTTTGCTGTGGTGGCCAGGAAGGACACCGCCTTCTGCACCTTGGGAACCACCGTGAGGACCGCGTAGTCGATGGCGTTGTTGATTTCCTGGGTGGAATCATTCGAACGCTTCAGACCTTCGGCCAGCACGTAAGGCAGCAGCTTGGGACGGGCTTTCTTGCAAAGGCGGATGGCGTTCTCGATGGAGTTGTTCATCACCATCTTTTGCACCATGGCCATGAAGCCATCGCTGTTGATGAGATCGTATTCCATCCAAAGGCGATAACTGCGTTCGATCACAAGTCCTAGAGATACCACCAGGGTCGCCAGGATCGAGAACATGACTTCGTAGCCACCGTGCTG
This sequence comes from Oligoflexus tunisiensis, assembly GCF_001748245.1. GTDB lineage: Bacteria > Bdellovibrionota_B > Oligoflexia > Oligoflexales > Oligoflexaceae > Oligoflexus > Oligoflexus tunisiensis. The sequence goes on along the minus strand of NZ_BDFO01000001.1, from coordinate 3,518,686 downwards.
GAAGTAGAGATGAATAGCCTCCATATTCTGTCATTTCCTCCTTAAAAGGTGCGATCCGCTGGCCGGTGTCGGCCCTAAAAACCCTAGGACGCTTTTTTAGCTTTAATAAAATTCTACGTAGCGTGGCGCCCTGCTGTCAACCTCCGGAGCCATCTTTGCCCGGTGGGCTCTGGATTCCACCCGCACCTTGCGCTATAGTGAAAGAGTGCAAGCTTTGCCTATCCCCTATCCTTGAGGAAGCCATGAACGGATCGCTGTTATTTGTCGATTGCAGTGGCTACAAATCACTGCCGTCCATAGAAGCTCTGCGACTTATCAGTGGCGGGCAAAACCTGGAAAGTGTGACCAACATCAACGCCGCTTTGGAAGTTTTGCAGAATAACGACAAGATCGATATATTAGTCAGCAACATACCCGATTTGAATTTGCTCCAAAGGTTCCGGCAGACGAACCCGAAAGGCGAAGCGATACTGGTAACCGAGTTGCCGATGAAAGAGTATAGCGCGCTTTTGCAAAATACCGAAGAAAAGCTTTTGGACCACGTGATTGCCAATAAAGGCCGCGAAGGTTGGACGATTCATCAATTGCGGGTTACCATCACCAAGATTCGCAGTCGTGATGTTTTTGGAATTGAAAAATATCTGGCTCCTCACACCATCATTCATCGCGCCCAGGTTCGCGGTTCGGCCGAACGCGAGGAACTGAACAGCAACGTCATGCGTTTTGCCGAAGCCTGTCACCTCGGACAGCATGCGGCGCGCATGGCTTTTGGGATTACCGAAGAACTTTTGATGAATACCGTTTACGATGCGCCGGCCGCGGCGGGCATTCCCCGTTTCAAGAACGTGGAGCAGACGCAGGCGATCGTCCTGGAACCTTCCGAGTATGGCGAGTTGAGCTTCGGCTGCGATGGTCAAATTTTAGCCATTTCCACCGCCGATCCCTTTGGTGCTTTGCGGAAAGAAACTTTGCTCACTTATCTGAAAAAGGTTTTGAAACGCGATGAAACCGATGGCCTGATCGACGAGAAAAAAGGCGGCGCCGGTCTTGGACTTTTTAAAATTTTATATTCCAGCCATGGCATCGTTTGTAATGTCAAGCCTGGCTCGCGCACTGAGATCATGGCTTTGATCGATGTGAATGACCAGCTCCGCGATTTTGCTTCCATGGCCCGCTCCATTCATTACTTCCGTACATAAGTCACGATGACAAGACGAGAGCGTTGGGTGGCGCGCGATATGGGCTGGACAAGCGCGCCGTAAGCCCCTAGACTTTCCCCCTCGCTCCCTTGGTCCCAAGGGCCGTACGAAAGCCTAATAGGAGTCAGTATAAATGAAGGTAAAGGTCAAAAATCCGATAGTGGAGCTTGATGGCGATGAAATGACCCGGATCATCTGGGCTCGTATCAAGGAGAAGCTGGTTCTCCCCTTCCTCGATATCGACATTAAATACTATGATCTGGGTATCGAGAGCCGGGACAAGACCGAAGACAAAGTGACTCTGGACGCGGCCGCCGCGATCAAAGAATATGATGTGGGTATCAAGTGCGCGACCATTACGCCTGATGAAGAGCGGGTCAAGGAATTCCATCTGAAGAAGATGTGGAAGAGCCCCAACGGCACGATCCGCAACTATTTGGGCGGCACGGTTTTCCGTGAGCCAATTATCTGCAAGAATATTCCCCGACTCGTCCCCAATTGGAAACGTCCGATCGTCGTGGGCCGTCACGCTCACGCGGATCAATACAAATGTGTGGATATCGATGTGCCCAAGGCCGGCAAAGTGAAGCTGGTTTATGAGCCGGCGGATGGTTCGGCGCCGCAGTCCTGGGAAATCCATGATTTCAAGGGCGCGGGTATCGGTCTTGGTATGTACAACACCGACGAGTCGATCGAAGGCTTCGCCCGCAGCTGCTTCCAATACGGCCTGCAGAAGAACTATCCCGTCTATCTGTCGACCAAGAACACCATTCTCAAGGTCTATGACGGACACTTCAAGGATATCTTCCAGAAGATTTACGAAACCGAATTCAAAGGCAAGTTCGAAGCCGCCAGACTCAGCTATGAACATCGTCTGATCGATGACATGGTGGCTCAGGTTTTGAAGTGGGACGGCGGCATCGTCTGGGCTTGCAAGAACTATGATGGTGACGTTCAGTCGGACACCGTGGCTCAGGGCTTTGGTTCGCTCGGTCTGATGACATCGGTTTTAATGTGCCCGAACGGCCGCACCATTGAAACGGAAGCGGCTCACGGAACGGTGACCCGTCACTACCGCGAACATCAGAAAGGACGCCCGACCAGTACCAACCCCATCGCCAGCATCTTTGCCTGGACTCAGGGTCTGGCGCATCGTGGCCGTCTCGACAACACGCCGGACGTCGTGCGCTGGGCGGAAACGCTCGAAAAAGTCTGCGTGGCGACGATTGAAGGCGGTGCCATGACCAAGGACCTTGCGGTGTGCATTCACGGCAACAAGGTTCCTGAGGGCAGCTACCTCAACACCGACGATTTCCTCGACGCGATCGCCACGAACTTCCGCAAAGCCTGGGCTTAAGCGTTCCTAACGCTGGCGGTCACCTCGGGCCGCCGGCTTGAACTTCTGCAGAAAGCCTTCCAGCCCTCCGACTTTTTCCAACATCACATTCAGTTCCACCGGCGTGTCTCCCACAGTCACGGGATAAATCACATGGCGGTAAAAGCCTCCCCCATGCACCTCGACCCAATACATCCCGGGAGGCAGAACACGCAGACTCATCTCCACCTGGAGAGGCGTGACGCGCTGCACGATCTGAAAATCACGGTCGCGTATGACAAGGCCTGGCTCGGCCGGACCTGATTCCAAACCCTGCACATGCACCAGGAGGTTATCACCCACCAGCCCCTCCGCATTCCGTCCTTCCAGATTGCTCTGGCCACTGGAATACGGGGTAAAACCAAAGAGGGAAAACGAAGCCAGCCCGGCAATCAGCACCGAACGGCTATTCTTCGGCCGCTCCACCCAGCAGGCGGCGAGCCCCAAAAGAAACGCCGGAACGAACACCCAAAGCGGATGCACATCCGTTCTTGAGATGATGATGAGAATTTCACGCACGCGAAAAAAGATGCCGGTATCACCCTGCACGGCCGAGAGAAAACATGCGATCACGGCTGTGATACCGGTGGCAAGATAATATTTCCAGGAGACGGGTTCATCCATGAGCGTTCCTCCCAGGCGGGTGATCCCTCGGGTTTTATACAGGACCCCTCCCAAAGCGGGCAATCCCGAATTCCTGGCGTCTCACTCTTTCATGTTATGATGTGATTTTTCCTCTTCAAAAAACGGAGTAGAAGATGCGTCTTGCCTGGATGCTTTCTGTTGCCCTCGGGTTGCCGCTATACGCTTACGCTGAAGAAACCGTCTTTGAGGATTCCATGCTCCTGAGCAACGGCATCATCGCGAGTTCGCAAGCTTATCAAATTAAAAAAATGAACTGTGAACTGGCCGGTCTGTTTTCCAGCGGAAACATGATCTCAAAGTACATGGGCCTCACACTCGAAGCGAAGTCCCAGGGTTCAGGTTTTTACTGCGCCCATAGTCTCGAACAGAATTCCCTGATCATCGGCATCAACGGCACCATCGAGCAAACCATGCTCGATGGTGTGATCGTCCGTTATGAAACGCTGAACACGAACTACCAACCTTTCCTGGCGCTTCAATTGACCCCGGCCTTTAGCTTCGGCGTCAGCCAGGAGATCGAAACGGGTGAATCGAAAACCATACTCGGCCGGTCCTCCGGCTCCACCCACCGTCTTCTCCTGAGCGGCACCTGGCATGAGGGCCCCTGGGAAGCGACCCTGGTCTATGGCGACCGTTACCGCGATGCGATCAACCCTGGTTTGGATATTCCACGCAGCCTGGGTCTGGCCGTGCGGCATCAGGTTTCCCCGCTGCTGACCGCGGGTCTTATTTATACAAGGCTCGATCAACCCGGGATCGCTCACGGCGACGAATCCCTGACCTTTGAACATAATTATTCCGGTGTTATCACCTCGCGGGTCACCGACACCCTCAGCGTCGAGCTTTCCTTCACGCATACGCAGGCGTCCGAAGGTGACAAGGATTCGGTCGACCAGACGATTGGAATGATGGCTCAGTATGCTTGGGATGAAGAAATAAAAATTGCTGGTTTTTTGGGTCAATTGAAAGGGGATAGCGAGCTCTGGGACACCACCATCGCTGCATACGGCTTCAGCGTTTCGATGACCCGCTAGTCAGCTTATTTACAGCCCGGCAGCCCCCTTCCCGGGCCCTCCAAGCCTGTAAATACCTTAAACATAAATATTCCCTTATGCTTCCAGGGCGCCCACCCCTTGGGCACCAGCTTTTCATGTACGCCCTTTCCCGCATTGGATTCACAGCCTTGGAAGCCGCTGTCAACACCGTGATGAGCGTCTGAAGTCTGGACAGCCCCTGCCCTATTTCTGCCATTAAGAAATCAGGGACTTGAGCCGATATTAACAATGGAACGCCGCTTGCTCTATTTATCTGCGCAGGAATTTTTATTTCGACGAAAGGGATGGTACATGGCTTACAGGAACACCATTATATCGCTCGCATCTGTGGTTGCTTTGGGCACAGCTTGTTCCAAAGCTCCTAGTTACAACACTGGCGTTCAGACAACACAAACAGATGATACAAACGGTGTTGTTGCAGCAACGGCTGATGATCCCGGTCATGGACCTGATTTGCCACCTCCTGCTGAGGACACCGCCAAGGAAACTGCCAAGGCTGAAACTCCCGCAACTCCGCCTGCGACTCCGCCGGCCAATACTCCAGCCGCCGCGCCATTGACCGATGCTGAAAGAGCAAAGGCTATGAACGCCAAAGGTTATGTTGCATATGCTGTGGCAGCAGAAGACGGTCAGGGTTGGAATACAGCGGAAACTCCGTTCCTCCTGGCGCCATCCGTCACGGCTGCAGGAGCTGTAGACGGCGACAAACCGTTCAACGTGGTTTTCTGCAACTTCCGTGGAGCACCTACAAACGCTACACGTATGCAGTTGCATTCCAGCACGGACAATGGTCCGACCCAGCACGGCAATGCTATCGCCTCAAAAGCGTTGCCTGCAGACATGACGATGGCCAAGATGCAAGAGAAGTTGAACTCGTATGCTTCGCTTGCGGATCTCAAAGCCGATGCTGAGAATACCAACTGCGCGGAACTTGAAGTTGCGAGCCTCAATGCCAATCCTGGCGCGACTTACAACCATCGCGGCGGTTCTGCCAACAACGTGGCGAGCCGTGTATTCTTCAAAACCATGACTGTGGATCCTGCAGGCGTGGTCAAATAAAGAAAGCCATGACTCTTTAGGTCAGATGAAGGGATGAGCCGACGGCTTCATCCCTCTTCCATTTTGTGCTACTTTTTGGTTTCCGTCTTGGTAGTGTCTTTGGCCTTGGTGGTGCCGAAAGGAGGTCTATTGCCAGTTTTGAAGCCATACTCTTTCTTATAGAGCATCCACTTCCCAGTACCCTTTTCGCAGGTTTCCTTGTCTTCGGCAAAAAACCAACCTGTCAGATAACCTTGCTCGGTCTTAGCGCATTTATTCTGACTTCCGCATTTTGAATTCCCTGCTCCCATGCATGACGAATTTCCAGCACACTTGGCGTTCGCGCAAAAATAATCCTTCCCATCCTTGCCCTTGGTGGTATGCACATCCATATCCGCCTGAGCCTGGGAAGCCAAAATCAGTCCTGCCATTGATGCTGCGAGTCGCGAAAGCTTTTTAGAATCCAAACCAAACCCTCCTTGTATTTTCAACGTGCGTCACAGGACTTCCATTCCAGATCCATGTCCTCCATGGCTTTACTGGCCAAATGAGGAGACCAATGACACATATTCTGCCACACATCAAAACGGCTCCACGAGAACAGAGCCTTGCCATTCGACTCAACCACGACAAGTTCGCCGACGAAATTCAAGGCGACATCACCGCGTTCTACCAGACGTCCATTGATATCATGAAATGCTGTTGTATTATTAATATGTTGGAACCAAAATAACTGCTCCTTGTCCAGCCACCCACCTGCGTTCAGATAGTCCGTCTTTACAATGTCTTCACTTGGTCGACTTTCGTACAGATGATGGCGTACGAGTGATCCCGCATCAGACAGCGAATAGCCAAGCTTGCCGTCACTGAACTGACCAATATCAGAAATAATGTCCTGATGGTCCTTTAGGGCACGAATATTCCCGGGTTTCAGACTTTGGCTCACATCCTGAATAAGGTATAGGTAGCCATGATGAAAACCAATCAACATCAACTTTCCGTCAGCCATGAACTTCACAATCTGTGCATATTCCATATCGCTATCGGTGAAACGATAGCGATCATGCGCCTCACTGTGATTCGCCTTCCAGACTTCCATGATCGGAGCCTGATCTTCGCCCTTGCCCACGACGACAAAGGTATCGAGTATTGGTGAATAATCCATCGGAATGTGAAACATCGATTCGACATTGTAACGGTCCGCTATAGCGAGGACTTTCCTGTTTGTATCAAGATCCCAAACTTCAATATCTGAGTTTCCATCCGAGATAGCCAGGTAGCGTGATCCCAGCCATTTAACCTGCCACGTTCCTTTAGGATATTCCTTTCGAAAGATGGACCTGAGACTGCCCTCGGACCACACGTAAACAGCCACTTCATTGTTGTAAAAGAATGCTGCCCTATTCGGGTTGCCTGGGTCCCACGCCGTCGTTGCATAAGGATTCATGTCCGGAACTTCGCCGGTGCGAGTATAACGATGGGTTTGCCCATCGGCGAACTCGCCGAAATACAACTTTCCATCTTTGACGAAAGTGCAACGGTTACCATGCGGCGAAGGTGCGAGGCATTCCAGAGCATAGGCCTTAAAAATGGGCTTTTCTGTGGAAAAGATGTTGATATGAGATTCAAAATCCATAACAACGAAGTGTGCCTGATCCGGCAGCAAAGCCATCCTATCGAGCTTAAATTGCGAGCCACGGACGACGTAAGCGAATGACCGACCGGGATTTCCCACTCCTTCGAAATAGAGAGAAGTCGTGCCCTGGCCTAAAAAGGCACTAAATGTGATTTGCCCGTTATCCGCCGAAGTCTGTGGCACGCCAGGGTGATGCTCTGGATCAAAAGGTTTGGGCTCTCCAGCGTCCACGGGCAAATTCACCCAGGAAAGAGCTCCATCGGTCGACTCCAGCATCAGAAGATCTCTTTCAAAAAAGAGTCCGAAGATCGATTTCAAGTAGGGTTTGTAATGGTATGAACCATTTCTGGAATCATACTGGTACACACGTTTGTTTCCGGCAAAGCCAATGATCCTTCCATAGGGATGAATACTGTATGGGCCCAAGGCATCGCTTCCTTCCAGCAGGTATTCGTTCTGCAGAATTTTTGAGGGTTGTCCGCACTTGAGCTTTGCCTTGAGCTTAATGCACAGAGTATCAACAAAGGTAGCGAAGCGAACACTTTCGACCGATTCGGCAAACGTCCGGGGATGCTGAGCAGCATCCTGAAGATCCTGGATCATAACTCCGTCAGTTGTCTGGTAAACAAGCCAACGTCCTGTAAAACTAAGATCAGCGGCTGGATCGGCTTCGGCAACTTTATCGAGAGGGCGTGTCTGTGGCCGCGACAGGTCCAGGTGGAAAAGACCTTCAGCTTGTCGAAGCAGAGCATGCTGCCCTTTGAACGCTAAAATCTCGGCCTTTTGCGTCCGATTAAGTTTATAATTTGTTTCCTCGGTCAGATTCTGATCATAAAGTTGCAGCCGACCGTCCAGATGCCATACCAGAATTTTCTTGCTGTACCAGGAGAAACTGACGAGGGCATCCCGTTCAAAGCTCTGTTCTTTGATAATCTTCCCTGTGAGGTCATGGAGCCTCAGAATGCGACCAAGACGCCTGTCACCCTCAATGTGGGCCACGAATGTTTGGGACGAGACACCCCAAAGATCAATAACCATACCATCGTCGCTCCGAAAGCGGTTGACCGGTACATTACGAGGAAGGAGACTCAGAAAAGGCAGGCGCAATTTTTCCTGGACAAACTTGCGTTCGGCTTCTGTTTTCAAACCGGCCATGGCCCATGCTGCCTGATAGAGCCTCTTGGCCGCATTGAAGTAACTCTCCTGCTTCAAATGGAGTCGCGCTTCGTCAATCCAACTGACTAAGCGCCCAACTCTGTCAGCATCAAAAATGGAGATGTCATGTTTCACCTTGCTTGTTGTGTTCCCGGCTTCATCGATGGCATAATACTCGAGACTCCATTCTCCTTCATTCGGTGCTGAGAGCCTCGCGCCGGCTTCGGCAAAACTCTGGCATGGTCCCGCATGTCTCTCCGTCCAACAGCTCATGATCCTGGCAGGCGAGCTATCCTCCACTTTGATTTCCACAGCTTCGCCTGGTCCAAGGCGCAATCCACCTGGTTGAGAAGCCTCCTTTTCATTGCGCAGCATAAGCCTTATCTTGGGCGCAGTTCGATCGATGCGTAGCGCGCAGTTACGTTCAAATCCCTTAAGGTCATTTTGAATATTGAGGAGGTCAACCAAGGTGATCCTGGCCTTATACTGACCTTCCTTGACCGCAGACAAGTCAAAAGAAAATTGGCTTCCGATCTGAGAATCGAGTGAAAGCTGGAGTTGCGCGATCGCGATATCTTTCTCCGATAGGGCCATATTCAATAGAAGTTGATCATGTACGACACGATCCGGAAAGGCCACATTCAAAGCGACTTTGTCCATCGCACTGGAGGCAGGACAATCAAACCGTGGGGAAATGCTAGCGAGCGCCTCCATCTGTACTCGGCGATAACGGTCTGGACTCGGCTTTAACACCTTACCGAAAATTCCGCCTTCTTCGGAACGCAGGCTAAGCCATTCCCAGCCAACCTTATCCATCGGGACCGCAATACACCCCTTGCTCGAAATGTGCAGGCGTTCCTGTTTTAGATCCTTGGAAATGACTGCGGCGTGTAAAGATGTTGGCTTGGGCTTTCCCAAAGCCGAAAACGGCTCGATCCACTGGGCAACGTCTACGAGGTTGGCATCTTGCCCACAACGCAGCCGGAGGTCATCCACCTCTAGCCGCAGCCGCTGGCAGCCCACAAGCATCACACACAAAACCAGCAGGATTTGCCGCATATCCCATCCCATCGCGATAAAACTTTTACGTATTATAAGGCTTCGGCGCTGTCCGTCGTAGTAAATACCGCACGGGATGTATGCAGGGGTTGGCTGGTTTCACTCAGAGCGGTTTTTGGGGGATGGAAGCGCGGGAACTTTTTTCGCGGACGGCGCGGGAGTGCGGGCTATGGTGGCGAAGAGACGATCTCTGAGACCAAGGTGGGGATTCTTGATCAGCGTAAAAAAGTCTGCGATAGTCATGGCCATGTTCCTTGTGAAGCTGTTCTTTAATAATAATGATACTCAATATCAATAACAAGGTTTGTTTCGGGAATTGTGGATAAAACCTTGAGGGAACACGGAGGTGAATATATGGCATCCGACAAACACAAGATTGCACCCGAGCATACCGCAGTCCGGGTCGCCCTATGGCGCGCACTCCATGTTCAGATTGACCCCGAGCCGCACATACTGACTGATGAGATCGGGTTAAAACTCGTGGACGAAGTTGATTGGCGCAATCGACCCGATATGAACCCGGAGTTTTCAAAAGGCATGCGGGCCTCCATCGTCGGGCGTGCTCGTTTTATTGAAGATCTCGTGGAAGAACAGGCCAGGCAAGGTGTGACTCAGGTTGTGATCCTGGGTGCGGGGCTCGATACCTTCGCGCAGCGCCGCCCGGAAATTGCCTCGCGCCTGCACGTCTTCGAGGTCGACCAGCCAGGGCCGCAGGCGTGGAAACAAAAACGTCTGGCTGAAATCGGGTTCGGCGCCCCCGAATGGCTGCATTTCGTGCCTGTGGATTTTGAGGGTGGACAGTCGTGGTGGGACAAGTTGATCGCGGCTGGATTTGATACGAAAAAGCCCGCCGTCGTTGTTTCGACGGGAGTTTCGATGTACCTCACGAAAGAAGCGAACCAGGCCACGCTTCGGCAGATGGCAAAGCTGGTTCCAGGCTCGACCTTCGCCATGACGTTTATGCTCTCACTCGATCTCCTTGGCCCTGAAGAAAGGTCCAGCATGGAGTTCGTGATGAAAAAAGCACGAGAGGCTGGAACGCCTTTCCTCAGTCTTTTCTCGCCGCCTGAGATATTGAAGCTGGCGCAGGAGGCTGGATTCAGAACGTCGCAATACGTTTCAGCCCATGACCTCTATCAACGGTACTTCGCGAGGCGCTCAGACGGCCTGAACGCTGGAAACGCCGAAGCATTCCTGGTTGCCTTCAGCTGATGTTGGCTTTCAACATCCAGATCTGTTTTTCGAAGCCTGCGATTTTTTCCTGGGCATACGCCGTGGTCGTGCTGTCATCACGGGCTATGCTTTCCAGATTCCGAAACTCTTTCAGAAAGTGCTCGAAATCCTTCACGAGCGATTGCACAACCTGCTCGGGACTGAAACGGGTTTCGGTTTCCTCCTTCACGCGCGCTTTCGCCAGAATATCTTTCAATGTCAGAAGCGGTGTGGCACCGAGCTGAAGCATTCTTTCCGCAACATCATCATAAATCGTTGCAAACTGCTCATAGATTTCTTCAGTCCTGGCATGCACACCATAGAACTGAGGTCCACGAACGTTCCAATGATAGTTATGAACCTTGGTGAACATGACCAGAGCATCAGCCTGCAGAAGTTGGAGCGAATCGCTTACTTGTGTCATGGGTCGTCCTTTCATCAAAAGCAGAATAGTTCCACGCCTTTCTTCAACTTACAACTCGTAAGTATGGCATGCAGAAACCCACGCGCAGCCGTGCCTGGCCGTATCATCAAGTAGGAGCGGTCAGCATTTTTCTGACTTCATCCGCGTGCTCCATTTCCTCGCGCACCAGGCCACGCGCCAGTTCTTCCAGGGCGATGTCCTCAAGCTTCACGGCGAGTTTTACGAGTTCCTTGTAATGGACCAGCGCCTCACCCTCGAATGTGAGGCTTTCCGACAGGAGCTGCGATACGGAATGGTTGTTCATTTCATCCACACGCGACGCCACCATGGGCGGATGCCCACCGAGACTGGTAATCTTTTCTCCGATGATGATGGCATGCTGCATGGACTCATTCGCATTGGAGCGAAACCAGCTTTGGATGGGGATGCGGTTGTAACCCATTATCATGAACGAATAGTGCAGATAGCGGGTCACGCCCGCGATCTCCAGGGAATAGATCTTCCCCAGTAGCTCCAGCACGTCCTTGTTCTGATAGGATTTTTCATTCACGCTCATAAATACTCCCAGGCTTGAAAGATTTCGGACCATCTTAGCAAATTTCAAAGAAACCTTAATATTGAAACTCATTTTCAATAAAATGGCGACCCCGCTGTTTTTCCCTAAAGATTTACTCTTTTCTTCCGATATTGATAATGATATTGATTCTCACAATTATAAAGCAGGGTTAACCTGTACAGGAATTTGTGTGCGAAGATCAATAAAAACACTGACTTTACAGCTACTTGCCTTGACCGCCCCGACCCTGTTGGCGGCCGAAGGTGCGGCGGCGCAGTCCGCCAAAGAGGAGGTCATGGTGGTGACGGGCACCCGGAGTCAGCATGCCTCCTGGGACTCCCCCATCCCAACCGACAGCATAGCCATCGAGGATGCCCGGAAGCGGGGAAAACAAAACCTCGCGGATGTGCTGGCCGAACAGCCTGGAGTTGAAGTGGTGCCTGCGATTCGCGGCCAGACCATTCGTCTGCAAGGCTTCGACAGCAAATATGTTTTGATCCTGATCGATGGTCAGCGGGTGACGGGAAAAGTCGGTGAAACGTTTGATCTGGAATCCATATCGGTGGAGCAGATCGAACGCGTGGAAATCGTTCGAGGCGCAGTTTCATCCCTTTATGGTTCCGATGGCATCGGCGGTGTAGTGAACGTGATCCTGCGGCGCCCGCGCACGAACAGCCAGGATCTGCGTTTGCGCTGGGGCACGGATGAAGAGACTGCGATCGGTGGTCAGGCAAGCTTTGTCGGTGAGACGAGCGATAACACGATCAGTGTCAATGCCTCCCAACTGGAACCCTGGCGTCGCACCAGCAGTCCCGCCACGCATTTCAGTGGTACGACAGGCGGCGAGATCACCTGGCAGAACAACTGGAACGTCCGTCCTGACTTTTCCTTGAAAACCCGGTTGGGCTATCAAACCAATCGGATTGAAGGCACCGATGTATCGGCTGCGGGAGCCATCTGGGATCGGGAAAACGAGACCACCCGATCCGTTCTGCAGCTCAGTCCGGAGAAACATTTTGAGGACGGTTCCACTTTGAAACTGGACGCTCAGGTTCAGGTCCATGACGACATCTATCATACAGTGGCTCGCCTGCAGACATCCGAACAAACCAGGGAAGCTACCAGGGAACAGCTTCAGGAGTATACCCTGAGCTATCAGCATGAACTTGGCACCGACCATCTCATCACCTGGGGTTTGACCCACATCGATGAATATCTGGAGTCCGATCGACTGCAAAGCGAACACGTGGATCGTCAGCGGCATTCCCTCTTTGCCCAGGATGAGTGGGCTCTGGGGACTGATCTCACCCTGGTGCCCGGCTTCCGCCTGGATGATGACAGCCAGTTCGGAGACCATTCCTCGGGAAAACTCGCTCTGCGCTATGCCCTGAGCGAAGACACCGTTTTGCGGCCTTCCTATGGAGAAGGCTATCGAGCCCCGGCCTTCAAGGAACTTTACCTGCGTTTTGAGAATCTTTCGGTCGGCTATGATGTGATCGGTTATGCCGATTTGCAGCCGGAAACTTCGAAGAGTTATCAGTTCGCGATCGATCACCGCTTGAATGCCGAACAGACCCTCAGCCTGAATCTCTTTCAAAATGATATCCGCAATCTGATCACGGCTACTGAAATGGAACAGGAAGGCGAAGGTATTCTGCATTACACCTATCGCAACGTGGCCAAGGCCCGCACGCGTGGGGCGGACCTTTCCTGGCGGTGGACCGGCACCCTCCTGGAAACCCTGCTGTCCTATCAATACCTGGAGGCCCGCGACCGGACCCTGAATCAGGTTCTCGAAGGCCGCTCCCGGGATACGGTCGCCTTTCAAATCTCCCGTCTGAAAGTGGGCGAGCATCTGAGTCTGCACCTCAGTGCCCGCTGGATGGGGCCGCAATACTTCTATGGCACGGAAACACCGCAGAAAACGGAAAGCGCCACCATCGCCAGCGCCGGCGCGCTTTATGACTGGAACAAAAACTGGTCGAGCGGTGTGTCGATCGAAAATCTTGCCAACAGCTGGGAGGATCGCATTCTTCAGGTGCGGCCCCGCAGCTATATTCTTACGCTCAATTGGAATCACCAGAACGCAGGAAAGGACTGATTCATGAAACGGTTGGGACCAATGACTTTAATGCTCGCACTCTGTGCCTTCAGCTGTGCGGAAAAAAAGGACAAGGAGGATAGCGTTTCGGAAAGCGGAAACCTCGCACCTCTTACGGAAAACGGAGAAAGCACCGCCATGGAAATCGATGCGACCAGCCGCACGGATTGGGTGGGACTCGATCTCGATTCCGCGGGCTTTATCAGCGTAGCCGATCTTCCGAATCAGCCGACCTGGGATCTGGCCTTTAAAAGGACCAGCATCAAAATGAATGGAGCCGATGTGCAGATGCAGGTCGTCGCCAAGGACTTCGCCGCCATCGAGCTGGCCCCGAAGGACGGCTACGTGAGCGATCAACCCTCCACCGCCCCTGAGGCTGTGGAAACCGCCGGCCTTGCCTTTCATGTGGAACCCGCCTGGTATGCCTACGATATCAATACCCATGTGGTCAGCAGCCGGGGTCTGGTCTATGTGATCAAATCGAATGAAGGCCGTTACTTCAAATTGAAGTTCCTCGACTACTATAACGCCGCCCGTCTTCCGGCTTACATCAACCTTGAATTCCAGGAACTCCAAGGGGTGGAACCATGAAAAAGTCCCTGTTCTTCACCGTCGCTGTCGTGGCGACCATGGCTCAGGCCGAGGCTCCGCGCCGTCTGATCACCATTAGCGGCAACGTTTCGGAAACAGTCTGTGCGCTTGGTTATTGCGATCACATCGTGGCGACCGACAGCTCCAGCCTTTATCCGGAAAAGTTGACCAAACTTCCACAGGTTGGTTATTCCCGGGCTTTGAATGCAGAAGGCTTGATTTCGCAGAAGGCCGATCTGATATTGACCACGCTCAACGCGGGCCCTCATGGCATCCTGGAAAAAGTGAAAGCCACCGGTATCAAAATTCAAACAGTCGATGGCGGCATCACAGTGGACGCGGCGAAGTCCCGTATCACGGCTTTGGGTGATATCCTCGGCAAAAAAGCCGAAGCCGCCAAAGTTCTGAAGGATCTCGATCAGGATCTGCAAAGCCTGCAGAACCGTCGCATGGAAATCAAAGCCCCGCTCAAGGTGATGTTTATCTATGCACGGGGAGCCAGAATCCAGCAGGTTTCAGGGGAAAAGACCGCCGCCGCGACCATGATCGAACTCGCGGGTGGTAAAAACGCGTTCACGGGCTTTACGGAATATAAAAGCCTGACGCCCGAGGCCACAGTCGCCGCGGCTCCCGACGTCATCCTGATGACGAGCGATGGCATCACCAGCGTGGGCGGTCGCGACAACGTCTGGAAATTGCCCGGCCTCAGCATGACCCCCGCCTTTCTCAAGAAACGCCTGGTGGTAATGGAGGATCTTTACCTGCTCGGCATGGGCCCACGACTGGGCAAGGCTGCATTGCAGCTGATGGATGAACTCTATCCCAGGAAGGAGTCATGAAAAAGGCCTCCGTGCGCTACACATTGACTTTAATCGCGGGAACCGTGTTGGCTCTGGTGCTGGTCGTTGCTTCGATCAAAATGGGAGCCGTGTCGATTCCGTGGGGAGACTTCCTTCAGCTGGAGGATGCTCAGGCGCTGATCATTTGGGATCTGCGCATGCCACGGGCGGCACTGGCGTTTCTTGTGGGCTCAGTTCTGTCGCTCACGGGTGTATGTTTGCAAGGCCTTCTCCGCAATCCGCTGGCCTCGCCCAGCCTGCTGGGAATGACCTCCGGTGCGGCTTTCTTTGCCGCGCTGATGATAATCTTCCAAACCAGTTTCATGACCTTCCTCAACCCCGCCTGGGCGGAATCAATGGTCGCCATCGGAGCCTTCGTCGGCTGCCTTGTGACTTCGCTTTGGCTTTATGCTCTCTCGCGGCAGTCGGGTCATACCAATACCGCTCTTCTGCTGCTGGCTGGTGTGGCGATCACGAGTCTCGCCGGAGCCGGCACAGGCTTTATCACCTTCATCGCGGATGACGCGCAGCTGCGCAGCATCACGTTCTGGAACATGGGCAGCGTGGGATCAGCGAGCTGGTCCCAGGTAGGCTGGGTGGCCGTCTTCTCCCTGCCTGCGCTTTTCACCCTGCCCTGGATGGGGCGGGCGTTGAATGCGATGCTTCTGGGTGAACAGGAGGCGCATTTTTTGGGCTTTCCCGTGGAAAAACAAAAAAGGCTCATCCTCATCTGCGTGTCGCTCGCGGTCGGCGCTTCGGTGGCTTTCACCGGCGTGATCGGTTTTGTGGGACTCGTGGTTCCGCACCTGCTCAGGCTCTGGCTGGGGTCGGATCATCAGCGTCTTCTGCCCACCAGTTTTGTGTTTGGAGGCTGTCTCCTGTTGGCCTCGGACATCATCGCCCGAACCGTGGCCGCTCCCTTGGAACTGCCCCTGGGCGTTGTCACAGCATCGATCGGCGCTCCCTATTTCCTTTATCTCCTGCAGCGCAGTGCGCGGAGGATGGAACTATGATCAGATGGAACAATGTCAGCTTTCAAAAAAACTCCCGCTATCTCCTGCAGGACATCAGTGTGGAACTGCCAGCGGGTCAATTGACTGTGGTTCTCGGCCCCAACGGAGCCGGCAAGTCAACGTTTCTGCGCCTTTGTTCCAAGGAAATGCTACCGACCTCGGGGCACATTGATCTGCATGACCGGAATCTGCAGAGCTGGTCCACGGAGGAACTGGCTCTGTTTCGTGGCGTCCTGTCGCAGTCGCTGCCCATGACCTTTCCCATGCAGGTCACGGAACTCGTGCTCATGGGCCGGTATCCGCATAAGACTCGACGCGCTCTCGACGAGCGTGATCATGAGATCGTCCAGCATGCTCTGGCCGATTGCAATGTGCAGCATCTTACGCAGCGCAGCACTCAATTTCTCTCCGGCGGTGAGATGCAAAGGACCCAGACCGCTCGCGTCCTGGCCCAGATTTGGGAACAGCATGCGGAGCACCCACGGGTTCTGCTCCTCGATGAACCCACGGCCAGCCTGGATCCGGCCTATCAACATCTCTGCCTCATGAAGGCCAGACAACTGGCGGACCAGGGTGTTTGTGTGGTTGCGATTCTGCATGATCTGAATCTGGCCGCCCGCTACGCCGACCACATCGTATTTTTGAAGGAAGGCCGTCTGGCAGGAGCCGGACCCATGCGCGAGATGATGCGCGAAGCCATGCTCGAGAAGGTTTTCTCGGTGGATATTCGCACTGTGCATGATCCCCGTTTGGAGCATCCATTGATAGTTACGCTCGGACCTCAATATCAACCCATCGCAAGAGAACCTAAACTGCGGAGTTTATAATGCAAAGTATGCAAAACACGGCTCTTAAAAATCGTCTGGACTCGTACAAGGAGGAAAACCCCAAGGCTCGTCTGGTGGAGATCGCCAAGGCGCTGAACATCAGCGAGATGGAAGCGCTTCATTGCCAGCTCGACAATGAAACCGTCGTTGCTTTGAAGGCTGACTGGAAAAGACTCTTCGCGGCCCTCCCCGACCTGGGCCCGATCATGGCCCTCACGCGCAATGATTATGTGGTGCATGAGTGCAAAGGCCGTTTTGCGCCCACATCATGGCAAGGGCCCATGGGCCTTGTGCAGGGGGACAATATCGATCTGCGGATGTTCTCCAGCCGCTGGACGTATCTCTTCGCCGTGCAGGTGAAAAATCCGCGGGGCCTTCTGCATAGCCTGCAGATCTTTGATGATACCGGCCGTGCCGTGCAAAAAATCTATCTGGAAAAAGGCGCGGACCTGAATGCCTATTTCAACCTTTTGCAGGAGCTGAAACAGGAACGCCTGGATCTGCCGGAACAACTCGCGTCGCGACCCGCTCCTGAGCAGGCCCGAGCGATCGACGAGGTGGAAATCGAAAATTTCCGGAAGGACTGGGCCGCGCTTCAGGATACGCATGAATTCTTCGGCATGTTGCGCAAGCATCGTGTGCCTCGTCTTCAGGCGATGGAAATTGCCGGTCCCGAGTTCGTGCGTGAAGTCAGGCGCGAGTCCGTCGTGCAACTTCTGGAAGAGGCTCGCGAAAAGGCCGAACCTTTGATGGCCTTTGTCGGCAATCCTGGTATGATCCAGATCTATAGCGGCCCGGTAAAGAATACGAAACGGATGGGGGATTGGATGAATGTTCTTGATCCCACGTTCAATCTTCATGTCGATGAGCGCGGCATTGATCGTGTCTTCATCGTCCACAAGCCCACGCGCTATGGTCTTGTCAGCAGTCTCGAGGTTTTCAGTGCTCAAGGTGAACTTATCCTGAGCCTGTTCGGATACCGCAAGGACGACAGCCAGCAGGCACCCGGATGGGGCCAGCTGCTCGCCTCCTTGCGCTTGTCCTGATCTCCGTCTGAGTCTTTTGTTGCGATCGTGTGGGTGATCCCGAACACTCGGGATCACCCAGTTCTTATTCCGAGGCCTAAAGTTTTTGACAGAATGCTCCGATAATGATAACGATTGTCATTATCATTCTTCTTTGAGGATTCAAATGAGACTTATACCGTTATTATTATTGACACTTTTTCTAGGATGCGACGGCGACCGGACCAACGCGGAGGATCCCTCCTCGGATACCGCCACGCAGGATCAGGCCGTGGTGGAGGAGGAAAACCCCCAACCGGTCAAGCCAGCAACGGAGACACCGGAACCCGAGTCGAAGCCTGGCGAGGAAAATCAGGAAGCCCTGATTGAATTGGATGCGAGTTCCAGCACGGAGTCAGTCTACCTCAAGCTGGAGAATGATACCCTGGTCAAGACCACGAATGATCAGGCCTGGCTTTTTTCTGTCAAACGCACTCAATTTCAAACCAACTCCGGCACCAGTGGCAACTTGAACGTTGGGGTCATGAGTCTCGACACCGCGGACTATGCGAGCGTTACCGCCTGTCAGGCCGGAACGCTGACCTACGATGAGATGCTCCCGGCTTCCGGTGCACCCGGTTCTCAGCCCTATTCCGGCAATGCGCTGCTGAACAGCTGGTACAATTATGATGCCACCACGCATGTGGTTTCCTCGAAGCAGCTCGTTTACCTCATCAGCGACGGCACGACCTGCGCAAAATTTCAGATCGTTTCCTATGAATCCGGTCGTTATAAGGTATTGGCCAAACTGCTCAGTGGGCCCACTCCAGAGCCTGAACCCACACCTACGCCCACGCCGACACCAACCCCGACACCAACGCCAACGCCGACACCCACTCCAACACCTGAGCCAACTGCAGAACAAACCATTGACGCCTCATCCAGCACAGCTTCGGTCTATCTGAAACTGGAGGAAGGGAAGCTTGCCGCAACCACCAGCGATCAAAGCTGGCTCTTTGCGGTCAAACGCACTCAATTTCAAACCAACTCCGGCACGAGCGGCACCTTGAACTTCGGTGTGATGAACCTTGATACCACGGACTACAACAGTGTCACCGAATGCCAGATCGGAACGCTGACCTATGATGAAATGCTGCCTGCGTCCGGTGCTCCCGGTTCTCAGCCATACTCCGGCAATGCTCTCTTGAACAGCTGGTATAACTATGATCCCACCACGCATGTCGTGTCCTCGAAAAAACTGGTGTATCTTATCACCGACGGCACTGTTTGCATTAAGTTTCAAATCGTGTCCTACAGCTCCGGCGTTTACCAGGTCCTGGCCGATACCTTGGAAATTCCCCGGGCTCCCGAGCCTGAAATCATCGAGCAAACCATCGACGCGTCCTCAAGCACGGACACGGTTTATTTGAAACTCGATCAGGGTCAGCTCGTCACCACCACCAGCGATCAGTCCTGGCTCCTCGCTGTGAAACGCACCCAATTTCAAACCAACTCCGGCACCAGCGGAACCCGAGGTGTGGGTGTCCACAATTCCGGCTCCACCGACTTTGCCGCAGTCAGCAGCTGTGAAAATCTCACCTTCACCTATGACGAAATGCTGCCCGCTTCCGGCGCTCCGGGTTCCCAGCCCTATTCTGGAAACGCGGTTCTGAATGCCTGGTACGATTATGATATGACGACCCATACTCTGAACTCCAAGCAGCTCCTCTATCTGCTCTCGGATGGAACGGAGTGCGTGAAGCTTCAGATTCTGAGTTATGCGAGCGGAGTCTATTCCGTGAAAGTCAGTCAACTTTGAGCGTTCAAGTGTTCTCCTGGCCGCACTCCAGGAGAACACGCACCTCCTGAATCCTGCCCCGTTCTTCCCGGGAATTCACCCAAATCCCAAATTTCTGCAGGCAGCCTACCCTGCTGGAACCATAAAGCATTCTTCGGATTCGCCCGAAGAGAGGACAGCAGAGGAAGGGCATGGCTGATGCATTTTCGAACCACATCCCTGGCAGCTCGGGCTTCGCTGGCCGTGTTCACGATTTCCCTTCTTGTGGTGATCGCGCTCTCCGCCTTCCAATTGATCTATGACTATAATGAAGAGATCGAGCAGGTGCACAACCAGATCGAGGCGCTGGAGGCCTCCGTTCTGAGCGTCGTCAGCCGCAGTCTCTGGACCTATGATCAGGACCAGCTCCGTTCCATCCTCCTTGGTCTCAAAACCCTGCCTTACGTCAGCTACGCAGCCATTTCCAGTGATGATGGTCTGATAATGAGCGAGGGAAAAAGACCGCAAATCCCGATCACGCAGAGAACCGATATCACGTCCCCGGCGGCCGCCCATGAAGTCATCGGCGAGCTGGTCATCGAGGCGGAAAAGGCGCTGATCGTCGGCAACCTTTGGCGACGTGCGAAATCCATTCTGCTGGCCAACTTTCTGCTCATCATGCTGATCAGCGGGATCATCATTCTCATTTTCCAGTTCAAGGTCACGCGGCCTCTGATCGAACTTTCGGACTATGCTTCGAAGATCCAGATGAACTCGCTCAGCAATACGATCGATCCCAAACGCCTGCAGGAGGAACACGAGGTCGGCCGTGTGTATCGCGCGATCGACACCATGCAGCGGAACATTCAAAAGGACTTTCAAACCATTCTGGAAGCCGAGGCGGAACTGGAAAAATACAAGACCAACCTCGAAAAGCTGGTCCAGGAGCGGACGGAAAAACTCATTCAGACAACCAAAAACCTGGTCGATTCCTCCCGGAAAGCGGGCATGGCGGAAGTGGCGATCGGTGTGCTGCACAATATCGGCAATGCCCTGACCGGTGCCAACGTCAAGGTCCAGAACCTTCACCACTCCTTTCAGAATGAAACGCCGATCGGGCATCTGCAGGACCTGATCCGGCTGCTCAAGGAGCAGGAGCCCCGTCTCGGTGAGTTCCTTACACGGGACGATCGAGGTCGCAAGGTCCTCCCCTTCCTTGAGGTCATCAGCCAGGAATGGAACGACCAGCATGAAGCCCACAAACGCAGTATCACCCTTCTGCGCAAGGATCTCAGCACGGTGTCGCAGCTCATTTCCAAGCAGCAGTCCCATGCGAAGTTCACCGGGACTGTGGAAAACCTTCTGTTGGCGGATTGTGTGGATGACGTGCTGGCCCTGCAGTCCTATGAAATCGACAAGTATCACGTGAAGGTGACAAAGGATTATCAACCGAGCGTCACGCTTTCAAGCGACCGTCACAAGGTTTTGCAGATTCTGACCAATCTCATCGGCAATGCGATCCAGGCGATGCATCAGAATCAGGACGAGCGTCGTCTGACTCTCAGTGTCTATCGCGAAGGGGACCAGGTCGTGGCGGTTGTGACGGATAATGGCGTCGGCATTAGCGCCGAGCAGATGAATTCCATGTTCCGCTATGGCTATACCACCAAAAAATCCGGCCATGGATTCGGGCTGCATAGCTGTTCGATCGATGCGAAAATTCTCGGCGGCACTCTCACCTGTACCAGCGAAGGCTCAGGTCAGGGTGCGACCTTTACGCTGATGCTGCCGATTCATAATACCAAGCGCAGCACGCCCTCGGATGAGGAAATCCTCGGCGAGCTGGAAAGCCCGCCTGATCTGCAAAGCGCGTGATCCTGGAGGGTGTTGAAAAGGCCTCTCAGGCAAGGCGCAGGAGAGGCGAGCACCGGAGTGTACACGCTGGTACATGAGGAGCGGAGCCGACCCGGCAACGCAGAATGAGGGGCGTTTTCAACGCCCTCTATAGAACGTGGGGATTTTCGAGACGCACCAGGGCCGTCGACTGACTGCTGCCGATGCGTGAAGCCCCTGCAACCACCAGCTCCAGGGCCTTGCTCCGGTCCTTGATCCCACCGGATGCTTTCACATGCATCTCCGCTTTGATCGACTCACGCATCAGAGCCACGTGTTCCACCGTCGCTCCGTGACTGCCAAAGCCGGTCGAGGTTTTCACATATTCAAAACCGGCATCAGCAGCGAGCCGGCAGGCGTGCGCGATCTCGTCATGATTGAGGTTGCACGTTTCCAGGATCAACTTATAGAGGGCCTTGGGCACCGCACGGCGCAAGGCTGTGAGTTCGCGGGCGACATAAGCGGTATCACCGGCTTTCATGGCTCCCGTATTCAGGACCACATCGAGTTCCACGGCGCCGGCGGCATAGGCCTTTTCCGCTTCAAACACTTTAACCTCGGTCGTGTTCGCACCCAAAGGAAAGCCGATGACCGTGCACAGCGCCACCGTACTCCCCTGCAGCCGCTCCCGGGCCAAGGGAAGAAACCAGGGGTTCACACAAACCGCTGCGAAGTGATAGGCCTTGGCCTCATCACAGAGCTTTTCAATTTCCGCGGGCTGCGCGTCAGCGCGCAGAAGCGTATGATCAATCTTTGCGGCAAGGCTTGCATCCCAGCTGCCATGAGGTCCAATTGTGATGGGTTCTGTGGACATGTCAGTCTCCTTTATGAGTCCCCGATCATCATAATCGCGATACCGGCTACGGCCAAGAGCGTAAGGGCCACGCTTTTCCAGCTCACGCGCTCACCCAGTAAAAAATGGGCGATCGGCAAAATCCAGACTGGGTAAGTGCTGCTGATGGCGGTTGTCACTCCGGCCTTGGCGTATTTGGCCCCGGTCGACATGAGGAGCAAACCCAGATAGGTTCCCATAAAGGCAGCGAGCGACAAGATCAAGCCATTTCGCGTGGTGCTGAAGACCAGGCGTAGGGACTCCCAGCCCGACCGCCGAAAACTCAGCACAGAAAGCACCAGAATCGCCGGCAGAACCCTGAGAAGGGTTCCGGTGATAACATCCACCCCCTGCAGGGACTGCCGCAGGATAATCACCGTCGCCGCCTGGCACAGGGCTGAGCCCACGGCGGCGGCCACGCCAGACCAATCCAATTCCACTGTGTCGCTGGGACCCTGCCGCCGGGAGCCGATCAGCCAGGCCAAAGCCCCCGTGGTGACCAAAAGCCCCATCCATTCCCAGCGACCGAGGTTTTCATCAAACAGAAACCAGGACACCACAGCGGCCAGTGGCGGCGCCAGACATTGAATGACCGAGGCGCGCTGCACGCCAATCGACTTGATGGCCTGAAAGAAAAGCGTATCGCCGAGGGCCAGGCCGATCAAGCCCGAAAGCGCAAAGGCTCCTATCCGCAAACCATCCGGAAGCTGCAGACCCATCACCACGGCGGTGAACCCCAGGCAGACCAGGGCGACAATATTCTTGTAAAGATTGAGACCGGCCGAGGGCACCTGCCGGCCGAAGCGGGTATACAGCGACAAGGAACAGGCCCAAATCATGGCGGCTGCCAAGGAAGCTGCTTCTCCCAGCAGCTGACCCGACGCAAGAGGCATGCAAAACATCCTTTCTCTACGGACATAATCCGGTGGGGGACAGTAGCACCGCTCGGACTCGAAAATCCAATTCTTTCACTGGGTCCGATTGTGGAGCCAGGGGTTTTCCCCAAAATGCTCCTGCCGCCCATCCTGGACCAGAAAATTACGCCCCGATAAGACCCTGGATGATCTTGGAAATTGAGATGACGGGAAGTCTTCGCAGCGATCTGCCGCTGGTATTTGGTGTCTGCCAAGGAACTCGAACCTAGAGGTGTTTCACATGAACAAGGATCGGATGCACAACAGTGCTTTTCTGATATTCAGGTTGACTCTTACCAATTCCCTCATTCACTTGCCTGAGATAAGCTCACCAAGAAGTCTGCAACAAACTAATAAAAATTAGAGGAATCCAGCCTTTTTTTAGTCGACCGAACATCGACCGTAGTTTCCCTACGGTCGATTTTTTTTATCGGTTCTCCGCACTCAATGGAACCGACCCTTACGATAAACCCTGAGCCGGACAGGACGCACGGAAGGCGCGAGCAGCTCGTCCAGTTTGTTGCCAAAACTCTGACCACACGACGGGATCCATAGGCGATCGAGATTCTGCAGGCGCAAAAGTTTCCAAAGCATAGCGAGTCCTCCGGCTAATCCATCCAATGTCCTCCAGTTATCTTGGGATATACCTAACTCTTCGGGACTCATGGACGAGTGGCCAAATGCCTATTATTTTATTGGCAACATTAGGCGGTTACGCCGATATTTACCCCGAGTTAACCGTGGTGAATAACCCGTTCAGCCCGGACGTTTTTCGCAGAAAAAAGACCACCTGCATGGAAAGCGAGGCGGCCTGTTGGTGTGTTGGAAGCCAGGAATCAGGAAGGAAGCTGTTGGACCAACGAAGTGGTCGGCGTTCCCATCACGCGCTCATAATAGTTGTCGAGGAACAGAATAAAGGCACTCAGGATTTCCGTCTTGCTGCGCGCACCCACTTTACTGTTGATATTCTTTACATGAATCCGAACCGTGTTCTGACTGATGCCAAGTTTCTGCGAAATGTCCTCGGCGTTCACTACGCGTGCAATCATCAATTGCAGCACATCCTGCTCGCGGGGGCTAAGATTGTACTGTTTGCTGAATGCCACCATCGGAACTTTAACTTTGTCTGCTCTCATGTTTTCCCACCTCTCGTGTTGCCTTGATTCATCCCTCTCTTCTCGCACGGGAACCCCTGCTCTATAGGGAGCTTGAATCTTTCGCTTGAGTAAAGATCATTATAAGTAATGAGGCCACTTGAACCTGTCAACTCCAAAAAACCCTCGCACCAAAGGTTCTCGATGATCGCGAGCTGTGCTAAAGTGAAAGCCATACAAGTTCAGGATGGTCGCATGATGCAGTGTTGGCGTCGGTTTGCTTCACCGTGGCGGAGAATTTGGTCAAAACACGCCATTTCGGCCGCAAAACACGCCTTCTTGGTAGGTTTAATATGTTTTAATGGCGCTGGCTATGGTGAATTTGACAGCGCCGATTCCATTCATCATCTTTTCAATGCGCATCTTCTGCAGCCAAAAGAATTTCAAGTTTCTGTCTATGGAAATGCGCAAGCTGGGATTACCCCGGACCTGGAACTGGGCTTGCAGGGCCTTGCGTATGTCATTCAACCGCCACTCTGGAATTTCTCACTCAAGCATCGGATGTTTACCACCAGCAATTTTCAAACTTCCTTCAACAGCCATAGTTTCTTCTTTACCAGTGGCAATGAACGTTTGCTGCTCTCTCTGCATGGTGTGATCACCAGCTATAAGATAACCACGCACCAGCATCTGAATTTCGGTCTGATGGATGGTCTCGTGATGTCGTTCAGTCGGGACGGGGGGTCCAGCCTGCATCTGGTGACTCCCATGATCGGTTGGGATGGTGTCATTAACCGACATGTGGCCTTTTCTGCCACCCTGCTGCGCCCGATCTATGCGAGCGAAGAGCAGGAATCCCAGCGTTTTGGTGAAGGCAATCGGGAAATCGATTTTACCAGCGGAAGAGCCAAACCTGCCTTTGGAATGGCCACGATGATCTTTTCCTGGCGCAATTTCCACTTCGAAGCGGGTGCGATTTATCTCAGCTATGAAAATGCTCTGGCCCTGCCATATGCCAACCTCTTTTGGAGGTTTCCCATCCGATGAAACTCCGTCTGCCTCTTTTAGCCTGTGTTCTGACCGCCTGCACAGTTCCGGAAAATACCCCGGAGTATCCGATCATCGCTCGTATTCTGACGTCGATCGACGGTCGCTATCAGCTCGCCAATGTCAAGATCGAGACGCTCACGGATGTCGATCATATGAGCGGAACCGTAGGCTTGATCATTGGACAGGCTGCCCTGAATGTGGATGCGGATGTCGCGGAAATTATGTCCTCCACGGATCCCGACGCCGTTTACAGCGATCGCGGTCATATGGTGCAGACCGACTACATTCTGGAGGATGGTGTGGTCATCCCGCAGAATTTCCAGACCATGGAGATGCTCGGGCTCTATTCCGTTTATGAACGCACGGTCGCCTTCTGGGTGGAAAACTTCGATATTCCTTTCGAAACGATCGGGCTGCCCAGCCTTTACTACAATCCCCGTCTGCGCCGCGAAAAGGATGGCGAGGCCGTGGAGGTCAGCACTACCATGAACGCGGCCTACCTGCCCGGCGTGCGGGACTTCTGGTTTTTCAAAACGGCCTCGCGCGAGCATGTGCCCGTGAAAATGAACTTCGGGGTCGTGGCCCATGAATTCGGTCACTATATTTTTGATTATCAGTTTGCCCGCTTCGATCGTGGGGCCTATGACACGATCCTTGCGGTGAATGAAAATTTTCTTTCCGGATTGAACGAGGGTCTGTCCGATTATTTCTCTTATGCCGTGACCCAAAGCGTGACGGAATTTGGAGCGTCCCTGCCGGAACTGGATCAGGAGCGACGCCTGCCGGTGAGCTGGACCCTGCGCACCTCGCTCAGTGGCGTCTGCACGGGCAGCTTCTACTGCCAGGGATCGGTGCTGGCCTCCGCGCTCTACGAGATCGCGCAGCTGCCAGGTCAAACGCCACTCCGCGTGGCGCAGAGAGCCTTCCGTTCTCTGCCGGATTTTCGCAACAATTGGCTGGAAAATCGTGACAACAATCTGATGGATTACAGCGCGCTCCTGAATGCGATTCTCACTCAGGCGCCTGAGGATCAGGAGGCCTATTGCAACATTTTCCGCAAGTGGTTTGATACGGATAATGTAAGGCTGAAACTCACATGCCCGACTTAAGGTTCAGGAGCATTGGTCTCCTATTTTTCACAATTTTGGCGAGTTCCGCTCAGGCGGAAATCATGAATCCGATTTTGCCGTCAGGCAGCATTGGCCTCGGGCTATCGACCCTTCATGTGTCGCAGCCGGACAGTGACACCGAGCAGCGCTATCGCTGGGACCTGCATGAGTTCATCCGTATGCCCTGGGGTTTACGTGTGCATAACCGTCTGGGCATAGCCCGTGATACCCGGCCGCGAGCCGATTCGGTTCAGGTGCATCACCATTTTTACGAGCTGGCCAGCACCCTGCAATGGACCGGGACCCACCTTTTCCGCTACGGACTTGGGGCCGGACCTCTTTTGCTTGTCGAACAAACGATCACGCGCATCCGTATCGACGAGAGCATCAAACGCACCAACAACCGGCTTCAGCTCGGTGCGTTGCTCGAGGCGCAGTTGGACTATGCCTTCAACACGACTTGGGAATTGGCCTTGGTCGCGGCGATCCAGCTCCGCCCGGCCGTGAATAAACGGGACTTCAGCTTCGGCGTCAGCCTGCAATTCAACAAGGGCAATCCGCGCAAGGACGACACTATCAAACCCAGAATCCCAGCCCCGCCCCCTCCGCTTCCACCGCTGTGAACTTGTGTTCAGCCATCCGCTGTGCTAAGGAAGACCGCAAAGACACTGCTCCTTACGCCCAAAGGAAAACCTGTCGTGCGTCATTACCTGAAGTACACCAACTGCAATCTGCTGGTGGTCCTGGCCATCGTGAGTTTCGGTGCCGGCGGAGCCTGGCTATGGTTCCCCTTGCTGTTCACCATTACGGTCGCCGTGCTGGGCGATACTGTGCTGCCACCGGATTTGGATCAGCCCCGCTATCGACACACATGGTTGCTCAATGCCTTTCTCTTTGCCAACCTGCCTCTTCTTCTGATCGCCTATCTGGTCCTGTTCTGGCAGTTTGCCGATCACGATCTCCTGGGCCTGGGGCATTTTTTGGATCAGATTTTGGACGGGTCCCTTCTCGAAAACAAGGCCCTCACGAGCGGCTGGCATCGTCTCGGGGGCTTCCTCGGCATGGGCCTGCTCCTGGGCCTGGCAGCCACCAATATCGCGCATGAACTCGTTCATCGCACCTGGAGCCCTTTGATCACGGAAATAGGTCGCTGGCTTCTCGCCTTCACCTGGGATGGGGCGTTTGCGATTGAACATGTTTACGGGCATCATCGCAAGATTGGAACCTGGGAGGATCCGGCCACCGCACGACGCGGCGAATCGTATTTTCAGTTCCTCGTGCGTTCCACCGTGGGTGGCAACCTCAGCGCCTGGAAAATTGAACGCTCGTTCTTGATGAATAAGAATCGGCCTGTCTGGTCGCTCGACAATCGTGTGCTGCGCGGCTGGCTGATGTCGTTCACCATCGCCGCGCTCAGTACGGCCCTGCTGGGAGGGGTGGCGGGTCTGCTGCTGCATCTGGGCCTGGCGCTCCTTGGCAAATGCTATCTGGAGCTGGTGAACTTCATCGAACATTACGGGCTCGTCCGCGTGCCCCGGACGCCGGTGGGTTTTCGTCATTCGTGGAACAGCCATCACAGCATCAGCGGTTGGCTTCTTTTTAATCTCACGCGTCACTCGCATCATCATGAAACAGGGCATTTGCCCTTCTGGCGTTTGGAACCCCGGCCGGAGGCGCCGACCCTTCCCTTCGGGTACATGACCATGATCCTGATCGCCCTGGTCCCTCCCCTGCATCGCCGCGTAATGCGGCCCTACCTGGAGACCTGGGACCAGCACTGGGCGACACCTGCGGAAAATTCTCTAGCCCGGGCCGCCGGCCCCCTCGCTTCCCTAACCCCTCGCTATTCCCACAGAATTTAATTTTATAATCGGCCTCCTGCCCAATTTTGGAACAGGCCCTCCAGGTTTTTTCAGCTCTGTCCTCAACACCTTAAGAGTTTTGCCGATAGCCCAATGGTGACCATAGAGATGCGAGGTGGGATCCGATGAACACTCAATGGAGCCGATTCCTTATTTGGCTCTTCGGCAGCTGGCTCTTGATCAGCGGTCATGCGTTCGGCAATAGCTACACCAAAGGCATGAAGGCTTTTAAAGATGAGGACTACTCGAAGGCCTACAAGATTCTTTCGGCTGTAGTGAAAAAGTCCAAGGACAAGACGGACAAGGCCGAAGCCATGGTCCTGATGGGTGCAGCCGCAGCCAAGATGGGCAAGAAGAGCAAAGCGGAGTCCCTGTTCAACAAGGCTTTGAAACTGGATTCGGATGCAAGCATCCCGCGTGATGTCGTCAAAGACAAGGGCGTGCGGAAGCTCTTCGCCAAAGCCAAAAAAGGAGGCGGTGGTGGGGATGACGACATGGGCGATGATTTCGGTGACGAAAAAATGTCATCGAAAAGCAGTGGCGGCGGCAGCAGCAGTTCGCTGACACCTTATATTCCCTTTGGCATTGGCTATCTCATGGATGGACAGATTGGCAAGGGTTTGCTTTACGGCGGCGCTCAAGTCGCAGGTGTGGTCGGCTTTCTCTATTATAATAATGAGATTACCAAAGCCAACAAGGATGCTGATGCCATTGGTCAGGACGCGCTGGCTCGTCAGGCAGCTGGCCAGGCTGTGGATCAGGAAACCCTGGATTTCCTGGATCAGAATGAAGCCTTTGTGAAAGCAGCGCAGAGCAACCAGACGCTGATGGTTGCGGTTGCAGCCGGCGGCTATGGTCTCAGTGTTCTGGATGGACTCTTCTTTGGCGGCGGCAGCAGCAGCAGCAAGAAAAGCAAAAAATCCAGACGTCGGTCTGATATCCTTCCGCCCACAGCAGGGGAAAAGCTGGCCGATACCGCTGTCGAAGAAGTCGAAGAGATGCCACGTCTTTGGAATATGAAGCTGCACCTCGTGCCCCGGAGTGATCCTGGTCTGATGTTGAGCATCAATCGCAGCTTCTGATGCTACGCTTTCTGCATGCGCGGCATCGCACTCGTTGCGTGCCGCCAATCCAAAACTCAGCTCCTGATAAACTTATGCTTCCTGCATGCGCGGCATCGCACTCGCGGCCTGCCGCCAGTCCAGGAGCGTCCACTTGTTTCTCAAAGCATGGGCCCGCAATTTCGGATCGGGGTTGACCACCATGGGATGCCCCACCACTTCCAGCATGGGCAAATCCGAATAGGAATCTGTGTAAAAATACGAGCGGTTCAAATCCACGCCACTGTCCCGAGCCCACGCCTTCGCATGAAAAACCTTCCCATCCGCATAAACCAAAGGTTTATGATAGGTACCGAGCAAGCGCCCCTCCTCGGTGGGAAAGCGATTGGCAATCCAATGATCAAGACCCCAGGCTTTGCATGCATAGTCCGCCTGGTAGCAGGAACTGCTGGTCAGCAACACCAGGGCATGCCCGGCCTTCCGATGCGCCTGCAAAACGGGAATGGCACCGGGCTGCAAGCGGGGCTTCACCTCCTCCTCGAAAAAATCCTTGGACCAGCGCACCAGATCATGCTCCAGAACGCCGGTAAAGTGTCTCATGGCCTTGGCATAGGCTTTTTCCATGGAACCAATATTCAAGTGATACAGCAGGGAATGACCCATCGTCGACAAGACCTGTCGGGTCGAGATGCGCCCGTGTTTGCGTTCAAAACGAGCGTACAGTATCGCGCTATTCACAGAGATCAAGGTACGGTCCAAATCAAAAAACGCTGCTATTTTCGCCTGACTCATGCTTCCACCCTCAGCTGGCTTTCACCGGATCATGCTTCGTCGGCCCATCGAACATAGGATTGATTCCATAGATGACACAAAAGTTCCATGAAGCCAAGCTTTTCAGAATGAGCCAGAAGCTCAGCAGCCGTATAACTTTGTTCGCGGCACAGGAGGGCCACGAGGTCGGTGAGCGACCGATCCAGCACAAAACACTCACCTTCCGCTGCAAAATGCAGTTTATCACTGACCTGATAATAGGCAAATCGCGCGCCTTCCGCACGCTCCACCGGACGAGCTTTTTTCAGACCAGCGCGTAGGATTTTTTCGGTCACGGGTCGCTCGAGAGCTTCATGAAAACTGCGCGGCTCGGTGAGAAATCCGCCGATCCATTTCATAAAGTTCGCTTCATTCTGCAGACCAGTCAGCATGAGTTCACGCAAACGTTGCAATTCACCCGGCAGGATCAAACCGGGTTCACGATTCTCCGGCATAGTCTGATCGGTATAAAATATTTCGTCGCCCTCAATCTGATTACAAAATTGCACGAAGGAGAGCAGCATCTCCTTCTGATGAGGAGCGCGGAATCCTACCGAATAGGTGATCGATTCTCCAAGCGCCACCCCATTGTGCGCAAAACCAGGTGGCAGATAAAGCATATCGCCCGGCTCCAGCACAAAACTTTCCACCGGCTCGAAGTGCTTCAGAATCTTCATATCCAGATCCGGTTCCAGTTCGGGATGCACGAGGGCGTTGGCTCCGATCTCCCAGCGTCGACGGCCCTGGCCCTGGATCAGAAACACATCATAGTTATCGGTATGCGCTCCGACCCCACCCTGATCCACGGCGTAGGAGATCATAATGTCATCAACCCGCCAGTTGGGAAGAAAGCGGAAACGATCCCGCAGCCGCGAGACTTCGGGCAGGAGCCGATCCACGGCCTGGACCAGAATGGTCCATTTGTGGGCCGGCAGGGTTCCCCAGATATCCTCGGCGAAGGGACCATGACGGGTTTCCCAGGATTTGGGTCCGTGTTCGATGACGAGCCGACTGTCAATGCCCTCCTGGCTGGCAAGGCCGGCAAGCTCATCCCCACTTACATAATTGAGACCACCCGGAAAGGCATTCCGGATCAGCAAAGGTTTTTTCTGCCAGTGGCGGCTTAAAAATTCAGACTGGTGGTTTCCCAACACCGAACGATCGATCATCAGTATGTCCTCGCATAAAACCAGGGGTGGCCGGAGATTCGCATGCCGGGCCCCAAAGATCAATCAGGACCGCAGACCGTGCGGGGCCCAGGATGCGACGCGCCTCCCCAAGGCGACAGACGCTCAGTCTGCTCGACTGACGGGCATCTCAAAGAAGCAATTTATTTTTTCTACATTCCAACCGGACCGTCAACTGGCTAGATAGTCAATTAGAGAGCCGCTTTTTTTCCATTTTCACCAAATGAGGTCCTGTCATGATCAACAGAGCTACCCGTCCTGGAGTTCTCGCGTCCTTCGGTCTGACTTGTTTGACTGCCGGTTTGCTGAGCTGCAGTGCGTCCGAGCCGCAAGACAGCGAGTCCAAAATATACGGTGGCGTCAAGACAAAAGCTGGTGAGTGGTTGTCCACCGTGGCTCTCGTCTCGAACGGCCGCATGTTCTGTACCGGCTCCGCGATCAACCCCGAACTCGTCATCACGGCTGCTCATTGTATTCAAGGTTCGAGCAACCCAAGCCGCATTGGTGTGTATGTCGGTGAAGGCGACGAAGGCGGTCGGGTCGAAGCGCAGTATAAAGTTGTGAAAATGGCCTATTCGCCGAAGTATAGTCGGAACGTGGATGGCTGGAATGATATCGCCTACCTCGTGCTGGACAAGCCTCTGGATCTTCCTGAATCCGCGTACATTCCTGTTCTGACCGACGCGGATGAAACCGAGGAGCTGCTCCAAACCGGTCTCTTTGCTTACCTCGTTGGCTTTGGCAACCGTGATGGCGGTGGCTTCGGCGTGAAATATGAAGTGGATGTGGAGATCACCAAGGTCGGTGATAATGAAGTTTCTCTCGGTAACAACGGCAAGGACTCCTGCCAGGGCGATAGCGGTGGACCCGCGTTTGCGAAGCTGAAAAATGGTGACTGGCGCGTGTTTGGGGTCGTCTCCCGCGGCGGCGCCTGCGGCACAGGCGGCATCTATGGTCGCATGAATGCCAATATCTGCTGGATCCAGGAGGATTCCGGTGTGGATCTGGGCATGGATGCTTACTGCACTCCGGAAGAGCCCACCGAACCCGCAGCCCTGCCTACGGCTGATCAGGAAAATCCCGCTGATCCTCAGGCTTAATCATAAGGCCGGGTCCTGTTGAGGGACCCGGTTTTGAATTTGAGATGACGGGCAGCGTGAGGCCTTGTCGTCTCACGGGACTGCGACCGCGAGAACACTCGCGCCCCGTGCTGACCATCCATCCTGCGCAACTACGGAACGAAGACAGCGCGCACGCAGCCTTCCCTCTTCGTCTTGAACAACTCATAGCCATGCGGCGCCTCCTCCAGGGACAGGCGATGCGTCGCGAGATAGGACGGATCCAGCCGCCCGCTCGCGACAAGGTCCATGAGCAGCGGCAGATACTTCTGTCCATGCTGCTGCGCGGTGCGGACGGTGAGTCCCTTGTTCATGATGGAACCCATCGGAAACTTATCCATCAACCCATAAATGCCAAGAACGGACAGCGTGCCTCCCTTACGACAGGCAAGAATCGCTTCCCGGAGCGCCTCCCCGCGATCGGTGGCCAGATGCAGCGCCTGCTTCACGCGATCATAGGCGTAACCCACTCCCGTGCCATGCGCCTCCATGCCGACGGCATCGATACAGGCATCCGGTCCTCGCCCGCTGGTCATCTCCTTCAGCGCCTCAAGCACACTGTCCACCTCTTCATAGTTGATGGTTTCCGCACCGGCTTTCATGCGAGCCAGCTGCAATCGTTCCGGATAACGGTCGACGGCAATCACCCGTTCCGCTCCCATGAGACGGGCGCTCTCCATGGCCATGAGCCCCACGCCGCCGCAGCCCCAGACAGCCACTGTATCACCGGGTTGAATGGAGCAAAAATCAGCGCCCATGAAACCGGTGGGCACAGCATCAGAGAGAAAGATTGCCTGTTCATCCGTGACATGATCTGGAACCTTGAAGCAATCCACGTCCGCATGGGGCACGCGCACATACTGGGCATGCGCGCCCGCATAGCCACCAAACGCATGCGTGGCTCCATAGGCGCCGGCCGTGGGATAACCGAGCAAGGGTTCCTGAAGTTTGGCATTGGGATTGGTATTATCACAGAGGGAATAAAGATCATGCTGACAAAACCAGCAGCTGCCGCAGGAGATGAAGGAAGGAACCACCACGCGATCCCCGACTTTGATTTTTTCCACCTGGGGACCGGCTTCCACCACCTCACCCATGAATTCGTGGCCGATGATATCGCCTTCCCGCATCGTCGGCATGTACCCTCCAATCATGTGCAGATCGGAGCCACAGGTCGTGGACATCGTCACCCGCAGGATGACGTCATGGGGATTCAGGATGCGGGGATCAGGGACTGTTTCCACACGGAGGTCATTGACACCGTTCCAACAGAGAGCTCTCATTGCCAGGACTCCTTTTCCCAAGGGGAGTTTATGCCACCGCCTGGGGCGGCTGCAATTCCAAGGCCATGCTCGCCGTGAGTCCGGCAGAATTTCGCACAAATTCAAGTTTTACCTGATTCTTCCGATAAATCCTTTGCTTGGATAAGAAGGGATTTGGCAATGAAAACGTGGATATTCATCCTCCCGCTTCTGATCAGCCTGGAGGGATGCAAGAAAACTCAAAAGCAGCATTCGGCGGAGCTGCAGGCGCTGATCGATGACAGCTGTGCCCAGAATCCGGTGAATTTTATCGAGCAGGAAGAAAGCGCCCGCCAGCAGCTTTATGTCTTTGGTCCTGACGACAGCGACTTCCGCCAGAAATGGCAGGAGCTGCAGCGGAGTTTTCGCGATTCAGGTCGGGATTTGTCAGGTCCTGAGAAGACAGCCTTTGTATCGAAATATGTGCCGCGCTTTCTGCAAGGCTGCACGCAATTTTTCGCAGGTGCTGTCATTCAATGCAATCAATACGCTGTCGGCAGCATGGAGCTGCAGCGCTGCCTGGAGCCTCACAATGAGGACTTTCGCCGGTTTCTGGCGCAATATTTGAAAGTGAATGATAAAGGCTGGATTGATCTCGAATCGTTACCGGCTGAACCATAAGGCGCAGGGGCAGGCCGGCTGCGCGAGCCGGCGGATGGTCCGCGAGACGGTGGATGGTGCGCGAGCCGGTGGAAAGCGCACGAATCGCGAATCAGGGACTCGCAATCTTCACATTATGCGCCCGAATCTTATCCGTCTCAACCTTGTAAAAATGCAACGCTGGCTTGGATTCCTCTACGGTACAAGCATACAGCGAAAAACCCTGCAGGTTCTTATCCACGTATTCCTTGAGAAGCTGCTTCTGTCCTGCATTCAGGACAGCACTGCCTTCAGAAAGCAGCACGGTCAGATCGCAAGGATAATCCGCAAGAGGCGTTTCCGTGCAGCTGGCAACCTGCAGATCGAAATATCGGCCCTGCTTTTGGCATTCCGTCAAGCCAGTCATGAATTTATCCGGTAAAATATTACTTCCAGGTTCCGGCGCAGGAGCGTTTGCACCGGGAATTTCCGGCACCTCGGTCGTTTGACCCGTCGCATCCGAGCTGACAGCCTGCGGCGGCCCCTCGTTAATCACTGGATTTGAGTCAGGTGATTTGGGTCCATCGCCCCGATCCTTGCAGCCAGCAAATGCCGCCAGGCTCATGAAAAGACAGACATAAATCGGTCTGATCGACTTGTGAATGCGTCCCTCGTCCATAGTCTAGCCCTCCGATTCCACTCTATCGGCAGATCGGAAGGCCATCTTAAGACGGAATATCCCAGGAATTCTAAGCGCTTTTCCGAATAATCTTCGGGAACTCAGTCTGCAAATCCAGCTCAGGTTGCGTCGTAGGCTGAAAGATGAGGAAGAGCGCATGCTCACCTGGCTTCACATGCGCCGCCTGCATTTCCATATATTGATCCATAGGATGGATCGATGGAATCTTCGTCACCTGAGGATTGATAACCTTCGCGGTTTCACGAAGCATCACCGGCACATTGTTATCAATAGCGTGCTGCACACGCTCCAGAAGATGCGTGGATTTTTTCGCCACGGTATCATCCGCTTTTTTTTGCGCATTCTTCAGCGCCGGAAGGGCTTCCTTATAACGTCCCTGCCGCACAAGGCTGAGTCCCAGATTGTAATATACGGTTCCCTGCAGTTCGACATGCATTTCGCCGAGGGTTTTGATGGCCTTGACATAGGAATCCACGCTTTCCTTGAACTTGCCGGAATTCGCATAAGCCACGCCCAGGTTGTTCATATACGCCACCACATTGCGAGCCACTTCTTCATCCACCATGTAACGCCGGGCATCATCCGCCTGCCCCAAGGCTGTTGCATGGCGGGCATATGCGGCCATCACCATGCCGGTGTCACCCCCGATTTCGCGGGCCTCGTCCATGTACTTCATGATCTCCTCTTCCGCGCCCACTTCGGCGGCAACATCCGCCAGATCACAAAGCCGTTCGATATTGCCAGGCACCATGACATTGGCCTGCTCCAGGCATTTCTGGGCATCGTTGAATTCACCAAGTTTCAGGAGTATCTTACCGAGCAGGCCGACCTCCTTGTGGCTGGGCATGTTCACCTTCGCATTTTCCAGGATCATGGTTTTCGCTTCGCGATACTGACCCGCCTGGTAGGCAAAGCAGGCTTTCATAAACTTTTTGCGGGTGGCTTCCACCTTGGGATTGTTTTCAAACTGCACCATCAGCTGACGGGCGTAATCGACGTCGCCGTTATTCAGGGAAATCCTGATTTTTTGCTCCAGATCCTCGGCCGCCAGAGGATAACGCCAGCGATTGAACTGATCGACCAGCTGCTGTTGGAAGATCTTTTTCGTGCAGGGTTTCAACATCACGAACACGCCGCCCACCTCGTTCATCAGCTCTTCCGCCGCGTCATCGACCAGTGACGAAAAAATCAGAATGGGCTTGTCGGTGTAACCGTGATGCCGGACATGCTGAATGAAAGCGCCACCATCCATCCCGTGCTGCTTCCATTCGCCGATCACGAGGTCCACCGTGGAATTGCTCTTCAAATACTCACAGGCATAGGTGGCATCATCACAGGTTTTGATTTCCGCCACACCGAGCTCGGTCAGGCATTCGCGCAAAAACTTCAGCTGCGATTCATCGGGGTCCACGACCAGCGCATGGTGGATGTTGAGCTTGGCCTTGTAATCGCTGATATCCTCGATGCCGAGGTATTTCTTACCGAGTTCAATAATCTCGGCTTTCAGGCCGGGATTCGAGGCCAGGACGTGCTTCATGCCGAGCAGGGCTTCGAGGTTATTGCCAACCTGCAGCTGGGCCTTGATCAGCCGCATTTGCTGCTGGACGGAACCATCCACCCACTTGTAAAGCCCCTTTTCGAGGCGTTCCAGGTCGTCGATCTTTTGCAGCTCCGTGAGCTTGTCCCTCAGGCCGATGGCGACGGCCATGGGGACATGCGGCACCTTCTTGAGGGTGGCGTGAAATTTGTCCACTTCTGCCTTGAAGGAATTATAGGTCAGAGGCCGCATGTGGAAAGACACCATGCCCATCGCAAAGAGACTCGGCAGGAGATCCTGCTCTTCGGTATTAAGCAGGATCGAGGTCATCGTTCCACGATAATGCTCGTACTCGAGCGGGAGTCGCAGGAACTGCCAGCCTGTGAGTTTCTGCCCCGGAAAGAGCGAAGTGATGATCCAGCCGATTTTTTCCTGTCCCAGGGTGTTGAAACCGTCCATGACGGAGTCGGACTGGAAGATATTCTTAAAACCCGACTCACTGAGCACCCTCTTCACAGTTGATACGACCGCACTCACTGGGTCCACTATGAGTATCCCCATGTCTCGATCAAGCAGCTTCAATGTAACCCCTCCAGCGTTCAGGACCTGTTTTTCCCAATCGTCTTTATATTTTATATCACGCAAATCGCGGCCTCCATCCATGACCGCGAAAATCGTTTTTTAAAAGTGGTGTCCGTGAGGATTTTTGCCAATCTTTAGCAAACCTATATTTCCCCCTGGTTTCCGGGGTTTGTACGAATCTGAAAGATTCAACGAAAAATGGCTTGTGAAAAGTTTGAGCCTTGAAACTTCCTCCTCCGAAATGAAGGTCATGCTGCTTGTCTAATCCCAGGCAGCGATGCAACCCAAGCCTAGAGGTAAACGACCATGTCCTCGCGCATCCGTTCACAGTTCACTCTTATAAGTGCGCTCATGGGCTTAAGCTGGGCCGCAGGCTGCGGAAAGGATCCAACCTACTTCCGAAGCCTTGATGACAACGGCGGTCCTCCTGCTGAAGCCTCGGCTGATGCGGCTCCTGAGTATTTGAAAACCTTTGACGCTGGCGAACTTGCAACAGCCAGCCTTACCATTGATAGCGGCTTCAATCTGATCTCCCAGGACTTCCAGCTGGTGCAGGCGCCTAAATCCGCGGAACTGAGCCAGCAGCTCGACCGCGCGATCTTTGAAGACACCTTTACTCAAGGGCATAATGGGGTCAGCGCCTCCCAGTCCTTTGCGATTTCAGAAGCCGGTATCTTCGACCTGCTGGTCGTGATGGACAACTCCAGCTCAATGGGTCCTTATCAGAACCGCATCAGCCAGAACCTGACCAGTATCCTCAAGTATATCTCAAACACGAACTGGAGGATTGCGGTCGTTACGACGACCAACGCCTGCCTGAACAAAACAGCGGATGGCCGCAAGTATATCACACGGGCTGACTACGATGCAGATCCTATTAAGACCACCAGCGACTTCCAGACGATGATCAAAATCGGTGAAGGCGGCGACCCGGTGGAAAAAGGCATCAAGGTCGCAGCCGATGCCATGACCGGCGAAGGCTGCAGCTCGACCAGCAACGAATGGCTGCGGGCCGACTCCCAGCGCTCGATCCTCCTGATCACCGACGAAAAGAACTGCGGTTCGGGTTCGAACGAAGGCTGTGTGGGGACACCCTGGGAAACGGCTCAGTATTTCTATGATCGCGTCGGTTATAATGTTCCCGTAAACGCCTTCCTGCTCCTGCAGGAACCACCCGCCGCCAACCCCTCGGATCCCACCGATCCGAACCATGATTGTCAGAACTCCGGTGGCTATCTCGATCCACCCAACCCAGTTGAATATATGCGTATCGTCACCGACACTGGCGGTATTTCCACGGACATCTGCCGGTCGGACTACAGCAGCGTGCTGGAGCAGATCTCGCTCAACGTTCGGAAAAAGATCAACATTCAGTTTGAATTGAACAAACCTGCCGTCGCCACCAGTCTGGACATCAAACTCGACGGCAAAAAAGTGAATGCCTTTACCGTGTCGGGCAGCACGCTGACCATACTCGAGCCGGTGGCCGAAGGCTCCCAGACTCTGGACGTCAGCTATAAGCATAGCCCTGTCCCCATGGTGAAGACCTTTACTCCCAGCCACGCCGCAGATGGCACCAGCTTTGATGTACTGATCAATGGTGAAAAGCTGGCCAAGGAACTTTATGCCTATAATAGCAGCACGGGCAAACTGGAACTGAACAACATCCCGCCCGAGCATGCCAGCATCAAAATTAAATATCGCGATAACGTCGCGCTGCGGAAGGTCTTCGCCTATACCGCAAACTTTGTGCCCGGCAGTCTGGAAGTTTGGGTGAATGATAAGAAAGTCACCAACTATCTTCATGATGAAAGCACCAAGAAGGTGACCTTCACCACCGCGCCTGCCGACGGATCCCAGGTCAGCCTGCGCTATGAAATGCCAGGCGATCGGAAGCTCACATATCCGATACTCGGCGCGGATGCCGCCCGGATCGAAAGCTTCCGCCTGATCGATAGAGACAATCAGGAGGAACTTGAAGCGGTGGTGGATAACGGCAACCTGAAAGTGGCCAATGACGACATTTTCAATGGCCGCAAAGTGCGGGCGATCTATAACATGGATTATGAGTTCAAGGACAAGGAATACAACATTGCGATCGCCGGTCAACCGTTCCCCGACTCGCTGAAAATCAGCGCCGAAGGTGACGATCAGGTCTGTGCCCAGAACGTGGAGATTCACGCCGCGACCATCGGCTTCAGCTGTGGTGACGAGGACTTTGAGAAACTGGATATCACCTATCAGTATGCCGAGAGTTACAAGAATACCTTCGATATCGGCGTCGATTACACCGGTCCTAAAACCTACAAGGTTTACGTGAACGGAACCGAGATCACCGATTATCACATCGTAGAGGACAAACTGGTGATCCTGAAAAAGGATCTGCCCGCAGCTTCGGTGGTCAAGGTTCTGATCCAGCCCCGTTAAGAGAAAGGCCCTGCGTCCTGCGCGGGGCTTGGACCTTCCCGCACGCCACATCCAAGGCCCTGGACATTTGTCCGGGGTTTTTGCTTTTGCATTCCTCCGCCGTAACTGCTACAAAAACGGCTTAAGTGGCAAGCTGTAACCGCAATTTTGACATACCTGCAAGGACCCCCATGCGCGTACCTTTTATCGATCTCAAGCGAAGTATAGAACCCGTTCGCGAGCAGATACTCGCCGACTGGACGCGATGTCTCGATCATACTGAATTTGTGAGCGGTCCCACCGTGCAGAAGCTTGAAAAGGAACTGGGGCGGGTCCTGGAAGCGGAACATGCGGTGGCTTGTGCCAACGGCACGGACGCTTTGATCATCGGCCTGCAGGCCCTGGGTGTCAAAGCCGGGATGCGCGTTGCCGTGCCCAACATGACGTTCTGGGCACCTTTTGAAGCGATCGCGCAAATCGGTGCGGAACCGGTGCTGGTCGACATCAATCCGGATGACCTGCAAATGGACTTCGAGGAGTTCAAACGCGGTCATGAAAAATATCGCTTCGGTGCGGCCATCCTTGTCCACCTTTTGGGCTGGACCAGCACCCGCCTCGGGGACTTTCGGAAATACTGCAAAGAGGAAGGCATTCATCTGCTCGAGGACGGCGCTCAATCCTATGGCGTGCGTTATCACGGTGAATCGGTTTATACCGGGGCGGAAGTCTCGACCATTTCCTTCTATCCCGCCAAGGTTCTCGGCGCCGCCGGCGACGCCGGGGCGATGTTTACGCCGAATCCGAAACTGGCCGAGGTTATCCGGGCCCTTGGCAACCACGGCCGCGCGGGTCACTATACCTATGACTATGTCGGCTGGAATTCCCGCATGGGCGGGATTCAAGCCAGTTTTCTCCTCCGCATGCTGGAACAGATCGATGCGATGATCGATTCCCGCCTGCAGGCCGAGGCCTATTACAAGGAATTCTTCGACGCCTATCCCCAGTACGGTCGGGTCTATACCGCACCCGAGGGGATCACGGGCAACGGCTACCTTTCGGTCATTCAAAGCCACAAGGTCAGTGGTGATGACCTGGCGGCGCGCCTGCGCGATGCCGGGATCGGCTGCGCCCGGACCTATCCGCAGACCCTCTGTGAGCAGGGTCCATCCCAGGGCTGCCTTCGGACCTCGGACCTGCAGCACAGCCAAAGATTCAGCCGCATGGTCATCAACCTGCCGCTGTTCGCGGGGATCACGCGGGAGGAATGCGAGGCCTCGGCTCAGGCTTTACTGCAGGCCTTCGAAGCCTTATAAGAACAGAGGGACGAGTGATTCAACAAGGTACCCAGAAGGAGGAGCAAGAACATGGCTTCTGAACATTTCCGCTGCAGTGTCAAGGCCCCCTTTGATCGCCTGTGGCAAACGCTGATGGACGAAGTGGAACATCCCGAACGCTTCAATCAAGGCATCCTGAAGAGCAAAATTTTGGAGCGCTTCAACAACGGCGTTCTGCGGACCGTATCCGTGCCGGATGCGGATGTGCGGGAACGGGTCACCTACCGCTATGAAGATGGTGAGATCGCCTCACAGCTGGTGGGACATCCGGATCTGGTGGGCGTGATCGAGAAAAAGGTTTCGCCGAACACCACGGATCCCGAAAGCTGGATCCTGGAAAGCGCCATCGAATGGGAAAGCATCAGCCCCCGCGTGGATCATATGATCCGGCGCAACATCGAACGTTTTGTGACGCAAAGTTTGGAAAACGTGAAGAAGATGGCGGAACAGCCCGAAGTTTAGTCACGGCTTGGCTCCGAAGCGCTGCTCGATTTCGAAGCGCCGCTCGATTCCGAAGCGCCGCTCGATTCCGAAGCGCCGTTTTATTCCATAGGAATATAAGGCAGTCGCTTCTCTTCCTGGGTGATGGAGCGAATAAAACGAACGGCGGCTGGCGTGAGTTTCATCCACTCCAGCCCCGCACCACGCGGCTGTTTCCGACCGTTGGCATTCCGAATCCAACGGCAGGCAGCCCAGCCTTCCAGCTGAACCCCTTCCTTCTGCAACTGAACATTCACCCGCACGACCTCATCGAGTCGTGGCAGCTCCTCATCCATACGCAGAAAGATTCCGCCGCGACCGAGGAGGGCAGACGCTTCAATTTCCGCATGAGACAGAGAGGCGAACGCGCGCTCATAGCGCTTTTGAGGTAGCGGTCCTGCGCTATCGCTCCAGCGCTCCTCAGGATCCTTCAGGTGAAATTGAATCGCGTGCAAAAGAGTTTCGAACGAGAGAGGTTTCGTTATGAAGCCAACCACACCTTGATGAAAAGCTTCCGCGATGGTGACATCAGCAAAGCCGGATACAAAGATAACGGGAGGTTGTTCGAAGTGTTTCTTACGCACTTCATGGAGCAGGTGAACGCCATCACCGCCGGGCATGCGAATGTCAGAGACGATGAGATCTATAGTCTGTTTTTGTAGTATATCGAGCGCATCCGCAGCACGGCAGGCTGTGTAAACGCGATAGCCTGAATCCTCCAGATCAAACTGGAGAATTTCACAAAGATCGATCTCATCGTCTACGACCAGTATGGTTTTCTGTACAGATTGATTCATTGTGTGACTCTCACGCCTGGTTGGAATAATACAGAGAGCTTATTGCTTCCCTACTTATCGGCATTCCAGAGGCGAAATTGAGGTCACACCATCAATCAAGGCCCACGATCCTGCGCGGAAAGATTTAGCAGATCACGCACCCAGGACGACAGGCTTTGTCCATTAGCCTTGGTTTCATAGAAGCTTTTGCTGCTGATATAAACATGCTGCGAACCATTTTGAAAAAACGTGGGAATCCCGCCTTGAAGAAAGTTTTCACGCAGACTGCGGACGCCAGCTTCAAATTCCTGGGCCGGGTAATTTGGAATTAAGGGCGGCTTGCATTCATTCACACCGAAGCCATAGAAGAAGCGCATGATGCCGTCCTGCAAACTCATGATCATGCCCTTGTCATGATCGCCATAACGTTCGCGGAGGTAGCGGGCCAGATTCACAAGGCCTCCTCCATCTTCACCGCTACAGTCCGTGCAATCTTCCGGCAGGGCCGTGTCGATGCCCCAGAGCGTG
The DNA here is from genome assembly GCF_001748245.1 of Oligoflexus tunisiensis. GTDB lineage: Bacteria > Bdellovibrionota_B > Oligoflexia > Oligoflexales > Oligoflexaceae > Oligoflexus > Oligoflexus tunisiensis. Next base: position 3,476,027 of record NZ_BDFO01000001.1, on the reverse strand, counting down.
CGAAACGATTTTTGCAGGCAGGGCGCCAGCCACTCATCTTCGAGGGGAATGCCGCTATCGTTCAGCAGGACCACGCGGCTGTCAGGCCAGCGTTCCTTGGCTGTGGGATAATGGAAGATGGCGCCGAAACCACCGGCACTCACACCTGTCATGAGCACATTTTCAAGCTCAGGCATCTCCGTCTTCAACCGATCCAGTATCTTGAGCATATTGCGATAACCAACAAAGTGCTGGCGACCGAGCACGCCGGGCACCTGCACATTCTCCTGACTGCCGGCGAAGATATCACCGCTGCAGTAGGGCACGTGAACAAAGTTCCAGCCGTTGACAGGATTGTCATCGCGCTCCTGGAAAATTCCGTTCTGACCCGGATACTGATCGCCGACTGCCTTGGGATTGGAGAGACAGGTCAGTCCGTTGAAACAGGCGCCGCCGCCTTCCAAATAGATGACCAGGTTTTTATCAAAAGGTCGCCTTTTCAGGAAAAAGCCTGTCTCGCTTCCGTCACGGCACATGGTGCCGGTCACAGCCTGCCATTCCCAGCTTGCCGTTTGCGCCACTGCGCTTTCGGCACTCAATCCCAATGTTAAGGCAAAAAAAGACAAAGCGATGCGTCGACGTCGAGCTCCCATGATCCCCTCCCAGGTGGCTGACGAACAGAAATGGGCGAGGAGGCACTGGGCAGGTGCCTCTCGCTGGAGTCAGGTTCATTTTACATAATCAGCCAAGGTGAGTCACGGAACGCAAATTTAGCTTTTCTTTTGGCAGTCGGCGCAGATCCCGAACATGTCGAGCGTATGATGGGTCAATTTGAAATTAAAACGCGCGGCGACCTGCTTCTGCAGGGTCTCGATTTCCTCGTTGGAGAATTCCTGCACCTTGTGGCAACTCACACAGATCAGATGATCGTGATGGGATTTGGGATCCAGAACTTCAAATACGGATTTGCCATCCGCAAATTGTTTTTGATCGACCAGACCGGCTTCCTTCAAGAGGTTCAAGGTCCGATACACGGTCGCGAGGCCCGGATTGTGTTCGGTATCCTTCAAACGGCCATGAAGGTCCTCGGCGCTCACATGGGAATCGAGCGCCAGGAATTCCTCGATGATGTAATTCCGCTGCTTGCTTTGCTTCAGCTGCGCTTTGGCCAGGTACTGATCCAGGCGATCCCAAAACCATTGGAATTTTGCTGCTCTCTTATCCAACTTCATATCCCCCAGCCATTGTCCTTGATTCCATATTACAAACACGAACCCGGCGGAATTACCAGCGGGATCTGCCACACAGGGTTACAAAACAGCACGAGCGGTCGTCTGAATTACGTCATGTCGTCGCTTCAGATTTTCAAAGTGGACGTGCATGCCCTCTCCAGTGTCCTATGGATCCAACAGTTCGTCACAATGTTTAGTCCCATATCTCAAAAAGGAAGTCGTTCCATGCCCATCCTATTGTTTTTTATCCTCGTGGTATCCTTCAGCCCCCACGCTCTGGCCCTGTCTTTGGGGGATGCGGAGAATTTCTGGCGTCAGGACGTCGTGCGCTTCTGCGAAGGCTATCCTTCCAAGCAGGACTGCGACGATGGTGACTCCGTAATCTTCAACGGTTTGCTGTGTATGGTGGGCGAACAGGCCGGCTGTGACACGGTCCGCGCCTCGCAGGATGCGGACGGGCGTTTCTGGCGTTCCCCGCGCCGGAATCCCGGCAATCTGGGGGAGGAGAAATCCTTTTCCCGGGATCAGACTTTGGGTGTTTTACTTTACCTGGCGAAGACCCAGGACCGCGATGCGGCCCAGCGCTGGCTGGCCTGGATCGAGGATAATCGCTACTGCAGCATTAAAAATCCGATCACCGGCGGCTGCGTCGTGTACGGTTACCGTGTCTGCCGGGATGACGATAAGGAAATCTGCGACCTGCGGCCGGCAACCTGGGCGCTGTTTCACCGGGTCTGGGAGCACCTCGGCCTGCCGACCACGCGGGAGATGCGCAAGCATGAGAGCATGGATGTGAATGACATCGAGATGATCGCCGTGGAACAGGCGAAGATTGGTTATGAGCTGCACCTCAAGGCCGTGGGGTCGTTTCTGCGTTTGACCATGGCATCTTCCATAAGTCGCACGCGCGAGATGATCGGGAAGATTTATGACCGGCAGCGTGCGAATCCTTTCTTTCAAGCTCTGGCGGAGGGATCGCATGAGGGTGTAACGCAGCGGGTGCTGGATCTTTGTCCGAAGCCTTCGGATGATTTGAGTTTCCGGCGTTATCAGTGGTCCTGGGAACGGGATACCGCGCAAGAGCCCTGGCGGGAGAGTATGGGTTGGGATTGTGTGTTTATGGCCAGGTTTTTGGAGACGCAGAGTTATTTGCGGATGGTGGTGGATGCGTCCTCAGAGGGCACGCCCTGATCCTGAATAACGGGCCGTCACCCCCGAAGGCGGCCCCACCAACCCACGTCATCCCCGAAGGGGAGCACCCTCACCCGCCCCCCTTCGGGGGGTTGAGCGTGAAAGCATTCGTCATCCCCGAAGGGGAGCACCCTCACCCGCCCCCCTTCGGGGGGTTGAGCGTGAGGCATTCGTCATCCCCGAAGGGGAGCACCCGCACCCGCCCCCCTTCGGGGGTTGAGCGTGAGGTCGGGGTTGAGCACGAGAGCGTCTACACCCTCTTCTGCTTCATCCTCTTCAACATCGCCATCGCCTCCTCAATCCCTTCAAGCGACATCGGATACATCTCCGGAACCACCTGACGAATCAACTGATTCGAATGCCGCTGCCAATAAACCTGCGGCTCTGGATTCAACCACACCGAACACGGAAAATGCTGCCGCAATCGCTCAATCCACACAATCCCTGGCTCCGCATTCCGCTGAAAATAATCGATCGCCCCACCCACTTCCGTCAGCTCGTAAGGCGCCATCGCCGCATCGCCAACAAAAATCACCAGCCAGCTCGCATCAAACTTTTGCAGAATATCCCGCGTCAGCACCCGCTCCTGCTGCTCGATGTCGGAGAACATAAAATCATAAGGACAGTTGTGAAAATAAAAATGCTTAAAATCCTTGAAATGCACACTCTGATGCGCAGCGGAAAAAAGCTGTTCACAAATCTGCGTGTGCCAGGTCATCGACCCGCCCACATCCATCAGCAGCAAAAGCTTCAAGTTATTCTTCCGCTCCGGACGAAACACCAGGGTGATATCCCCCGCATTTTTCCCGGTCGCCTCGATGCTCCCTTCCAGATCCAGCTCGGACGGATGCCCTTCCCGCCCCCAGTGTCGCAGTTTGCGCAGGGCCAGCCCGATCTGCCGGGTATCGATAATCACATCCCCCCGAAAGTTGCGAAACAGACGCTGACTCGCCACCTGCACGGCGCTCATGCCGCCGCCTTCACCACCCACACGAATACCGGCCGGGTTGAAGCCGCCGTGACCGAATGGGCTCGTGCCCCCCGTGCCGATCCAACGATTGCCGCCGTCGTGCCGTTCCTTCTGCTCGCGCATGCGCTGTTCGAAGAGTTCCCGCAGCTCATCCAGTTCCAGGGCCTTGAGCGCCGCCTTTTCCTCTTCCGTTAAAGCCCGCGGTGGCTTCGCATTTTTCAGCCATTCCTGGAATTCGTCCTTCAGCGTTTCGCCATAGGTGACACCTTCAAAATACTCGGCAAAGCAGCGATCAAACGCATCATAATCCAGCTCCGTGCGGCAGGCGATCGCGCGGGCCAGATAATAAAAGCGCGTGAGAGATTCCCCGGCATGCCCTCGTTCCAGCGCCGTGAGCAGGGTGAGCCACTCGTTGCTCGATACCTTGATTCCATAGCTCCGCAGCTGGTACATAAAATCAACAAACATGCTCATCCCCTAAAAACGGGAGGTTCGGCGCTGACTTTGCCGGAGGGCCTGCAGATCTGTCTCCTTCTTGAGGAGCACACCCAGGAACGGCAGGTCCTTTTCCAGCTGTTTGGGCTCGATGCCGCCGCGAACCAGGGCCCCGATCCAATCCACCAGCTCGCTGGTCGATGGCTTCTTGCGAATTTCATTTTGATCCCGTAGCCAGTAAAAACGCACAAGGCACTGCGAGATAAGTTTTTCATCCACCTGCGGATGGTGAACCTTCAGGATGCGCCGCATTTCATCGGCTTCAGGAAAGGCGATGTAGTGGAAAATGCAGCGGCGGAGAAAGGCGTCGGGCAGTTCCTTCTCGGCATTGGAACTGATGATGACCACCGGACGCTTGGCGGCGGTGATGGTTTCTCCCGTTTCGGGGATATAAAAACTCATCATGTCCAGCTCATGCAGAAGGTCATTCGGAAATTCCAGATCGGCCTTGTCGATCTCATCAATCAACACCACGCTGCGTTCGGTGGAGCGAAAGGCCTGGCCCAGCGGCCCGAGCTTGATATAGCGCTTGATATCGTGCACGTCGCCCGTCCCAAAACGGGAATCGTTGAGGCGCTGGACCGTGTCATAAACATAAAGGCCATCCTGAGCCTTCGACGTGGATTTTACATGCCAGGTCAGCAGAGGCAGGTTCAAGGCTTCGGCTACAGCCTTGGCCAATACGGTCTTCCCCGTGCCGGGCTCACCCCGGATCAGGAGCGGGCGCTCAAGATCACAGGCGACATTGACGATTTCCTGCAGTTCCGCGGAGGCAATGTAGTTGCGGGTTCCCTTGAATTGCAAACGCTCGGACATGATTTCACCCTGGTCTTGTGATGGAGGCAAAGCCCCAGCATAGCCAGGGAGCCGGGAAAAATCAAAGGTGGTGTTCGCCGACCGAAGCGCGGGCCATGAGCTGACCCGTGCGAGCGGAGTTCGCCGACCGAAGCGCGGGCCATGAGCTGACCCGTGCGAGCGGTGTCCCCTGATCAAATCGCCCAACCTGGCCCCGTCGAAATGCGCATGGACGGCGGACTTGTCTCGCTTTTTTCTCCCCAAGCGACTAGGATGGCCCGCATGCGCGAGGAGGTCTTTGTGCTCAAATTTTACGGCTACAAAAAATGCAGCACCTGCCGGGAGGCGGAAAAGATGCTGACGCAGAAGAAGATCGCTTATGAATTCATCGATGTCACCGAAGCTCCCCCGAGCGCGGCTGAACTGAAAACCTGGTTCAAGGCCTCAGGCCTCGATATCAAAAAGCTGCTGAACACCAGCGGTGAAGTCTATCGATCGATGGGTTTGAAGGACAAGCTCAAGAACATGTCGGAAGCGGAGATCATCGCGCTGCTCGCCAGCCAGGGCCGCCTTATCAAGCGTCCTTTGATCACCGATGGCCAACGTCTTCTTTCGCTGGCGGAGCTGAAATCATGAGTGAAACCCTTTGCCCCTGTGGCACCGGCAAACCTTATGCAAACTGCTGTGGACTTTATATCGAAGGTGGGCAGCTCGCTCCTGACCCGGAAGCGCTGATGCGCAGCCGCTACACGGCCTTCTTTCAGTGCAACTATCCCTATTTGAAAAAAACCTGGCATCCGGAAACGTATCCCGAGGATCTGGAACAGGGCGAACCTTCCAATTGGGTGGGACTCGAAATCATCGACGCCTCCTGGGAGGACGATGAAGGGGAAGTGGAATTCAAAGCGCGGCTGATCTTCGATAACCGCCTCGAGGTTCTGCACGAAATCAGCGATTTTGAAAAAATCGATGGTGTCTGGCTTTATCACAGCGGGGAATTTTTGCACGACGACGAGCCGGTAAAAATCGCCCGCAATGCACCCTGCCCCTGCGGCAGCGGTCAAATTTTCAAGGATTGTCACTACCAGGCATGAAAAATGATGACTCCATTCTGCAGCCCATCAGGCTCGGAACCCACTTGGTCCCAGGTATCTGGCGCTATATGCTGCCCGATGATGTCTTTTATTTTCGCGTCGATCCCGAGGTGCGGAGCAGTTGTTTCAACTGCCCTCAGGTGAAAGCCCATGGGTTTCATCCGTCCATTCGCTGCTGCAGTTACATCCCGCGCGTGCCGAATTTTCTCCTCGGCCTCGCGCTGATGGATCCGGGCGTGCGCCCCGTCGCGCAGAACTTTATCGCGACCGGCTACAGCATACCGGAAGGCAGTCAGGTCTCGCCGCATCACATGGAAAAATCGATCGGATTTTTAAGTGGGAAACTGCCACAGGGTTCGGTGATCTGTCCGCTTCTGGATCAGAATACGAAGAAGTGTCAGATCTATGCCTTCCGCAGTGGTGTTTGCAGCACCTTCTTTTGCCGGCATGATCAAGGCGAGGCCGGAGCCGAGTTCTGGGAATCGCTCACCGATCTGGTCACCCAGGTGGAAACCGCGCTCGCGCAATGGGCCCTGGAACAGGCCGGGTTTGATCTCGGGCTTTATTTTGAGCGCTTTGAAACGCTCGCGCAGGACCTTGAGGCCTGCTCCAATCCCGAGACCGGAACCTGGAGTGATCACGCGCGACGGCAACTTTTTGGAGTCTGGTATGGGCGCGAGGAGGAACTCTTTCAGGCCTGCGCGGCCCAGGCGATCGCTCACAAAAAAGATCTTTTCGAGATCGCCGGTCGGCAAAAACTCCGGCAGACACCAGGCTATGACACCACCATTCGGCAACGTCTCGGTCCCCTTTATTCCCACTCTCTGATCGGGGAAGCCTTGCCGGACGGCGAGCCCATGCCGGTTCGCAACCTTTGGTACAGTACGCAGCTTGCGCATCGCAATCTACAGCTGCACCGCATTCAGGCTTCCCAGGACTCCGGCCACGAGCCGCATTCGAACCAGCAGACATGACAGTCCGTCTCCAGGTCAGCTCAACAATGGATATGCTGCGGACGGCCTGTTATTATTTTATCACAGTAAGCAAAAGCACCCTGTCCAGAAGCTCAGCGTTCGGGCCAGGATTTCTGCGTTCCAGTCACGATTGACGAAGGCGCCAACGCTGAAGTACCTTGCCCTCGAGTGACGGAATTGATGGGAGGCGGCATGCGTTTCGGAACAAAAATCATGTTGGCTGGAATCCTCCAGACGGCCTGCTGGCAAGGGGTTGCCGCGGCTCCGGCTGCGCTGACTTTTGAATCGCGCGGCATGAAGCTGCAGCGTGAGCAGGTGGCATCCGACGTCGGTCCCATCTGGGCCATGACCTTTCTGCCCGATGGCCAGCTGCTTATGACGCTTAAAACCGGCACCATCAAACGTTATGACCTGAAAAAAAAGAAGTTTACGACCATTTCAGGCGGGCCCAAGGTGGCCGTTTTTGGTCAAGGCGGCCTTCTGGATGTGGTCCTCTCGCCTGACTTCAAGAAGGATCATCAGGTCTATTTAAGTTATAGCAAGGCGCTCGGCCGCGATCAGTACACCACGGCGCTGGGCGTCGGGACCCTGAACGGCAACGCAATCCAGGGTTTCCGTGAGATTTTTGTAGCGCGCGGGAGTTCATCGCGAGGCGAGCATTTCGCAGGACGAATTGTGGTCGAGCCCGATTCCATCTGGTTCAGTGTTGGCGAGCGCGGCGAGCGGGAGAATGCGCAGGACCTTACCAATCATCTGGGAAAAATTCTGCGTCTGACCCGCGATGGCAAAGCTCATCCGGACAATCCTTTCGTGGGAAAGAAGGATGCTCTTCCGGAAATCTATAGTTTCGGCCATCGCAATCCCCAGGGTCTGGTGCGCCATCCGATGACTGGTGAAATTTGGGCGCATGAACATGGACCGCGGGGCGGTGACGAAATCAATATCATCAAAAAAGGCGTAAACTATGGCTGGCCGAAAGCGACCTACGGTCGTGAATACTGGGGACCGTCCATCGGCAGCCGTAACGTCCCGGGCACCGAGGCCCCGATCCATCAATGGACACCCTCGATTGCGCCCTGCGGCATGATCGTTTACAGCAGCAACGCACTGCCCGGCTGGAAAGGCTTGGTGATCAGCGGCGCACTGGCCAAGTCACATTTAAACCTGACAGAAATTCGCAACAATCGGATGGTGGCCGAGGAGCGCCTCTTCACCAAGGAAGGCCTGCGCGTCCGGGAAGTGGAGCAGGGTCCGGATGGTGAAGTCTGGTATGGAACGGACGATGGCTCGCTCTTCCGCATTCGGAAAATTTAGTCCCCGGCTCGCGGGGTCTGACCCAGCCTTCAGGAAAGCCCGGAGCGACGGTCATTCCGTCCCATCAGACGGCGCAGGTGCGTGCAGTCTTCGAATGTGCCGAAGACTTTGAGCTGATCATTTTCATCGATCACTTCGAAACGCCCGCCATCGATCACAAGATAATAGTTCCGACCACAGAACAGAGGATTGGCGAATATCACTTCAATATGGGCCACGTCCACGCCGCGGCTATCCTTCAGGAGCGACAGGATCAGATTGGTCGTGCAGAGACCCTGAATGAAACTTCCAGGATGGCGGAAGAGTTTGGAGACAAGGTCCAGGGTATGCAAAGGGTTCAAATCACCTGAAAGCATTCCATACTGCACACCCAGTTTACGACCGACGTGGAACAGCGTTTTGGATTCATGATTCCGGGCCAGCTCGGACGCGCGGCGGGACATGCCGGCATATTTGTCGTCGGGCTTCTTCTGCGCCACCATCTTGTCATAAAGCGCGCCTGGCACACCGCGGAAGAAGAAGCGATCCACGTGCGCGAGCTTGAGTTTATTGTCATCGAAGATTTGGACTTCGATTTCCAGGATGCCCCGGCCGCGCCCGGGAAACGGCTTGATGTCGCGAATGCGGGCCTTGTAGCCATAGTTGCGATTCGCTTCGAATTGAAAGTTGACGTCGTGATACTGCACCTCCGACGCGAGGTGCATGATCGTCTTGAAATCGATGCCCAGGCGCGCCGCGCAGGTGAAGAACGCGTTCGTATTCACAAAGCAATGAAGGGTATTGCGGTTGTCATAGGCATCGCGATTGCCGATGGCTTTCTGCCATTCGGTAAAGGTCGCCGCCGGTATTTTAAAATCCGTGTCGTAGGTAATCCAGTTATCCGGCGCGAGGTTCAGAGGACGGGAATGCACCACGGTACGCACAAAGTCGACCGAGTACTGTAAAACGTCCACGAGCTTCAGCGGGCTGACGATAACGGTCATTGTTGCTTTCCTCCAGTTGCTTTTGCCATGAAAAGTTGCAAAACGAAGGCCATGGCCAATGTGCAGAAAACACTGGACCGCCTGGTCCGTTTGTTTAAGTTTTGGCCGCAACATGGCATTATCCTGACAGAAATTGTTTCCACTCGAAAGAATCGATGCCAAATTTCTGAGTAAATATTTCTTAAACTTCAGCCGTTTTTGAGCTATGTATGCCCATCGGTTTTGCGTTTTTCGGAAAGGGTGGGCATGGCCTCTGAAGGTTTTGAACTGATTCAGCTGAAGTCGGGGCACACCAGTCTGCGTCTGGTTTCCAATCGCGAAACCTTTCACCCTGTCATCGGGCCTGAAGCGGAAGCGCGGCGCCTGCATGTGGAGCAGCAAAGGCTGACGTCCCGCAGTCGCACCGTCAGTCCCTTTGTGATCTGGGATGTCGGTCTGGGCGCAGCGGCCAATGCGGTGGCGGCCCTGGAGGCGCTGGCCGAGAGTCCGGGTACGGTCGAGTTGCACAGCTTTGATCACACACTGGCGCCCTTGCGTTTTGCCTGCGATCACAGTGAATATCTGATGTACATCCGGCCCTATCGCCAGGCGATTGAAAAGCTGATGCGCACCGGGCAGGTGACCATCGGTCGGGTCGTTTGGTATTTGCACGAGGCCGATTTCCGCCAGAGTCTGGAGAAGCCGGACCTGCCGTCCCCGCATGCGATTTTTTATGATCCCTATTCCGCGGCCAGCAATCCTGAGATGTGGACGCTGGAGCATTTTGAAAAAATCCGGCGAGCGCTGCGGGACGATCACCCCTGCCTTCTGACCAACTACACGCGCTCCACGGCGATACGCAGCACCTGGCTTTTGGCCGGATTTTATGTGGGTATCGGTGTGGGCATCGGCGAAAAGGATCAGACCACCATCGCCTCCAATCAGCTTGAACTTTTGGAGCAGCCACTGACCGTGGACTGGTTGAAACAGGTGGCGGCTTCGCAGAATTCGAATCCTCTGCGGGAGTCGGGCACCCTCTATTGCCCGATGAGCCCCACGGATTTCGCCCAACTTCGCCAGCATCCCCAATTCACATGAGGTCCCCATGTCTGTCGATCGCGTCGCGCTCTATCCCAATGGATTGGAAATTTCGAGTCTGGTTTATGGAGCCTGGCGTCTTTTGAATCCGCCGCTTCATGGTCAGGTTCCGGCGATCCAGCGCCTTCTGAATCTTTGTCTGGAGCATGGCATCACCACCTTTGATCACGCGGATATTTATGGTTCCTATCAGTGCGAGGAACTCTTTGGCCGCTGTCTCGCGCCGGCCCTGCGCGACCGCATGGAACTCGTCACCAAATGTGGAATCCGGCTCGTGTCCCCGTCCCGGCCGTATCATCGGGTGAAGTCCTATGACACCAGCACGGCTCACATCCTGCAGTCGGTGGACCAGAGCCTCATCAATCTCCGCACGGATTATATCGATCTGCTGTTGATTCACCGCCCCGATCCTTTGATGGACGCGGATGCGGTTGCCGAAGCGGTGTCCCAGCTCAAGCGCTCGGGAAAAATCCGTGCCTTTGGGGTTTCCAACTTCCTGCCGGCCCAGTTCGATCTTCTGCAGTCACGCTGCCCCGAGCCTCTGGCCACCAATCAAATCGAGGCGCATCCTTTGCGTCCTTCCGTCTTTTTCGATGGCACGTTCGATCATGCCCAGCGGCTCCGCTATCGGCCCATGATCTGGTCTCCACTGGGAGCGGGCCGCCTCTGGGATCATTCCGATCTGAGCGGACTCCTCCTGACCCGGGCCGCGGAGCTGGGTTGCAGCGTCGAAGGGCTCGTGCTGGCCTGGCTGAGACGGCACCCGGCGGGCCTTGTTCCGGTTATCGGCACCACGAACGAACAGAGATTGCTGGCCATCCTCCAGGACACGGCCCTTCGGATCGACGCTGAAACCTGGCATGAAATCCTGCAAGCCGGTATGGGGCATGAGCTTCCGTGATTGCGCTGATGGGTGATTTTTCAATTTTTGGGACACGGCTTATCTGATCTTTGTTCTGGTCCAGGCCCGCAGGCCATGCTAGGGATGATGTTCAATTTATTAGCACTAAGGAATATCATATGCATGTTTTTCTACTCGCGGCTGCCCTGCTCAGCACCCCCAACGAAAATACGGAAAATGCTGCCATCCTGAAAGCCATCGACAACATCTGCGGCGACACCTGGTGCGAAGGGGATTACAGCTTCCGCTTTGATAAGGTGACGCTCGATACAGAACGCAACAGCACGCAGGTCTTCTTCAACATGAGCTACCCCTACTCCACCGAACTCGACGTCCAGGCCAGTATTCTGACCCAATCGTTTGATGTGTCCTGCGTCGTGCCAGGGTATTCGACCTATGCCGGGATTATGGAGAATGAGTATCAGCTGAACTGGGATTTTTACACGAGTCTCACGGATTGCATTCAGACTCTTGAAGAGCGTCTGACGAAAATCAATCGTATCTGAAGCTTCGCCCTCATGATAATAAGCCGCTGGTTTTGGGCCAGCGGCTTTTTTGTTAGATGGTGTGGTTGTATTGAGCCATGAATGTATTCGCGGTCACTTCATACTTGCCGGACAGATCGCCACGGCCGGCGGCTTCCGGATAGGCGTCATCCTTCAGATTCAGAGTGGGGTCGCGGAAGCGGGTGTGCAGGAAGCCGGCGTCCACGCTCCAGCCTTCGGTCTGGTAACGACCGCCGAGCGAGAAGAAGCGACGGTTGTCGTCAGGACTCCGCGGTGAACGCAGGGTGTCGGTGGTCGGCGAGTTGTCGCTGGCAACACCGGCGCGCAGGATCACGTTTTCGTTGATTTTGTAGTCGCCACCCAGACCCACGTGCCAAACGTCTTCCCAATCCAGCTTGACCAGAACATTGTCTCCCGTTTCAGGCACCACGTTGATGTCGCGAAGTTTGGACCAACGGGTCATCGACGCGCTGAGGTAGACATTCATGTCGGCGATGCCTTTGTAATTCAGACCAAAGCCGATGATATCGGGAGTGGGCAAATTCAGGTCAGCCGTGCGCTTCAATCCTATGGTTTCAGCATAGGCCTGAGCCGCCGATGTCTCGCCGGAGAGTTTGAAGTCACCTTCCGTTTTGTGGACGACCTGCGAGCGATAAGAAAGGCCGAGGTCAAGATCCGGCATCACCGTATAGAGGACACCAAAGGTGAAACCATAGGCGATGTCGCTGCCTTCATACTGAGCGTAGACATCATCCTGGCCCTCATTGGCGATAGCCTGCCCTCCCACGTATTGGGCACCGGCGGCGGTGAGGGTATTGGAAATGATCGTCGGAACGCTGGCTGCAGGTTGACCGGCGATCGCGGCATCGGTTGCCGTCTTGAAATTCTTGGCCACTGCATTCGCTTCAACCGCAGCGTTGGCTGACGACGCCGCGGCACCTTTGGTGGTGTTGGTTGGATCAGCCTGATAGGCCGCAGCGGCTGTATAGTAAGCGCTGACCAGCCCGGCGGCTTCCTGGGCTGCAGCGGTTGCAATTCCTTGCGCCCGTGCCGCCCCATAGTTACTCGCCCCTTCAATCAACCCCCGCGCATGCTGCACCTGAACACCAAAACCTACACGCAGGTTTTCCATAACGCGATAACTCGCGGCGAGGTCAAGGTTGATCATCTCCAATTCGGTTTTCGTGCCGTGGTAACGACCCACCCAATCCTTTCCATAATCGGTATTCGTACCGAATGGAGCCGTAATGGAAGCACCAGCGGTCAAGTCCTCATTGACTTCATAAGTTCCATAAAGAGCCGGAAGGAAAGCACCCTCGCTGAAGTCATCACTCTTCTTAGCGTCATCGCTATCGGTGATGGCTTCAATCCCCGAACCGCCAACCGTTCTCCTGCCCTCTGTAAACTCCCCGTTCGGCATAATATAAGCCGCACCCACCGAAATATTTGTGCCTTTGAAGACACCCATGGCCGCCGGGTTCGAGAACATGGCCGAGATATCCGTGGTTCCGGCAACATCGGATGCCCCTGCGGTCCCGATCGAGCTGGCGCTCTGTCCGCGGATGGCGAAACCCGCGGCAAACGAATTTTGACTACAGAGAGCCAGAAAAAGACCAGGTACAATCCAGCCTGAATACGACCTTTGACTGACAGAAAACTGCATGGAAGACTCCTTCTTACGCCGACTATCGTGAAAATGCGGTCCCAGTTTACAAAACCAGGCGCCAGGATATAGAAAAAAAATAATTTAAGAAATCCTTCTCTCGGGACACAGCACGTCCCCGAGTTTGACAAAAAGTCAAACTTGACTTTGCCATCGTGGGAATGTTCATAATGAGTGATCTGAAACCCGCAGCCGACAGGGAATCGCGCTATGAACATCGGAGAAGCGGCCAAAGCAGCAGGCGTAAATGCAAAATTTATTCGCCATTACGAAGAACGTGGGATCATCCCAAAAGCCGCACGTACCGAATCAGGCTATCGCGTGTACTCGGAAAACGACGTGCATATTCTCGTCTTCGTGAAACACGCCAGGGGCTTGGGCTTCTCGCTGCCCGAGATCAAGAAACTGGTTAATCTCTGGCGCAATAAATCACGCAAAAGCGAGGACGTAAAATCGATCACGACGAAACATATCGAAACGCTGAACACGAAAATTCGAGAGCTTGAAAGTATCAAAGCTGCCCTCGAAGACCTCGCTCTTCACTGTCACGGTGATGAACGCCCCGACTGTCCCATTCTGGAAAACTTCGCCAGCAAAGGGTCTGCCAAGGCCAGATAAGCTCCGTCATAACGCGGAGTTAAAATTTTCCCTTGACCTTCCCACGATGGGAAGGCCGATGGTGACTCTGTGATTTGAAGGAGGAACCTATGCAAAACTCATCGGTGGATATCACAATTGAAGGGATGACCTGCGCATCCTGTGTCAATCGTGTGGAAAAAGCTCTGAATAAAGTCCCCGGCGTCAGCAAAGCCGTGGTGAACCTGGCCACGGAACGCGCCCATGTGGAATGGGCAGCGGAACCGGGTTCGGCGGAAGCGCTGTTCGCGGCTGTGGAAAAGGTGGGCTATACCGCACACCCGGTTGCGGATAAACAGCCCGTGGCCTCGCTCGATGCCGAGCGGACCCAGCTGATCGTGGCTGGTCTTTTGACGCTGCCCCTGGTCCTGCCCATGCTCCTGGAACCCTTTGGCCTGCATTGGATGCTGCCGGGCTGGCTCCAGCTGGCGCTGACTACGCCGTTGCAGTTCGTCATAGGGGCCCGCTTTTACAAGGCCGGCTGGAAAGCGGTCAAGGCCCGGTCGGGGAACATGGATCTGCTGGTCGCTCTTGGCACCAGCGCCGCCTATGGACTCAGCGTCTATCAGCTGGTGCGGGGTGGACCCTTGTACTTCGAAAGCGCGGCTGTGATCATCACACTGGTCCTGCTCGGTAAATATCTGGAAGCCCGCGCCAAACAGCAAACGACAGCCGCGATCAAAGCTCTGGAAGCCCTGCGGCCCGATCGCGCTCGTGTGCGCCGCGCCGGTCAGGAGCTGGAAGTCCCCATGCAGGAGGTGGTGCTCGGCGATCAGGTGATCGTGCGGCCCGGTGAAAAAATTCCGGTCGATGGTCTCATCGTGGAAGGCACCAGCCAGGTCGATGAGTCGATGATCACCGGCGAAAGTCTTCCCGTGCTGAGAAGCCAGGGTGACAAGGTAACCGGCGGTTCTTTGAATACCGATGGACTTTTGGTGGTGGAAACCAAAGCCCTCGGTGCGGAAACCACGCTGGCCCGCATCATTCGTCTGGTGGAAACTGCCCAGACCGAGAAGGCCCCCATTCAACGACTGGTCGATAAGGTAAGTGCGATTTTCGTTCCGGCCGTCCTGGTGATTGCTCTCGTGACGATGCTGGGCTGGATCATCAGTGGGGCCAGTTGGGAACTTGCGCTCATTCATGCGGTGGCCGTGCTGGTGATCGCCTGTCCTTGTGCGCTTGGTCTCGCCACCCCGACGTCGATGATGGTGGGGACCGGTCTCGCCGCGCGTCATGGAATCCTGATCAAGGATGCCGAAACACTGGAAATCGCCCATGAGGTGAAAACTCTGGCCTTTGATAAAACGGGGACGCTGACGGAAGGTCGTCCGACCCTCACGGCGATTCATGCGGTCGATCACGATCATCAGAAACTTCTGGAGCACGCCGCCGCCGTGCAGGTCGGCAGTGAACATCCCCTGGCCCGCTCGGTCGTGGCGCGGGCCCAGGCGGAAGGCCTGACCGTGACGCCGGCGCGCGATTCCCGAGTGGTGGCCGGCAGAGGCGTGGAAGGCACCGTCATGGATCATGTGCTGATCATTGGCACCGCTTCTTACCTGGCAGGTTATCACATTGATGTGTCTCCGGTCGCGGCGGTGGTGCAGAGCTGGCATCGGGACGGTCAAACCGTTTCCTACATCGCGGATAAAACCACAGGGACCTTGCTCGGCTGTCTTGCGTTCAGCGATCCCTTGAAGGCCGATGCGAAAAGCACGATTGAACATCTGCATGCTCAGGGTTTGCAGACCGTCCTCATCACCGGGGACAATCGCCAGGCGGCTGAACGCGTCGCGGCGCAACTCGGCATTCAAAAAGTCTTCGCTGAGGTTTTGCCGCAGGATAAGGCCCGCATCGTCAAGGAACTGAAAAGTGATGGACGGAAGGTGGCGATGGTGGGCGACGGCATCAACGATGCGCCAGCCCTGGCCGCAGCGGATGTGGGCATGGCCATGGCCACCGGCACGGATGTGGCGATGCATACGGCTGGCATTACGCTGATGCGCGGACAGCCGCTCCTGATTCCGGATGCTCTCATGATCTCGCGAAAAACTTATCAGAAGATTCGACAGAATCTTTTCTGGGCCTTTATTTATAATGCTCTGGGCATCCCGCTGGCAGCGCTGGGTTACCTGAGCCCCATGATCGCCGGGGCGGCCATGGCGTTCAGCAGTGTCAGCGTCGTGACCAACGCGCTGCTTTTGAAACGCTGGCGCCCGTCCGCGGTGGCAAAAGTAGCGTCGTGACCAACTCGTCCGCGGTATCGAAAGCAGCGTCGTGACCAACTCGTCCGCGGTATCGAAAGCAGCGTCGTGACCAACTCGTCCGCGGTATCGAAAGCAGCGTCGTGACCAGCTCATCCGCGGTATCGAAAAACACGCAATTATGATACTTTGGAACCCTGGGATTTCTGCCGTTCGGAAGTCTCAGTCATCCCAGGGAGGGCCAAGGTCTGATGCGGTTCCAGTGCTTCATTCTCGTTTTTCTGCTTGCAGCCTGTACCGTCTCCAAATCGCCGGTGATCACTCAGCTGCCGGAAACCTCTTCAACGGAACAGGATCAATTCTACTTCAAAAGCGTCAAACCTCTGCTCGATAAACGCTGCGTAACCTGCCATTCCTGTTATACAGCCCCCTGCCAGCTGAATCTCGCGCACATCGAAGGCGTCCGCCGTGGCGCCACGAAAAATCTTCTGTATGATGGCACGCGCATCACCGCTGCGGATCCCACGCGCCTTTTTGTGGATGCGCATACGGCTTTGGACTGGATGCAGAAGAAGGATTTTTTTCCGGTCGCCCGCACGAAGACCGATGAGGTCTCCCTGATGGAAGCGCTCGTCACCCAGCGGCTGGCGCATCAGGGTCCGGTGAAAATCAATTCCAAAAACAGTCACGAATGCCCGGCCAATACCACGGAACTGCAAGGCTACCAGAAAAAATTTCCGGAAGCCGGCATGCCTTATGGTTTCCCGCCCCTGAATCCTGATGAAGTCCGCATCATGAATCAGTGGCTCGCCCAGGGTTATCCGAAGCTCACGGCCTTGCGTCAGCAGAAGCTGAGCCAGCCGCAAAAGCCGGCGGTCCTCGTGCGCTGGGAAAAACTTTGGAACCAGCCGGACCTGAAGCATCGCCTGGTCGCCCGCTATATCTATGAACATCTTTTCCTGGGCCATCTGCAGTTGCCGGAGCTGCCCGGAGAATTCTACCGTATCGTGCGCTCCCACACTGCGGCTCCCGCACCGATCTCGATCATCGCCACCACCTGGCCGTTCGATGATCCGGGCACCGATTCCTTTTTCTATCGGCTGCAAAAAGTCGAGGAAACCATCACGCTCAAAAATCACCTGATCTATCCGCTCAACCAGGCCACCTGGGATCGGTGGCAAAGCCTTTTCTTCGAGGAACCCTGGACTCTGGAGGCCAAGGATTGGCCGAGCTATGAGAACCGGGTGGCAGCCAATCCCTTTCTCGCCTTTCAGGCCATTCCCGCCGCCAGCCGCTATCGCTTTCTGCTCGATAACGCGCTGTTCTTCGTCAGCGCCTTTATCAAAGGCCCGGTCTGTGAAGGCCCCATTGCAGTCAACGTGATCGACGAACATTTTTATATCTTCTTCCTCACCCCGCGGGAGGACCTGGCCGCGCAAAGCCCAGGCTTTCTGGAACGCGCCGCCCAGGATCTCACTCTGCCGGCGGAAGGTCGCAACAATCCCCTCTCCAGTCTCTATATCAAATACAAGGCCGCGCAGCTGGATTTCGTGCAGCAGCGGCAGAAGCTCTTTGCAGAAAGCTTTCCCAAGGGTCTGGAGTTGAATGACATCTGGGATGGTGACGGGCACAACCCCCAGGCTGTGCTCAGTGTCTTTCGTCACTTTGATCATGCCTCGGTCAGCACCGGTGCCCTCGGCCGGACACCGAAAACGATCTGGGTGATGGATTTTCCCATCTTTGAACGCATGTATTATCTGCTCGTGGCCGGCTTTGATGTCTTTGGCAACGTATTCCATCAGTCGGCCACCCGCATGTACATGGATAATCTGCGAGTGGAATCGGAGGATCTCTTTCTCTCCTTTTTGCCTAAAAAGGATCGCGTGCGTCTGCGGAAGCACTGGTACCGTGGACTTGCCGCTCAGGAGCTGATGAAGTATCTGAATCCCTATGGAGGGGTGCCGGCCTCCAGTTTGATTCCTTATTACACGCAGGACCCCAAACATGAATTCGTTCAGTATGTGCTCAAGGAGCGTTTCAACGCCAACGTTCGGGGGCACAGTCCGAAGCTGCATCCCAAGGACCAGCCGCTTCAGCAGCTTCTGCAGAAACCAGGGGCCCATTTCGCGCCGTTGCCCGATATCAGTTTTCTGCTCGTGCAGGGTGCGCAGGATAGGCTTTACAGTCTCATTCACCACAAGGAACATCTGAACGTCAGCTTCATGTTCGGTGAGGATGGCCGCCTCATTCCCGCCGAGGATCGCCTGGAAATTCTTCCGGGCGTTTATGGAGCCTTTCCCAATTTCTTTTTGAAGGTCCGTGAAGCTGATCTCCCGACTTTTGTGAAAGACACGCTGCAGCTGCGCGCAAGTGATCCTGCCCGCCTCAAGGCTTGGATTCAGCGTTATGGCATCAGCCGTCAGCAGCCGGACTTCTGGTCGTATTTTGATCGGATTCAGGGCCTCACGGATCAGTGGAAGAAGCGGGACACAGGGATCCTGGATTTGAGCAAATACGAGCTGTGGTGAACAAAAATACCGGACCCCAAACCGGTGCAGGAACTGGGGAAAAGCCCTGCTTTTCAAGGAACATCAAACCCAAACCGATACGTAAGGATACGCCGATCTTAACTTTAGAGGTTGCGAAGTCCTATGCCAAGGCCAGGGTTACATGCGCTTATCGCGTGGATATTGCTCAGTCTGCTCGGCGCCTGCCAGCGGAACACGCAATCCAATCGCGGTCTGGCTGCAGCCCAGGCCGGCGGAGCCAGCGCCTCCCCCGCAGGCTCCATCACGACCGAGACATTGGCCCCGGGCTCGGAAAACGCCTTTCTCACCTTCGCCCAGCTTTGCGAGGATCAACAGAACCTCGAACGCATGTATACCGTTCAAGTCCTGAAAGCCCAGGCCGCTGCCACCAGCTGCGAAGGTCTTTACCTATACCTGGTCGGGACCACCGATTTGAATCTGGTGGACACCGGACTTCGTGATATCAGTCTTTTGCAATTCGCCGAATCTTTGATCAAGCTCGATCTGCGTGGCAACAGCATCGTCGATGTGCGCGCACTCCAGAACCTTAACAAACTACGTTTCCTGGATCTGTCCGGCAACCAGATCATGGATATCAGTGCCCTTCATTCCCTGACGCAACTTGAGGAACTCGGTTTTTCCGAAAATCAGGTCATGGACCTCAGCCCTCTGCGTGGCATGACACAACTTAAACTGCTCAAGGCCTCGAAGAATCAAATCTCCAATATTGAAGCCCTCGCTTCGCTGAAAAATTTGCAGTTTGCAAGTCTCCATAACAACAGGATCGTCAGTATCGAAAGCCTGAGCGGCCTTAAGGGTCTGACCGATCTCAACCTGCATAACAACCGCGAACTCAGCGACCCCACTGCCCTGCGCAACCTGACCCAGCTTCAGGTTTTGGATCTGCAGGGCACCCTGATCCGCGATCTGAGTTTTCTGGCCCTGATGCCACAACTCAAGGAACTGCGCCTCCTGGGTGGACCTTTTACAAGCGTGGAAGCCCTGAGTCAGGCCAAAAGCATGGAAATCCTGGAGATCGCGAACGAAGGCGGCACGCTGCTGGACTACACCATCCTGCAAGGCCTGCCGCGCTTACACACACTGGAAATCGCCGACTTCTTCGTCGCTGATATCAGTTTCCTCACTCCCATGAAAAGTCTCCTGAGCCTGAACCTTTTCACATCGCCCATCAGCAATCCCGAAATCCTCGGGCAGTTGCCGCAATTGAAACAGCTCACCCTGCTCGGCAATCTGATGTCGGATGGGCAGTTTCTGGTGAATCTGAAATCCCTGGAAAAACTGGAAGTGCCCCTTGGGGCGTTGACGAGTCTCAGCTTTTTGGCCAGCACACCCGCCCTGGTGGAACTCGACATCTCGGGCAATCCTCTCGCGGATCTGACGCCGTTGACCCTGGCAAGGAATCTGCGCGTGCTTCGCATGGATGCTCTGGATGCCACAAGTCTGGCCCCTCTCAGTGGCCTGACACAGCTGACCTCATTGATTGCGATCGACAATCGCTTCAGCGATCTGCGGCCGCTCGCCGGTCTGACCAAACTGGAAAAGTTGAATCTAGGAAACAACGGTGCGGCCTATTCCCTGGAGCCTCTGGTGAACCTGCAAAATCTTCAGGATCTGAATTTGAATGGTGCGCCGCGGGTCGATTTGAAGGGCCTCGCGTCCCTGCGTTCCCTGCGTCTTTTAACGGCGTCGGGCATCAGCATGAATGATTGCGCCCCGCTGGCCTCCCTGACCCAGCTCAGCCTTTTGAATATAAGTCGCAACAATCTCACCGACCTTGGGTGTTTGAATACATTGAAGAATCTTCAGACACTGAATGTCAGCCAAAACCCTGGCATCAGCAGCCTCGCCCCTCTTCAAGCTCTGGATAAACTGAACAGTCTGCAGGTGGACATGACCGCGATCAAGGATCTCGAACCGCTCAGCACCAAGGTCCTGCTCAATACATTGCAGATCAAGAATACCGCCGTGTCTTCCATCGAACCCCTGGCTCAGCTCGCGCGCCTGGAAATACTCGAACTGGAGGGCACTCAGCTCGTGGCCGTGGCGGACAAGTCCAAGGCAGGCTGCCAGAAGCGGCACAAAAACCGTGCAGGGCGAAAATATTGCGGGCAGGAACCATGAACCATTTCCTCCTTTCCATCATTCTCATCTTCCTCCCGGCCTGTAATCCGGTGATGAACAACTTCATAGCCGCGAAAAAAGAGGATGATGCCAACGCGAAGAAAAATCAGGAAGCGGATGCGGAAGCCGAGCGCGTGGATGTGCCGAACAACATCGCGGGTTCCTATCTGATGTGCTCGCTTCGCAAGGATGCCAGTCCCACGGATCCGGCCAGTGAATATGGTTGCCGACTGAATGAGGCCGGTACCGTGAACCGGCTCGACCTCAGTCCCTATCTCAGCCGCATCAGCTGGACGAGCAATCAAGCGGAAGGTGTGACGATCACGAGCAATCCCGCAGATTCGGTCTGGCATGCTCTTTATCTGGTAAGTGCCAGCGATGTGAACACGGTCAGGGAAAAGGCCGCACGCCTTCAGGTGCAGGTTCAATGGGCGACGCCCGATGGATCAGCCCAGTCCACTGTCAAGGATCAAAGGCTGATCGATACGCTGCAACCGGCTGATGCTGCAGGCGATACGTCCGCTCCTGTGCTGCAGGGACAGGGCCTGGATCCGACGGATCCCGGCACGCTCTAAGTGCTTACCCCTTGATCAGAATCGGGATCCATCCAGATGTTTTTCCTGATGTTTCCTAATACTACCGAACCGAAATAACAGTTTTTCCCAGATCATATCGATAAGCGAATCGCGGAATTGTTGAAAAAATCCGTTCGCATGATCGGGTGTTATGCGCGCATTTCTCATCATTTGGATGCTGCTGCTGTCCTTCGTTGAAGGCAAGGCGTGGGCTATTCCCGAACTCAGGATGGTCAACGGGGTCGTGACGCTTCCTGAAGTCACCCACAACCTTTTCAAGATTACAGGTGAAGCCGAATTCCTTTGGGATGTTCAAGTTACGCCAGAGGAATTTGAAGAGCATAAGGATCAGGTTCAATTGGTCCCCTTTCCTTCCTACTGGCTCAATCTCAGTGACTTTGGCGCCAAACCACAGGGCCAGGCGACCTATCGGATGACTGTAGAGCTGCCGGAAAGCGCGCTCGGCAAGCCCCTTGGCATCTGGTTTCCGCGCTCACTCGGCCCCGCCACGGTGTGGCTCAATCAGAACAAAGTCTTCGCGCATGATTTCGGGCCGGACGGTTCGGATTTTCTCAATCGCTCGCCGGGTCACAATCGGATTTATTTGACGCCGCGGGAAACGCGGCTCCAGTTCGTCATTCAGACTTTCAACTGGCATATTCATACCGGCGGCTTTGTCGATCGCTTCCTGATCGGACCGGCGGAGGAACTGCGAGCCACCAACCTTAAGCTGATGGCCTTTGATTTTCTGGTCTGTGGTCTGCTCATGTTCTCGGCGGTGTATCATCTCTGGCTTTATACCTTCCGCCGCAAATTCCTCGCCTATCGCGAGCTGGGTCTCTTCTTCCTCCTGGTGGACTTCCGCATCTTCAGCACTGGCTCCTCGCACTGGCTGACGGAACTCGGCTGGAATGAAATTTTCGTCTACAAGGTCAGCCTGACGACTTACTATGCCTGCATTATGGTCGGCGTCAACCTTATCCGCGCAATTTACCCTCTGGACACTCCGCTGCTGCTCGTGAAGGTGGTCCGGGTTGTTTGCTCCTTCGCCCTGGCCGGTGTGATCTTCCTGCCCTTGACGTTTTCGTACATGATGCTGCGCCCCATGCAACTCTTCACCATCTTCGTGATCATTCCGGTGATGTGGAGTCTTTTCAAGGCCTATTGGAATCGACGTCAGGGCTCCCTTGTGCTGCTGCCGACCACGGGTCTACTTTTGTCGATGGCCACGGTGGAAATCTATCAGTCGGTCAAGAATATCGATCAGGACTTCAGTCTGATCGCGTTCGGTGCGCTGCTCTTTTCCCTTGGTGCGTCCGTGTCCCAGTCGCTGAGTTTCGACCGCACCTTCCACATGGTGGAACGGCAAACCCGTGGCATCGCCGGCCTGAACCGCAAGCTGCGCAAGCAGGCCGAACTTTTGGAACACCGCATTCAGGAAACCAACGAGGAGATGACCACGCTGCTGCACAACCTGCCCGAAGGTGTGCTTTTAATTGAAGAGCACGAAGGACGGCTGCGGGTGGGCTCTTATCTTTCCCAGTCGATGAAAAACATTCTTGGATCCGACCGCGTGACCTGGGATCACGTGCAGGATTTTCTGGGAACGACCAACCTCGATGCGGATCAAAGGGCCCAGCTCGAAGCCACCCTCGGAGCCATGCTGGGCGATGACGCCATCAGCTATGAACTCAATGCTGACAATCTGCCTCGCGAACTGCAAACCATGGATGAGGCGAAGCTGCAAACCTTCCTCTGCGCCTGGGCTCCGGTGATCCTGCAGGGTCACATCCATTCCGTGCTGCTCGTCCTGGTGGATGTGTCCTCGGAGCGCTCGGTTTCCCATCACCTCGAAATGGAGCAGCAGATCTTTGATCGCATGGTGCAGCTGATGGCCACCGAATCGGATAATTTCGCGATCTTCATGCAGGAGGCGCAGCAGATCATCAAACGCCTGGAATCGACGCGGCCGGAGCTGGTGGACAGCCGTCAGGCGCGCATCCTGCGTGAGCTTCATACCCTGAAGGGTCTGGCCCGCAGCTTTGGTCTTTTGAGTCTGGCGCGAACCGCTCATGAGATGGAGGATCGTCTTCTGCGCCAGCCGCTGAGTGGGCTCGAACCGCTCTTCGCGGTTTGGCAATCCCATCAGGACGCCTTTGCCATGCTGGGTCTGGCCAGATCGCATGCGTCGTCACAGGAAAAGGAGGAGGATCTCCTTCTGGTCTGCGGCCAGCAGCTCCTTGCCCGTCCCGATCCGCCTTCGGAAATCTGGCACGAGGCCTGGCAGGGTTATGTGCAATCGTTGTTTGTGCGCGTGGACGCCCTGGTGGGATCGCTTGAGGAAGGCCTCGGGTCGGTGGCCGCGCAGCTCGGCAAACCCATGCCGCAGATTATCATGGAAGGTGGTGCGATTGGAATCCGGCGCAGCATTCAGGGCAAACTCCTTGGCGGGCTGAACCATATTCTGCGCAATGCCATCGATCATGGTTTGGAAGGTCCCGAGGAACGGCGCGCGTTGAACAAGACGGACCGCGGCCTCATCATGATCCGGGTGCATTACCACGAAAAAATGGTGATTGAAGTCTACGATGATGGGCGTGGATTGAATCTGCCCCGCATTCGCGCCCGAGCTCTGGAAAAGGGTCTGATTACCGAGGATCAGCAGCTCAGCGATGAAGCCATCGCGCAGTTCGTCTTCGCTCCAGGATTTTCCACCAAAAAGGTGGTGAACGACATTTCGGGTCGCGGGATCGGCATGGACGCGGTGCAGAGCGCCATTCGTCAGCTGGGTGGGCAGATCCGCATCACGTGGCGCGGTCGAAAAAAGGAAGACGGTTGCCGGGAAGGCATGTGGTGTATACTGCTGCCGCGACGTTACGGTTTTCATGAGGTGGACTCATGAAATTCCTTCTCGCTCTCATCCTTTATGGAATCCTCAGCTCCGGCATGGCACGTGGGGCTGGTCTTTCCACTTTTGTTTGGGATAGTGGAACCGAGGCGCTTGAGATCCAGGGCCCGCTGTCATGGAGCGCCGCGCGCTGTGACTTCACGCAAACCGCTTATGATGTCCGCAATTTCCCGATCTTTTCCAACAAGGGTCCCTCCGGCAAACCGGTCAAGGATCCGACCGGCTCCTACTGTTTTGAAATTCAGCTTCCTTCGGCGATGCGGGGTCAGATGCTGCATTTCAGTCTGATTCGGCTCTTTGGCAACGCCGAGCTGCTCATCAACCAGCAGCGCGTCTGGCATCAGAACAGCACAACCGGTCCCCAGCGACTCGCGCTACTTCATGAAGCGGACAGCGACCGACTCCAGGTGGAACTCCGACTGCAATGCAATGAATCGCCGTCCTGCGGATTCCGGGGGCTCCTGCATGTCCGGGATCAAAGGCAGGGGGCGCGGGCGGAACTGGTTCACCTGTCCTTTGAACTTTTGGCTGTGACAGGCATCGCGGCCTGCCTTTTTTATCATTTGGTTTTTGCCTTTTTACGCAGACGATCGAGCACCGCATTCTTTCTTTCCTTCAATGCGATGACGCTCATTCTGCGTCTCGTCCTGACCGGCCAGGGTCAGCTGCAGTATGTCCTGGGCCTGAGCGAGAGCTGGTACTGGCGTCTGGAGCTGATTTCGGTTTTAGTCCTGCTGCCGTCCACTTTGAGTCTCGTACGCAGCGTCTTTGAAACGGAGGCGCCTCCCCTTCTGCCCACACTCGGGTGGTCGATCTGCGGGGCAGCCTCGCTGTTTCTGGTTCTGGATGCACGGATCTTTCCCTTTCTTTTGATCATCGCCTACGCCATGGTCTTTCTCAACGTCTACAACTTCGCGGTGGTGGGCACGCGGGCGGTGCAGAACCGCAGAACCGGGGCCATCGTTTTCATCATCTGCGCCTTGACCACGGTTATCTCCACCTTATTTGAGTCCATGAACGCCCGCATGAATGTTGAAATGCACACGGCCGTGCAGCCTCTGAGTTATCTGGCCACCATGATTTTCCATTCGGTTCTGCTGGCCACCCGGATCAATGATGCTTTTAACCTGGCTGAGCAGCAGGAGACGGAAATCACGAGCCTGAAGGAAAGGATCGAGTCGGAAATTCTCAGCCTGGATCAAAAGATTTTGGAACGCACGACCGAGCTACGGACCATCTTTCAATCGATTTCAACCGGAATTCTTTTGATCAAAAGCAATGAGCAGGATGAACTGCAGATCAGCAGCGCCTATTCCGATCACCTGCAGCAGACCATCGGCTTTGAGATTGAAGCCTGGCATGAGCTGCACGCCTTCTTCCGCCGCATGCGTCTGCCCCATCTGCCCCCTGGGGGCCAGGAACTGGCTGCGGCCTTCCGCGAACACATGCAAAGTCCAAGGGCCCTGGATGTTTTTCTGGAAGAAAAGCTCGGCGGTCTGCGTGTGTTTCAGGGGGCTGGCGAACGCGTGAAGCATTTGAAATTCAAATGGATCCCGATCATGGATGCGGATCGGGTGAAGGAACTCTTTCTTTTTGTCTTCGATGTTTCCGCATCAATCGCCATGCAGGAGCTCGCCGAATCCAAGGCCCTGGAGATCGAGGCCCTGCGGGAATTGACCGCGCTGGCTCCGGAACGTCTGGCGGCTTTGGATAAGGACATGGGTCGCCCCAGTCTGCCGCACATGCAGCTGCTGGCCCTTCAGCATGAGCTGCCGGCCCTTCAGCATGCTCTGGATCAACCTTTCAACGCGGCACAGCTGCAACGCTTTCTGCGGGCCTATCACAAAGTCCTGGCCCTGCTGGCCGAACGACAGAAGCGGGCCAGCCATCAGCCCTTTCAGCTCGAGGGCTTCCTGCACCTGCCGGACTGGGAAAACCTTCCAGTGGATGCCCGCCGGCTCTATCAGGAGCTGCTTGCCCAGCATGAAAAATTAGGCCGCTGCCTGTAACCCCAGAGCCTTGCAATTCTCTTCCCGACAAGCTATACCAACCGGGCCGATCCACTCCCTTGTTTGATAGGTCCCTTATGTCCAGGCCCAAGATACTGCTCCTGACGCCACCGATGACGCAGCTGAACACCCCGTACCCGGCCACGGCCTATCTGACTGGTTTTCTGCAGATGCACGGTTACGCGGTCGAACAGCGCGACCCGGCCATTGAACTGATATTGGCCCTGCTTTCCCGACATGGCCTGACGGAAATCAAAGCCGAGCTTGAAGCCAACTTTGAAGACGTGCCGCCCGAGGAACGCCCGGATGAGGTGCAGACCTTTCTCGATCAATTTCCGGCCTATTATAATACTGTGGAACCGACCATCCGTTTTTTGCAGGGCAAGGACCCGAGTCTCGCCATGCGTCTCTGTTCGCGGCATTACCTGCCCGAGGACCTTGGCTTTGATGGCCTGCATCAGATGGAAGAGATCGAAGGCCCGGAGCACCTGGGCGCGGCGTTCGGCCACGTCGGGACGCAGGACAAGGCCAAGTATCTGGCGAGCCTTTATGTGGCGGGCCTTGTGAGTGTCATCAACGCCGGTGTGGATCCCCGCTTTGAGCTCTCCCGTTATGGGGAGCGCCTGGCCGCCAGCAATCCGAGCTTCGATGATCTGCATGATTCCATCGAAGGCCAGGAAACCTTTGTCGATGACGTGCAGAAAACCATCATCCTCGCCTATCTGAACGACACGAAGCCCGATGTCGTCGGGATCACGCTGCCCTTTCCCGGCAACGTCTATGCGGGTTTCACGATCGCGCAGACCGTCAAGCAATGGAATCCGGCCACCAAAGTCGTCATGGGCGGCGGCTATGTGAATACCGAGCTGCGTTCCCTGAAGGATCCGCGGGTCTTTCATTACGTGGATTACATCACGATGGATGATGGCGAGCGCCCGTTTCTGAATCTCCTGGAACACCTCAGCGGCACAAGACCTGAAGAGGAACTGATGCGCACCTGGCTGCGAAAGGACGGTCGCGTCATCTATCGGGATTCGAAGGTCACCCACGATATTCCGCACAAGGACACCGGCACGCCCACCTATCGTGGTCTGCCGCTCGACCTTTATCTCTCCATCTGTGAAATGCCCAATCCGATGCATCGCATCTGGTCCGACGGCCGCTGGAACAAGCTCACGCTCGCTCACGGCTGCTACTGGAACAAATGCAGTTTCTGCGACGTGAGCCTCGATTATATTGCGCGCTATGATGAGGCCCAGGCCGATATCATCCTTGCGCGCATGGAAGCCCTGATCGCGGAAACCGGACAGACCGGTTTTCATTTTGTCGATGAGGCCGCACCCCCGAAGGTGCTGCTCGCCCTTGCTCACAAAATCATTGAAAAAGGCCTTACCGTCACCTGGTGGGGCAATATCCGCTTTGAAAAAACGTTCACCCCCAAGGTCGCCCGCATCCTCGCCGCCTCCGGCTGTGTCGCCGTCAGCGGTGGCCTGGAAGTGGCTTCGGATCGCCTTCTCAAGCTCATGAACAAGGGCGTGACCGTCGAACAGGTGGCCCGGGTCACCCGAGCGCTGACCGATGCCGGCATCCTGGTTCACGCCTATCTTATGTATGGTTTTCCGAGCCAAACCAAACGGGAAACCGTCGAGGCGCTGGAGTATGTTCGCCAGCTCTTCAAAGCGGGCTGCATCCAGTCCGGCTACTGGCACCGCTTTGCCTGCACCGTTCACAGTCCGGTCGGGAAAAACCCGGAAAAATTCGGCATCCGCCTGCTCCCGCATGAGGATATTCAGTTCGCCAGCAACGACATCGACTTCGTAGATCCCATCGACTGCGACCATGAAACCCTGGGCGAGGGCCTGCGGCGCGCGCTCTATAACTACATGCACGGCATGGGACTGCACGAACCCTTGAACATCTGGTTTGATCAGCCCGTTCCCAAGCCGAAGATTCCGGCCGATTTCATCGCATCGGCCTTGCACTCCTGAGCGCCGCCTCTTTCATGATGACAAAGCGTGACGGAGGTGCATCGCGCGGCCGGCCGATCCCGTCGTTTCATGGAAACAGCCGTCTATCGACATCATAGGCTCGTGTACATCGGTTCTCCAAGCGCGAAGCCGTCCTTCAAAAGACGCAGCCTCAGGCGGAACTCGTAGTCCTCGCCGTCCGGCGCTGTATGACGGAAGAAGTAGTCCGGCATCATAAAGCCCTTATCCGCCGGGAAAAGGGTTTTGCTCGTTTGCCAGGTTCCATAGCTGCCCTTGGGCCTGTATTCAAAACGCAGCTCACCGCCTTTGGACGTGATGAGACCGAAATGAAGGGTGTATTGCGTCCCGACCTTTTCCACTTTCTTCAGCTTGAAAACTTCCACTTCCTTTTTCGTGACCGGCTGCGGTGTTTTCAGCAAGTCATCGGCCGTGCCGGGCCATTGACTGTTGAAGCCGGGACGCTTTGCCAGCAGCCGAATCCCGGTGATGTCATCATCCGTGAGATAGAGTTTTGCCACGCTCGACGCAGAGGCCATCATGCTGCTGAGATCCGGATGGGCCGAGATATGCCCGGGATCGCAATTGCTCGGTCCTTCGTACTGATCACAAAGACCCCAGACGTGTCCGAATTCATGGACGAGGACCGGCAGGCTGATGGTCGCTCCGTGGGGCGCGACTTCCGTGGTATTGCGGGCTTGCATCTGTGCGAGGATGTCCTCGCTCCGATAAGTTCTCTTCCGCAGATCCTGCAGGCTGACCCAGCGCGTGCTGCCCCAGGCATCCGGCGAAAGTTTATAATCGCGAAGGAATAGATAGCGTTTGAAGCTGGTGATCTGCTGAGCGGATATCCCGCGCCAGCTGGTTCCGGTTTGCCCGACGGTCTTGCCACCGAGCGGGGCGAAGCCCATGACGGCATCAAAATCCTGACCACAGATGTTGTAGTAAGTCGTTTGCAGGGAACCCGGCGTATCCCTGGCGGTGGCGCGCGGCAGATTCCGGATATGAATATCGACCGGAATGGAACGTCCGAGGTAGGAGCCCCAGACATTAATCGCCGCCTCGATTTCCTCTTCCACGCCGGGAAGCTCGTCAATCATATACTGAGGCACACAGACCTTGTACGTGTCTCCTGGTTTTTTCGTGATAAGAAAGTGCGGCGCATTCGGACTCAGACTTTGATCCTGAAGATGGCCCCAGGATAGATCGCTGGTTGCGTTTTCCTCATTGCAGGCAACCGACGATACACCAAGGCCGAGAAGCAGGGCAGCGGTCATCATTCTCTGCATGATTCACTCTCCGTCAGCAAAAGAATCGGCCAGAAGCAACTGCCATGGGCTCTGGCAGATCCCTGTTATCAGATTCAATTAGGAATGCTCTGTCTCATTCCAACTGTGTAAGCGGAGACGAATATAACCACTCCAGTTAATAAATAAAGCAATAAAATCATGTAGATGCTGTCTCATTATGCCGACAGTGGAAGCAAACCCTGCGGAATTGCGTCGACAATTTTTGTGGGACTCGTAAATCCTCGTATGCTGATGACATGAGAAGATGGACTCAGAAATACTTAAACCGTGACGTTCATCTGCCTCATTGGTAATATCACGGCTCATGAACCTTCGTCATAAGGGGAGAACAAAGGCGTATGTCCATCCATGAGTTTCCCAGCTCTCATGCCAGGCGCGTCAAGCCCTTCTGGACTCTTGATCCTTCGATTGTTTATTTGAATCACGGGTCCTTTGGTGCCTGCCCTCGCGTTGTGCTCGAAGCTCAGAGTCGTCTGCGCGAGCGCATGGAGAGCGAGCCGGTCCGTTTTTTCATTCGCGAATTCGAATCCCTTCAGGATCAAGCCGCGGCTGCCCTTGCGCAGCTGATCGGGGCCAACCCGAACGATATAGCCAGTGTGCCCAATGCGACGGCCGGTGTGAACACGGTTCTACGCTCGCTCCACTTTGCGCCTGGGGATGAAGTCATCACCACAAACCACGCGTACAACGCCTGTCGCAATGCACTGGACTTCGCCGCGGTCTCGGCAGGAGCGCGTGTCATCGTCGCTCAAGTTCCTTTCCCCATCGCTTCGCCTGATGAAGTGGTCGAAGCGGTTCTTTCGCAGACGAGTCCTCGGACCCGACTGGTCCTTGTCGATCATATTACAAGCCAGACCGGCCTTATTTTTCCTGTCGAACGACTGGTCGCTGAACTCGATCGTCGCGGCATTGATACTCTCGTCGACGGGGCTCATGCTCCCGGCATGGTTCCTTTAAATCTCGACAAGCTCGGGGCAGCTTACTATACCGGCAATTGCCACAAGTGGATGTGCGCTCCCAAAGGCGCAGCCTTTCTTCATGTGCGTCCCGACCGGCAGGGTTTGATTCGCCCGCTTTCCATTAGCCACGGGGCGAACAGTCCCCGTAAGGATCGCTCCCGTTTTCAGCTTGAGTTTGGCTGGACGGGTACATCGGATCCCACTCCGTTCCTGGTGTTGCCTGAGTCGATTCAGTTCCTTTCATCGCTGCTGCCAGGAGGCAAGAAGGAATTGGCTGAACATAATCGGATGATGGCGCTTGCGGGACGCCATATGCTTTGTGAAGCGCTGGAGTGCGAGCCACCCGCGCCGGAGAGCATGATCGGATCCCTCGCGGCCATCCCTCTGCCTGACGCAAAGGAGCAGACGCCCTCAAGTCCCTTGCTGCTTGACGTGCTCCAGGACCATTTATTTTTCAAAAATAACATTGAGGTGCCGGTTATCCCGTTTCCTGCACCGCCGCGGAGACTCTTGCGAATCTCAGCGCAGATTTACAATGATGCGGATGATTACCGGGCCCTCACTCAGGCACTCCGTGCTTACTTAACGCAAACGCTGTCGTCTAGCATACTTAGCGACAGGTGACACAATCGGCACAGATGCAGAAATGTACACGTCCTCCTATCTCCTGATGCTAAATAACAGCCTGACTCATTCCAACCCGCAATCCTGAAGGTCGCTAAAACTGCAGCCCGGCTGTCACGCTTAAATTGAATTCATTCCTTGAAAATAATCATTGATCAGAGGGTTGCTATCAAAGAATGCTCCGATGATGTTTCTCCAATGTTCATCCGAAATCACCCCATCCATGCGGAAGGATTTCTGATAGTTTTGCGATTTGATCAAACCACCCTCGAAGCTTTTCAAATATGAAACTTCGTCCGAATAGGTCTTTACGGCTCCGTCGAGATGCGTGAATTTTCTCTGTTCGCGGTTTCGGATCGAGTGTAGGTACAGGGATCTATAGTGAGCACTCATTTCGAAAATGAATAATTCGATTTGAAGAATCGCGATTTTTTCCCGCTGTGGGTACTGCCAGTCAAAGAATGCCTTACAGTTGACACCGTATTGGATATTACGGATTTCATCCGTGTCTCCGTGGAGAGTTTTACTATTGTGCTTCTTCTCGTCAATTGTTGAAATGTCGAACTTTGGTCCATACCAGTGAGCTCTGCGCAAAGGTTCTTCTTCTGGATATGGAACATCTCTATCGCTCGCCAGTCTGACTCTTACACCATTCAGTCCAGCAAGAGCCAGCTTCAATTTCCAAGAAACAGTTTCATCAATCTCGTAGTATTTCCCCTCAATCCTTGCAAGGTCCCTATCAATATCATCGACCAGCACAAGACCGTCGGCATCGCGATCCAATTTCAAGACCAATATCCTCCGCAGACGTATTGGTTCAAGTGGTTTATCCACCGTTCATTAGACGGATGGGCGTTTCTCAAGAGTAATGCTGATTGGAAATTTGCTTGAGAATTCCTCGTAGTCAACAACATCGAATATATGCTCCGCGGGAATATTCTCAAAGGAGTTATAACAGAATGCCATGGGAAACGGTTCGCTTGAAGTGAATAACTCTGGCATATGCGATTTTAAAATATTTCTAATGTAGTCACGTCCGGCGATGCGTGCCGGCAAGTTAACAATCACAACGTATGGTTTCCAATTGAGAAGAAGGTCGTATTCGTCATGATCTGCTATGGCTCTCAATGCCTCGCTTCCTCCCATCACAAACCGATTGGTCGATGAATCGTACATTACTTGACGATCAGGTTCCAGGCAGAGTGATCTGGGCAAGAGTGGGTTTGAGAAATGAGGACCATTTTCGAGGGCTTCCCTGATCTGCAGAACGGATCGCCGCCACAGGGGGGCGGCCAACTCTGCAAGGTCATTGGCGGTCATGAGTTTCAGCCCGTCATCTCGAACAAGGTTAGCATCAGGCAGGCGGGTTCCATGGTAAAGAATAACACTGTCAAACGACTTTGCAACTTTCGCAGCCACAGTACTGGATAATTTGTCAAAATCATGCCAGCGTTTCATTGCGGCTAAAGACCCAAGTTTCTTATGTTCGGTTGCATCGAGGTGAAACAAACGCAAATCGAGTGTTTTCATAAATGCTGACCTCAAAATTGTTTGGCTGCTGATGGCCAAAACCCATCACCCATCAGCATCAAATCTTCAGTCTTTGAATCTCCTGCTGAGGTCCCTTTGGGCCCGCCGATTATGGTTGCTATATTGACATGGAGCGCAACATCGATCAAGCGAAGACGGAGCCCCCTTCTGCGAAAAAATGCTCATACCATACATTCGAAAGTAGAATTTTGGCGCAAAAATGAGGATTTGGTTTTTTGGCGAAACGGTGGACCATCACCTCCAGGACTGCTATCGCATTTACCTGCAGTCAAATCCTGAGATTCTCCGGAAACTCCAGGAAACATTCCCTTCGGGACCATTTGCCGTTTCATATGATCGAGGTAGATCGAAGGCCGTGCTCTGTCGATTCTGGCATTATTCTACAACCAGCCGGTTCCCAAATGCCAAATCGAGAAGAGTGCGCGATACGGTTCCTGGAATTTCCTCGGACTCCACAAAGATGCCGATGGATACTTGGCATTTGGCAGGAAAGGTATAACGGTTGGAGTCTGTGGGATCGTTGACTACGGCTTGCAGGGTAAATGACGGACTTTGCCCTTGGAACTCTACCTTTTCGAGGCGTGTAGTCGATCCAGCTTCTACCGATGAGTCACACCACATGGAAGGCTCATAATTCAGTTGAGGGCCGTTGACGCTGACTCTGAGACTAATATTTCTCATATCATCCTGCTTCTTGATGTCCACCTCAGATACGTTCAAACTAATTTCCTTGTTTCGATCCATACCATCGAGCTTTTTGGTTCGCGTGATTTTCATACTCCCATCATTGGCCGCGATATGGATGACTCCGTCCTGAACAAGGACAGTATAACCCGCGCCTGCAGCTTCATTGATGAAGTCAGAAAATTTACCAGCTGGTTCCAAACTGTAAGCAAGGACGTTGACATCGGAAATGCTTTTCGCATTACATGTTTCCGGAGTTACGTAGAGATAGGCTTGGCTGAAGTTCTCGCCTGAGATGTAAGTGGCATTAATGTACTGGCTCTCATCGCAAAGAGTCTCTTCCATATAAAATCCATTTTCAAGCGTCGCTGAGGGCGAGTCGGAATCATTCTCTTTCTTGCAGGCTGCCAGGGAAATAATGAGCGCGAGCACAGTCAGACTTTTTGAAATCATGATTTTCCTCTTGGGTTAAGTGATGCCATGATGCATGACCTGTGCCTCGCATATCCTGTGGAGTTCGCAGCATTGGATCTGTTTGTATTGGATGATTGTGTTGGGAATGTCGACAGTAAGAATTAGGTATAATTTGGCAAGATTCGGCTGAGACAATATGGAGTATCTCGGTATCCATTCGAATCGAGCCAATCACCGGACACGCCACAAAACCATTTCCACTGAAATGGCAAGTGCAATTTTATTCTCAAACCGGACATGATAGTCCTGGTGTTGCAATCGCTGAATACTTAGGGAATGAAAGCCGTACTGATGCTAGCTACTTGAAGGCCTCAAGTAATAGGCATGGTCAGGCATGTGACTCAAGGCTAGTGGTAGTCGCAACAATTACACACACAGTTCAAAGCGATTGGTCATTTGAGTCTTTGTCGTCGGGATAGGCAGCTATCTCAAACTCAAGATCCAAACCAAGGTCAGCTATTTTTTTGAGCTGATTTGCAGTGAAAGTAAACCATCCACCATCTTTTGTCCACCAGGTGCACCTGAAGGAAATGCTGACGCCGGGAACAGTTTTCAACACGTCCAGGCCAGACTTGGCCAGTGAAAGCTTATCAAGCATCCAATCCATATGCTCTACAAGCATATTTGACTTTAACACTTCATCTGAGATCAGAAACCAACAGTTGTTTTTATTGATCCTAACCCGGCCCAGGGAATTGGGGCCACTTATCTGCCCCTTCTTGAAGATTTCTGTTGGGGTGATACCCAGTATTTCGGTCACCTTTTCGGGGTCAAGATCCCCGGGATAAATCAAAAGTTTGACTCTACATTCCAATGCATCGGTGGAATTAACGGACTCATCCATCGGTTTTGTTCTCTCAAAATAAGTATTCTATGAGATTGCCAAGATTCCTACCATTTGTATCCAGATAATCACCATTTGATAGAATCTTACCATGGTGATCGTTACGCAAGCCCAAATCATCCTTCAATCTCTCAAGAGCCTTACCCCATTCTCTTTTATTCAAGCTTCGTCCAGTCGCCTGATTTAGTGCTTTAGCCGTACGTTCCTCGAGGGTTCTGCCACCGGTTTGTAAGACTTTGATTCCCCAGTTTATCGCACCGGACTCGGCACCAACCATAAACGGGCGCATGATGGCGAATCGCATCGCCGCGAAAAGAGCAGAAATTCTTCCACTTGCCATGGTGGCGGTAAGCTTGGAGCCGACAACGGCGGCTCCACCAGCGACTCCCCCCAGGATCATTCCACCCGCGAATTCAGCAGCGAATTTCTTAAGCCCATGGTAATTGCCTTGGGCAAGATATCGCCTTGTCAGATTTTCAATTTCCTTCGCATTGCGACCATAAGGCCCCGCAGCCGCTTCCGAACCAATGTCTTCTGGAGCAATGGCCCCGGCTATGACTCCGGAGGCAATTTCTCCGGCTCTAGTTTCAGTATGTGTCGCTGCCCCGGTCGACTCCGCACCAAACGTCATGCCGTTGATAAACGCGTCCACAAGAGCCCGGTTCGCACTAAAATAAGTCGATACTGTAACCGGTTCCTCGACTTCCTCTTCTTCATTGTCCGGTGTAACGACTGTGCCTGTATTTATATCGTGGCCCGAAACAATATACTCGCGCCCGCCAATAGTAGCCGTATCTGCAATCAGAGAGGTACCTCCAGCACCACACACGCGCCGGTTCTGTGCTTCAATTTCACTGAGCAAACCATGAAAGAAGCTGTCGGCAGTCGCACGAATGGACCGTACCAGGTTCGTATCCAACGAGCCATCATCACTGTAGAGTGGCCAATGCACGAGGGATTCGGCAATTTTCTCGTTGGCAATTCTGTTATAGGCGGCACGTAAACTTGCAAACCGATCAATCATGGCGGGACCGGAAGACTTACATGCAGGATTCCTGGGTTCAGTCGTTACCAGCTTGTCCTCATCTCCAGGTATGGAGTCATCAGTGGTCGTCCACCGTGGGTCAGTCGAGTCTTTTACAGGCGATGTTGCTGGGCTGCCACTGGGTTGTGTGCCCGGAGCAGCAAAGGTCTGACGCAGGAGATCGGAACGTTTCTGGGTACAAGTCTTCTTTTGTTTCGAAAGGACGTTCTTGAATTCACGATCCGCTTCAAAACGGCTTATCAAAGGAATTTTGGGTATAGGGGTGAATTTGGATCCGCCTATGGTACCTCCACGGACTGGCAAATCTGGGTCAATTCTTGAGGTCGTGCTTCTGAGGTCCTTTGGAATAAGTTTTTCACCCGAGCCAACGTCCGGGGAGACAGAAGAGTGAGTTCCTATTGATGGTATTACAATAGGTCCACCCGTCAAATCCGAATCGCGTATGATAGGCGCCACATCACCAGCCAAATTACAATGGTAGGTATCGTACATCTCTCGCGCCCTATCAGCGCAGCTTTGTGGAAGGCCGTCTGGCTCTTTAAAGTTGGCGATCAAACCGAAGTCGAACTCGGCTTTTTGCCTGCAGGCATTGCTGCAATAGACATCAGTAAAAGTGTAAAGGTCAGACTGTACGCTATTGGTCAATAGCTCGTTAAAGGCTTTAATGGTCGCGTCCGAGCATTCGCCGCGATCCTTAATTTCCTTGCGACCTGTGAGTGAAATTTCAAAAGAAGCCAGCTCAAGTCCGATGGCGTTAAGATAGCCGAGATAATCCGCAAAGAAATACCGACTCAATTCCTGAAGCTCACCTGAAGGAATAGGGCTTATTCCTTCATCCTCATATACTTTGCGCGCCGCTGTCTCCCATACTGCACCGCCAACGCTGGCAGGCGCACTGACACGTCCCCCTAAAGTGGTCTGAGCCTGGGACATTGGGGTTGCGATCATAAGAATTATGGATAGGACTCTGGAGAATATGGTGCGCTTGCGTCGTGTCATTGAACAGTCCTTCTACCTGGATTTAAAGCCCAGTTGGGCACTCTCTAATAAAGTGGGACTATTCCCAACCACTCTGCGGTTTATAGCAAAAGGCTGGTTTCCGCAAGCAAAAATACAGTCTTTTTGACTTAGTGGATACGAGATTTCGTTCTCAGCGGTTCGTTACTTCAACAGACTAATATTATGACATTTTCAGCTCAACCGCCCTACCTCTCTGGCCGGGGTCATGCGGAGCTCAATGAGATGAGCGATGGCTAAACTGTTATTGTGAGTCCCCCTTTCCTCTCACCCATCCAGCAACTTTCAAGATCGCTCTTGTAAGAAGATTCAAGCGTGCTGGAATCACCCCGGAGCAATGAGGGCAGCGGATACCGCGATGGAATCTTCTGCCTGCCAGGTCCAAACTATCGAAGCTTCGGGAGCAGCTGTGACATGAGTGGAAAACCGTACCGCACGCGAGGCACCTGGACGCCTCGGCCGGAATCCTGATACCAAACAGGAGTTCGGCGAAGGCGACACCGGGATTCAAAATATAGTGAAGCACCATCGGATCGGTCGCGGTCATGACCTTCCTGGAATGTTCAGCACCGCAAGTCGGACATTGTCCGAGTTTCGCATTCGGGATAACGTCGACATCGGCTCCGATGTCCTGCTTGAGGCTGATGATGCGCTTCATGCCGGGACGCACGACCGCAAAATACATGGCGAAACCAAAGATAAGACCGGCCGCGGCATATCCCGGTAGTTGCGTGGCCAGCGAACGAAAAGTTGGCACTTTGCCACTGATCAGCCATCCCAAGCCATACTGCAACAGTCCAAAAAAGAGGGCAAACCTGAGGCCCATCCCGGCGGCCAATCGCCGATTAAAACTTTCGAAGGCTTGGGCGCTCATCTTTCCCTGAAGGAATCTGGTTTTTGCCAAGGCCAGCTGCGGCTGGCGCGTCGTGCCAGCTTCCTTTTTCAACACCTTAAGGATCTCCTCGTTTTCCATACTGGTCTCTCCCTATCAGACTTCGTGGAATACGGATGGCCATCCTAACCGAACCATACTTTTCGGAAAAGCTCCAAGGGAAGCCATCAATATGTTGACAAAGTGGCCGAAATTACAGGAAGAGGAGCCACATCATGAAAAAGAGTCTGCAAGTCGTCCTTCTTTTGTGTCTTGCCATAACCTTCAGTTTTTCCGAACGGGCCTTGGCCGAGCAGATGATTCTGGAGGTGAATGGAAACCAGGGCCAGCTTAGTCTTAACAACTGGCTTTGGTATCAGGAGGACCCCACTTCGGTCTATACAGCGGAAACTCTCGCGGACCCACTCTTTCAACAGCGCTTTGCGCCACTGGACCGCAAGACTCCCAATTTCGGGCTTTCTGGTTCGGCATGGTGGGCCCGGGTGACTTTGAAAAATACCAGTCCTCATCCCCTGATCCTGTATGTTACGCAGGAATATGCCCAGGTCGATTCCATGGATTTCTGGCAATTGTCCCCGACGGGCGAAGTCATGGCTCATGCCCGGGGCGGAGACAGGTCCGTGAGAGATCCCAATGCCGTTTCGTATCGCTTGCCCACTTTCAAAATGGAACTTCCACCCGGCGATTCCGTGCTCATCATGAGAATGCAGACGAACGGCAGTGGCCTGTTTTACGTCAATGCCAACACGGAACAGAATTTTTCTGACAAAAAGACGATGGAGTATGCTTTCATCTATTCCATGATGAGCATCCTCTTCTGCATGGCCGTTTACAATTTTTGTATCTGGCTCCAGCTGCGCAAGCTCGTATATTTTGTTTATGTGATCTTTATCGTCACCGTGGCACTGCAGCAACTCGGCTTTTCCGGACTGACGACTCATTTCAGCCAGGATACGTGGTTCATGAACGAAGGCGCCATCATCTTCACGGGCCTGTCCGTGATGGCTGCCTGCCTTTTTACGATCATGTTCCTGTCTCTTCGCAACCGTCATCCCTGGCTTCAAAGAAGCTGTTGGATCACGTTCATTCTGCCTGTCGTGGCGTGCCTTGGCCTTCTCGATTCCTATAATACCGGTATCAAGTTGATGATCCTGTCGACCTTCAGTGCGGCCATCGCCGTTACGGTCGCCGGCTTTGTGTGCTGCTGGAATCGCTACCGTCCTGCTTATTTCTTTACAGTGGCCTGGCTTGCAGTGCTGGTG
>NZ_BDFO01000001.1:3280508-3437197 GCF_001748245.1 Oligoflexus tunisiensis | reverse complement strand
TACCATACATTCGAAAGTAGAATTTTGGCGCAAAAATGAGGATTTGGTTTTTTGGCGAAACGGTGGACCATCACCTCCAGGACTGCTATCGCATTTACCTGCAGTCAAATCCTGAGATTCTCCGGAAACTCCAGGAAACATTCCCTTCGGGACCATTTGCCGTTTCATATGATCGAGGTAGATCGAAGGCCGTGCTCTGTCGATTCTGGCATTATTCTACAACCAGCCGGTTCCCAAATGCCAAATCGAGAAGAGTGCGCGATACGGTTCCTGGAATTTCCTCGGACTCCACAAAGATGCCGATGGATACTTGGCATTTGGCAGGAAAGGTATAACGGTTGGAGTCTGTGGGATCGTTGACTACGGCTTGCAGGGTAAATGACGGACTTTGCCCTTGGAACTCTACCTTTTCGAGGCGTGTAGTCGATCCAGCTTCTACCGATGAGTCACACCACATGGAAGGCTCATAATTCAGTTGAGGGCCGTTGACGCTGACTCTGAGACTAATATTTCTCATATCATCCTGCTTCTTGATGTCCACCTCAGATACGTTCAAACTAATTTCCTTGTTTCGATCCATACCATCGAGCTTTTTGGTTCGCGTGATTTTCATACTCCCATCATTGGCCGCGATATGGATGACTCCGTCCTGAACAAGGACAGTATAACCCGCGCCTGCAGCTTCATTGATGAAGTCAGAAAATTTACCAGCTGGTTCCAAACTGTAAGCAAGGACGTTGACATCGGAAATGCTTTTCGCATTACATGTTTCCGGAGTTACGTAGAGATAGGCTTGGCTGAAGTTCTCGCCTGAGATGTAAGTGGCATTAATGTACTGGCTCTCATCGCAAAGAGTCTCTTCCATATAAAATCCATTTTCAAGCGTCGCTGAGGGCGAGTCGGAATCATTCTCTTTCTTGCAGGCTGCCAGGGAAATAATGAGCGCGAGCACAGTCAGACTTTTTGAAATCATGATTTTCCTCTTGGGTTAAGTGATGCCATGATGCATGACCTGTGCCTCGCATATCCTGTGGAGTTCGCAGCATTGGATCTGTTTGTATTGGATGATTG
Source organism: Oligoflexus tunisiensis (assembly GCF_001748245.1). Lineage (GTDB taxonomy): Bacteria > Bdellovibrionota_B > Oligoflexia > Oligoflexales > Oligoflexaceae > Oligoflexus > Oligoflexus tunisiensis. Next base: position 3,436,126 of record NZ_BDFO01000001.1, on the reverse strand, counting down.
TGTTGGGAATGTCGACAGTAAGAATTAGGTATAATTTGGCAAGATTCGGCTGAGACAATATGGAGTATCTCGGTATCCATTCGAATCGAGCCAATCACCGGACACGCCACAAAACCATTTCCACTGAAATGGCAAGTGCAATTTTATTCTCAAACCGGACATGATAGTCCTGGTGTTGCAATCGCTGAATACTTAGGGAATGAAAGCCGTACTGATGCTAGCTACTTGAAGGCCTCAAGTAATAGGCATGGTCAGGCATGTGACTCAAGGCTAGTGGTAGTCGCAACAATTACACACACAGTTCAAAGCGATTGGTCATTTGAGTCTTTGTCGTCGGGATAGGCAGCTATCTCAAACTCAAGATCCAAACCAAGGTCAGCTATTTTTTTGAGCTGATTTGCAGTGAAAGTAAACCATCCACCATCTTTTGTCCACCAGGTGCACCTGAAGGAAATGCTGACGCCGGGAACAGTTTTCAACACGTCCAGGCCAGACTTGGCCAGTGAAAGCTTATCAAGCATCCAATCCATATGCTCTACAAGCATATTTGACTTTAACACTTCATCTGAGATCAGAAACCAACAGTTGTTTTTATTGATCCTAACCCGGCCCAGGGAATTGGGGCCACTTATCTGCCCCTTCTTGAAGATTTCTGTTGGGGTGATACCCAGTATTTCGGTCACCTTTTCGGGGTCAAGATCCCCGGGATAAATCAAAAGTTTGACTCTACATTCCAATGCATCGGTGGAATTAACGGACTCATCCATCGGTTTTGTTCTCTCAAAATAAGTATTCTATGAGATTGCCAAGATTCCTACCATTTGTATCCAGATAATCACCATTTGATAGAATCTTACCATGGTGATCGTTACGCAAGCCCAAATCATCCTTCAATCTCTCAAGAGCCTTACCCCATTCTCTTTTATTCAAGCTTCGTCCAGTCGCCTGATTTAGTGCTTTAGCCGTACGTTCCTCGAGGGTTCTGCCACCGGTTTGTAAGACTTTGATTCCCCAGTTTATCGCACCGGACTCGGCACCAACCATAAACGGGCGCATGATGGCGAATCGCATCGCCGCGAAAAGAGCAGAAATTCTTCCACTTGCCATGGTGGCGGTAAGCTTGGAGCCGACAACGGCGGCTCCACCAGCGACTCCCCCCAGGATCATTCCACCCGCGAATTCAGCAGCGAATTTCTTAAGCCCATGGTAATTGCCTTGGGCAAGATATCGCCTTGTCAGATTTTCAATTTCCTTCGCATTGCGACCATAAGGCCCCGCAGCCGCTTCCGAACCAATGTCTTCTGGAGCAATGGCCCCGGCTATGACTCCGGAGGCAATTTCTCCGGCTCTAGTTTCAGTATGTGTCGCTGCCCCGGTCGACTCCGCACCAAACGTCATGCCGTTGATAAACGCGTCCACAAGAGCCCGGTTCGCACTAAAATAAGTCGATACTGTAACCGGTTCCTCGACTTCCTCTTCTTCATTGTCCGGTGTAACGACTGTGCCTGTATTTATATCGTGGCCCGAAACAATATACTCGCGCCCGCCAATAGTAGCCGTATCTGCAATCAGAGAGGTACCTCCAGCACCACACACGCGCCGGTTCTGTGCTTCAATTTCACTGAGCAAACCATGAAAGAAGCTGTCGGCAGTCGCACGAATGGACCGTACCAGGTTCGTATCCAACGAGCCATCATCACTGTAGAGTGGCCAATGCACGAGGGATTCGGCAATTTTCTCGTTGGCAATTCTGTTATAGGCGGCACGTAAACTTGCAAACCGATCAATCATGGCGGGACCGGAAGACTTACATGCAGGATTCCTGGGTTCAGTCGTTACCAGCTTGTCCTCATCTCCAGGTATGGAGTCATCAGTGGTCGTCCACCGTGGGTCAGTCGAGTCTTTTACAGGCGATGTTGCTGGGCTGCCACTGGGTTGTGTGCCCGGAGCAGCAAAGGTCTGACGCAGGAGATCGGAACGTTTCTGGGTACAAGTCTTCTTTTGTTTCGAAAGGACGTTCTTGAATTCACGATCCGCTTCAAAACGGCTTATCAAAGGAATTTTGGGTATAGGGGTGAATTTGGATCCGCCTATGGTACCTCCACGGACTGGCAAATCTGGGTCAATTCTTGAGGTCGTGCTTCTGAGGTCCTTTGGAATAAGTTTTTCACCCGAGCCAACGTCCGGGGAGACAGAAGAGTGAGTTCCTATTGATGGTATTACAATAGGTCCACCCGTCAAATCCGAATCGCGTATGATAGGCGCCACATCACCAGCCAAATTACAATGGTAGGTATCGTACATCTCTCGCGCCCTATCAGCGCAGCTTTGTGGAAGGCCGTCTGGCTCTTTAAAGTTGGCGATCAAACCGAAGTCGAACTCGGCTTTTTGCCTGCAGGCATTGCTGCAATAGACATCAGTAAAAGTGTAAAGGTCAGACTGTACGCTATTGGTCAATAGCTCGTTAAAGGCTTTAATGGTCGCGTCCGAGCATTCGCCGCGATCCTTAATTTCCTTGCGACCTGTGAGTGAAATTTCAAAAGAAGCCAGCTCAAGTCCGATGGCGTTAAGATAGCCGAGATAATCCGCAAAGAAATACCGACTCAATTCCTGAAGCTCACCTGAAGGAATAGGGCTTATTCCTTCATCCTCATATACTTTGCGCGCCGCTGTCTCCCATACTGCACCGCCAACGCTGGCAGGCGCACTGACACGTCCCCCTAAAGTGGTCTGAGCCTGGGACATTGGGGTTGCGATCATAAGAATTATGGATAGGACTCTGGAGAATATGGTGCGCTTGCGTCGTGTCATTGAACAGTCCTTCTACCTGGATTTAAAGCCCAGTTGGGCACTCTCTAATAAAGTGGGACTATTCCCAACCACTCTGCGGTTTATAGCAAAAGGCTGGTTTCCGCAAGCAAAAATACAGTCTTTTTGACTTAGTGGATACGAGATTTCGTTCTCAGCGGTTCGTTACTTCAACAGACTAATATTATGACATTTTCAGCTCAACCGCCCTACCTCTCTGGCCGGGGTCATGCGGAGCTCAATGAGATGAGCGATGGCTAAACTGTTATTGTGAGTCCCCCTTTCCTCTCACCCATCCAGCAACTTTCAAGATCGCTCTTGTAAGAAGATTCAAGCGTGCTGGAATCACCCCGGAGCAATGAGGGCAGCGGATACCGCGATGGAATCTTCTGCCTGCCAGGTCCAAACTATCGAAGCTTCGGGAGCAGCTGTGACATGAGTGGAAAACCGTACCGCACGCGAGGCACCTGGACGCCTCGGCCGGAATCCTGATACCAAACAGGAGTTCGGCGAAGGCGACACCGGGATTCAAAATATAGTGAAGCACCATCGGATCGGTCGCGGTCATGACCTTCCTGGAATGTTCAGCACCGCAAGTCGGACATTGTCCGAGTTTCGCATTCGGGATAACGTCGACATCGGCTCCGATGTCCTGCTTGAGGCTGATGATGCGCTTCATGCCGGGACGCACGACCGCAAAATACATGGCGAAACCAAAGATAAGACCGGCCGCGGCATATCCCGGTAGTTGCGTGGCCAGCGAACGAAAAGTTGGCACTTTGCCACTGATCAGCCATCCCAAGCCATACTGCAACAGTCCAAAAAAGAGGGCAAACCTGAGGCCCATCCCGGCGGCCAATCGCCGATTAAAACTTTCGAAGGCTTGGGCGCTCATCTTTCCCTGAAGGAATCTGGTTTTTGCCAAGGCCAGCTGCGGCTGGCGCGTCGTGCCAGCTTCCTTTTTCAACACCTTAAGGATCTCCTCGTTTTCCATACTGGTCTCTCCCTATCAGACTTCGTGGAATACGGATGGCCATCCTAACCGAACCATACTTTTCGGAAAAGCTCCAAGGGAAGCCATCAATATGTTGACAAAGTGGCCGAAATTACAGGAAGAGGAGCCACATCATGAAAAAGAGTCTGCAAGTCGTCCTTCTTTTGTGTCTTGCCATAACCTTCAGTTTTTCCGAACGGGCCTTGGCCGAGCAGATGATTCTGGAGGTGAATGGAAACCAGGGCCAGCTTAGTCTTAACAACTGGCTTTGGTATCAGGAGGACCCCACTTCGGTCTATACAGCGGAAACTCTCGCGGACCCACTCTTTCAACAGCGCTTTGCGCCACTGGACCGCAAGACTCCCAATTTCGGGCTTTCTGGTTCGGCATGGTGGGCCCGGGTGACTTTGAAAAATACCAGTCCTCATCCCCTGATCCTGTATGTTACGCAGGAATATGCCCAGGTCGATTCCATGGATTTCTGGCAATTGTCCCCGACGGGCGAAGTCATGGCTCATGCCCGGGGCGGAGACAGGTCCGTGAGAGATCCCAATGCCGTTTCGTATCGCTTGCCCACTTTCAAAATGGAACTTCCACCCGGCGATTCCGTGCTCATCATGAGAATGCAGACGAACGGCAGTGGCCTGTTTTACGTCAATGCCAACACGGAACAGAATTTTTCTGACAAAAAGACGATGGAGTATGCTTTCATCTATTCCATGATGAGCATCCTCTTCTGCATGGCCGTTTACAATTTTTGTATCTGGCTCCAGCTGCGCAAGCTCGTATATTTTGTTTATGTGATCTTTATCGTCACCGTGGCACTGCAGCAACTCGGCTTTTCCGGACTGACGACTCATTTCAGCCAGGATACGTGGTTCATGAACGAAGGCGCCATCATCTTCACGGGCCTGTCCGTGATGGCTGCCTGCCTTTTTACGATCATGTTCCTGTCTCTTCGCAACCGTCATCCCTGGCTTCAAAGAAGCTGTTGGATCACGTTCATTCTGCCTGTCGTGGCGTGCCTTGGCCTTCTCGATTCCTATAATACCGGTATCAAGTTGATGATCCTGTCGACCTTCAGTGCGGCCATCGCCGTTACGGTCGCCGGCTTTGTGTGCTGCTGGAATCGCTACCGTCCTGCTTATTTCTTTACAGTGGCCTGGCTTGCAGTGCTGGTGGCCTCCCTGATTCGGTCGGCCATGCTAGCAGGATCCTTTCCTGTGACCTTTTTCTCCGAGTGGGGGACTCTGATCGGATCAGCTATCGAGGTCATGCTCCTCTCCCTGGCCATAGCGGACAAGATTCGAATCAGCGAAAAGAATGCCTTCGACAAAATCGAGAATTTGAATGCGGAACTGACCAAGGAACACGACATCGTCGTTTCCCTCAATAACAATCTGGAACGCATGGTCGAGGAGCAGACGCGGGAAATCAAATCCATTCTGCGCCATATCCAGATCGGTATCCTGGTCGTGCGAAAAGAAAACCTGGAGATCACCGACACCCATTCGATGTCAGTGAAACACCTTTTCAATGTCAACCAGATCGCTGGCAGGAATGCCATTGAACTGATTTTCGGTAACGCTCTGATCAGTCGGGAAGTTGCCAGCCAGGCCGAAAGCGTTCTGCAGAGCTGCCTCGGTGAAGACGCGTTGAACTTCGATACCAACAGCCATCTCCTGCCCACCGAAGCCCGTTTCCGCTTCGGTCAGGAGGAGCGGATCATGCAATTTGATTGGAACCCCGTGGTTGACAAGGAAGGGAACGTCGAAAAATTCCTCGTTTCGGTCAAGGATGTGACGGCCATGAAGCAGCTCGAAAGCGATGCGGCCGAAAAATCCAAGGAATTGGGCTTTATCGCGGAAATCCTGGAAATTTCAGCCCGGCAGTTCGGGGTTTTCATCAACTCGTCCCAGCGCTTCATGGCCGACAATATTCGGCTGCTGAAAGCCAATGTGAAACCGCAGCGGGAAGTCGTTAAGATCCTGTTCATCAACATGCATACCATCAAGGGCGCAGCCCGGGCTCTCGGCCTCAAACTCCTGACGCCGGTGATCCACGATGTAGAGCAGAATCTCTCCGGAGTTCTGAAGAACACCAAGGATTGGGATCGGGATACTCTGCTTGCCGATCATAATCGTGTCAGTACTTTGCTTGATCAGTATCAGTATCTCAATCAAACCAAACTCGGCCGGACGTCCACGGATGTGATCAGCATGACGATAGACTTCATACAGAGGCTGCGTCAGGCGCTGCTCTCTGCCGAAACCGAGGGCGACACCAGTCTTCGCCTCAAGGTCAAGCCCATTCGGGAAAGCATCGATGAAATGGCGTTCACCCGCGCCGAATCCATATTCCGGGAAGTGCTTTCCAATGCCGAGATGCTCGCCAGGGATCTCCAGAAGGAGTCGCCTCGCATCGATATCGTTGATAATACCGTTCAGCTGACGACCGAAGGCCAGGAATTGGTACGCAATGCTTTCATCCATATCATCCGCAACAGCATGGATCACGGCATCGAGAACGCGGATGAGCGGGTGTCCCGAGGCAAGACCGCTGAAGGCCACATCAGTGTTCAGTTGGAAATCATGGGCAAGCAGCTGCAGATTCGTTATCGGGATGATGGCCGGGGTCTCAACCTGCGCGCCATACGACGTCTTGCAACCGAGCGCGGGCTGATCACGGAAGACCAGCGTCTTGGTGATCTGGATATTGCCTACCTCATATTTGAGCCGGGGTTCAGTACCTGTGAGACATCCAATGAAATTTCCGGGCGAGGCGTTGGGATGAGCGCGGTCAAGGAGTATGTTGGCTCCGAGGGCGGGTCGGCTGAAATCCGCCTCCTGACGGGCGAGAAGGTGATCGACCCGGACTTCATTCCTTTTGAATTCGTCTTCGCGATCGGACCCCGTTTTTTCGTCCAGAAAGCTGCGGCTTGATTGCAGAAGGCCAGGGTGTTCACTTCATCCAGGTTTTTTGCGACAGGTCCATGGCAACGCCCAGGGCATCCGAGGTCCCGCAGAGCCTGTGACTGAGGTTGGCGTATTCGGAATAAACGAAGCGGGCCAGCTCGCGGCATTGACTGCGGATCAGCCAGCGCAGAAGAGCCAGATGTACGAGCAAAACCTTGTCGATGTCCGGCAGGGTGTGAACGGACTGCAATGTTTTCTTCACCAGGGCGAGGCGATGCGCCAGCGGAATCTCCTTGTCATAGGCCCGCTCCAGCTGGATCGCACAGCGTTGATAGACGCCATGGGGTTTGAAGTTCAGATTTTTTTTCTGGCCCAGCGATTTCAGTTTGGGCAGATGATCCATCCACTGAAGTCCCCCGATGGAACGTATCCAAAAAAAGCTTTCGAGGATGTAACTCGCCTGATAAAAATCCCGCCGCGGATTCATGACTTCCATCAGTCCATCGATGCTTCCCGTGCGCACGATCTGGCGGCAGAGCACTTCCCACTGAATCTCCCGGCGTGTGCGCTCATCAAGCTCCACCCGCAAAAGATCCGATGTAAACGCATCGGCCTCGTCCAGACGATGCGCAAGGCGCAAGGAACGTAATTTCATCAGCTGCGCATAGGGCAGGAAGTTCGGATCCAGACCATGTTCCATCGCACGTTCCACATACTGCGCCGCCAGCTGCGCTTCTCCGAGCCGCAGGCTCATCCGGGCCAGCGACAGGGCTTGAAAGGACTTTCCTCCAGGAAGATCGGCCCCGGACACATGTTCCACGAGCTGCTGTTCAATACAGGCCATGAGCGGCTGGCCATCACTCATGTGAAGCTGGGCTTTGAGTATATGAAGCTCACCCCACAGAAAGGCCAGAGGTGATGATCGGGGTTTGATGTTTTGAAGGGTGAGCAAAGCATCAGCCAGTTGAAAGAGTTCCTTCACCTGAAGATCTGTCAGACCCCCCTCCCGCACATGCGTGTGGAGGATGGTCATGGTATAAATCAGGCGGTCCAGCTCCTGTTCCTCGGATTGGGCGATCCGGTTCAACAGAAAGGGAATACGGTCCAGCGACGACTGGAACGGAGCCAGCTCTTCACGGATACGGGCTTTGATCTGTTCAATCTGTTCCCGTTTCCAGCTTCTGCCTGATGCTTTGCTCATGGGCTCACTTTATCCTTGGGTCGTTACATTATGCCACGCACGATCAAAACTGAAAACCAAGATCCTTTTTCAGCTTGTCGCACTCAGCCTTGGAATTCCCTACATAGGACTTGCCGTTGATGTTGAAAGCGCAGTTCACCTGGATGATCGAGCTGGAATCCTGAGCAGGAGCCGTAGCAGTTTCAGGAGCAGGTGTGGGAGTGGGAGTGGAAGCGGGAACTGGCGGCGAAACAGGAGCTGGAGTGGGAACAGGATTTTCCGTCCTTTCATCATCACGGGCAGAACTCGAGGGCATATCCGTAGGCTGAGCCTCTGTAACGGGAGCCTGGGGTCTGGAATCTTTTGCTGTGGTTTCCGTCCGGTCGACAGGATTGGGCTGACGAGTCGTTTCCTTTGGACTGGTTCCGCAGGCGTTCAGAAGGAGAAAGGCCACAGCGGAGAGGAACAGGTTTTTCAAGGACAGCATGGGTCACCTCATGGCGTTGGATGTAAAGGGCAACGCCCAACCTTCTACAAGGCCCGCGCCAGCCAAAAACCTGAATCATCCCAGGCTCAGCATCCGCGCCGTGCATGTCCGGTTATGGACAGCCTTGGGCCCAGCTTCTCTCGCACATTTTTCAAATCGGGGATATCATGGCAGAAAAATCTGCATACGCCGGTGCTATGGCGTCGCGTAAGGGTCTGGTTTCCAGGTTCAGGCGCAAGACCGGGATAATTCAAAGAAATCCGCGCAAGAGGGAGTGTTCCATGAAGCTCTGGCCCATCCTGATCCTGCTCCTGTCATGGGCAATGCCTCTGTTCGCCGGGCCGCCGCCGAGCGGTTTGTCCTGGCAAACGGAAACCGCGATCCAGCCTCTCGGCAGTCCAAAAGCGCAACGCGGCGGACGTATCATCGCCCCCCTTGCGGATTTTCCGCTGACCCTCAGGCAGGTCGGGCCGGATGCCGCCTCAGCCTTTCGCCGTTACCTGGATGAAAACGATCTTTCCCTTCTCATCGCCCATCCCAATGATGAGCGCTGGCTGCCGCTGCTGGCCACCCACTGGGCCCTGGCTGCCGATGGACGGACCGTTTATTATCGTTTGAATCCAGCCGCGCGCTGGTCCGATGGCAAAGCGATCACGGCTGCGGATTACGAATTCACCCTCGCCTTCATGCGCTCACCGCACATCCAATCGCCATGGTCGCAGGATTTTTATACCAGGATCATTGAAACGGTGGAATCCTTTCAGGAGAGCGATGGCAAGGAGGTCATCGCCGTGCGGCTCGTCCTTCCGGATGCGGATCGCCTGGCATTGACCAACATCAAACCCATGCCACGGCACTTTTATGGAACCCTCCAGGCGAATTTTGTGAGCGACTTCAACTGGAAGATTCCGCCCAACCCAGGACCCTATCAGATCACGGATGTGGAAAAAGGCCAAAAGCTGGTCTTTTCACGTAAAAAGGATTGGTGGGCTCAGGATCTTCCCCTATTTCGCCATCGCTTCAATGTGGATGAAGTGATCTTCAAACCGATCCGTGATGTGACGGTCGCCTTTTCCTACCTGAAATCAGGCGCGCTGGATGTCATGACGATCACCAGCCCCGATCTTTGGCATGCGGGGGCGCGCGACGAACCCTTTCGCCTGGGTTACATTCATCGGCTGCAGGCCTACAATGAAACGCCACGCAATGATTATGCGCTGATCATCAACCAGGCTCATGCGCCTTTCCAGGATCCACGAGTCCGCGAGGCGCTGGCCCATGCGATGAATATCGAGCGCGTGATCCAGGAGCTCCTGCAGGGAGATTTCCAGCGTCTGCAAGGGATTTCTCAGGGCTATGGGGCCTACACCAACCCGCGCATCAAAGCCCGCCCCTATGATTTGAAAAAGGCGGATGAACGTTTGATCCAGGCCGGCTGGAAGGTGCGCAATGCGGAAGGGATTCGCATCAAGGATGGAAAAACGCTCAGCGCCACCCTCACCTACACCCAATCAAACCTTACAGCACGTCTTCTCCTGCTTCAGGAGGACGCTCGCAAAGCGGGATTTGACATCAGGCTCCAGCAGCTGGACCCAACCCAGGCTTTCAAGCTCTTTCGTGAGAAGAAGCATGACATCGCCTTCTGGGCCTGGACCACGCCGCTGCGCCCGGAATATCGCTCCCGCTTTCATTCCCAGTTTGCCGGCAAGGGACCCAACTCCAACTTTTCCAACACGGCCCTGCCGGATCTGGATCGCTTGATCGAGGCCTATGATCAAGCGGAAACGGAATCCGAGCGCATCGCCCAGGCTCATGCGATTCAACAGCGGGTTTTCGACGATGCCAGCTATATCCCCCTATTCGAGGTCCCGTTCTATCGGCTGGCTCACTGGAGCTGGATTCAGTTTCCGGATCCCAGCGGCACGCGCATCAGCGATGGTCTTTCCTTTTTTGATCCGGGCATCGGTGGGTTCTTCTGGGTGGATCGCCAGCAGGAAACCATCGTTCGCGACGCCATGCGCCAGGGCAAAGCCCTGCCAGCCGTCACGCGAGTGGATACCACCTTTCGCGCCCCATAAAGCACAACCCCGGTCCGCGGACCAGGGTTGGCATCAGCTGTCTGGCTGTGATCTCACATTCCAAGCATGTTATTGCTTGTGATAAGGAACCTCGTCGTCAATTTCAGTGGGGCGATCGCTGGTTTGATTAAGGAGTAAGGCAAAGTTTTTACCGAAGTAAAGGGTGCCTTCGCGGTCATCCACCACTTCCTGGATGACGTCGCCTTTCTTGATGGCAAAACCGCGGCAGTCAGCGCCGGCCACATTACGTTCCTGACCCACGGCCCAGTCGGTGATACCGCAGAAGCGGGTGGTGTTCAGGACATCTTTCAGCGTATCGCTGTTCACGGTGATGTAGACGTCGTTTACCGAGAAATTCAGCATGTCGAGCTGAGGATTCTCAGGCAAATCGCCTTTCTCCTGAACGGTACCGTCCACGCGCAGGGCCAGACCACTGTCCTGGCAGGCTTCATCACCAAAATACTCCTCGGTCCGGCTGAAGCCGCCATCAGCCTGGATGTCCACGGTACGGATGCTGTGGCTCAGGTCCAGGGCGGTGCTGGCAATGCAATCGGTTTTATAGAGGCCGATATAGTTGGTGGGGATTTCCTCGACGACGTTATCATTTTTATCATCATCGTCGTTATCACCACAGGCTGGCAGGATAAGCAGGGACAAGGCAATGAGAGAAGCTGCTTTACGGATCATGGTTTTACCTCTTATGAAGCTTAGTGTGTTACCCTATGGTCCAGTGCCCGGAGGCACATAATCCCTTAGTTGGAAGCCGCTTTACGAGCCGGCACATTGCGTTTCACGATGACAACGGCCTTGGAAACGCCGCCCTTGGCTTCCAGCAGTTGGGCGATGCGATTGGCGTTCGGATCATCCGCTGGAGTGCCTTTCACGGCTTCCTTCACTTCGGCGTTTTGGGTTTCGAAGACCTTGCCGATCCAGGTTGCGTCCTTGGCCATGTTATAGGTATCAACATTCTTGTTACCCATTTTTTCCAGAAGATTTTCGATCGCGTCCGCGCGTTTGTCGGCGAGTTCCACCTGAGCATCCGACAGCTTGCCACCGCTTGGCATTTGTTCGTCGGCCCAGGCAGCCACGATCACCTTATCCACGGTGTTATCGTTGAGCACGGCCTTGTACACGGCGCGCAGAGAGCTGGCGTCAGACTTCGACAGGGTCGCGCTGCCTTTTTTGAATGTAACGGCGGTGATATCCTTGTCCACCAGGTCATAGGCTTCCGTTTTCAGGTTTTCGACCGCTTGTTCAACTTTATTGGCTGCGTTTTCAGCGGCCCGCTCGACCTTGCCCTCTGCGTAAAGCGCAGGATGCATGAGTCCAACGCCCAAACCTGTTGCCAAAAATAATGTAACGGCTGCTTTCATTCTCTCTTCCTCCGGATGTTAGATCCGACTCGCCTTCATTGCGAATCTGAACAGGATGGCAAGCAGAATGCGTGCCAAGACCCGGCCGTGGCCTTTCCTGTCAAAAAGTCTGGAGAAGAGCAAACTCAACCGCCTCGGGGACGGGTTTTCATTTGAAGTTGTTAGGAATCGGCAACAGCAGGTCCAAACGGGTGTAGGCGCGGCTGTATGAAATTTCCAGCAGTCGGCGGAATGCGTCCACCCTTGCTGACCTGTGCGAGCAGCGGGGCGGACTCCTTTTCAAGACAGGCGTTAAAACTCATGCCCGAGTTTTACACCGTAGGTGCGGGGCGGATTATAAAACGAGGTCCAGGTGCTGGATTCTGCAATCCAGCTGGCATCGGTTTTTACGGCTTCATCGCTGGCATTCACAACGAAAGACTCAACAAACCAGACATTTCTCGCGACCTGATAGCGAAGGCTTGCATCCACTGTGCTGTAAGCCTTCTGCGTGCGGGCGCCCGAGAAAGAGCCGGATTTTTCCTCGGTGGAAGGTGCCTCGTTGAAGGCATTCAGATACGATTTCGTTTGATAGTGCGCCTGCACCCTTGGCATCAGCATCGCTCCTTCCGCGAGCGGGACATCATGCTCATAGGCGGCGCTGAATGACAGGCGTGGCGCATGAGGCAGAACATTGCCCTTCAGGTTCACGGCATTTTCGGGTTGCGTGCAATCGAGGAGGGCGGAGTCACAACTTAGAAAATCGTCGTAGCGCGCATCGAGCATGGAGCCATGTCCAACCAGACGATTGGTTCGGGTAATCCGCCAGCTGAGTTCCGCCTCGAGGCCCTTGATGGTGGCGGCGGCTGCATTGCTCGTGACGAGCTGCTGCTGGCCATTGGGCTGATATTCGATCGCCGCCACCTGCATATCCTTGTACTTCATTAAGAAGGCGGCGAGGTTGAGGGCCAGGCGCCGCTCCAGGAATTCCGACTTCACACCCCATTCATAGTTGGTGAGAAACTCCGGTTTGTGACGACGGCCGCCATCGCTCAGACCACCCGATTTGAAACCGGTGGAAACAGTCAAATACGTCATGAGATTGGCCGCGGGATTGGCTTCCAAACGCGCAAGCCAGGTGTTGGCCGCATCCTCTGTTTTCGCATCATTCGCGCCACCACCGGGCCAGGTTCCGGGTGCATAAACACTGCCGCAGCTTGCCTCATTCACCGGGCCGCCAGGTCCGATCACTTGTCCGCCATTGCCCAGCGTGGCACCAAAATCCGGACAAACCCAGTTGCGGCCGCCGACGTCCTCTTTTTTCTCGGTCGTGGCACGCGCGCCGAGGGTGACACGAAACGTATCGGTGAGGCTCAGGGTTCCCTGACCAAAAACGGCCTCGGATTCCAGGGTCCGCTTGGGTTGAATGAATGACATCGCCCATGCCGTATCCGTCGGCTGCGTGGGATAAGGAGGGATGGCCGCATTCGCATCGGGCACCTGGACCTGGGTGACATCAATATCGAAACGGATGGCGTTATCCTCACGAATGGTGAAGAGTCCCAGCAGCCATTGGAAGGCGCTGGTGTCGATCGACTTCACCTGCAGTTCATGCGAATCGCTATCAAACTGCGAGGATTCCGTGCGATGTTCCTGCTTGAATCCTGGCAGGGTGCCGGCATCATAGTCACTGGAGTTTTCCCGCTTCAAGCGCGACCAGCTGCCGATATAACTCAATTCAATGGATTCCAGCGGACGGTAATCGATGCGGCCACGCCAGGTGATGGTGCTCTGATCCAGGTTGCCCGGCGTGTCGACCAGAGCTGAATAACGTTTCTGTCCGTCCCGGGGTTTTTGCATCAGGGCAATGCTGCCGGTGCCGTTATCGCGATAACCTTCCACCGCGAGGGTCGTGGTCAGGGCATCGCCTGGCTCCCAAAGCAGCGTCGCCCGCGTTCCACTTTGATCTCCGGCCATGTATTTTCGTGTTCCCGGCTGCACGGTGGAGCGTTCCTGGAAATCGACATAACCATCGTGTTTGTCGGTGATAGCCGCCACCCGCAGGGCTGCTGTCTCACCCAGAGGGATATTCATGGCCCCTTGCAGAGCGAGGCGGTTGTAATTCCCAAACACCATGCTGGTGAATCCGCCGCTATCGAAGAGCCGCGGTTTCTGAGTCACCAGGTTTACCGACCCCGCTGTGGCGTTGCGTCCAAACAGGGTTCCCTGTGGTCCCCGGGCGACTTCCACATGCGAAAGATCATACATCAAGGCCGTCGCTCCCTGCGGCCTTGGGGAATAGATCCCGTCCACATGAAAGGCCACGGCCGGGTCACCCAGCTCGGTATGGTTGGTGGAGCCCACGCCCCGCAGGAAGACATGCACGCCTCCGGAGTCTCCATGCTGCTCGATGCTCAGATTCGGCACCATGGTCTGCAAACTGCTGAGGTCCTTGACCTGGGCGCGGTCCAGATCCCGCTGCGTCACCGCCGTGACCGCCAGGGGTGTATCCTGCACGAGAGTGGAGCGTTTGGTGGCGGTGACGGAGACACGCTCGGTGGCTTCCGGTTCCGTCTTGTTCTCCTTCTCCTTGTCCTCTTGCGCCTGGGCGGAAGGCAAAGCTAGCGCGAGGCCGGGAAGAATTCCCAGCAAAAATACCGTTCGCATGTTTTTTACTCCTGTTATCCCATATCAGAAGGGCTGTCGCAGAGATATTCCGATTGCAAAGCCTTGGCAACCAGAATGTTCGTACTTAGTTAAGTTTCTTACCAAAGATGTTGGGCAAAAAAAAGCCAGGATAGGGGCTTCGAGATGGCTTTAGATTTTTTCATGGGGGGTGGACTGCGGGGCCGGGAGAGTGGGCCGGGAGAGCAGCCGGCGGGGTAAAAGCCTGCGGTGCGGGGCCGGGAGAGTGACAAGGAGAGAGATAAAGGGCCTGCAATGCAGGCCCGGCAGACCGTCACTTAAGAAGACAAACGGACTTGGTTTCAAGGTAGAGGTTCACAGCATCCTCGCCCATTTCCCTCCCCCATCCTGATTGCTTATATCCACCGAACGGCAGAGCGGCATCGAAGATATTATAACAATTGATCCAGGTGGTCCCGGCCCGCAGGCGTGCACTGACCTGATGAGCCTTTCTCACGTCGCGGGTCCAGAGTCCGGCGGCCAGACCATATTCGGTGTCATTGGCCTGGCGCAAAAGATCCTCGGTATCCGTGAAGCGCATGGCCGTCATCACCGGTCCGAAAATTTCCTCACGCACGACTTTCATATCCGGCCGGGTTTCGGTGAGTATGGTCGGCTGCATGAAGTAACCCGCTTTTTCCAGACTGCGCCCGCCGACCACCACGCGGGCTCCTGATTCCACTCCGGATCGCACATAGGAGCAGACGCGATCGAGCTGTTCCCGCGACACCAGAGGCCCCATCTGCGTTTTGGGATCGAGGCCTTCACCCAGTTGTATCGTCTGCGCGATCTGGGTGATGCCGGCCAGCACCTTGTCGTACACCTTGTCGTGAATATAAAGCCGCGAGCCGGCACAGCAGCATTGCCCATGGTTAAAGAAGATGGCGTTGGCCGCCCCGGGAATGGCCACGTCGAGATCCGCATCATCAAAAATGATATTCGGCGACTTGCCGCCGAGTTCGAGCGTCACCTTCTTCAGGTTGCCCGCCGCCGCTGCAACGATCAAGCGTCCGACTTCCGTCGATCCAGTGAACGCGACCTTATCCACACCCGGATGCTGCGCAAGGTGCGCGCCGGCTTCACCGAAACCCGTAACGATGTTGACAACGCCCGACGGAAATCCCGCATCCTGGATCAGCTGACCCAGCCGCAGTGCCGACAGCGGTGTTTGCTCGGCAGGTTTCAGCACGACCGTGCAGCCGGCCGCCAAAGCCGGTGCCAGTTTCCAGGCGGCCATGAGCAAAGGAAAATTCCAGGGAATGATCTGTCCCACCACACCCACGGCTTCCTTGGTAGTGTAGGCGAAATACTCAGCACCGGGTGTATAGGGCACGGAAATGGGAAAGGTCTTGCCGCTGATTTTGGTGGACCAGCCGGCCATGTAACGGAAGATATCCGCCGCCAAAGGCACATCGCCCGCGCGGGCCACCGTGATGGGTTTGCCATTATCCAAGGATTCAAGTTGAGCCAGCTCATCGGCGTTTTGATCGATCAGATCCGCGAGACGCCACAGGAGACGCCCGCGGGCACTGGCTGAGAGCTGCGACCACGGACCTTCAAAGGCCGCGCGTGCCGCACGCACCGCACGGTCAATATCCGCCGCATCCCCTTTGGCAACCTGGCTGATCGTGTCACCGTTAGCCGGATTTTCCACGGGAAAGCTTTGGCCACTGGCCGCAGCTACCCATTGCCCATCGATCCAGAGCCGATGAGGCTGGCTCAAAAAACTCCGAACGGTTGAGTTGACTGTTCCGATCAATCCCATTTTCTTTCCTTTCAATTATCAAACAGAGCCATTGATATATCCTCGCGGTTCGCTCCATCCAGCGAACGGCTTTCATGCACCTGACTCCAGCAGGGCAAACAACTCATACGTTCTGTCAGCCACCGTTGCAAATACTTATGATCCTCGATGGGCAACTTTTGATAAGGATGCAGATAAAGCGGCGCCGCCACCACAAGGTCGGCCAGCGTCATGTCCGTGCCGCAGAGCCAGGGGTTTTGCGCCAGCCGCGCGTCCAGGGTATGCGCGAGTCGATGAAAATTTTTCTCCTGCTCAACAAGGACACGCCGGTCCGCAGGCTGCCCAAGGATGGGTTTCACCGACCCTTCCACCATCAGCACATAACAACTCGGATACCATGATGATGATTCCCATAGCATCCAACGGCGAATCTCGGCGCGGGTCGCACGATCCGGAGGATAGTAAGGACTGCCATCCGAATTTTCCGCTGCATACTGCAGGATTGCATTGGGTTCCCAAAGAACCAGTTCACCATCAGCCAGAGCGGGAAGCACGGCATGCAGGGAGTCGACAAAAATTAATTCGTAGTCAACTTCCAGCAGCTCAAAACCTGCCAGCACTTTACGGCAATTCACCGTAATAGGATCCACGTAGAGCTTCATAGGCTTCCTTTGCGTGCGAAGTTACTGGACTTTTTGTCGATGAGAACACTCGTTTTGTAGAGATAAATTCCGAAAGGCGCAATGGATCTTCATGATCCTTACGTAAATCCAATTTTAGGAGGAATTTGAGGGGCCGGAGATAGTGGGAAGGCTGAAGGGTTTTGATTTAATATGTGACGTAGTATTTTATACGCAAGGAATCGATTTGACAGCCCAAGCTTTAAAGCGGCGGGCTCGTACTCCCTTCAGTGGTTTGCGAGGCCCTGATTCGAATATTGCTGCTGGAAAGTCTGTGTCTTCCAGCATCGCAGACAATTCAATCCCGAGAGCCAGATTTTTTTTCAAGTTGACCGGACGTGGCGTAATCACTCCTTAATGGGTTCGCCTACCGCGGTAATTTCAAGCTGCTTACAAATGATTTCAATCTTGCCGGCTGTTGTATTTGTCTCAATTATAAAATGATTCAATCCTTCCAAGTCTCTTCCCATTCCTTTCCAAACTTGCTTGACCTCCGACAGGGTCTCACTCTCAACCATGTGGTCAGCTGTGAGCACAGACTCAAGGGCGTTAAAACCCATATTCATTTGAAGCAAGATCCAATAACACTTCACAAACCTCAAAAAACTCTGATTTCCTTCCGGCCAATCGACCTTCAAGACAAGTTCATCGACTTCGCCTGGATTGGAGCGATCAATATTTATATTCAAGATCACAGAATCATGCCAAGGAAGTTCTAAAAAATCACTTTCCATCATTCAAACCTCGGATCTTTGTCTCCTGGACTACTCGAAAAAATCAAACCTGCTTATACTTTTCTCTTGCATCTTTATGCAGACTCAATCTTACTTCTTCATCATCAAGCCTATCATACTTCTGAGCAAAAGCGTAAAGATCACGGTGCACTGCAATCTGATACTGAATCCTAGCTGTCATGATAACGCCCTGCAGAAGATCAAGGACACCAATCAGATCTTCGGTATCGTGAAAGGGAGTCTTCGCAAGTTCCTTCATATAAGATTCGACCAAAGATATGAAAAAAAACTTTCGCACTTCGCGCCAAACAGTTCACGATAGATGTCTGGCAAATTTCGTCGATCGTCTTCGGTAATATTAACGGGGTTGAGGCCGAGGTCTCTTTCCAAGCGCTCGGAATGAGTCACGCCGTTCTCAAGTCGAATGGCGTGAATAATTGCAAAGGTCTGCATGCACATATACTTCACCTTATTGGTTGAAGATACCAAACTTCACGAGTTGCAGGGTTGTATATCATTCCCTAATATTCTGTTTCATATCTGAAAAATCCCGGCTTACGATCCACGCCTATTCTTCTTCCTGATTCAAGAACCTCTCTTGCTATCAAGAAAGGACTTTTTCTACCTGTTTCCGAAAGCTTTTTAAAGTAATACTCAGTAAACTCAAAAGGATATTTTGCGCTTGCAGTTTGAACGCACCCGTTCTTAGCAAAAATTGAACTGGCTATTGATATTGCACCGGTCTGCCCGCCAGGCAGCATCGGCTTCATGATAATGCGCTTGACTCCGGTCAGGAGCTTGGAAATGCCCCAATCCACGCTAGTGAGATCGGATAAGTAAGAAAACCTGATGCGTTTCCTGGTTCCAGAGTTTGGTGATAAGAAGTTCAACGTCACCAGTTTTTATATTGATTGCACCATGAATGATTTTCTTACGGCGATTTCCCGTGATCGGTTGAAGTGGCCTCATTTCACCTGACACTCTGATAACCTAATCACTTATCAGGGAGGATAGTATGGGGAAGCAAGAAGTTAGCTGAAGGGCGCTGATTCAATATGTGACGTAGTATTTTATACGCAAGGGATCGATTTGACAGCCCGATCATAGAGAGCTGAAATCAAGGCTATTCCCCAGCAGGACAAAGCGCAGCGAATTCTCTTTGACCAAAGCATCGTATGATTCTTGAATGGCCCGCTTCTCAGGGCTGATTTCATAGGCTTTCTGAAACATCGCCACGGCTCGGCTCCTATTTCTTTGCAAGTACTCGCACCAGTCTTCCAGGTAATATCTCTGGCCGCTTCGCGACGGGTTTGGAGCACACAAGAAAGCCACCCCCAATTGGGCGCAGTGGCAGTCAGTCTTGTACTTCACTGCATAATAATCTTTGGTTCGTTCTTAAATGCAAACCACCGATGTACGCATGAAAACTCCAGTTCAAATAATGTAATTGCCCCAACTGTCTTGAAAGCCCACTCTTTGGAAATTTGTGATCTACTTGAATCCCTCACGTAATTTCCTGCCAACATCGCGCAGCGTTTCCAGACCTTCGGTATTCGGATGATAGAAAAGGTAGCGATGATATTGAATGTCGCTTGGAACACCGGCCTTTAATTGTGTAATCGACCGAAGCGCGAAAGATCAGGCTAGCGATATCGTTCATAATCTCGGCATGGCCCCGAATTTCATCGGCTCTCTGACAGCGGAATCCCGCGTCCTGGCAGGCAAGCCGCAGACTAGAATAGACGGCATCATAGCCACCAAACGGCATCATGACGGCGATCAAATCTGTCTCAAAGATATTGCCCGCGCCAATCCTTCTTCACCAGCTGTGCCCACCCAGTAAGGGTTTCAAGAGATTCTCCCTCTGAGAACGAAATAATTACCTACTGCTATCGGGGCGAGTCCACGAATGCTGGTAAGGTCGCCGCCACGAAAGGATTGTCTTTCGAGATGTTTGCACACTACGGGAGTTTTGATGAAACACGTTTTGTTTGCCACTTTTCTTTTATCAAGTCCATCTTACGCATTTATTTGTGAACTCGGGGCCTGCACGCAGCAGTGCACAAGCCCCGATTCTGTCATTGGTGATCAGCCGCTTCCCGTCGCGCCTGACATAAACCATGGCAACTACGTTGATTGCATGTATGCATGCATCGATCTTAAGGAACAGCTTTTCTGCTCTGATGGTTCAACACCGCCGAGGATAGAGGGCTCCGGAAATAACCTTGATCGTGGCGATAATGCCACAGTCCCAATTTTTGAAAAGGGCACCTTCAAGGCTTATGCTGAGCCAGGCTTTACGCCTCAGGATCGCACCCTTCTCAAGGAGGCGTTTGAGATCGCTTTCGAGCAGCTTGGGGCGTTATTCCTAACAGATCCTATAAATAGCGAATTTGGAAAATGTACAAATCCAACTCAATACGAAGTCTTTGCAGTGGCGGATATGTGGGGGGTGAATTTCTGGGACAAAAACACTTACGGCTTCGGAAGCATCTGGAGGGAACCTCGTATCCTAGATCAAAGGCGGATTCGGGATTCGCCACGGATCAAGTACGAAGTCAGGGTTGTAAAAACCTGGGAATCGGATGCTTTGGGGTCAGCCAGGATCGGCAATCATTCAGTCGCAAGACCTGTGATTGCTCTAAATTGGAACTTCATGAAGGGCTATCGACTCTGGAAAGGTTCATGGATAAAGGATCCGATCTACACTCATCCAGGCTTTTGGGCGTCCACAATCGTTCACGAACTTCTTCATACTGTTGGATATACGCACCCTGAAGGCTTTGACTGGAACGACCCGCAGGCAGTTGAAGCCTATAAGAAAAACTTCATGGTAAACTTCAGCGACTGCATCGAGAAAGTGACAATGCCAGAAACCTTCAATCCGAACTCTACACTTTTCATGCGCGAATAGTGTCTAAAGTTTCATATAGGAAATGAATGCCGCTGCCGTCTCTTCGGGCGTGAACATGACAAGTTCGACTTTTGAGACGGTGGCGCAACTTTCCGTCCGATATGGCACCAGACTACCGACCAGGCTTTGATCAGGGCCGATCACATTCCAGAAATTTTCCTGACTATATCGCAGATCATACCTTTTCCCATCCAGGTTCAGTCCTTCGTCCTGAATAGCCCACTGAAGCCCCGATGGTTGAGTCTTGTCGTAGGTAACGGCGATGGCCGTGGATACCGTTTCCATGTTGGCAAGGGTCGTCTTGTTGGCTGCCTCGGAGGCGGATTCAATAAATAGCTCGTCCGCCAGTGGCGAACAGGTTCCGCCCGACGGGGTGGTATCGGAGTCCTTGCTGCTGCATGCACTGGAGGAAATAAAACAGCCGAGGAGCAGAGAAATCGGAATCAATATTTTCATGTAGTGCATGTCTGACGCCCTTTCCATCGTTCGAGAGCCGACTATAGCACGCCCTGGACAGTCAGAGAAGTAGAGCGTCTTCATACAAGTATTTCCAGGATCGATTCCCATTAACCTGTTCAGCTTTGCTTTAAATAGGGCATCATTTTCATCATATTTGTCCATTTACTCTCGACAATCTTGTTTATGCTCAGTTCTCGCCCAACTTCTGATGGTGGTTCGAACTGCCCTCGGCCAGGAGTACTTAATGGCATAACGCTTCACTACGTCCGCCATAAATATCCAGCCGTGAGCTCATAGCATTTCCCCGAGCTGTGGCGGGTCATGAATGAATGAGTGAAGCTGCGTTCCTGGCCGGGTTGGTCGAGCGGGAGCAGTTTTCAACCATTTTTTGGCTAATTCAAAAAAATTACTTCCTTAAAAATGGTCTTCCTATTGACACTTCGCCAAAGATCCTGGTACCGACGAGGCCTGAATATGTTATAGGCTTTTTCTGCCGGGGGTCACATATTGCGTAGAAGTTTGGGAACGCCGGTGAACATAATCTTTCGAATCGCCCTGGTGGCGCTGATGACAGTCTCCTGTGACCGTTGGCACTCGGATGCTGATAGACTCAAGTTGGCTTGTGGAGCCAATGTTGATGCAAGCGGTCACTTCTATGTTCAGGTCACCAATCAAGACCCAAAAGATTTCGAGGCTGTCCTGTTCCGAGATGGGAAATGGGTCCCGGCTCTTCGTTCAGCACATGGTTGTTTGGAAATCCCGCGCGCTCTCAATCAACACACTGAAATTGCAGTTCGGGATCGAACGTCCATGAGAGGGCGCGCCCTTCAAGTCACGCCCGACACCGAAACAACCTTGATTACAACAGAGCTCACTGCTGAATCAGGACTTCATAGGGCGCATTTGAGAATATCCTGCCCATCTGAGTCATTTGCTACTCAAGATCGCATACCACTCACGCGATTGGAGCAGCCCACTCGCCTTTTATCACGGCCCGTTCTGACCGCTGAAATTCATAATTCCCAAGGAGAACTCGTTCATACGACCGCCTTGGATGCAGAAGCGCAGAGTTTGCAACTCGATGATGGGTGGGCGGAAGGGAACTATACCCTCACGCTGACCTCGCAAGATGCCTTTGAACTTAATGCGCCGGCACAGCAGTCCACTTGTCAGATTCACTTGGACAGAACCGCACCATCCATTGATTCCTCATTAAATTCGACCGGCTTTTATGATGAGTCAAATAAGATCCGACGTCTGGCTCCCGAGGAAAAGATTGCTATCAAGATTGAAGATGCGAACGGCGCGACCCCATATGTATGCGTTAAACCTTACCCTGCTTCCTGTACCGAGGAAGATTTTCTTCCTCTCCACTCCATAACAGCTCCATCAAGGGGCATTTGGGAAATCGTGGCTTATGCCACCGACAAGGCGGGACAAAAGTCAACAGTACTGCGTGAAGTTTTTGCCGTTTATCACCAAGAAGACATTGACAGACTCCTGGCCCGCTTGCCAGATGTGCGCACCAGCCTTTTTCTAGGCGGTCAACCCCTGGCTCTTGCCGCCATGCGTGACGCTCAAATCATCCGCAAAAATCTCGAGCTTGATGGTGAACTCGATGCGATTCGATGGCCATACATAGAAAGCTTTTGGCGTTTGGATCAACAGCTCAATTACTTACGCACAATCGATGTTGGTTTTCCTATTAGCAGCTTGAGCTTGATCACAAGTCCTTACTCCCTGCAATTCCTTGTGAAGGACCTGGAAGAGACTGCAGTCTTTTACCGAAATGAATCCGAAGCCATACCTCTGGATCACATGACTCATTCAGCTTTTTCAGCGAGTGGAGCGCTATGGACCCTCAAGTCTGGTGTATTGAAGCTTTATGAAAATGGCAGGTTAGTGCGAACATTCAACACGGATCTAGGAAGGTCTGCACGTCTCGCTGCGGGAGCTGTTGATAAAGTCGTAATCTGGCAGGCTCATAACTTCGAGGAAATGCTTGTACGTGTCTACGATCGCACTACACGTGATGACAACCCCATATTCGAAGCCATCCTCCCGAGATACAAGTTTGAAATTGGACGATATGCGTTCTTCGCTCAGGACCGTTACCTCATAGGTTCCAGCCGAAACAAACTTCTAATATGGGACAGTTTGAACGATTATGCGATTCAATCATTTCAGGCAACTGAAGGTTGCGTTATTGGTGATTTCGCGGTTCGATCTGATCATGAAATCTATTACACCAGTAAAAAAACTCGGATCACTAATACAGGATACTTCGACTCCGAAAATAGCTTTTGTGATTTGCACAGAGTCGATATATTAAACAGTAGCCTTCATGAAATCCTGACTCCACGTTTAACGAAAGTAACTTCTCCAGGCAACCTTTCATTATCATCTGACCCAAGCCAGAAATATTTGGTGCTGGAAGCTGGCTCATTTTTCAACCTTCTTGATCTAGAGGACAGAGGGAGCAATTTAGGCTTTCCGCTCAACCAAGATGAAGATATTTATCAGTTTTCCTCCATATCGACGGAAAGGCCGATGTTCCTTCTTAGCACAAGCCAAAGAACTATTTTGTTGCAGATGACATCCTTTTCCGACCCAGCTGTGCCGTTTTCAGGAGATAGACTTGGCAATTGCGCCCCACATACTCACATAGAAAAGTTCCTTTGCTTTCATGACAATCAGCACACACTTGATATCTACACCAGCGACAGAAATCTCACCCTTCAGCCATCTTTATTTCATAGGTTCACTGATTTTAGCCCGCCAGATTTGGGCGACAAGTTTCTCATCGCCAGTCTTCTGACCAAGCCTCTCCATGCAATATTTGAGCGGGAGACTAACAAGATCTGGCTACAGGATGAAAACAAATTAGTGCGAGCGCAGGCCATACTCCCTGCGGAAGCCACTGCCCTATCGCTGCACCATGATGGGCGTCTCGCAGTCGGCTTGGACAATGGAACTCTGGCTGTAATCGAAGAAGGAAAAGCGATCAAGCTCACCGAAAGGCCACAAAGCAAGATTCTAGACGTGCACATAACCGCAAGCCAAGGGATTTTTGTTTTGCGTCAATTATCTAACAATATGCAGTCACTGGAGATCTTCACAGACGACATCGGTGGGTTGACACTTCAAAAAACGCTTCATTTGCCATCTTCACAAACTTTCAACAAGATAATGTTCTCAGAAGAGGCAGGCTATGGTGTACTGTATCTGAGTGATGATTCTCGACCCGTAACGCAGGAGGTTCTCGTCTTTGCGGCCAATGGCAGTGAGCGTGGACGCATACCTATGACAGCTTGCACCTTGGAGCCGAGCCGAAAACGCCCTGGTTTTTACTTTGGTCGGGAACAGTCGATATATTTTCATGATTTCCAAAGTGGAAGCGATCAGCTTATAGCAGATTCTCTTCCCTATTCACCGTGCACGATACTTGAAGGCAACAAACTCTTTGCAACTGATATTGCAACGCTCTATGCAGTCGATACTGGCCAACGTCTGGATTCAGGTTTGAATTTCAGCATTGGCCCCCAAGGGACTATCCTGATCGAAACTTCCGATTCAATAAAAGTTCTCAGTCCCGATGGCTTAAAAACTCTCGTGAACCTTCCACACAATGACAACATTATTATCGACCAAATAATTAGTGATCCTGATCATCCAGAGTTCGTAATGGTCATAACGGACCACATGAGCGGCCAAGGCATCCGTCGCTTCACCACTGACCTCGACGCCATCGATCAGCTCCTCAGCAACTGGGGCCGTTAGAGCCTCTCCAGAGCAGCGATGGGGAAGAGAAGGTTCCAGATACGGATGGGGACTCGGAGGTCAGTACAGCGTCCATGCCCTCACTCGCCGGTCTTTTACCTACGGAACCAAGGTCTACCTCGAAATCCTCGCCAACCCCTGTGGTAGCGACTGTGGAAAGTTCATTATCAGTACGACAGGAAGTCTTGCAGCGTATCGAGACGACGGCCCTCCTGCTGCCTCAACCAGAGTCAGAATAGCTTGAGTAGCCTGCGCTAATTCACGCTCTGATTGGGGCAGGGAGCGCGGGGCTGCCACTTTTTGATTAGTTTAAAAAATTATTTGTCTGGAAATGGTCTTTGTATTGACAGTTATCCAAGGATCCTGATACCGACGAGGCCTGAATATTTTATAGGCTTTCCTACCGGGAGTTATTATGTTGCGTTGCCTTCTCGCGTTGGGCTTGGCGTTGGCGCCTGCCGTGGCTTTTTCTTCAGGGGTCGAGACTTGCAGTTTTCTCAATAATGCAGATCTCAAGGAAATCTTCGGAGCCAAGTCTTTCAACGGCCAGTTCCGGTCCAATGGCAAGGAAATCCAGACCTTCGTGGAACTGAAAGGCGACTCAGGAAAATTCAAACGTGGGGGGGCTCCTGGGAGAGACAATCTTCCCTGTATCCGTTACCTGAGCGTCGAGCAAATGAGAGAGCTTGCCAGCGCAACTGGCGGATTCGACATTGATTCTTATTTCAGTGATCCTGACTCCTGCGTCGCTGGCATTGCCGCAGAATGGACAGCCAGTGGAGCAAAAGGCCGCGTGCTCTGGTGCGTACCTTCCTATGTGAAGGGAGCCAAAATTGAGGGAGTCTATTGGCAAAATGCCGACTGGCGGGATCCCAAGTACACTGATATATGGAATGGCCGTTGGTAAAACTTCTTCTCATTATTATGGGCTTTGCTGCCCTCTCCTGTGGGCGCTGGCGTAACGACACCAACCGCCTGCAGCTTGCCTGTGGTCCCGATGTGGACCCAGCGCAGAACTCTTATATTCAAGTCACAGACATACCCCACGCAGGATTTGATGCTGTCCTTCTTCAGGACGATCAAATTTCAGCACTCAAACGCTCCGCCTATGGCTGCCTTGAAGTTCCGCACAACACCCAACGCCCAGCCGAAGTCATCATCCGCGATCAGGCCTCCATCAATGGTCGGGTCTTATCGCTACGGGAGGAATGGACCAACCCCCTTCTGGAGATGAAACTTTCTGCGGAACCAGCGCTGAGCGACCGTCTCGTGAAATTCCTATGCCCAGCTGATTCCTATATTACAGCCCAGCGTTTTCCTATGACTCGAATTGAGCAGCCCACGCGTGTTCTAACTCGCACCTTGATTCATGCTGAAATTTATAACGATCAAAACGAACAACTGCAGCAACTTCCCTTGACGGAAACAACAGGCAGTATCAATCTCGATCCCAGTTGGCCGGAAGGTCGCTATCAGCTGAAGCTTATTTCCCGGGATGTTTTTGAACGAAATGCGCCACCTTTTGAATCCCGTTGTCAGATTGTGGTCGATCGCACGCCCCCTGTCATTAGCTCCTCTTTGGAACTGCAACCGTATTATGATGAAACGCGACAGATCCGCCGTCTGGCGCCTGGAGCGCAGGTCACGTTCAATGCCCTCGATGCATCCGGTGCCGAAACATTTGTGTGCCTCAGCATGCACCCTGCGATCTGTAACGACGAGGATTACATCCCCTTGCGTGCCATCACAGCACCCGCTGAGGGCCTTTGGGACCTCAAGGCTTATGCCATGGACAAAGCGGGTCATCGGTCCGAACTTTTGGAAGCCAGCATTGCCGTTTATCACCAGGAACAGGTGGACCAGCTTTTGGCCCGCCTCTCCAATGTCCAATTGAACCTTCTTCTTGGTGCCCAGGCTCCTGCACTCCAAAGCATGCGGGAGGCCAGCAGCATTCGCCATCTGCTCAAGCTTGAAGGTGAGCAGACTGCAATTCAATGGGCTTACATTGAAAATTTTTGGAAGCTGGACCAAAAGTTAAACCTGCTGCAAAATATCGACTTCAATCAACCCGTTCAACGCGTCAACGTAAGTCCCGTATCCGATACATTCCTTGTCCAGGGAGATGAAGGCCCTGCCGTGCTCTTTGATAAAAATCAGCCCGTTTCTCACATCGACCGGAATACCCGAGCGGATTTTTCCCCATCGGGCGTGCTTTGGACCGCAGGCAATCGCTTCTTGAAGCTTTATGAGAACAATGGGCTGATAAAAACATTTTCCACGGAGATCAGTTCCCCTAAACTCAAGTCAGGGCAAACCAAGGACAGAGTCGCCATATGGGGCAACAAAGGCACAGAATCTTTGGTTCGCGTCTATGATCGCGCTTCAGTCGATGACAGCCCTATCTTTAAAGCGAATTTTCCCAGGACTCATGCCGTGGAAGAGCATTACTCATTTTTCGCGAGTGATCGCTATGTCATTGGACATAACAATCAGGAACTTATGATCTGGGACACCCAGCAGAATTTTGCACAGCAAATTTTTCAAGCTCCGGCGGGTTGTGTGGTCGTAGATTATGCCGTGCGCATGGATCGCAAAATTTATATGCTCAGCCACAAGGCAATAAGTCCGGGGGGAAGCAATGGACTTCCTAGCGAAAGCTTCTGTGAACTGAAAGTGATCGACTTCGAAGCTCCTGGACTGAGTGAAATATTAACTGAGCGCTTGAATGATGTCATCCACCCGAAAACTCTGGCATTAACGGCTGATCCGGAACAGAGCTACCTGGCACTTGCCACCGCGGTTACCTCCAAGCTTCATCTCCTCGACCTCGTCGAGCCAAGGGCTTTTGCACTTCCTCTCAAGGAGTTTGAAGTCATTCACAACGTCGCCCCTATCTCGAACGAAAAACCGCTGCTTTTTATCGGCAGCACCCGTGGGGTTCGTCTTCTGCAGATGTCCTATAGCAATGACATCGAAGCATCCGTGTACTTTTCCGGTGAGCAGCTGGGAACCTGCCTGCCTCATGCCTCCCTGCAAAGGTTTATTTGTTTCAATTTTGGACAAAGAACAATACAGATCTACAGCAGTGAGAGGGATCGCACACTGCAACCCCTACTCTACTATGGCAATACCCGCTTTGAGGATCGGAGCAGTCAGCACCTCACTGCCAGTACGTTGAAGAGCGACGTGCATGCGGTCTTTGATTTCGAGACCCGCAGGCTCCAGCTTCAGGATGAAGGGAAAATTGTACGTGCGAGCGTCATACTTCCCGCAGATGCCACAGCGCTTTCGCTCCAGGATGATGGACGTCTCGCCGTAGGTATGGAAAACGGAGCTGTTGGAGTTATAGACGCAGGGCGTGAGCCTGTGCTGTTCTCAGAGATTGATGGAACAGTTCTGGATATTCATCTCACGACAAAGCACGGCATTTTTGTTCTGCGGCAAAAATCTAATGAAACGCAGGCATTGGAAAACTTTACATTCAATGGCCGTGAACTCAAGCTTAAAAGCGAGCTGCTTCTGTCAAATGCGCAGCCTTTTAACAAGATTATATACTCCGAGGATGCTGGTCAGGGTGTCCTATATTTCAAAGGATCTGGCTCTGAGGCTCAGGAAGCTCTCATTTTTACAGCAGCTGGCGCTGAACAACAGCGCATCCCGATGACTGTATGCTCCCTGGTCATCAGTCCGAAACAGCAGGGATTTTACTTCACCCGGGATGAAGCCATCCTCTTTCACGATTTTCAGACTGGCAGCGATCAGCTGATCGCGGACTCGTTGGACTACACGCCTTGTTCCATTTTGGAAGGTCTTGAACTTTATGCGACAGGCTCCGGTTCGCTTTATTCCGTTCGTTCAGGCCAAGCCGTGGCCAGCGGTTCAACGTTCGGCCTTGGCCCCCGGGGAACAGTTCTGGTGTCGATGCATAATTCACTCAAAGTGCTCAGCTCGGATGGACAAAAAACACTCGTCGAACTTCCCTTACAAGGAAATGTGGAGGTGGTACGAATCCATAGCGCCCTGGATCATCCGGAAATCCTCCTTGAGTTTAATGAGAATTCCTTGGGCCAAGGCATCCGCCGCCTCACCACCGACCTCGACACCATCGACCAGCTTCTAACCCGCTGGGGCCGTTAAGGCGTCTCCAGCGCTTCCTCCAGTATATCCACCAGCTGCTTCGGATCGGGCGCGCCCATCATCTCCTTGATGATCGCCCCCGCCCGAAACAGAATCAAAGTCGGAATCGATCGAATCCCCATCTGACTCGAATAACGGGGATTGGCATCCACGTTCACTTTCACAACCGTCACCTCACCCTGAAATTCCTGGGCCACACGTTCAATAAACGGGGAGATGGTACGACACGGAGCACACCAGGGAGCCCAGAAGTCGACCAGTACCAGACCGGGGGCGTTGAGAACCTGCTCTTCAAAATCATTGTCCGTTATCTCGCGAGCAAACGTGGCCATCCTCTGACTCCTCTGATCATTTTCCAACCAGCTCACATAAGTACAACATTTTCTGGCCGTTTTCAAAGTTCTCGTTACCAGCAGCCTGGCCGATCAATTCCCGCCCGATTCTGTGTACGTACCTGACGTAATATTCTCCCGCAAGCCACCGACATGACACAGATACCTGGCGTGGGCTCGGATTTTTCCGCCGACATCCGATAAATATTATGTGTACATAATCTGATGAAAATACAACGGGAGTAATTGTGCGAAAAAAACGCATGACCTGGAACGTATTTACGATAATGCAATCTGTGGTGGCTTTGATCGCCGGTTTTTCGTTTGGAATTCTGATCGGATGGGGAATGGCCGTGGTCGATAAAGCGCCAGCTCTCAAGGAGCGCCGTACCGATTTATTGTCGATTGTCACAGGTCGTCGCCATACTGAATTGAGCAAACCACAATACGTGGCAACTTACATTGAGAACGATTCCAAGCCACTGAAATATTAAGGTTCATAGCGGATCAAAGTATGGTCCGGATCAGGACTGCCTCCGTAAATGCAATGCCGGCAGGAAACGCCGCCATTGCACGATCACTTTGATTCCTTGTGTATGAATCGCTGCAACCCGACTGAATCCCATGCAGAAATCTTACCTCCCGTTCCCTCGCGGAACATTGTACATTCCAACTCAAGTTGTTGACTTCGTTAGAAAGCAAGGGACTACTTTTGAAGTCCATGAAAGGTAAACGATGATACGGACGTTAGCGTTGTCAATATCGATACTGCTGTGGGCCGATGCCGCCTTTGCTGTTGGACTTTGGGGTCGCGTCACACCATTTTCCAAGGGTGAAGTTTGGGCCACGGGTGGAGTCCTCCTCAAGGACCATTACACACTCGGCCTGACTGCAACTCAGGACGGCAATGCCGTGGAATTTGGTCTTGCGTATCCTTTCAGCCGATTCGGGATGACCTCCAACATGGTTCATCTGAGCCTCGGCCTTATCAATCAGTGGGTTGATGTCAAGGTCGGTCCGCCCCAGGAGTTTCATAGCTACTATGGAACGCTGGCCTTGAATTATACACTTTTCTTTGCGGGTGCGAGGGTGGTTGAGCGGGATATCGACCACGATCTGGTCCAAAAGCGAGGACGCATCGTAAGAAAATCCATCAACGATTTCTTCATAGGACTGGGGATTTTTTTCACCCCAGGGGGCGCGATGGTTTGGAACGCAAGCCCTGAATGAGTCCCAGGGGCTTCTTGACTATAAACTTTGGGAGCCAAACAGCAATTTCCCGCTGCCAGGAAAAATTTTCCGCAAACTGTTCGCGTTGTTTCGACTGTGTTCTACTGAGAGTGGTTGAACCGGAAAAACGATGCAACACGGAGACAGTATGCTCATGAAACGCACAGTTCTCGCGGCCCTTGCCGCCCTGGGACTCACGGCCTGCGCGGAACAGGGACCAGAGACCAGTGATCTGAAAATTGATTCGGCTCATTCGATCGGAGTGGATGGCGTGATCACCAATGGGGTGATTCGCACAACGGCAACGAGTGACAGCACGATCACAAGGCAAATTCGTTCGCAGCTGAATTACATGACAGGACAGCTCAACGGCATCAGCGGTGGTGCGGATTTGAATCGTTTGGAATTGACCATCAATGAGAAAATTCCTCAGGCTGATGGCAGCTTTGAAGTGCATTATGCGGCCAAGGTTCTGGTCGCCTGGCGTCGCGATCGTACCCTGCCGGACAGCTATGAACTGATCCTGCCGGCGCGTGGCGATAGTCGCTCGATGCGCGGTTTCGTGACCGCTTTTCAGGATGCCTGCGCCGCTTCCAGTGCGCATGATGTATCCACCGGCAACTTCTGGTACTACTACCGTCCGCAACCGGACGACTGTCAGTTGCTGATGAGCGATCCCGCGCATGCCGCACTGGTTTCGCGTTTCGCCATCCATCTGAATGTCAGTGCAGAAAATACCGAGGGCAAGGCTCCGGAATATGCCAAGATCTGGGAGGATGATCGCGCGGTGATCACCGCCGTCTTTGGCAAATACGAAGACGGTGCCACCAGCAACCGGGATGCAGGGATTGCCGCTTACAATGAAATGTATTCCATGCTGCGCAGCCGCTTCGGTGAACCTGCAATGCAGGATGTTGACGTTCCTGAAGGCACCCGTCCCGGCGTGGACTATCCTGCCATCCACATGATCTTCAATACGCCCGAAGGCACCCTGGATGTGGATATTCTGCTGATCGATGGCATTCTCAGCGCCGATGAAACGTTCAAGGCACGCTACAACGAGCGCACGAAGATATCCGACCTTGTGTCCTATAACGGCCACTCAGGTCTTGGTGCCAACATCCGGGCTCTCGCGCGCATGGGATCGTTCCAGACCGGCCAGTACCAGCTGTTCTTTGTCAACGGCTGCGATACCTTCGCCTATGTGGACAATGCCCTGCGCGATGCCCATGCCACCGTGAATCCCGGCTATGAACCTTCGAAATTCTTCGACATCATCACCAACGCCATGCCGAGTTATTTCCATGCCAACGCGAATAATAACGTAGCACTGATGGAGGCCTTCCTCGGTCGCAGCCAAACCTATCGGCAGATCCTCAGCGGCTTCGATCGCGCCCAACGCGCTGTCGTCACCGGAGAAGAGGACAACGCCTGGCCGGCTGCATTCTGAGCCCTGGTGCCTATCCAAATCCCCTGGGCGGCAGACATCCGAAAGGTCTGTCGTTCAGTGGCCTTCGGTTCGATCCCTAAACTTTGGTATGTAAAACCTGCTGTCTGAAATTCCAGCAGCGGATTTTTTCGTTTTCGGCTACGCTGACTCTTGCCATAGCCAAAACTGTGCCACAGAGTCGAACGTATGAGCTTGGATCCTGATGCTTACGCACAAGCCAAAATAATCTTTCATCAAGCTCTTCAAGTGGATAAGGAGCAGAGGCCTTCCTTGATCGCCGCCAAGCGCAAAGGCCGCGAGGATATCCGGTGTGAGGTGGAATCGCTTCTGTCTTATCATGAAAGCACATCGGAATCGAACCCGTCCGACCTTCGCCCCTTGTCTGTGGCTTTCGAACCCACAAAAGCCAATGCGATCCAGGCCGGCATCCAACGTCTCCTGCAAAAGAAGGTGATTCGATTCGCCTTGCTCCTGGGTATCATGCTGGTCCTGCTCGCAGCTGCCTCGGCAGGTCGCAACACGCTGCACGCCATCCTGAAGAGGGAGGTCGCAGGGCACATGGACAGCATTCTGAATTCCAATTTCCTGTCCATTGAACTTTGGTCGGAACATCGCACGAAGGAAGTGGAGCGGTGGGCTGAAGCGCTTGGGGAGCAACCCGCTCTCAGGGAACTGCTCCGGATTTCCAGAACCAGCCAGAACCCCTATGAAGAAATCAGGTCCGCGCCAGCCCAGGCGGAAATTCAGAAATTGTTCGCAAGCACCTTGCGAGCGGGACCATTCGGACACTTTGTCATTGTCGATGATACCTATCGAGCCGTGAGCTGTGATGTGGACAAAATGGTTGGCAACCGGTTTCTCCCGGACACCCAGCTGATGAGCGTGGCCAATCAGGTCCTGAAAGGTGAAAACCTTTTTATACCCAAACGATTGATTGGATCAGCATTTCAGGAAAAGGAATTGATGGTCCAGGATGGAATATGTTTCCTGGTTCGCCGCCCCAATCCGGGATAAGTCCGGGCGCATACTTGCCGGTCTGGCTCTGTCGGTCAACACTTCGGGCAGTTTTGATCGAATTATTAAAGTGGGACGCTGGGGAGAATCGGGAGAAACCTATGCCTTCAACAGACAAGGTTTTATGGTCTCGGAAAGCCGTTTCAACGACCAACTGGTCGCAGCCGGGCTTCTCAACAAAGGACAACCGGCCGGTCTCAATATCGCCCTCAAGGATCCTGGAGGAAATTTGACGGAAGGCTTTCGCCCGAAAAATTATAGGGAGGACTGGCCGTTTACCAGGATCGTCTCGAAGGCTTTGGAACGCCCTCGCGAATATTCAGATGAGATGCAGGGCCACGTTCTCGAACCTTACCGGGACTATCGTGGTATGGAGGTCGTTGGGGCCTGGCGCTGGCATCCCAGCCTGCTTTTCGGTTTGATCACGGAAGTTGACGCTGGCGAAGCCTTTGTTACGTTGCGCTTCGCGGATACGCTCTATATGGCCATGATTATCCTTTGCGGCACCGCGAGCCTCTTCGCAGCCCTGAACTATTTCGCCATGATCCGGATGCGTCCTGCCGCTCGCCTGGGCGACCGCATGGGGCAGTATCGCTTGCTGAGGAAAATAGCGGAGGGAGGGATTGGAGAGATTTATTTAGCCAGGCATGAGTTTCTGAAAAGGCCTGCCGCCATTAAAATCCTGAAGAAGGATCGCGATAAACCCGATTCCCTCAATCGCTTTGAAGCCGAGGTTCGCGCCACCTGTAAGCTGACTCACCCCAACACGGTGGCCGTCTATGATTTTGGTCGCACCGTCGACGAGTGTTTCTACTATGTGATGGAGTATCTCCAGGGAATCAGTTTAGCCAGGCTCATCGAGGTCGAGACACGCATGCCCTGGAGGAGGGCCATCCATCTTCTTCTGCAGATCTGTGGTTCTCTGAAGGAGGCCCATGCTCTGGGCCTGATACACCGTGACATCAAACCTCTCAATATCATGGTCTGCCGGCTCGGAGGAGTCTACGACTTCGTCAAAGTCGTTGATTTCGGCCTGGTGAAAAGCATCAAGAGCCTTGTGCCTTCGGAAACGACAGACTCTCTTTCCAGTCAGCTGCGCGGGACGCCTGGTTATATCGCGCCAGAGCTTTTGATTCAGCCCTTGGCAGCCAATGAGCGCAGCGATATTTACTCCCTGGGTGTCGTCGCTTATAAGATGCTGAGTGGTTGTAACCTCTTTGATGCGACCCACGAGGCTGGCCTGCTCTATGATGTGCTGCATACGACACCTCGAAACCTGGCCGAGCACAGGCCGGACCTGCCTCCCGCGCTCGTCCGATTGATCATGATGTGTGTTGAAAAGAACCCATTGCACCGGCCACCCAACATGGAGACGCTGGAGAGCGAGCTGAGAGCCTCGGCTGATGCGGGGGTCTGGACTCAGAATGAGGCCAAACAATGGTGGTCCTTGAGGGATCACCTTTTGCTGCTGCCCGGGTAAGCGAACGGAGGGAGGTGTCCCCAAGCTTAGAACGCCAGCCCGATGAAAAGATCAACGCTGATCAGCATAAGACGGTAGGACACCGTGGACTGCGTGGTGGTTTCGCCAGGGGTCAGATCATGATCCGATGTGGTGATTTTGGTGCTTTCCTTGCCGAAACTTTGTTGCACAACACTCAACCCCACACCACTGCGATAGCGGCTCCGCGCCGAAAATTGCCCATCAGCCTTGTCATGCACCACCTGCAGCCGCGCTCCTGATGCGGCGGGCCCGCTGTACTGTTCCCAGGTGGAGTATTTGTAGTTGCTGCCATTCAATCGAACCTGATGGGTCGATAGCACCGAGAAATTCGCCGTTCCATAATATTCCCCGCTGATCTGCATGGAAAACGTGGGCGTCAGGACCATCGAGAGCCCGAGATGGGCTCCGTAGAGATTATAGGTCGCGCGCTTCCTGACCCCATCCTCGGTGAAATTCAATTTGAGCTGTTTGATTTGAACGCCCATGACCATGGGCCAGGGCTTGCGCAAAGTTCCGGGGATATAACTGAGCTGAAAGGAATAGTTGTAGCCCTTGTTCAGGAGCGGTGAACCCGTTTTCGTCAAAGTGCCGGCCGTCGCCCCGGCCCCGCCCATCAAAGTCAAACCCGCCCAGGCCTCTCCGCAGAGGAGGAGAAGCAGCAGTTGTCCCAGGAAAAGGCAGGTTCGCAGCACGACGGCACTCCTGATCGCTTCCTCTTTATCGGTCGCATCCTGCCCTTCCGGAAGTATCGAAAACGCCCGGAAAAACACTCTTACGGCAAGGTAAGCCAGGGTTGAAAGCAGCCCAGCCTTTTGAAACTGCAAATTTATTCGGAAGCATTCAGACCATTATCATTTGTGCCGATCGCCTTGTTATGAAGAGTTTCCTGTGCGGAACGATCATGACCTTACGGTAAGAAGGAAACAGTCATGTTGAAATGCAAACCTATCATCAAAGCCGTGCTTGCCCTCACGCTGGCTACTGCCTGTGGTGCGGAGGAGCCGGTTCAATATACGGATGAGGACACGGAAAGCTCCACGACCACGACCCTCAAACGCCGGACCTTCAACTTTCCCGTGAAAGTCACCACCAGCGAAACAGGTTTGAGTCTGGCCGCGGATGCCACCGCCTTTTCCGTATCACTCACCGACTGTGTCTCGACCCATACGGCGACTGTGACGGAAACCAAGGCTTATCTTGAAGTTTATGAATTCGACCGCAACTGCCTCGCCAAGCTCACAACGTTTACCTTGAATAGCAAAACTTATACCCCCAAGGTCGGTTCTGAATTTGATACCTGGCTGGTGGGTGACGTCGCGACCTTTGAAGTGGCCGCCGCCAACCCTGCTGATGAATTGACGGTCACCGTTGTCAGTACCATCGCCAATCCGGTGGTCGCCGGCGGGGATATTCACTATCAGTTTTCGGAAGTCACTCAAGGGGATACGGAAACGCTGGGTGAGGCTGTGGTGCGGGAATCGGCGACCTTGAACGTGAATGGGCAAGCGGCTCCGAATTTTTCCATCGCGCAGGTGGAACTGGTCGACATCACCGCCGATGGGAATGGCGAATTCCGCTTCCAGCTCGAATGCAATAACGCGGTGACAGGCACAGGCGTCAATATCCTTTGCGATGACGTGGCTCTGAGTTCGATCTATATGGCCCTGGCCGAGGATACCTATGGGGTTCCTGGTCCTGATCTCACCGACCTGGAAGATATCTTTACCGCAGCGGCCGGCGGCACGCAGATTGATATGACCACGGACGCATTTGAGGCCGGACAGGGCACCCCGGTTCTGGCCAACGGTGGCTTTATTACAGCGGATACCGGTGATGCGGATGTGATGGTGCTCGCAGGGACAATGCCGATCGTGACCCATCCCAATATGGTGTTTGTGCTGAAATCCGGACCGTCCTACACCTGGTTTTATATCCGGGTGACGACCATTACCCAGAGTGATGACGGCCCCTAAGATGCTGCTGCGACTTTTCACGCTAGGCTTCGCCCTCGTCCTGAGCGCCTGTGGCAGCGGGTCGAACACGGGGCTCATCAAATACTATCTGGAGCGCGAAGCCACCGCCACGACCACCAATGTTTTGCGTCTCGAAATCCTCGGCGATTTCAAACCCAAATTCAGTCTGAGCGGCACAGGATTCGTGGCCGACGTCCCCCTGGATACCGTGCTGGATGTCCGTGAAGCCATAGCCTTGACCGCCGATCAATTCGGTGAGGTCACCCTGACCATCACCCTGTATCAGGAAAACGGCAAAGCCTACCTGCAGGATAAGATCGTCTGGAAATCCAGCCCGGAGGTGCCCCCCGAGCCCGAGCCCTACTTTTCCGAGGATGCCAGCGCCGATGCCTGGGTCTACCTCGTCCTGCCGTCCACCCGGGGGAGCAACGTGCGCGAAGTCTGGGTGGAGGGGGATTTGGAGGCATCCCTGTCGGCTGGACAATACTATGACATTCCGGGTGATGATCAGGTCCTCATTCAATTGAGTGAGGGCGACGGCATCAAAAATCTTAAGGTGAAGTATCGCAATATCTTTGGCACCGACGGTCCGGTCATGGAAACGCAGATTGCCCGCAAGAGCCAGCCCCCCACAGAGTGCAGCGCCTCCCCTGTGGCCTTGACGACAGCCACCGGGTACGTCCGGATCCGAATCCAGGCCGTCAATGATGGCCCGCTCGCCTTTCGCGTGGAAGGTGATGTCGAAACGGTTAAAGAGTACCGCAGCTTCGAAGAGGCTACGGTTGAAGCCCTCATGCTGTCGCCAGGAGAAGGCACCAAGTCGCTCACGGTGAAAATCCGCGATGCGGCTGGAAATTTTTGTGAGGACATTCCGCTGACCATCAGCTACGACCGCAGCTATGTCCCCGGCTCTGTCGCCTTTCAGAACCAGGCTTTGTGGACGGACGAGCCCGACGTCGTCATCCTGCCTCAATTTGATTACCTGCCAGGCGACAACGTGAGTATGTTCATCAGCGGCAATGTGGTGGCCAGCGAGAGCACGTTCCAGTGGGTCCCCTACAGCGACTCGGTAAATGTGACCTTAACCCCTACCAACGGGACCCGGCATGTGATTGTGCAATACCGCAAGGACGAAACGTTGATGGCAGAGGTAACCGCCTCCATTTTTCTGAAGCCTTATGTGTCGATCAATGGCTCGGG
This sequence comes from Oligoflexus tunisiensis, assembly GCF_001748245.1. Classification (GTDB taxonomy): domain Bacteria; phylum Bdellovibrionota_B; class Oligoflexia; order Oligoflexales; family Oligoflexaceae; genus Oligoflexus; species Oligoflexus tunisiensis. Next base: position 3,398,479 of record NZ_BDFO01000001.1, on the reverse strand, counting down.
AGCGACCGTGAGCGTGATTCCCAGTAACATCATCGGTGCCCAGTCTCTGACATTGACTGGCTGCGTGGAACCTTACGTTGAGGTGCCTTACGCCACCAGTTATTCCTGCACCAAAGCAGCGACAGAGGCTATCATTACGTATCACCTGACCGATGGCTCGACCGTGACACGATCAGCCGCTTTCTAAAGCCTATACAGAATCTTCACCCTCCGTCGAAAAATCAATGTGATCAAACCCGCGGCCTGTCTTGTTTGTCGGATCTTTACAAGCTGGTACGAACTGTGCACATTGCAGGAGGTCCTTTGAGTTGTTATCAATTTTCGAAAGGGTGATACTATGAAACGATCCATTAGCATCTCGACTGCGCTGCTGCTGTCTTTGGTTGCAGTCTCCTGTACGAAGAAAAATACAGGAATGGAAGGCAACAATAACAACGCTGAGCCTCAAACCCAGACAGCTCCTGACACAACAGGGACAACGGCTCCTGATACAACAGGAACCACCGGCACTGACACGACGGGCACAACCACGGACACCACGACTGGCACGAACTTGAATCAGCCAGCTCCAACTCCAAACTGTCCAGATCCTAGCTCTCCCGGCTATGATCCAACCAAGGTTGACCCAGCCTGTCCGCAGCCCGGCACCACCACTCCTACAACACCAACGGACACAACACGTCCGACCACGACTCCGTAACCTTCGGATGGCCGCCCTGCCTTGCAGGGTGGCACCCGCGACCTTTTGCCTTTATACTGACTGTTCTTCTGCCAAGGAGGACAGACTATGACTGAACGCATGATCCCCACCCATGGCGCGGAACTCTGCACCGAAGCCTTTGGTCAGCCTCACCAACCGGCCCTGCTTCTGATTATGGGCGCCTGCGCTTCGATGCTCTGGTGGCCTCAGGAATTTTGCGAGCGCCTCGCTCAGGCGGGCTATTTCGTCATCCGTTTTGATCATCGTGATACCGGCCGCTCCACCTGCTATGAGCCAGGCACCATCCATTATTCCCTCGACGACATGATGGAGGATGCTGTGGCGATCCTCGACGGCTACGGTGTGAAATCCGCGACAGTGGCCGGCGCCTCGCTGGGTGGAATGATCGCTCAGCTGATGGCTCTCAAGCATCCGGATCGCGTCGAGAGGCTCGTTCTTCTTATCTCGGGCCCTGTGGCTGTGCCGGAAGGCATCGTACTGCCGCCGATCGGACAAAAGGTGCTCGATCATCATGCAAACTCGGGATCGATGGACTGGTCCAACGAAGCCCTCGCGCTGGATTTCATGGTGGCCGGCTGGCGGATTACCGCAGGAACCCGCCATCCTTTTGATGAGTCCCTGATCCGTGCCACAGCGGTTGAGGACTATCACCGTTCCACCAACCTGCGGAGCAGTTTCAATCATGCCCTCCTGAGCGGCGGGGAATGGGCCAGCGGCCAGCTGCCCTCTATCCAGGCCCCGACTCTGGTGGTCCAGGGGACGGATGATCCGGTCCTCCCCTTCCCGCATGCGGAATACCTGGCTCGTGTCATCCCCAAGGCCCGGCTCGTTGCCCTGAAAGGTGCGGGGCATGAGTTGCATCGGGGGGATTGGGACCAGATCATTGCCGAGATCAAAGCGTTGCATTAGGCAGCAGAATAAACCATTGAAGAGCTCGCTCCCATGGGCGCAGTCTGCTCGCGCCTGCTTAGCATTTTTTCATCCAGATTCCACTAATTTGGCTGGGGTTTGGTCCCCATCGCTTTTATGATCTGGAGCAAATGAACCAACATGAAAAAGCTGGAAAGGCTAAAGAAAATTATCGTGAGAACATTGACTCTTGGGGCAAGTCTTTTGGCTGCCAATGCCGAGGCCAGGGATATTGGGCCAACGTTTAAAAAACCTTTGATTGTAGGGGCCAGCGTCAGCGGCGGCTATGCAGCACCCGGACCTGGTACGGTTTTGAGCACCCGGTATACCGATCCGAAAAACATACGAACCATTGCGTATAATGGAACACCGGGACATGTCGTGTTGAAGAATATTCTGCACCACAATTTGAAAGATCACTCGGTGATCATCGGCGTCGATCTCTTCTTTTGGGATTCCATCTATCCCACCGCACCGGCCAGCGTCGCAGCCCTGCGCACTCTCGTGAAGGAAGCGGAAAGCGCCAAAATCCCCTTGATCTTGGGCGATATCCCGGATCTTTTGCCGGGTCTGCAGAGTCAAAGAGCGATTCTGAATCAGGAGCTGCAGCAGGCATGCGCTCGTTACAGCCAGTGTTATCTGGTCCCCCTGAGCGAGGTCTTCCAACAGATCCAGCGGGATCGGCATCTGGTTTATCAAACCAAACGCTATACGCTGCGCGAACTCCTGCCGGATGGTCTGCACCTTGGACCCATTGCCAGCGCTTACGTTGCGGACCTCATGGAAGACCTCCTGCAAGGCCGCAGCGGCTGAGAACGATATCTTTCGCCCCGGTCCGTCCCGGATTGCACTTCGGACGGGCCTCATGCCAAGCCCATGGTCCATAATATGATAGTCCTGTTCCGATAGGCTAAAGGTGGGCTTAAGCGCCCAAACTTGCCGGGCTCAATTCATCCCGATGCAGCTGAAACAGTTCGTGGGTCCCCTTCATCCCGCGCACAGCGCGCGCCCCCAGGGCCGCGACCTGGGAGCTCGAAAGGTGGCGGGCTGCGTTCTGGCCTAAAAGGATCTGCCCTGGTTCCGCCATGCTCTCGATGCGGGAAGCGAGATTCACCGCACCTCCGATCACCGTATAATCCGAGCGTTTTTCGCTGCCGAAACTTCCCACAATGGCCTCGCCCAGATTGATGCCGACCCGCAGTTGAAAGCTCACACCAAAGTCCCGCAGCCAGACCTGATTCTGCCCCTCCATGGCCCGCATCAGATGACGGGCACAGGCGACCGCCCGTTCCACCTGCTTGTCCGGTGCGCTTTCAAGAGGCGCACCAAAGATCACCATCACACAGTCACCAATGAACTTATCGATGGTACCGCTCTCGGCAAAGACCACATCCGTGGCCATATGCATCCACTGATTCAGGAGGCGCGCAGTGCGTTCCGGCCCCAGCTGTTCGGCTCGGGAGGTGAAGTCGACCAGATCCGCAAAGAGGATGGTGACCATACGCTTTTGCGGCTCTTCATCCAGGCGCGAGCGGCCAAGGCGAATTTCCTCGACCAGGGCCGGCGGCAAAAATCGGGAAAGAATGCGGGTCTGCAGATACTGCTGCAGGTTTTGCATCCTTTGCTGCTGCACCTGCCGGCGCCAGAACCCAAAGCTGGCCAGGCCAAGCAGGGCCATGCTGGACGCGGCCAGGGAAACGGTGAGCTGAGACTTCTTTTGCGCCAGATCCAATTCCATGCGACTGATTTGAGATTCGTAACGACTGCGATCCGACTCCGCACGGGCGCGTGCCAGTTCCAGGCCATCCACGGACCGCGCCATGCGCTTTTTATTTTCGGGCCTGATCTTTTGCCGATAGAAGTGCTGAAACTGCTTGAGGACGGCGGTTTCGATTGCAGGGCTTGGCGCCAGCTGCAGAATCTCCTGGGTCATATGTTGTATCACGTCCAATTGCGTCGCATCCGGCAGAGTCACGCAGAGTTTTAAATTCGCCTTCTCTCCCAAAAGCTGTCGCACGATCTCCCCATAGCAGCGCAGAAAGGCGACCCGCATCGGACTCTCAGGATAGTTGATGAAAGACACCTGCCGCAGGCTGGCGCGAGCTTCCTGCTGCTGACCAAGATGAGCGTGAGCCAGAGCTGAAAAGACCAGCGCATCCTGCACATATACCGATTCCGGACTGACCCTTGCGAAATGTTCGAGCGCTTTTTGATCATCCCCAAAGGCAAACAGCACACCTATGCCCTGATTATAAGCACTGTCGCTGGCCGCAGCGAGGCGCCCTTGCATCCGCATCCGCTTCTCATTCTCAGCATAGATGGCCAGACCCTGGCGAACGATCGCCGGACTGTTGCCCGGATCCACATAGAGTCGGGCAATGGTGCCGAGCAGCTGGGCTCGCAAAAACCACGAGGATTCCGGAAGGGTGGCGATCGCCTTGTGCACGAGAAGGCTGGCTTTGCCAAAGTCATAGTTATCCGTCATGACCGCAAGGGTATCATGCGCAATCCAGCCGGCGACATCGGTACCCGGTTCGAGCTTCTGAGCCATTTCAAAATAATGTTCGAGCCTCTCCACGAGCTGCGGATAGTCGAGCGTGGCATCATACAGAACATAGGAGGTCAGAAGAAGGTAATCATCGACTTTGGGTTCCACCTGCAGACGCAGGCGATGAAAGGCTTCGCGATCCGAAAATTCCAGATAAAAGAGGAGTTGCCTCTGACCGGAGTAGCGTACAGCGTCCGGGAGCTGGGTCGTGGCCAGATATTTCTCGAGAGCGGTGCGGATCGTGAGGCGATCGGCATCCGGCGGCAAATTTAACTGGGGACGAATCACCTGTTCGAAAGGAATGGAATAGCGCCCGAGATTGCCGAGCGCCGGCCTGGTCAGAATCATGCCGATGATCAACAGAAGAAGCGATCTCAGGATCTGCAACCGGACCTCCCCACGCGAAGCGGAGTATCCAGTTTAACATAGGATTTCTATTGCCTCACTTTCTTTGATTCACCGCGTGAAAGTTTTGTGGCCTTCGCGGCCACCTCGTTAAGTTCCTGCACAACGCCTCGGCATTTGCCTTTCTCATCCAGACCGGTTTCGATCAAGGGAACCAGAGCGGCGATCGGATTGACCAATGCCCCGAGCGCGACAGCCAGTCCCGAACGGGTCAGCAGCTCATCCCGTTCCAGGCTCACTTCAATGTCATTCAGCGGGCCTTTGATTTCAATCGGGGACCGCAGACTGCCGACACTGAAATCATGCGGGTGCGCTTCCAGAACAAAGTCCACCTTGTTGCCGACCAGATTCACCTCCCCTTTGCCGATGATGCTGGTGTCCTTGGTGGAAATCAGAAAGGTTTTGGTTTTGATGACGCCGCCGCCGGCCTGAAACGCGGTCAGGGCACATTGGATTTCATAGAGAGGATGTTTCTTTATCCAGTTGCTGATGGTTTGCGAGACATCGATACCAAAGGCTTCGATCACCGTGCCGGACAAGGCCCCATCCTCGATGGCGAGTTCAATCGGACCTTTCACCGACTTGGCCAGCTCCATCGGCGTTTTGCCTGTCATCGTCAGATCCAATTGCCCGGTGAGCCGACCATGGGCCATCTCGGAAGGCTTGAGATCGAACACAGGAATCTCCTTGGCGACCGGAGCGAACAGAGTGGTCAGATCCACCCGTTTGGCCCCCATTTCGATCGAGACATCGAGAGGCAGCTTGCGGCCGTCCACCCGAATATGTCCTCCCACCTTGCCCGAGGCCACCGCGAACGTCATGGGTTCAACCCGCAGATGGCCATTATCCAGTTTCACCGTAACATCCCAGGCATGGATCGCCCGACCTGATTTTTCACCACGATAGTGATTCACGAGATAGCGCAGATCCACATCCACCACTTTCATGAGGGAATTGTCGATCACCTTATCCGAGAAATACTGCCCCGCTGGCTTCGGTGTTTCGTCCTCGGGCTTATAGCGTTGATCCGTTTGAAAGAGACCCGCCCAATCCTTTTGCACCGTCACCGGCGATTCCACCTTGCCGGAAATTTTCGGGCGTCTGGGTCGGAGATCGACATGCAGATCGCCGTTCACTTCGCTCGACCCGAGCTTCAAATCGATCTTATTAAAGTGGAAATTTTGAGGTTCCATGCGGGACTCAAAGGCCAGTTGCCAGGCCGGAACGGTGCCGATATTCAAATGCAGGATCTTTTTAATCTGTTCGATATTCGGACCTTTGGCCTTGACGGTAAAGTTGCCTGTGGAATTCGCAATGCGGACCCGGGCGTTGAGATCCAGCTCCTGTTGGCCGAGTTCGGCATGGAGACGCAGGGGAAAGGGTTGCGCTTCATCCTGGAAGGTTTCGAGGGTTCCTGTTTCCCCCTCAATTTTCCAGGGAAACTCATCGACGCTGCCGTGACCACTGAAGCGTGGGGTGGGATCCTTCTCAGGCGCCTGCATTTCAAATTTCTCAATGCTGACCTTGATCGGCTCCTTTTTTTCCAGGATATCATAGCGAAACTGGGCATCGGTGATGGCGGCCAGGTTTACAAAAATATCCGGCAGCTTTTCCAGGATTTCCGCGGGACTTTGCGCATCCTCCGTCGGCGGTTCCTCAGGCTTTTTCGTCTCCTTCAGATGAAGCCGCCCGTTATCCACCGTCAGAGTCTGGATCAGCAGCTGATCCTTGAAGAGCAGAGGCCAGGTGGCCACGCGGATCCGGGCCGGCCCGGTGCTGAAATTTTCCAGACCTGCATCCTTTTCGGCCATATGCATCTTGAATTTGCTGACCTCCAGGTCCAGGGAACGCCAGAGTTTGACGCGGATGCCATCAAGCTCATCAATGCGAACAGCTGTGTAACGCTCCACATTGCGTATCAGAAAATCCCGATGCCTGTTCCAGTCCACAAGGTTGATGATCAAAAAGACCGAAGCCACCAGGATGACAAAGACCGCCAGGATTCCTGAAATGATTTTAAGCAGAGTACGCATGGTTGTGATATCCTTCGCCGGGGAAATCCCGTGGGATCGATCCTACAACGCCCGCCTCCGACATAAAATGTTGGTAAATTAAGTCATTTCCGTCTCATTTTCCCTGCACCCGGCCTGGTACACCTGGCGTGCGCGCCCCTGCCACAGCTGCTTATGACTTGGTGCTAGCACGGAATTATGATTTTTTTCGATGAATCGCGGTTATCAGTGGAAATCGCAGAGTCGTATCCGCATTCTGTGCCCGCGGACGACTGCGGAGGACGCCATGAATGAGGAAAGGCATGAAAGACAGACCACATGCTTCCCACCCAAATCCTATCTTCTGAATCAGAAGGATCGCTTTGCATGGTTTTCACCGGAATGGAATGCGGAGTTGGAGGCCGTTTGGGAGAAACCATTCGACGTGAATCAATATCTCGGGCGGCATTTTTTTGACCTGCTTTCGGGTCCCAGTATACGCTTCATCTATCGTTCACTGTTTAAAATCGTCCGCCGGCCACACAGCGAACCCATGAGTCTGACCGTGCGATGTGATCATCATCCCCTCAAAGTTTTGCTGAGTCAGGAGCTTAACCACGAGGGGGAGAATTGGATCAAGGTTGAGTTGGCCTATGTGAGCTGCGAGATTCTGGAGGACACCGAACCCATGTTGCATTTTACCAGGGATAAACCTCTGAAAATGTGCAGCTGGTGTCAGGCGATTTTTGATGACGAGCATGTCGCCTGGTTGCCTCTCGAAAAGGCCCTGGGTTACTTTCCGCTGTTGCACGATGCCGAGATTCCCAGTATCACACACGGCTGTTGTCCGGTTTGTTTTCAATCGCTTCGAGGCAGGATTCATGAATATTCTCGTGGTGGATGATGATGCTGTCATGGTTGAACTGTTGCAATTCTTCCTGGAGGAGTGCGGCATGTCCGTCGTCACAGCCAACAGCCCTCCCGAGGCTTTGCCGCATCTGCAGGAAAAAAAAATTGATCTGGTGCTGTCGGACGCCGTGATGCCAGGCGGTGGTTACATACGTCTCTTAAATGACATTCAAAAGACCCAGCCCAATATCCCGGTGATTCTGATGTCGGGATATGGATCAACGGATCTCGATGTACCCTGCAATCAAACCCACGGTTTCTGGCGCAAAGGTGAAGCGATTGATGATCTTCTCAATATGGTCAAGGCCATGCATTGAATCACGGTCTCCCCTTTTTTTGCCCACCATGTTTAAAACTGACGCATGTATTCCGTGAAATGCAGTAAATTTGTGCCAAACGCCTAAAATCACAAAACATTCAAAGAAATCCGAAAAATAAAGCTCAACCATTCTAAATGAGTTATCTATACTCGCACTGCGAACACAACTTATCGAAAAAGGAAAGCAATGCAGATGCGATTTGCCTGGTTACTCATGTTTCTCTGTTTGACCCAACCATCCTTGGCTGCCACCGGCAGCCCCCCTGCGTCCACCCTTGCCGCTGGCGGTTATCACACCTGCTCACTCCGTAACAACCAGGTTTATTGCTGGGGATACGGTCTGCTCGGGCAGCTCGGCCAAGGCCAGCATGAAAATGAATCGCACGCTGTCCTCGTTCCCGGTCTGGGAATGGATGTGAAGCAGGTCGCGACCGGTGAGCTGCACTCCTGCGCTGTAAAAAAAACCGGTGAGGTGTACTGCTGGGGCTTCAGTTACACCGGAGCCACGGGCAATGGCGAGTCCCGGATGAACACCGGCTTTGGCTCTTACATGATCCCTTCCGCCACTCTCCGGCCATCGCGTGTGCAAGGACTGACAGGTGTGAAGATCACCCAGCTGGCCGCCGCGAAAGGTTCGACCTGCGGTCTGTCGACGACCGGCGACGTTTACTGCTGGGGCGCCGGCTCAGAATATCAATTGGGTGATCAAAAAGCCGGAATCACCAATCACTCGGGAACGGCACGCCGCGCGACCGCGCTGGGAGCCAAGGCCGAATCCATCCACGCCTCCGAAAATGGGTTTTGTGCGATCACGACGAATCAACAGCTTTTGTGCTGGGGTTTCGTGGTGGCAGCCACCCAGAAGAATTTCCCGATCACCAATGTCACCCCAAATCAGCTGACGGTGAAAAGCCTCGCTCTGGGGGATGCCCACTCCTGTTTCGTGGATGCCACGCAGCGGCTGTTCTGTATGGGAGACAACTGGTATCAACAGACCGGTCTGTCCGATACAGCCAGCAGCTGGACCCAGGTCGGCACCGAAAAGTGGCGGATGGTCGATACCTTCAAGAAAACCACCTGTGGCATCACAGCAAGCGGTCAGGTGAAATGCTGGGGTCTTTGTCTTTATGGCCTTTGCGGGGACACGAAAAAGAGCGTTCTCGTCACGCCACAGCAGGGGCAGGACGCCTTCCGTTTCAGTTCCATTACGCCCGTGACCATTCCTGGTCTCAGCAATGTGATTGATCTCGCGGTCGGCGCCCGGCATGCCTGTGCCATGATGAGTACCGGCGCCATCAAATGCTGGGGCAGTGGCTTCCTCGGCCAGCTGGGTCAGGGCAGCAGCCGGCAATCGGCCACCCCAATTGCTGTCAACTTTGCCAATTCAACCGATGCCGCCGCCTGGTGGAGTGACATGGACATGACGCCCAGCCGCGTGCAGGACGCTCTGGATGATCTTGAGGTCTGGGCGCAGCAGGAAAGCCGCAAGTCGATTTATTATTCGAAATCGCTGGTCGCCCTGCCGCTCGCGTCGAATCTGTATGCGATCAACAAGAGCAACTATAACAACATCTACGGCTTTGGGTACTTTCACTGGGTTCTGCGTAAATCCGCAAAGTTTCTCGAGCTCCTGTATCCCGATCGCGCGGTGACTGTTCTGCGCGTGAATACGAACTATCCGTATTCCAATCCGCACGGGCAGGAGGATGCCCACGATAAAGGTCTCGACGTCGATATGGGTTACATCCTGGAAAACCCGGATGATCCGACCTCACCGATCGATCTGGAGGCCCAGTTCTGGTTCACCTACATGATGTATAGCGAAGCCGCGAAGGTGACAGGCCATCGTTACTCCGGTTTCTCCTATATCCATGAGCTGGAGTCCTATCTCCACAAGGCCAAGGGCGAACAGATGGTCGACAGTCGCTTCACGTTTACCAAGATGATGGATCCCTGGGAGTTCTACCACGTCTCCCATTTCCACTTTGGTATCAATCCCTGTACAGGGACAATTCAGGCCACTTCCGAAGGCCCGCGTTGTCGTTGATAAATCCCGCTTCCGGAGGGTGGCCCCCAGGTCACCCTCTTCTTTTTTTCCTAAGTGCGGGCCTCCTGGGGAACTATCGAAATTCCACCATGACACTCCAGAATGGCGAACTTGATTTGGTCCATGCTTTCGAGGCCATGCGTCTCCCGCGCCGAGGCCAGGATATCATCCTCGTCGATGCGGGCGGCCGCCATCCGATCCCTGATGGGTTTGCCATTTTCCACGATTAAAACCGGACGACTGTTCAGGATGTGATTGAAACGCGGCAGGCGAAAACCGATCACGGATAACAGAATATCGAGCGACACCAGAGTGATCACAATTAAAAAGGAATTGGTCAGTGAGTTGTCGTTCTGATTCAACGCGCTTTGCACCGTTTCACTGATGATCAGCAGAAGCACGAAATCAAAACTGGTGGTTTCAGCCAGACTGCGTTTGCCGGCGATGCGGAAAATAAGCCAGACGAAGAAATAAGTAATCGTGCCGCGTATAATGCTGTCCATGGTCCTTGCGTCCCTTTACGGATAGACAAACTGCCGAAAGGCGTAACCTTCTGCGCCATTCACAAAAATACGGCCTTCGAGGCGTCCCATTTCCTGCGGTTCCAGACTCCACAGGATGGTCGTGGGTTCACCGGTATGGGTCGCTGTAAACCAGAACAGGGTTTGATCTCCATGCGCGCTCGACTCGGGTGCCGGAGTAATGTGTTCAATACGAAATTTGTGGAGATACGTGTTCGGAAAGGCCACCGCGATCACACCGGGCTCGCCATGGATGGGAGGAATTTCAAGTTTCAGGGTCGTAAGGTCGTGACGATGCAGGAAACGATCATACTGCAGGTGAAACTGCTTCCCCCTGAGTTCCGCCTGACTGAGGACGCCCTTGCCAAACACGCCCAGAGAGGCTGCCAGCAGGATAATGCCCATGCAGGCCCAGCCTACCCTTTCGAACAGGAATTCCCGCTTTTGAAAGCCCGGATCCGATAAAGTATCAAGCGTCGTTTTGATTTCAGACATAGTTCACCACCTGCCGTGGATCAATGCATTTTTCATGCTAGTCCCACCCACCCAGGTTTTGTAGGAAGGCGAGGGTTTCCGCCTGGCTGTGCGCGCCAGACCTTCAGAATGGGTGAAGGTTGCGTGTAGGAGGGACTCCTCAGGCCGCCTGATTTGCCACGTGGCGTTCGATCTCAATCTGCAGGGAGGTGCCTTGACCGGGATCCGTTTCCAGATGGATACGACCGCCGAGTTCGCGGACGGCCTGGATAATACCTTCCAAACCCACACCACGTCCGGCTTCCATGGTAATCATGTCCTGCGTGCTATGCCCGCCGCGACTGACCAGCTCCACCAGTTCCAGCCAGTTCAGACGACTCAGCGCCGCTCCGGAGGGACCGCCGGCCGCGCGGGCCTTGCTTTCCCAGTGCTGCCGATCAAAACCACGTCCATCATCACGACAGGTGATCATAAGGCCTTGCGGGGATTCACTGAATTCAAGCAGGATCGAACCCACGGGGTCCTTGCCCCGCGCGCGGCGATCCTCATCCATGCCATGGACAATGGCATTGCGAAGGATATGGACGAGAAATTCGAGGGCCTTTTCCTCCTGCTGCGAACGCACGCGCACCTCATGGCCGCGCACTTCGATTCGCACCGGGCGGTTGAGCCTTTGCGCCAAAAGCTGGCAATTTTCAATGATGGGCTGCACGAACGTTCGGACCGGTTTGGCGACCACATTTTGAATCCAGCCCGCCACATCCTCCTGTAATCCGGAATCGTTGCGCCGTTCGACAAGAACCTCCAGCTCCTGCAACTGCGCAGCTGTCACCCGCGCCTCCAGCTGTGGGGTGGAGCCCCAAGGTGTCTTCAGTATGCTGGCGTGAGCGTCGAGAAAATGCTGGAAAAGATGTTCGATGGACTGGATATCCGTCGCGTTGAGCGCATGACATTCCTCGAGCTGATGCAGGCGCCTGGCGACCTGGGTCAGGCCGAAAACCGTGCTATTGCCTTTCAGGGTATGCAGCAGAAACGCCTGTTCGCGTGGATCCGTGCTCACCTTCAGACGCGCTATGAAATCATGGCTATGATTGATGAACTGGCGGAAGGCTTCGAGGTCCTGCAGGATTTTGATAAGCAGGCGATGCCGCCGTGATTCGCGCGTTTTGCGTTTCAATTCCGTCACGTCGAGTATGGTCAAAAGAAGCGTTTTGATTCGCCCCTCTTCATCCCGCAGAGCCTTGCATTCAAGCCGCAGGGCGCGCGGACCCAGGCGGATCTGTGAGGGCAGTTGAGCCAGGGAAACCTCGGTGGGCATCAGGTCGCTGAAGATCTGTTCCCAGGCGAGAGTCCAGGTTTTCCGTGCCACCGGATTCAACTGCAGAAGATTCACAAAGGGTTGCCCTTCCACGAGGTTCTGCCCCAGGAGCTGATGACAGGAGCGGGAGAAGCCTTTGACGATATTGCCCTCGCGATTGACGATGACAAAGCCACTGGCCACATTATCCAGTATGGTGCGGATGGTTTCGGTGCGTTCCGCCACCAGCGCTTCCACGTGGGTCAGATGATTCTGCAGTTCCTGGTTCAGACGGCGGATCACGCCATCCGCCTGGGCCCGAATAAACTGCACACGGTCCCCGATCGCCAGCGACATCAGAAGCCCCTGAATCACAACGCTCACGAAGTTTCCGTATTGAATCACATGGGGGACGTGATAGATGCCGAGCAGGTTCAAGGTGAGAAAGATATTCGCACCCAAAAACGTGACAGAAGCGAGCAGATAGTAAGCGGCTGGCTGATAACCACGCAGGATGGCCGCGACACAGGCCACGATGAGCGAGAAGGACCCCACCCCGACGCTGGCACTCATGAAGCGCGCTTGCTGATCAAAATCCAGGACCAGGCCGGCCATCAGAGGCATGAGGGTGAAGATCAGAAGACACTGGAAAAAGCGCAGAAAGTTCGGAAGTATTTTCTTCATGGAGAGGAAGGCGATCGTGACAAGGACGGAAAGGCAGCTGGTGAAGGTGCCGATCGTAACATAGCCTTCATTATCGAGCCAGACGGCCCACTCCGGTTTCACCAGATAAGGCCAGACATTCTGCATCGACATCTGCAGAAGGATCATGCTCAGCAGAAAGGCACTGTAGTAACTGTAGGTCCGGCTGCGTAGGGAAAAAGCCAGAAAACTGTTATAGATGAAGAGCGCCAGGAGGAAACCAAACAGGGCGCTCAGGAACGCCGTATCCAGGAAACGATGGCCGCGAAAGCCCGCTTCATGCCAAAGGTGAAGCGAGAGTATGTTGGGCCCCTGGGATGCGGAGCGCAGATAATAAATGTTTTCACCAGGCCAGGCTGTGAGCGCGAAGGCCGGCCTGCGGAAGGCATAGGGATCCGGCCGCGACACGCTGCGGTCGCCCCGATGGTCGGCCAGCAATTGGCCGTTTGGATCCTTTTGATAGAAGCTGATAAAATCCGTCAGCGCATAGCCACTTTCCAAAACCAGAGCTCGAGGCCGCGGCTCGGGATTGTGAATCACAAAGCGCAGCCAGATTTCGCCCTTGAGGTGGGACGGACCGGGGATATCTTTCGCGGAAGGCATAAAGTTGCCATCGTGTTGCCCTGTGACCATCACCGCAGGATCCATCGGCGTCCTGGTATTGACCCAAAAAGCCACCTGTCCACCCAGGAAAAATCCTTCGTTATCCTGAACTCTACTGAGATCGATGATGGGAAATTGAGACAGAGCAAGGGCCCTGGCCTGACCCAGCGTCAGCCAAAGAGCAAGCAGAATAAGAAGTCTGCGCATGAAAAATTCCTCGCCTTCGCAGTTATCATCGGCCATTCCCGAGGAAAGTTGATGCAGTAACGCCATGCCGCCCGAGTAGGTTTTCACCTACATCTAGGCACCAGGCCGCAAATTTTCTATAAGCGAAAGGAAGCGCGTTGCTTCCCCGTACCACGATGAGGCGGAGCCATGAGGCGTTGGGGTAAAATTCTTGCCGTTGTCCTGCTGGTATTAGGCGGGCTGGAAATCGCGTGGATCATCGCGGCCAATCGTTACCTCGAAAACCAGGAATTCAAGGATCTTCTGCAAAAAGGAGGCACGCGATTCGCCTATGAAAAGGCTTCCTCGTACCTGCCGGGTCATATTCATGTCAAAGGTTTGACGTTCGAGGATGAACGCACGCGTATGGAGTTGCCGGAGGCCCGACTGCAGATCAGTCTTCTGGCTTTGGCCGGCAAGCGCATCATCATTTGGTCTGCCAACGGCAGGGGCGGATCCCTGGCCTTTCAGCCCGGAGAGCCGTCGGCGGAAGGCGACGCGGGAGCCGACCGCGGCACGCCGCCTCCCACCTCGGACACCGAGGATAGAAGCTGGCCTGTGTACTTTCAGGAATTGACCTTTAGAAATCTGCAGAGTCTCAAGGTGGGAGCCTTCGCCGCCCAGGGTTCCATCGACGTCTCGGCTGAACTGCAAATCGCCGCCGAGGACAAGGTCCGAATTCGGGACGGAACTCTCGAGCTTCGTCAGGTGCAAACCCACTGGAAGGAGCAGAAGCTCGCCCACATTGAAAAGCTGGAGGGTCGCTTTGAACTCGATCCCTTTCGGGCCAAGGATGAGCTTCTGCGCAAGCTTTCCCTGGATCTCAGAGGCCAGGCGGAGCTGGAACAGGGTGAGGTTCTGCAGAGTTTTATCGTCGATGCGCCCTGGCTCCGGATCAAAGGTTTGAATCTGCAGAGCAGCGGTCGGATCGTTCTCAATCAGGGACAGCTGGGTCCGGCCACGGAGCTCGTTTTTGAGTCACCCCACATGGAGACCGAACTCTGGAAGGAAACGGTGCGCGGGCTGGGAAAACTGACTCTTGCTGTGGACGACCGCGTGCAATTGGAACTTTCCATACCGGCCTTCAGCATCGATCACGAAGCGAACGGCCACCGGGATGTCAGCGGCCGGGATCTGAACCTGAAACTGGTGGCTGATGACCGTGATGTCCTAAGCCGTGATCGCGCGTGGCACGCGGCGCTCGTTCTACCGGAAAGCACTGTTCATGATCTTCGCTATTTTAACCATTTTCTGCCCAAGGGCCTGGGGTTTGAATTCCGCTCCGGTGAAGGCAAGGTTGCCTTGCATTTGGATTCCGCCAACACGCAGGGCAATTTCATACGCGTGGACGCTCCTGCCGCGCTGGTGAGCTATGAGAACCGGGATTTTTACGGAAGCATTCATCAGGAACTGAATATTGCCACCATCGATTTCGTGCAGGAAGGCTTCACGGTCCCGACCGGCCTTTTGAAGCTGAATGTGCGCCCGGGTGGCAAGGATTCCCAGGAGGAACCCTGGGTGGGTCAGCTCCAGCTCCAGCAGGGTCGCGTGCAGGTGACACCGTCCCGCTTTGAAGGCACGTTCCAGCTGCACGCCGCTGACCTGAGGCCCATCCTTTGGATCTTTGATCCCAAATCAAAACTCCCCGACTGGTCCCGCAAGCTTTTTCGCGATGATAAGCTGGAAGCGCAGTTTCATCTGAAAGCCGATGAATCGAGCTATGCCATCGATCATTTCAAAGCGGAAACTTCCGATCTGAAACTGGAAGCCTGGTATCAGGGCACCCCGGAGCACAAACGCGGCAAGCTCTTTCTGCGTTATGGATCCCTCACGGCAGGCATCGGGGTGCAGGACGATGACTACAAACTTCAACTCCTCAGTTCACGTGAATGGTTTCAGAACCGACAGTAGGTGCTCGACGGTCCTGCCCCTTGGCAGGCATGCGGGCATAAAAGCTGGTCATGAGATTTCTGTAGTCCGGGATGTGGCTGGAAAAAAGTGCGGCCAGACCTTCCACATCGTTGCGCCAGTCACGATGAAGCTCGCAGGCCATGCCGAACCAGGTCATCAGTTGCGCTCCGGCTGCTGACACGCGATTCCATGCTGATTGGCGTGTGACCTCATCGAAAGTTCCCGATGCATCGGTGGCAACAAAGACTTGATACCCATCTTCGATGGCCGACAGTGCGGGAAAGGCAACGCAGACTTCGGTAACGACACCGGCAATGATGAGCTGCCTTTTGCCCGTTGCCTTAACGGCTTGAACGAAGTCTTCATTGTCCCATGCATTGATTTGCCCTGGCCGTGCGATATAGGGCGCATCCGGAAAGGTCTGCTTGAGTTCTGGCACCAGAGGGCCGTTGGGGCCATCCTCGAAACTTGTCGTTAGAATGGTGGGGAGTTTGAAATATTTGGCGAGGTCAGCGAGGGCCAGAACATTGTTCTTAAACTTGTCGGGCTCGATGTCCCGCACCAGCGAGAGCAAACCCGCCTGATGATCGACCAGCAGGACAGCGACGTTGTTCTTATCGAGACGGACGTAGGAATTTCCCATGGTCAACACTCCTTTCGGTTTTTCCCGCTTAGGATAACTCGACGGCTGGGTTTTGTCATTTTGTGCGCCGCTGGCAGATTCCCCCATGGCAGCACCAGGAGAACCTCCCACTCCTAAGCGACGTGCACAGTTGGTGCCAAAGCCCTGTCCCCCATTCTTTTCGAAAAATTTATTGGTCAGCGCAGCGTCTCCCGGCTATGGTCTCGCCAAGACAATCACAAGACGGAAAGGAACTCGCATCATGCGTCTATTCTTCAGTATCCTGGCCACGCTCGGCCTGGGGGTATCCAGCTCGCTCTTTGCTTCCGGCATGACCCTGCACATCTGGATGGCGGAAAAGGCCGCCAATGAATACGTTCATATCCCTGAGCTGCGGGCCTTTCTGCAGGAGCAGTCAGCTGCCTATAAAAACGGGTCCATCTTTCCTGACTCCGGGTACGCCGCCGGTCATGCCTTCGGCGAATATTCCCACTGGGATCACTTCCTCAATTCCTATTATGCCGTGATTGATGAACGTTGCCCTGACCTCAGCAGCGGCGCCTGCCGCAAGGCTTTCGCGCATATGCTGGGATCCCTGGCGCACAGCATCGGTGATGTGAATTTCGATCGGCATTTCGTAACGGCGGAAGCGCACCATGATCACGGCGGGGATATCGGCACGGCGCAGAGTTATACCGATCCCGGTTGTGATTTCCTGGCCATTCTTGAACATAAACGCGGCTTTAAAATTCCGGATCTGAACCTGCCTACAGCGGAACTCCTCGCCGCTTTTGATCGCGGTGGTCAGGTATCCGTGACGGCCGAGGATATGAACAAAGGCGCGGCCATTCAAAAACTTGCTCTGGTCGGCGAACCTTTGGGCAGTCCGTTCACATATCTCTATTACAAGGCGAAAATGCCCTGGGGTTCCAAAAACTATGTGCACGCGCGCGGCGGGGTGAATGATACCGCACGACGCATCGCCCATGCCTGGGAGCTGGTCTGGGTGCGCTACCATCGCGGCGAATCCCCCGAAGGTCTGTTTGATTCCGTCGGAGGCTGGCCTTATGTGGACTTTTATATAGCGGATGAACTTCTGGAGAACTTTTAAGGAACCGGCCGCCCGCGACCCCATTCGCTCGCGGGATGCCCTTCCCGATCCGCTTTTTGCAGGGTTTCCTGATAAACCGCCCGCCTTGAAGCGGCACGGCTTTCGTCCGGATAAAGTGCCCGGCGCTGCTCCAGATGCAGAGCCAGCCACGCGGTGATCTGAGGCGCGGCGAAGGAGCTGCCTGATTCAAAGGTTCCTGTCGAAGGGCTGAAAAGTCCCTCGGCCGGCACCGCCAGCGTCCGCTCCTGAACCGGAATCACCGCACCGGGTATGGTCGCGGTCAGAGCCAGGTCCTGAGCAAAAAGCGCGAGGTTGAGAGCCAGAACTTCGAGGCCAATCGGCTCCGCTTCCTGATACATCTCCCGAATCAACTTCAAATCATACGAGGTGAGCGTCGCCACCGGTCCCAGACCTTTTTCCACGCGACGACTCGTGAGTGTTCCAAAAAGATCGGTGCCGGTGTTGCCAAGGGATTTCACGAAAAGTCCCGTGCGGGTCCAGCGCCGCAGGCTGTCCTTGAACGCAGTCTCGACTTTTTTGGTTACAGGATCTTCGGGAAAGGCGCGGCTCATATTGATGATATCGACATCATTCCGATCGGCAAGGTGCTGCATCGCGGCACTGTAGGATTTGCCATCCGCCGCCACGGGAATGATGTGCGCTTCAGGCGCCAGCTGCAGAATGATATCAATCACGGTATTCCCATGGGAAAGTTCCACAGGGCGGCCAAAGATTAGAGGCTCAGCAATCCTGGCCTTGGGATGGAGACGTCTCTGTTCCTCGATGCGGGCGTTTTCAAAAACATCGAAGACCACAATCCGAATCCCCTGCCCTTTCCATTGCGCCTGGAGCGGAGCCAAACCCAAGCCGGCAAAGCCCGGATGAAGCCGCAGGACGTAGTCGGTGATGGCCTTTTGGAAGTCCCGAAGAGCCTCACGGCAGCGATCGAATTCCGGCCGCAAGGATTTTTGCTCCGTCGGGCTCAGGCCCTCAAACAGAATCGCTGAAAGACTCAGATACTCATCCAGCCGCGTGCTCCACTGCGCCAGATTCTGATCTTCAAACAGCGTCTGGATCACAGCCTGGTCCGGTTCAGCCGGCAGAGCCTGGTACGCGGGAATCAGCGCCTTGATTTCCGGATCGGCTTCAAATCCATTGATACGCTCCAGCCCTTGCAGAGCCTCGAACCAGGCGGCTTCCCCCGCCCACAGAACCGGCATAAGCAGCATATTGAGCAGGATTAAACTCAAACGGATCAAGGTTTTCATGGGCTGTTCCTCGGAAAGTGGCTCTGCCCAGGTGATAGCATGAAAGAATGCGGAAGAAAACCTCAGCCTGAGCGGTACCCCAGCCCCTGCCCTCGACGCGCCCGAAAAAAACGCTTACTATGCCGGAGGATAGCAGCGGAGTTCCTGTCATGCGGCGTTTCCTTAATCCCTTTGTCCTTGTCCTGACTGGTCTTCTGGCCTCTGGATATCTGTATTTGGCCCTGCGGCTGTTCGAAAGCCTGCCGGCCCGGCTGGTCTTTCTCCTGCCCTTTTTGTGCATCTGGGTGATTCCGGTTTTCTTTTGGAGTCGCGACAAGGAATCCCATACCAACCGCGATGACTTCGTCCAGGGACTCGCCTATGTCTGCATGGGCTGGTTGAATTTCCTGCTGGTGCTGACCCTTGGCCGTGACCTCCTGCTGCTGGTTACCTATGGGACCGTTTCCCAGGAATGGCGAGCCCTCCTGATGGATCCGGGTTCCGAGGTCGTGGTGATCGGATCCGTGCTGGCCCTGGGGCTCGGCATGCTGATCGCCTGGCGTGGGCCGCGGTTGGTGGAAATCGATGTGCCCGTGGAAAATTTGGATCCGCGCCTGGAAGGACTCCGTATCGCGCAGATCAGCGACCTGCACGTGAGCTTTATCATTCGCCGCCGTTATGTTCAAAGTGTGGTGGACAAGGTCAATGAGCTGAAAGCGGATCTGGTGGTGCTGACCGGCGATATCGTCGATGGATCCGTGCATAAACTCAAATCCTACGTGGAACCTCTTGCTGCTCTTGCACCGGCGGCGCACCGTTATCTGATACTCGGCAATCATGAATATTATTCCGGCGTGCGAGCCTGGGTGGAACACTTCCGTTCCCTGGGTTTGCAGGTGCTTCTGAATGAATATCGCAGCATCGAACATAAGGGTGCTCTGCTGCATCTCGGGGGTGTGGTGGATCCCGCCGCTTCGGGGAGTGGCGAAGGACCACGACCGGACAAGGCTCTGGGCCCCGAGGGTTTGCGCATCCTGCTTGCGCATAATCCGAAGCTCGCCGCGCCGGCCGCGCCGCTCGGTTTTGATCTGATGCTGTCCGGGCACACCCACGCGGGACAGTTTTATCCCTGGAATCTCGCCGTTCGACTGGTGCATGCGCCGCATGTTGCCGGATTGTCACGCGAAGGCAAAATGTGGGTGTATGTGAATCCCGGAACCGGCAGCTGGGGTCCTCCGATTCGTCTCGGCACGCGACCGGAGTTGACTCTGATCCGCCTTGTGAGGGCACAACCGGCATGAGATGCGTCTGGATCTGGCTCTTCTTTTCCATCATACTGGGCTGTCGCACAAGGCACCATGAAGGTCCCCCTTCGGATCATTTCGATGGCTCGCGTTTTTTTCAACCTGGTGGGATGGAGCCCAAAAACATATTCTCCGTTCTGCGCTGGCGTTTCCTCGGGGATCGTGAGGATTGGCCGGAATCCGTTGCCAATACCGAGACACCGGAGCTGCCGGATAAAGTGCAGGACGGCGAGGTTTTCCTCACCTTTGTCAATCAGGCGACCCTGCTCATTCAGCTTCCTGGGTTGAACATACTCACCGATCCCATCTGGTCCGAGCGGGTCAGTCCGGTGAGCTGGGCCGGCCCCAAACGCGTGCGGCCACCGGGTTTGCCCTATGAAAAACTACCCCCGATTCATGTCGTCCTTGTGTCCCACAATCACTACGATCATCTCGATTTGCCCACGCTTCAACGTCTCGCGCGGGATCATCACCCGCAGATTTTTGTGCCACTGGGCGATAAAACCTGGCTGGAGAAGGAAGGCGTCACCCATGTGCGGGAGCTGGACTGGGGACAATCCGTGGTTCTGTCTCCCGCCGTGAAGTTGATTTTTACGCCGAGCCAGCACTGGTCCGCGCGCGGTCTCTTCGATCGCAATCGCAGCCTCTGGGGTTCGTATCTTTTGGAGTTTGGCGAACAAAGGATCTACTTCGCCGGCGATACAGGATATGGACCGCACTTCAGGAACATTCAGAAGGACTATGGCAAGGTCTGGCTCGCCCTTTTGCCTATCGGTGCTTACGAACCTCGCTGGTTTATGCAGCCGGCCCACATCAATCCTGCCGAAGCTGTGCAGGCGCATGAGGACCTTGGCGCCAGGCTGAGCCTTGGCATCCACTATGGGACCTGGCAGCTCTCCGATGAAGGCATCGATCAGCCCATTGTGGATTTGAATGCCGCCTTGCAGAACAAGGGACTGCCGCGTACAGTGTTCGAGCCAGCGCTTGTGGGCAAAACGTATCGCCTGCGTCCAGGAGATCCAGCCGAAGGGGGATAAGGCATGCCGACCGTTCCCTTGTTATTTATTCTTTACCTTATCGCGGTCACATCCTGTGCCACAGTCCCTTGCCAATGGGAGGCTCTTTATCAAAAATCCTCTCACTGCGAGAATGGAGTCTGTCCTCCTGATCCCCCCATGGAAGGTCCGGGGTCTCCGGTCTCCCCGCATAACACTGTGCGACGCTCGGTGCTCCATGAAGATTCCAACCATCCTTTGCATAGTGTTATTTATGAACCGCATGATCCCAAGCCGGAAAAGGCCCCGGTCGTTCTCTTTCTGCACGGCTATTTCGGTGCTGATCCCGCCGCTTATGAGCTGATGCTGAGGCACATCGCACGCAAAGGTTTCATCGTGATCTATCCTGGTTACGGCCATCCTCTGCGTCCTCAGGCATGGGCGGACAATGCCGCGAATGCTTTGAATCATGCTCTTGAATTTTTGGAACAGGGTGATCATGTCAGGCCGGATCGCAAGCGGGTCGGGTTTGTTGGCCATTCGATTGGCGCAATCCTCGCTTTGCATCTGGCCCAGAAGAATGCGGCCGCAGTTCAGTCCTTCCTTCCACAGCCGCGTGTGATCATCACTTTGGATGCCGCCGGCATCACCTCACTCGCCTGGCCGTTTATATCTATAGATAAGGATAGACTGAGGCGACTACCCGACGAGACCTGGCTTCTTTTGGTTATGGCGGAAGAGTCTTATCAAATGCGACTGCAAGACCCGCATCACTGCCAGACCGATGAGATTCCACCGGGAAAATACTGCAATGCCTTTACCGTGAATCGTCTCGCCTACCGGCAGACGCCGCAGATTCCCGATGCCCGAAAAGCGGCGGTCATGATTCCCAGTGATCAGGAAGGCGATGTGGAGCTGCGCTCGGAACATAATGCGGTGCAGGCCGACTGCGGTTTCCTGGGCGAGCCTATCAATGCCGTGGATTATTGGGGCTACTGGAAGCTGACTGTTGGGGCCCTGGCCCATGTCCTGCTTGGCGATCCCGATGATTATGCCTTTTCCGATACCAGGCTGCGGCGGGCCTTTGGCACCTGGAGCACCGGTCGACCCGCACGACCCATTGCAGGCCTGGATCGCTGTCTCCAGGAAGGCAAATGCCCACAGTGACTCGCGCTTTTGTATCAATCCCTACATAAAGTTCGGTATTGATCCGGAAGCCTTTCCCCGTGATATGCTGCCGGCACCTGCATCCAACCGCAACGTGGGATGGATTTCCCCGTCCTTACGCCTCCGCGTCATGTCCTGACACCTTGCCCTTTTCGTCCCCCAAACGAATGAATGATTTCTCCTGTCATAAAACACAGACAGAGACCAACCTTCTCTGCCCATGATATTTTTCCGAAACCTTCATAATCAACGCCAGCACGGACTTGTCGTCGTGAGTTCAGAAAAAGTTAACTGCGTTCCTCTCAGGAAGCTTTTATACCGGAGGTTAGCCGATCAATGATTTTTTTCATTCAAACAGATACCGTGCGTGCATACTCCCGGCTCAAGCGGAGCGTCGTTGTGCAACGCGAGAACTGAAGGTGGTCTTCCTATGATAACTCCTGCAATCGTTGGCGTGTCTCCTTTCGAAACTCCGGATGTAGGACTGGTGGAAACCCTGGGTCAGTCCGGTGCGTTCGGGGTTCTCGATTTAGGACGGGATACGGCAAGCGGGCGGCAGGCGCTGGCCGCGTTGCAGGGAAAACGCCGAGCCTCCTATGGCGTGCGCATCAGCTGCCTTGCGGCTTTCACACCCACGGATCTGAATGAACGCATCACGACTTTGATTCTCGATGCCGCGGATCTTTTAGCCCAGGATGATCCGGCCGCGGTTCTCGCTGCCTGGCGTCCGCTGGCTTCTGCGAAAGGCACCCGAGCCATCTGGGTTCAGGTCTGTTCCCTGAAAGAGGCCAGGGCTCTCTTGTCGGTGGCGCAACCGGATGGATTGATCGCCAAGGGTGCGGAAAGCGGAGGGCGGGTCGGCCTGACCTCGAGCCTGATCCTGATGCAGGAACTTCGTTCGCTTGGACTTCCCTTCTGGGTGCAGGGCGGCATCGGACGGCATGCAGCGGCGGCTGCGTTTGCGGCGGGAGCCTCGGCCGTGGTGCTCGATTCCCAGCTGGCCCTGCTGAAGGAAAGTCAGGTGCCCGAGGCCTTGAAAAAAATCATTCAGCATTTTGAAGGCACGGAAACCCGCATCATGCATCAACATCAGGTGGTGAGCCGGCCGGATCTTAAGGTTCCGCAGGAACATGAAATCGATGCAGCAGCCTTTCTGCAAAGTCTCGGCCTGCATGCAGCGCAGCCGATCCTCCCGGCCGGGCAGGATCTTTGTCTCGCGCGTCCATTCGCGGAACGTTTCGGTCATGTCGCGGCCATGGTTCAATCACTCCAGCGTTCTGTGCGCGGGCATCTGCGGCAGGCGAAGGCTCTATCATTCCTGCGCCCCGAGGGGCCCATGGCCCAGGCCTATGGCACCCGTTATCCCCTGGCCCAGGGACCGATGACCCGGGTCAGTGATCGCGCGGAATTTATCAAGGCCGTTTCTGATAACGGAGCCCTGCCCTTCGTGGCCTTGTCGCTCATGGGAAAACAGGCCTGCCGTGAACTTCTCGAAACCACGCAAAAGAAATTGGGATCGCAGCCCTGGGGCGTCGGCATCCTCGGTTTTGTCTCCGAGGAATTACGCCAGGAACAGCTGGACGTTTTAAAGGACTTCCGACCGTCCGCGGTTCTGATAGCCGGCGGTCGTCCGGCTCAGGCGGATTTTTTTGAACAGAAAGGCATTCGCTGCTTTTTGCATGTGCCATCGCCTGGTCTTTTGCAGCAGTTTCTAAAGGATGGGGCGCGGCGCTTTGTATTTGAAGGACGCGAATGCGGTGGCCATGTGGGACCGCGTTATAGTTTCGTTCTCTGGGAAACGCAGATTGAAATTCTGCTGCAATCCTCCTGCGTCGATGAACTGGAAATTTTCTTTGCCGGCGGTTTGCATGATGCCGTCTCCGGCGCGATGCTCGCAGCGATGACAGCTCCCCTTGCGGCGCGCGGAGCCAAAATTGGAGCGCTCCTGGGCTCTGCCTATCTCTTTACTGAAGAGGCAGTTCAAACCGGAGCCATCCTGCAAAAATTCCAGGACGAAGCCGTGCGCTGCACGGAAACCGCCCTGCTGGAAACGGCACCGGGTCATGCGATCCGTTGTGCGGAAACCCGTTTTGTGCAGACTTTCCATGATTATAAAAATGCCCTGCGCGCTCGCAAGGATCCCAAACAGGTCTGGGCGGAGCTTGAGGAATTGAACGTCGGACGTCTGCGCATAGCCTCCAAAGGTTTGGAACGTCAGGGGGATAAACTCGTCACGGTGGATCCGGAGCGGCAGGACGCGGAAGGTCTTTACATGCTCGGTCAGGTGGCTCAGCTGCGCGACACGATTTGCAGCATGCGCGAACTCCATGAGGACCTGACCCGTGGTGCCACCGATCGGATCGCGGGTCTTGAGCTGACAGAAGTTCCGAGGCGAGAACCGGCGGATATTGCCATCATCGGCATGGCCTGTATTTTCCCGGGCGCCCGCGATATTGAAAGTTACTGGCGCAATATTCTGACCGGAGCGGACTTGATCACCGAAGTTCCGGAAAGCCGCTGGAAGGCGTCCACCTATTTTGATCCCAAGGCGCAGGATACGGGCAAGTCCCTCTCGAAGTGGGGCGGCTTTATTGATGAGACGGAATTCGATCCTTTGGAATTCGGCATTCCGCCCAACTCGATGGGAGCCATTGAACCCACGCAGCTGCTGAGCCTGAAAGTGGCCAAACGCGCGCTTGAGGACGCCGGTTATCAGCAGCGTTCCTTTGATCGCGAGCGGACGTCGGTGATCTTTGGTGCCGAAGCCGGCACGGATCTTTCATCCGCTTATGGATTCCGCGCGCAATTTCCCATGTATGCCGGTCCCATTCCGCCGGAACTCGATGCGCACCTGCCGAGCCTGACCGAGGATTCCTTTCCCGGGGTTCTGGCCAATGTCATCTCAGGTCGCATCGCCAATCGCCTGGACCTGGGCGGATCCAATTATACGGTCGATGCCGCCTGTGCTTCCTCGCTGGCCGCGCTGGATCTGGCCATCAAGGAACTGACGGAAGGCGAGAGCGAGATGGTGCTCTGCGGGGGCGCCGATCTGCATAATAGCATCAACGATTACCTCATGTTTTCCAGTGTCAAAGCCCTGTCACCGACCGGCAAATCGCATCCTTTCGCGGCCGATGGCGATGGCATCGTCATCGCCGAAGGCGTGGCGGTGATCGTCTTGAAACGCCTGCCGGACGCGATTCGCGATGGCGATCGCATCTACTCGGTCGTGAAGGCGATCGGTTCGTCCAGTGATGGCAAGAGCCTCGGTCTGACCGCCCCACGCAAGGAAGGTCAGATGCGTGCGCTGTATCGCGCTTATGAACGGGCCGGTTTGAATCCCACTGAGATCGAACTGGTGGAAGCCCACGGCACCGGAACGGTGGTCGGTGATCGCACGGAACTGGAAACACTGAGTACGGTCTTCTTTGAATCCGGAGCCTTGAATCGGCAGTGTGCCCTGGGTTCCGTGAAATCGCAAATCGGTCACACGAAGTGTGCGGCGGGCCTGGCCGGTGTGATCAAAACCAGTCTGGCCCTTTATCATGGCATTCTGCCCCCGACCCTGCATGTGCAGGAGCCCAATCCCTATTATCGGCCGTCGGCCAACCCCTTCTATTTCAGTTCCGTGGCCCTTCCCTGGGTCCGCAAGGAAAGGAAGGCGGCCGTCAGTGCCTTTGGTTTCGGCGGCACGAACTTTCATGCGGTGCTGACCTCCCATGCAGAGCCCGAGCCTACGTTGCCCGCATCCCAGGGTCGCGCGGCGGAACTCTTCCTCTTTGCGGACAAGGAGCAGATGCGGCTGCTTAAGGATATACTGCAAAATCATCCCGAGCTGCATTTCTCGCGACTCGCCTATACGCAGGCGCAGCTCGCGCGGAATCATGTAACCGTGGCTCTGGTGGCACGGAATGCGCAGGATCTTTTGCAAAAGATCGAGCATGCGCTCAGCACCGAGGATTCCACGCCAGCCCAGGGCATCTTTGTGCGCCAGCGTGAAAATTTTGAAGGTAAAATCGCCATTCTCTTTTCAGGCCAGGGCAGTCAGAGCCTGAATATGGGGGCCGAGATTTTCACCAGCTTTCCGCAGCTGCGCTCCTATCTTGAACTCGGCACTCCGTGGCTGCCGCGGATTTTCCCCAAGGGAGTCGTGCCACAGTCGGAAGAGGACCTGAAGAAAACCAGCTGCGCGCAGCCTGCGCTCGGCATCGTGGAAATGGCGTTTTACGAACTCCTGCGAAGCATGGGGCTGGAAGCCGACATGTTCGCCGGTCACAGCTATGGTGAACTCACCGCGCTTTTTGCTGCGGGCTGTCTCTCGGCGGAGCAGTTGATTCAATTGAGTGAAGCGCGGGCCCGAGCCATTGAAACGGCCGCTGCCGGACAGAAGGGTTCCATGGCCGCAGTGGCCGCGGA
The DNA here is from genome assembly GCF_001748245.1 of Oligoflexus tunisiensis. Taxonomy (GTDB): domain Bacteria; phylum Bdellovibrionota_B; class Oligoflexia; order Oligoflexales; family Oligoflexaceae; genus Oligoflexus; species Oligoflexus tunisiensis. The sequence continues at coordinate 3,372,035 of NZ_BDFO01000001.1, read as the reverse complement.
TTATGCCACGGTCCTGCAGGCCATCACGGGTCTCGATGTTTCCATCGCCAATCACAATGCGCCCCAGCAGGTGGTGATTGCCGGACTGGATGCCGATATCGAAGCTGCTCTGATTTCACTGAAAGCCCAGGGCCTGGCCGCGAAAAAAATCCCAGTGGCCTGCGCATTTCATAGTCCGCTGCTGGCCGCTGCGGAAACGCTGTTTGCCGCCTCGCTGGAAGAGGAGACGATCGGCGCTCCGCAGAAACCCATATATTCGAATACCACGGCCGCCCCACATGAGCCGGCCACCCTGAAAAAAATGTACGCCGCCCAGATCGTGCGGCCCGTGCAATTCGTGCGGCAGATCGAACGCATGCATCAGGATGGAGCCCGACTTTTCCTCGAAGTCGGTCCAGGTTCCGTGCTGAAGGATCTGGTGGGACGGATTTTAGGAGACCACCCGCATCAGGCTCGGGCCATGGGGCAGAGAGGCAACAGCCTCGAACAGTTTTTGAAACTGGTGGCGGAACTTATCAGCCTCGGGCTCCCGCTGCAAACCGATATCCTCTTCGCGCAGCGGCAGCTCGAAGTCTATGACTTTGATGTTTGGGCTCAGAAAAAACCGAGCCCCACACTGTGGCTGGTGAACGGCCACCTGGCCCGACCGCGCGTCGGTGTCATTCCCAAAGGCGCACTCAAACCCGGCGAATTCCAACTGAATCTTACACGCTTGACCCAGGGAGCCGAAATGAATCACGACCATGGACGCATCGAGACCCGCGAAAGCATTGTGAAGGAATATTTGCAATCGATGCGGCAGCTCGTCGAAAGTCAAAAGCAGGTGATGCTGCAATATCTGGGCGCGGAGCAGCCGCGGACTTTACCTGCCATGGAAGCCAGTCCGGTGCGTGAAACCCAGCCGGCCCTGAAAGTCGTGAACGCTATGGTGGCGCCAGCCCCTGCTGTTGAAATCAAAGTGGAACCGATGGCGCGCGATATCCCTGCCACCGTCCTGCAGGTCGTCAGTCAGAAGACGGGTTATCCCAGTGATATGCTCGACCTCGATCAGGATCTGGAAGCCGACCTGAGTATCGACTCGATCAAACGATTCGAAATTATCGCCGACCTCGGTGACATCCTGGGTCACAGTCGGGATCAGCTCGAAAAGCTGGCCGCGATGAAAACCTTGCGGCAGATGATTCAGGCTCTGGAATCGCAGCAAAAACCGGTAGCCGTGCCGGTCCCTGCTCCAGCTCCGTCCCCGGCTCCCGAACCACTTGAAACCAAACTGAGCTCTGATCAGAATGTGCGCCAGTATCTGATCCGGGTGGAAGAGGTTCCGCTGAAACTTCAGATTGAGCCGAGTCCATCCCTCAGCGGCCGACGCATCGCCATTCTTAAGGACAGCAAAGGCATCGCGCAACCTTTGGCCGGATTTCTCAGTGAAGCCGGTGCGCAGGTGAAACTCGTTTCCGTCGGCGATGAAGCGCCTTCGGATGCGGAAGCGGTCGATGGCCTCGTGCTGCTTTCGCTGCTCGATGAGTGGGGCTCGAATCCCACGGAAGTCTTCAAGACCTTGCAGCAGGCCTGTCGTCGCAATGTGCACACCATTATCGGCGTCACTGGCCGCGGTGGAGCCTTCGGTCATGATGGTCAGGCCGAAAACATTCATCAGGGCAAGGGCATGTCCGGCCTTTTCAAAAGTCTCGCCAAGGAATACGCCGATAAACTCGTGAAGGTGATCGACTTCGATCCTCGTGAACAGCCGGCTCTGATCGCGCGGCAGATCTTTCAGGAACTCCTGGCCGGTGATCCTCTCGTGGAGGTCGGTTATGTCGGTGATGTGCGGCGGCAGCTGGTCTGCGTGCCGCTGCTCACCGAACTCGGCGAGGAAACTCTTTCCCTCGACAAAAATTCGGTCATCCTCATGCTCGGCGGGGCGCGTGGGATTGCGGCTCAGGTCGCGGTGAAACTGGCGGAACAGTATGGCTGTCGCTTTGAAATCGTCGGCCGTTCCCCCCTGCCGGATGAGGAAAGTCCCGAAACGGCCCGCATCCCGGATCTGCAGGGACTCAAGGCCCACTTTGTCGTGAACAAGACCTTTAAAAAACCGGCTGAAATCGAAGCCGCCTGTCGTCGCATCATGCAGAATCGCGAAATGCAGGCGACGGTGCAAAAACTCAAGGCCCTGGGTTCGGGCCTGCGCTATCACTGCTTCGATGTGCGGGACAAGGATAGCCTGGAAGCTTTGATTGATCGACTCTATGTCGAAGGACGCATTGATGGTGTCATCCACGCAGCCGGTGTGCTGAGTGATTCCCTGATTCTCGATAAAACCCCGGAGGCGTTCACACGGGTTTTTGAAACCAAGGTGAACCCTGCGGAAGTTCTGGAAGCGAAACTGCAAAGCGATGTGAAGTTCGTGGCCTTGTTTTCCAGCGTGTCCGGTTGTTTCGGCAACCGGGGCCAGACCGATTACGCCGCCGCCAACTGCGCGCTGGATCATGTGGCCCGCAGTCTGGGCCGCAAGGTGAAAGGCCGCACGCTGTCCATTAACTGGGGACCCTGGGCCGGCACCGGCATGGTCACCGCGGATCTTGAAAATGAATACCGACGCCGCGGCATCGGTCTCATTCCGCCCCAGGTCGGCACCCAGCGCTTCCTTGATGAACTCCGTTATGGACGCCACGAGACCCGGCAGGTCGTGATCATGAACGGCTCGCCAGAAAGTTTTGGTTTCTCATGACCATGCAGGACGTATTGCTGCTTGCAGCTGACGATATCCGTTCGTTGATGGAAGGGCTCCGTGAAGGACAATCCTTGGCCGCCGGGCGCGGGCTTCTGCGCCTGGCGGTAATTCATCCCACCGAGGAGCGTTTGGAACGGGCCCGCAAAGTGCTGGAAAAAGGCCGGCCGAGTCGCGGCATCCAGGATATCTGGTTTGTTCCGGAGGGCCTGCTGCAATCGGGAGGACGGCTGGCCTTCATGTATCCGGGCATCGACTCGCAGATGCCGATCGATACCCGTGATGTGGCCGAACAGTTTCAGCTGCCGCCCGTGAACGTGCAAAGGGATGCCTCGCTCGAAAATCGCGGCACGGAGGTCTTCTTCACTTCCGATCTTTACACGCGGGTTTTGAAAAAACTCGGCATCAAACCCGATATGGTCCTGGGGCACAGCATCGGGGAATGGGCGGCGATGCTGGCCTGCGGTTATACCGGGGATCAGTCCATTGATGAGGTCGTCGCCGCCTTTCAACCCGGCATGCTGCCGGTTCCTGGTGTGGTGTTTGTCGCCCTGAGCTGCGGTGTGGACAAGGCCCGGGCTGCCATTCAAGGGCTGCCGGATCTGGAGATTTCCCACGATAACTGCCCGCATCAATCCATCATCTGCGGCGTGGAAGCCAGTGCCGACCTTGCCATCGAGCGCCTGCGCGCGGAGAAGGTGATCTGTCAAAAGCTGGATTTTCGTTCCGGCTTTCATACATCTCTTTTCAAAAATTATACCGGCGTGATCGAACGCAGTTTCCGCACCCTGCATTTTGCCGAACCTTCGCTTCCTCTTTGGTCCGCCACCACCTGCCGTCCCTACCCGACCGATCAGGACGCTTTGCAAAAACTGCTGATTCAACATCTGGTGGAACCGGTCCGTTTCCGTGAGCTCACGGAGGCGCTGTATGCGGACGGCGTGCGGGTCTTTTTGCAGGTCGGTGCCGGCAGTCTGCCTGGTTTTGTCGATGACACGCTCCGGGGACGTCCGCATCTGGCGCTCAGCACCATCGTGTCCCAGCGTTCAGCCCTGGCGCAGCTCCAGCGCTTTTGTGCCGCTCTGTTTGCGGAAGGTGCCGATTTCAGCCTGGAATTCACGCCTCAAACGATCACCCCGCCGCCCGTGGAAAAGTCTGCCGCGTATGTGCCCGCTCTGGACCTTATGCAGGAAATGGAGCTTTGCTTTGATAGCATGAAGGAAGCCATGCGTGAGGTCACAGCCGCTCTGCATCGAACGGAGCCCTTCCGCCGCCGGCTCAAGCATACGCTCAGTCTCAAGGATCGCCCGGAGCTGATGGATCACTGCATCTATCGGCAAAAAAAGGGCTGGAAAAATACCAGCGATCTTTTCCCGGTCATGCCCATGACAGCGACCATCGACCTCGTCCGACGACTGGCCGAGGAACATGTGGAAAATCGCGTGGTCATCGCCATCGAGGATATTTCCGCCTCGAAATGGTTGGCTGTCGAATCGGTCAAGGAACTGGATATCGAACTCAACTATGATGGGCAGAGCCGCCTGAAGGTGGACATCATCGGTCACTTCCTGGCGACGGCGGTTCTTTCCCCAGGCTATCCGCCCGCTCCGGCCTGCTCTCTGCCACCGCTCACGGAGCCCGAGGCCAGCTCCATTCCGCTGGCCACCGTGTACCAGGACGGCTGGCTCTTCCACGGTCCGCAGTATCAAGGGCTCACCGCCTTCGACGGCGTGGGAACGAATGGCATCGATGGAAAAATTCGCGCCACTCCGGTGCCAGGTGCCCTGCTCGATAATGTCGGGCAGCTCGCAGGACTTTGGATCATGCAGCGTCTGCCGGTGGATCGTTATGCGATGCCGATCCGTATCAAAAAAATCAGCTTCTTCGGCCCGCAGCCGCAGCTCGGCATTATGGACTGTCGCGTGCGCAATCGGCGCATTCGCAGCCGCGATATCATGTTCGATATGGAAGTGAGTTCCCAGAATCAGGTCTGGGCTCGCATCGAAGCCTGGGAAAAATGGCGATTTGAATGCGATGACCGGCACTGGCAGTTCCTCCTGAAACCGGGCAGCCGTATGATGGCGGAGCAGCGCGAGGGCTATTCGTGGTTTGAACCCGAGCATTTGAGCGACGGCATCTGTCATGAACTGTCCCGTCGTTATCTGCGGGAAGAGGAACGCAAAATTTATCAAGGCCTCGGCGCGAAGCAAAAGGAATGGATCTGCGGGCGCGTCGCGGCCAAGGACGCCGTGCGACATTTCCTTTGGACCCACGGCTATCCCCACGACATTTATCCTGCGGAAATCTGGATTCAGAATGATGCCAACGGCAAGCCCTGCATCACGGAAATGCCGGGGGAATGGCTGCTTCACGTGTCCATTTCCCACAAGGAAAATCTCGGCGTGGCCATGGTGAGCGAGCGTGCTTTTCCGGGCATCGATATCGAAAAAATTGAGGTCCGCCAGGACTCCTTTATGCGCACGGTCTTCACAGCGGATGAATGGCAACTCCTGCCGGCCGAGGATCGCGCCGAGTGGATCACCCGTTTCTGGAGTGCCAAGGAAGCCTTCGCCAAATCCACCGGACTTGGTCTGCAGGGTGACCCGAAAAAATTCGTGATTGAAGAGTGGCAGAAGGATCGCATTCGCATTCAAAAGGCCTGGGTGCAGAGCACCAGACTCGGGTCCTTTATCGTGAGCAAATTTGGAGGTTTGCATTGATGCTTGAATCACATGATGAACAGAAGATTCTCGATGAAGTCCGCAGCATGATAGCCGGCATCATCGGGCAGGATGTGGATTTGAATGATCGCGAGATCGCCCTCGAGACCTCCTTCAACCGCGACCTGGAACTGGAGAGCATTGAATTCGTGGTGCTGTCAGAGCAGCTGCAGAACCGCTATGGCAAGGAACTCGACTTCGCCGGCTGGCTTGCCGGCAAGGAGCTGCAGGATATCATCAATCTTCGCGTCGGGGACGTGGTTAGGTTTATCGAACAATGCCATTGATTGAAATCAACGGAACCCGGCTGCACTATCAGCGCCTCGGCCAGGGACCGGCGGTCGTGATGATTCATGGTCTTTTGCTGGGCAACATGGCGAGCTGGTACTTCAGCCTCGCGTCGCAGCTCGCGGCCCGGCATGAGGTTCTGCTTTATGACCTGCGGGGTCACGGCATGAGTGCGAAGAGCCCGGGCGGCTATAACCTGGAAACCATGGTCGATGACCTGGAGGTGCTGCTGGATTCCCAGGGTCTTCAGGATATCGCCCTCATTGGTCACAGCTATGGAGCGATGATCGCGCTGCAGTTCGCCTTGCGTTATCCCGATCGCGTGAACCGCCTCGTCTGTATCGAAGCCCCCGTGCCTCTGGCCCGCGGCCTGGAAATGGATGAGTTCCGCAACGCCGATCCCGAAACGATGCTGGCCGCCCTGCCTGTGGAACTGCAGAAATCCCTGGGCACAGGCAGTCGACAGGGGCGCCGCTTGATCGCCCGTTTGAATTTTCTTTTGAATGAAACCAATCTCCTGGCCCAGCTGCGGAACGAACGCGAACCGGCTCTGGCCGGCGCCGGTCGTTATCAAAAGCCGGCTCTGCTCGTTTACGGGACCCAATCCAAACTGGTGGATGTGCCGCGTAAACTCCAGGGTCTTTTGCCCCAGGCTCAGATCAGCTGGCTGCCCGGCGGTCATTATCTTCCATCGGAAATGCCGCAGGAACTCGGGCGTACCATAGGAGAGTTTTTCTCATGAGTTTTTTGAGTGTGGATGGAGTCCAGCTGCACTACCAGGTTCTGGCGCCGGTGAATCCCAGGCCTGGGGTGATGCTTGTGTTCCTGCACGGTCTTGTGATGGACAATCTCTCCAGCTGGTTTTTTACGGTTGCGAACCAGGCGGCGCAGGAGGCTCGCGTTCTGCTCTATGACCTTCGCGGTCACGGCATGAGCGATCGCCCCAGGCAGGGTTATGGGCTCGCGCAGCATCTGACGGATTTGCAAAAACTTTTGGATCATGTCGCCCCGGATGATCAGGTGATTTTGATCGGCAACAGCTTCGGTGGCCTACTCGCGTTGAATTTTGCGCGTTATTTTCCCGAGCGCACGGCCGGACTGGTGCTGATTGATGCCCAGATCAATGACCAGGTCTGGCGCGATGATATGATGAATTCCCTGCGTTTGGAAGGCGAAGCCCGCCAGGAAAAGATCGCCGCCAATTTTCAAAACTGGCTCGGCCGGCACAGCGAGCGCAAGAGCAACCGCCTCGCGCGCAATGCCTATGAGCTGGTGCATGAAACCACGCTGCTCGATGATCTTTACGCTTCCCCGTACACGCATGACACTGATCTGGAAAAGATCACAGCGCCGGTGCTGGCCGTCTATGGCGGGAATTCCGATATTATCGGTAATGCCGAATGCTTGGCGCGGCATCTTCCCAGCTGCCGCATTCAAATCTTTGCCGGCTGCACGCATTCCGTTCTTTGGGAACAAACGGAAACTCTGCGTGATGTAATCCTGGCAACGGTGCAGGAGCAGATGCAGCAACTGCATCCACGGCTTGAACCGGACCAGACGCAGCAGTTGCATCCACAGCTCGCGGCGGACCAGACGCAGCAGTTGCATCCACAGCTCGCGGCGGACCAGACGCATCATCTGCATCCGCAGCTCGCGCCGGAGCCTCTGAACGGCAACGTAGAAAGGCAGGTCTTCTAAAGTGTCGCGATTTATGCTGATCGTCCCGCCTCTCGCGGGCCATATCAATCCCACGCTGGCCATCGGACGGCGGTTGATGGCCGAAGGTCATGCCGTAACCTGGGTAGGTTGCGGATGGCGCGTTTGGGCCCTGCTGCCGCATGATCTGCCGCTGATTCCCATTCAGGAAACCGCGGACATTGACGTCAATGCCAGCTGGATGGCGAAGGCTCAGAAAGTTACAGGCCTGGAATCCTTTCAATTCTTTTACGAGGAATTTCTGGTTCCCCTGACGGATGCCATGATGCCTGGCGTTCTGCGGGCCATCGATCAATTTAATCCGGATCTGATCCTCTGCGATCAGCAGGCTCTGGCAGGCGCCCTTGCCGCGCGTTTGAAACGCCTACCATGGGCCACCCTGGCCACAACTTCGGCTGCGGTTTTCAATCCCATCGTGCAGATGCCGAAGGTCAAGGAATGGATGATCGAAACCCTCGGACGCGTGCAGGATCGCTATGGCCTGGAGCGTTGGGAAAGGCCCGATCTCTCCAATGACCTTGTGCTCATCCTCTCTGTGCGTGAACTGATCGCCGCTGAAGAACACATACCCGATCATTTTCACTTTATCGGTCCCTCCCTGCGCGAGGAGCAGGATGCCGCGGATTTTCCCTGGCACCTTCTGGACTCCAGGCGCCGCAAGGTTTATTTGTCTCTCGGAACCATAAACGCCGAGCGATCCCAGAAATTCTACGCGAAGGTCAAGGAGGCTTTCACCCATTCTGAGCTGCAGCTGATCCTGGCCGCACCTGCGGATATGCTGGGTCCGGTGCCGGACCATTTCATCGTCCAGCGTTATGTGCCGCAGCTCGCTCTCTTAAAAAAGGTGGATGCCGTGATTTTCCACGGGGGCCACAACACCTTCTGTGAAACCCTGCTGCATGGTCTGCCGGCCGTCGTGGCCCCGATCAAGGATGATCAGCCGGTGATCGCCGAGCAGCTCGTCCGCAGTGGAGCCGGCCTGCGTGTACATTTCGATCGCGTGAAGAGCGCGGACCTTGCTGCTGTCACCCAGCGGGTCCTCGATGAACCGGAATTCCGTGACGCGGCCATGCGTCTGCAAAGGATCCTGCAGGCCAGTGGTGGTCCGGCGCAGGCCGTGAAACTTTTGAAAGGAATGCTGCGATGAATGCCTGCCTCAGCTGTCCCTTCTGCCCGGATCGCGGGCATTTTCAACAGGCACGGGAAAAAGCCCAGGTGCCGGCCATAGTACGAGCCTTTCAGGACCAGAAATTTACGGTCTGGCGTTGTGCAGGCTGTGGCTCGCTCCATTCGAAAGAGGAGGTGAACCTGCCGCATTATTACGAAGGCTATCCCTTCGCCAAACACAAACTCGACTTCTGGAGCAAAATCGCTTACCGCAAACGCACGCGTGACCTTGTCAAACAGGGCGTCAGGCACCATCATAAAATCCTCGACTACGGCTGCGGGGCTGGCGTTTATGTCCAATATCTGCGCGATCAGGGCTATGTTCACGCGGTCGGTTACGATCCTTACGTCGAATCCTTTGCCGATCCCAAAAAACTGGAAGCGGAATATGATGCGGTGCTGGCTCAGGATGTCATCGAACATGCCGACGATCCGGGCCTCATGCTGCAGGAAATTCTCCGCTGTTTGAAACCCGAGGGTCTCCTCTATCTCGGCACGCCCCTGGCCAATCGCATCCGACTCAAGGACCATGACCGCTATGCGATGAGTCTGCATCAGCCTTATCATCGGCATATTTTTTCCAAGAAGGCTCTGCTGGCGATGACCAAAGCGCATGGCCTGCGAGTCACCGGCTTATCCCAGCGTCACTGCACGGATACCCTGACCCCGACGGTCAACACCCGTTTTCTGCATGAATTCATCCGCGCCGGAGGCAACGTCGTGGATGTGGGCTTCGAACCGCCGCCCGAGGATATCTGGAAGCGTCATCCGAAGCTGCTGCTCTTTGCATTCCTGGGTTATTTCTTTTCGCACCGTTCCGAATTAAGCGGCTATTTTCGTAAGTCGCTGGCGGGAACCTGACACGTAATGAGGCAAGTATGAGTTTTTGGCTGTTTTTTGCAGGTTTTATGGCCCTCGTCTGGGTTCTCGATGGATTGCGTTTGAGAAAGCGGGCCCGCAGTCTGGCCGTCATTCCGCGCGCAGAATTCGAGGTTCCGGTGACACTGCATTTCATCACGCGGACGCAGGCGACGCTCGATGAAGCCACACGGCGTGCTGCGGCTGCCTATGCCGAGGCGCAGAATCTGGATGTCCTGGTCCTGCTTCCCGGCAACATGCCTGCGGCGGAGGCCCTGCTCGCGTGTCAGGCCATTCAACCCGAACAGTTTCGGCGCGAGCGCATCGCCTCGGCGAAATGTTCCGGGGAAGCGATCCTGGTGCGTTCCCATATCCTGGAGCGTTTCGGGCCGGATTACGAATCCCCCACCGAGGCTGTGGACTTTGCCCGTCTCGCTGATCAACTCAAAAAATACGCCGGCACCGGGATGGATTTCGCGATCGTGCCCTGGCTGAAGGCTTCACCCCGGACCTGGCGTGAACAGGGTCCGCTGGTGGAATTTGTTTTCGGTGGTCTTGTCCGACCCGTCATGCTCCTTCAACTCCTTCTGGTGATCCTCGGGGCTTTTTTCATTCCGACCGCGGGACTGCTGGCGTTTGCGGCTTATCATGTGCAGCCTCTTCTGGCTTTGGGCGGGACTCCTTTCAAAACCAAAGGTCTTTTTCCCTTCGCCATCCTGCGCGTTTTTTATGATTTCCGAACCCTCCTGACAGCCGGTCGTCGGGATCAGGCCGAACGCAAGGCCCTCATCGAACAAAGTCGCACGCAATATCGCGAACTCCTGGCCCAGGGCATCAAGCCTTTCTTCGAAGAGCCGCGCCCCGACTGCCCCATCTGTGGTTCCATGCGTTTGAAAACCGCCGTCTCCAGCAGGGACTGGATTCAATTCAAACCGGGCGTTTTCAAGCTCGCGCGCTGTCTCGACTGCCAGCATCTCTTTCAAAATCCGCGTCTGTCCATCGCTGGCCTCAATTTCTATTACAAGGACTTCTATGATGGGCTTGGCAAGGAACGAACCGACGTCGTCTTCAGTTACGGCAGCAGCCCTTATGTGGCCCGGGCGCAGATGCTAAAAGGCCAGGCCGAACCGCGGCGCTGGCTTGATGTGGGAGCCGGGCATGGGCACTTCTGCTGTGTCGCGCGGGATCAATGGCCGGGCGTGTCCTTCGATGGACTGGATCTCAATCAAGGCGTTCTGGACGCGGAAAAACGTGGCTGGATTGATCGGGCCATCTGCGGTCTATTTCCTGAACTCGCCGAACGCCTCGCCAGCGAAGGCAGCTATGATGTCATCAGCATGAGCCATTATCTGGAACACACCCGCGATCCTGAATCGGAAATCGCAGCGGCGGCGAAGATTCTGCCCACTGGCGGGCATTTGCTGATTGAACTGCCCGATCCGGAATCCCGTTTCGGCCAGTGGTTTGGCTCATTCTGGATGCCCTGGTTTCAACCGCAGCACCAGCATATGCTGTCAACCAAAAACCTGGAACGCATTCTGAACAAGCATTCCTTCGAAACTCTGACCTGGCACCGGGGCGAGGCGCATCAGCCGGTGGACTTCGTCTTCTCGGTGGGCCTCATGCTCAATGCGCTCGCGCCGCCACCTGACATGCCCTGGCGCAAACCAGCCACATTTCTGCAGCGGTTTTGGAACAAGGCCGTATTCCTTTTGTGCCTGCCGATGATTATTCTCGCGCGGATCCTCGATAAGTCCATGGCCCCGCTCTTTCGCAGGCCAGGCTGGTCGAACAGTTATCGGGTCCTGGCGCGACGGATCGCTTGAAATATCAGGGCGTCGCGTCCATGCGCAAACCCTCCAGCAGGGCATCCAGGGATGGGCTGAGGGAGGGACTGCTCTGCCGGGCTCTCAGAAATGAAACAGCGGCATAACCTTCCAGCACGGCGGTCACGTCCTGCGAAGGATCTCCGCGATTCACCCGCTCGCTGCCACCCATCATATACACATCGGGTTCAACGTTGATAATCTGCGGCACGTGCATGTTGTAACCGGCACAAGCCGCCTGCACCACGCCCCGCACTTCCACACCGGGGTGATTGATGTTCAGGATTTCTCCGGTCGGCCAATCCAAATGATCGAGGGAGGCCGCGATGCGACAGGTGAGCTGCGCGGCGCGATCAAAGGCATCCTGCTGCAAAGCCAAAGGCGTTCCACGCTGCAGATCCACGCTGACGGCGATCGCCTTGTAACCGAGCAGGCCGGCTTCCGTGGCCGCCCCAACGGTTCCACTGTAGTTGACGTCCCAGCCTACATTCAAACCGTGATTGATACCGCTGATCACCAGCTCCGGAGGCGTCGCCTTCAAAAAATGATGCAGGGCCAGCGCCGCACAATCCGCCGGTGTTCCCTGCACGGCCCATGTATGGGCATCGATGCGCGAGGTGGAAATCGGCCGAAAGAAAGTCATGGCATGGGACTGTCCACTGCGCTCGGCGCTGGGTGCCACCACATAAACTTCATGCTGCAGCGCCCGCAAATGCCGGGCGAGTGTGAGAATGCCAAGAGCTTCATAACCATCATCATTGCAGAGCAGAATTCGCATGCGTCATCCCTCAAACCTTGGGCGCAGAAACGCACCTTGCCACTATCCTAACAAAGAGACGGCGCAGGCACGACGGAAAATCGGCTTCAGACTTCCGTACCATGCGGCAACACGATGGTTCGGTTAACCGGCAGGATTCGTATCGCAATTGCGAAAGTCCTCCGCCTCAAATCCCTGTCGGAAGGCTGCCATGCGTTGCTTCGAGGAACCATGCGTGAAGGAATCCGGTACGACATAACCCTGGCTGGCCTGCTGCAGCGCATCATCACCGACCGAGGACGCGGCATTCATGGCTTCCTCCACATCACCCGGTTCCAGCGATTGATTCATGCTTTGCGTGGACCGCGCCCAGTAACCGGCCAGGCAGTCTGCCTGCAGCTCAGTCGCCACACTCGAACCCTGGCGCAGGAGTCCCAGTTGCTGCTGCACGTGATGGCCCACTTCATGCGCGATCACGTAGGCCTGGGCAAAGTCGCCCTGCGCTCCGAGTTTCCCGGCGAGCTGCTGAAAAAAATCAGTATCCAAATAAAGCCGCTGATCACCTGGACAGTAGAAGGGTCCTACCGCGCTGCTGGCCATGCCGCAGGCTGACTGCACACGACCACTGAACAGCACCAGCTTCGGCTCCTGATAGGTGCGGCCGACAGCCTGGAAGGCTCGATTCCAGACATCCTCGGTGTCGGCCAGGACTACGCGTAGAAAGCGTGTCTGGTCATCGTTGGTGTTCACCGGTGTGGTTTCCCGACCTGAATCCACGATGGCGCTGGGATCACCACCGAGGAGCGCATAGAGGATGGCCAGAATAATGCCGCCTCCGCCCAGCGTCCCCATGGTCTTCATTCCACGACGGTCCACCACATTGCCGCTTTCTCGTCTGCCTCGCCATTGCATTTGGAAATACCTCCATAAACGGGGGAACTGCTTCGAATTAAGCAAGTTTCAGACCATGGCATGGCACAGGGCTTGCTGACCGTTTTTTTGGAAAAACTGGGCACCAAGGAGGAAGCATGCCGCACTCTCAGAAACGATTGAAGATGGAGCCCGCTATCGATGCCATCCAGCTCTTGCAGCAGCAGCATCGGGAAGTGGAAGAGATTTTCGCGGAACTCGAATCCACCTCTGCGTTGAATCTGGAGAAACGTCAGGACCTCGTTCGGCAACTGGTGATCGCCCTGGAGGCTCACACCTGGATCGAGGAAAAAATTCTCTATCCTGCCGGTCTGGAGGTGGACCCCGTGCTGACCCGTGCAGCGGTTGAGGAGCATAGTCTCATTCAACACATGTTGCACAAGATCGTGGAGACCGAAGCGGATGATGCGGCTTTCCTGCCTCGCGTGAAGGTTCTCAAGGAGATCGTTGCGCATCATGTGGCAGAGGAAGAGGCGGAGTATTTCGTGGAGCTGCAAAACAAACTCAACCGGCGACGTCTCGCCGATATCGGGATCGAGATCCATGATGAGTTTGCCAGCCGCACGAAACGTCTGCGGGTTGTTGTTTAACCCTCAAGCCCCGAGGTGAACAGCTCGCAGGAGCTGCACCTCGCTGGCACGTTTTAGAATCTCCAGCCGATATCGAGACCGATGCGATCGATGTTCTCGGTTTGACCGGCACCCAGGAACGCCGACCAGGTCCGTGTCTCACGGCCCAGACGCAGTTCAGCACCCGCGTCATCGAGAGTGTCATCGGAAATATCGCTCTGCACCGCACCAACCAGACCACGAACACCGGCGATCAGACCGCCAGCGCTTTGATAGCCCACCATGGGTGCGAAGTGGAGCGAAGTCATTTCCTGATCATCACCCTTCAGGTAAACGTTACCGATGGCGCCGACTTCCACGCGCAGGTTTTGAATGCCGGTTTGGGGAACGTAGGCGACATCAAGACCTGGAGCGAAGTAGTCATCCTTCTCTTCCACACGGCTGTGGTCCATACCCAGGCGTGGACCAACGCGCCAGTTGCCACCGATAGCTGGAGTGGCGGTGGCGGTCACGTCGCTGGTTCCAACAGCAGCGGTCAGCTCTTCACGCTCGATGGTTTCTTCAGCCACGGCTTGCGATTCCGGAGTGGGCTCTTCCACCACGATGCGTGCGACCAGACCATTTTGAGGAATTTCACCGATGCCCCGGGCTTCCACCTGCAGTTCCGGCACGCGCTGAAGCAGAGCTGTCTTCAGATTTTCCGCGCGGCGTTCGGACAGACGCTGATTGTATTCCGTCGTTCCTTCCGGTGTCGCCGAACCGACGATCTGCAGCGGTTCCTGTGTCGCAGCCTGCAGGCGGAGCGTGCTCACACAGTCTTCCACAGCCTGAGACGGGACTTCGGCGCTGTCCCATTGAAAGGGCACGCGGCACTCGCGCATCTGATCCTGACTGTATGCAATTCCCTCCACCGTCAGAATACCCAAGACCAAACTGTTGACCAACTTCATGTTCATACAAATCCTCCAGCCTACTTTTATATTACTGCTGATCACCCACAAGCCTGAACTTCGCGTCCTTCACGGACAACGCCAGACCGCTGGAACCAGCAGACCACGAGACAACGAAATGCAAGGATCGCACCGCACAATTCCTGGTGAATGAGTTAGTTAATATGGCCGATCTCACTCACCGATTCACAGGATCCGTTTAAGAAAACGAAGTTCCCAGTCGCATGGTGTCCCCGGAAACTTTGAGCCGCGCCGAGCGTTGCAGCCTATGAAGCGCTGTACTCAGACCGATCAGAGCTGCTGCAGCGAGCAACGCAGCACCGGCCCCCGACCGGCGCGTTTTGCCAAACACACCCTGGCCCTGAGGTGTGGTACTAAGAATATGGCCTTCGGTCAATGGCATAGGCTGCGCTTTTTTGAAGTAATGATCGAGGTTCCACTTCATAAGGTAGGTACTAAAGGCCGGTGCCAGCACGTAACCCAGTCGAGCCAGGTTCACCGGCCAGCCGACGATGCGTCGGGCTTTTGGGTTCTGGGCCAGCTTTACCACGGTGCGTGCGACTTTCCATGGACTGTAAACGGGAGGAGCCGGTTTTAAAATATGACCGGTATAGTTAGCGGCGTGCTCGAAACCAGGTGTGTTGACAAAGCTGGCAAAGACATCACAGACGTGAATGTCCGGCTGTTCCCTCAGCTCGGCACGCAGCGCTTCCGAGAAGCCGCGCAGTCCAAATTTGCTGGCGCTATAGGCAGCCGCATACGCCGTGGGCAGCCAGGCTCCGGCGGAATTCATATTGATGAGCACTCCCGAGCCCTGTCTTTTGAAAAAAGGCAGCGCCGCATACGCACCATGAATGCAGCCGAGCAAATTGAGACGCACCACCTGCTCATGGATGGCGAGGGGCACTTCATCGAAGGCGCCCATCGCACCCGCGCCGGCATTATTAAACCAGACATCGATGCGGCCGTTGAAATGATTCGCTGCGATCTGAGCCAGCTGTTCCACCGCCGCCGGATCGGTGACATCCGTCGGCACCGCCAGCGCATGGCCACCCTTTCTTTCAATTTCGTGGACCACGTTGTTCAGCGCACGCGCGCGCCGGGCCGCGACGACAACGAAGGCTCCTTCCGCCGCAAAAGCCAGGGCCGTGGCCTTGCCGATGCCGCTCGACGCTCCTGTGACAACGACCGTGGCGCCTTTTAACTGATGCTTGTGCATGGTTCTGCTCCTTGTCGCAGAGAATCAAGGAGCAACTTGCAACAAGCAGACCACTGCTACTCGGGAACCACGCCCCAGCCCACAGCGACCCCCTGGGGAAAAATATCATCGGGAAAGTAAACATCCTGCACGCGATCGTGTTCCACCTGATATGCGCAGGGTAAATTGCTGCCGGCAAATTCCCAGGCGTTCAATCGGGGGCATGCTGCCTCCTTAAGCAGAAAACGCAGACGCTCTTCGCTGTCGCCCTTCAACGTCAGACTCAGGCTCGCAAGTTTTTCATCGGCAAAGTGGGGGACGAAACCGTATGTATAAGGGGGCACGTAACGCAGCTCACCGCCGGTAGCAGGAAAGTCCTTCCGCATGCGTGACGAGAATGCGGCAGAGCGGAGCGTAGGGATACGATAAATCAACTTTCTGATGAGGTGCATGGCAGGAGTAAATTTTTTGAGCAAGCGGACCAAAGAGTCCCACGACCAGATGGGGTGGGTGGCTGGCTGGCCAGGACCGGCCCAGAGGTCAGGGTCCAGGGTCCGAGCAGACTGAAGAGCAATGGCAACCGTTTCATAAGCAAATCCTCGCGCTCCATGGTATCAACTGTCCTTTGGATACCGGAGCCAGGGCTTGTCCGTAAAGGTGCCTGAGTCCAGGATGGATGAAAATGTTTTCAATCTGCAAACATACGGTAATTTACCCATGAGGGGTGAAGATGGTCCCGAACCAGGGAACAGCCGGATGTTTCGCATGTACGCGGAGTTAGTCAAATCAGCATGAACACCGAAAATCTGACACTCATCGTCCTGCGCGCGGCTTCCAGCAAGGAGGCACTGCAGCAGGTTTTTGCCTTTCGCAAGGCTTTGGATTCCAAGTTCTCTCTGGCCTATATCGCCCGGCGGCTCGGTTTGAAATCGCGCGGCACGCTGTCCTTGATGCTGCGCGGCGAGCGGGCCATACCCGCCCGGATGCGCCGGTCCCTGCTGCAGCTGCTCACGCAGGATGACCCTTTGACTGATTACCTCGAACTCCTCTTGACGTTGGAGGAAGCCACGTCGGCCAGTGCCCGGCAGGAGGTGGAAGGGAAGTTGAAGGCACTGCATTATTATCTCAGGGATCGCTTCACCAGCATTCAGCTGCAACATGGGATGAATCTTTTGGCTTCCGATATCCTTTGTGCCTTCGATCTTTTCGCCGGCTGCCCGACCGAGCGGCAACTGATCGATTTTTTCGGCAAGGCCCGCTTTCGCGAAGTCCAGACGGCCATCGGCACACTCCTTCTGAATGGTCTGATCAAACGCCGGGATGGAGTGTTGCAACGCACCGAGCGCACCCAGCGTTTTCTGACGATCCAGGGGAGCGAACAGGATTCCATGCTCACCTACTTGAAGGAATCCATTCATGACGCCTATCAGAATGTTGGCAAATGGCAGGGCGATACCACGATGTCCTGCTTTGGATCGACCACCATGAGTGTGCGGCGGCAGACCTATGTGGAAGTGATCAAACGCCTCAAGAAGGATGTCTTTCGTTATTTTTCTGAACTGGAAACGGAAGAGGGTGATACCCTGATTCGTTTCAATATGCAGATCTTTCCTTTGCAACCACCAGGATAAGTCGATGGTCCGCCTTCCCGAACTCAGTGTGGCCCCCATGGAGGGCGTGACCACCTTTCCGATGCGCCTCTGGCTGACGATGACCTCGCAGCCGCCGGCGATGACCAGCCCTTTTTTAAAGGTCACGCGTGCCTTTCCCGAGTCGGCGCTGCCGGACACTTTCATCCCTGAACTGATGCAGCTGCGTGAGGCTCTGCCTTATGAACTCGTGCCACAATTTATTACCGGGGAACCCGAGCAGTTTCTGCGAGCCGCGGCCTTTATTCCTCCCACGCTGGCGCCGGTGATTGAAATCAACTGCGGCTGCCCTTCCCCGAATTCCATGGGACGTTATGCGGGGAGCGGCATGCTGAGTGATCCGGAATTTTTTGCGCGTTCCATCGAAACTTTATCCCAGGAATTGGGGCCCGGACGCCTGGCGGTAAAAATGCGTCTCGGCGTGCAAAGCGATGCGGAATTTCCGGCCCTCCTCGCCGCGCTCACGGCCCTGCCTCTGGCCCGACTGACTGTGCATGCCCGCACCCGAGCCGATGGCTATCGAGGTCAGGCCCGCTGGACCGAGGTGCAGCGCGCGGCTTCGGGCACCCGGCTTCCTGTTTTCGCGTCGGGTGATGTCTGGGGCTGGACGAGCTGGCAAAGGCTGCAGTCCACCGCACCGGATATTCGCGGTGCGATGATCGGTCGCGGGCTGTTGCGGAATCCCTGGATTTTCTGTGAACTGCAAAGCGGAACGAAGACCCGAATGCCAGCCTTGGTCTTTGTGAATGCTTTATTTTGTTATGCCCTGCTGCAGGAAATTTTTCTGCGCGATGCCGGAAAGCTTTTTCAAAGGGTCGTCCGAGGGCGCCTGGGCTCGATCTGTGGCGTGGATTTCGGAGCCTGGGAGAAGGCCACGGTGGAACTCACCAATCTGGTGTTCGGGGTTCCCTTTCTTTTGCTTCAAAAGGACAGTTTGAAACCGCGGACGCTGTCACCGGTAGCCTTCAGTCGGCTGCGATTTCTTTGGAGTTATCTGCGTTCCAGCCTGCCGGAACCTCTGGCCGCCCCGGGGCTCATGCGCTGCCGCCAGGCGCCGGATTTTTTTGAGCTGCTGCTGGAAACGATTGAAGATGCGGGTCTGGAGACGATCGAGGTGAGTCATCAGGAGGCCTGGGATGCGCAGTTTGCTGGGCTCCGCGGTTGACCTGATGCCTGCCAAAAACCACTAGGCGGCATGCACATACTGCGATAAAAATTCGCAAAATGCTCGCTGATTAAGCAGCTGGGTTTGTTACATAAGTCCAATAGATCCGAACGCGGTTCCCATCATGCTCCACATTGTCCGCAACCTCACGTTTTCTTAAGTGAAATTGCATTGGACATACATATTTAGAGCCAAATTCGCTCAGCCGACTTTTTTCGCTGAATAAGATTTTCGAGCCAACCCTCTAAACATCAAGCCTCTGAAAAGCTTACTAGAGGGATTTCCATACTCAAATTCTTGAAATCGTTACCCTCATTTTCACTTTCAGGATCACTTGTGCTAACGGCCGTTGCGACTCCTCGAAAACTATATCGTGTAGAGGTTGTACCACCCCAAGTGCCAACCAATCATCACAGGACATTATGGATGCTGCAATAAAACTCCCTGCTATGTGTCCCTTACCAAGTGAATCTCGCCCGGCGCACCAGGTTATAGATAACATACTGGTATAACTGACGTAAGATAGGAAAGAAAATGCTGAGAAATAAAATTGTGATGACAAGTCTACCGTTGATTGCTTGGCTGATGTGTACTCCTCTGAAGGCGGAAGATCAACAATTGGTCTGGTATCAGAATGTGGTCGCCGATGGCGCTATCCACGAGATCGGTCGAGGTTGGTGGAACGAATACACTACGACTTTCCAGTCGACAAATGAATTTGTTGAGTGGCGTTCTCAGTGTCATTGGGATTCACCGCGCAATCCTCCCTATGAAATGGGCAACAACTTCATGAGCTACTCCGTAGTTGAGCTGGGTAACAGAGAAGTTGGAACAACGGCTGTAAAATATCCCACCAGACCTGGAGCTGGTCAAAAAAGGGATACTCTGGATTTTTCAAATGCATTTCAAACGCTGACTGAACTTCAAGGTTACTTCCCAAATAAAACAGGCACCGTACAAATTCATGTTCGTGGCACAACTGATAGATGCGAAAACCCTGCAGGACCATCTATTACACCACAAAGAACAGTTAGCCTCTACATACAGTATCGGCTTACCTGCAGCAGCAATGATACTGGGTCTTGGGTACATACTCAACATATCTGGCGTGAGCCGTCCAATATCAATTTCCCAGTCGTAGAAAATCTTCCAATTGAACAGACCTCCTACATTAATATTGATATCTCTAAATGTGACGGCCCTCTCTTTATATCAGCAAGAGTTTTGCCAGCAGAAAAACTGACCATTAATTGGTGGAATATATCACTGTGGGCCGACTAAAGGCAATTCGCTCAAATGAATCAAAAGTATAAGAAGGTGTTACAAATGAATTTGTTACATACCATCGTCCTTTCACTGGTGTTCAGCTCGACCCTAATCGCGGGAGTAAAGGAGAATCAGGAATCAAACATTGATTTGGGGTCTAAAATTTCAAGCGATCGTGAGTATACTTTTTCCGCGAGCAGTGTAGTTAAGCCCCTGGGGGTTTATTCAAGCATCGGTGCAAGAACACCAATAAAATTGACGGTAGCCTGCGATGGCTCAACAATTTTAGCGGATGAGTTCTTCTATACTAAGCATCTCAAGGGTGTCGACAAAATACTCCAAGTAAGTATTTCCAACTTTTCAATTAAATGCCCTTCTCTCGCTCCTCAAATCATACTGGAACCAAACGGAATTGAGCTTGAGATATCATCTCCTTTTTATACTTACAAGATCACAGATGTAGGCGCGAATTTTGAGTCCATCAAGCGAGATAGGGACTCGAAAGCTAAACAGCTTGCAAGTATCATGGCCACGCTTTCGAACGAGGCCGGAGCAAAAGAATCCTTTTATTGCATGATTAAAACCCAGGATGCAAATGCTCTTGTGCCGGATGGTACGATTCAAGCAATGAAGACTGAATACGCTAAGGATCATGGCGACTTTGATTTGGAGACAAACATAATATGTCCAGTCCCTGAAAAGGGTGCTCTCACGAAGATGGTTGATGTTTGCCAGAAAGAGGGTGATGAAAATTTATCTGACTTTTGTCTGAAATACGACCGCTATCTGAAGATTCGAGATTGGTATTATTCGTCCATTGATCGCCTGATCGAAATCGCAGCTGAACTTAACCCAACTTTGGCACAACTTGGTTCTGAGATAAAACGCGTACAAGATGGCATGGACACTGAAATCCAAGGATATGAGAGAACTCTGCGCGGCAAGATTAATGAGGACCAACCTGAACCTTCTCTTTAATTTGAAAATTCCTGCATACTGGAGCCTACTACGATGTGGACGAAAACTGTTACCAGAACGGTCCTGGGCTTGGCGTTGTTGACGTCGGGCTCTATATATGCAATTTGTCCGACGAGCGAAGGGAATAAGCGTCTTCCGCCATGGTATGACGGCGAATGCAACATCAGCCCTTTATTCAAGAATCCAAACAATGCATGTCAAGCAAAGGACTTGCTAGAAAAATTTGGATACGACCCAAGCACTCCAAACATGATGGGCGTACCAAATATTGTTGTCGACGGTTTCTCGCATCGGCCGCTGGAATACCAAGCCTGGAGGCTCTGCGAGAGCACTCAGCGGGCACGATGCCTTCAATCAATGGATTTGCTCTATATTTCTTACAACAATCTTGTCTCGATACATTTCTCTGAAGACAAGCCTGATTCAGTAAGTTATCTGGAACCCAATCCCAACAAGAAGCCGCTTGATTATAGCTTCGATAGAGCAATCAGATTTCTGAACACTAAGAACGATGAAGTTCTGTCCCTTATTGAATCCACATCCGGAAAAGCTAAACAAAGAACCGATAGCTTTACTGCCCAACAGTCTGCGTCAGATCTGGACAGAGCGATTGTTAACGCATTCAAGGATCTAAGCAACAAAGCATCAGGGCTTTCAGCTGATGAAAGAGTTCTTTTTGAAAGCACCGATTCTTTCATTAGAAAACTAACCGAGATGAATTATCGAGTCGGCAGTCTAACAAAAGGTTATGACTGCACGTCTCAACCCGTCCCAGATTTCAACAGCGATTTCACTGCTTCAGTGGACAAATATAACGCCAATATTAAAGATGCTTCCAATGCAATACAGATCATAAGGAAAGAATTGCATCAACGAGCGAAACATCGCTCCGATCTTTTGGCACTGGCTTACTATAAGCTCAAGTATGCGTTTTATAAGAAAGTTGCCGGAATCCGTGGTGAGAAAATTGATGCAATTATAGATCAACTTTATCGGGATTTGGCACTTGATAAGCTTATGTGGGAGATGACAGATTGGTGGACCGCAGCAAGTATCAATGGATTGGCTCGCCGATTGCATACGGATTACTACTTTTATTCTGAACCTCTTCGAATTCTTAAGTCTCAAAAAGAACAAGCCTTAAAATTTAAAGACAGAATGTCGAGCCTATCTGGGGTTAACAGTGCCGCTCTCGCGATTGCACTCAAAAGTGTTGACGACAAAGTTTCCATTATAGATTCAGATATTAAATACATCGAAAAGAATGGCTGGCAAGGGTTTCTTTCCTTGCAAAAGAATTATGCAGCAAGATTAGCTGCAGCTTTGCCTAACAACAATATATGTCAAACCAAAGCCAAGGAATTCCTTGCAAAAGCGGGGGAAGTTAAAACGCTGGCAGCGTTTGACTTGGTATCGCCACTTTATAAATCAACGGCGGAAGTATGCGTAGGACAATAATTTCTATTTTTCTTATTCTGAATGCATTTTTATTTGCTGGTTGTGATTCCAGCACCTCCGTCTCTTCGCTGAACGACGAAAGTGGCGATATATTCTCACCAATCAAGGAAAGTGACTTTGATCCTATCCCAGAAGTCACAGTTGAACCATATGTGGATGCTGTTAAGGACCTATGTGTTGAAGGATGTTATGATCCAAACAACCCTAAAATAGACTGGACATGGAATAATTCGCGCATTCCTGGCAACAGGACTGTTTCGGATATTCTTGGCGGCAATGACATCTCAAACGCTACAAAGAACAGTATTGATTACAACCCTTATGGCCAGGGCGCATCCTTCAGAACTCCTGGAACGTCTGACTCCACAAAGCCTACCAAGGACAATACAGGGAAAACGCTCGCTGACATGGAAATACAGCAGCGCCAGCAGGAAAACGAGCGACGTAACCAGGAAGCCAAGAAATTCATGGAAGCGCGTGAACTGCATGATGACCTTCAAGCACAATGGGTCAAGGGTTTCGATGATGCCCGTCGAGAAGTCGGGAAAGTTGTAGCCGATTATAAAATTGCCGTTGGAACAAATTCAGCCAATGCCTCCCCCATTACATCACGTGAATCATACAAAAGACTCGCTGGGAGTATCAGTAGTGGTCAAAGTTCAAGGCAGCAGGCACAGCAGCGTATAGAAGCTTCTCTTCCCAAAGTGGAAATTAAGGTTGACCAAAACGTCAACGGATTTAAGACTGATATTCAAACTATAGAAGGCATGGCGGTTAGAAGGGCAGAAAGCTACGTAAACTACGCTAAGCGCACAATCGAGAATCCAAGTTATCCTACAGAAGGGAGGCAGAGAGCGAGAGAGTTGCTAGCAGATGCCACTAACACCTTGGATTTTGCTGATACGAAATATGCCGCTGGCCAAACCAGGTTTGGAGACAAAGCTCTTGAAGTTACTTACGCACTTGCTGATATGGCAATTGCAATCGCCCCACTTGCCTTATATGTAGCTTTTCCTCAGGCCGCCATCGTTGCTATCGGAGCTGAAGCCTTTGTTATTGCCAAGAGCTGGTACGAGTTCCGTTCCGGCAAGAGAATTTACGACGGATCTGAGCTATCTCCTTTCCAAAAGGATATGGCTCTCGTGAATGTTGCCTTTGGTTTCATCCCAGCTGCAGCTGAGCTTGGTGCGGCTGTTTTTTCTACCGGAAAAAGTGCACTGGTCTATGCACAAGAGATTCTATCATTCGGCAGGTCAGCTGATGAAGTTGCTGAAGTATCCCGGTCTGCATCCTCCCTCGGACGTATTGTTAATGTTGCGGATGAACATGCAATTCGTAACGGCCAGTCTATAAGCTCGTTAGGCGAAGCAATCGAATCGGTCACCCCCCTATCCGGTTCAGCAGAGGAAGTAACTGCAAGAGCCTTGCAATCTGCGAGTAGGAACGGCTTAAAGTCTGTAGACGATTTTAGTATTTTTGCTGAAGAGATTAAAGCATCCAAAGCAGGAGCTGCGGGTGAATTCGATGCTACTGGGCGGATGGTACGAAATGAAAGCCGCAGTATGGTATACCAGGACCCTGGATCCCTGAACTGTGGTCCTGCCACCTGCGGCATGGTATTAGACACATACGGAAAACCCAAGAAACTTGTGGACTTGATCGCCCAAGTCGGGGATAAAGCGACCACAGGCGATGAACTCGTCGCGCTATTGAAATCAAATAGTGTCAATGCAAGACGGAACATGGAAACATTTCCAAATGATTTGGAGCGCCTAACAGCTGGTGGACGTCCCGTAATAGCGAGAGTTGCCACCAATGGAGACTATGATCATTGGATCGTAGTTGATGGCATAACCATCAGAAATGGCCAAAAAGTCGTAGCTATTAGGGACCCTGCTCCAAAGCCCCGTCCGGACAGTACAAAGGGCGGGCCTTATTATGAGCTATTTGAAACATTCAAAGCGCGATATACGCGAGAGGCGATCATACCCAATAACAACTAGATGGGTTGCAAATGTTCAGTAAAGAGCAGGCAATAGAAATCCTATATAGGGATCTCTTGAAGCGTGACGAGACTCAGGCTCTTCGCGACCGCCCCATCATATTGGATCGATTGACAAGAGAAACCTCTTTTGGCTGGGTTTTCGGATACAACAATGAGGAGTATGCAGCCACTCTGGATCCAAAAATAAAATGGGTTGGTGCCGGGCCTATTCTATTCAACAAGAATAATGGCGAATTTCGTCGGTTGACGGCAGGTGAGTCTAGTTATCTTGATGAGGTGATTGAGGATTATGAGCGCGAAATCGAAGCTCAAAATGGTCATTGGGTTTTAAGGATTAAAGAGGGGCAGAATAAGTTAAAAGTTGTCAACGCAATTAAGCAAGTCTTTGGACTAGAACCAAAGGCTGCTCTTTCGTTGATAACCAACTTACCTTGCGACTTCCTTAAAGGAACCTGGAGAGAATTAAAGGTGATCCAAGAGCAACTAAAATCGCTTTCAATTCAGACTGAGGTCTTGGTAACCAGAGACCCTGTTGTTATGGGAACCTTTAAAGGCGGCAAACTGCAACCATCAGAGAATTGAATCAAGGCGGCAGGAATGCTTAACGGTAGTTTACTGCAATGTTCGAAGCAGACTTCAATACAGAGCGAAACCTAATATTCATGAGGGGCCTAAGATGTCCTCGTTCAAATCCTTGAATGCTTTTCACATGGGTAATGCAAACTTAATTTGTGCAACTTTGCTATTCTCTGGCCTCTGTTTGTCTTGTTCGGAGGCAAAAAAAGGACGCAGTGTTGAGCCGAATCAGGTAGAGTCTCCTGAATCGCTGCCGACTCCAGATCCGACGCCTCTACCGTTAGGTCCAGAGCCGAAAGAAAATCCTGAGATCAACTTATCTCAAGATGGTCGTTTAGACTACTCCGGATTTCGAGACAATAGTTTTGCTTCAGTATCATGGGATAAAAAATGTGAGGGCATTCAAGATTTCTTCGAAGACTTCACGAAAGCTTATCTTGAGCCAGGGATTGATCTAAAAGTTAAATCTGATACTTGCTATTCATCTTATGGCGCTAAAGATGTCAATTTTACTTTGAAAGTCAGTTTGGCGAAAAATGACAAAAACCTTGACCTAGTGCTTCACCTTTTTGGCGAATTTAACTGGGTAACTCGTCAAATTGAAATTAAAACTGTGAATGTTGAAAGATCTGAAGGAACTAGCCATACAGCTTATATGTATCAATCTTCAGACAGCATTTTTGGGCGAAAGCTCCTGTTTTTGCCAGTTACATTCAAGGCCTGGGCTGAGGAAAAATCAAATAATGAAGTCACGGTTTATGGAGTGCAATATCAGCAATATGCTGACGAACTCTTACAGACTTTTGGGCCTGGAACCAAAGGTGCAAGCGCGCTAACAGATGACCTTAAGACGGTAACGATGCAGTTCGAGCCAAGTGGAGCTGGCTCTGGGCACGGAACAGTGAAGTTTTTGGGTGTGGACCCTGACCTATTCGTTGATCATGACGAGAAAATGCGAAAGCACTTAGGATGCGAAACTTTGGAATGTTTGAACTCTGCGTCCATTCAATACCAAGTATTGGGCCCAAAATTAGTGCTATCTGCTCCGCCTATCAAAGCAGGTCAGTGCCGGATTGAGACAGAATTTTTCTTCTATGATCTTGAGAAAACGGATAAGTCGTTTAAGTTAGTAAATGGACTATGGGGAATGCACAGCAGCGGCACTTCGGTGCCTTGTGAGGAATAGAAGATAGGATATTCGCTAACACCGCTCCCTTCGAGCAAGGCTTCAACGAGTGAGAAGCGCAGGTTACTGTGAATAAATGAGCGGCGAGGCAGACAACGTCGTCGGCGAGGGGATTCCGAATTGGCGCTCAGCTTTGGAGTAGGCCGATCACTCCATTCAAAACAGGAATCGTGATCAGGCCCATGGCAAAGCGAGAGTTCCAAATCCGTTTGTGCCGGGCCGCATTTTCCCGAATTTCCATGACCACCGAAGTGAGCATCGCTCCACCCGCGGTCGCGAGCAGGAAAGGCAGCAGCGCGGCACTTCCATGGAGCAGCACGCCGGCCCCCATGCCACCGAAGAGTTCAATCACGCCGGATCCAATGCCTCCAGCCAAAGACCACAAGGGACTCACCCCCAGAGCCCGCAGGCAGGCCACCATCAGCAGGCCTTCCGGTATATTCTGGAGCGCGATCGAACTCAAAACGGTGCGGGCCTGCACGACATCCAAACCCACAAGAGCGGCACCCGAGGCCAGGCCTTCCGGAAAATTATGAACCATCAGCACCAGAGCGAGCAGCAGCTGCCCCTGCTGGCCTTTGGCGGCTTCAAAACGATGCATGAGGCGATGCAGGACGGCGATCATGAGAACACCAGCATAAAATCCCAGGGCGATCGGCGCGAAACGCTGCCAATCGCCAAAGGCCTCCACCGCAGCAGGGCCGACCAGCGAAAACGCGACCGCTGAAATCATGAGCCCGAGCGCAAAATCGATCGGCAGACGCCAGGATTCAAAACGCTTTCCAGGCAGGCGCAGCATGGCCAGAGCCGAACCGAAACTGGTCGAACCAAAAGATATCAAACCACCCAGGGTGGCCAGCATGAAGGGTGTCATATTCCATTCCTTTCCAGCCGGGTCACAAGGCAGACCGGGCTTACATGAATAGAATCGTCCTTCTCTTCATAGAAATAAAATATTAAGATTCAATATCCCGATAGCTTTTGTCTATATTAATTAAGATCTTAAATATCGGGCGGTTAAGCTACCTTTCACCGCCATCACCGCCTCGGGCGTTCCCTCTGCCACTACGCGTCCGCCCTCATCCCCGGCCCCCGGGCCCATATCGATAATCCAGTCGCTGCGGCGGATGACATCCATATCATGCTCCACCGTAACAACGGTGTGCCCCGCATCGACCAGGCGGTCGAGCTGAATCAGAAGACGCTCCACGTCGGAAGGATGCAATCCGGTGGTGGGCTCATCCAGCACATAAAGAGTGGCACCACGCGTGGCCCTCTGGAGTTCACTTGCAAGTTTTATGCGTTGCGCTTCTCCGCCTGAAAGTTCCGTGGCGGGCTGTCCGAGACGCAGATAACCCAGCCCCACTTCGCGCAGGACCTCAAGCGGCCTTTGGACAGCGGCTTCGTCGGCAAAAAATTCAAAGGCCCGATCCACAGTCATGCCCAAAACATCGGCGATGCTGTGCTCACGATATTTCACTTCCAACGTTTGGGCATTGTAACGCGCTCCCTGACAGGTGGGACAGGGGGCATAGACGCTGGGCAGGAACAGCAGCTCCACCATGACAAAGCCCTCCCCTTCACAATGTTCACAACGGCCCTTGGCGACGTTGAAGGAAAAACGTCCGGCATCATAGCGGCGGGATTTGGCCAGCTTTGTCCCGGCGAAGAGTTTGCGAATGGGATCGAAGAGGCCTGTGTAGGTGGCGAGGTTGGAGCGCGGCGTGCGACCGATCGGCTTTTGATCGACGCGCACCAGGCGTTTGATACCGCCGAGGCCGCCTTTGATTTCACCGCCCAGAGTGACCACTTCCGTGCGTTCGATTTCCTCCCCTTCCCCATCCTCTTCCTTAAGATCAAGGCCCAGAGCTTTGGTCACAAGCTCAACCAGGACCTGGCTCACGAGACTCGATTTTCCGGATCCCGAAATGCCGGTGACGCTGGCCAGCACGCCGAGGGGAATATCCACATCCACGTTTTTCAGGTTATTGCGGGTGACACCCGTCAGGTGCAGCCAGCCCTTGACCTTGCGGGGTGTGCGGGGATCAGCATTTTTCTGCTGAAAAAGATGCCGCCGCGTTTGTGAAGCCTCCACCTGCGCAAGACCTGTGAGCGGACCGCTATAAAGAATTTCTCCGCCCAGCTGTCCCGCGGCCGGACCCACGTCCACAATCCAATCCGCCTTGCGTATGATTTCAAGTTCATGCTCCACGACAAAGATCGAATTGCCCGCGGCCTTCAATCGCGCCAAGGCCCGCAGCAAGGCTTCGGTATCCGCGGGATGCAGTCCGGCGGAGGGCTCATCGAGCACGTAGACCACACCGAACAGATGGGAATGCACCTGCGTGGCGAGACGAAGGCGCTGCAATTCACCAGGCGACAGCGTGGGCGTGCTGCGTTCCAGGGCCAGATAACCGAGTCCCAGATCCAGGAGCACCTGCAAACGCCCAAGGATATCCGCAGCAATGCGTTCGGTCACCAGAGCGATTTCCGGATGCTCGCGGCGCAGGGTCTTGAGACGCGGCGCACGACCCTCGGCATAAGGTTCCAGGATTTGCCCCAGAGCCTTCATCGGCAGCAGGGAAAGTTCGGCGATATCCATGCCCTCAAAGGTCACTGACAGCGATTCCTTGCGCAGGCGTTTGCCGTGGCACGTGGGACAGTCCTGATACACCATGTACTGTGACACGCGTTTTTTCATGAGCTGGCTCTGCGTATTCGCAAAGGTGTGCAGCACGTAACGCCGGGCGCTGGAAAAATTGCCGATGTAACTCGGCTCCTCCTTGCGTTTCAGCGCCCGTTTCACTTCGTGCGCTTCGTATCCCGCATAAACCGGAACGGAAGGTTGTTCATCGGTGAAGAGAATCCAGTCACGATCCTTTTTGGGCAGCTCCCGCCAGGGCTTGTCGATATCGTAGCCGAGCGTGACCAGGATATCGCGCAGGTTCTGCCCGTGCCAGGCGGGAGGCCAGGCGGCAATCGCCCGTTCACGGATGCTGAGATCCGGATCCGGTACCATGGATTGTTCGGTAACATCATAAATACGACCGAGGCCCTGACACTTGGGACAGGCTCCTTCCGGAGTATGCGGGGAAAATCCTTCGGCATGAATCAAAGGCTGACCCGGAGGATAGGTTCCGGCGCGGGAATAGAGCATACGGAGAAGATTGGAAAGAGTGGTGACAGTTCCCACGGAGGATCGGGTGGTTGGGGATCCACGCTGCTGCTGCAGAGCCACGGCTGGCGGCAGCCCTTCCACGGATTCGACTTCCGGCACGGACATCTGATTGAAGAGGCGCCGGGCGTAAGGTGAAACGGATTCCAGATAACGCCTTTGGGCTTCGGCATACAGCGTTCCGAACGCCAGCGAGGATTTTCCTGAACCCGAGACACCGGTAAAGACAACCAGAGCATCACGTGGAATATCCACGTCTATGTTCTTGAGATTATGTTCGCGAGCGCCGCGAACCCGAACAAAGCCTTTTTCCTTGGGATCGTTCATCCGCCTTCTCCCTTGCCTAGGCATTCGGATCTTAGCACAAGGGAGAGCGGCGGATGAAGATCA
Source organism: Oligoflexus tunisiensis (assembly GCF_001748245.1). Lineage (GTDB taxonomy): Bacteria > Bdellovibrionota_B > Oligoflexia > Oligoflexales > Oligoflexaceae > Oligoflexus > Oligoflexus tunisiensis. Next base: position 3,342,480 of record NZ_BDFO01000001.1, on the reverse strand, counting down.
AGGGTCTGTTCTTATTCCTGACAGGTCTTCTTAACGGAATACTCTTCGATTTCGCCAAGACGACTGTCGTTCGCATAAGGGTCCTGGAAGGTCAGATTCAGAACCTGATCCGCCGCGGACTCACTGACCCTGAAGGTCAAATCATACGATACGCGATAAAAGCCATAGAAGCTGCGAATAGGAGTCAGAGTAAATTCGCAGTTGCGTACCGCACGACCTGAGATGTTCTTGGCCTGAATGACCAGACGATCACCCTGCTCGGTGAGCTCGCCGAGGAGCTGGAACTTCGCTGGCTTCGTTGGATCATTCAAATCATCTGGATCTGGCTTGGGTGCTTCGTTGCCGCTTCCCAAAGGATCCTGACGGCCAGTCAGCTGGCGGGCCATATCAAGAATCATACTGTAGTTCTGACTGACGCTCGCATACTCGTTGCCGCCGACGCAACGTCTTTGAGCATCCATGTAGGCTGTGGAGGCAATACCGGCCACATACCATTCACCGTTCTGCTGCACATACAATGGACCACCGGAGTCACCACTACAGGCGGCGGTGCTGCCATTGCGGACGCTCAAGGAACCGCGACTGCCTTGACCCACATAGCGGCTGTCGACAGTGCGCAAGGTACCGAAGGAATTCGGTGTGTTGTCACTACCATAACCGGCCTGACGAACGGTCTGACCATTGGTCAAGGAAACACCAGCGGGCAGAAGTTTTGCGGGTTTATAACCGGCAGGAATATCGCTGGCCAGTTTCAGCATGGCCACATCATTGTGCGGATCCGTATAGGCCCGATTCACGGTGGCCTTTTCAATGTTTATGATCTTGCGATCGCGGCCATTGAATTGAATCCCAAACAGCACATAACCGCCCTGCACGGAGTTATCGTAGCAGTGCGCCGCCGTCAGGATCAAATCCTTGGCAATGATGGTTCCTGTACAACCATTCAGGCCAACGGTTGAGATCTTTTCCGGCCCGCTATCCTGGGCGGTCACACGGCGACCACCGACGATATCGAGATCACTGTTTTCGGCTTTTTTTCCGCAGGCATTCAGGGTGGTGAGAGCAGCGACGCTGCTCAGGAGCAGGGGCAGGGTTCTCTGTTTCTTAAAAATCATGATGTTCGTCCTCTTCAGTTCAATCAACACAGGGGGAGCTACAAAACTCACCTGTCCAGCTCTACCGGACTTCGTGAACCTCTGCTTGCTTCAGCTTGAGGCTTACGCGCAATCCGGGTGCGAGCCGGGTTCATGACGAAGAGGAGGATGATTTACCGCAATCGCAGACGCGGTGTGAGGGCTCCGAGCACACCGCCCCAGACCAGATGCGTCATGATCTGAAGGGCGACCTGGGACCGGGATTGTTTGGTGGGGAAGCGCAGAATGCCAGCAGCCGGGATCCAGCCCGAATAACTGACTGTCCATACACCAAGACCAAAGAGCATGCCTTTGAGAACGCTCTGCTCCTCAGGTTTGGGTGTCACCAGTGGATACAAAACGCCGGTTCCTGTGCCAAAACCAAAGTGGGAAAGCCAGGTGAACGCTGCTTTTTCAGAACGGTCCATGTCCTGATCCACCTCCAGTTTTTTTGCGATTCCATCAGCCACTTTTTCAGGCGGCAGAGATTGCACCTGAGGCTGCTGCCAGCGGCGCATCAGAAACATCGCACCCGTCATGGGCACAGTGGCCACCAGGCCGGCCAGGGCTCCGTTGAACAGTGACATTTGCATAAAAACCTCCGTGGGCTGGAAGAAAATCTGGGACACGGCCTGCATATTGCAATCCAAAAAGCGAAGGCTCATGAAGGGTCTCTTCACAAAGGAGTCGACCATGGCACAGAAAAAGAAAGGCAAACATAACACCGGCGGCGAACCAACCAAGCATGCCCAGCAGCTGCATGAGGATGAAGCCGCCGATCGTCAGTTTCAAGTGGATGTCAACGAAGGCCATGACAACAAACGCGGAAACATAGGGCCTTCAGGCCAAGGTGGTCACCGTGGTCGCGAACATCGCACGCATCAATCCAATGCTTCGGGCGGCGCTGGCGTTCCCGGCCGTTAAGCCATCATAGTGACAATACCCCAGGGGTTCATGGGTTTGATCTCAAACCCATGAATCAGCCGCGCTTTCTATTTTCAATATAAGGTCCGTATATTGCACTCGCTCCGGGGACGGCCGTGATCGAGCGGCAGCTCCGCATCAATGTCCAAGTGTCAGGTGGATGGCCATGGTTTATCTCAATCGCATCGTCCCTGTTGAGGCTCCGTATGGACTGGAACAAAAAGCAGCCATAGGGTGGCTGATGAAGGCCTTGCAGCGCAGCAAGGCGGAAAACCAGGGGGACGAGCCCAAACAGAACCGGGGTCTGCAGCTTTATGAACGTTTCCTCGGCAATGCCAGCATCGGTTTCCGCCGCTCTGTCCTGCGCGACTACAGCCATGACGATTGGAGGAGCATGGTGCTCTTTAAAGACGACAGTCGCGTGGATGGAACAGCGACACCTTGGATGGCGCCGCCCTTGGAACGACGCATGCAGATATTTGCGGAGCAGGCATTACCAATGGCTCGTGCAGCTTTTCAGGATGCGACGGAGGCGCCCGCCTACTGCATCGAAGTTTCCTGCACTGGCTACGATGCGCCTTACACGGCCCAAAAACTTCTCCTCGACAAGGGCTGGCAGTCCCAAACCCGCCTCTTAAAGCTCGGGCACATGGGCTGCTATGCATCCGTTCCAGCCTTGAATCTGGCGGCCGAACTGCTGCGTAGTCAGAACAATCACAGGACGGTCAGCATTTTCTCAGTGGAGTTTTGCAGTCTGCACTTGGCCCCCAGCGCCTCGGAAGCGGATCAGATCGTGGCGAATATCCTCTTTGCGGATGGTGCGGCGCGCATGGATCTCAGTCGCCACCGATCACCGCAATGCCTGGCGCTGCTCGATCATGCGGAAACCTTGATTCCGGATTCCACGGATTGCATGACCTGGCGGCCGGGGGATTCCCACTTTCGTATGGTGTTGAGCCGGAAAGTGGGGCTGAAAATTGGTGAAGTCTTAAAAGATAACGTCAGCCAGTTTCTCAGTGGGCATGGACTGAGGATTCATGACATTGATCGCTTCGCCGTCCATCCCGGTGGACCTTTGATTATTGAAACCGTGCAGCGCAATCTGGAGCTGGATGACGAGGCGGTGCGTCACAGCAAGATGATTTTGCATCAATATGGAAACATGTCATCCAGCACCCTCCCCTATATCTGGGCTTCCATGCAGGCCGATCCTCGTGTGAAAGCCGGCGAACGCATCGTTTCCCTCGCCTTTGGACCGGGCCTGACTTTGATGATGAATCTTTTGGCTAAGGATGTCTGATGAGGGGAGACGGCATGCAGGTGTTCCTGAGTATACTCTTATTCAGTCTGGTCCTGATGCAAGGCATGATCATGGTGATGGATGAATTTGTTTTCCATCGCCGCCGCGGCCTGCCCCCGTTTGAACGCTGGGGACACGTGGCTGATACCAGCCTCTTTCTGTTGGCCCTTTTGGTGCCGGCTTTTCTCACACCAACACCGACCTGGCTTGCTGTCTATGGAGGCCTGGCCTTCGCATCCTGCGTTTTTATTACCAAGGATGAGTGGATTCACGCTTCCGCCTGCAGCGGCGCCGAACAATGGTGCCATGCTCTGCTGTTTGTCCTGCATGGTCCCATTCTTCTGACAACAGGTCTGATCTGGTTTCTGCAGCCGCATCATCCCACTTTAAAAATGCTGCCTCCCATCATTTTGGTGTGGGGTCTTTATCAACATCTCTACTGGAATGTTTACCATGACCGCAAACATAGCCGAACCCGCGGTGAACAATCAGTTCTACGACGACCTGGGCGAACGCTGGTACAATGATGATGAGCATATCATCGCCCTTCTGAGGGCCGAATCCGTCTTGAAACTTGATTATGTGCGAGGCATTTTCAAACAAAATCAGCTCGCCCCCGGCGCGCGTGTGCTCGACGTCGGCTGTGGCGCCGGCTTTCTGTCCAACGGCCTGGCGGCTGATGGCTATCGCGTGACCGGCATCGATCAGTCGGCCGGATCCCTGGCGGTGGCGCGCCGTCACGCACCGAAGAATTCACGCGTCGCCTATAGAAGCGCGGATGCGTATCGGTTGCCCTTTGAGGATCGTGCTTTCGATGCCGTGCTGATGATGGATTTTCTGGAGCATGTGAATGAACCCGCACGCGCCATTGCCGAAGCGGCCCGCGTGCTCAAACCCCAGGGTCTTTTGATTTTTTATACATTCAACCGCACGCTGCCCGCAAAATTTCTGGCCATACATGCCGTGGAGTTGATCGCCCGCGACTGTCCGAAGCACTTTCACGTCTGGCATCTCTTTATCAAGCCCGAGGAATTATCAACCATGGCTGCTCTCGCGGGACTTCAGGTCAAAGCCTTTCAAGGCCTGCGCCCCCGTTTTCTGCAATGGCCGTTCTGGGCTTCGCTTTTGAGGCGGCGGGTGCATCCGGACTTTGCGTTTCAGTTTACGGAAAGTCTGCGCCTCGGCTATATGGGTTATGCCGTCAAGGGCATTCGGGGTGTCACGCACTGAGACGGCAGGCGCAGGATAAAGCGGAACGCAACGGAATCAGGCTTCGTGACGTCCTCAAGAACGATGCGAATGCCACCACCAGCCTGTTCCAGCATCGCGCGCACGGCATCCAGGCCCACGCCGCGGCCTGAAATCTCTGTCACGGCGTCCCGGGTGGAAAAGCCTGGATGGAAAATGAACTCTGCGATCTTTTGGGGGGGCATCACTTCATGCGCCGCGATCAGGCCGTTGACGCGTGCCTTCTGTTCGATGGCGGTCAGGTTCAAGCCGCGACCATCATCCTGCACATGGATTTCGAGTCCCTCATGCGCGTCCTTTAAAATGCACCAGATATGGCCTTCCAATGGCTTCTGCGCCTTCTGCCGGTCCGCCGGGTTTTCAATGCCGTGATCGAGGGCATTGCGTAAAAGATGAAGGAAAGCATGGTGGATCAGTTCAGCACCCTCCGGCTGCAGCTGAAAGCCAGGATCTTCAATATGCACCACCGGCGCTTTCCTGCCGAGTTCTGCTGCCAATGGCGGAAGACTTTCCAATTGGGGGGCCAGAACATTCTGGAACGTCTGCGTGCGGGAACTCTGCACAAGATCATAGAGCGCCTGCAGACCCTGACGCTGATGAGATGGCAAGTGATCCAGGGCCGCCACGGCAGCCTTCCACTGATCGCGCGGCAGGGATACATAATGATGGCTCTGACTTTGATGATCCAGCTTGTGCTCGGCGATCGTGCGATAGTCCTGCACCAATCGCTTCAACGGTTCCAGGGGTTCCGGTCCTGACGCCTGGCCCTGCATAATCTGGCTTTCGCAATCATGGGCTGCCTGGGCCAGGGTTAAAAGCCCAAACGTGCGCGCATTGCCTTTCAAGGTATGCAAAAGCCGCAGAAGGAGGATCGGGGACGCCTCACGCACTGTGATCATTTGCTCCATAAGATTCGCCGACGAATCCAGGGCGTTGCCGCGCCGCTCCCGCGGAATATTCACCAGCTCAGCCAGCAGCGTGAATTCCTGCTGGCCGCGGGCGGCATCGCGCCGCAACTTATTCAGTTCCGTGACATCCCGAATGCAGACCAGGATGTGACTGACCCGGCCGCGGCTGTCGATGATGGGATTCCAGTCCAGCTCAAGCTGCCGGGTGGCCTGTCCCCGTCCTTCAATCAGGGTCCTTGGAAAAAGATGATAGTTGATCGCAAAGGAGACTTCATCTTCATGGATGATGCAGCAAACGACCGATAGCACCTGCTCCACCTGATCCTGAGTGAGCTGCGTGCGTTCCAGGATTTGGCGGAGATTCCGGAGTTCATCCGGGTTCCTGCCATCCATCAGGCGATAGAGGAAAGTCGAACATTCGTCGCCGATCCGGCCGTCGGCATCTTCAATGATCAGAACCCCCTGCTGAATGTTTTCCAGGATGGATTGGATCTTCCGATTTTTATGCATGACTTCGGCGCGACTCTCCCGCAAGGATTTCATCACCCGCAGACGGGACATGAGAGCCAGCCAATCGATGCCAAGGATCGTGGCGATGATCATGCCGAAGAGGAGATTGTCGTAGGAAACCTTGTACAGGAGGGACGCCGCGATCAGCAGGCCGTTGTAGAGGACATACAGACAGAAGATGATATTCGTATCCAGATAGAAAGCAATCAGCGCCACCACACAGATGTAGCCCAACTGATAAGCGACATTCAGGTCATTGCGGCAAACCAGAAAGAAAAGATGCCCCGAGAAAAGAAAACAGAGTCCGTAAATGAAAGCCTGGATCCATGGACGGGTTTGCGGAAAGCGCGGCAGGAGCAGGCCAAACAACGCGATCGTCGACAGGACAAGGCGTTCCCAAAAAGGGTCGACGGTCTGAGGTCCCAGGACCAGTGGGTATATATAGGAAAAGGGCAGGTACATGATGGAGCAAAAAATCGCGGCCTGCCTCACCAGTTTGGTGAGTTCCTGTTCGCCCAGCTGATTGCGCAAAAAACCCGGCGGCTGCATGCTTGTCCTTGGTTTGCCATGTCCCTGGTTTCATCGGACGAATCGGGGCTTAAATAAAGTGGAAGTCGAGGCGGGAGCGCATCCTTTCCAGAGCACGCTCCAGGTCCGCGTGGGCTTCGGGCAGCTCTTCGCCCCAGTACTGACAGGCCTTGCGGTGAAGCATGTGGCAAAAACTTTCGGTCGAAGGCAGATCACTGAAGGCTTGGATTTTTCGCAAAAAGGGCGAAGCATGGATGGCATCCCAAAGCCTTTCCTCCAGCCACGCGAGTGACCATTCCAGAGACTCATCCTCCAGATCTTCCGCAAAGGGAACATGCCCATGACGCAGAAGACTGCGAAGATAGGCGGTCAGCCACACCACATCATCCGCTGCGATCAGCCCCCCGAGGAGCGGCGGCAGCGCCTCCCTTTGATGCCCGATCCGGATGAGCACGTCCGCAGGGGCCAGGCCGGTGATCAGGGAGAGAAAGATGCAGATCAAAGGCCACTTCTCGGGCCCCGGATGCAGAAGCAGGTCCTGGTAGAGCTCTGTGATAAAGGCTTCGAATTCCTCGATGGGATAATAAAAGTGCTCCGCAAATCCCAGTTCAGGTGCACATTCCCTTTGCCTCCTGCGCAGGTTTTTGACAATCTGCTCGAGGGGGCATTCGACAAACTCCTTGCGGCGGTGCAGACGATAGGCCTGCAGAGTTTGGAAGATATCCTTTTCCAGTTGATCGAATAGATCGCTTTCGAAGCGGTAGACGGGAAAATAAAAGCCGGGGGCGCCGGTCGGCTGCGAAAGGGCCTGGGAACGTCGGCTGAAATGATCCGTGGATTTGCCTATTTTATAGACACCACTCTTCAAGCCGTCGCAGCTGGCCACATAAACCTGACCTTTGTGCGCGGTTGTCCATTCCGGCAGAAATCCCTTTCTTCGGTTGCGCAGCACCTGGAAAGGGCTGCGAGGATCCGCGCGATCTTTGAGATAGCGGCGGTTTTGATCAGCCATCGCCTGCCTCCCTGTGGCTCCAGCTGGACCACGTTTATCACAAGGATTTTGACTTGTCACCTTGCGAGGAAGGGTATCCGTGTCTGGGAAAAATTGGCCGCATCAGCTGAAACTTGTTTCGTATAACGCGCAGGATCTATTTTTGAATCCTGCCTATGACATTTCGAAAAGCGATTTGGAGGAACTGTCCGAGCAGCAGTGGCAGCTCCTGGCCCAGGATGAAACGCGTTTGAAATCCCTGGCTCAGCTGCGTGGCATGGCCCAGATGATCGCGGATGAAGACCCGGATATCATCGGCATGTGTGAAGTCGGCGGCCACGGGTCCCTCCTGCGTTTCAATGAATGGTTCCTGCACGATGCCTATGACGTCCTCCTGATTCCCTCCTCTTCGCATCGCGGCATTGAAAACGGTTTTCTGGTGAAAAAGGGCCTGCCGCTGAAGGTGGAGCTGCTCACGCATCAGCACTGGCGTGTGCCCTTCACCTATCCGCATGAAGATGATCCCGTGAAATTTCATATCGCTGCGCAGGCTGCGGGTTACATGGACCTTGGCAAGCCCGAGGAGCGGCGTCTTTCCCGGGATATTCCCGCCCTCTTCGTGCGCAATGAGAAGCAGGAGCTTCTCCTCATTATCCTGATGGTCCATTTGAAATCGGGCTTTGACATGGAAGGCATCGATCCCGGCGGCCAGGTGCGGCGGGCGGCGGAAGTGAAGGCTCTGATCGAGATTTACGCGAATCTGCAGCAAGAGCACGGCGCCCCGGTCATGATCATGGGCGACTTCAACGGCAATGCGTCCCGTGATGAAACCGCACCGGAGTTTATTCCCATCTATAAGCACACGGATCTGGAGGACGTGCTGAGGCTGGTGGGTCGTCCCAAACATGAGCGCCTCACCCATGTGACCTTCATCAATCGAAAACTGCACGCCCAGCAGCTCGACTATATCTTTCTGCCGAAATCCCTGCGGGTGCAGCTCGATCATGATCAGACCTATGTCTACCGTTATCGCTTTGAAAACGAGGACCAGGAGATCATGCTGCCGACCAGTTTTTTCGATCGGCGCCAGCTGCCCTCCGATCATTATCCGATCGTTTGCGTGCTGCACGGCCCGCTTGATCTTCCTTAACACACGAGGAGTCCACGCATGAGCCATCTCTTTGAACCCTTTCCTTTGCGCAGCATCACCATGCGCAATCGCATCGGAGTTTCACCGATGTGCCAGTACAGTTGTCATGAAGGTTTTGCGAACGACTGGCACATGGTGCATCTCGGCAGTCGGGCGGTCGGCGGTGCCGGGCTGGTGGTTGTGGAGGCCACGGCCGTAACTCCTGAAGGCCGCATCACCGACCGGGATCTTGGGCTGTGGTCGGATGCTCATATCGAACCGCTCGCGCGTTGTGTCCGCTTCATCCGCGAACAGGGTTCCGTGCCGGGAATTCAGATTGCGCACGCCGGGCGCAAGGCCAGTCGCAAAGCTCCATGGTTCGGTGATCAGGAGTTGACAGTCGCGGAAGGCCGCTGGACCACGATCGGGCCGAGTCCTCTGGCTTTCAGCGACAGCTATCCCGCACCGGAGGCCATGAGCGTGGAGCAGATTCAGCTCATGGTCCAGGCTTTCGCGAAAACTGCGGAGCGGGCTCTTGCGGCCGGTTTTCAGTCTCTTGAAGTGCATGCGGCGCACGGTTATCTTCTCAATAGTTTTCTCTCGCCACTCAGCAATTTACGGCAGGACGCCTATGGGGGCAGTTTCGACAACCGCTGTCGTATGCTGCTGGAAACTGTGCGCGCCGTGCGTGGTGTTTGGCCGGAGTCCTTGCCACTCTCCGTGCGACTTTCCTGTTCCGATTGGGTGGAGGATGGCTGGACGCTCGAGGATTCCATTGCGCTGGCGCTCCTGCTCAAGGATGAGGCCGTCGACATCATCGATTGCAGCTCCGGTGGCGTTTCTGCCGAGGCCCGTATTCCCGTCGGCGCCAACTACCAGGTGCCCTTTGCGGATGCCATCCGCCGGCGAACCGGGATGGCGACCGGCGCGGTCGGCATGATCACGCAGTCGATGCAGGCCGATGCGATCATTCGCAGTGGACAGGCGGATCTCGTGTTCATTGCGCGGGAATTTCTGCGCGATCCCTACTGGCCCCTCCGCGCGCAGAAGGAGCTGCATGCGAAAACGGAAGGACTGGTTCCGGTCCAGTATGCGCGCGCATTTCCCAGGCAGCACTGAATGCGTCCGGAGCGACCCACTGTTGGCGCTGATGGATCAGCTCTCAGCGTCAAATCCCGCAGAGAATCATCTGCGCTCTTAAAATGATTCGATTTTTTCAAGCGGTCCGAATTTTGCTCGCGATGATGATGGTGGATCAGACCGGGTATCATCTCAAACGCGGCGATTCTCTTTACGGCCGCGTTCGCCTGGGGATCCACCCGCGAATGTATTCAAGGCGCTTGCGTCGGCATCGCCGCGGTATTCATGCTGGCCATGGCCTGCGGCCAACACCTCCTTGGCCTTGGGTTTCTGTCCAGCGGCGTGAGCCTTAAGATCGCCTGCATCGGCAGCATGATCTTGCCCTGGCCATCACCGCCCTCGGTCCAGGTGCCGTTGACTCCTTCCCTCTGTTCGCCGTTCCGGGCGCACTGAGTTTTGACATCCGCAGCTCAGAAACGCGGATGCGCGAATGTCCCGCCTGACTGCGGGCCCCTGCCGGGGCCCTTCACCGCACCACGTTATGCATGAGCTGGAGCAAAAAATTACACCCACGATGCCTTCGTCACTTTCCATGGATCCACGATGAGACTACGATGTTGCGTGTCGGGATGCCCGCTGGCGCGATGCAATTAACTTCCCACGCTTAACAAAAGGGTGAGTAGCCATGGCTCTATGCAAGGATTTTCGGACGCTAAGTCCTGTGACGCCCCATACGACCGAAGGTTGCGAGGAATGTTTGAAATCGGGAGATGACTGGATGCACCTCAGACTATGCCTGGCGTGTGGGCATGTCGGATGCTGTGATGATTCCCCAAACAAGCATGCGACGCAACATTATCACCAAACGAAGCACCCGGTGATTCAATCCTTCGAGCCAGGGGAAACCTGGCTCTGGTGTTATGCTCATAATCAGATGGCGGATTTCAATACGGCCTTTGGTTCGTCATCAAGGGTCCTGACTGATGACCCCCATCAGTCTTTTAGTTCGTCGCTGTAACAATAACGTTCTGGGCGGCAGCCGCCTCGCTGCCGTCCTTCGTATTGAGTCCTTCCAGGGGCGCGCCCAGCGCGGCAAAGCTCGCTGCGATCCAGCCCTGCAAACGGGTCAAGTCCGTGGTCGTATCGCCTTCGCCACAGAGTCCTGTTGGCGATTTCTGGCTGGCTGTGGATGTGGCTCCGACAGCCTTGAGGCATTGCGTGGCCTCGTCCACGATATAGCCGGGACCACCGGAATCACCATAACAGGTTCCTTTGCCGTTGATCACCGTATCGAACGATGGATTGTTCGCAGCGACCGATTCGACTTTGACCGAGACCCAGTTGAGAGTGCCGGCGACCTGTCCTGTTTCCGAGAGCGTGCCATAACCCGCATAAATCACGTCCCGACCGGCAAACAGTTCCTCGGGTTTGGCAATCGGCACCGGAACCAGCTCAGCCGGCACGGGTTTCTGCAGTGTTACGACCGCCGCATCATAACGGAACTGATTATCATAGGAGGGATGCACGATCCATTTGGCAACCGGAATGACAAGGTCAGGCTTGGTGGAATCGATTCCAAAGCGCATCTCGGCAGTCGTGACGCCAGGCTCAAAACAATGAGCGGCTGTTGTCAGCTGCGTGGGGCCGACCAGAGTTGCCGTGCAATCCGTATCGGGAAAATAAATCTGTGCTGTGGACCTGGCCAGCAACGTCTTTGTCTTGACAGCCGTTCCACCCACTATTCCCAGAACTTCATTGGCACAGGTCGCCGGTTTCACTTCGGGGTCCGTTCCCGGTTTCTTATCCGTGGAATCCATGGAATTTGGTGTCGGATTCTCATCATTGTCCGCGATGGTATTCCCATCGTCTTCGACTGGATTGATGTCAGTGCCTTGCTGCGTTCCTGCCGTGGGGACACTCCGGTGGCCCGTCGGACTTTGGTTCTGGCACGCAAGAAAGAGCAGACATGTTCCCAGAAAAAGTATGCGATAGCTTGCATGGGACGCGCTCATACATTCCTCTCAGCTCGAGGTCGAGCTATGGGTTACGTTAACAAGTGTGCTTAAAAATTGCCCTATGCATTTCCTATGCCCAGCGGATTTACGAGTTTTTTCGGGGGGCAGTCGAATCACGTTCTGGTCTCTGTTGCTGCCAGGTCTTCAGGAAACGGGCGCAAGGGCCTGGTTCTGCGGGTTAAATCGGGTATGTAGGGGGGCGCGACAGATTCTGAATGAAATATTTACACAATTCTTACCGTGAGGCTGCCCGGAGACTATAATGAGGGGAGCCATTCCATTTTGCGTTCTCCACGGAAGGATACGTTCATGAAGGCCATTCCAAGTGTTCTGCTCCTCACAGCCCTGTCCATCAGTTGCGCCGAGAAGAAAGATGAGTCGGAGTCCACTGTCATCAGCGCCACGCTTCCCGACGGGACTGAGGTTCAACTGGATCAAAGTCGCCTCTATGCGGAGAGTACCTGCGAGGTGGACAACGTTATCAACGGCACCTATCGAAAAACCTGGTATTCGATCAGCGACGATAAACTCACGATTTGGAGTCTGGTCTTTCTGAATGATGCCTGTGATGTGACCCAGGATTATGTGGTCTTTGAGTCACCCATCAGCTTGTCGTTGGCGGGTTTTGATGGCAGCACGGCCACGGTCGACGTCGATGACGATCAGACGCCCGACTTCGATATTCTGGTCTCCGACACGCAGCTTTCTGTTCAGCCTCGATTCGAAGACGCTGAGGATCAGACCTATGACAAGTCCGAAGCCGTCTTTTCGATCGACCGTATTTTTGATTTTTCCCTGGAAATGGAGCCGCCGACCGTAACAACCGACAACCTCGAGGTTAATTTTACTGTGGATTTGCTGACCGATGATTTTCTCGTTGCGGACGCGAGTTATCTGAAATCGGTCTATGCCAGTATCAGCTGCGTCCTGGCCAATGGCGTCACTGTGCGGCCCACACTTCCAGGTCAAACCAGGGAAAACAAATTGGATGGAGCAGGATCGTATACTGCTTCCGTTGCCCTGATCCTGAATCAGAAAGGCCTCGCTGCGAAATCCTGTGAGGTCTACCTGGACCGTATTTATGAAAAAACGGCCAACGGCTCCCTCGGGGTTGAAATCAAGTCCGCTCAGGTTACGATCGAATAGTAAAGAAAAATTGGGTTTAACCCTATCGCCCGAAACAGGCTAATGTTCCTCAGGCGCTGACTGCTGTTGTCTGAATCCTGTTGACGGAGTTTGGGGAGAGACCATGTTGCTCAAATCAAGAATGCTGTCTTATGGACTTTTTATTGTCCTTGGTGTGGGAGCCTGTCATGAGCCGGACGCGAAAAGCCCTGGAAACGGCAGAAGTTCTGAACCTATAGCCGACCAGGAGAGCGGAAATCTGCAGAATGATGGCGCACGCGAGGTCACCCTCGTTCCTGAAATGTCGCAGCCGGGACTCTACACGTTTGATAATTTCCCTGACGGCTGGAACATTGAGAAAATCGGCCGCTTGAAGGAAGGCATCGCCAATGAACGCGTATTACACGACCCGATGGGTGTACGGTCGGGAAAAGTCCTGGAGGTTCTTTATCCCAAAGGGACGGCCAGTCCCTCCTACTCCAAAAGCGTAGGTTTAAAGCCCGGTGGAACACAGTTTGTCGTCGATACCGGCCATCCCGCAGACGGCATCAAACTGAGCTATTGGTATCGCTTCGGCGAAGGATTTGATTGCGTCAAGGGTGGAAAACTTCCTGGAGTTGCCAGCACCGGCGAGCTGATTTCAGGGGGAGAAACCCCGACAGGGACCAATGGCTTCAGCGTGCGTCTGATGTGGCGCGAGAATTGTAAGGGTGAAGTTTACGCTTATTTTTCACAGGCGGGCAATGAGCATCTGGCGAACGACCCGCAGGCTCAACTTGAGAAAAATTCAACGACCGGCAAAGTCTATGGATGGTCTCTCGGTCGCGGTACCTTCTCATTTCCGCAAGGGCGCTGGGCCTTCGTCGAAATCGAAGTCAAAGCCAATCGTGTTGGTCAGAACGATGGCATGGTGCGCGTTGCCATTGATGCCCAGGAGGTCTACAAGCGTTCTGATTTCTCCATGCGGACCACCGACCAGCTCAAGTTGAGCCGTCTCTTTTTCTCGACATTCTTTGGCGGGAGCAGTCCAGGCTCCGCAACCAGAAAAGACGAGCGTGTGTATTTTGCGGATCTGCAGCTGACGGCCATGGAAGACCGGCCAGTTCCTGTCGGCGACTCTGAAATTGAGTGGACTTGTGTGGATTGCCGACCTTAACACTGACCTCTTGTAAAGTTTCGAATAGCTCCTGACCTTGCGAAAAGTCCCGGTCAGGATCCAACCCAATGATGTGACAAACAGAAAAACCCGAGGCTGCTCTGATCCGATAAGGTAGGACTTTCAGCGATCACGTTCACTCGTCCATACAGCCGCGCCACTGAATGCCAGGCAAATCTTTAGAGGCGGAAGATCGATCTTACCTTTGCGAAGCTTTCGAAAAGGACGGGAACCGAACATGACGAGTCCAAAGCCAGCCTTCCCTCTGGACAATGCCCCAGACCAGGACGACAAACTCTCCTCACGAATTCCAGGATTTCACAACCTTCCCATCGAGGAACGACGTGGGATCATTCTGCGCGCCATGCGCATGGAAACTGATGCAGGTCTGAACATTGGCGGATTTGGCGATCTGAGTGCCGAGCTTATCAATGTCTTCATTGAAAACGGGGTCGGCACGTATTCCCTGCCTTTGGGCATCGCCACCAATTTCACGATAAACGGAGAGGATGTGCTCATCCCGATGGCGGTCGAGGAAACGAGCGTCGTCGCGGCGGCCAGTCATGGCGCAAAGATGATCCGGGCTGGCGGCGGATTTCGGACCTCCAGCACAGACCCGATCGGCACGGGCCAGATTCAGTTATACCCTGATCCTGGCGTTGACTTTCACTCCCTGCTTGAGCGGGAGCGCGGCGAACTTCTCGCTTGGGCCAATCAAGGTCAGGATCGCCTCCTTGCACGAGGTGGCGGCGCTCGGAATCTCTCATGGCGCTTCATCGAGCCCTTGCAGTCACTCGTTATCCACATCGATGTGGACACTCGCGATGCCATGGGTGCCAACCTTATCAACACAGTATGTGAGCGGCTCGCCCGGAATATTCAGCAGCTGATACCCTGCCGCATGGGGCTGCGTATCCTCACAAATCTATGCGATAAAAGGATCGCCAAGGCGCACTGCAAGGTTCCAAAGGACAGCCTGGGCTATGGCGACTACAGCGGCCCCGATGTGGTCGAGCGTATTGAGAAGGCTTATCTCTTCGCAGCACACGATATCTACCGCGCAGCCACGCATAATAAGGGTGTGATGAATGGCATCGATCCCGTGGTCATCGCCACTGGCAATGACTGGAGAGCGGCTGAGGCCGGCGCGCATGCTTACGCCTGCCGCAATGGTATTTATCAGCCCATGACGCGCTGGTGGAAAAATGAAGAGGGCGACCTCGAAGGAGAAATCGAACTCCCCATGGCGCTGGGAACTGTCGGTGGTGTCACGACACTCCATCCAGGGTCCAAAGCAGCTCTGCGTCTCCTCGGCAATCCTTGCGCCCAACGTCTCGCCGAGATTGTGGTTGCGGTTGGCCTCGGGCAAAACCTCTCCGCACTTCGCGCGCTCACCTGCGAAGGGATACAAAGCGGACATATGAGATTGCACCAGGGAAATCTGGAATTATCAGCGGGACAAAAACCTTGAAAACCATGCAAAATCAACTGTCAGCGCTGGTTCGAAAGGCTCACACGCTTACCGTTTTTGGACGGCCGTATCATCCTTATTTTCTGGCGAGTGACATGGCCACGTGCGCCATGATTATATTTATTGCCGTTCAGGATCGCATCGCCATCACGTTCCCAACCACGCTGGCTGCCATTCTCGTCGCTATCGCAAGCCATAGAATTTACTTACGTTTCAAAGCTCGTATAACGGGGAGTGCGTCCCGCTCGCTTCTGCAGGATACCGTTCTGGTAGTGCTCCCATCCTATGTGATGGCCCATCTGCTCCTCGGCAACAGTGTGAGCGATGCGCTGGATGTCGCTGCTTTCTTCTTTCCTTTGTACTTTGGGATCGTAAGGATCGGCTGCTTCTTGGGAGGATGCTGTTACGGGGTACCGAACGCACGCTTCGGATTTATATACCCTCCCGTGGTTTTCGACCGGAAGGAATGTGGTTGCAGGAAGTTCTCCAGTGGTGAACGCACAGATGCTCCAGTCATCCCTATTCAATTGATTGAGTCGGCCTTTCACCTTTCGGTCTTTGCCTACCTCTATTTTGTGGCGACGCCGGAACGGGGCAAGTTCCTGCCTTTGTACTTCATCCTTTACGGCTCTTTTCGATTCATCATAGATTTCTGGCGTCGGTCTTCCGCAAGACCCAGGCGAGGCCCATTCTCCGAGGCTCAGCTTGTGGCCCTGGTTATAGGCATATTAAGCGCTTTTAGCATGGCGGTGTGAAGACATGAAAGAACAAAAATCAAGTGATACGGCAGAATCAGCGGCGGCGACGCGCGCACTTGAAACCTTGCGTGCGCCCGACCAAAGACTCATCGAGGACCCCTACGCTTTCCTCTTCCTGGGAGTCCTGAATAAGTGTCTGATTACCTTGGGTCGCTCACAGCACATTCGTTCGTGGACGACCTCGTTCTATGAGCGAAAATTCCCAGGGGTCATGGGAGAATTCGTTTTTAGAACAGCTGCCATCGACAGGATCCTTCTGCAGGCCGCCCAGAAGGGCGGGATTCAGGTGGTGCTTTGTGGTGCAGGATATGACAGCCGATCGTTGCGTTTTCCCAAAGACCTGCCTATCCGCTGGTTCGAACTCGATCATCCCGCAACGCAAGCGAAAAAACAGATTACTCTTCAGAAGGCAGGGCTCCAAAGCCCTAGTACGATGATACCATTGGACTTTGAAAGCGACTTTCTTCAGCAGAATGATCTTTTACTCCGGCATGGCTTGGATCAGTCCGTCCCTACGTTTTTCCTCATGGAGGGAGTCAGTTATTATCTGCAAGAGGAATCATTCGCAAGGTTTCTCACATGGATTGCATCTCAGCTCATCGACCATATGGAAGTCATTTTCAATTTCCTTGACAAAGGTTTCCTCGAAAATCCTGCGAGCTTTCCAGGCGGTAAGCGCATAGACGCACATGTGAAAAAGGTTGGGGAGCCCTTTCTGTTTGGATTGGCGCCAAAGGAGATCGATAAATGGCTCGGCGACGTTGGCTTTAAACTTATCAAAAAGCAGACTGTTGCCGATTATGCGGCCCCACTCATGAAGAACAAGCAAAAGGTCTATGTATATTCAAGTATGTTCCTTCTTGCCCGCGCGATCAATAAGCAAGGCAGTGAGTCCTAAAGAACGGGCTATTCCTGCAAAAGAAAAAACGGATTCATCAGCATGGTCTCAAACAGGGCCGAGACACGCTCCTGGCTGGAAGCAAAGTCATCCGCACCCTCAAGGAAAAACTTCAGCCAAGCCTCCTGTTCTGCGCGGGGTGCATCGTAACTCATAACCTGCAGCCAAAGCTCCGACAGCTTGGACTTCATGATCTCATCAGGCTGCTTCCATTCGCACAGATCCGGTATCAAACCTATGAGCTTTGCTTGCAACGTATAGGTTACGTCCCCGTCGTTGCCTTTGACAACGACCTGCTTCCCGTTGGCCGGCAGCTGGAGGCAGATGCGACCGATGGCCTTGGAAAAAACTGCGATCTGGTTATACCAGAGCATGGCGTTGAAAGGATTCGGCCCGCCGCCCCGAAACGCGCTGACGTCGCTGCTGTTATCAAAGTAGCCGAGCAGCGTGCGCACCTCATAGATACCCGGACCCCCCATCTCCTCGATACGGAATTGCGGTTTACCGTTCGCCGCCGCTGCCAGAAATCGGTTCTCAATCAAACGATTGATCGCCTCATAGCCTTCAAACTCCCCTGTGCGTCGACTCCAGCGTTCGGATTCAGCCGAATGCAGACGCTGGCCTTCGTCCTGGCGCGTTCCACATCCAAACAGCAGGCAGACCGTGAAAGTGGACAACCATCTTTTCATGTCGATTCCTTAACTCATTGTTCCAGAATTTGGCTCAGCCATTCATAAAGTTTCTGGCGCTCGGTGGGAACCATGATGCGACCCGGCGGCATCTTGGGCCCCAATGTTGTGCCGGTGATCCGCTTGCGCAAAATCTCCAGACTGGCTTTACGGTCGAGTTGCACACCATTTTTCTTGTGAGGAAAACTGAAGACGCCTGACCCGATATCGACCCATTGCGAAAGGTCCAGACCGCCCGAGGAAAATCCTGAATTGTGGCAGCTTTTGCAGTTACCCTGCACGATGGAAGCCACAACGCAGGGAGGCCGATTGGCTGGAGTGTTGGCCGGCACGTCATAGCAGGTTCCTGGCACGGGATCGAAGGTCGCGAACGATTGACTTAAAACCAGACGCTTCACGAGATTCTTGAAACCGACGCCGCTGTTCGAGGCACGCATATAATCGTCCGTCAGCTCATTCAGCCAGGCTCCATCATACGCAAGGGCTGGCCCGACGAAGTGCTCCGCCATGCGGCGAACAAAGCACTGCTGCACATCCTTGGCCGTTTTCGCGAATTCGAAAAAGTCACTCAGCCGATCCCCCTTCCAGCCGGGATGGGGAACGCCGGGCTCCACATAGTAGCCGACGACCCACTCATCGCTTTCATTCTTCCAGGAACGGTAATACGACTGGAGGCGTTCGCCTTCCAGTTCAATGAAGTCGTCAAACATGAAGGGTTCGATTCCCTCAAAATCAGTGCCCTGCATCCCGTAATTGCGAAACAGGCCCGCGAGGGGATCCATTTTGTAATGACAGGAGAGACAGGCGGGATCACTGGCGTGGCGGCCGCTGGAATGCTGCGAAGGCTCCACGGCTATGGGACCGAGTTCATCGCAAAAGTAGGTGCGCAGCATGTAGGCGGATCGTTTGCGATTGAAGTTGGTGGACGTATTGCGCAACTTTTCCCAGAATCCTTCCCGCGTGAAAGCCTGGGTCAAGGGAGGCAGTGTGGACGGCGTCGTGAAGACGATCAGGTCCTTCACGCTTTCTACCGTCCCGCCCAGGGGAATCTGATCAAAAAATGACTGCCAGGCGCCCCGGATCGCGACCAGCGGCGCATGAAGGTCGACGGTGGTGGTATCACTCCGGCTGCAAAGAGTTGGACGCATGGAGTATCCCCAGGGATCCTCGACCAGAAGGGCGAGCCATTCACTGCGAATCAATTCCTCAAGACGTGGATCGAAACCCGCGTAGGTAAATCCCAATTGATCGCTGAAGATCTGATAAAGGTCATAGAGCTGTTCGCAGGTTTTCAGCTTGTCCCCCTGAGCCAGGGTCTCCAGGGCGCTATCGACAGTGCGGAGCATGACCTCCAGAATTTTGGCTCGCTGTTCATGCTCCGGAAGAGGACCAAAAATGGACTGCGGCGCTGTCATGGCCGCAAGAACCAGGGACGGATGCGCCACGAACATTTCCAACTCGCGATTGTCCAAAACGCTGCGAGCTGAAGCCAGGGCCTGCGGCACAGCAAACGCGATAGGATGGTAACGGTATCCCGCGGCTTCGGGATCGACCGACTTGATCGTATCAACACTTCGTCCAAAAAAGTGCAGGAAAGCCGCGAGGCTCGCGTCGCCAAACGTAGGCTTGTTCATGAACGTATCGACGATCTGTTCCCGCTCCATCTGCAGGAGCTGGTCCAGCTGATCGCCTTCACCGAGGCCGCCCTCCTGCCCCAAAGCCTTGGCCACCTTATGAATCCAGCGGCTCTTTTCCCAGGGGTCTTCCACCGTCTGACTCCAGGCCGGCAGGCTGAACAGGAGCGCGGAGCTTGCCATGAACCGGATCAGGAGCGCTCGGTAACTCATGCATCCATCCTTTGCATCAAGCATTCTTGAGAAGTTTGGTCAACACAGGGGCCGTCCGGGCACTGCCAGGGCCGGCCCGGAAATAGGACTCTTCCTTCACACCCGACAGATAAAAGAGGGTGTTCACGACCGAGGGAAAGGTCAGATAATCCTCGAGAACAAAAGTTTCAGGAAGACCAGGCCTTGGCAGGAGGCGATCGAAATCGAGCGGCCGCCCCATGATGCTCATCAGCGCAGGATCCTGATTCAAATGCGCCTTGGACACATTGGCGAAATTACCATCGGCACCCAGCTCCTGCAGATCGCTGCCGCCAACGATGAGGCCGCCCTGGATCCGTTTCCCAGCCAAGAGCACCGTGTTTGTCAGAGGATTATGATCGGTGCCGGTGGCGTCGATTTTCTGCCCCTGCTGGCGCATGGTCCGGGAAAACTCGGAGCTGATCATCACCGTGGTGACATCCAAAAGGCTTCGGCCGCTCGTTGCATCGAGCGGTGTTTTCGTGAGCCAGTCGAAAATCAAAGCCAATTCGTCAACGATCACCTGATATTTGCTCAACTGATCCTGAGCGCTCCCCCCATCATGGGTGTCGATATCAGGATCATGATCCACCATGATCGTCATGCAGTTGGTGACGCCCCGCGTGAAATACTGGAACGCGACACCCAGAGAAGCCTCCAGACCTGACAAATCCGGATCGTCCTTGACCGACTTCAAGGCTTCGGCAAGTTGCGGAGCCCTCTGCAATCCGCCCAGGAGTTTACTGGATCCCTGGGAAAAAAGCCCGCTCCCTGAGCCATTGGCCGCGAGGCGCTGCTGGATAAAGGCCGATGTTCGGCTGGACAGATCGAGGGCAGGGCCCTGCCTCAGGTCCTGAGCCAGAGCCAGACCCGCACCGGCACTGAGAACGACACTGCCCGAAAAATTCTGCGGAGGCTCATTCGCATCGCCTTCAAACCCACCGATATGAACAGAATCCAGAGGCGCGCCGCGGGTATGCCCCACGATCGGTACGAAAGACGAACCGTTTCCGCTCTGACCGTTGAACAGAAAATACATGTTCTGTCCGTGCCCAACGAGTCCATTGGCCAGCATGATGACGCCGTTGAGTATGGAAAAATGCTGACGCCAGGGTTCA
Organism: Oligoflexus tunisiensis; assembly: GCF_001748245.1. GTDB lineage: Bacteria > Bdellovibrionota_B > Oligoflexia > Oligoflexales > Oligoflexaceae > Oligoflexus > Oligoflexus tunisiensis. The sequence continues at coordinate 3,321,634 of NZ_BDFO01000001.1, read as the reverse complement.
AGCTTCTGAACCAGAGGCGTGACCAGCGTTGTGCCGCCGTTGGTTCCCGTCCAACGCGAAGGAGTGGGATCGTTCAGGACCGGAATGCCACTCGCTGCATTCTTGTAGAGATAGTTTTGAATCTTTCCGGCGTCGGTCATTTGCAACGGTCTTGCATCAAACAGGTAGCTGGCATCCACACCACCTGAGATGATGAAGTTAAGAAAAAAGTGAGGTTCATTTTCCCTTCTACCCTGGGCGAGCAAAGGCATGGGAGAATACGACAGCAAAGGCAATGCACCAGCCAGAAGGCGGCAAAAACCCCTTCGACTGCAATCATGCTTCGAAAGCATGTGACTCCTCTCGATAAAATCGTACTACGAGCTTAACCAGTATGAATGATCATGACAAGATTTTCATAGATGATAGGAATGAAGAGAGTTAGCCGAGTTGAATGCTCACTTTATAAGCAAGAGTCGGAAACAGCGTGCCCTGGTAACCTCCCCAGTTTCACTCTGAATTTGATTTCGTTATGACTAGGGGATCTGTCACTTCAAGGAGGTTACCATGTCCTGCTGGATAGACGACGGCATCAGAAAATCTCTCACGCTCGCAGCCTTTGATAAAGATCCCCTCCCCATTCCTACTCAGATTATTTCCAATGGTGAATTCAATCCCCTGCCGCGAACCGAGGATCAGAAAAGAGTCGCCGCGCTGATTCGCGAAAAGGCCGACAGCCATTCCCGAAAAATGGGCTTGGATCGCCGGAGCTTTTTGCGTTCCAGCTCGGGCATGGCCCTGGCTTTTGTCGTGATGAATTCCGTTTACGGCGAGCTGTTTCGCACCGATATCGCGGAAGCGCATGACCTGGATCAGGCGGAGGCAAGGCGTCTGCGTTTGAAAGATCAATTCATCTTTGATGTTCAGCTGCATTTTGTGAGCGATGATTATGATGAACCTGGCATTTTGCAGCTTCGGCAGTATGCAGCCCAGTTTTTGAATCCCGCCATCAAAGGCGAGAAGACCACCTTTGAGATGCTGCGCTTCGAGAATTTTCTGAAGGAAATTTATCTCGACAGCGATACCAAAATCGGACTGCTGAGCAGTGCCCCCTCTGATAACAAGGACAACTGGTTCATCTCGAACGACGAGCTGGCTCGCGCGCGGAGTATTGTGAATGCCACCGCCGGATCCAAACGTCTCTATGGGCACTTTATTATCACACCAGGACAGCCGGGCTGGCTGGACGAGATCGATCGGGCGATCGCCGAAATTCATCCCGACAGCTGGAAGGGCTATACCATCGGGGATCCGTTCCGTGATTCAGCCTTTCCCTGGCGTCTGGATGATGAGGCTCTGATGTATCCCGCCTATGAAAAGATGGTGAAGGCCGGCATTCGGAACATCTGTATTCATAAGGGCCTCCTGCCGCTCGACTATCAGCAAGCCTTTCCCAAAACCTGGCCCTTCGCCCGGGTGGACGATGTGGGGCCGGCCGCTCGCGATTGGCCGCAGCTCAATTTCATTATTTATCATTCCGGCTTGAAACCCATGAGTCAGCTGCCGGAATTTCATCTGCAGGAGTTCGAACGAACCGGCAGGATCGATTGGGTCACGGACCTGGCCGAAATACCCCAGAAATACGGTGTATCCAACGTCTATGGTGAGCTGGGAACCGCGTTTGCCACCTCGGCGGTCACGCACCCCCGGCACGCGGCTGGGCTCGTGGGAACGCTGATCAAGGGCATGGGAGCGGATCATGTGCTGTGGGGCACGGATTCGGTCTGGTATGGGTCACCGCAGTGGCAGATTGAAGCCTTCCGCCGCATCGAGATGCCACAGGACCTTCATGAAAAATTTGGGTTTCCCATGCTGGGATCGGAAACCGGTCCGATCAAACAGCAGATCCTTGGGGGCAACGCGGCCCGGCTTTATGGAATCCAGGGGGATTCGCCGGCCCAGGATGAACTCGCGCGGGCCAAGGCCGCTTACGAACGCGCCGGGCGGCAGCCGAGTCTTTTGTCTTATGGTTATGTCACCCCTTGAAGCCTTTACTTCAGAGGAGGAGGTCCTCTGAAACCGGCCTCATGGCGCAAGCGGATGGCCGCTGAGGAAACCTTATGATCGGCATCTTTTTCCAGATTGGGAACTCGCCCCAGGACGTCAGGAGCCAGCTGTCCGATGGCATAAAGACTTTCCAGACGAACGGAAGGGTTCGATGAACTGAGCAGGGCCTCCAGGGTGCCACTGGCTTCCGAAAGCTTCAGGATCCGGGCCGACTGGATCGCAGCAATCTGCACAGTGGAGTCCTGATCCTTAAGGTTCGTCATCAAGAGATTGGAAAGCTGGGGGTTCTTTTCCAGTTTCCCTATGGTTCGGGCCGCCGCGGCTCGGACCAGGGGGGACGGGTCTTTGAATCCCAGCTGGAGCCCTTGCAATGTCGCCTGTTCATCGGCATGACGCAGGACGGAAACCATCCGGGCGCGGACCGCAGCCGCGGGCTCTTTCGCCATAAGGTCCAGCATGGCATCGGCATATTCCCCTGAGCTTTGTGAAATCGCCGCCACCAGAGCCTCACGGACCTCAGGTTTGGCATTATCGTTCATCAGCCTATAAAGGAGGACAGATGCCGCCCGGGGATGGGCCAGCCTTGCATCAATAAATTTCAGGGAACGACTGCGCGTGATCCTTGGCCGCAGTTCCATGAGGGCCTGGTAGTCCTTGTTGTTCTCTTTTTTGAAGGCCTCCATGTCCGCCATGATCCGGGTTTGCCAAGGGGTCTTGCCAGCCGACGGATCGTCAGGGGCCGGTGGAGTCGCTTGACCGGCATAACCTCCACGCGCATAAAATTTATGATCCTGCGGCTCGCCAGTCTGGTTGGCCTTCAAAACCTTTTGGCACAATATGACGAAGAGTATTCCTAATGCACCAGGTACGAGGACGCGCTGTATATGAGACATGGGATTCTCCAAAAATTCTGCTTTTATTCGCTCGTTTTTGTTAACAGGTTTTCCGTTTTCCACCAATCCGCGATGGGCTTACGCTGCGTATTGGATCCACAGTGCAGTTCCCCTTCAGCCAGGTGGTAAGTTTCCCAGTCATCCACAAAGTGAACAACGACGTCCTTGGGCATGGAATCGGCGAATTTCTTGATAAAGGGATCTCCGGCCTGATTCGTGGTTGAGGCGCGGATGAAAGGATCCGGAACAAAAAGGTTCGGGACGTTGTTGCTGTCATTCGCAATCAGAAAATTGACCATACCCGGAACGAGGGCCACATACGTTCCATCATTACACGAATCATTTTCAAACAGGGACGGCACTTTTATGATGTCTGTGTCGTCCAGACCCAGCTCTTTCTTAAAGGTTTCCGTCAGGCCATCCAGTATGGTGGCCTGCAGATTCTCATTCAGAGTTCGGAGGGCATTGTCAGCCAAAATAGCTCCAACAGTGGCATAGCGATAGCGTTGCGTATACTTCGGCAAGGCCGTCGTAGCCGGGACGCTTTCCAGAAGTTTATAGGCCTCCGTGACATCAGCGAGCAGGAGCTTAAAACCTTTGGGGGACGATGAGTATGGAACAAAACTTGAAATTTCATCGACGTGCCCGACACACAGCCAGGCCGTGTCGATGGCAAAAGGCTTCTGGATCGTTTGGGAAGCCAGGAAATCAGCCAGGATAGGATTCAAACCTTCCCCTCGTTTTCCATTGGATCCGTAGTATATTCGTCCAAACGGATAGTTGACGCCATCCACTTTAATGGGTGGACTCGTCTCAAGGTTTCCAAATGAATCAAAAGTCGTCGCCTGGCTGGGGTTCCCCCAGGCTTTAATAACTCCCTCCGGTTTGGAGATATTCGAGGCCAGAGGCTTCAAACCACGATCCCGGATGGAGTCGATGATGATATCCTGACGTTTTCCCTTTTCATCCACACTGGTGGCGAATTCAATTTCATCCTGAACCCAAACGTCCTGGTCATAGGTCGTACTGGAAAGAGCTGTGAACTGGTCACCCAGGACCTCTTTCAGTTTGGTGATAAAGGCCTCATTGCCAGGTATTTCCAGGGCAAAAACCCGTTCCGAAGGCTGGAGATGATGGTTCATAATGAGCGGCGCCGCTTGCAGAAGGATTTGACCCGTTCCGAGGACTTTATCGTCCTTGTCAAGCTGTTCGACAATGATTTTGCCGGCGGCATTGAAGCCACCGAAGTCAAATTTCAGCGCGATTGACGCCGTATCTTCGATCACGTAGCTCGGATCGCCACCTTTCCCGAGCACCAATTCATCATCGTGCCATACGCGAATGAGATTGCCTCCGTCGGGCAGTTTCAAACGGATTTTGCCGTCCTCCCCAATCAGCTGCCGCTGTTCTTCCGGCATTTCCCATTCCAAAAGATCGTTTTCCTTGCTGGAAAGAGGCGCGGAAAAATCTTCCGACAGGCCATTGTCACGATCAAGATTGGCGAGACCGATGAGTTTGACCGAGAAATCGATGTATTGCGGTGGAGGAGGCGTGGGTGGAACCGGATCCTGATCTGAATTCTGATCCGCGGTCTGTTCGGGATTGTTCTGCAGCTTCTTTTTGGAGTCGCATGCCGTGAGCACTGCCAATAGGCATATCAACAGAATTGGAATAGGTGGTGTGGCCATTTTATGTTCCTTTTTCACCTTCTTAAGGGAAGATAATTGGCCACAATGCAAAGCTTAAACCAATTCTTACATTTGGTAAGGTTCAGTGTTTATTATTAAAAAACATGCCTCAGGTCAAAGTGGGGTGTACGGGAAGATCACAGTGTCGAGCTACGATCCAGTTCCCACAAAAGGATCCGCATGCAGGCGATTCATGCTGACACCAGCGAGGAAGATGTGTTTTTTCAGAATGCGCACAAGCCCGGGATCACCACAGAGGTAAACGCGCTTATGCTTTGGATCCGCCAGCTCCGCCATCACTATGTCTTTCAATTCACCAACCCTGACCGGGGACGTAGCCGGACCATTGCGGACGCAGCGCACATAGTTCACATTCGGGTACGATTTGATCAGTGTGCTCAGCTCATCGACCAGATAGAGCCGTTCCTCAGAAAGGGCTCCATGATAGATCGAGATCGGGCCCGTATGCCCCTGTAAACAGGCATCGAGTGCGATCGCATACAGAGGAGCGATGCCGGTGCCTGTTCCCACGAGTATCAGAGGCTCATCGGGCTGGCCGGGATAGTAGGTGCAATCCCCCTTCGGCCCTTCCAGCCAGAGTTCATCTCCGGGCTGAGCCTGGGTATGAAACCAGCTGCTCAGCTGCCCCTGGGGCACGAGACGCACATGGATCTCGATCGTATCATCCTGAGTCGCCTGAGATGCAATGGAATAGCTCCTGGCCACTCCATCATAACGTTTCAAAGTCACAAACTGCCCCGGAATAAATTCCAGCGCGGCAGGCCTCGACAATTGAACCAAAACCACATCAGGGCCGATCGGTCTGATCTCCTGGATGTGGACCGGCCCTTGAAAAGGCGCAGAGTGAGCGGGTTCACAGCTTATGTTTTGATCGGGTCGACAAATGCAGGAAAGAAAGTGCCCGGTCTTCTTCAGCGATTCTTTCAGTCCCGCCTGCGCGGCTGCCGGCACCACGCCTTCGGTCGCGCGCATCAGACAGGACTGGCAGGCTCCCGCCCGACAGGATGAGGAAACCGGAACACCCGAACGTTCCAGTGCCTCCAGTACCGTATCGCCACGAGAAAAGGGTGCGGCACGTCCCTGATACTTTATCTTAAGGTCCATGAACCCCTCTCAGTTGGGTCGATTGAGAACGTCGCCGCGGACGCTGTTGGCAATGCTGGCAATTTGGGCAATGTCGTCGGCATTCACGCCGTGCTCGGCGAGGGACGCGCCCAGCAGTTCAACCACGGCATCCACATGGCTGTCGTTGAGCCCACGCGCCACCAGTTGGCGGTGACCGTCACGCATATCCTTGCCGGAATAGGAGACCGGGCCCCCAAAGACCATGGTCAAAAATGCTTTTTGCTTGGCGATCTGACCGTCCATGTCCACATCATCAAAATAATCCATGACGCGCTCATCGGTCAAAACTTTGCGATAGAAGGTCTCAACAACGGCATCCACTGCATTTTGTCCACCCAGCTTTTCATACAAAGAAACCATAGAAGTGCAGGCTCCACTTTAGGATTGAAATAAGATGTATTTCTAATATATCTTCATATCTCCTGCTGGCAACCAATATTTTTTTGGAGCACGCACATGCAGCTTTCATTGCACGCGGATTATGCCTGTCGCGTTCTGATTCATCTCGCAGTCGGTCAGGAGACACGCTCTTCGATCGAAGAAATTGCCAGAGCCTTCGCCATTTCCCAGAATCATCTGGTGAAAGTCGTTCATCGCCTGGGGCAGCTCGGTTTTATTGAAACGACGCGCGGACGCAATGGGGGCATTCGTCTGGCCATGCCGCCTGAAAAAATTTCCATGGGCGCCGTCATCCGCCGGATGGAACCGCACTTTGAAGTTGTGGAATGTTTGAATTCCTCAACCAACACCTGCCCGATCGTAGGCCTCTGTGGCCTGCAGCCCGCTTTGCAGCGGGCCCGTGATGCTTTTCTGCAGGTCCTGGATGATGTGACGTTGGCTGATGTCACGCGCAAGAAAAAGGATTTGGCAAGGGCTTTGGGGCTTCAAATCCGGGAGGGAACAGAAGGAGTCACCACTTCTTCCGCGCCCGCGGATGCGCGAAGTGCAGCCGATGATCACAGCTTTCCGACACCACCGTGTCCTCCACATCTATAAATCCTATCGTCTGCCAGGCCTTGTCCCCGAACCGGCTGCCTTCGCTGGCCACGGAAATTCTGAAGCGCAGGCCGTCCGGATAATTCGCAAGAGTCAGCTCATCCCGAAAATCGCTTTCATCAATCCGCGGCATGCCCTCAGCGGCATCGATCTTCAACCAGATGGGGGTGACGGCCGCCTCGCCCGGCTTGAGACCAAGCTCACTGATGGGATAGAGTTCACGAATCAAAGCGGTCTGCAGATTGCTGCCTTCCGCCAGAGGGAAGTCACGCGCAACGACCAGGCCTTCAAGACCTTTCATGAACGCCGTGAAGGTCGGCGAAATGCGAATGATGTCGTTGGTGTTGACGGAATCGAGATAGTGTTTCTTGCGGGTGCCACCCAAATCTTCGATGGTGAAGAAATTGGCTGTTTTCACCAGCTCATCATGAAAGGCATCGGCCGTAGGAAAAATCTTGCCGGCAAAACCGAAAGCCCGATTGCCCTCTGCCTTGGTGTTGGTCAAAGCCGTCGAGGCCCGCGCGATGATCAGAGCCTGCGTGCCCTGACGGAAGGCGCCGGTGTAGGGATTGGGCTCGGTGATGTTCCAGGTCCCTTTCAGGCAGATGCCGTTCGGATGCACCAGTTTTTCGAAATAAGGCAGAAGGTCACTTTGGTTTGAGAGCGTCCGTTTGGAATTTTCGAGGAGCATATCCTTCAAACCGACAAAGAATTTGCTAACTTTCACCTCGTTCTGGGGCAGCACGGCATAAGGGTCCGCACTCACCTGCTCCCAGACGTCGTGGAAGCGTGATCCTTCATAGGGTGTTTCGGCCCCGGCGACCTGGGACATCCAGGCGGCACCCGTCAGGCCAAGGGTCGCCAGCATGCGACCTGCTTTCATGTATGTCATGTTCCAATCCTCCTTGTGTGTGTTGCGCATCGTACCTGTTCCCTTATAAAAGCAGGCTCATCCGCTGTCAGCTTAAAATTGCGCGCTATTGAATTTCTTCCAACTGATATGCACGTCGATCAGCCTACCCAGGCCCGGTGACAGTTGAAAAAAGTGTTCCACTTCTGTATGTTTGCTGAATTTTCCACGCGGAGGGCTACAACGATGTCGATCGAAGCTGATCTTTTGGAACGCGCGTCCGGGCGCTGTGAGCTCTGTTCCGCCACCACCGACCTTGCGCCCTATGATGTGACGCCGAACCAGGGTCCCAGTCTCGACACCCACGTCCTGCTCTGTGCGACCTGCCGTGATCACATCACCAGGCCGGCAACCCTGGATAATAAACATTGGTATGGTTTGAACGAAAGCATCTGGAGCGAGCACAATGCGGTGAAGGTTCTGGCCTGGCGCGTGCTCAAGGGATTGGGGGATAATTCCTGGGCTCAGGATCTTTTAGGGCAGATGTATCTCGATGATGAGCTGCAAAGCTGGGCGGAAGCGGGTTTGTCGCGTGAATCGGATGAAGCGAAGCCCCAGGTCGTTGATAGCAACGGCACCGTGCTCCACGATGGGGATACGGTGACCCTGATCAAGGACCTGGACGTGAAGGGCGCGAATTTTACCGCCAAACGCGGCACAACCGTGAAGAACATTGTCCTGACCGATGACCCGAAATACATTGAAGGTCGCGTCAACGGCACACGCATTGTGCTGGTAGCGGCGTATTTGAAGAAAGCCTGAAGCTCAGGCTTTCATCCTCCACAAATTGCCGACAGGGCATTGGGTGCAGCGCCGGCGTCTTCCCCAGCCGGCTCCTCCACCGCCTGAAGTGGCTCTGCCGTGCCAGCCGGCGTACCGGTGTTGAGTTCCCGCAGTTTCTTCATGAAATAGGCGAGATCCACCTGCCCCACATGACTCCGCGTTTCGTCCTGTTCCGTCGTCAGAGCAAGTTCCGCTTCCTGTAAAAGACGGCGGAAAGTTTTCTGCGGCGTGCCATCCGTATTGCGTTTATCCGCGGCGGCTTTCAATTGAAACAGCGCGGCGAGTCCTGCGACATAAGGCGTCGCCATGCTCGTGCCATCGAGGGATTTGTAGCTGTTATCCAGATAAGTGGAATAGATCGCGGAACCGGGCGCGGTAATATCCGGACTGGTTCGCTTGGTGGCGGGATCCACCACGCTCGGGTCCACGCCTTTGGTCAAGGCCGAAGGAAAGTTGCTATAGGACGCGAGCGTCGCATCCGGATCGGACGCGCCCACGCAGATGGTGCCGTTATAGGAACAGGGCAGCACCGTGTACTCCTCGATCGTCTGGCTCAGAACAAAGAGCGTTTGCTGCTTACAGTTGCCACCGAGCGGGCAGTTTTCATTACCGGCGGCCACCACCACGATGATTCCGGCATCGATCGCATCGCGCAGGATTTGACTCTCGGTGCCGTTGCTCGACACGAGGTTTTGAAAGTCGACGCCACCGCCCAGGCTCATCGAAATCACGTGAGCGCCTTCGGCCATGGCATAGCGAATGCCTTTATTGATGGCATCCGTGGAGCCGCCTCCATTTTTGCCCAGCACCTTGATCGGCATGATGCGAACACGGCCCGGGGCCAGCATTTCACCGACACCGACCATGCCGGATTCCTCGACGTTTTTCGCGGCAATGATGCCGGCGCAGTGGGTGCCGTGGCCGTCATCGTCCGAAGGGTCGCTATCGTTGTTGGCGAAATCGTAGCCTTTGACTTCACCGTTCACCTTATAAATGTTGTCCGTCAGAGCAGGGTGGTCCATGGCAACGCCGGTGTCGATCACCGCCACCACCACCTGTTCGCGGGCATTGTCGAGTTCCTGAGCGACCGCGACGGCCTCATCGAGACTCGTTTGTCCATAGGCCCACTGTTTGGGCGAGGCTTCGCTGCTTTGCCGTGCACTCACGCGGCCGGTCTTGGCCACGCGAAAGGAGTCCTCGACGAAATCAAAGGCCTTGTTATCGGCAAGGCGGAGGGACGAAGCCATGGCCTCCTGAACAGCGGGAAGTTTCAGAAGGGAGCTGGCGAAATTCACACCGGGAGCCAGATTTCCACCGAGTTCCAGAAAGCGCACGCCATCATCGACCCCAGCGGCCTTCGGCACGGCCGTCACCGATTTGATATTGATTTGCTCGCTGAGTGAGGCGCTTTCCAGGGCCTTGTTAATCTCATCCATGATGCGCGTGTTCAGGGTGTCCGTGTCGTCTGTCAAATTCAATCCTGTCTGCAGCTGACCCAGCAAGGTCTGCGTTAATCCCACGGTCAAGGATGCGGAATTGACACTTGCGGACAGGAGGGAACAGGCAATGGCTGTGGCCACGGCCCCGGATTTTCCTCCGCAAGTGGAGCAGAGAACAGACAGCCCGAGGATTCCGACACGGGTTGCGTATAACCGCCAGCGTGAGCGCATAAGATCAGGTCTCCATGGTTGTTGGCAGGGGACGTAATGATCTTAGCGAAACGGGCGCGTCCGTCCAAGAGAAGATGTCTGGTGTGTGGATCCTTAGAGCTTGACTCCATTGCATTCAACCGTCGAGGCACCGGCTTTCTGAAATTGCAGCGCACCGCAGACAAGCTTTTGGCCACTCAGGCTCAGGCGGCTCTGGCCGGAAACATCCGTTAAGAGTTTCAGAAGGCTGCCGGTCTCTTTGAAATTGAGAGAGGTCGACGCATCGCCCCTGGCATAATAAAAGAGCGCACTGACTGTGGCGTTGAGATCGAGAGTTAATTCCGCCTGGCCCGCAGCATCGATACAAACGCCTTTGAGCGTTGTGATCTCCTGGGCGGTCAAATCAATCTTCGCCTGACCGCGAACTACTAAATAAAGGATGCTATTCGGAGTCAGTTGACTCAAATCAACATCACCCTGCGTGACGGTGACAACGGATTGCGCATCACCCCCAACCGCCAGGAGACATTCCTTGTACTCGGCACTGTCCGTGGCAATAGGCTGGCTCTCCACTGTCGGTAAAGCCTCGGGGTCTGCCTTGTTTTCCTGGGGAGTTGCGGCCGGTGCAGTCTCTGACTTGGCGTCACCATTGGAAGGGCTGTCCGACTCGGAGCGGCCCGAGAAATTGGAATTGGAACAGGCCATCAATAGAAAACACAGAAGGCAAGCCACTGCATTTTTCATGCAAACTCCATGGATCATATGTGTAGAAGATTCTTGATCTCTTTTCGGAAAAATGCCCTTAATTCTTAAGAATCAGCCCTTTTCCCTGTAAATTTCCTGCCTTGCGCCCTCAGGAATCAGGAAAAAGCTCGCGCTGTTTCCATTCTCCCGGCCTGCGAAATCGGGAGACATCCAGCTCAGGAAGCCCGTGATCCAAACCAAACTTCCGCTGAAACATGCGGAACATCGTCTGAATCTGCTGAGCATAGGGTCCTTCGCCTGTTTGCCTGGTGCCCCAGCGGTTGTCATACAGCGATCCATTCCGCGTATCCTCGATCAGGGTCCGCACATGCTGAGCCCGAAGAGGATAATGATGATCCACCCAATCGAGGAAAATCGGTTTCACCGCCAGGGGCAAACGCAGGAGCACATAACCCGCGCTCTTCGCCCCCGCGGCAGCAGCCGCTTCCAGGATCTTCGGCAATTCCTTATCCGTGAGACCCGGAACTATCGGCGCCACGTTCACGCCCACAGGGATGCCGGCCGCACTCAGGCGACGGATGGCTTCCAGCTTGAGTTCAGGGGGTGGCGTACGCGGCTCCATTTTGCTGGCCAGCTCGCGATCCACGGTGGTGAGGGAAATGAAGACCTCAACCAGATTCATTTCCGCCATCGGAGCCAGAATATCGAGATCCCGCAGGATCAAAACGTTTTTCGTAATGATGGAAACCGGATTCCGAAATTCCTGCAGAACCTCAAGGCAGCCTCGCGTGAGACGATAACGCCGTTCCACCGGCTGATAGCAATCCGTAACGCCCGACATGGCGATGGGCTCGGGTTGCCAGGAGGCTTTCATCAAGGCCTCACGCAAAAGCCGAGGCGCTTCGGCCTTCATCATGATTTTGGTTTCAAAATCCAGCCCGGCATTGAATCCCAGGGTTTCATGCGTGGGGCGGGCATAGCAGTAAGCGCAGCCATGCTCACAGCCGCGGTAGGGGTTGATGCTATAGGTAAAACAAATATCGGGGCTCGAATTTTTCGTCAGGATCGTTTTCGCATGATCCACGAGCACCTGGGTCGTGGCCGCCTTTTCCGGGTCGTCCCAGGGTTCCGGCGGAATGTCCTTCTCGATCCGCGTGGATTCAAAACGATTCGGGGGATCCATTTGCGCGCCGCGGGATTTGCGGCTCTTATCATCAGAGGCTGTGATCCTCGTCATAGTCATCCTTGAAGAGTAAAGCGGTGTGGCCGCTGCAGGCCTCATCCGCGCGGAAGCCGGCAAACGGAGCCAGACCTTCGACGATGGGCAGAATCTGTTTGATTCTGTAGTGTTCATGATCCACCGGCGCTTTCACAAAGCCCAGTGGCTGCGGCCCCTCGCTGGTCATCACATACCGCACCACGCGCACGGTTCGGGGCAAAAGTCGGGCCGCCTTGATATGCGGAGGCGTGGTGCGCGTATAGGCTTCCAGTGGTTTACGGATCCGCTTGCGATACACGAGCTCATCATCCAGCTGACCGGCCTGCATGGCCCGAATCACCGCCTTGATATGCGTGACCATCTGCGCCGGCGGAGTTCGCTGAAAGAGCATCGCGAGAAGCTCACGCTGCAGGCGTCTGGCCAAAGGCGTCCAGTCGCTACGCACGGCCTCCATGCCCTTGATTTCCAGTCTTTCGCTGCGTTCATCCTTTTGCAGGCCGGCATAATTTTTCGCGCGGCTCCCACCGCCCTGCCGATCCGCTGGCAGGAAAAAATACCGAAAATACTCCTCGAATTCCAGCTCCATATGCGAATCCACCTGGTATTCGGCCCAGAGCGCCTGCGCCAGGGCTTCGTTGGCCTCCTGGCTCAGCTTTTGCCCCAGGGCCAGGCGTTCCGCGAGCGGCATCGTGGAAAGTTCCGGCACGGCCACAAACAGGGAATCCGTGTCTCCATAAAGGACCTGAAAGCCGCGCTTCGTAAAATACGTCTGCATCCAGAGCAGCAGCTTCTGACCCAGGGTGGTGATGCCGTCCGCCAGCTGCCCGTCCGCGAAACGGCAGGCATCCGTGGCGAGCACTCCGTAAAAGGAATTCATGATGATCTTATACGAATAGGCTGCCGCCGCCTGACCGCGTTCCCTGGCGGCAGCGCGGTGCTGGAAGAATTCGTGCAAAATCCCGGGCAGGATCGCCGGTTCACGAGCAAACACGGCTCCATTCGGGGCCGTTATCCCCTCCCCTTCTTTCATGCCCTGGATAAAGGCGACCGGATCGATATTGAACGTGCGCATCACCGAGGGATAAAGGCTCTTGAAATCGAAGACCAGAACATGTTCATGCAAACCCACGACCGGATTCAAAATCAATCCGCCGGTTCCACCCTCCTCCTCGCTGCCATCAATCCCGCGCGTCGGGGCCACCATTCCTCTTTGATGAAGGGCGCCCATATACAGCGTTTCAAATGCGGCGACGCTGCCCCAGGCTTTTTCCAGTGGCAAATGCGTGAGGACACTGCGCGTCAGGGTCAGATCCAGAAGTCCCTGTCTGATCAGGATATCGCGCACAAGACGGGAATCCTCCAGGACATACTGACAAAACGCGGGCCGATCCGAGCGCCAGGCCTGTTCGATCTTCTGCGCGGCATCCTCCCATTCCTCAATCGCCAGGGTTTTGCCGCGGCCGAGGAGTTCCTGAGCCACCGTATTCAAGCGCAGATCCTCGAAATTCGTCAGCGTATGCCGCACCATCTGCAAGGCATCCAGCACCTGCCGGCCGCGGATCACCATGCGGCCTTTGCCAAAATACTGGCTCTGTTTACCAAATGAATGTTCCTTGGTGCGGCCCAGATTGAATTCAATCCCATGCTTTTTCGAAAGCTTCTCCAGAACGGTGAGATCAAAATCAATGACATTCCAGCCGGTGATGATATCGGGGTCCAGCGCCAGCACGCGCTCGCGGAAGCGCTGCAAAAGCTGCTTTTCATCGGGCAGCGCGTGGGTATCGGGAGGATCATCCGCCCGAGGCGGTCCGATCAGCAGCACCTCCTCCGTCCGCTGGGAACTCTGCAGTTGCCAGCTGACCAGGGAAAGCCCAAGGAGCCGTGAGGCCTGGGCATCCGTTTCAATATCCAAAGCCAGCACCCTGAGGTCGGGTGAGCCTTCCACCGCTGACATTGTCGGGTTGATATAGAAGCGGTTGACGTGCCGGGACGGCTGCCAAAGACCTTCGAGCCGGACCATGCCGTGAATCCCGGTGCGGATGCGATAGAACTGGGGATAATCAAGGTCCGCTTCGTAGGTCCGGATGCCGCGATGGTCGAGGTCCTTTTCCAGGAGCCGTAAATCCCGTACGGTCGGCAAGGTCAGGCGCTGCACCGGCTCGCCATCCATGGTGGTCCAATCGGTGGACTGTCTTTGGGCGCGGTGCTTCTGCCACAAGGCGTCCAGACCCGACGCGTCCGACGTGCGGATATAGAAGCAAGGCGGCACGCGATCATCGAGCAGACCGAAGGTTTCGCCGTTTTCCAGGCGGCCTGCGGCGTAGATGACGCTTTTGCCTTGCAAGAGGCCATGGAAGATATCGACGGGATAGGCACGCACGCTGGGGCTCCTTTGCTGACCAGGATTACCATACACTTGTCCTGGCCTCCTCGACAATGTCCTGCTTGGATTTTGCATCTGGCATGCCACCACGGCTGATTACGAGAAGATCTCAACTTGCTATGATTTGATATCACTTCACTGGACGGAGCAAAAACTTGACTGAAACACATATAGCCGACGTCTCTGATACGGCCCTTTGGGTCGCAGCATTCCGTGCCCTGGAGAGCGAGCGCCCTGATGCACTCTTTCATGACCCTCTCGCAGCGGTGCTCACCGGAGAGCGCGGGAGAGTCATAGCCCGGGATATGCCCTATCCAAAGATACTCGCCTGGATGATGGCGGTAAGGACGGTGGCTATTGACCGCCTTATCTTCGAAGCGATCGGTGCTGGCGTCGATACTGTGATCAACATCGGCGCTGGCCTGGATACACGTCCCTATCGTCTCGATCTTCCCAAGGATCTGCAGTGGATTGAGATCGATTTTCCCCATATGGTTGACATGAAAAACATTAAGCTTTCGCAGGAGGTCCCGCGCTGCCGATTGTCTCGAATCGGGCTTGATGTTTCGAATCGCCTGGCGGCCCAGCGCTTGTATGGTGAGATTGGCTCGCAAACCAGGTCGGCCTTGGTTATCACGGAAGGTGTGATCCCTTATTTATCCAACGAGCATGCGGGTCAGTTGGCTGAAGACCTCCGCAAGATACCGAGCTTTCGTTTCTGGATTCAGGACTATCGCCGCAGCAATAAGGTTATGCGGCAACCGAAGAAATTAAAAAAGAAGCTTAAAAATGCGCCTTTTCAGTTCCATCATCCGGACCCGCTCGGCTTCTTCAGTGGATTTGGCTGGAAGGTGCGCACGGACATTAAGGCCATGGACGAAGCGGAAAGACTTGGCCGACCGTTTCCTATCGCGTTCCCCTGGACTATCCTGATGCGACTGATCCCGAAAACTCGTCGGGATGCGGCCCGACAGGTACTGGGTTATGTGCTGTTTGAGGCGGTATAACCTTTTATTAAGGCCGCAACCGATAATTCGAATGCACCTGAGGCACCGTCCGCTTGATAAACATCCGTCGCGGTGCCTCCATGCCCAAAAGCAACTGACTCACATCGCCAATGATCGGCCGCCCCGCATAGTAACCATGCCCCAATCCCCCCAGACCAAAAATGGGCTGATCCACTTCACTCACATCAATCGTATCAATCCCATCCATCAGCGTGCAGCTCCCCAGACGGGCATTGCCATTCACCCGTGTGGACGCCGCCAGAGCATTATCGCTCGGCGAGCAGTACACCGTCGTGCGCACCGCAATCTGACGAATCGCGGGCAAAAGACTTTTGAACTCCTGGGTGGAAAAATCCGGAGCATTCAATACCAATTCCTGGATCGTTCCCACCGGCAGCTTGTCTGCGGCCCGAGCCAGGGCCGGCAAAACCACCTGATGCCCCATGCTGTGCACCACGACATGAACCCGTTTCCCGGCGGCAGCCACCATGGTGAGAAGCTCTTCGAACGCCTGAATACTGCCTGCGGCATTTCGCTTGTTTTCCTGATAGGTCCGATAAAGATAAGGTCCTTCGATCCAACGCTGCACCGCACCGGCGGGCCACGAAAAGAGCACGAGTTGCCCCTGATATTTCCCGTCAAAACCAATCTGTGCCGCACGATAGACAGCTTCCTCAAAGCGAACATTGAACCCATGCACAAATATGAGAATTTCGTCGGGCTCAGGACTTTTCAAAGCCAGAGCAAAAGCATCCGCATTCAAACCCTGATGCTGCGCCATCTGAAAATTAATCTGCGTATCCGCATTGGGATCGGTTCCGCTGCTGAGCGAACCCACCGGCCGGTTGATGGGCACCTGGACGCGACACAGTCCAAAGTGCAGATCGCTTCCCTTGGCCACTCCATACACCGCATTCGAACAAGCCCCCGTCGCCCCGCGCGCCGCCCGGTTGGTGACATAAAGGACATTGTAGGGCTGACTTTCGACATAGGAGACCGGAAAGCGCGCATTAAGCTCATTGCGCAACACCTGGTAGCGTGCATCGCGGTCCGCAGTCTGGCAGGAACTGACGGTGATCAGAGTCAGAATTAAAATGAATATCCTGGTCGGCATGATGATCCTTTTCGTCTGGCAAACCTAGGCAGTGTAAACTGAGTTCAAGTCTGACGTCAACTCCACCATGACTTTCAACTCTACGCTCGCGATTCACGCGCGCGGGAAATTCCCGTGCACGGTTCCGCGCGGACGATGGAAAATCGGTCTGGATTTTTAAAGGGGCTCAGAGGGAGACGATCAAGGGGATGAAGTGTGGGAAAACGCAAGCCGTGTGACCGCGGGGGAAGCCCATCGATCACACGGCGCGTCTTTTGACTCAAAAGTAACCGTTATTCCGCACAGGTTTTCTTGATTTCCGTACTGACGATCCCACTCAGGTTGGCAGCACCTTCATAAGGATCCTTGAACGGAAGATCAATTTCCTGGTTGGCGGCCGCCTGTGGCACCATCAGTTTCAAATCATAGTACACCTGATAAACGCCATAGGCGTTACGGGTTGGCGTCAGGGTGAATTCACAGTTCTTCACGGTCCGGCCGCTGATGTTTTTCACACGCACGGTCAGGGTACTGCCGCTCTGAACCACATTGGTCAAAACCGAGAACTTGGCTGGACTGTTGGGCGCGCCCAAATCTTCAGGTGCAGGCTTTTGAGCCGGAGCACCATCAAAAGGATTCGCGCGGCCGGTCAATTTCTTGGCCATATCGAGAATCAAGTTGGTCTGAAGTGAGACGCTGGTGTAGTAGTTGCCACCGGTACAGCGGCGGTTGGCGTCCATCAAGGCGGTTGACGTAATCCCAGCGGTATACCATTCACCATTCTTTTGAACATACAAAGGACCACCGGAATCGCCACTACACGCCGCGGTTCTTCCATTCTGCACAGCCAAGGCACCGGAACCGGTTCGGCCCACATACTGGCTGTCTACCGTCCGCAAGGTTCCAAACGAGTTCGCCGTATTGTTGCTGCCATAGCCTGCCTGGCGAACGCGATCACCAGGAGTCAGGGGAATACTGGATGGCAGGAGTTTGACCGGCTTATAGCCCGCCGGAATTTCCTGCGCGAGTTTCAGCATGGCCACATCATTGTGAGGGCCCGTGTAACCCGGGTTGATGGAGGCAGACGCGATGCGGACGATTTTGCGGCTGCTGCTGTTGAATTGCGTACCGAAGAGTACATAGCCGCCCTGCACGGAATTGTCGTAGCAGTGCGCGGCGGTCAAAATCAGATCGCGAGCGATAATGGTTCCCGTACAGCCGTTAAGCCCGACCGTGGAAACTTTCTCAGGACCGGTATCCGCAGCCGTCACATTACGCCCTCCGACTATATCGAGTTCGCTATCTTGTTTGGTACCGCAGGCACCAAGAGCGAGTGTCAGGGGGAGAGCGAGCGTGACCATCTGGGCGAGTTCAAGTTTCTTCATGGACAGATCCTCTTTCAAGGGTTGGCTTTTTGGCCTTGAGCAAGGCTTGTGCCGCGTTAACGAATCGAAATTGCGCTGAGCGGCGGCTTGAATATCATGCAGTTAAGCCCCACCCCGCATTTTCCTATCCCTGGAATTCAGACAGCTCTGTCACGAATTCCGACAATTTTTCGTCCCGGGTTTGCATACATTCCTGCGCCCTCTCAGAAAAAAACATGGGGCATCAGGAAGATTACGAATTGTTGTTTGCCACTCAGAACTATATGAAGCCTTGCATCATGCGTTGCGCCGCCCCAAGAACAAAGGACTTGTTATGAACGCATCTTCGAAAGTGATTGGTCTCTTCGTCCTCGCCTCTGCCGCCCCCGCTCTCGCGGATCAAAATCTTCAGTTTCACGGGTATTTCCGCACCACCCTGGGCCTCTCTGAAGGCACCCACCAGCCTGCATTCCAGGCGCCAGGCGCCAGCGCCAAGTATCGTCTGGGCAATGAACCCGACACCACCCTGGAACTGGCCTGGGACTATCGCTATTCGGGAGAAGGCAACACCGATACCGGTCGTTATATCCAGGGTTTCTTTATGCTGGCCGGGTATCAGCCGGTAGGCGGCAGCTCGGACATGGGGACCCCGGACGCAGCTCAATTCTATGTTAAGTTCGCTCGGTACCTTGGACCCTTCGATCTTTGGGTGGGGCGCCGCTACTACCAAAGGATGGATATCCACATCAATGATCACTTTTGGCTAAACGTCGGCCAGGGAGCCCATGTGGGCGCGGGCATGGAGGACCTCGAGCTGGGATCAGCGCGTTTGGATCTCGCACTTTTCAACTATGAGGATCCGGATGTCGTTTCCCGCGTGAACCCGGCGGAAACCGGAACCCTGCACTCCCGGCTCGTCGATTTGCGTGTGCGTAAGATCCCGTTGGGCGATACGCTTCAACTCAACACCTGGCTGGGCTATGCGCAACGTCCCGAAGATAAGATCCTCGGTTATCGCAGCGAGGATGGAGCTGGTGTTGGCGCCTGGTTCGACATGAAATTTGGGGATTCGACCGATACGCTGGCGGTAATGCATCGCCGGGGTTTGAGTGTGGTTCAAGGGGATTTCAACAGCCGGCCCATCCGCGAGAACCTGGCTCAGGCTCGCGATCTGAATGAAGCTTCGATGCTGGAAGTGAACAACAACCTGACGATTCAAAGCGACGTTTACGCCTTGCAGTTTGCCCTTATCCATCGGCAGGAGAAAACCGGGATCGACGGCGTGAAAGGCGACGGCATCACCTGGCAGAGTGCCGGCGTGCGTCCTGTCTATTATTTCAGCGATATCACCAGCGCCGCCCTCGAAGTCGGCTACGATCAGGTGGATAATGAAATCACCGACCTCAACGGGTCCGTGCTGAAGGAAACCATCGCCCTGCAGCTGCATCCCCAGCCCAAATTTTACGCCCGCCCCACTCTGAGCTTTTTCGTAACCAATGCCAGCTGGTCCGAGGATTTCAAAGGATTGACCGCGTCTTCCGTCTATGCCGATCAAACCTCAGGCTGGAGCGCAGGCTTCCAAACCGACGTCTTTTGGTAACGGAACGCTTTACTGTTTTCGTTCCGCAGGATATCACTCCTCACAGAAAGATGGGTGTTATAAGCATTTTCGCTAGTGAATCTTGGATACAGGAGATCCTCATGAAACAGGTTCCATTTGCCATTCTCGCCCTGGCCGTTTCGTTCCACGCAGGCTGCACAAAAAAGAAGGCGGGCTCGGATATTGTGATCGGCAGCGCCATCTATAAGTATGATGATACCTTTATGTCCGGAGTCAGATCGGCGATGAGCACCGCCGCCGAAGGCAAGGCGAAGATCGAGTTTGTCGATAGCGCCAACCAGCAGCCGGTCCAGTCGGAAAAGGTCGATCTCTTTATTGCAAAAAAAGTCAGCGCTCTGGCCATCAATCCGGTCGACCGCACGGCGGCCGGTGTTCTGATCGACAAGGCGAAGGCCGCCAACATTCCAATCGTGTTCTTCAACCGCGAGCCCATGCCCGAGGATCTTAAGAAATGGGATAAGGCTTACTATGTCGGCGCCAAGGCCGAGGAATCGGGCACGCTTTCCGGTCAGATCGTGGTCGATTATTGGAAGGCCAACCCCACAGCCGATAAAAACAAGGACGGTATCGTTCAGTATGTGATGCTCACCGGTGAACCCGGGCATCAGGATGCCGAACTGCGCACCAAATTTTCGATCAAGGCGATTGAAGACGCAGGACTGAAAACCGAGAAACTGGCTCAGGATACCGCGATGTGGGACCGGGTGCGCGGCCAGGAGAAGATGGCAGCTTTCCTCGGAGCCCACGGCGATAAGATCGAACTCGTCCTGGCCAATAACGATGATATGGCCCTCGGCGCCATTGAAGCGCTCAAGGCTGTCGGCTATTTCAAGGATAAAAAGTATATGCCCGTGGTCGGTGTGGATGCCACAGCCGCGGCGCTGCAAGCCCTTGAGAACGGCACCATGCTGGGCACCGTCCTGAATGATGCGCAGAACCAGGGCAAGGCAACCTTCGCGCTGGCTCATGCCCTGGCCCAGGGCAAGACTCCGGACAAGGCGACCATCGGTTATGAGCTGACCGATGGCAAGTATGTTTGGATCCCCTATCAAAAGATCACGAAGGAGAATCGCCAGGTCGCCATGTAACCCGCACGACGAGGCTCATCATCATGAGTGGATATGTTTTGGAAATGAAGGGCATCACCAAGGTTTTTCCCGGGGTGAAAAGCCTGGATGATGTGACATTGAGTGTGCGGCCCGGCAGCGTGCATGCGCTGATGGGAGAAAATGGGGCTGGCAAGTCCACTCTGATGAAGTGCCTCTTCGGTCTTTACCAGCCGGATCGCGGGACTATCGTACTGGACGGCCACCCGGTGGTGCTGAAGGAACCGAAAAACGCCCTGGACCTGGGCGTTTCCATGATCCATCAGGAATTGCATCCTATTCCGGATCGGAGCGTCATGGAAAATGTCTGGCTCGGGCGTTTTCCCCTCAAAAAGCTGGGACCCCTTTCCTGGGTTTCCGACGCGGACATGTATGAGGCCACGGCCAAACTCTTCCGTGACCTGGATATGGATATTGATCCGCGCGTGCGGATCGGCGCGCTGTCGGTCTCCAAAATTCAGCTCATTGAAATTGCCAAGGCCGTGTCCTATCAGTCCAAGGTCATCATCATGGACGAACCCACGTCCTCGCTCACAGGACCCGAGGCGGAGCGGCTCTTTGCGATCATCAAGGATCTGAAAAAGCGCGGGGTCGCGGTCATCTATATTTCGCACAAGATGGAGGAAATCCTGCGCATCTCCGATGAGGTCACCATCCTGCGCGATGGCCGCAAGGTCGGGACCTGGCCGGCCGCGGAGCTGACCATCGATAAGATGATTACCAGCATGGTGGGCCGGACTCTGGATCAGCGTTTTCCTCCCAAGGTGAATGCCCCGGCTGATGTTTTTTTCGAAGTTCAGAATCTCAGTTCGCCCCCGGCCGGGCGCCTGCAGGATGTCTCGTTTGCCGTAAAGAAAGGCGAAATCCTTGGGATCGGCGGGCTGGTGGGCTCGCAGCGGACGGAGCTATTGGAAACGATCTTCGGCCTCAGGCCGAAAGCCACCGGACAATATCTCTGTCGCGGCCGCGAGATTTTTATCCATTCGCCGCAGGATGCCATCGCTCATGGCCTGGCGCTGCTGACTGAGGAGCGCCGGGTGACCGGCATTTTCCCCGTCTGGTCGGTGCTGGAAAATACGGTGATTGCGCATCAGCGGAGCTACCGGGGGCCTCTTGGTCTGATTCGGGAAGCGCGGCGCATTGAGGATACGGAACGCAGCATCAAGGACCTGCGCATCAAGACCCCGTCGCGGGCCGCAGCGATTAAAAATCTTTCGGGTGGCAATCAGCAGAAGGTGCTTCTGGCCCGCTGGCTCCTGACGAAGCCCGAGCTTTTGCTGCTCGATGAGCCGACCCGCGGCATTGATGTGGGAGCCAAGGCGGAAATCTATGGCATGATCATGGAACTCGCCAAACAAGGCAAGAGTGTGATTGTAATTTCCTCGGAAATGGCCGAGCTGATCGGTCTATCCGATCGCATCCTCGTGATGTGTGAAGGCCGCGTGGCGGGCATCATCCCGGGTCACGAGGCGACTGAAGAAAAAATCCTGCGACTGGCGACACAATTCAAGGAACCTGGTTGATGATGAACACGTTTCAAAAAAGAGTGCTGAGCTTTCTGATCGATAACGCCATCTATGTGGTGCTGGCGCTGCTGGTGGCCGGCATTTCCATTCAGGACCCGAATTTTCTTTCCTTCGGCAGCTTGCGCAACATTCTGCTGAGTTCATCAACCAAGCTCATCCTTGCTCTCGGCAGCGCCATGGTGCTGATCAGCGGCGGCGTGGATCTTTCCGCAGGTCGTGTGGTGGGTCTCGCGGCTGTACTGGCGGCCTCACTGCTGCAGATTCAGGACTATCCGCGGCGCTTTTATCCCGAATTGGAGCAATGGCCCCTTTTGGTGCCCATTCTTCTGGCTGTGATCATCGGGGCGGGGATTGGGGCCCTCAATGGTCTGGCCGTCGCCCGTCTGAGAATCCCGCCTTTTATTGCCACCCTGGGCAGCATGGTGATCGTCTATGGCGTGAACCTGATTTACTTTGATCAGGAGCCCAACAACTCGCAGCCGATCGGCGGCCTGCGGCCCGATTTTACGGAACTCGGTTCGGGCTCCTTCCTGACTATGCCCATTATCGTGATCATCGCCGCGCTGGTTCTGGGCTGGGCCTGGATTCTGTTCAATAAAACCCTGACCGGCAAGAGCATGTATGCGATCGGCGGCAACCGCGAGGCGGCGCGCGTGTCCGGTATCAATGTGAACGGCACCCTGGTTCGGATCTATGCCATGGCCAGCGGGCTTGCGGCTCTTGCAGGTGTGCTGGAAGCGGCGCGCTCCGGTGGAGCCAAGAGCAACTATGGTGAGATGTATGAACTCGATGCCATTGCCGCCTGCGTCGTCGGTGGTGTCTCGACCAGTGGCGGCATCGGCACGGTGCCGGGTGTCCTGGCCGGTGTGCTGATCTTTTCTGTGATCAATTATGGTCTGACCTTTATCGGCATGAACCCCAACCTTCAGTTTATTGTGAAGGGACTCATCATTATCACGGCCGTTGCCATCGACGTTCGCAAGTACTGGCAAAGGAGCTAGAAGGGCTCGCCCCGAGGCCCCTTGCGGGGCTGTGGCCTTGGTCGCCAAGAGAAGGCTCCTCCCGCCGCCACGGCCCTCTCCTCCCGCCGCCGCTTGCGGGGTCGTGGTCTTTAACGCCCATATGGCAGCTTGCCTCCCCCTCCCAAAACAGGCGAATCTAAGCTTTTGGTGGGAGGCTCCGTGCCCTTTTCTACGCAGAAATTCATTCTCTTTGATGTTCAAACCACGGGCACCAATCCCGAGACCAGCGATATTATTGAAGCCGGTTGGGGTGTCTATCAAGCCTCCGCGGATCCTATGACCGTGGACTGGCAGGTGCGCCTCGTGGAGCTGAGGGAATCCGGGGCCCTGAGCCGGCGCATTCAAAAACTGACCGGCCTGGCCGCGAGCACCTGGGAGGCGGAGCCGGCGATATCCTATGAAGCCCTGAGTGCGGAACTCAGCGCCTTTCTGCGCGAGCATGAAGGTCTGCCGATCCTCGTGCATTATGCCCGCTTCAAGCGCCCATTTCTTTTCAAAGCCCTCGCGGATGCCGGGCTGAAGGAATCCGATGCACTCTGGACGAGCATCCACGAACGCATGGCCTGCACCTATGATCTGGCCCGCAGGATGATGCCGCATTTGAAATCCTATAGTCTGCGGGCTGTCGCAGGCTATGCGGGTTATTCGCTCGGGGACAAGAAACGGTCGCGGGATCACCTGATCGCCACCGCTTACATCTGGAAATACATGGTCGAGGAAGGCTCGCAGGCGGAGAAGCCGGCCACGACTCTGCCTTTAAAGGATCCAGCGATTCGGCAAAAGCGTCTGGCTCTGCCCGATGCGCCCGGGGTTTACTATTTCCTGGATCAGGCGGAACGCATACTTTATGTCGGCAAGGCGAGCAGTTTGAAGCATCGCCTGAATTCCTATTTCCGTGGGCAAAAAACCAAGGGCAGTCGTCTCAATGAAATGCTGACGCGAGCCGTGGATTTTCAGTATCGGGTGGTGAGCACCGAGCTGGAGGCTCTGTTTCTGGAGAGTGATGAGATCAAACGCATCGATCCTCCTTACAATCGCCTCTTGAAAACCGATGAACGGCGCGTGCACAGTTTTCGTTTGAATGACTGGCTTCTGCCATCCGAAATGGAACGCCCACTTTGGGGCTGGCAACCTTGGGGGCCGTTTCTATCGATATGGAATTTTCAGTGGCTGCTTTCCCTCTCAGGGGCCGCCATGAAACCGGAAGCCCAGCCGACCAAACGCTGGGTGGATGCTTTCTTCACGGCTGATCTCTGGGATGAGGCCAAACTCTTAATCTTCGGCAACAGGCAGCCCGATTGGGAAGCCTGGCGTCTTTGGGCCCAGAACCTTTGGGAAGCCTCGCGAGAGGAGCAGGAAAGCGAGGATCTGGAGGAAGAGGATGATGCGGAAGAGGACGCGCTGGAGGAAGCGGAAGAGGCCACCCCGGAACAGGCGGCGGCTCTTATGCAGAGTACAATGCTGCATGCCCTTCGGCAGAGGCATAGAGCGCGCTGGCTTCTGCGTCTGATGGAATGTGAAATTCTCTGGCAGTTTCGTGATGAGGCGTCGCCGTTTTATCGCCTGAGCATGCGGAATGGTGTGCCTTCGATGCTGACATCGAAGGATGAACCCGCAGTGCCTGAAAACTGGCGCAAGAGCCGCGAGGAACGGCTTCAGAGTGTCGATCTTCCGATGCATGACCGCCTGACGATACTTTACAGCGAGCTGCGCAAAGGTCTGCGGCGCGGGGATCAGATTCGGATATGTATCCGGCCCGGTCTCGTGTTCAATCAGGATGAGTTGAGCGCCTGGCTCCTCTAACAGGATCACTATGAGTCGACTCCCCATCGGTGTGCGTGAATTTGCTGTGCCCTTGCGCAGAGAAGGCAGTCTGACGTCCGGATCCGGCCCGGGCCTTCTGCCCCTGGATTTCGGTCAGGAGATTCACGTGCAGATTCAGGGACGTCTGCGGGAGGCGGATGCTCAATACCAGGCGGAGTATCCCTTGCATCACTCCTTTAAGGAAGGGTCGGTGCATCTGCATATCCGCGGACGCTGTGATGGTTTTTTTAATCATGAAACGCCGCTGCTTGAGGAGATTAAATCCACCCATCGCCTGGAGTCCCTGCAAAAGGAACTCAAGGAGGCGCATGAGCATCCTTATCTGCTGCAGATCCAGATCTACGGTTATTTTCATTGGCTGAAAAGTGGCCAGGTGCCGGAGCTGAGACTCCGGCTGGTCTGCATGCAAAGCCTGCGGGAGGAGCTGCTGCCGGTCCCTTTCGATGCCGATCACATGCAGGCCTGGGTCAAGGCGCGCGGTGAACAGATCGTGGCCGAATACAAGCGTTTGCGCAGCATTCAGAAAAATCGGCAGAAGCTGGCGCGGAAAATTTTCTTTCCCTTTCGCGAGCCCCGTGCCTCCCAGTTGCAGTTGATGGAAGGCGTCAAAAGCGCTTTGGAAAACGATCAGCATCTTCTGCTCCAGGCGCCCACAGGACTCGGCAAGACCGCAGGTGTGCTGGTCCCGGCTCTGACCTTTGCCCTGGAGCGCGGCGCGCCTGTGGTCTATATCGCGCCGAAAAACAGTCAATTTCAGGCGGCCATTGATCTCGTCAGCATCTTTCAACAGCAGCGTATGGGTCTTAAGGTTCTGGTCCTGACCTCCAGGGCCAAGGCGTGCCGGCAGACTGAAGTCAACTGCCATGAAAGTCTTTGTCCTTTCGCGAAGGATTATCACAGCAAGGTGGAAGCCCATGCGCTGGCGCCGCGGGATAAAAAGAAAAATCTTTGGGACCGCCGCTACTTTCAAAAGCTCAGCCAGAGTTTTGAGATCTGCCCTTATGAAATATCCATGGAACGCATTCGCGAAGCCGACCTTGTGATCTGTGATTACAACTATATCTTTTCCCCTTACGCCAACTTCCTGAGCCGCTATGGGGATCCGATTCTTCCCCTACCCGATCCCGTGCTCGTCATCGACGAGGCGCACAATCTTCATGAGCGTGTGCGTGATGCTTACTCCGTGGAAATTCGTCTCTCGACCCTCCAGCATCCTGCGCTGCCACCGGCTCTGGTTCGCAAGGCTACGGCACTTTTCGCAGCTGTGCGCCCGGTGCAGAGTGAGTCCCTTATCGAGATCGATGGCAAGGCTGTGAAAAATCTACTGGCGGAAAGTTTGAAAGGCATGGTGGAACGCTGGGGGGAGCATGGTCTGCCGACGGCCGAGGATCCTCTGTTTGAATTCCACATGGCTCTCACCGCACTGGATCAAATGCTGGAACAGCCGCGGGATGCGGTGCCGATTCTTTATAAACAGGAAGGCGGTGACACCATCATCAAGGCCCTGTGCCTCGATCCGTCCGGTTTCATCCGCCCCATGCTGGATCATTTCAGTGGGGTCATCGCGTTCTCTGCGACCTTGAAACCATTTGCCTTCTATCGCGACATCTGCGGTTTTGATGCCGAGGAAACCGTCTGTGTGGAATTGAGTTCGCCGTTTCCGCGTGAGCACAAAAAGATTCTGATCATCCCCCAGGTGCAAACCAGCCTGCGGGAACGCGAACGGCATTACGCACGCATCGCTCAGATCATTCAAAAGGTGGTGGCCGTCAAACCCGGGCCGAGTCTGGTCTTTTTTTCAAGCTATGGTTTTCTGCGGCGGGTTCAGACTGAGCTGAAGGCCCTGGAACCGGACTGGACTCTTTTCACCCAGAACAATGCCATGGGAACCGAAGCCCTGCATGAGCTTTGGCAAGTCCTGCGGGATCATCAGGGTGTGCTTCTGATCCTGGCCGTGCAAGGCGGTTCACTGGCGGAGGGAATCGACTTCAAAGGACGCGGCATTCACAACGTCTTCATCGTCGGGCCAGCCCTGCCCACGGCGAATTTCGAACGGCATCTGATGCAGGATTACCTGGAGAAAAAATACCGCCGAGGCCGCCCCTATACCTACACCTACCCCGCCATGACGCGCTCCATACAGGCCGCCGGCCGCATCGTCCGCGATGCCGGAGAGCGCGGTGTCATCGTGCTCATGGATCCGCGGTTTCTGGAGACGGATTATCAGGAGACCATGCCGACCGACTGGTTCCACGCCAGTGCGAGGGAGCTGGTGTCCAATCAAATCATTCATGACGTACACATGTTCTGGAAGGCTGCGAAAGACTGAAAAATAGGACTTGAAACCTGGTCCATCTGCCACAATATTGCTTGGGCACCCAAATAATTGTGGAGGGGACCATGACTCACCATTCCGGCTTATCCGTTCTGAATTCAGTACGCCGCATAGTTCAGGCCCTCCGCATTTCCTCACGTCATTCTGAATCCCAGCTGGGGCTCAGCAGCGCCCAACTTTTTGTTCTGCAGAAATTATCCGAGTCGAAGACCGCCGTTTCCATGTCCGAACTTGCCGCCATGACCTTGACCCACATCAGCTCGGTCTCCGTTGTGGTTTCGCGTCTTGCGGACAACGGCCTCGTGATCAAAAAGCCATCGCCCCAGGATGGTCGCAGGATGGAAGTCCAGGTGAGTGAAAAAGGTCGCGACCTTTTACGCATCCAGCCGCGAACGGCTCAGGAAGAATTGATTGCCGCTGTGGAACGGCTGCCCGAAGGGGAGCGCGATCAGCTGGCCAGGCTGCTCCATCGTCTGGTGGAAGAAGCCGGATTTTCAGGCACCGAGAGTGCCATGTTTTTTGAAGAGGGAGACAGGAATAGTGAAGAACGTGACAACCCGAGGTGATTTTGCTGTCAATCGACGGCTGGTGATCCTTATTCTCCTTGCGATCCCCATCGGAGCCATGAGCAGCGTTCTGGGCTGGCTTCTACTTCGCCTTATCGGCCTAGTCACCAATCTTTTCTTCTTCCACACCTGGAGTTTTGAGACGCGAAGCCCCGCTCTGACTTATGGTGCGTGGACCATCCTCGTCCCGGTGGTCGGTGGGCTCATCATTGGCCTCATGGCGCGTTATGGATCCGAGCGCATTCGCGGCCATGGAATCCCGGAAGCTCTGGAGGCGATACTTTTCGGCAAGAGCATTATGAAGCCCAAGGTCGCCATCCTCAAACCTTTGTCATCAGCCATTTCCATTGGTTCTGGTGGTCCTTTCGGTGCGGAAGGTCCCATTATCATGACGGGAGGAGCCTTTGGATCCATTCTCGGCCAGATTTTTTCCCTGACCTCGGCGGAGCGAAAAACCCTGCTTGTCGCCGGGGCCTCGGCGGGCATGACCGTCATTTTTGGAACGCCCATGGCTGCTGTTCTCCTGGCGGTTGAACTCCTGCTCTTTGAATGGCGCCCGCGCAGTCTCATCCCTGTGGCCACGGCCTGTCTTGTGGCTTCGGCTCTGCGTCCCTGGGTGATGGACGACCCTCTGCCTTTATTCCCGCTCCCGCCCCTCACAATGCTGACCACGAGTGAACTGGCGGCCGCTGTCCCCGTAGGCATCGCCGCGGGTTTGGTATCGTGGATGCTGAGTACGGTCCTTTATCGATTGGAGGATGCGTTTCATAGCCTGCCCTTTCACTGGAGCTGGTGGCCCGCTCTCGGCGGTCTGGTGGTGGGCATTGGCGGCTACTTCGAGCCGCGGGTTCTGGGTGTTGGTTATGAAGTGATCGAAAGTTTTTTGCGCGGTGAGGGAACCCCTGCCACCGCTGCAACCTTTCTTGGAATCAAGGCGCTGGTCTGGGCGGTGGCGCTCGCATCCGGCACCTCAGGTGGGGTCCTGGCTCCGCTCCTCATGATGGGCGCCGGCATGGGTGTCGTCTGCGCGCCCTTGCTGCCAGGACCCGCATCCCTGTGGCCCTTGGTCGGCATGACCGGAATCATGGGGGGCATGATGCGCTCGCCTTTAACGGCTGTGGTGTTTGCTCTTGAGCTGACGGAGAGTATTCATGCTCTGCCCATACTTTTGGTGGCCAGCTTCAGTGCCTATGGTTTTACCGTTCTGGTGATGAAGCGTTCCATCCTGACGGAAAAAGTGGCTCGCCGTGGCTTTGACCTTTTCCGTGAATACACCGTGGATCCCTTGGAGCAATTGCGCGCCAAGGACGTGATGACCCGTGATCCCGAAACGGTTTCGGCGCTAAGTTCACTGAAGCAACTCAGCGCCATGTTCCGTGAAAGTCACCGCAAGCATCGGGGCTATCCCATCGTCGATGACACCGGGCAGCTTTGCGGAATTGTCACCGCCTCGGATCTTCTCAATATTCAGCCCGAGGATTGGGAAGACAAGGCCACGGATCTCGCGCCGAAACGGAGTCTGATCGTCGCCTTTCCCGATGAATCCTGCAAGACGGTCGCCGAAAGGATGTCCGTTGAAGGAGTCGGTCGCGTGATGGTGGTGGATACGAAGGATGCGGGAAAACTGCTGGGTATCATCACGCGGAGTGATCTGCTCAAAGCCCGCCATCGCCACATTACGGAAGAGCAGAGTCGGGAGTCGGTTTTCAAACGCAAAGCAAAGGAGGCCCTGCGTAGGAAGCATGAGAAAAAAACTTGAAAACCTGGGCCAGACTATCAAAGCCTGGCTGCATCAGGAAAACGCCAGCAGAACCCGCCAGTTCTTTCAGATCAGCGCCCTGATCGTCGGTGGCATCATTGCCATGCTGCTCGGGGCGATCGTGGTCGGCATCATTCTGATTGCGAGCCCTTTTCTGACTGTTTTGATTCTGCTGTTTCTGGCCATCTACGGCATCGTCGCGGCTTTGAAAAGTTGAATGGCGCGGGAGCAAGTTGGTGGTGCAACCGAAGGGTGATTTCGAAGTTCCTTCCTCTGAGGATTTCACCTCCGTTGCGGTCGGCTATCGATTAGTGTACTCAGAGAGGGCCGTTGCCCACATGGCGGTGATTTTGATTGGGCGATTTAGTCCGCTTCCTGGAAGAAGGATCTTTCTTCCGGAAAATTTTTGCGTCACTGCAACAGCCAAGTGCGTTCACTTCTTCTTGATTGTGCCATATACCAAGATCGAAATTCTTCAAGAGCATCCTCTTGCCGTAAACTGCAATCCCACCCATCGTTTTTGCAAATTCTGATGAGGTTTATTAGCTGGTTTTCGCAATCCTTTTCGAGGAAGATCACGTCTGTCTTTTCTTTGCTGTCATCTTTGTAAAATGTCGCCGTAGTTTCAGCGACAAATGAATTGGCTTCAACGTAATAGGAAGCTTTATCTGGAATACACTCCCAGTAGTCATCCTTTGAGATAGAAGAAATATACTTAACTCCGATTTGAGGAAGATGATTGAGCGATATTTTTCGCTACAAAGTTATCCTGAATGCATCTTTCAACCTTATTAGTTGGGGAGCAAGATCAGCTTCGACGGAAACGTGTCAGTAAAAAAACCTTCAAAAGGCTGTCCAGTTGCCATAAAATCTCCACGTCCATGTATTAGTATCAAGCCTACATGAGAAACTTTGCTGCTATCTGATCATATTAAAGGCGTTTCGTGGAAGAATCGACTATCTTTCAGGATTAAAGGCCTATCCCAAAACCTTGTCAGCCAATACTGAGAGGAGTTAGAAATGGAGCTCGCGACGCACAAGTGCGCTATCGTAGCGAATGAAGTATCGCAAGGTTTGGGAAGGTCCTTATGGAAGCCGCTGCCCCTCACAAAATTTTTCTGTGCACTCGACCGTACACTTGTCTTCGATACATTTGAACTCTGGATCCGGAAGCTTGTGGCAGGTACCAATAACGGGACTCACGTATTTTCCTATTTCCCGCTCCAGCCCAGCGTATTTCTCCTTCAGGACAGCCACTTCTGGGAAGCGTACTGATTCACTTGAAAAGACTTCAAAATATGTTGGATTGCAACCGCTACTTCCTACCCAAACCAGCCTACAACTCTCATTGGAAGAGCAGGAGTTATCTTGAGAGATCAATTTCAACTCTGATCTGATGGCTGTCATTTCAACCGAAAGTCTTTGGGTTTCCACTTCAGCTTCTGCCCTTATCTTGGCTTCAGCGTCCTTTTCTGGGTCGCCTGAAACTTCTTCATCATTAAAACTGCAGCTGAACAAAGCTATGGACCAAAGCAAGATAAGGATTTTGCAGTGCATTTATCCGCTTCCTAAATAAGATATTTACGGGCATCCCTGATGGCCTCTCCTTTATCGGCAAACGTGTAATCTATGATCTGGAGTTATTCCGGTTTAGTGTATTCAAACGTATACCAAGGCTAATTTAGAAACAATTAGGTAGTAAAATTAATTACTTATGATACATCCAAAACTCCTGAATACCTGAGGGCTATGATTGCGAAAGACAACTGCCTCACGCGAGCCCATGTCTTCTTTTGGTCGTAACCTTTGTCCGCATGAAAATGCTGTCGTCGTCGAACCTTTGTTCTTGGACGATGGAGTGGTATCGAATCGATTGTCCTGAACGTCAGTATGCTGTCATGGATATTAGCCGCAGAAAGAGCAAAGCCAATAGGCACGCCATTGCCTTTTTCCCTTCCAAGCGGAGCCTTTATATTCGTGGCATCGATGGATTGATGATTCCATTTGATGCCCCTCAGATCTTCATATTCTTCCAAAGCCAGCACCCAGAGTTTGGAAAAGATACCCTGTCAGACCCACTTCTGAAAATATCGGTGGACAGTGCTGCTTGAGCCAAAACAAGGAGGCATGGCATTCCACTGGCAACCGGTTCTGAGTTTGTAGAATATACCATCAGCGATTCGGCGAAGTCTGCGGATGGGTGGTCTTCCGCCTTTAGGACTAACTACAACCGTTGGGACAAGAGACTCCATACGAGTCCAAAGCTCGTCAGGCATATGATACTTCTTCATGTTAAGCGCCATCCTTGACTGCACGTGAATAAGCTTCAATTCAAACCTTAAGATGCGACAGCCCAGGCTCAAAAGTGGCCACGTGATTGGGATCGGGAATGGTTAAGAAAGCTTTACTGAACTTTGGCCAGCTGAAATTTCAGAATCCTGACGCTATTCTTCGGTAATGGCATAGGGTCATTTCCTCGAGGTATAGCCATAAGTTGTGGATGAGTTTGAAGGAAGGCAAATAGGCCGTAAGCGCCTCAGCATCCCACGGTTAGACAGCCCTCCCGCCTGATCGTTCCTGCTTCTATCACCCGCAGCTGGTGATCTAAAAACAGAACATTCCCCAGGAATGCACGCTGAAATAAGCATCTGAAATCATTAGGAATCGTTCGTCTGATCGAAAAACCCCAGCATATTGCTGAAATTTGAGCTGAGTGTGGTCGTTTTTTAACCATAAAATGGCCTATTTAAATTTAGGCTGTTAAAAAACTAGATAATTTAAAAAATGACTAAATTTATTTTGACTTTTACCGATAAAGACCATAATCTAGCTAAGCTAAAGATGGGGGGTGCCAATGAGTGATGTAATCAAGAAGCCGCTAGGCGAAGCAAAAAATGAATTCAGTGAACTCGTGAAGCTTGTGGAATGCGAAGGAGTTGAAATCGTGATCATGCGGCACGGAAAAGCGTGTGCGCGACTCATTCCGGTCGAAAAGCAGGAAAAACCTAAGCTGGCTGGATTCATGCGGGACTTGGTGTCGTATCCCGCTGGAGCTGATCTTGAGCTGAACGATGATGCCTGGGGAGAAATTGAAGCCGATGGCGAAAAAATCAGGAAATAAAGCGCTGCTGCTGGATACGCATATTCTCCTGTGGCTTTCGCAAGGTGATCCGCGGCTTACGGAGTCAGCACAGAGCGAGATCGAAAAGGCAAGCCGCCGCAGGGAGATTTGTCTCAGCGTCATCACCTTATGGGAAATAGGATACCTCGTCGGGAAAGAGAGGATAAAGCTGTCGGTGGAACTTCCAACTTTTTGGGATCAAGCCCTGACACGTCTGAGAGCCGCCCAGCTTGATATCACTGCTAGCGATGTTATTGCTTATCATTCCTTGCCCGTCGATTTTCACAACGACCCTGGTGATCGATTCCTGGTTGCACAGGCACGGACCAGAGGCCTTCGAATGATGACAGCAGACGGGAGGATTCTGGCCATACGGGACCAGTTGGAACCAGCATATGTGGTTGCCGTTTCAGCTCAAAGCCTCTGATTTGTGCGAATACCAGAGCAACGTTGCATTGATTTTCGTGTGACAATGTTCGTTGTGCACGATCTTATTCTGCAACTTCCCTTCATGTTTGTCACCGAAACGAAGGTTAATCCCACAATCAAAAAGGAGGCCCTGGGATGTCAGGAGATCAGGTCCCGCATCATTTCCAACTGAACCAGCTGCTCCGCAAAACCCACCGTTTTCAGAAAGTCCAAAGTCTCCACGGCCCGTGCATCAATATTCACCCATGAGTAAGTCTTCTGCCCGGGGCTGCGTGCGATCAGCTCACGCAGAAGGCGCGAGCCCAGGCCCTGCCGTCGTCTGTCGCTCCGAACCCACAGTTGTGCGATGCCGCCGCGTCCGGCACTGATCACACCATAGCCAAGGCATGTTCCGCGTTCCAGACAGGCCACCAGCCGAAACAGATCCGGACGGCGCTTGATCGTGTTCCATGAATTCTGCCAGGACGGTGCGAAGGCCTGCTCGGCATCGGCGAGGCAGGCGTCTTCCAAAAGTGCGATCTGTTCCTTGGCGACATCCACCACGGACACATCCATGTCGGCCGCCTCCAGCTGCGCCGGGCCTCTCAGCATCAGACAGTCCAGGCGCCGGATCGTGCGAAAACCCAGGCTTTCATAAAGTTTGATCGCCTTCTCATTGCTGGTGATCACCTCCAGAAGATAGCTCTCAAAACCCTGCGCCTCCAGGACAGAAAAGCAGCTCTCCATGATGGCCCGGCTTATGCCCCGGCCTCGCCAGGCGGGAATTACACCCGTTCCGGCATCGTAAGCGGTGCGTTTGCCTTGCCATTGATCCTGCCCATTCAGTGTGAAACCCACCAGCCGATGGCCCGCAAAGGCTCCCATGCTGAGCCCATAATCCACGGCCCGCAGTTCATTGACTTCCTTGAAGGCGGGCAGGGGCATGCGAATATCCACAATATAATCGGAAAAAGCGTCCAGAAAGCCCTGATGGATTTCATGAATCGGCGTCGATTCCAGCGTGCGATACTCCAGACTCATCTGAACTCCATTCTGATATGGTTGACTTGCCCAGTGCAGGTCCCGGCCTACAATGCAGACGTAAACATGCAACAGGTTCCCGCGGCCTGCAAGGCGGAACCAAGGCCCTGCCTCGAAAGGATGCGTGGCACAGCTTTTGTAAAAGAAAGCCCTCGTTTCGATATTACTTACTCATAAAGGAATACCTCATGAACCGGACCACCTTGGGAAAAGCCTTGATCCTCAGCGGCTTCATTACAGGAGCTTCGGCAGCCTTTGCGCAAGGCACGATGCCGGAAACCTCACCGAGCGCATCCAACCTGGCGACCAAACCCGGCCAGAATCCCGGTCAAACACCGGTGCAACAGCTCTCGGATTCCCAGATCACCACCGTCCTCATGGTGGCCAATAACGCCGAAATTCGCCAAGGAAAATCGGCCCAAAAAACCGCAAAAACCAAGGACGTGGTGGACTTCGCCAAACAGATGGTCACCGACCACAGCAAGTCCCTGGAAGAGGTGCAGCAGTTGAATGCCAGCATGAAAGTCAAGGAACAGTCGAGCGCTCTGCGGGATCAATTGGAAGCGGCAGCCAAAAGTAGCGACAGTCGCCTGAAAGGGAAAAAAGGCGCTGACTTTGAAAAGGCCTATATCAATGAGCAGGTCACCATGCATCAGACGGTGCTGGATACCATTGATACCCAGCTCGTCCCCAACGCCAAGGCCGAGGAACTGAAAACACTGCTCACAAAAACGCGCAGCACCGTCGCCGCGCACCTGCATCATGCCCAGGAACTGCAAAATTCCAAGGCGGCCATGTAAACAAGGGGTCTCCCCCTTTTTTACCAGGCTCGGCCTTGGTTTGTATATTGCAACCCAGGCTGAACGATTCAGCCTGGTGAGGGGAGATTATGCAAGGAACACGCGCGTTATGGATCAGTTTAGCGGCCGTCATCATTCTGTCTTTTGCCGTCCTCGGCTACTACGGTTATGAGATCTATCGTCAGGCGCCACCCGTGCCGGAGCAGGTGGTGACCGCCAGCGGCCAGGTGGTACTGACCGGCGATGATATTCGGAGAGGCCAAGAGGTCTGGCAATCCACAGGTGGCCAGGAGCTTGGTTCCATCTGGGGGCATGGTTCCTATCATGCTCCGGATTGGTCCGCGGACTGGCTGCATCGGGAGGCGGTTTTTATTTTGAATCATTGGGCGCAGGCGTCCTTCGGGGGAGTCAGCTTCGATGCGCTCAAGCCCGATGACAAGGTTCTGCTGAATGAACGCCTGAAGCGTGAACTGCGGACCAACACCTACAATCCGGAAACCGGAGCCATCACCATCTCGGACGATCGCAGGGCGGCTTTGCAGGCCAACTCCGAGTATTATTCCCGTATTTTTACCGGCGACCCGTCGATGGCTCAGCTGCGCGAAGCCTATGCGATGAAAGAGGCCACTATCCTGCAACCGGACCGCATGGCCGCGCTGAATGCCTTCTTTTTCTGGACGTCATGGGCTGCCGTCACCCAGCGTCCCGATCATACGATTACCTACACCAACAATTGGCCCGCCGATAAGCTGGTCGGCAATGAACCGGCGGCCTCGCTTCTGCTTTGGACCGGTTTCAGCGTGATCCTTCTGCTGGCCGGCATCGGGGCACTTTCCGCTTATTATGCCAGCCACAACAATGAAACCATCGATCCGGCGAAACTGCCCAAGCAGGACCCCCTGATGGCCCTCTCCCCCACCCCTTCCATGCAGGCCACCTTAAAATATTTCTGGGTCGTGATCGCGATGATCGTGGTGCAGATTGTTCTCGGTATTGTCACAGCGCATTACGGTGTGGAAGGCACCGCACTTTACGGAATTCCCCTGGCCGAAATTCTTCCCTATTCCGTGACCCGCACCTGGCATTTGCAGCTGGGCATTTTCTGGATTGCCTCCTCATGGCTGGCCACGGGGCTTTTTGTAGCGCCTGCGGTTTCCGGTCATGAACCCAAGGGGCAAAAGTTGGGCGTCAACTTCCTCTTTCTCTGTCTTCTCATCATCGTGGTGGGATCGCTGGCCGGTCAATGGTTCGGTGTCATGCAGAAAATGGATCATGCCACCAACTTCTGGCTAGGCCATCAGGGTTACGAATATGTGGACCTCGGCCGCTTCTGGCAAATCTTTCTCTCGGTTGGCCTTTTCCTTTGGCTCTTCCTCATGTCACGTGCGATCTGGCCCGCCTTCCGTCAGGACAAGGAAGGCCGGCATCTTCTGGCCCTCTTTCTGATTTCATCGGCAGCCATTGCCCTCTTTTATCTGGCCGGTCTGATGTGGGGCCGCCACAGCAATCTCGCTGTGATTGAATACTGGCGCTGGTGGGTCGTGCATCTATGGGTCGAAGGCTTCTTTGAAGTCTTTGCCACCGTCGTGATCGCCTTTCTCTTTGTGCGGATGAATCTGCTCGGGGTGCGGATGGCCACGCAGACTGTTCTGTTTTCGACCATTATTTTCCTGGCCGGCGGCATCCTCGGAACCTTTCATCACCTTTATTTTTCCGGCACACCGACCGCCGTGCTGGCGATCGGAGCTACATTCAGCGCGCTGGAAGTCGTGCCTCTGGTGCTCATTGGCTTCGAAGCCTGGCATAACCTGCGCCTCGGTCGGGCGGCACCCTGGGTGCGAGCCTATCGCTGGCCCATCTATTGTTTCATCTCGGTCGCCTTCTGGAACCTGGTGGGCGCCGGCATTTTCGGATTCCTGATCAATCCACCGATCGCGCTTTATTACATGCAAGGTTTGAATACCACCGCGGTGCATGGCCACTCGGCTCTTTTCGGAGTGTACGGCATGCTCGGCATTGGCTTGATGCTCTTCGTCCTCAAGGGCCTCGCCGGTCGCCAAATCTGGAAAAACGGGCTGATCAAATATTCGCTCTGGTCGATCAATATCGGACTGGGCCTCATGGTTCTGCTCAGTCCGCTGCCCATTGGATTTCTGCAGACCCTGGCGGCCTTCGACCAAGGCTACTGGTATGCCCGCTCCGCTGAGTTCATGCAGGCTCCTCTGCTCGATACGCTGCGCTGGTTGCGGGTGATCGGGGATACCATTTTTGCGATTGGCATTCTCGGGCTGGCCATCTTTGTGGTCGGATTGAAAACCGGCTGGTCCACGGAACGCGGCATGTCCGATCTGCCCAGGGAATCCGGAGGGGTGATACGGCCCACGCACGCCTGAGCGGATTTGGGGCTTCAAAAATTTGCGCTGATTAGCGTAAACTCCAGCCCAGGACCGATGGCCTGAGCCCATCAGAAAGGGCGGAATGACATGAGTTTGAAAACACCTTTTTCCGTGCTGGATCTCGCCATGTATGCGGAAGGTAAAACGATCGCCGATGCCTTCGCTGCAACACGGGATCTGGCGCAGCATGCAGAAAAGTGGGGCTACTCCCGTTATTGGCTGGCCGAACATCACAATCTCGAGGGCATAGCCAGCTCAGCCACGGCTGTGCTCATCGGCTTTGTCGCCGCGCATACGCAAACCATTCGCGTCGGTTCCGGTGGCATCATGCTGCCCAATCACGCGCCTTTGATGGTCGCCGAGCAGTTCGGAACGCTGGAGACGCTTTATCCTGGACGCATTGATCTTGGACTCGGCCGTGCGCCTGGAACGGATCAGACCACCATGCGGGCGTTACGCAAGGAGGCCGCAGCGTTTCCCGTGGATTTCGCCGATCTGATCGAGGAGCTGCTCTTTTATTTCGCACCGGCGCAGCCCGGACAAAGAGTGAAGGCCATTCCCGGTGCCGGCCTGGAAATTCCGCTTTGGATCCTCGGCTCCAGTCATTACAGTGCGCGACTGGCGGCTGCACTCGGCCGTCCGTATGCCTTTGCGGGGCACTTCGCCCCCCAGGAAATGATTCCAGCGATCCGTTTGTATCAAGCGGAATTTCGTCCGTCCCGTTATCTTAAGAAGCCCAAAGTGATGGTCGGCGTGGCTGCGGTCGCCGCGGATACCGATGAGCGGGCTCATTATCTGGCCACGAGTCTTTATCGAAGACTTTTGAGTCTGATCCGTGGCAACCTCAAACCTTCGCCGCCACCCGTGGAAAGCATGCAGGGCCTTTGGACGCCACAGGAGGAGCAGGCGGTCCGGCAGATGACATCCACCATGGTGATCGGTGGTCCCCGAAAAGTTGCTGAAGGATTGCAGCAATTGATCGCGCGCACGGGGGCCGACGAACTCATCATCACGTCTGACCTCTACGCGCATGAGGATCGATTGCGCTCGTTCGAGCTACTGTCGCAACTGATCCAGCCGGACTAGGACGCAATAAGGGTGAAAGGCTCAGGCCCGACAAGGCCTCAGGACGCAGGCATTACGGCCGCTCTGGAGCCTTCAAGCGTTGACATCAAATGCAGGACTTTCTATGATGAAACGCTCATGGTGGGGGTTTGTCATGCGACCATTTTTCCATGTCTTCATTTTCCTACTCCTCATGAAGCCCTTGCACGGGGCTGATCGTGTGACCCTGAGCCTGTGGGAGCAGGACCCGCCTTCTGTGGGTCAGGAAATTGACAAATGGATCACCGTCTTTCAAAAAAATAATCCCAAAATCCGCATCATCCGCCAACATTATGAGAATGAGACGCTGCGAACCAAATTCCTGCGTTCGGCGGCCACGGGTGATGGCGCTGATATCGTCTATGGTCCCAATGATGTTGCGGGTGTTTTTTCACGAGCCGGCGTCGTTCAACCCGTCGAAGCCTTCCTGGGAAAAATGAAATTCACCGAAACATCCTTGCGCATGACCGCGGTGGACGGCAAAACCTGGGGCATGCCTTTGAGTGAAGGCGCGCATTTGCTGCTCTACTATCGCAAATCCCAGGTCAAGAAACCCCCGCAAACGACCAAGGAACTTATTGAATTGGCCCAGGCTTATCAGGATCCCAAAGCCAGGCGCTATGGACTGGCGTTTTATATGACCGAACCCTTCTGGTTCATTCCGTTCATGGGAGGCTTCGGCGGCTGGCCCCTGGTCGAGAAAAAAGAGACCTATGAAGTCACGATCAACACCGACGCCACCCGCAAGGGTCTGCAGTATCTGATCGATCTCCGCGACAAATGGAAAATCACGCCTTCGGAATGTGACTTCGATTGTGCGAAAAGTCTTTTCCTTTCCAAGCGCGCGCTCTTTCATATCAGTGGCGATTGGGAATTGAACAACCTTCATGACAGAATCGGCGACGATCTTGCCATCGCGCCCTTGCCCGTTCTCAGCGAAACAGGGCAGCGTTTGACGCCCATGATGGGCGGCCGTTTTCTTTACATCAATGCCACAGCCAAAGGCCCACGTTTGGAGGCCATTCGCAAATTTATGGAATTTCTGGCTTCCGCGACGATCCAAAAAAGAATCGCGCAGCAGCTCGCGAGCATTCCAGCCACCGTGGAAGCCCGACAGGATCCGGCTCTCAAGACTCTTCCCCTGCTGAAGCAAAGCATGGAAGCGGCTCACTTCGCGCGCCCCATGCCCCCGCAGGTGGAAATGCGAGCCGCCTGGGATGGCATGCGTATCATGATCCAAAGAGCACTGGCTGGCACAGAATCCGTTGACGAAGCAGCAAAAACAGGGCAAAAAGCGGCGGATGAAGCGCTGGCCGCCCTGCGGGTCCCCAGCTCTCAAGCCAAAAAATAAATGACCGATCCAACCTGTGGGCCCCGTAATGGAGTATTCATGAATTTAACCAAATCCTATGTCATCCTCCTGCTTGTGTTGAGCTGCTTCAGCGAACGCATGCGGGCTCAGGAATCCAGCGAGGTGGAACAGGGCGATCCGCGCGTGGTGCAGCAGGATACGGTGATTCCAACCGAATCCAATGCCGCGGGTCAGCCACTGGGTGAACATATGCAGAATGCGCAGGAGATTCCGGGTCAGCCTCAGGAAGACCTGCAGCAGCCCGGTCAACCGCGCCCGATGCCAGGGCAGCCCCTGCCGCAGGAACTGCCACCCGACCAGCCCCCCATGCGCGGCCAGGGTCAACCATTACCCGATGGTCAGCCTTTGCCTCAGGGACAGCTGCCGCCTCAGGATCAACCCGGCATGCAGGATCAGCCTTCGCAGGGACAGCCTCCTCCCCGCAAGCCCAAGGTTTTTCCGCGTAAAACTTCGGTGCCAAAACCGACTCCCGTGCCGACACCGGCTTTCACACCTGCGCCGCCACCGCCGCCTCCACCCGAACCGGAGCCTGTGGCACCAAGAAAGCCTGCAGGTCCAAAAACCGTGCAGCAGAAAATCTATGAAGCGGACATGCAGACGCGCTGGAGCGCTGCGGCCGATGAAATTGCCCAATTGAGGTCTCAGGTCAGCAAGCTGGAAGGCAAAAAGCAGAAGGCGTTCCGTGAATCCCTGCGGACAGCCTCGGGCAATCGTTCCATCGCCCGAACCAAACTGAATCAGCTGGTGGCCGGGTCCAGTGCCGATTGGGATAAGCGCAAGACTTTGGTGGAGCGGGCGTTTAATGACCTCGATAATTCCATCAAGCGGGCCCGGGCGCATTTGGCGGAAGTCGAATCATCAGATTGATTCGGCGCCTCTCGCCTCCACGCGTCGTCTTCCTCAATGGAACCATGCCCCGTCATCTCCCTCGATGGAACCATGCCCCGTCATCTCCCTCGATGGAACCATGCCCCGTCATCTCCCTCGATGGAACCATGCCCCGTCATCTCCCTCGATGGAATCCACTATTGACGGTCGTATAAAGAAAGAGACAAGGCGGGAGAGAGGCGAGCAGCGGAGTTGGCTTCAGGCCAATGAGTAGCGCAGGCGACCGACCAACGCAGCATCTTTCTTTATACGACCGTCAATAGCGTTCGTTGTAATAGGACTGATCCTTCCAGCCAAGCTGCAGCGATTCCACATGCAGCCAGGCCACCTCAGTCCTTTCATTCTGCCCCGCAGG
>NZ_BDFO01000001.1:2316470-3280498 GCF_001748245.1 Oligoflexus tunisiensis | reverse complement strand
GACAAGGCGGGAGAGAGGCGAGCAGCGGAGTTGGCTTCAGGCCAATGAGTAGCGCAGGCGACCGACCAACGCAGCATCTTTCTTTATACGACCGTCAATAGCGTTCGTTGTAATAGGACTGATCCTTCCAGCCAAGCTGCAGCGATTCCACATGCAGCCAGGCCACCTCAGTCCTTTCATTCTGCCCCGCAGGACGGAAGACCAGCTTCGCCTCGGGGTGCAGGGGATAAACCCGCCGCTGCCCCGACCAATCCGTGACCTGCAGACGAGCCTTCAGAAAAATTCCCGGAAAGACCCTGCGGCAGATCCTCACCCGTGCGTGACATAAATACTTGCGTTGCAGGGCCGATGCCTTGACCTCGGGCACCGCCATATATTCGAGATCACCAGGAACGACCTGTCCCCCATGCAGGACCAGGCGGTCCCAGGTCGGCAGCTGTTCCAGCTCCCGAACCAGGGCAGCAAAATCAAAAGGAGCCTCGGGTTTTTTCTGCCAGAATCCACGCCGCGCCTGCCCACAACGCGCCAGCGCAAAGGCCTCGAAGGCAGCCGTATCCACCAGCTCCACACATTCCTTCAGCTCGGGACTCACATTCACCTGGGGATTGGTCAGGAGCACCACGGAATGGATGCTTTGCGGTGGCAGCACAATCTTCCGCGCGATCAGCCAGCGCTGCAAGGAGGCGACTTTCTCCGCATTCAATGGCACCGGATCGGTCAGAGTTTTTTTCTCCGGCCCACGCTCCTGGAGCCACTTTCCTTTCTGCCTGGAAAGACGGCCACCCCAGTGTTTCACTTCAATCGCCAGAAGGCCCCGTTCACTGACCAGCAGAAGATCGATCTCGAACTTGCCGTTGCCGCGATGCTTCGGAACCCTTAGCGAAGGGAACACCCGAGCCCTGCCGCCCAGTTTCTTCATGACCCGCTTGAGCTGCCCCATCGCCAGCTGCTCGCCCAGGCTGCCTGCCTGATCACTGGCGATCATTTGAAATTGGGTCTGGGCCAGACGGATCCACTTCAACTTTTGCGCCAGCATAGCGTTCCTTTCCAAACTTCTTCCGCAATTCATTTTATTCCCGCAGTCTTGCAAACGGAAGCCGCCACTCCATTTGGTTCGAATAAAAATTTCGACCGCGATCTCCATGATCCCGCCCGCCTGAATCCAAACCTCGGGAATGTCATGCCTTTTTGGTAAAGGTTGAGGCCCATCCTCCGATAGGCACTCAGATCAACCAGGGAAGGATGATGGCCTTGGCCTTTGGCGCAAAAAAAACCACAGAGCAGTTGATACTGGAAAGCGATCAGGCTGACCTTTCCAAGGCCGGCTATGCGCCTGATCTCAGTTACACCGCCCTGGACGAGGAAAGCGACACCTTCACGGTCACCGTCGACCGGGTGCATTTTCGTCAGCCCTTGGAAGTGGTACTCGCGGTTCTGGAAGCCAATGGTTATGCCGCGAACTTTGAAAACCTGCTGTCCTGCTTTGATACCATGGTCCACAGTGTGCGCATTCGGGCCAACGAACGGTCGAGCGGCGACCTTCTCTCCGCCCGCAGCTTTATTCCCTGCATCAGCTTTCAGCTTCCATCCAAAAACAAGGTGGGTTTCCTCCTTAAAAAATTCTATGCGGAAATCGAGGCCTATGAACTCGATATCGCCCGCCTGCGAGCCGGCGAACAGGACGAGGCCGGCAACAAAAAGCAAACCCGTGAGCAGATGAAGCGCGATCTGGAGCGTCTGCAGAATGAAAACGCGCGGCTTCAGGCCAATATCGCCCGGCTCACCGAGCAGCTGGCTCATGCCATGAAATCCCAGGCGCATGTGACCAAGGCTCTGGAATCCAACAATATCATCCCTCCGCAGCTGAAACCCGTGCTCGTGCGCGAGATCAGCCTGCAGGAGCGTACCATCACGCTGAAAGCCGGACGGACGAGCTATGTGCTGCCGATATTCTTTCTGCAGACCATGCCCAAAATCGGTGATCCCTGCTTCTTGAATATCAAGGACGATCAGATCATCGACGCCTATTTCTATGAAAACCCGGGTGTTGAATTTCAAAAGGATATGGCCGAGGTCCTGCACGTCGAGGGCGACAGCTGCAAACTGCGCGACAGCCAGCGTCAAATCCATATCTGGACAGTCAAGAACCCTCAGGAGGCCGAGGTCTTCACCCGGCTCCGGCGGGGATCAAAGGTCATCC
Organism: Oligoflexus tunisiensis; assembly: GCF_001748245.1. Taxonomy (GTDB): domain Bacteria; phylum Bdellovibrionota_B; class Oligoflexia; order Oligoflexales; family Oligoflexaceae; genus Oligoflexus; species Oligoflexus tunisiensis. The sequence continues at coordinate 3,278,298 of NZ_BDFO01000001.1, read as the reverse complement.
TCTCCAGCATGGATGGAGTTCTGGTCAAGCTCAGCCTCGTGGTGGATCAGAGCACAGGCTATTGGACCCACATCGTGCAGGAAAAACAGACCACGTTTCAGCTCGAAATGGAACGCAAATCAGATCCGGACGCCTTGCCCAACTTTGATGGAAAGGACTAAAACTTATGGATGGACTCTCCTTCAAAAAGTATATGCAGACCACCCAAAAGCGCTTTGACCCCGCGGCGCTGATTCTGAGCCTTGCGGGCATTGTCGCCGTGCTCTATTCGATGGCCCAGCATAACAAGAGCTCGTCCTACTTCGATTTCCATAGCTTCATGATCGTACTGGGCGGAACGCTGGCCAGTCTCATCTTCCAGTTTGATCTGCGCAGCATGCTTTCGTCGGTGGTGCTGGTCAGCAAATCCTTTCTCGGCACTCCCGAAAAACCTGTCATGAATATCGTCAAGGAACTGGATGACGCCATCCTCAATCAGTCCCAGCTGGCTGATTTGCGGGAGGGCCTGGCCATTGACGGCGAACTGCTCAACGACATCGTTTTCATGCATCATCAGGGGCTGCTGTTCGAGGAAATCGATGAGTTCGTCACCTCCCGCGTGGCGGATCAGTACCTGGCGCGCAAGATCGCGGTCGAAGTGCTGCGCAAGGGCGTTATGATCGCCCCGGCCTTCGGTCTCTTCGGAACCGTCATGGGTCTGATCGGGGTTTTGAAAACGCTCAGCGATCCCAGCAACATCGGCAATTCCATGTCGCTGGCTCTGATGACCACAGCCTATGGCGCCGGACTCAGCTCGCTGGTCTTCACCCCGCTGGCCGGCCGCCTGGAACATCACAATATGATTTATCTGGATGTGCATCAGCAGATTCTGAGCAAGATCGGCATTCTGCTCAAACGTGAGGAGAGAACGCTTGAAGCTGCAGGAATTGAATAGCGGCGCGGAGGAAAACTCCACAACCGCCTTCTATATCGGTTTGAGCGACCTGATGGTCCTCCTGCTGGTCTTTTTCCTGATGTTGATCTCGATGAGCAAGATCGATAAAGGCTCCTTCGAGAAAATCAAGGCCGGCTTCACCGGCTCGACCAAAGGCACGTTGGTGGAACTCGCGAGTCAGCTCAAGGAAATCGTTGAAGGACAGCCCGGCATCCCGGGGGTGAAGGTTCACCTGGCCGAGGATGGCGTGCGGCTTGACCTTGACACGGGCGCCCTCTTTGATTCCGGCAGTGCCAAACTCAAGGACAATGCCATTGATCCTCTGATGCCGATACTGAATATCATTAAAAGCACCTCCTATACCATTGATGTGGAAGGGCACACGGACGATGCCCCCATGCATCGTATTTTTAAAATCGATGGCATACCGAACCTCGAAAACAACTGGTCGCTCAGCGGTCGTCGGGCCAGCAGTGTGATCAATGTGCTTTTGGAGGAGGGTTTCGATGGGAGCCGTCTGCGCATAGTCGGATACGCGGATACAAGGCCCATTCAAGAGGTGAGCGGCATCCAGGATGACGATCTGGAGGCCGCGCGGGCTTTGAACCGAAGGGTTTCCCTGCTGATCAAGTAAGCCAACGGGTGAGGATAAGATCTTGGCAGTATTGAATCGAATCACCAAACGGGATGCAGACAGCGGCTTGAGTTTCCGCTTGAGCAAGGACTTCAATTTCCTTCTGACCCGCGTGCCTCTGCCCGAGGGCTCGGAAGTTTACATTCTCGACAACAAGAGCAAAAACGAAAGGCTGATCATCCCGCGCGAACTTTTTGATCGCTTCCGTGCGGCCTTTCTGTTCTTTCAGCTGGAATTCGAAAGCTCCCAGGTCCCGCAGGATGTGGAAAAATCCCTCTACTTCCGTGACAAGGAAGTTTACAAGTTCCGCCCCGCCATCGGAGATACGAAGAAGATCATCATTCAGGACGGCATCAAAATGCAGGGATCCTCGGGTTTCCTGACGGTGCCCATCGAGGCCTTTGCCGGCCTCGCCCGCATCTTCTATCATCCCAGTCTGAAACACACCAGCGAGGTCTTTGAGCGCCTCGTTCGTTACCATAAGCTCTTTCAGTTTTCCTTTACCGCCGGCAGCGAAAGCATCACCAGCCAGCTCGCCCTGCGCCGTGATGTGCTTTCCCAGATCGACGAATATGTGCCGCTCATGCGTTCCAAGGCCGGGGAAAAGCGTCCGGATCTCAGTGGAGACAAGGACGGCACGTTGGAGCTGGTCCAGCCGCTGGGTTCCAGTGCCGATGCCAAAAAAAATCAGGCCGGTAAATTCAAGCCAAAACTGGGCCAGAAGGATGGCGAAAAATCCTATACGGTCGACTACGCCACCCTCTTTCAAAGCGGGGGCAGCGCCGAACCGGAAAAACTGCTGCGGGCCGCTGATGATCAAACCAAACGCGGGGCCAAGGCCAATGCGAAGACCTTTCCCCTGCCCCTCAGCGGATCCGATATCAAATCGCTCAGCCGGCTGCCCTTTGACTGTGAGCTGACCACCGAGGATGCCACCTTCCTGCGCGAATCCTTTCTGCAGGATCGGAATGCCGAGCTCTTTCTCGGCTTTGAGATGATCGACGCCATCTTCAAAACCGAAGGGAAAATGAAGACCTTTCGGTTTCCTCTCTACTACATGAAAGTCACGGTTGAGGAATCCGGACGTCTGATTCACATCCATCCCACGCGCCGGCCCGAGATCTATCTCAATCACCTGGCGCTGACCTCGCTGGTCGAAAGTTTCAGCACCGAGAATGCGAGCGGGATGGATCCCCTCGAACAGTTTTTTCAAACCCTGACCTCACAGAAAATCGAAATTCGTGGCCGCATGCTCGAGATCACCATTCATCGCCAGCTGCCGGTGTTGGAGGACGTCTTCCAGCGCACGCGCGATATCCTGCTGGGTCTGCCGGGCGAAAACGGCAAAGGCGGGATCCTCGGCGGTTTGAAATTGATCGGCATTGAATGCGATTTGGATTCCGTCGCCCTCTATAAATCCTCGCTGGCAGCCTCACCTCTTTTGCAGGCCCTGGAAGCCGATATCGACCGCATTCAGAGCGTCGCGGATGAATACCCCGAGCGTTTCTACCGCTCCCTGCTCGGCCGCTTTTTAACCCCGGAACTGAAGATCCTGGGACAGCAGGACTCGAGGCCGTTCTATCAAAGCATCTACTGTCCCGGCGCGCTGCCGCAGTCCACCCGGGAACTCTTTCATAAGCTCAATCAAAACGATATCGTCCTGCTCGAAGGCCCTCCCGGCACTGGGAAAACCTTTGCGATCATGAACCTTCTGATCCACTGCATCAACACCGGGCAACGCCTGCTGGTGGTCAGTGACCAGAAGGCGGCGATTCATGCCCTCGATGAAAAGCTCCGGGAATTCCTTCTGGGCCATGACCGCGAATCCGCCCTGTCGCGCAGCTATCTCACCCTCTTCCGCCAGGCGGTAAAGGTCGTGGATCGCGTGCCGGAAGGTTCCCAATCGCTGCAGCAGTGGATGACCGCGTTGACCGAATGTCTGGCCCTCGACAACAGCCGCGATATCCATGCGGACAAGGAAGAGGCCACCATTCAAAATGAAATCGCTGCCGTTGACCACGCGATGCACGCCGTGCTCAGCGAAATTCATCAGCGCATGCAGGAGCAGCTGACCCCGGCCGCCCATAGGCGCCTTGTGGCTCCCAAATACGCGCATCCAACGACGCAAGAGGATATCCGCGATTTCATCGCATTCCTCGACTTCGCCGGCGCCGGACGTCACGAGAAAAAGTCACCCACTCAAAAGTATACGCAGAACACTCAGATCATCCGCGATTTCATCATCGATCGCGCGCGACTTGCCGATGAAACCTTCCTGCGCTGCTATGAGTTCTTTGCCTTTGATGGCAAGGCCCTCGAGCAGGATATCCAAAGAAATCAGGATGCCTTGCGCCTCGTGGAGGAACTGCTTCAGAAAAAACCGCGCAATGAGGAAGGCCTGGAACACATTCTTTTCGAACATGAGGATTCCATCATTGCCCGAATCATCTGGGATCAATGGCGTGCTGAGTTCCCGGAGCAGGAATGGCCCGTGCTGGCCCTGGCCCGTCGACTCTGGAGTGTCGTCAGACACCCCTGCCGTGCTCTGTGGCAGGATCTCTGGCAGTTCCTCGATCATCAAAGAATTCTGCTCGAAGCTCTGCGCAAGGCTCCGGACAGCGAGCGCGTTTGTCGGCAGATGCAGAGCATGCATGAGACGATGCATCCGGAAAAGGCCGGCACGCCGTCTCTTGCGCTTGAAACCGGTATTTTCTCGCAGCTCATCCTGGAGGATCAGCTCACCTCGGTTCAAACGCATCTGCAAAGGATGCGGGAGCTGCAGGATACCCGCGACCGCTTCGTCAAGGAGCTGTTCCTGCTTCGCATGAGCCACATCGTCGAGGCCGGTCGGGCCAGCGATGCAAAACATGCGACCAGCGCCTGGACCAGCATCGAAACCTTGCTGCAGGGTCTGAAGGAATGTTCTTCCATAGAACACGGCGTGGGCGTCGTCCTCCTGCAGGATTTGCAGAAGGCTTTGGTGCAGGCTTTCCCGGTCTGGGTCTGCCGCAAACAGGCTGTATCCTTCCTGTTCCCGGCCAAGGAACAGCTGTTCGATCTGGTTATTATCGACGAGGCCGGTCAGTGTCGAGTGGATGATGCCATTCCCCTGCTCTACCGCGCGCGCAAGATCATGGTCGTGGGTGATGACAGGCAGACCGTACTGGACAAGAATTCACCCGTGGATGACTTTCTGTTCCAGGCCTTCAACCTGGAGGATCATCTGCGCCAGACGCAGGCCCGTGGCATGAAAGGCGGCGGTTCGCATATCTTCGGCCTCGTGAAATCCATCAAGCAGGCCGAGGTCATGCTGGATGAACACTTCCGTTGTCCGCCCCAGATCATCGACTACTCGAACAAGTATGTTTACGATTCACAGCTCAAGATCATGCAGTGGGCCCGGCGCGACATGCCGCCAGCCGTCGTGGTGGATTATAGTGAAAAGGACGCCACCTCGCACACCAAGCCGACCAGCGGCAAATTCAAGGATATTGAAACGGATCTGATCGATCGCTTCTTTGACTATATTGCCAGCACCATCAAGAAGATTGAAAAGGAGCTGGGCCGTCCTATCAATATCGAAACCGAAGTGGCGATCTGCTATTTCCTTTTGAAGAATGAACCCTATATCAAAGAGAAAAAGCCGCAGTTCCTGGCGAAAATGAATCGCGGCAAGGACGTTCTGGATGGAGCCGGTGCCGCGCTGCAGGGGAAGGAACGGAACTTCATCTTTTATCTTTGGGATATCAATCGCGGGAACATGCGAGCCTTCCGTCAGGGCGATGAACCTGATAAACGGCGCGGGGAGCTGAACGTTCTCATGAGTCGTCCCAAGATGCGGGCCTATCATTATCTGCATGCAAGCTTTGACAGCCTGAAGCAGGACTCGGCCACCATCGTCGATTACCTGTGGAATGTATACCAGAATCAGAAAACCCGGCAGTCCGCTGCGGAATATGAGCCGCGCCAGCGCCGACCCGGAGTGGAGCATGTGCCCTGGAAGCGGTCCAGCGGGGAACTGATGCGCGCCATGCTCAGCCAGGTCCTCACCAAAAAATACCGGGACAAGTACCAGGCTCTCCTCGATCAGGCCCAGGTCAGCGTTGTCGTGGGAAATCCCAAACGCAAGGTCGACCTGATGCTGCTCGGCAACAAGCCCTGGCATCCGTCTCTGGCCATTGTCGATCTCGCGACCTTTGAAACGGACAAGCATACGACGCTGGCCATCGCCGACTACTATTTCCAGCTGAAGCGTGCCACGCCTCCCCTGGAGCCGGTCTTCGTCTTTCTGCATGAGCTGGCGGATGAACGTTCGGAAAGTTTTGTGCTGTTGATTCGCAGGATGGATGAATTGCTGGCGCGGACCTGAGGGCAAGGCTCTTCAAGGGAAGAGCCCGGTCTGGAATCCTGGTTTTACAACTTCACCGCACTGTAGGAATACTCATTCCCCTGGCTGGTCTCATAGGTGCCCGTATGGGTCTCCCGTTTGAAGGCCTTCGCCCGGAAACCGCCATTCTCGTTGCTGGCGCTGGGTTCACCGATGGTCGTCGAAACGAGGAAGGTGCCGTCGGCATTCTCGCTGAAACCAAAGATCGGTCCCGAGGCCCAGGCCTTGGTGGCAGCACCGTCCGTGCCAGGTTCGGTCAAATCCACATCATTCACCGTGCCGCGATTGGGATAGCCTTCCAGCAGATATTGCTGCAGGCTGCCGCCCAGAGGAGTCGTGTCGTTATCAAAGTAGAGAGTCGCCAGTGAGGCTTCATTGATCATATAGCGCTCGCGGGTTGGAGCCGCTTCCTGGGTCGAAGCGGACACCACAAGGCGCTGGGTGCAGAGCGTCATTTCATTGTTGTTCATATCGCCGACACAGAAGCCACCCGGATGAGCGACAGGAGAAACCTTGGAGCTGTCCACGGCAAAGGCCGTATAAAGCGCATTAAAGTAAAGTTTGATGGTCAGCGGAACAGCTTCGACGGGCTCTTCCCCCATTTGTTCCGCCAGGACCAGCGGGCTTGGCAGATAACTCACGGAGCCACCGCCCATCGCCGTGTAGCTGGATTCCTCGGCCGGACCTGTGGTCGTCGGCGCGCCGGAACTCTTTGTATAATAGGTCTGACCACCCAGAGTGAACTCGGCCGTGATTTTACCTGTCCAGTTGTCCGTGCCTTCACCGAAGGAAACAGAAACCTGTTGGAAGGTGCCGGTTCCGGTCACCTGCACGGACTGATCGTCGAGCAGGTTGGTCAGTTCGGGCCCGAGCAGATCCACATCGCAGTCGGTATCACAGGAATAAAGAACCTGAGGGTTCTGTGTGCCCGAGTCGCCCGTGAATTCCGAGAGGACGATGGAACGGATGGGCAATTTCAATGATTTGATATCGATGTCGCTGGTCCAGGCATACCGATCGTTGTCCGGAACCAGACCCGCGCCCCTGGGCTTCGTCAGATTCAAGGACGTGTCGCTCATCCGGAGCAGTTCCGTTTTGATCAGATAACCCTGGTTGGATTTATCTTCTTTGGAACTGCAGGCGGGAAGCCATAGAAATGCGAAACCAAAAAACAGGAATTTTGCTGATTTGAAAGGCATGTCATCTCCTCAAAGCCATGAGTAAACTGGGCTGCATAAGGAAAGTCTAGCATGTTTCGCGATGAGAAAATGCAGGGGCAGGATTTGCCGGGAGCAGAGGCCTCGGCCCGGGGGGGCGAGGCTCACCCGGGCGATTCAGGATTTTTTGCGCAGCGCGATGAATTTTTCGAGGTTGGCGTCATTTTCAAAGTAGGCAACGGATCCATCCGGGCCTGCGCCAATGACCGCTGTGGCCTTGTCCACCTGCTTGCCGCTCACGGGATCCACCGCATAGCGGACCTTTTCATCCTTGCCGAGAGTGGCCTTGCAGTTTTCGCAGCAGCCATAATAGGTCTTTTTTCCGACCTGCACCGGGATCTGATCCCTTGGGAAAACCATATCGGTGACCATACAGACTTTCTTGTTATCCACCTTCTGCCAGCCCTGCTGCGCCTGGCTCATCGCCGGCTCGGCCGCCAGGGCCATCGTGGGCAGCGCCAGGGGAGCGAGGGTGGCGGCGGCAAAGACAAGGTCCAGAACCTTCATGAATAAACTCCTCGAAAAAGGGGGGTGTTTTTGAATTTCAACACGGCTTCAACCTGCATATACGCGCCGGCCCTCCCCCTTGTGACAGGCGCCCTGAATTTTAACATATCCCACGGATTTCGTTAAAAAAAGATAAGCATCCCTGGCCGCATTTTCGGCGCGATCAGATCTTCCCCCGCAAGCCCAGCCGTGACGTCAGCCAGATGCTGGCCATGGCCACAAACATCCCGCCGATCACATCCAACGCGTAATGCTGCTTCGTTGTCAGCGTGGACAGACAGATGGCGATCGCCCACAGGTAACCGGAGACGCGAACCCAGCGCTTCCATGGGTGGAGCGACGCCGCCCCGATCAAGGTGATCGACACATGCAGGGAAGGAAAGCAGTTGGTGGGCTGATCGAGAAAATGCAAGTAAAGAAAAACATCGGACCAGAAGGGCTCCATCGGTATCGATGGCCGCGGATAGACGGTTGGGAAAATAAGGAACACGCTGAAACTCATGATTGTGCCGGCAATGATCCGGTAGTACGCGGTGCTGAAATCCTCGGGGTTTTTGAGGGACAGAAGAATCCAAAGGAGAAACGGATAGTCCGACGCATAGATCAGCAGAGTCCACGGCAGAAGTGGAATCGCGCGGTCAACCGACGTCAAAGGCAGATACGAGGGTTGCCCTAAAGGACAGGCGCCCAACGCGCCATAAACCAGCAAAAAGGTCAGAAGGCCCCACACCATGGCGCGAATTCTGCCTTTGGCGGCGATCAATGGCAAAGCCGTGTTACGCAAACCCCACTCCAGCGGGCCGGACCACAGCGCCTCAGGGGACTGTGCGTGCAAATATCCGGACCGATTGCCGCTCTTATCGGCTTTTTCCACTCTTCTTTAAAAGACTTTGCCTTCCTTCCCGAAAGGTAGGTTTTCGCTGGCCCGCAACTTGCTGCGAGAGCAGGCAGGTTTAAGCCAAAGGAAAACAGCCATGCGAATTCATCACCTGAACTGTATCTCGAGCTGCCCGCTCGGAGGCCGCCTCATGGATGGGCTGACGCCTTCGATTCTGCAGCGGGGGCATCTGACCTGCCATTGCCTTCTGATTGAAACACGCGACAGCCTGGTGCTGGTCGACACGGGTTATGGTTTGAAGGATGTTCATGATCCGCACAGTCGTCTCAGCGAATTCTTTCTCAAGCAGCTGAAGCCGGACCTGCGTGACGAGATGACCGCACGCCGGCAGATCGAAAACCTCGGCTTTCGCGCCGACGATGTGCGGCATATCCTTCTTTCCCATCTCGACTTTGATCACGCCGGCGGCCTCGATGATTTTCCTTCAGCCAAAGTGCATATGATGCAAACAGAAATCCAAGGGGCCAGGGCGCAAAAAACCTGGCTCGATCGGCAGCGCTTCCGCCCCCAGCAATGGTCCACGGAACGCAACTGGCTCGCCTATCACGCAGAGTCCGGCGAAAGCTGGTATGGGTTCGCCAAGGTCCATGCGCTCGAAGGCCTGCCGCCTGAAATCCTGATGCTTCCCCTGATTGGCCATACATTAGGGCATGCAGGTGTCGCCATACAAAGAGCCGAAGGATGGCTGCTCTACGCGGGTGACGCTTATTTTTATGAAGGCGAAATGAATGTTGAAAAACCCCACTGCACGCCCGGGCTCACTCTGTATCAGATCATGATGGAAAAGGATCGTCGCAGTCGACTGTGGAATCAAAACCGCCTGCGCGAGCTGGTCAAACTCCACGGCCATGACATCGACATCTTCTGCGCTCACGACGTTGCGGAATTCACGCGTCTCGCGGGACGTTCTCCGGATGTTCCCGTCCGTCCGCTGCCAAAGGAAGAGACAACTCGGGATCGCGATTTTCCCCGCGAACAACCTCTTCACTAAAGCCGGCTGCCAAAGCCCGGGGGCGAACCCTGCCCCCGCGCGTTTCCCTCGCGCAGAAAAATATGGGTTGAAAAGATTGGGGAATGAAGGATAAAATCCTGTATTACTCCAATAAAAACAGGTATCCAAATGAGTTCTTCTTTGGGAAGCGTGGCCAGTCATGTCAAGAGCGTCCTCGATCGCGCCGAGGCCGCAGGGATCAGCATAGAACCTGTGTCTTCGCGGTTTAGCGAAAAACTCTGTTCCTCCCTTGATGTCGCGCCGGAAAACGCGGCCCCGGTTCAGCATATCGTGGGTGCCTTGGAAAGAACCTTGAATCGCAGCCACGACGATGCGCGGCTGGTCCTTTCTCTCTGTCTCTCGCTGCAGGAATATTCCGGTCTTGTCATGCCCGACCTTCTGAAGAAGATCGAGCGGGCCATCAAGTTTCTCGACAAGCCCGCACCAGCCACCGTGGTTCGCACCATTAAAACCTCAAGCGCCGCGGCCCTGCATCCCAAGGTTATCGAGCTGCACGATCTGGATGCCATCACCGCGCTCAGCAAGGCGCCCCAGGACAGCATCAGTCAGGTGGAAGGGGACCATGAACTGCTGCGCGTCGGGACCGAAGAGATCAATCTTGCCACCAGCAGCAAGCGTGAGATCGAAGCGGCCGTGCGCAAAGTCAAAGCCGAAGCGAAAAAATCAAACGGCACCGAACGAAAAAAATCCGCTCCACGGGAGCTTCCTCCTGACGAGGAAAGCCTTGAGATGGAAATGGCGCCTGCTGACATTCATGATGAGGAGGAGCTGACCATTCCCGAGGATCTGCCTGGCGAATTGGATGAAGCCGCTCTGGTTCTCTCCAAACTGCTGCGTTCCATGCCACGCAAAGGGCGGCTCAACAATCTTGCCGTTGTGATCGAGGAAGCCAGAAAGCTTCTGGAATTTACGCGTCGCGATCTCATTGTCACGCGTCAGCAGGTGAACGATGATCCTGTCTATGGGGATTTGAATTAACCAGGACTATGGGCCGTTTCTGCGGCACGGTCATAGTTCCTTCTCCTGGCATGCGCCTCCAGGCCACTTCCTCGTTGACAGGATGTTGGTGTCCGGAAAATAACGAAGGAGGGGCTGGATGATACGAGGGGATGGATGCAGAAAAACGCTAGGGCTTTGGGACACTCTGTCCTGGCCTGTCTGATATGGCTTGTGCTCACAACGCAGATTCTGGCCACAACACACCTCCTTCCCATCACCCTGGATGCAGACGGTTCGACAAGCGTCGGCACCGGCTTTCTCCTGTATACCGATCCCAACGGCCAACTCGGGATCGCTGATATTCTGCAAAAGGATCAACAGCAACAGTTCCAGCCGGTTCAATCCCAGCAATTGAACACCGGATACACCAGCGCCAGCTTCTGGCTGAAATTCGTTCTGCACAACGGCACTTCCGAAGAGGACTGGCATTTGGTTGGCGTTCTGCCCTATCTGAACGTCAAGGCCTGGCGTCTGACGTCCACGGGCGTCGTGCAGGAAGAGCCGACGGACCATAGACCGGTCATACCGATCGTTTTAAAAAGCGGTACTCTTAATACCTTTTTTGTGCGCGTGCAAACACCCTACCTCGCTGATCTGCATTTCAGAATTATGAACCGCAGGGTCCTGACAGACAGCATTCATCGACGCACGGTCTTTGTGTCAATTATCGCGGGCTGCTTTCTGTCCATGGTCGTTTACAATTTTTTTCTTCTGCTCAGTCTGCGCGATCGCAATTATTTTTATTATCTGCTGTTCGCTCTCATCAACATTCATCTGAACCTGATGGCCGCCCAGTTTCCCGCCAATATCATGACCTGGTTTGGCATCAACTGGTGGGCGCTTGAGCCGCTTTACGTACCCATGGCACCCATGGTCACTCTGGTCTTTGCACGTTCCTTTCTGCAAACCAAACAACACCTTCCCAGGCTGGACACAATACTGCGGCTTTACATGGTCGGCCTCGGCCTTCTGATGCTCGCTTACCTGGTCGTGCCACGCGCTCAACTCATGAACATCATCAACGCATATATGGTGGTGGCCATTGGTCTGCTGCTGCTGGCCGGTTTTCGTTCGCTGCAGACAGGTTTTAAGCCGGCCGCCTATTTTCTTGCAGGCCTCGGAACCTTTTTGATCGGCATGCTGATCCTGCTCATGAAATCCATGGGCATCCTGCAAAGCAATTACTTCACCAACAACATTTACCTCGTGGGTCATAGCGCGGAGATGCTGCTGATGTCGCTGGCGCTGGGCGGCCGCATCAAACTCCTCGAAGCCGCCAAAACCCGGGCCGAAGTCACAGTCCAGGTGAAAAGCCGTCTTCTGCGCATCATCTCGCATGATATCGTCACGCCGCTCACCGTGGTCAAGGCCACCGCGTATTACCTGAAGAAGGAAAGTCACGACATCGCCCGCGTGGAGCGCATTGTGCGTGCTGCCACCATTATCGAGGATATCGTCGGCTTTATTCGCAAAAAGGAGTCGATGGAAAGCGGTGAGGAACTGGAACTTGGACCGGTGCTCCTGCAACAGGTCTTTGATGAAATCGCCTTTCTCTTCCAGGATAAGGCTCTGGAAAAACGCATTGAGCTCAACTTCAGCCTGGAGCACCCAGGGCTTGCCATCCAAGCCGAGCCGGTGAGCTTCAGCAATGAGGTCATGGGCAACCTCGTATCCAATGCCATCAAGTATTCTTTTCCCGACAGTCGGGTGGACATTGACGCAAGCCTCAACCCGGACGGGAGGGTCATCATCACCATCAGCGACAGTGGTCTCGGCATGGATGCCGGCACCCTGGAAAGTTTCTTTGATCCTTCCAAAAAACAAAGGCGCCAAGGAACCAATGGGGAAAAAGGGATCGGCTTCGGCATGCCTTTGGCCAAAGCTTACATCGACGCTTATGGCGGCAAAATCGAGGTCGAGAGCCGGGCGCGTGAAGAGCATCCCCTGAACTCCGGGACCACCGTTCGCATTGTGCTCGATGCCGCCGCCCACCTTCCCTGAAAGCTAGGGAACGACCTGGAGTTCACTCTCCACATGCTCAGGACCGGCCACATCCAGAGCATATTGCTCCACCAGGGCCCTCTCCGCTTCCGTGCGGACGGGACCTTTCAAAACCACGTGGCCATCAATGGTGATGATTTTCACATTCTGGGCATAAAGCGAGAGCGTATCATCCTTCACCACGGCCTGACGGATCCTGCGAGTGATCGTGATATCCGCATCGGCATTGCTCTGGTGCTCGGCACTCAAAGCCGATCGGCCTTCCGGAGCGCTCGTCATGATGGTGACGAACTTGTTTTCAGCTTCGGCGATGGAAAGAGACAGACAAGCGACACCGGCCAGGACTATCGCTATTTTTCGTTTCATAGGGCCTCCAGCATGCATGAACTCCAGCTTTCTTCAGCCAGCTCATCCCATGCACGAGTCATGCCTGACGCAGGAAGGGAACTCTCTACCCCATTCAACTGGAGAATCGGGATCTCGGGTCCTGCCTCATCCATTCCAGAATGACCTTGGGAATCTCAAACAGGTGGGCGGTATGCTCGGCGGCTCCTATTCGCACAGCCTCACGCGGCATTCCAAAGACAACGCAGCTCTCTTCATTTTGCGCGATGGTATGGCATCCGGCCTGGCGCATTTTCAAGAGCCCCTGAGCTCCATCAGCCCCCATTCCCGTTAGGATGACACCGAAGGCTCGGCTGCCTGCCGTTTGAGCAACGGAATTGAACAGGACATCGACCGAAGGTTTATGACGATTCACCGGCATCTCGTCGGTTACTGACACTGAATAGAGGGGGCCTCGTGACTGAAGGCGCATCTGTTTTCCACCGGGTGCAATGAGAACGCGCCCCGGTCTTACGCTATCACCATCCATCGCCTCTTTGACTTCAAAGGGGCATATCTCGTTCAACCTTTTCGCGAAGGCCTCCGAGAAAACCGGCGGTATATGCTGAACGATCAGAATGGGCGGAATTTCTTCAGGGAGCCTGAGAAGGAGATCCTTGAGCGCCTCAGTTCCGCCTGTGGACGCGCCAATCGCAATGATGACGTTGCGGTTCATGCCGGCGGATAGCGCGGGCAGGCGATGGTAGGAGCTGAGCCTTGCTGCAGTCTGGACCCTGGCGGTGGCTGCCGTCTTGATTTTTTCGATGATGGTTGGGCCGAGGGCAGAAAGGCTTTGCAGCGAAGGCTTCTGAATGTAATCGATGGCCCCGGCTTCCAGGGCTTCCAAAACAAGAGAACCCTGATCCAGCCCAACCGAGGTGATCATGATGATGGGCAAAGGCTGTGTAGCCATAATTCGCTTCACCAGCTCAACCCCAGTGATCTGTGGCATGTGAATATCCACTGTGATGACGTCGGGAGCCAGGCGCTTGATGGCAGCTTCCACCTCACATGGATCTTCAAGGGCCGCCACGACTTCGATCGCAGCGTCAGCCGCCAACACCTTCGTCAGCAATTTGCGTATGGTCAGGGAATCGTCCACGAGAAGAACTTTGATTTTTTTCGGTGCTGGGTCGGGCCGGGGCGCCGCATTATCCCCCACGCAGGCCAGGCGCAAACGGTTGTTGCCTGGATAAAAGATGACGAGCAGGGCCTGCGCCGCTCTCCCCACCACTTTTGCCTGACGGAGTTGCGGAGGGGACAGCTCTCTGAGGTGAGCGAGAGCCTGGTCGGTCCCCAGAATTTTGGAGTTCCATGTGCCTGGATCACATTTGAGAAAGCCCTCAATCCGTCTCAGGGCCGATGTCAACTGCGAAGCTGTGAGCGTTGAAGCCTTGAGAGCCAGGGCACAGGACTTGCCGTCCACATCGACCACGATAAGAATATCGTCCTGGAGCTCGAAGGAAATGGCCTCGCCATCGAGCGCCGTCATGATGCAATCAGGCTTCGCTGGGACAAGCTTCTTTTCCGTCTCTCGCGTCATCAGCTCCTGCACAGGAAAAGGGTTGAGAGATAGGCGAAACTCGTCGCCGGAGAAACGTCCGACACACTGTGATGGATGGCTCCTTCACGCGTAAGATCCTCCAGGAGGACCTGTCCCGCGGGCCACGATTCGATCAGTTTAATCCTGGCCGGAGTCAGGTCGCCAAAGATGAGAATGCTGGTATGATCCGGTGCCCTGCCCTTGACGACCTGAGCCCCATGGGACGCAAGATCACCAACCAGGATTCGTTTGCCGTCAGCAACAAAGGCGGACGGCGGCACAGCCTCGATCTCCAGGCCTGTCGTGAGCGTACGAAGCTGCTGAACCAGGGCAGGCAGCGCTCCTCCCAGGCCTTCCGTAAGAACCACGATCGGGGCCTGACAGTTTTGCCGCAAATCACTCAGAGTTCGCGCCAGGGTCTTTTGCTCGCCAAAACCTGCGAGGACCAGGCAGAGAGCCTGCGGATGGGCCTTTTGCGACGGCTGGATGGAGGCCGTTTTCTCGAACTGCAGCGGGGTGGATGCTCGGAATTTCCTTCTCACAGCGCAGGCCAGCTTCATCCGGATTTCATCACCACGCTCTTGAAGATTGTTCAAAGCCGGTTTCTCGACATAATCCGCGGCCCCTGAGTTCAAGCATTCCACGGCCAGCGCAGCATCCTCCCTGACTACCGAAGACACCATGACGACGGGAGGATGCGCGGGTGACCAATGCTTTTTTAAATATTCGAGCCCACTCATCTCGGGCATGTGGATGTCGAGCGTGACCACATCCGGTTTGAGAATGGAGATTTTGCTGACCGCATCGAGTCCATTTTCAGCGGTACCGACCACCTTAAACCCCTCCTTTTCCTGCAGCACCTGCTTCAGGATTCTGAGCACACTCGGCGAATCATCCACACACAGGACGCGGATGAGCGGGGCTGGTGCAGGCTGGGATGGCTTTGCCGGTTCGCTGACTGGAGGTTTCGACGGGAGAGCTGGCACAGACTTCACTTGTCCTTCGCGGGCGTACACGGAGGTCCCCGCGGATCGGACCGGCAACCCAAGACCCGTCAGAGTTTCGGAAACGCCGATGACCAGGAACCCGGTCTCATGCAGCCTGGTCATAAGTTTGCCGGCGATTTTCGCAATCTGCTCGCTGGTAAAATAGATAAACACATTGCGGCAAAAAATTAAATCAAAGGGACCTTCCCTCTCCATGGCATCGGCATGCAGAAGGTTGAGCACCTTAAATTGGCAACGATCCCGCAGGGAGCGTTTCACCTTGACGAAATCAGCGATATCGCCAGTCCCTCTGGCCCAATGATCGGCAAGGTAGGCAAGGGGTATGGACTTGATTTCGCGGCGATGATACACGCCATTTTTCGCGATGGCAACCGACTCAGGGTCAACGTCGGTGCCAAGAATTTCAAAGTTCAGTCCCGCACCATAGGATGACAGGTGCTCCGCCAGGAACATGGCAAGGGAATAGACCTCCTGGCCGCGGCTGCAGGCGGCGGACCAAACCCGGAGGGTGGTTTGACCGCGTGCTCTCATGCCATCGACCAGCATTTTCAAGCCTCCCGTTTCAAGAAACCGAAAATGCTGCATTTCACGAAAGAAAAACGTGTGATGAGTCGTCAGGAGTCCGACCAGCGCTTCCGTTTCCTCGGTCGGGTGGGCGGCGAGATACCGAAGATAGGCGGCCTCGTCCAACAGTTTAAGTTCGGACATGCGCCGCCTTAATCTGTTTTCCACCATAACACGCTGGCGAGGGCCCAGCTGAATGCCGGTGATGCGTGTGACGAGTGCCGAAACTTCTTCCACGAGGGAGGCCCGTTTTGGAGCGGGGCGATTCATGAGGCCCCCGAATCAGACATCTTCAAAGCGTGGATCGTTCTCGGCTGGAACGGCCTCACTGCCGGAAGCCTTGCGTAGTGTTCCATGATACGATCCTTGAGGCGCGGCCGCGGACGCCTGCCGCTTTTTCTTTTGCAGGGAAAGAACCTGACCAGGCCTTTCGGCTGCTGCTCTTGGATTGTGAACTGGCGTCGTGGGAACCAGCATCGTCGCGGCATGGGACGAGCTTCCTGTGACGGTTGTTATCAATTTGTCCACCATGCCGCGCAGAATATCCGCCTGAGCCGTCAGTTCCTCGGCGGCACTGGCTGCCTGATCGGCCGCACCTGCATTTTGCTGGGTGACCTGGTCCATCTGTCCCATGGCTTTGGTGATCTCCTGTACACCCTGAGCCTGTTCCCGGCTCGCCGAAGCGATTTCGCTGATCATGGCATTCACTTCGTTGACGCTGGTCACCACCTCGTCAAAAACCTCACCGCAGCGACGCGCGGTTATCAAGCCGCCGTCGACCTTGTCCTTGCTGCGGGCAATCATGCGCTCGATTTTTGTTCGATTATCCACGACAGTGGCTTCAACCTTGCGGATGCTCTCCTCGAGCAGCTGCGAGATTTCCTTGGCCGCGTTGCCGCTCATCTGCGCGAGGCTGCCGACCTCTTCCGCCACAACCGCAAAGCCCTTGCCATGCTCACCGGCTCGTGCGGCTTCCACGGATGCATTGAACGAGAGCAGTTTGGTCTGAAACACGATATCATTGATGACTTTGGTTTTATTGCCGATTTCTGCGATGACTTTGACGACGTTGGCGATCTCCTGATTGCTCGCTTCACTTTGCACCATGATATCTGCATTGCTCTGGCTAATGTCCGTCATGGACTGCAGCATATCCGAAACGACCCGCTTTCCGTCTGTCACGGAGGCCACGCTGCGCTGAGCAATTTTCTGCGAATTCATGGCGTTCTCTGAGTTCCGGCTGACCATGGCGCTGACCTCATCGATGGACGAGACCGTTTCCTGAACGGCAGCGGCCTGTTCCGTCGCACTCGAGGAGAGTTCAGAACCGGCGTCGGAAATCTGCCGGGAGGCACTGGCCACCTCATTGGATCCATCACCGAGCTTTCTGGCAATATCACGCAATTGACTCGACAGTCGGCTTGAGAATACGATGCCAATGAGAAAGGAAATCGTGAAGGCCGCGAGCGTCATGATCAATGACAGGAAATTTCCACGCTTCGCTTCGGCCATCGCTTCCTCTGATCTGGTTTTCGTGAGAGCATCCTGCAGACGGACCATTTTTACAAGAGTTTCATTCAACTTTTCGTACGTCGTCCGCTCTTCAGTCGTCAGAAGTTCAACAAATTCTTGACGCGACGCGCCATCTTTCGCCGTCGCCAACCTTATCATCTTTCCAACCATGCCTTTGTAGGCTTCGAAGCCAGCGTCAACGGCGTGATGCAAGTCCTCTTCGTCCTGCATTTTGTAAAACTTATCGTATTTGTCTGCATCTGCCTTCCATTGCTCAAAGGAGCTTGAGATATTGCTCAATTGCCGTTCAACCATGTCTTTGCTCGCGCCTTCGATGGCCAGGCCACGCAGCGCAATTCGAATGTCCTTCAGAGCAGCCCTCTGTTCGAAGATAATGTCTGACTTCGGGATGTTGACATCGACGATGAATTGGTATTTTTCGACGATATCGCCCACAATCACGTAGGATATGCCGCCCATCATTGCTGAGAAAGCAGCCAGGAGCAGGCACAAGCAAAGCAGTTTGGAGCGAAGACTCAAAGAAAAGCTCATACTATCTCCTATCATGCCACTTTCGGCGAGGTTGATGTGTTCCTATTTAACGCCGTCAAATCCTCGACGCTAAGAGCCTTGCAAATATCAAGCAGGAGCACCAGGGACCTGGCGCTCTTGAATACGCCTGTGATGGATTCGGCGTTCGGATTGTTCTGAATTTCCGGTGTGTTTGAAATTGCATCGGCCCCCGGGGCCTCCACGCGATTGATCGAGTCAACGACAACACCGAGGCTCATGGATCCGAGGTCGCATATGATAATGGCCGTCTCGGATGATTGCGAGGGTTTGATGGCCAGTTTGAGTCGAAGGTCGAGAACGGAGATGACCTGGCCACGCAGATTCATGATTCCCAAAAAATAGGGCGGGCTGAAGGGAACAGGAGTAATTTCAGGAACGGCGATGACCTCCTTGACCACGAGAAGCGGTATCGCAAATTCCTCCCGGCCGAGCGAAAAGCAGAGGTACTTGGTACCCTGCCCTGCCTGACGCTGCTTCTCTGATTCCGCAGTCATGCAACTCTCCTCAAAGATTTGTTGGGCATATTTCGGGAACCTGACCGTTTCACAAGGTCCGCGGGTTCAAGGATCAGAGCCGCCTTGCCGTCACCAAGGATGGCGCTGCCGCTGACACCCGAAAGATTTCGATGTTCATTGCCGAGTTTCTTGATCACGATTTGGCTTTGGGTATGGATGTCATCCACAACCACGGCGAAGGGAATTTCGGAATCCCGCATGACGATGGCAATGGAATCCTGATCGGCGACCCGCTTCGCATCCATGCCGAGCAGCCGACTCATGGCATAGAGGGGTATATTTTCTCCACGAAGCATCAGAACGTCATGGAGCGGGGTTGAATGATGGACATCTCCAGGTTTGAGCCTCAAGGTTTCGTGAACGCTGGCGAGGGGCAGGACAAATCGTTGATCCGCGACCTGGACGATAAGCCCATCTATGATGGCCAGGGTTAAAGGCAGAATGATCGTAAAACACGAACCGCTCCCCTTGGTGGTGGTCAGCAACACCTCGCCGTGAAGATCCTCGATATTGGTCTTGACCACATCCATCCCAACGCCTCGACCCGAGACATCCGTGACGACGGTTTTGGTGGAAAACCCGGGCTTAAAGATCAAGGCGAGGGTCTCCTGCTCCGAGAGGACAGTGTCCTCCCGAATCAAACCTTTCTCAATGGCTTTCGCGCGCACGACTCCGGTATCGATCCCGCCGCCGTCATCCATAACCTCAATGACCAGTTTTCCGCCCTTATGGAAGGCATTGAGTTTGATGATCCCTTGTTCCCGCTTGCCTGCGGCCAGCCGCTTTTGAGGGACTTCAATGCCGTGATCCATCGAATTGCGGATCAGGTGCACCAAAGGATCGCTGATCTTTTCCAGAATGGTCTTGTCCACTTCCGTCTCTTCACCCTGCATGACAAGTATGACCTGCTTTTGGAGCTGAGCGGCGGTGTCGCGCACGATGCGCTGCATCTTCAAAAAATTTTGTTTGATGGGAACCATTCTCAGGTTCATGGAAATGTCCTGGATTTCCTTTGTCACTTTACCGATCTGCTGCACGGTTTTTCGCAGGAGAGGGTTCTCGACGCCGTGGGTCTGTTCCTTCAGGACTGTTTGCAGAATGACAGCTTCCCCGACGAAGTTGATCAGGGATTCGAGGCGGCTCAAACTGATGCGAATATTATCGTCCACGGCGGCGGACGATGCGGGAGCAACAGCGGAGGCAATACCCGGTGCGGGGGCAGCAGCCGGGGCGGGCTGCGCAACCGAAAGGGAGGACTTGGGCTGTGGCCGTGGGGCCGGCTCCTCCTTTTCAGGAGCTTCGTTCCAGAGGGTGAGCTGCGGCTCCGCTTCCTGATGCACGGGAACATCCGCCTGGTCCTGACGGTCCGTCGCAGCCGCGACATCGCCTTGCAGCTCGGCGACCAGATCCGAGCAGTCAAAGCGCAGGGAGAGATCCGCTCGCAGACTCTCCACCATTTTCACCAGCCTATCGTTACAGCGGAGCAGGAGACTGATGCACTCGTGTGAATTTTCAACGACGTGCGACTTTAATTTGTAAAGGAAGGATTCCAGTTCATGGGTAAATGTTCCGATATCTTCAAATCCGGCTGCCTTGGAGCTGCCTTTGAGGTTGTGGGCCAGGCGAAAGACCTTATCAAGCAGGGTTTGGTTGGAAGGATCCGTCTCGAACGCCAGGTAGCACTGTTCGGCTTCTGTCAGGATCTGAGCGGCTTCTCCGAGGAACACATACTTCAGTTCGAGCTCAAAGTCTTCCACGCGTTCTTCCCTACTTTTCTTATTTGACGAGGCACAGTGAGCGTCAATTCTATCGGTGAAGTAAGGCCTTCTTTAATTCATTGCAGGGATGTGGGAGATAACACAGCCCAGACCAAGGTTAATTTCTTTTCGGATTTGCAACAGAGTGCGAAGCTGGCGGAAGAGATCCACAGAGTGGAAACGAATCAACACCTTCGATTCACGAAAAAAAATCGCCCTGCTTTCCAGCACGGGCGAGCCGCAGTTTCGTTTGAGAGATGATCTTAACCCGCTTTACGTCGATTGCTGTTGACCAGGCGTAGCAGCGAAGCCACGCGGCGATCGCGCTCTATTTTATCCTGATTCACGACATCGCCATTCAGCTGCTTGGACTCCATTTTCGCATTGCGCAATCGGCGGCTGAACTCAGCCGCGCGATAGACGCATTTCAAAAGCTCGTCGAGCTTGATGGGCTTGTCGATAAAATCAAAGGCGCCCAACCGCAGCGCCTTGCGCACGATTTCCCCTTCTCCGAAACCAGTGACCATGAGGAATGGCGTCTCAATCCTATGCATGAGCGATCGAGCCAGAACTTCTGTTCCCTGCATTCCGGGCATCACCTCATCGCAGAGGATGACATCAAAAGGCTCTGCACGGAGAATCTCGATCGCGTCCTCACCATTCTCAACACATGAGACGACGAAGCCGTTAACGATCAAGTGGTGGCTGACCAGTTCAAGAATATCGGAATCATCGTCTATAAGCAGGATTCGCGCAGAATCATTAGTCATGCGGCTCCTCCTTTCTGGAGATTGACTCTCTATCGGCAGCCGATGGATCGACCATTAAACGAAGATTTAGATCCATAACATGCGGTATTCAATGAAAAATATCAAAACATAGGCGTGGGACCTGCGTTTTCTCGTGCCGGGGCCTGCCCGTTTACGCTAGCCGTTTTCCCAACGAATTTTCAAATCTTTACTTTAAGTGGTTTTTGCATCGCCAGCGATGCGACCCTCATCAGATGTTTGGCCTGGATAGGTTTCTCAACGAAATAGACGCCGACCAGGGCCTCCGCTTCGATGATGAAATCGTCGAGGTAACCCGATATGAAGACGATGCCCGTGTACTGATTCGGCCCCGCTTCACGACGGAGAAAACGGGTGAATTCCAAACCATTCATCACCGGCATTCTATAGTCAATGCAAATGAGATCAAAGGTGCTTTCTGCACACAAATGCAAGGCCTGGGCGCCGTTCGTGGCTTTCGTGATGTCAGGCCTCTGAAAGGCCTCGTCGAGTATGTCCACCATATAGTCGAGGAAATCCACTTCATCGTCGGCTATCAAAATCTTCATGCGTCATCCAAGGTTAAAGAACCATGCATAGTTTCGCCAGCAGGGTCCGGCTGGAAAGGCTCGGCCGGCTCCACCCCGGAGTTATTCGGCCGGATTACAATTCAAGATGAGCCGATGCTTCTTTTTTTTTGCGGGGGGTTCCTAGGCGGGGTTCGGCTATCACAAAGGCCATTGCGGTGTCGTATCATCCATCCCGAAGCGAAAGTCGATATATTCCACCTGCGCCTTGAATTTTTCCAGGGCCGGCTCCGTGGATTCGAGCGGGGAATCGCCGATGATCACACTCGCATGTTCCGCTTCCGTGGCTGCATCCAGGAGATCCCAGTCCATCGTATAGTGAATGCGATAAGGCGCGTCCAGGGCATCGAAGCCCTGCAGCGTTCCGCCCTGAAAACTGCGATGGTAACCGGAACCCTCCCAGCCAAATCCGGTCAGGGTTATGGGTTTGCCGTTCAGCTGCATGACGTCCTTGAGCGCGAGGCCTGGGCGCAGGCCCGTGGCAAAGTGCAGGTCGGGGCCGATAAAACGGAGAAGCCGCGGACTTCGCTTTTCGCGCCAGTTATGCCAGACGATTTGCAGCTCGCGGCCCGTACCTGGGAACATCACCGTTCCCCACTGGCACTGACCGGCGCCGTGATAAAACAAAAAGTCCGCAAAGACCGCTCCACATTGTGTTCGCAGACTTTCCAGGGATGAGTCGACACGGAAAGGCGCAGGCGCTGCGGCCCAGGGCAAAAGATCGGCCAGGCAGGACGGATGCTGCGGTGCGGAAGCGGTGTCCGGATTCGGGCTCTCGATCGCATCGTCCGTCTCCGGACATTCCACATAGCCCTGGTCCTCCGGACTGAGGCGGATTTCGATCGGGGCTTCGGCGGAAACTGTGCCCGCTTCCCCATTCGCAACAGCAGGCGCCTGATAGGGCAGAGCCTTGTAAGCGAGATAACCGAGGCCCCCAAGGGAAAGGGTCAACCCAGCCGCTAACAACAGGATATGGTTCCGTTTCACAGGCATGCTCCTCGCCTTCGAGCCCTGGTTGACATTTCCTTGAGTTTCTACGGAATCCCCTTATGATGGGGTCGGAAATGACATCGGCCTTGCGGCCAGCCGCTTTGCACTAAGTGATGTCAGTATAGCAATTTTGGAGAAGTGTTTTCTATGGACTCAAGCACACTGATCACTTTAAAGGCTGAAGTGGAAAACATCCTGCGACGCGATCGACTGTTCGGTTCACTCCATCGTATTGAAACCGGCGAACAGGATGAATTGATTCTGAGCTGGGACAATGCCGTCCTGCGCCCGAAAACCCGGGCTCATCCCGGCCCGTATTTAAGCTTTATGGAAGAAGTCGCCGACTGCCTCGCAGACTATGGCTACTGTCTGGAAGCGGATGAAGAGGCCAGTGAAAGGGAGCGCAATAACTATCTTTTGATCGTGCCCGAGGATGATACTCTCGAAAGCGATGAATATTGAAACTCAGCCCAGGCGCCGGCCGACCTCTGGTCCGGTCCGCGCCTTCCTCCCGCCCCCTTCCTTTCAAACCCCTGACACTTGGAGAACTTTTTGCTAGGGTGCCTGACAGGCCTTGTCGCCTGAAAGGAGTCGCCTGTGAAAGATCTCTATGGACCTCATCTCTGGCAGATCAGGATGGTGCGGGACATTTTCCTCATTGCAGTCATTGTGGCCTTCTTTGGCTTTGTCAAATGGCTGTGGCCGATCTTTATGCCTATCTTTGTCGCGCTAGTCCTGGCTTACCTATTCAACCCGACCCTGCACAAGGCCAAGGCCCGGTGGAACTGGTCCCGACCTTTGACGGCGGGAATGATTATCGCGGCCGCCACGCTTCTGCTGGTGGCCTTCTTTATCTGGCTCTGGCCCATCGCCGCGGAACAGACTCAAGCACTGGCGGAAAAGCTTCCGCAGTATATCAACACCCTGGCTGAACGCAGCAATATTCAGGATCTCAATGCCGAGTTCCAGAAATGGATCAGCAGCAAACAGGGTGAGTCAGGGGTCGATCTTGCGAAAGAGGTCCTCTCACGCACGGGCCGCGCCTATGAATGGATCAAAAAAATTATTGGAGCGACCAGCTATGCAGCTCTGCTCTTTCTTTTGATTCCGCTCTATTTCTTTTTCTTTGCCTGGCGCTTTGATGCGATGGTGGAGTATCTCGATCGCTTCATTCCGCAAAGTCGCAAGGAACGCGTGGAACACATCATCAAAAGGATGGACCAGGCGACGGCCACATTTTTCCGCGGACGGGTTCTGGTCTCGCTCATCGTTGCAGGACTTTATTCCGTCGGCTGGGCGCTGGCGGATGTCCCCTACTGGTTTATTCTGGGAATGCTGGCCGGTCTTTTGAATATTATTCCCTTCGCCTCGGGCGTTTTGTGGCCGGTGGCGGTGCTTGTGAAATATCTTGAGTCCCTGGGCGCTGGCGGCGACGCGAGCCTCGTGGCGATACTGGTCTGGCCGAGTGTGGTCTTCTTCGTCGTGCAGTTTTTGGAAGGCTGGGTTTTGAGTCCCTGGGTGCAAAGCGATCAGCTGGATATGAGCGCCGCTACGGTTTTGATCGTCGTCTTCATCGGCGGTGAAATTGCCGGCTTCTTTGGACTGCTCCTGGCGCTGCCCATCGCGGCCTGCCTGAAGATCTTTTATGAAGAGGTGATCGAACCGCAAATCCTGAGGTGGGCCAACAGCACCTGAGTGCTGCGGCCACGCATCGCGGTACTTTTATTCCTTGGGGAAATTCTCGGCAAAACCTTCAAAAACTTCCGCCAGCACGTCGCGGGTGCTGGGGGCTTCGGGGGTCGGATAGGTGGCATCATCGTCCTTGCCCTGGATGGCATTCACCACCGACAGAACGTTGCCCACCGTGTTGATGGTATAGTTTCGGCTGGTTTCCTTGGATTTCGACACCTGGCCCGAGAAAGCCACATCGCGATTCTTCAGATCATAGATATGCATCGAAGCGAGCACGGTCCGCTTGTGCGTCTTGGTCACCGAGGCTGGAGTTTTGATGACCTTGCCATCATCGTTCTTGGTTTCCGACGCGGCCTGACGATTCTCACCTTTTTCCGTGGTGTCGCCTTCTATTTTCGCCAAAGCCACAAAGCGAACGCCGGGAAGCTTTTCGGCGATCTGACCCAGAGTGTTTCCATCCAGACCAGACTTGCTGTATTGATTCAAAACGATGTTATACGTGCTGTCGCCAAGAGCCTGAATCAGGGTTTCCACGGGCTTGACGCTGACGTATTCGCGTTCATCCTTGATTTCACTCAGCATGAGCGCGCTGTAGGTGTTGGAATCCTCGCGCTTGACGCCGGCCTTGGTATCCACCACACCACCGGTGACCAGGGCGCCGCTCTTCAGGGTCGAGGGTTGAAAGCTATCGCTGACCTGGAGTCCATCCACTTTGGTGGCGCAGGCGCTGGTCAGAAGAAAAAGAGCGGTCACAAGAGAAAGCTGTCCTACCATGAAATATGTCCTTATCTTGACGGGGAATACCCGGCCTATTTTGATACAGGCCTAAGCGGATGCCTCATATGACGAGCCCGTCTTCGGAATATTGCATGAAAAATCCAATGCCTTTTGGGTATCCTTCGTCAAAGACTCAGGATCGGCGCGAGAAGAACAGCCGGGTCTTGTGCAGGAGCAGGCCGACGGGTCCCAGCATCAAGGTGAGAAAGAGTTCCAACCCCAGCATCACGCGCGATCCTCCATACTGCAGGTAATGATTCGCGATCGTGCTGCCTACATAAAGATCGAAGGCGAGATAATGCAGCCAGGCACCGAGCAGAATCCAATCATTCTGAAAAACCGACCGCACCCCTTCCAGCGTTCCAAATCCTGAAAGGTCCGCGCCGCTGCTTAATATAAAACAGAGGAGATAGCCGACGGCAATCACACAGCTGACCGCTCCACTGCGCACCAGACGAGCGGTCAAGGGATGGCGGGGCATCAGGCCCAGCATGAGCCAGAACGGAATAACAGCGGTGTTGGCAACTTGATAAAGCGGTCCAGGTTCCATCGATCGCCTCCCTGCAGGGTCTTTTCTCCACAGTAAGACTCTATCAAATTCAGCCGGCTGAAGTTACCAGAACATCCACCCAGCCAGGGAAAGCCCATAGGCAGCGACTTGTCCAATCAAAAGATTTAAAGTCCGCGGCCGACCTGCCTGTTGTTTAAGCTGGGGTTTTGCGCTATCAAACGAAAAGATTTTCACAAAATCCCAAACAGGTGGGCCACAACATGTTGATAATGCAAAAGTGCAGATGCGTTCTGTTTTTTCTTTTGTCATGGGGAATCATGAGTGCCTGTCAACCCGCTCAGGATGGGCCGCCAGCCTATGAGCTCGCGCAGGGTTGTTATGCGATCCAAAAACCTCTCAGCGAACAAAGGCTGGGAGCCACAGGCCGGAGCGGCTATCGTCTGTTGGCTGAGGCGGAAAGGGAGCAGGCCTCCGCATTTTTCCTAAAGCCCACGGGCCTCGGTCGCTTTCTTCTCTCCGATGCTGAAGGCGCTCTGCTGGGCGCGGATCAGTTGAATTTGCGAAGGCTTTGGCATGCGGATGCAAAAGCGGAATGGATCATCCGCAAACTCGAAATCGTTCACGACGGCCAGGCGGTGAATGGAGCCTATACGATGATCGCGGCCTCGAATGAAGCGCGACTCCTGATGCGTGATGGGTCCTTCGTTCTTCAGGCTCCCCCGATCGCCTCCCTGAAACCCGAGGAAACAGCTCTGGAATTTGTTGCTCTGGAACCTTCCGCCTGTCGGGCCTTTCCGGAAGCGGACCTGAACGCCGAGGTCAGCCCCGAATTTGATCAGCCTCAGGACACCGCGAACGGTGTCTTCGGCTTTGTCGACTATCATACTCATCTGGCGTTTCCGAAGGCTCTGGGCGCCGCTGCGATGTCCGGCCATATCTTCCATCCTTACGGCATCACCGAAGCCCTGGGGGAATGTTCCCAGCTGCACGGGAAAAATGGGGAATGGGATCTCCTGGAAGGTCAAACCTCAAGCGGGAATGGTTCCGGTCACGCCGTGCAGGGCTATCCGGATTTCCCTTATTGGCCCAATCGCACCACTACGACCCATATTCAGGCCTATTACCGCTGGATTGAACGGGCCTACCTTGCCGGTCTCAGGCTGATGGTCACCAATACCACCGGCAATCCCACGTTCTGTCAGCTGCTCCAGATCCTCCATCCCAAGGCAGCGGAAGGTGATTGCCGCAGCGATGCGGAAGTTGGTCAGCAGGTCCGTTACATTCATGAGCTGCAGAATTACATCGACGCCCAGGAAGGCGGGCCCGGCCAGGGCTGGTTCCGTGTCGTCAACTCCTCGCGGGAAGCGCGCGAGGTCATTGCGAACAATAAACTCGCCGTGGTCCTCGGCAGCGAATACGGAACGCTCTTTGATTGTACCGAATCTTCGGGGCAGTGTGATGAAGCCTATGTCGATCGGAAACTCGATGAACTTTATCAGATGGGTGTGCGTTCGGTTTTCCCCATTCACCGCTTCGATAATGCCTTTGGTGGAACAAAGCCCGCAGGCGGCACCAGCGGAGCCTGGATGCATCTAACCAGCAAGTTGAGCACAAGCCAGGTGGAGCATCTCGGGGATCTTTTGAATCCGGCAAAACTCCTCTTCAAACCCATCGGCGGCCATTACTGGGAACTCGAAAAATGTCCGGAGGGCGTTCACGGCACCCAGGGCGTGCTCAGCATGAAGAAGTTCATAGAAGAGGATTTCAGCTTCCTGATCGATACCGTGAAAAAGGTGCCCGTGATCGGTGAATTCGCCGCAAAGCTGCTCGGCTGGGTCTTTATCGATAAACTGAAACCCCTGCCCGAATACTCCGAATTCGCCGGTGGAGTTCCCGCCTGCAATAAGCGGCCGCTCCAGAATATCGGCCGCTATCTGATCCAGCGTCTGGCGGAAAAAGGCATGATCCTGGAAATCGACCACATGGCCTACCCCACTCTTTTGGATACTCTGGCCACGCTCGAGGAACTGAACTATCCCGGCTTTGTCTCGTCCCACGGCTGGATTGAAAATCGTCCCGACATTCGCGAGCGCATGTTCCGTCTCGGTGGACTCATGGCCTCGTCCAATGGGCGTCCGCGGGATGCGGCCCAGGCCATCCACCAATACAGTCGCGAGCGCGGGGTCTTCTTCCCACAGTCCGGCGTCGGCATCGGCAGTGACATTCAGGGTGTCAGCTCGCAGGCCATGGGCGAGGACGATATCACCATCACCTATCCCTTCACGTCGGTCGACGGCAAGGTGCAGTTTCTCCAGCCACAGACCGGCAATCGCATCTTCCACTATGATCGCGAGGGTGTGGCCCACTATGGTCTGCTCGCGGAATGGGTGGAGGAATTGAGACAGGTCGATGCGCAGGCCGTCCATTCCCTCATGCAATCGGCCGAGGCCTATCTGCAGATGTGGGAAGCGGCCGAGGAGCGCGCCGCAGCGCTCTAAACAGCCTCAGACAAGCCATGGCCCGGAGCCCCATCGCGCGGCTCCGGGTGACCTGCCCCCCCATCCCCCACTGGCCCGCCTCATTCCTTCTTACACGTAAGTAAGTTTTCTTCTGCTGAAAAACCATTCACGTCAAGGTGGATTTTGTCGATAGAACAAGGACGGACAATAGGAAGGGTGATTTATGGGTCTCAAAAGAATAATACTATCAAAGATGTGGCTCCTCTTGATGTTGTTATCAAGCCAGAATCTGTCAGCCTTGACCGCCCCTTCGGTGATCCTTACGGAAGAATTTCTCCGGAAACAGGAAGCCATCGGTGCCTATATGCTGACCGCCTCCGACAAGGAAGGCGTCATGACCCCCGACCGGATCATGTCGGGGGAATTCGACCAGGCTTTTGAATCCCATGGGGATAAGAAAACCATTTCCTATGGATACAACCGTCGCTGGCCACACTGGGGGTACTTCAGTATCACCAATCCGGAAGACAGTCCCCGGAAGGTCTATATGGAAGCAGGCTACAGTGCGATCGACTTCCTGACTGTGATGAAAATCACGGACAGCGGTGAAGT
This sequence comes from Oligoflexus tunisiensis, assembly GCF_001748245.1. Classification (GTDB taxonomy): domain Bacteria; phylum Bdellovibrionota_B; class Oligoflexia; order Oligoflexales; family Oligoflexaceae; genus Oligoflexus; species Oligoflexus tunisiensis. The sequence goes on along the minus strand of NZ_BDFO01000001.1, from coordinate 3,249,459 downwards.
GATTTCCAAGCAGCTGCTCGGTGACAAGCTGCCCTTCTCGGACCGTCCCATCCAGTACCGCCACCCCATTTACGAATTGAAACTGGATCCAGGGGTCAACCACTTCCTCGTGAAGATGGAGACGACATCCGGTGTTATCTTTGACTTCACGCTCTATACGGAAACATCGCTGAAGAACACCAAACTGCAGGAGCTGATCATCGTCGGCCTCCTGCTCGGCGGTATTCTGACCATTTTCCTCTACAACCTTTTCCTTTATGTCACAACCGGCGATCGCAATTACGGTCTCTATATCATCTATGTGGCCTCCTACTTCTGCTTTGCGATGGCGTACTTCGGTATTTTCCCTTATATCGCCTTTAATACCTGGGCTGATGCGCCTTTGACCGGCTGGGACCTCTATCTCATGATCGACGGCATCTCGATCGGTGGCTGTCTCTTCACCATTGGCTTTTTGAATTTGAAGAAGGAAGCTCCGGTCTTCTATTGGATACTTCTGAGCTTTTGCAGCCTTTGCACCCTGAACTTCGCCAGCAATCTCCTGTTCCTCCATGGCCGCATTCCTCAGCTGCTGAGCCTGTCCATCGCCAGTTCATTCTTTTGCGGTGTGATCCTGCTGGCCGCTGGTATTCGCATGATCATCAAAGGCTATAAGCCTGCTGTCTATTACACTGCGGCCTGGACTTTCGTTATTATCGGGAACAGTCTCGTGATTCTGGCCGGCATCGGCGCGATCGAACGCAACTTCATCACGACCTGGAGCCAGCTGATCGGCGCCAACCTGGAAATGATCTCCCTCTCCTTTGCTCTGGGTGCCCGCATCAACCTCATCAAGTATCAAAAGCTCCAGGCGGAGCGGCAGATGCTGAAGGAAGCGGAAGAGAAGAAGAAGCTGCAGGCGGAATTGATCTCCACGCAGGAAGAAAACATCCGCACTCTCGATGGCAAGGTCAAGGAAAGAACCCGCGATATCCGCGAGATCCTGGCCAACATCCATCAGGGTATCTTCACCTTCCGGGCGGATATGAACCTGGGCGCTGAAGTTTCTGATTATCTTGTGAAGATGATCGGCCGCAATGATTTGGTCGGCCAGAGTCTGCAGAACGCGATCCTGTCGCGCACGAACCTTTCGGCCAACCAGATCTCACAGGTCATGACCGCGTTGTCCTTCTCGTTTGGCCAGGACATTGACTTCGGTTGGGAAACCAACAAGGGCAGTCTGGTCCGTGAATTCCAGATTCAGGAGGAAGGCAAAACCCTGCATGTGGAAGCGGAATGGGGTGCCATCACCAATGACGACGGCGAAGTGGAAAAAGTTCTGGTGGCCCTGCGGGACATCACCGAACTGAAGGAATTGCGGGCCAAGGCGCAGCGCAAAGAGCTCGAAGCGGCCATGCTGCTCGAAATCCTGGCCAACGATATCGAAAAAACGCAGAAGTTCATCAACCGGACCATCAATGCCTGGCGCGAAGTCGATGTCAACCTGCGGCGTCTGGCCGATGACAAGGATACCGCCTATCCGATTCTGTTCCGGACCTGGCATACCATCAAAGGCAACGCCCGCTCCCTGGGTTTCGCTCGGATCGCCGACGCCGTTCACGATGTGGAAGGCCTGCTCAAGGACTACGGTTCGGATTCACGCACGGAGAAACTGGAAAAGCTCTATGTTGCGGCCTATGCGTGCTTTGACTTCATCAAGTCCTATGATACGGTCTTCAATGATAAATTCGCGCGATTCTTCAACCAGCAGAAGGCCAAACAGGGCCGTCTTCTGGAAGAGTTCTTCCACGATTTGATCACGCCGTCCCTGGAAAAGGTGGCGAAGGATACCGGCAAGCTGGTGCCTCAGGTCAACATCCAGAATCCGAATAGACTGATGATCCTCAGTGATGAGATCGAGGATATCGCTCAGAATATCTTCCATCATCTGATCCGCAACTCGGTCGATCATGGCATCGAAACAGCCGAGGAACGGAAACGCGCGGGCAAGAAGGTGTTCGGCGAAATCTCGCTGGAAGTCAGCATCAGCCCGACCAAGGACGCCACCTTCATCTACCGTGATGACGGTCGCGGCCTGAACCTGTCCCGTGTTTATCAGATTGGTCTCGAAAAGGACTTTTTAACGGAATCGGCGACGGTCGAGGATATGGTCGAGGCCATCTTCGAGCTCGGCTTTTCAACCGCAGAAAAAACCACCTTGATATCCGGTCGTGGTATTGGCATGGACGCAGTTCGCCACTATTGTCGATCCCTCGGCGGCACCTTCAAGGTTGTTCTGGATCAGGAAGTGGATGAGGTCATGGTCAAACGCATCAAAACCAAGGGTGCGCCGCATGTCCTCATCGGGTTCTCATTCCACTACCAGATCAACCTGCGGAATAACAATGTTACGGGTGGCAAGAGCCCGGTCGCCAAGCTCGCTTGATCCGTCACCTGGCCCTGAAAATGGCGTTGTCCACACAGCCGATGCTGGTGTGGACGCCCCCTGCCCTCTCGCAGACCTTGCGATCGTGATAGCTTACGATACCTTCAAAAACGGCCAGCATCACAATCATGACCCCGAGCAAAATCAGCAGCCTGGTCCCGGTTGAACGATTGAACATATGATCAAACATGCGAACGGCCCCTCCCGAGGCGACGCCCTATGGGCTCAAAAGATTTTGGGTAGAATCGGGTGCCCCCATTTTTCCAGGCCGAAAGGCAAGGGGCAAGCTGGAAATCAAAAAATTCCGAAAAAATGCGCCCTTGCAGCTATTTTGAAGGATCGGCCACGTGGAAACCGAGTGATAGGTCCTGTGGTTTGTCCACGGAGGCCTGGGCTCGTTCGTAGAAATACCTGGCGACAGGATCCGTGGGATCGACCTTCAGGATCGATTCGAGCAGCAAAAGGGCTTCGACCACGCGATTTTCAATCAGCTGCTGGACGGCGGTTTCAAAGTCGATCTGCGTGATCCGGCGTTGGGCCATCTGGGGTTCGGCATCCAGGAGCTCGTAAAGGGTCACGGGAATGCTGCGGCCGCGCAGCTGGAAGGGTCCCAGGTAACGCCAGTTCCATTGATTGGGATTGATCAACGAGCCTCGCAGCTCTTCGGACACGATCACCCGCACTTCCAAGGCCTTGCTGATCGATTCAATTCGTGCGGCGACATTCACCGCATCGGACAGCACGGTGGCTTCAAAGCGTTCCGGTTCCCCCAGAGTGCCGATCATCGTGGGTCCTATATGAATTCCCATCCCGAGCCAATAATCGTTGTTGACCGCCAGACCACGCTGCATGGCAATGGCGGCCTCCACCGCTCCTTCCGCGCCTTGCGGAAATAGAGCCAGGATCGCATCACCGATGTACTTATCCACAAAACCCTGGGCCCGACGTATTTCCGGTCCTAGGATGGAATAACAACGATTCAACCAATTGAAGGTGTCCGCCGGCGGCATGGTTTCCATGGCGCTGGTAAAGCCGCGGATATCCGCAAAGGTGATGGCGAGGCGCCGCTCCACCGCATCACCGAGCTTCACATCCGCAAGGTCCTGGTAGCCCAGGAGCGCGATAATATCCTCCGGCACGAAGCGTTTCATCGCCAGCGACCGCTTGGAAACCTTCAGGTGGGTGTTCATGCGGGCGAACAGTTCATCGCGATGGATCGGCTTCAGGAGATAGTCATTCGCTCCGGATTCAAAACCGGCAACGATGTCCTGGGCCTGCTGTTTGGCGGTCAGCATGATCACCGGCAGCAGCGAAATATCATGCGTCCGGCGCAAATGGCGACAGACTTCATAGCCAGTCATTCCTGGCATCATCACATCCAGCAGCACCGCATCAAAATGGTTTTCCGCATAAAAGATTTCGAGAGCCTCTGGCCCGGTGGCGGCTTCCGTGATGAGATAAGGCTGTCCTTCCAGAAAGTTCCGGAGCACCGCTCGATTCATGGCATCATCATCGACCACCAGAACCCGATAAAGGCGCGGATGCGCGGGAGTTTCTGCGGCGTTCTCCTGCTGCGGGGCCAGAGCCAGGGCACGGCGGCCAGCCGACGAACCTCGGTTTTTATCGACCGTCGCAGGGGTCCGCACCAGGCCATCACCGGCCGCTGCCAGCAATCGTGCCGGTTCCTGCTGCTCCGTGACATCATCGAGAACCTCATGCTGCGCTTTGAGGAACTGCAGGACCACCGTGGTTCCCACGCCGACCTGCGAATGGATTTCCATTTTTCCCTGAAGCTTTCGCACCAGACCATAAGCCAGAGCGAGGCCGAGCCCGGTGCCGCCCTGCCCGCGACCTGCTCCTCCATCCGCCTGGACAAAGTGAGCTTCAAGGTTTTTGAGCCGTTCCGGAGGAATGCCGATGCCGGTATCGCGGATGGCGAGCTGAATCATCTGATCCCTTTCCTGACAGATGATGGCGATCTCACCCTGCGTCGTAAACTTGATGGCATTGGAAACGATGCCATGAATCACCGTCGCCACATGGGAGGGATCCCCCTGGATACCGAGCGGACCAGCTTGAATGCCACTGATGTCGCAACCGAGTTTTTTGAACGCCAGATCATCGGCAAGCTGCTGCAGGACCCTCCGGATGATGGGCTTCAGGTTAATGTCGCTCAGCTCCACCGTCAGCATATCCTTCTGCAGGGCGGAGAAATCCAGAATATTGCTGACCAGTTGATAAAGACGCTTGGAGGCTGTCCAGATATGCTGCACATCCTCCCGATTGCGTGGATCCATCTCGCGATGGGCCAGCATGTTTTCCGACAGACCGATCATGCTGTTGAGCGGCGTGCGCAGCTCATGTGAAGTATTGGCCAGGAACTGATCCTTCAGGGCCACAAGGTGTTTTTGTTCCTTGAGTGCGACCTGGCTGGCCGCAAGAGCCCTTTGATCCGCTTCCCGTGCCATGCGCTCGGATTCGAGGGCGCGCATACTCTCTGCCTGGACCTTCTCCTGCAATGTTTTGATCCGATCCGCCAGGGCCATGGAAAAGAGGATGAATTCAATCGCCGAACCGACCTGCTGGGCACCCTGAGTGAACACATTATTGGGAATGAGACTGCCGGAGCGCAGCAGAGAAATCATGGAACCCACGATAAAAAAGAGCCAGGCCATCACATACCAGTAGGCCACCCGCTCCCGCCTCTGAATACCGACCACGCCGGTCCAAATCAAAAACAGAATCCAGGGTGCAATGGCAAAGATCATCACGCCCCAGTAGGAATAGCGGCGAAAGTCGAGCAGGGCCAGAAGAAAGATCGGAACGGAAACGGCGGCGAGATAACCCATGAACCAGCGCGGCACGCGCCCCTGGATATCGAGCAGACGCGTGGCGAAGAGGCTGGAACAAAGCTCGCCGATCAAAACTCCAGCGATCATGATGGGGCCGGTCGCTTCCAGGAACTCGGGCCAAAGGATAACGTAGCCGACGCCGCTATAGGCGAGCTGAAACATGGCGAAACAGGCGAGAAAACCCACATAGTAGCCGTAGATACGCAGTCCCGTGAACGTCCAGACCAGAAAATTGTAAAGGGCGATGGCCACGAAAGCGCCATAGTACAGCGACTGCAGCGCGACGTCCCAGAGCCTTTGTTTTTCGAAACCGGCGGCATCACGCAAGGCCAAGGGCACCTGCAACGCAGCCTGCGATTGCATACGCATCAAATAAAAACCCTGGGGTGAAGGCTTCAGAATAAAACTGGGAAAGTGCGTATTCATCGGCCAGTCGGCTCTGGGAATGCGAATGCCGGCCGTCTGTTCCTGCCATTGTTGATCCACAAACTGATAGACATGAAACTCATCCATGAGCGTATGCCGCATTTCCAGGAACAGGGGTCCCCTGGTCATCAGTTCCGGAGGGAGACGCAGCTTGAGCCAGATCGAACCATTGTAATAGCCGAAGTTGGGGGCCAGATTCTTATGGACTTTCCAGGGCAGAGACCCCATCTCAGCCACAATTTTATCCGGCGTGAGGTCATGGCCAGGATCATGCAGCGACTGCAGTTCGACCCCAGGTTCCTCCAGCAGCGAGGCAAACCCTAGCGCGGGGTGCAGGCCGATCAGAATCAATATGGTCCATAAAACCTGCATGAGACTCCTGTCAGGCGGCACGCATGGAAATGGTAAAGGACGCGCCGCCATAGTTTTCGCTATCCGTGATCTGCAGTTCGGCATCCAGCCTTTGGGTGATGGACTTCACCACGGCCAGTCCGAGACCGGTTCCCTGTCCCAGGTCCTTCGTCGTATAGAAGGGTTCAAAGATTTTTTCACGCATCATGGTCGGGATGCCGGCACCACTGTCCTCGACTTTCAGGATCAGCTTCTGGTCTGACTGCCGAATCGTCAGATGAATCCGATCATCCTTCCGCCCTTTGACGGCATCCGCGGCATTGCTCAGGAGATTCATGAGCACCTGCACCAGATCGCTGCGCCGGCCTTTGAACCAAAGCCCGGGCTCCACGTCCTTGCTGAAATGAAAGTATTTGAGTTTATGATGCAGAATGTTGACCACATCCTCGACGATCCGATCCACCTCGTACCGCGCGGCGTCCTGCGGTTGATGGCGCATGACCGCTTTGATGGATTCGGTCATGCCGAGCATGGTTTGCACCGTCCGATCCGCAAGATCGCAGTAACCCAGAATTTTGGCCTGCGGCTCGGCTGCGTTCATGGATGATTCGATACCCTGACGGAGCCACTCCATCAGCGTTTTAAAATGCAGAAGCGGATTGCTCAATTCATGCGCAATGCCGGCTGTTGCCGCGCCCATAGAAGCGAGGCGTTCGGCATGCTGCAGCTGTTCCTCCACGGATTTTAAAGCGTCGCGGAGCTGCAAGCTTTCGTTTTGAATGTGTAGATTTTTTTCGATCGCCGCCTTGAGTCGAGCCTGATGATGCAGACGCGCATCCACCTCGGTGGCCGAGAAAGGCTTGAGGATATAGTCGCTGGCGCCCAACGCATAAGCGGCGAGGAGATCCTTTTCCAAAGCCTTGGCGGAGAGCACGATCACCGGCAACTCCGCTTCGTTATATTCCTGCCTGAGGTGCCGCAGCACATCGTAGCCGCTCATCTCCGGCATCATGATATCGAGCAGGATGACATCAAATTTGCTCTTGTTGCGAATCAGATCGAGGGCTGTCGGTCCGTCGCCAACGCCCTGAGTCCGATGACCGCTCATGCGGAGGATTTCCTCCAGCACCTGCCGGTTCATCGGCTCATCATCCACAATCAAAATATCGAGGCTGGCATGCAGTTGATCCTGATCCGCCCAGCCCGAAATTTTTGTTATCGGTGCCAGCCCGGAATTTCCACGCCGCGCGGATTCCAGTTGCGACTCAAAACTGACCTTGCGATCAACCATAAGCTTCTGATCGGGGCGTGACAGGGAGGGCTCAGGCGCCTGATTCAGACTCAGCGTGAACCAGAACGTGCTACCGAAGTTGGGAACGGATTGCACACCCACGACCCCGCCATGGGCCTCCACGATCTGCTTGACGATGGCCAGACCCAGGCCAAGCCCTCCGTGACGTCGAGCGATGCCGCCATCGGCCTGCGTGAAGGCGGTAAAGATGCGTTCATGGTCCGCCGCATCGATTCCGTTGCCGGAATCACTCACACGCACGGTCACGATATCCCCTTGAACCAGGGCGGAAACCTTGATTTTCCCCTTGGAGGTGAACTTGATCGCGTTGCTGACGAGGTTGAAAAGGATCTGCTGCAGGCGATCGGGATCAGCGTGAACAATCACATCGTCGGCGCCCACGAGGTTGACCAGCTCGATGGGATCCTCGCCCAGTGTGGGGCGGAGGATATCAAAGACCAGATTGATTTGATCGTTCAGGCTGGTGGGGGCCGGATAAAGGGACATCACCTGGCGTTCGCCGCGCGAGAAATCCAGAAGGTCACCCAGGAGTGCGGCCAGTCTTTGGCCGCTGCGTATGATGCCATCCAGACTCCGCAGGGAATCGGGAGTAAGGTTGCCCTGTTCGCGCCTTTGAATGGCCTGAGCCAGTCCCATCATACCGTTGAGAGGCGTCCGCAGTTCATGACTGGTGTTGGCCACCAGCTGATCCCTCTGTTCATTCAAGCGCTTCTGTTCATCAAGACTCCGCTGCGTGGCTTCCCGTGAACTTTTTTCAGCCTCAAAGGCGATCGCCTGCAGACGCTGCTGTTCCTGCAGACTGGCTTCCCTTTCCGCCTGAAGCAGGGCGAATTTCTCCCCCAAAGCCAGCGACAGAAGCACGAGTTCCGCTGCCGCACCCAAGGGCTGCAGCCAGGGCACCCAGCCGGTCGACGGAATCGCCGCGTTATTGGCCAAAAGCGTCACGATATTGCCCAGCATGATGAAGGTCCAGGCCAGGACATAAAACCGCGCGGGTCGGAAACGGAACATGCGGTAAAAGCCCACACCGATCAGGATGCAGGAGAGGCCAAAGCTCATGGCCAGGGTAAATTGCAGGGCAAAAAACGAGGAGCTGAAGAGGAGCCAGTTGGCGATATTCACAAGGCAGAGGCCCTGGAGGATTCGGTAGAAGCGGAAGATCCTTTTATGAGTATCCTTCAGATTCAAAAAGGCGATGGAAAAGGCCACCGCCGTTAAGGAGATGCAGTCAATGACAACGTAAATGCCATCGCGCATCCACCAGGAGCCCACCGCATCCGGTGCGACGTAAATCGACGCCAGCCCATTATAGAGAGCGAAGAAACAGAGATACGAGAAGATATAGGAGCAATAGAACAGATAGGCTCGCTGGGAGAACTTGAAATAGACAAAAAGATTATAGAAAAACATGACAATGCAGATGCCCAGAATGCTGCCATAAAACAACTGTTCCGCCAGTTCAGAGTCGACAAAGGCCTTGGGCGTCCAGGCTTCCAGCGCGAAGATCACCGCACTGGTCGTTTCCATTTTGAAATAGTAGTGATGCAGCCCCGGCTCGATCTCGAGAGGAAAGATGGGCAACCGGTGTTGTATGGGTCTCTCACTTGCCCGGACCAGATCCCCGAGGACCCAGAGTGTAATGGGTTCAAAGGACTCCTTCACTTCATAAAGAGACAGCTTATCAAGGGTTGCATAGCGGGAAACGATGTGCAGAGGCAAAGGCGCCTCGCTCGTATTCCGAATGCTGAGCCGGGCCCAGAATACGCCCTTCGCCATATAGCCCTTGGAAATGATGCCGCGCGTCTGCGGCATGAAGGCGTCCGCATAGGGCGCTTGGGTCAGTTGCTCCAGGGAAAGCTGCGCGGTCGGGTCGTGATAAAGGCTGAGCCAGGTTCCCAGCTGCAGCTGCTCGATCCGGTCGCCGTTCAGCTCCAGGACGGGAGCAGCGAACACCTGACTCCAGCCGCAAAGCCAAAGGCAGCTGATCAGCATTCGCGCGACAGCTGAAGGGAATCTTTGAAGTTTTTTCATTCCTCGAGCCAAGATCAAACACCTCTGTTGAAGAGACTGAGGGTTGTCTGGGCTTTCGGTGTTTTGAAAAAAAGGTATCGAGGAAGAATTTACCGGGCGGGCCTGGTATTAAGGTCAAAATACGCGGAAATTGTCTTCCTACTGAAGATATTGATTCAGTCGTGATTGAAAATCCTTAAGGTCAAAGACCTGGGGTTTCAACCTTTGTTTTTGCTCACTCGTGAGAGCCGCCATGCGTTCCTGCACCTGGCGAATGCGTTCCTCTGTCAAAGGATGCGTACTCAAGAAAACACTCATGCGCTGGAGTTGTTTGCTGTCTTCCGTGCTGGTGGAGCGTTTCTTTTCAAGCCTTTGGAAGAAATGCGTCATGCCCTGGGGATGGATTCCGGCTGTCACCAGGTAATCAAAGCCGATGCGATCCGCCTCAGCCTCCTGCGTTCGGGTGAAACCATTTTGCAAAAGCACCTGGCTTTGCTGCAGAATATAGGCACCCAGTTCGGACACATCGCCCAGGAAATAGGTGACGATGGCCGCCAAGCTCAGGCTTTGAATCATGGATTTCAGCACATGCTTTTCGGTAACATGCGCCAGCTCATGCGCGGCCACGCCCAGGATTTCCTCGGGACTGCCCGCAGCCATCAGCATGCCCGCATTGAAAATCAAAATGCCGCCGGGCAGGGCAAAGGCATTCAGTTCCTTGTCGCGGCTGATGTAAATCTTGATGGAAGGTTCCTTGATCTTATTGCGGGTCACGAGCGGATTCAGCAGGTTTTGCAAGCGCCTCTGCAGCAAGGAATCCTGCAGAACAGCTTCGGGCGGCAGGACGGTCGGCAGAATCTGTTGTCCCAGTCCCTCTTCCATATCGGTGGGAATCCGGTCGACCAGAGCGTCCAGGGCCCGGTCCTTCCATTCCAACAGACCACAGCCTGACAATAAGAAACAAAAGAGCAGCAAAACTCGCATGCCATGCCTCCCAGGGAACACCGCCTTTCACCATAAAGGAATCGCCTGCCGAAGGCGAGAACGAAAAATTCAGGTTCGCATGACTTTTCGGCCGTCTGCGCCGCTGAAACCATTGCCCAATCCGGGCAAAACCACTATAACCCGGCAAAGGCCGCATAACGCAGGCCAGGCGGACCCTACGAGGAGCGATACCGGTGCGATTCATCATCCTCTCCATTTTCCTGATCCTGTTATCAGGCTGTGTCACCACCCGTTCGGTCGCCACGCTGGCGGAAGTGGAACAGGCCAACGCTGAAGGTGAACTCCTGCTGGTGGAACCTGCCTTCGCTCAGGAACTCCTCAAGGCACCTCTTTCCAAGCCGCTCCTTTTGGAATTTTACGCGGACTGGTGTGGGCCTTGCCAGACCCTGAGGCGTCCGCTTCAGCGCGCAGCCCGCGATGGAAAGGGTCGCTATCTGGTGGCCAAGGTGGATGTCTCGCATCGGCCCGAGGTCATGGACACCTTTGGTATGCGAGGTTCCTATCCGTCCTTTATCCTGCGGGCCCCGGGCAATCCGGAGCCTTTGCGGAAATACGGCGCCGATAAATTCGAGGGTCTGGTCACCTGGCTGAAGGATGAGAAGAAATCCATCACCGCGCCTTTGAAGTTTTCAGAGTCCAAGGAGCGACGTGGTTACAAGGCTGTTCTGGTGGCCGGCAGTTCGGGCAATGCGAATTTCATTCAGGAGCTGTATTTCATGCAGCGGATTCTGGTGGATAAAGGCCTCAAGCCCGAAGAGGTCGCGTGTTTTGCTGCGGCCCCCGACTTTGTCGAATATCATCTCGACAAGGAGCAGTTCGAGTCGCTCAAGCCTTTCATTCAAAACTGTCGTCTGGCGAAGCGTGAGGCCATCCTCGCCACGATTCAGACCTCGATCAACCAGAACCCGGATCAATTTTATCTTTATGTTTCTTCGCATGGCGCCGCCCCGGTGCCGGCAGAAAACAGCGAGCGTTATAAGGAACTCTGCTTGAGCCAGGCTCCCGCTTTGGTTCTGGATGAAGAGGAGGAAGGCTGCCAGGCTTTGCAGGATCTCACGCCCGACGCCCTGGCGGCGGTGATGATGAGCGCCAGCGCCACCAAAAAATATATCATTCTTCAGGGCTGCTATACGGGTGGTTTCATTTCCACGACCAGCGATCCCGCGGAAAACCCCAGCTCCCTCGCCGCTCTTCCCCGGATGACCATTCTCACGGCCTCACGTCCGGATCGAACCAGTTTTGGTTGCCATCCGGGCTGGGCCATGACGATTTATGGTTACGCGGTGATCAGGACCCTGGCGGGTTCGCAGGCTTCGCTGGACGCAATCCCCTGGGCGGAGATTGCACGGGATGTGGACCAGCATGTGCAGGACGAGGAAAAGAAATTTTCCATTCCCACTCGTCTCAGGTCGCATCCGCAGTTCTTCCAAAATCCTTGACCAGGACCAGGCCGCGGCGAAGAAGTCAGGTTTACGGTCGGGGGGGCATTTGATAAAGTAAGAACTTCAGTTAATTTTGAAGAGATCAGCTCCATGCTTACCCTTCGCCAGCTCGTCAATCGCCGCCTGCTGACTGCATTCATCATGGGTGTGGCCTCCGGCCTTCCCCTTCTGATTACCATTACGCTCATGCAGGCTCGCGCGAAAGACGCGTCCGTCAGCCTTGAGAACATTGGTCTCATGTCGCTCGTCGGTCTGCCCTATACCTTGAAATTTGTCTGGGCTCCTCTGTTTGACCGCTATGCCCTGCCCTTTCTCGGTCGGCGGCGTGGCTGGATCATCGCGACCCAGGTGCTGCTGATGCTGGCCATCTGGGGCATGGGGCTCACGAATCCCGCCCAGGGCGACTTCGGACTTTGGGCCTTCGTGGGCATGGCCTTTCTCGTTACCTTTTTCAGTGCGAGTCAGGATATCGTGATCGATGCCTACCGGCGCGAGGATCTCACGACCGCGGAATTGGGCCTCGGTTCGTCCTATTATATTTATGGTTACCGCCTCGGCATGCTGGCGGTCAGCGGCGGCGGCTTGATCCTGGCCGACATCCTCGCCTGGCCGGTGGTGTTCTTTATCATGGGCGCCTGTCTCATTCCCGCGATTATCGCGACCTTTTTCTCGCCCGAACCTGTGGTCACCGAAACCCCACCCCGCACCCTGCGCGAATCCGTGGTGGAGCCTTTTCGTGAGTACTTCTCGCGTGACCAGGCCTGGCTGATGCTCTGCTTCATTCTTCTCTATAAGGTCGGTGATAATCTCGCTGCTGCGCTCACAACGCCCTTCTACCTGGATCTCGGCTTCAGCAAGACGGAAATCGGTGCGATCGTCAAACTCTTCGGTTTTTGGGCCACTCTGCTCGGCAGTTTCGTGGGTGGTGTCGTGCTCCTGAAGATCGGCATCAACCGCGCGCTCTGGCTCTTTGGTTTTCTGCAGATGGTGTCCACCGCGGGTTTTGCGATTCTCGCCTCACGCGGTCATGACCTTGTGATGCTCGGTGCTGTCATTTCCTTTGAAAATCTGGCGTCCGGAATGGGGACGGCGGCTTTCGTGGCCTTCATGGCGAGCCTGGCGAATAAGCGTTTTACGGCTACCCAGTACGCGCTGCTCTCAAGCCTCATGGGCGTTCCACGCGTTCTGCTCAGCTCCGCCACCGGTTTTTTAGCGAGCAGCATGGGCTGGTTTTGGTTCTTTACCTTCTGCACGGTCGTCGCCGTTCCTGGCATGATGATGCTGGGACGCTTTGCTCCCTGGCGCCAGAAGGATCCCGTCGAGGCCCTGCCGGAATCGTCCTCCGAAGCCGTGGTGTAATTCCCTGCAATATTGCGAGTCATGGGACGTCCTTGGTAGGTTAACATCCCTTTATCATCAAGGAATCCCATGCCATGACAGCCATTACGATTACCCAGACGGACATCGCCAAAGCCAAGGCCACCAAATTTATTGCGGACGTTTACACCCGCATGATCCTCGCCGTTCTGGCCTCGGCCGTGGTCGGCTACGTTTCTCTGCAATCCGGCCTGCTCCTGAGCGGCCTTATCAACATGGGTCGCGGTCTGACCCTTGGGATTTTTGGCACCCAGCTTTTGACTGTGATTGCCTTTCAGGGTTCGGTCTTCAGCATGAAGCCGGCGCTGACCCGGGCCCTCTTTGCCGTATATTCGGTGGTGACCGGTTTGACTCTCGGCTTGATCGGATTGCTGTACACTCTGGATTCCATCCTGATGGTCGCCGGACTTTCCGGCGCCTCGTTTGCCGGTCTTGCGATCTATGGGAAAACCACCCAGCGCGACCTGGGCCCCATTGGAACCTTTGCCCTCTCGGCTTTGATCATGCTCATGCTCTATGGTTTGGGTATTCTTCTCGCCTCCTTTGTACCCGCGCTGCAGCCCTACATGGACGCTGCCATCAAATTGCACGCTGTGATTGGGGCTGTACTTTTCTCGGCTCTCATCGCCTATGAATCTCAAAAACTGCGTACCGTGGCCTGGAAGCTGGCGCAGCAATCGGCGCATGATGATGAAATTGAAATCTTTGTGAACAGCGCGGCTTTGAATATGTATATGAACTTTATTGGACTCTTCCTGAGTTTGATGCGGCTGCTCGGCAGTCGCCGTTGATTTGCGCACGGACCTTGAACTTGTTATAAGAGCAAACATCGTCCCCACCCACACACGAGGTGCCCGATGCGTGCTCTTGCCTCTTTCCTCCTGCTCGTCAGTCTCACTCCCGTTGGCTATTCCCAGGTCTGCGAACCCCTGCACAAGGGTTTTCCGGACGCCAGGCTGGAGAGCATCACGCAGGGGGTTCTCACCATTCCGGCCAGCGAAGCCACCTTTCGTAGTGAAACAACCTTCAAGGATCTGCCGCGCTTCTGTCGCGTGCGAATCCAGCACCGGCCCAGGCCAGACTCCGACATTGGTATGGAGGTCTGGCTGCCGGAAACAAACTGGAATGGCCGCTACCTTCAGGTCGGGAATGGAGGATTTGCCGGCACCATTCATCATCATAGCCTGGTTCATTATCTGAAACGTGGCTTTGCCGTCGCTGGAACGGATAATGGTCACAAGGGTTATGATGACGACACCCGCTGGTCCATCGGTCATCCCGAAAAAATCGTGGATTTCGGTCATCGGGCTGTGCATGAAACCAATCAGCTGGCGCAAACCGTCGTTCAAAAATTTTATGGAAAACCCGCGGTTTTTCGTTATATGACCGGCTGCTCCGATGGAGGCCGTGAAGGTCTGATGGAAGCGCAGCGTTATCCCGAGGACTTCCACGGTATTCTTGCAGGTGCCCCGGCTCTGCGGTGGACGCATGGTTTCACCGCACTTCTGCATGTCCGGCAAGTGCTCGACCGCCTGCCGGATAAACTGCAGCCCGCGCATATTCAGGCGCTCCGCCTTGAGTCTCTGAAGCAGTGTGATGCCGCCGATGGATTGAAGGATGGCATCGTCGATCCGATGGCGTCCTGTGAACCGAATTTCAAAGGCCTTATGTGCCCAGGTCCCAAGCCTTGTTTTTCAAAACAGCAGATGGCGGCCGTGCAGGCGATTTACGATGGCCCCCAAGGCGTTCACGGTTTCCGTTACACCCAGGGTTTTGAAGACGGACCCTTTCAATGGCCCACCTGGTTTACCGGCCCGACCATGTGGGGTGCGCCGGAACCTTTGGCGAACAGTCTTTCCTATGCTTTCTTTGGACCGATGGTTTATCAGAACGCAAAGCTGGATGTTCTCCAAATTTCCGTCCAGGAGGCTGTGGCGAAAGCGGATCGCGAACTGGCGTCGATTCTAAATGCCGATCGGGATACGTTATCACGCAAGCGTTATAAGATCCTTCACTATCACGGCTGGGCGGATGCGGCCGTCCCTGCACAACATTCGATCGACTATTACACGAAGGTTTTAAAGAAATATCCACAGGCTCAGGATTTTTACCGGCTCTTCATGGTGTCGGGCATGGGTCATTGTTTAACCGGATCCGGTCCGCAAATTTTCAACGGCACCGTGGATAATCAAGGTGCCCCGGAGGATCCGGCTCATGATGCGCTGCTGGCCCTGATGGATTGGGTGGAAAAAGGCCGCGCGCCCGAGGCTCTGATCGCCACGCAATTCGTGGATGATGATCCGAAAAAACCCGTGCGCCGAACCCGACCTCTCTGTCCTTATCCGCAAAGAGCACGATGGGATGGCAAGGGTGATCCCAACCTGGATTCTTCCTTCACCTGTCGCTAGAGCTTCCAGAAACCTGGACATCCCTCCATATTCCTGCACAAGGGCTGCCTTTGACGGCTGCCCAGTCAAACCCCGTATTGAATTTTTTGCAAGGACTTAACTCCCGCCGTCTCCTCATCCCACCATCCAAACCTTTTGGCCCCGTATTTGCTCTCTGATAGACACAGAACGCAACCAGACTTGCCAATTCGACAAGTCGGATTGTTTGTCATGGAGGACACTATCATGAAACCGTTCATCCTCTGGATGATCACCGGCCTGGCCGCGACCGGCACGAGCCAGGCCTGTCCCTTGATCTATGCTCCTGTTTGCGCCGATCCCCCGGGCAAGGGTCCCGCCGAGATTTTCAGCAACAGCTGTGTCGCCGAATCCGAGGGCTATATCCCGCGCCCTGAAGGGGCCATGATTCAGTTTGATATCGTGGGCGAGGAGTTCTGGGTTTATACCACATCGGCATCAGCGATAAGCGACGCGAAAGGCCTTCTCACCAACGGCGGTACGCTGGTCCCGATGATGACCCTGGCCGATGGCGCGTCCTGCAGTGGCTCCTGGACTTTTCATGCCGTTCCTGATTCTCTCACCTTTGAAAGCCTTACGATTGAGCTCTGCGACGGCCGCCCTTCCTATGTTGAAGCCAACAAGGCGGAATGGCTAAGCACGGTGAAAAGCTTCTGTCCATGGGCTGCGAAGGTTGTTGGCGTTTACGATCTACCCTAAGGAGTTTCTATGAAATTCGTATCAACCGTTCTCGGCGCGCTGCTGCTGCCCTTTTCCTCAGCCATGGCTGATTTGCAGCCCCCCAGGCAGGAGCCCCTGCTCGGATTGCGGGTGAGCAGCAAGGGCATCACCTATTTTGTGTACACTGCAGGCTGCACCCAAAAAAGTGATTTTGAGGTTTACACGCTGGAATCCTATCCGCCCCAACTGAATCTCGTCAGGATCAAGCCGGACACCTGTGATGCTTATGTTCCCGATGGCAAGGCGATCTTCTATCGCTGGGAGGAGGTGGGTCTGCCGCGAGGATTCCCGTTCAAAGTGAATAACCCCGTGCAGAATTTTGTGGTTCCTGATTAAGCGGACCGGCGGCCCCGCTGTCCGCCACATGACGGGCAGCAGGGACATCCGCATCCTCAATCCAGCCAGCGCAGTTCTTTCACGATAATGGCAGGACGGGCGCCTGTTTCCAAACCTGGCAATTCAATGAAATCGCCTTCCACTTCAAAAGGCAGACCATTGAGCCGCGACAATATCCTGCGGTCCTCGCGGGTGACAACCAGCTCATAGCTGACATCCGGGTTTTCAAAGGTCCGCAGAGCGATGCCGGTGGTTTCGCCACCGATGGCCACGATTCCTGTCACGACCTGACCGCTGACCGTGATCGACTCATACTCACCGATCACGCAGGAACCAAGTCTTGCATCATAACGACTTTCGACGGGGCAGAAACAGCGGCTGGGTTTGCCCCAGGGATTAAGGTCCTTGGTGCAGCCAAGGTTTTCGGTTGGGAAGATTTCAGCACCTTGAGCGGCGCTGGTGACACTGATGAGACTGAAAAGAATGGCATTGAAAAATTTCATAAAACGTCCTCCTTGTGATGGGACTCAGTGCTACCACGGTTCCGCGCGCAAAGTGGAGAGCTGGCTGGCCAATTCAAGTCTGATTTTTGAGGAAGAAATTTTCCAAACCCTATCACGGAATATGGTCTGAATATTGTTTGGGAAAAGGCTTTCAACCTGAATCGACCAGGAGTCGAAAAAATGAAACAACGGCTCACGTCTTCAATTCTTTTCAATCTGATGGTCACGGCCGTTCCTGCCTGGGCTGCCGGGGAGGAACTCTTCCCCAAGAGCCTGGCCCAGTGGCAAACTGGAACTCTAAAGAGAGCGGCGCTCAGGTCGCGCGATCCGGAGCGCCTCTTTCCCTCTTAAAGCGCGACCGTAAATTCCGTCGTGCCCGTCAGCTGGCTCCTGTAACAAACCGCCGTTAAGCCTTCGGTATCCTCGATCCCGGCCTCCACCAGCTGCTGCCGGAGACCCGGAATGGGGCTCGCACAGCTCTCCGCCGACTGCGCCCAGACCTGATCCTCCACCGTCACCGAACAGGACGTGGTCGTCGGGACAATGCCACAGGCCGGCTCGGAACGCTTCATCAGGGCCTGAGTCACCGAGCAACGAATCAGCGCCGGATCATAGTCCACTCCCGCGATGGTCAGCTTCTTTTTCAAAGCGATCCGGGCAAAACACGTGTTGCTGCCCTCAGCCGAATACTCTTCATAGCTGCAAACAGCCGGCTGATAAACCATGGGACACATGGGTGTTGGAGGAAACTGCACCGCCTCGAGCTGAGCGGAAAGCCCGAAGAGACCCAGAGCCAGGGCTGCCATACGAAATGCTGTCATGTGAATTCCTTTCTCCAATTGCGTTGGCCCTTTGGAGAGCAAGATCAATACCAGGCAAACTTCCGCAGAAATTCAACGGTGGGGCAGCACCCCTCCGCCTCCTGATGGATACGACTCTAGGAATTTTGTCCAGACACGGGGACATATCCGTTCAGAGGTATGGACATGGCCTGTCGCCGCTTGAGAAGACGCAGGCGCGATTGGAACGCCTGAATCCAGGCACCATCATCGGGGGCCTGGGCCATGATAATGGGAAGCGCAAGTTGGATGGCGCGGTCGATCACCTGTTCATTCCGGCTGATGATGAGTTCAGCCTGGGGCAGGGCCTCCGGATCGGCACTCAATTCGAAAGGATCCAGCTCGGCCTGGGACACATGCTGCGCGGCCACGGCCTTCAGCTCATCGTCCAGCCAGATCAAAGGGGAATGGGACTGGTTCAAACGCACGATCGGAGCCACCGGGCCAGGCCGCGTTTCGCTTTTTTGAGCAGCGATGACCGCGTTGGGGAAAATCAGCATAAAGCGCGTGCCCTCCGCGCTGGAGCTCACATCCACACGCCCTCCATGCGCGCGCACCGTGTCACGGACGATGCTGAGGCCCAGTCCATGCTGCGGCTGGGATTCATGCCGGCGGAAGACCTGCACCTGCTCCGCCGGCATTTCAGGTCCATCGTTTCCCACATCAACGATCAGATCCTGCCCTTGATCCTGAAGCCTGACCTTCACCTCATTGGCTCCGGCCTGAAAGGCGTTCAGGACAAGGTTGGCCAGGGAACGTTCAAATTTATCAAGGTCCAGATAAAGCTGCAGCGAGGGCGGCATGTCGAGCTGCAGTTGCGTGGGAGTCGGGGCAATCGAGGCCAGAAAATTCTGCAGATCCTCGGCCGTCAGCGTATGCGATTCCATGCGGATCAGGCCTTCCAGTTCCGCTTTCTTCAACTTCTCGATCATGGCGTAGAGCCTTTGCAGATGGCTCTGCAGCTGGGGACGAAGTTCCAGAAACTGAGCCGGGTCCTCGACGTAGGCCACGCGCTGAAAAATCATGGCCGGGAGTTTCAGATCATGGCATATGCGCGCACTGAGCCGCCCAAGGGCCGCCTCCTTATGATGTTTTAACTGCTCGCGATAATAGGTCGCCACATGCTGGCGGAACACCCAAAAGACAAGAAAAAAAATCAGGAGAGCGACGAGCCCGACAAGGAACACGTAAGGAAAGTAGTGCAGCAAGGAATAACGGTAAACAAGGAACGCGAAGCAGTTCTGTTGATCGGCTCGGAGACAAATGGGAATTTCGATGGACGCACTCAGGGCGGGCGGCTCATTGCCGGTTTCCGCACCGAGTACGAAGAGCGTTCGGGTTCCACTGCGGAAGGATATCTCGGAAAAGTTTTCCCCGATATTCTGCTTCAGGATCTTGAGCACCGTGGCGTTGTTGCCGATCAAGAGATCATTGCGCACGGTCTGACTCAGATGCTTCGCAAACTGCCGTTGCAAATGGTTGCGAATGCCCATGCTCAGCAGCATCGCCACCATCATAAAAAAGCCAAGGGCCAAAAGGCCCCGATAAAACAGACGACGCAGGAGCGGTCTCAGTTCAAGATCTTCAGGATCACTCAGCATAACGGATCAGATGAAAGGGATTGGCGATGCTCAAGGGGGAAAAATTCATGACCCAGGGCTTCCGGATCAAAGCACCCGTATCATAGTTCCAAAGGGGAATCACCGCGGGATTGGTCCAAATGGATCGCAGATGAGCTTCCTTCAGAAGGGCCACGCGCTTCTGGGTGTCCTGCTCGGTCACATACCGGCGAATCCAGACATCGGGACTCACGCCGCCGGCATCGAGCAGCCCGGTGACCAGCATCGTGCGGATGGTTCCCACTTCCTCATAGGTGGAAAGGTCATAACTTTTAAAGCGCAGATCGACCGGAGCGTCCGGCTTGGAGGCAAAGACCACCGGCCAACGCAGGAGCCGCCGCTTCAGGCAAGGCACGAGCTGCTCGCTTATATAATTGGGAAAGCGGATACGCACTTCCCGGCTCAGAATCGTGATGCGATGATTCTTGCGCGCCGTTTCCAACGACGCTTCCTCGGCCGGTGTGAGCATGCCGACGCCGGAGGGTGGAATCAGGACGTGCGTCGGGCGCCGCACATGATCCTGCCTGGCTGAGGCGAGGCAGAGGCGTGTGGCTCCCTGCAGGCGCAGGATGATCTGCCGACGTGCCTCGACCGTATGCCGCTTGCGTCCTTCCGGAGTGAAAAGGAGAAGACCCACGCCCATCGGCAGGGTCGTGATGGTGTTGACCTGATCACCAAGGTTTTCGGCGAGCGTTCGAAATTCAAAGGGATTCAAGGCCGAAAACCGCGCGGCATGGTCAATCCTGTTGGTCAGAAAATCCTCGGTCAGGCTTTCAGGACTGGCATTCAGCCCGGGAATCAGATGAACTTCCTGGGGCATGTCCGGCTTGTAATTAAAGTGATAGGGATTGGCTCGCAGAATGGTGCGCGCCAGATCCTGGTTATCCAGGGTATAGGGACCGGAACCGGCGGCATGATTCTGGATCGTCACGCCATCGGGCGCGAGGGCAGCCTGCGGCACGATGCTGGTATCCACCGCCGTCAGAAGCTGTGGCAGGATCGCCAGAGGATCGCGGGTTTGAATGGTCAGCACCTGACCATCCGCCTTAAGGCCAGGACAGGCGTCCTGGATGCTTTTCAAACGCTTCGTGTGACAGAATTGTTCGACGTAAAATCCGTCCGCATCCTGCTGCAGAAAGGCCGCACGTTTCAAGGAAAGCGCGGCATCAGCGGCCGTGATAAACTGCCCATCCGCCCGACGATGTTCACGCCGCAGGGTCAACACCATGGTGTGCGGATCCTTCCAGCTGAAGCTTTCGGCCCAGCCCGACTTCAACTGCGCATTGGCATCCAGTTCCAGCAGCGGACTGTAGAGGGCCTGCACCATACTGGACTCAAAATCCATTTGCGTACGCGCAGGGTCCCACGCGCTGGTCCGAATCGGATCATCAGGATAATCAACCTTCAGCGCGGGAAGGGAGGGCTGTCCGCCCACCAGCCATTCGCGGCCGAAAAAAGTCGCAACGCTGACCAGGGCCAGCGTGATCCCAGTCCAAAGAATTATTTTTTGTCGGCCGTGGCCTCGGCTTGGGCTTTGCAAGGCTGCTCGATTCCTGTTCCTGTTGTTCCATGTAGCACGGCCTCAAGCGCAGCAGGACTGCCCTGCTCGTGCTTATTGCAACCGGTCGCGGCCATCAGGCCGACTACAGATTGTATATCACAATCAGGCAGGCCAGGTACACAGAGAGGAACAACAACCACCGCTTCATCGGGCCTGGCGTGCACCTGAGTCGCCAATCCCACAAGACCCACAGCCATGAACAGTTTTTTACAAATCATACTTGGAGCTCCCTTGGAAAAATGGATTTCCATTCAGACGCCGAGGATTTTCCTGCAGGCCATATTTTTGCCTTTTGGCTGCCAATGAACTGCGTGAAACCCCCAGGGCGCGAACAGCATCGTTTACAGTCGTATGACGTGTCAAGGCACAATTTATTACAATTCTTTCGTAATCTTCGAGTGCCTGATCGAGTGGCACGTCCTCGGTGAGAGCGCGCATGACCTGACGAATCATATCAGAAGAAACGAGTGAGCTTTTGTTGACAAAGGAAGTTTCAGCTGTCTGCTGTCCAGGCGCCAGCATGGTTTTGAACACCGGCAGGTTACGGGCTGTGATCTCTTCGACGTTATAGGAGCTCATCACGACAAGGGATTGCAGAGCTCGATAGAGCTGGCGGATATTGCCTTGCCAGTAGTAACCGCGACAGCGTTCGATGATGTTTTGCAGTTCCTGTTCCGGAACCGGAATATTTTCCCGGGCAAAGAACAGACGCACCAGCTGGGGCATTTCATCGAGGCGGTCGCGCAGGGGCGGCAGCGCGATATCAAGCCCGGTGATGCGCATTCGGAGGTCGAGCAGGAACTCATCGCGTTCGGTCGCGGCGTCGAGGTCCTTGGTGCTCGCGGCGATCAGCTGAAAGCGGGAATATTGAACCTTGGTGGAGCCCAGAGGTTCATACGAACCATCATTCAGCGTGCGCAGGAGTTTTTGCTGGCAGTCCTTCTCCAGGGTATGAATCTCATCCATAAACAGGATGCCGCCGTCCGCTTCCCCGATGTAGCCAAGATAATTCGCCGTCGCGCCCGTGAAGGCTCCTTTGCGATGTCCAAAGAGCATCGACAGAGCCATGCTGCTATTCAGCGTTGCGCAGTTCACCGCCACAAAGGGAATCTCCCCTTCCGCCTCCCGCCGATGCTTGTGAATGAGCCGCGCGAATTCTTCTTTTCCTGTGCCTGTCTCGCCATAAATCACGACCGGCAGGCTCCGACTGCGCGCCACCTTGCGGGCAATCTCCCGAAAATTCGCGGCGAGCACGATCCCGTCCTCGGCCTGCAGATCCGCATAGGTCGGATGCCCACGCCGCAAACCATCCAGGTTGGCCTGCTGGTTGCGATTCTGCATGGCATTTACGATGGCGATCTTGAGATCTTCTGCACTCAAAAGCGGCTTACGTAAAAACCCGTAGGCACCGTTCTTCAGCGCCTGTTGATAAATATCGAGGCTCGGATCGGACGAGGTCGCAATCGGGAGGATCTGCGGCGACTCCTGATGAGCCAACTTGATAAGCTCAAGCCCCTCAGCGCCAGCGAGCCGCTGGGATAAGTGGACATCGACCAGCATGATATCGAACGCGCTCTTCTGCAAGAGTTCCCGCGCGCTTTCAAAGTCCAGTGCGCCGCGTGTTTCAAACCCGGCTGCCTTGCCGAATTCCAGGTAGTTTTGCAAGACAGCTGCTTCGTCTTCCACAATCAGGAGTCGTTGACCTGCCGCTTTCATGTGCCCACTCTCAAGGATGTGTTCCGAAAAGGTGCCAAGGGTAACACCATTAAGCGACTAATGTCCAGACCACGGTGGACATGGGTTGCGTCTGATAACATTGGCGGAATGAGGGTTTGGCACCCTGCTGACTCGCACTTCATGCGCACTTCCATTTCAGCCTGCATAAGCCACCTAGGGATAAATAGCAGAGTCCCCTTCCGGGTTGCTGTTGACTCTTGCTGTGGAGATTTCTATGGGGCACCTCAAAACCTTGGCACCATTGCTTTTCATGACCCTTGCAGCCGCCAGCTGCCAGCCAAAGGACCAGAATCACAGGCACCGCGGTATTCCAGAGGAAGCCGTCCCGGGCAGTTTCAAAGTTGTCCTCGATAGCTGTATTCCGGAAGCCGAGAGGCTGCCGCATCTCAGGACAAAAAGCGAGGAAGTCGGCACGCAGATCGGCTGCCAGGTCTCCAGCGTGGAGGCCCTGTCCTTTGAAAATCCGGTCGCTGACCTTCGCATGACTTATCACGTGCAATTTGATAACTGCTCCATGGACACCGAAAAGCTGCAAAAAACTCTCACGATCTTTGAGGAGATGAGCGGTATCAAGGAAGTGGAAGCTGAAGCGGTCATCACCTCCACTGAAGAGGAGGATGCCGTGGGGAGTGACCCCTTGCGGAGCAAGCAATATTACCTTAACACCATCCACCGCGATGAGGCTTGCAAGGCTCTCGCAGCCAGCAGCGCTCAACCCGTGATCGTCGCGGTCGTGGACACCGGTGTGGACATGGATCACCCAGATCTGGTCGATAGCTTTCTGCGCGATTCCAAGGGAAAAGTCATTGGCGCGAATTTTGTCGGCAAAGGCAGCCGCAACGCCCCCGATGACAAGTGGGATGATCCGCGCGGGCACGGCACGCATGTGGCAGGACTGATCGCAGCGACCGCACGCAATGCAAAAGGCATGGCGGGTGTGGGCGCCTGTGCTCCGATTAAGATCATGCCGGTGCGCGTGCTCGGCAGCAATGGAAAAGGCAGCACTCTGACGATCGAACGGGGTGTGGAATGGGCCATCGCCAAGGGCGCGGACATCATCAACCTTTCGCTCGGTGGCACCCGCTTTTTCAAAAGTGCGAGGGACCAGCACCGCAGCAGTCTCTATGAACTGGCCAAATCCAAAAATGTGCTCGTCTTCGCTTCGGCCGGAAATAGCTCGTATCGGCTTGGAAAATACTACGAAGTTGTGGACGAGGATACGCAGAAGAAGCTGAAGGGTTACGTCTATTCCTTTCCAGGAAGTTATGACAATGTCGTCACCGTCGCGGCGACCAATTCGAAAAATCAGCTGACCGGCTTTTCGAATCGCGGGTACGGCGTTGATATCGCGGCTCCTGGCAGTCGGACGCTCTCCACCTACCCGGGCGGTACTTACCGCAACATGTCAGGAACATCGATGGCGGCGCCGATTGCAGCGGGCAGTTATGCTCTCGTGCTCAGCGGTGTTCGCCAATCCAAAACGAAACGCTTCAGCTATGATCAGATTTATCCGCTTCTGACGAAAGCCACAGGCGGGGCGCTTTTAAGCAAAGATGATGTCTTGTCCAAAGGCGTCGTCGATGTTCAAAAGCTTCTGCTGACGGCGAAGGATAAGTTTGTTCCCGAAGTCGTTCCTGATGAACCCAAGCCGGAGGATCCGAAACCCGAGGATCCAAAACCCGTGGACCCGATTCCCGACACACCGGCTCCGGACACGACAGCCCCCGAGGAGCCAGCGCAACCGCCTATGGACACCTGTACCTTTGAGCGGTAACACGCGCCAGCTCCGGACATGCAAACCACCGACAGCCGTCGACAAGTCAGCCCACCGACACGTCAGCCCCGGAGGGGCCTCTGCCAGCCACCGACACGTCAGCCCACCGACACGTCAGCCCACCGACACGTCAGCCCCGGAGGGGCCTCTGCCAGCCACCGACACGTCAGCCCACCGACACGTCAGCCCCGGAGGGGCCTCTGCCAGCCACCGACACGTCAGCCCACCGACACGTCAGCCCCGGAGGGGCCCTCTGCTAACCACCGACACGTCAGCCCACCGACACGTCAGCCCCGGAGGGGCCGCAGATGCCCTGGACACCTGCATATCTTTGAGGATTTTCCTCCCGCCTGTTTCCTCTTACGATGAACCGAATGGGCCCTTCGGGCCCTTTGGCTGAGGAGACGCCTCATGGCAACGACACCAACAGAATCCGAACCCTCGTCCGGAAATGAAGAGTCCCTCGATCAGCTGATGGCCTTGGCCATTTCACTTGGCATTCCCGTCCATGACGGAGTCAGCCGCGAGGAACTCCTCTACGCGATTCATAAAGCCCAGGGAGGCGACGGCGGGCTCAGCATTTAAGCCCGCTCTCAATCCTTACGGATTGTTGAGATCGTTGATACACGTGTTCATCAAAAGATCCACCGGTGCAAGGCAGGTCGGATTCGGAATATAGTCCCCGCGGAAGGGCAGTATCATCCGCTTTTTCTCATGCACGTCATTCACAGCCCGACCATAAAACAGGTTGAATTCCTCCCGGTTCAGGCGGCCACCCGGAGTACTGAGCGCCACCCAGCGGCTGGCAAACGGCTGCCTCGTCAGGAGCTGATCGAGCTGCTTCTGATCGATCTGCAGTTCCTTCATCACATCCTCGCTGGTCAAATCCTGATGGTAGTAACCAAATCCGAGCTGCACAACATCGGGCTGGAACGGATCGATATTCATCTTTTTCAAAGCCGCGAAATGGATCTTGTTATCATCGTCGATGGCCTTTCTCAATGTCGCTTTGTCGACATAAAGTTTGCTGACCTTATCCTTTTCCGACTGCGAGAAGTTGGTCGATACCTGAGCGAACTCGCGAACATTGTCGTCCTGAACCAAAAACCCACGCGCATGACAGGACATACACGAGAATCCGTTGACGATATTGGACTGCAGGCGCCGCGGCCCATCCTCCTTGCGCACCACCGTCTGCGGTCCACGGTCAATGGAATTCCCCTGGCCGTTCAGGAGGTAATAACCCAGCATGCCGTTCGGCAGATGGAAGATCACTTCGCCACCGTCCTGTTCAAAGGCGCGGTTTTCAAAGCCGATGCCGACGGGACCCAGCGGATTGTTGAAGATATTCTGGTTGTCCTCTTCCAGAGCGAAGTCATAACTCAGCCAGTAACTGCGTCCGGATTGGGAAACATGGCGCTCGATGATACGGTTCTGAGAGGATACGTTCGATCGCTTGAAACCTGACCGCATCACGGCATTGTCCCGGATATTGCGGAAGGCGTCGATCCCGAGCCTGTTCTCCAGGGATTGAACCGTGTTCGGCAGATTCAGGAATTCCTGATAGGGAACCGGCAGCGTCGCGGTGGCGACAAACCAGTCGGCACGGACCATATAAGCTTGCGTTCCTGTGGCCTGACGAAGGAAGTTATGATCGGCGGCCGCGGTCGCTGAGGTCGGATCGCTGGCCACGTTATTAAAGGTTTCCATAAAGGGATAGTACGACTCGACCGTATTGTCGAAGTTATCGCGATTCATGTCGATGGCGTTCAGGTTCACCCGTACCAGGACGCCCTTGTCCCCGACCGGAGTTGGTATTACGATCTCATCGGCAAAGGAAAGGCTGTTGATGGTCTTGTTCAAGGCCATGTTCAGAATCGCCATCTTCTTGTCGGGCAGCCCGCGATTGTAAACATTTTGAAAGCTGAAATATCGGGTGGTGGCGCGCTCGGCAGCGGGAACATTCTGTTCCAGATCCTGCCGCATCATGGTCAGGAGCGTGGCATCAGGAATCGGCGTGCGCGGCTTCGAACCGAGCGAAAGGATCCAATCCCGTACCAGTTTGCGATCCTCTTCCGAAACCGTCTGGCTCGGAGGCATGTTGCCTTGCGGCGCGAGGGTCGTGTATACCAGCGAGGCGTCCGGCTGTCCGGGCACCAGGTAACGTCCACTGTCGATCATTCTTTGCTCATCATCCGCGCTATCAAAACCGCCCACCGGGTTTTTCAGATTATGGCAGGCGGCACATTTTTGCTTGATGAAGGTGAATCCCTTATCCTCCTCCATCGGCGACGGGCCTCCTTCCTTGGCCAGAATGGGGTTGGATTCCCCTTCCGCCACCGGTGCGACCGTATTGTCTTTGGGTTGATCGGACGACACCGAACTGGTGCTGCTCTTTTGAGGAGGCCTGACACACGCCACCGGCAGGATCAGGATGCCACCAACGAGCAGAATCTGAACAAAGTTGCTTGCATGGCCACAAAACTTCATAACGCACTCCCCTGGAAAATGGATGCAACAGTCCACGGCTGCCTGAGTACAGCATGTTCTGTATGAACTCTGTTCTTTGGAAACAAGCCACCCCTGAGGCATGCACGCAGAACGCGAGCTTGCAAAAAGCCAAAGGTAGCATCTGTTTAGCTTATGGTTCGTTCTGCTTTATACAATTTGAGTGCCAAACCTTACTGGCCGTAAAGCCAGCTAAATCCGCATAACTGCACAGGGCGCCGGCGGGAAGCGCGGGACCGACTCCTGAAATTTCATTCAGGTTTTTCCGATTCCGCCAAAATTTTTTCCACTGTTCGCTTTCCCAACATCCTCGGGTTTCAAGGGTTTAGGATTCAAAAGGTCGGCGGGCGTCACAATTCAGACGATTATGTCCGGAGTTCGATCATACGCTGCCAGCGTCTCGGTATTAGTTTGCAGCCAGTACGAATTACGTCAGAAAAAATTGCTGTCTTTCCAGGATAAATTCGTCAAAGCACTCTGACACAACAGTTTGGGATGAAAAAAATTAACAAAGCGGCGCTGAAAAACCGCTTGCCCGGTTCACCATTTTGTTTGTTATAACTACGATCATAATTCGTCCCGCGTGCGAAGGTCTTCATCCGCGGCGCCCTGTGGCGTTGGCCAGGAACCGGCACGCCTTGAAACCACTCAGGAGAAACAATGCGACTTTCATGGACAGCAGCAGCACTGACTCTTGCTCTGGCATCAACGTCAGGGGCCTGGGAGCGCCCCGTGGCCAAGGATGCCTCACTGATTTCCCAAAGTCTTTGCTGTGGGTCAGGCGTAGCCGATCAAAATTTCGGCTTCCAGGCTACTGTCGATGCCGGTCGTTATCATCATCAGGCCCGTGCTCTGCTCGGCTTTGATCTGAGCGGCATCACGGCGAATGATCGGGTCTGGCTCGTGCTTCCTGGCCAGACCGTGGGCGCGGGACTGCCGGATTTTACTCTGAGTCTTGTGCAGGGTGACTGGAATGAAGCGACAGTGACCTACAACACGGCGCCTGACAGTGAACCGCTTTCCCTGCCGGCATCCTGGGTGGATAACCATCTGCGTTTTGATGTCACAGACCAGGTGCATGCGGCGCTGCAAAGTCAGCTCGTGCAGCTGAGCTTTATTGTGGATGCCCAGGGTTCCACCAACCTTTTCATTCCCTCACGGGAAAACGCCAGCGGCTTGCGTCCCGCCTGGCTGGACGTGACAACGGGTCAAACCCCGTCGGATGAAGGCTGACGAACCGTGTCCCCTTCACCGGCGATCTGAATGCAACGCGACAACAGGCTCAAGGTTGAGTCTGTCTGCATCTTTATTGCCTTAAGGGGGTACACTATGATGTTTTTGAAACAGGCGGTTCGCTGGATCCTGCCAGGGCTTCTCGTCGGCTCCATCTCAGGACAGGCCGAGGAGTTCACGGCGGATCGAATTCCCATTCAGGTTCGCAACAACTGTCCCTTTACTCTCTGGATTCATGCCTTCGGCTCCCAGGAGGTACTGGGACCGGATGATGCCCCGCTTACGACCGGGGCCACCCGCGTTTATCATGCGCCTTCCCTCTGGACGGCGGCCCGGGTCGAAGCTTATAAGAACGGGCCCAGGCAAAATCAGATTGAAAAGGTGGAAATGACCTTCGATCGCAATCCTCATGGCGAGCAGGTCCTGCATTACAACATCACGTATGTGGATTGGGTTGGACTGCCGGTCTCCGTATCCTCCATCGGGGGCGGCGGAGACTGCCGTCCAGCGGGCTGTAACCGGCCTGTCTCGCAGATTCTGAATGGCTGCCCCGCGCATCTCAGGACGGCCGACAAATGTCTCTCCGCCCGCACGTTCTGCCTGGACCCTGGCACGCGGCATCACGCCTACTGTCGGGCGCTCGATGGCAGAATCAATGAATGTGCGGATCGTTACGGGGACTGTCAGGGGGCACGGGGAGCCAGCACAGCCGAGGTTTATGCATGTTCCGGTCCGTTCTTCAGTCAAAATCCCAAGTACTGTGCCGCCCTCAATCGCGGCATGCTGCATGATCCCTACAATGTCAACACGGGGAATTACTATAAGAACCCACCCTACAATACCTATGCGCGGTGGGCACATGAAACCTGTCCTGGAATCTATGCTCTGGCGTACGATGACTTTCCGCCGGCAGCTGAGGAAAGTGGGTTTCACTCCTGCGTGAATGGGCAGCAGTTGAATATCACCTTCTGCCCTGCAGGTTGATACCGGGTCCATCCTACCGGTCGACCCCAAAGCGGGGTCGGCCTTTTCCTTTCAAGCCAGCTTCAGCGAGCGCGCATAGATCCCAAGAATGGTCAGCACATCCTCGCGGTGATTCACCAGAATCGCCTCCGGTCCCTGGCTGAGCAGACCCTTTTCTTCAAACAGCTGAAGGAACTGCTCCATCTTCTGCCAGGCTCCGTCCACTTCCCAAGGGAGATGATACATCTGCTTGAGGGCTTCATACTGACTGAAAAAATCCTCCCGGATCGCGTCCCGCAAAACCATGTTGGAATTCACGAGGTGCCGCGAGAGTAGGTGAGGAATGACAAAGCTATGGATCACGTTATTGCGGATATAAGTCGACCGCAGACTATCCATCGGCGCAAGGAAGACCTTTTGTGCCTGGCGTCGATCGCCCTTCCGCAGGTTCCTTTGCGCGGCTGTCACCTGTGGTGAACGTCGTTCACTGCGGCGGCGACACTGGTTGAGATAAGGTATGGCCGCGAGCGTGTCCTCCAGGCTCGCTGCCGAATGTTTGAATTCCATGCCATAGGCCTTGGCCCAGAATTCCGAGGTCGTATCCACATAAGCCATCAGCTCACCTGCCGACAGGGCTCGTCCCTGGCTGGCCAGGAGGGCCGTGGCAACCAGCGAGCCGGGCGTCAGCGGCGAGATGCGATTGATCTCAACGCAGGCATAGCGGGCGATACGATGAGCCAGTTCACGAATCCAGGCATCAGGTATGGCCTCGTTTCGCGTCACAGGCAGGGATTTCCAATCCGGCCGATGCGCATCCAGAACATCATTCAGGAAGATAGGCGCGCCGGCCTTCAGGTAGGCGCTACCCTTGGGTGGTGCGCTGATGATCGCTTTCAGCAGGCTTCTGGCTTTGCTCCACAGGCTCCGCTGCTTCCGGGCACTCACATGCTGGTCAAAAGCCTTTTTATGTTCCTCATCCAGAGCGTTCCGTTCCTGACGGAATTCAAAGATATGCTCCAGATAAGAGTCTCCCTCGACCACAAAATCATAGGTGATGTTGATCGGAACAAACACGATGGGACGAGCCTGCTGCTCGACATAGGCATTGATGTACTGGGACACGATACCGGCCTTGGGCTGCAGGACCTCGCCCGTTTTGCTACGAGTTCCTTCCACAAAGACCATATGGGGCTTGCCATAACGCTGCATGGCGTTGATGTACTGATAAAGGATCGCGTTATAAAGAGGGTCCATCTTCTTGCGACGAATAAAGTAGCCAGAGACCATTTGAATGATCCTGACCGGAAAGAAATTCAGATGATTGCTGGTGGCGATATAGGGCGCTTCGATCTGATGTTCATAGAGCAGATGCGAAATCGCCAGGAAATCGATATGGCTGCGATGGGTCGGCAGATAAACCACCTGGTGCTTCCGTTCCAGCTCCAGCATGCGCTCGACGCCTTCCAGTTCCACGCGGAAGAAAAACCGCTTCAGGGCCTTGAATACCACGAAATTCACGAGCTTCGAGTAAAAGTAATGCCGTTCCCCGATGATTTCCTTGAGATACTTTGCGGCCAGCTTTTCACCGTCGACGCCGGACTCTGTCATCACGCCGACGAATTTTTGCACCTCAGGGGAATGGAGAACCTCACTCTGCATGACATCCCGCGGCAGGATATGATAACGGGAGTCCTTGCCTTTCAGCTCATCCAGACCGTGGGCGGCGTGGAAGATAGCCCCGACCTCCTCGCTGATCGCGCGGAAAGCCTGGTACCGGTCTTCGTGCGCGGCCAGCACCTCGTGCAGGGCGATGGCATGGAGCGGGCCTTTGGCGTTCTTCGGCTCCAGCACATAAAGCATCGCCTCCTGACCTTGTACGACCTGATCCATCATCTGCCAGAGCAGGGTTTGAAACCTATGGTTGGGAAAAAAGCGAAAGCTCTTTTTCCAGAAGGGAACCAAAGGCGCCGACCGCCACTGCGGGAAATGCGAGCGGAAGAGGCTCCAGCGATCCCGGAAGCGGCCTTTGTAGCTCACGATCGCTACTGTTGACTGTGAGGCTTGGACAGGTTGCAGCAGAGAGGAAACCATAAAAAGAACCCCTTGACTCCGTTGAAGCATCACCCGTGATTCTTACAAGACATCAATTTTATTAATGGGTTGCTTCACAATATGATGCAAAAAACCATCCAGACTTAACGGGATGATTTTTCACAGCAACTCTGGCGTCAGATAGCCCAAGGGTTCGACAGAGGTGTATTTTCTGACAGTCATTCCAGGATCCTATCCCTCGCGTATGGAACCGGAGGCCAGGTAGCCCCGCTCCAGGGCCTGCCAGTGGAGAAGACTGAGCTGAAGTTCGTGCATGCTCTGCTGCCAGTTGCCAATGGCCTCGCGCTTTTCCCGTTCGGCATCCATGAGAGGCTGCAGCCCGATCACACCCGTTTCATAGAGGCGGCGCTGCGCATCATAGAGCTGACCGGCCTGCTGATAGGCTGCACGGGAGTACCCGAGCGATTGGTGCAGTTCCGCAATCAGGTTGCGCAGACGCTCGGTTTCCATGTTCACTTCATGGCGGGCGACCTCCACTTCACGATGGGCCGCATTCTTTTCTGCAGCTGCCGCGCGGATCAGGTGGTCCTGAGAGCGATCCCAAAGATTCCAGGAAAATTCCAGCTGCAGCGAGGTACCGTTGGCTTTGCTGAGAGCTTTTTGGTCGGCATCATCGAGCAGCCAGCTTCGGTTTTGATCGCGTCCCAGCGTGCCCACCAGATCAATCTGCGGCATGAAGCGGCGGCGATAATTCTGATCCAGAGTGATCTCCGCGCGTTTTTGCTGAGCGATGGAACTTTTTTCCATGAGGGTCGGTCCGGGAACCGGTTTGAGTTCCGGCAAGGCCTCGGGCAGGGGAAGGGCCGCCTGGGTCAGCGCCTCGATATCCTGCTTCAGACCCTCGGGGGATTCCTGAGGGCCGAGAACATTCAGGAGCTTATGATAAGCCTGCTGCCTTTCGATGGAAGCCCGGGCCGCGGAGGACCGCGCCGCACTTTCCCGCATGCCTGCCAGGTGGATATCAATTTTTCCGACCTGGCCCGCCTGAAATTTACGTTCAGCCAGCGCACGCAGTTCCTCGGCATCGGCCAGCGAAGCCGCATCAATCAGCTGCCGAAAATAACGGAAATTATAGTCGAGCGCGGCCTCGGTCACGCGGAACGTGAGCCCTTCGCTTTCGTGAAATTTCCGAATTTCGGCCAGCGTCGCGTCCTGCCTGGCAAGATCCACCTGACCGGCATCCTGCCCTCCGCGCCACAGGTTTTCCCTGAGCACAAGGCTCATGCTGTGGCCGTCCGCCTGCGATTTCTCCTCGTTGTTCAGGTCTTGCCGTTGCTCCTGCCTGGCGCTGGCATTGACGGAGAGAGTGGGCTGATAATGACCCTGTGCGGCATCAACTCGGGCGCGGCTGGCCTGCAGTTCGGCTTCGCGGATCTTCAAAGCGGGATGCGAATCCATGCCTCGTTTTACAAGGCGCGCCATGGCCGCTTCTGCTTCCTTGGCCGCCGCGGAATCCTTGCTGGCATCAAGGCCGAGCAGTTTCGCAACATCCTGCATGCGCTTCGTTTGAGCGTAACCCGGAGCCGCCGCGAGCGCCGCCAGCAGAACCAATATCCATGAAGAAGACGATGACATAGGACTCCTTTTCATTCACTTCGCAGCGCTTCGCTGGGATCAAGCTTTGAGGCGCGCAACGCCGGCATCATTCCAAAGGTCATACCGCACACGACGGCGGTGCCAAGACCCAGGATCAAACCCAAGGGATTCAAGAGCAGCTGCCGCGGGATCACTTCCGGCAACGCGGCATGACCCACGAGAGCCACCACATTGCAAAAGACCGCGCCAATCACGGTTCCCACCACACCCGAGACCACACAGAGCAGCATGCATTCCACCAGAAACTGCCAGACGATATCCCGGCCGGTGGCGCCCAAGGCCTTGCGCAGACCAATTTCCTTGATCCGCTCGGCGATCGTGACCAGCATGATGTTCATGATCCCAATCCCACCGACCAGGATGCAGAGACCGCCGATGAGAGTCGTCAAGGCCTGAAAAATCGTAATGAAGAGCATGATCTGGCCGATGAATTCCTCGGGAACTTCGGCGCGGAATGGATACTTCATGGCGGTTTTCAGCCGCAGATAATGCACCACCGAGTCCGCCAGCCAGCGATGGGAAACGCCGGGCTTGGGAACGACCGAGATCCAGGTGCTGCGTTTGTCAGTGGTGTAATGCATCAAGAGGGATAAAGGCACGAAGATGCGGGCATTGATATCCTTCTCGCTGAACGTGGTATCCCGCTTGCCCAGCACACCGACGATGGTCACCGCCGTTTGCAGGCGACCGCGCAGCGAGATGATTTCGCCCAACGGAAACTCGGGATTCGTGTAGCGACCCGCATAGTGTTTGGGGAACATCGATTCGGCAAAGTCCGAACCGACCAGCGCCACGGCCCCGGCTTTATCAAATTCATGGGGGGCGATCATGCGCCCCTTGGTTATCTTAAGGCCTTGATCGACAAAGTCATGCAGACTGCCAAGACTATCGAGCTTGACTTCGGTCGAGACTCCTCCCACGACAGCATTCTGATTGAAGTCCCCCCAGAGCATGGAAACGCGTCCATAGTCGGCAAAGGTCGCCTGCAGACTGGGAAGATCCTGATCAACATGCACACCCTGCCAATACCCGTTGGTATTCGTGCGGGAGGCCTGATAATCAAGCCCTATGTAAATGCGGTCGGCCCCGACGCGATCGAAAATTTTGAGAATGACATCCTGCGCCGCGGTCCCCAGCGTGAGCATGGTCGTGATCGAGGTCACACCAATAATCAGCCCAAGGCAGGTCAAGGCTGAGCGCAGTTTCGAGGACACCAGAGCCTGCCAGGCCTGACGCAAGGGCGCCAGCGATTGCCATTGGGAAAACCAGCCCGGCCTGGGAACATCAGGGGTGGAAGGCTTTGGGGCTGCGTCCGTGTCCAGGGGTATTCCCGGCTGCTCAAAGTCTCCGACGATCACACCGTCCTTGAGTTCAATGCGTCTTTTCGCAACGCGGGTGACTTCGGGATCATGCGTGATCAGAATCACCGTACGGCCTTCAGCATGAAGCTGCGCGAAAATTTTCATGACCTCGGTGGAACTATGGGAATCCAAAGCACCCGTCGGTTCATCCGCAAGGAGCACGGCGGGGTTGAGCAGCAGGGCGCGGGCAATCGCGGCTCTTTGCTTTTGTCCGCCACTCAAACTCGTCGGCAATTTCAGAGCCTGATCCTGGATCCCCAGGCGGCCCAGCAATTCCATCGCCCGTTTTTGATACTCAGCCCGCACGGTGGCGGTCGGCCGCGGCTGCATGTAATTAAGCGGCAGCATGACATTTTCCAGAATGGTCAGACGCGGCAGGAGGTGAAACTGCTGAAAAACAAAACCGATGGTACGGTTGCGCAGGGAAGCCAGGGCATCCGGCTCAAGATTCGCCGTGTTTTCCCCGCTCACGGCAAACACACCTTCCTGGCTGGTGGCCAGAGTCCCCAGAAGATTCATGAGAGTGGACTTGCCGGAACCCGAGGCACCGGTGATGGCTACGAATTCGCCCTGTTTGATCTGCAGCGAAATATTTTTCAGAGCCAGGAAAGCGGCAGCATCACGTCCATAACGATAGGAAAGTTCCTGAATATCGATCAGCGAAGCGGAATCTTTCACTGCTTCACCACCTCTTTTTTCGGAGCCGCATTTTGCGTGCCCTGGGCGACATCAAAAATCTGCGGTGAGGCAAAGTCGATTTCCATCACCTGATCGCCTTCCTTCAAACCGGAGACGATCTGCACATCCGTAGCGTTCACCGCTCCGGTTTCGACCGGTGCATAGCGAAAGCCCGAAGCTTCCTTGGCATCCGGCAGCCGCACATAGGATTGCGTGGGAAGCATGAGCACGCAGGACACAGGCAGCGTCAGAGCATTTTCCTGCTCTGCGAAAATCAAATCCACGGTCGCATTCATCTCAGGCAGGAGGCGCGCATCCTTTTGATGGATGCCCACATAAACATCGAAATAGGTGTAACCCGCCTTGGATTCCGCGCGGCCCTGGCCCCCGATCTGTTCCACGCGACCGTCGTAGGCCACATCCGGATAAGCATCCAACCGCACCTTGACCGGCAGACCGGCCTTGACGAAACGCAAATCCGCTTCCATGACCTTGATCTTCACCTGAATATTGGTCATATCCGCGACCACCATCACCATGCGCTCGTTGCTCCCGCCGATTTCCGAGACGCCGGCGCTCATGCCAGCGCCACCCAGAACAAAGTCACCGGGCCTTTTATCCACAAGCGTGACAATCCCTTCGATCGGCGAACGCACATAGACGAGTCCAGTCGAGACGGCCGACTTCCGCACCGTGGGTTCCGCCTGGGCCAGTCCCAGATTGGCTTCCATGATACTGAGCCGTTGCCGGGCTGAAGCCAGCTCCAGTTTGAGTTTTCCGAGTTCACTTTCCTCACGAGCCACCTGATCCACGCCAATCAAGTCTTTAACCAGATTCTTATTTTTGACGAGTTTTGCGGCCGAACCGACTTCATGCTCCAAGGCCCGGACGTGCGCGCGCAGATTCATGAGATCCGTTTGTCCGGCGGCTTCCAATTGCATGGTGAAGAGGCGGTCACCGGCTTGAACCTTGGCGCCTTCCTTGACGTCGAGGGAAATGATGCGCCCCGACTGTTGCGCGGTCACCACCATGGTCTTTTCCGGAACGATCTTGCCTGAGAGCTGCAGCGTCTGAGCTATGTTTTTTCTTTGTACTTTGAAGAACTTGGATGCGTCCTGGGGGTTGGATTGCATCTGCTTCCAGCCGATGGCAGCCAGCACAAGGACCACGAGGCCCAGACCAGCCAGAAATTTCCGACGACGGGTGAAAGGTCCCGGCTTGAACGCTTGGATTGACATGACATGCATCCTTAAAGGTTGGAAGGGAAAAGGTCTTCGCCTAGGTTCAGACGAAACCCTGGTCTGCAATATTGCAGAACCGTCCATGAAATTCACCTATGACTTGCTGAAATCGTCCGCGGAAGTAAGAGATCGGACCGGCTGCTGGCTCGGGGACCCCTTGCCCAGCATGGGCTTCCCGGCACAGTTCAATTTCTTTGAATTCCTGCCGATACGTCCATGGTTGCCCTGACTTACCTCACGTCGGACAAAGATTCATGATGAGAGCCGTGCTGCATTTCATTTCTTTTCTCATATTACTGATGCCATCAGGCTCCCTTGTCGCGCAGCCTGCTCTCACTCTCAGCACCTCGCACCAGGGTGAACCGATTGGCTTTCATCTGAGCTACGTCCTTGTCTCCGATGATCAGGCATGGGCTCGGCCGCCTGCGTCTCCCCTGCCCGCCCTGGCCGTCAACACCAGCCCCACACTGGATGCCGGCTTTCGGAAGGGGACAGCTTATGCGCGTTTGATCCTCCGCAACGAATCCCAGGTGCCGCGCACCATTTATCTGGAGCAGCGCCACGTCTTTACCCCATCCATCCAACTTTTTGACGAAAACTCTCAAGCACTGCACACGCTGTCTTACGCGAACACAGGCACGCGGCTGGCCGGGCAGATCCATAACTTTCCGGTTTTCAGACTCCAGGTTCCTCCCGGTGAACACACCTATTGGTTTGAGGTGAGAGGTGTTCCCAAGCGTTTGAACCTTTATCTGTGGGACGAAAACAGCTTTCAGGAGGGAGGCCAGGGGCAATTCATTCTGCTCATGATGCTCATGGTCATCCCTTTGATCTTTATACTGCAGCATCTTTTCCTCTTCCTGACGCATCGCGATCCCACGCACCTGGCCTATGTGCTTTTCCTTTCATCCGTCTGGGCCATGAGTGTGATCAGCCTGGGTCTCACCCGATTCATTTTTTCTGAGGCATGGAGCGCGTGGCTTTATCAGAAGGGCATTTACCTGACCTACCTCTTCATATCCATCACCGCTCTGCGTTTTTGCCAACTGATCATCCCGAGGGATCCGACCCCGCGCCTGGACCAGGCCTTGAAAAAGTGGGAACGGGTCCAGCTGGCTTTATTGTTCATTCTGCCTTTTCTGCCGTTTGGCGCACATTTTTTGAACGTCCTGCTGTTCCCTCTGGGCAGCGGACTCGTGGCCGCTCATTTTCTGGTCTGCTCGCTCCGTTCCGGTCAAAGGGTGGCACGCTACTACATTGTCGGGGCCACACCCATGCTTTTTCAGCTGTTTTATAGTGTCTCAATAATCTTTCTGAATGCGCCCTATCTCGGGCTGCTGGAGCTGTTAACGCCCATCAGCCAATCCTCATTGGCCTTGGCGCTTTCGCTCGGTCTCGGAAAACTCATCGAGCAGAGGGAAAAGAGCGACTCCGAAAAGATCGCGCGCCTGAACCAGGAACTGCGCGAGCACCTTTTGAACGTGGAAGAGATCGTGGCCTCGAAAACCGCCAAGATTCATTCCATCCTCGCCCATATCAAGCAGGCGATTTTCACGATCAATACGGATGGCCGGCTGGATTCTGAATACTCGGCCGTGGCCACGGAAATTTTCCGCGATCGCAACATCGATGGGGCCGATGCGGTGGAACTGTTTTTCGATCGCACGGCTCTCACAGGCGATCAGCTGTCGCAGATACGCAGCGCTCTGGTCAGCGTGCTGGGCGAGGATGCTGTCAACTTCGACTTGAATCGCAGTCTTTTTCCCTTTGAACTGATTCGGGAACTCGCGGACGCCAGCCAGCAGATTCTGGAATGTGATTGGATTCCCGTGATCAATCAGGAGGGAAAAACGGAACGCATCCTGGTCGCCATACGGGATGTGACCGAACACCGCAAATTGCTGGCGCAGAACCAGCAACAAACGGAAACTGTGCTCATTCTCAATGAACTTCTCAATGTCAATCCTCTGCAGATGAGCCGCTTTTTCCAACAGGCCCAGGAATACCTGGATCAAAGCCTGCCGGCCCTCACCCTCCTGGCTCATGGAGACAAGGAATCCCTCGCGGATCTCTTCATCAGAACACATACACTGAAAGGCATTTCGCGCCTTCTGCATTTTAAACAACTCACGGACATCCTTCACAGCATCGAGGATGAATTGCAGAAAGCACGCAACCATACTTTGACCGGCGATAGTCTCGAGAGGAAATTTCAAACCTTTGCTGACCTTTTGCAGCGTTTCCAGGAGCTGTCTGCATCGCTCTTTCGCAAGGATGAGGCCTCCGCGGCTTCCCACGAGCCCCAAAAGGATTTGCAAAAGGCTCTGCAGCTCCTGGATGGTCTCTCTCTTCCGACTCAGGTCCGCGAGCAACCCGCTTACGGACAGCTGCGGGAAACCCTGGAAAACGCCTGTCTTGTGTCTATGGATGGTTTTTTGGACGAGTTGCGGACAACCCTAAGGCAACTCGCCCGCAATCTAGCCAAAGCCGAGCCCGTTCTGCAGATCGAGCAGGCTGCAGTGCGTCTGACACCCAGGCAGGACATTGTTCTGCGCAATATTTTTATTCATTTGACCCGTAATGCCATGGATCATGGAATTGAAACAGACGCGGAACGCATTCAGTCCAACAAAGCGCCGGGTGGCACCCTGATGCTGTCCATTCAACCCAGGTCTCATCACATCATCATCCAATTTTCTGACGATGGCCGGGGCCTCGATCTGGAGAGCATTCGGTCCAAAGCCGACCGCCAGGGTCTGATCCCAGCCGCCCGTGCCTGGAGTGCAGAGGAGCTGGCGGATCTCATCTTTGCGGACGGCCTATCAACGCGCGACAACGTCACGGAAATCTCGGGACGCGGTGTGGGGCTTTCTGCTGTCAGAAAGATGCTGGAGGATGCCGGTGGTTCCATTCGCGTGGTTCTGCGGGACAGCCAGGGGTCCACGCGTCGCTTTTACTTTGAAATGACCCTCCCCAAATACGACGTGCGAAGGACTCCGGATGCGGCCTGAACTTTGCCTGCTCAGGAATATTACCAATTAATCCGACACAAAAGAGTCTGGTTCTTCCTGCAAACAACCTTATATAACGGGGTCTCAGGAATCGGCCGGATCCGCTGGCTCTGTATCCCTGCTTCTTTTTGGAAGGAGATTCTATGAGGCTGTTTGTTCTGCTTGGTTTTCTCGGATGCTCAACTCTGGCGCAAGGCGCTGTGAAAAATCTCATCCTGGTTGTCGGCGACGGCATGGGCTATGGACAGGTCAAGGCGGCTGGCATGTACTTTCATGGGCGGGACGGGACTTTGAATTTTGAAGCCTTCCCGCACAAAGGCGATATGACAACGGCATCGGCTTCCGACAAGGTCACCGATTCGGCCGCCGCTGCCACGGCAATGGCGACCGGCGTGAAGACCATCAATGGTTATGTCGGACGTGATGCCAAGGCGCGTGATGTGCCCAACATTACGGAAATCGCCAAGCTCGCGGGAAAAAGCACCGGGCTTCTGACGACTGTGGCCGTCTCGCATGCGACCCCTGCGGGCTTCGGCGCCCATGAGGATTTTCGCGAGAAAACCAATGGCATCGTCGACAGTCTTTTGAGCGACGCGCGGCCCAATCTTTTGTGGGGCGCGGCCACGGAAATCAATCCCGAATGGGCTCAGTACAAGGGCTATTCCTTGATTTCCACGCTCAGCGAAATGGAAAACCTGTCCCCGGATCTGGGCCAGCGCCGCATCGCAGGACTCTTTGGCAATAACGAGCTGGCCTGGGAGCAGGATCCTCAGGGCCAGGCACCCCGACTGCATCAGATGACCCGCAAAGCCTTGCAGATGCTCAGCACGGATCCGGATGGATTCTTCCTTCTGGTGGAAGGCGGCAAGATTGATTGGGCCTCGCACCATGCGGATCTCCAGAAGACCGTTCACGAGGTCAAAGGCCTGGAGCAGAGTGTCGGCGAGATTCTGAACTGGATGGAAGGTCGCACTGATACGCTGCTCATCGTAACAGCGGATCATGAAACGGGTGGATTGAAAGTGGGATCGAGTCGCGGTGTGCGCAACCTCCCGGAGTATCAGTGGACCATGCCCAAGGCCAGCGATGGAACCCTTTCGCACAGTGCCGCGAATGTTCCGGTTTACGCGATCGGCGCCGGCGCGGAGGCCTTTGCCGGATCGCTCGATAACACGGATATTTTCCATCGCAGCATCAAGGCCCTAGGTCTTGAGTCCATCCATCGCATCATGAGCCAGAATCTTTAATATTTCGAACGTCGTGGCGAGGGCCCGGGCGGCCCTGCCTCATGATCAACGCAGTTCCTTGGTATCCGGCTGCATAGTCCCGCCCTGAACACCCCAACCCACAGCCACACCCTGCGGATCAATGTCGTCAGGGAAATGGACGGCGGATATATCATTTTCCTCGGAAAAATAAGCACAGGACAGCGAACCCTGAACGATGGCAGCATAGCCGACATGGGGACACTCTTCATCGATCAGAATTCGGCTCCGTGTCTCGCCCTCTTTTTGCAATTGCAGCACAAGATGATCAAGACCCTGCTCATCAAAAGTCGGTTCCAGTTTG
The DNA here is from genome assembly GCF_001748245.1 of Oligoflexus tunisiensis. Lineage (GTDB taxonomy): Bacteria > Bdellovibrionota_B > Oligoflexia > Oligoflexales > Oligoflexaceae > Oligoflexus > Oligoflexus tunisiensis. The sequence goes on along the minus strand of NZ_BDFO01000001.1, from coordinate 3,208,472 downwards.
AAGGTATAGGCTCCCACCGTCAGGGAAGTTCCTTGCGCCGGATGAAAGAGCAGATTGCAGCGGAACTGATCCTCATAGCCGCGCATGATGCGCCGGTAACACTTCAGCTGGTCCGGAAAATAAACAACATCCAGACGCCGGCGAGGATTGGGATACGCAAAATCATAGGTCTTCACTTCGGAATAGAAAGAGAAGATCTTTTTCGCCTTGCCGCCAAAGATCGCCACCATAAAATCCTGGCTGGACTCATAGGCCGCTGCACTGATCGGAGGCAGCGGCGGGATGACTTTGATCTCCGTAGGAATGGGCTCATCCCGTGGTGGCACGGTATGGGGACTGGCGGCCTGCGCGGCCCCGAGACTGAGGCTGGCGATCAGGGAGGCCGCCAGGATTTCACATTTCAAGAACATCGACATACTCCTTTCCTGTCTGACAAATCGAGGAATAGGCGATATTCCCGGCCGCGACAAGGCAGGATTCCCCCCAAATGCGCTAAGTGTTTTCAGATGGAAAACATCCGGACGTTATCCCGCCAGATCGTGGCCCTGCAGGACCGGTTGGCTGGCCTCAGCGTCCGCCCGCGCGTCGAGCAGCTGATAGCAAAGGAGGGTGGCCTTGGGGTCATCGCGCACCGTAAGGCCGCGGTCCCGCAGATCGACTTTGACAAACCTGCTGCGTTCATCGGCTTTCAAACTGCTCCAGACCCTCTCCTGAAGAATCAGGACACTGGACGGCGGCCTTTGTGGGAATAGGGAGTTGCGCATGGCTTCATAGCGCGTGGCCAGAACGATGGACCGTCCATGCAGGTCGTATTCCTTGGCCCCCGATTCCGGGTAAAAGCCTGCGATGGCATCAAAGGCGATGCCAAGTCCGCAGTGAATGGGTTTGTCATATTCGAGCTGCCGCACTTCATCCTTAAAGACCTCATGAAAATCCAGCGCGAGGTCCACCGCGTCCCGGGCGAGGGACTCACCGTGGGAGCGGAAGGGATAGCCGACACTGCAAAGAAAGCCATCCCCCATCTCCTTGATCCGGTAACCGCGGGCGGCCATATCAATGCCGTTGTAACCTTCCATCATGATCGTGTTGCAACGGGCAAAGATGTTGCGCAGAAATTTTTTCAGATTTTCGTGCTGAATCTGCGAGCTGCTGATGATGTCAAAGCAGATCACGCAGGCCTCGCCAGCCGCAGTCGGCATGGTCTGTTCCAGCTCCCTGGCGCGTCGGATCATTTGGATCTGATGCGGGTAGAACACCTTCTCCATTTGCCGAAAGGCGTGGCGGATGGCAGTGATGCGCGATCGGGCCAGCAACGCCACAGGGGTGAAGTGCACAAGCTGAAAGAGCATGAAGATGATGGTGAATTTCTCGTGCAGCGTGAAGTCCCCAAACGCCACCATGGAATGGAAGACAAACACAAAGTAGACTCCGCCATAGAGCAGAAGATTCAAAAAGCTGGCGCCACCCATAAAGAAAGACACGAGGCCATAGGTAAACCAGAAGTACCCTGGATAGACATTGATGACATCCGGCAGCTGCCGCAGCATGGTACATGTTCCAACCGTCCCGTGAATAAGAATGAAAAAGAACGTCAAATGTTTGACGAGGAGTTTTTTCGTCTTTCTTTCGGTGGCAAAGCGCATGGGAAGATTAAGGAAGAAAGCCAGTGAAAACGGGATGGAAAGGAGGAAATGATTGAAAATGTAGGCGAAGAAATCAAACCGGACCTCAAAGCCCCCCAGCGAAATGAAGAGGTGGGTCATCAGGGCTGCGACCGCCGCGCAACCAACGGCCGAATAGGGTCCTATTCCATTCAGTATGCGTCTTTTACTGAACTTAATAAGAGGTTTTTTGGTTTTTTGGGAATCCACTCCGTCTCCCGAATTCTTCGACCTCAGTAAGAATTATCGGAGTCCAGCATGGGGACTTTACCGGAGGGGTTTGCGGGTTCATGCAGGCATCGTGAAAGAGGCCTGCACGGCGGCTTACAGGGTTTTATTCACACCAGCCGATCAATTTCAGCGTGGTATCGGCGGTCACCGTCACGGTCTGTTCCACGACGCCGCAGAAAGCACCATCGCCCGTGACGCGATAGGTTCCAGACGGGACCAGAAAGCCACTTTCCGATTCACTGATCTGCCCCTCCTCCAGCATTTCGCCGCTTTGGATATCCTGCATCAGCACACGCACATCGTGGGAACTCATGGGCTGACCGCTGTAATAATCCTGCAGAGTATAGGTGACTTTAAAAAGTGGATCCTGATCCGCGGCAAGCGCCGCCCCGGCCAAGGACAATCCGAAGAGACCTGTCAGGAGAATGTGAGCCGGATTTTTCATAAGACATCCTTTCGTGTGGATCTTCTGCGCCGTTGCACACGATTTGTATAAGCGTCACCGCTTCTTGTCAAAAGAAAATATCCAGCGTCCTGGCCTTTGGACATCTGTCCTTGGCCATGGACATGAGACGGTTAAACAGCCTGAAGCAGACTCTCCGTATGAAGCTGATCAAATAGTTCGGATGGCAGGGTCACAAGAAAGGAGAACGCACAGAAATGATCCCGCGGTGTCTCAAGCCGCAGGGAGATATCGCCTCCCATGCTGCGAATAAAGCGTCGCACTGCATCCATGCCCACCCCGCGTCCGGATATTTCGGTGACCTGATCCGTCGTCGAGAATCCGGAATGAAAGATGAGGTCCGCGATCAACGCGTTGTTGTCCTCGTCCGGCGCGCGCAGAAGACCGCGCCCTCGTCCTATCTCACGAATCCTTTGCAAATCAAGACCCCGCCCATCATCGGCATAAACGAGCACGACCGTGGACTCACGACGTTCCAGCGCGATCGTGATCCGCCCCTGCCGGGACTTGCCGGCCCCCTGCCGTTCCGCAGCTGTCTCCAGCCCGTGATCCATGGTGTTCCTGAACAGATGGACAAATACATTGCGGAACAAATCCTCACACTGGCTCCCGAGGCGAATGCCACGCGTATCGATCTGAACCTGAGGCACCTCCTTCTTCAGATCCTTGGCGAGGATCGGGAGGCAGGCACTGATCTCTTCCAGCACCTCGCGGGCGTCCCGGAAGATTTTATAGTGGAACAGCGCCTTGACTTGTTCAATCCCCTGCATGGCTTCGGCCGGCAGGGCCACCTTCATGGTGGACCGGCAAAGATCCTGATAGGCCGCCTCGATCTGCTCAATGCGAAATTCCACCACATGACTGTGATCGATGCTGCGACCGAGCTTTTCCTCAGCGATCCTCTCATAGAATGCGACCATCTCCAGCGCCTCCTCCAGATCCTGGCGCATTTTATCCGCGTTCCAGGGGGCATTGCTGTTGGCCTGAAGATGGGCATAGTACTGTTCCACCTCGTGGAAGATACCCGCCATTTTCTTGAGACACAGCGAGCGGGCCGCGCCCTTGATCGTATGCATATTGATAAAGAGCATCTTTAAAACGTCCAGGTTGCGCTTCTGAACACCCTGGGAACGCGTCAGCTTGAAATTTTCCTGGATGAGGTCACGGCAGGACTGAATAAAGCGCAGGAATTTTGTGGTGGGAATGGCCAGGATTTCCCCCAGAAATTCCAGTTCCTCCTTCTGATCCCGCGCAAGCTCCTGGAGTTTGCGGATCTCGGTGACATCGCGCATGGTCACCAGAATCTTGTCCACCTCTTTTTCGGCGTTTTCAATGACGTTCCAGGTGAGGTCGAAAATCTGCGGGGAGCCTTCAACGACAGGACGCCTGAGTTCCAGCGGCAGGGACTCGACATTCATATCAAAATTGATCCGCTCCTCCCCGAGCGAGGCTGCGAGACAGCTCTCGGCACGGCTCCGTTCATCGGAGTTCAGGTGACTGCTGCCGAAGATGAGATCGGCAGCCTGGGATTTCTCAAGATCCTGGCCCCGAAAAATTTCCCGCAGATAGCGGGAGTGGTAACGATGGATCCTGAAATCCGACTTGATCATGAAGATGCCCAGCGGAATATGTTCCATGATCGAAGTCAAATCCCGGGTCTTTTCGGCCACCAGGGCCTCAAGGTTCTGATTGTTTTCTTTCAATCTATTTTTCAGGTGATTGATCTGATCCGCGAGGCCAAGCGAAATGATAATCATTTCAAAACAGAGGCCGATATTCAGGGAATTTTCCGTCAGAACATTGCGCCCGATGGTGTCATACTCGGCCAGAACCCAGACGAGGCTGGCCGCTGCAAGACCGAACCAGCCGAGCACGTAAAAGCGCATGACCCGGTGCCGGTGCGGGGGAAAAAGGTACATGATCGAGAGGCCCAAGACGGCCACCAGGATAAGGTTCATATCCGTCAGATAAAGAACCTGCTTGCTGAAGCCCATCAGCAGGAACGTGCCACCGGCCAGCCCAATGACCGTGACAACATTGAGGAGGCGATGCAGAAGTGGATACAGGGCTTTGATGTTCAGATAGGCTTGCGCGAAAATGATGGCGGTCGCCACCGAATAATTTCCAAAGGCCGGTGCCAGATAATTCCACTGATCGCTTTCCAGAAGATAATACGAGAGCCCATTCAAAAGAAAAATGTCCGCGAACAGACAACAGGCGGCCAGGGCGTGCAGGCAAAAGACGGCATCCCGTGTGAGGACAAAGAGCCCAATATTGAAGATGAGAAGACCCGCGATGATCCCAAAGAGCAGGAGCACGGCGAAGATGGTGCGATCGGTTTTTTCCTGCATTTTCAGGCTTGTGGGTTCCAGCTGCAGGCTCAGATCATCCTGCAGGCTGAACTGCATTTTGAGCAGAACAACCGTTTCCTGCCCGGGTGCCAGAACCAGATGAAGAACCGGCAGACGAGCCTGCAGGCGCGATAACGCAGGAGCTTCATCGGATGCAGGGGGCAGTGCGAAATACTCGAAATGCTTGAGCACCCTGTTATTGACCTGAATCCGAACCGCCCGCGGCTCCGGCGCGCTGTTGCGCAAAGCCACGCGAACCCAGTAATGGCCGTTGTGATAACCGCCCTCCATCAGGTCCTTGGCTTTCTTTCCAATCACAGGAAAAAGCTTCAGAATCTCTTCGGGTGTGGCCTGACCTTCCTGTTCCAGGAGGGCCCATGCGAGCGGCGTGATATCCTGCCTGGCCTGCAGAGCCGCCACATCCAGGACGGATGTCTCCTGAGCCTTCGCTGATCGCGCCAGCAGACAAGAGATCAGCATGAAAATAAGCATGAAAAGACGCATAAGTTTCAACCTTTGTGTGGATTTTTGCACATTGGCCTTAAGCAGTATCAATGATACCGCAATATCGCACACGCGCGTAGGGCCAGCATCAACCGCAAGCCGAACGCGGTCCCCAGCGGACAGTTATGCCATTGTCGGTCCTAACTCGACTGGCGGTCACCAGTCGCTGCAAATCAGGGCACACTCATTCCCCCAACCCCTCGCATGGAGATCCCAACCAACATGATTTGATTCTGATCCCCAAGTTGAAGTGATTGTTGAATTTGATGTGTCCACCATTGCACCGAGTTGTCTATGAAACCTATTGCAAAATCCCTATGGGTCGCGCTTTTCGTCCTGACCGCCTGCGGCCCGACCCGATCCCCTGAAACAGCCAATACCAGTCAGCTGGCCAGCCTCACCGTTGGAGAGTTTAAACCCGCGGCAGGTCAACCCCAGTGGACGGACGTGAATGTCCAATTCGATCAGCTCAGACCGGAACAAAGCCGCATCGAAAAAACCTTTCCGCAAACCGCTTTTGCCCAGGGCAAAACCGAGGATCTCGAACTGAAAGTCCCCTATGGAGACTATCAGCTGCGCCTGACCTACAAAGGTGCGGATGACAAGGTACTCTATCGTTCCTGCGCCGATCAGGACGAAACGGTTCATGAGATCAAGTCACCAGAATACACCGCCCAGGTCAAAATCTGCGCGGAAAACAGCCAGGATCCCGGCGGCAGCGTGGACATCAAACCGTCCAGCGCCGTGACCATCACACCTGTTCCAGGTGGAACAACGCAGCCGGAGCCCACAACGCCAACACCCCCAACGCCGGCACCGGGCGGTGGCAACCCCGGCAGCGGTCTGGGTGCCCGTCTTTTGATCGGTTACTGGCACAACTGGGATATCCCCGAAGTGAAGTACATCCGTCTGCGGGATGTGTCGCCAGCCTGGGATGTGATCCAGATTGCTTTTGCTGAACCTGCCAGCCCTGGTTCCGCACGAATGAATTTTGCTCCGGACAGCCGTCTGACCACGCCTGAACAGTTCAAGTCGGATGTCGCGTATCTGCAAAGTCAGGGCAAAAAAGTTCTGATTTCCATCGGTGGTGCGAATTCCCACCTGGAGCTGAAGACGGATGCGATGCGCGCGGAATTCATCGAGAGCATGCTCGGCATCATCAACACCTATGGTTTTGATGGCCTGGATCTCGATTTGGAAGGGGGTTCCTTCACCCTGGCCGCGGGCGATACTGACTTCAAAAATCCCACGACTCCTGGGGTGAAGAACATGATTGCCGCCGTCAAGGAAATCCACCGCCGTCTGAACGGCAAACTTCTGCTGACCATGGCGCCGGAGACAGCGTATGTTCAGGGTGGTTATGGCAACTACGTGAATGCCTGGGGTGCTTATCTCCCCGTGATTCACGGCTTGCGTGATCTTCTGACTTTCATCCATGTTCAGCATTATAACACCGGTTCGATGAACGGTCTGGACGATCGTGCCTACTCGCAGGGCAGCGCGGACTTCCAGGTCGCCATGGCTGAAATGCTGCTAGCCGGTTTTCCTGTGGGTAGAAATGCGGCGGCCGTGTTTCCTCCCTTGCGTGCCGATCAGGTGGCCATCGGTCTTCCCGCTGTCGGCCCGGCTGCGCCCGCTGGTGGTTTTACCTCCGTCGCCGATGTTCAAAAAGCGTTTCTCTATCTGGCCAAAGGTCAATCCTTCGGTGGCCAGTATACGCTTAAAAAAGCCGGTGGCTACCCGGCCCTCCGTGGACTCATGACCTGGTCCATCAATTGGGATGCGAAGAATAACTTCGAGTTCTCAAGAAACCATCGGGACTTTCTGAATCGTCTTCCGTAAGCTGAAAGGAGTCTCTGAACACCTGTTCAGAGACTCACCCCCGCCTTGAATAAACCGCCTGTAATTCGCGACAGGACTGCTGTCGGCGAAACAAAACAGAAAAATTTTCTGTCATAAAAAAGTTGTCCAACCTTGCTTCGAGTGTTAAACAAACTCACGTCCATTCCCATTCACGGGAATGATATCTCTCACGGGAAATAACGATCAGCTTGCGCACGCTCCGTGCTGCATCCAGGGTGGCCACATGGATGCCGGCTGTCGCATATTTCCAGGATGAAATGTGAGATGTTTCTCAGGAAAGGCAATTTTTTATGAATTCAAATCCTCTTTCCATTGGACTGATCTGCGCTCTCGCTCTGATGCCTTCCGCTGCCTGGAGTTCCTCCAGCATCGACTGCGTAAAGTTTGAGACCAGTTTTTCGGAAACGACCCAGATCGCAGGACTCACGCTTGTCAACCAATGTGGGCGCTCACTCGACTTTTCCGAAGCGCGTATTCAATTCTCGGGGACCCAGGCCTTGAGCCAGCCCTGGGGTCAGAATCCAGCCTATTTCAGCTGGATCGGCTGGCAGGCGGATGAGCATGGCTTCCATTATAAAAAGGACCAGGCCGCCACCTGGATTCGGGTGAACCTTCAGCATGGCGACAGTCTGAAGTTGAATTTCAATGCCAAATCTCAGCCGCAGAATCCTCAACTTTATCTGGGCACGTACACACCAGAACCCCAGCCGCAACCTCAGCCGGAACCGGAACCTCAACCGGACCCCCAACCTGAACCCCAGCCGCAGCCTCAACCGCAGCCTGGCACAGGGAACAAGGAAATCGTCGGCTATTACGAGAGCTGGAGTGCCGGCTGGGCCTCGAGCGGGGCGGATCATAGTCTTTCGAAGCTGCCGCCTTATATCACGACCGTGCTCCTGTCCTTTGTCAGACCTGAAGTATCGTATCGCGCCGGACAGAATTCCTGGCTGGGAACCGGGATGGACTTTTCCTCGGATTTTGCCGTGGTCAAGGATGCGATTCGAATCCTGAAGACCAAAAATCCCCGCACGAAGGTTCTGCTGTCGGTCGGTGGGGCGACCTATGGAAACTGGTCGCAGGTGAATCCCGAGAGCGTGGCCGCTTTGGTCCACGATCTGGGTGTGGACGGTGCTGATATCGATTATGAGCCGGCCGGAGGCGCCTGTGCCTGGGGCACCGGAGGTCAATCGTGTCCGGATGATCAGCAGTTCATCCAGATTATTCGACGTTTCCGTGCCGCCCTGCCCCGCCCTTATATGGTGACCACTGCGGCCTGGAGTACGGGAGCCTTCGGTCCTCAGTCGTATGAGGCCAGCCAGTTCTCAGGGAATTTGATCGGCGCCAATTTTGGTTTGTATGTGAATCCGTTGAAAGAGGTGGGGCATCTTTTTGATGCTGTTTACATCATGTCCTACGATGCCGGCGGCCCTCAGGCCCCGCATGGCAATCCAACCGGTTATGATCCCAAGCTGGCTTTCGATGCTTATCGGAAACTCTATAAAGGCCCATTGATGCTGGGCGTTCAGGTTCCACCTGAATCCTGGGGCGGTCATGTTTCGACGCCGGAAGAGGCCCAGGATCGGGCGCGCTATGTGTTGAGCCATGGTGGGCAGGGTATGATGATCTGGTCGCTGCAGAAATCAGGGAACCCCTCGAGCAGCGCCTTTGTCCAGGCCATGTGCCGGACGTTGCAGCTCTCCGGTTGTGATCAACCACTTCCCGCAAGATAAGGTCTTTGAGGTTGCCGGGCTTGGCCCGGCACCTTATCAAAAACCATACTTCTCCTGCAGAGCCTTCACGGCTTTCTGTTCAGTCTGCAGGAACTGATCAAAGGCCGTGATGAGGTCAGGGTAACGAAAGCTGGAAAAATGATAATGGCTTTCCACCAGCGGCATGTGTTTGGGATCGGGCACCAGCCCCTCAGGTTTCCCCATTTCCTTGAGATGATAGCGCGCGACTTCCAGCGCAAGATTCCCCCCGTCCACGCGTCCACTCATGATCATTTGAATCAGACTGACCGCACCGGGAGCATCCGACACACGCAGGCGCCCGGCCTTGATCTCCTCCATGTGTTTCCAGGGCTGAAAGCCAATGATAATGCCCAGCGTGCGGAGCGGCTGTCCCAGGCGGTCGGGTCTGACCATGATCGCATCCTGAAATGTGAGCGCAGGTCGGGAATGGTGCACCTTGAAGCGTTTACGGTCGGCCGAAACCCATTTGGGATTATCCGGAAAAATGCAGTCCACCGTGCCCTTCTCATATTCCTTGATCAAGCGGCGAATCGGATAGGGCACGTAGCGGAATTCTATCGCCTCGTGACGGGCAAACATATCCAGAAGATCACGGGTATAACCGGTGAATCGTCCGTTCTTCAAACTGAAAATTGGGGGATAGTCCACATCCTCCACACCGACCTTGTAAACGGCAGGCGCGGCCCTGGCTTCCCCAAAGCCTGTCAGCAGACTCGCCAGGAAAAACATCCAAACTCTGGTTCTGGTTCGTGCAAATTTCAACATGATACCCATTCCGATGCGACAAGGGTTCCTATCCAGGATATCCCTGAATGGAAAATCCATCCACCCTTGAAACCTGCGGAATGGGTATATTTCCGGGCCCGGCGGCCCGAATCGCTGTTATGATGGCCGCTTCGCGGCGGCATACATCAGATCCGTATGTCGACTCCACTGCTGAACGTCGTCGGGCAGGGCCGGCGAGGTCAGGCGTTTACCGGTTATTTCGAGGACCTTCCCAAAAGGCAGGACTTTTTTCCTGCGAACAAAGACGCCTTTGGCCAGCACAGTCGCCTTCAGGGCATCGTTCTGATAGAAGTCATGACGGAAAATCCACGAGCGCTCGTCCCAGCCCAGGATGGTGCTCTTCACCTTGAACTTCCGAAAGGGGGCAATCTCCTTATAGTTGACCAGCTGCTGAGCGGTCAGAACCGGAGTACAGCCCTGACTGACCAGCCTGCCCAGCACGCCCTGATCAAACATGGCGGAAATTCGCGCCAGATCGCAGAAGCTTGCATAACGCGAGTTCGTGATATGCAGGTGAAAATCACAGTCGTGCGGCAGGCACCAGAATTCCGCCTCCGTGGTTTCCAAAAGGGGCAGTTGTCCGGGCTGTCCGATTTTTTTCAAGACAAGCAGCAGAAGTCGAAAGATAAGATTCATTTCCCCTCCCAATCTTTGGAAAGACGTGCGACGACTTTCAAACCGGATTCCACTCCGGCTTCATGCCAGCCGTAACCGAAATGCGCTCCGCAATAGTAAATCCCGTGCCGCTGTTCATTCAGCGCTGGCATTTCCTTGTGCGTGGACAAAGCCTCGGCGGTATAGCGGGCGATTTCCACATCACGAGCATGGATTTCCTTGGAGGAATCGATGGGTTGAATCGGGGCCCAGCTCACGACCACATCCTTATCCAGGCGCGGATGAAGCTTGCTGACGAGATAGGAGGCACCACAGCGGTCGCCACGAGGATCGATGAACGGATTCCAAAAGCCGCGATGGATGCTGCGAGACGGCAGGACAGACTTGTCCTTGTGAATGGACATCCGCAGGGTTGAATATTTCCAAGGGCTCAGGATGCGATGCTCGAGCCGGGTCGGTTCCTTCAGGAGACGCAGGGCAGAAGCCGGAGGCGTGGCCACGATCACGGCATCGAATTCCTGAGTCGGTTGATTTTTATGATGTACGAGCACCTTGCCGCCGGCGGTTCGTTCAATCGACCGCACGTTGGCTCCGGTGTGGACCCTGCCCTTGATGCTCTCCTGCAGCCTGGAAATATACGTGATCGTTCCATTTTCCCAGCCGCGCCAGGCGGTGAGCGAGGAATGATGGAGCAGCTTATGATGATAAAGATGTTCCACCAGAAAACGCGCCGGCATCTGCCGGATTTCGGCTGGAGGCAAACCCACGAACATATGAACCATCGGCACCACAAGGCAGGTGATTTCGTATTCAGACATCCGGATTTGCTGAAGGAACTCATAAAAATTCAAGGAATCGATGCCTGAATTCCGAACGTTTTCCACCACGCCGCGCGACAGCTTCTTGAGAGAGGCCACGGTCTTGAAAATCGTCATAGGCTTGGCGAGCATACCGGCCGCCTTATAGGTCATCATGAACTCAACGCCCTTGTCCGTGTGAAAACACAGATCCTGTTTGAAGCGCTGCGTTTCACCATAAACGCCCAGTTCCTTGATCAAACGTACAAAGTTTGGATAGGCCTGCTCATGAAACGAAATGACCGTGGTATCCATGTTCACACCGTTATGCCGATACGTGTGGGCATGGCCACCGACCCGGTCCTGGGATTCAAACAGCGTGATATCAAAGGCATCCTGCTTGCTTAATGTGTAGGCTGCCGTCAGCCCTGATATGCCGCCACCGATGACAGCAATTTTCTTTTTTGCACTTGTCATGCTTCCTCCCGTTTTTTTTTAGGCGATAGTGGGAGCAGAAAATGCAAAGTTCAGGTAAAACCCTCAAGACATTGAAATTTTGTGATTTTTTGGTAAGAAAAGACGCCAAAAACTGTCCAGAACCTGGCGCTCGTCCATCAGCTTGACAAAGGCCAGGGCCCGGTTTTGGGCGGCGTGCCAACATCTTGTGTGCTATACTTGAGGGCAATGCGAAAAAAGAAATTGGGATAAGGAAAGTGGTTGATGCAAAGAAACTGGCTCTGCCTGATATTTGCAATTCTTGTATGCCTGGCGGCAGAATCACGAGCCGCCGTCACCGTCAAGGATGGTGTTCTCGATCTGCGCGGCGTGTCACTCGATGAGCCGATTATGGCCCGTGGCCAATGGGAGTTTCACTGGAATCAGCTGCTGACTCCCGATACCGTGACGACCGCTACGGCGTCCAAGACCTATATCAAAGTCCCCGGCCTTTGGAATCAGGGCCCAGCCGACTTTCCAACCCTGGGCTACGCCACCTATCGCATGACGGTGCAACTGGATCAGCCCAAACCCATTGCGCTCTTTTTCCCGCCAGGGTTCTGGTCCTCTTCGCGTATTTTTGTAGGCGGCAAGGAGATTGCGAACTTTGGTGTGGTGGGCACCGATGCCAGCCGCTCAAGCGGGGCCGTGGGCCGCAAGATTTATGAATTCACACCCGAGTCGACCGAATTTGATGTCGTCGTGCAGATCGCCAACTTCGAGATTTTTCTGTGCGGCATGGTCACCCCTCCCCACGTGGGAACGCTGGAATCGATTACGGCCATGCGTTCGAAGTCGATTTCCATCGACCTCTTTGTGATTGGCGCGCTGTTCATCATGGGCATGTATCACATCGTTCTCTATGTTCTGCGAACCGAGGATCCCTCGACCGTCTGGTTCGGTGTGCTTTGCCTCAGCGTGGCTGTTTATATGGCAATGGCCATGGATGGCGCCCTGACGATCTTTTTCCCGAACATGCCCTTGCCGACCCGCCTGCGCATCTTTAATATGGCCTGGATCGCGGCCGTGCCTTCGTTTGTCTGGTTCACGTCCTTTGTGTTCCGTGATAAGTTTTCCCGCCGGGTCTGCTGGGCCGCGAGCGCCATTGCTCTGGGCTACTTCGTACTCATCACGGGCACTTCGCACCGGATTTTCGTTGATATCGTCAACTATTTCCATGCGGTGACGCTCGTTCTGGTCGTCTACTGCTTCTATGCCATCGGTCGGGCCTGCCGCAGTGGTGCGGAAGGGGCCTGGGTCTTTCTCGGCGGAGTTCTTATCATGGCCTTCACCACAGTGCACGATGTGCTGGCCATTCGGCAGATCGTCGTCTCACCCCCGCTCACCGGCCTCGGGCTTCTGGGTTTCATTTTTTTCCAGTCGACCATGATTGCCATGCGCTTTTCCAAGGCCTTCACCCGCGTGAAAATCTCCGAACAGGAAATCCGCGGCCTGTCCGAAGATCTCAAGCAGGAACACGCCAAGGTCAAGGCGCTCAACAACAACCTCGAACGCCTGGTCGATGAGAAGACCCGGGATATCCGTTCGATGATGGAGCACATTCCCTTGGGCGTCTTCATGATCCAGACCGATCATAAGATTCACAAGGATCATTCCCGGTATATGGATTCGCTCTTCCCGCAGATCGATACGGAAGCGATGGAAGCGACCGATATCATCTTTGCCCGCAGCACGCTGAGCGCCGATGAGAGGAACCAGGCCACCGCCAGCATCCAGGGCATCCTGGGCGATGATGTGGTCAACTTCGAAGCCAACGCTCACCTCCTGCCTTTGGAACTCAGAGAGATCATCGGATCCACGGAACGGATCTTCGATCTGACCTGGAATGCCATCGAAACGTCCACAGGGGAGGTCGATAGAATCCTGGTCACCATGCGCGACGTGACCGATCTCAGGCGCCTGCAGGAACGCAGCCGGGAGCAGCAGGAGGAACTGGAATTCATTGGCGAGATCCTGCGTATTCCGGCACCACGCTTCCTGCGCTTTCTGCGCTCCTGCCGTGATTTCATCGAGGAGAATGAAAAGCTCATCCACTCGCATGGCATCGAAAAACGCAACCTGGAAATCCTCAAGGTGCTCTTTGTGAACATGCATACGGTCAAGGGATCCGCGCGCTCCCTTTACCTGAAAAAAATGTCCCAGGTCTTTCATGAGATCGAGCAGTATTATGCCCACCTGCAAAACCATGAATCGGCCGTCTGGGATGTGACGAAGATGGCGGCGGATTTGGAAGAGGCCAAAAAGATCGTGGCGCTATATGAAACCATCGCCCGGGAGAAGCTGGGGCGCAGTTCCGAGCAGAACCGCCTCGTCGAGTTCCCGGTCGATGCCATTCGCTCGCTTTACAAGCGCCTGCAGGCCGCGACGGCCCGGAAAACCCTGCCTCAGGATTTGGCCGAGGTCATCACGCAGATCCGGATGCTGCTTCACGTCAAGATCTTCAAGGACGCGCAGCTCGTGTTCCAGGAAATCTTCGGCTGTCTGCCGGTGCTGGCCAAGGATCTGCACAAGGAGATCCCCGCGGTGCAGCTGGAAACCCATGGTTTTCTGCTCAGCGATCAGGCCGATGAACTGTTCCGCAGTATCTTCGTCCACCTTCTGCGCAACGCCATGGATCACGGCATTGAAACCCCGGCCGAACGCCTTGAGGTTGGCAAGAACGCACAAGGCCGGATCACCATCACCATGGAAAGGCAGGACACGCGCATGCTCCTGACTTATGGTGATGATGGACGCGGTTTGCATCTCAGTCGGATCCGCGACATCGGTCTGAAGCGTGGGCTTCTGAGCGCAGAAGAAGCCCATGAGCCGCAGAATATCGCGAACCTGATCTTCGACTCCGGCCTGTCCACAGCCAATCATGTGACCGATATCTCAGGCCGCGGCGTCGGCATGGATGCTGTCAAACGCTTTATCATGCGGGCCGGCGGTCATATCAGGATCCAACTCCTGAATCCAACGAACGCGGCCGGCGATTTTTATGCCTTCCGCTTTCTCGTCGATCTGCCGTTTGAGCTGTTTGAAGAGCATCCTGGGGACGCATTGAAGACGCTCGCGTCCGTGTCCTGAGCTTCTACATCAGACTCGCCGGAGGATCCTTCGGCACAGTCCAGACATAGATCGTTTTCCCGTCAACGCTTTCCACTTTCTCGGGTTTCCATTCCCCCATGTGGAAGGCGTGCGAGACGACCTTGGTTCCCGGTTTCAGCTCTTTCAAAAGCTTGGGCCGCAACTTGCGGTTGATTTCGGGCAGAAGATAAAGCGTCACCACGGTGGCTTCGCTCAGATCCGTTTTAAAAAGATCCTCCTGCACGAAGCGAACCTTATCGGTGACTCCGGCCTTCCGGGCATTCTCATTCGCCTCCTGGATGCGGACCGGATTGATGTCAACGCCGACGGCACGGGCTCCATACTTCTGAACAGCCGTGATGGGAATACGTCCATCTCCACTGCCAAGGTCATAAACCACATCATTCTTATCCACCTCACCCAGCTTGAGCATCGCATCCACAACCGGCTGCGGGGTCGGTACATAGGGAACATCCCCGGGGCGCTCCTGGGGCTTGAGGTCGTTGTCGGTGCGTTGGATGGCTGCAGGCTGGGGAGCCGCGAGGCCCCAGCTGAATTCAGCCAGGACCACACATCCTATGAGAGCGGTTTTTATCTTCATATCAGGTCACCTTGTAATGGAAGATTAACAATGGAAAATTCCTATGATGATCAGGATGCCTCGTCCTAGTGAACCAGAGGTTTTCGGGAGACACCCTCGCCTAGAAAAAGAAAGGGAATGCCGAGCACCACCACCACGACGCCCACCATCGCTCCAATTCCCGTATAGGCCAGGCTCGAATAAAGGAGATAGCCGCTCGCTGCACAGAAGAGCAAGGGCGTCAACGGATAAAGCGGCACGCGAAAGGGTCGTTCGACATGCGGTTCGCGATGCCTCAGGATGAATAGAGACACGCCCGACAACAGAAAGAAAAACCAGAATACGGGCGCTGTATAGTCCACCATGGCCTCAAAACCACCGCGGGTCATGGAACCAAAGGCCACCAGGGTCAAGGCAATGATCGCCTGAAGAACATAGGCAACGATCGGGGCGCTGGCCTGCGCCTGCCAATGACTCATGAATCGGAAGAACATGAAGTCCTGTCCAAGAGCGAAGTTCGTGCGTCCGCCCGTGAGAATGGAGGCATTCAAGGAACCAAGGGCGCAGATCACCACGAGCAAACTGATGAAGACCGCACCGGAGTCTCCCATGCTCTGGCGCAAAAGGCCGGCCGCGACCGCATCGGATTTCGCCATGCCTGCCCGGCCCAGACTGTGGAGGAGCGCCGCATTCACCAGCAAATAGATCACGGTAATGATGCCGATGCTCCAGACGAGCGAGCGCAGGATATTGCGATTGCGGTTGCGAATCTCGGCCGATATGAACGCGGCCTCGTTCCACCCTCCATAGGAAAGCAGCACGAAAACCATGGCGAGACCCAGGCTGCCCGAACTGTTCGCCATGGGGGCTATGATGCTGGGCGCAGCCGTAGAATTTGAAAGACCCACGATGATAAGCAGGGCGAGTCCCACGACCTGGGCCGCCGACAGAAGATTTTGAGCCCATTTCCCGAGCTTCAGACCGATGATATTCAACGAGGTGAAAAGAACGATGACCAATGCCGCATAAAGCGAACTCGACCGCGGTCCCAGGGACCAGATCTGGGCCGCATAGTCACCAAAGACAAAGGCCAGCAGGGCAATGGAACCGGTCTGCACCACAGCCATCCGCGACCAGGCGAAAAGAAAGGCGGTCTGATGACCAAAGGCCTTTTTCAAGTAGTGATAGGTTCCACCGGCATCCGGATAGGTTGTAGCGAGCTCGGCATAGCACAGGGCCCCGACCAGCGATATGAGGCCTCCAGCCAACCAGAACAGCAGAACCGCTGTTGCGCTCGAGGCATTGGCCGCCACCAGGGACGGGGTCTCGAATATGCCCGCGCCGATGACGATACCGATAATGATGGCAATGGCATCGATGAGATTCAAGGACGGACGTGGAGCAGAAGCTTGAGCATCCGATGCTGCACCTGGCCGCGAAATGGGTTCGGGTCCGTCCATAGTGTCCCTCCCTCAGCGAAGTTCCAGCAGGTAGTCCTGCTCCTTGTTGTCTTACAGAAGACGGCTCGCCAAAACAATCCTTGATCTCCCCCAAGCGGCGTCCACCTCAACCGCGATTCTGGCTTCACTTCTGACAGCGAACCGCCGTCTCGATTTCGTCTCCTCATGCAACGCTCGGACTTGATACGAAAATAAACGGATGCCCAGAGAATTGACGGCATCAGCGTCCCGGGCTTCCTTTTAAATTGTTTCAATTATTATTAAATTGTCAGGAATTCAAAACCGGATGCCGGCGCCAAAGGTCTCGCGTGCGATCACGCGGTTACCATTCCCTTGGAATTGCAGGGCTTCCTGCATGCTCTACTCTGTGGCGTTGCCCTTGCATAGGCGCTTTTTAAAATCAGAGGTCGCACATGAAAATAATGGTTTTCACTCTCCTGCTTGGCTGTCTTTCCATCGGCTGCTCGAAATGGGAAGGAAAAAAGAAGAACCTGGTTGCAGGTACGGCCACCCAAGGTGGGACCGGGGCAGCAGCCGAGGTCGAACTTCCCCTCGCCTTGCGACGCATTACAAAATCTCAGTTTCTCAATACAGTGCGGCTGGCCCTGAGCCCCGAGCTTGTCTCCCGAACCGCCTTGCCGGAGGACCCGACCAAGGATGAGCTGATCGCAATCGCCACCCGGAATTCGGTATTTTCCCTGCGTGACGCCGAGCTTTATAACAACGCCGGTTGGGACATCGCGGGTCAATTCACCGAGTCGGCCGACATGTTCAGCCGGCGCTTCGATTGCGCCTGCAACGATATGAATCGGGCCTGCCTCGCCAAAGGCCTTGATCCCATTGCCAAAGTTCTTTTCCGTGGGCGGTTTGATGATGCCGATTTTTATCTGAAGCTCTTCGAGGATGTGACGAGCAATCTCACCAAAGAACCCAGCACCACCCCGACGACCACGACCCCCAGCTGTCAGGGCGCGCGCACCGTGCTCGCCGCCATGATCGGTTCACCGCGGACCTTTTACTATGATTATCCGCTCGCTTTCGAAGTCCAGGGCATCAATGATGAGCAAAAGAAAACGCTGGGACTTGGCGTGGCCAACCAGCTGTCCTATTTCCTCTGGAATAGTCCACCCGACGCCAAACTCCTGTCGCTCGCGGAGTCCGGCGCTCTCGCGGATCCCAAGACCCGCTCCGAGGTCATTCGTTCCATGGTCAACGACGCCAGCCGATTCAACGCCGGGATGAAAGCCCTGTTCGACGACTGGCTCGCGATGCACGCGGTGGAAAAGATCGCGGACACAGCCAACGCTCAGGCTGATATCGCCAAGGCGGCCCTCGTGGAATACCGGGCCCTGGTCGACACCAGCTTGAAGAGCACGGATTTCCTGAACACATTCTTAACCTCAACAGCAACCGTATTGGATGCCAACCTCGCCACAGTCTATGGCGTCGCCGCGAGTGCCACGACGCTGCCGGCTACCGATCGCGCAGGCTTTCTGACCCGTTCCGCGTTTCTCTTGCGGTCCGGTCCCGGTGCCACGTCGCCGACCAAGAGGGGGCATTACATTCGGGGGCACTTTCTCTGTGAGGATATTCCTCCCCCACCCCCTGGTCTGGATTTGACCACGGGCGTACCCCAAACGGAGGACAAATATGAAATTATCAAAGCCCGTTTGAACAACAATAACTGCAAGAGCTGTCATGTGCTGATGGATCCTCTTGCGATTGGTCTGGAAGGCTACGGTCCCAATGGGCAGGGCGTTCCATTCCCGAATATCGCCTCCTATCAGCTGTCCGCCAGCGTCTTCGAACAACCTTACAGCGGTGGGGCTGAATTGAGTCAGATCCTCGCAAAAAATGACAAGGTGCTCACCTGCTTTGCCAAAAATGCTTTAAGGATCGGACTTGGCAAAATGGAATCGGTATCGGAAAAAAAGGTGATCGAGGAGGCTGTCGAGTCCTTCCAGAACGGTGAAAACAAGGCATTGAGTGAACTGATTTTCCAACTCTTAAGCGGCATCATGTAAGCCAAGGCAGGAGCACACGCTATGTTTTTACGTCAAAAAAGACTTGATCGACGCACGATCATTCGGGGCATGGTCAACGGCTCTCTCATCACGCTCGGCCTGCCGCTGCTTGAGATCATGCTCAATGATAACGGTGATGCTTTGGCCCAGGGCCAGGAAATACCGAAACGCTTTGTGCTCTTCTTTTTCGGTGCAGGCGTTTCCAATGACTTTTTCCCGACGGCCTTTGGCAACACCTGGACTCTGACCACACCGCTTCAGGCCCTCGCGGCCTATCAGGCCCAGTTGAATATCGTCTCCAACATTTCCGTTCCCAATCGTGGTCTGGATCCTCATGCCACCAAGTATTTTATGCAGCTGTCCGGCAGTTCGCCAACCCAGGAACGGCATTCCTATCCCACGCTGGATCAGTACATCGCGGAAAAAATTTCCGCGAAGCAGACTTATAAATCGGTTCAGTTAAGGATCAGCAACTCAACGGATTCCGATGGCATCGTCGAGAGATCGGATGTTCTGTCGTATCAGAGCATTCCGGGACAGAACGGACTGGTCCCTCTGCCCCCTGAAATCGATCCGGCCGCGGCGTTCAATCGCATCTTTGGTGGCGTTCCTGATAAGCGGGAATTTCTAGCCAAAATGCTGATGATGAATGCGCTCAAGGAGGACAGCAAGAAACTGATGTCGGCCGTGGGCAAAAGCGACAAGTACATCATTGATGAGTTCCTGGGCAGGGTCAATGATCTTGCCAAGGTGATCGACGACAAATATAAAGGCACCTGTGATCCCAATGCCATCACCGTTCCTCCCAGTATTGATGTCAACAACCTCGATGAAAGAATGCGGCTGATGTCCGCCATCACCACCCATATGTTCCAGTGTGATTTGACCCGCGTGGTCTCCATTCTGCACTCGGCTCCGGCCAGCAGCCAGATCTATCCGAGCGTGGATGCGAACAACCATCATCACGAGTTGACCCACCGTCGTGATGCGGCCAAAATCTCGGCCATTTCCGGCATTATTATGAATCATCTGGGCATGCTGCTGACCTCACTGGGCAATGCCACCGAAGGGGATCACAAGATCCTGCAGCAGACTCTCGTCTATGCGGTTTCGGAAGAGACCTTCCCCTTCCATCAGTTTACGCGTGTGCCCATTATCATGGCCGGCGGTGCGGGCAACCCTGCCTTCAAAGGCGGTGTCCACATCAATGCAGCCACCGCAACGCCTGTGCGTGCGGCCTTGACCGCACTGAAAGCCCTGAATATCGACCCCAAGGACTGGCCGCATGATGATACGGCCGTTACGGATAAAACCACCGGACATTTCGCGGAGGTTTTCTAAATTCCAGACGGGCAATCCTTTGCCCGGTTCTCACTCCTAAGTATTTCTATCCATATGCGTTTCCCGATACGCAGCCTTCCGCACATGCTAAAATAAAAGCAAATTGACGACATCCCGTCCCGCGGAGACAACATGTTGGTTCGTCCTCAAAGGCTGCATACTTTCATGGTGCTGATGGCTTTCCTGCTGCTCCCATTCATGCAGGCTGGTCAGGCCATGGCGGTTCCATCCGTCCAGGCCGGGAACGGCATCTTTGAATTTTCAAGCTGGGATTTCACCGCGCAACCCATCGTTCGGCTCGAGGGTGACGTGCCTTTCTATTGGCAGTCGTTTCAGATCTCGGCTCCCGATCCTGGTGCACGGGAGGAGCGCATCCGTATCCCGGGCTCGTGGCATAAGGTCAGCGACCGCCCCCTTTATGGTCACGCGACCTTTGCCTTCGATCTTGTCAGTGACAAGGAGCGGGCCGTTGCGATTGATTTTGGCTTGATCGGAATGTCCCATCGTATCTATCTCAATGGCCAGCTGGTTCATGCCAATGGCCAGCCCGCAGCTGACCCAGCGAAGTATCAGATGGCTTCGGCCAACAAAATTCTCTTCAGCTTCACTCTTCCCGCGGGTTCCACGCGACTGGCCATTGAAGTGGCGAACCATGATTACATCCTTGCGGGCCTGACCAAGCCCATATTCTTTGGAACGCCGGAAGCCGTGCTGGCCAATCGCCTCCTGCCCTTGCTCCCAGCCTTTCTTCTGTTCGGCGCCTACCTCGCGATCGGGCTCTATCATTTTGGACTTTATTCCCTGCGCCGCCGCGATCGCAGTTCCCTTTATTTTGGACTTTTTTGTTTGGCCTCCATCCCCAGTATACTGGTCAACAACCAGGTCAATAGCCTGGATATGATCATAACCCATTCGGTCGCCTTCGCCGTCCTCCTCGCCAGTTCCCTGGCTCTGGCCATGGCTTTCCTCGGGCTTTTCCTGGCCTATCTTTATGAAGATCGGGTGCCG
Organism: Oligoflexus tunisiensis; assembly: GCF_001748245.1. Taxonomy (GTDB): domain Bacteria; phylum Bdellovibrionota_B; class Oligoflexia; order Oligoflexales; family Oligoflexaceae; genus Oligoflexus; species Oligoflexus tunisiensis. The sequence goes on along the minus strand of NZ_BDFO01000001.1, from coordinate 3,187,452 downwards.
CGGATCGCATCCCAGGTTCTGATGGGCGTTTATCTGATTCTGTCGGTCGGCTCCTTCTTTCAACTCAGAACCTTCCTCGCGCTGCTCGTCCTGCTTATGGCGGTGGGCCTGCCCGCCGGTCTGGTCTTTGTCTTTTCCATTATTCGGGCTGTGCGGGCCGGCAAGCAGGGAGCCGTTCTGATGCTGGTTTCCATCTGCACCGTGCTGCTGACAGCTGTTCAGGACTATGCGAACTTCAACGGATGGATTCAGTCCATTCCTCTGTCGGCGATCGGTTCGCTCGCGTTTCTGATGATTCAATCCTATCTGCTTTCCGCCCGCTTTTCCCGGGCCTTCACTCAGGTCGAGATCTCGGAGCGCGAGGTGAGGCAGCTCTCCGAAAAAATTCAGGCTCAGCACGATCATGTGCTGGCCATCAATGAAAACCTGGAGCAGCTGGCCGAGGAAAAGACGCGGGAAATCCGGTCCATCCTGTCCCACATTCAACTCGGTATTTTCGCCATCCAACCGGAACGCTTTCAGATTCATAAGGATCACTCGCAGCACATGCGGGAAATCTTTGAGGTGGATGACGTCAGCAGCCTGAATGCCTGTGATCTGCTTTTTGCCCCGAGCAACCTGAACTCAGACGAGACGAGCCAGGCCGTCAGCGCACTGGAGGCCTGCCTCGGAGAAAACGCTGTGGTTTTCCAGCTGAACAGCCACTGTCTGCCGCAGGAGATTCAGTATCGAGTGCCGTCGGGCCGCCTGAAGCTTCTTGAACTCAGCTGGCATCCGGTGACCGATCAGGACGACAGCATCGAAAAAATTCTGGTCACGGTGCGGGATGTCACCCAACTGCGCGCCCTGGAGGAGGAGGCTCAGGATAAAAAAGAGGAACTGCAATTCATCAGTGAACTTTTGAATATTTCTGCGGAGTCCTTTCGCCGATTTATGCAGAATGCCGATGATTTTATTAAGGAAAATCGCAAGCTCATCAATTCCCAGAGCATCCAGTTCAAGGACATGGAGGTTCTCAAGGTTCTCTTTATCAACATGCATACCATGAAGGGCGCCGCGCGTTCCCTCTATCTGAAAAAGATGACCAAGGTTTTCCACGACGTGGAACAATACTATGCGCAACTGCAAAATGATCCGGCTGTGCATTGGGATGTGCAGCGCATGAACCTCGATCTCGATGAGGCTGAGGCCATCCTGCGAACCTATGAGTCCATCAACCAGGGCAAGCTGGGGCGCAAAACCCACGGTGAACGGGACGTTTCCCTTTCGGAATCGGTACTGATGCAGCTCTACCAGGAATACCGGATCGCGAGCGCGCGCCGCGAGGAAGCCCCCAACTTTCTGCAGTCCCTGCAGTCGTTTTTCATCAGCTCGCTCTTTACTCCGATGCACCAGCTCCTGACGGAACTCTGCCAATGTACGGAAACTTTGGCCAAGGATTTGAAAAAAGAAAAACCCGTGATTCACCTTGATGTCACGGATCTCCATATCAATGGAAACGGAGACCGCCTGATCCGTAAGATTCTCGTGCATCTTCTCCGGAATTCCATGGATCACGGTATCGAGGAGCCGGCCGAGCGTCTCCGGAAACATAAACCCATCAACGGCACGATCTGCATGACCGCTCATTGGCAGGACACGGCTGTGGTTCTGACTTATCAGGATGATGGTCGCGGCCTGGACCTGGAGCGCATCTGCAGCCTGGCTCGGGAAAAAAAGCTCATCAGGGCGACCGGCCAACTCACACCGCAGGAAGCGGGTGAACTTATTTTTTATCCCGGACTTTCGACAGCCAGCCAGGTGAGCGATGTATCCGGACGTGGCGTCGGCATGGATGCCGTCCGCAGTTACCTTGAAAAACTGGGAGGTTCCATCACCGTGCAGTTCCCTGCGGCCACACCATCCGCTCAAGGATTCCAGCCCTTCCTCTTCGAGATCAGACTGCCTGGGGATCTTTTCTCACAACCTCTTGCGCGACACGAAACATCTGCTGCCTGAACAATTCCTTCCTAAACATACAATTTGCTAAGAGCTTCTGAATAAATATTTGCAACGCCCTACCGATAGACTGGGAGTTAAGAAGGAGTACCGCGGTTTGAAATCCCAGATACCAGGAATTACTCTTGAAGCTGAGCCGATTGTATCGGGCCGCAATATCGTCTTTCGTGCCCAGGATGAGCAGGGACGATCGCTGATAGTCAAGGTTCTGGGAGAGGACTACCCATCGGCCCAAAGGATCGCCCGGTTCCGTGCTGAATTTAACATGGTCACTACACTCCAGGGTCCTGGCGTGGAGAAGACCGTTGGCCTGTATCCCTGGGAAAATACGCTGGCCATGGTGCTGGAAGACAGCGGCCCCGATCTGCGCGGGGTGTTGGATGGCCAAACTCTCGCATTGCCTGAATTTTTCGACATCGCCATTGCCGTGGTGGAAGCCATCCGCACGGTTCATACGGCCCGGATCATTCACAAGGACATCAACCCGAGCAACATCTGCTGGAACCGGGAGAGCCGGGACCTTCGTTTAATTGACTTTGATATCGCCACGGAATTCGAAGCCGAAGGCCAGGCGAACGAAGCGGCCCTGGAAGGTTCGCTTCCTTATCTGGCTCCGGAACAGTCCGGACGCATGAATCGGAAGGTCGATTATCGCAGCGATTATTACTCGCTGGGCATTACTTTTTACGAAATGCTGACCGGAAAGCTGCCGTTCCAGGCCGAGGATACCCTGGAGTGGATTCATCAGCACCTGACCAAGGAAGCTGTCCCCGTTTCTGACGTTCGGTCCGATGTTCCACGCGCGGTTACAGCCATTATCAGCAAGCTGATGCGTAAAAATGCGGACGAACGCTACCAAAGCACCTTTGGACTCCTGCATGACCTGCGCCTCTGCCGTGAGGCCTGGCTGAAGGGTGAAGTCAACCCGCCCGACTTCAAGGCCGGAGCCTGTGACGTTTCCGAAAAATTTGCATTTCCTCAAAAGCTCTATGGACGTGAGGCGGAATCCAAAGTCCTGACGGAGGAACTGGCGATCGTCAAGCGCGGTTCGAAGCGCCTGGCTTTTGTCCTGGGTGATGCGGGTGTGGGTAAATCCGCGTTCGTGAAGGACCACTTCCGCCTGTCCCTGGACCAGCACACCTACTTTGTGGAAGGACAGTTCGAGCAGGAGGCCAAGGATACCCCGTTTTACGCCTTCCGCATGGCTCTGCAAAATCTGGCGAAATCCCTGCTCTTGGAGCAGGAAGACGAACTCCAGCGCCTCCGCAAGGACCTGGCCACCGTATTTGAAGGTCAGGCCGGTGGCCTTTTGGCCCTCGCTCCGCAGCTGGAATGGATCATCGGCCCGCAGCGCGGCAACGAGGATCTCGACGGCGAAATTGCCCGCAACCGCTGTATTTATCTTTTGATTCAATTTTTCAAGACAGCGGCCCGGAAGCAAAGACCCATCCTTCTGTTCCTCGACAATATTCAATGGGCGGATAACCCCTCAATCGAACTCATGCGGCAAATGGCAGCCCAGGATCTGCGTTATCTGATGATCCTGACCGCCGGGCGCGATCATGAACTGAAAAACGACGCGCCTCTCCTGCAGATGATGGAAGAGATCAAGGAATTGTCGGACGTTCAGATCACGCGGCTCGAGCCCCTGCCCCTGCCCGCCATCCGGCAGTTTCTCGCGGACACGCTGGCCAGCACCGAGGATCGGGTGGACGCCCTCGCCAGTCTTCTGGTAGACAAAACCAACGGCAATCCCTTCTTTCTGCAATCGCTGCTCAAGCATCTTTATGAAGACGGCAGCATCATCTTCGACCAGGAACAAGGGATATGGAGCTGGGACGTCGCGGCGATCGCTCAGATGGATATCAGCGACAACGTCATCGACGTCATTTTGAAAAAACTGGCTCGTCTTGAGCCTGACGCGCAGGAGATGTTGAAAATCAGTGCCGTGATCGGCACCCGCTTCCGCAAGGACGTCCTGCTCGCCATTCGTGGTCAACTCAAAGAGGATCTCATCGAGCAGGCGCTGCATGACAGTCTGCGTGAAGGTTTCCTTATCAAGGAAGCTTCCGACAAAGCGGAACTCGAAACCTATCGTTTCTCCCATGACCGGATTCAGGAGGCTCTCTATGCCCTGGTTCCGGAAACCTCCCGGGTGGATCTTCATTTGCTGGTCGGCCGCCACCTCTTCCACAACGCACCCGAATCCGAGCGGGAGGCCTGGGCTCCCGAAATCATTCGCCACCTGAACATCAGCATCAGCCTCGTGGATACGGCCGAGGAAAAATTCGAGCTGGCGCGCCTCAACTATAGCGCCGGTGTGAAAGCCTTCCAGGGCACCGCCTATGACTCGGCCAGCGTCTATCTGCAAACGGCGCGCGACCTGACCCAGGACATCGGTTGGAAACAGGACTATGACCTGGTTTACCAGATTCATCTCAAGCTTTGCGAAAGTCTTTACAATTCGAACCGCATCGAGGACGCTCACGCTGTTTATCTCACGGCACGCGAGAAAGCCCAGACGCCGATTGACCAGGCGCGTCTTTGCCTATTGCAGGCGTTGCAACTCAATCTATTGGGGCGTTTGGACGAATCGCTGGATGAGAGTTTGACCGCTCTTCGCCTGCTCGGAGTCCGTCTCAGTCGCTCGCCCAATCCGCTCGGTATCGTCCTGTACCATTTCAGAATCAAACGTCACATGACGCCTGACTTTTTCACCGACTACCAGGCGCGTCTGAAACCGCTGGATGACTCGATTACCCTGAAGATGAAAATCCTGCGATTCCTGACTGTGATTGCCTATCAGCTGAAACTGGAAAACCTGATGGCCACCGGGGTCGTGCTGGCGACTTATTATTCCTGCCGTCATGGGTTCACCAAGGAATCGGCGTCAGCCTTCGTCAATTACTCGGTGATCCTGAGCAGTGTCTTCCGGGAATTCGACATTCCCCCCAAAATCTGCGCGCTCGCTGAAACACTCGACCAGCATTTTGATAGCGTCGATGAACGACCTTATCTCAAATTTGTCATAGCCTGCTTCACCACCAGTCTCTACGGTTCCCTGGCCGACTGCCAGCAAGCGGCCGTCGAGGGTGAAAAATGGGCTTTTCAAATTGGCGACCTGACCCATCAGATCTACAACCGCAATGCCATGATCACAGCACGAAACTTCGTGTTCCAAATTGATCCTGATACGACTTATCTGGAAAGCAAGGTCCACAATATCACCGACACCAGCCCTTATTGGATCTATTTAACCTGGTGTATGCCCGGTCTGGCCCTGGCGGGATTAACCGAGGACCCCACGCGGTTCGATAGCAAGTATCTGCGTGAAGCCACGATCTATGAAAGAAGCGCAGCCAATCCCATTGCCTTGACGGCCCTTAACCTGTTCAAGACGATGCTCGGCGTCATCATGGACAACAAGGAGCTGGGCTTTCAGTATGGCTTGAAGAGTCTGCCCGTTCTGAAGGCCATTTTTGGGCTGACCGAGCAGCTGATGGCACCCTATCACTTTTTGGGTTTCAGCCAGGCCTACCGGCTCCTGGATGCCACTCGTCAGCGTAAGACGCTGCGGGTCCTGCGCCGCATGCATCACCGCATCGAACGCATTGCCCGGAAAGTCCCCAGGAATCTGCAGATGGTGCAATGGCTGATGGAAGCGGAACTGGCACGGATCGCCGATCAGCGTGAGCTGGCGGGCACCCGCTTCGATCAGGCCATCCATGCCGCGCAGCAGGCTGGCTATACCGGATACGTGGCCCTGTTCAATGATATCGCCGGCCGTTTCTATCTCGAAATCGATCGACCCCGGATTGCCGGACTCTATCTGAAGGAAGCCTATTTCCACTATGATCTTTGGGGCGCCAAGGTCAAGCTGGAGGACCTGAAGAACAAGTATGAGGATCTTCTGGGTGAACGGGTGATCAAGCGGGAGAGCAGTTCGCGGACCCAGGTGGCACGCACCACGACCATGATGCGAACGACCGTGCTCGGGACCCGGAATGATACGGCCGGCTCGGAACTCGATCTCATGGCGGTCGTCAAGGCTTCTGAGATTCTGGCCAGTGAAGTCGTCCTGGAATCGCTGCTCGACAAGTTGATGCGAACCACCATTCAAAGCACCGGCGCTCAGAACGCGACCCTGATCCTGAAAGAGGACGATAGCTTCCATGTCTGCGCCACCATCCGCGATGGCCAGGAATCGGGGCTCATGGACATCCCTTACGAAGATTATGAGCACATTCCCCGCTCTCTGATCCAGCTCGCTCTCAGGAGCAACGAACCGGTCGTCATTGATGATCTGAACAACCGCAATGAACTGCTGAGGGATCCCTATATCGCCCAGCATCATCCGCAGTCTCTGCTCTGTGTTCCGATCGTCAATCGGGCCCAGATCGCTGGTGTGATCTACGTCGAGCACATGTCGGTTCAAGGGGCCTTCACCGTGGATCGGGTCAAGGTCCTGAGCGTGATTGCCTCGCAGGCCGCCATCTTTATCAGCAACGCCCGGCTCTATGCGAGCCTTGAAGAAAAGGTCGCAAATCGGACCCGGGAATTGGCGAATAAGACCCGTGATATCCAGACCATGTTGCAGAACATCATGCAAGGGATCTTCACGATCAAACCGGATATGAAAATCCACAGTGAATATTCCGCCTATCTGGAAACGATATTCGGCATGCAAGGCCTCGCGGACCGCGAGGCTATGGAACTGCTCTTCGATCGAACCGACATCAGCGCGGACAAACGCAACCAGGTCAAGGCCGTCGTGGACTTCTGCCTGCACGGGGGTTCGCCGCTTGAATTTATCGTCAACAATCATCTCCTTGTGCGTGAACTCATGCGCAAGGCGAATAACGGCCATGATCAGTTCCTGGAACTCGACTGGCAGGCCATCGAGGGTGAAGACGGTCGGCTGGACAAGCTGATGGTTGTGGTACGGGACGTCACCGAGCTGCGCGAACTCCGGCACGAGGCCGAGCAGCAGCGCCGTGAGCTGCATATCCTGTCGCGACTGATCAGTATCGGCTCACAGCAGACCGAGCGTTTCTTCCGCAATTCCCACGAGAAACTTGCGGCCAACATCGTCATCCTCCATACCGACAACCGGGTGTCACTCGATGAGCTGAAGCTGATCTTCCGGAATCTGCATACCGTCAAAGGCAATGCCCGAACTCTCGGATTCGATGAAGTGGCTGAGGCTGTTCATCATGAAGAGGAGATTTATGCGAAGGCTCTGGCGGGCGATAGTCTGACTCAAAGCGGCAAGGAACTTTTGGAAGGCCAGCACCGTTGCATCGAAAGCCTGGCTGTCTATGAACGCGTCTATCAAAAAACCCTCAAGGACCTGCAGAGCGCACCAGGGGTCCAGGATACCTATCGAGCCTTCTACGAGGAGGTCGGGGATCTGCTGAGCCGCGGGGATACTCAGGATTTGCGCATGCAGCTCACTCAGTGCCTCGAACGCTACCGCATGGAAGGGCAATCGGTGTCACTCGAATCCGTGCTCTCCACGATTCGTGACTCCCTGCCGAGCCTGGCAGAGGAACTGCATAAGGCCATGCCCATCCTTAACGTTGCTCCGTGTCCCGCACGCTTTTTGCCAAATGCTGCGGATGTCATCGGGGATGTGATGATGCATTGTATTCGCAATGCTCTGGATCATGGGATCGAAGTTCCTGACGTCCGGATAGCCAAAGGCAAGAACGAGCAGGGCACCATTACCCTGGACTCCAAAATGCAGTCGGGCTGGCTCCTGCTGCGTCTCTACGATGATGGTCATGGCATCAATTTGCGGGCCCTGGAAGAGAAAGGTCGCAACCTGAAACTGCTGCACCCTGGAGCGGATGATGATGCCATCGCCTCAATGGTTTTCGTGGAAGGCCTGTCCACCAAGGACGGGGTGACCGCCATCTCCGGCCGCGGCATCGGCATGGATGCGGTGAAGATGGCCATCGAAAGCCTCGGTGGATCCATTATGATTGAATTCCTCGGACCGGCCACCGCGGAACGGCGCCGACCTTTCTGTTTGCAGATGGCGCTGCCGGCTTCATGCCTGGCTGGCGACGAGAAGCAGCAGACCGCGGCGTGAGGCGGGGCGTCGTCACCGCCCCTGCTCGAATCAGGGAGACGGAGCGCGGGACGCCAGAATCTTCTCCGTCCCACCCGCCTTCCATGCCAGGACCTGATATTCAGCGTTCGTATTCACACCAAAATATTGATGCGTGCATCCATTCGCGCCTGGCCTCAAAACCCCGGGCGTCTGCTCAGCCAGGTCATCCGCAATCTGCAAATTGCGACAGCTATAAAGCGGGTTGCCATTCGCATCCATGCCCATGGCCACAGCATTGGCTGGCCGGTCGCCGTTGGACGCAGGCACCCATTCCAAATAATCGTCGAACACCCCAGCCGTGATACGGAGCACATCATTTTTATATTGGAGGGTATCCCCGTCATCCGACTGTGACTGCAGGGAATTGCCATTCATGGTCGCATAACATATGGATTTGTCGGCATCGCGGAAGTGCTCAATCATCTTGCCAGGAATGACTTCACCACCGGCATAGACCCGGCAAACAAAAAGATCATCCGTCTGTTCATCCTGGGTGCCGCCTACAACCGCACCGGCAGGAACCTTCGCTCCATCCAAGGCCATCCATTCCAGAAATGAGGACGCGACCGGTGCCCATTCCTGATACTTGACTCCCGCAGCATCCTGAACGGTGACGAAGAATCGGATGGCTTCCTTTTGCGCCTGAACCTCCGCCAGAGACGGAGCCTTCAGATTGATGGCCACATGCCATTCCACACTTCCGTTAATCTCCGCAAGCAGGACCTCCAGGTTACCCGGACTCGGGAGCTGATAGCTCCAGGTCGTGCTGCTAAATTTCGCAGCAAGATTAACCTTGCTGTTGCTCACCTTGTCACGCAGCGCACAGCTCACGACGGCTTCCGGAGCACTTTCGGTCGGAGGTAGAGTTTCGATACATAACAAATAGGATCCTGAGATATTGGAGGGGGGACTGACCTTCTCTTCCGCAGTGGCAGGCTCGGCCGTCATGGGAATCGAAGGGTCGGCCTCAGGCCGCTCTCCGGGTGCTTCCGGAATTTCATTGATGGAGACCGTATGCTGCTCGATGTTGCTGTTCGCAAGAGTGGGACCCATGTCGATGATGGAACTGTGACAGGCGATGCCCGAAAAAACGAAAAATAATACTATGCAGCAGAATTGCAGCACGTCGCGCTCCTCTTGTGTGCCTGATGACCTCTTCTACGTATCGGAGCGCAGCGTTTGCGACTCGAGAATTCTCAAATCTCGACCTGATTTCAGGGGCCTGGCGCTAAAAAACCTAGGCTCCGTGCCGCGCCTGGGCCGGGCCATGAGGCGTGACCGTTGGGTCGGATGATTCATGCGATGCCGCCGGACGCTTGCGCAGGCGCCGCATCATGGAATCCCTCCAATCGGCCAGCGTTTCATAGAATGTGGGAATCACGAGCAGGGTCAGAAAAGTCGAGGTGATGACCCCACCAATCACCGCACGTCCCAGGGGAGCGCGAAAATCGGCGCCTTCGCCTGTCCCAAGAGCCACCGGCAGCATGCCAACGATAATCGCAAGGCTGGTCATCACGATGGGCCTGAGCCTTGTGCCCCCGGCCTCCACGATAGCCGTCTTGCGATCCTTGCCCTCCTGTTCCGCCCACTTGGCAAAGTCGATCAGGAGGATCGCATTCTTTGCGACGATCCCCATCAGCAGGATCACGCCAATCATCGACATGAGGTTCAGTGTGGATCCGGTCACCCATAAACCCAGCATCACACCGATCAATGACAGAGGAAGCGAAGCCATGATTGCAATCGGATCGAGGAAGGAACTGAACTGCATCACAAGAATCATATACATCAGCATCACCGCAATCCCCAGGGCCAGCAGGATGCGACCGAATACCTCGTTTTGATCCTCCGCTTCCCCGCCCTGCGTGATGCGGTAACCGGCCGGCAGCTGCATCGCCGCCACGCGCTCCTGAATGAACGGAACCACCTCCGAAATGGGTCGTCCGTCCGTGTTCGCCCCAACGGTGATCACCCGCTGACGATCGAGGTGACTGATTTGAGCAGGCCCCTGGCTCAACTGCACCCGCGCCACCTGCCCGAGTGGGATGAGCGTGGGCCCTTTCGTTCCGGAAACAACCAGCGGCAGGGCTTCCAAATCAGCCGGACGTTCGCGCGCTTCGGGAGTAAAGCGCACCATCACATCACGCGTTTCACCCGTAGGATCCACCCAGTCCCCGGCGTCAATGCCGGCAAAGGCCGGGCGCAGAGATTGGGCCAGTTCCCCGACAGTCAAGCCCAGCGTGCCGGCCAGCGCGCGATCGACAGTGACTTCAATTTCAGGTTTTTGTCCCTTGGTTGACAGCCCCACATCCACAGCTCCCGGTATCTGCTTCATCTCCTGCTGCAGATTTTCTGCAATACGATTGAGTTCACGCAAGTCTGGACCCCGCACTTCCACCTCGATTTGTTTTTGAGGGCCAAAACCCCCGGTACTGAGGGAAGCGGTGACGCCACCGATACGCTGAATCCGGCCGCGCATTTCATCCGAGATTTCATGCTGGCTCCGATCCCGATCTGCTTTCGGCACGAGGCGCACATATATACTCGCCTCATCCACCACCTCACCTTGCGCCCCGATGCTGGCATAGGTATACGCGACTTCCGGAAACCCGGCCGCAATGCGGGCAGCCTCCTCGGTCTTGAGACGCGTATAATCAAGGTTCGAACCCGGAGGTGACTCCAATTCAATCGTGAACTCCGAAACATCCTGCAGGGGAAAAAATCCACTTCCGATAAGGCCGACCGCAGGCATGGCCAGCGCGGCCACGAAGGAAAGTACCGCAATGGCAAACATCGCTAGCTTGTGCCGCAAGGCCCATTCGATAATCCGCTTATAGCCCTCCGTCTTTCGATCAAACCAGCGATTGAAGATGTCCAGTTTACGGCTGATCCAGGTCCGCTTGCCACCTTCCACCTCGGGGTCACTCCATAGGGCTGAAAGCATGGGATCCAGGGAAAAGGAAACAAACAGCGAAACCATAACAGACGAGGCGATGGTCAAGGCGAAAGGCGCAAACCACTGCTCGGCGACTCCACCCATAAAAGCGATCGGCACAAAGACCACCACGATGGAAAACGTCGTGGCCGCCACTGCCATCCCGATTTCGGACGTTCCTTCGCGCGCGGCCGTCACATGATCCTTGCCCATTTCCATGTGCCTTACGATATTCTCGCGAACCACAATCGCATCGTCGATCAGAATACCGATGGCCAGCGAAAGCCCCAGAAGGGACATCGAATTGAGGGTAAAGCCAAAGGCCCAGACAGCGATGAATGACGCCAGCACCGAAACCGGCAACGCCAGACCCGTGATCACGGTCGATCGCCACGAGGCCAGGAACAGGAAAACGACCAGCACGGTCAGCGCTGCCCCTTCCAATAGCGAAGTTTCCACATCGGCCACCGACTGCTGAACCCGGACGCCGGAGTCGCGGACTATGCGCAGTTCAACGCCTTGCGGAAGCGTCTTCTGGATCCTTTGCACTTCCTCCCGAATCTGATCACTCACAGCCGTAGTGCTGGCATTTGTACTTTTCTTGATATCGATGCCGACCGCCCTCTGTCCGTTAAAAAGGGCCAGGCTGCGCTGTTCTTCCGATCCGTCCCGAACATCGGCGACATCTCCGAGTCGGACGACGCGACCCTGGATCGTCGCAATGGAGACCTGCTTGAATTCCTCGGGCCCTTGCAGGCGTCCAGCCAGTCGGATGGTCCGCTCATCATATTCACCGGTCAGACGCCCGACAGGCGTTGCAAGGTTCTGGCTCTGCATCGCCTGCACGACCTGCCCGACGCTGACGCCTGCGGCCTGGAGCGCCAGAGGCCGGATCTCCACCGTGAGTTCGCGTTCGACGCCCCCCACCACCGTTACGTCCGCAACACCGGTAATGCCCCGAAGCTGGCTGACGATACCAGGATCGGCAATGCGGGTCAGCTCGCCTCCTGAGCGGGTGGACGAGGTCAGAGTCAGGGACACAATGGGAAGATCCTGAGGATCGAAACGCGTCAGCGTCGGTTCCTCCATTTCAGGCGGCAGGTCCGCGCGAATTTCAGAAATTTTATCCCGGATGTCCTGGGACGCCTCCTGCAGATCCTTTTCAAACACAAAGATCACAATGATGTTGGCGAAGCTATCCATGGAAGTTGAAAGTATCTCATCGACTCCGGAAATCGCGGCGATCGCCTCCTCCATTCGATCCACCACCTCCCGCTCCACCGTTTCCGGAGCTGCGCCCGGGTAAGGGACAGCAATGCTGATCACCGGGGGATTCACTTCGGGAAATTCATCGGTATCCACAATCACCAGGGCAATGGCACCAAAGACGATCAGCGCCAGGGTCGTGACGATGGTGACGACCGGATTTTTGATGGCAAAATTGGAAATCCACATGAAGTATCCTCTTCAACTCGCATTGGCGCCCGTGAGCCGCACCGGAGCTCCTGGAGCTATGGATTTGGCAGCTCCTGTCAAGAGCACATCACCTTCATTGATATCTCCCTGTATTTCCACGCGTTCCGTTTGCGGGTCCCTGAGACCGATCTTGACTGGAACCTGCTCGGTCCGTCCGTCCCGGATGCGCATGACGCTGGGGTTTTCGTTGATATTTTCGATCGCGCTCACCGGCACGACCAATGTTTCACGCGTCTCGGCACTGATACGCCCTTCCGCAAAAAGGCCGGCAATCAGCTGACCACCGGGGTTGGGAATCGCAATCAAAATGGGAATCTGACGGGTTGCAGGATCAGCGGCCGGGGCGATCTGCTCGATCGTCCCCGTAAAAATCTGATCGGGATAACCTCGAACCGCAAAGGCTACCGGCGTGCCGATCTTCAAAATGGGCAAGGCGTCGCTGGGTACGGAAGCTTCCAAGCGCATGCTGGAGGGATCGATCACGGTAAAGAGGAGGGCTCCAACAGTCACCACATCCCCTTGATTCACAGCCTTTTCGCTAATGGCTCCATCCATCGGCGATCGTACGGTGGCCGCCTCCAATTGTTCCCGCGCCTGCGCGAGCTGCGCCCGGGCTTGCGCCACCCGAGCCGAGGCGGTCGTCCGCGCACTTTGAGCGACTTCGAGATCTCGCGGCGCGAGCGCCCCACCCTGCACGAGCGCTTGCGTTCGTTCGGCCTGGCGGGCTGCGTTTTGCAGCTCGAATTCTGCGGATCGCAGCGCCGATTGCGCCGAAGCATAAGCATTGCGCAGCGCGGTATCTTCAATTCGTGCCAGGATCTGACCACGGGTCACAGTCCTGCCCATATCAACTTCAACGGACGTGACCGAGCCGGAAATTTCCGCCCGGACGCGGGCCTGCTCGCGTGGTTCCAGGGAACCCGAAAGCCGGGGGCCGGAGCTGATCGCCTCACGACGCACGATGATCGTATTCTCCGGGCCAACCAGCATCGGTGTGGGTTCCTCAGGGGTCGCGCCATTTTCCGCATTACGCTTGCAGGATCCCGAACAGGCGGCTGCGATCATGAAAAGAACAAGATAGTGTTTCATGCTGATCAGATGAATGGAGCGCATGGAAATCCCTCCCCCCTAGTTCGGCACCGTGCCCACTCCTTGAGCTGCTGGCGTCGTTTCCGTGGGTGCTGTGTTCGCAGTCCCTGACGAGAGACTGCCGGTATCGCTGCGCACAATGCTGGCAGCGCTTAATGGAAGATGAGGCAATAAAGTGAACCGCACACGGGCCACCTGCAGATCGCGGGCGGCGCGGGCCCGGTTGGCCTGAGCCTGCTGCAGTTGCAGACGGGAATCGGCCAGTTCCAGTTGCGTGGATATACCATCACGATAACGAATTTCTGCAATTTGATAAGCACGCTCGGCCTGGGAAACGGTCCCCGCGCTTGCTTCCCATTGGGCCTTCGCGGACGCCAGCTGATCCGCAGCACTGCGGGCATCCAACGCCGCCTGTTCCCGTATCTGCCGGGCGCGGGCCTGGGCTTCCTCAAGGTCGGCGGCAGCGCTGCGCTGTTCGCCCTGGATACGCAATCCGCTGAAAATAGGAACGGTCAGCTGCACTCCGGCGGTCCAGTTCCGAAACCACTCCTTCGATTCCGGCAGACCGGACTCGGGATAGGCCGCCCAGCCATAATTAGAAACAGCGCTGATGTTGGGCCAATGCTGTGATTTCGCCAGATCAACTCCGGCCTCGCGCATTTCAACCGCCGTCAAAGCCTGTTCGACCACCAGACGGGAATCCTGGTCCTTCCGGGGCTCCGACAGATGAGCCGTCTGACGGGCAACGGAGGTCAGATCACGCATCTGTTCCTCTTCCAGTGTGGAGGTCAGAACCAGATCCTTTTCCAAAGGAATGTCGAGAAACTGTTTCAGGCGCAGGAGGGCCTGATCTCTCTGCATGCGTGCTGTCAGAAGCTGAGGCCGCTGATTTTCAACGGTCACCTGAGCCCGCAGCACATCGAACTCCGGGCGTGTCCCCTGTCGACCGCCGAGCTTGACCTGCTTGAGTGTGATCTCCGCCTGCTGCAGGGCGGCCTCCGCAATCGTGACAAGCTGCTGGCCCAGGACCGCATCATAGTAACCCTGTACGGTCGTCAGCACGGTCAACGCCCGGGCTGCATCCAGATCCAGTTCAGCGATTTTTCGAGCTGCGTTGCTCATACCCTGGCGGGCGAGACTCCGGCCGCCTGCAAAAATATTCTGCGACAAGGTAAACCCCGCGCGCCAGGTGTTCTCTTGAAAAAAAGGCATGAAACCGGTTCCTGCAGTTGGACCCATCATGCCTGAAGCGGCCAGATCATCAACATCCGGTTCCAGGAGACGATCATAGGACAGGGATCCATTGATCTGGGGATACCATTCGCTGCGCGCCTGCATTTGCTGCGCTTCGGCCCGCTTGACGGCAGCGACCGCAGCGGTGACATCTTCGCTGGCCCGTTCGGCAAGGCGCAACGCATCTTCAATGCTGAGCGTGACAGCAGCCGGGCCAGACGTTACAGGAGCGCGAGTCTCCTGAGCCAGACCCATTCTGTATGGGAAGAAACAGAAAGCCGCGAAGGACAGATTGAAAAGCCAATTCATGACATGACTCCCGGGTGTCCGTGTCAGGCATCGAATTGCAAAAGCCGAAGGACGAACGCCATTGAGAGCGTTTCCATCAATACTTCGGGAAAATCGTGTGCAGGAGCCATACCAGATTTCACGCTTGCGCCGCAGAACAGGATGAAGGGCCGATGCAAACTCAACCATGAGAATGGGCCGAATCGAATCTGCGTCACCCGTCGTGACACGGAAAACTGCCTTGGTAAAGTTTGACCAGCCTTGTCCTCAGCAGGACATCTGTCGCAATTCAGGCACTCATACCTTTGGGGTTTGTTATAAGCCCCGGATGTTCGTTATAAGGGATCGAGGAGGGCCCTTCTGTGCGTACTTTGATGAACCTTTTGATCCTGAGTCTCCTGCTGCCGGCCGCTTGCCACAAGCGTACTTCACCGGACGTCAAGCCCAGCCCGCGCGACCAGAACCTCGAAACACCAGTCACGCCTGCGCCGCAACTTACGGCTTTCCATTGGACCTATCAGGAAGATCCGCGCGATATCGTGAGTCCCGGTCGTGGTTTCTATTCCTGGAATACGGGTGATCAGGACAAAGGCCTGGCGTTGATTCGCGTTGTGCTGACCTCTTATTGCGGCACCGAAATCCTGGATGAGAGCGTAGGCCGGAACCTCGAACAGCGCTTCGCTGAAGTGCGTCAGGTACCGGGAAAACAGGCGATCGTGCGAGTCATCTACGCCGACGATGGTGTGCTCAATCCTTGCGGTCTGGCCGAAGCGGCCCGCCCTGAACTCGCGATCCAGCATCTCAAACAACTGGCCCCTATTTTCAAAGCTCATCGATACGACATCGCGTTCTTTGAAGCCGGCTTCTATGGAATGTGGGGCGAATGGAACAGTGAGTATGCACCGAACGGCCGTGGCTATGCGGAGGATCCTCAGCTCCGTTTTCAGCTCGTGCGGGCTCTTTTGGATGAACTCCCCGATGATTTCCTCATCATGATCCGGCGGCCGCGCTTTCGGGCTGAGCTGGAAAGCCGCCTGACGCCAGCTGAGATGAAGCGCCTCGGCTTTCATAATGATTGCTACCTGGCCTCGGAAACCGACATGGGCACCTATGATGGTGACCGGACGCCGGATCAGTGGAAGGATATGATCGCAACATTATCACGCCAGGGTCAGGCGATCGGCGGTGAAACCTGTGTGGACAATCCGGTTTACACCAGTTGTGAGGCGGCTCTGCAGGATATGGAGCGCCTGGGCATGAGCTATCTGAACACGGGCTGGAACGCGAAGGTGCTGGACCGCTGGAAAACGGAAGGCTGTTATGATGAGGTGGCCACCCGTCTGGGCTATCGCTTTATCCTCGAATCCGCGAAGGCTGTCGTCAGTCCCGACCATAAGCTGACGCTCGACTTGAAGATCCGAAACGATGGGTTTGCCCCGGCCTATCATCCTTTCCGTCCTGAGATCGCCGTGGTCAATGCCGCAGGCGTATCGCAGGCTTTGGAATTGGGATCCGGAGAGGGCCTTGACCCTCGTTCATGGCTTCCCGGTTCAACTCAATCGGTGCGCCTGCAGGCGGACGTTTCCGTCGTGCCCGCCGGAACCTTCGAAATTGAGCTTCGCTGGTCCTACCAGGGCCGCATTCTCCGTTTCCCTGTCCAGTCCGTTTGGGACGAAAACCGCCAGACCTATCGTCTGGGATCGATGGAAATGGTTCGCTTTAAATCCTAACAGCCGGTTCTTTCCCCCATCGATACGCCGAGTATGTTCGAAATACGACTGAAGTAATTGATACGCGCCTGAACCTGAGCGGGGTTACGACCCCCGCATTCCAAAGCGCCATTGATGGTCCGGATGGTTTCACCGAAGCCGGCACCGCTCACGATTGCGTTGTGACTGGTCATCGTTCCCGCTCCGGTTTGGGTCATCCAAAACCAGATAGCCGTCTGCCAGGCGACTTTGGAATCCTGAGCCACCAAATCCGGATTCGCCAGAATATCGACGCCGATAACTCGGGAAGCCGCGCCATAGTTATAGTTCCAGCTCAGCTGGATCGGGCCGCGACCGTAATACTGCTTGCCAGGGGCGCAAGGCGAGACCGTATTGCTTTGATCGCAATAAAGAGGCCAGTTGGCTCGATTGATTTCTTCCACGTACTGAAGATGACCTGATTCGTGCTCGATATTGGCCAGGAAAGCGGCCACTTCACGCTTGCGGATTTCTTCGCTGCCTTCCTTGGCAAAGCCCGGATAGGAGTCGATAGCCGACGCCAGACCTTCATAAGTATAGAACGCGAGGCGATTCGGGAACATCGTGTTAAACATGGCTTCGGTCAGGATACTGCGGAAACCGCTACCGCTTTGACCTGCATTCGGAGCCGGTGCGGGAGCAGGCGCGGGTGCGGGAGCAGGATTTTGCGGATCCGCACAGCTTCCCACTTCATCCCAAAACCAGGTGCTGATCACGGGATCATAACCGGGGTTGGCATGCGTGGCTCGGTAAGTTTTTCCATTGTAGACAACCAACGCACCGGCCGCATAAGGAGTTCCGGCCTGCCAGGCCTGTGTGCTGCTGCATGAGGTCGTTGGTCCGCCGCTGCACGCGGTTGGTTCCCAGTACCAGGTGCTGATGGTGGGATGATAGCCAGGGTTATCATGTTCGGCAACATACGCCTGGCCGTTCAAGATGACTTTATCGCCCGTCCTATACAATTGACCTTGGACCCACTGTGGATAGTTACAGCTGGTGCTGGCAAGGTTGGAAGATGTGCCCGGTTTCAAACAGCCTGAAGCAAAAACGAGGGGAAGGGAAAGCGCAAGCAGAACAAGGGCTGGTCGCATACAAAAGGCTCCTGTCTTTCTAAAAAAAACGAGTCCGTCCGGCTAAGTGCCGACGAACTTTCTTACTTGTCGGAAGAATTTGAACAACCTTGAGATAATTTACTGAGTTGCAGAAATTCCACGATTTTCCCATTGGAAAACGGACACATGACATCCGATTCGACCCCTGCCCTTCACTCCGTCCGCAGCAGGACGCGGATGCCCGAAAAACTTCACGAGAAGTAAAGGCACCTGTTCCCAATGATTCACCTGGATTACTTGAAGCATGCCCAACGCTTCATATCCCCTGGGCGGCCGATCTCAACAACTCAAGACCGGCGCCGAAGATTTGGTGTGGAGGTCTGCCATGCAATGGTTAAGAATACCGCTTATTTTCCTCACCCTGATACTGGGTCTGCCCGGAGCTGCATACGCTGACGCAAGTCCCATTTTTCAGGTCCAGGAGAAGATTCAAGGCGTCAGCCTTAACCCGCATCTGGAATTCTTCGAAGATAAATCCTCGGCCCTTACGATCGAACAGATGCTGGATCCTGCAACGCAGCCGCAATTCTTTCGTCCCGATAAAAAAGTTCTCTCCTTCGGCTTCACCCCTTCCGTCTGGTGGGCACGATTCCAGCTGGAGAACCCTTCCGCAAATCCGCGCCGCATCCTGATCCTCCAGCATTACCCGCTTCTGGATGAAATTGAATTTTATGCCGTCGCTGATGGCCGCATACTGAAACGCCTTCTCAGTGGAGATATGGGACAGCGTGAGACCTCCGACCCGGAGTATCGATCCCCACTCTTCACCCTCGACGTCCCACCTGGAACCGCGACCGTCCTTCTGCGGGCCAGGTCCAAAGGTCCCATGAATTTCGAGATCCAGGCCTATTCGGAAAGGGAATTTCATCAGCATCATAAAATGGAATATACCTTTCTTTTTTCGATGCTGAGCGTGCTCTTCGTGATGGCCCTTTATAACCTCCTGATCTATCTGCAGCTCAGAAAAACCGTTTATCTGATCTATGTGGCCTTCCTCATCACCATGATGCTCCAGCCACTGTCCTATTCCGGGCTTTTCGCCGAACTGCTGCCGCAGTGGCCCTTTCTCTTGAATGAAGGCTATCTGATCGATGGGAATGCCTCATCCTTTTTAGCCTGTCTCTATCCCATCTACTTTCTTTCCTTGCGCAACCGGCACCCCTGGTTGACCAGGTTCTGCGTCTTTGGGATGATTATGGCGACTGTTGCCACCATAATTGCTCTCCTCCTGCCCTATGAGATCGCGGCGATCATGGCCGGAAGCTGCTCCATGTATGCCTCCTTCGCTACGCTCGCCTGCGGCGTCACCTGCTCCATCAAACGCTACCGTCCGGCTTATTTTTTCACCGCGGCATGGTCCTCCTTGATCTTCGCCAATCTCCTGCGGATTCTCACAGCTTTCAGTGTTCTGCCCTGGCTCTTCGTCACGGAATGGGGCACCTTGATCGCCTCGGTGTTTGAAGTCACCCTCCTGTCTCTGGGTTTGGCGGATAAGATCCGGCTGACCGAAAAGTCGGCTCTGGAAAGAATCGGCAAACTCAACACGGATCTGCAAAAGGAGCACGCCAAGGTCGTGGCTCTGAATGAGCACCTGGAAGAAAGAGTGGAGGAGCAGACTCGCGAAGTGAAATCCATACTCACGCATATTCAGATGGGTATTCTGGTGGCGAAAGGCGACCAGCTGGCGATCACGCCTGCCTTCTCGGATCATACGAAGTCCATCTTCCACACCCAGCAGGTGGAAGGCCAGGATCTGGTGGAGTTCATCTTTCAAAAGACCCGACTGAATGCGGATCAAAGATCACAGATCCGCAGTCTTTTGAACAGCTGCATGAATGAGGATGCCATCAACACGGAATTGAATCTGCACGCCCTGCCCCTGGAAGTGGAATGCTTCGATGGATCGGATGGGCAGCTGCTTCAACTCGACTGGAATCCTGTCGTCAACGATGAAGGCGTGGTCGAAAAGATGCTGGTGACCATCAAGGACGTCACTCGCCTGAAAAAACTTGAAAGCGTCGCGGCAGAAAAATCCAAGGAACTGGCCTACATCGGCGAGATTCTGGAAGTTCAACCAGCCATTTTTGATCGCTTCGTCGAATCAAGCCAGAAATTTCTGGCCGAGAATGAACGCCTCATCAAGGCCAACCGCAGGATGAATCAGGACATCCTGAAAATTCTTTTCATCAACATGCATACCATCAAAGGTGTGACCCGCTCGCTGGGTCTGCAACACCTGACGCCTGCGGTTCATGAGGCCGAGCAGAATCTGGCTGCCCTTATGAAGGACGAAAAGCCCTGGAATCAGGCCGCCCTGCTCAAGGATCTCGAGGCCGTCCAGGACCTTCTGGATGTCTACCAGACTTTGAGTCAGAACAAGCTGGGACGCGATGGTTCCGGTCGTCTCGGGATCACACCCGATTATGCCGACAGCCTCGCGCATTTCTTCGGTCTGGTGGAAAAATTCGGCCCCGCGGACTTGCGAGTGGGCGCCAATCCTCTGAAAAAAGTGATCGAAGACCTGATCCTGATACGGGCCGAGACTCTCTTCCGCGAGGTTATGGCCAATGCTGATATGCTGGCCCGCGACCTTCATAAGGAATATCCTCAGATCGAGATCGACGACCAGGGTATTCACCTGAGCCAGCTCGGGCAGAACCTCATCCGTCACACCTTTATTCATCTCGTCCGCAACACCATGGATCATGGCATCGAGAGTGCCGCGGAGAGAGTGGCCCAGGGCAAAAATCCGGCCGGCCTGATCAAGGTGCAGCTCAAGGTCGTTCAGGACGAGCTGATCATCCAGTATACGGATGACGGAGCGGGATTGAACCTTGCAGCTCTGCAGGATCTGGCCCGTGCCAAGGGTCTGCTCAGACCGGACAGTCAACCGTCACCGCTGGAAACAGCCTGGGTCATCTTTGAGCCGGGGCTTTCCACCTGCCATGCGGCGAATGAAATCTCGGGACGCGGCGTCGGCATGAGCGCGGTGAAGGAATACATTGAAGACGCCAAGGGCTCGGTTCATATCCGACTGTTGGATAATCCCTACACCCGGCGTCCCGGCTTTCAAAACTTCATGTTGGAAATCAACCTCCCGCCCGCATGCTTTGTCGTGAGGGAAGCGAGTGAAAAACGATTCAAGACGTCAGCCTAGGTCGCTGGCCCGGGTCAACCGGCTGATGGCCTCCGGGCTCAGCTCAAGCCTTGGTGCCTGCACCAGGTCGCGCAGCTGCTCCCGAGTCGTGGCACTGACGATCGGGGCCGTGATGCCCGGCCGATGCAGAAGCCAGGCCAGGGACACTTGAGTGGGAGTGGAACGGGTTTCCGCCGCCACCTCGTCCAGGGCCTGAAGAATACGCAGGCCGCGCTCGTTCAAATACTTGTTCCTGATCCCCTGACCACGAGGGCTCTTGTTCACATCGGCTGCGGATCGATACTTGCCGCTCAGAAAGCCGCTGGCCAGGGAAAAATACGGAATCACAGCGAGGCCTTCCTCTCGACATAGTGTCTCCAGACCACTCTCATAGTGGGCTCGATCATAAAGATTATATTCGGGCTGCAGAGTTTCATAGCGATGCAGGCCGCGGCTCTTACTGATTTTGAGCGACTCGGCCAGGCGATCAACTTCGTAATTGGATGCCCCGATCACCCGGACCTTGCCCTGCTGAATCAAGGCATCAAAAGCAGCCAGCGTCTCGTCAAGAGGTGTTTCCCGATCGTCCTGGTGAGCCTGGTAAAGGTCGATGTAATCGGTCTGCAGGCGCTTCAAGGAGGCCTCGACCGCTTCCATGATATAAGCCTTTTTCAGACCTTTTCGGTCGGGCCCCATGGGGCTGCCCACCTTGGTCGCCAGCACGATGCTGCGGCGATTGCCGCGCGCCTTCATCCATCGGCCCAGTATGCTTTCCGACTCGCCACCCTGGTTGCCGGGAACCCAACTGGAATAAACATCCGCTGTGTCGATGCAATTGAATCCTTCTGCGACGAAGGCATCGAGTATTTCAAAGGAACGAGCCTCATCAATCGTCCAGCCAAAAACATTACCGCCGAAAACAATGGGAGCGATCTGCAGATCGGTTCGCCCGAGTGCACGTGGTTTCATCAATCATTCCTTTCCCTGGTCTGATGTTCCTCTAATCTTCCTGGGCCAGCATTTTTAAACCGTCGATGATGGCAAGATTGATTTCATCACGGTTCTCCAATACCAGGGTCATTCCGGAAGCATAGAGAATATAGGTTCCGGCCCAATGATCTTCAAGCATTAACCCCATCCCGCGATGGCAAGTCAAGGTAATGGTGGTGCCGGAATAGTGGGTCAAATTCAGCTTAAAGGTTGTGCGCGCCGGCCCGCGATAGGTCGTCTCACTTTTTTTGGCGCCTTCCTTGTCACAATTCGCATGATGAGGTTTATGCAGCGTCGCCAGGCAGGCTGGACAGATGCGAATGCCCCAAATTTCACAGTTGAGCAGATTCAGCTTGCGCACTCCGCAGTGATAACAATGCGGAACGACAGCGCTGACGTCATTTCGTATGGGTTGATTTTTGTTCAAGATATTTCCATACCTCAAAGAAAGATTGCGCTCTCCTCCTTGAATCGGACTCCCGGACAACAGACTTGAACAAAAAGCTTTCGCTGAGCTTTTATTCATAAAGACCATAGAGTTTTTACCGATAATTGAGAGCCGGAAGGAGATTTCGATGCGCATAGGGCTCGTGGATAAGGACCGCATGGTCCTGCAACTTGTTACACAATACATGGCGGATGCTGGTCATGAGGTTGTGGAAGTTGATCCTGAAACCTTGTCCACCTTTGCGGACAGCATGGATCTCTTTGTTATTGATCTCGCCCTGAACAATCAGGTCGGAGTTGGCATCTACGATGAGCTCCGCCAGCTTCCTGGTCATGAACGCACACCATGTCTGCTCATTTCGGGGCGCGTCACCACCCACAGCGCGATGACCGTCCGTGGTGATCCCGCGGCCAGTCTCTTGCTGAAACCCTTCACCCGCGATGTCTTCCTTGATTGCCTGAAACGCTGTCTGAGACACAACCTCACCTGGCGGAGCGGGATGCATGCCATTATCGTGGAAGAGGGTCAGGATGATCTTCAGGCGCTTTCCCCGCAGGAGATCCTGGAGGACTGGCGGAAGGACCTGATTGTCATTGAACAGAGCTTTCATCAGCTGAAGCGCAAGCTCCAGATGGATCCCCGGGAGCTGCTGGACCTGGAACGAAAAAGGCGCCAGGACAACCCCGATGCGGGTCCTTTGGATGAAAAAGCCTTGCGCTCCAGGATTATGCAGGAAACCCTATTAAAATCCATCCTGCTCGTCGTTCGGGATGAAAGCACGTCCAAGCCCATGCTGGAATTGTTTCGTCAAAGGGGCATTTTCGAAGTGCATTGTTTCGAAGACGGAAACAGCGCCTGGCAGGCTCTGCAGGATCAGCGCTATGATCTCATCATCCTGGAGTGGCAGGGCAACATCGCCCTCTATAATCGCGTGCGTGACAATCCCGGTACCAGAACCATTCCGATTCTGGCTCTGACCAATGACACCGAAGAAAAAATCGTTCAGGCTTTGATTGAGGATGACCTCCGCCTGGCCCAGGAGCATCGGCCCATTCCCCTTCAGAAATTGCAGGACAGCCTCGTTCAGCTGGTGGCCGCCTCGCTCTGCTACGAGGAAATTCATAGTGCCCTGGAACGTATCCTGCAGAATTCCTGTCCGCTGGATGTTCTGAAAAATCTGGTGCGGGATCTTTGTGAGCGATTGCCTCAGCTGCAGCTGCATATCCTGGACGTGGCCTATGAGCTGGCTCAAAAGGAGCGCTTCAACGACGCTGAAAAGATCGGCCGCGTCCTCCTCGATCGGCCTGAGTTCATGGTGGGCGCTTCCACTCTGCTGGCCAGGATTTATCATCTGACCCAAAGGTCGGAAGCTGCCAGCGATATCCTGCGTTACCTGACCGCCCTCGCCCCCGATCGCATTGATCGTCTGCTCCTGGCGGCCGAGGCGGAAATTGCCATGCTGCGGCCTCAATCAGCAGACAGTTATATTGCCAAAGCACAGACGATCGATGCGGAGCATCCCCGTGTTCAGGCGGCCATGGTCATATCCGAAAGCATGGCGGAAATCACCGAAGAACTCGGCAGTTCCCAGGCCATGCGGAGTTTTGCAAGCCTTCTGAATGTCGTGGGCGTGACACTGGCGAAATCCGGTCGATCGACCGAAGCCGAACGCTACTATCTTTCCGCCCTGGCTTTTGTTCAGGATCGCATGGACAAGGCCCGGCTTCAGTACAACCTGGGCGTCAATTACCTGCGCAGGAAGGAAAAGGACAAGGCCATGGAGCATTTTATCGAAGCCAATCGCCTCGCCGATGGCAACCTGATCAAGGCCAGCGCCCATCTTCCGCCCACAGGTTCCGACAAAAAATAACAAATCCTCCCCATGGCTCTGCATAAACTAAGGTTCAGCGTGCGCTCTTCCGAAGACTTTGCTGGGGAAATAGGGGTGCAATGCATGAAATGGCTGCTGATCCTGGCGACTCTGGCAAACCTGTCCAGTGGCTGCCGCGAGATCAAACCTGAAGAGCCGCTCTATGGCTATGGAACCGAACCGGAGCAGACGACCGGCGCGGATGCCATTCTTTCTCAACAAACACCTCACAATATTACGTCCGCTGTGGGCATGACGCTCGCAGCTTTTGGTGCCGCCAGTCGTGAATGGCAAACGATCGATCAAATGCTGCAGGCTGAGGATTGGCAGGAAGTGGCCTGTGATGCTCTCCCGGCCGATGCCACGAGTCCGGGCGTTGGCGCCCACGTTCTGGATGCGAATGGCTGGATCACCGAACTGCCGCTGAAAGGTCGCTGTGTGGGAACCAGGCTCTTTCAAGGCGCCAGGGGCAGCTATCCGAGCGGTCGCTACCTCGTCCGATTCTCAGGCGGAGCTTCGCTCTCCGTAGCCGGTGATGCGAATGCCGTGGCCTCCCTCGGGACTGAGCTTGCGGCCTTTGATGTGGTGACGCCCTCCGAGGCCGGCGTGCTGCTCAAAATCAGTTCTCTGACGGCCGGCAATCCGATCCGGAATATTCAGGTCATTGCTCCCGGAGGCGTCTGCGGAAAAAGCCTGACCGAACTTCTGCCTTTTTCCTATTGTCGAACCGATCGTGGGGGCAGCGGCTCCTGTGGCACAGGTCTGACCTGTTTTGATTTTTCAAAAATCACCATTAACACTTCGGAAAGCAATGATTTGAGTCAGTTCAATGACCTTGTCACAGGTCGCAGCAAGGTCTTCTTTCATCCCCTCTTCCTGCAAAGCCTGCGTCCCTATAAATCCCTGGGCTTTCGGCATTGGCTCATGCCGGCCGGCCGCTTTGCTCGCGACCTTGGCACTTTGAATTCCAATGTTGCTCACTTCGCTGAGGATCGTGGTGCACCACCGGAGATCGCGGCGACCCTGGCGAATCTTTTGGAAGCTGATCCCTGGATCAGCATTCCAGCGGATGCCTCCGAGGAGCTGGTCACGACCACAGCATCTCTCTTCAAAGCCCGCCTGAAGTCCAATCTTACCGTTCACCTCGATTATGGGGGAGAATTTTGGATTGAAGGGTCCGTAGCGCGTGATTATATGACCCTGGCGGCCGAACTGTTGCACCTGCCCTCTTATGAAGTTTTCTATGTGCAGCGTCTGTCCACCTTCGCGGCCGCCTGGAAATCCGCCTTTGGAACGGAAGCCGCTCGGATTCAGGTGGCCGGCTTTGTAAATGCTACAGACACGGAAATGCCGGCACGCCTGCAGACGGTCGTCACACCGCCTCCGTTCACGTACTTTGCCACGTCAGCCCATTTCCTCGCGCCCGCCGTCGAGGGCATCGATGAGGAAAGCACAGCCGACTTTTTTGAGGCCATCACTGGTGGCCCTGGTGTTGCTGCGGAAGAATCCTCCTTTGGTCAAACTCAGGCACGCCTGCAGGCCCTGGCCAGCGCAGTATCCACCCTGGGTCTTCCTTTGGTGGCCTATGGCAGTGGGCCGGCGTTTACCCCGGCCTTGACCTGGGACGACGCGCGGGATCCTCTTCGCAATGATGAGCGCATGGGGGCCTTGATCAGCCTCAATCTTCAGACCTGGAAGGACCTGGGAGGCCGACTGATCTTCTTTGACAAAAGCGCGGATGACACGCGCACGGAATCGGGATGGGGCGCCTTGCGCACCCAACAGGATTCCCGCTCCAGACTTGCCAATGCCTTGCGTGAATTTATCGAAGCCAATCCCTGCTGGTGGGAAGGATGTCAAACAACGACCACACCTTGAGCCTGATCAGCGACTCTTCAGGTCATAGGCCACACTGAGGCTGAGACCCTGGTCCTGAATGCGATCCGCACCACGATTCAGGTTGGCGAGATAACCGAACAAGCCTCCCAGATGCACTTCAAAGCGCTGAATCCTGATCGCGAAATCAATGCCGTACGTGAGGGACGGAGCGGATTGCCAGATGAGGCTGCGATCCATGTCCACGGGAACGCTCACACTGTCACCGAGGCTTTCCGCGAGCTTTTCATTGCCATCCTTGATGGAGCCGAGCTGTACCTGGCGGTGGTTGATCCAGGGAAAGACCGTAAAGCGTTTCGCAAGGGTGGCCGCCACGTTAAGACCAAAATCATAGGCGCGCACATCATATTTCAAGCGGGTGCTCGGCGAATCCGTGGTGGAATCCGTGCGCGTGCCCCGGGTTTCCTCAACTGCCGATAGACTGCGGCCACCGACGATCAGCGTGCCACCCAACCAGTTGGGAAGTGAACTCGAACGTAGGGAGACAAATCCATAGATCCCCACGCCGGTGTATTGGGTTTCGCTGTACTCTTCATGGAATGTTCCGGCCGATGTATCCGACTCCGCTTCACGATCGAGGTACTTGACCTGACGCTTGCCGGCTTCGCCTGTGAAGCCGATGCCGAAGCGGTCGGCGGAAAAGGCGATCAACGGCAGGACCGACCAGCCGGTCATTTCCAGGCGTTGATCCAGCTCACTAAAATCCTTGGGCAAATCATCCTGTGAGGGTGCCACGATCAGATCCACCAGCTCCATCTCAAGGGACAACGATATGTTGTCGCGCTTCGGCGTAATGTGATGATTGGGAGCTGACGCCAGGAAGGAGGAGCGGGATTGCCGATGCTTGCCATAGGCATCCTGAAATTCCTGTCGTTCGGCCTGGCTTTGCGTGCTCTGAGCCCAAGCATAATGCGGCAGCACGCAGAGAGCGCACAGCACCACATTTCTTCTGAAGCCTTGAACTCTCAACACGGACATGATCACCCTTTCCCGGAACTGCCGTTCCTAACTTTCTCGGTTGATTTCAGGCCTTTCTTGACATGCCCCCCAACCCACAGCCGATCGTTGGCAATACATACCACAGCAATACCACTCACCCCATTCGAGGGGTTTGTTCATTGCATGGAAAAAGTTAAGTTTTGCTAAATTCCAAAGAATTCACGCATTTCTTCGTTGATGCCGTTGGTCTCTAATTGGTATGGTTCACACAATTTCCCATCAAGGTCTTTGCCGTCGATCGAGGCAGACCCACATTTGAATAACGTGATGCTTTGGAGAGGATCAAAATGAATTGTTCCCCCTACCGTTTCCCTGTGTTTTTTCTTTTGCTCGCCGGTTTAAGTTCCTGCTCGGATGTTTCGGATGGCTCGCGCGTCAGCGGCACGAGTGCTCCAAGGGCGTTCCAGCGGGAAATTGTCGGCTACTATCAAAGCTGGAGTTCAGGCTGGGCGTCCGAAGGCAGCCAGCATCAACTGGCGAAGCTTCCTCCCTACATAACGACCGTGCTTCTCTCCTTCGTGCGCCCGGAAGTTTCCTATCGGCCTGGTCAGCAGTCCTGGGTGGGAACCGGTCTCGATTTCTCCTCCGACTTTCAGGTGGTGAAGGATGCCATCCGTATTCTGAAAACCCGAAATCCGGGGACCAGGGTGCTCCTTTCGGTTGGCGGCGCAACCTATGGCAACTGGCATCAGACCAACACCAATGCGGTGGCGGCTCTGGTGAAAGATCTCGGCGTGGATGGTGCGGATATCGACTATGAACCGGAAGGAGGGGCTTGCTCCTGGGCGGTCGGCGGCACATCCTGTCCCAGCGATCATGAGTTCATTCAGATCATTCGAAAATTCCGCGCGGCTCTCCCACGGCCGTATGTGATCACCACCGCGGCCTGGAGCACGGGAGCCTTCGGCACCGGGAAATATCCGGCCTCTTCGTTCAAAGGCAATCTCATCAGCGGCAACTTTGGGCTTTACATCAATCCCTTGAAGGAAGCCGGACAGGACTTCGACGCCATTTACATCATGACTTATGATGCCGGTGGCAAGTCCGCACCTGCAGGAGCCCCGACAGGCTATGATCCTAAAATGGCTTTCGATGCCTACCGCGAACTCTATAAAGGGCCTTTGATGATGGGCGTGGAAGTGCCGCCCGAAGCCTGGGGTGGTCACGTCTCCACTCCCGCGGAAGCGCAGGATCGTGCGAACTATGTGCTGAGCAAAGGGGGCAGCGGGATGATGATCTGGTCGCTGCATAAGACCGGAAATTACACCGCAACCCAGTTCGTTCAGGCGATGTGCCGCACGATGCAGCTCCCGAGTTGCGAGAGTGCCCTGCCCTGATTCAGGCGGCCATCCCATCAGCCGCGCTGGGAAAAATTTCCGTGGGGAAAGTCAAAACAAAGGCAAAGGGCCGATAGCCGGCGATCGCAGGACGATCGTCGGTGAATTGAATCGCGATTTGCCCGCCAAGGTCCTCAACAAAACGCCGAACGGCAGGCATGCCAATGCCTCGTCCTGATATATCACTGATCTGACCGGCCGTGCTGAGTTCAGGAAGAAAAATCAAATCCGCTACCGCTTCATCTTTGTAGAGCTCAGGACCGGACAGCAGCGCCCGCTCCTCGGCCAGCCGTCGCAGATGCTTCAGATAAAGCCCGCGCCCATCATCCGCAAATTTCAATTCCAGATATCCATGGCGTTCCACGACCGAAACCTTCAAAAGCCCCCGCTCTGACTTGTCAAAGGCCCGTCTTTCCTCCGGCGTCTCAACTCCGTGGTCCAGGGAATTTCGAATCAGGTGCAAAAAGATATTCCGCAGCGCCTCCTCCCCCTGCGGCGTCACCCACAGGCGCGGCAGTTCCCATTGAACAATTGGGGGGGCCTTGCCGAGATCGCGGGCCAGGGACTGAGCCGAGGCAAAAATATCCTGCATCAGGGTTTCCATATCCATGAAAAGGCTCGCACGCAGAGCCCGTGCTACATGTTCGACCTGAGTGGAGGCCGGCAATTTCCGCTGCTCCAGCTGCTGGAGTATCGCGTGAATTTCCAGCGTCACGTCACTGGCCAGTGCAACCGCCTGGGACTTATGAGCCAGGCGCCCCAGTTTCTGCAAAGCGATCGTCTCATAACGACTCAAAAGTTCGTCGGCCTCGCTCAGTCCCCCAAGAACCTCAGCCTGATCCAAACCGGCCCCGGTGTCCTTGAGCATGTGGCTCAATCTCTGTTCCACGCGGTGCAAGGTTTCATTCAGCTGCCTGAGCTGCAGGGAACGGGCCGTGCCTTTGATCGTATGAACATTCATAAAGACAGTCTGAATCAAAGCTCTCAGATCCGACGATTTCCTGTCGAGGAAGAGCTGTCGACTCTCGCCCAGGTAGCGACGACTGGCCGACAGAAAGCGTTGCCAGCTCCGCTCATCACAGCCCATGATTTCACTGGCGATCCGCATGTCATGATCTTTTTCCTGAGCCTTCTCTTCCATCTCCCGCAGATGGGTCACATCATTCAGGGTCACCAGCAGTTTTTCAATGCCGTTGCTGCCGCTGATCGGACTCCACTCCAACTCCAGCATGAGCCGCTGGCCGGAGGTTGCCTGCCAGCGCAAGGTCCGGGGGAGCAGATGCTCATTGAGAGAGAAGGCGACATCCGCTTCCCCCAGGATGGCCTGCAGAGCATTTCGTATCTGATCGCGCTCATCCTCACTCAGCTGGCTTTGATTCAGCAGAAGCGGCAGCAGGGGAACCTGCTCCAGATGATCCCGCTCGAAAAGATTCTGCAGAAAGCGCGAATGGTCGCGATTGATGACGGCATCGCGTCCGGAAATCGTGCAGATACCCATCGGGATATGCTGCATGATGCTTTTGATATCCCGCGTTTGATCAAAGACCCGCTGCTCCAGAGTCTGGTTCAAGGTCTTGACCTGATCCCGCTCGACAGCCAGATCATCCTTCAGCAGGATATTCTGCAGGGCTATTGCACCCTGGGTCGCGACCGATGACACGATCTCGAGACTGCGATCATCGAACAATTCATAGAGCTGGGTGTTGGCCAGATAACAGTACCCATAGTTTTTGCCTTCATAGGCCAAAGGCACAATCATGGCCGAACCCTGTGGTCTTTTATCGGCAGGATCCCGCACGGAAGGACGCACGAGGGGCGTCGCGAGGCTGCGCTGCATACTGGTCGTGGCGAAATTCCAGTCGACCAGGCGCGCGAAGCTCTCGGAATTCCCCAATTCAATATTGCGACCCACTTTGGGTGTCCAGCTGCCGTTCTCGTGGAAAATCAGGACAGCCAGCTCCGAACCGGTTGCAAGGCAGAAGGAATCCAGGATGGCTGTTTCCAGTGCATCCCGATCCTTGATCGCGCTCAGTTTCAGGAATATGTTCAGAAGGGCCTTCACTTCCAGCTGCTGACGAATCTGTCCAGGCTTGCGATTCGTCCCGCTTCGGTGGGTACTGGTCAGCCTTTGGCTGGTCTCCTGCTGCACCCTTTGCCGTTGCAATGCCATGAGCAGACGATCACAAAGACTTTCATGATAGCCCCAGTGGCGCTGGTAGAAATGATCCTTTGCCAGCCGCAGCATGACCTCAGCCTCTTCCGGATTCCGCTTCTTCTCCCAGCCTCCCATCGCCAGCCGTCCTTCCGCCACAACCGAGGCCCAGCCCTGTTTGCCGGCTATGCTGATGCCTCTTTGCAGACAGAAACGTCCCAGTCGGGGCCAGCCAGCGGCATAAAACCATTCCCCCGTCACGGCCCAGGTCTGTGGCCGATAGATATGGGCACGCAGAACCTGGTTGAGCCACGCGGCAGCGATAATGGGCAGGGCTTTGCGCAATTTTTTCAGATGAACGAGAGTTGAGGCATAGACGATCGGCGTGTAAACCGCATAGGCTGACCGGTGCACGCGGATAAAGTAGTTGCGGAAGGCTCGTTTCAGAAGTTCTTCCGCCTTTTCAAACTCGCCCCTGAAGTAATGAACCTCCGCAGGCCCCAAGGCAGCAAAGACGGAATCGATGGAATCATAACCCTGATCACGAATCTCCTGCTCGGCTGCCAGACAGAGGGTTGTATAGGTCGTCACATCCTCGTCCAGCCCCTCCTCAAGAAAATGCCGGGCTGTGATTCCAAGAAAGGTAGGGGCCGACCGCACTCTTTTCCAGAGAGCGATCAACTCGCGCGTGCGCACGCCGGCCTGCCCCGTTTCGCCACCAAAGTAATCAATCTGAATCAGGCCCAAAAGAGCGATCGATCGCCAGAAGGATTCGCCCACGGTTTCCAGATAGCGGACAGCCTCCTCCAGCTTCTGCTGCGCCTCCTGCAGCCGACCGAGTGGAAAGTCAAAGCAGTAGCCCCAGCAGGACAGGGCGTAGCCTTTCAGCATGGGATTGGCCATCTGATCGAAATAGTCATAGGTCTTCTTGAAAAGTTTGGCGGCGGACCGTTCAAAGCCAAACGGAATCAGAATAATCGCCCAGTAGAAGAGCATGATATTGCGGTATTCGTTGTCCTTGTATTTCAAAAGCTCCCAGGTCCTTGGGATGAGATTGGCCATCGCCACAATCGGACGCATAAAGAAAATGGGAATCTCGTATTTGATAAGCAGACGAAAGCGGATGCGTTCAAAGTCCGTTTCCAGTTCACGCGTCTGCCGGCCGAACAGTCGAAAGTAAAGCACATAAAGGAGCAGAACAGGCGTCATGACCAGGATATAGAGATAGGCCACCAGCTCATTTTTGATCACGCGGTCGCCCAGCAGCTCCAGTCCATTGATCGAGGCCTCCAGAGCTCTTTTATAGTCGAAGAGGCTCATGCAGTACTCAAGCTGCTTGGCAAAGATATGCGCGCGTTTCAGCGGATCCGTCAGCGATTCCAGAATCTGGTCATAGAGGGCAATGGCCTCGGCGATCTCCTCGGAAACAGCCAGGGTATCCGCCAGCAGCTCGAGGTATTCGATGCGCTCCTCCACGGTTCCATCCGGACTGGCGGCGACCGCAGCAGCCGCAGCCCGCAGATAATCCTTGGCCTTGTCATAGGCAAAGAGGCGCCGGGCCGCCTGAGCCGCTTCAAACAGCGTGCGGCGCGCATAAGGAGGTAAAGCCTGGGAACGCGTGTGACACAGGTGCCAGGCCGCTTCGAAATGGAAACTATCACGGGCATGGATGGGGATCGTTTCGAGATGCCGGGCGCACCAGAGTCCATACTCGCGATGCAGGAAAAGTTTATCCTCGTTCGTTAGCAGGCTGTAGGCCGCTTCCTGGATACGGTCGTGAAAGAAGGCAAAGCCGTCCGGATGCGGCTGGAGCAGATGCTTTTCGAGCAGCTCCCGATAGCCACGCTCAATCATGCCTTCATGCGAAGCGTCCGCTCCCGGCTTCCTATGCTGCGCAAAGGCCGGCAGGATTGCCTGCAAGGCCTCGCGCTTCATGACAACCCCGGCCAGGCTCGCGATTCCGATCAGCCATTGGGTTTGTTCCGGCAGCGCACGGATACGCTGGGCCACCAGCCCAGCCACGCCAGCGGAAAGTTTGGCATGAAGGATGCGTTCCTCATGAAAGTACCAGCACTTGTCCTTGTCATCGAGAGCATAGACTCCCGACTGGATCGCCGACTTCAGATATTCATAGATGGAAAATGGATTGCCTTCCGTGAATTTGTAAGCCACCTCCTGAAGTTTCGCCACCTCCGCACCGCTTTCGTCGAGAAGCTGCTGAATCAGGGAATCCGCATCGCTTCGGCTGAGCGGGCCAAGCTCCATCACGCTGGTCGGGCAGACATCCAGGACGCTGGTGGTCAGGGCGTGGTCCGGGCTCACTTCATTGGATCGGTAGGTGCCAAGGAGCATCAAATTCGGAATGGCGTCCTGTTGCATCATTCGGACCAGTTCGCCCAGAACGCGCAGACTTTGCCAGTCCGCCCACTGCAGATCATCCACCAGAAGCAGATGCAGTTCACCTGCGGCAGGCAGAAGACTGATGAATTCCGCCAGCGTGCGATTGACGAGATCAAAGTCGTTGTCCGCGAGTTCCGCTGAATGATGAACCGGCAGAAGATCCCGGTAACAGGGAAAGCGTTTTTGAATCAGACCGATGCGTTCCCCCAGGCGTTTTTCCACAGCCTTCTGCCAATGGATCAGCTCGCGGGCGCTCAGCTGGGTCAGGTATTGGCTGTGTTCGGCAAAGAGGACCGAGACCGCGCTCAAAGGAAGATTTTTTTCGTACTCGGAGTATTTCGCAAAACTGATATAGGCCTTCTGCTCGCGGGCCGCATGCAGAACCTCAAAGGCCAGCCGGGACTTCCCGGTTCCGGATGGGGCTCCGACAAAAGCCACGGCCGAGCCGCCCCCCTGGGCTGTTTGAAAGAGGTCTTTTAAATGATTCAATTCCTGGACCCGGCCGACCATGGGAATGTGATAATTCAATTCCCGAAGCTTGTCCTTGGTGCCCAGGGCAAAGGGTGCAATCGTCGAGCCGCCGTCCAGACTTTCCAGGCAACGCTGGATATCGGCCAGAAGACCGAACGCGGAGTGATAACGTTCCTCCGGATTCTTGCGGAGGAGCTTGCTGATGATCCCGCTCAAGGGGAGCGGAAAGTCAGGCAGAATTTCATGAAGAGGCCTGGGCACCTCATGCAAAAGGCGATTGATCAATTCCCGGCTGTCCGAGCCATGGAACGGCGGACTGCCACACGCGGCTTCATAAAGCGAAACGCCCAGGGCATAGAGATCGCTGGTCGCGCTGCCGGCAAGTTTTCCAAAGCCCGTGCGCTCGGGAGGAAGATAGGCCAGGGTCGCAACCCCATCATTACGGTCGAGGATGTTTCCCTCAAGAAATCCGGCGTGACCGAAGTCCACCAGGACAAGTTCGAGGGGCTTCTCGCGGCGCAAACACAGGTTGCTGGGTTTGATATCGCCGTGAAAAAGGTTTTCCTGATGCATGGCAACCAGAACGGAAGCCACCTGCTGGGCGATGGAAACGATTTCCCGGGGACTCAGAAGGGAGGTTTTGCCGTCAACAGCCTCCTTGCGAGCCGCGATAAGTCGGGCCAGGTCGCCTTCGGGTATGAATTCTTCCACGATAAAAGGCATGCTGCCATCCAGTTCCACGGCATGAATCTGAATGGCATGAGGATGATTGATGCGACTAACAGCAAGGCTTTCGCGATGGACCAGCTGGATGGCGTCGAGCTCAAATTCCCGAAGCTTTTGCGGGTCAAAACATTTGATCGCAACGTAGCGCTGCGTGCCCTGGCTTCTCCAGATGGCTCGATAGACTTCGCCAATACCACCTGAGCCGAGATGCTGGACTATTTCCAGTTCGTCTCCGCGCAGTTTCTGCCCTGGACGTAATAAATTTGGCAAGCGTCAACTCCTGATCCATCCGTGGAATGAGATCGGAAGAAACCGGGCCCTGGATGAGTCCGCCATTTTTCGCATGCAATTTGCAGGCACACGGTACGGACATTCCTCTCAAAACCCTAGCGTAAGGGAGCTCAACAATGGAAACGCAGATAGCGGCAGGAATCAATGAGCATTCTTTCCAGAATATTCTCAAAAGTGTGAACGATGACATGCAGGTCTGCATTCAAAACTGTCTGACCTGCCATCAAACCTGTGAGCAGATCATGGTTTATTGCCTGGAACGCGGCAGTGTCTATGCTGCACCAGGTCATATAAAAACCTTCAGGGACTGTGCCGCCACGTGTGCACTGACGGCCGACTTTCTGATCCGTGGTTCGGATTTTCATACCCGCATCTGTTCAGTGTGTGCAGAACTCTGCACGGCCTGTGCAGAAATTTGTGAGCGGATGTCGGATGACGCCATGATGGAAAAATGCGCAGACGTCTGTCACCGCTGTGCGGCCAGCTGTCGACAGATGGGCACGTATCAGCATTAATTTATTACGGACCATGGTCCTATATTTGCATAGTTCATTGATTGCGAATTACATAATTCTGTGAACAGGTTCAAGGAACACACCATGGAAAATCTGTTTCAGTCAAAGAATGACCTTGCCCTACTCACGCGGCCCCATGCCAACCCCTGTTTATCCCTCTACGTTCCCCTGGCCCGGGGCGGCAATCGGAAAGGAGATGAACTCAAGCTTGAACAATTGAAGCGTCAGGCGGAAATCATGTTGAACGACGGAGGCCTCCATAGCAGCAAGGCCTCGGAACTTGTCCAACCGATTGAGAACCTGCTTGAGGATGGAATCCGCCAACTGAAAGGAGAGAAAATTGTTGGCCTGGCGTTTTTCGTCGCGCCGGATATTCAGAGGACCTATCTGGCTTCGCATGCCACGCCCGAAAAGGTTACAGTGGACAACCACTTTGATCTGAGGCCACTGGTGGATCTCCTCCCCTTGGAGGATGAGTTCTTCGTGCTGGCCATCAATAAAAATCAGGTGATTCTGTTTCAGGGCGCCCAAGGAACGCTGACGCCCATCTTTCTGCCTCCGGGGGCCTCGCCCGAGCTCTACGATCGCGCCGCCACGCATGCGCTCACGCCCGACCCGGAGATCGACGAGTCAGGCTCCCTGGCCGCATCGAATCTGGTCGGCAAACTCTATTCCACCGTTTCACTCGACCGTGATTTCAAGTTTGTCGACGAATACATCCGTAACGTCTGTCATGATATCGATCAGTATCTGAATGGTAAAAAGGCTCCCCTGATCATTGCCTCGACCGAAGCGCTGAAACCCATTGTCGAGAAACACCTGAAGTATCGGCACGTGGCCAGCGAGGAGATCCGCACTCCCACGTCCCCCGATCGGAGCAATGCTGCGGAATTGCATCAACAGGCTCAAAGGATTCTGGAACGTTTCCATAACGAGGAAAAACGCAAGCAACTGGCACGCTATCGGGAGGTGGCCGGCACACGATTTTCGGCAACGCTGGTCGCCGATGTCCTGCAGGCCGCTCGCACGGGACAGATCGAGGTGCTGCTGGCCTCCGCGCGGCGCAATCTTTACGGCCGCTACGACCGCGATACCGGTGAGGTGGAAATTCATTCCGAGCGCAAGGTCACGGATACGGAACTTGTGTCGCTCGCTGTCCAGGAAGCCATCAATCATGACGCCAGAGTCTATCTGGTCGATGATGCCGATCTTCCGCCGGAAAGCCCGCTGGCCGCCATCCTCCGATGGTAGTTGACATAAACGATTCCATTCAGACGGCTGCGGAGCGCAGAGCATGCGCTCCGTCGCGCCTCGGAATGGCAACTCAGGACAGAGGAGGAGTTGTTTTTTCAAAAACGTGATAGCATGCCGACAGGTCAGCTGAAGGATCATCCCACATGATGGATGCCATGTCAGAAATCGTCGCTTTTTTGCAGGGTTTTTCGCAGGATTTTGGACTCAGCCGTTGGATCTTTCTCCGGCTCCTGGGTCTTATCTATGGAGTAGCCTTTCTGTCACTCATCGTGCAGGTGCGCGGCTTGATCGGCGAGCATGGCATTCTTCCGGTCACAGATTATTTGGATTATGTCAAAAAACGCTTAAACGGCGACGCCTGGCGCATCCTCCCCACGGTTTTCTGGATGGATGCGCGGGATCGCACGCTGCTGGGCGTCTGTGCTCTGGGTCTTGCGGCCTCCTTCTGTCTCACCATCGGTTTTCTGGAACTGCCTTGCCTGATCCTGCTTTTTATCAGCTATCTCTCGCTCACCATCGCGGGTCAGGATTTTCTCTCCTTCCAGTGGGATATTCTGCTGATTGAAACAGGGTTCCTGGCCATTTTTCTCACGGGCGACCTTTCTCCCGTCATTCTTCTCCTGTTCTGGTGGCTTCTCTTCCGCCTGATGTTTGAATCCGGGGCCGTCAAGCTTTCCTGTGGCGATGAAACCTGGCGCCACCTGACGGCCCTTGACGTTCACTATGAGACGCAGCCTCTCCCCCATCGCGTGGCCTGGTATGCTCACCAGCTGCCCCGGTTTTTGCAAAAGATCTCGGTCGGGCTTGTTCTGGTGATTGAAATCCTTCTCCCCTTTTTCATCTTTCTGCCGCCGCCGTTTCGTTGGATCGCCGCCCTGGGTCTTGTGCTTCTGATGGTGCTGATCTTTTTCACGGGGAACTATAATTTTTTCAACCTGCTGACCCTGGCCCTCTGTGCTCTGCTGATCGATGACAGTGTCTGGCTGCGCCTGCTGCCGGCTTCGCTGCTGCCGGCCATGCCGGAGATTCCGGTGACAGCGGAGGCTCAAAGCCTGCCTCTTCTCTGGCTCGTGCACCTGATTCTGGCCTTGGTCATTCTCATCGTAAGTCTGCCGCAGGTGATTCAGGCTGCCCTGCCTCAGGTGAAAACGCCCGGCTGGATGGAACGGCTGCAGATTTTGATCCAGCCCTTCCATCTCATCAACAGTTATGGATTGTTCCGGCACATGACCGTGACGCGTCCGGAGATCATCATCGAAGGCAGCATGGATGGTGTGCACTGGAAGTCCTATGAATTCCGCTATAAACCAGGAGATCTGCGGCAGCCGCCACGCTTCGTCGCACCGCATCAGCCACGACTCGACTGGCAAATGTGGTTTGCGGCGCTGAGCTCCTTTCAGTCGACCCTCTGGTTTCAAAGCCTGCTCATCCGTTTGCTGGAAGGGTCGCCGGAGGTGCTGCGCCTGCTCAAGCATCATCCCTTTGAAGGCCCGCCGCGTTACATCCGCGCCCTGCTCTATGACTATAAATTTACGACCCTGGCGGAGCGAAAACAAACCGGGGACTGGTGGAAGCGAACCCTGCTCGGCCGCTATTCGCCCACTCTGATGCGTCGCGATGCGGAGGAGAACAGCGCACCATGACCCAACCGGATGCTGTTGTCATCGGCTCGGGACCGAATGGACTCGCGGCCGCCATAACCCTGGCCCGTGCGGGTCTCAAGGTCACCGTTTATGAAGCAGCTGCCCTGCCGGGCGGCGGGATGCGTAGCGAGGAACTTACGCAGCCAGGCGTTATTCATGACGTCTGCTCCGCGGTGCATCCGCTGGCTGTCGCGTCGCCGGCCTTTCAAAGTTTTCAACTCGAACGTTTCGGGCTGGAATGGATTCAGCCACCGGTGCCTGCCGTGCATCCTTTGGATGGTGGACATGCCGTGCGTCTCGAACGTGATGTGTATGCGACCGCCGCGGGCCTCGGAGCCGATGAAAAAAATTACATCAAGGCTTTCGAAAAATACGTCCAGCATGTCGATCCTTTGCTCAAGGACGTTCTGGCCCCGCTGCATGTCCCGCTTCATCCCTGGCTCTATGCGCGATTCGGTCTCAAGGCTCTGCACTCGGCCGAGGCCTTTGTGCAGCGTTCCTTTCGCACGCGGGAGGCCCAGGCTCTCTTTGCCGGCGTCGCCGCGCATTCATCCTTGCGATTGGATGCTCCCCTCAGTGCCGCGGTGGGTCTGATGCTCAGCATCGCGGGACACGCCTACGGCTGGCCGATACCTCGCGGCGGCAGTCAGAGCATTGCGCAGGCCCTGGTCGCCTGTTTCAAAGAGGCTGGCGGAACCCTGCAGCTCAACCATCGCATCACCAGCGTGGATGAGCTGCAGGACGCGAGTCTTAAACTTTTCGATGTGACGCCCAGGCAGCTGGTGGCGCTCTGTGGTGAGCATCTGCCGCGGAGTTTCCGCCAAAGGCTTTTGAAATTTCGTTATGGGCCCGGGATTTTTAAACTCGATTGGACGCTGGACGCCCCGGTGCCATGGGCATCACCCGCCTGTCATGAAACGGCCACGCTGCACCTCGGTGGCGATTTTGCCGAACTGGCTCGCAGTGAGGCTCAGGTCAACCAGGGTCAGATTCCGGATCGACCCTATGTGCTGGTTGCCCAGCCGAGCCTGTTCGATCCCACGCGCACGGGAGATCAACGTCATACGCTCTGGGCCTACTGTCATGTGCCGGCGCAAAGCCTTGAGGATATGACCGAACGGGTGGAAGCGCAGATCGAACGTTTTGCGCCTGGTTTCAGGAAACTCATCCGGGCACGCCATGCCATGAATTCCGCAGACATCGAGCGCCATAATCCCAATTACATAGGCGGCAGTATATCCGGTGGGCTTATGGATTGGCGTCAGGCCTTCGCGCGTCCCGTGCTGGCATGGAACCCTTACCGCACACCTCATCCACGTATTTTCCTGTGTTCCTCCTCTACCCCTCCTGGACCGGGCGTTCATGGGATGTGTGGCGCGGCGGCCGCGCGGACGGCCCTTGCCTCCCTCGGGCGAGTCCAGCGGACTTCACAAAAATCACCAGGTCAATAATCAACAGGTTCCGTGCCTTGAATTGAACTGGAAAATTTTTGCGTCATCCCCTAGAACAGCCTGTCTCACGCAACCATGAGGATCCCATGACGTTCATCCGTAACCTGATTTTTGGCCTTCTTTGTTTCGGAAGCTGTTCCATGGCCTGGGCCGCAAAAACCCCCATCATTATCGACAATGATATGGCCATCGATGATTGGGTCGCCATGCTTTACCTCCTGCATCATCCGGATGCCCAGGTTTTGGGTGTCACCGTTACCGGAGCCGGGGAAGCCCATTGTGAGCCGGGTGCCCAGCATGCGGTAAACCTGGTCGATGTCACGCCGCACAAGGGCATCCCGGTGGCCTGTGGGCCGGAGGAACCCATGGATGGCTTCCATCAGTTTCCAGCTCCCTGGCGCGAGGGCGCGGACACCTTCTATGGTGTTTCCCTCCCGGTCAGCCCACGCAAGCCTGAGAAACAATCGGCCCCTGATCTTCTCATTTCCCTGCTGGAGCGGTCCGAAGCCCCTGTGCGGCTGGTGGTCCTTGGGAATGCCACGAACGTTGCGCTGGCGTTGAGAAAAGCCCCTCAGATCAAAAAGCGGATCGAACGCATCCACTTCATGGGCGGGTCCGTCTGGGCCGGTGGCAACATCATCGTGCCGAACTTTACCGACCAATATAAAAACAAAAGCGCCGAGTGGAATATCCTCATCGACCCGATCGCCGCGCGGGACGTTCTGGAATCCGGTGTGCCGGTGACGCTTGTCTCTCTCGATGGCACCAACCACGTAAAGGTTCTGCCAGCTGATGCGGTCGCGATGAAAAAAGCCGCGAAAAGTGCAGGCGCGAAATTTTTCAGTCGCATCCTCGACAAAACCAAATGGTTCATCGACTCGGGCGAGTATTATTTCTGGGACGCCCTCACGGCTGCCGTGGCCCTCCATCCCGAATACTGCACATCGCAGGACCTTCCGCTGGAAGTGGTGGTGGCCTATTCAGACAAAACCAACGGGGTTCCCCTGCCCGCCTTCAGCAAGGTTCGATGGGATGGCAAGGAGCGCCGGAACTTCGATCCCTACTTCACCGGGCAGACCATCCTCTCGGATCGCGGGGCCATGACCCGGGTGTGCGTGGCCGCAGACGCGAAAACGTTCAAGCAGGACCTGATTCGCACGATCAATTTGTTTTGACGCAGTTTTGCCTCCCGCCTGGCCCGAAATTTGCGAACGATGCGGTGAACTTGAACACCTGGACGTGGAGGATTGAATGTGAAAGATCTCATTCTCATTAAAACGTATCCGGGCAGGACTGAGGCGGACCAGCTGCGCGATTTCCTGCTGGAGCACGGTGTGGCTGCGGTCATAGTGGCGAATAAAACCCCGCGTTCCGGCAACGATGAAACCGCAACGACAGAATTCTTCGACGTCAGGGTGCCGGCCGTTGACGTCGCCAAAACCATAAGCCTTCTGACCCCGGCTGGGGTCAATCCGCTGCCAGCCGATGAATTTGTTGATATGGAGGACGTTGCCTCCAGCACGGAGGCAAACCTTTTGGCTGAAGTGAATCGGCTTCAGGAGAAGCTCGCGGATATGACCGATAAGTACCTGCGTGCATGTGCCGATATTGAAAACATGCGACGGCGGCATGAAAGGGAGCTCCAGCAGAACACCCGATTCAGCCTTGAAAATCTTTTCAAGGATGTCATTCCCGTTTTGGATGGATTTGACAAGGCCTTGCCCGCCGAGGATGCCGTCGGCCCTCAGTTCAACCGCAATGAAATTGAAAAGACCTTCTATCAGGGCATGGTGCAGCTGAAGGATCAGCTCGCGGCTGTGTTCAGGAAACATGGCCTCAAGGAAATCGATGCCTCGGGCGCCTTTGATCCGAATGTCCACCATGCGATCAAGACCCTGGAATCGCACAATGTGGAGGCGGATACCGTCGGGGAAGAGTACGCGCGAGGCTATACTCTCAACGAAAGGGTTCTGCGCCCGGCCATGGTCAGTGTGGTGACGCGGAAAACTGAGACCGAACCGGAAAAGTCAGGGGCGAAGCCTGGAACATCCAAGGCAGCGGAAGACGAGCGGACCTTGCACTGACAGACAGCGGCATGTCGTGCCCGATGGGGGCCCCCGGAGGGGGCCCTATGCGGCATTCAGATGAATCAATCCCTATTAGCTGGCGCTGGCAGTACCGGCTTGTTCAGGAGTCTCAGGCTGTTCAGGTTCTTCACCTTCAGCTGGAGCATCTCCTTTGGATGGTTCTTCGCCTTCAGAGGGCTCAACCTGGTCTGTAGGTTGCTCACCTTCAGAGGGTTGTTCGCCCTGATCGGTGGGTTGTTCACCCTGATCGGTGGGTTGTTCACCTTCAGCTGGTGTTTCACCTTGATCTGTAGGTTGTTCACCTTCAGCTGGTGTTTCACCTTGATCTGTAGGTTGTTCACCTTCAGAGGGCTGTTGTGCTGGTGTTTCACCTTCGGCTGGAGTTTCGCCTTCAGAGGGTTGTTCACCCTGATCTGTGGGTTGTTCACCCTGGTCTGTGGGT
Organism: Oligoflexus tunisiensis; assembly: GCF_001748245.1. Classification (GTDB taxonomy): domain Bacteria; phylum Bdellovibrionota_B; class Oligoflexia; order Oligoflexales; family Oligoflexaceae; genus Oligoflexus; species Oligoflexus tunisiensis. The sequence continues at coordinate 3,145,350 of NZ_BDFO01000001.1, read as the reverse complement.
TGTTCGCCCTGATCTGTGGGTTGTTCGCCCTGATCTGTGGGTTGTTCGCCCTGATCGGTTGGCTGTTCACCTTCAGCAGGTTGTTCGCCTTCAGCAGGTTGTTGTGCTGGTGTTTGAGCCCCTTCCGTGGGTTGCTCACCTTCAGCGGGTGCCTTGCCTTCTTCTGCAGGTTGCTCACCTTCAGCGGGTGCCTTGCCTTCTTCTGCAGGCTGCTCACCTTCAGTGGGTGCCTTGCCTTCTTCTGCAGGTTGCTCACCTTCAGCAGGTGTTTCACCCTGATCGGTAGGCTGCTCACCTTCAGCCGGGGTTTCACCCTGGTCAGTAGGCTGCTCACCTTCAGCAGGTGTTTCACCCTGATCGGTAGGCTGCTCACCTTCAGCAGGTGTTTCACCCTGATCGGTAGGTTGTTCACCTTCGGCGGGTGTTTCGCCTTTAGCAGGTGTTTCACCTTCAGCTGGGGCTCCTTCGGTCTGACCTTCCGTTGGATCTTCACCCTGAGAGGTTTGCTCCCCTGGTTGGAGGAACTTCTGGGCATAGAAAGCTTCCAGTCGACGGATATTGGCCAGTTCAACTTCATTCCGTCCTAATTCCAGACTCCATTGCTGGAATTCCGTGCGCAGTTTCTGATAGTTGTCCTCAGCATCGGCAGCTGCCTTCATTTGCGAGGAAATGTTCACGTCCGCCAGGGAACTGATGCCGGTTGTCACCGTTCCAATGGATGACTGCAGACCATCCACGCCTTTCTTAAGCGACTCGACCTCGGAATTGGCTTCCGAAATCTGGGCTTCATGGTTATGGATGTTGAGATCAGCTTCGATAATCTGATCCTGGATCTGGTCGAGGCGGTCCATGATCTGCTCACGACCTTCGAGGTCGCTGGCAGGCAGGCCTGTCAACTGACGCACGAGCTTGGTCCGGTTTGCGATCAGATCTGCTCTTTCTTTCTGAGCCTTGGCCAAGGCTGACTCATGTTGAGCCAGTTCCGTCTGGGCATCCATCAGGCTTTTCTTCTCAGTCTCAATCTCTTTCGCCTTCGCGAGATAGGACTGGATGGATTCCAACTGCTGTTGCTCATCCGCGGTCAGGTTGGACTTCTGCTGCAGTGTGTCTGCCCTTTCCTGCAACATGCGCTCTGTGCCCTGCAGCTGGCCCTTGGACGATGAGACCTTGTCCAGCGCGGCCTCGATTCTGCTTACGAAGGACTCTTCCTTCTGGCTGAGCTCCTGCCCTTTCTGTTGGAGACGGGCGCGAACCTGGTCGAATACCTGGGGCAGCTCGTCAAGCGATTTCACCTGGTGTTCGATCACGAATTTCAGAAGCATCTCGAAGCCTTCAGCATCCGAGAGCGCCTGCTCGGTCTCAGCGTATTGCTCCTTGAGATCATTCAGCTGTTCATTCAACTGTTCCAACTTGCCTTGCTGAGACGCTGCGTTACTGGGATTCTTCTCGATATCCTCTTCGATCGCTTCTATCTCAGCTTGTATCCTGCTGATTTCAGCACGGAACCGTTCTGCAGAAGTTAGCAGTACGGCTTTCTCGGCGTCGGACATTTGATTCAAAGCTGCAACCTGATCAGCCGGGGCGCTTGGCTGAACGATATTTGTTTGCGCTGCCGGATCCTTATCACCTTTGCTGCCTTGCCCGCAGGCGACCAAACCAAAGGCTAGCGCGAGACCTACCGCGATATTTTTCGATGCTTTCATCTTTTACACTCCTGTTAAGCAAAAGAGGCAAACACATCATGAAATTTAGATAAGCTTCTCTCACCCAGATGTAAATAGATAAGAACACCAAAAAGGACTTCATTTTACGCAGGCGGAATGCGAATGCATGAGCTTCATCGATCGCTGCATCGCAGTTCATTCATCATGTTTTTCCGCATACACCAATGTTGCTCAACCACAGTCCAGGATTGATGTTGCCAGCTCAACCATAGGCCGATAAGTCTCGATAAAAATTTATCTCTTCGGATGGAAAGTCGATTTCGGATTTGAGAAAAACGACAGGACGGAAGTTAAATTCCGCGAGGAAAGATAAAAAGTGAGATGAAGCAGACGGGAGACAGTTGTTTCGCCATCAGTTCGAAAAGGTGATCCCTGCCAGAAGGCAGGGATCGGGAAACCCTTACTTCAGCTGGGGATAGAGGGCATGGATACCGGCAATGTCACCTTTTGAAAGTTTGCCGGCTGTCAGGTTGCAATAGGACATGACAGAATCGTAGTCCGGGCGACCGACGTAATCTCTTTCACCGCGTACTTCCTTTTCATTCGGATACTCCCGACTATCACCGTCCCGATCCACGCAATCCGGCTCACCAGGATGGTAGTCGGTCCGGGTATGCTCGTGCAGGAGACCGAGGGCGTGTCCGATTTCATGCAAGAGGACACTCCGGGTCGCCAGCACCACAGTGTCTCTTTTTTTAGACGGTCCTTCCGGATATTTATGGTCAAGCTTAATGAAGAGGGTCGCTCCACCTTCGCCATCCAGACTCTTACGCGTCATTCCTACTTTCGATCGCCCCCCACCATAGGAATAGGAACTGTTATTCCAGTTGTATTCATTCCTGAAGCGGACCCGGATGATGTTGTCATTCATGTCATCGCTGGTGCAGTCGCGCCATTTCTGAAAGGCCACGCCCGCGTGCGCGAATTGGTTCACTGTTGTCTTCAGGAGGTCATCAAAAAGATCATCATGCACTGCGTTTCTGTTGAGAAAACAGATCGGGATGAGCCTTGGGTTGGGCCAGCGCCGGGCATCCACGTCGATGACGGATTTCGTGTCGGAATCTTCTGGCGTTTGGGTTCCACAGCCCAGGGAAGAAAACAGGATGGACAAGGAAATGATCTTCAGAATTCTCACGGCATATCTCCTCAATTGTGGTCCGCATCCTGCCCGCAGAAAGTGCAGAAAGGATCTGACCGCATCTTATGATGCGGCACCATAGGTGATGTGGATTCTGATATCGATTTTGAGTTTCTGTAGTTCATGATCACAGAACATGAATCTGTACAGCATCCTGTGATTCGAAAAATGTGAATGGAATATTTTGATTCGCTCAGGATAGTGCATGTCACTTTTCAGCAAGCCGCAGATCATTCATTTGCAATATCCCAGGACAGAAAAACCAGTGAAATTTCATCGATTAATACTAGAACAGCCTGTTTTTGTAGCCATTTTCAGACAAATTAAAGGACAGAAAAATTTAGCCGTTAATGTATTTCGGAAGGGCATGCAGGGGCATTGCTCAGTAGGAAAAAGGCTGTGCTTCATGACTCGAAAACAGACAACGGTTGAAGAAAAACTGAAGGTCCTCGCATTGGCTGAAATCATTGGCAACATCTCGGAGGCCTGTCGCCTGGTGGGCATCGCCCGATCCAGCTTTTATCTCATGAAGGCTGATTTTGAAAAACATGGCCTCAAGGCCCTCGAACCCAGGCCGCGTCGCAAACCCCAAATGCCCAATCAGGCGAGTGAGGAACTTGTCCAAAAGGTTTTGGACCTGACGCGCGAGTTCCCCAGTTATTCCTACAATCGCATGGCGGCTCTGCTGGTATCACAGGGGATGCAGATCAGTGGTGGGGGCGTGCGCAAGATTTGGGAACGGCATGGGCTTCAGACCAAACTCAAACGCTTTCTGTGGGTTGAAAATGAGGCGAGCGCCGGTCGGGGGAGAATGTCCGATCGCTCCAAAAAGCTGCTGAGGGAGCTGAGGCAGCGCGCCCGATACGAGGACAATAATTCACCAGAAATATGAAAATCATGTGATTTAACTGACTGATTTATATGGATTATTAAAAAATTCTAAAGGACAGTTTTTCTTCTGCCGTTAAGAAGGAATGATGAAGAAAACCCTGCTCATGAAAATCACCGAAGAGGTCAAACCGTCCAGTTTCCTGGACTACAAAAATTATTTAGCCACTCTGTTTGCTCTCTTGAAAAAACATACCGAAGGCTATTCCTATATGAAATTCGCTGAAGACCTGGGTTTTTCAGCGACCAATGTCCTGAGCCACATCATTCAGGGGCGCCGGCCCTTGACGACAAAATCGGCCGAAGTCATCGCCAGGAGCCTCAACCTGCGGGGCGTGGAGCGGCTGTATTTTTTCACGCTCGTGGACTACATCAATGCCAAGGTTCCCGATGACAAGGACGGGCATTTCAAAAAAATCTGCGATCTAAAAAAGGAAGTCCTGGCTGCACCTATCGAAAAGGAAGCTCTCTCCTATTTCTCGGAATGGTATCATCCGGTGATTGGGGAGATGACCCGTCTGCCGACCTTCGAATCCGATCCGCACTGGATTGCCAAAAACCTGGTTGCCCCCATCCGGCCAGCTCAGGTTGAAAAGAGCCTGGATCTGCTCGAGAACCTGGGCATCATCGCGTTCGACGAGGGTCAGAACCGGCATATCCGCTGTGATCGCAACATTGCCACCGGGCATGAGGCCCAGGAGATGGCGGTCGCCAGTTTCCATCAGGAAATGATCAATATCGGGCGACAGTCCATTTCGAAAGTCGAGCAGGAGCACCGCGATGTCAGTGCCGTGACCGTATGCATTTCCAAGGACGGCATCAAAAAGATCAAGGCCATGATTCATGAATTTCAGCTCCTTCTTCTGGCGGAAGAGGAGCGTTGTCAGGAGGCCGAGCAGGTGTATCAGGTCAACATCCAGTTCTTCCCCCTGACCAAAATCAAAAAGAGAGCCTAGGATGCGTTTCCTTAAAACAATGGCCCCTTCCCTTCTTACGCAAGCGTTTTGCCTCGCGATCACGCTGGGCTGCGGCATCATCATTGGCAATCCTCCCTCCGTGACAGAAGAGAGGACGGTAACAGGTTCCGCCGGCGTCGGAAATCTCAGCAACGCGCAGGTGACTCTCTATCGCTTAAATGAAGATGGAAGCCAGGGCACGCTCGTCGGCGCCACTCAAACGGATGCCAAAGGAAACTTTTCCATCACAGTAAAATATTTTGGGCCAGTGGCTTTTGTTGTGACAGGCGGTCAGTACCAGGACCCGGCCAGCGGCGAAACCGTGCAGCCAGGATCCACCGCAATTCTACGTGCGGCTGTCGGCGGCATCCGCGCCGATGATGCCGTCAACATCCATGCGCTCACCACCCTGGCGGCTTCCAAGGCCCTGCAGTCTCCTGGCACCGATCTCATAACAGCGATTCGCAAGGCCCAAACGGACGTTGCCGAACTCTTCGCCATCTCCGACGTCGATATCATCGCCGTGCGTCCTGGGGATCTCACTCAACCCGGCAGCCTGGATGCCACAGCCAGCGAAACCCGGCTGGGCCTGATCCTGACCGCCTTCAGCCAAATGCTCAAAGACGAGGGTCAAAAGCCAACCCAGCTGCCACTTCTAATAAATGCCCTGGCAGAAGACTATAAGGACGGAAAACTGGATAACCTGGTCCAGGGCGCCCCCATTCCCGGCACCTCACCTGTCAATCCCAAAACGGTTCTCGAAAAGCTCGATCCGGCGAAACGGAATTTCCTCGACAGTCCACAAAATAAATCCGGTGTGAAAAACCCGGACAGCGGAACCAGCGGGCAGACCCAAACCCAAAACCCACCTGAGGCTCCCGAGCCAGGCGGATCCGGTGGCCCCGGCAACGGGCCCGGAGGCGACGGTGGAAATGGTTCCCTGCAATAAAGTGTCAGTTGGGATGTCCTGACTCCGTTCTCGAAAGATTTTCGGAGGAAATTTTCTGTGATTCTCAATATTTTCAAGGCCGGATTCCCGTTCATGCTCCTGACTACTGCTTCCCTGTCATTCGCACAAGGCGCCCCCTTGGAGAAATTGGCAGCGCTACAGCAAGCCAAGATAACTGCTCTGGAAAAACAGCTGAGAAATTCGGCCTTTGTCGTTGGCTCCATCCAGCAATCCTTCCTGACGGAATCTCAATTTCGCTCTTTGATGGGCGAGGGCTGGGTTCTCTGCAATGGCCAGGACATCAGCCAGTCGAACCCAAAATCAAAATGGATTCAGGTGACAGGAAACTCACGCGTCCCTGACTGTGCCGGCAAATTTATCAGAACGCTCGGCGGGGAAAGCATGCCGCTGGGTGAAACACAGGCTGACGCCACGGCCGTTAATAATATGAGCGCGAGTTCATCGACGTCTCTGGCCGCAGCCATGTCCGTGACCGTATCGGGCACCCTGGAAGGACAGCTGGACACTCGTGGTCATAGCGATGCAGGGAGTCGCTGGTTTTGGGGGAACGGTGGCTCAGGCGGAAAGTTTTCCATCCAAAACGGAGCCATCGCCGGCGGAGGATTTCATGAAATCTTCCCACGCGTCAGCGGTTCCATGCACGGAAACGCCAGCGGCGGATCATGGTCAACCTCCACACAATTGAAATCCAGTGACAGCGAAACCAGACCGCTCAACATTACGGTGAACACCTTTATCAAGGTGGATTAAACTTCCGATTTTCTTCATGGGCTCTCCAAGGCAATGGAGAGCCCAGGCCTTCACTCCTCTCACAGCTCAAAATATCCACAGCAGATCCGCGAAGCTTCTCCAAGGTCTGCTGTTAAATTCATCCCCTCGCAACTCCGATCATAGACCCAGCTGTTATTGATGAAGCAGGCACAGGACTCCATATTTTCCCCTGAACCGCGGTGAATACATGCGGCCAGATAGTTGTTCCCATCCGCACAATCCTGCCACTCCATGCGGGAGGCGCCGGTCCATCCGCCCTTTCCGTCCTGCCAAAGACTGCTCGTTCCGGTCACCACGCAGGCCGGCCCTTCAGCTTCCGGGCCAGGTTCCATTCTTAAGCTGCCGTATGCGGCGCTGGACAACAATCCAACACTGGAAAATACACTCATCAGCTGGCTTATTCTCATCATGAGGTCCTCCATCCTCGCATCCTACCGCTGCATCTTGCCTCTTCACCATGCCTGGAAACACGTAGGAGCCAGTGTTGCCGCGGTTTCATTCTTTACTTTCCTTGCTCTTGTCGACATCATGCAAAGAATGGGCGCGCCTCTTGGATCGCCCCGCCCCCTTTTCAACCAGGAAAGGCAGCACCTATGCAAAATTCCGATATGAGTCTGGCACCCATTCCAGGACAATCTGCAAAAGAGCCCGTGAGCGATCGCGTCAAGCCTGCGAGCGACAAAAATCGTGTCGATCCCATCGCGCGTAGCAGTGAGCCGGGCCGCAAAGGCGAAGACAGTTTCTATGTACCGCCCAGCCACCTGCATCCCGAGCGTTCGACCGCTCAAACCGCTTTTGAAAACCCGCTCACAGCCTCCAGTGGCGGCGGGTATGGTCTCGATCATTTTCTGGACAAGGGATCAGTCGGTGAATCCGCCGCGGGCTCGCCGATGGAACAAACACCCGATAGGGAACAGCAGGTCAAGGCTCAGGTTTCCGACGTTGCCCATCGTGTCTCGCAACGCGTGAAAGGACGCAGCGATCAGGTCGATCAGGCCATCCACCGCAAGCCCTATATGTATGCGCTGGGTGCCCTGGGAGCCGGCATTCTCGTGGGCCGATTCCTCCGGTCTTCACGTCACTGACAACGTCAACGGTTCCCTTCCCATCGCATGGCAGCGGAGGGGAACTCTTACCCTGATGTATTGCTGAAAACCTGTCTCCATCCGATACGCCCATAGCCGGAAATTTTCACGAGGGATCAGGTGCAATCAACCTGCCTTGGGATCCTCCTGACCTTGCTCACCTGGGTTCATGCTCAGGGTGTGCAGGCGCAGGAGCATGCCACATTCGAATTGAAGGATTGGGAGTATCACTGGGGCGATTTCCCGGTGCGTCCCGAACCTTTTCATTTTCAAATCCCGAGGGAGCAGGCGCACTGGACGCCTTTTGAATCCCCTCTTCTGCGTCCCCCCGGGCGCGGGCAGCATACCATCGGCTGGCTGCGGATTCGGCTGCCGGAACATCTTGAGCTGCACAATCCTGCTGTCTTCATTCCTGGATTTGACCTCGCGGCTCATGTCTTTCTCGAGGACACTCTGCTCTTTCAGTATGGAAGTACGGAATTTGAAGGTTTTCGCCATGCCTTGATACGACTACCCGCGGATTATAAGGGCTCATATCTTTATGTGCGGCTCTTCTCCGACCATACCAATCTGGGGCTCTTCCGCGGCGTTTCTCTTGGCAACCATGAACAACTGATCATGGATATCATCCAGAGCAACGCGGAGATGTTTGGGATTGGCCTCTTCTTTCTGGCCACCGCCCTGGTGATGGGCCTCGTGTTCTGCCTCAACTGGAAACGCAAGGAAATCCTGGCTCTGGCCTTGACCTTTGTCTGTTCGGGTTTCGTTCTCCTCTTTGTGCCGACCAACACCCTCTCCCAGTTCTTTATGCCCTCCTATCTCTTCAATCATCTGCTCTTTCAATTTTCCATGTATACCGTTGCAATCCCCTACTCCCTTTTTGTCGAGCGCATGTTTCCGGCCCGAAAAGCCCACGGCTTTTCCCTGTTGCGTGGCGTCGCCCTCACATATGCGGTCGGCGCCCTGACGCTTTCCCTGGGCGGATGGATCCCTCCCATGTCCACCCTTCTGCCCGGTGAAATCCTGATTCTGATCGCCTGTGCCGTGGTCATGACCCGTGTGGTGCAGGCCGTCTGGCATCGGGAACCGCACAGTCTTATTTTTGGACTGGGTTCCTTATGTCTGCTGATAGGCACCGTCCGGGATGTTCTGGTGGAGATGGGTCTGGTCTCGTTTGCCACCCTTCCGATCTCGCTGCACTATTGGGTGCTGTTTTTTTTCCTTTGCATGATCGTGGCCCTGATTCGCTCGATCACCAGAACCTATGATCTGGCGGATCAATACCTGGGCGAAGTCAAACGACTGAATCTGCAGCTGGAAAAGAAGGTCGAAGAGCAGACGCTTGAAATCAAGATGATCCTGCAAACCATCGAGCAGGGTATTCTGATAGTGGATCAACAGGGCTGCATTAAACAGGATCATTCCCACTATGCACTGCAGCTGCTCGGTGAATCGGAGCTGGCCGGGTTGAGCCTCGATCAGGCGGTCCTGGCGAAAACGGATCTCGCCGACGATCAAAAGCAGCAGATTCATCACATCCTGACCGCTTTGATTCAAGAGGATATCCTCACCTGGGAGGTCAACAGCCCAGCCTTTCCCAAATCCTTTCATCTGAAAACGAACCATGGACGGCCCCGGGCGATCGAGGCGGAATGGACGCCGTTCTTTGATGCCGAGGAAAGGATCAGTCACATCCTCTTAACGCTCCGCGACGTCACGGAGATTCTCCAGTACCGGCAGGAGGTCCTGGCCCACGAAGAGGAATGGAAAAACCTGGAGGAGCTGGTGCACGTGCCGGCTGATCGCTTCCGTATGTTCATGGAGCAAAGCCTGCGTCTCGTCCATGCCTGCCAGAGAGCCCTCGCCCGGGACCCGATCCGGGATGCTTTCAAAGTCAGCCTGCGGCATCTACATACATTAAAAGGCAATGCCCGCACCCTCGGTCTCCGCCGTTTGTCGGGGGCCTTCCATGCGTGCGAAGAGAATCTGCTCAGGAAAAGGCGCTCTGAAGATGAGGCCTCGCTGCATCCCATGCTTCTGCAGGAAATCCAGGTCCTGGAGTCGCTCCTTCATGAATATCAACGCCTGAACGATTCTGTACTGGATCGCGGCGGAGGCAGCGTATCCCCAAGTGAAAAATCCAAACCTCGAACTCTCGACTCCCTTATCGCGGATTGCCAGCCGGCTCTGGCGCGCACGGCTCAGAGTCTGAACAAACCGATTCCAGAGGTTGACCTGCACGGCGATACGTTCGTGATCCCCGATGGCCTTTATCAGGATCTCAAGGATGCCTTCCTGCATCTTTTCAATAATGCCCTGGATCATGGCCTTGAGGATGCCGAGACGCGCCAGCGTTCCGGCAAGCCCGCCGCAGGTCGCATCGTCCTCTCCGTCTCGCTTCAGAATGATGCCATCGGATTGGAATGGCGGGACGATGGCCGCGGATTGGATCTGAAGGCCCTGCGGAAAAAAATGCCCACGATTCAAAAGGATGAGGAGCTGGCGGCGCTTATCCTTGAGGATGATATCTCCACCCGGAATTCGGTTTCGGAAATCTCAGGCCGTGGCCTGGGTTTGGCCGCCGTTCGTCAGTTCTGCCAGGACCATGGCGGCAGCATCAGCATTCGTCTGGATCCTGCACAGCCCGGCTCCGATTATCGAACCTTCGCCTTTATTCTTAAACTCGGGCGAGCCCTTCTGGAAAAGGATTCCGCGGCATGACCGCCATCCTTAATTCACCGGCTGAATATCCTCATAGCGCGTCACCGGACGCAGAGTCTGCCCCGTCTCAAACCTGAGTTCCTGAGCCGAAAAACCCACCCGAATCTTCGGATCGGTGAAGACGTTTTCGGTGTCCTCCCAAAAGTCGGGGATGACCGTTCGTTTCATTCGCAGCGGCTCCCCCGATTTCCAGGAGATGGCCTTCATGCTGAGAGGCCATTCCTTGATAAGCCCGCCATCGGCTGCGGTCACCGTCACCTGACCCTGAATCGCCGTAATGGTCTCCGGAAAAAGATTCCTGCAGGTGACATCCAGGATCAGCGACTGCCGCAGCCCGAGCAGCTTTTCCTCATATTGAAGGCTCGCCCGACATTCCAGGAATTGGGCCAGCTTTTCCAGCACCTGCTCATTATATCGGCTCAAATAATGCTGCTGATCCCGAGCGTACTCATCCAGCGTCGTGGCGAGGCCTTCCAGACCCATGATCTGCCAGCGCTCGTCCTTTCCCAGCACCAGCAGAAGATTATAGGTCCTGTTCAACCTCGGGACATGAACCTCAAGGTTGGCCAAAGCCCCTGCTCCCCGTCGCGCCACGGAACCAATTTCGAAAACGGTCGCCTCACGAAAAAAATCCCGCGTGGCCAGCAGATTGCCCAGGATCGCATCGGCTGGATCCGGAAGCCTGGTATCCCTGAACCGCGCTTCTATTTCTCTCTGAACCAGATGCAGCTGCTGCGGTTTCAACACCTGACCCACATTGGATTCGATCGTACTCGCCAGCGCCTCCCACCCGCTTCGGGCTGACTCACGAATGCGTCTGGAGTTTTCCGCATCCTCGATGGAGCGGATCACAGCAGGGAGATTGACGTAGGAATAGAACGTGGCCAGATCGCGGCGTGCGGCGGCGCGGCTGATGCGATAGAGGGCGTACTCCGGCGTTTGAAGGACATAAACAAAAGCGACGATAAGTCCAAGCCCTAGGACCACAATCAGCCATTTGGACCTTTTTACCGCCTGGATCACGACATGGGATTGCTTCTTCATCGGCTGCCTCTTTTCCTTGTCCAGAAATCTTTACATAGTTTGGCCTCAACAGAAAACCTCAGATGATCCAGGGGGCTTGTCTAAAAAACAGCCACACCGTACTATGAGATTTCAAGTCTATGATATTCCGGGCACTTCAGCTAATCTGCTGTCAGTCTCATGCGAAGTCAGGGAGAGCATCCATGGTCTCAGTTGAAGACATCGAGGGGTTCGCGGCGTCTCCCCATCACAAAATCCTCGCCGCCATCATCCAGGGCGAGACAGGAATGTCGAGCGCCGGTTTTCCGACGATATCGGAAATTTCCTTTCACCTGTGGATGACGAACGTCCCGCACCTCTTCACACAGGGCTCGGCTCTGCTGGACTGGTTACAGACGATCGAGGAAGGAATAGCGCGCACCACCCCACCCTCGAGCCAGGCGGTCGAATCCTGGCTTCGGGCCATCAAGGTTCTCGAGACGGTGATTCAAACGGCTGCGGTGACCGCACCGACCGATCTCTGGCTGATGAAACATATTCTGACGAGTCATCATCGAGCGGGGATCCTGAAGCTGCTCCAATCACGCAAGGTCGTTTGCCTTCAGGATTTGGCCTCCAGCCAGGGCCTGAGCATCCAGCAGCTGCGCTACGATTTTCATTTCCTGAAAAGTCGCGCTGTGGTCACGGATGCTGACGGAGACGATGGTTGCGCGCTGACGTCCCATCCGCAGATTCAAAACCTGATCGATGCATTTGAGCCGCTTGATCCGGCCGCTCCTGTCAATTGGCTGCCTCTCTTAAACCAGTGCTTCGCCGGGCAGACTATTAGCCGGGAGGACCGGCAGCAGCTCACCGATTTCCTCACGATGCCCGAGGAGCTCAAGCCGGCTCCCAACTGGATCCCCGGGCGGCTTGAAATGGAACTCGGTTATCGTCTTGTTCCACTCCTCCTTGCCTGGCGCAATAGCCCCTACCATCAGGCGAGTCCGGAATGCGTCATACCCGAGAAGGTGGTCCTGTCCCATCTCATGAACGCCTGCCTGATGCAGGCGGGTCTTGTCCATGAAGGCAGCAAACCCACAGCCCTCGGCCGGCGTGTGCTCGAACGCGGCCCCGGACCCTTTGGAATCATCCACGCCTATCACGAATACATGAAACATCATTCCGCTCTCCTCCAGGGCCAGAGAGGGCAGACCTGGGTCGCGCGCGGGGAGAACGTCGCAGCGAGTCAGGATGCGAACCGCAAGACCTTCCTGATGATCAATGACAGCATCGATCGCTTCATGGCTCGGCATAATTTCCAGATGAAAGTGTTCATCGAACATGCGGTGGGCCAGGGAGAAGCGACCCGGCAGCGGTATGCCCGCAGTGGGGCCGATACCATTCAATATTTCGGTGCGGATCTTGAGGACGCAGCGATCGATCGGGCTGTCGAAGCCCAAAAGCGCGGGGAGCTGCCACCCAACATGCGCTTTGTCAGGAAAGCCGATATCGGTGATCCGGGCTACCTCATCAAACCGCTGGAAGCCTGGGGCGTGTCGGTCCAAGGGGCGATCATGGTGGTGGGGAACGGTTTCCATGAAATCAGATCGCAGACCAACGAGAAAATGATCGCCGTCTTCAAAGGCTACAATGAAGCCGGGATCCTCCTGATTTTCACCGAGGAATCCGCCCTCAGTGATGACGATCTCCTCCACACCGGCTGGAACACCTATCACGCAGGCTTCCGTTTCGTGCATGAAATTTCAGGTCAGGGCCTGCGCCCGGCCTATGAATACGATAAGGAAACCGATCGTCTGAGCTGGCGGGCCTGCCTGGAGCGTGCGGGTTACTGGGTCCATCCCAGCTATACAACCCAAACGCGGACCATCTATCCGGTGCCGCGTGCGAATGGATACAATCCCGCGATCAGTGTGAATTATTTTTGCATTCCCACCTGGCTCGCGGGCAGGGTGCGGGAGAATTGATCGTCAGGCTGCGAGGCTCACGTGCCTGGGGCCTCGCAGCCAGCGCTTACTGAAACTTGACCGTAATCTTTCCATCCGCATGAACGGTTGCATGCAGCATCGCTTTGGAATTGTAGGCCGCATGAGTCCGGCCGTCCTTATCCACAGCAATAATTCCACCTGAGCCACCGGCTTTCACCAGTTCATCCTTGATCAAGGCATCCGCCGCCTGCGCCAGGGTCTGACCCTGATAACGCATGCGCGCGGTGATATCATGGGCCACAGCATAGCGGATAAAATACTCGCCATGACCGGTCGCCGAAATCGCTGCGCTGCGATTATCCGCGTAGGTTCCGGCGCCGATGATCGGCGAATCCCCGACACGGCCAGGGAGCTTGCCATCATAGCCTCCGGTTGACGTTCCAGCGGCCAGGTTTCCACAGCGATCCAGAACCGCGGCCCCCACCGTTCCAAATTTTTCTTCATTCTTCGGGGGCTTCACAAAAGCCTTCTTTTCCTTCACATCGAAGTATTCGGGCTTCACCATACGAATCTCATGCTTCGCGGCAAAGTCCTCCGCCCCACCAGCCACGAGCAGCACATGTTCCGACTGCTCCATGACCGAGCGGGCGGCCAGGATCGGATTTTTAATCCGGGTCACCGCGGCCACAGCGCCCGCTTTAAGATTGGTGCCATCCATAATCGAAGCATCCAGTTCGTGCTTGCCCACGCTGTTGGCGATGGACCCGCGCCCGGCATTGAACAGGGGATCATCTTCGAGTATGACGATGGCTTCGGTCACGGCATCCAGTGCCGTGCCACCTGCCTGCAGTTTTTTATGCAGGCGGCGCATCACATCCTCCATGGCCGCGCGATAGGCGGCTTCATTTTTCTTTTTGAAATCCCAGTCGCCGGCACCCCCGTGGACAATCGCGGCAAATCCTGACTGCTTTTGACAGGGAACCGCTTTTCCTGCCGGCGCGGCATCAGCGGCCATAAGATAGGGGGAAATCAGGAACGAAAGAAGCGGAAATCCAATGCGTGCTTTCTTCATCGTACAGACACCTTACTTGGAATGGGCTTGAGTTTTCCTGCCATGAGGGAAATGAGCCGATCAGGCTGCACCGGCTTCGTTATATAATCAGAAAAGCCGGCCGCCAAGGCTTTATCCTTATGCTCGGTGAGGGCATGAGCCGTAAGAGCCACGATAGGAAGTGTGCAGCCCGCTGTCCGCAGCCTGGTGACGGCCTGATAGCCATCCATCAGCGGCATTTGAATATCCATCAACACGATGTCATAAATCCCGTCCTTTAACCTTTCCACCGCCTCCAAACCGTTTTCGACCACATCGACCTGAACACCGGCCCGTTTCAGATGGGCGACGATCAGGGTCACGTTGTCTGGGGAATCCTCGGCCAGCAGGGCCTTCACCCCCGCAATGCTTTGGACGGCCTGGGGTTTCGGTTCCACAAAACGCGAGGTGAGTTTCGTTCGATCCGACGTTTCCACCTTGATCTGAATCTGAAATGTTGAGCCGAGACCGGGACTGCTTTGCAGCAGCTGCACATCCCCTCCCAGAAGCTGCGCAATTTTTTTGGAAAGGGCCAGACCCAGGCCCGTTCCACCGTATTTCCGCGTGTGACTGCCATCGGCCTGGGTAAAGGGCGAAAAGAGGCGCTGTTGCTGTTCGGCGCTGAGGCCGATGCCGCTGTCCTGAATCACCAGCTTGAAATCGCGACCATTCGCTATCATATGCAGACGCACCTGGCCTTTTTCCGTGAATTTAATCGCATTGCCGAGGATGTTGTAAATGATTTGCCGCAAGCGCAAAGGATCGGAATTCACAACCTCCGGAATGGGACCGTCTGACGTCACGGTTAAATCAATGCCTTTTTCCATGGCCTGGGGCTTGAACTCGGCAATCACCTCGGAAATCAAATCCGGCAGCGAGAAATCAACGTTTTCCACGGTGAGCTTGCTCGCTTCAACCTTGGAAAGATCCAGAATGTCATTGATGAGTCGCAGGAGATGCTGACCATTACGTTGCAGGATCTCCAGACAGTGTTCGCGCTCGGCGGGAGTATTCTCCTGAATGGCGAGCAATTCGGCAAAACCCAGCACCACACCGAGCGGTGTCCGCAGCTCGTGGCTCATGTTGGCGAGAAACTCACTCTTGGCCTGGTTGGCATTTTCCGCTTCCGCCCGGGCCGTCTGCGCCTGCGTGAGGTGCTCCTTCAGGTCTTTTTCCCTCTGCTGCAAAAGCTGAGCGGCACAAAGCAGTGAGTCCCGCAGCTGTTCCACTTCACCCACGAGAGATGACTTCACAACGGGAACCTCTCCTTTCGCCAGGACTTTGGCGCCGTCCGCTGCGGATCGGATATTCTTCGCCAGGCGGCGGGAATAAAGGAGAGCAATTCCACCAAAGACGATCAGCAAAAAAATTCCGGCCGTCATCGTCAGGTTCATGGAACGCAGACCCATGCCTTCCAGAACTTCGACCGGCACAGCGATGGACGCTGTCCAGCCGGCAATCGGCGTTCGATAATAGGCAATATAGACTTTTTTCCCTTCAAACGCGCGGTCCCGCACCAAACCCTCATCTTCGCCCGCTATGGCATTCAAGAAAGAGGTCCGCGCGGGCTGGCCAATAAATTCATCGGGATTCTTCGATCGAGCGGCTACCGTGCCCTGAGTATCCACGATGGTCCGGGTCCATTCCTCCCCTGTGGTATCTGATTTTTGCTCGATGATGTTCTGCAAGGAGTCCGTCGCGATAACAGCGGACAGGATATAGACCAGCGAATCACCGACATAGACGGGAATGCGTATCGGAAAAGCATGGCGACCCCGTGGTCCGCGCGCGATATGTCCTACAGTGGGTTTTTTCGTGTCGACCACCTGTTTGAAACTTGCGGCGTCGGCCGGTCCCGTAAGTTTTTCGCCATAGCGACGGGCGGCATTGATCAGAATGTGTCCTTCGGTATCATGAACCAGAACCGTGAGCCATGAGGGCTGGGACTGAAGGATCCGGACAACTTCGGCATGAAAAGCTTCGAGGTTCCCCTGTTCAAGATGCACAGAGACAGCAAGCGATTGCAGTGTGCGAATCGTCGCCTCAATTTCCTGATCCACCGAGGAGCCCAAACCCTGAGCGGACTGAAGCAGGGTTCGCTCACTGGCCTGACGTTCCAGTCTGCCGAGCCAGTTCACCATGATGGAGGAAAACAGAAAGGCCGGGACAAGGGCGGAGAGCACGAGAATGACAAGATGCCAACTCAGTGAATATGGTTTTTTCAACAGAGCCATGTCTGTCTTATCCTTTCATTGAGTCTCATCAAATTCTCTTTAGCAACGATTAGGATAGTTTTGCACTTATGCCAAGGAGTTTATGACTTACAGCCATGGGAAGGACTGCTGCGTCGGGAAAGGACAGCTGGCTAGCCCAATCTTTGCATGCTTTTTTTGACTGAAGACGTTAAAACTTGTGGGGCAGGCGCCTTCACGCAC
This sequence comes from Oligoflexus tunisiensis, assembly GCF_001748245.1. Lineage (GTDB taxonomy): Bacteria > Bdellovibrionota_B > Oligoflexia > Oligoflexales > Oligoflexaceae > Oligoflexus > Oligoflexus tunisiensis. The sequence continues at coordinate 3,128,621 of NZ_BDFO01000001.1, read as the reverse complement.
AACGTCACCAAACACGATTATAACTCAAATAAACAGCACTTGTGATAGGCAGCGAGCTCCCATCTGTGGGTCGGATCTGCGCGGTCTATCGATCGTATATGACGCAAGGACTTCAAATTATGAACGACGAGAGCCATCACAAGACACAGGACGACACACGCGCGGCGACGGGAATCTCTGGTCTGGACGATATCCTTTGTGGCGGCTTTCCCAGGAAACGCGTTTATCTGATTGAAGGGGATCCGGGTTCCGGCAAGACAACTCTGGCTCTCCAGTTTCTCCTGGAGGGCATTCGCCTGGGTGAGTCCGGCCTTTACGTCACGCTATCAGAAACCAAGGATGAGCTGACGGCTGTTGCGGCGTCCCATGGCTGGTCCCTGGATAACATCACCATTCACGAGCTGGCGCTCCCGGAAGAAAAGCTGACGCCGGGCGGTCATTACACGTTTTTTCATCCCTCCGAAGTTGAACTCGGAGGTACGACCAAATCGATCCTGGCTGAAGTCGAAAGGGTCAATCCCGCGCGGGTTGTTTTCGACTCGCTGTCTGAAATGCGCCTTCTCGCGCGAGATCCCCTGAAGTATCGCCGGCAAATCCTGGGCCTCAAGCAATTCTTTATCGGCCGAAATTGTACGGTCCTTCTGCTCGAAGATCGCACGTCGTCGGATGGTGATCTTCAGCTGCAAAGCCTGGCGCATGGCGTTGTCATGCTCGAACAGCTTTCCCCTCTGTACGGCGCAGAAAGGCGTCGGCTGCGTGTGATCAAACTCCGCGGTGTTAAATTTCGCGGCGGTTTTCATGATTTCACGATTGAAAAAGGCGGGCTGGCCGTCTTCCCACGCCTCGTGGCGGCCGAACACGGGAACCAGGCGGCCCGACAATCTTACGCGCGGTCTCTCGCGTCAACAGGCATTCATGAACTGGATCAGCTGTTGGGAGGTGGCTTGACAGCGGGAACCAGCACACTGGTCATCGGCCCGGCCGGTTCAGGCAAGTCCGCACTCGCGACGCAACATGCTACCAACGCGGCCCAGCGCGGCGAACAGGTCGCCTTCTTCGCCTTTGATGAAAATATTCACACACTCCTGGAACGGGCCGAGGCGACGGGCTCGCGCTTCCCCGAATACCTGGTGAGCGGTCACATCAAACTAAGGCAAATTGATCCCGCGGAACTCTCGCCCGGTGAATTCGTTCATTACGTCCGCGAGTCTGTGGAGAAGGACGGCGCCCGCACGGTGGTGATCGACAGCCTCAACGGCTACCTGAATGCCATGCCCGAGGAAAAATTTCTTGTCATCCAGCTGCACGAACTCCTGACTTACCTCAACCAGAAGGGTGTTGTCACCATTATGATCGTCGCCCAGCATGGCATGATCGGGTCAGCCATGCAGGCTCCTTTTGATGTGAGTTATCTGGCCGACACGGTGATCATGCTTCGTTATTTCGAAGCCTTTGGCAGTGTAAAAAAAGCCATTTCGGTGGTCAAACGACGAAGCGGCGGACATGAAACTGCGATTCGGGAATATAAACTAACGGCCAACGGGCTCGTGGTGGGTCTCCCTCTCGAAAACTTCCATGGAATCCTAGCCGGCGTACCGCAGATATTGGGAGGGGAAAAGGATAACGGCCGTGAATCATGAAACGACGAACGATTTAAGGGTCGTGATACTGGCTGCTTCCGACGCGGATGCGACGATAACGCTGCGGGTGCTCAACGAAGCGAATCTGCTGGGCAAGGTCTGCGCCTCCATCGAGGAACTCGAAACGGAAATCAAAAAGGGCGCCGGCGCGCTCCTGATCGCCGAGGAGATGATTTTTCCCTTCGGTTTGCAGCCGCTTAAACAGAGACTCTCCCTTCAGCCCCAGTGGTCGGATATCCCGATTATCGTGTTGACCCGTGAAGGTGAGATGACGGAGGCCAGCTATGAAATCATCAGGGCGATTGACGAACTTCGTAACGTGACCCTTCTCGATCGACCCGTCCGGCTGATCACGCTCCTGAGCGTCGTTCGCGGTGCTTTAAAAACCAGGATGCGGCAGTATGAAATGCGGGACCTCCTCGAAAAATACAAGAAGAAGTCGGACGATGCTGAAGCGGCAAACCGGGCGAAAAGTTATTTTCTGGCGAATATGAGCCACGAAATTCGAACGCCTTTGAATTCCATTATGGGCTTCGGCGATCTTTTGCTGGACCCTTGTACGACCGATGAGGATCGGGAGGAATTTGTCGATGCGATTCAACGCAATGGAAAATTGCTCCTCCAGATCATCGACGATATTTTGGATCTTTCCAAGGTCGAGGCTGGGCGGCTGGTTTTGGAAAGCGTTCGCACGTCACTCCCGGATCTCCTGACTGATGTCATGCGTCCCATGAAGCAACAGGCCTTTGACAAGGGCATTGAGGTCAACCTTCTGGTCAGCCCCAATGTTCCGCGCACTCTGGTTACCGATCCCACGCGTCTCAAACAAATCCTGCTGAATATTATCGGCAATGCCATCAAATTCACGCAAAGGGGTCTGGTGGAAATTCACGTGATGACGGTTGTGGACAGTGACAGCGGTCATCTAAAGCTGCAGTTCACAGTCAAGGACAGCGGGCGTGGAATTCCAGAGGAACAGCAGTCGCAGCTCTTCCAACCCTTCATGCAGGCCGATGCGTCCACGACGCGAAAGTACGGCGGCACAGGCCTGGGCCTCGTCCTTTCCCGACGCCTGGCCACGACTCTCGGTGGCAGCCTTTATCTCCAGGAGAGTGCGCTGGGTGTCGGCTCCACCTTTGTCATCACGATTGAGGCGAAGCTACCCGAAGGTTCCTTTCTGGATACGGTGGACCTTCCAAAAGCGGCAGGCGATTCTTCCAGCTTCAATGCCAGACTTTTACAGGGCGTGAGTGTGCTGGTCGTCGAGGATGTGCCGGACAATCAGCATCTGATCAGTCAGATCCTTTTCCGTAACGGTGCCAAGGTTGATCTTGCCGAAAATGGACAGATCGGGGTCGAAAAGGCCCTCGTGCAGGATTACGATATCGTGCTCATGGACCTTCAGATGCCCGTTAAGGATGGTTTCCGGGCCACCGCCGAGTTACGCCGCCACGGCTATCAAAAGCCGATCGTGGCCCTGTCAGCGGCCGCCATGGTTGAGGAGAGGGAACGGGCCATTTCCATCGGCTGCAGTGATCACATCACCAAACCCATTAATGTGGCCGGATTGCTGAAGGCTGTGTGTGTCCATACCGGGCGGGGGTGAGGCAGGCAGGCTGTAGGAAAGGACCGACCAGGGTCGGTCCCGGCGCTTACTGATGCACAGAAATAATATGGTTGCCGAGATACTTGAGCCAATCGTAGGACCGCACGCTGTATTTAGGCGAACGAGCCCCGGGCCCCAGGGAATCTCTTACGTAGAACACTCCCTTTTCGCGGCAGCCACCGTCGCGATCCACAGCAGCCTTGACTTTCGCACCGTACAGAGCTTTGGCCTTGTTGTAGTAGCTGCGAACCATTTGGCAGTTTTCTGAAAGCTCATCATCATAACCGACCACGACGACCACATGCCAGAAGTCGCTATGATTGTAGGTGACCAGAACGGGGCGATTTTTCCGCAATTCGCTCTTCACCGTTTCAACCTGGGCCTCGTCCATGACGGTGACGGCCCACTTGGTATTGTCGTTCAGCGTGGTTCCACCAAAAAACGAGGTCCCTTTGATGGTGGGAACGGCAACCCTGTAGACATCCGGAGTGGGTCGATTCCAGTTGATCTGGGCATCGTAGCCATCATAGCTATTCACAAAGGGAAAGTCCTTGCTCAGAACGGCTCCATTGCCGTTATGGTTGAAGGCCATGATCGGAGCGAGTGTGTCTCCATAACCATAACCGATCGCCGTATTGATCGTATAGGGTTCCGAAAGGTCCGAAGCGCCGTCGTTGGAGGTGTCCACCGTCTTCCCCTCGGCGTCCTTCCACTGGTTCAGGAGAATTTCCAGGGCTCCCGTGGCGGCCATCAGGTTGCATGTCCCGGCGTTTTCCTGATTGGGCGACTGGATCACATAGTTCAAAAGGCTTTTGTGATAGCTGTCTCCGGCCCCGCTGCGGATCATCTCACCAGGCTGGCGCAAACGGAACGTCACAAAATAGAAGGGCTCCTGGTTCTCGGAAGCATCATTCGGGTGTTTGACGGAGAGTTCCAGATCGCAAACGTCCTCAAACTCCTGGCTGCACAAGGCTGTGACCGCGTTGTTGGCGAATTTACCGATCTCAACCTCTTTGTCCTGACCGTTCCACAGAATCTTGTTGTCCTTGAAACTGATGAAACCATCCTCCCGATAGCCACGCTCAAAGGTTTTTCCGTCCGGCGCATGGACGAATGTGACTTCATCCTGTTTGCATGTGGCAAGGTCCATACAGGCTTTTAATGCGACCTTATCCTTGAGGCTGGGATCGATCGACAAGGTCTTCAGGGAAGCATCCTGCTTCCCTTCTCCCTGAATCCCGCAGGCCGTCACGCCTAGAAGTGACACTTGAGCGCAAATCATCAAAATCCGTTTATTCATGAGACCCCCATCGTTTCATCCACAATAGCTGGCGCTGGATTTTTTGAAAAAAAAATCCCCGGTCACCCGAGCTGTTGGATGAGTTGTATCTTTCACTATCTTTCTTGAAAAATTTAATACAGGAAAAAAACAAACCTGGCGATAAGAAATTTTTCCCCATTGCTCGGCTGCAGCCGTGTTGTGCTGTCTCCCGCCGGACAACGTGGAGATTTCCTGGTCGCAGGACGCGCGCGGGGCGCCGCAACGAAATCGTCGCGTATGACAGACGCTGACGGCATCCTGAGATCTTAAGCTGCAAACAATTTCATCGGGGGCGATCGTGTGGCATTCGGGGGACCGGCGGGTCCCCGCTGCGTATTAAGGCAAAGTCTGCACAAACTTCGCCTTGAATTTATCCAAGGCTGTCGCGCGAACGGTGGCGATTTCAGCCGCGTTCAAGGTCCAGCCTGTGGTCCCACTGGCCAGAAGGTTGGTCGTGTTCTGCCGATGCGGCAAACCCAGTTGATGGCCGATTTCATGGGCTGTGGTCCGTCCCTGTTCCGCTTCATCGGCCGAGACAGGAATCTTGTCACCAGGCTTGGCTCCCTTGAAATAACGGGGAGCCGGGGCATCGGCGGGACGCTGGTCATCGACCTTGTTGAGACCGACGTTATCGATCACATAGATTTCCAAAGGCGCTCCGCCTCCATAGCTGATGCCATTGACTCCCGGGTTATTGGGAATCTGCGGAACGAAAAACACATCCATATTTTCCGTAGGATTCATATCGGTCGTATAGGTCGGCAGGATTTCAATTTTCGCCTGCTGCAGAATGCGCTGCGCTTCGGCAATCACCGGGCGGAGCTTTTCCTCGCTTTGCCAGACGTTGGAACCACCCAGATGAAAGACAACGGGGAAACTGAGAGTCTCAGGATCAACAGTAAATTGCGGCGCTGGAGTCGGCGTTGGGTCTGGCTTGGGCTCTGGCGTGACCGGGTTCGTATCGGTCGCCGTGTTGGAATCATCAGACGCATCGGCTGGGTCGGATCCGGTTTCCGATGTGTCGGTCGCTTCCGAATCAGCTGGTAACGTGGATTCTGTCGGCGGGGGATTGCGTTCAAAACTGGGTTTGTAGGAGTCGGAACAGGCGCTTAACATCGCGAGGAGAGCGAGAATCAAATGCGGTTTCATCATGTTCGGCCTCGGCTTCGTGGTTTCTAAAAATCCGCTCAGCAAGACCCGTTCCTAATTTTTTGCCAATGATCGCAGGACCGTAATGCCCTCCCCCTGAAGAGAGGCGAGACAAGGCGTTGGAATTCTGGACAATCCTGTGAGTTGGAGGGCACCTAGCCGGCGAGACTATACTGCTGGTTTTTGTCGAGCTGCGCTCGGAAGAGGTGCGGAGGAAGGTCGATCACCAGGACGAAGGGAACATAACCCCTCGCATTCGGTTCGCGGAGTTCCAGACGAACCCGGGCCCCATGATCCTCGAGATAACTTTTGACCGCGTCCATCCCCACCCCACGACCGGAAATGTCATTGGCCGTTTCCTTGGATGAAAGACCGGGATGGAAAATGAGCTGGCAGACCGTCGCCAGATCGGGTGCGGGCTCCGCGGCCAGCAGGCCTTTCTCAAAGCCCCGGCGCCGAATCGCTTCCACATTCAAACCCTGGCCATCATCCTGAACGCGCAGCGTGAGCGTGCCATCGTCGGCCGCCTCAAGCGCGACCATCAGATGACCCTGACCCGGCTTGCCCGCCTTGGCCCTGACTTCAGGCGTCTCGATGCCATGATCCATGGCATTGCGAGCGAGGTGTATCAGCACGTCCTTGAGCAGACGGGTACCTTCCGGTGTGAAGGCGATCTCAGAATCCGGCAGGGTCACCATCGGTTCGGCCTTGCCAAGGTCTCTGGCCAGGCGGGGCAATTCCGCCACCGCGTCCGTGAAAAGCTTGTGACAAGGCGTATAGTATAACCGGGCCAGGCCGTCCCAGAGTTCCTCGCGCACCTCGTCGCAATTGTCGGGATTCAGGCCCTCAAGAGCCTGCAGATAACGGCTGATCATCGGCATTGTCAAACCGCCCTCCGGATTGCGACCCAGTCGCGTCCTGGCCGTGTTTTCATAGAGCCCAAAGGCCTGGCGCACAGCCCGCAAATCATGTCGCAGTCGTTCGGGGTCAACCTTGACAAGATCCTGCTGCAGGGCCGCAAGATAATCTTCGGCCTGATGAACCTCATGGGCCAGCTGCCGCAACCCCAGGCTGCGCGATGCTCCCTTCAGCGTATGGTAGGCGATAAAAGCCCGATTGATGGCCTGAGTCTCGAGCCGGGATTCGCCCAGAATTCTCTCGATTTCGTCGAGGTGTCCGCGGGCCGCCGTCAGGAAATCTTCAAAGGGCTTAAGGCCTATCGTCATTATTTCATTCACCATCCGCATCTCTTCGCGGCCGAGGCGGGCTTCACCTTCAAGTGCTCTCAATTCCGTTACATCGCGGATGGTCACCAGAATCTTTTCCACCCTGCGGGCTTCATCGGCCACGGGGTGCCATTCCAAAGCCAGAACCTTGCGGCCCGTCCTGCCATGGAATGTCAGTTCGGGGATCAGGCCCTCATGGTTCATCTGATAGTTGAGAATGTCCTCGCCAAGGCTGGCCTCAAGCACGGAGAGGCACTGCGATTTTTCATCCGCATTCAGCTCACAGCGATGGAACAGGAACTGCGCGATATTCTGCCCTGAGATCTGTTCCGTCTCGAAGATATCCTCGAGATACCTGGAATAGTGCTCGCCGATAGTTTTGTCCGGATGCACGGTCAGGATACCCTGTTGAATGTTGGCCATGATCAGCTTGATTTCCTCGGTTTTCTCGCGCACCTTCTCCTCAAGCTGCTCATAAAGCTCGACGCTTTCCAGCGATACCGCAGCCTGCGAGGCCAGGAAATCGACGATGCGGGCCCGTTCGCTGTTAAACGCGCCCGGCACGCTGTTGTTTTCAAGATAAATCAATCCTGCCAGGCGCCCCATGCGCATGATGGGCGTTAGCAGAATGGACAGCACCTTGTTTTCGTGAATATACGGATCGTCCTTCAGGTGCTTGTCTTCCCGCGCATCATGGATAATGACCGCTTTGGGAAGGCGGGTAAAGGACTCGAGCAGCTTCTGGGAGAGCGCAGGACAGCTCCGTGCCTTCTCCCGTTCAAAATCCTCCGCATGGGCTTTGGAAAGCTTCCTGGCGCGAACATGAAATTGCCGGTCATTGTCGTCGATCGTGATGAGAAGGACTTTCTCGGCGCCGGAGTTTTCCACGAGAAATCCGAGCAGCCGGGACAGAAGGCCTTTCACACTGATTTCCGATGACAACGACTGGGAGACCTTCATAACCGTATTGAGATCAAGACTGATGCCACCTGACCTGCCGGCCATCGCCGTGGTCATGGTCAGATCTTTCTGGGTCAACAGCATGGAGACCGATTGAGGCAGACCGTCTTCGGGTAAAACGTCCGCATGCTGAACAAGACCCTGGGCCGCAGCCCGCGCATATATCCTCGGATGCTCGTCCTTGACCCGATTGAAAACTCTCGTGGCACCAAACTGCAGCAGGGCGTTGAGGCATTGAGCCAGGTAAACGTCCTGGAGTTTTTCCGTCCCGACCGCTTTGATATAACGGAACGCGGTGAGGACCGCGATGCATTCCACTTCCTTGGAGTAGCTGCGGGCTTCGGCTATGGCAGCATCATAGAGCCTCAGCGTATCAAGAAAAGGCCGGCCGCGCAGCCGGGCATATTCCGCCTCAAAGAGCAGGGTCGCATACTGGAAATTGGCGGGATTATGCCGGGCCCATTTTTTCATTTTTCCATGAATCACGCCCAACTTATAACGGATGCCGAGCCTCTGCCCCGGGGAGACGGTAGAATATCGGGCGGCACCGATCAGAAAAAACAGGAAATGGGCCCAGAACTCCTCGATATTCCCGACCAGAGCCAGATGACCATAGGTGGTCCTGATTTCGGCATAGGCCTGTTCCATCTGACCATTAAAATAGAGAACCTTGGCCCTGTAGATATTGGGTATGGCTTCATAGGCTGCTGACGAGAAGGATTTGCCATCCCTTTGTTCAATGTAACCTTCCCAGTCCAGACTGTCAGGCCCGGCCGTCAGTCCCTTCAGATTGTAATAAACACCCTTGCCGAGGCGCGTGCCCAGAATGATATCGGCGCTCTGGGATTCCTTGATGGCCTTTTCGTGCTGGTCCACCGTCGTAATAAAATCGTCAACGTGGTTGAGCGGCGGATAGCTGGCCAGCTGGTGGAAAGACAGGAAGGAAAATTTATTGCCCGATCGCAGGGCATAGTCATTGGATTTTTGAATGACAGGAAGGATCTGCCGTTGGTTGAAATGCCAGAAATAGATAAAGCCTTCATAGAGCAGATAGGTTTTTGATTTCCAGGCCAGGTCTTCATATCGCTCCGCCACGGCCAGGGCCGCTTCACCGAATCGCCTGGCCTCCTTCATGTCACCTAAAAAGTGGAGGAGGATGGAATAGGTTGCGTAGACGTAGGACACCTCAGCCGTCAGCCCGTGGCGCAGGGAGAGCTGGATAGCCTTCAGAACGTAGAGGAGCGAGGCATTCTTATCATTCTGCCAATAATGGAAAATGCAGCAGATGATCAGCAGGCGAATCCTGTACTGCAGCATCGGATCCTGGATGGCCGCGCCTTCGAGAAGATCCTGATCCGTCTTGCCGCGAAGAGCGAGCTTGACCTTGATGATTTCCTGGAGAACATGGAGATCATTGGGCCTGGCCGGCAGTTTGATGCCGAGGACCTTGTTGGCTTCCGCAAAGATCTTCAGCCCCTTGCGATGCATATAGAGGCCTTCGAAGTGAGTCATCTGAAGATCAAAGATGCGAACCTTTTCCAAATCCGTCCTTGCGTTGGCGATGAGCTCCTGGCCATACTCCTGGGCCAGATCCGCCTGGCCCGTGAAGAAGGCCAGATCACAGAGTTCGAACAGCGTGGCGCTTTTCAGCTCATAGGCCGTCTCAAAGGTGTCATCCTGCAGAAGGGTTTCCGCAGCTTTGACGAGATTGAAAGCCGCCTGAAAGGATGCGGAATTCTTTGCGATCCTGGATGCCTCCAGGTGGACTCTGACGGCGAAGTGCCGTTCCTCCCGCGTCGTGATCAGATGAAGGGCTTCGCTGTAATGCCGGGCGAGCTCCACCGGCTTGTCCGCACGACCTGCGTCCGCGGCCAGCATGCGGGCAATCTTGAGATGGGTTTTCTGTTTCACCTGCGGATCCAGGGAATCGCAGGAGGCCTGCTGGATTCTGTCGTGCTGGAATTTTAACAATACGTTCGTTTCGTTTGCATCGGACTCACCTTCCGTATCGGACACATAACGGTAGTGGCGGTCGAGGGGAATCACGAGATCGGTTTTGATGGCCGGTTCAAGGTCCCTGAGAACCTGAGCGCGATTCCGCTCGAGCACCAGCGCCAGCGTTTTAAGGTCAAATTCATTGCCCAGGCAGCCCGCTATCTGCAGCGCCTCGACCGCGGCGGCCGGAAGTTTTCTCAGTTTCTCGATCAGGAACGCGACGACATCGTCCGGAACCGGATGCCTTCTGATCTTTTCGATATCCCACAGCCAGCTTCCACTCTGACGATCGAAATGAATAAGGTTTTCATAGAAGAGATCGGTGAGGTATTCCTTGATGAAGAACGGGCTGCCCTCAGTCTTGGTGTGGATGATCCGGGCCAGATCGCCGACCTCGTCCTTGCGCCGATGCACAGCCTCGGCAATAAGGTGAGCGACCGCATCCTGATCGATCGGACCCAAGGTCAGGCTGCCCGGTTGAAAGCCCTCCTCCTCCAGCGATTGAATCATGCGGGTGAAGGGATGAGCCGGGTCCACCTCATTATCACGCCAGGCGCAGATGATAACCAGGTGTCGAATCTGGTTCGACTGGACCAGATCACGGATCAGGCTGATCGAAGCAGTATCCGCCCACTGCAGGTCATCGAGGAACATCACCAGCGGATGGTTGCGCTGCGCGCAGGCCCGGAACAGACTGACCAGCGTCAGCCGCTGTCGAGCCTGCTTTTGTTCCGTATTCAACTCCTGCAGATCCGGCTGCCGCCCCAGGATGGATTCAAAATCAGGGGCGAAGTTGATGACCAGCTGGCCATTGCCATTCAAGGATTTGACAAGGTTTTCCCGCAGGACCCGGTAGTCGTCCTGAGGACGTCGCACGATATCCTCGGCCAGCCCGGTGAGGATCGAAGGCAGAGTACTCAAGGGTGAATTACGGGCAAACTGTTCGAACTTGCCCTGGATGAAGAAGCCTCGCTTTTCGAAGATCCTGGCCTTCAATTCACCAACGAAGCGCGATTTCCCAATACCCGAACGTCCATTGATGAGCAGGAGTTCACAGCTTCCCTGGCAGGCGGTATCGAAGGCGCTGAGGAGAACCCTCAGTTCCTGCTCGCGACCATGGAGCTTTTGCGTCAGCGTGAACTTTTCCGGGATATCGTTTTGGGCGATGGGAAAGACGGCCACCGTTTGCGTGCTTTCCAATTCCTGACAGCAGCGATCCAGGTCAGCGATCAGAGCGTAGGAGCTTTGATAGCGTCCTTCCGGATCCTTGGTCACGAGTTTGGCGATAATATCGGCGATCGCCCGTGGCACCTTGGGATTCACCTGATCCGCCCGCCGCGGCTTTTCCGCGAGGTGGCAATGCACATAACCGAGGTGATCCGCGGCCGTGAACAGCGGCTGCCTTGTGATCAGTTCAAAGAAGGTGATCCCGAGCGAATAGAAGTCGGTTCGATAATCCAGGGCGCGGGAGATGCGACCGGTCTGTTCCGGCGAAATATAAGGCAGGCTGCCTTCGAGCTGGCCTTCGGTCGGGATCTCCTGGCTCTCCTGCTCGAGCTCCGAGGAAATACCCAGGTCGATGATTTTGGTTTCCAGCGTCGTCGGATGAACCAGAATATTCCGCGGGGTAATGTCCTTGTGGATGATCTTCTTCTCGTGCAGCGCGGCGAGCGCCTGAGCCGTGGCACGTGCGATCCGGGTCGCCTGCAGGACTGTAAAGGGCCTCGCTTCCATATACCGGGCGGTGTCGATGGCCTCAAAATCCTCGAGGACTATGGCCACCAGCTGGGGGCTGTCCAAAAATTCGAGGGCCTGAATGACAAAGGGCGAATCCACGAGATTCAGGAGCCGAAATTCACGCTTCAAACCCGCTTTTTCGTGCCCACTCCTCTCAAGCTGGACGAGGACTTTGATGATCACCGGCTTCTGATCTTTTTCACGCACGGCCTTAAGGATTTTTGAATGCTTCGAAACAAAAATCTCGTCTTTGATTGTGTAGCCCGGAATACGGATCATCATGAGGCTCCGAAAGCAGCGCAGCCACTTGTGACTTCAACACAACTGTTTCGGCGCAAAACGTGAAGATCGACTCTTACTTTTTGAGGTAGCGCCCTTCCTGAGGTGCCAATTTATACGTGAAAATCCTTTTTTTGAGCCCGCGTCTGCAGAAGATCAGCATTCCAGGCTTGTCAATTTAGTCAAATTCTGTTAGTGTCGATAAATTCCTCCCCAGGAGAAATTTCGTAAGAACGGAGCCGAATGAAGATTATTGTATGTGGATCCCAAGACTTCCAGAATAAGCAACTGCTCTCCAAGACTCTTCGCGAATACACTCAACGGCACAAAGTATCGATTATCGTTCTTGGTCAGGCACATGGCGCGGAAACCATGGCGGCCGAGTGGGCGATGCAGAACAATGTGCGTTTGTCGATCGTTCCCACGAATCGCAAAATGCAGGCTGTTGAAGCGACGGAAGATCGCAACAAGCGCATCGTCGAGTCCAACCGCGATGCGGCCGCTGTGCTGCATTTCATGGGCTGTGAAACGTCAGAAGACCTCTGCCAGAGAGCCCTTCGTAACAACATCGTTGTGGATGACGTCGTCGGCTGCTGAGCTGATCAGCTGGAAATGCTCACATTCCAGTCACCTTAAGACTTTGATGAGAAAATTATCTCCAACCGGAACGCTCGCAGGGTTTGCCTTTATGACGAAGAGTCAGTAACCTGAAATTGTGTTCCGGAATGATAATCATTAAAGCCGTGGGTGAAACTATGGGTGACAAGAGTCCTAAGGACAAAGCCAAAAACCAAAAGAAAAAAGATGACGCCAAGGTCAAAGCCCAGGAGCAGGCTCAGGCTGAGCGCGATGCCAAGAGCAAGCTCAACGCTCCCAAGGGCAAGTGACGCCGCACCGGGCTGTTCATTTTTGGACAGCAGAACCACGTTCTGCCGTCCGGGACGCTATGGATTTTGAGCAGGAGACTCGGGATTCAGAAGCGGAACGGTCCATAATTGATTCGGCTCCTCATGGCATTGCCAAAGGTGAACGTTTGTTTCCGTTCGCCAGCCATTCCCCGTATTCAAATCAATATCAAGACAGCGCCCGTCGATCCTGGATCGAATGCTGAACCATCCCTCACCGATATCCACCCGATCGAACTGTTGGCTGATGCTGTCCGCACAAGGCGCGACGAGGACGTTATTGCCCTGAGTCCACGGTTCAGTCGCTTCAGCATCAATATCCAGGCATTGGCCGAGCGCTTGAAATTTGTGGACCGTCTCCCCGGTATCAAGCTGAACGGGAACCAGGGTAAATTGCTGATGATCGTCGCCATCACAGGTCGCGACTTCCACGTTGCGATCCGTTCGCCAGCCAGCTGCCGGATCATCATTGACGGCTAGACAAAGGTTTTCCTTGTAGTTGCTGCGAATCACTTCCGCTGACGCCCAGGGACTGCCACAAATGGTGAGAAATAAGCATAGAATCTTTTTCACGTAGAGCTCCCACAGAATTTTCAAGAAGTTGTGAATCCTGATCAATGCAATAAATTTGGATTTTTGTAAAGACGTGAAAATCCGTATGGCTGGTTCATGCCATTCGGTTTCGAAGGTTCAGCGCAGCGCCCTGTCTAAGGCCGGGCAAGAATTTTCATAGTGCCTGATGCTTTCCAGGTGAGAACCTGATAATTGTTTCTAAATTGAAGGGCCAGCTGAAATTCATGGACGCATCCCGTCGCTCCCGGCCGTAGAACACCTGGCGTTTGATCGGCAGGTAACGCTCCATCATTCTGTACGCCGCGGCAGGAATAAAGAGGTCGGCCCTGAGCATCCAGTCCCGTAACAAAAGCATTCGCAGGTGACTGACCATTCGCGGCCGGCACCCACTCAAAGTATTCATCGAAGGTTCCTTGACTGATCAGGAGCACATCGTTGGGCACGAGCAGGGTCTGAGCATCTTCACTCTGTGATTGGATGGCATTCCCAGCCGCCGTGATCGAGTAGCAGATGGATTTGCCGGGATCATTATAATGAGTCAGGAGTTTACCCGGCAGGATCTCGTTCCCTGTATGGAGGCGGCATAGATAAAGGATAGCCGTCGTGCCAATCCATGTTCCTCCCGCTGCTGCCTGACTCGGCACAGGATTTCCGCCCAAAGAGTCCCACTGAATAAAGGGTAAACTGGTCGTGTCGGTTGCCTTGGAACGGACCCCAGCCGCGTCCTGCGCGTCCAAGGAAAATTTTATCGCTCCGATCTGCGCGGCCAGGACCGTTGCATCGGTTCCTTGAATGGAATAGCTCACGTGCCACTCAGGACTCGTTAAAAGCTCCGTGATGGTGACGCTCAAACTGCTGCCCACCGGCAATTCATAACTCCAGCTGGAGCTGGCAAATCGAGTCTTGATATCGACCTTGCTGTTGTTTTTCTCATCCCTTAAAGCACACCGCGCGGCGGCTTCGGTCGCACCAGTCTGCATGGGTTTGGTCAGTTCGCAAAGCAGATAAGCGCCAGCAATATTGGTGGGAGGCGCCACCTTCTCCTTCTCATCTTTATCACCTTTATCACCCTTTTTACTGTCCTCGCTTTGAGCAATGGGCTCGCCTGCGGGTTCCGTCGGCTGTAAATCAACCTGCTGTGACGTCCCGGGCGTTTCAGTGGGTGAAACAGGCCCTTCCTTCAGCTTTAACCCACGGCAGGAGATGGCTGCAAATAGAATTGGAAAAACAGCAAAAGCAAGCCTCGGCATTGCGCCTCCCGCAGTGAATACGTGTGTTTGGTGTACGTATCGGATCATTTGGCTTTCAAGCCGAGGCACGATCAATTTATCAATAATATCCCCGCATAACAGTCAGGTAATTTTCTGTTGGGGGAATCCCCTGAAATCGTGGCTTCCGGGCGCAAGGATTCGATATTTCCCGCGATTGACCGATACGAAACCCGGGCCGATGCGGGAGAAAAGAAGGGTGCGTTCCGGTTTTTGGATACATTTTATAATCCTGACTTTCCTAAGCGGTCTTCCTGCTTTGGCGGTCGCACAACCGATCCAAAACGGAAGGGCCGATCTTACGGAATGGTCCCGCTATCGCATTACGGAGAGTGTTTCCCTGGAAGGCGACTGGGATTTCCACTGGGAACACCTCTACGATCCGGAGGAAGTGAAGACCGTGCCGGTCACTGAGCACCTCAAGGTGCCCGCGGCCTGGACCAGCTGGCACAAATCCTTTGGCTATGGAACCTATCGCGCTCAAATCAAAGTCGCAGTGGAAGATGACTATGGCCTCTTCATCTCAGGCATCTCGAGCGCGACACGCCTGTGGGTGAATGGCAAACTCCTCTTCGAAGCCGGTACCGTCAGCACCGATTCCAGGACCCATAAGCCCTCCCGGAAGATGGGAGTCATTCAACTGCCACCGGCGACGCACTATGATATTGTCATCTGGGTGTCCAACTATGAGCATGTGAACGGGGGCATCAAGATCCCCCTTCGCTTCGGCCTTTACAAGGGACTGGCCGCGGATATTCAGAGGCACACCCTGCTGGATGCCTTCGTGATCGCCGCGATCTTTGCGATCGGCCTCTTCCACCTCGTGACCGCCATGATTCGAAGCGACATCATCCCTCTGTCACTGGCTCTGCTTTGCTTCACGATTTCCGTACGTGCCAGCTTCACAGGCATGCGCGTGATCGATGCCTTTTTCGATATACCCTTTCTGGTCTCTTACAAAATCGAGTATGTATCGTTTTACCTGGTAGGCACTCTATGCGAGCTGTCGATCATGTTCCTTTTCTATCAGGACTATCCGAAGAAGCTGCTCCCGTTCCGCATCGCCTGCCATGCTTTGATCTATCCCCTGCTCTTCACGTCCCTCTTCATCATGTCCAAGTATCTTTGGATCGTCAGCATCCATAGCCTGGGCATCATCGGCTTCGGCATGTATACGCTGCTGCAGGCCGTCCGCAGAAAACGGGTGGGGGCGGGCTGGCTCTTCAAGGGCGCGATCTTCTTCTCGGCAATTGCGACCTTCGATATCATTCAGTCCCTCATGGTCGAGCGCAAGTATATCTACTTTCTGCCGCTTGGTTTTATCGGCTTCATCCTAAGCTTCTCCGCGTCCATCGCCCAGATCTACAATAATATTCAGAAGACCATGCTGGACGCGGTGGAATCGAAGCACCACACGCTCGATCAGCTGAAGAAGATCGTCTACCCTCATCAGATCGAAATGATCGGCGATGGCGAGCCCATCGAGAAAACCATGCCGACCAGTCAAGGCGAAGCCTGCGTGATCAGCTTCGACATCATCAGCAGCTCCAAGATCCAGCACGAGAAGGCCAAGGAATTCTTCCGCAAGGTGTTCATGCGCTGCAGTGAGATCATGATGGAAGGATACGACGGCGTGGAACTCAAGGCCGCCGCTTATCGCATCAAGGAAATGGGCGACGGCTTCCTCTGCAGCGTCGGCTACCCTTTCAAATCCTTGACCGGGCACATGGCTCAGGATGCGCTGAAACTCGCGCAAGAGTTTGCGAGGATCTTCCATGAAGAGGCGCGCCGGCTGGAATATCCCGATCTTCTGTCCTGCGGGGTCGGACTGGCCCTGGAATCCATCGAGGGTTTCTATCCGGCTTCAGGGACCAAGGAATACGATCTCTACGGCAAGGCCATCGTTCTCGCGACCCGTTATGAGGGCATGCGCAAAGCCATCGTGAAAGAGGACGAGCAGTCCTCGATCATCATCCTCCAGGAACGGGTTTATTTCAGTCTCAGTCCGGAGCAGCGTCAGTCATTCCAACTCTTCGATCTGGAGGCAGCCAAGGCCGCCGTGCGCGACGACCCTGCTGCGAAACGGCTGTATTTCCTGAAGCTCTTTGATTCAGCGACCGTGGAATCACCCGACCTTTCAGAGAAGAAAGCATCCTAAAATTCTCACTCCCCTTTCCGCAACAGGTATCGCAGGGTGAGGCCATGCCCTACAAAAGCCGTCAGGACGTGGACGCCCGGCAGCCAAATATAGGGAAAACGGGCGACGAAGGTATTCGCGGGCTCATTCATGAATACGCGGAAAGGCACAGGAGCGGACAGTATGGCTATGATGACAATATTCAGCAGTAGACCAAAGGCCAGAACCCACTGCACCCAGGCCCAAACCCGCGGTCGCGCCAGGCGATTCCAGACAGCGGCCAACAGCAGAGCCGTGACCGCTGCGATGATATCGTAGTTGCGTCCATGCCAGGTCATCTGAATGGGAGCAAGTCCTTCGCGCCAGGCCAGGTCGAGAAGAATCTCCGGCAGAATACGAAAACCCTGCAGCCCCACCAAAGCCCGTAGCGGCACTGCCGTGATAACCCTTCCTCCCCATGGGGACAGGACAATCAAAACAGCTCCTATCAAAAGGCCTGCTACAAAAAACATCAATGGGGGTGGAACGCGCGAGAAATCACTCAACACACCCGATAAGCCGAGCGCCGCCGTCAGCAGGAACACCAGGGAATACCCGAAAAAACCCAGCCAGACATCATTACGCGACGGAAGATAACGCCAAAATCCATAGAGAACCACGGCTGCTGTCGCCAACGCGGAACAAATTGTGAAGATCGCCGTCATCGTCTTAACCTCCAGATACCTTATGGAACATATTGCCAAAAAGCGACAGAGGTGGAAAGCCAAAGCATGGATGGAACCCACTTTGTGTTGCATGAAATCACATTTCAATCTGCGAAAATCTGTGTGATAAAAGCAAAAAAGCTGCCACTTCGAATGCCTAACACATTCGAATCATGTCTTGCACATTCAAACGAGGGGGAATTATGAAAAACCTGATCGCCATGACTTTGCTCTGCGCCTTCAGCATTGGAATGGGATGCCAGGACTCGAAATCGATAAGGCCGATTGAACAGGAAAACGAGCGCACAAAAGACGAAGAATCTCCCAAGCTGCTTGAAGAAACGCCACGTGATCCCGAACGATCATCCCTATCATTCATTCGTCAGGACGGTCGCTTCTGGGTTGATGCATTGGGCAAACAGATGCGCCTGCGGGGAACCAACCTGGGGAACTGGCTTCAGCTCGAATTCTGGATGATGGGTTCGCCCATGAACACGGATGCCGGCCCCATCGGCGATCAGTGTACGCTGGAAAATGAATTGGAAAAACGCTTCGGCGCCGCTGAGAAAGAGCGCCTGATGGCTGTTTATCGCGACAGCTGGATGACCGCACGGGATTGGGACATCATTCAATCCCTGGGTCACAACATCGTGCGTCTGCCTTTCATGTACAATCTGGTTGAAGATCAATACAAACCCTACACGCTGCGATCCGATGCCTGGGTCCACCTCGATCGGGCCATTGATGAAGCGGAAAAGCGCGGCATGTATACCATCATTGATTTGCATGGCGCGGTCGGCAGCCAGGGCTGGGAGCACCACTCCGGCTGCGCGGGCAAAAACCAGCTGTGGGGATCCCAGGAGTATCGCAAACGGACCCGCTGGCTTTGGGAGCAGATTGCTGAACGCTACAAAAATCGCGCGGCCGTAGCTGGTTATGGACTTTTGAATGAGCCCTGGGGTACCGATCCCACAACCCTCGCCAGCTATATGGCTGACCTCTACACGGCGATTCGCGCGATTGATCAGCAGCATATCATCATTCTTCCTGGCCACAATTCAGGCATCGACGCCTATGGTGATCCGGCCAAACGCGGCATGAAAAACGTGGCGTTCGAAATGCATTTTTACCCGGGATTTTGGGGCTGGGGTGAAGGTCAGGATCCCGTCGAAGTTCATCGCGACTGGCTGTTCTGCGGCAGCTCAGGAACGGGCGGCGTCTGTGACTGGAATCGACGCTTGACGGACCTGAACACCCCCTTTCTGGTCGGCGAATTTCAGCCCTGGACGGCTTTGGGGAATCTGGGTGGAGCGATGACAAGACTTCACTATGATACGTATAACGCTTTGGGCTGGGCGGCGACCAGCTGGGCCTATAAAACCGTTTCGCGTTCGGGCTCTGATGGATCCAACGGTTGGAATTGGGGCACGACCACCAATCATGCCAAAGGCGGAGACTTCCCCAGCATCAATATCAGCAAAGCGGATAAAAAAGAGATCGAGGACTATTTCCGCAAGTTTGCCAGCCAGCCTCTCCTGGTGAACGAAACACTGCGCTCGGCCATGACGCGCGAGGCACAGATCGGAGTCCGTAATGAAGCCGAACATTTCAGCTTTCATAAAGGCGTCAGTATTGAAAAATCGTCCGACGCGGACGGCGGGCTCAATGTCGCCTATGCCGATGATGGCGACTGGATGAGCTATCCGATTCACATAGCCAAAACCGGCCGCTATCGGCTGGAACTGCGTGTGGCATCGCCTCATGCAGGCGGTCAGGTGATCGTCGGACGCAATGGCAAGGATCTCGTTTCCGCAGCCGTCCCTCAAACCGGAGACTGGCAGAAGTGGCAAACGCTCGCCACAACCGTGCAGCTCGAAGCCGGTCAGCAGGATTTAACAGTCTGGGTGGAAAAAGGCGGTTGGAATTTCAACTGGTGGGTTCTGACTCCTCAATGACCTTTGGATAATTACACGCAGCTTCGCCTTCCCACTGCGCTCGCAGGAGCGCAGAGGTATTGAAACGATATCCCGTATGTCCTACCATCAATAAGATCAATCAAAAAAAACAGAGGAGAATAGGTGATGACTCACATGCATCAGCGCATTTGTTTTGGACTGTTGACGTTTGCCTTGGTCGGATGCAGCAAGGATGATGACAGCAGCGAAACTCCAGCGACAGCGGCAACGGATACGGTCGTTGCGAGTGAAGTTGTGGCAGCGGCCAAGGACAAAATTAACGACAGCCTGATCATGGCTCCCGGCATGACCAGTCTTCACTCCCACGGTTTACTCAATACCGCATGGACCACAGCCAGTCTATCCAACGAGGCGGGAGAGGATTGCGATGCCATGTCAACACCGAAGGGACACATCCAGGAGTTACAGGATGACACCTGTACCATATCCCCCATTTTTGACCTCAACAATCTTTTTGATGTGCTGTGTGCCGTGACCAACTCTGTGGAAGCGGATGCCACCGGCCTGCCCAAAGCCGGCACATCCACACCGACGGTAACGGCAGCTATTGCAACCGAGTGTGGCATCCCCGATGCCGAGGGCTTCGAAATGCCGACAACTGTGGAGGACGTCGCCGACAACGACAACTATCAAAAGAAAATAGAAGTGACAACAGCCAGTGACAGAACCATTTATATGGGAAAAAACGGGGACGTGGTCAACCTTTCCTTCATGTATGGCGACAGCTCCACGTACCGGGGTTTTTATTCCTATGATCCGGCCACCAAGGAAATGCAATTCGAACTGCAGGCCCACAATGATAGCGCAAATCAGATGACCTTTTTCCGCATCTTCCGGAATGAGGAAGAGACCATTCCTGAAGTAAAAATGGTGGGCTCTTTCCATGATCAGGGTTCCAGCAAAAATGTCCGCTGGACTCTGTATGGCGCAGCGTCCGGCGACAGCAAAATTGCCATTGAAATGGCCTGGAAAGGTCAAACCTCGGGAACCGACCTGAAAACCTGCATCGACCGAGCGGATTACAGCGCTGACGGCACATCCTCCACCTGTGATGATTTCTCAGCCCCTGCGGTCGCTTCCTTTCAGACACTCATGGATTCCATTGTCTCCTCCTTCGGAGGCAAAACTACAGCGGAATACGAGGCCACGTTCGATGCCGATGATCTCGTGAACTTTAATGATGAGACGATTCAGTCCGCGACGCATGTCAACTAAAATCTCCGGATCGGTGGGGGCACTCCCCCACCACCGTGGACCGCAGTTTCATTGAAGCCCGAATCCATAAGGATGGAGCCCGGCCCAGGCCTGCGGCAACCGTCCGGTAAATGGGTAATCACCGAAAAGCACATCCGCGATGCCTTCACCCTGACTGCCTGGCAGCCAGGCCGCGACGAGCGCCTGCCATTGATCCAGTTCCTGGGCAATATCCATGGGCCGTCCCGAAAGGAGCACCACCGCGAGTGGACCGGAGAGGGCTTGAACTTTTTTCAAGAGTTCGCGATCTTCAGCAGGAAGAGTGAGGTCATCGCGATCGCCGAAGTATTCCGCATAAGGCTTCTCTCCAACCACCACCAAACGCAGACTCCCCTTGCCGGCACAGGCCCGATTCTTGAAAACGCCATCCGCCGCATAAATCAACGTCATGCCTTTGGCCCTGGCCGCTGCACGCAAACCGTCCAGAATCGTGTTGGCACCCGGCGTTTTGGATTCATTTCCGATCGTTCCCTGCCAGCCCGTGGTCCAGCCTCCGACCTGAACGCCAAAATCATCGGCCTTCGATCCCGCCACGCAAAGGGTCTGATATTTCGCAGCCGCAATCGGCAGAGTTTGCGCTTCATTCTTTAAAAGCACCAGTGATTTCCGCACCGCTTCGCGCGCCAATTGCCGATGGCTGCTCAGCCCCAGGGTGCCTTCAGGTATGGTCACGGGTACCTGATCCGCACCCAGGGCCGCCAGACCCAGGCGCTTTTTCACGCGCAGAATACGGACGACGGCATCATTGATGCGTTCCTCGGCAATGCGCCCATCCTTGACAGCCTCCAGGAGGAGCTGATGCGCACGGGCATAACGATAGACGGGATCATCCTGCGAAGGGGCCAATTCCAGCTGCCCCTGCACCATGATCATATCGATGCCGGCCTGGACAGCCTGGATCAGCTGATTTTGATAACGCTGCACGGGATCCTTCACGTCAGGCACGGGCAATTCATCAATGGCATTCCAATCGGATATCACAAAACCCTTGAAACCCAATCCGCCAGCTTCAGGAGATCCCTTCAGATAATCCGTGATCAGACTGCGCTCGGCATGCATCTTGACGCCATTCACGCTGTTATAGGACACCATGATGGTATCCACTCCCGCTTCAACGGCTTCCATAAAACCCTGGCCATGCAGGGCGATGAGAGTCTTCATGTCCCCGCGCGTGTCACCCCGATCAATGCCGGGTTTGGATGTCGTCAGCTGGGGAAAACCCGTTCCCCAAATCGTTCCGCCATCGCCCAGAAAATGTTTGGCCGTGGCGGCCATATAATGATTCCCAACCCTGGTCTCCTGCAGGCCCTGGATATAGGGCTGAACCAGAAGCGTCTGCAGCTCAGGCCGTTCCCCGAAACTTTCATACGCCCGTCCCCACCGCACATCCCGCGCGACGGAGACCGCCGGTGCGAACGTCCAGTTGAACCCTGTACTTAAAACCTCGCGTGCCACAACACTTCCAATTTTCTGGAGAAGCTCCGGATCGCGGGTCGCACCCAGACCTATATTGTGCGGGAAAACAGTGGCTCCCCGCACAAGTCCATGACCATGCACGGCATCCACTCCGATCAGAAGAGGCAGACCGGCAGGCGAAGTCAGGGCCTCAGTTTGAAAGCGGCTCAACTCCTTGCGCCAGGCCTCAGAGGTATTCGGAGTGATCAAGGAATCCCCACCCGCGAGCACCGATCCGAGAACGAGTTCGCTGATCGGATGCTCGTTGCGATCCATGGCTTTTTTGATGTCGAGAACTTCAGCCTGGATCATCTGCCCGATTTTTGCAGGCAGACTGAGGCCGGACACATAGGTTTGAATCTGCTTGTCCTCAGCAGGCGTGGCCGCCATCAATGAGCTGGTGGCGCTTCCAAGAATAAGCAAGGAAACGAGTCGTGAGAGTTTGCTTGTAAACATGCTATCGGCTCCTTCACTGGAAAATTGGAGCCAAGCTACCTGGATTTAGTTTGTTAGGAAAACAAAATCGAAGGAATGAGGGATCGCACTCATTCCAGGATGAGGGCATGACTACGTTTTGATTAGACGTCTGGGATTATGTCGCTCTCGCCAGCGACTGCTTCCATGCCGCCACCTTCTGACGAAACAGGTCCCTGCCGGCCAGAAACTGAGCGTGACGATGACCATTGCTGCCGCTCGTATGGGGGAAGCCCCAGAGCGTTCGCGCTTCAAGAGTCGGGTCCTGTCCGGCCAGCTCGCGCAAAACGCGTCCCGGATACTTGCCCATGGGAACGATGAGAGTTTGACGGCTCTGGCGCTGAACATGCGCAAGGAAGAGGTGCTGGATCATCGATTGCAGCCAGGGATCCTTATGGGCCGCATCCGTCCCGCCATAGTTCCTGAGTTCAGATCCTACAAAAACGGGATAACGCAGCATGGAATAGGCGGCCATCAGATCCTGTCGCGTCGTGAAAAGTTCGGCGGCTGTCGGCAGCTGCAGAGCGTCCGCCACACCGATGTCATCCAGGTAACGAATCAAATTCAAACGCGTGGGACCGGCGAACACGACGTTTCGATTGAACAGCGATTCATAACGCTCACGATCGCCGTCCGCCTGCTGCCAGGCTTCATAGGCCAGCCGCGCTTGAGCGAAACCCGGAGTCAGCCCCACCATCAGCAGCGGGACCACGCGCGGACGCTGCAACCCGAACGGAGCATAATAAACCTGCAACCGGGACGTCTGATGGAGGAGCAGCGCATCCGGAAGGTCACGCGGCGACGCCAGGTGTTTCAGATCCAACGAGCGGCAGACCTGAAGCAGCTGAGGCTCCTTCCGTCTGGCAAAGTCCTGCCAATCCTCTGCGGTCGGCGTCATGGTTTGTATTGTCTTGCCAGATTGCATACGGTGGCAATCAGTTCATTGTTCAGGACCGGTTTACCCAAAAGAGTTTGGAATCCGCAGGCCATCAGCTCCTGGCGGCTCAGCGCCCCGGCATAGGCCGTCAGAGCGATCGATGGGATGGCACGCCGTCCCTGTTCCCGCTCCATTTTGCGAAGGGTTTGGATGAATTTCAAACCATCCTCCTCCGACCCGAGATTGATATCACAGAGCAGGACATCCGGCTGCCTGCGTGACATCATGTCCAGGCCTTCCATGGCCGACTGAGCGACCATGACCTTCGCGCCAGCCCGCTCCAGCAGGGTCTGCAGAAGCTGCCGTGCATCCGGCTCATCGTCGATGACCAAAACCTTGCAGCCTTTCAATTGGGTGGACCTCTCCTTCTGGTCCATCTCCATGTGTTTCACATGGGGCGATCGTCCATCATCCAGCACAGCGGCGGCCATGGGAATCCTTACGGTAAACGAAGCGCCATGACCCTTGCCCGAACTGTGAGCCGCAACCGTGCCTCCATGAAGCTCGGCGATATGTTTGACGATCTGCAGCCCAAGGCCAAGACCCCCTAATTTCTTCGCCATCGCTATGTCCTCCTGCCTGAAGCGATCAAAGACATAGGGCAGAAACTCGGGATTGATTCCTTGTCCGGTATCAGAAACACAGAATTCAATCATGGAAAGATGCCGGCGGACCACCAGCTTCACTTTTCCGCCTTCTGGCGTGAACTTGATGGCATTGGACAGAAGATTCCAGAGAACCTGCTTCAGGCGCCCATGATCTCCAGCGATGGACGTCAGGTTTGGATCGACATCCGTCTGCAGCGTGACGCCTTTCGCCTGGGCGCTGAATCGGACCGAATCGGTGGCATCCACGACCAGCTCGCTGATACTGACGACAGAAAAATCCAGACTCAATTTTCCCGTGATGATCCTTGAGACATCCAGGAGGTCAGCGATCAACTGGGCCTGCGTCTTCGCATTGCGCGTGATCGCGTCAATGGCATGATCGAATTCCGGCGTACCCTGCTCCTCAAAGCGCAGGAGTTCAGCATAGCCGACGATCACATTCAAGGGCGACCGCAACTCATGGGAAACGACGGCCAGAAAATCATCCTTGGCTTGATTCAATTTTTCCAAATTCGCCGACCTGGCTTCCAGCGCCGCATTGATCTTCTGCATCTCCTTGTGCTGGATGACATCGACCACGCCGCGTCGCAGATCATCAGCGCTTTCCAACTCCCATGCCTGCCAGGGTTCAGCCCGCATGTGAAGCGCCTCTTTCCAGATTTCAAAGGACTTCCGTGGCGTCAGATGCCTGGCGCCATCCTGCTCGACAGCCTTGTGTGGATTGCCACCCCACTTCACGGTCTCTATGATCTCGGGCCGAAACCAAAGAATAAAATGCCCCTGGATGGCATCCACCGTCGCGGCCAGGACCCCGCAGGCGACAGCCTTGAACGCCTGAGCGGGTGGATAAACCCTCGGCAGATCATCCGCATGAAAGATGCTTTCGTTTTCCTTTTGATTTTGCTGCAGCCAGGTCCTGAGGCTCTTCAGTTCCGCAAGACCCGGCGTCGCCCCGCAAAGGTTGATCTCCTCGCCAACCATCAATGCGGCCCCGCCTGAGCTGATAAGATCGAGCAGATTCGGCTTCGACTCCACAAGCCCCTTGGCCACCCCTTGCTGAACCACATTGCGGAGCAGATGAGCCTTGATGGAGTGAGTCTTCAGTTTCTGTTCATAGATGTCCTGGGACTCCAGCTTGATGAGGTGGACCGACAGCGCCTGGCCTATGAATTCACACAGGGTCCGCTGAGCATAGGGAACGTATCGAGCCTGTCGGTCCGTGCAGCTGATCAGACCCCAAAGCTCGTTGTCCTTGATGATCGAGATGGACATCGAAGCGCGCGCGCCGAAGTTTTTCAGATACTGAATATGAACAGGCGATACGCTGCGAAGAACCGAACCACTCAGGTCAAGCGGTTCACCAGTCAGCGGATTCATCTCGGGCACCAGAGCGGCCGGTTCATAGAGGGCATCCGGAATGATACGAAGCCAGTTGCGAAGGTAGAGCTGGCGGGCCTGCGGTGGAATATCGGACGCAGGATAATGTAGGTCCAGGAAGGAATCCTGATCGTCCGCCTTCGTCTCCCCCACAACGTGACCGTTCCATTCACGGTCAAACCGATAGATCAGCACCCGTTCAAAACCCGTCAAGTCATGAACCATGCCGGTCGCCTGCGCAAAGGCGTCCTGGAGCGTCCGGGTCGACTGAATCAAGTGGGTCAGCGATCGAATACGGGCATGAAAGGCATGGGAATCGCTCGGCCCGGCCAGGTCGGTGGGTTCCAGCTCCAAGACGCACAGCCCGTTGCTGCGATGCAAAATTCCGTCATATTTTTTACCGGATGTCCTGATTTCGATATCAAGCGGATTGCACAGCAAAAGATTATCAGCCGTGAGCGCACCGCGAATCCTTTCGGTACTGGCGGCTGTCAGCTGATCCTCAAGGGTTTGTGTGAGCGCCTGCTCCGGAGTCGATCCGAGTATCGCCTCGCAGTTGGAAGAGACCTGGATCAAGCGACCGTCCGCTTCCATGAAGGTCAGAAGCAGTCCGTGTGGCTGAATTTTTCCCGGAATATGGATGGGCTCCTGGGCGCAAATCGCGAGTGCTTTGTCGAGTTCTTCCTGATTCATAATCCCCCCTCATCAGCCCATGCAGTGACACAGAAGTATGAATTTGTCCAGGAGTTTACGCCGCGACTTGGTGTCTGGGGGAAATTGAGTAGGCTCACAAAAAAGCCCGGACCCTGGCTGGACGGTCAGCTAATCGCGTTCCAAAAAATAGCGTTTTCACGCGGAATTCTGCAGGAAACTGAACCATCTTAGCGTTCCTGGACAGAATAAAAACTTTACTTCAATAAACGCTTTCCTTGGTCCTACAACGCATGTATATAGCGGCTTCGTTGAATACGCGCTTAAGAACACTTTGGAGGATATCTCATGTTACGCATCACTGCTCTCAGCATCTGTCTTCTCGTCAGCAGCAGCGTCCTGGCCAGCTCCCCAGTTAAAAGATGTGAGCAAGTCAATCAAGGCGGCGAACTCAAAGTCGTTTGCGAAGTCTACGTTGACAGAGAAGCCGTGTTGAGAGACGTGTCCATCACTCCAGCCAACGGCGGCATCAACCCACAATTTTCTGCCCAGACCGTGAGCGGTATGGTTGTCCTTGGCAGCAACAAGTGCGAAGCACAAGGTCTCAAGGCTGCTTTTGTCACAAAGAAAGTTAACGGAAAGAATCTGCTGGTCGCTCGCGTCTCCGGCTGGCGCCCTGAATTCCGTTTCTGCACCTGGGAATACCAGCCCGTTCTGGTTCCTGTTGAGACCACGGTGCGTGGCAACGTCAACCTCATCGCCAACACCATGATCAAGAACGTGGATGAATTCGGCACTGAAGTGGCTCTGAATTCGCCTTGCTTTGAGCCAACGTGGTGCACCATGGAATACGAGCCATATGTCTGCTCCATGGAAGGCATCAACCGCCAGTTCGAAGGCAACAATGAGTGCATTGCCCGCGATCAGGCCCGCCGCAGCGCCTGTTTCCGCAACGTGGACGTGAGCAATCTGAGCTGCGAAGCTCTTCCATCCGCGATCTTTGCCCCTATCGAGACCCTGGAATAATTCTGACGAACGTTGGGCTGCCGTGCACATGGCGGCAGTCCTGATCTGGTTCCGGTAAGTTTATTCTTCTTCCTAATTTTCTTCGCTTTTCCACCCGACTCCACGGAAAATTGCCTCGATCACCAGCGCCTTACCCCCCTTAAATATTGAGCATATTATTCCGTCTTGCCGGGTTATCAAGTTCCCGCCCCTTGCCGCCGATAAGTATCGTGAAACCATATAGCATTTTTCACCGTGTGGGGGGCCTCGATGTGTTACCAAAAGTAAAACTATTGCCCTGTTTTCTCATGATGAGCCTGGCGACCGCTGGGTGCGTCAAGTCCAAGAAAGTCAGCGAATCCGAGCCTGACCAGGCCATCGCAGGCGACAGCGAAGGCGAAGGCGAAAAAAACGACAGCTCGGTTCTCTCAACATCCACTGACAACCTCGAAAAGGCGGAATCGCCATCAGCTCAAGGAAGCAATCCGGCGCTGGACAAACCCAAAACCTATAAGAAACTGGATCAACCCTGGTCCCTTGATCTGGTCAACGAGTGGGTGCGGCTGGACCAGGCCAAACGAGGAGCGGATGCTCCCTTCATTAAGTACACCTACCTTCCCGAAAAATTTCTGGTCAACGAAACCGAGACGAACTATGCACGGATCGGTATCGCCAAGGCTTTGAACTCTCTTGCGATCGAGGCCGAGGATATCATTCCCCTGGAGGATATCAGCGGTCATGGTCTCGCCTTCGCCCTGGACATCAGGAAATTTCTGTCTGGGGATGCGGCCACCAAATGGAATTGGATAGCCCAGGGGCAGCCCATCGCGCTGGGAGGCGGCGGCTTTCAGGATCTGGCAGGCCCCTTAAGGCTCGCAGCCTTTGACCCGGCCGCTGTAGTGCCGGCCGACCGCCTGGCCTATAATGCGCTGCATGGCGGGATCTATACGGCCCTCTTGGACACGCCTCCCCTACGTTCCAATCTGGAAACGCAGCTGGGCCTAGGCGAAAGGACGACGAAGCTGGCGTTCGAGCATGGCATCACGTTCGGCATTCGCTACGCGGAGCGTCGGACCTTCACTCAAACCTATAAAAACGGCCAGACCCGGGAAGGGTTCTATTGGATCACCTTTGATCCCTTTGATCCAGGTCCAGGTCTGGATGATGTTCTCCCCTGGAAGGAAAACGGCGGCCGCGTTCCGACCTTCAACGCGACCGGTCTGATGGTCGACTATCGGACGAACGTCGCCACGGAATCCTATTATTCCATGAAGAATGGCCTGTTCGCTTACTATGTCTGGGGCAGCAATGATCAAAGGCGGTCCCGAGCCGACCCGCGATTCGTTGTCGATCCCTTGCATCGGGACGACGCGAACGCCCCGCAGGACGTTGTCACCGGCCTGTGCGCCAACTGCCATGTGAACGGCGTTCAGGGGGCCTACAATGAGATGGCGGAAGCCATTGAGAAGACCACGGTCACCAACCAGGCGGCCATAGATTTCTGGACACCGAATGGACAGTCTTACGCCACCTTTCAAAAAGATCGAGCCATCTTTAAGAAGGCCATGGAAAAGATCATCCTCAGCATTTCGTCCGGATCGGGTCTCTTTAACGAGAAGATCGTGGAAGGTTCCGATCAGAAGGAACCTATCTACTATCTTCTGCGCTATATCGGCAATCATTCCGGCGATACCACGGGCCTGAGACGGCGGCGCGCCGATGGCGTTATCCCCGGCCTCAACGGCAATGTGGGGCAAACCACTCCTTCCGCCCCTATCAACCGTGTTCTCACGTTTGCAGCGGATATCCTGCCGATCCTGAGCTCCACGAGTCCCGGGAAAAACTATCGCTGCACCCTTTGTCACGCGAATTTTTCCAATGAAGCGAACCTGAGTGCCGCGACATTGGATTCCATCATCTCAACCGTGACGCTGCAGTACATGCCGGTCGGTACCGGAACGGACAAACTTGGCCAGCCGGATATTGATGTATTGAAGGCTTGGAAAAAGCAAAAATTTGGGATTTAAAGATTGCGGCTGACCCCGGATCGGGGTCAACATTCTGGAATCAACCCTTGATGTCTTCAACCCTCATGCTGGACGGATAATACCGCTGGGCACGCACCAGTTTCTTTCCAGCCTGCTGCGGGGTCGGCGCGTCCTTGTCAATATGATAAACATGCCATTCAGCTTTTTCCCTGTCCATGGAAACGAGCGTATACCCATAATAGATGGCTCCAAAATCCGTGAAATGAGGATTCACCAGCTTCAGTTTGTCATCGAATATACGTTCGGCCAGCCAGCCTTTGGTGTAGTGGGATCCCACAAAGTTATAAACGCGATCCAGGAACGTCTTTTTTCCTCCGGGCGCTGCTTTCGCCGACAGCTGCAGACCGAGGGCGAAATTCGCGGACGTGATGGACGGCGTCATCAACTCAAAGCCCACCACGTTGTCCTGATCCGAGTTGCTGGCTTTGTTGTAATTGATCTTCACGAATGAACTCAAATACGTATGCAGATCACCGGTGAGCACGAACAGATTCCTGACGCCCCGATTCTTCAACTCCCGCAAAACCTTTTGCCGTTCGCCGTGGTAACCATCCCAGGCATCATATCCAGCCAGGAGCATGAGCGTTCGGTGGGAAATCCTTTCCAGGACTCCAAACTGGGAAAGCAGAGTCTGATTGCCCCAGAGTTTCCAGTGGGCTTTGGACTGAGCCATGCCGTTGACGAGCCAGCTGCGCTGCTCGGCCCCCAGCATCGTATGGCTTGCCGGGTCGTCCGTGGCCTCCATCGCAGCGTCGGCCATGCTATCAACCTGCGGAGTTCGATAGCTGCGGGTATCGGTCATGAAAAGTTCGGCCAGGTTGCCGAACTGAAATTTGCGGTAGATCTTCAAAAAGGCAAAGGGGTGGCTGGCATTTTCATCGAGCTGCACCCGGGCCGGAACATATTCGGTCCAGGCCTTTTGAGCAGCAAGTTTAAGGGTACTCAGGGCCGCGGCACCCGCCTCGAAATAGGGATGGGCTGGTGTCACGGACAGCGTATCCTTTTCATAGTTCCACGCGGCATTATCAGCAGTTTCATGGTCATCGGCCGTGATGATCCAGGTGTGGTTTTCCATCGCACGCTGCAGACTGCGATCCCGGCGATAGGTCTTGTAAATGGTGCGATAGTCATCGAGGCTCAGGGCCACGGAGTTGGGAATATCCACCCGGCGGGTGTGGTCATCCATATCCGGATACTGAGCATATTCATAAATAAAGTCACCGACGTGTATAACAAAATCCAAATCCTCGTTCGCAAGAGCATCGAAGGCATGGAAGTATCCACAGGAATAATCCTGGCAGGTAATCAGGGCATACCTGATGTGATCAACATTCTGATCCGGGGCCGGTGCTGTCTTGCAGCGTCCGATGCGACTGCTGACGCCGCGATAGATGAAGCGGTAGTAATAACGTGTGCCAGGTTGCAGCCGGGCTTCCGGCTTTTCATCAAGATCCACTTTGACTGTAAAATCGTAGCTCGCTTGCACCGTGTTGCCCGCCACGGTTCCCAGGTAGAGAACGTTACGGAACGAGGCGTCCGTGGCGACCTGAAAATACAGGGGTTCTTCCGGGTCCTGAATCACGTCAGGGTTCAGCCTGGTCCAAAGGATCACGCCTTGAGGCGTCGGATCACCCGAGGCTATGGAACAAGGGAAATAGCGATCGGATTCCAGCGTCGAGGATTCCGCAAAAAGCACTTTGGGTAAACTGATCGTGTAAGATGCTGAAAAAGCAAAACCAAGTGTTTTGATGAAGCTACGACGATGAAAGCTCATGGGAATTTCCTTGCTCAAATGATGCGCTCTCCTACCATTTACGAGTATGCCATTCAAGCATTTTGATGAGGCAAGCGGCGCCTGCTGAAGACCTGGCGCCAGGGAGCCTCAGCAGGCGATGGCCTCAGGTTATGAAGCCTGGCAGAGATTCGTGGCCAGCTTAAGATTCAGGGGCTGCCATTGACCACTGGCACAGCTGTGGAATTTCTGTCCATCATAGATCACATCACCTTCCGCGTATTCCGTATTCCCGTGTTCGCACGAAGACGAAGTTGGTCCCAGGATTGGTCTCCAATTGCCGTTGTGACATTCAACGATCTGCGTGCCATCAAAGATAATGCTCCCTTCCGGATGCACTGTCCCTGCCGCGGTGCAGGATCCGCTCCCGGTCCCCGGGACAGCAAGATCGCCCTGAAGGAAACTTTCCCAGGCGCGATTCGCGGCGAACTCGGGTCGTTGGCTCAGCACCACCAATCCGTCCCGATCATCCTGTTGAATCTCTGTCGCTGTCCCCGCCCCTCCCATCATCAGGGCGCCTGGGTCAACTCCTTCGTCATAGCTTCGATCGCATTGATAATAGCTCGGCGCATAGAGATCACAGAGCCCCCACAAATGACCCACTTCATGCAGGATCACGTGGGAATAATCAAAACCAACCGAGGCTATGCCGGGGCAAATCATGATCCTTCTTGTATCAGGATCCGCGAACGCCACCCCATCGCAGAATTCCCTGGTAACTTGCACGGTGGCGGATTGCGCGTTGCCCTGCTGACAAGGAACGACGTTGAGGTGCCTGTCTCTTCTGATCACAGCCGCCCACTTTTTAATGGCCGCGATGGTGACCTCCTGGTCTGTGCCGCACACCCGGATCGTTTGCTGCGGAGGAACGTTGATCAACCAGTTCTGATAACCAGGCGACAAGGGTATATGGGCCCAGTCGAGTTCCGACACAGGTTGATTCGCAGCACGACAATGGCTTAACAGCAGAGATGTGGAGGTCAGCAGCAGTGTGGTCCATACTTTCATAAAAGGAATCTCGCTTTTTACATGTGAGGTTTTTGGCAAAGCACAGCCTTTCCCTCATGCCATAGAGTGAAAACTCCCAGGCAGAAGGTAGGTACCATGCCGTTACAACTGTTTTCTGAAATATCTTTTCGGTTTTGCAAAACATCTAAAAAGATGCGGTGAGACTTACAAGGAAAGCGGAACACATGTAAATTAAACCCTGGTAAATCTGCAAATTCCAGACAGCACGGTAGGACCGCACAGTCCGTCAACGAGCCATCACTCAAGTCTGCCGCAAAAATCCAGTCCGGGCGTTTGCTTCATAAGGGAGGGCGTCGTTCGCCAGCTCCTGCTGAGAACGATATTTTCCAACCACGCATGAATCCCTTTGCGGACGTGGCTTTCCTTGTGTAAGGAAGCCGCTGGTCATGCGCTTGTGTCATGATAATTTGATAAGGAAATTCCAGTGAAATCCTCCCTCAGCCTGACTTTTCTCGCCCTTCTTCTGGCTTGCGGCCAGCCCCGCATCGAAAGTGTGGATGACAAAGTTCTGGAACAGGCCAACGCCGACAAAGCCGCTGCGAGTTTAAAGCAGGCGCAAATCGCCCTTCTGGGCACCTGGCGCTCCTCCTGTGTGGAAACTGCCGAAAGCACCGCCTCGCTTTATGAATATGCTCTGACTCAGGATGGTCAGGCCAGCCTTGTTAGCTTCGAGTATGGGACCAGGGACTGTAAAGGTGAGACTGTTCAATCCACCTTTTTAAGCGCCAGCTGGACGCTTATCCCGGTTGCGGACACGGAGAGTTTCACGCTTGAATTCAAATGGAAGGATGGCAAAAAGCTTGATTCTCAATATCGCCTCGCTGGCAACAGTGCCGAATTCCCCAGGCTCTTTGAACTCAGGGATCAAAGCGATCTTGCGCTGGTAGAGCTGAAGGAGAAGGATCATTTCCTGACCCTGGAAAAGGTTCCTGCAGGCGAGGCCGAGGAGCTGCGCAAGAAATCAGAACTCCTGGTCATGGAATACGCCACGAGTCTTCTGAAACGACCCGGCACGTGGGAAAGCGCCTGTGCTGATGGCAAGCGCAGTATTCTTACATTTAAAGTAGGGAACACCATCACTCTG
The DNA here is from genome assembly GCF_001748245.1 of Oligoflexus tunisiensis. Classification (GTDB taxonomy): domain Bacteria; phylum Bdellovibrionota_B; class Oligoflexia; order Oligoflexales; family Oligoflexaceae; genus Oligoflexus; species Oligoflexus tunisiensis. The sequence goes on along the minus strand of NZ_BDFO01000001.1, from coordinate 3,095,431 downwards.
TCCCACACCAGTGCTCTCTATGATGACAAGGATTGCAAAACTCTCAAAGGGGATGAATCCAGAATCAGCGAGAAAAAGTTCACCATGGCTGCGGTGCCCGATCTCGCTCAAAAGAAAATCGTTCTCGACGCTGACGGGAATCAGGGTACGCTCAAAGTTTCTTTCGACAGGATCGACCAGTTGGAACTCAGTGACCTGATCAACGGCAAGAACACGCTCACCCTTTATCGCTATGCGGCGTCTGCAGGAGTCACTCCATGAAAGTCTGGACGCTTGCTCTTTTATTGCTCAGCAGCGCCGTGCTTGCCGAACCGATCCCCTATCGGCAAAGCGTGCTCAAGCACGGCGTAAATGCCTCCGCCTATGGTGAGGCTGTCTTCCAAAAGGATGAGTTTCTGAAAATGGATTTGGCCAGTGCCCGGGTGCAGGGCGGCTGGCTCCTCTCGCGAAACAACCTGTTCGCCACCACCCTTGGAGCGTCCTATACCGGGCTTCTTGGCAATGCTCAAAAAGGAGAGCAGGGTGTGGTGGAATATCGCTACTACGGTCCTGTTTTCGAGGTCATCGCGCTGCCTGAATCACGTTTGACCCCGATTTTCAGCTATTCCTACGAGCATGGCTTCGTCAAACGGAGCACATCCAAGGATGGGCTGGATTATGGATATACCACGATGAAAATGCAGGAGCTGCGTTTCATGCTGGCGCTTTCGGTGGGCCGTTACCAGCAGCTGATCCTTGGCACGGCCGGTCAGGACATTCAGCACAGGCATTTTTATAAGTATGACGCCGACGGGGACCTCTACCGGCGCCGCGGTCGGAGCCAGGAAAACTCGCGCTCGTATTTTGCTGGTTTCCGTCTGGCCGCTTTCTAGTGAAAAAGACCAGCTGGATCCAGCGGGCTGGTCATCAGACAGGACCTCGGCCGCCTTAGGCGAGGTCGTTCCCGCGCCTGTAGGATCCAGGCTGCACCTCCCGAATGGTCCGTTCTTTTTTTCAGCTCCGGCATGACCCTTGCTTTCTCTCCCCATCGTGTGTTCTCGCCTGTGCGATTCGCACACGTGTCACTTATTCAAAGGAAACCGTCATGACCAAGGATGCAACTATCAGGGACGTTGTTGGAGTCAGAAGCCGCATTTCGTGGGGGGCAGTCTTTGCGGGTTTTTTCATAGCCCTTGTGTCTGTTGTTTTGCTGACGAGTCTGGGCTCAGCCATCGGCTTTACGGCTGCTCAGTCCGACGGCGTAGGCCTGAATCAAATCACAACGGGCGCGGCCATCTATGGCGTGATCATCACGCTGATCTCACTTTTCGTGGGAGGATGGGCAACGAGCCAGTGCGTGGCGCGTGAAACCAGGCTGGAGGCCGCGTTCTCAGGAATGGTCCTCTGGGGTGTTACGTTTCTGGCATTAATCCTCCTGGCCCTGAACGGCATCAGCCTGGGGCTGGGATCCGTCATGGGCATCAATACATTGCTCAGCAACCACATGATGACCATGGAAATCCGCGGGATGGCTGAGCACCTTGGTCTGACACCGGATCAGTTGACCCTGTTCCAGGAAATGATGCGGGATACGATCAATCAATCGAATGTTGCAACCGCAACCTGGTGGTCGTTTCTGGGGCTGATCCTTTCTGTACTGGCCACGGTCCTGGGGGCAGTCGCCGGCAGCGGTCCGACTCCATCCCTGCGGAAAACCATTCCCCGTCATTCGGTCAAGGGGGCCCAGGTCGTTCGTACGTAAATGGAAAAGGCAGGCCCATGCCAGCCACCACCGAGGGGGGCGCGGAAAAGCCCCATCCCCCTCATCGCCCCGCGCGTCATAGCCTCGCGCCATCTCCTCACATCGTCGCCTCACATCGTCGCCTCACATCGTCAGCTCCCTCACGTCAGCTCCCTCACGTCAGCTCCCTCACGTCAGCTCCCTCACGTCAGCTCCCTCACGTTAGCTCCCTCACGTTAGCCCCCTCACGTTAGCCCCCTCACGTTAGCTCCCTCCTCACGTCACCCTCCCCCTCACGTCATCCCCGAAGGGGACGTATCCCTCCACCCCAAAGGGGCCCGACCGTCACCCATGTAAATACGGATGCCGGGAACCTCCACTTTGGATAGGATTTGCTAAATCTCCACAAGAGATCGAGCGCAAGGTGGCCTTTCAGTACGATCAAACAAACGGAGCCAGGTATGCCGATTTCAACAGATAGGCTTTCTGATTCGGAGATCTCAAAACTATCCCCAGCCGGTCAAACCCTCATAAAATTAAGGGATCGCATCGAGAAAAAATGGGCGGAAAAAGCCCGTCAGGAACTCAAGTCAGCAGCCGATTTGGACACTCCCATCCTGATCGAAACGTTCCCCGGTTATCTGGAAAATATAGCGGAATCTCTGACTCCGAATTACCCACGTTCCAATGCTAGTGAACTTACGACAATCGCGCAGGAGCATGGCGGAGAACGAGCGCGACTCTCAAGCTTTGACCTTGACCAGCTCATTACCGAGTATCATCTCCTGAGGGATACCATATTTGAGGTCATGGAAGGTGAAATCAACCTTTCCGCAGAGGAAAAAGCCATCATTGAATCCTCCATTAACATGGGAATTCGCGAGGCGGTAACAGCCTTCGCCCTTGTTCAAAATAATATTCGCGAACAGTTTATTGCAACCCTGAGCCACGATATGAGACAACCCCTCAACACCATAAGCATGGCGGCTCAAATGTTGCCTGAGGAACCTGTTGACGATGACGGCTTTGATGCGCGCACCATGATTTTGAATGCCGTTCGAAAAGCCGATGCGCTCATCCAGAACCTATTGGATGCGACCCTCATTAAAACCGGACAACGCTTACAGCTCGAATTCAGCGAATGTGATATGCGCCAAATCATAGACGAATCTGTGAAAGAGCATGCGTTGGATCAAAAAGCCCGCATTGAGGTTCACGGAGAATCCGTCATAGGACAGTGGAGCCCGCGCGAGCTGGAACGCGCCATCGATAATCTCATAACAAATGCAATTAAATATGGCGACCTAAGTCAACCCATCCGCATTAATCTTACAGAATACTCTGGAAGGGTTATGGTTTCCGTCCATAACGAAGGAAAACCCATTCCAGCCGACGAGCAGGAGACTATATTTCAGGCCTTCCGAAGATCCCAGGCCGTTCAAAAAGGCGACAAGAAAGGCTGGGGCCTTGGCTTGCCTCTCGTGCGAGGGATAGTTGAAGCGCACGCCGGAAGCGTTCATGTGGACAGCTCTGAGGGCCGCGGCACGACATTCATAATCGATATGCCCAAGGATGCCCGCCCCTATCAGAACGCTCCTGTCCTGCACTGAGCCCCTCACCTGGCCGCCATTTCAGGGTATCAGCCAGGCTTCAGCCATTCTTCGGGCCAAAAGGAACTCGGGTTCTCTTCACCGGCCCAGTAATCATCGATCTCCTTGCCGTCCTGGGTAATCCGTCGGGGATTCCGTTCGATCCGCTTGTGCGAATCCGGATACTCACAGACGTCAGCCTTGTTGCGATTGGACAGGGCGAAAAACACAAAAGGCTCAGGACCAGGGTTAAAAAACTGATGACAGACCCCGGTCGGAAAGAAAATCAGATCGCCGGTCTGGACCCGACGAAAATTCCCATCCTGCCGCAGCACGCAGGAGCCCTGGAGTGCGATAAAGAGTTCCTCCTCACCCTCATGCCGATGATAAGGGCAGGAAAATTTCCCAGGATCCAGGGTCTCCAGATGGAAACCCAGCGCCTGAGCTCCCCATTTCTCAGCCAGAGGCCACTCGGCGCCCCCATAATTATCGCCATGGCTCCAGGGCTCAAAATTTTCCAAGCTGAGTTTCTGTAGCGAGACGATTCGTTCCATTCTTCACCTCTCTTCCGAAGTATCACCGACGTCATTGCTGAAAGAATGTACCCGAACGACCCGGATAACTCCATACGGAAGGCAGGATAGGTTCGCGCTTTAGGTCTTTGCTCTTTTAGCGTTCGCGCATGGCCTCGCGGGCGGACGACACAATGGGTTTCAGGAGATATTCCGCCAGAGTCTTCGTCCCCGTTTTGATTTCGGCTTCCAGGCTCATGCCGGGCAGAATGGGTTGGTTGCCGAGCGGCGACTCCAGAAGGCGTCCCGGGATGATGGCCTGCGCCCGATAAAACAGGTCACCCGAACTCGCCTGACTGGAAATAGGCGCAATCGAAACGAGCCTGGAATGAACGCCACCATAACGCGCATAATCATAACTGTGAATTTTCAAAAGCACTTCCTGTTGAAGCTGAATGTGGCCAATCTCCGTGGCAGGGATCTGCACTTCGGCCACCAGCCTGGATGTTTCCGGCACGATCTCGCAAAGCGCCTGGCCGGCCTGAAGCACCTGGTTCGGCATGATCTTGAAATTGTAGATCCAGCCGCGAACGGGCGCTCGGATTTCATTATCCTTCAGATAGCGCTCCACCTGCTCAATGCGATATTCAAGATCCCGGATCTGACCCTTGAGTTCTTCACGGCTCATCTTCATATTCAGAAACGCCAGCTTGGAATTCAGCCCCTCCCGTGTCAGCTGCTTGCGGGTCCGATACTGTTCATCGAAATAGCTTTTACGCTTCCGGGCTGTTTCAAGCTGCAGTTTCAAACTCCCCCGTTCATCCTCCAGAATGCTTTTGTCCAGGACCGCCAGTGTCTGGTTCTCAGCGACCAGTTCCCCCTCCTGAACCAGCACGTGACTGATGCGGCCGCCCTTCGGGTGCTGCACCCGGAAGACTTCCTCAAAGGGCAGGACCTTGCCCTGCGCGACTGTCACTTCATCAAGGTAGGTTTTGTTAACCCAAAACAGAGTGGCCCCCACCAGCATGATAATCGCGATCACGCTATATTTCTGCCAGATCATCTGGTTTTCTTCCTGTTGCAGGAGCGAAGCGTCGAAACGAGGACTATAGCGTCTTCGAAAAAGGCTCATGGTTATCTCCCTGCCGCTTTTTGTAAGATCGTGGTCATTTCCTGGGGCGATCCGAAGAACTGGACGCGACCCGAGTTCAGCCAAAGCACCTTATCACACACCTCAAAGTAATCCGTGTTCTTGGAGGCAATGATGATGGTGGCCTTGCCTTTGAGGGACTTGATCACCTGCATGATCTCATTGTTTTCGCCCTGCACGGCCCCCGGATTATCGAGCAGCCAAAGCTTGGAATCCCGCAGGAGCAGCATGGCAAGATTCAACCGTTTCAGAAACGATTGACCCAGGTGCGCCTGCTCCTGGCGGTCCAGTACAGTATCCAGCTGCCTGGGCAGCGATCGTATCCCTTCCCAAACTCCCAGTTCACTCAGGACTTTTTGCACTTCAGCGTCCGAGGCTTTGGGCGCATACATCTCGAGACTCTGCCGAATGGTTCCCGAGAAAACGGTCGGTTCCTCGGGCAGGTAGGCGATGTTTTCGCGGAGGAAGGTCGGGTTGATCTGACGACTGTGCTTATTATCGATCAAGACCCGTCCGGCCTGGGGTATGTAGAGACCCAAAATAAGCTTCAGGACCGAGGTCTGGCCGCTGCCACCGTGACCAAAGATCACCAGAGTTTCATTGGGCTCCACCTGAAAATTCACACCGAGCAGAGCCGGATGAGCATCATTCGAGTATTTCAGGGAAACCTGCTGGAAATGGACGCTGCCTTTGATTTCCTTATCGATCTCATAAGCGTCTTCGGAAATCTCTTCCAGCGGGAGCGCCATCAGGCGATCCACCTGGCCGATGGTTTTTTTCACTTTATCGATCTGCAGCAGAAACGAGAAACCATTCCGCATGGGGGCCAGGATTTTCCAGGTCAGGAGCATCGCTGCCATAAGGCTGCCCGTGTCCAGCGACCCTTCCTTGACCCGATGCACCCCGATGATAATGGTCGCAAGTCCGGTCAGCGTTACCGTGAAATAGGAAAACGAACTCACCAGACTTGTAAGACTGGCTGCCCGGAAGATGCTGACGGAAGCACGTCGGGCGACTTTCAGGAAGCGTTCCTGCCAGAACGGAAGAAGATACTGCACCTGGATCTGTTCCAGATTGTTCAGCGTATCCATGAAAAAGTCGTGCCGTTCCTTGCCATGCTTCGACGCTTCCGAGGAAGCATACTCGATTTTCTTCCGCATCAGATAACCGAAGACGGCAAAGATCGCCAGAGCGGAGAGCGGCACCAGGGCCAGAGGGCCGGCGAGCAGGAACATGGCCAGCACCATCATCAGAGCGAACGGAATATCCAGGAGGGCATCCGTTCCCAGACCTGGAATGAACTGCTGAATGGTATCAAAATCCCGAATCCGGGCCATCTGGGCTGCCACCGAGGCCACTTCCGTATAGGAGGGCGGCAGGTACAGAATGCGTCGCATCACCTGGCTTCCAATCAGATATCCAACGCGCGAGGAAAGATAATTCAGGACCTGACTGCGGGTCAGGCGAATGACAGTCAAAAACGAAATATAGAGACCCAGCCCATAGAGAATGTTCAGCAGGTTCTCCAGGGATTTGGCGGCTTCAATCTGGTTAAAGACGATAATGATGATGAACGGAGCCACAATATTTAGAAGGTTGATTAAGAACGAAAGGGAAAAAACGTAATAACCGTAAGCTCTGAAACGCGACACCATGCGGGTGAACCAATCGCTCTGGCTGTCATGCAGCGAAACCTCATCCTTTTCGAGGCGTTTGAAACGGATCGTCTCATGAACAGCGCCGCTTCGTTTCAGCTCCACCTTCTGCTCGCCCAGGATATCGAAACCCTCCAGGCTTTTTTCATGCAGCTGGACCAGCAGAAGGGGCCGCATTCTATGCATCACGATGCACGGCAGCTCATCCTGGGTCAAGTCCTTCAGGGCCAGGCGGTCCCGCATGGGAGCAAACCGCAAAGCGGCGAGCGTCTGCAGCAGGTCGTGCAAGGTCATCTGGTATTTATCGCCCCTTATGAATTTCTCCAGAAAGGACCGATTGCCCCGCCAGCGCAGGCCATCCAGAATCAGAAAGAGGCTGTGATAAAAAGGACTCAGAGCCCGTGGCTGGAGTTGTGGCTTCATGCAGCCCCCTTCCGAACCGGCACAGGGTGCGGCAGGCTGCCGATGATGTTGCTGTTCATGATCCAGGCTTTCAGGAGACGCTGGCGGAACAGCTCATCATGGATGAGAATGTGTGACTTTGCATAATCCTCGTAGTCGAGGATCATCTGCAGAAAATGAGCATCCTCTATGGTCTGAGGAATGTAAGGGGTGCCCCAGATCTCGATCATCTTCGCGCATTCCTCGCGATCATAATGCCGAAGTTTGTCGTAAAGTTCCTGCATGGCAGTTTGCAGCCAGACATGATCGCAGCCCTCCTTGCCCGGCTGAATGGTCTGGAAACCAAAGATGTGGGCAAAGATCTCGCCGGAAAGCGACCGCTCCCGTCCATGGAACATATAAGTCAGAATCCACTGCAGGGCATCATCAGGCCTCCATCCCGTCAGCACGTTGTCCAGCACCTTATGGAATGGGTAGTCCTTGTTATCAAAGTCGAGCTGATGCTGAAGCCAGGCCCGCAGGAGCCGGCGCTTATGAACAAGGAAACCCTCCCTCCCCTCAGAGTAGGCACTCTGCACGGTCTGCTCCACCTGGATGAAAAGCTCCTTATGAGCCGCGTCGTGCGAGGCCATCTTTTCCCGATTCAGGATCCTGGCAAAGTCCATTTCATTCTGGAAAAGGTTTCGGATCTGACTCATGCCCTCGCGCTCACTCATCCCCTCTTCCACCAGATGCATCAGGTTCAATAAGGATCGCGTGATCTGCAGCGTATTGCGATCAATAAAACCACATCCACTCATAGGTTGCAGCAATACCATAGCCTCATAGTCACCTGTGGCTGAGGCATGGTCCAACGCCTCCTGCAACATATGATCCTGGTTCATCCTTTTGAAATGAGCCAGGAACGGGTGCATGATTTTCGCATGAAGTTCCATCTCGTCGATAAAGTGTCCCTTGGCCAACTCACTATGCAGTTTGACAAGGCCCTGATAGATCTGCCGCTTGTGCTCCTGGTCAACCTTGGTTTTCAATCCCACATTCTGATGGATAATCTGCTCACGGCTCAAATAGGCTTCAAAATAGGCGGCCAGGCGCTCGAACTTGGCTCGGAGCAGCTGGGGCGAGATTTCAAACGTCGCATGCTGTTTGCTGGCAACAATGGAGTTGCGGCAATCAAAAGCACAGCGAAGAAGGGAGCGCCGATCCCAATCCAGCACGGTGATTCCCGTACCTGGCATAATGGGTGTCAGGTCACGCCAGTCCCTGGCCGTGAGGACGATCCAGTTTTCGAATCGTTGACGATCAAGCGAATGCGTTTGTTTTCTATCCGTTTGACTCATGGCTAGGCGGCCCTTGATTTTTTGTCCGAGTCCCCTTGCGGCGACCTGTTTTTCTCGAGTTTTCGCAATCTGCCATTCTCTATCGTATAGAGGCTATCCATAAGATTCAGAACGTCTTCATGATCTGAAACCACTACCAGCGTACACAGTCCTTTGATTTGCTTCAGCGTATCGAGGAAGAGGATGCTCGTCTCAATATCCAAACTGCGGTCGAAGTGGTCAATGAGAAGGATACGGGGACGTGCGGCAAGTGCCTTGATGAACGCAACGCTTTTCAAAAGACTGAGGGGAAAGGTCCGGTTTGAGGTGCTTTCCACAGCCGATGTATAGCCCTGATCGAGTTTGGCAATCCGGGAATCCAGTCGCAACATGGATGAAGCCTCGATACTGGCGGCATGAAGGCTTTGATCGAATCCACTCAGGTTATCCAGAATATTTCCGGTCAGAAGCTTATGCTGTTCCGATAGAAATTCCACAGTACCAAAGAGCGAAGCTGGGTTGATGGCGGAAAGGTCATAATCATCGAGATAGATTTGCCCTTGATTGGGTTTCAGCCAGCCGGAAATCAGGCGCAGGAGCGTCGTCGTTCCCCGCGAGCCACCGGCCTTTATTCCCACCATGGAGCCGGCCGTAATGGAAAGGTTGAGGTTTTCAAAGACCGGCTGCTGCGCGCCCTCATATTTAAAACTCACATTGATCATGCGCACATGGCCGGCAATGCGGTCGGGCGCACTGGCCTTGCCAGCGGAATCGGAATTATAGAGTTCGTAGATCTCATGGACCTTCTGCCGCGCCAGGGCAAATTCGGAGTTTTTCAGCCAGAAGGTGCAGATATGAATCACGGGTCCGATCGAACGACTGCCGATCAGCATGCAGGCGATCATCAGACCGATCGACATTTCACCCTGATAGACGGCAACCGCTCCGAAGGCAATCACACCGAACTGCGTGATCTGGGGCATGATCGTGTGAAAGATGTTGGAGATATGGTTCACCATACCAAATCGGAAATTATTCTGATTGTGCTCATTTTGAATGGTCTCATAGCGAGCCAGAAGTGGTTCCTCGATAGCCATGGCTTTGATGAGATGCATGCGCGAGAAGATCTCCAGCGCCCACGACATGCGACGATTCTGCGAATCATCCTGCCGCGCCCGATAGCGCTCATAGAAGATTTTATTCAGCGCGGTTATCGTCAGCATGCTCACGTTAATGACCACCATAAAGCGTGCGATGTCACTATTCAGAGTAAAGAGGAGCCACGTATAGAGAGCCACCATGGGCAGTTCCAGGACGACTTCAAAGATCTGCATGAAGTAGCCATTTTTAAGGTTTTGAATCGCCTGAATGCGGTCCAGATGGACCGTAGTGTCATCGCGCGAGAAGCGGGCGATATCGGCTGTCAGGAACGCTTCGTAGGCTCGATGGATGAGTTTGAATTCATAGCAGCTCGCGGCCCAAAGGTTAATGCCGTCGCGGGCATAGCGCAGGAGGGTTTCACAGGCCACGGCGACGACCGCTCCGACCGAAAGCCAGAGCAGGGTGCTGCCCGACTGCGAGGGAATGATGCGATCATAGACTTGCATCACAAAGAGCGGCATGGCGAGGCCGAGGACATTGATCCCGGTATTGGCCAGCACCAGATAAGGCAGCTCGCGATACGACTCCTTCAAAAAGCCCCACAGCGAAGCGGGAGGAATGGGTGACCGATGTTTCCTCATCCGCCCTCCCCTGTTTCCTGGAGCAGCCGCGAGACGGAATCCCGATAAAAGATCAGGTTCCAATAAGCCAGCCAGCTTTCAAAGGTATGGCCAAGGAGATCGCTCTCAGCCTGGAAGAGGTTATCCTGAGCCAGAAAAAGTTCGGACTGCGTATTGGCCCCTTCGGCGAATTGCCGTTTGGTATGTTGAAAATGTTCTCGAGCCGACTGCAGGGCAGACTCAAAAAATCGACGGGAGTCGAGCAGAACCCGTAGACGCTCCCGTGCTATCTGTTGATTCGATAGAAGATCACTTTGCTGAGCCTGCAGATTCAAGCGGGCCGACTGCAAAAGCGAGCTGGCCTGGGAGCTTTCGTGCTGCGTAACGCGCGCGGCATCAATGGGCCAGACGAAGTTCAAAGCCAAAGAGCTGCGGACACCCTGATTCTCATCCATGAAGTCCCGATAAAGAAGGCCTTCCAGTTGCAGTGTCGGGCGGGTTTTTGATTGAATCAACCGCAGGTCGGCCTGGGCCACTTCGATATCGGCCTTTGAAACATTCAGCAGAGGCGTCGAGGCGTTGGGACGGCTCTCAAGGGCTTTGGCCCAAACGGATTCAGGTGGCAGCTGCAGGGTTTCAGGAACAGGGCAGAGGCAAAGCCGGTAGAGGTTCAGTTTCTGCTCCATGATCTTATTCTTCAAAAGGGCAATGTTGGCTCTTGAGCGCTCGATCTGGGAATGAATCTGACTGGCATTGGTGAGATTCAGTTCGCCGAGTCTAATGCGGCGCTGAATCACGGCTTCCTCTTCCAATTGCAGGGTCAACTGCTGGGTTTTCAGGGCCGCCTCCGCCAGGTATTGCGCCAGCGTAAAGAACGCCGTTCCGGTTTCAAACAGCAGGCGTTCCGTGGCATCCTCCACCTGAGCCCTGGCTCGTTTGCCCAGCAGGCTTTCCCGTTCCTGGGTTCTTGGCAGTTTTTCATCATAGAGAGGCTGCAACACACCCAGCTGAAGCTGGAGGCTATCCGAGGAGCGGGTCATTTCCCTTTCGGTCAGAGGCAGATCATGCAGGCGGCTGCCTTCAACCGCCAGCGTAGGATACCAGCCGGCGTCCGCGCGCGATTTCGCATAGCCCTGGGCCGCGGCCTGGGCCTCCTGGGATTTCAAAACGGGGCTATTGAGTTTGGTATTTTTTAAAAAATGAAATAGGTTCGCGCTGGTTTGAGCCTCGGCAGCAGGGGTTAGCCAGCCCAGGATCAAAATGAGTCTCTGAATCTTTTGCAGATTAAGAGGCATTGAAACGTTTCGCTCCTTCCCTGGTACGAAACATGATTCTCCAATTCCAACCATCGGTATAAATTTGCGAAGTCTATAGACAAAACGTAGGGGGTGCCCAGGCTTTCATCACCCAATTCGTAAGTCTATGTTATTGATATTACAGATCTTAATAGCCAAGTTTTGATCCCGCTGAAGAACGGTCGATGGGGGTCTTATAGAAGAGGAAGCAGGGCTTTCATGGGATCCTCCAAAGGAGCTGCCAATGGCTTTTAAGAATTTAAATAATGAATCCTTGAACCAAGCCGTGGTGAACGCCGAACGGAGCGGAGGCGAATCCCAGGACTCTGATCTTCTCGGTGAGATGGAAATCCGGCAGGACAATCAACAACTGAAGGCTCAGGAGCATGGCAAGATCCATGAAGAGAAGAACGATAGCGAGCGCGATATCCTGACCAATTTTACCGGTGGCAACCTTGCCACGGAAAAGGCTTCGGAAGGCTCAACGTCGCTCCATGCAAACACCCAGGAGCGGAGCACGGTTTCATTCAAGATGACAGAATCCGAGGTAGCCTTCAGCGGGCCATTGAATGGTAATGGTTCGTCCTCGTCATTCGCCGTGCGATCTCCAGCAGGTTCCAGCCCCACGCAATTCTCGCAGGAATCCCAGATTGGGTCCCATACCGCTCCGCGGACCAACACATCGTCCGCCGATGAGAATCAGGCTGATGGGCCCCGTTTCGGTGCTAACCTTGTCACTCATGAAGTCACGGCAGAGGAGCCGGCTGCAGCGGCTCCAACCCAGCCGGGAACAGCTTCTCATACTGCACCTGTTGAAGGCGGAGCCGATACAACTGAGGCTCAAATTATAACGGAATCTGGTGCGACACCAGATGAGGCAACCGAAGCTCAAGCCCCTACCGAACCTGTCACCACTCCGGCTGAGACAGCCACTGTGGAGCCGGGTGCTTCTGCTCCCACTCCAATGGAAAGCAGTGCACCAGCCCATGAAACAGCGACGACTCAGACCAGCGCAGCGCCTGAAGTAACAACGGATTCTACAACCCAGCTTTCGACTAACACAGACGCTCAACCTACAGCGGAAAATGCCCCCATCAGCGAGACGACACCTTCTGCGACGGATGCCTTGGACAGTGCACCTGTCATGGAAGCTTCCCCTGCCGTGGATATGGCTCCAGTAACTGACAGTGCCCCAGCCTCTGAAGCAGCCCCAACAACAGACACGATTCCACTTGTGGACGCAGCTCCTGAAATGGAAGCCTCAACCGAAGAAGCACCAGCGGTTGAAACACCTGCTGAGGTCGATACAACTCCCATTGCTGAGTCCGCTCTACCCAATGAATCGACGGCCCCGGCCATGGAAGCCACCGCACCTGTGATGGAAGCAACACCGGCTGTTGAAATACCACCTGAAGTCGACACAACTCCCATCGCTGAGTCCGCACCATCAGACGAGACGACAACTCCTGCGATGGAAGCAGCACCGGCTGCCGAACCCTCTCCTGTTGCTGAGACAAGTCCAGCAACAGACCCAGGACCGGACTCTGCTCCCCTCGTGGACACGACCCTTGCGATGGAAGGAGCCCCTGCAGCCGAGCCTGCAAGTCCAATTATGGAAGCAGCTCCGATATCGGAAACTGCGCCAGAGATGGAAACATCGCCCGTCGCTGAAGAAGCTCCACCAGCAGAACCAATCCTGGATTCCACTCCAATTGTGAACACAACCCCTGCAATGGAAACTTCACCTGCAATAGAAGTTCCCCCTGCAGTCGAGCCTGCGAGTCCCGAAACGGAAGCAGCTCCGATATCAAATACAGCGCCGGTGATGGAAACATCACCAGTTGCGGAAGAAACTCCAGCAGCCGAACCAGTCCTGGACCCCGCTCCTATTGCTGAGACGGCCCTGACAGTGGAAGCGTCGCCAGTTTCGGAAACAACACCTGCTGCCGAGACTTCGCCCATAGCAGAATCTGCCGCTGAACCCGCACCTTTGGAAACAGCTCCTGTCGCAGACACAACACCAGTACCAACGCCTGCTGTGGAAACCGCCCCTGCGGTCGAACCCGAGCCAGTGCTCGAAAGTTCCCCAGCGGAAGCGACTCCTATCGTGGACAGCAATCCGGTCTTCAGTCCAACACCAGATGTTGCACTTGCCGATAATACGGCACCTGTCATCGACCCAGCTCCAGTCGTTGAGACGGCTCCTGCTACAGAAACAGTAGCTGAAACAGCGCCTGCTGCCCCAGCTACAGAAATGCCTCCAGTGGCTGAAACAGCACCTGCTGTTGAGCCAGCGCCTGCTGTTGAGAATTCACCTGTTATCGAAACAGCCCCTGCAACTCCAGCAGCACCAGTCGGCAAAGATTCGCCTCTCGACCATGACAACGGCCGCGGTAACGACTCCAAGCACGACCGCGACGATGACGATCGCGATTCCGGTAAAGACAAACGTTCCGCTTCGGAAAGAGACTCCGACCGGGACGATAACAGAGACCGCGGCAACGACCGCGCCGATGACGATCGCGATTCCGGCAAAGACAAGCGTTCCGCTTCAGAAAGGGACTCCGATCGGGATGACAACAGAGGTCACGGCAACGACCGCGACGACAACAGAGACCGCGACGATGACCACCGGTCAGGCAAGGATTCCGACCAGGACCACGATCACGGCTCCGGCAACGATTGGAAGCTCACAGCGAATATGGACGACAGCAATTCGAGCGCCGAGCATGACATTCATGATCTCTTCGTCTCCGAGATTCAAACGAACCATTTAACCATCGATCAGGCTCTTGAGCCCGACGACAGCCAGCACACAAGCAGCATGCAGGACGCATCATGGTTCAGGAACGACGACTTCGACGACGACGATCATGGCAAAGGCAAAAAAGGCAAGGATCACGACGACGACAAACACGACAGCCACAATGGCAAAAACAGCCACTTCAGTGATGTCGACCATGATCCTGTTGAATACAACAACGATTACGGATCGCATCACCATTAATCAATAATCATGAAGCCCCGGCCCAAACCGGGGCTCTTCATTTCGTCCGCCTTAACCCGCCTCTTCCATCGACCCGGGCTGGCGCCAACGAACAACCAGAAACGTACAGTCATCGTCCGGTGGATGCGTCTTGCAGATGGATTGGTTTGCCGCCAGGATTTCGTCTTTAAGGTCCTGCGGGCTCTTATCATAGCTTAAAAGCTTCCCCAACGCCTTCTGGGTGAGAACCCGGTTATCCGGTCCCTGATTCTCGATCAGACCATCGGAATAGAGAAACAGAGTATCATGAGGAGCCAGTGTCACCGAACGCACCATCATCTCGTGAGGCCCGGGAAAGCCCAAAGGCGTTCCCGGCTGCAGCAGGACTGAAACCCGCTCCTTGCCGATCAGGAAAGGCGGCAGATGCCCGGCATTAAGAAAGGTGAACTGACCCGATCGAAGATCAAGACAGGAAAAGAACATCGTCATGCCACGGTCCATCTTTTGACTGGCATCCAGAACCGCCTCATTCGCCGCCTGATAGAGTTCCTTCAGGACCTCCTCGGCACTCCAATGGAGCCCCTTCTGACAAACGACCGACAAACCACCTTTGACAGCGCCCGCCACCGCGATGGTGACAAGGGCAGCCGGCACACCATGGCCTGTCACATCACCGACCAGGCAGTAGAGTCTCTGCGAGGCTTCATCAAAATGGACACCAAACCAATCCCCTCCCGTGAGCTCGGCCGGTTGAAAATGATAAGCGATCTCGACTCCGGGAACGCGCGTCGCGTCATAACCCAGGGCCTTGTATACGTCCTGGGCCTGGGCCAGCGTGGACTCAATGGTCAACCGGGCTGAGGTTTCCCGGGCCAGAGCTGTTCGCGAGAGCGTATTGCGCACCCGGAGAACCACCTCCTCGCTCAGGATAGGCTTGGCCATATAATCATCCGCGCCCAGCGTTAAACCAAGGAGCCGATCCTCCTGCGAAGCCCGCGCCGTCAGCAGGATGACGGGAATATTTCTAAGCTCAGGATTCTGTCTGACTTCAAGCAGAATATCCTCACCCGAAAGGCCGGGCATCATCAGGTCCAGAAGCACCAGATCCGGCTTGTTCGCCTTGATTCTCTCAAGCCCCTTGCGACTGTCGGTAAATATCTCGACCGGATAGCGATGATGGGCCAGGATCTCTCGAATCACATCACAGTTCACATCGTTATCATCGATGACAACGATATCGTAGGGTTCAGGGACAGGGGCCAGTGCCTCCGCATGACCCGGAACCACTCCTGCCGAAACGATGGACGGAGTCGCCACGTTCGACGGCTCCATGGACTTTTGAACTTCAAAATGCACATCCTTTTGCTCAGGAACTACAATCTCGAATGTGCTCCCCGCGCCCAGCCGGGAGCGGAGCTGGATCGTGCCTCCCATAAGGTCGACGATTCTCTTGACCATGGCGAGACCGAGTCCGGTCCCCTCGTAGGCCCGCCGCGACCCTTCATCAACCTGCTTGAACTCCTCGAAAATGATATCCCTCTTGTTCTCAGGAATTCCGATACCGGTATCCGAAACCCGGATCGTGACGTGTCCTCCCCCCAGTTCCAGGTCCAGATGCACGTGATTGGGCCGCTCCGGGTCACGGAATTTGAAGGCGTTTCCCAGAAGGTTCCGAATGATGGCCATCAGCTGATCGCGATCATTGATGAACAAGGGTTTATCCGCAGCTCCCCATGAGACGCCAAAGGTGAAGGACAGATCCGGAGATCGAATCTGCAGGCTTTCCGCCAGGAGTATGGCCTGTTCCTTGACTTCTTCAAGCGGGATGCGTGAGTTGCAAAGTTTAAGGTGCCCCGTCTGGGACTTGGCCAGATCGAGGATGGTATTGACCTGGATCTTCAGCGACTCCGTCAGATTCCGGACTTTTTTGAGTTTTTCCCTGACCTTTTCGCTGGTCTCGCCATAGTGATCCTTTTGCAGAAGATCGATGTAACCGATCACCCCATTAAGAGGCGTCCTGAGCTCATGGGATGTGTTATGGAAGAAAATCGTGCGCGCACGCTCCTTCTCCATCAGGTCCCGGTTCAAACCTTCAATCTTCAGCCGGTTCTCGATCTGCTCCAGCTCCCTCTTCTGAAGATCCACGATGAGTTTTTGATTCATGGCGTCAGCCTCCTCCTGGGCCAGGTTTATGCGATCCGCAAGGCCCAGCGACAGGAGCACGACTTCCATCAGCGAGCCGATCTGCAATCCATAGTCGGTGAGGAAGTTGGATGGCAGCAGACCGGCACTGGCCAGGGCAAACAGAAAAACGCCGACCAGCAGGGACGAGAAGGCAATGAGAAAGTATTTGGCGGGTCTAAAACCCATGCGAAGACGCACGATGTTGGCAAGGAAGACGAAAATAACGAAGAACATAACTCCGAAGGTCACGAGCTTGATGGCTACATCATATCCCAGAATAAAAGCCGAAGCGATGGCCACCAGCGAATAGATTCTGAGAGCGAGGAGTACCCAATGGAGTCGCGGCGTATGGGTCTTCGTGTTGAGGTAACTCGCCATGAAGAGCGTCAGGGTCGCGAACGACAGCGCCTCCAGCACCGGCACCATAAACCCATTCCAGGCAGGATAGGTTGGCCATATGTATTGGAACCCGAAGCCATTCAGGGCCAGCATCGCGAGGCCGTAGCTGGTGATGTAGAGCACATAATAGAGATAACTGATACGACGGATCGAAATATAAATGAAGAGGTTATAGAGAACCATGACCAGCATGATGCCGAAGTAAGCGCCCAGGGCGAGCATTGATCCGCTGACATGCTCCGTAAAGGGCTGGGAATGCCAGAGAGTGAGAGGCAGTTTAAGAACTCCCATGGACTTCACGCGAAAATAAACCGTCTGGATGCCGGCTCCGGGGATGATAAAGGTAGGGTTGCGATAATTCATGTCCCGCTGCGCGAACGCAAAGCGGTCCCCCGAATGCCGTGCCGACCATAGGCCCTTGTCCTGATAGTAGACCGAGATTTCGTCCAACGGCGGGTAGTCGACCTCCAGGATCCAGGAACTTTCGAGGCTGGGACTTTTCATCTGCAGACGAAACCAATAGGCGGATTTCGTATAACCGAAGTTCGGCACATCCACTTGGCTTTTTTCCCAGGTGAAATTCCCCGACTCATGACTGACGTCATCAATCGTGAGCGCACCGGAGGGGTCTTCAAGGATCTCCAGGTAGGGTCCCAGAAGGTATTTTCCCGTGCCGGGATCAAGGACCAGGTCCGGCTGAGCATAGGCTGCTTCATGCAGCAGCATGGCGAAGAGGAGACCCGTGAAACAGAGTATATTGAAAAGGCGTCTGTTCAGGTTCGGCTCCTTGGCAAGGGGGGCTTGGGATCGCTTCGCTTGAGGATCGACGGTCGCGGGAAAATTTTAAGCCATGAATCTATAATTTTGCGTATGACGAAACACCTCAGAGTGGCCGCGACCGATAACCTATAATATCCAATACTTTCCATGCTTTAGATAGGTAAGAATGTCTTAAGTTTCCCGCTGGCCGTCCGATAAGGATAGGTCGAACACAATTTATTTTCCTCGCGCGCCGGCACACCGCGGGAGGATGTGTGAGATCATTGAGGAAAGCCTATGTTCCGCTGGAGAGTTTTGACAACTCTGATCCTGTGTGCCGCCTGTGGATCGTCGCATGATCCGCCTGGCAGTCGGACCGCACGAACCCGATCCGAAAAACCCAAAGTCATCCTTGCCTATGAAGTCACGCGACGGCCTGGTGAAAGCCTCCGAGCCATCAGCCAGCGCTATCGTGCACCTTTAAGTCTGCTGGAGCGATTCAATCCGCGTGAAGGTCACGGCCGGCGCGGACGCAAAGTCTATATTCCGGTTGCCAGCCTGACCAATCTGAAGAAGCCTTCGGGCAAAAAACTTCCGAAAATTGTCAAAGTCATGCGCGATCCATTCCTGAGGCCTGTGAAGATAGGCGACTGGTCGGCAGCTCTGCAGGAGAATTTTCAAAGTCTTGACGAATGGTTTCTGCCTGATGAGTCCCAGCGTTTGCGCTTTCCGGTGGAAGGCTATATCTCGTCGGGATTTTCCTGGCGTTGGAATCGTTTCCATAAGGGCATTGATATAGCAGCTCGCGCGGGTACTCCGATCCTTGCAGCCCAGGATGGTGAGGTCACGTATCGCGGCTGGAAACGTGGATTTGGTCTTCTCGTGATCATCGAGCACAAACAGGGGAAAACCTACTACGCGCACTGTCGATCGACCCAGGTCAAAGCCGGTCAGAGAGTTTCCCGCGGGGATGTGATTGCTCAAGTCGGCGCGACAGGACAATCGCGAGGTCCTCACCTGCATTTTGAGTATCGTGACAACAGAAATCAGCCGGTGGATCCCACGCCTTTTCTGTTGCCACCCTGTTCACAACCTTTGATCCTGGCGACGCAAGCGCCTCATTGCCAAAGCTCGAAAATGTAGAATTGAGACCGATGGGTCAGGTATTTGATCCATCCACCATAGTTTGAAGTTTCTGCAGACCCTGCTCGAAATTCGTCCCAATCATCTTATCCATATCCATGAAAAGGCAGGCTGTCTTCGCGAGAAGATTCTGAGGCATCACAACTTTCCAGGATACCCTGGTGCCCTCGGCTATGGGTTCCAGCTCCATAATGGAAACCTGTGACATTTCCATGGGTTTCAGATAGGTCAGTTGGGTTTTCACGAGACGATTGGGAATGCTCTCAACGATCTCCGATTTTCCAATTCCCATATCCCCTGTGCTTTCCCATGAGGCTTGCGAGCCTACGCCTTCCGCAGGACCGTTGTAGCTCATCTTCAACGCAGGATCCATGGATACCCAGGGCATCCATTCATTGGATTTCTGCGAGCTATTCAGATAAGGGAAAATAACCTCGGGACCTGCTTTGAGGACAATCTCCCGGGATACTTGCAACTCGTTCGGACGGGTGGATGCATAGATCAGAACTCCCACGACGATCAGCGCCAAAGCCAAAAGAATCTTTTTCAACATAAACGTCCCCGAATATTGATAGTTTCATCTATCGTAGAGGCCAGGAGCGCATTTGCCAAATGATTTTCTGACGAGGCACCATCCCCTGTCGCCAGACCTGCTGTACACCCGGTACTTCCCGCAAAAAGGCTGCGGCCCTAGCATTCCCGTCAACAACTTGTCCAGTGAATTTTTTTCCATCGACTCACCTAATGTCTCACGTTAGAACAAACTCGCTCTGATAAAGGTCCCACATGGGTTTGGGCAATTCGCCTAGCCGTATCCAAACCTGTCTCAAAGATTAAACAGCGAACACCATAAGGCCCGTATGTGCCTGTGGGGAAGGCTGTGCCTTCACGGGGCCGATGCAGAAACATCCATCTGTAAAATTCCGAAGGAAACTTCCGGCAGTCGGAAGGTATTTGAGTCGTATAGAGAGGATAAGAAGATGCTACACCTGAAGAGTTTCCTTGATCTGAAGATGATCCTTCCCACGATGGCACTCTCCGGCATGATAATCGGCTGCGGTGCGGATCGCGAATCAAGCGCTCCGAAGATCGTTGGCGGCAGTGTTGTGGGATCGTCTGCGAGTGGACCGGAAAGGGTTTCCACAGTTGGACTCAATGGCTGCACCGGCACAATCATTGCCAGGGACTTGATCCTTACAGCCGCCCATTGTTACAACCCTGCGGTTCAGGGAGGCTATGTCCTGTTCGGCACGCGATTCAATGGTAGTGATCGACAAGTCCTTCGTATTGCCAGCGCTACGGTCAATCCCGGTTATTCGGGCACCGACAATGATATCGCCATGCTGAAACTCGCTGGCGAAATCCCAGCAGGATATAAACCCGTGAAGCTTCTCCCTTCCTCGTCTCCTCTTCAGCGTGGTGAAGCGGTGCGGCAGGCCGGATACGGCAGCAACAATCAGCCCAATTCTTTCGGAACTCTGCGAACCGTGGATACTCGGGTCGTGAGTGTCATGAGTCGCGGCAGCATTCACGTTCAGAACGGAAGCACGGCCGCCTGCAGTGGTGATTCCGGTGGTCCCCTCTATGCGGTAAGGAACGGCCAGTGGTACACGAGCGGCATTGCCTCGACAGCATTCGTGGATAGCTCAAAAAAATGCACAGGCGGGAATTATTATACGAGCGTCAGCCACAATTATGACCTGATCTTGAGCATGGCCCAAAGGCTCACCGGACGTCAGGCCCCGCTTCTGGAAGTCGACTCGTCCGAATCGGAATCGGCGGGTGATGAGGCTTCGCCCGATTCCTCCGCTCGATTTCAGGTTCTTACAGATTTGAATCAATCAGGCAAAACCTTGAGCATCCAGCTCCAGAATATTTCTGGCCGCGCCGTCCATGGTTGCTCGTTTGGTGTGACTCCCATTCGTAACTACGGAGGGCAATACGATGTGACCTACAATCTCTGGACCGAGGACGTCCAGGAGGTCGCCGACAACCAGCAGGTCCAGGCTCAGTTCCATGATCCTTATGAAGGTTTGCAGGGATACGGAAGCATCAAGAGCGCGACCGTCCGCATAACCTGCAAGGACTGAAACCGGCCTGCTCACTCTCTTAAGCCTGCATAACGATCCGTCGCAGCCACCAGAGCCCGGCAATTGCCGGGCTCGCCGGCGGCATGTCCGGCGTCAGGCACGATCATCAGCTCAGCCTCGGGCCACTTCTTATGCAGGGTCCAGGCCGATGTCAGCGGGCACACGACATCGTAACGACCGTGAACGATGGTCGCAGGAATATGCCTGATGCGATCAATGCCTTGCAAAAGAAAATCGTCCTTGTCAAAGAAGCCCTTGTTGACAAAATAGTGGCATTCGATGCGCGCGAAAGCCAACGCGAACTCCGCTCCATCGAAGCGATCCACGAACGCTGCCTCGGGCATCAGCTTGCTGGTCCGCCCTTCCCAGACGCTCCAGGCCCGTGCGGCTCGCAAGCGAACTTCGGGATCATCCGATGTCAGACGCTTATAATAAGCCGACAGGAAATCATGCCGCTCGGCTTCCGGTATCGCATCGCGGTAGGCTTCCCAGGCGTCAGGGTAAATTTCGCTGGCGCCGAACTGATAGAACCAATCAATCTCCTGTTTTCTGAGCAGAAAAATCCCACGCAGTACCAGCTCGGTCACAGCATCCGCGTGCTTTTGAGCATAAGCCAGAGCCAGGGTGCTCCCCCATGATCCGCCGAAAACCTGCCAGCGTTTAACCCCAAGGTGTTGTCGCAGGGCCTCCATATCGGATACGAGATGCCACGTGGTGTTCTCTTCGAGGCAGGCATGCGGCGTGCTCTGGCCGCAACCCCTTTGATCGAAGAGAATGATGCGATAAAGCTCGGGATTGAAAAAGCGCCGGTGACTTGCATCCGTTCCGCCCCCGGGTCCCCCGTGTACAAACACAACGGGTTTGCCTTGCGGGTTGCCCGACTCTTCAAAATACAAGTCGTGGATATCGGAGACTCGCAATCGACCCTTACGGTAGGGCTCGATCATGGGATATTGCCAGGTCACAGGATCACGTCGAAGCGCCATAATTAACACTATCCTTTGCCTCGGAATTCGGGAGGCCGTTGGGTTGAAAGTTTCATGTCCTGCTTAACCTATATTCGCGCTTCGAGGCAACAGGAGGCGGGCCCTGCATTTTTCTGCCAGCTTGTTCTTTTCCAGGAAATGGGCAACATAAGGGGCAAATTGGAGGGAGTAAATATGGCTACACCGCAACATCCCAAAAAGGAACGTTCATCCGACAAACCGCAGTTCAAAACTGCGGATTCGGATGGTGAGGAATCAGAAAAAGGCAAGATAGGCCTCACTCCAGGTTTGGCTGAGGGAGACCGGGAAACGGTCGACGAATCCATCAAGCAGCATGAGCAAAAGGGGGATCTCTAACCTCGCGGACAAGGGCAGACGACCTCAGCGTCGTCACCCCGACCCGGCAACGTCACCGATCCCAGCGCCGTCACCGATCCCAGCACGTCACCCCCGAAGGGGGCCGGTTACTCGTCGTTGATCTTCACCTGATACAGAGACATCTCAACCCTGGCATTACCACTAACACCGCTCCGAACCCCAGGCGCATACTTCTCGATCGTATTAATCGTATCCATGTAATCATCGTCATCCGTAAACGTCCCGGCTGGGAGCGCATCCACGATCTTGCCAGCCAGCTGTCCGACGATGCCGGCAATGGCAATCGTGGTGGTCTGGGTCGGATCGATAATCGACGTCACGATGCTGGTGGCGGCTGTGATGAATATTTTGGTCAGATCAGCATAGTTATGGCCTGAATCATGTTCAAAAAACGCGATATTCGCGATCTGATAGCGATTCTTCGGCCAGAAGTGCACGATTTGACGCAAATCATAGCGCTCACCATCGTAATCAACCGACGGAAACTCCACGAGTTCGCTCGTTCCCTTGCCGTCCTTGCCGATAAAGCTGACGACCCCATAAACCTCGGCACCGCCTTTGATCCATGGTTCATGATCATCCGAGAATTCCAGAGAATTCAGCATCAAGCCGCCGTCCGCCGCCGGATCATCAGCCAGTCTCAGTTTGATAGCCCCTTCGATTTTCTCGGAAAATCCAAGAGTGATAAGCGGGAAAGCCAGGGCCTCCACGTTGTCCGTTCCATCCACCAGGTCCTTGCGACCTTGCTTATCGACAACCTCAACTTCCTTCAACTCGCCGGAATCATCCGAGACGTCCGGGATAAAGGCCCACTGCGGCGACGCCAGGCCGCGTTTGTTATTGGGATCCACGAATTTGAGCACGAGCCGGTTATATTCCTCGGCCGTGAAAGCTTCCCGAATGATCTTCACTTCCTTGTCGCTCAGCCCGTAGTAGTCTTTTTTCGCAATGACCTCGCTGAGTTTGAGTTCATCATTGGCCCGGGTTGCCGCATCAACATCAGCGATCAGTTTATCATTCGCCGTCGAGGCGATACTTTGGACCGCGCTTTTCTGTTCGGTATGGCGACCGCAAGCGACACTGAGGGCAGCGAGCATGATTCCGACTGTGATTTTTTTCATGAGGGTTCCCCATTGAAGTGGCTTCTACTCGGAGTTTCAGCAAAGACTATGCCCTGCGGCGCGGCCATGATTCCAGTGAATTAAGGTAAATCGTATGTTGGAATTCTCGACAGTTTGTTTAAAAGGACTGCAAATTTCCAGGCATTGGCAACGGGGGCCACAAGCTTGCGTAATTTGATCGCATAAGTCTGTCTAACGCGAACCGGGGACAGGGGCAAAGGTCGGAAGGGCCCCGGGCGCATGGGGGTACATTTGCATCCCATTCCAGCTGGGTCTACAAAGAATTCCAGCCTCTTCATTTTTCTCGACACCAGCGTAAAAGTCATGAGAATAGCGGACCTAGGGATAAGAACCAACAAAGGATAAAAGAAACCTTATGGCAGAAAAAGCAGAAGCAGCCTCATTAAAGCGAGTGTTTGGCTTAACCACGCTTGTGATCTACGGAGTCGGCGATATCCTCGGCGCTGGAATTTATGCAATCGTGGGAAAAATTGCGGGCCTTTCGGGCTCTGCAGTTTGGATATCATTCCTGGCCGCCATGGCCGTCGCAGCATTGACCGCATTAAGTTACGCTGAACTCTCCAGCCGCTTTCCCAAAAGTGGAGGCGTCGCCACCTTTGTGCAAAAAGCCTTCCGCAAGGACTGGCTCTCCCTGCTCGTGGGCTGGCTGATGTTTTGTACCTGCCTCGTTTCCATGGCCACACTCTCGAAAGCCTTTTCGGGTTATTTATTGGCCTTTGCCCCGATGATTCCACCCGCCGCTATCATTCTCGCCCTTTTCCTGGGTTTGGCATTCGTGACGTTCTGGGGCATGCGGGAGTCTTCTGGGCTCAACATTTTTTGCACGACGCTCGAGGTCTCCGGACTCATTCTTGTCATTCTGGTTTCCATCCTTTTTCTAACGGGCATTGAAGGAGGCGCCGCCGGAGCTGCTTTGCAAAACGTTCCCAGTGCCGCCGGCGAAGGCCTGGGCTGGACTCCGATACTGCAGGGAGCCGCGTTGGCCTTCTATGCCTTCATCGGCTTTGAGGATATTGCCAATGTCTCGGAGGAAGTGAAAGATGCGGAGCGGAATGTTCCAAGAGCCATCCTGCTTGCTTTGGGAATCGCCGGGATCATTTATATCCTCGTCGCCTGGCTTGCGGTTCGTGTCGTCGGCCCTGCGGAACTCGCGACCTCAAGCGCCCCGCTCCTCGACGTCGTGCGCCGGGCGGAGCCTGATTTCCCGCCCATAGTCTTCTCAGTCATAGCTATGTTTGCAGTCCTCAATACGACTCTCCTCAACATGGTCACAGCGTCCCGGCTGCTGTTCGGCATGTCCCGGGAAGGAATACTGCCGGCCTGGCTAGGAAAAGTGCACCCCAAACGCGCGACGCCTCACCGCACGCTTCTTGTGATCCTTCCCGTCGCGATCTTCCTGGCCCTCTCCGGTACTCTTCAGTTCCTGGCGGGAACGACGGCAACCCTGATCCTAGCGATGTTCTGTCTGGTCAACATTTCCTTGTTTGTGATTAAACGTCGGGAGCCAAGGACAGTGGGCTTTCAGATTCCTCTTCTCATACCCATTTTAGCTTTCCTTTCCAACATAGCGCTCGCCGCCTTTGCCTCACAGGAGAGCCATATCCTGGCCATCGTGTTCACAGCTGTCGGGGTTCTGTTGGTTTTCATCAATCTGGTTCTTAAAGGCAGGCGTTTGCAGCGTCTCCGGAATTAGCCAGGCCTGGAGGGCGGTTCAACCCGCAGAATCGTAAGCCTTGACCAGAGTACTGCGTTCCCGGCTCGCGCGGGTCTCAGGCAGGTGCTTGAAATAAAGCCTTTTGGCGGCAGGGTCATCCCGAACAACAAGTCCTTCGTCGTGCAGGTTGTACTCCGTGAACGTGTTGGCCTCCTGCTCGTCAAGGCTGAGGAAGACCCGGGCCTGCAGAATCAGAACGCTGGCGTTGATCCGGCTGAAGATAACCTTCCTCATGCCTTCATACCGGGTGGCCAGGACTATGGATTTGCCGTACAGATCGTATTCCTTGGCGCCTGTTTCCGGATAAAAACCCGTGATATGATCCAGGGCTATTCCTATGCTGCAGTAAATCGGCTCCCGGTAACCAAACTTTTCGACCTCTTCCTGAAACGCATCATGAAACAGGGTCGCGACGTCCAGAGCATCCTTGGCCATGAATCCGGTTTTGGACTTGAACGGATAACCGATGCTGCAGAGGAAGCCATCGCCCATTTCCTTGATGCGGTAAGCATTGGCCGTCATGGTATCGGGATCATAGCCACTCATCATGATTTCATTGCATCGTCGAAAGACATTCCTGAAAAAGTCTTTGGTCTTTTCATGCTGGATGGTGGAGCTGGCGATGATATCAAAACAGATCACGCAGGCCACCCCTGGGTGGGTCGGCATGGTGGATTCGAGTTCCGCCGCCTTCTTTATCTGGCTGATCTGATGCGGATAGAACACCTTCTGCAGCTGCCGGAAGGCATGCTCGTTTTCCTGATTCATCTTTTTCTCCTGCAACCTGGCCTTATAGCTGGTGGCAAAAGAGAAGAGGATAATCTCGAGGGAGAATCCAATAAACCCCGAGAAGTGAAACGCATAGTCCACCGGAAACAGGAGCTGTATGAAGCCGACGATAAACCCAATAAAGAAGAGGGACCAACCATAAACAAAGAACGCCGCCGGTTTGTAACCCTGTTTCGTTCGGACGAACGCGCAGGCGATGGCGACGGTAATCAGGAAGGGGGCAAAGAAGATGGCCATGCCGCCTGAAGTACTGAACATCGACCAGGTGACACCCGCCACGTGAAGCAGAGTCAGCGCAAGAAAAACCTTGTAGAGTTTCGGAGTATAGGTCTTCAGATTCAGAGCCGACGATTTAAAAAGAAAGAGGAAAATTCCGCTGATAATGATCGGCAGCCGCCAGAACAGGTTCATATCCGGGTGCGGAATGCTGCCCGCACCATAAGCCAGTATCGTGGCAAAGCCCAGGACGTAGGGGCAGTAATAAAGAAAATAAAGGTTTCTGAAGAAGTAGAACATCGACATGTTGTAGACACACATGGCGATGGCGATCCCAAAAATCACTCCATAGAAGTTTCCTCGCCAGAAGTGCTGCACAGCAAAGTCGGTCGACTTCAGCAGTTGATAGCGGATTTTGGTCGCTTCATAGGTGCTGTTCGACACTTCGATAATGATGGTATTGATCCCCGGTTTGAGGCCGATCTCAAAGGTTGGCTTCGGCTTGAAAAAGCTCTCTTTGACGACAGCCCCGTCAGCATTCACAAGAATCATTCTGAATCGCGTGAGAGGATCAAACGTAAAATCGTGAGCCAGCGTATAATTCCCGCTGACCTTCGAATCCAGGATCACCCGGGCAAAAACCTTCTGGTGACTGTCCGTCTTTGTTTTGATGTCTTCGGATTCGGAAACCAGCCAGCCCAGTTCAGAACTGGCCGCCACGTCCTCGATCGTCAGGCTGCCTGAGTTGTCAATATAGTAGGAAAACGGGGCGCCTACCTTGACGACTTCATCCTTCTCTTCAACAGCAAGAATCGGCGCAGCTCGCGCCAGCAGGGGCCGCGTGATCCACGTTGAGCCGCTGAGTATAAATACCAGCCACCCAACCATCAGCTTAGGAATACACATAGGACACCCGTCTGATCAAACCGATTTATAGGACTGGAATATCCACCTTGTTTTGCCTGGTTCATCAAAATATGCATGAGCAGACAAGGAACGACGACGCTTATCATTTCTCGGGCTGGCGCTGGTGTTTCTAAAGAGCAGGAAAAAAAATTAACGTCCCATGGAAAACCACCTAACCCAATCTTTTCATCGAGGCAGAGTCATCAGCAGCAGAAGCCCGCAAAACTATGACAGTACGGAAAGGAACGAAATCCATATTCCCAACATCCACGCTTTGCGCCACCGCGGGATCCAATGGCTCCAGATAAATCACGGACCCAAAGGGTTCCAACAGGAGGCGCACGGCATTCATACCCATGCCCCGTCCGGCCAGATCGGAAACCGCATCCGCCGTGGAAAATACCGGGGCGAAAATGAACTCGGCCAGCTGATGAAAGGTGAGCCGCTGGCGAGGCGCAATCAGCTGGAGTTCGCACGCTTTCTGCTTTATTTTGGCAACATCCAAACCAGGGCCATCGTCGTAAATGGT
Organism: Oligoflexus tunisiensis; assembly: GCF_001748245.1. GTDB lineage: Bacteria > Bdellovibrionota_B > Oligoflexia > Oligoflexales > Oligoflexaceae > Oligoflexus > Oligoflexus tunisiensis. Next base: position 3,067,847 of record NZ_BDFO01000001.1, on the reverse strand, counting down.
CAGGCGCTCCAGCTCCGATGCGCCCTCCATCCCCACATGCAGGGTGCCACGCTCCGCGCGCACGCCATGCACCAGGGAATTGCGGAACAAATGGCCCAGGGCATCCAGCAGCGCATCACGCAATTCCACCGGGCAATCAAAGGCCCGATCCGCCTTAAGAATGAGGCTGGGGGTTGCCTTGCCCAGGCTCTCCGCAAGGCGCAGCTGTTCACGCCCCAACTGTTCAATCCAGTCCTTCAGATCCCAGCCCAGCTTGGAGCGGATCAGAAGACGGATATCCTCGCGGACGTTCGCACCGGACTCCAGCCAGAGGCGCAGGGTGCTCGTTTCCGAGGCCGAGAAGAGGCTGAAGGATTCCTCCTCCTCCTGACCGAAAAAGCGCAGAAAAACCTTGCGATAACGCTCCAATTTGGTCTCCAGCACTCTGAGGCGGGCAACCAGCTCGATACGATCCAAAACATGGTTTTCCGTTAAGGCAAGCCGCAGCGGCTCTTCAGTTGCATGGCAGAGGTCGGAAAGCTCCTTGAGATGCAGCTGCCGCGCATTGCCCTTGAGCGTATGCAGGTAAACAAAAATTGTTTTCAAAGACGTCATCGTGATCTCGCGATCGCAGGCCTGGAACATCAGTTCCATGAGTTTTGTCTGCTTATGCAAAAAACTCTGAATCATGGTCTTGGGAGCAAAAAGGAATTCCCTGAGGATGCGGAAGTCCTCTTCCTGTTCACGCGATTCGGCTTCAAGCCTTTGCAGCTCAGTAACATCATGGATGATCCCCAGGAACTGCACGATCTGCCCTTGATTTTCAATCGGATGCCAATGAAGGCGATAGGTCCTGTTATCGGCGCTGAGGAATTTTTCAGCCATGTGCTCACGATTCAGTTCCCAATTGATGCAGTCCTCGCCGAGCGAGGCTTCCAGTATCGAATCCACCATGGCCACTTCCTGAGCCGGCATTTGAAAACGCTGGGTGAAAAGGTCCAGAATGGGTCGTTCGGTCAGTCCCCTTCCGGGAAAAACAGCCTGGAGAAAATTCGAGTAAGGCGGCGTGATGGTTTTGGTCCGATCGATAATAAACAGCCCTTCCGGTATGTGATCCATGATATGGCGGATTTGGCTGGTTTGTTTCTCGACCTCCGATTGCAGGGAAACGCTCAGATGGGCCGCTCGACTGTAGGCGCTGGCAAAGCGCTTGGCCAAAAGCTGGCTTTGAAGGAAAACAAAGAGCGTTCCAGCAAAATGTCCCAGTCGTATGGATCCCCCCATGCGCGAATGCAGGATTTCCAGGACGAAGATAACAATAGGAAGGATCGAGGCAGCCAGCATGTAATAGGCGCCTTCCTCCTTGTTCCTTATGGCCCGAATTAGAAGGCGGACGAGGTAGACGAGATTAAAGACAGCGAGGATTTGAATCAGGAGAACGTCGGTGCGCACATGTTCAATCGTTCTGAAGCAGCAGGAGAGCATGTAGAGGACGCTCAAGGCGCACATGCCCAGGACGATGTGTTTCGAATGCGTCACGGACCTGAAAGTCGTTGTGATGAAGGGCAGCATGGCGAAATTCAGAAGCCCAACCGAGAGATACTCCATGCGCCGGGAGAAGTTATAGATCAGGGATGTTGCCACCGGATCCAGGAGTTCACACAGGATCATCTCCACACCTACAATGCGGAGGATGAGCCCGAGGCATATCAAAGCTAAAAACAGGCTGGGGTAGTCATCGCGTCGCCGAACAAACATCATGGTCATGTAGAAGACCATAATAATCAACGAGCCGCTGGTGGCATAGACCAGGCTGGAATGGATATGCTTCTGTGTTTCGAGCGTATGACCAGGGGCAATTCGAGGCTCGGACCAGAGTCCTCCTGTATCGCGTCCCTGGAAGGAGAAGTTGATCACCAGAAACCAGCGCCCCTCAGGTCCCACCACCAAAGGCACGATGCGTCGGATCGCGGTTCGCAGCTCGGTGTCTTCGCTCAGGCCTTCCTGCCCGCCCGAGATGAAAAGCCGCCGCTCAGGTTCAGCTGCATTCCAGAGCCAGGCTGTGTAACCATGATTCAGAAAATCAAGGCTGAGCTGATAAAAACCCGGTGTCAGAGGAGGCAGCGCGTACCAGTAAGCACCGATTCGCTTGAAACCGGCATCAGAAGGGGCCATCCCATCAAAGATCCAGGGATATCCGATCGCCTGACCATCGGCAGGAGGCGTGCCGCCTTGCACTTCCTCCCAGCTGAGCCAGCGGTTGAAGACGAGCCGACCTTCTGCAATTTTTTCCTGAGCCGGTGCTCGCCCGGTCCAGGCCAGGATCATCAGCATAAAGGTCAGAATAAACTTTATCATGCTTACCCTTTGCGGCCAGCTCCCGCAACATTGATCAGGCACTGCGTTGCAGTCGATCCCAGTCCTGCTCCTGAGGTGGAATATCAATCTCAAACTGGGTCCCAAGCCCTGCCTGAGAAAACACCGTAATGGTGCCACCCAGCTTTTGCACCAGCTCCTTGACCGCATCCATGCCCACACCCCGTCCAGAAAATTCCGTGACCTCATCACGCGATGAAAGCTCAGGAAGAAAAAGCAGTTCGACTTTCTGCTGCTGGGTCGCCGCCTGGGCCTTATCTTCCGTCCAAAGTCCAGCCTGGACAGCTTTTCGGGCCAGCTTGTCCGCATTCACACCCTGGCCATCGTCCCGAATGATAAAGTGAAGAACGCCATCAGCCTTGCGATAAGCGGCCCATTGGATGGTGCCTTGGGCCGGTTTACCAAGCTGCTTTCTCACGTCCGGGCTTTCAATGCCATGGTCGACACTGTTGTGGAGGATATGATTGAAAACGGCATCGAATTTCTGCACCTCGAAGGAGGCAAGTTCGGCGCTATCCGGAGCAAAGGTGAGCATCACCTGCTTGCCGAGTTTCTCGGCAGTGCTTTGCAGATAATGCTCATAGCGCGCGAAAACCTCCTGGAGTGGCTGGCGCAGACAGTCCGTCAGCAGCGATTGTAAAGCGGAATCCCTCTGCACGGTCGCATACTGCATAATCTTTTCAAACTTCGATTTGATCATACTGATGCGGCCCGCCCGCAAATTCAGACCCAGAACCTGGGCTATGTCGGTCGTTTCAAATTTCCAATGATCCTTGATCTGCTCCCACGCTTGCAGAACCGAGGCCCCGTGCACGCCATGATCTTCGATCAAGGACTCGAGATTATGGATTTCCGTGGCCAGATAACTGAACTCGGCGGTGGCCAGCGTGCCCTTCAACGAATGGAGGTCGTGTTTCAGCTGCCGGATTCCCGCAGGGTTTAAAGCCTCCAACTTCTGCTGAAAAACTGCATCCACTCGTTTGAGGATTTCCACGGCTTCATCCCGAAACGCCAGGTAATCCTCGGTGCGTGCGGCAGCTCTTGTGATTTTCTTGACCCGTTCGGCCTGGAGGAGAGCGTCCTTCTCCTGCTGCAGCTTTTGAGTCACATCCGCCACGACCACGACGACGCGTTCCAACCCACCTTTGGCATGACGGAGGGGGCGATATTCAAGATGAATGATGCGCTGGTCAGGAAGGACCAGAACCTTGGGTAAAAGACTCAGGGGAGCGGAGAGGTCCTGGAAATAATCTCCGTGGGACTCATCCCAGAGCATGCGGAGACAGGAGGCCACATTCTTACTGGCACCTGGAGCGTACTGGCTGACAAAGTCCTGCAGGTTCCTGATGTCCCCGCTGCCTGGCAGGATGGTCAGCAGAGCCTGCGACCGTTCTTCAGCGATCCGGCCCGTGCTGTCAAAAAAGAAGAGACCTTCACTGAGAACATGCAGCAGACTCCGGGTATTGTCATCGGACCTTTCCACCTGGCGCGATAGAAGGGTGATCGTTGCGGTGATCAAAATGATGCCAAGCAAAAGGGTAACGCTGACATGGAGGAGAGAGCGCATATTCTTTTCATGCAGCTCTTCGCTGGCTTTCTTCAGGTCTTCGGCGCCGATTTCCGCCAGCTCACGGATGAGCGCTTCATAGCCCTTTTTGTGGACCTCGTACTGATCAAAGTACATCGCGCGGGCCTGATCCACATTCTCAAATAGTTTTTCCAGAACCCGGGAGTCGATCGGCCTCAGCTTCTGCTCATCGTACTCCTGGAGTTTGCGGAGCAGGTCCTGGAGGCGCTCCGAACTGACTTCCTGCTGCAGTTCATTCAGAAGCTGCTTATGGTCATCATAGGCTTCAATTTTCTTGGCCGAGAATTTTTCAAGCTGATTCGGGTCGATCAGCATGGCTTTGGATGCATCGTCCTGCAGCAAAAGGAGTGACAGAATACGATTGGTTTTGGATTCGATGCGCAGGACATCAGCCAGATGCGAGGCATTGTTTTGAAGTCCCCGTAACGTCATGGCACTGACCGCTATGGAGACCAGGATCAGGGGAACCACCAAAGTCAGGTGAAACTTTGTAGCCAAGGGCAGTTTTTTTTTGACTAAATTAAACAAATAAAACTCCGATCCCCTTGAAAGACGTTCCAACTGCTGTGGAATCGGCAATTTATCGAAAAAAATTAGGGAAAAAAGGGCCGTGCGGAGCATTTTCGTGACATGTTTGACCCTGGGATTTGTGCTGGCTTCGCAGGACGCAGGGGCGTCCGGCGTGGATCAGGCCACCAGGAAACTCTATAAAAGACCTTCGGGTATCCCTTTTCCGAAGGACAATGCTCACTCGTCCGCGCGGGAATCCTTGGGAAAAACCCTGTTTTTTGATCCGCGCTTATCCGGATCCAATTGGCTATCGTGCGCGACCTGCCATAACCCAGGCCTCGATTGGACCGATGGTTTACCCAGGGCATTGGGTGTTGGTATGAAGCCCCTGCCCCGCCGGACCCCAACTCTTTTGAACCTCGCCTGGAGCGAGCTGATGCTGTGGGATGGCCGGTCGCACTCGCTGGAAAGTCAGTCGCTCGAGCCCTTGGCCTCCGAGAGTGAAATGAATATGCCTCCGGAAAATCTCGTAGCAAAGCTCCGCAAGATTCCAGGGTATGGCGCGCTCTTTGAAGCGGCCTATCCTGAAGAAGGCTTAAGCATCGCCACGGTGACCAAGGCTTTGGCAACCTTTGAACGGACCATAGTTTCAGGCACCGCTCCCTTTGATCGTTGGATTCAGGGCGAGGAAAAGGCTCTGACGCCTGCAGCCGTGAGGGGATTTGCTCTGTTCAATGGGAAAGCCCTCTGCTCACGCTGTCACAGCGGATGGCGATTGACAGACGACAGTTTTCACGACATCGGTCTGCCTGATGCCGATCTGGGGCGTGGTGCAATCCTGCCCGACGTTGAGATCCTGCAGCATGCTTTCAAAACTCCCACCCTACGCAATGTCGATCGACGGGCTCCGTATATGCACGATGGCAGTATTGCGACGCTGGTCGACGTTATCGAATTTTATGATCAGGGCGGCAAGGCCAGGCGTTTGAGCCAGGCCGAAGACGTGCGTCCACTGGGTTTAACAAGCCAGGAAAAAGCCGATCTTTTGTCCTTTTTAAAAACCCTGACCAGTGCGGACAAATCGGTCGTCCTTCCGATCCTGCCGCGATAGCTTGAGAGGGAAATCATGTCCCATGGAATTTCAGCAACATTGGCTCTGTTCCTCGTGTGCCCCACCCTCTGGGCCAAGGATCACGTCATCACGCAAAAAGGTCGGCAGTTCTCCAGGAGCAAGATCGTTATCCACCCCGGGGACACCATCGTCTTCAAGAACGATGATGACACTCCCCATAATGTTTTCACGACCAGCGAGGTCATGAAATTCAACCTGGGCGTGCAAAAGGCCGGCACCGAGCTGCGTCATGTATTTTCAAAGGCCGGGGAAGGCGAAATTCGCTGTGCCATCCATCCTAAAATGAAACTCAACGTTCGTGTCAGCAAATAAGGCGAATTCCTCAATTCTTCACCGAATAAACCGTTTCTCCGGGCGGAATATCCTTGATCGTATGCACCCATCCATTCCTATCATGGAAATTTACGCTTAGGGCATGATCCCGCGAGGGATTGAAAGCTACGAACGTATACCGCCCGTGCTTTTCAAATACTCCATAAGCCGGTGCATCGGCTCGAAAGCCTGCCATGGGACGTCCAAGCTGATTCAGATTGTGAATAAAATGATAAATAATGGACCAGGTCTCGTGATCGTGAAGTGGACTATATTCCTGCCCCGGAAGCCCCGCCATCTCACCGAACTGATAGCGTTGCACGGCGGCCTGCGGGTCGACCAGCGCCTGAAAATTCAGCATGGTTCCATGCCAGGTGTCGAAATCAGTGCCTTTCGCCTGTCTGTTGGTTTGGGACATGAAATCCCATATTTTCCGGGTATAACTCCGATTCAGACCCATATGGAGTGTGGCTGGAGTCAAGGGAAGCAGCTGAATGCCAAAGTACTCTTCAATGTTCTGCGAACCCCAGTGAGTTTTAAACTCATAGGCGCCTTCACGGAGGATGCCAACCAGAGGAAAATCATAGGCAGGATGATGAACGTCACCATCAACATCAAGCCAGTACTGATCGACTGCCGATCGCTCCGTCCAGTAGAGATAGAGCCCAAGATCACGATACTGCTTTTGTCCGGTCACCTGGCCCCACTGGTAAATGGCCTGCCACGCATTGAGCGCCTCGGAGCTGGATTCGAGATCATTGCCATCATAATAGCCGAACCAATAAAAGCCACTGGCATAACTGCGGCCGGAATAAGGATCAAAGGCACGGAGGTAGGGAAATTGGCGATCCTGGCGATCTGGTGCCGCAATATTCCGAATCAAGCTTTCGACGGCCCAGCCATAGTCTTTGATAAATTGAGGATGATATTTCGCCAGGAGAGCGGCCGCATGAATCCAATAACCATAGTGCAGATGATGATCATTCAGAGCCGGCGTGCCGTAGGAGGCCCGCCAGCCCACAATGTGTCCCCAGTCGCCATGTGTCGGCAGATAGTTTGAAAAATACTTGTAAGGCTGATTGTCCGCCCAAAAGGTTGGCTCGGAACCTGGACTATAGGTAAACCAGTCGGCGAATTCATTATAAAGCCCTTGCACGATCTCATCATGCAGCCAGTCCATGCCAATGGCCTCGGCAACAGCCAGCGACTGAGCCGCTCTTTGCAGCGCTTTGCCGGTCCCATAAGTATCGACGCCAAACGCGGACTTCACATAGTCTTCCCAGACGATCCACTGTTGATGCAATTCGGCTGAATAGCCCACCGATGCGGAGGGCTGGTTGAGGGTCAGGAGGATGCCTTGATTCTGAAGTTCTGTTCGGAAGCTTAACCCTTTCCAAAGCCGCATCGAACCCCGAAGCGTGGCGTAGGATCCCAGGGAATTCTGCCCTCCCGCGGGCATATTTTTGTATTGGTGCGGGAAAAGTGTTGTGAGCACTTCCGAACTGAATTCGGGTCGCGTGAGCTTTGTTTCAAACCTGAATTCCGTCCTGATAAGAGCCTCCTTCTCCACATGAGTATAGGAAGCCCGGGTTCCCACGATTTTCGCATAAGCATGCTGATAGAAGAGTTGGAAGTCCTCACGTCGCGGCAGGAGCGCCGTGCTCAATTCATTTCCATTCCCTCCAATGATGACCTCCAGATATTCCCCCTGTCGGCGCCACTGGGTTCCCGCCGTGCTAAAGAAGCCCCAGAGGCTGCTCTCCTGGCTGACAGGATGCAGAACCTGCACCAGAATGCGATCCCCAACAAACTGTTCGCCATCCCGCAGGATGGGCTGTCCCTGACCATTCGTAATGTCGATGCGCCCGCCATGACTGTTCAGGCGGATGCGCGGTTGCCCATTCTGAAATTCAAAATAACTGTAAGGCGAGCCGGCGGTCATGGTTGTGTACATCCGGTGACCGCCAGCATCCGACGTTTCTGTGACGATGTGCCAGTCACCATAAGCGTGAAGCCGGCTTTTGGTCGAGGCGCGTTGCATGGAGCTGTTCCAGATCATGAATTGACTCTGCACATCGGAGCCTATCGTCCGCACCTTGCCAGCCGGCAATTCCGTAACGCCCTGCGTGCGTTCCGTGGGCTTTCCGGCCCCTCTGAACGCCACGGCAATCCCAAAGGCTTCACCCTCCGCGGGATATTCATGAATAGCGGAGCTATAGAAAAGCGGAAAAGGCGACATGGTCTTGACTTCATCGCGGACCAGAAGATTGCTCCACCATGTGTTCGATGGAACGGGGCCTTGTATTTGCGAAGTTTTATTAACAGGACGTCGCGCCTGGAATGTTTCCAGCGAATCCTGCGAACCGGATACATGAGCTGGCGCAAAGCTTCCAAGCTGGGCCTGAAGGCCACCACTCCAGACCCAGAGACAAGCGTAAAATACCCAACCCAACCCGTTTTTCATCGGCATGTGATGATCCCCCCTCAGTCAAAAAAGCAATGCTATTTTGTTTGTCATGAAAACTTATCAAGTGAGTGCTGGGGACAGTTCTATATCCTTGGTTCGCAGACCGCAATTTCTAACATTTTGTTTTGTTTTCATGATTGACCTAAATTCACGATGTCATCTGGAGGTAGCGAATCTGAATGAATGAATGAATGAATGAATGAATGAATGAACGTGCAGATTGAATAATCCCAAAAACATGATACATGAAAATGTATCTGATATGACTCCAGGAGATAACCATTGAAGATTGGAAATTTCATATCATCAAAAACAGGGTTAAATCCCTTTCCAAGGTTCACAGGATTCTTCATCCTGGTATTCATCTCAGGGCCTGGCTTGATCAGCTGCATGGGCGAAACGGATTCACCTCGTCCAGCTCATCGCACCGATTCAAGCGCTCCGGTGCCGAACAGTGAACGTCGTGGCGCTGGCACGAAGCCTCTCGTCGCAGTCGACGGGGAGTTCTTCCCTCTCTATGATCGCAACTCTGCCAGGCAAATAAGTCAGAACAAGATCGTCGATGGCATTGCGTACACATATTTTGGTTCAAGAGTGGCTGAACGCCATGTGCGGGAGTCATCCAAATTCCCTGATCCTATTGCCAAAGCCATCATAGGCCGCTATCTGGGCTTTCCAGCCTTCTATTTCGAGCGGCGCAGCTTTGGTGTTGAAGTCATCGACAAGTCAGGAGCTGGTATCCCTGAAATCGTTTTCAATATCACTACGAATTGGCCGATGGACGGCCTGGGTGAAGCCGTTAAGCGCCCTGGAATAACGGGTCGATATTTCTATTCGGCAGCGACCTCTCTCAATGACTATTTCGCGTCAGGCATCTTTGAAGATAAAAGTCCCTCCGAGAACCTGCCTGACGGCCCCTACCTCTACCAGCATGTTCTGCGGAGTGATTTGATAAAACCCGGAGCCTTTATGGAGGTGGAGTTTACGTTCAACCTCCATGCTAAAGACGGTGTTGGTGGTATTGGAGGACCTCCACGCGGGGATGCCAACTATTATTCCCCCGCCTGGCTCTTGCGTTTAAGCGAACCAGGAGTCATCGCCTGGGAGGAAACTGGCGTCAATCCGAGTCAATCGCTGTTCGACGGTCGGGCTGGTCTCCCCCTCCCCGCCAATGCACTCAGCGGCGGTACATTGACCAATTCCGCGGATACCAGCGACGAACTTGAATTCATGCTGGGGCAGCCTGCTCTGAATATGGCACCACAGAATGTGCAAGTTTTTGTCGAAGGCCGCCGACTCTTCCATACAAACTTCGAGAACGGGGAGCATTCCGACAAACGCAACGGAATACTCGACCAGGCTATCGGAAAAGCGGGTCCGCTTTTCGTCGAGACGTCCTGTATTGCCTGTCATGTCAACAATGGCCGTGGGCTACCGCCGAAGGAGGGTGAGCCCATTCACAATATGGTCTTCAAAGTTGGCGAAGCTACAGCTGATCGAAAGTCCATGCCTCATCCTGCATTTGGAACGAACCTGCAAGTGCAGGCTATCAAAGGTATGCCTGAGTCAACTGTGACGGTGGCTTATGAAAGAATCCAAGGTCAATTCGCAAGCGGTGAGGCTTTCGAACTGAGAAAACCAAAATTTACATTCTCGGCGGCGAATATCCGCCAATTCTCGCCGCGAACCACACCGCCGCTGATTGGTCTTGGGCTTATCGAGGCTATTGATGAACAAACGATCATCAGCAAGCAGGAAGGTTTGCCAGGGAGAGCCAGTCTCGTCAAAGATCCAGAAAATGGGCTTATCAGAGTTGGCCGTTTTGGATGGAAGGCCGAAAAAGCCTCTCTTCTTCATCAGGTTGCGGGGGCTTTCCGCGATGATATGGGCGTGAGCTCGGCAATCTTTCCAGACAGGACAGAAGTGGATCCAGAAGTTGACACCGCAAGCCTTGTCAGGATCGTGAGCTACCTTGCAACAACCGGCGTTCCTCCAAGACGCGATGTGAATCATCCTGAAGTCATAGCAGGAGAAGCACTCTTTAAAAAAGCCGGATGCGATGGCTGCCACACGCCGGAAATCAGGACCGGCTCGAACCATCCTTTTGCCGAACTGCGCGATCAACTCATTCGTCCTTATTCAGATTTCCTCTTGCACGATATGGGACCGGAATTGGCCAGCTCACTGCCGGGCGAGTCTGCCCAGGGTGTGGAATGGCGAACTCCACCTCTCTGGGGGTCTGGTTTAACCAGGCATGTTTCAACCACTCCCGTGCAGGTTGGGCCCGATAAAATTGAATATGGTACTCAGCAGGAATCCTATCTTCATGATGGCCGTGCTCGCACACTCATGGAAGCTATTCTGTGGCATGGTGGGCAGGCTGAAGCATCGAAGGAATATGTCAGGACCCGAATGAATAAGACCGAGAGGGATCAGCTGGTTCGCTTTCTGAATTCCCTGTAATGGGGACAGGAACGTTGGGGGCATTCCAAATGCGCACGTCGAAATCCATGGAAAGGCTCAGGGCGCGGGTTGAAGCCATCATGAATCGATTTCAAGCCGCCACGCCTATCCCGCCGCTGGGTCTCATTTACAAGACTCCTTATCAGCTTTTGGTCTCCATGATCCTTTCTGCCAAGAATACGGATGCCATGGTCAACAGCGTGATGGGGCCCCTCTATGAAAAGGAATTCACGCCCCAGACCGTGCTGAATCTAGGCCCGGATGGTTTTCTCAACCTCATCCGCAGAATCGGATTGGCTCCGACCAAAGCCCGTAACATTCATAAAACCAGTCAAATTTTAGTTGAGCGTTTCGGTGGAGAAGTCCCTTCGCGTCGCGAGGATCTGGAAAGCCTGGCGGGAGTGGGACGCAAGACGGCCAGCGTGCTGTTGGGCGAACTCGAGGGTGAACCTATTCTCGCTGTCGATACTCACGTGTTTCGCGTCACGGCGCGCCTTGGACTGCATAATGAGCCGACACCGGAAAAGGCTGAAAAGGTGCTTCTGCAAATCATCGATCCCAGGTATCAGCATGGACAACATCGGTACTTCATAGTCCATGGTCGGCAGACCTGCAAAGCTTTGAAGCCGCTCTGTGATCAATGCATCCTGAGTGATCTGTGCCCGAGTTATGAAATCCTGCGCCCCCGACCGGAAGGAATGCCGCCCAAGCGTTCGCGGCGATTGAACACGCGCCCCAGCGTCCGTTCATGAGGCGAACGTCTGCAGCTCAGGAATACTGCCCAAATGCGACGAGGCGCTGTCTCTCATCACAGATTTCGAAGGCATTGCCATTGAAATGGAAGTCGAGGACCTGATCGACCAGAGCCGGACGAGCAAAGGTAATGGATATCGATTCGGCCGGCGAACCTTTCACCTGCGTGGCATAATGCAGAGTCAGGTTCATAACCCCAAATCCTTGCAGGAAAGGGCGTTTCTGCCCACAGAGCCGGGCGCCCCAGGTCGTGGTATGGATGATATTGTGATCACCGGAAATACGGCCGTAATCGAGTCCAGCCTGGGCTCCGAGACGATGCTGACGTTTGACCGTGTTGCCATCCCAGGTTTGCCAGCTGCTCATGCGCTTCGAAAGTCCCCGGAAGCGCTCGGCGAGTTCCACCTGATCGGAGGCTATCCCTTCGAGAAAGTGCGGCGGACACTTCTTCACGAACCAGAAATCCTTATGCACGCGCACCACGCGGCCGTTCTCATCCGCAAGTTCCGTTCTCATGATGAGGATACACTGGTTCTTGCGGGGGACAACGTCTGACAGCTCCATCTTCATCGTATAGACACTGTCGGGTTTTACAGTCTCGAGCGGGGCGGTCAGCTCGTAGTTCGACTGAAGGTGCAGGATCGTACTGAAGTTGATCCGCAGTGCGCCCAGAATCCGGAACAGGCAGAAGGCGCCTGCGCTGTTGTAATAGGTCAGTGGAGCCTGGATGTGATCCTGGGTCTGCGCAATGAATTGATGCCAGTCGTGGCGGTCCAGCTCACTGAAGCGAACCTGGGCCGTGGCGGCCGGCACTTTCTTCCGCAAGCGAGGCCGATGCCTGCGGGCCATACCGCGAATCAGTTCGCCGAAGTACTGGGGCCGGTAAAGAGGGCTTTGAATATCGACCAGTTGCGGCTGAATTCCTGCCCCGATCGGTTGCTTCAGAAGTGTACTCAACGACTTTACATAAGCAAGATTCATGACACATCCATGCATTGTGATGAGGGCCCGGACCGGACGTCCACCGGGCATTCCACGTCATCATTTGAAGGAAACGCTGCTGGTTGGCAAGGATAAAATGAATGGATAAGTCAATCTAATGCATATCCGATCCTTCCAGGGACAGGATTGCGCTCGGGGGTTCCTCCAGGACAAAACTTCGGTTCTTGTCATGCACCTGACAGACCAGTTTCATCCTTGAGGGGATAGTACAAAGCATTCGAGGTTGCGGGCCCCTCGAACATGAATCAACGACAAATGATGGAGCGTCAACATCGGGCACGAGGTTGTTCAAGAACAGCACCTGACTGTTGTTCTTGCAAAAATCGGAATCCAGGCACGCGAAGTCCTCCGGAACAACACCGGGAACAGCATGGCCCTGATAGTAAACCTGTTTGGAATCAACAGCATAATTTGGATTGATTTTATCCAATGTCAGCGATCCTGGGTCAGCTCCGACGACGATCTCACCATTGAAGTAGGCATGATTCTGGTCCTTGGCCCAACCGGATGCCAAAGCTGTGAAGCTGCTTCGATCCGCGCTCTCCAGGACCTTACTCAAAAAATAAACTCTTGAGTTGTCCCAGGCATAGCTACCGAGCGCTTCAAAGCTGGCAAGATCGAGAGGCATGAGCCGCTCATCCCGATAATAGACGGCAAGTTTGCTTTGCTGGAAGGATGGCGCAGATTTCATGGATTTTGGCTGAAGGGCCTCGTTCAGCTCGCTCAGAAGCTCAGATGGGATGACACCAGTCAAGTCGGGGGAAACCTCCCGAACGCAGCCCAGATCTGGCGATGCCAGGATCTCGGACGAGCCGTCCGATCTCTTAATCTTTAATCTGATTTGACGAAGGTCATAGCCTCTTGCGGAAGTCTTACAGACGACGCTGCGGTCAAACATCGATTTCGGAGCGCCGGCCAGGCTTGCAAAAATCGGCTCTTTCAAATCATCACCATTGAACAAAAAAAACTTATCAGCTGAGTCGCTGCCGCAGCCGCTGTTGACGAAATTGGAATAGGAATAGGTCACGCTTTCGAAAGGCGAACTCGATGCCAGGCCAGGTTCTTGCTGTAAATCAGAGTTTTGATCCCGGTTCCTGCTGCATGCCATCGGCATCATCAGCTGCACACCGAGAGTTACCAATGCTCTCCAGCTCGTCACAAACTCTCCCTCTAATCTTGAGAATGTACGGAATAACTGCAAAAAATGCGCCATTCACAACCTACTGGAAATCAAGACTCGCGAGCGCCCATGCTGTGAACATGGATAAACTTTGGAACAGCTGAGTCAGCAGGATCGCTAGTGTAGACCCACAATCATCTGCTGGCAGGTTCCATTGGAAAGGCAACACGTGAGATCACCACCATCCCCAAGCCTGCCGGCTTCATCAAAATAGAGCGCATGCTCCTGGGAGATGATCAATTCCTTATCCTGGCTTGAAACCAGATTCAAACATCGTTGGAAAGTCACCTGGTAGCTATGATCCCCTTTCGGCGACTGAACCGTAATGTCCATTTTTGCATCCGAAACGGACGACCCGGCCGGGAAATCGAAGGCGAACTGTTGTCTAATGTAAGGAAGATAACTTTCCCGCGAGAGAACCATGGGAATGATGGTTTTCCCTGCAGCTGCGACCTTGACCTGTTGGTCACTGCTGGTGGTCATCTTGAGGATGATCCTCCTTTCCCCTGGTTCCGTGTGAATCCGTTCGCATTGAACAGCCAATTCATCAGGACCCGAGGAACCGAGCGGAGCGCGCTCCAGGATCGCACCGGCAAGCTGAGGCGTGGGCACAGGCTGGGGGTCAGCCGATACGCTGTCTCCTTGCGTCGGGCCGACAGCGAAGTTGTAATTCACAATCATATGACGAAAATCGTCACTGGGATAACCTACGCTGCCTGCAAAGTCGCAGTCCTTGAAACTCAGTGGCCCACTGCTGGCCTCATCATCATTCACTGCAAACTTGAATTGGAGGCTTTGATTCCGTTGAGCCGGCGTCAGGATATGCCGCAAGCGGCTGAGCCTGGCCTCTGACCCTGGCACAAATTCGCCGCCTCCGTCGGACCATTCCGCGCTTATCCTGGCATTTTTATCAGTAAGGGATGGAGCACTGAAAACATAGGCGGTCATGGTATAAACGGAAGGATCCAGGACTTCGCGCTGAGGCAGGGAGGCGGTCGTAGCCTGATCCTCATTTTTGCGGGCGCAATGAGGCAACAGGCACAAACAGGCCAGGATAAGTCCCCGATTTCTCATGAAGTCGATCCTCTATTTTTCCTGACCTATCGGCATTTCAGGGATTTTCTTGATAACTCCAGAAAAACTTAACCCGCCATAACCTAGGCTGATGCCACCGATTGTGCTTTGGGCTTATACGGCTTCATCAAATTGATCAGATGCCGGGCGCGAAACGGCCCGAGCACACGGATGGCCGTCAGGACGCCCGCGCTTAAAGCCCCGCCGACTCCACAGGTCACGATGTCCTGCCCTGTCAGGTACAAATTCCGAACGGGTGTGTCGGTTCTCAGCCAGCGCTCCTTAAAGCGCTGGGGGTCGTGATTGATGCCGTAGATCTCGCCCTTCTGATAGTTGCTGAAATGAGCCGTGGAAAGTGGACTCGAAAGTTCGGTGTAATGGATTTTGTCTTTCAGCTGAGGGAATTTTTCCAAAAGGATGGAGAGCAGGCGGTCCGTGATATCCTGCTTCAGTTGCTTGTATTCAGAACCGCGTTTTTGCCATTTCGTGTCCTTCCACTTCTCGAACCATTGATAGGGTGCCGGGACCACCATCTCGATGGTGCCTTTCCCCGGATGCTTCGTCTCCCAAGCGGGATCTTTGCTGGAAGGAAAGGAGATATAGACGACCGGGAACTCCAAGCCAGGTTCGGGCATGAATTGGGCCAGATTCGCATCATGATGTTCGTTGGGGTAAATCCAAAGGTTGGTCGTGGGAATACCGAGCTCGCGAGGGTTGACCTTGAGCCCGATATAAAGACACATATGGGCAAAAGAAGGGCTTACGTACTGGAGATTCTTCAGATATTCGCCTTTGACGGAACATGTGTCGGGTAAGAGCTTTTGAAAGGTATTGATGACGCCAGCCCCGCTGACGACGTTCTTCGCATGAATAATGCGCCCATCCACTAATTTTACGCCCGTCGCTTTATTTCCCTGTGTGACAATGGACTCCACTTCGGCGCTTGTGATCAACTGTGCCCCATGATTACGCAGCACGGCATCCAATTCCTGCGCGATCACAGCCGAACCACCCACGGGATAGGCGGCACCATTGAGATAATGTTTCGCAACCATGGCATGGATGACAAAACTCGACTGGCTGGGAGGCAGACCGTAGTCGCCCCACTGCCCTGTCAGCACCGCAATCAACTTGCGGTTTTTGGTCAGCCCAAGAAGAACCTCCTCCGTGGTTTGCGATGCATAATGCAGAAAGTTAGCGGTGAGTTTTTTATGAAGAATTTTTGCCAACCAGGAGGGAAGAGCGTGTTCCATGAAATACGAGGACGAGCTTCGGTTGGCTTGTTTGACCAACTTCAAATATTCAATGATCGCGTTTCTTTCCTCAGGAAACCTCTGGATCATCCGTTCCCGAAAGGCGTCCTCGCCCTTCACATAGTCAAAGGATTCCGAACCAATATAGATGCGATCATAGACCTCTTCCATCTCAGCCCACTGGATGCGTTGATCACTGATGTAATCAAACACACGACGCAGGGTGGACCCCTCGCGATGGACGTCGCCAATATAATGAACACCCACGTCCCACTCATAACCCTTGCGTTCATAGGTATGAGTAAACCCACCGGCTGTGTAATGACGTTCCAGCACCAGGACCTTTTGCCCAGCCTTGGCCAGACAGACTGCGGTCGTCAGTCCCCCGATCCCGGATCCTATCACGATAGTATCATAATGATTTTCAAGGCTTGCCCGACGTAACAACGTTCCGATCGTCATGCGCACGACTCCTGTATTGACTCTTCTTCCTTCTGCATACTATACGAATGTTGTCACCGTCAACATCGGGAGCGGATCGCGAGGAAATGACCAAAAAATATCATCATGGTGATCTCAGGGAGGCCCTGATTGCTGAGACCCTGGAAATGCTCCGCAATGACGAAGGCGCTTTGATTGGCTTTCGTGAACTGGCGCGGCGTCTGGAGGTATCACGCACGGCACCCTATCGGCACTTTGAAAGTGTGGAGCATCTTCTGGCCGTGGTCGCGGAGGAGGGTTATCGGAAATTTGTGGACGCTCTGGAACTGGTGACAGCGAATAGAAGCCTGTCTTCAAAAGAACACGTTTTGGAGCTCGGCGTTGCCTATATTAACTTTGCCCTGGATAACTCGTCCCACTATCGGCTGATGTTTGATCCCAAGTTCTTTCAGGACGAGCGTTTCAGAGAAATCAAACAGCTGTCCTCGAAATCCTTTGGCTTTCTCAAACAGGCGGTGGCCACCTGCCTTCCACCCAACTCCACGGAAGAAGACACGACCCACATGGCGAACCTCGCCTGGGCTATGGTCCATGGAATGTCGCGCCTTTTCATTGATGGTCAATGGAACAAGATACATGACCGGCAGGATTTTATCCGCAGGTCCTGCCGGCAGCTGCTTGCGATCCTATAAATCGAGACATCGTTCAAGTCGAAGCATTTTGTGATAGAGGCTGTGATGAATCGTCCTGCCGTCTGTATCCGCTTGTCTCAGTCAGACGCTCCCGAGTCCGTTTCGCAGCCGCAACCATCCTCGCGAGCGCCGCTTCCACTTCCGGCCAGCCGCGGGTCTTAAGACCACAGTCTGGGTTGACCCACAACCTGGCGACCGGCAGCACCTCCGCCGCGCGCTGGAGCAGTTCCTCCATCTCCTCCTGCGTCGGGACACGGGGAGAATGAATGTCATAAACTCCGGGTCCCACTTCATTGGGATATTGGAAATGACCAAAATCCTGCAGGAGTTCCATGTGCGAGCGCGAAGTTTCGATGGAGATGACGTCAGCATCCATGGCTGCAATGGCTTCCAGAATATCACCGAACTGCGCATAGCACATATGCGTGTGAATTTGCGTTTCACAGCGAACGCCGCTGGTGGCCAGACGAAAGGCATCGACGGCCCACTGCAGATAAGCGCTCCTTTCTCCGCGTCTGAGGGGCAGCCCCTCGCGGACGGCCGGTTCATCCACCTGAATAATGGGAATGCCAGCCGCTTCCAGGTCGACAAGTTCATCGCGCAAGGCCAGAGCCAATTGCATGCACGTCGCGCTGCGCGGCTGATCGTCCCGCACAAAGGACCATTGCAGTATGGTGACGGGTCCCGTCAACATCCCCTTCATGGGCCGGGTTGTCAGGGATTGAGCATAACGGGACCATGCGACGGTCATAGGGCCCGTGCGCCGGACATCACCATAAAGAACCGGTGGTTTAACGCAACGCGAACCATAACTCTGCACCCAGCCATTCTCCGTAAAGGCAAAGCCTTCCATCTGTTCACCGAAGTATTCGACCATATCATTGCGCTCGAACTCTCCATGCACCAAAACATCGAGCCCCAGTTGTTCCTGCCGTGCGACGCAGTTCTGCGTTTCCTTCTCAAGGAACTCCTGGTAATCCGCCTCACTCATGCGTCCCGCCCGCCAGGCAGCCCGTGCGCCGCGTACATCTCCTGTCTGCGGAAATGAACCGATCGTGGTCGTCGGCAAGAGAGGCAGGCCCAGGCGCTGTTTCTGCTGTCGATTCCTCACCACAAAAGGCTCGCGCTGCAGCATGGCCGGTGTCAGTTCCCTGAGTCGCGTCTGCACTTCGGGCCTACAGGTCAGGGGTGATCGGGCCCGGGTGGCCACGGCATGTCGGGCTTCGACAAAGAATTCATTCTGGGGAAAGTTCTCCGTGGCCGCATCAGCCAGCGCCTTGATCTCGTGAAGTTTCTGTGTTGAGAAAGCCAGCCAGCTGCGGATGATGGGATCCAGGCTTGTTTCACGGCTTAAATCCACGGGGCTATGGAGCAGCGCACAGGAGGGCGCGATGATCACCCGATCCGTGCCGAGCTGAGTGACAGCCCGCCTGATCAGTCGATGAGCCCGATCCAAATCCGTTCGCCAGATATTGCGGCCGTCGACAACACCGAGTGAAAGGATCATCTTGGAGCCTATTTCTTTCAGAACGGAATCGAGCTGCTCAGGAGCACGCACCAGATCAAGATGCAAGGCTTCAAAGCCTGATTCCAAGGCAAGGGCAAGGTTATCGCCAAGACCACCGAAATACGTTGTCAGGACGATCCGGGGCCGTGCCTGATCCCCGCTCAGGAAAGCAAAGGCCTGACGATAGGCTGCCCGTTCCAGCTCATCCAGATCCAGGGTGAGGCAGGGCTCGTCCAATTGTATCCACGAAACCCCTTGCTGTTCCAGCAGGCCAAGGAGCTGACGATAGCAAGGAAGCAAGGCCGTCAGAAGTTTCAAGGTGGAGTCACCCGTCTCCTGGCTGCCAGCCCATTTGGAAAGCTTGAGAAAAGTAACAGGACCAGGAATCACTGGGCGAACCTCCAGACCGAGCGCCCGAGCCTCTTCAATCTCGCGCAGAATCTTTTCGGGACTCAGCGTGAATGTCTGCTGGCGTTCCAGTTCGGGGACGATGTAGTGATAGTTGGTATCAAACCATTTGGTCATTTCCAGAGCCTGCAGATCGATCCCGACTGCAGCGTCCTGGAGCCCCCGGGCCATCGCAAAATATCGGCTCAGAGGGTCTGTGATTTCCTGGTAACGCTTGGGAATGACCCCAAACAGTTCGGCCGCATCCAGGATATGGTCATAGAGCGAGAAGTCATTGCTGGGGATAAAATGGATGCCCGCCTCTTTCATGATCAACCAGTGCCTTTTACGCAGGCTCAGGGCGTCTTTCTGAAGATCCTCAGCCGTCGATCGTCCAGCCCAATACCCCTCAAGGGCTTTCTTGAGTTCTCTTGCCAGTCCGATTCTTGGAAAACCCAAATTGCTTGCCGCTACAGTCATGGTCCATCTCCATTGATTATTGTCTAGCCCAAAGTTATTGCCCAGAGTATTAAAGGATTGCTCCTTAATAAAATTAAATGGATTGAAAGTAATGTGTAATGAAACTTAACGATATGGATCTGAATAAACTGGCTGTTTTCATGGTGGTCGCCCGTCTGGGAGGCATTTCAAAAGCCGCTGCTCAACTGCGGCTCACACCCTCCGCTGTCAGTCAGAGCATTAAGAATTTGGAAGACAGCCTTGAAGCGCGACTGTTTGATCGCGTGGGGAAGAGTTTTCATCTATCACCCCAGGGCCAGAAACTTTACGAGGGACTGGAACACTATCAAACCGGTTTGAGTGAAGCCCTCAGCCGCGTGCGCGGCAGTCGCCACGCGATCAAGGGTGTGATTCGCCTGGGTGTCTTCTATGGATATTCGAACACGGATCTCGCGGCCTTTTTAGCCTGGATGCATCGGGAAAATCCTCAGATTCAGATCGATATCACCTTTGCGGCGCCTTCGGAATTGGACAGGCTGGTGCATGAAAAGCGTCTGGATTTTGCGATTAATCTTTTTCGTTCGGAACGCTCGTTGGGACTTGAGCAAACGGAAATCCTGGCCGAAGAACTCTGGCTCGTGTCCGCTCAGAAACCCCCGCGGCGCTCGCTCGAAACCAGCGAGCTGCGCAAGGCCCCCTTTATTGATTACTATCGGAAGAGCCAGCTCATCGCAGCGTGGACTCAGCATCACTTTGGCAAGAGGATTCGTGACTTTAACGTCGTTATGCACGCGGCTCATTCCGAGCTCGTCGTCCAATTGATACTGAAAGGTGTTGGTATTGGAATTGTGGCTTCGTCAATAGCCCGCCCCCACGTCGAGGCCGGGCGCCTCTTCGTCATCCGGGGTCGGCAGGCGCAATTGAAAAGTTCGATTTGGATTAAGGAGCAAACCGGATCTGACAAGGATCCAGCTCGCCTATTCTTCCGGGATCATCTTTTACGGTATTTTCACGAATGAACTTTACGATCCCTTGCATGTGATCAAGGCGGAGCAGTTTTCCTGTACAAACTCGGGCAGACTCGATGTCGGATTTTTCGTCACATAGGCTGAAAGATAAGCATCGGTATCGGGATTCACATCCATCACCAGTTTGGAAACATCTTCAGTCCGGCAGATGGCGGGATCATTCTGAACAAAATGCCGCCGACACATCAAAGGTCGCGCGCTATAGATCCTGCAATTCTGATCATCTCCCAGGAAAATACAACGTCGTTCTTCATAGGAAAGCTTCTGAAACGAGCCGTTCTTCATGGCAGAGGCCTGTTTCTCGAGTCGACCGGTATCGACTTCAATCCTGTTTTCGGCAAGATGCTGCCTGATCTTATCCCCTTCAAGCGTTCCCAGATCCACTTTCTGATGACAGCAGGCGCCGCAGCCCGCTTTGCAGGAAATCGGCGGCCGCGCTCCAAGCGACACCTCATTCAGCACGATCTGAATTTTGCCCAGGGCCACTTCATAAGCATAGTCAGCATCCATGCTGCGGAGCTGTTTTTCGTAACTTGCCAATTTCTGATCGAAAAAGTCTATTCTGTCAGGATTGCTTGAAATCCTGATCAGGACGCCATGGGACGTTAAATTAAAATCCACTGGCTTTGGCTTCGAGGGGGCTTTCCGGTCTGCCTTGGAGCGCTTGCTCATTCTGCTTCCTTCTCGTGGTTCTCTCGGGGCATCAGGTTTATTGTAGCAAGATCACCCGCTCAAAAGCACCGGCTGCCCCTGCGTTGAGCATCTCCGCCGCAGTCTCTACATATTTCATGGCACTTGTCCCCAGGCCTGCTTGCTCTATACTACCGCAGGAAATTCAGCGGAAATGGTGAACATCAACATGGGAGCATTCATGCGACTCTTTCGCTTCCCGAAAACGGGAAATTTGGACGATCTGACCCTCATGGAACAGGGCATACCAAAACCAGCGGAGCGTCAGGTCCTGGTGCGACTCCGGGCAGCTTCGCTTAATTACCGCGACCATGCAATTGCGATGGGACGCTATGGGATGGGGGTATCGCCTGAGAATCTCATTCCCCTTTCCGACGGAGCGGGAGAAGTCGTCGACCTTGGTCCTGGCGTCACCCGGTGGAAGACGGGCGATCGAGTGGCCAGCACGTTTTTTCAGGCCTGGCCGCGTGGCGAGGCTCAACCGGCCGATTTCGCGACAGCGCTCGGTGGTGCCATCGATGGCGTTCTTACCGAGTACAGGGTCTTCGATGAAAACGGTCTGGTGCACCTGCCGGCCAATCTCTCGTTTGAGGAGGGAGCCACGCTTCCTTGCGCGGCTGTCACAGTCTGGAACGCGCTTTTTACCCAAAGGCCTCTGCGTGCTGGTGAAACCGTGTTGACGCTTGGAACCGGTGGTGTCTCCATGTTTGCGCTTCAGCTCGCCCGGGCCGCAGGGGCTCGTGTGCTCATCACCTCATCGAGTGATGAAAAGCTGGAGCGTGCGAAACAGCTGGGGGCGTCAGGCACTGTCAATTATAAAACTCATCCCGAATGGGACAAGGAAATCCTGAAATTGACCGACGGACGCGGGGTGGACCATGTCGTCGAGGTCGGAGGGCCTGGCACGCTGCAGCGTTCATTGAATGCCGTTCGCATCGGTGGCTTTGTTTACCTGATCGGTGTGCTCACCGGGGGTGACATCAATCCTCTTCCCATACTCGGAAAGAATGCCACGGTGCGGGGCATTTATGTCGGCTCCAGGGAAATGTTTGAAGCCATGAACAGCGCCATATCCGTGAATGGCATACAGCCCGTCATCGACAGGGTTTTTTCGTTCGAAGAGACCAAGGATGCCTATCGGCATCTGGCGAGTGGCTCGCATATGGGAAAGGTCGTGATCCGTTTCCCGTAACAAAATGCGTTGCAGGCTTATGGACGCCAGAGCGTCGGCGGTTCATGCCGGCTCTGGCCTTATCGCTCGAGTCGCGATGTTTTTAGAGTATCTCGATATATCCATCCGTTCCATTCACCCGGATTCTCTGCCCGTCTTTGATCAGCTTGGTGGCATTCTCCACTCCGACAACGGCTGGCAAGCCATACTCACGCGCGATAACGGCTCCATGGGTCATCAGTCCACCCACTTCGGTGACCAGGCCTTTAATCGATACAAATAATGGTGTCCAGCCAGGGTCCGTGAAAGAGGTGACCAGGATATCTCCATCATCGAGATTGGCAACTTCCATGTTTAAGATGACCCGGGCTCGTCCCTCTATAACTCCGGAAGAAACAGCCAGCCCGACAATAGCGCCAGCTGGGAGATTTTCCCGCTTGTACTCACCTGTGAGTATTTCGCCATCAGACGTGATAACCCGTGGGGGTGTTAGCTTTTCAAATAGTTTGTACTCGTCTTTTCGTCTGTTGATGACCCCATAATCCAGTTTGCGGGTGCGTACGACTTCCCGCAGTTCTTCAAACGTGAGATAGTAAATATCCTCTTTTTCATGAATAAGGTTGGCCTGTACCAGTCGTTCGGCTTCTTTAAGTAAAGCCTGTTTATAAACAAGGTAACGACTGATCATGCCGTATTTTGGATATTCACGGTAACCGATGAAGTTCCGGATGAGGCCGATCACTCGTTTTGTTTCGTTGGCCTTTTGTTCTCCGTCCGGCAGTTGCTTCAATCGATCCAGTATCTCCTGTTCTTTTTTCAAAGCCTCCTGGAGCCCTTGCTCAAATTTTTGATGACTGGCATTTGGACCGAAAGCCTTGATATTGCCAAGTATCATGGGGATAAGTGTGGTCGGTTTTTCACTCCAACGCGTTTTGGTAATATCGATCTCTCCGCTACATCGCATTCCGTATTTGCTGAGATAATCACAGATGGCCCGCTGAATTTCCTTTCCACCTTCAAACCTGACCAGCTCATCCAGGAAGTTATCCTCTTTAACATGCTGCAGGTAATCAATGACTTCGGGATAAGGACGAATCACATCGGCGACATTCAATAGATCCAGGCCCATTTCCGAAGTGATATTGTTCGGAACAGATTGAGAAAGCGTATCGGCTACGTTTTTTTCACCCAACCACTCGCTCATTTTCTCATTGATCCATGATGAAGCATCCATAGCCGTCATGAACACACGGCGGCCCAATGGGTCATACAAAAACTTCTTGAGTTGCTGAATATCCTCTTGAATAAAATCAAATAAATCCGCCCCTGATTTCGTTTGGATGCCTTGTTTTAACTGTTCGATCGAAGTTTGGCAGTTTTTAATCAAATCAGGAACGATCGTCGGATCGTATTCAATTTGAGCCTGGAAGCCTGCCGGTGGCTGACCTTGGTTGGGGTTGCCAGGGCTCACTCCTTTGTTATCATCTGGCAACAATTTTACAAAGTCCCGCTCAATTATAGTCGTAAATATACCTTTCATGAGCGGATCGGATTTTCCCAGAACATTGACTAACATGTTCCTGCCGACAGACGAAGACAGTTGCTGCCTGATATCAACAAACAACCTGCCACCCGCTATACGCATGGGCGCAGGGGTGACCAGAAGGAAAAAAGACAAACCCAAGGGTTTCATGGGATCAGTCATCATCTGTTGATGACCGACAGATACATAGACATGATTTTCCTGATCATTCGCTTCAGGAATCGGGTATAAGGTCGTGATGGGCCGACTCTGGACTATATAAAACGTCTCATCAGCCAAACACCATTCGATGTCTTGAGGATGACCGAAATGTTCTTCGATCGTTCTGCCTAATCCCTCAAGCTGGAGTATTTGCTCATCCGTCAGTGCCTGCTTAGTCTGCCTTTCAGGCTCAATCCCCTGTTCTTTCGTCCCGCCATCTTTTAAGGGATAAATAGCCAGTTTCTTAGTGGAGATCGTCTTATGGATAATCTCGCCGCCGCGCACTTTATAGTTATCGGCACTCACCAGGCCGGAGACCATGGCCTCACCAAGTCCGAAGCTGGCATCAATGGATACGATTTTCCTATTGGAGGTGACAGGATCAGCCGTAAACAGGATTCCCGCCACCTGTGGGAAGACCATCTTCTGGACAACCACGGACAGGTGAACTTTACGGTGGTCGAAACCATTTCGAAGGCGGTAAATGACGGCTCTCTCGGTAAAGAGGGAAGCCCAGCACTTGCTGATATGCTTGAGGATGGCATCCATTCCAATAATGTTCAGATAGGTATCCTGCTGTCCTGCAAAGGATGCCGTCGGCAAATCCTCTGCAGTGGCGCTGGATCGGACCGCATACGCATTTTTTTCACCAAGTCTGGAGAGGTAGCGTGTAAGTTCCTCAATCAAGTCCCGAGGAATGGCTATCCCTTCGATGCCCTTGCGAATCCTGGCACTCAGCTCACGGATTTTCACTAGGTCTTCCATCGTCAGAAGCGACAACTGATCCAGCCATTCATTGATTGACGGCGTTTCCCCAATAACTTTTTTAAAAGCTTCAGTGGAAAGGCAAACGCCGTCCGGTACGTTGATTCCTTCAATCCTGGCAAGCTCTCCCAGGTTCGCGCCTTTGCCCCCGACCGTGGCATGCTTTGTTTTATCGATTTCCTGAAAACGAAGTATGGTGGAACTCATATTTTCCATCTGTTGAGAGGTGGACGAATATTGCTGACTCAAATTTTATATGTGTTGGATTACCATATTATCCATTTTATTAGGCAAATATCCACAACTGATTTCACAGGCCTTCCCCTTCGACCCGACGCGTCCCACGCTTCAGGCTGCTGTCAACCAGCCAACCTTTACACAAATAATTTTTCTGCAGCAATTTTTGATCCGGGTCGTCGAATCAACAGAAGTCCTATCAACCTGACGAGGAAAATATGCAAAAGTTAATGATTCGGCTCCTTCGAGTCTCGTCTCTTGGCGCTGCCTTCCTGAGTCAACTTTCAATCGCCAACGCTGCAGAAATCGGTGTGAATGCCGTTCAAAACTTCGGAACATGCGCGAATCATCTGCCAAACACCGTGGCGGATGCCGCAGGGTTCCTGGACCATCGACCGGGTGACTTGACAGCCAATTACTTCTTTGCCGATGACAATGTCTGGCAGCAGGATTGGACAACAGCGGATTATACCAGCAGTGGGGACACCGCAACAGGCTTTGCCGGCGCTGACTCCAGCATGCTCACCTACCTGGCCACGCATGGTGACAGCTCCGGCGGCATCTATTACGGATCACTCTCCCAGGCGCAGGGCTGTTCCTTTAATAACTCCAACATGTCGCTCGGCGACGCCAAAAACCGCTATCTCTTCCTTTCGACCTGCTATGGCCTGATGCTTGGCAATGGCCAATATCTTCCCGAACATCCGGCCCATTCAGCTGAGGACCTGCAGCAGACCTGGGACAAAGGTCTTGTTGGGACACGCTGCATTTTCAGCTATGGGACGGTCTCTCTTGATAGTGCTGATTACGGCAAACTCTTTTGGGAGAAATGGAACCAGGCAGGTGTTACGAACGCGAATGCCTTTCTCAATGCGAGCTGGGCTGTATCCACGCGGCAGCAACCCGTCGTCATGTGCTTCGGTCGTGATCTGAACGACGCCAATGGGAAACTGGATGAGACTGTTTTCAGCTACGATGCCAGCAGTTATGGATACAATGCCTGGACCTGGTATGATCCCGTGGCCTTCCGCGCCGGCCCTGATGCTTCCTTACGTCGGGCCGATGTGCCACGTCGCATCCGATTTACGCGAGCCACAGCGGACGATGCCGCCCTTGCTTTTCCTGCTCTCCCGCGTCGCGCGGCACGCAAGACATCGTCGTTCGCCAGCGATCGACAGGCTTCGCCTCTTGACGGGGAAAATGTTCTGGTGACGACCAGAGGCTGGCGTTACGTCAAGCCTGATCGTGACTTTGGCGATCCGCGTCCACGGTCCGTTCTGATCACGGATGATGATGCCATTCGCATCGCTCAGGCGAGCCTCAATCAGCTCCGTTTGCAGGGAACAGACGGAAACCTCAAAGTCGCCTATGTGCGGCAACAGAAAGCTGCTGACTCGGTCCATCCTCAGCCGACGGTCATCAATCGGATGGTGGCTTTCGAACAGGACGTTGTGAATGGATACTCCATGCTGGGCTCGGATGGAAAGCTCTTCGTTTCCGTCGACGCAGCGGGTGAGGTCAGAGAAATTGAGGACACCCGGATCAAGTCTGTAGCCACTGCGGATCGGACACGCGATGCAGGCATCACGGTCGCTGCAGATGAAGCCGAAAAAGCTCTTATGGCCTTGGCCCGGAAGCGCTGGCCTGGGGCGAAAATTCTGGCTGCTCCCCTGGAGACGGGTTACCTTGCGGACGGTGAGAACACCGCGCGTCTTGTGGCTCGTCTGGCTTTTACAGCGACCCAGGGGAACTTTTCCAAGGCTGATGAAGTGACTCTGCCGCTCCAGTGAACCTTTCGATCGGGAGGGCTTCTGTCCTCCCGACTGGCCCCTACCCCCTTCCCCGCCTCCTATCACCTGGGATGACTCATTTTTTTTCTCCGTGTTTGGTTTTCCGTAATAAGACCTGCAACATGCTGCTTTTCAATTTAAAAGCGGAATTCCTGCCAAGGTCATGGAATTTGTCCGATACGTTTTTTTGTATATGCCACACATCAATAAACTGTTGAAGAGGCTCAAAGCATGATAAAACGCGCTTTCATTGCGACCACTTTGCTTGCCATCATCGCCCAGGCCTGCGGGACCGGCACGGAATTGCACCACAGGCAGAACAACAGCCCGTCCGCTGAGGATCATTCCCCGAGCGAGCCCATGGACGAGTCCGCTGAGACCAATCTCGTAAAAATACCCATCGGTCCATTGAAAGAAAAAATCTGGTCCGCGATTCAATCCGAACGGCAAAAACATCTGGACGCCTACCTCAGGACAAATCAGGAGGCACTGGATTCCTTTACCAAAGCGCCGGTGGGTTTTAATGGAACGCCGGCTGTAATTTTGCGTCTGCTGCCCGATGTGCTTCCCGGTTTGTGGTCGGATGCCTCGGTCGCGTCGTTTACCGGTCTTTTTAAGAGCAAGCCGACGGATCCATTCTACTATGGGATGAGTCTCACCAAAGCTCCAGGCACCGCGCCGTCTCCTTCAACAGTCCAGTTTACCTGCGCCGCCTGTCACACAGGTCGGGTGATCGGCGCCGATGGAAAGATAGACATTCTGGTCGGCGCGCCGTCAACACAATTTGATATCAACGGCTATCGGACTCTGCTCACGGCCTCTGTGAGTCATCCGGATTATCTTTATGAAAAGTTCCGTGATGCGCTGTTGAGCAAAGCGGATGGGATGCTTTATGGTCCTGACCGTATTGCGGATGAGCGCATGGATAAAGCCATTTTCATGAGCGGTCCAGCAGGCGGGCCGACGGTGGGGCAAGCGATCGTCTCCCAGTTCAAGTCCACGCTTCTGCAACGCGGTGCTTTCGTGCAGCAGACTTTGGGTGCCTACAGCTATCACGGCGACATGAGCCTTCTGAAAAACAGCCCGGGTCGCGTCGAGGCCTTTGGCTTTGCCACTCTCGCTTTCCTGCCCATGCAGGAATTCCAGGCGGATCCCACCGCCACGGTGCAGAAGTACTTTGCCGTCAATCCCTCCATTGCGGACATCATGAGCGTCTGGCGTCAGGCGGATCGGGTTTCGGCTCAGTGGGATGGCAACATCCGCAATAACCTTATTCGAAATTTGGGTGCCGAACTCGGCGTTGCCGGTGACCCGCGTGTTGTGAACTTTCAAAATGCGGTGCTCACAACTCCATTTGTGGCTGATTTGCCGGCGCCGGTTTACCCTTTCAAAGTGGATCTGAAACAAGCCATCCAGGGTTTCGGCATCTATCTGAAAGCCTGCGCGGGCTGTCATGAAAGAGAAACCTTCATGGGCGTCGACGAGGTCGGTACCGAGCCTGGACGTGCCATGGGTTTAACTCCAGACGCACGTCTCCTTCTGGTCAAGAATCTGAAAGCGTCCTGCAGTGATCTGGCCAATCCGGACTGCGAGGCTCCGGATGAGGATATCATCGTTCCCCGTCAGGACAAGCCTGGATATCTCTCTTTGCCTCTGACTGGCATTTGGGCTCGCGCTCCATACCTGCACAACGGCTCCGTTCCAACCATGGCCCATCTTCTGGTGCCTTCAACGCGTCCGTCTTCCTTCAGGACGGGCAACCTGAAGTATGACGAAGACAAAATGGGTTTTGTCTGGAATCAGGACGGCAAGCTCTATGACACCTCATCCCTGGGCTATTCGAATCAGGGCCACGCTGATATCAAGAAATTCAACGGTGGCATTGATTTTGGCAAACATCCCAAAAAACTGAAAGCCTTGATCGAGTATTTGAAGACGCTTTAAGAGTTTCGGCTGTCGGATCAGCACGTGGTCCGACAGCTCAGGCCGCATCCTTCCGGCTTTTCTCCTCGAGGAGGATAAACACCGGAATGCGCCCCTTGCCTTTGATATCCCGTTCACCCAAGGGCTGAAACTGGAAGCTGCCCTGCAGACGCTGATAGGTGGATTCCGTAACCTGAATTTTGTCAGGCACACCCGACGATTCCATGCGGCTTGCGGTGTTGACCGTATCACCCCAAAGGTCATAAAGAAACTTTTTCGTGCCGATCACGCCGGCCACAACCGGGCCGGTATTGATGCCGATGCGCACCTGAAGCCGCTGACCGCGCGACCTGCTGATTTCCTGCAGGGTATGCAGCATATCGAGGGCCATGCGAGCCACGGCTTCGGCATGATCACTGCGCTTCTCGGGCAGTCCGCCCACCACCATATAAGCATCGCCAATGGTTTTGATCTTCTCCAGGCCATGCTTTTCAGCCAATTTATCAAAGGCCGAGAAAACCTCGTTGAGCATGTTGACCAGATTTTCCGGGCTCACCTGAGTGGACATTCGGGTGAAATCGACGATATCCGCGAAAAGGATCGTAACTTCCGCGTAACTTTCCGCGATGACTCCCGACTGTTCCTTCAATTTGTTGGCAATCGCATCAGGCAGAACATTGTGCAGAAGGCGCTCGGATTTGCCTTTTTCCGCATCGAGCAGCACATGCAAATCTTCGTGGGTCTTCAGCATTCGGTTGATGGAATCCGACAGCTGGCCGATTTCATCGTTGCCATTGGCAGTAATCCTGCGGCTCAAATCCTGGCCTTCGCCCAGGGCCACCACCTCGGCGGACAGACGCGTCATCCGGGAAAGGACAAAGCGTTCCAGAAGCCAAAGAATCATCGCCGAGAAAACACTGGCGCAGATTACAACAGCGGTGATGAGATAATAGAGACTTTTCTGGCCCTGCATATAGATCGTGCGCGGCAGATCCAGGATCATGTAAAGGACGGGCTGTCCATCGAGATCATGAATCAGCTCAACCGCAATCAGATTCGTGTCATTGATGGGCTGGATCACGCGCGCGTGATTCGCTTTCAGGTTTTTGGTAACTTCGTGAAAACGGCTGTTAGCGTTCCGGCTCTGCACCGCCTGCCATTGAAGGTTCAAGCGGGTCTGCTCGGCCAGACGTTGATTTTCAGGCTCCGAAAGCAGACGGCCGGTCACCATCACCCCCATCGTGGGTCCATTCAGATTACTCTGCAGGATTTCCCTGGCCACCACCATCATGACCCCCTCCGGAACCTGCAGGAGTCCGCTGATCGCAGTTCCGGGCTTCTGAGGACTCAGCCGGGGGAGACGGGAGCGAATCGCATGTTCCCACGCCGAGGGAACGGCCATGTTCTCTTTTTGCTCCAGATCAAAGGCGCCCTTGTAAACGACGTGTCCCTTCACATCAAACAAGAAGAGAAAATTCCAGCGCGTATTGCTGTAAGTTGAGTCCACAAGGTTCACGTCCGCGAAGGTACGATCCTTGGTGATCATATAGTTATAGAGATCATCCCAATAACTGTAATCCTGGGTCGTTCGATCCATATTCTCAAGCGAGCCCATCAGAGCATTCATGCCACGATCGAGATTCTGCCCGGCATCTGAGATTTCAATCTGTCGATAGCTTTCAAGAAGGATGAAGCGGAGGCTGACTGTCAAAACCACCAGCAGAATGGCCAGAGTCATGCTGGTAATAACGAGTGTTTTTAAACGTAATGACATAAGCTCCCACTTCGCGCAAAGTCCATGGGGGAAGGGATCGGTAGAAAGAGAATGAACTGAATTCACTTTTGAATTTTTACCAACAAATGCCATTTTCTTTTTGGCTTTCGCATGGCCTGTGTCCGTTTAGGGAAAGGCGAATGTCTTTATTGATCATGTCTAACACCCTAAAAAGCTTGACACTTTTCCGTTTTATTCATAAACATTCCAGCATTTTCCGATAATATACGATACCCCGAACGGTAATTCAGTGTGCGAGGACATCATGATTGGCTCGATGTTCAGTGTATTGGCAATCCTCCTCGCGTTCCATTCCGCCTGCACCAAGGTGTCTCCAGCCAGTCAGGGCATCTGGAACGATAGCGTCTCTCTCGTGGAGCTCATTCTGACTGATAAACTCGAAGTTTGCGGTGAAGAGAAGATATTCACATATCCAATGAGCGGTCGTCAGCTTACTGCAAAGCGCATTGAATTGTTCAAGTCAATAAAACCCATAAGATTTGATGCATCGTGTCCTGGTACAGACAGTCTTGTCAGTCGGGAAGCTCTTGTCATGAGTCCCGGCGCTCCAGGAGAAATCCTTTATGCAACGAACCGCGACGCCTGCCTTTACTCTCGAAACTTCCAGGGTGAACTTCGAATCTTATCCGACGCGGATTTTGCAAGAATCCTGTCAGAACTTACCCCGAAACGCATCGGACTGAGAAACTACAAGAAAAATGAAACTGACGTCTTTTATGGGCCAGAATTCGACAGTGAGAGAGGGCCATTCGGTATTGTGCTGGAGGGTGCCGAACCCACTCATTTCCAGCCTTATGGTGATTTGTATGGAAAGGACGAGGTATCGGTGTGGTACATGGAAAACCGGATCGACGGCGCCGCCCCTTCCACGTTTACCCCTCAGGACCAGGGGTGGTCACGTGATGCGAGCCATATATTCTTCAAAGGCGTGGCCTTGCCTGATGTCGATCTGAACTCATTTCAGATCATCCGTGGCAATTATTCCAAGGATCAAAAGTCCGTTTACTATGAAAGCCGGAAGATTGCGGGAGTCGATCCCCTCACGTTTCAAGCCTACGCCCTCGGTACCTACAGCCGGGATCGCGACCTTATCATTTTTGACGACAAGGTCCTGGAAGGCGTGGATTCGGCAACATTTACCGTGACCCTGCACTATGCAAGGGACGCCCGATCCATCTATTTCGGGGGCAAGAGATTGGACTTGGATCCGACGACCTTCAAGGACTTTAACAATGGATATTTCGGCGATGCGAACAAGGTCTACTTTCAGGATATTCAACTGGCAGGCGCTGATCCAGCAAGTTTTGAGACTACGCCTTGTCTGGGTCTCGTTGGAACGAATGCTCAGGCTTTGACTTTGCAGTGCCGTTACTCTGATTCATCCTGCATCGCGAAAGACAGGAATCATCAATACCGAAACGGCATCCGACTGCCTTGATGGAAAAGGCATTACTTCCCATGCGCCAGGTCCATGGCTGGGAAGGACAACTCCGTCAGCCAACCAAAGTGATCGGAAAGATGCAGCGTTTCCACTTTTCCATCCACCGCGATCTCAAAAGTTTCCTCAATTGCCGTACCACTTCTCAAACCCTTGATGTCTGCGCCAGCGACGAGGATGAAGTCGATCCTGCTGCTCGGGGCATAGCCGCTGATATCCGTCCCACCTGAGACCTTCGTACTTCGTTTGATCTGTTCGTTACGCTCGTTGTCCCAGGTGAAGCATGACGGGGCGCAATGGGACTTTGCAAGGTCGAAGCTATCCATCATATGAAGGCTTTGAGTCAGTTCGTTGTATTCGGGAGTGAGCCTGGACGGATCGAACTGGCCGCTGCCGGCATCCCAGACATACGGATGTGTATTGATATCTCCTCCGAAGATTTTGTAAGGACTCGATCCAGCTTTGACCATACTTGATATCTGGCGTATCTGCCCGAGCATGGTCGCCTGCCGTGTGAAATCAAAGTCTTTTCGTTTCAGGTCGAAAGGCAAATAACTGGTCTGCGAGGTGAGAAGATCGATGCGACCGATCCGAGGGACGTTGACCGTAACTTTGAGAACACCTTTGTTGGCAAACCGGTCATTGCCGATAACCTCATCAAAGGATTTAAATTGCGGTTCATTGATGATACTGATGCCGTCTCTGACGAGGATAAGAAGACCGTTACCAAGGAAGTACGGAGGCCACCAGGAACGCGATTCCATGTCCGCCGCGAGATAGCCGCGTTTCCGCATGGCTTTCACCAGGGATTTTCTATCGCCCTTGCTCCATACCTCCTGCACGAAGATGATGTCCGCTGCCGTCCTGGACAACGCATCAGGAAGGTGATTCAGACGCGCTTTAAGGCTTGCGTTGGAGTTGTCGTCGGCCCCAAGAAGAAAGGCATTGTAAGTCAAAACCACGAGATTCGCTCTGGAACTGACCTTTGCAGAGTCATCTCCACGAGCAGGAGCGACCACGACGGATATAAGCAGGACAATCAAGAATTGAAGGGAACGCAACACAAAAAGGTCCTCGCATTGATTCGCCGAAGGTCCCTCTTCGAGTCGATGTCTGTCGTTGATGCCACTGTGAATGATAGGTTCATTACAAGAACCATGCCAGGAAATTGGCTTATGATTTTACTTGATGGATTGACAAGGCTTTAGACATCGTATGGCACGTTAGAAAGGGTGTGCGCGGGCAGGGGATGAGGCAGATCCGATCGAGTGAATTCAAAGATCTGGGAACTCTCCTGGCTGGCAAAATTCAGGTCCACGAAGCTTTGAGAAGCACTTTGTGCTTCAACCTTATAGAGAGTCCTGACGATGGCTGTGCACCACATGCCTGAGGAACACTTGATTCGCTATCAATTCAGGTTCGAACCGGCATCCTGAATCCTGCCATTCCTTCCTCGTGTCTCACCATCCAGCCCCTTATGCCTTGCCTTTGGCATGAGGGATGGGTGGACTGTTAACGGAACTTCCCCCGGAATGAACCCTCGATCGCACTATCGCTCAGATTAATCCAGAGCTTGATATCCAAGCGGTCCACCAACGCCATGACCTCATTCACCTCCCCGTCATTCAAAGGGACGCTGAAAGCATAGCCCTGGCTGCATGCCGTGGCACCGTTGGCGAAAGCCCCGGTATTGGCACTGGCCGCCCACTTCGGAGCATTGGCGCCGGCACTGATATTGCGACAGAGGAAATTGAAGTTCGCCGTACAAGCGATATCGTTCATGCGACCCAGAGGGCCGCTGGTGAGACCCGAAAAGTTCTGATGATTGATCTTGCCATTGAGTGGCACAAACTCCACACAGTCTTCTTCCGGGTTGAGGCCGTTGGGTTCACCTCCCAGCCAGTAGACCAGTGATGGGGCAAGACTGATCGAGCCACCGACAGTGGTCGTGAGTGTGGCGGAAAGGAAGCCAGGGACACTTAAAACCACCTGCACTTGGGATAAGGGCATGGTTGCTAAATTTTCCTGCACAACCCATTTCAAAGCCAGAAGATCCTGGTTAATGATGCCAAGCGGACTGCGATTGCCCTGGGCATCAATCTTGTAAAACGCGGCACTGGCTATCGGCACCGTCACCTCGAGCAACGGCGCCACTTCACAATCCATGCGATAGCTCTCACTTCCCTGCTTTTGACCATCCTGATAAAGACAGGTGAGGTAGGCTCCACCGATGGGCACAGGTTCCATCGCGGTCTTGTTATCGATGTCATCATCATCTTCTTCCACCGCAGGAGCTGGCTCAGACTGTTCCGCGACCACGCCCGGAGCCTCTATACCTTCTGAACTGACCGTAGTGGGCTGAGACACGATATCTTTTCCGTCATAAGGCTTCTCGCCACTTAACCCAACACCCTCGCCTACTTTATGACTGGAATTGCAGGAGCCCGCCAGGGCCAGAGTCAAACCAATAATTACGGTTATTCGCTGCTTGGGCATGCAATCCTCTCGTTTTGTCTATTTCTCTAAATGACTTATCGGAAGAGGCCTGCAGCCGCTGCTAGTTTTCCATATTTTTATCGTAAAAACAATGGCTTATCATCTTTGATTTGGGTGCAGGCGGAGAATGATCTTACGCTCTCCACCTGGTTCGGGTGCTCATCATTCATTACGGCGTCGTGATTTTACCCTGAAGATACTGACAAATGGCACCGTTGCCTCCAGCGGTCACCGGTGCGAATACATTCTGGATATTATACCAGTTGGGGTATTCCATCTCGCTGCGCAAGGCTTGAAAACGCGCATCGCCGGCCAATCGTAGTTTGCCCACAAGCTGCGTGGCAAGCGGCAGTGTCGACGCAAAAGCCTGCTGGAGGAAAGCATCATTGGCCGCCAGGGCCGCCAGGCTCTGGAGAGTTATCTGATCATCGAGAGTCACGCCGCCACCATACCAGAATCCACGTGGTGTACCAGGCCCTGTCGTGGCTGTCGAGCCAGGCTCCTCAAGATTCAACTCCTTACCCGGGTCAATGCCAAGCAAACGGTAGAGTTTGTATTTGGCATCCAGTCCAGTGTCATTGCCGTAGCGAGCGCTGAAGGCGGAATCGGAGCTCAGCCTTTGACTATATAATTCGGCGACGCGCTGATCGATAGCCTGTCCTGCTGGGGCACCCCTGCAGGTCATGAAGTCGCCATAGGCAAGGAGAGCCCACTTGAGAGATTCATAGGCCGGATGTGATTGAAGCCGAATAAAAGCGCCATAGGACACGGTATTCTGCAGCGAGTTCTGAAAATTGGTGTTGGGAAAGTTATAAGCGCGCTCGTTAACGGCCGTAAAGCTGGAGCCATCAGCTGCGGCTTTGATCTTCAAGGAGCTGTAACGAGGACTGGGCAGTCCCTGTTCGACAAAGGCCTTGAAATTCTGCTGGTCCTCGCTCGCGATCTGGTTGATATGATCGAGATAAACGCCTGGCCATTTGGGGTATGACCCCCAGATGGGCCGTGCCGGCTTCCCGTGACAGCCTTCGCACTTCGTGGCATCAAGGTCGAGCTTCGGTCCACCTTCTGCAAAGGTCAGAGTCCCATATTCATAGAGACCCGTGGCTTCATTGAATGAAGCGAACTCGACGGTTTTGGCCTGTTCGTCTCCTGGTACGCCTAACATAAAGCGTGCATCCCAACCATAAAGGATCTGCCGCGGCCTTGTACCGGTCGCCATCTGCTGGGAGCGGCTGGCATGGACCAGCACGAAATTCCCAAGATAACCGGCCGGCAAAGACGCAAGCAGGCGATCAATGCCGCCCTCGGGCTGCTTCTGAGCCAGAGCCAGGAGTGCATCAGGATCCAGGGTGCCAGCGACGGTAGGGATTCGCTTGGAAGGCGTGGAACCGCCTCCTGCCTTGTCACCAGGCTGGCTCCTGGTGCCCCCTGTTTCGGTAGGGCCATCGGTCCCTTGATTTGGGTTGGTCATTGACGGATCAGTGTTGGGCCGCTTGTCAGTTGCTTCCTGCGGCTTCGGGCTTTTGGACGAACAGGAAGGGGCCATGGCCGTTGCAAACGTGCAGAACGACAGAATTCGGATGAAGTTTTTCACAGCAGAGAGTTCCATTCATGGGTGCCAGGACCTCAACACAGTGCTGAGGCCTGGCCGCCTATGCAGATTCCTTGCCGCTTCCAGCCAACCCCTTTCGCTGAACTCAGTTTGCGATGGCATCCACGTCGAACTCGGTAAAGAACGTACCCTGTCCCACATTCGCCGCGACCCACATCAGATAGCGGTAGGATCCTAGAGAGCCTTCGGAACCGGCAACCGATGAACCGTGAATCCCTCCATCACCCAGAGGACTGCTGTTGACTTCCGCGATCAGACTCCATTCCGCAGGTGTCACTTTCGAAAAGTCCGGGCGCTCCTTCGTCGAACCAAAGAGGGCAAAACGTTGGGGGGCACGATCGGATCGGTGATAGGAATAGGTATTGATGCGGGCAATCGCGACCGGCTTTTTCAGATCCAGGATCATGCGTCCCTGGACCCCATCGTACCAAACACAGCGGTCGGTATCATCGCTCGAACGCGCAAAATCCCCATCATGCAGCCGCGGAAGGAGCTGGCCCTGGGCTCCGGACTTTTCATGAGGGCGAGGCCCTGCATACTGCACGGTGACTCCATTGCCACTGCGTGCATCGGCAAAGTCATTGTTCCTTGGCGGGCCCATTTTCAGCTGATCAAATGATTCCTTCCTATCCACGCTGGCCTGAGCCAACGGAGGCCCAAAAAGCGGTTGATAGGAATACGGCTGCAGGACATTGCGCCCTTTGAATTCATCATAGAGAGGTTGAGCGGCCCGGGTCGCATCATTGGGATTTTTGGCCAAGGTTACAGCGAAAATCTTGATCTTCGGATTGTCAGGAAGGGTGAACTCCCTGGTGTCCCGGGGCAGCTTGAAGCCATACTTGAACAGATAACTGAAGATCCAACTGTCATCCCGGCCATCTGCCAGATGCCTGTGCGTCGCAAACCAGGCGATAGGATCCTTTTTGATAAAACCAGGCTGGATATCCTTGACGCGCGCCTGATCAATCCATGTTCGTCGGTCGAAGGTTCCCAGAAAACCAAACCACTTTTGAATGGATTGAATCACCGGCCGGCCCTGAAGCCGGAATGTTGCGGATGTTTCCTCATCGGCAGCAGCCAGCACATAAAGTCGATCATAATCTCCCGGAGGCAGTTGAATCGTCTGTCCCCTTGCTGTCACAGCATTGGCCTGTCCCGAACCGGTGGGTCCGAGTTGGAACAGGATATCCTCGCTGACGAGTGTCTTCGGGAAAAGCTCCGCAGGATAGCTGGCTCCTGCGTCCGACATGGACCCATCGGTTTTTTGGTCGGCAGGGCTGGCCACATCCTGATCGAACACCAGCGGAACAGGCATCGACTGCGGCAGGGTCTCTGATGAAGAAGGATCGGACAGCCTCACAGCAAAGCTGCGTGGGCTGAACCTGCCGATGCGGAGCTGGAGGCTATGGCCGGAGTATGATACTTCCCCGATCTTTTGCTCCTGCCCATTGACCTCGTAGGCCTCGACAATGGAAGCTGGAAAGGTCAGCTCCACACCATCATGATCGAGCCCGGCGAGCTCCTGCAATCTCACGATGAAAATATTCCCGGAGTCCTCGGCTCGTTTGATTGCTCGAATCGCGACCTGAGCTGTATTGAGCGACGCGAAAGAAAAGGCCTTGCCGAGCGCACCATCATGCTTCCCGGTTTCGAAGGCCAGGAGAGGCTGATTGAGGGCAGCACCTTGCCACATCGATTGTCCCTCTCGCCAATCGCCAGCATGTCCGTAGAGGGCATAGGTGAATTCATGATGTCCCCAATCCTGGGTCGCATTCCAGGGGTGTCCCCCCAGTTCTGTGTTGGGAGTATAGAGCAGAGTCAGACGGAGCGTGTTATCAGAAGGCTTGTCCGAACCATACTTGCTATCTTCGAGGATGGACACTCCATAACTGCCATCCGTATCCGTGAGATCGAACCATTGATGCGAGGGGACCTCATACTTTTTAGGATCGTTGCTCCCGCGCTGAATGGTTCCCAAACCCATGTTATAGGTGGCCTTGGCCTGACTCACGGTGAGCGGAAAGGACGCCTTCAAGGATGAATTGCGGGTCAACCAGTCAATGGAAGATTCAATTTCAACCCGCCGCGAACCACGAACGAGTTGAATGCGCTGGCTGAAGATCGAGTTCTGAGCTCGCCGCTTGATTTCAAGAGAGACGCGGACAGGGCCTTTCTCCACGATCCTCACCTCAGCAGGTCCATCGACATAGGCATAAGGTGGCTTCTGTCGGTCTTTCCAATCCATATTCCAGGCCGGGTAGGCGCTCGGCTTTTCATAAAGGAATTCGAGTCGAGCCGGGCTGGCCAGCATTTCCCTTTGATGGGCCTTGTCAAAGACGCTCGCGATATCCCCCGCCTCGTTCAGCTGAATTCGATATTCATCGCTTTCGAGGAACTTTTCCGTGATGCGCAGGCCTGATTCCGGGTCGGAAAAGGCCTTGGTCGCGGGCCGAACATCATAAACCGCGGCACCGACCGCGGGGACTTCTGCCAGGAACACGAACTCGATCAGACCTGGAGTCCGATTCAGGATCTGTGAGGGTACCTCGCGTCCATCCCGGTCGAACACCCGAATGGCCGCTGGGGCTTTCTCCTGAGCGGGATCATAGTTAAAACGCGCTTTGACAGGATCATGGCGGGCTATGGAGAGGGGATTATACACCACGAGGGCTCTACCGTCCGCACTGGTGTCGAGACTTCGGGATATCGCTCCGATCGCATTCCCAAGAACGGACGCGAAACCGTTCAGGGCGACAACTTCATTGTTGTAGGCATAATCATAGGCCTGAGGAATGCTGGTCCCGGTCACCATATCATGCATTTGACTGGAAAGGACCTTGTTCCAGGATCGATTGATCTTCTCCAGTGGATATTGAGCAGAACCCAACCACGCGGCTGTTACGGAGGCTTTCTCCGCGCTGTCGGCCAGAAGCTCGTTTTTACGATTCCATCGCTTCATATAGGCCTTGGACGTTAAGGTTCCCGCGGAGTGTTCGGTGAGGAGCAGATCTCCCTT
Organism: Oligoflexus tunisiensis; assembly: GCF_001748245.1. GTDB lineage: Bacteria > Bdellovibrionota_B > Oligoflexia > Oligoflexales > Oligoflexaceae > Oligoflexus > Oligoflexus tunisiensis. Next base: position 3,028,567 of record NZ_BDFO01000001.1, on the reverse strand, counting down.
GTAGCGCGGGAGGCGGCTTTGCTGCTGGGGGGTAATGTCCTTGAAGATCTGATCCGCTGAGTTCGCGACAATCCGCAGCGGTCCATCCTGTCCCATACTCTGAATCAGGTGAAGGATATCACTCTCGCGCGGGGCGCCTCCTTGATCTCCGACACCGTAGTAGTGATAGTCGGCAAAGACTCCGTACTTCTGTCCATTTTCCTCGACCCTTTGCAGCCACGAGGGACTTTTATTCAAGTCCTCATGGATTCCCCCAACATACTCTCCGGGGTTCAGAGCCGCGACGATGGAGCGGCCGTCAGGACCTTCCCACATGCCCAGATTGAAGGGAATCCCGACCGCGGATCCCCAGGTCAACTTTTGCGTCGAAAACCCTCGAAGCCCGGCATGAGCCAGGACCGAGGGCAAAGATGCCGGAAAACCAAAGCTATCGGGGAGCATGTAGTCGACGCTCTCGGTGCCGAATTCCTTTTTGTAGAACTGATTGCTATAGAGAATATGGCGAAATATGGATTCTGATGAAGGGAGATTGACATCGTTTTCATCGACATTCGAACCGACGACAAACCACCGCCCCTGTTTCACATAGTCTTTCAAGCGTTCGTAAGCGCCAGGATAGTATTCCTTGAACATCTGATACCGGGCTGCCCCGGTGAAGTTGAAGCGATAGTCGGGATACTTCTCAAAACGCTGGAAATTCTGCTCCAACGTATTGCGCAGATATTCATCGATCGTATCCTTATAAGTCCATTGCCACTGCGTATCAAGATGAGCATAGCCAACGACATAGAGCACCTTCTCCTTCGATAGATCCAAAGTTCGCTCCTGGAGCTCCGGAATCATGCCGACAGCCGTTCCTTGGAAACCGAGACCCAGAAGCACAAGCGAAAGACTCATCCAGGCTTTATGCCGATGTGCCTTCATGAAAACACTCCCTAGTTTGAGGCCAGTGATCTGGCTTGAACAAAAGTTTCGGACGAATATTGTCGCCCGACTATAGGGGTGTTCCGTCATCAGAAACAATAGCAGCAGAATACCATTTATTGGACTCCTGATTCATGGGCCAGCAGATCCTGACAGAGAAGCGCATGGATCGCCTGAGGACTATTCTCCGTCCGAAGCGCATGACGGAACTCCTCACGCATCACTTTCCTCGCAAGGTTGGAGATAACCTTCATATGCTGCTGGGTCGCGCCTTCCTTCATGGCAATGAGGACAATACAGTCGACTGTCCCGGCGCTCGATTCACCCCAGGCAATCGGCGCCTTCAGACGCAGGAAGGCTATGGAATTGGCGGTCACCTGTCGCGACTTGCAATGAGGAACAGCGAATCCGTAGCCAAGCTGAGTCGCATAAACATCCTCGCGAAGCCAGATATCCTCCTCAAGGGCAATGGAATCCCGGGTTCTGCCGTTCCGATCGAGGCGATGGACAAGCTCGCGGATGGCCTCCTCGCGATTCTCACAGTCGGCTCCCAGGATAACCAGGTCCACGTCCGTAAGATCACGCGCCTGATCCTCCCAAAAGCATTCCAGAACAGTTTTGACATCATGCGCTGTTCCTTGTGCGAGAAGCCGGTCGACGAGTTGCACGCACGACGCTGGATCCTGGCGCTCCACCGCCATCCTGATGTCTGGAATTTTCTGACTGGATAGACTGATTTCGTCGACGCCGAGACCGAGCAGAATCGGAACCTTATCGACCTGCTGGCCCATCTCACCGCAGAGACTCACCCGCACACCCCGCGCATGGGCATCCTGGACGACCTTGCGAAGGAGCCTCAAAAACGAAGGATGGAGATCATCATAGAGGTAGGCGAGCTTTTCACTTTGACGATCGCAGGCGAGGAAGTATTGCAGGAGATCATTGGTCCCGAGACTGATGAAATCACAGTTCACGCAGACCTTATCCAGAGCGAAGGCGATGGACGGTATCTCAACCATAAGGCCCACGCGTATGCTTCGATCAAAAGCGATTCCCTCCTGATCGAGTTCCTGCATGATGGATTCCAGCCTGGCCCGGAAACTCAACCATTCCTCCAGACAGCTGATCATGGGAACCATGATACGCACATGGAACTGGGCGGAGACTCGCAGTATGGCACGGATCTGGTGACGAATCAGAGTGGAATACTCATCATAGAGCCTTACGGCTCGGTATCCCAGGAAGGGGTTCGCCTCGGGCGGAATCTTCAGATAGGAAAGTTCCTTGTCGCCTCCGACGTCCAGCGTTCGGATCGTGACAGGTTCCGGATGAAAACTGGCCGCGACAGCCGCATAGTCACGGTACTGCTCCTCCTCGTCGGGAGCCTGATCCCGGTTCAAAAACAGCAACTCCGTGCGGAGCAGTCCCACACCTTGCGCACCCTGGATGCGGGCGGCAGGCGCTTCATCGCGAAAACCAATATTGGCCCGTATCATAACCGGGACCTGTGGATGGGTCCGCGCAGTGCTGCAGAGTTCCTGCGTCTGCTGGCTCCGAATCAAGGATGCTTCGCGCCTCATGTAGCGTTGAATGACAGGACTGAGGCTGTGGAAGATCGCCCCCCACCGTCCTTCGATGATGATCTCCTCACCTTCCCTGATACCGCCTGAAGCCAGGTCTGCCACGACCAGTGGAATACCCAGCGAGCGGGCCATCACCACAACATGGGATGTGGGTCCACACTCCTGCAGGCAAAGACCCTGCAATGGCGCACTACGGAGCCAGAGAAGTTCACTGGGATTCAGGCTTTCCGCCAGGCAAATGAAAGGCCCTTCGGGAAGCGGTCGTTTCGAGGCGATCGTCCTGCCCAAAAGATTTTCCAGCACCTGCTCCGCGATATCATGAATATCGATCCACCGTTCCCTGAGATAGGCCGTTGTCGATTGCTGCAAAAGTTCCTTGTACTGATCGCGGATCCTCATCACGGCCTGACTTGCGGTGTATCCGCTCGCAATGGCATCGCGCAGGTGAACAAGCCAGTCCCGGTCTTCCAGAAGGGAAAGATGGGTTTTCATGATGGAGAAAATTTCTGCGTTCTCCTGCAACTCAAGATGGGCAAGCAGCTTGCCTTTAACACACTCCATCGCCTTGTCGAGGCGCTCCTTCTCATTCCGTGTGCTGGTGAAGACCTCCTGGGAAGCCAGATCATCGAAGGATGGTGTCCTGAGAAAAAAAGCTCTGCCGATCGCCACGCCTTCGGCCAGAGGTCGAGCCGCTATGAAGTCGGGTTTCAGATTCCTGAGAGAGCGAGGCAGGCGCAGCGAACTGCCCTGAGGTTCGGTCTCAACAAGAGGTTCTTCCCGGGCAGCCAGGTCCTCCTGGACGAGTTTCGTCAACGCATCGAGAGCCTCCTGGCTGTCTGCGCCCGATGTTTCCAGAAGGCACTCGTCGAGCCAGCGAAAATCAGCAGACAGAATGGAGAGGACGCTTTTCGCATCTGCCCTGCGCCCGTTCCTGCCATTGCTCAGGTGAATGTCTGCAGAAAAGAGACTGGCTGTGCTTCTGATGGCCTCAGCAGGCCGCGCGTGCAAACCCTGCTGCAAAGAAATGGCAAAGCGGTACTGGCAACTCATAGGAGTCATAAGCAGAGGCTCGTGAATATCCCCTCAGGATTTTTCAGAGCGTCCTGGACGGAGACTTTGACCTTGCGGATCGCCTCGAATCGCTCCGGGGCTTCAATGGCAATATCGCTGGCCAGGATTGCCAGGTCGGCACTCTCGATATCCTTGACGGTGATAGGATTTTCGATACCCATGGCTCCCTGGGTCTCGACTTTGATGTGGTGCCCTAGCTTTTTCCCTATTTTTTCGAGCTGCTCGGCGGCCATGTAAGTATGGGCGATTCCAGTCGGGCAGGCCGTGACGGCAACGATATTCATGCATGTTCCCCTTTCTGCAGAAACGAATGTCTTTTGAATAAATTGATCAGGAGTGCCGTCGCACAGGATCCGATCGCAATAGCCACAACATAAAACAGTTTATTGTCGACCACAGGAAGAACGATTGGACCGCCATGGGGCGCATGATCGCCGACTCCGCCCAGCATGGCGACGACAGCACCGATCATCGAGCCGATCATGATACAGGGTATGACGCGAAGCGGATCCGCGGCTGCAAAAGGAATGGCCCCTTCGGTAATGCCGATCATGCCCATCGCGAGACTTGCCATGCCGGCCTCTCGCTGCTCCTGCGTCCACAGCTTTTTAGCCAAAAGGGTGGCGAGACCCAGTCCGAGCGGAGGGATGCAGATCGCGGTGGCAATGGCTCCCATGATCGCATAGTTGCCCTCCTTGATCATGGCGGCTCCGAAAAAGAACGCTGTCTTGTTAATAGGTCCCCCCATATCAAAGGCGATCATGGATCCTAAAATCATAGCCAGGACAACAGCATGCCCTTGGTCCATGGTTCTCAGCCAGGAACTGACCTCCGCCATGAGCCCCGCGATGGGAACGCCGATGACCTTGAGCATGAGGACACCCACCAGCAGGGAGGACAGGATGGGTATGACAATAATCGGCATGATGGGTTTGAACGCCGGAGGTATCTTGAGTGTTTTGATACGGTTGACGACGAAGCCAGCGCAGAGACCGGCAACGATAGCTCCCAGAAAACCGGCACCGATGTCATTGGCCAAATACCCTCCCACAAATCCAGGAGCCAGGCCCGGCTTCTGAGCGATCGACCAGGCTATGTGAGCGGCGAGGACGGGCAAAAAAACCGCAAAGGCGGCCGTACCAATCGTCATGATCATCTGCAGGAGAGGCGAGGAACTAAAGTCAGGACCTTTCGGTCCCATGGGAGCCAGCGCGATCGCAGTGGCAATCAGGATTCCTCCGCACGCGATGATAGGCACGGCAAATGATACTCCTGTGAGGAGGTGCTGCTTCAGCTGCAAGAGATTTTCCTTGATCCGGGCCTTCTGCATCGGCTCCTCCTCCTTAGTGAAATTGGACTAATGAACCCGTGTGACATGACGATCAACCCGCGTAGACCTGAGTTATCCAGGTATAGGTGATTCTTGCGCTTGAAAAAATAGGAGACATGTACCATTTATTGGACCATCGTAACCCCTGTCAGGATAAGGGCGCATTTCCCATGATGGAGAGCCATATCGTGCATGATTCACTGCAGACCTTCCTGGATGAGCATCACATCCAGGGCCTCCGTGTCGCCAAAAATTCGATTCCGCCCCCTCCCCTCGCCTATATCGTCAGGTTCCCCCGTCTGGCGATCACATTAGCAGGCACTCATAAGATGGAGCTGGAGGTCGCAGGCGCCCCGCAAATGGTCACGTCCTATCCAGGTGATGTGGTCTTCATTCCGGCCAACTGTTGGAACAGGCCGGACTGGCAAGCGAATGGAAAGGTTTTGAATATCCTGTTCGGCAGAAAGCAGATAGGACTCAGCCTGGTTCAGCAGAGCATACCACTGGACACTCCGGAAACGGTGGTGAAGTCCGCTATTCCCGGATCTCTCGACCATGCCTCGCACAAGATCCTGGAGGCTCTGCATGACTTCGGGCAGCAGGCTACGGCCGACGCCATCTGCCGGTCGCTCGTCCAGGCTCTGCTGCATGCCTGCATGCGTTCCATGAATGATTTGCCGAAGGCCCAACAGAACAAATCGAAGGTCACGTTTGAGTCGATCTGCGCTTATGTGCACGAGAACTTCTCCAAGCCTATCTCCCGCGAGCAGGTTGCGGACGCATTTGGACTTAGTCCGAATCATGTGTCGCGCCTCTTCCGAAAGGAAGGCTACATGACGTTCAGCGATTATCTGACTTTTGTTCGGATCGATCGCGCAAAATACATGCTGCGTTCCTACCTCGCGATGAATTTGGATGAGATCGCGGCGTGCTGCGGTTATCAGGATACGAGCTATTTCTGCCGGATCTTCAAGAAGATCACACGCAAGACGCCCAGCTCCTATCGTTTCATGGGGGATGAACAAGCACCATGCAACTAATGCCCAGCTTGCCGCCACTATATGTCAGTGGCACCCGCAATTCAACGCAGCCTCGAAAGGCCAAAAAAATCCATGGCTAGGATCAGGCTCGCATTTGCTCTCCTTTTAATGTTCCGACTTTCATCGGCGCATGGAATGCCATCTGGGGCTCCCCAGGTTTTGGATCTATCCGACTGGGATATGGGAAGACAACCCACCCTAAACATCACCGGACCCTGGGATTTCTACTGGCAACAGCTCCTGGAGCCCCAAGACTTCGCAGCAGGGACGCTGCCAGAAGCTCAGCAGTTACCCATCCCAACATCCTGGGCCAGCCAGAAGCTGGGTAATAATACGATTGGCCCCAACGGATTTGCCACGTATAGGCGTGTTGTTAAAATTCCAAATACCGATCGCGCCCTGGCCCTGCGGATTTTGGAGATCACCAGTGCTTATCGGCTCTGGATCAATGGCAAGGTCGTGGCCGAAGCCGGCCTGGTTGGAACGGAGAAGGACGCTTCGCAGCCTTCAAGGAAAACCAGGATCATTTATCTGCCCGCCCATGCCGATGAACTGGACCTCATCCTGCAGATATCGAATTATCACCACCGCAAGGGGGGTGCTCACTATGCGATTCAAATCGGAACAGCAGAGGCGATCAACGACGGTCTGCATCTGAATCTTTCCATTGATGCGATTATCGTCGGCGGCCTTCTGCTGATGGCGGTCTATCACTTCGCGCTCTTTTTTATCCAGAAGAAAAACTATTCCGCACTCTCGCTCTCCGCCATATGCCTGTTTATCGGCATGCGCACCATCGTGCAGGGCAAGGGACAGTTAGTGGATATCTTTTTTCCGCAGGCCTCGTTTTTTTGGACGTATCGCATCGAGTACCTGGGCTGGTATGCGAACATCGCCGTGATAGGCGGGTTTGTGCAACTCGTTTTTCCTAAGGACAGAAAACCCTGGATGTTCTGGCTCACATGGGTACCCAGCGGCCTTCTGGTGCTGCTGGTGCTGGTCACGGACCCTTCGGTTTTCACCCGCAGCTTTTTAGCTGGAGCCGCCCAAACCGCCCTTGCCTGTTTTATCAGTCTTTGCGTTCTCTCCCGAGCGGTTTATTACCGAAGAGAGGGCGCCCTGCTTTATCTCGTCGGTCTTGGCATATTCTTCGCCAGCGTCTTCTATGATCTCTTCATGACACTCGGCTATCTGATCATCACGCCGAGCTATCTAAAAGCCAGCATCAACTATACCCCTTTTGGGCTCTATATCTTCCTGCTCATGAAATCCATCCTTCTCGAACGGAATTTCACCAGCGCCTACTACCGCGTGCAGAATGCCGAACGTGAAGTATCCGAGCTCAATATCAAGCTGCAGCATCATTTGACCAATGTGGAAGCCATCGTTGAACAGAAGACGCGTGAGATCAAGTCGATACTCAAGAATATCAAGCAAGGCATCTTCCGCTGCGTATTCGATTCCAACAGCAATGCCTGCGTCGCCGAAGGTTACTCCCCCTACCTGGAAGAAATCCTCGGCACGAGGAACCTGGCTCTGCAACCCATCAAACGCGCTTTGTTTCATTCCAGTCAGTTGAGCAGCGACCAGGTGGATCAAATTGAAAACGGCATCAGGGCCTGCCTGGGCGAAGACATTCTGATGTTCGAAATCAACTCCCACCTCCTTCCAAGGGAATCGACTCTTTCCCGCAGCCAGGGCGTCCAGATCCTGGAAATTGACTGGCACCCCATCGAAGACGAGCAACACACAGTCAGCGAAATCCTGGTCACCCTGCGTGACGTCACGGCCATGCGCCAACTGCAAAGGGAAAGCGAGAGCAAGAAAACCGAGTTGAAATTCCTCCTCGAAATCATTGCTGTCCCCAGGATGCACTATTTTGCATTCATGCGAACCAACCAGACCTTGATTCACGAATCCCTCAGTCTCCTGGCATCCGATCAAACCAGGGGATCCCTGCGTCGTATCATGATCAATCTCCATACGGTCAAGGGTGCCGCACGATCCATCGGTTTCCAAAGTACCTCGTCTCTCATCCATGAAGTCGAGCAGAAATTTGCTGATGTGATGAACAGGGTGGAGATCAGCCCGGAGGAATTGCAGAAAGCCCTTCACTCCGTCGTTGATCATCTGGCAACCATCCATGAGCTCGGCAGGAAGGTTTTTGAGGATAGGAAGGAGTCTAACGAGGGCAGCACCCGCTATGCGATGCTGGAACAGTGCCTATGGGAGCTCCACAAACTCTTCTTCGCGGACCGGGTTCCACCCCTGGAGCTTTTCAAGGGCATCCAGGTCCGCATGCAACGCTGCCTCTTTGATCTGGCTGGCCACTTCCTTGGCCATGTTTTTGACGACAGCATTTCAAACCTGGCCGAACAACTGAACAAACCTATGCCTCGGGTTCGCATCCACGATCCCGGCATCGCTCTTATGTCTCCCGCTCGCGATCTTTTGCAGAAAGTCTTTATTCACCTGGTTCGCAATTCTCTCGATCATGGCATCGAAAGCCCCGAGGAACGCCTGGCAAAGGGCAAGACTGCGGAAGGGAATATTTCCGTCGATCTGATTCAGCAGGCGGACGCGCTCTTGATCCGCTATCGTGATGATGGACGTGGTTTGAACTTGAAGAAATTGCGTGAGATGGGGACGCAGGGCTCGCTCCTTTCCAAGGATCAACTCACGAACCCTTCAGAGATCGCGGCTCTGATCTTCCGTTCGGGCCTTTCCACCAAGGATCAGGTCGACGAGATATCGGGGCGCGGCATAGGCATGGATGCGGTCAAAATCCTGTTAGAGGAAAACTGCTGCCGCATTGAAATCAAACTCCTCGACAGCTCCGAAATGTGCCCGTTTGAAATCCAGATCAGTCTGCCCCATGAACTTTTCCTGCCAATGGCACCCCAACTTGAAGCCGCATGAAGGCGTTCAGCTGAAATCCTGGAGCGCATATTTTCCCTCAAAGCCTGCCGAAGTTCGGAGTTGGTCGATGGTGCATGACCAACCCGCGATTTCAAATCTTGCGGAAAAACATAAAAAAACAATCTTCTGTTTCTACCAGGACGCGGTAAGTTCTAATAACAGTCGAGCTTGCATAAGCCGAATTTAGACTTTGCTCGCAGTGAAAGTGTCTGCACGGAATCATTCAATCGTAAAAAGCTGGAGGTCTGCATGCAAACCCCAAGATTTTCAACATGGATCATCTGCGTCCCGCTAGCTCTCTCTCTGTCTTCAGCATACGTATGGGCGGTAGGGCCACGAGCTGAAAACCCGATTTATGCCGACTGGACGACCGATGCTCCAGGTGTTGAGCACCACATTAAGCCTTCCGACCTGCCCGTTCCGGCAACGTTCACGGCTCCCGAAGGATCGGTGGGCAGCAGCGCTGCCGTTATTAAGCCGCCGCAGGGTGCTTTGCCCAAAGTTCCGGATGGTTTTACGGTGGAGGTTTTCGCCAGCGGATTCAATCAGCCACGTACGATGAGGGTCGCGCCGAACGGCGACGTTTTCCTCTCGGAGAGCGGTGCGGGACGGGTGCTTGTCTTCCCTGCAAAAGCGAAGGGCGTGCCGCAGACTCCTGAGGTCTTCGCGGAGAATCTGGATCGTCCTTACGGGATTGTTTTCTATCCTCCCAACAACCCCAGGTTTGTGTATGTCGCGGCGGCGAACCAGGTTGTTCGCTACCCGTATCGCAGTGGTCCTGCTCAAGAGGGGCTCGCCGAAGTCATCATCGACAATATTCCAACGGAGCGACACTGGACGCGCGATCTGGCGATTTCTCGTGACGGGAATCGCCTGTTCCTCGCTGTCGGCTCAGCGTCGAATCTGGGGGGAGACATGATGAATATACAGCCCGCGAACATCGAGCAGTATGAAAAAACTCATGGCCTTGGCGCGGCCTGGGGCGAAGAGGAGAACCGTGCCGTGGTGCGCGTCTTCGATCCGGAGGGAAAGGAAATTCGCAACTATGCCACGGGATTGCGCAACTGCTCGGGCCTTGCGATGCAGCCCGAGACAGACAATCTGTGGTGTGTGGTGAACGAACGCGACCACCTGGGCCCATACCTGGTTCCCGATTTCATGACACGACTGCGGGACGGTGACTTCTATGGCTGGCCCTGGTATTACATCGGCAGCAATGAAGATCCAGCGTTGGCAGGAAAGCGCCCCGATCTGAAAGGTCAGGTGCAGGTGCCCGATGTTTTGATTCAGGCGCATTCATCGGCTCTGAGTGCGGCTTTCTACGATCAGAACGCTTTCCCCGCCGAGTATCACGGTGATGCCTTCGTCGCGCTGCATGGCTCGCATAGCCGCCCCCAGAGGACGGGATACAAAGTGATCCGCGTTCGCATGAAGGATGGCATCCCTACCGGTGGATATGAAGACTTCATGACTGGATTCGTGGTGGACAACGATACGGTCTGGGGTCGACCCGCTGGGGTTGCCGTTACAAGCGACGGCGCCCTGCTGGTGAGCGACGATGCGAACGGCACAATTTTCAGGGTGTCGCGTAAATAAAGTTGGGTTGAGACTCAGGGGAAATATTATTCCCAATCAGGCGTCCATGGTGAAACCGGGATGCCTGGTATTGATTTGGACTGGTTGAAGGATCAATCCTGCTAGTAACCCATCGCGGCCCCATCTCCACGAGGATCGGCGCCTCCTTCGAACAGCCGGCTTTTGCGGTCTATGCGAATCGCCTGGGCATGCCCCAGCGTGCCGTCCCACGGGCCGGCCATCTTCACCGGCTGTCCTCGCAGTCGCAGCTCACGCACCGTCTCAGCATTGATGCCTGGCTCGAGCCAAAGATCGTGCGACTCCATGCCCCAGGTGCGACCCATGAGCCAGCGTGGTGCTTCAATCGCTTGCTGCACATCGTATCCGAAGTCGATCAAGCGAGTTAGCAGAGCCGCCTGCGTTTGCGGTTGACCTTCGCCACCCATGGTTCCGAAAGCCAGAACCGGCTCTCCGTCCCGGAGCATCATCGCAGGGATGATGGTGTGAAAGGTGCGTTTGCCTGGCTCGAGCCGGTTGGGATGCTTGTCGTCCAGTGAGAAGAAGCTCCCACGGTTCTGCATGACGATCCCGGTGTCACCGGCTATCACGGCCGAACCGAAATCGTGGTAGATGGACTGGATGTTGGAGACAACTAGCCCGCTTGCATCACAGGCGCATGAATACACCGTGTCGCCGCCGGGGCTGCGCCTGTCGGACCTCGCGCCGTACGGCACTCCCGCTTTGATTTGATCGCTAACCAGCGCTCGCTTCGCGTTGATCAGTTTGCGACGAGCGCTCGCGTAGTCCTTGGAAAGCAGCTGATCGAGAGGGATTTGGACGAATTCGGGATCCGTCAGCCACTCATCGCGGTCAGCGAACGCAACTTTCACCGCCTCCACCATATGATGATAGTAGTCGGCGGTTCCGTCGCCCCAGGTTGAGACGTCGAACCCTTCAAGCAGATTCAAAATTTGCAATGCGGAAAAGCCTTGCGTGCTCGGTGGCATTTGAAACACTTCATATCCGCGATACGTGGTCGAAATCGGCTTGACCCATTGCGCCTTATAACTGGTGAAGTCTTCAGGGCTCAGCGGCGAGCCCGCGGGAGCCAGCGCTGCACAGATGCTTTTCGCGATGGGCCCCTCATAATAGGCTGCGCGAGCACCCGATTCCGCCAACTGCTCAAACGTGTGAGCCAGCCTGGTCTGAACCAGTCCGGAACCTTCCCGCTGCACTTTGGTTTCGGGCAGAAAGATACGAGCCGTGTCCGGAAATTGTTGAAGAATCGACTCATCCGCGGCGAGCCAATCGGCGAGCGAACGGGTAATAGCGATTCCATTACGTGCATACTCAATAGCATCTGCAAAGAGAGACGCCCATTGAAGCTTGCCATGGCGCTCATGAGCGGCGCGCCATCCGTCGACGGCGCCTGGAGTTGTCAGAGCGGCCAGTGGACCGCGGGCCGGAATCTGATCCGTGCAGCCGTGCTTCCGGAAGTAGTCGCGCGTGGCCTTGCGGCCTGCGGGTCCGCTGGCGTCAAGCGCCTGAACACCACCGGTGTCAGGTCCTGCAATCAGCCAGAAGCCATCTCCGCCGAGACCGGTCATGTGGGGATAAACAACACACAGCGTTGCGTTTGCGGCTATCATGGCATCGACCGCGCTACCACCGCGGCGCAATGCGTCCAGACCGGATGCTGAGGCGAGGTAATGCGGCGTGCTCACCATGCCGCGCGAGGCAATAACAGGAGGCCTCCCTGTGCGGGGACCGTTGGGGTGAATCATGACTGAACTCCTTCTTGCATCAGTTTCATACTCTAGTCATCGGGTGCGGCTGACGGCTCAGGAGAGCACACCAGTCGTGCTATGGGTGGAATGAGGCCGCCGACGCCGAGCGCGGCGAGTCCTATCCATAGGAGAAAGCGAGGGCCGCTGGTTGTTCCGATGCTGATAAGCGGGAGCGCAATCAAAAACAAGATGAACGACACGCTCAGATACGCAAGCCGACTCTTAAGCAAAGCTACCATGATCGACTCCTTTCACTCCACGAGCAGCACCAGCAGGACCGTTGCCATACCAGTGAGAAGAAACGCGACCAACGTCCACGGAAGGGTCTTTCGCATAATGGCGCCCTCCTGTCCGCTGATGTCGGCAGTACTGGCGCCCATTACCAGGTTGGCTGGCGCGATGGCATTGCCAATCGCTCCGCCGGCGCTCTGCGCGGCGAGAATGGTGGCTTCGGGCAAGCCCTTGAGCCGTGCCACAGCCACCTGCAGTTCCGAGAACAACACATTGGACGACGTGCTGCTCGATGTCGTGAATGCGCCAATGATACCGATTCCGTTCGACAGGAACGCGAAAGCCTGAGCAGGAGCAAGCGCCGAAATTCCGAGCGCCAGTGTTTGGATTTGCCCAGAGTGACCCATCAGCGCGGCCATTATCAGAAAGGCCAGAATCGGAACAGATGCGGGAACCGCGCTCTCGAACAGGCCTCGCCAAAGGCTCGATTGCTTTTCACCTGTTGTTTTAGACCAAGCCTCGTAGTAACCCCGCGCCCGATAAATGGTCCAAGTCACAAGGGCAGTGATAAAGAGGCTGGTGCCGGGATGTGTGAGCGGAGCGAATTCGGAATATCGCATGGCAGCCGCATTCGTGACGCCATAGCCGGTCGTCACTTCCGGAAAAGGCAAGCCGAGGGTGAAGCTGCCGAGCGCCTTGTTCAGAGGATCGATCATGACGGTACATAAGGACAATATCGTTAAGAGGATATATGGAAGAAAGGACATGCCCTGACCCATTGGTGGCACCTTTTCGGTATGATATTCAGAACGGCTTGCCCGCATTGCCGGACTATCGACGATATCAGTGACCGGCTCCGCATAGCGCGGCCAGAGCGACAGCGGGTACAGAGCGAGCATCGCTGCTGTAGCAGGAATGAAGGCAGCCAGCACAGGATCGATGAACACGACAATGACTTGTCCCAAGCCGTGGATAGTGGCGATGATCAGGACCAGCGGCCAAGCGTGGCGAATTGCGGGCCAGCGTCCATACATCCAGACGACGGCAAATCCGCTCAGGATGGTCTGAATGATGATCAGCAGTGCCGACTGGAAGGCCGTGGCAGTGACCTCGGCATCGCTCAGATCGACAACTTGCAAAGTGGCGAGCCAGCCGACGCCAAGCGTTCCAAAAAACTTCCCCCAGATGTGCGCGATGATCGGGATCGCCACGGCGTAGACCGGCCTTACACCGAACGCGACCAGCAACGGCGCGACGATGGCAATCGGTGTACCAAATCCGTCAATGCCCTGAAGGAACGAAGCGAAAACCCAACCGAGAGCGACGATAACAAAGAGCTCGTTGCGACTCATGCGGGTGATCCCTTGTCGCAACGCATCGTAGCCGCCTGCCTTATTCATGATGTGATAGAGAAGCAGGGCAGGCCAAATGACCAAGAGGATAGACAAAGCATCCCACACGCCCTTGGCGCCTGAGACAGCGAGCGTCTCCAGCGGTGTCTGGAAAATAAATAAGGCAATGGCTGCGGCAACGAAAATACTTGCCGCGCCTGCTTGTTGCGCGGTCCATCGCAACTGCACCAGCAGGAAGGCCAGGACCAGGATAGGTAGAAGCGCCATTGACCAATGTAGAAAATCGACAGGAACCTGCATGCTTTTGCTCCCATGTCCGACCGCTCACTGCCGTGGTTCAAACCGATTTTCCCGTCTTGCAACAACAATCTTGCGCATGCAGCCGCCAGGTGACATCACTTCATAATCTCAAATATCGTGATAGCAAGGAGTGGAATACTTCTCTTCCGCTTTCTCTTCAAGCTCGCATCATTCCCAAGGGATAAACTCCCAGGACTGCACTCTGCTTCTCATCCCGCCTTGTCCTTGCTGTCGATTCCATTGGCCCTCTGCCGCACCATCGGATTCGGCAGAGCTTGGCATATGCCGGCAACTGTTCTTGTAGCGCGTCTGAGCTTTGAAACCAGAGAGCAGGTAAAAGCTGTGGCTTCGGTATTGCATGATGAACCCCGGTAGGGGTGACCATGAGAGTAGGAGATAAGGACATGCAAAATGACACGAGAACAATCGTCGGAGCATTCAGCTCTTATTCCAACGCACAGAGTGCAGCGGATCAGCTTCGCCATGCGGGATATTCCAAAGTAAAGCTGGTGGAAAACTCCGCGGCAGATCGTCATTCAGACAACACCGGCCCCAACTATCCTGGAAAACTTGCCACGCCCAACAGGGAGCATGAGAAATCAGGTATCGCCGGATTTTTTGCGCGTCTTTTTAATTTTAACGAACGCCCAACCTGGAAGCCGAGCTCAGAATCGGAAGCATACTTTCAGGAGGCTTACCGGAGAAACCAACACCTGTTGATTGTCGAGGACTGTCATGACATCCGCCGTTGCCATGAGATCATCCAAAGCATGGGAGGGACGGTTGAAGAGAGGGCAAGCCAAATATACGAACGCGAACTTCAGCGCGTCATGCAACTCCGTGACGAGGTTTTGGATGTTCGCAAGGATCATGTGCAAACCGGGGACGTTCAGGTGCGCAAGGAGATCATCACAGAGACCAGAAGTATTGAAGTGCCGGTCACTCGAGAGGAAATCGTTGTGGAACGGTATCCTTTGGAAGGCACCTCAACATCCGGAAATAATACGAACGCCCATGTAACGAGGCAAATCCGAATCCCCATCAGTGAAGAACAAGTCCATGTCGAGAAAAAGGTTGTGCCTCGGGAAGAAGTTCGAGTTTACAAGGATAAGATCACCGAGAATCAAACAGTTTCTGAAGACCTTCGTCATGAAGAAGCCCGCCTGGAAACCGAAGGCAAGGTCAGGATCAGGGATATCGGTGTGAAAGACAGGCCCAAGGCATCAGATCATGACCACCAGGCGGGTGTCCCATAGTGGTTGGGATGCTGGCGCGATGACCTTTAAAACCCGCTCTGGAATCCTTGCGCAACACGTCCCTCTTCAATGGGACAATGTTTGCGCATGCAAGCGCCAGCCTAAAGCGCTGCCTGGGCGTGATACATTGCGCTCAGCCAGGTAATGTCGGGCGACCGCTTTGTCCCCAAGCCGCAGAGCCGCCTGGATCAGAGTCAGAGTCAGAACATCACGCTGGGCATGGCTGCCTCCAAATTGGAAAGCCCGGTCCCGGACAGCCATTAGTCCTTCCATCGCTTCTCTCCAGCGCTGCTCGCCAAAAGCAAGGAAGGCTTTCGCCAAGGGCATTCCAACCTGGTGAATCATGCGGCCATTTGTTGTCGTCACCGATCGGGACGTCCAGGCTTCAAAGTCATCCAAAACCCGCGCAATCCCCTGCTTTTGATCAGCCAGGATAAATGCCATGAGAGCATGGATATCATTGAAGGCTAAAAAATCACGTTCTTCGTCAAGCTTTTGGTGCCAGGCGGCGGCCACCCTCTCGGCGCGATCCCCCACGTCAAGTCCAAGCAAATGCAGACGCCAGAGCAGCGAAGTTGCATCCAGCAAGGTCAGGGAAAGGTCGGTTGGCTGAGGCAGGATCCTTTCATCGAAGAGTTGAAGGACCCGGGCAAAGTCACCCCGATCCAGATAAAGAAGAGCGAGATGCCACCAGTTGTGAAAGGCAAAGCCATTGTCTGGCGCCCAGTCGCGTTCACGGGACTCCAGCCAGGCGATCCCCTCTTCGACCTGCCCTCGCATTTCGTAGACATGAATGCCCGCATGCACGGACCAGGCATCCCTGGGTTCGATCTCCAGGGCGCGCTTCGCGCAAAGTTCCGCATCGCGATATTGATTGCACTCTTCGAGGCCAAATGCATACATGCCCAGAATAAAGGAATAGCCCGGGACGCTTGGACTCCAATTGGGCAGAACTCTCATGACTCGATTGCGAAGGTTCAGGGCATCGCCCTGATAGAAGTCAAAGAGATGAGCTGTCTGAATGGCAAAGGCATCGCGTGGAAAATGTACCAGAACCTTATCCAGAGTCGATGAGGCTTGATACCAGTCACCGTCCACCAGTTGTCTCATGGCGCGTATGAGGAGCTGCTCTCTTGGGTTGGCTTTGTCGAAGAGTTCTTCGGCTCTATTAACGCTTTCCTGTGCGAATTTTGCGAAGCGCTGCTCGCTGAAGGTCATCAGAACCCCAGCCTTGAAGATGTGGCCTAGAATAAAGTCTGGTTGAGCCTGCAAGGCCTGCTGGATGGTCGCAACGGCATCGCCGAAATAAGATTGGTATTGAGTCAAGGCCGTCTCGTACAGATCCAGCGCAGCTTGATTGCTGCAACTCACAGGTGTGCCACGAATATCGTTGCTCATGGCTCTTCCTCCTGTTTTTGTGGACGTAATAAAGATCGGTGAGCTGATGATGCAGAAGCGGTCCTGACGTGTAAATTGGTAAGAGTATCCAGAACCCTGCTTTGCAAGTTGCCGGATGGGCCTTAGACGAAAAGAGAGCCTTGAAGGCTCTCCCAAGTCGCATCACTCCGCATGCAAGTCTTCAAATGGAAGGATTAGACCCGGCTCAGGGAGTCTGACTGTCTCTGGCTCCTGCCAGACATCCACTTCCTGTATAGCCAGCGTCCCACTGCGATCGCTGCAAGACCTTTGACACCGTTTCTTACACCTCTGCGTCCTGCAAATGTGGAAGCTGATCCGCTGAGTGCATTGAGTAAATTCATATTAACTCCTTCCTCAAAACGTTCAAAATCTCCTTTCCTGGAGTTGCAGGATCAGTACCAAAATTATGAAGCTGGGCCGCAAGGTGTATGTCAATAGAGCCGGCACTGTCCGCATCTCAGCTACGACAGCAGCAAAAGCTCTTTGGATTTCGCCTTGAACGAATCCTTATCGACGACATTCTGCCACTTGTTCTTCACCATAACCTGCCCGATCGCCCCGCCAAGACTCGAGCCCGGCCCCAAAAGCCAAAGTGCGTCTGGCGCGAACTCTTTTAAAGCCACGGTGACGGCAGCGTTAAAATCATACGTAGCATAGACTTGATGCCCCAAAGTGTAATCGTAAAGTTCGTCGACATCCGTAGCATAAGGCTGCCAGATCCTGCCACGCCCGTCGATGAGTGGCAGCTGCGGCCGATTGAAAAAGCGCGCTGGTATCAGTTCCATCGCGCGGCGGGACGTCTCGTACAGAAGCGGGGTATGAAAAGCCGCGTGATTGACCAATTGAAATGGATAGTCCCCGACCTTTGGCAGATTCTTGAGCAAGTACTGAAGGCCCGGCTGGTCGCCCCCGATCACGTAGAAGCCGCCCAGCCAGATCGAAACGTGAGCCTGACCGATACCCTCGCCATTGACTTTTTGAATCAAGGCCTGCACGCGCTGCTCGCGCTCATCGTCGGGCTGCCAGGAGTCGTCCAGCACAGGATAAATGATCTGCCCACCGATGATCTCATGCTTCATCATCGAGCCCATGGTCTGAATGACTTGAAACGCCCCTTCCGAATCGAGAGCGCCGGCAAAAGCCATGGCCAGATACCAACCCATGGAATTGCCCGTGACCGCGACGATCTCATATTCGTCGCGAGGGATCGCCATGAAGTCGAAGTAACTGCAGGCATAAATCAAAGTCGAGGCGTGCTCGCCGCGCGTGTGCAACGACGGCGAGAATTTTTCTTTGGCGTCGAGCTCACTGATCGCCGGCTCACCGATCGCCTGCCTCTGCCGGTCGAGATTCGCTAAAAATTCCTGGCGAGGATGCTTATGCTTTTTCAAATAACCCAGAGTCTCAGTCGTGTAAGAACCGCGCCCGGGCGCGATGACAACGATTCGCTTTTTCATATACCTTTAAGCTCCAAAATGCCCGCCACGATTTCGGCCTTTTTCGGGAGGCCCGCCGCAGCCGCAGGGCCGAGCGGAATAAAGCAGTCGTCGGCCGCGATCACCTTGATTTTCGGGAACCTCGGCTCACCACCCGCCCACGAACTTTCGCCAGCGCCGCTCCAACGCTCGACAAGGCCCGCCACCAGCTGCTCGCTGAAGCTGCCGGTCTTGCGGCACTCTTCAACGATGCAGACGCGCGTGAAATTGCGCGCCAGCGGCATCAGTTTCTCCCAATTCACCGGGGCGATCCAGCGCAAGTCCACGACCGTACATTTCACTTTATATTTTTCGCGCAACTCTTTCTCAGCCTGACGGGAATAAAAATAACCGTTGCCGTAGGTGAGAATCAAAACCTCGTCGTCCGCCGCAACTTTGCCTGGCACCGCCACGCCGTGACTGTAAACCCCGAAGTCACCTACGGCGATCTCTTCTTCGAGCGGGGG
This sequence comes from Oligoflexus tunisiensis, assembly GCF_001748245.1. GTDB lineage: Bacteria > Bdellovibrionota_B > Oligoflexia > Oligoflexales > Oligoflexaceae > Oligoflexus > Oligoflexus tunisiensis. Next base: position 3,009,838 of record NZ_BDFO01000001.1, on the reverse strand, counting down.
GTAAGTGAAGCTCCATTCCTTATCGCCCTCGGCATGAAGATCTTTCGTCATATAGAGCGCGATCGGCTCGATAAAAATCACGACCCTGCCCTCGGTCTCGGCCGTACGCACGCACGCCCGCATCATCTTCACCGCATCGGCGCCGTTCGATGGCACCGCGATGATCAGGCCGGGAATATCGCGAAAAATCGCGAGCGAATTGTCGTTATGAAAGTGGCCGCCGAACCCCTTTTGGTACGCGAGGCCCGCGACCCGAATGATCATCGGGTTCGTGAATTGGCCTTGCGAGAAGAACGCCAAAGTCGAGGCTTCGCCGCGAATCTGATCTTCGGCATTGTGCACGTAAGCCAAAAATTGAATTTCCGGGATCGGCAACAGCCCGTTATGGGCGAATCCGATGGCATTGCCCAAAATCGAAGTTTCATCGAGCATCGAATTGAAAACCCGGCGCGGCCCGAACTTCTTATGCAGACCATCAGTCACGTTATACACGCCGCCCTTTTGCGCGACGTCTTCTCCAAAAATGACACTATTTTTATAGCGTAATAAAATATCGGCCAGGCCGTAGTTGATCAACTTCGCCATATGCTGCGGCATCGAGGGCAGCTTATCGAATTCCTGCCCGAAAACTTTGCGACGAGCGTCGTCCGACGGCATCGGCGGCAAAGCGCGCGGATGCCGATTGGCCGTCAGCGATGCCCGCACCTCTTCGGCCCCCGTGAGTTTCGGGAGATTCACGACGTAATCCGAAATCTTTCGCACCCTTTCGCGAACGCTCTCGTAAAGTGCCAGAATTTCTTCTGCGCTGAGGAGTTTGTTTTCTAAAATAATCCGCGCCGAATGAAGAAGCGGGTCGTTGAATTCCGTGCGTTCGATCTCCTGGAATGTCTTGTAACTCCACTCAGGGTCGGAGCCCGCATGTGCCATCAGGCGCACGACGCTCGTATGCAAGAACACCGGCTTGCGGCGGATGCGCGCATAAGTCTCGGCCTCGCGCGTGACTTTATGCAAATGCAGAAGATTCAAACCATCGGCCCAAAAATACTTCATCTGCGGTCGATTTTCGAAACTGGACTGAATCCAGCCCTCGGGTGTCGGTACCGAAATCCCGATGCCGTTGTCTTCGCATAAAAACACAAGAGGGATCGGAATATTTCGATAAGCCACATGGCTCGCGGTGTTAAACGCCACTTGGGCCGTGGCGTGATTGGCCGAAGCGTCGCCGAAACTGCAAATCACCACGCTGTCGTCAGCCATCACCTGCGAGTATTGCAGATCTCTTGCCCGGCGAATCGAAAGCGCCGCTCCGACGGCTTTCGGTAAGTGCGAAGCGATCGTGCTGGTCTGCGGCGGCACCAGAAGCGGCCTGCTCCCCCAGACTTTATGCCGACCTCCCGCGATCGGCTCATCACTGGCAGCCACGAAACTAAGCAGCCCATCGTAAAGCGGTGTCGATGCGGGAAGCTGCTTGGCCCTCTGCACCATAAGGGCGCCGCTGCGATAGTGCAAAAAGGCCATGTCGTTCAAACGAAAGACCCGACCGAAAACCGCATTGCCTTCATGACCGGAACTGCCGATGGTGTAGAAGCACTTGTTTTCGTTTTTCAGCTCGCGGGCGCGTAAATCGAGCGCCCGACTCATCACCTGCGACTCAAAGAGATCCACCAGCTGCGGACCCGTCAAACCGCTCTCTCCCAAGGTGATGTCGACCCGCGCTTGCGGGAAGGGACCACCCTCTTTCAGTAGACGCCTAAAGTTCTGCTCTATAATTTCTGCACGATTATACATACGGCCTCGATGTCGCTCTTAAGACCTGGACTCAAAAGAATTTTCCAGAGCTTGCCACCAAATTAATAACAAGGCTAGAATCAAAACGTTCAAACTTCAGCCCCAGAAACCGGCAAATTTGTCAGCTAACGAGGATTGCGATGGCAGCTTACACATCTTTAAACTACATGGATTTCGATAGCCTTCTGACCGACGACGAATTGATGGTACGCCAGAGCGTTCGCGATTTCGTGAGCAAGGAGGTCATCCCGGTTCTGCAGGAATGCAATCGCAGCGAAACCTTCCCCAAACAATTGATCCCACGCTTCGCCGAGATGGGCCTATTGGGCACGAACCTTCACGGTTACGGCTGCCCCGGCTTGAACAATGTAGCCTACGGCCTCTCAACGATGGAGCTCGAGCGCGGCGACTCGGGCATTCGGTCGTTCTGCTCGGTTCAAGGCTCACTCGTCATGTACCCAATTCACGCTTATGGCAGTGACCAGCAAAAAGAAAAGTACCTGCCTCGGTTGGCAAAAGGCGAAATGATCGGCTGCTTCGGTTTGACCGAACCCGATGCCGGCTCGAACCCCGGCGGCATGCGCACCAAAGCCGAAAAAGTCAAAGGCGGCTACAAACTGAACGGCAATAAGATGTGGATCACGAACGGCTGCATTTCGGATATCGCGGTCGTCTGGGCGAAACTCGACGGTGAGGTGCGCGGCTTTATCATTGAAAAAGGCACGCCTGGTTTTACGACGTCGACCATGAAAGGCAAATTCTCGCTACGCGTGAGCGTGACGAGCGAACTTCACATGAAAGATTGCGTCGTTCCCGAAGAGAATATGTTGCCGAACGCCGTCGGCTTGAAAGGCCCCCTCAGTTGCCTGACTCAAGCGCGCTACGGCATCGCCTGGGGCGTGCTCGGCGCCGCGAACGCCTGCTATCACCAGGCTCTCGACTACGCGAAAGAACGTATTCTGTTTGACGGCAAACCCTTGGCCGCTTATCAGCTTGCGCAAGCGAAACTCGCGATGATGGCGACTGAAATCACCAAAGCGCAATTGCTGGTTTTGCAACTGGGTCGCATGAAAGACAAAGGCACGATGAAGCCGCATCACGTTTCGATGGCGAAAGGCAACAACTGCAAGATCGCCCTCGATATTGCCCGTGAAGCTCGCGACATGCTGGGCGCAAACGGGATCATCGACGAATATCCGGTGATTCGCCATATGATGAACCTTGAAACCGTGAAGACCTACGAAGGCACGGAAGACGTGCATCGTCTGGTCGTCGGCCAGGAGATCACCGGCATCGCGGCGTTTCGCTAAAAGTCTCCAGGGCGGAAGGCTGAGCGCTTGAAAAATTCGGCCCAGACTTCCGGCCAGGTACCTTTATTCGATGAGTCCACGCCGATCTTCTTGATGAACCCTTCACCCGGCGTGGAGGCTGAACCCAGCCAAGCCCAAACACTGGACTTCTCTAAAGCACGATCTATGTTGCCTAGCTGCGAGCCAGCATCGCTTGGATTTCGGCATCGCCTTCGAGCAATTTTTTCTGGAAGGCTTTGTTGACATTGGCAACGATGATATCGCCGACTTCACTTTTCACCTCGCTGAAAAATCCGAGCTTCTTCATACCTTCAACCGCCCGATGGTTGTCTTCGGTCGGGGCCAGGTAATGAATGGAATCAGATTTATAGCGATGCACTAAAAAACTCTGCATCAGCGTCATCAGACGTTTTTTGCGATATTCAACTTTTATCGTCGACTGATTGCGAATCGAAAGAATATTACGACCCTGGCGATCCTGGATGCCGGTGAAAATCACGCTAGCGATTTTCTCTTCTTTTTGATCACCGACGCTCAGCTCGAGTAAGTCGGAGGACCCCGTGACAGGGCGCAGCCGGGCATGCAGCTGGTCCGTAATCTTATGATACGTGAGCCAGCAGGCCAACCAGCGGTCCAAAGTCTTGATTGGGAACTCGGTCGGCATCAGATGCTGGGTTTGAGTCGAACCCTTGCCCATGGCCCGGGTGGTGGATGTATTGCCCGAACTGGCCGTAAGAGCAGCATCAAAGCGATTGCCACCCACCCAGGATTGCGGTGTTTTGTAGGGAGAATCAATCAGGCGGAGCCGACGCTGCAGAGTCGCCAAGGCCAACATCCCGTCTTGCTGCAATGCCAGAGCAAATTCTTCGGAAGCCAAGCCATCAATCTGGTGTCCTCCATAGGTAATGAAGTTGAAGACAAAGCCCATTTTGCCAAGTTCGATGGGAAAAGCTTTCATCTGCTCATCGCTCATGCCGGTGGTATCCCAGTTGAACGATGGTGAGAGATTGTAGGCCAGCATTGCATTGGGAAATTCCTGGTGAATCGCTTCAGCAAATTCCTTGGCATCTTTCAAATCTGCAGTTTTGGTTTCCATCCAGATGAGGTCCGTATAAGGAGCGACGGCGAGCGAACGGGCAATCGCATACTCAATGGAACCCTTAACCTGATAATAACCATCCGGGGTACGAACCTTTTCCGGATCCCAGGATACATCGACACCAAGGCTCAAGGCTTTCTTCCTGGCTTCATCCAGTGGAGCTTTTTTGGCGAATTTGAGCCAATCAGCTGGGTCGATGGCGGATTGCATGCCTTCTTCAAGGCGTGTTTTGAGAACCTCAAAGACCGCTTGTCCAAATGTTTTTACGTTCGCGTGATTTTCCCAGGTCTCGGCGAAAGCACCGATGGCATCATCGAGAATGCTCTCGACATGGGCTTTCTTGTCTGATTTGCCTTTGGCGATTTTTTCCTGCAGCATAGTCGCTATGCCGGTATCCTTGAAAAAACTCTCAGCTTCTTCAAAGCGATGGGCCGCGAGATTATAGATGAGATGGCCGTTGACGTCCTCGAATCCTTGCTCATGAAAGGTCTTCAAGATATAGAGATAGCATATTTTAAAGGCTGGAGTGTCGGGATTAGTCGAACCTAAGACAAAAGGATGATCACGCTCGTCAGCGATGCTTTCCAGGAGAGTAGCCGACTCCGCATCGGTCCGCGCGACGATGATGCCGGGCACTTCCATTAAATCGAGTTGGAAACGCGCAGTATTGAGCCGCTTAATCTGCTCATCCACGGTCACTAAAACTTTGCCACCCTGGTGACCGCATTTTTTTGCTCCGGGTTTTTGGTCTTCAATATGATAGCCTGGCACTCCCGCTTCTACAAAACGCTTGATCAAGTTACGCACGTGTGCGTCACCACCATGCCCGGTATCGGCGTCGGCGATGATGAAAGGGCGATAATCATAGACCGGAGTATTCTTCGCCTGCTCGTCGCTCATGCGTGCGCGGGTAAAATATTGATTCCTGTCGGCAGCGACGAGCGCCCGGACTATGGCAGCGGCCTCATCAGGAACGCGACTGAGGGGATAGGATGCGAGGTCAGCACCTGGATCTTCATCAGCGGATCCTTTTGCCGATGTCGCCCAGCCTCCCAAATAAATACCTTTGATGCCCTGACGTTTGATCATCACGGCCTGACCAGGAGAGTAAGGTCCAAAGGTTGTGATCGATTCGCCTTTTTTATAAGAAGCACGAAGAAAGTCGTGGAATTCCTCGGCAGCTTTTTTGGCAATAGAGTATTCACGACGGATCGTGCCGCGCTGCTCGACAACCTGCCGAGGGGAGTAAAAGCGCGTGATACCTGCAAACCTTTCGCTTCTAAACCACTTTCTGGTGCGTTCGATTTCTTCGTAGAATTCTTTTTCCATACATTTCTATCCTTATCCTGGAGTTGATTGGTGGCAGCCTTAGGTACGAAGTCTAGACTTTATGAAAATCGACGTTCCGAGTGATCCTGGTATTGCTCTGATCCAATTCATTGAAATACAGCTGGATTCTTTTTTTCGCTTCCTCCAGATCATGGTTACCGATATTCAGATTGAGCAAATCAACATACCAGGGGGCTTTGATGGGCGAGAGGACCAGGGCCTGCATGATCTCGCGGACGATAGGCAGCGTTTTTGTTTTGGAGTCCTCATGCACGTCTTTGGGGTTGGCTTTGAGGAGCTTATCGTATTCTTCGGTCAAGAGTTTCTTCCAAAGCTCCTGGCTGAAAGTATCGCCTTTACGGGCGCCACTGCGCTTATCATCCTCGGTGAGCCTGGCGCCCTTGTGCAGCCACTCCCAAAGAATGCTGGCGCGAATCTCTCCTGTGGCCATATCTTCCATCAGATAAAGCACGCTGGCATCACCGAAATAATCGGCCGCTTTTAAGGCCGCCGCTTGATGGCCGGTGAGGAAAGCGTTGCCATATTGTAGGGCGATACTGAGCAGACCGCGAGCACCATTAACGGTTCGCGGGGCGGGCTCCAAGGCTGTGAGTCGGGCGGCGTCCTCAGCACCATAGCCGAGACGTGGAAACGAGCGCCCCAATTGGTTATCTTTGCCAACTTTCTGCCAAACTTCACGGGCGATATGCACCATTTTCCAATGGGCGACCCACTTGCCGCTCGCACCCGCATCGTGCTCGCGTTGAGCCCCCGCGACAGCCCGGACCATAGCGTTTTTAACCGCCGATTCCGTGCCGACGGGAATATTGGGCTCCATACCACCTTGCCAAAGCGCGCAATGTCCTTCGATGTCCGGTGTGTTCACACAACGTCGGACACGATCTTCATATTCCCGCATATAGCTATAGGTCATGGTGATAGCTTCGATATTGGGATTAACAAAATTTTGATCCCAGGCCATGGCATCGGCCACGCTATTGATGTAATCCCAGCGTCCGGTATTAAAGCCCACAAAGTGTGGTCCGAGTGCGGCGCGTATTTCCATCAATTGAAAGGCTGCTTCCAATTGCTCGACCAGGACATAAACTTTGAGTGCACCGCGCTTCAGCTTGAGATGATCCTCCAGTGCATTGAGAATTTTATTCCAGTAGGCCGCTTCCGCGGCTCTTTGAATTTTTGGCAGATAGAGGACGATGGAACGATTCTGCTGCTGGAGGTTGGCATAATTGTTCACGACATAGAGACAAAGGTCGACCAAGGAAGCACCGACTTCCGAACCGTCACCCCATGTGAAATGCCGATCGTCGAGATGCAGGCCGCGTGGACGAAAGATCCTTGTGGTATAATCCAATTGCGTCTGCCAGTCCTGGATGATATCGCGAGCAAAAAAACCTTGAGCCCAGCGATTCATTTCCTGTGCGACATCCGCAGCCACCTTCATGAAAAGTGGATCTTTAGCGATAGCCAATTTTAAATTGCGTTGATTATCGAGGGACATGGTTTCGATCTGTCCCAAGGCGTCCTCTCCATCAAACATCCAGCCATCTGCGCCTGACAGCAGTGCATAAGCCACATTTCTTAAGCTCGATTGCAGATCAGCATGGGGTTTCGTAGCTGGGCCGGTGCCTTGAATCCACTGCCGCTTCAAGTCATGGGGAATGGCTGAACCCACAAATTTCCCAACCCGAGCATCTTGGACTTTTATCTTGGTGCCTTCAATCACATCGTTGGGATCGAGAAAGCCTAGGCTTTTGCGTTGGGTAAAACGTTCTCGTCTTCTTTCGAGACGTTGTTCCATCAGCAGTTTCCGACCTACATCGAGTGGATAAAGGGATTGGATAGCGCCAAGAGCTTCGGGGCTGATGATGAAGTGATACTCCTGATCGAGCTTCGAGCGGATAATCAAGGAAGCGGCTGGTTTTCCATGGCTCATGTCGATAACCCCTTTTTAGGAGGAAAATTTGTTCTAAGGTAGCAAAACTTTTACTCTGTCGCCACATTTTCGCAGACTTGGCGCTTTTTTGTCCGATTCGCACGGATATTTGAGTCGACCCTCATGAGTCGCCCCAGGAAATCCTCCTCCGGCAGGGTTATCAAATTTCAAGGTTTCAGTGGGGAGCAAGCCTGGGCGCAGGTCGAACCTTCTGGAAAGATTCATCAGTGTTATCCGCTGGATAAATTTTTTACTTTTGATTTCCATGAAACTGACCGAAGAGGAATCGGTGCCTTTTCAATTCGAACACCGGGGGGATTGCCTTTGAACTATAAGCCATGGCTTGCCGTATTTGCAAGCGCGAACCTTTTGTTACCATCATTGAGCTTCGGACACGCCCGCCTCAGTGTAACAGCCGCTGGCAACACGATTCCTCGACTCATTCCGCGAAATTCCAGTGATGGCAATAAAGGCGACGCTGCATCGCCATGTGGTCCCGCTATCACCCGGAGCGCGAATCCAGTCGTTCTCGTCGTTGGTGAAACGGTGACAGCGGAATTCGAGGAGACCATTGGCCATGTTGGAACATTTCAGCTGAATTTTTCTCAAACAGGCCAGGTGAATTTTACTACTCTGGCACCCGCTCAAACTGATGACAATACGGCCGTAGGGGCTGTCCCCAATAAAGGTCAGTTCCAGTTTACGGTTCCCAATACCCCATGCACCGATTGCACGATCCAGTTTGTGCAGGATATGGGCGGGACCCTGCATTATAAGTCATGCGTCGACGTCATCATCACACCTGCTAACGCTCCAGCTCCAGCTCAGCCAAGCGGCTTTGCTGTAACAAAATAAGAAGGGAGCGCAGAAAATGAATTTAACTAAAACTGCAGTCGGCCTTTCTTTGACGCTATTTATGGCTGCCCTGGTTCACGCCTGCCAGCCCGAAGGGATTCAAGACAGCCGGGGTGCGGCCACAGGCGCGACTGCACCGCAAGCCAGTAAAGCAGACGATGCAGCACCTGAAGACAAGAAACCTGGCGCGCCAGCAACCAACACGGGTAACACTCCCGCGGCACCTGCCGCAAACTATACAATGACCTGGGATGTTTCTGCTGATGCCGCTATAGTCTCTTACAAGGTATTTGTTGTGCCTCCCGATCGAAACCCACGATTTCCGGGAAAGTTGGATGTTCCCGTTCAAATAAAGAACTACCCTATCGCTGACCTGCAAAAGAATGGCGAAAAATATTCCGTGGTCGTCAGCAGTGACGAGATCAAGGCAGCTTTAGGTTCCACGGTCACAACGCCGATATCCTACTGCTTTACAATTGTTGCGGTCAATGCGGTGGGAAATTCCAGCCACTCGCCAGTCATTTGTCCCTAGTCCGGATTGAATTCGAAATTTCATCAAGCGGCATTCCAGTGCCGCTTTTTTATTTTGAGATGTTTTTAAGGTCTTGCAATAAATCCTGTCGTTCTTTTTCGCTCAATTGGTGGCGTGCAAAATGAGGAGGCATTTGCTTGTTCTGAAGTCTAAATTGAATAAGATCCGCCCTTTTTTTGATATTTTCCAGCACCTGGGCTTCGTTTTCGCCTGCCAAGAATGGTGGGGGTAAATCCTGGTAAAGATGGCATTCACTGCAGAATTTAAGAAAGGACTGCAGTCTTTGATCTTTAATGGAAGAAGGATCGAGGAAAATTTTCTTCTCTATCTCTTTCTTTGCGGCCAAGGCAAGGTTTGTTTGACAGCAGAGGCTCGCCGCGTATTGAGTTCCTAATTTTTTATCAAGTGCCTGGAGAATGCTCTCTCTCGAAAGCGGATCATTCTGCGTCAAGGGCAAGGCGTCAATAGCCTTTGCGAAGCGAAGCCATTTGTCTTTTGGAAAACAATTCAGTTGCATGTGTTGCTTGCTGTCTCCTTTTGAATTCAAACTCTGAAGAAGATCAGCTGGATCCGGTAGACAAGTTCTGGCGGTGTCCCTTTGCGGTGCCGAACGCGGCTCGGGTTTCCCACCGAGCAAGGAGCGAAAGTGATCGAAGTCTTTCTCTGTAAAAAAGCTTTGCCCCATGCCTTTTACAAGAATGTGGAATTTGTAGAACTGAAGTCCCAAGGGATCGCTTTTGGAAGGCATGATGATTTTCATACGCTCGCGGGGCAGACTGGGATCCATTTCTGGAGGCATATGATAGGACAGCTGTCCTTTGACTACGGGATTATGATCGGGCAACTTTTCAGAGGCCAAATCGATCGTGCCATCACCCAACACCGAGACAAAGCCACGTAGTAATTCGAGGTCGGGTTCCAATGAGAGCTTGTCGTATAGATTTGTGACAAGCATCCACCGAATGAGTTTCTTCTTACATTCAAGCTTATGCCTGGTCAAAGAGCAGATATCCTGCCAGGCTTTTTGATAACCAACCAATAAGGCTCCGAACCGAACCATATCTTCAAAATTCTCTGGCCTTGGAAGAAGTTCGTATTTCGATGAGGGGTCATCACGAGTGAGAGGGATTCCAAAGTATTCTTTGCTGCCAATAGCAGCTATGGACAATTTCTGCAGCTCCGAATTAAACGCTGTTGTTTCAAGCCACTCGCCTCCGGCAAAGATGGGAGTGCCTCCCTGATGGCAACGCAGGCAGAGCGAACGAGGCACGTAACGGGCTTGAGCTTTTCCACCTGGATAAAAGTTATCGACAATTTGGAACTCATAACGACCCATCATGGGGTTGAAGCTGATAACTTCCAGTTTTTTGGTTGCTTCCACATAAGCGATAAAGAGCCGCCCCCGAAAGTGGGTGTTCATGCTCTTGCTGAGTTCACTGGTTGCGACCAAAACCCGAGGAAACTTGAGGGACTGGGGGTAGGCAGCCATCTTTTGCAGGGATCGCCCGAAGGGAACGACAGACGTAAAAAAGGAGGAGTGTTGGTTAAGCTTCTTGAGCAAGGCCTCAAAGGGGTGAGGTTTTTGAGGCAAAGGCTTGCCATCATAGTTTGTTCCTATGATATTTTGCATATGGTCAAAGAAGGAAGCTCCTTCGACAGGTATATCCTGGGCATGAACTTGTGAAGAATTAAAAAGATGAGTGGCCAGTAGTAGGCCCATTATCGCTTTTTGGAGCGCTTTTGTCATTATTCAGACCTTGGATGAGATGCAACAGACTACTTTGGCTTTTCCATCTTAACGCTTTTGCTGTGGGAACGAGAAGCCGTGGGCACAATCTGCTAATAATCGGGGTCATCCTCGTTATGATGATAAATCGGCTGATTAAACCAAACATAAATAGAAACTTACGTCACATGCGGGCTTCGGCGCTCTTAATGGGTCAACATCTCTGGTGGGGCCGCTCGTCAACTTTTCGCTCCTTTATCGAAGTGCGCAACGCTTTCTGCTCCCGCCCACGCGCACGGTCTCTGCGTCGACGCTACGACCCAACCTGGTAAGGCCCTGAACTGAGTTAAGTTTATTTAACCCGTCTGAGAACGAAGAAGTTACCCATCTGCCACGCGGGCGCTTTTTCGGTCACTCTTCGAGGGTTATAAGAGCCCGCAAACTTTGCCTTGCAATACTTCCAATAAACACACAATGAGGTATTAATGAGAAAGTTAATCTTTGTGTCAGCTTTGTCAATGTCAATTGGTTCTGTCGCCATCGCTCATGAGGAAGAGCATATGGAAGTCACGGCACCGAACGAGTGCTGCACCACTCCATTGCCGGGAGGACTTGGTATGCTTGCCGGCTGGGTGGGCGCATCGGGTCCTAGTGGCGCAGCCTCGCTGAAAGAGGCTGCACTCAAAGCCGCTATCACAAAAGCGGCGAAGCAAAAAAGTAAGAAAGAAGAAAAGAAAGAGGCCGAAAAAAACGAGTACGACAAGGCGACTGATGGCAAGTCCAACAACGACTCCCTTTACCGCGAGCTCGGTCTAACGTTCCGACAGTTGTTCGATAACGGTGGTCGACTCAAGGTTAAACAAACGGTAGAACATCCGGATGGCCGGAAGGAAACGCTGGAAATTGAAGATTGCGTTCCGTCAGGCCCTCTAAATCCGAAAGAGTTGAATTGTACAATGCAAAAATTCGAACTCTTTACGGACCCGACGGATGGCGTAGAGCGGTGGGCGCTGACGTTAGCGGTGGTCGAACCTGCCTACAATCCGAAGCACTACGACGCAAACGCAAGAGGTTGGTATCCAAAGGTGATCGACGACCAAACTTTCACCATTGTTTTCGAAACCGAGGCCGACTTGTTCTACCAACTAGACAGAATTGACGGAAGATAAGTAGGGAGCCGAAATGCGGTACGCGTGCGTTGTCACCGGAACGATGGCGCTGATAGCAGTCGTTCTTTTCACTCGATTTAAACTGGGGTGGGTCGACGGGGTTGGCGCCCAGCTGGCGGAGCTTTGTCTCTGGGCCGTGGCGGCACTCGCATTGTCGAAGACGCTGCTACAAAATAGAGTTGGTGGCACGCGACCGCTTTTCAGATTTCGCGAGCTCGTTATAACCATCAGTATAGTATTCACTACCATCTGCGCGAATGTCGGCATTCAATCGGCGCAGGTGCAGATTTTCGGGAAAACGTACAGAGCCTCCTATGCAGATCCTGTGCCGCAACCCAGGGCGGCGGAGGTCCCGTCCCCACGGACTGTCCCCGAGAAACTCGCAGAGATGGCAGCTTCCGTTTCAGCGGAAGAGGTTTCCTCTCGATGGATAATACTCGGAGCGTTGCTAATGCTGATGTCTCCCGGGTGGGCGCTTCTCCTCTCGAGTCTGCTCTTCGCGATGCAACATGCAATCGTTCCAATCCTTGGTGGCGTGCCCGAGGTTGGCCTCTTCCACCTCGCACCGACATTTGCCATCGGCATCGGATGCGGGATCGCGTTCCTGAGAAGTGGTCTCACCGCGGCGATCCTGGTCCACTTTCTAGTGAATATGGTTGGATTGTTCGCGGACAACAACACACAAATTGCAGACACGGTCATCTTCGGCTCAGCCTTCGTCGCACTGGTCGTGCTCCCGCCGACGCTGTGGCTCACGAGAAAACCGAACGCCTATTCTCACAACCGCGACCACGCGCTGATCAGCGCAGCTGCAGGGGGCAAAGGTCTTTAGATTAACCCCAGACTAAACCGCTGGGTGCATTTCATTCTCCTTTACCGTTATAAGCCTGCCGTTAATAAGCTCAATCTCGAAAATAATGGGTTTGGTGAAAGAGTCGATACTTCGGATAATTCCAACTTGCTGAATGCCGACATTCCCGGTCGTCGAGACAAAAATATCCCCTGACTGAAATCCCGTATCGAGAATCCGGGTCCTGGCGCGACGGGCGGCCTGAATAGGGGATTCCTCTCCATTATCTTAAAGTGCGCAGGATACGACGATCGGTGTCGGAATTTGTATGTGGAGACGATCAATATACATTCACAGCGCCTCTCCCAAATGTACCAAGGGCCCCAAAGGGCCCGCCGCTATCATTCCGGGCGAAGCCCAGCCCAACAAAAACCCCGAACAGCTTCCGCCATTCGGGGTTTTTGTATCGAAACAATCGCAGGGATTATTTCGAGTAAAATTCGATCACCTGACCAATCTCAATCGGGAAAGGCACAGAATCACGATTCGGCAGACTCACCACGGTGGCGTCCTTGTTGCCTTCATCAAACCCGATCCACTCAGGGCGGACCAGAGCGAGTTGCTCCAGGGAAGCCTGAACGTGATTGAACTTGGCAGCCTTCTCATGAAGGCTCACTTTGTGGCCTTTCTTCATCAGGAAGGAAGGCTTGTTCACGCGCTTGCCATCAACTTTGATATGGCCGTGAACGATCAGCTGACGGGCAGCTGGGATGGTCGATGCAAAACCAGCACGGAAGACGAAGTTGTCCAGGCGACGCTCAAGGAACTGAAGGAGGTTTTCGCCAGGATTACCGCGCATCTGGAAGCTCATGTCCACGAAACGACGAAGTTGTTTTTCGCCGAGGCCGTAGTTGAAGCGCAGTTTTTGCTTTTCACGCAGCTGGGTACCGTAAACGCTCACCTTCTTGCGATGGCGGCCTTGGTGCATTCCAGGGGGATAAGCTTTACGCTCGTCCCACTTCTTACGGGACAGACCAGGCAATTGTACGCCCAGTGAGCGCATGATTTTTAAACGGGGGCCTTTAAAACGAGCCATTCTAACCTCAAAAATACATCGGTTTCTCGTCAACGGTGGCGAGAATTACACGATTTGACGCCCAGGATCAATGAAAATATAGGCTTGGCAAGCTTTTGCAGGCGGGAAGAGGCGGCTGCTACGCCGCCATGACACGAGGAAAGGACGCTCTTATCAATCCAGGGTAAGGAAAGGATCCTCTCCGCTATAATCGCGCGCCCGGCCCCTGTTTGTTTTGGCAGGGAAGAGGCTCAGATCCTCCAGCATGCGCTCCAAAACCCGGGTGCCGCCACCGAGCGCGACCTGCTGGTCCCCGCGGAAGCTGGGCACGAGCCACTCATTCACGGGCACCGCACCGGCCTGCCCATGGATGGCCTCAAGCTGCGCGACCAGCGTTTTAAGGCGCGAGGTCTGGCTGCGCCACAGACCGCCGATCACCATGCGGTCGAGTTGCAAAAGTGTCTGCGCATTGTAGAGCGTTAACGCCAGAGGCTCAGCCGCCGCGTTGATCCATTCTTCCGCGCTGACATCACCGGCCGCGGCCGCTTCAAAGATCTCACTCAATTTACGCGGCCGGGCTGCCTTTTCACCGATGCGTTCATGCAGGCTTTGAATTTTCGCTTCAGTCTCGTGAAGGAGTTTGCCCAGCTGTCCGCTGACACCGTAACTCTTCTGTTCATCGCGAATCAGCAGGCCAAATCCCAGGGTTTCACTCAGCTGAAAATAACCCACATGCCGCGGCTCGGATTCCTGATTCCACCAGAGTTCCGCCAGCGCCCCGAAGTGAGCGTCCGAATCCAAATAAACCGGTATCGTGAGTCGCTCCCGCAGCAGGTTTTCCCAGCTGGCAAATTCCATCTCCTGGACAGTCGGATGAGCGAGCGCCACACCAATCAAGGGCATGTTCTCACGGAATGCCTGCGCCGCCGCCTCCTCGATCATCGTGTGCACAAGCGCCAGGGCCTCGGCAGGTTGTTCCAGAACCTTACAGGGCTGGGTCGCCCAACGCCGCACAACGCCGTTCAAATTGAGAGTGGCGGCCGAGACGGAATGGGCACTGATCTGAAACCCAATTATCGAAAACGCATCCTCCTGAAAGGCCAGCATCATGGGCCGGCGGCCACCATTGGAGGGGCCGATGCCGGTCTCGGTCACAAGACCCCGCTCCAGGAGTTCTGTAACGATGGCGGAAACAGTCGAGCGGCTCATCCGGGTGATGCGCGAGATTTCAGCTCGTGAGATCCGATGATGTTTCCAAATGAGCTTAAGCAGAATGCTGCAGTTCATGGCCCGCATGTGGGCCGCATCGACTGTTTCCATACCTTCTCCTGCGAAATCGAGTTATCCCTCAAATACCTTGATGCATATGGCTTTGAGCCCGGTGTAGTTGGGCGTTACCCGGAAAGATTCAACCTTGTAATCCAGGACAGACGGTATTTACAAGTCAATAAAGCCGTAGTCTGAACGTAGTGTAATCGCAGGGAAAATCATTAGCGGCAAACCTTACCGGCGGTAAAATTCGCGGTTGAAATTCGTGGGTTCGTCTGATAATTGCCCTAACCCCGGCATGTGCAAATGCAAATCGGGATGTGCCGGCGTCGGAGCCGTCGTGGGACCATGTCTTGCGGGAGAAAAAACGAAAGAAGGGAGGGAGCCCCAGCCCTGAAACCAGGGCCGGACGCCGTTGAGAGAGCCATTAATCCGCAGCGCGGAGCTCACCTGTGATCTGGTTGATGTCGTCCTTCAGATCCGGACGCGACCGTAAAAGACGCTCGGCAAAGGGATCGAGCATTCCATCCACCCAGGCCAGCTCCAGCAGCTCAGGGAGATCGATCCGACGAACTTTAGCCACGGTTTTTTGCATGCGACCGATCAATTTGCGAAAGTACTGCTCGCTGAAGGAATCAGACGATTCCACAGCCTGATTTTCGGTCTCTGCGTTTACTACTTGCGTTGTCATACTTCCCCACTCCAGTCAGCCAACAGGCGGCCAGGGGCCTTACCTTATTCAAAAACCTCAGCTTTTCCAGCTGGCATCTATATTCAGAAGACTTAACGATGACAAGCAAAAAATTATCCTGCGCACAATGCGGTCAAGCATTTTTTTCCGCTGCGATTTTCAGAGGCTGGAAGATTTCCTGAAGTTTGAAAAGAAAGATTTCGGAAGATAAGAGGGGGGGACAGGGACTGAGGGCGTGCTCACACTTGACTCCAGTTTCCCCGAGACAAATGAGCGCACACCCCAGGTGCATTAAGGAGTCTTGCCAGCTTCAGGAGCAGGAGTTTCGGCAGGAGCAGGGGTTGCCTCTTCCTGTTGTTCGTAAGAAGGAACTTCCTCAGCAGGAACTGGGGTTTCTTCTTTTACAGGGAACTCTTCTTGAGTCTTCGTAGCGTCCTGGGATTTCTCTTCAGTGCTGGAAGAACCGCATTTGCCGGCCATTGCAATAGCCGAAAGGCCAAGAACAACGAGAAGCTTTTTCATACGTGAGACTACCTCTTAATAGTGAACAGCGAGTTTAACCTCGCTTTGGGTAACCATACAACCTTTGCTCGCTGCAGACCGAATCAAAATTGGGCCCTGGTCCGCCGCTTGAGCCCTGCCATGTGTGACAGAGCTACAGCTCAGCGCAGTAACATAACCAAGACGCCAGGCGATAGCAAGGTGAAAAAGCACGCTTTTTTGGCCAAACAAAAGACCTTGAGCCCGTTTTTATGATATGTTATCACATTAGCGTTTTAGCAGGCTAAAACACTTCCGCGCCAGGAGAGCCTAAAATGTCCGAACGAGACGCCGCCCGCATCCAAAGTGGCAAAGACCCCGATCACTGGGACGAACGCTATTTAACTGAACTTTACGCGGCCTTAGGGTCCATCCGCAATGCGGATGAGTTCAGCCGCTTCTTCGAGGACCTGTGCACACCGGCGGAATTGCGTTCCATGGCCGATCGCTGGCGGGTCGCCAAACTTCTCGACCAGGGCCTCTCGTATCGTGTGATCAATGAGAAAACCGGAGTGAGCACCGCGACCATTACCCGCGTGGCTCGCTCCCTGACTTACGGCACCGGCGGGTACCGGATGGTCCTGCAACGCCAAGAGGGAGAGCCCAGTGAGTAAGCAGTTACGAATCGCGATTCAGAAGTCCGGCCGCCTCAGCGACAAATGTCGCGACCTCCTGGCCCAGGCCGGCATTACCTTCGAAGCTCGCACCGATCGTCTCATCGTGCGGGCCAAGGAACAGCCGATCGACCTGATGCTGGTGCGGGACGATGATATCCCCGGCTTTGTCAGCAATCAGGTTTCCCAGCTCGGCATCTGCGGCTTGAACGTGCTGGAGGAAAAACTGGGTCGCGTCAGCCAAGGGGAAAGCGATGTCCAGATCATTCGCTCCCTGGGCTTCGGTCATTGCCGCCTGTCCCTGGCCCTGCCGAAAACCGTGTCCTACGAAGGACTCAGCACCTATAGCGGCAAACGCATAGCGACCTCCTATCCCAACATTCTGAAACGCTTTCTCGATGACAACGGCATCAAAGCCAGCGTGGTGCAGATCACCGGTTCGGTGGAAGTGGCCCCTTCGATTGATGTCGCGGACGCGATCTGTGATCTCGTCTCCACCGGAGCGACTCTTGAATCCAATGGTCTGCGGGAAACCACCGTCCTTTTGGAAAGCGAAGCCGTGCTCGTGCGTCCGCGTCTGCAGCTGAGTCACGATCAGGAGCAGCTGATTGCCCGTCTGATGGCCCGATTCGATGGACTCGGCAGAGCGAAGAACGCCAAATACATTATGATGAATGCTCCGAAAGAGGCGATTTACCGGATTTCGCAGCTGATCCCCGGCATGGAAAAGCCAACCGTAATGCCGCTGATGTATGACGACAACAAGGTCGCGATCCACGCGGTGGCCAAGGAATATGTGTTCTGGGAAACCATCGAGAAATTGAAGGAAGCGGGCGCCAGTTCCATTCTGGTGCTGCCCATTGAAAAAATTATTGAATGAGGGCGGTTATGCGTATCCACACATGGCATCAACTGACCCGGGATGAACAAAGGCTGCTCTTGAAGCGGCCGGCATCCTCTTCCTCGGCGGATCTGCAAAGCCGGACCCGCGATATTCTGCATGACGTGCGGGAGCGTGGTGACCCGGCTCTCTTCGAGATGACGGCTCGGTTTGATAAGGTTGACTTGGAAAACCTGCGGGTCCCACCACCGAAAGTTCAGGAAGCCCTGGAGCGACTGGATAAAGCCACACGCCAGGCTTTGGAAACCGCCCGTGATAACATCGAACGCTTTCACCGGCAGCAGCTGCCGCGACGCATTGAAGTGCCGACGCTGCCGGGCATCCGTTGTTTCCGGGAGACGCGACCGATCGAACGCGTGGGATTTTATATTCCAGGCGGTTCCGCTCCCCTGCCCTCCACGGTTCTGATGCTCGGTGTGCCTTCGCTGATCGCTGAAAATCCTGTGCGGGTCCTTTGCTCGCCGCCGCAGCCACACGGTGAAATTGATTCGATCGTTCTCGCCACGGCTGCCCTTTGCGGCATCGATCAGGTGTATCGGGTCGGAGGCGCTCAGGCCATCGGCGCCATGGCCTTTGGCACGCGTACCATTCCCAAGGTGGATAAAATATTCGGGCCCGGCAATGCCTGGGTAACGGAGGCCAAACAGCAGGTGGCCGCCCATCCTGAAGGCGCCGCCATCGATATGCCGGCCGGTCCTTCCGAAGTCCTGGTGATCGCTGATGATGATGCCAATCCCCTGTTTGTGGCCGCCGATCTTTTATCCCAGGCGGAGCATGGACCCGATTCCCAGGTGATCCTCATCAGCACCAGTGAAAGGATGGCCACGGCCTGTCTCGCCGCCATCGATCGTCTTTTGCCAAGGCTCCCCCGACGGGATACTGCGGCCGAAGCCCTGGCCAACAGCCGCTGCTTTGTCGTCAAGGATATGGAAACCGCCCTGCAGATTTCCGATGACTACGCTCCCGAACATCTGATTCTGCAAATCAACGAACCGGAGGTCTGGGCCCGACGCCTGCGGAATGCCGGGTCGGTGTTTCTCGGCGCCTATTCCCCGGAATCCGCCGGTGACTATGCGAGCGGCACCAATCACGTGCTGCCCACCTATGGTCATGCCCGCGCCTGGAGCGGCCTGTCGCTGGAATCCTTTCTGAAACAGATCAGCTTCCAGCATCTTTCGCGCGAGGGACTCGCCGCGATCGGCCCTGCCGTCGAGCATCTGGCTCGCCTGGAAGGACTGGAAGCCCACCGACTCGCTGTGAGCGTGCGCCTGCGACCGGAGGACGCGTGAATGCAAAAGATTCTTTTTCTCGACCGTGATGGAACGCTGAACCTTGAGCCGGATGATTTTCAGGTGGATCGGCTCGACAAGATCCGCCTTGTGCCGGGAGTGATTCCGGCACTTTTGCGTTTCAAGGAGGCGGGCTATGCCTTCGTCATGATCACCAATCAGGATGGTTTGGGCACAGACTCTTTTCCGCAGGCGAACTTTGAAATCTGCCAGAATTTTATCCTCGATCTTCTGGAGAGCCAGGGTATTTGCTTTGAAGCCATACTCGTGTGCCCGCATTTCCGCGAGGACGGCTGTGCCTGCCGCAAACCCCGCGTGGGCCTCGTGCTCCCCTGGCTGCAGCGCACTGATTGGAATCGCGCGGCCTCCGCCGTGATAGGGGATCGCGAAACCGATATGGAACTGGCGCACAATATGGGCATCCGTGGGGTCCGCATTCTTTCGCCTTTTGGTGAGGGACTGACCTGGGCGCAGATCGCCGATGAACTGCTGCTGGCGGATCGCAAGGCGAATGTTCAGCGCGCGACCAAGGAAACAAAAATCCAGGTAGCCGTGAATCTGGACCAGGCTCAACCTGTGACGGTGAAAACCGGCGTTGGCTTTTTCGATCACATGCTCGATCAGATCGCCCGTCATGCCGGGATCAGCCTGCAAATCACCTGCGAGGGTGATCTGGTCATTGATGATCACCACAGCATCGAGGATATCGGGCTTGCCCTGGGCCAGGCTTTGAAGCAGGCCCTGGGTGACAAACGCGGCATTCAACGCTACGGTTTTGCGCTGCCGATGGATGAGGCCGAGGCACAGGTGCTTTTGGACCTCGGCGGGCGTCCTTACAGTGTTTTTGAAGCGGATTTTCAGCGGGAGAAAATCGGCGAACTCAGCACCGAGATGATCCCGCATTTTTTCCGTTCACTGGCCGAAACCCTGGGCGCGAACCTGCATATCCGGGCCCGGGGGCAGAACGATCATCACATTGCAGAAGGTATTTTCAAGGCTTTTGCCCGCAGTCTGCGCGAGGCTGTGAAAAAGTCGGGTACGGATCTGCCATCGACCAAGGGTCTTTTATGATAGCGATCATCAATACCGGAGTGGCCAATCTGCGTTCCGTTGCCAATGCCGTCGAACGCCTGGACCATGCCTATGAATTGACCACCGATGCCGGCGTAATCGAGGCTGCGGATCATGTGATCCTGCCCGGCGTGGGCCATGCGCAGGCGTCCATGAAGAGTCTGCAGGACCTGCAACTCATTCAGGTGATCAAGCAGCTGAAGCAGCCGGTGCTGGGGATCTGTCTCGGCATGCAAATTCTTTATGAGTTTACCGAGGAAGGGGACATTCCCTGTCTTGGCATTTTGCCCGGCCGTGTCTCGCGCATTCGTGAATACGGATTGAGTCTGCCGCATATGGGCTGGAACAGTCTGGACTGGGAGCAGCCGACGCCGCTTCTGAAGGACCTGCAACCGGGATGTCGGGTGTACTTTGTGCATTCCTTCCGGGCACCCATGAATGCCGCCACCCGCGCCAGCTGCCACTACGGGGAAACGATTCCGGCTCTGGTGTCGCAGGACAACTTTTTTGGAACTCAGTTTCACCCGGAACGATCCGGGGCTGTGGGTTCCTTGATTTTAAGGAACTTTCTAACGCTATGAAGATCTATCCCGCCATCGACCTTATGAATGGACAGGTCGTGCGTCTCGCCCAAGGGCGTTTTGAGGATCGCACCACCTATGAAAAATCGCCGTTCGAAGCCGCCCAGGACTTTGCGCAGAGCGGCGCCCGTTACCTCCATGTCGTCGATCTGGATGGAGCCCGGGAAGGGCGTCCAATGCAGCGCGATCTGCTGCAGAACCTGGCCGCCAGGGTGCCTCTGAAACTCCAGGTCGGCGGGGGCGTGCGTAGCCTGGAGCATGTGCAGGCGCTTCTGGAAGCCGGGGTGGATCGGGTGGTCATCGGCAGTCTCGCCATTCAGGATCCAAGCCGGACCAAAAGGATTCTGGAATCCTTTGGCGGCGAACATATCACCCTCGGCCTGGATGTTCTGCTGGATGAAGCGGGTGAACCACGGGTGGCAACTCACGGCTGGCAACAGCTGGCGTCGATATCCGCGCATGAAGTCCTCGATACATATGTCGGCATGGGGCTTCAGCAGGTTCTCTGCACGGATATCAAGCGCGATGGCATGATGCGCGGCCCCAACTTTGGTCTTTATCAAACCCTGCAGCGCCAGTACCCGCAGCTTTGCATCCTCGCCTCAGGCGGCATGCATCAGCTGGATGATATCCGGCAACTGAAGGCCGATGGCATCGGTGGTGCGATTATCGGCAAGGCGCTTTATGAAGGGGCCATCGCCCTTGAGGAGGCGTTGCAATGCTAGCCCATCGAATCATTCCCTGTCTGGATGTGCGTGATGGCAAGGTCGTCAAAGGTGTGAAATTCAAGGATCACGTCGTCCTCGGCGATATCCTGGATCTGGCCCGGCGCTATCGGGATGCCGGTGCGGATGAGCTGGTGTTTTATGATATCACCGCCAGCGCCGAGGGACGCACGGTCGCGACCCGCTGGATCGAGGACACCGCACGCGTCATCGATATTCCGTTCTGCGTGGCCGGTGGCATTCGCAGTGTGGAGGACGCCCGCCGTGTTTTGCATTCCGGTGCGGACAAGGTTTCCATCAATTCACCGGCCATCGAAAATCCCTCGCTGATCAACGCGCTGGCGGATGAGTTCGGAAGCCAGTGTGTGGTGATCGGCATCGACTCCATTGAACAGGATGGGGACTATAGGATCTGGAAATTCACCGGCAGTGAAAAAACCGCACAAAGCGCCGGAAGGAAAACGCTCGACTGGATCCGCGAGGTTCAGGATCGTGGCGCCGGTGAAATTGTTCTGAACTGTATGGCCGCGGATGGAACGCGGGCTGGATATGATATCCGTCAGCTTCAGGCCGCCCGTGATCTCTGTCGCGTGCCTCTGGTCGCGTCCGGTGGGGCCGGTCGGCCTCAGGATTTTCTGGAAGCCTTCACCAAGGCACGCGTGGATGCGGCCCTGGCCGCGGGAATTTTCCATCGCGGGGAAGTCACGATTCCGGAACTTAAAGCTTATCTGCAAACAGCAGGTTTGGAGATACGATTATGATCGACACAAAAAGCATAGACTGGGAAAAATGTGCGGGACTCATTCCTGCCATTGTTCAGGATGTCGGCGACGATAGCGTTCTCATGCTCGGCTATATGTCGCCGGACGCTCTGCAAATCACAATCGATACGGGCCTGGTGACGTTTTACAGCCGGACTAGGCAGGAGCTTTGGACCAAAGGGGAAACATCCGGGCATTTCCTTCGCCTGAAAAACCTGGTCCTGGACTGCGATCAGGACACTCTTCTGGTCAGGGTGGAACCCATCGGCCCGACCTGCCACACCGGTAGCGACACCTGCTTTGGTCCGAAAACGCCATCCGTGAATTTTTTGAATCAGCTGCAAAGCGTGGTGGACCACCGTTATGAAGAACGACCGGCGGGATCCTACACGACCCGTCTCTTCGAGGACGGCATCCAGCGCATGGCACAGAAAGTGGGAGAGGAAGGCGTCGAGGTCGCGCTCGCGGCCATGACGCCCGGCAATGCCGAACTTCTCAGTGAGGCGGCGGATCTTCTCTACCACCTCACCGTGCTTCTGAAAGGCCGCGGCCTGCAGCTGGCCGACGCCGTGAAAGTGCTGAAGCAGCGGCACGGGGAATAATGGCCCGCGCGGCCTCAGGAACGCAGAGCCTCCAGCTCAGCCACTTCCTTCGGGCAGTCGGTCAGATTCCGATACCCTTGCGCGGTCACGAGGATATCATCCTCGATCCGCACCCCGATGCCATGCCAGCGGCTGTCCGCATAAGGGCAACCCGGCTGAATGTAGATCCCAGGCTCCACGGTAATGACCATGCCGGGCTCCAGAGGACGGCGCTGGCCTTCGACCACATAGCGGCCGGCATCATGAACATTCAGGCCAAGATAATGCGATACACCGTGCGGGTACCAGGCCTTGAAGGTATCGTTGGTCCGCGCTTCCTCGTAACTCAGTTTGATCACGCCGTGTTCAATCAACCCTTGGGTCAGAAGTTTGATGGTGGCTTCCTGCAGATCCGGAATTCTCACGCCGGGTCGCACCATTTCGATAATGGACTTTTGCGTGCGCAGGACCAGCTCATAGATTAAACGCTGATCCGCCGTAAAACGCCCATCCACGGGCCAGGTGCGTGTGATATCGGAGGCGTAACCTTCATAGGCGCAGCCCGCATCGATCAGGACGAGGTCCCCGGATTCCAGCGCGCAGTTGTTCACATTGTAATGCAGACAGCAGGTATTGCTGCCGCTCGCGACGATGCTGTGGTAGGCGGTAAAGGGTGAGCCCCCCTTTTTCATTTCGAGTTCAAGCCGGGCCTGCAGCTCCAGTTCCGACAGGCCCGCGCGCGCATCCTGCATGCAGCGCCTGTGTGCGGCGGATGAAATGCGATTGGCGGTTTGCATGAGTTCGATTTCGAAATCATCCTTAATCAACCGGAAATCACCGAGGAAACCCCAGAAATCCCGGACTTCGAGACCGTCAAAGGCGATCCTTTGGCGAAACACGATGTCGCTGAGGATGCGTTCCACCCCGGGATGATGCTGGCGGTCCGTATAGAGCATGGTGGCCTTCTGCATCAGCTCGGGCAAAACGCGTGGCAGATCGTCCATGGGAAAGACGCGATCAAAGCCCAGTTTCGCGGCTCCATCGAGGCCGATCATGGGACCGTTCCAGATTTCAGTGGCGTCATCGCGATTCTCGACGAACAGGATCGACTGCGGTTTTTCCCCAGAGGCGAGCAGCACCACGCCCTGGTCCTCGGTGTAGAGACCGCTCAGATAATAGAAATTCGGATCCTGACGATAGCGAAAATACGAGGCATCATATTTATGAAAGGCCGGACGCGACGCGGCCAGGAGCAGTCCACCGTTCAAGGCCTGAAGGATCCGCTGGCGTCGTGCGACCAGCGCCTCGACCTTCTGCGGGGAAAATTGAACACGGGCTCCACTTTTCATAGAAACTCCTGCACTTAAACGCGGATCACCTGCAAAAATTGCTGCAGGCGCGGATTTTTGGGACGTTCAAAAAAATCCTCCGGAGCGGCCCGCTCAACGATCTGCCCCTGATCCAGGAACAGGCATTGCGTGGCCACCCGACGGGCAAAAGCCATTTCATGGGTGACGATCAGCATGGTCATGCCCTGCTGGGCGAGATCCTGAAGGATGTCGGTCACCTCATGCACAAGCTCCGGATCCAGAGCCGAAGTCGGCTCATCACACAGCAGAACGCGCGGGTCGATGGCCAGGGCCCGGGCGATACTCACCCGCTGCTGCTGACCGCCGGAGAGTTGCGCGGGATACTTGTGAATGTGATCCCCGAGCCCCACCCTTTTCAAAAGGTCAACCGCCTTCTCAGCGGCATCGGCACGACTCATTTTTTTCACGAGCCGCGGACCGAGCGACACATTGTCCAGAATGCTGAGATGCGGAAAGAGTTCAAAGCGCTGAAACACCATCGCCGTATGCTGACGGATGCGATGCACCGGCATTTTGCTGGTTTCGTAGTCCAGACCGCAGACTTCCACGTGGCCCTGCTCAATGGTTTCCAGGGCATTGATCACCCGCAGACAGGTGGACTTGCCACTGCCCGAAGGTCCAATCAAGCAGAGGCGATCGCCCTGAAACACATCCAGATCGAGCTGCCGTAAAACATGATGCGTGCCGTGCGCGCCGACGAAGGACTTGGACACGCCGCGCATTCGAATCAAAGCTTCCATGGGGGCTGTCTTCCTTTCATCGGGTGCCGACCCGCAAACGTTTTTCCAGATAGCGTCCGTAGCTGCTGAGACTGTAGTTCAGCACGCAGTAGATCACCGCGATGACAAACCAGGTTTCAAAGCTGCGGAAACTCACCGACACCACGTTCATGGCGGATTTGGTCAGGTCGGCCACCGACACCACGGAAACCAGGGAACTGTCCTTCACGAGGCTGACGAACTGTCCCACCAGCGGGGGCAGCATGCGCCGCAGAATCTGAGGCGCCATGACCGCCTTGGCAATCTGCCAGCGATTGAGGCCCATGGCCTTGGCCGCATCGAGCTGACCCTTTTCGAATTCCACAACGTTGGCGCGAAAAATATCGGCGACGTACGCGGAACAGAAAAGGCTCAGAGTCAAGACCCCTGCCACTTCCGGGCTGAGGTCGAAGGCGGTGCCGACGATAAAGTACATCACATAAAGCTGCACGAGGACCGGGGTGTTGCGAAAGATATCTACAAAGAGCGTCGCGGCATGACGGGCGATCGGTTCGGGACCGATCATCAAAAGCCCGACGACAAGGCCCAGGCCCGTACCGAAGAGGATCGACAGGAAACTGATATAGAAGGTGCCCCAGAGGCCCTGCAGAATCAGACCCGGAGTATTGGACTCCGGTTCCCAGATGTAATCGAGCAGAAAGCGGAAATCCCAGTCGTATTCCAGACTGGTGAAACTGTAAATGAGCATCCCGCCCAGCAGCGCAAGAAGCGCGACGCTGAGCAGGGTGTAAAGCCAGGGTAATGCGCGTGGATGCATGGGAACTCAGAATTGATTGGGGAACTGTTTTTTCCAGGTCAGATCCTGGAACATGGCCTTGAAGGCAGCATCATAGCCGCCGTTGGCTTTCCACGCATCAAGGAAGCTGTTAAAGGCCTCGATTAAATCCTTATCCGTTTTGCGAGCGGCGAGACCAAAGCTTTCGGTGGAGAGAAGATCCGGCAGGAGAACGACCTTGCCTTTGTGTCCGCTCTCATAGATTTCCATGAAGGGCTTGTCATAAATAAAGGCATCGCCACGGCCCAGGACCACCGACTGCGCGGCGTCCGCTTCACTATCCATGCGGCGAATTTTGGCCTTCTTCAAATTTTTGGTGGCAAAGATGTCCCCCGTGGTTCCGAGCTTGACCAGCACCGTATATTTTTCATTATCCAGCGCGGCGAGGTTTTTCACCTGACCCTCGAGTTTCTTCCCGATCAGGATCTTGAGGCCAGCATCATAGTAGGGCTTGCTGAAGAGGACGATTTTGGCCCGTTCCGGGGTGATGGTCATGCCCGACGCGATCAGGTCGTACTTGCTCGCCATCAGACCAGGAATGATGCCATCCCATTTCGTGCTGGTAAACTGGACCTTGACCCCCAGGGACTTGGCGAAGGCCTTCATCATCTCCACATCGAACCCCACCCATTCATCCTTCGGGGTGCGCATTTCAAAGGGCAGAAAGCCGGGCTCAACGCCAACCTTCAGCGTTCCACTCTTCTTGATCCGATCGACAGCCGGTCCCGCCTGCAGCGACCCGGACGTGACCAGCAACACCGATAGACACAAGATAGCTTTCAGTAGATAGCGGCGCATCAATCCCTCTCCATGGAGTCTTTAAACAAGTTCCGAACTTAGCGGACACGTGTTTGAAAGAAAAGGTTTTTTCGCCCCAAAAAGGAATTCCCCGAAGGGTTACTCCGGGGAATCATGAAAGGGCACACACGAACGATAGGAGGTCGAACATCGTCAGCTCTGCGAAAGGGTGTCAGATACCTCCTAAGACATCTGACCTTGCAGGGCTTGGTCACTCCCCCTATATTGCATTCCTCATACCAGCGTTTTCTGCAGACAACCTCCGAACTTCACTTGGACTAATCAGGATTTCGGCTGTTGGTAACCCCGTCGTGGTCTGCATTCCAACGGGATCTTTCCTTTCATCCCTCTGTTATCTTTGGCCTTTTGACCAAACACCCCCGCGACATGCGACTCTGTGTGTGATCAAACGACAGAAACATCATAATCAACTAAAATCATTGTATTATTGCAGCAAGTGAGACAACCACCGATTACAGCTCAGGAATTTTCACTCCAACGACACCCTCGGTATTAGCTCCCGAGAAAATGGCGCCCGTAATGTCAGTCAGGGTCAGATTGGAATTGGCCATATTAGCTTGAGTAAAATCAACCTTCGTCAGATTGGAACTGGTAAAGTTGCAGCTCACCAGATTGCCCAGCACAAAACGCGCTCCCGTCAGATTCGAATACGAGAGATCGCAACCGGAAATATCGGCATTCGAAAAGTCAGCACCCGCGAGATTGCAGTTTCGGCACTGGCGGGTCGTTTTCACCTGCTCGACCAGACGAGCCAGTTCTTCTGAACTGGGCGGGAATTGAGCGGTCTCCACCTGGTTCGCAATTTCCGATGCGCGGCTGGCGTCCAGGGTCCGCGCGGTTCCGCCTTCAATCCAGACGGTGCCGTTGTTAGCGGCTCCGGCCTTGTATTGAATTTGATCTCCGGCTGCATCCTCGACTTTAACAAATATAAGATCATCGATGCTGGTTGGTCCTTGAATTTGGAAGGCACCCGTGGCATCCGCACGCACGGCTGCGACCCGGCTGCCATCAATCTGCCAGTCCTGATCCTGGCGGCGTATGCGCACCGTCTTTTTCGGAGCGCGGACGAGGAGGATGCCGACGCTCGCAGGCCTGCCCTCAGGATCACGCACCGCACCGGCAGAGCCTCGTACGGTCCAGATATTATCCTTGGATTCAATCGCGAGTTTGGCAGGATCGATCAGATAACCGGGCAAACCTTCGCCGGTTTCTGTGGGTCGATCGGATTTGGCTTCCGTGGAACCACCGGTCACCATGGTTTGAATATCATTGGTGCTGCGAGGCAGTGAGGATTGGCTGCAAGCGCTTGAGAAGAGTATGAATCCGGCCAAAAGCCAGAATTTTCCAGTCTGTCGCATGAAGTGCCCCTGCCTGCCAGCTCCAGAATCTTCGCGGGATCCCGGAACGTGTGTGGTTCTTCGACTGGGTTTTTCGGAAGAATGGGGACTTTTCTTAAGAATTTATAGGAATAGGCTGATTTCCTAAGTGAAAACCTGGAAGATATCCCGGGTTCGACCATCGCTGGTAAGCAAACTTCGCGATTCATACTCTGCCTGAGCTAGTGCTGCGAGGTCATCGCTGCGGGAGCGTAAAAGCCAGCGGGCCGCAGCCGCCCAGTAGAGGAGTTCCTTTTCCACATTAAAGAGTCCCTGGGCCGCGCTCAGGCTTTCCCCGACCTTGTGCAGGCGCTGGCTCATCGGGCGCTCGGTGTCATAGGCTTCCTGCAGTGTGCGGGCGAGGTTCAAAAACAGGTCCTGCCGCGGCACCTCGAGATCCTTGCGGCGCCGCAGGTTTTCCAGTTTCGGTATGCGCTCCAGCCACTGCCGGGAGGAGGTGGCCATCGCCAGCACGGAGAGTTCCACAAGGTAACTCGTGTGGTAACAGGACTGTCCTTTCCGAGTGAGCATCAGGAGCGGGACCAGATCCTGAGTGGCTACAAAATCGTGCAGGGCTTTTTCCCAGGACAGTTCGCGCCGGGTTTCCTCGCTGAGATCCGTGGCTTTGGTGAGCTGGTCCAGACGTTCGGTGGCCAGATCCTTCTCACCCAGAAGGCGCAAGCAGATCAGAAGGGACAGGCGGCAGCGCTCCAACAGCGAACCGGTGACAAGGCTTTCGGCCTTTTCCAAATACCCCCGGGCGAGGCGCGTGTGCCCAAGACGCATGGCCCGATTGCCGAGCGAAAGCTGCTGAAATCCCTCACCCCCGGGCGGCTCGCCGCGGGTTGCGTGGTAACCCATGAACTGATGCCAGGCGGCTGTCCAGTGGCGGCCTTCCTGCCTTTCGATCTGGCTTTGAATAAAATGCAGTTCACCATGCAGAAACGAAACCCGCGACCGTCCCTCGCGAATGCCCTGGGATTGCAGAATGGTGCGGGCATGCTCCAGAAGCCTTTCATAGCGGCTTTGGGTCAGAAATGGAAAACGGCTGTGATGCACGAGGGCCGAGACGAGATAAACGAAAAGATCCAAAAGCTCCGCGGACTTTTCACTGCCTTCGTATTCCTTCAGGCGGTCGAGAATCAGCTGCTGCCGCGCCTCGGGTCCCGCCAGGTTTTGCCTTTGATCCAATTCGTCTTTGATCCGCTGCTTGCTGGCATTGATTTCGGCTTCGGTCCAGTAATCACCGGATTTCATCATCGCAGATCCCCCTGCCCTTCATTATAACATAGGGCCTTTAATTCAAAGGGTCTGGTGTCCGCAAGACCAGCCGCGCAGGATGAAGCAAGGGCTTTTGGACAATCTATTGCATAAGGGCTGCTGCGGTGGAGCCTTCCACCCTTTTTTGGGAGCAGTCATGAAGCTGATTCGATTTGCCCTTGCTTGCGCTCTGTTGACCTCCGGCTGTCTTCGCCAACTCTCCGATGACAAACGATCCAAAAATCGGGATCAGCAGGCGGCACCCTGCGCGCCGGCCCTTGAGGCTTATACTCAAAACATCGAGCCCATCGTCGAGCAGCGCTGCATTCGTTGCCATGTTTCAGGTGGAGGCGGGGCCATCGCCGCCGCCTTTCAATCGGGGAATGCCGTATGGAACATGGCTGTCTTCAGTAAGCTGAAGAACGGTGATGCCGAAGCCATCTTCAAAAAAGCGAGCAATCAGGAAAGCCATGGCGGTGGACGCCAGCTGGAAGACGGCGAACTCGAGAACCTCAAGGCCTTCTTCGCGGCGGCGGCTCAATGTTCCGGCCCCTTGGCGGGTGGACCTCAGGCTGCTCTGTGTGATGGCAAATCCCTGCCGCGCCGCGTGACCTTGCTCTCGCGTCTGGAGTATAGGAACACCGTGCAGGCGATCGCCGGAGTCACGGTCGATGTGAATATCCCGGCTGCCGCTGCCTTGGAGGACGGCAACAAAAATCCCCGTCTGGCTTTCAGCAATGATCAAAAATCAAGGACCATCGATTCCAATCTGGCCTTTCAAATCAAACAGGCGGCAGCAACGATCGCCAGGGATTTTGCGCCGGAGAAAAAGGCCGCACTGGGTTGCAGCACGGAACCGGTGAGTGATGCCTGTCTGAACAATCTCGGGACCCAGGTTTACCGGCGTCCTTTGACCGCCGACGAGACGGCTGAACTCAAGGCACTCGGCGGCTTTGTCAATGTCGTCACCTATCTCTTTCAGGCACCGGATTTTCTTTACCGTACGGAACTCGGCAACGAAACGTCCGGCAATCTGATGACATCCTATGAAATCGCGGCGGCTCTTTCCTATCTTCTGACCGCCATGCCGCCGGATGCTGAGCTGATGCAGCTCGCCGGGCAGGGTGCGCTGCATACAGCCGCCACACGTCGGGCGCAGGCGGAGCGTCTTTTGAAAGGGACCAATGGGCTCAGCGAGCCTTTGCAGAATTTCCTGGTCGAATGGCTGGAGCTTGGTCCGAGTGAGATGGCCAACAAGGTGGGAACCTATGATGGCAAGGCGGTCTTTGCTGAAGCCCGGACCTTTCTGAATAAAGTCATCCAGGAGGACGGCAGTCTGGAAACCCTTCTCACGAAAGACGAAGGCGGCCGCCTCGGCATTCTGCAGCAAAGAGCCTTCCTGGCTTCGCACTCCAACAATAACAGCACGTCTCCTGTGAAGATTGGCAAGACCGTGGCCCGCAACATGCTGTGTCTGGCCCTGCCGCCTCCACCGGCCAACGCAAACAATAATTTGGCTGAAACACCGAATCTCAAGACCACGCGGGCGAAGCTGGCCATGCATACCGCGAATCCAGCCTGCGCGTCCTGTCATGTGCGGATCGATCCCTTTGGTCTGGCGTTTGAAAACTTCGACCAGCTCGGCATGAGCCGCACGGTGGAGAATGGAGAACCCGTGGATACCCGGGTGAATATCGCTCTCGGACTCAGCATCGACAAGGCCTATGAGAACTCGGGCGAGCTGATTCAAAGTCTCAGTCAGAGCCGGGAACTCGCGACCTGCTTCGACAGTTTTTTCCAGCAGTATGCCTATGGAACATTGAGCTGCGAGGCTCAATCGGTCACGTCAGGCACAAGCCTGCGGGACTATATTTTGAATCTGATCAGTTCCGATCGCTTTATCACGCGGATTCCATAAGGGAGAGATGACCATGAGACAAAGAACCCGTCGAGCCATTCTCAAGGACCTTGGAATTCTCTCCGCGACACCGCTGCTCGGAAGTTTCGGTCTGAGCCTGTTTCCCATGGAACAGATCTTTGCGCAAACGACCGGCGGCAAGCCGCTCAAGTTCCTGGCCATCTCCTTCCCTCACGGCGCGGTGAATGGAGACTGGGAACCCAAGCGTCTGCCGGACGGCAGCGTGACCCTTCTGGAATCCAAAATTCTCGCACCGCTTGAGCCCTTCAAGAACCGTCTCGCCATCTTCTCGGGGCTCGGCCATGAAAACCTGAAGCCGGTCGGCAGCCTGAGTTCGATCAGTGCTCATGCCGGGCTCGCCGCGTCCTTTACCGGGCATGCCACCGGGGATTCCCTGGGGGCCTCGGCCTCGATCGACTATGCGCTCTCCCAGAAACTTTATCAGGCGGATAAGGTCCTGCGGGTGGGCTGTTTTCTCTCCTATAACGCGGCGCAGGGTCTCGATGATCGGCCGAGCGAGATTTGTTATTCGGGTGCCGGGGAAAGCAATCGCCTGAGTGTCATCGCCCATCCGCAAAAGTCCTTTGAAAAAGCCTTTGCCGGTTTCACCTCCAGTGCACCCACGCCTGAGGAGACCGCGAAACAGCAGGCCGAAGACACTATCAATAAGCTTGTGCAAAAGCAGCTCAGCCGTCTCGAAAAACGCCTGAAAGGCGATGAGCGCAATCTGCTCTTGAAGCATTTGGAAACCATCGAAGGTCTTGGCAAGGGCGTGAAGGACTTTACCTGCCAGACGAAGCCCACCGTGGACACGTCCGGCTTTACCGCCTCAGAAACCTCCATGGCGGCCCTGACCCAAAGACAGGCGGATGTCGTGGCCGCGGCCCTGGCCTGCGGAACCGTGTCGCTGGCCAGCATCGAAATCATGTCCCGTTCTCACGGCAGCTATAATATGAGTGCTGTGATTAAGAACGATCCGCGGACCGCGATCAAGGATCCTTCCGCTCTCCTGAATTCCACCAACTTTCACAATGATGTCGCCCATCGCTTGAGCACTGAGGGCAATTTCAATACGGAAGAGCAGCGGGCCTTCAATCAGTCCCAGAGCTGGTATATGGAGCAGATCGCCTATATCCTGGGCCAGCTCGAAACCCGTGGCGTGCTCGACAGTACCGTGGTGATGATCGGCACGGAAATGGGCCATCCGCAACACTTTGGCGACGCCGCGATCTTCATGCTTGCCGGTGGCGGATTCAAAATGGGTCGCTGGTTTGAGCACAAGGCTGAAAAAGTTCAGACTTATCAGCATCGCTGCACGCCGCATAATCATCTGCTTGTGAATGTGGCGCAGAGATTTGGCCTGAATGTGAATACCTTTGGCGACAGCCGTTTCACGGGTGGTCTGCCGGCGGATACACGCGGGCAGATGCTTGAGCCTGTCAGCTGAACTGAGAAAATGTAAACTTTGTTAAATCAAATAACTATGTTAGTTTGAGAGTCAGAGAGCGGGGCGTAAGCTTTGTCAACAAGCTTTCGGGCACGTTCGCTTGAGAGTTGGAGAGCAGGCTTCTCCGCAGGGCTGAGACCTTCTCAGCAAAGCTTCGAGCACGGTTTTTGCTTGAAGCCTCGTTCATTCATGGAGGAAAGGACATTGAGAGGTCAACTTCACCGCATTCCAATTAGTCTCGCCATCCTTGCATTGCTAACAGGCTGCCTGCAGCAGCAGGCTCCCAAAACCAGTAAAAGCCTGCCAGAACAGGCTTCCACAACACCAGAAGCTCCCCGTCTCACGGCCGAACCCTCGCTGAATCCGGCGACGATTCGAGCCACGCTGGAAAAGATCCTCGCGGCCGACAGCAGCTGTCCTGAAACGCCGGCTGTCAGCAGTCGGCGTCAGTTGCGTTTGCTCACCCGCGATGAATACAATCGTTCGATAAAAGACGTCTTCCGCCTGGGTGGGGACTATCGAGGTTCCCTGCCTGTCGAGCAAAAGGTGTTAGGCTTCAGCAACAATGCCCAGTATGCGCTGGTGAGCTCCGATCACGCGGCCGCTTATGACAAGACGGCCAAGGAGCTGGCCCAGCAGATCGTGGCCACGGAATGGAGCCGCCTCGTCAAATGCCAGGTGAACGAAGGCGCGGCCTGTGCGGAAACCTTCATTCGCACCTATGGTCCCCGGATCTGGCGCCGGCCTCTGACCGAGGATGACGTGAAGGCTCTTTTGCGCGTGCATCAGGTGGGGGCCGACATCAGCATGACCGCCGCCATGGAACTTGTCGTCCGCGGTCTCGTCAGTTCACCGCATTTTCTCTATCGCAGTGAAACAGGACAGGACGGAACACTTAACGCTTACGAAAGGGCCAGTGCCCTCTCCTATTTTTTCTGGGGCACCACACCGGATGAGGAGCTGATGCAGCTGGCGGCCAGCGGCGCCCTTATGCAGGAAGAGACACTGCTCGCCCAGGCCCGACGCCTTCTGCAGGATGACAGGGCCAAGGAAGGCATGAAGGCCTTTTCCAATGCCTGGCTGAATTATTCCGCAGTCCTGAGTGTGAGCAAGGACGCCACCGTTTATCCGAACTTTGACGGCATCCGGGCTAGCCTGGCCCGGGAAACCGAGGATTTCTTCGACTATCTGGTGCGGAAAAAGCAGGCGGACTTTCCGGAACTGCTGACCGCCGACTATAGTCTGGGGGATCAGCGTCTGGCCGATTTCTATCGGGCGCAGCTGACGACCGAAGGGGATCAGCAGAAGCTGACCTTTCCCGATCAGCCGCGGCTTGGAATTCTGGGTCATGGCAGCATCCTCGCATCACTGGCCTATGCGACGGAAACCGGTCCCATTCAAAGGGGCAAGTTTGTCCGCGAGCATCTGCTCTGCGACATCCTGATGCCACCGCCGCCTGATCTCATGATCATGGTGCCCGCGCCGAAGGAAGGCGCCACCACCCGGGAACGCTTTGCAGCCCATACCGCGGCTGCGGCCTGTCGCGGCTGTCATATCAAGATTGATGGCGTGGGTTTCAGCATGGAGGACTTCGATGCCGTGGGCCTCTATCGAACCATCGACAATGGCAAACCGGTCGATGCCTCGGGTCAAGTCTTTGCACTGGATGGAAAGAACGTCGATATCAATGGGGCACGGGAACTGAGCCAGGCTTTGGCCACCTCGCCCCGTGCGAAGCAATGCTTTGTGGTTCAAACGTGGCGGATGGCCCAGGGACGTTTGGAATCCGCGGATGATGTCTGCGCAATTCGGCAGTTGGCCAGTACGTTTGTGCAGCAGGACATGAGCATGGCCGAGCTGCTGGTCCAGTTGATTACCGATCCATCCTACATGCAAAGGAGCCACTAGAATGAAAACCTTGCAAGCTGAACTCGATCGCCGGCGTCTTTTGCGATATCTGGGAAATGCCGCTCTCGCCCTGCCTTTCACGCGCGTGCTGATGGAAGAACGGCTCTTTGGAGCCACACCGGCCAAACGCGCTGTGATGTTTTACTTTCCGGATGGCATTATCAAGGAACGCTGGCATCCCACCACCACCGGGAAAAATTTTCAGTTTCAACCCATGACCGCACCGCTCGAACTCGTGCGGGATGATGTGATCCTTGTGAAAAACGTCAACTACTCCACCGAAGGCAGCCATGAGGGAGGCGCGGCCTATACCCTCTCCGGTGTTCGGGGTTTCAAAGGCGGCATCAGTCTCGACACCTGGCTCGGTGAGAAATTCAAATCGAATGTTCCGCTACCGGTCGTGCGTCTGGGTGTGGGTGCCAACTTTCAAACCGGCTCGCACATTTCCTACTTTGCTCCGGGCTCGGCCTCGCCGATTGAGGATAATCCCGCCAAGGCCTTTTACAATATCTTCGGCGGCGCCGCGGGTCCCGTCGATCCGGTGGCCAAGAACAAGCTGATTGCGGCTGAGATGAGCATCCTCGACCTTTGCATGAACGACATCAAAGGTCTGCAGACGAAACTCGGTTCGATCGAAAAACAAAAGCTCGATGTCCACCTGGAATCCCTGCGGGAACTCGAAAGGCGGGTGCAAAGCGCCGCCAGTGGGCCCGTTGCAGGAGCCTGCACCAAACAGGTGGATATGCGTGGCCTGAGCTTTCCGCAGCCGGATTACAACTATCCGCCGGCACCGCATAAGAATGAACACTTTGGAGTGATCGGTGATATCATGACCGATCTTGCCGTGCAGGTCCTGGCCTGTGGCGTCTCCAACGTGCTCTACTTCCAATGGTCCCATCCGGTCAGTCCCACGTCCTTTAACTTTCCCGGTGGCACGGGCCTCGCGCGTGGGCATCATGATATATCTCACTATGGGGACCTGAATGGTTCCATGGCGCTGGAATTTATCAAGGCCCAGGCTTGGTATATGGGACGGCTGGCTCAATTTCTGAGTCGATTGAAGGCGATCAAGGAAGGGGATCAGTCGCTGCTCCATCACACGGCGGCGATGGCCTTCACCGAGATTGCCGATTCCAACCTGCATGACTTCAAAAATGTAGGGTTGGTCCTGGCGGGACAGGCGGGTGGCGCCTGGAGCACCGGACGTTGCCTGGATGGTCAGGGGGCGAGTCACAACCAGGTTCTGGTGGCCATGCTGCAGGCCATGGGTCTTCCTGATACGACCTTTGGCGACCCCATGCTGGGCAGCGGTCCCCTGCCCGGGCTGGCCGGCTGAAATCCTGGACTTAAAAAAACTGTGGGAAATCCCCTGGATTTCCCACTTCTATGGATGCTTTTAACCTGCAAATTTTCCTGCACTATTGCCGACCCCTTAAGTTTTTGCCAATTCTTCCGATACGATTACCAGGAAGGCATCAGCAATTTTAGAGGTAGGCATGTTGGAGCTTATTATTTTTTCGTTCTTTATTATGACGTCACTACTCCTAGCCTTCGCCAGTCGTTTGGCGATCAGCGCGACACTCACCTTGCTGTTCTTTCTGTTTCTACCCCTTGGACTTGTGATCGGCTGGGCGTTGCCCTATGTGCTGAACTGGGTCCAGACCAGGTGGCCAGGCCGTAACCTGGCTTGAATCCGCCTTATTCCAAGGAAAAATGCACGGCGATCGGAGCGCTCGCGGCCAGCGGCGCTCCGCCGGCATCCACAAACACTTCGCTCATATCCTTCCATGCGATCGGCTTAAAGACGGTATTGCTGCCGGAACGGAACAGCACGCGATCGAATTGATTATCAAGCCAGCCATGCAGCGACTCCGCGGGATCCTGCAGATTCAGTTTCGACTTGATGGTCGGCTTCGCGCCGCTCATGTTGAAGTCACCGATCAAAATCACGGTATGTTCGGCCGGCGATTCCAGCCCCACATACTGCACCAGCTCCAGAGTCTGAAACTGCCGGGCCGCGGCATTCAGCTTTTCCTCGCCCGGCTGCATCTGGGTATTATAAAGATCCAGAATATGGCCGTTCACATCGTAGCGCATCAGCAGAATGCCCTTGGACGTGTCATCGTTCACCAGGTTGACCTGAGCCTTGTAGTGGAGTTTTTTGACTTCGATCAGAGGAAAATTGGAGAGACTGGCGAGACCGGAGTTCGAACGATGCCACCAATAGGGTCGTTCATTAAAATAGTACTTGTTGGGATGATGAGCCGCGTTGAGCAGGTCCTCGCACTGGGCAAAGCAGCCCTGAATGCCGGCGATATCAAAGTCATCAAGCTTGTGACCGATGACCGGCATGTTTTCCGAGGACGCGGATTGCACCTGATAGGTCAGCACAGAAAAAGTGAGAGGCGTTCCTGAGTTTTCCGCTGCCCGCGCTGATCCACTGGAATAGAGGCTAAAAAGGCACAGAAGGCCCAACCATCGCTTCATGTCTGTATCCTTGTCTGGAAGTTCTTCTCATCTTTGTGCATTTTTTCATAAGGCTCGGTCAACGCAAAGTCGACGTTTGCGACAAGATAAAGAATGGGAAACCACTTTTTGGTGGTTGTCATTACGAAACTCGCATCTTTATCCTTGACAGATCATCCCAGAGTACAATGAGTCGCTGGATTCGCTGATCCCACCTGCGAGAGGCTTGGCAAGCCTTTCATCGATTGGAGAACACTTCTACGCCCGAGATGGCGTGGAATTGCCTGGCAAAACAGTGATACTATAAGGTCATGTACTCCGTTCGTTACCGCAGGTGGTGGGAAACCGCAACCCTCTGCGTTCAGCTATTTTAAAGGAGCATCCATGGCCAACTATCAATCCGATCTGCGCGACATTAACTTCAACCTCTTTGACGTCCTTCAGGTTCAAAAGCATAGCTATGGACTCGAACGCTCGGACATGGAAACCATCATCGGTGAGTTCGACGGTTTTGTCGGCAAGGAGATCTTCCCCACCCGCCAGAAGACGGATCTGAATGGCGCAAAATGGACCGCTGAGGGTGTGAAGGCACCAGCCATTTTTCAGGACGTGACCCGCAAATTCTATGAAAATGGCTGGTTCGCACTGGGTCTGCCCGACGCCATCGGCGGCAGCCCTGTCCCCGAAGCCATCACCACGGCCTGTTTGTCGCTGGCCACCGGAGCCAACTGCGCCTGGTCCATGTACCCCGGCCTCAGCAAAGCGGCCCTGAATGTGATCCTGCACGTCGGCAGCAAGGAGCAGCAGGCTGTTTATGTTCAGCCCATGATGGAAGGCCGCTTCGGCGGAACCATGTGCCTGACCGAAGCCGACGCCGGCAGCGACGTGGGCAACCTGCGCTCAACCGCCAAGCCCCTCGGCAATGGCCGCTACTCCATCGAAGGCACCAAGATCTTTATCTCGTCCGGTGACAACGACCTTTATGAAAATATCGTGCACCTTGTGCTGGCCCGGACCCCCGGCGGATCCCCCGGCACCAAAGGTCTCTCGCTGTTCATCGTCCCCAAATATAAAATCAAAGCTGACGGTTCCCGGGGCGAATCCAACGATGTGAACTGCTCCAAGATCGAGGAAAAAATGGGCCTGCATGCTAACGCCACCTGTGAGCTGGTGTTCGGCAAGAACAAGAAGTGCGAAGGCTGGATGATCGGTGAAGAATTCGATGGCATGAAAAACATGTTCATCATGATGAACGAGGCTCGCCTCTACTGCGGTGTGCAGGGTGAATCCCAGGCGAACCTTGCTTTCCAGCTCACCAATCAGTATGTGTTTGAACGCGTGCAGTTCGGCAAGGCCATCATCGAGCATCCCGATGTCCGCCGCACGATGCTGAAAATGCGGGCGATGGCGCGCGGTCTGCGTGCCCTTTGTCTTTATACCGCGGACCTCTTCGATCGCAAGGAAGAGGATGAAGTGGGTCTTCTGACTCCCATCTGCAAAGCCTATGCCTCCGATGAAGCCATGCGCCTCTCGAGCGACGCCGTGCAAAGTCATGGCGGCTATGGCTTCTGTACGGAATACGGCATTGAGCAATTCATGCGCGACATCAAGATCGCGGCCATCTATGAAGGCACCAACGCGATTCAGGCGATCGACTTTGTGATGCGCAAGATTCTGAAAGACAACGGCAAGACCTTCGGCAACCTCGGCAAGAAAATCATGGCCGCCATGCAGAAGCCCGAGGCGCAGAAACTCTTCCCAGCTGAGGTGCAAATGCTGGGACTTTCCCTGCAAAAAGCTCAGGAAATCCTGGGGAACTTCGGCAAACTCGCGATGGCGGGTAAAATGGATGCCGTGCTGCTGCACTGCTCGGACTTCCTGAAGTACTCCGGTCACGTGGTCACCGCCTGGCGTCTTCTCGAGCACGCGCTGCTCGCCGACAGCAAAAAAGCCAGCGCCAGTGGCGAGGAAAAAGCCTTCATCGAAACCAAGGTGCAGGACTTCCGAATTTTCTGTCAGTTCTTCCTGACCGAAAATATCGGCCTCGGCAAACTCCTGCTCAACACCGATATCGACCTGAGCTACAAAGCCTAAAGCTTCCTGCGCCCCGGGGCCTTCCGGGGCGTTACACTCCCCCCGCTTTCACTCACTCCCCGACATATCAATCAGCGGAATCGACTGCACGGCGATAAACAGGGAAAAGGCCCAGGGCCCCAGCACCGCACCTGCCACACCGAAGACGGCGATGCCACCGACGATCGACATGAACAGCCAGAAAAAAGGCATATCCGTGGCGCCGGAGCTGGAATTTTTCATCAGAAGGGGCCGCAGCACGTTATCGGTGAGACCGATGACCACCGCCATGCACAGAATGAAAATTCCAGCGAAGACGCGATCATGGTAGAAGGACCAGATCGCGGCCGAGATCATGACCGGCGCGGTGCCGAAGACCGGAATAAAAGACAGGAAGAACGCCAGCG
Source organism: Oligoflexus tunisiensis (assembly GCF_001748245.1). GTDB lineage: Bacteria > Bdellovibrionota_B > Oligoflexia > Oligoflexales > Oligoflexaceae > Oligoflexus > Oligoflexus tunisiensis. The sequence continues at coordinate 2,970,590 of NZ_BDFO01000001.1, read as the reverse complement.
CGCCCCACAGGAAAAATTTGGGAATGCCAAACGCCGCGAGGGTGAGCACCACCAGAAGCGACTGCACGAGAGCCAGCACGATGCTCGCCAGGACCACGGCACGCAGCACATCGCCAAGCGTTGAAGCCAGCATGCCTCGCTGTTCGCCCCAGGGTATCAGGCGCGGCAGGAGAGCCTGACGCTGGCTTTTGCCGTACACCAGAAAATAAACCCAGGCCATCCAGGTGATAAAGAGGAAGAGCAGAAGCTCGGGCGTGGCACTGAGGGCGGAACCCAGGTAGCCCGCGACATTCTTCAGCATCGGCTGCATAAATTCACGGAGTCGACCCTGCATGTCGGCGAAACTGAGATTGAAACCAAAACCATGCAGCAGCGGGGTAATTTTCTGATCCATCCAGCCCAGAATCTTATAGCCGGTTTCCACGGCCGATTCATTGCCGCTCATCCCCTCCCAGAAGAGCAGGAGCTCCTTGGTCGCCGACCAGGTCAGGAGCAGGAGAGGCACAATAAAGAGCCCCTGAACGACCGCGACCATGCCGATGGATATCACCCAGCGCCAGCCGGGGCGGGTCAGACGCCAGCGCTCTATCAAACGTTCGACGGGACCTTCACACAGATAGGCAAGCGTAACGCCGGTGGCCATGGGAAACCAGAAGGGCTTCAGCACCAGTAAGCAGAAGACAACCACCAGCACAAAAAAAATCCGCCGCCGAAGCTGCATGCACTCCTCCATGCGAAATAAAAAAGGCTGGGAGCCCCACCCTCTGAATACTTTTTAGCATCCCGAGGGCTGTGCTGCCAGCCTTTGCATGTATCATGCAAATCTTAGTAACGGCCACCGCGCGAGCGGTTGTTATAGCCTCCACCACCGCCGCCGCCGCCTTCACGAGGCGCCATTGGCTTGGCTTCATTAACCGTCAAAGGACGGCCCGAAAAATCCTGGCCATTGAAACGATCGATAGCGGCTGTTGCTTCCGCATCGCTCGACATTTCAACGAATCCAAAACCTTTGCTGCGTCCGGTTTCACGGTCAAAGATAACTTTGGCCGACTCAACCTGACCAACTTCCGAAAATGTGTCCATGAGGACTTGATCGGTTGCAGAGAAGGGAAGATTGCCGACGTATAATTTTTTGCCCATGAGAACCTCCTTAAGGCCAGGGCGCCACTAAAGAGGGTGAGGCACAAGACCCGAACTCAGTAGAAGCAGGTGACACTATCCCGTACTCTAGCAGGATTCTGGACATATGTCCTCCTGCTTTGGAAAAAAAATATTACCAGGTCAAATCACAAGGGGGGCACCTCAGGACCCCACCACCACAGGCAGTGTGACGCTTGGTGCCTGGTAAACGAGATCCAGTCTCCACTGCACCCGGCCATCAAGAGGAATGTCGAGAGTGCCATCTGCCAATTGATAAAGGACGCTGCCAGCTGGACCGTAAACGGTCAGGGTATAGGCGTAGCGCGAACCAGCGAGCAGAGCCAAACGATCTGGCAGGACATAATTACCGTCCTCAAGAACCAAACTTGTTTCAAAGCGCCCTCCCCCATCGAGCCGGATACCCAGACGCACATCCTGAATCCATTGCGAATGGCCCGCGCTGCTCACTTCGTTGACCTCCTGCAGGAAGGCGCGAACGGCTGCGGCCTCCTCGTCCAGCACGACCTTCGCGTTCGGCGGCATTTTCGTCGCGCCATTGGACCCTGTAAAGGAATTCACCATTTTATTCAGGATCTGAGCCAGCGATTCCCCTGCGGTATTTTTGTAAGGATAACTTTGCAGATCAAGACCCGCCGTCGGTCGCGCACTGTTGTGGCAAGTCTGGCAGTTGTAATTTTTCAGCAGCGCGCGCACCGGTTCCGGCTCGGCTGGTGTCACGACCGGTGCATCCGGATAATTCACAAGCTCCAGGGCTAGATGGAAATCAAGCTCCACCGCAGTTGGTTGGATGGGCTTCAAAACCAGCTGGGGCAGCGTCTGCGTCCCCGGTTGAATCACGGTCCGGAGCGTGCCCTGGGCGAGGGCCTGGCTCTCGGCACCGAGCAGGGCGACCTGAAATTCGACCGCGCCTACGGGCAAACCCTCGAGGGAGTAAAGGCCGGCTTCTGTGACAGGAAACGTCCAGGCTTCGCGCAGCTCACTCCCCAGCACGCCCTCGTTCACTCGAAAGGCACGGATCACCAGCTGGTTGGCACGAGTTGCCAGTTCGGCCAGCGCGGTGCGCGGCAGACTCAAGGTCGCGGAGTTGGCGGCAGGCTGGACGTTCGTCCCAGGATTCAGAGGGGCCACTTTATTGGCTTCCAGACATGCGCTCAAACTGAGGGCAAGTCCAAGAATGCAGGATAAACCGGCTGAATTCATCGTTGTCTTCCTTATGTAAACTGTCAGTTTTCTATCAGCATGCGCCTTCCGTGGGTACTGCAAAAAATGGAAAGCCCCGTCGCTGTCCGTACCGAACACCGTGGAACCGTGTAAAGGGGCGGCTTCCCTCGGCAATTCGGAAAAGTCATTTCGGACTTGCTCAAGACCTGAGCTACGGACGCGGTCCTCAACCATCCCGTAAACCGCGCCCCTGTGTGCCCAAACCGTTGAGATGACGATCAAATGCTTCGCACAAAACGAGTATGCCGACTGTCCATGACCGCTGGCACGATTGCTGTATTCAATGGAGAACAACATCCCAGAGAGTCTACGTCGAACCAGAGGAATGGAACATGAAGGTTAGAGTTGGTTACCATGCGATGATCATACTAAGCGTGAATCTCTGCATCCTGGCCTGCGGGCGTCGGAGTTCGGAAACCCCTGAGCTGGGTACCCGGGATCTCCCTTCACAAAAAGCGCTTGATGATGATGAGGATCGCTTCGCGGAGTTGGAAAAACTCATCCGCGACCAATCGGAAGCTTTGACCAAACTCAGTACCGATAAATCCACGCTGCAGGAAAAATCCAATAACCTTGAGGCCCAAATCAAAGCCCTGACCGAGCAGCTGGAATCGAATCGAACCCTGACGGAAACACAAAAAACAGAGATGCAAAAGCAGATCACCGATCTGCAGGCCCAAAAAGCTACGCTCGATAAGCAAATCACAGAACTCAACGCAAGGAACGCGGAACTTCAAAAGCAGCTGGATGCGGCCAAGGCGGAGAATGCGCGCCTGGAACGCGAACTGGCTGCCGCGAAGGCCGCTGCGGCCAATGGGGTCGCCACCAGCACCAGCACTACCACCCCCAGCGCGGCGGCCAGCCAATTCCATGGCTTCCGCTATGCGGACCCGGACAAGGTGAAAAACGACTGCCTGGGCGTGCCTGGAGGCAGCACCGTGGATAACGTGCAGCTGACCTCGTCTGCCTGCAGCACGACGGCTTTGAATCAGCAGTTTGCGGTGCTCGACCCGGCGAACCAGTATTTCTTCATCAAACCACGCCTTTCGAATAAGTGCATGAGCGTGATCAGCAGCACGGAAGGCACGGCCGTGGTGCAAAAGACCTGCACGAACACCACGGACCAGTCCTGGGAATTCTTTGTGCGTGGCTCAACCGAGTTCCGCATCCGGAACCAGTTCAGCGGCAAATGTTTAAAGGTACTCACAGATGGCAAACTCGTACAAGGAGATTGCAATCTGAATTCCACTTACTTCACCTGGTTTACGGCCGGATGAAGATCCCCCTCCCCCGTTAAGTGGAAAGGCCCCCGGAAATTCCGGGGGCTATTTTATTTTGCAGCCATCCGCAGGCTCTGTTATGATCCCGCCCTTTCCACTGCTGCTGTAGAAAGCCTATGAAAAGCCAAATCATTCTGAAACCTGGTAAAGAAAAATCCATAAAACTCGGTCACCCCTGGATCTTTAGTGGCGCCATTCAAAGGGCCCAAAATGCTGAGCAAGCCGGGGCCACCGTCGATGTCTGTGATCATAAGGGACAATTCCTGGCCCGTGCCTATTACAATTCCAAAAGCTCCCTGGCGGCCCGGATCTTCAGCCGACAGCCCGGCCAGGAGCTGGATCAAGCCTTTTTGGAGCGGCAAATCCGTGCCGCTCTGGCTCGTCGCCCCGCCTTGCGCCCGGGGGTTCAAACCATGCACCGGGTGGTGGCGTCCGAAGCGGATTTTCTCCCCGGTCTGATTGTCGATCAGTATGCCGGGCATCTCGTCTTTCAGATTCTGACCGCCGGCATGGAATTGCAGCGCGAGGCGATCCTTGAGACCCTGAAAAAAATCTTTGATCCCGAGGTCCTGATCGAGCGCAGCGATGAAGCGATACGCAGCAAGGAAGGTCTGAGCGAACGCAAGGAAATCCTGATCGGCCGTCCCGAGGATGTGCGGACCGTGGGACATGAAAATGGAATGGCTCTGACGGTCGACTGCTGGGAAGGTCATAAGACGGGTTTTTATCTGGACCAGAGACTGGCCCGGCAGCTGGTCGAATCCTATGCGCAGGGTGCTGAGGTTCTCAATTGCTTCAGCTACACTGGTGGCTTTTCCATAGCCGCCAAACGCGGTGGGGCACGGCGCGTGATCAGTGTCGATGAAAGCAAGGCGGCCCTCGATATCCTGGCAGGCAACTGGCAGCAGAATCCTGGCAACGATGACTGTCAGATGGAAAATGTGCGAGCGGATGTGTTTGCCTACTTGCGTCAGCTGCGCGAGCAGGGAGCGCGTTTTGATCTGATCGTGATGGATCCACCCAAATTTGTGAGCGATCGGGCGCACATCGATCGGGCCTGCCGCGGGTATAAGGATCTTAATCTCCTCGCCATGCAGCTCCTGCGTGAAGGCGGCCTTCTTGCGACGTTCTCCTGCTCGGGCCTCATCAGCCGCGATCTCTTCCAGAAGGTGGTGTTCGGAGCTTCGGTGGATGCGGGCGTGGACATGCAAATTCTGCATCAGCTTTCGCAGGCCGATGATCATCCCCTGCTGCTTAGTTTTCCGGAATCGCTTTATCTTAAAGGTTTGCTCGGACGTAAAGTCAGTCTGAGCTAGGAGTTTCTGTGTCTCAGCATCCTCCAGAGGATCCTGGCCATCGCGGATTTCTGTTTGCCGGTTTTGCCAGCCTGTTCATAGCCGCGTTCATGGATAACGCGCGGGGCCCGGTTTTGCCTGTGCTCTGCACGCAGCTCAACATTCCCTATGAAACGGCGGGGCTGTTCCTCATGATCGGCAATGTGGCCGCGGTGCTCGCGACCTTCATGCTCGGCCGCCTTCTGCCACGCATCGGGGATCGCAAGGCGGCGATCATCACGAGCTGGCTTGCGGTGATCCCTGGGCTGGTGGCTCCCTTTGTCAGCAGCCAAGGCAGTCTCCTTTCGTTGGGGCTCCTGTTGGGAGCGAGCGTGGCCCTCGTGGGCTCGTTCAGCCATATCCTGACCATTCGCGGCAGTCCGGAGGCCACGCGGGGACGCTTTGTGTCGATGCAGCAGGTCATGTATGGAATTGGTTCCTTGATTGCCCCTTTGATGTTCAGCGCGCTCATCCTGGTCAAGGAACCCTGGTGGTGGCTGTTCACCGGCTCCTCGCTGGTCACCCTCATTTTGGGTTTTATCTATTTGAGGATTCTGCCCAAGGAAGCCCCGACGCCCGCCCCCACCCGGCGCGAGGACAGCCAGCAGGTTTGGAATGGAGCGTCGATCCTTGTGCTGCTGATCACCGCCTTTTATGTGGCGGGCGAAGTGCTGGCCTCCATGTGGATGAACAGTCTGATGGTGGGACAACACAACCTGAGACCGGAAGTGGCCGCGCAATATCAAATGGGCTTTTTCCTTCTTATGGGTGTGACCCGCTTTCTCTGTTTTCTGTTGGTCAAGCCACGGTTTGAAACAAGGATTCAGGTCGGCTGCCTGATGCTGGGCGTGATCTTTGCCCTCCTGGGTCAGCAGGGGCAAAGTTGGGCATTGCCGCTCATGGGCGTACTCGGACCATTTTTTCCTTTGACCATGGCCCGTATCAGCTTCAAGTTTCCTCACACCTGGAAGCAGATGATGATTCATGTCAACACAGGCATTCAATTCATGTTGGCTCTGATGCATGTTTCGGTCGGGCGGGTGGCGGATTCGCTCGGCATTGACCAGGCTTTTCTCCTGGCTCCGGCTTTTCTATTGGGTTCGATGCTGCTGCTCGTGCCCTTTTTGAAGGAAGGCCCCGTCATGCGCAAGGTCCCGGCCTGATGTCAAAAGACTGGTCATGGTCGGGATTACGACTTCTTTTGGATTTATACCGTGCTGTATTAATTGGAATTTTATAAGGAATAGGCCTTGCAACTCATCCAGGGAATTGCTCATTCTTAGGAGAGAAGACTATGCGCCCCTTGATTCTGATTCCTATTCTCTTGCTGCCGTTGTCAGCCTGCATGACCCAGCGCGATCGCACGATCTGGCAGGAATTCAAAGCGGAAATTTCCAGCGAAAAAGCTGAGGTCACGCCTGTGGAAACGGAAGCAGCCGATACTTCGGAAGCGGTCACGCCTCCGGCTCCTGTGGAACAGCCTCAGGGTTAACCCGAAGGGGCCCTCTGGCCCTTAAGAGGTTTTCTTCAGCGGTTCCTGGCGACCCAGCTGGTCGAGCTGCGCCTTGGCCTTTTCATAATTCGGATCAATCTGCAGAGCTTTTTTCAGATGCTTCGCAGCCGCCTCATGGTCGCCGAGGCGCCGATGAGAAAGCGCGATATTGAAATGAATCAGCGGCTTCAGCCGATTCGTTTTCAAAGCCCGCATGGCCGTTTCATAAAGTTTCAGGGCCTGCTCCGGTTTGCCGTCCCGCACCGCGGCCACCGCCGCATTATTGAAAAAGCCGGCCGCTTCATCCTCGGACACGCTATTTTTGAAAAGCCCGAGAGCTTCCTCAACCTCGCCCATTTCGAGTTTGATCTGTCCCATCTGCCGATGCGCAGCCGGTGCCATATCCGGATCCAGGTCAGCCGCCTCTTCATAACACTGCAGAGCCTTGTCCAAATCGCCTTTGCCATAGCAGGCATCACCGATCAACACAAGTCGCTCAGGATTGGACGGGCTCAGGATCTGAGCACCCTCCAGAGTCTCCAGAGCTTTGTCCCACTGCCCCTGCTTCATCATCGCCCGGGCCATCAGGTTCATGGCTCTCAGGTTATGCGGCTCACGGGCCACCAGATCCGAGGCCAGGACCAGGGCCTCCGTATACTTTTGCTGCCGGAAAGTCAGGTTGCCGAATTCCAGCTTCACCTTGTTGTCATGCGGGAATTTCTGATAAAGCTCATCGATTTTGGCATCGAGCTTTTTCTGATCGTACTTGTAGCCCTCGGCACGGCTTTCCCGCACCAGACGGGCGACCTCGCTCTGGTCCTGGGACACGGTCACCATATCAAGCTCATTGCCCAGGTTCAGGCTCGCGGATCCATAGCTATAAACCCGATCGATGAGGGCATCATTGGCGAAGGCCAGAATGTTGGGCGTCACATCCGGAACGATGAGAACGCGAATCAGTTCCGTGGCCGTACTCGTGCGACTGAAGTTAAGATGAAACTTGCGCGTTTGAGATTCATCCACAGCCTGCCAGTCATGGACCAGAACACTGGGTTTGAATTCAGCGATAGCGGAGGTCACTTCACTCAGCGCACTGATGAAGCTGACTCGATAATTCCCCATCGCCAGCGTCTTACGCACCAATTCACGATTTTGCTGCGCACAGAGTGAAAGGACTTTACGGCTAAGCAAATCGACCATCATCTTCCCTCTTGGCAATCTAGGGAAATTATAAGCGATTCCATTCCCCTCCACCAGCCAACTACGAATTCTTAATTCACTTTCATTGCAAATCATTGAATTGACCCGTTGGAGGGCCCCAGTAGGATGGCCGCCAGATGCTTTTCCAAACATTAGTAAAAGGAGCCGATTATGAGAGGAATGCTGGCGGCATGGACTACTCTTTTGGGTGTGGGTGTTTCCGGTCTTGCGTTTGCCGAAGCCCGCATGATTGATTTTGAGCAACCCCATAAACCGCATCGTTATATCGTGCGTTTAAAAGATGATATAAACACAGCGCGCTCCCTGTTCCGCGCGGCTGGTGTAATCCCCGTCCACAGTTTTTCCAGTTTCCATGCTTACGTCGTTGAAACCGACAAGTCCACGGAAGCGGACGCTTTGAAAGCGCTTCGCCAGAATCCTGCGGTCGCCTATATTCAGGCCAATCGTATATTCAAAATCTCAAAAATCCCCAATGACCCAAGCTATGGTTCGCAGTATCACCATAAAAATATCGCCAGTACCAACGCCTGGGAAGTCAACACAGGCAGCAAGGAAGTGGTGGTGGCCGTGCTCGACACCGGCGTCAATTATAATCATCCGGATCTGATCGACAACTATTGGACCAATCCCGGCGAAAGTGGACTCGATGAGAATCGCCAGGATAAGCGCAGCAATGGAATCGATGATGATCAGAACGGTTATGTCGATGACTTTCGGGGCTGGAACTTTGTGAAAAATACCAATGACCCCATGGATGACCATGGTCATGGCACCCACTGCGCCGGTGTCATCGGGGCCAAGGGCAACAATGGCGTTAATGTCGTAGGTGTCAATTGGGACGTTAGTATTGTCGGCCTTAAGTTTGTGGATGGCCAAACCGGTGAGGGCGACATGGAAGGGGCCCTCAAGGCCATCGAGTATGCCAATAAAATGGGCATTCCCATCACCAGCAACAGCTGGGGTGGCCAGGTGGATGACACCTATGATCCCAATGAACCGGATGCCCTGAAGGAATTGATCGCGCTCGCTGGCGAACAGGGTTTCCTTTTTGTGGCTGCCGCCGGCAATGATGGATCGAACAATGACAAGCTCGCGACGCTACCGGCCAGCTATGATCTCGATAATATTATTTCCGTGGCCGCGACGGGCAGCAACGATAAGCTGGCCTTTTATTCAAGCTACGGTCCCACGACTGTGGATGTCGCCGCGCCCGGCAGCAGCGTGCTTTCCACCTGGCTCAACAAGGGCACTCAAAAATTGAGCGGCACATCGATGGCAGCGCCCGTGGTGGCAGGAGCCGCCGCTCTCTTGAAGGCTGCGCATCCGGAATGGACAGGCAAGGACATCAAGGCCCGTCTCCTGGAGACGGTGGATCCCGTTTCAAGCTTGAAATCCAGGGTTTTGAGTGGCGGTCGGCTGAACGTGGGACGCGCGCTCGCCGACTGATGTTTTCATTCTGTGATATCCTTCCAAAGAAGGCCCAAGCGGATAAGCCAGTGCTGGCTTATCCGCTTTTAATTTTTTGGGAGACCTTTCCATGGAAGTCGTGGTTCTCTTCGACAATTACTGCACGATCTGTCGCGCGCTCGCGTCCATTCTGGACAACAATCCGCCACGCGGCTGGCGGGTGCTGGCCTGGCAGGAATCCAAGCTGACTGAATTTTCCAAGGACGCGCGACCGAATGAATTGCAGATTCTGCATAAAGGTGAACTGCTGTCCGGTCTCGAAGCCTGGAGTTTTCTCATCGAACATGCTCCGCAGATGAAAACCTATCAGCGCATGGCCAGTCGCATCGGAATTGCACCGCCGCGGCAGGCTCAATTTCTCCGTCTGCTGGGACACAGCCTGCGGCGCCTTTGCCCGGGCTGCTCGCCCTGACAAAGCCAAAACGCTCGCAAGCACCAGATTGCGGGAACGACAATCCTGTCGAGCTTACCGTCATGTCCTTCCAGGCGACGCAGGACGTGGAAAGCTTTCCATTGCAAAGGTAAGGGATATCACCTAAGTAACTACACTGTCCCTTTTGTCTGAAACCTTTGTCATTCAAGGAAGGAATCTGCGTATGATTCGCATCCGCCCGATCGTGGCCTGCGGCGCACTTGTCAGTTTGCTGGCGTGCGCTGAAGGAAGCAAAGTTGAATCTGAGCAAACCCAACGTCCCGCCAATCTTCAATTGGTTGATGCCTCGGCGCAGAGCGCACGCGGCGAACTTCTTGAGTCCACGCATGTTGTCAGCCTGAGCAAGGCTGAAGTTGCTGGAAAGCTGGCCCCCATTCTGTCCGCTTTTAATCTTCAGGCTCAAAACGGTGTGCACATCTATCGCGTGAAGTATCAAACCCAAACCCCGGCCACCCCAGCGGTTCCCGTGGTGGCCTCCGGTCTGATGATCGTTCCGGACGTTCAGCACGCATCGAATGCCTGGATCAGTGTTCAGCACGGAACCAGAACCAGCAAGGGCGATGCCCCTTCGGTGACACCGTCGGAGGGCATCTTTGAAGCCTCCCAGGGTTTTGTCACGCTGGTGATGGATTACCTCGGCTATGGAGCCTCAAGCCAGGTGTTTCATCCCTATCTTGTGGAGCAGTCCTATGCTGATGCGGGCGTTGATTTTCTGAAGGCTGCGTCCACGTTCGCTGCCATCAATGGTGTGCTTCAGGGCCCCCTCTTTCTCAGAGGCTATTCGGAAGGTGGTTATGCAACCCTCGCGCTGCAAAAGGAAATCGAAACCCATCATGCCGGAACTTTTGCTTTGATGGCCACAGCCTCTGCCGGCGCACCCTATGACCTGGAGGCCGTCGCCACCGAGCTGTTGCAGAATGAAATCCTGCATCCAGTGAATATTCCTTTCCTGATTCTCTCCTATACGAAATGGTTATCGCACAACGACTTCAATCCGGAAGCGATCTTCACCTGGCCGGTCGCAAACGTGGCCACGCTCTTCAATGGCCAGTTTAATAACGCGTACATCGGCAGTCAGATCCCCACGCGAAAGGTGGAAATGCTGGAGTCCGATCTGGTGGCTGACTTCCTGAGTGCCCGCCCTCAAACCAATGAAGCGGTGAAACTGCACAGCTATCTCCAATCGCAAAGTTTGACCAACAAAGGCTGGCAGCCACGCGCCATCACCATGTTCCTTCACTGCGTGGACGATGAAGTCGTGCCGGTGAGTTCGGTGAAAAAGATCAAGGACGTCTTCCCCGGTGACAACGTGTCGGTCATCACGATTCCGAGCCTTGCCGATAGCCCCAAGTATACACATGGGACCTGTCCGGCGATCTTTTCACCAGTCGCGGCTTTCCTGGACATTCTTCAAAAATCGACAGCGCAGTAAACAGAAGGGAACTCCATCATGAAAAAAACATATATCAGAAATAGTGCCGTTCTCGCCGCGCTCGCGGCTCTTGCTCCCGAGGCGCTGGCCGGTGGTTATCAGGTCATGGAAAAGAACGCACGCGGTCTCGGTCGAGCTTATGCGGGCGAATCCGCGGCGGGCGATGATGCCTCCACGGTGGGCAGCAACCCGGCTGCCATGAGCCGCTTGAAAAGACCCCAATTCACTCTATCGGCTGCGACGATCGACGCCGATCTTGATGTTGAAATCGAGGAGTCGACTCTCGTCGTCCCGGCTCTCCAGGCCGCTGGCCTTCCAGCCATCCGTGCCCAGGGCGTTTCCCATGCGAATGCCGCCCCTGACTATCCCCTCATTCCCGCTGTCTATGCCGTCTATCCTTTGAGCCAGGACTATGTTGTCGGGATCGGCGTGTTCTCGAACTTTGCGAGCGAGACAGGCTACGATGGGGACTTTGCCGGTCGCATTGCGGCGGAAAAATCCAACGTGCGCACGACCAACATCAACCCGAGCGTATCCATCCAGCTGAACCCGCTGCTGTCCCTTGGCGCTGGCTTCAATGCCGTGTATGCCGAGGCGGAGCTGACGGCAGCGAATCCATCGGCCGGGCCCTTTCTGCTCGCACCAGGTGTGGTGGCTTTGAATCCACAGACCGGGGAAGCGATCATCGCTCCGAATGGCGAATCAATAGGCACAAGCAGCGTAAAAGGTGATGCCTGGGGTTATGGCTGGAACGCCGGTCTTCTCCTGACCTTCTCGGAACACAGCCGCCTGGGTCTCTCCTATCGCTCGACCGTGGATGCTGACCTCGAAGGCGACACCCGCTTTCACAACACACCCACCACGGACTCATTTCAGGATTTCGCTGCGACCGCACCTTTGCAGTTACCCGAAATCATCAGCCTGAGTTACATCCAGGGCCTGGGCGCCGGGCTGCAGCTGAGCGCGGATATCACGCATACGGGATGGAGCAACTTCGAGGACCTCAACATCTATCACAAGGACAGCGGGGCCCTCGCCAGTCGCGTGGATGAGCGCTGGGAGGATGCGCTGCGTTATGCGATCGGCCTCGACTATGCGGTCACCACAGGCCTGACGCTGCGCACCGGTTACGCCTACGATAACTCACCGGTTCCTAATGAAAGGCGCACGCTTCGCATTCCGACCGGCGACATGCGCTTTTACTCCCTGGGCGGCAGTTATATCCTCAATGAAATCGCCTCCTTTGACCTCGGCTACAGCTACGTGACCCAGGCCAAAACCGGAATCAATGACATTCGCGAATTCGAGGGCCAGCCCTTTTATGCGCGTGTGGTGGGATCTTCGGAAGCGACCGGCAATATTTTTGCGGCGCAAATGAATATCGCTCTGTAATTCCAGCTGGTTCCCGCTCCCTTGCGGGAATCACCCCTTTTCCAGAACGGAAAGCTCAACCGTAATAAAACCCGCGAGCTGACCCGTCTTGAAGCAAATACTCCCTTCCGGCATTATTCATCGCAGTTTTTTCATGGCAGCGAATCCAGGCGTTTGATAGGTAAGAATCTGCGACTGGAGTGAGTCGCATCCTTAGTGAATTTGGGAAAGCCGTTTGTCGAAAAAGCTCCTAAAACGAGTTGGATTCGGTAAACCTGTATTGAAGTTTGGGGGGAGGATCGGGTTCCGGTTCTCCCCCAAATTTTTGTTGTCATGGGCCTTACACTGTCTGCCCAAGGACTTGACAGTTGTCAAAATTCTTCCAGGGATTTCAAACCAAAAAGTCAGGCATATTCCTTGCTTAATTGAAAGCCTAACTGCAACAAGGATGCACCATGGGAACGACTAGCAAGATCCTCGTCATGGCTTTCACCCTGTCCGCAGCAGCCTGCTCGGGAGGTAAATTCAAAGGCCAGACCGATGCTGCGACCGCTGATGGCGGAATTCTTGAAACGGAGTCCAGCACGATCAGCACCAGCGATGCCACAGCCCCAAGCGCAGACGGAACTCCTTCCGGTCCTGTGGCGGGCTGCAATCAGAGCGCCGTGGGCATTACGCAGGCCAAACTTCTATCCAGCGGCATCAGCACCCAGCTGGGCACGCAAACCCTGCGTTATGAGCTCTCTGTCCTGAATTGCAAGGATGGTTCGGTTCAATCGCTGAAGGATCAGCCGATACTTTTTGATTTGGATGCGAGTCTCGCCACCGGCTTTCAACCGGTTCCGTACTCGATTCTTGATACCCAAGGCGCAATGATTTCCACCGCGACTCTGCAGGTGGTGACCGGCAGCGATCTCTTTGGCAACACCGGGAACTTCGCGCACTGGACCACGGAGAATTTCAGTTACTCGAATCAGCTTGAAAAACTGATTCTGGAAATCAAACTGGAGAACGTACAGGTGCTGCCGCGTAACGCGACAGACCTTGCCATCAATAGCTTCCTGCGGATCGGCAGTGCCCAGGCTGTGACCCAGCCTTTGACCATTACCGAGTGAATCAGAACGTGACCTGCCGTTTGGCCGTTTCCTGGTACTTCGTCAAAGTTTCCCGCGCCGCAGCATCCTGGGTTTGAGCCAGGAGCTGCGCGAGTATTTGCAGGGATGACTCCCGATGCTTCCGCACCGTCCCAACCAAAATTTTGGCCAGCGTGATCTTGTCGTCATCCGGGAGCGGATGATTCAGGAGGCCTTTGATGGCCGAAAACCAGCCCGCATCCGGCGTCCGAAGACTGAGTGCATGCAGGATCTGCCGGCGCACTTCCGCCGAGGCCTCGCCCGGATACTGACGCACCAAAAACTCAGGCGCATGGTTGGGCCTGGCAAAACGCAAGGCAAAGAAGGCCTGGCTGCGAATGGCTGGATCCGGGTGCGTGAGCCAAGGATTCAAATCCTCGATGCGACTGACCCCGCAGTTGCCGACCACGACGAGGGCCTCGGTGATGTCCGCCAGATCCTGGGCCGCCTGCAGATGTCTTAAAGCCAAAGCCTCCAATTCCGCGGCACGCTTCTGGGCTTCCGGATCGGTCTTCTGACTCAGACGCTGCCCCATCAGGCCAAGGGCCAGTCGACTGCTGCGGCGTACAGCGGAATCCTCTGCAGACTGGCTCAGAAGTTCCAGCGACTTCTGTGCCTCCAGGGTGGGTTCAGGCACCAGGCCAAGCGTCGTGACGATTTTTCTGGCGAGCGGCGCATCGGTGTGCCGCTGATTCAGAAGATCGACCAGCGCATTCTGGGCTTCCGTCTGCCCGGCCGCTGCCAGCGCCCGTATGGCCATTTTCAAGGCCGGATCGGACTCATCCAGGTTACGCAGGCGCTCCATGAGCCGCTTGATCTCAGCCGGATGCAGAAAGATCCAGGCTTTGAGTTTCAAATACAGTTCCTGGGAATTCTGTGTCCCGGGCTGAAACATCTGACTCCAAATCTCATCCAATCCAAGGCCGCCAAGCGCCACCTTTTGCATGCTGGAGTCCTGGCCTGATCCGGCCTCACTGCGGCTTTGTCCCCAGCGCGCCTCGAGGCTCGCCACCCGGGCTTCCGCCAGGGTGTCCTGCTTGAGCCATTGCAGAGTCAGGACGGAATCACTGGTCCAGTCTTCTCCATTCAGGACTTGAACCTCCCGCGCATCCGCCTGAAGCTGGTCCAGCCCTTCAAAGCGGGGCCGCAGGATGACCAGACTTTCCCCGCTGATGCTCTGCTGAGGTTGAGTCGTGGCTTCGAAGTATTTTTGGATGTAAATTTTTTCCGCCAGCAGTCCCGGGCTCAGATGCGTGGGATCGAGTTCATAACGGGTCGATACCGAGCTACCGGCCATGACTTCCTGCAGCTCCCAGATCGGTGTCTGCAAAACAGCGGGCAGGTCCACCTGCATTCTTTCGCAAAGGGACAGCCAGAACTGGGAAACGGTGGGATCCATGTTCGAGTCCAGCTGCGGTTCGATTTGAAAACCACGGGAGGCCATACGTGCGCCGGTGCCTTCGATCCAGGCTTTCAGCAGGTTCGACCGCAAGGGAACCGGCACGTCGTGGAGCTGCGGCGCCCCTTCGGGCCTGATGCTGAGCCAGACCCGATAGCCGTCGGTCTCCTCGGAGAGCACCACAACATGCAGGGTTCCCAGGAGCCGCACTTCAAACGCCTGATCGGTCTCTCCCGGAATATGCCCGTTGCCGGTATAGGTCAGGTCATAGACCAGCTCCTGACCGCGGACCAGGGTCCACGTGGGAACTTCCTGCGGCTTCCAGATGGCAGCTTTGCGCTGTCCCCCTGTGGGCACCGCCGCTGGATCCGTGGCCTCGGGGCGCTGAACATAAAAGACTGTGGCGGCCAGCAGGGTGGCCACGCCGCTACCCAGAACGATGAGGAGGCGTTTCTTCATGAAGCCCCTTTCCCGCAAAATGGAGGGCAGGGCTTCGCGGCATGCGAGACCCTGCCTGTCATGACAAGAAATATCTTATTTCAGGATAGCGACCCGATCGGAATAGTCAAAGAGCAATAGCACAACCGGTCCAGCCCAGTGGAATTTTGTCAAAGAACCAAATCCGTCCCGGGCCCTGATCCGGACGTGACCACTCGGGATCTGGAGCCCCACAGCGTTTTTTTCAACGTCGCAGGGGCGGAGGATTCCAGCTGCCGTTCAGCGCGCTGTCCCGAGGTGCGTAGAGGCGCATGGTCAAACCCATGGCCCCCTCCGGAGCTGGCAGCCAATTCGCTTCCTTGTCCGGACCTGGATTCTCACGCTGAATGTAAAGGTCGAGGGAACCGTCGGCGTTGTAATGCAAGGGATCACGATCGCCCAACGCAAAACGGTCTATAGGGTTGGGCACCGGGAAGCCCTGCGCGTCATACATGGTTAAAGACCAAAAGGCATCGACGGGCGGCAGCTCATCTTGATTGAAATGCAGCACATAGTTGTATTCTCCGCTCATAGGGCGGCCGTCTGCATCCGCAACAGCGATAGGATAGATGGCATCTTCCGGGAGGTTGGCACCAAGTCCCGCCATCGCGGTAAATGCGCGATTGAGATAGCTGTTGCCATAGACGCCCAGTGTTTCGCGGTTGATCTGCCAGCCATTGACCTCTTCTCCGAAGCGCCCGGCGTGACCTTGAATTTTTTTCAACCCCTCACCCGCCCCCTGCTCCAACGCCTCTTGAATCAGCGGATTTTGGATATTCAGACTTTGCCCAGGCACAAGACCCAGTTTTTTCAACCGAAAGAGCAGAGTCTGATCGGTGGTGTGAGGCTTATGCAGTTTCATCAGTTCGGCGGCATAACGAAAATAATCCAGGGCAGGCATCCGATTCACCTGCTCCAAGGGTGGTGTGGTCATATCCACGCTGGGATCAGGGGTTATGTCGGAAGCGGGTTCCTGGGCGGCTGTGTCCATGGCGGTGATGGTGAAACCATCCTGGACGGCATTGACGCTTGCAAAATCCTGAGGGCCATTCGTTTGGATCCGCCCGATGATCCAAACATGGGGAGTGGGAGCTTCGATTTTGTGAGCCCCTGGAGGGAGCTGACCCTTCCAGCCTTCAGAAACGACAACATACTGAGCAGCATGCGTGCCGGTCGTGCGTTTGCCCGGGACGGCAAAAACATCGGTCCACATATCCATCATGGGCAAGAGGTAATAGCGCCCCTGAGTATCCGGCGTATGGATCACGAGGGGGCCTTTTGTCAAATCCAACCAGGCTACGGAATACAGAGTATCAAAGTTGGGGCGCACGACATCTTTCATGTCGGCAGCCGGAAAATGGCGAAGGTGATGAAAGACATTCATAGGGCCACGTCCCAAACCATTCCCACCGGGAGCGTTGGTCGCGACTTTGCGCGTCACATCCATCGTCACGAGAGGATAAAAGTAAATATAGGCTTCGGCTGCAATGTCCCTGAGTTCCTGCTCCATCGGCGCGTCGGGTCCTGGCGGCCTGGCTTGTGCCCATGTCGTCAAACTGGATGCGAGAAGAAATATCCAAAGATAAAAGTGTTTCATAATTTCTCCTTTATGAATCCGATCGTTGGCTCCAGTACCTTTTGTGGCTGGTTTATACTTTTAGCGAACTTTGGAAAATCCGCAGTCGTACCAGCGGAACTTTCTCCAGCTTGATGAAGATGAAGGTTATTGGCGTGGGCTATCTTATTCTGAAGGCAGGGTGTTGGGGCCGGGCGGCTTTTTCATTCCAGCCCGGGGTGAAACGATCGGCAGGACCTGGAGGGGGTATTCAAGAGCCCCGAGCCCCATAGCGCGTTTCCACAAGCCTCGGCAGGTCCTTGTCGCAGAGTAGCTGCCATAACTCCTGCGCGGAATCACGGGGGGCCACGAGCTGACCGCTCTTATGGAGCTGACGGAAGCGCTCCACTTGTGGAAATTCCTCCACCCGGCTCTTGCGCAATTCGTCCTGCATGGGAGTGTCCAGCACACCCGGCTCATAAATCACAAGGCTCAGATCGCATCCCGACACTTCCGCCTCGGTCGCCATCACCTGAGACGCCATCCGCAGACCGGCTTTGCTGGTGCAGTAGACGCCCCAGCCGGCATAAGGCTTATGGGCCGCACCACTTGAAATTTGGGCAATACGCAATTTCTGCTGAGGAAAGCGTCGCAGCAGCCAATTGCTCAACTGCAAAGGTATGGTTAAATTCGTATGGAGGCTGGCGGCGATCGACCTGGCATCGAGCTGCCCCACAAGACCGACCGGTTGCACCGTGCCTGCATTATTCACCAGCGTCACGGTTTGCCAGGCCGCGGCATCCAGAATAGGTGCGAGAGGCTGCAGCAATTGATCGATGCCATAGTCCATGATGCTGAAATCCACCTGGATCTGTTTCAAATGCGGATGCTGGAGTTCCACCCGACGGCGCGCAATGCCCACGACATAAGTCTTATCCTGCAGGCAAATGTCGAGCAGGGCCCGACCGAGTCCCGAACTGTGGCCCGTGATGATCACAAGATGTTCATTTGATTTCATGTGCCCCTCAACGCAGAGTCGTCATCCATTGTTCCACGCGCCGCTCCAGGAGAGTCAGCGGCATGGCGCCGTTGTCCAGTATCATGTGATGAAATGTTTTCAGGTCGAACCGTGGCCCAAGCGTCGACTGAGCTTTGGTTCGCAGATCCAGGAATTTCAGCATTCCAATCATATAAGCACAGGCCTGGCCTGGCATCACCACGTAACGCTCCACTTCGCGGATGGCATGAGGCTGCGCCACGCCCCCTTCCCGATGCAGATAGTCGATCGCCTGCTCACGGGTCCAGCGTTTGGCATGAAGACCGGTATCCACCACGAGGCGCGTCGCACGGAAAAGTTCCGCGCGCAGGCGACCGATGGAATCAAAGGGCTCTTTCTCCAGTCCCGCTTCAAACGCGAGCCTTTCCGCATAGAGCGCCCATCCTTCCACAAAGGCGGTAAAATTCACTTCCCGGCGGAAGAGCGGCAGGTCTTTTAGATTTTGACTGATGGCGATCTGCAGATGATGCCCGGGTATCCCTTCATGATAAGCCAGGGTCCGCATGCCGAACTTCACTGTGTTTTTGATATCGCCAAGGTTGGCGTAAAAAACACCGGGACGTTCCCCATCCAGTGAAGGGCTGGCATAGGATCCCGCCGGCGCGCCTGCTTCCATAAAGGGAGGCACGCGCTCCACCTTGATGGGGGCCGAGGGCATCTCCGTAAAGTGGGAACCGAGACTGCGGGCGGCTTCATCAATGATGGCCTGATAATCACGCAGGATCTGGTCGCGTCCGGCCGCATCATCACTGTAATAAAACCGCGGTTCGGCACTCAGTTCCTGGAAGATGCTACCCAGATCCTGCTGCGTGTTATAGCCCTGTTTCTGGAGCATAGCCCGCAGCTCGTCCTGGATACGCGCAACTTCCTTGAGACCCAGTTGATGCACCGCCTCCGGATCCAAATCGAGCGTGGTGTGCTGAGCCAGGATGAAACGATAGTACGCGTCCCCTTGCGGCCATTTCCAAACGCCGGCATCCGCTGTGGCCTGTTTGCGCTGCTCCTCCAGGAACGCGATCAGTTTCGCATAAGCCGGATAAACGGCATCCCGCAGCGCCTCTTCCGCGCCTTCCCGATAAATCTGCCGATCCTTTTCCTTGATGGACGACGCCTCCTCCAACTTGCGAGCAAACGACGCGTAAAGCATATTTTCTTGCAGCGGGACCGCGATAAAGGTCCGCATTTCTTCCAGCACGCGATCCAGGATGAAATCCGGCGGAACAATGCCTTTCTCCTGACGAATCCTGAGCCCTGCGATCAGCTGTTCAAATTTTTCCCGCACAGCATAGAGCCGGGCCACGTAATCGCTGGCTTCCGCCTTGCTCGTCACGACATGCACATCCTGCATGAATCGCGGAAAGGAATTCTGTACTCCATGCAGGGGATTCACGGGGTAATCATAAAAGCGCCAGGGACCGTTCGTCTCGAGGAGCGAACGCAGATACCACTGAAAAATGTCGTACGATAGCGCCTGGCGCTCATCGAGATCGGCCCGTTCATAGCCCTGCAGAGTTTTTTCGGTTTGCTGCAGAAAACGCTGCTCGCGATAGAGAGCGTGCACCGAAATATCATCGAGCTGCTTGCGGTGCGAGGTAAGACCGTACTGATCCAAAACCCGTACGGTGGATAAATATTCGGGGCTTTCCAGGGAATAGAGTAAAAATGTACGATCAAAAAAATGATCGATGTTGAAGGGACGTAGAAAGAGCAGACGGACCAGCCAAAATCCGAGCAAAGTGAGCAAAAGGAGAAGTCCGTATTTCCAATAAGATCGCATCCGCTGGCCTCAGTTCCTAAAATGATTGCAAAAGATTGACACCAAAGTATATCAAGCCTATACCTTTCGCAAGGCGCTCGCTGCTCAGAATGAGGTTGCTTGATGAAGTCGCGACTCCATGGATCATCTTTGGTGCTGCTCGCTCCTCTTTGCCTGTTCCTGCTTCACGCCTGGTTCTACCGATCCTACGGTATCTTTCGCGATGAGTTCTACTACTTTGTCTGCGGCCTACGTCCCGATTGGGGATACGTCGATCATCCCCCACTGGTCGGCTGGATCAGCTACGCGCTGTCCCATCTTTTTCAGCAGGATTTATCGCTTTACCGATTCTGGTCGTTCGCGATCGCAGCGGCGCATTTGGCGCTGGTTTTATGCTGGGTGCGCAAGCACCACGGAGGCCCACTGGCGCAATCGCTGGTCGCTGTGGCGCTGATTATGTCGCCCCTGCGATTGGGCATGGATCATTTTTTTTCCATGAATAGTCTCGAACCTCTCATCTGGTTTGCCATTTTTTGGCTCTTTTCGCAAGTCGCAAAGCTGCACGCT
Source organism: Oligoflexus tunisiensis (assembly GCF_001748245.1). Taxonomy (GTDB): domain Bacteria; phylum Bdellovibrionota_B; class Oligoflexia; order Oligoflexales; family Oligoflexaceae; genus Oligoflexus; species Oligoflexus tunisiensis. The sequence continues at coordinate 2,950,234 of NZ_BDFO01000001.1, read as the reverse complement.
CCAGGGATCCTGGGTCTTGGCGCTCTGATCGCAGTCGGGACTTTGAACAAACACAGCACCGCAGTTTATGCTGTTCTGCTGAGTTTTTGCTTTTTCTGGAATGCCGCGGATCGTTGGCGTCTTTGCAAAAAAATTCTCGCGGTGGCGACCATCAGTCTCGTCCTCATCAGTCCGCATCTCATCTGGCAGATGCAGCAGGGCTGGCCGACCCTTGAATTTCAGCATAATGCGCGCCTCTATAAAAACGAAGCGCTCACCGCCACGGCGCTCCTGGGTGAATGGATCCTGCATCATCATCCACTCGTCGCCTTCCTGTGGATTCCAGGTTTTTTCATCATTCTCACGCAATCGCGCTGGCGCTTCTTGCGGCCTTATTCCTGGGTCGTTTTGCTCTTTGGCCTTCTCCTGATCCCGGCTCACGGCAAAAGCTATTACGCAGCCGGTCTGATGGCTCCCTTGATTGCCGTCGGCGCTCTGGAGTTTGAAGCCCTGGATCTGCGCCTGCGCTGGCTCTTTCCGGTACTGATCGGCCTGAGCGGACTTTTGCTGATGCCGCTCAGTTTACCTGTGCTGCCCGTTTCCCTCTTCCAGTCGTATCAGGATGCCCTGGGATTTCGGCCCGAAAGTGGAGAACGACATGCGGAAGGCGTCCTGCCACAGCATTATGCTGACATGTTTGGCTGGCGGGAACTGGCGGAACACGTGGCGACGCTGTGGCATGAGCTGCCTGTGGCGGAACAACGCCGCACGATGCTTTTGGCACAAAATTATGGCCAGGCAGGTGCGTTGGATTACTACGGTCCGGCTTTGGGTTTGCCTCCGGCATCCTCGGGTCACAACTCCTATTACCTCTGGGGTTATTATCCGCGCGATGCCACGCAGATTCTGATCGTCGGCGGGCAACGCGAGGATCATGAAAAATTCTGCGGAAAGCTGGAAACGCTCGGCGAGTTCGATCATCCCCTGCGTATGCCCTATGAACGCGATCTCGTGATTTATCTCTGCCAGGATCTGAACCAACCGCTGCAGGATATCTGGCCTTTGACGCGCAAATTTATTTAGAGGACGTTCCGGTGAATCACCCCATGACGCTCGCGGTCCGGCAGCTGCTGGCTGAAAAAGTGGCCTTTACCCCTCATCTTTACACCTATGAGGAGAAGGGGGGCACAGCGGTATCCGCCCGCGAATTGCAGGTCGCTGAGCATGCTGTGATAAAAACCTTGATCATGGAGGATGAGCAAAAGCGCCCGCTCATTGTTCTGATGCACGGCGATCGGCAGGTCTCGACCAAGGAGCTGGCGCGCCATCTGAAGGTCAAAACCATCAGCCCGTGTAAACCCGAGGTGGCCGATCGTCATTCCGGTTATCAGGTGGGGGGAACCTCACCCTTTGGCACCAGGCGAAAGATGCCGGTGTACTACGAGGCCAGCATGCTCGCCCTGGATAAGGTTTATATCAACGGCGGCAAACGTGGCTTCCTCCTCGGGATGAATCCTTATGACATCATACGGATTCTTCAGGCCGAGCCTGTGCAGGTGGCCATCCCATAACTATCCATTCTGGCACTATACTATTGCAAAAGTCTGCTTTAAGAAGGCACTTTGCCTCTTCCTTTTTTATACCAAATCAGGTTTTATGGGGACTGTCAGGCCTTTCCTAATGCAAGGGGCTTGCAAGTAGTGACAAGACAACAGGATGTGACCATGAAGAATGTTCAGGTGCTGATGGGCCTTGTGACAGTCGCGACCTGCGCCTGCAGCAAGGATGAGAAAAAGGAATCCAGCCTGCCGGAAGGCTCCTTTGCTGGTCAAACTTATTATGTCGTCGAAGCGGGTGATCTGGAACGCAGTGAAAGCCTTTTGCGAGGATCGGGCGCCATAGTCTTTGCATCGCCCTTGAATGCGATCGCGTCCCAGGATAACTTTGCGTTGGAATTCACAGTCAACGACGGCGGGACGCTGGGCCTGGTCACTCATGCCAACAACGCTTTGGAACAGGGCCTGACCGTGCAGTTCGAACGAGCCGGCACAGAATTGGTTGCCATTTTGAACGCGGATGGCGCGGGCACGGACGATCATGCGTTGAGTGGAATTGACGCTTCCGGACCCGTTGCGCTGGCGATCGATGTTCATAATAATGAAACGCCGGCTCATGTCCTGATCTGGAATGCCGTGAACGGCAGCTGGGAGGAGGATGCGGCGCTTTATAATTCAGAAAGCGATGCGGATGCCCCCGGTCAGGGAAAAGCTCTGCTCTGGGGCCTTGTTTTGCGCGATGCGGAACTAAAATCCGTGACCCGCAGCGCTGCGAAATTCACCGAATAAGGAACGAACGATGCGCCTCTATTGGCTGACCATCCTGGGATTCTGGAGCGCTGCGGCCTGGGCTCAGGATCCGAGCGGGCTCAAAATATCGGCTGCGGTGGACCTCGTCGGTTCCTATAAGGCGGATAAAAACAGCGAAGCCCCGGATCAATTTGCGCCACGGGAGGCTGAGATAGTCCTGACTGCGCCTATCGACCCCACCTTTGATGGGGTCCTGAGTTTTGCCGCGCACAATGAAGAGGGCGCAGCGACCGCGGAACTTCATGAAGCCTATATCAGCAGCTCGCGCCTGATACCGCGCTCGAATATTCGGGCGGGTCAGTTCTTTCTCGGTGTCGGGCGTTTGAACCAATTGCATCGCCATCAATGGCCCCTGATCACCGCACCGAAAGTTCATACGGAATTTTTCGGCGAGGAGGGCGCCCTGGATTCCGGCCTGGAATATTCCTGGCTCGCCCCCCTGCCCTTTTTTCTGCAAAGCACCTTCGGAGTGACCAATGGCTTTACCTATGGTCATGCCCATGATGCTGGCGAGAAGCCCAAGCAACCCACACACTATGCGCGCCTCGCCACCTACTTTGAAATGCCCGGTGCAGGCGGGGCTCAGGCCGCCGTGAATTATCTGAGCCGCACCGATGCCGTGAAGACCCGCATGACTCTGACCGGTTTGGATTTCACTGCGAAGTGGCGCGAAGCGGGTGTCCTGAATTTTCTTCTGCAGAGTGAAATCTGGCATCGGACTCTGGCCCCTGACGGAGCGGAGGCTGAGAAAACGCTGGGCGCCTATATCCTGCCTCAGTATGCGTTTGATGCTCAGCTTTATCTGGGTCTGCTCATCGATTACTATAGCGTTCTCAATCTCAAGGATGCCATCGGGCAATCCCTCGACAATTCGGTTATGGCTGTCGTTCCAACACTCACGTATCAGGCCAGCGAATTTTCCACTCTGCGCCTGGCCTGGCATGATACAACGTCCTCGCGCGAGGATCAGCCGGATCATCGGGAAAAACGTGTGGAATTTCAAGCCAGCTTTACCATAGGAGCCCACCCCGCTCATGATTTCTAAAAAAATTCTTTGCGGTTTTGTCCTTGGAGTGTGTTGGAGTCTCAGCGCCTGGGCTGCGGATCGCATCAAGGTCGTGACGACCCTGCCCGACTTTGCCTGGATGGTGCAGGAAATCGGGGGCGATGCCGTCGAAGCCAAAGCCCTTTTGCGTGGCACGGAGAATCCGCATTATGTGGATGCCGTGCCTGATTTCATTCGCCAGGTCGCCGATGCCAAAGTCGTCTGTCTGGCCGGATTGGATTTGGAAGCGGGATACATGCCCGCGGTTCTCGCGAAGTCGGGCAACGCCGGTGTGCAGCCGGGAGGCGCAGGCTACTGTGAGATTGGCAAAGGAGTTACGACGCTCGATAAATCCACGGGCCCCATCAATCGATCGATGGGCGATGTGCATCCGGGCGGCAACCCTCATTTTTTTCTGAGCCCGAAAAGCCTCGCGTCCGGCAGCGTGGAAGTGGTCAAGGCCCTGTCCCGGGTGGACGCTGCGCGGGCCGCTCACTATGAAAAAGCCGGTGCGGCCTTCAAGGCGAAAATGGACAGTCTGAGTCAGGAGATCCAGGCGCGTCTCGAACCGTTCCGAGCAGCTCAGAAGGGCAAGCCCATTCTGATGGAATATCACAAGGAGTTTGCCTACTTTTTACAGGACTATGGCCTTCTGTCCTTCGGCAGTATCGAGGAAAAGCCGGGCATGCCGCCTTCCGCGGGACGTCTCGCCTCCATCGGTGCGGCCGCGAAGGCCGCCGGCGTCAAGGTTGTGCTCGCCGCCCCTTACAATCCTGCAAAAACCCTGCAGCGCTTTACGGAGATTTCCGGCATTCCTGTGGTGGTGGTGCCGACCATGATCCAATCCAAAGGACCGGCAGCAGGTTATGGGGAGCTGCAAAAACACATAGCCGATGCCCTGGTGCAGGCCCTGCAGCCCAAAGGAAAGTGAAGGTCATGACGCAACTCCTTCAGGTCCGGGATCTGGCCTATTGTACGCCGGATCGCAGGCCGCTCATTCATCGCTTGAGCTTTGACCTGAATCAGGGTGAGCTGATCACCATCAGTGGGCCCAATGGCATTGGCAAGAGCACCCTTCTGCGCCTTTTGCTCGGTGAAAGGCGGCAGACCGCGGGCACCATGCAATGGCAGTTGCCCCGCGAGCGCATCGGTTTTCTTTCCCAGTTGCACAATCAGGAATTTCATATCAGCCTGACGCTGGCGGACATCCTGAGCTTTTCCCGACCGGTCGCGCGGCATGAAATTCAAAGTCAAAGCCACGGTCTTCTGCATGAAGCGCATCTGGCCTTGGCCTGGAACACGGCGAGCGGTGGGGAACGGCAGAAAACCCTTCTGACCCGCGTTTTTCTGCAGGACCCCACGGTCCTGATCCTGGATGAGCCCATGAATCACTTGGATAAGAGCAGCCGTCAGCAGGTGCGCGCGGCACTCCGGGATTTCATTCAGGATGGCCGGCATGCCGTGATCATGGTCGGGCATGAGGACGCTCTGGATCCTGCGGAATGGAATCCGCATCGCATGATCGATCTGAAAGGATATATCGCCTCGTGAGTCAGCTTCTTTCCATCTATGGCTGGACCATAGCTGCCAGCATGATACTCGCCGCCGGCCTTGCTCTGCTCGGCACGCAGCTGGCCGCCCGCGATCGGGCCATGCAAACGCTCTGTCTGGGTCAGGGGGCGATGCTGGGCGTCCTGCTGGGACTCGGCCTCGCCGTGCATCCGGTGTTTCCCCTGGTCGCGGCCCTGGTCAGTGCCGCTCTCACCTTTGCCCTCAGTGAATTTCTGGTGGCGCGGCGCATGGCGTCAAGCAATACGCATTTTTCCAGTCTGTTTGCTGTGCTGCTCGCGGGAGGCTATCTGATCAGCGCGCTCTTCCCGGCTTTGGAAAATCACATGGCGCAAAAGTACTTCGGGGATCTGGCCACACTCAGTACGGAGGAATCCTATTGGGCTCTGGTCCTGGGTCTGGTTTTACTGCTCGTCATGATCGTCCGGCACCGGCGCTTTACCTGCGAATCCTTCGAAAAAGCCATCACCGGCCCCTCGCACAAGAGCCGCTTGCCCTTTTCCAGCTTTGATATCATCACGCTCGTCACGCTCTGCTTCTGTGTGCAGACCGTGGGTTATCTTTTCACGATCGCCTGCCTTTTTATTCCGACTGCAGTGGCTTCGAGGCAGCTCCCGGCGGGACTCAGACGCCATCTATGGTTTTGCGGCCTGACAGCGTTTCTGGCGGCTGGCTTTGGCTTCTGGCTTTCCCTTGAGTCTGCTCGTCTTCCTACAGTCCCAACCATTGTCGCTATGTTGCTGCTCGTGAGCCCAGGCCTGGCGCCAGCCTTTGCCGGTCGCAGGTTGCATCGGTAATCTTTGCTATTTATCCATTCCGTAAAAAGACCATAATCACAAGCGAGGCATACATCATGATACCCGATTCTCGTTGTGGAGGAATGAAACATGAATATTGCCACTCGCAAACGCCCGATCCTGAATTTTGATTCGGATAAGCTACGCATGCACGGCTGGATCATGGGCATCGTCCTATTGCTCGCGAGTCTGCTGGTCGCATCGTCCGTCACTGCTGTCATCAACTTTATCCTGATCGCCATTCCGCTTCTGACCATTGCCGCCGTCATTGCCATGTTTGTGGCCGGTGTCCCCATGGTTGCGGCCGGTATCGAAGCCAACCGTGAATTCAACGCCCGGGCCAACGAAGGACCCACGGTGATGAGTCTGGAAGGATTTTGGAAGCATCCTCAGTCGTGGGAACGCGGTCATCATCCCCAATTCCTCGGTTTTGGACCGATTGATCATGACATTGTGATTCACCTGGATTCCAAGTCCGATGACAATTCCATGACGATGGGCGAGTTCATGAAAATGACGTCAGGGGGGGAAAAAAACAGAAATCGTGAGGTGGAAAAAAGTCTGGAAGGTCTGACCGATTGGCGACGGATGTAGGCCGGCTTTTTATAAATAAAAGGAAGAGCGGCCGCTCTTCCCCTTGGGCTTTCTCTAACGCCTTATCAACCATCAAAATCTGTGTCATCACTCTCCAGTTTATCCGTGTCGATAAAGAAGAGATACAGACGTCCCTGATCATCCCCAACGCTGAGCACTTCCTGCTCCCAGTGCAGCGTCTGCGCATTGAAGTCCTTGCCAGCGTCCAGATAGCCCTCCAATTGCAGCAAGCGCTCCTGGCAGGCACCGTCACGGTCAGACGTCGCCACCTGATAGAGGTAGACACCGGCCGCATCATTGGCTGTGAACAGCAGCCCATGACTCAAGGCTGTTTCCAGAGTCCAGCTGCGCTCGCGCGGAAGATCCGCACGAATCACCGCCGGGATATGAAAGAGCGGCTTCTGATCCATTTGGCAGAAGGCCCGCACGCCCATATCACCGAGTGCTGTCATCACTGTTTCCCGACCCATGTGAATGGTGCCGGGGTGTGCTGTATCCATGCTGCCAGAAGTCAGGATTTGGGTTTTCATCTGCAGGTCTGCATCAAAGGCCACGAGAGCCGCTGGATCCTTATGAAAGGCCCAGACGGTTGACGATCCCTGGCTGAGCTGTGTCCAGCCTGGAACCTTGATCGTCCCGGTCACAAACAGGTCCTTTTTTTGCAGCGTGACAAGCTGCGAACTCTGCGAGTCGAGAACCAGAATCTTGTCCTGGGTCACAGTCAGGGCTGTGACATAAGGCAGTTCGAGCGACTGAAGTTTAAGGTCATCGCGCCACTCGAAATCCTGAATGGAAAGGCGACCGACCACCGGCCCTTCCGGTGCTGCGCGTGTTCCCACAAAGTAAATTTGCTGACCATCAATCGCCACATTCTGCACCGCCACGGAAGGCAACTGTACTTCAGCACGCAACACAGGATGTTCCGGATCGGCGAGATCCACCAGGGCCAGAACCCCATGCCTGCGATCACCCTCACCCGCATAGGCCACGACCAGAAGAGTGCCGTCCTGCACGAGTCGGGTGACACGCAGCGACCTGCCTTCCACAACAGGCGCTTCCAATGCGCTGGCCAGACGCACAATCAGAAAACGGTTTTCCACTGTGTTCAGATTGCCAAAGGCACTGAGAATTTTGATTTCGCGTTCCTCTAAAATCTGTCTTTCGGTATGAAGCTGATCGCCGCGCAACACAGTATGATCGATCGGCATCGTACGGCGTAATCCCGTCTGGGGCATGGCGCAAGCTGTCACAAGAAGAGCCAGGCCTCCAGGCAGGAAAGGAAATCTGGAGAGCATAATCTCCTCCTTTCTTGGATTTACCTATCGACAGGAGGCGCTCTTTGATTTCTGACTTTCCTGATTACGTAATTTTATACAATAAAATCAATAGGTTAAAATCTCAATATAAACAGGCATTCGCAGGGCATCGAACCTACGCCCCGATTTCTCCAGTGTTTCCTTGCGCTATGCGCAGTGGCTCTTCATTCCACTCGATGCCGTCCATTGCGCAACTCGACAGCGGGAAACGCCCGCGGCGACAGGTCCTGAAGAAGTAGAGGTAACATTTGAGCTGGTAAAGCAGGAGCCCGGGATCGGACCAATCGATGATTACGTCGCGCGCCCTGAGGCATTCGCGCAAAGTTTTCCAGGCCAGACGCGGACTCGCCCAAAGATCCGGCAGGGCCGTCATCACCCCAAGGATAATCTGGGCGCGGGTGCGCGCGGCTTTTTGCGGCAAAGGACGTTCAGGATTCAGGATGGCCTGGGCCAGCACATCGGGATGAAAGAGGTGAATGCCGCTCGTGATGCGCGGGTTGCATTCCAGGGCCAGGACCTCGCCCGTGCTGGTCCTTTGAAAATCAAAAGAAAGAAAGCCATGATAAGCGGACGTACGGACAAAGGTTTCGATCCATTGTTCAATGCGCTCATCGCGGATGCTTTGAAAGACAACTCCAATCGAACCAAGCGTGACGGAAGGTCGATACAGTTGCGTTTTCATGACCCTCCCTTTCTGAACAACCGAAAAGGAGCAAAGGGTTTCCCCCGCGATTCTCTTTTGAATGAGCCAACTGCCATCCAGCGGCACATCACAACTTTGCGGATCGGTACCGGCCTGGGCGAAGATCACCCGTTGGCCGCCGCGTGAATAGCAGCGCTTCAGCACATAATCATCCTGCACGAGCTTTTGCACGACCCGGCTGTCCTTGACGAGCGGCGTGGAATCAGGCACCGGCAGTCCCATCGCATGGGCCATATCGTTGAAATTCTGCTTGTGGTGGCACTGCAGAAGAAGCTCGGCATCCGTGAAAAAGAACGCGCAGTGTTTTTTGATCTCATCGGCAAAGGTGGCCAGATACAAAACCTCTTCGCTGGCCGGCACCAGGAGATCGATCTTTTCCCGCTGGATGATATCAATGATGGCGAGTTCATAGGATGCCGGTTGCAGCCGCGGCGGCGGCACCACATAGGACCTGGCCACAGCCCGCGAGCCTTGACACAAAAAGGTCGGATAACTATCCGCAACCACCACGTAACAGCCGGCGCGCGCCAAAGACCGGGCCAGTTCCAGAGCGCTGGGTACACGCCCGGACGTCAGCAGGATACGCTTAGCCACATTGCCCCCTAGATCAAGGCAACATCAACGTAGGGAGCCTTTTCCCCGGATGCCTTCACGAGGGCAGGTGACTCCGAAGCTGCTTTGACTTGATGTGAAAAGAGATGAACCTTTGTCTTGACCCGGATTATAGCGCGAAGACATTGTTTGAGCCTATCATTTTCGTGAAAGCCGACGGCCACAAACTGATGCTCACCCTGCTGCCTGACCTCACGCATGACGACGCGAATGAGGTTCCGCAGAGCAGCAACAGCTGTAGGCTGACAGGCAGGCCAGCGCAGATAAAGATAACGCAGGGGACGCCCTTCGACCGGCACCGGGGGCACTTTCCAGACCGCTCCAAGCCAGGCGAGCAGACGCACCACAAGCCGGAAGAAACGACTGAGACGAACCGCCACTGTACGGCGCAGGGACTTTTGGTCCCAGGTTCCGAGGCAGGCCAGAATCTCACCCGTTTCATTTTCTGCAATCCAGATATTTTGCAGTCCGAAGGAACCATGGGCTTCCATGCAGCGCGCCAGGTATTCCTCGGTAAAGGCGGGGGCGCCGGGGCTGTTCTCATAATTGCGACTGAGAAGGGCCGCGATGGCAGGCAAGTCGGTGGCCTCCGCCTTGCGATAGCGATACTGCTTCGACGGTCGATAATTCCAGATCGGCAGCAGCTGATAGAGGTCTATAGCGCCATCATAACATACCTTGATCGCATCCCCGAGCAGGCGCTGGGCTTTGACAGGAGCGATGTTGCCCTCCATGATTTCTGCGCTGCCGTGATGATAACCTTCACTCAAAAGCTTCTGCCGATAGATCTCGACAAACTTCGCCGCAATGCGGGTTCCTCGCCAGGCCGGATGGGTCCGCAAATCCCCAATATGAAGAACCTTGACCTGCTTGCCCTTCCAGTATTCCTGCCGTTCGATCAGGACAACCGAGCCCACCAGATCACCGCGCATATCTTCAGCCACGTAGATATAGGAACGATCACCCTGCAGGCGGGTCATGGCAAAGAAGTCCGGATAACGATCAAGGTACACCTGCAGTTGCCCACGCATCGGACAACGGCGAATGAGTTCGATCAACCTCTCGTTGTCATCCAAGGCAGCTTCACGGATACGATAGGATAAGGCCATTACGTCCCTCTTTGGCAGACTTAAACGCTGAATATCATGGCGGTTAAAAGCCTTCTTCATCCGACGAATGAATGGCTTTGTCAAATGAGAATATCAAGATCACGCCACGCGGACAGACGCTCACTTCTTCGCCGTTGCGCGAATGCAATGAAAGCCTTGTCGGTTCTGATGTTCTCACTGTCTTGTCAATTGACACTTCACACGTCAAACGATAGTATCCGGCCTAGATTCGAAACAGGAAATACCAACGCCATGCGCGCGATATTCATCCTCTACATCCAGATCATGGTTTTAGCCTCGGGCTTCGCCCAGACGGCTTATGGACTGCAGTTCCAACGGTATCATGGCCAGGATGAAATCGCTCATTATCTGCGAACGCGCGCGCAGAATTATCCGGATGTCGCTCGCTTTGTCGTCCTGGGTCACTCCCTTCAGGGACGTGAAATCGCTTACGTTGCGATCAGTAAAAACTGGAGTCCGGATGTCCCGGCCATCTATTTCAACGGGACGCATCATGGCAATGAAAAGGCTTCGACCGAAGCGGTGCTGGGCCTGATCGATTTTTTGATCAACCAACGCGACCGCACCGACATTGATCGGCTGCTGCGAAAGTATCGTATCGTGCTCCAGCCTTTGGTGAATCCCGATGGTCACGCAGCCAATCTGCGAACCGACTCGCAGGGCATCGATCCCAATCGGGATTATGCCAGCCCAACGCGACCGGAAGCGGAAGCCTTCCGTTTGGTGGAGACGAGGCTCGTGCGCCGTCTCCTGGGGAATGAACGCGTTGTGGCATCGGCAGCGTTCCACTCCGGTCTTGAAGCCGTGCTCTGGCCCTGGTGCCACACACCGTCCACGAGCCAGCACGATCCGGTTTTCAAAGCCCTGGGCCAAAGCGTGGCGCGGACCATGGGAATGCCGAAATATACCCAATCGTTCCATGACTATCAGACCGACGGTGAGTTCATCGACTTCGCCTATATGAAATTTGGCGCCTATGCCCTGACCCTTGAGGTTTCGCAGGAGGCGACGCCGGAGAGCGAACAGCTGCCGGCTGTGGTCCAGCGCGCCGTCAACGGCTCACTGACCTTTATGAAGGCCGTGGACCGGGTTCTGCCCAACACCCCGGTGCAGCAGGTCAGCAACAGCAATCCGCCCAAGGTCGCCCGGCCCGTACTCTAAGAGTCCATCGCGGGCACCACGGCGGGACGGACAGCGCCGCGGCAAACCGAGCCCGCAGCTTCACCCCATGACCCTCTGTCACGCCACTGGATTTTCCCCGGCAGCCCCGGTATGCTGACTCATGTCACGATATCAGGGGAGCACAGGTGAACCCAACGCAGTCTTGGGGTGGGATGCAAGGTCGCGAGTCCCGCCAGGAACCCATATTTTGGAAACAGGACATCAGCGCGGCCCTCCTGCGCGATCATCAATTTCTCTGTCACGGCCTGGGCCGCAGTTACGGTGACAGCTGTTTGCCGAGTGGTGGCACCGCTCTTCTCCTCAGCCCCCTGCGCAAGCTCCGCAGTTTCGACGAAAAAACCGGACTCCTCTCCGCCGAAGCCGGCCTCAGCCTCGCCGAGCTGCTCGACTTTATCGTGCCGCGCGGCTGGTTTATTCCCGTTTCCCCTGGCACCCGGTATGTGACGCTGGGCGGTGCGATTGCCAACGATATTCACGGCAAGAATCATCATAAACGCGGAACCTTCGGCTGTCATGTCACGGAAATGGAAGTCCTGCGTTCGAACGGGGAAACCATCATCTGCAGTCCCTGGCGCGAGCCCGAATTTTTTGCGGCCACGATCGGCGGCCTGGGTTTGACCGGAGTGATCAGCTGGTGCACCGTGCAGTTGATTCCCATTGCCTCCGCATTTCTGGAAACGGAGACGATCCGTACCACCGGACTCGATGATTTTTTTGCACTGGAGGATGAATCGGCCCGCGACTGGGAATATTCCATGTCGTGGATTGATTGCATGGCGCAAGGCTCGAAACGGGGCCGCGGTATTTTCTTTCGCGGCAATCATGCTCCCTATGGGCATCCGGCCGAGGAGTATGCTGCCCAGGCCCAATGGAAACTGGCCATCCCTTTTCAGGCTCCTTCATGGTGTCTCAATCGCTGGTCCATTCGCGCCTTCAATGAAGTGGTCTATCAGCAGCAGCAGAAGCGTCTGAAACAGCGTCGCATGCCGATCGATCCTTTCTTTTATCCTTTGGACAAGGTGCTGCATTGGAATCGGCTCTATGGCAAACGAGGTCTTTTGCAGTACCAATTCGTTCTGGCGACCGATCGTCTGGATGAACTGAAACGGATCTTCGATATCATAGCCCAATCCGGTCTCGGTTCGTTCCTGGCCGTCCTGAAAAAATTCGGTGATATTCGCTCGCCAGGCATGCTTTCGTTTCCGCGCGAAGGCTATACTCTGACCCTGGATTTTCAGAATCAGGGCGAGCGGTCCCAGGCCCTGTTTCAAAAACTGGACGCCATCGTCCTCAAAGCGGGCGGACGCCTTTATCCGGCCAAGGATGCGATGATGAGCCCCGAACTCTTTCAAAGCGGATATCCGCTGTGGCGTGAATTCAGTCGCCACATCGATCCCAAGTTCACTTCACAATTTTGGCAAAGGGTGAGCCGTGGTTGAAGCAGACAAGGATCCCGTGATTGCCATCTTCGGAGCCAGCTCGGGCATGGCCTTCGCAGTGGCCCAGATTTATGCGCAGAGACGGGCGCGACTTTTTCTGTTGGCGCGGGATAAGCAGAAGCTGAACGATATGGAACGCGATCTCAAGTCGCGCGGCGCCACTGAAGTGCAGTCGCTCGTGGCTGATCTCAGCAGTGCAGGCGGAGCCCGGGCCGCGACGGAACTCCTCATGCAGCGTGTGAATCACCTGGATGTGGTTCTGATCGCGTCCGGCCTGCTCGGCGACACCGAAGGGCTTTTAAACAATTCGCAGGCCTGTGAGTATCTGTTTGATGTCAACGTGCAGGCCCCCATCGCCATCAGCAATGCGATCCTGCCTCTTCTTCTGCAGCAAAAAACCGGGGTTCTGGGAATTTTTTCCAGTGTTGCCGGGGATCGCGGCCGTGCCAGCAATTTCATTTACGGTGCGAGCAAGGCCGCCCTTACCGCCTATGCCTCGGGTCTGCGGGCCCGTCTTGCGACCAGCGGGGTGCATGTCCTCACCATCAAGCCAGGGATCGTGGCGACCGCGATGACCGCGCATCTGCCACGCGGGCCCTTGACGGCCGAGCCGCGGACGGTCGCCAAACGAATCGTTAAAGGCATCGATCGGCGTGTGGATACGCTTTATGTTCCCGGCTTCTGGCGCTGGGTGATGGTCGTGATCACGCACCTGCCCGAATTTATTTTCAAGCGTCTGCGCTTTTAGAAATTCCGCCCCTGCACCAGAGTCTCCGCAAAGGGATTCAGGAATTTTCCGCCTGGATCCCAGCTCTGCCGAATCCGGTTCCACTCCTCAAAGCGCGGATAAACGTCCATGGGATTGCGATAAAAGAGCTTGCCCCAGTGCGGGCGGCCTTTGATTTTTCTAAACTCCTCCTCGAGGGTGCGGAAGTAGCGTTCAAACCCTGGACCGAAGGAGGGAAAGACCTGAGCCGCAAGATAGGAGGTCGGCTGTCCCAGCGTCGGCGACAGCATCGAACCCTTGTCACCGCCGAGGAAGCGAACTTCACCGGGGAAGCTGGCATAATAGCGTTCCGCTCCCTGCTTTTGGGCGTAGAAACGATTCACATCATGATAGGCGGCCAGAGCCGCATTGATCTGATCGAGAGGGAAGGCATATTCCATTTCAAAGAATCGCACCCGGCGAATCGAAGCCATCACCTCATAAGCCCGTCCCACATAATGCTCTTCACTGGCCAGATGGGTCATCAGCCCCATCACCGATGCAATTTTTGAAGGCCAAAGTGAAGTCAGCCGCAGCACGGTGGCCAGGAGAAAGTTTTCCATGAAGACATCATTAAACCAGGCGCCCAGCTTGCCTTTATCCGCGGTCCTGGTCGTGCGATCGCGGGTGAGCATCAGCACCTGATCCTGAAAAGGAAAGGTAAAATATTCGAAGTGATCATGCGTCTTATAAAGAGCAGGATCGGCAGCTTCCTCTTGCGGGACGACCCGGCTGCAGAATTCCAGATGATGCGCATCATCGAGCTGATATGTCAGCGAATAGATCACACCAAGACACCCGAGTCCGAGACGCGCGGCCTCCAGAAACGTTGCATCCTCCGGACGATCCGCACGCAGCTCCAGCAGTGATCCGTCGGCGAGCACGAGTTCCATTCCGATCAGGATCTGTCCATCCGAAAAGGAACCCCACTGCAGTCCCGTTCCATGTGTGCCGGTGGAAACCAGACCGCCCATCGCCTGTTCCGCAATATCACCCAGGCTGGGAAAGGCCAGTCCGTTCTGCCATAGAACCGGATTCAAATCCTTGAGCTTGATGCCCGCTTCCACTTTCACCTGTTTTTTCGCGGCATCGAGATGCAGAACGCGATTCAATGCATCGGAATGTATCAGCGTATCAGGCGTAGCCACACAGGCGTTAAAGCTATGGCCTGTGCCGAGCACGCGCACCTTGCGACTTTTTTTGACAAGACTCTGCAGTTCCGCAAGGCTTTGCGGTCGGGAAACCTCCTGGGGCTTGACCTGAACCAAACGAGACCAGTTACGAAACACCTCTGGTGATGCCACGTTTTCCTCCCGAGCGACCGGCGATCCGTTGCCATGTGCATGGAACCTGCATTATGATTCCTTTTTTCTGCTCCGCATTGTTAAGGATTTTTATGGCAACCGCAACAGCCAATCCGCCCCGTTATGAGACTTACGTGTCGGCCATTCAAGGGCAACCCTTGCCGCTGGCCTATATTGATATGGACCTCCTGGATGCCAATGCCCAGGCTCTGTGCCAAAGAGCAGGTCCCTATCCCTTGCGTCTGGCCACCAAGTCGCTGCGTTGTGTTTCCCTTCTGCGTTATGTGCTCAAACGCTATCCGGGATTCCGCGGACTGATGACCTACTCGGCCGCCGAAGCCGCGCTGCTGGCCGAGGCCGGGTTCAATGATCTTCTCATCGCCTATCCGACCATGGAGCCACGCGATATCAAAGCCTGCCTGCCATCCATCCAAACCGGCAAGCGCATCATATTCATGGTCGATCATCCCGATCAGCTCCGGCTCTTGCAAAAGCACGCGGAAGCCGGGGTGACCACCATTTCCGTTTGCGTGGACCTCGATCTCTCCACGCATTTTCCACTCCTTCATTTTGGTGTTTTCCGTTCGCCTTTAAGGCAGCCCAAGGATCTTGTGCCTCTCCTCGACACGCTGCGGCAGTGCCATCTCCTGCAGCTGGAAGGGCTTATGGGCTATGAAGGACAGATTGCAGGTGTGCCGGATCATCTGCCGCATTCCAAAATTTACAGCCTCTTTGTACGCTTCCTGAAGAAACGATCGGCGAAGGAGGCGTTTGCCCGGCGGGTGGAAACCGTCGAATTTCTGCGCAAAGCCGGGTTCCCCCTCAGTTTCGTGAATGGCGGAGGCACCGGCAGTGTGGATGTCACGCGGCGGGATCCCAGTGTCACCGAGATCACGGTGGGCTCCGGTCTTTACAGTCCTACGCTCTTTGATCACTTTCGTGATTTTAAATATGCACCGGCGGCCGGCTTTGTTCTGCCTGTGGTGCGCCAGGCGCGGCCGCACATCTATGCCTGCAGCGGTGGCGGTTACATCGCATCCGGACCGATTCACGTCGACAAGCAGCCGCAGCCTTTCATGCCAGGTGGCTTGACCCTCTTTAAAATTCTGGGAGCCGGGGAAGTGCAAACCTCGCTGCGCGCGCCCGAGGAGCTGCAGCTCGGTCAGCCGATTTTCTTTCGCCATGCCAAGGCCGGGGAGTTGTTGGAACGATTCAATGAAGTTCATCTTCTGCGGGGCGGCAAGGTCGAACAGGTGGTGAAAACCTATCGCGGCGAAGGCTGGTGCTTTTTTTGAACGACGCGGATCGGCCGCGTGGGCCGACCTGTGGGCTCTTAGAACCGCACGCCAAAATCCATCCCGAAACGATCCAGCGTGCTGCTGCGACCGGCGCCAACGAACAGGGACCACTGATCCCGCTCCACACCCAGGCGTAGTTCCGCGCCCGTGTCGGTGAAGTTCCTGTCTGTTTCATAGCTATGAACCACACCGGCCAGTCCGCGCACACCGGCGACATAACCGGCGTTCTGATAGCCAGCCATCGGAGCGAAGTGCCAGGAGCCCAGACGGTTGCGGTTGCCTTCAGCGTAAAGGCTGGCCAGCACACCCGCTTCCAGACGAACATTGGGATGGACGGCGGGCACATAGGCAACATCGAGTCCCGGCGCAAAATATTCGGCGCGATCTTCAATCCGCGTGGTATCGAAACCACTGCGTAGAGCGGCTCGCCAGCGTCCCTGGGTCCCCGAGGTCGTGGCGGTTCGGGTCGCGATCGCATCACTGGTGCCGAGCGCGGCTACGCGGGTACCCGGAATTGGTTCACCGGTTTCGTCTTCTGCCCCGGTGATCAGGATCGCCACGCGACTTTCGAAATCCCGCTCGCCGTACCCCCTGGCCTTGACATCCAGACCTTTCACGCGCTTTTTCAAGGCGTTTGTAACGGCCCTGGCCCGCTGCTGCGACAGTTTCAAATTGTGAGCGGACGCCCCTTCTTTCGAGGCAAAGGCATCGACGCGGAGCCTGTCACCGGACTTCAGATCCAGGATATCCACGCACACGTCAAGGGCCCTGGCATCGACCCGGGCGCTATTGTATTCAAAGGTAATCTGGCAATTTTTCTGCGCAGAAAACGCGGCCGGGCTCAACACAGCCAGTACCATGGCACAGGTGGTCAATGTCAATTTCATAAACTCCTCCACAGCGGACGGATCGATCCATTGATAGGAAGAGTTTGCTAGCAGGCTTTGAGGGAAGTGTCCAGTCAGGATTGAAGGATGCCACGCCAACACACAGGGGGATCAGGAAACCTTCCACCAGCCCGAACGATCGGCCAGAACCAGCCCCCGCAGGAAGTAGGCCTTGCGCCTTTCGTCTTCGCGGCCCTGGAAGAGACTGACTTCATCAATGGAAATCTCGCTCGGTTCCTGCCGCGTATCCGCCGAGCCCAGGTTTAATTTCACGCTGATGTTCAAACGCCGCGCATCCAGAATGCGTTTATGAAGGGATTCGGCCCGGGCATAAACCGGGCTGGGACCACGGTCCATCGCGGCCTTGATATGCACGGATCCAAGATTGGGATCCTCGTTTTTCACACAGGCCAAACCCAGATTGTAATCCACGATGGCCCTAAGGTCCGGTCGATCCTCGGGTATGATTTTCGAGCAGTTTTTATAAAGCCGCATGCCTTCCGCAATGTCGCCGGTTTTGACGAAGGCCACGGCCATGTTGTTGAGATACGCAATGACTTCGTGGGCGTTGTTCATGCTTTTCATCAGATCCAGCGCCCGCTGCGTTTGTCCGCCCGCGACCGCAACCTTGGCCTTGGCTTTTTTCACCAGAGGCGAGTCGTCATCCATCGTCGCGGCCTTTTGCAAGGTATCCTCGGCGGTATGAATGTTTTTGGTTTGCAGGGCGACTTCCGCCAGATTACAGAGACGCTCGATATGTTTGGGACTCAGCTGGGTGCAACGCTGCAGAAGCAAGAGGGCCGCCTGAAAATCACCGAGTTTGATCAGACACTTGGCGAGCATCGCTGCCACGTGAACATTATCGCCGGCCGCCTCGTGGGTGGCCTCGATCAGGAGGACCTTGGCCTCAAAGTATCTCTGCTCATGATAAAGGATGCAGGCCTTGAGATATTTCTCCTTGATCGGGTCCCGCGTGGAGATGGCCTGAAAACCGCGGAGGATCTGCCGGGCGCGTTCGGTTTCCCCGCGCTGCAGATGAGCCACAATCTTGCGTTCAAAGCTGCTGCTCTCGGTCGGCATCCGCGACTGGGACAGCGCCCAGGCCGCCGCCATCAGAAACTGCTGCATCTTGAGCGGCCGCCGCAGAACCTGGGCCACTCCCATCTCGCGCACGAGCTGACTGTCGGTCCGATCCAGAATCTCCGTCAGCACCAGAATCGGCGCTTCATGCTGCCCTTTCTCGCGAATTCTTTGCAAAAGGAAGGGCCCGGATAAACCTGGCGTCTGCCATTCGATGACGTAAAAATCGAAGGAACGTTTCTTGATGATTTCCGCGGCCCGGATTCCGTCACTGCAATGTTCCACGATCTGAAATCCAAGATCACGCAGGCGCTGCTGCAGGACCAGCGAGGTTTCCGACACAGGGTCCACCAGCAAAACCGAGGTCATATGGTACTGATAGGCCAGACTCCGCATACTGCTCTCATCCTCTTTCAGGAGGATGCTGCGGAGCTGCATGACCTGATCGGCCATCGCCGGATCATAATATTCAATGGTTAAAAGCAGATTGCGGGCCTTTTCCGTTTCACCAAGCTTGGCGTAGGCTTCCACCTGATTGAGACGGAGCATGTCATCATACGGATAAAGCCGTAACAGCTGATCCACCAGATGCAGGACATCGGCCCAGCGTGACTGGGCTTTGTAATAAGTTTTCAGATAGGAAAACGCGATCATGCAGGCATTGACGTTCGGCTCGATTTTCTTGTGGAGTCGAAAAAGTCCCTGAGCAATGTCCTCGGGATTGTCGGTATTTTCATGCCAGCTCATCAGCCCACAGTGGAACAGGTCCGGCAAATGCGTCAGGTCCGCGTCGCGGATCATCACACTGAAACAGACGCCATCGGTATAACCACCGTCCTGCAGATTCTGCAAATAGGTCAGAAGCGTTTCGCCCTCTTCATCCTTAAAGCAGGCATAGACCCACTGAATCTCGCGCTTGTCGAGCGCGACCGTCATATCAAAAAAGCTTCGGAACCAGCGCACATTGCGTGTTTGCAGAAGTCCAAAGGCATCCATGATCTGGCGCCTTTTGATTTCATTTTCTGCAACCACAGCCACGGCTGCCGAACCTTGTTTGATACCTGCAAGATCCAGTACCACCTTGCAACCTCACTGATCTATACAGTCGAACGGTTCCAAACGGGTCAATAAATTTTCCTGAGCTGTCTGCACGGCGAGACCCACACGGGTCATTCCCGGCAAACCGACCTTGTCCCCCAGACGCGAACGTCGCATCCAGCGCACCACCAAAGGGATGCTCTCCTGACCTTCAATGCACAAGTGCAGGACATCCCCGACGTGATTCGGAAAGCCGCTCGCCAGAAGGCCGAGTCCACCGCGGGAAACATCGAGTAAAACGACATCCAGGTCGCATTGATCCGCGCCGCGCAGGGCCGCAGGGACCAGTCCACTGAGACCATAACGTACGTCCACGCGCTGGTCCGCGATTCCATCCAGGTCAGGCAGCTCTATCCGACTCTCACGCCGCATGCAAACCTCCTGAATAAACTCATCGGCATGATGTTGTAAGAATTAAGTGACAGCTGTTATCCCATGAATCAACAAAATTTCCGGCTCACGGCGAGGGAGCGTTACCATTCAGGGTTGATGGACTAAACAACTGTGCGCATGGGCGGCTCTTACATAGAAGTAAGAATATCCCGGCGCCAAATCAGGATTGGGACTTGTTTTCCCGAGCTGTGCCACGCGGGAGGTCAAGCTCCTGTTGAAAACTTTACATTTGACCGGCTCGCCGATCGTTGCTAATCAGATGCAAAGTTCTCTTCAAATTCCAACGCCCAAGCTCTTTTGAAGAGGACTCACACACTGAGAGGACATTATGACTCGATTGTTTGGCCGTCGTGCCATTCTAGGCATCCTTGCGTGCCTGGCGAGCCCAAGCCACGCCAATGTTTTCGATACCTACGGTCTCGGAGCCTCGACTGTGGCGCTAGGCAATGCCACAACAGCCGGCGGACCCACGGCCTATGCTGCTTACAGCAATCCCGCACTCCTGGTGAAATCCGATCGCAGTGAAATCGCTTCCGCCGCAATGCTGACTCAATTCAATCTTCAGGATCTGCCCGCGGGTGAAGCCGGGCGCCTGCCGGCCGACCTCGATCGCGAATCGCAGGCGGATGCTCTGCAGGGCGGCAGTCTGGGCTTGAATTTGAAACTCACCGACACGCTGCATTTTGGGTTGGCTGCTTATCTGCCTCAAGGCAGGTTCGGTCGCATCAAAGGTCTGTCTCCCTATGAGGCGACCTATCTTCGTTATTCCGAACAACAGCAGAAACCGGCGGCCTATACGGCCCTGGCTATCCAGGGGCCCTGGGATCTTTCCTTCGGGGTGGGCGCGTATTATTCCTTGCGAGCCCGTGGTCTTCTGCAGGTGTCGCTTGACAGTCAGGAATCGGAAGGCCGCATTGAATTTCTGATGGAACCGGTGGTGGTGCCTTACTTCGGTGTGTCCTGGTCGGTCGGCAACTGGGTGCTCGCCGCCATGCATCGCGAGGCCCAGGAAACGGAATCCTCCATCGAATCCTCCTTTGCCTTCAGCACCGAAAGCGCGATGATTCCCTTTGATGCCTCCACCAGTTTGATTCCATTTTATGATCCGGCGCTGACGCGCATAGGCTTTGCCTGGACCGGCGAGCGCCTTCAGGTCATGGGCAGTGTGGAACGCGCGTCCTGGTCACGTTTCAATGCTCCGGTCGTGACCATTACCGGTGCGGATGTTGCCGCGCTGTCCGTGGAAAATCGCCCCGGCAGCGCCAATCTTCGTGATACGCAGGCCGTGCGCCTCGGCCTTGCCGCACCCTTGGCCATCCTGCAGGATCGTCTGGAACTGCGCGCGGGTTTGGAGGCCCATACCTCCGCCAATCGCCCGAAAACCCCCAGCTATGTCGTCGACCCTGAACGGCGCACGCTGGCTTTGGGAACCGCTTACAACTTTGCCCCCGACTCACAAGGTCATCAACTGACGCTGGATGCGGCTTATCAATTGAGCCAGCTGTCCAGTCTCAGCGTGCAAACACCAAAAGGGCTGCCTATAGCTCTGGATGGTTCGAGCACTATCCAGACCTTTGTCGGAGGGCTTCGCTATGCTCTGTAGGAAAACAGCTGTTCTTCTTGTCTGTGCCAGTGGTCTGCTCAGCTGTTCCGGAAAAAAGGAATTATCACGGGGTGAAGGCTTTGCCTTTTTCAAAAACCCCGAATCCAATGAAGCCTGTCTCAACACCAATCTATCCCAATGGGAGTTGAGCGGCGAATTTCTGCACAGGATGCTGACCTGCGCTTCCAATCGCAGCAGCGACGGTGGGGAAACCCTGCCTGCCACCCGGAAGCTTTTGGCGGAATTATCACCCGATAAAATACAAAAACTGGTCGACTTTGCTCTCATGCCCGACGAAAGCGCAACCACGCATGAAGAGCGTTATCCTTATCTCCTGGCGCTGTCCAGCGTTCTCGATCGCGGCCTGACCGAAGGCCAAAAGCAGGGACTGAACCTGGCGACCGAACGGCTGGAGCATCTGCAGCCTTTTCTTTTAAGCCTTGATCCGTCCCGTTTGCAAAGGCAGCTGACGCTCTGGTCCCAATCGGGTCGTCTGGACGAACTGCTTGCGGAACTCGGCCTTCTGATCCAATCCCTTGAAAAGGACAGCCTCTCGGCATTGACCCACGAGGTCCTGCAAGGCGCGCATTTTGGTCCGCGCTTTGTGAGAGTCAGCACCGCCGTGCTCGGGCAGGATCCGCTCATGGAAAGTCTGGATGCCGCCTTGAGTGCTCAAACTTTGCGTGCTCCCGATGCGGAGAGTCAGGCCCGGATTCTGCATGACTGGCGCCAGCCGCAGAGCCCCGATGCCCCGGACCGCCCGTTGCCCTCCCACGCCACGGCAAGCGCGCCGACCAGCTTCGCGCAGCATCTCGATCAATTTACCCAAACACTGAGCGATGATGAAATCCAAAAGCTCAGCAATTTTCTGATCAGCTTTTGGAATTCCTATCGCAGTCTCGATCCCGAGGAGAGGGACTTTATCTCACGCCGTCTTGCGGATGGTTTCGAACAGGGTCTGGATCAACAAAAAAATATAGCGCGCTGGCTTTTGGCCCTGGCTCAGGATCTGAGCACCATGCCGGCTGCGGATCTGAATTCCATCAGTGAGACGCTCGGTCGCCTGCTCGAACCGTCCAATGATCCATCTCTGGATACATTGCGGGCCAAGCTCTGGTCCAGTCGCATCATGGAGCAGCTGCTGGAACTGCTGACCCAGGGCGGGGCCGTTCCAGGCTGCTCCGCTTTGACGATTCCAGGTTTGAAGGATGCGGCGCCCACGGATTTTGCGCCTACCTATGAAATCCTGCGGACTCTGAATACACCGCAGGCCGCCTGTGACGGACAGATTCCCATCACGGCAGCCCTGGAATCCTGGTCCAACGTTGCTGTGGGACATGCCTGCACCCAGCAAAACTGTCTTGAATTGACCGCGAAAGCCAATGATCCCGACCTGACCGCATCCTACTGGAGCGAGCCTTATACGGAGCCGGATCCTAAACTTTTGCAGGAACTTTTGCGTCAGGCGCTTCAGGAAAGTCGCCTGAACCTGGAGCGGGATCGCTATCATTGGAAAAATATCGGCGTCGCCAATCGCGCCGTGGATCCTGCGACGGTGGACCAACTGCTTGAACAGCTGCAGAAGGCTGCGCCTCAATCCCTGCGTGATCTGGCTCTGTGGGAAAAGGCGTTAATGCAGGATTCCAGGTTTCAGACTCTACTGGCTGCCGATCCGATCGAAAAGCTTCTCAGTTTGAAAATCGAGCGCCTAGGCAGTCTCAGTCAGCAGTTTCATGAACTCGTTCCCGAGGGCACGCGGGACGTTGACAAGACCACCAATCAACGGGCGGCCCGGGTCTTTGCGGGTGTGTATAATCAGGGTCCATTGGAACAGGCTTTACGCTATAAACTGCCCGCGACCTTGGAAGGCCCCGAGGATATTCTGCAGGATGCGAGTTTCAACTGGCCGCAGGATGTGCGTGAGACCTTTGCGGACGATCGAGCCCTTTTCAGCCACTTTTTGCATCGTTTTAAAAATGCGGATAGTATTTTCCGCAATCCGGAACTGGGATCGCTGGTCGATGGTGCGGATGTGGTGATGGCGAGTCTCGGCAGTCCGGGTCGTTATGTGGGCTTTGAACAGTTGGGTCAGGTGTCCATTCAACCCGGCATGGACACCCGCATGATTCAGCCTCTGCAGTCGGTACGTCCAGCCAGTGAGGATCCCGCAGGCTGGGGTCTTTGGTATCAGCAGCTCATGAGCAGCGGCCTTGTAAGCAAGGATTTGCCGCCGGAACAGATGGGAGGTTTTCACGACTTCTCCGCGCAGTTTATTCAAAACATCAGCGCCGATGCCCGCTGGGCTGATCTGGTGACGGCGGATGAACCCACCTGGAGTCAGCGCGCGCCTGGCCTGGGCTCGGAATTTTTTGATGTCGAGCCCTACACCCCCGCGGATGCGCGCATGCTGGCGCTCTATTATCTGCGCCACTACCATAAGATCCCTCTCGCCTTCCCTGCCGAAGCCCAGCTCGGGATCGTGCCAACCGGCGGCCTGCGCGGCTTTTTCAGTGCGGCGGCGATGGTCAGAAACATGGACGCGGATTACGCTCTTTTTGTGAAACTTTTTCCGGAACAGCTCGGAGCCGCGGTTCCCTCCCTCGAAGCATTGGGGGCTCAGGCTTTTTCCACGGCACTCTTTACGCCGACCAAAGTCAACCCGGTCACGCGTGTGGGTCTTCTGGAAAATCGCTACGCGGAACTTCTGGCCAACCCCAACTTTCAACTGCTGTCGACCTTCAATCTTCTCGGCCTGACGAAATCAGGCAGCTCCTGGTACATTCAGCCTCTGATCGGTCTGGATAACACGAGCTGTGCGACCGCGGACGGAACACCGGCCGGCTGTGCCCTGGAACTGCGAGGTGCGGACACCGGCGTGCGTCAATCGCAGTATCAGGATTTTATCGCCTCCCTGATCGCGCATAATTTTTGTCCTTTGCTGACCACCGATCAGTTCGGGTCGCGCGATGTTTGGGTGCAGCGCTTGCAATTGAAACCGGCTGACGCCAAAACCTGTCAGGACCTGAAACTTCTTGAAGCCAAGGTGGGTGATGAGGTCCGTTTTCCCGCCTGGCTCACGCGGCGCATTCTGAATGATGTCTTCAGCATGGGGCGCAAGGCGCGCTTGAAAAAAGGCCTGGCCCAAATTCCCGCAGCCCTGCGATTTCATAAGCTGGCTCAGGAGGAACTCTCTGCGAACGAACGCGCCGGGCTTTGGCTCCGCCAGGCCCGGGGTCATTGGAGCGCCTTGAATGCCGCCACCCAAAGCCGTCGTCAGTCCTATGCGGTGCAGTTCTGGGCCGCGCAGCCCAATCTTTTGAATGCCGCGCTCGGGCAATGGGAGCAGGACATTGAAACCATAAGCTGGACCGATTTCCTCGCCCGCCTCGCCCAGCGTGACGGCAACGGCACGGCCCAGGATGTTGTACATGAGGTTCTGTCCCTTGTGATCAGTACGCAACAGGACAGCGCACGGGCCGGGGAATCCCTCCTGGAAATGGCCTTCACCCTGATGGAACGCATCAGTGCGCGACCGGATCTTTTGGATGCCGCGGGCCATATGCTCGGCAATTTTGCCAGCGCGGAAAACTACGATTTTGTGGGGCGCGATCTGCCTTATGCCATGAGGCTGTTCACGGTCTTCAACTGGAATGAGCCGGGGCTGCGCTTGAGCAAATTCCTGGCCCAGAAGGAATCCATTCGTCTTTGGGCCCTGCTCTGTGAATATTTCAGTCCCGATGAAATGGGGCGCTTTTTGAATCAGTTGCAAAAGAGCAGTGTGGAGCTTGGGGAAAAATCCGAACGGGCTGGCCTGTTGCAGCGCTTTTTGAAGGAGCAGGTGGCCCTCGGCACTCTGCTCGAGAATGAATCCCAGCGCACGCTGAGCGATCGTTGGAATACAATCCTCCTGACCTGGCGTGCCGCGGATTTCGGCAGCGGTTTCCTGAAGGATTGGGAAAGTCTGCTCGCGTCCCTCGATCAGCCTTTGCAAACCCTGGACGGGCGCGCGACGCACAGCACGGCCCGGATCCTGGAACTTTGGCTGCCGCAATTTTTAAGGCAGGGCATCGGCCTTTTGCAGCTGCATCAGGAGGCAGGTGCGAGTCCCGAAACATCCTTCTGGTCGAAGATGACGTTGGATCTTCTGCAGTCCATACAGGCTGAGCCGCTTGGTTCCCGCGCCCTGGCACGCTTCCTTGCTGATCCCAGGCTGGGATTTGTTCAAACCGATCTTTGGGTACGGGCGTTGACTGACGCCAGATACCGACAGCCGATGGCTGAAGGTTTGATCAGTCTTAGCTCAGTTTCTGAACACCTTTGGCGGGAAGCGCTTGTGGAATCTAGCGATCTGCTCGCGCGTCTTGGGAAAGCGCTTGGCTACATGAAACAGCGGATGGTGTGGAAAGAGGATCCGGAGCACAATGCGTATCGCATCGTGATCGATCAGCTCCATGCGTTGAGTCATGATGCTGTTCTGCGCGACAGCCAGATCGAAATATTGAAGCTTTGGTTTCGGGATGAGGAGGGTGAGCCAAGGATGGCCGAATCTCCAGCCCGTCCGGATAGAGACAACTAAGGGAAAAGCACTCGAATTTGAGGGCCTGTTGCCTCTCAAATCCCAAAGTCACACAAAGGAGTTCTTATGAAATCATGGATCGCACTCGGAATGGGTTGCCTGTTGGCTGGTCACGCGGCAGCCGCGACTGTCCCCACACCCAAGGATGTCGCCAGCTGCGCGGCCGCCATTGCCGAGCAACGCTATTGCATTGAAACGGATGCCTCCGGTTTCCCGATCAATGTGCGTTTCTTCATCGTGGTCGACAAGGAAACCTATCCGACAGTCGAAGGTCTTCTTGAAAAATATCTGGCGTTCGATCAGTGGCCGGCTTACACCGAAACTGTGGGCTCTGACGCGATCGTGTTCAACAAGAGCGCGCGCCTTTCCGATCTGACCGCGGCGGATGGCAGCCTCATTGCCCGTCATTACTATGACTATAAAATGAAGTCACCGATCGGTTACCAAAAGGTGCGTGGCCTCTCCCATAACC
The DNA here is from genome assembly GCF_001748245.1 of Oligoflexus tunisiensis. Lineage (GTDB taxonomy): Bacteria > Bdellovibrionota_B > Oligoflexia > Oligoflexales > Oligoflexaceae > Oligoflexus > Oligoflexus tunisiensis. The sequence goes on along the minus strand of NZ_BDFO01000001.1, from coordinate 2,924,025 downwards.
AACGCCTGGCCACCCCTTACACCGGCGCTCTGGGAACTATCGAGTTCGTGGCTCAAACCAGCGGTCCTCAGGAAGTTCCCGCGGGTGAAAAGCCTTTGAACGGCGTCGAAGGTGTGAAGATGCAAACGGGTAACATCAACGCGATCGAATGCGTGAACAATGAGCTTTGCAGCGAAGATCAGTGGCTCCTGACCTATGAGTCCTCGATCACGCCAGCGATCACGCTCCTGCCAAAAGTGGCCGCTTCCTCGATCGAAGCCGGTCTGGAAACCGTTCTGGTTGGCATGTTGTTCAACTGATGCATTCCGTCCCGGGCTTCGTGCCCGGGGTTTATCCCCGCCGTGCTTCAACTCCGCTCTGGCAAGTTCCCAGTCAATCAGCTAAGAAAATAGACTCTCAAAGTTCCCAGCAAACAGATGAGGTCCACGATGGCTGGTGCATCACGCGAAGAAGTTTACGACGTCCCTGCCGAGAAATTTTATGCAGCAATAACAGATTATGCCAGTTATCCAGAGATTCTGGGTGAAGTGGATGAAGTCAAGGTTCTCGATTCCAGCGAAACGAGTGCCCGGATCCAGTACACGATTAATATCGTGAAGTCCTTTTCCTATGTCCTGAAGATGACCCAGAAGCGCCCCGAGCTGGTGGCCTGGGCCTTGGAATCAGGCAGCATCTTCAAGGTCAACCAGGGCAGCTGGAAGATCACACCGCAGGGGCCGAACTCCTGCAAGGTGCAGTATGAATTGGAAGTGGACCTCAAGGTCTTTGCGCCGAAAGCCATCACCAACAAGCTGGTGTCGGTGAACCTGCCGCGGATGATGAACTCGTTTTATGAGAAGGCGAAGGGGATGTGAGGGCCCGCGATGCGGGCTGACGGTTGCGGCGCGCATGCAAGCCGCTGCGACCTATAACCCTTCCCGATAGCTGCGGACAGTTTTAAGCGCCCGGCGCACCAGCGGCTCCAGTCGGGCGTCATTGCGCAGCTGAGGCTGGAAGGGACTGGGTTGATAATCGGGATCAAGAATTTGTTCCCGGATGATCATTTCCAGGAGCTTATGAAACTGCCGGGAACTGAGATGCCGCCTTTGGGCCATGAGCTGTTCGGCCAGCAGGCATACGGCATCACCCGTGATACGATTTTCGTCATTCAACTTTGCACTGCGCAGGCTCACCACCTTCATCAGGCGCCCGAGGTCGGTCCGCGCGAGGGCCGCAGCCTCCACCATGAGTTGCCGGTAAAAACGGGTCAGACGCATCAGCTCCTGAACATGAGCCGGACGAACCGCATGGGCATCATCCTGAGCCACCCAGGCCAGCGAACGAGTGAGCAGATCCCGCGCCTCCTGCGTGGTCATATTCCGGTCGATGGTCGCGGGCAGATCCCGAAGCAGACGACGCATGACATAGAGCACGTTCCAGTTGATGCCATCCGGCACCCGATAACGGCCCTTTTTGGTCTTGGCGTATTCCAGATGCATAAAGGCTTTTTCCAGGGCCGTCACGGTCTTCGGCTGCTGAGCGAGCAGCTCGGCCGCGAGGGATTCCGTGAGACCCAGACGCCGCAGAAGATTCAGGCGGCGCGTTCGTAAAAAGATTTTGTCGAATTCCTTCAGGGCCGCATGCCGGGCAAAGCGCTCGATCTTTTTCTTGCGTCCGGTTTTAAGGAAGTCGATCATCTGCGCAAAGGTCTGCACCATATAGCGCGCCTTGGCCCGCTGTTCCTTCAGATTGGTGGACCAGCGCTCGTGATCATCGAACCGGTATTCATGAAAGAAAAGACCAAACTGGCGAATGGAACCATAATCAATGATCCCGGCATCCGCCAGGATATTATCCCCGTCCCACTCCATCCAGCAGAATATATAGTCGGCTTCAAAACGCGCCGCGGCTTCCGCAAAATTCCGCGTCATGGCCTCGAGAAAATAAACGTAAGGATCCTGTCCAGGCTTGATGGTCCAGCTGCCGTTGTTCACCTGCCTTTGCACGTGATAGTCGACCATGGCCTTCAGGCGATCCCAGCGGCCCTGTTTCAGATGCAGAAAGAAATGCGAGGGCCGCAGAAGGTTCTCCCCAGCTCGAACGGTCACGGCAAAGCCCTTGGAAAATTCAATGACGCAGAGCACACGCTCGGTCCGCAGTCCATTGCGATGCAGAATTTCGCTGAACAGAATATCGATCAGACCTTCATGCAGTTTGCAGTAGCCGCAGCCATAGGACACATGCGGATCACCCGAACGGAAAAAAGTCCCGGTCTTGCTGCTCGCCGGCGAAAGACAGGTGGCACCCGTTCCGCAGCTGCTGATATCCCATGTTTTTCCGGCGAACTTCCAGGAACCGTTCCAGATGCTGCGCCCATCCCCCGAAGTCAAACCACGGCGATCGGCATGCTGCAGCTGGAGATAGCGGGTGGCCATATAAGGTTTGGGTTTAATGGTCGCCTTGTCGAGGCGGTCGGGATGCATTTGATCATATTCGTTGACGATGAGCAGGCTGAAGGTTTGCAGAAGCACGGATTCCAGCTCGGCATTCATCTCGTGGGCATGGCCGGGATCGATCAGCCCCATTTCCTTCGCCAGCGTAAAGTTGAAGAAGGCGACCTTGCCTCCGGGACGATAGCGGACGTGATAGGGCACATGGGAGAACGGCACCTGCTCCTGAATCGGATGGCTCCCATCAATCTGCGAGAAGCCCGCATACGATGCGGCAGTCTTGAGTTTGATGTGCTTGAGTCGCGTCAAGTCTCGCCTCCGAAAAGATAATCTATACTCTTCAACCCTCGGCATATTTTGAGAAAACTTAAGAAAATGACGAAGCTGTGCGGGAATCAAACCAGGTTTATGAATCATTAAGGCAGGTTGGAGTGCTTTGCGAAGCAGCTCATAAAAGCAGCATCGCCTGCAATTTCCCGGGCTTTTAGGGCCAGGCCACGCATTTTTAGGGAAAAACCGCGTAAAATTACCGAAAAGGCAGGAGAAGTCGGACCCTTATGAATCAAGAGCGGAGCAGAAATGGGCGGGTAAAAGGCTCTGCAATGCAGGACGCTTTGCTCGCTTCATCAGGTTTCTGCCCATGCGTACCGAACCGTCTTTTCATTGGGTCACGGAGACCAACGCCTCGAAAAGGAGGGGAACTTGCTCGATCACTCAGCGCCGCGCGAAGTCCGTATCCTGCTGGTCGAAGACAACGACGTCAACAGCCGGCTGGCCGCGCGCATGCTCACGCGACTCGGCTATACGGTCGACACGGTGAATAATGGTCGGGAAGCCATCCGTGCCCTGCAGCAGCAGGCCTACCCCATCGTCCTCATGGATCTGCACATGCCTGAAATGGACGGCCTGGCCGCCACCCGCTGGATCCTCGACCATCCCGCTGAACTGATTGTTGTTCCGACGATCATTGCCCTGACCGCCAATACCCTTCCGGAGGATCGCAAGCGCTGCGAGGAGTCGGGCATGGCGGATTTCATTGCGAAGCCGATTGGCTTTGAATCCCTGTCCACCGTTTTGGAAAAATGGTCCCGCCGGGTCAACTGAATGGGGACGGATTTTTTATGTCCGGGGCCATTTCTCACATTGCATGGCATCCAGCCGATCGACAATACTAGGAGGACCTCCTCGCACCGAAGGGTCCCGCATGTCGAGTCTTCCGAACGAACCATTGGCCAGGTTTACCCCCTATCAAAAATTTGTTGTGGCGGTCCTGGCATTCTTGCAGTTTACCGTAATTTTGGATTTTATGATTCTGTCGCCACTCGGCGCGATTCTGATGCCTACCCTGAACATCTCACCGTCGCAGTTCGGCCTTGTTGTGTCGGGCTATGCGTTCAGTGCCGGGGCTTCCGGGCTGATGGCCGCGGGCTTTGCCGACCGCTTTGATCGCAAGAAAATTTTGATGTTCTTTTACACCGGTTTTATTCTGGGCACACTTTTTTGCGGTCTCGCGCCCAGCTACGAATATCTCCTGGCAGCGCGGATTATCACAGGACTCTTCGGTGGTGTCGTCGGTTCCACTTCCTTCGCCATTATCACCGATCTTTTTCCCTTCGCCATGCGCGGCCGCGTCATGGGCATTATTCAAACCTCTTTCTCCGCGAGTCAGGTGCTGGGTCTGCCGTTCAGCCTTTATCTGGCCAATAACTGGGGCTGGCATGCTCCCTTCATTCTGATCGTTCTGATTGGAGTGATGGCGGGTCTTCTCATCGGGATGCGCCTCCAGCCGATTCGCGAGCATCTGCAATTCGAGAATAAGAAAAACCCCTTCGCCCATCTCATCGGCACGGTCAGCCAGAAACAGTATCTCCAGGGCTTTGCCACCACCGCGCTTCTGTCGACGGGCGGCTTTATGCTGATGCCGTTTGCCAGCGCCTTCAACGTCAATAACCTCGGCGTGAGCCTGGAGGAACTGCCCTTGATCTATATGGTCACGGGCATGGTCTCCATTTTCACCGGGCCCCTGGTTGGACGCTTGAGCGATCGCATTGGCAAGATGCCGATCTTTATGCTGGGCTCGGGGCTGACCATCATAACGTTGGCGATTTACACGCGCCTGTCCATGGTCCCGCTTTGGGAAGTGATCGCCATCAATACCGTGATGTGGATCGGTGTTTCCGGCCGCATGATCTCCTCTCAGGCCCTCATGTCCGCCCTGCCCAAGCCCCAGGATCGTGGAGCTTACATGGCGGTGAGTTCCTCGATTCAGCAGATATCCGGAGGTCTGGCCGCGGTTCTGGCCGGTTTAATCGTCGTCGCACAGCCCAGTGGAAAGCTGGATCACTTTGATCGGCTGGGGGATGTGATCATCCTTTCCACAGTCATCACCATGGTGCTGATGTCTCTGATCAGCAAGCTGCTGACTCGCGCCTCGCTTCAGCAGCAAACCTGAAGTTTAACCGCGGAGTTTGAAACGACTGATGAGGGTTTCGAAGTCCCGGAGGTATTCATCGTAATAGGCATGGTCCATGGCATAGGTCAGCACGATGATGGCGGGATACGTTTCCTTAACCGTGAGTTCGTCCTCACGCTGCGTCTTCTTACCCGGCAGGATTCTATCATGCTTCCAGGCATCGGCCGTCCTGGGGCGGACCAGGAGCAGCTTGAAACGCATGAGGCGGTGGTCGGGATTGAGCTTCAGCTGGTCTGCGTTCGCCAGATCCGCGACCACTTCATAAGTTTCCGCTGAGCCGATCGTTCCCGACCTGGTTGCGGTGATCGTGGTCACATAATTTTTTCCGATCACAGCCCGATCCACTCCGTTTCCGACAAACGTAAAATACTGGCTGCTCAGGCGTTCCACGTAGTCCTTGGCTATGATGGGCAGTTTGCGTTCAGCCATGGTTTCCGGCAAAGGTGAACTTTGGACCGAAATCACACCGTTGGTCTCCCGATGTTTGAACACCAGATCGGTGCTCTTCACGTAAAGCTTTTCCTCGTGACCACTGCTGCTTTTGCTTTGCACGTGATGAGTATCGAACGACCGCGGCTGCCCCTTATGATCAGCCTCAAGCTTCCACGACTTGTTGATGAAGAGCTTCTGCTGTGGCTCGGCATAGGCAAGTTGATAGCCGAGTTTATCGTGAGAAAAGCCCTGGGGCCCAATGTGGCCCGACGTTACGCAGGCCGAGGAAAGAAGAACAAGACAGGAGACCAGGATGCGCATCATGGGATAACTTTCATGAAGTTGAAAAAAACGTTCAGAAAAATGACGCGCGAAGCGGGAAATGATTGCAGGAAACAAGGAAAAAAAAGGCCGTCGGAGGAGTTCGATCCGACGGCCGTTCTAAGGGGGCACACTCGAAAACTGATTTACGAATGTCACCGGGCAGATTTTTTCAAGTTTCGACAGTCATTGGGTTTGGCTGCCGACGAAGGGGAATCTATGCGAGCTCTCGTAAGAAAGCTACAAAAAAAATCGCGACCGGCCCGATTTTTTGCGCTTTTGTTGTAATTATACACCACAACCTGGCTCATCCAGTATGCCTTCCGACAGGGTATTAATTCTCAAGGATGAGGGACTTCGACAAGGATACATTTAAGCGAACAAATCATCGCCGAATCCGCCAAAACTGAGCCGAATTAACTCATCTACTGTAAATTAGCCAGCGGGCCAACTGCAGACTTGCAATCTTGATGTCGCTGAGTTACATAAATATCTGACCCCGCTGAAATCCAGCCGGGGAAAGCCTTTGGTTCGGAAGTCCCGGTTTTTCCGGGAGACTTTGAATCAAAGCAAGGCTTGTGCAGCCGTTTAACGTGTTGTGGTTTTCGCATCATGAAGAACGGAATGGGTACAAGGATTCGCCATTTATCCTTCAATAAAAGAAGCAGGGTTTCGGACGAAACCCTGCTTCTTTTTTTGTTTTTCTGAGGTTCAGGAACGGAAGAGTTCGCCCATTTTCTTCCCAAGCAGAAGCGAGGCTCCCATGATACAGGCGGCAAGGATGGCCATCCCAATGACGCCCAGAGCGCTGGCCAAAAGCTCGCCCGACCCTTGCTCCAGGAACAGAACATAGATCGCCTTGGTCAAAGGATAGAAATTCTCCTTCATGGCCAGGATCAAGGAATCACTCACGTCCAACATCGCGTACGAGAAACAAAGCAGAGCCCCCGCGATCAGGTTGGCCGTGACCAGCGGGACCGTGATCTTCCGCAGCGTATGGAATCGTGAGGCCCCAAAGGTCGTCGACGCCTCCTCAAGCGAGGGACTCATCTGCTGCAGTCCAGCTGAAGCCGACCGCACCATATAAGGCAGACGGCGTATCGCATAGGCGATGACCAGGAGCGGCACCGGATTGTGCAAAGGATCCAGGAAGGTATCCGAATAAGTCACGACATAACCGAAGGCCAGGACGATACCGGGCAAGGCCAGAGGGATCATGACCAGGCCATCGAGGAGACCCGGGAATGGGATGAGTTTTCGCACGATGACATAGGCGATCAAAAGTCCCAGTATCAGATCCACCAGCGTGGACAGACCGGCAAAGATAAAGCTGTTCTTGATCCCGATCAGTGAAAGACTGGTTTGGAAGACCTGAGAAAAGTGATCGAGCGTATACTGCTCGGGCAGCACGGTCATAAACCACTTGTTGCTGACCGCGGTAATGATCACCGCAATATGGGGCACCAGCGCAATGAATACGGTCAGACCCACCAGAGCATAGATCAAGGGCAGACTCACCCAGCCCGCCTTGCGTTTGCCCGAGGTCACATGCCCCTTGGCCATCATCTCGTATTTCTTGCTGCCCAGAGCCAGCTTGGAAAGGAGGAAGAAGGCGATCGTCATCAGGATGACGAGGAACACCAGGGCATAGCCCACCGGGTTTTCATTCACATCGGTGATCATGTTAAAGATCTGGACGGGTATGGTCTCATGATAGCCAACCAGCAGCGGGGTTCCAAGATCCGTCAGAGCCCAGATAAAGACGATGATGGCTCCCGCGAAATAACCTGGACGGGCCAGTGGCCAGACGATGTCCTTGAGCTGCTTCCACTTGGGCACGCCCAGTGTGGTCGCGACTTCCTCGACACTGGGATCCACATTGGCCAGCGACGCGGAAAGGTTGAGGTACATGATCGGATAAAGGTGCAAAACTTCCAGCACGACAACGGCCCAGAACATATTCTCCGGCCCCAGCCAGTCGATGGGCGTATCAATCCATTCCATATCCATGAGGGCCAGGTTCACCGAACCCCGCCGGGCAAAGAAGCGCAAAAGGCCGATGGCACCGACGAAGGGCGGCATGACCATGGGGACCAGAAGCAGACCCATCAGGAGGCCCTTGCCTGGAAATTCCCACTTCACATTGATCACGGCCAGAGGAAAGCTGAGAAGTGTGGCCAGAATCGTGGTCATGATGCCGATCATCAGGCTATTGCCGATCGAATGCATGAGCAGTTCATTCGAGAAAAGCAGCGGGAAGTAACGGAATGTGATCTCGCCATTGTTGTAAAAAGCGCGAGCCATGATGGTCGAGACGGGCAGAACGAGAAAGAAGAACAGCATGGCGATGGTGGCGATCACCGTGCCATAGCCCACGAGATCCGCAAAGCGTCGTTTACTGGTCGAGGTTGCGTCGGCGGTTTGCATCTGCATCAGGTTCCTGGCCCTATTTCTTTCTGGGGTGGAAGAACAAGCACGTCCTCGGGAGCGATCATACAGCCGATGCTGTCACCTTCACGGAAGTTGTGCTCGGGGGCATGATAGAAATTCACCTTGATCGCCTGACCGCTGGTGCTCCGCAGCTGGAATTGCTCGGATTCGCCGAGATAGGTCAAATGCTCGACCTTCAATTGGAAGTAATTCGAACCCTGACCCTTCCTGTCCCAGTCGATGGCTATGGCCTCAGGGCGCATGGAAATGGAAACGGTCGCACCAATCGGGAACTCCTTGACCTGATGCGTGGCATCGAAGCGACCCAGCGGGGTTTCCACTGTGGCCGTTGCGCCCTGCCGCGCGACGACCTTGCCGTGAATGAGATTGGTTTCACCGATGAAGCTGGCAATGAAGGGAGTCTTTGGGTAGTTGTAAAGAGAGCGTGGACTATCGGTTTGAATGAGGTGTCCCGCATGCATGACGGAAACCCGGGATCCCATGGACAGCGCTTCCCGCTGGTCATGGGTGACATAAAGTGTGGTGATGCCCGTCTGCTTGTGAATGCGCAGAATGTTGTCCCGCATCTCACCCCGAAGTTTGGCATCGAGGTTGGACAGCGGTTCATCGAGCAGGAGGACATTCGGACGAATGGCCAGAGCCCGCGCCAGAGCCACCCTTTGCTGTTGCCCGCCGGACAGCTGGCCGGGCAGGCGATCGACATATTGGGTGAGGCGGGTGATATCCAGCACATCATCGATGCGCTTTTTGATCTCCGCCCCTGTGAGTTTGCGCAACTTCAGACCGTATTCCACGTTCTTGTAAACGGTCATATGAGGCCAGAGCGCATAGTTCTGGAACACCATACCGATGCCACGATCCACCGCCGGTTTTTTGGTGACATCCTCACCATTGAAATACAGCTGACCTTCTGTAACCTGTTCCAATCCCGCCAGCATGCGCAGGGTTGTGGTCTTGCCGCAACCGGATGGTCCCAAAAGGAAGTGCAAAGCGCCCTTCTCGATGGTCAGGTTGAGGTCGTGCACGGCCGTGGTTTGACCGTAGCGCTTGTAGATGCTCTTGAAGACGACTTCCATGATGCTCTCATCCTCGCGCCCTGGTCTGCATGGCAAACCCCGGCTCTTGCTCAGTGGATCAAATTACTGCAGGCTCTTATACTTCTCACGGGATGCGGAGACCCAGGCATTGATGGTCTTGTTCCGCACAACTTCGTCATCCCATTTATCAACCAGCTGCATGAATTCAGCTTCCGACAACGCCGGCTTGCCAAAGGCAGCGACCTGAGCCGGATCGATCTTTTTCTTGCCCCGGACAATTTTCGTCCAGGCTTTTCTCAGATCGTCATGTGTATCGACCAGGGTCGCCCCCACCAGATCGTTGAACACGCGCTGCATTTTGGTCGCGCGTTCCAGATCCAGCATGATGAAGTCCTTCTGGGTGAATGGATTGACCGGAGAGATGCGTTTCCCTTCGGTTTCAGCATAGGCCCGGGTGTTCACCGCCATACGGCCGAGTGAAGAATGCCTGGGGCCACCGGGGGCGTCCTTGGGCAGAAGGAGGAGCTTTTGCGCTTCGGCACTCAGCACATACTCAACAAAACGCTCCGCGACCTTGCGGTTGGGAGCCCCTTTCAGAATGGCAATCGGATCGGGGTCGAGCACCGACTGACCTTGCGGCAGAAGAAAGCCGAGATTTTTCGGACCGAGGTCACCGATCTTGGCCAGCGCATAGAAATCGATCGCCATGGCCAATCCCGCATCGCCCGACACCACCGCCTTGATTGGATCACTACTCGAGTGCGTAAAGGAACGGGCGTTGCCGGCGATGGTGGTCAGGAGTTCCCAGCCCTTGTCCCAGCCCATGGTCTGCAGAATGATCGCATTCATGGTGTTGGCGGAACCCGAACGACGAGGATCGGTCAGGCTGATATTGCCCCGATAAACCGGATTGCCGAGATCCTGCCACGTTTTAGGCTCAGGCAGGCCGTCCATTTTCATGATGATCTTGTTGAAAAACACGCCGAACGAAGACATCGCCGAGGCGTACCAGGTCTGCGTTTTGTCATAGAGCGGAATGCCAGCGGCTTTTTCAGGAACCTCGGCTTTCAGACTGGCCGGCAGCTTGAAGGTGGCAAGGAACCCATCGCGCTGCAATTCCATGAACGTGGCTGTGCCGCCGCCCCAGAAAATATCGACGCCCGAGGACTTTTTACCGTTGGCAAACTTTGCACGCAGAAAGCGCACATCATCCGACGTCCCGCCCTGGTCAAGCCATTGCACGTCAACTTCGGTCTTGTAGGTCTTTTTGTAATATTCGGTAAACGGAGGAACGAACTCTTCCTGAATGGACTTGCGGTGCGGCGACAGAATAACCAGAGTATCCTTCGCCCAGGCGGAGACTGAGCTGCAGAGAAGTATTGAGGCCACTAGCCAGGACTTCATAAGGCTTCCTTCGTTGCTTGACTGTTCCCAAGGGCGCATGGGCAGGCTGCATAACAGCCGACGCAAGGCGTCCTCCTTACTGGTAACCAAGGTGCATCTTGGTAGAATTTAACCCCAAAAAAAGCAAGTCTTTTTGTGGACTCAAGACCTTTATTAGGCGCGGTGGACCGCACTTTTTTTCTCATGAAGCCGCAGCCACGATTCATGGATCGCGGCCGCCGCATTTCTGGCCAAATCGCCTTGCAGCCTCGCGCAAAGCTCCAAAAGGCGTTGCTGCTTCGCGTCGCGATACTCTCCAGGCTGAGCCAATCGGGACAGTTCGTCGGCGGCATCGGACGGAGAAAAATCCTGAATGAATTCACGAACCAGGCCCGTATCAGCGACCAGATTCACCAGACTGATGTGCGGCAGTTTCACAAAGCGCTTGGCCAGCTGAAAACTCAACGGCTGCATGACATAGGCCACCGCCATGGGTGTGCCGGTCAGCGCGCATTCCAGCGTCGCTGTGCCTGACGTCACCAGAGCGGCATCGCAGGTCTTCATGAGATGAATGCTCTGCCCCCGGACCAGCGTGGTATCACCCTGTCGGTAGACCGCGAGGTCGCCCGTTTCAATCACAGGTTCGCCCAAAGGCTCACCCAGAAGGCTGGCAAACAGTTCCGGTTTCAGACTCGGGGCCATGGAGAGCGCAAAGCGCAAATTCGGGTTCGCTTGCCGCAGCGCTTCACGGATCTGAATCATGCGCGGCAGAAGACGCCGAATTTCACTGGCGCGACTGCCCGGAAAAAAACCAATCGTGGTGGCTGCATTCAAAGCAAAGCGGTCGCGATCCGCCACGGCGAGGCGGGCCCGGTCTACCTGAGGCGTGCCCACATAGCGGAAATTAACCTGACGCTCGCGAAAAAACGCGGCTTCAAAGGGCATGATGCCGAGCACTTCATTCGTGACCGCGCGCAGCGTTTTCGTCCGTTTTTCACCCCAGGCCCAGAGCTGCGGAGCCACGTACTGAAACACGTAAACGCCGCGCAGACGCAGGGCATCCGCGAGTCGCAGGTGAAAACCTGGGTAATCGACCAGGATGGCGATATCGGGCTGCCGCCGTTCGATCTGTTCGAGCAGACTGAATTCGAGATGCTTGAGAAAGGGCAGATGCTTGATAACTTCCACAAACCCCATCACCGAGAGTTCCTCGATGCCAAAGAGGGCTTCAGCGCCGTTGGCCCGCATGCGGGGCCCACAGATGCCAAAGATCTCAGCGTCGGGCCAGAGGACCCGGAGTTCGTGCAACAGTTCCGCGGCCAAAAGATCGCCGGATGGTTCACCAGCTGATACGAAAATGCGAGGCGGCCTCATGCATCCTCTTTCGTTCGGGTTTGCGCATTGACATTAAAGAAGTTCGACCGGCGAACCGGTTTCCACCAGTGGACGTGTACGCTGTAAAGCCAGCTCCACAGCCTGTTCCACGAGGTGTACGGACTCCACCAGCTGTTCGTGTGTGGCCAGATGATGCTCGCGACCGGACAGGAAACGATGCAACTGGTCCAATTGAATTTTCAAAGTCTCCTGCTTTTCCACCGGCAGCAAAGCCCGATCCAATGGGCCCTGACTTTCCAGCCACTGGAGTTCCGGCAGAAGGTTCAGCGCACGTTCCCGCAGGCCAAGACCGGAAATTTCGCAGCTCTGAGCGATATAATCCACGGTGCAAACAGCGTCGGTACCGGTCACGCGAATGCTGCGCAAACGCTGAGGGGTCAGCCAGTTCACATGCACCGAACCGGTCGCGCCCTGACGGCCGGCGACCAGAATTTCTGCTGTATCAAAGATATCCTGCAACTGGGTGCTGTGGCCGATGCTGTTGAGCACCTGCAAAGGCCCGAGGAGCATGCGGAACACATCCAATTCGTGGACGGCCAGATCCAAAATCACATTATTGCCGGGTTTGACGTTGCGCGGAAATCCGCCCGCCCGGGTTCCGGTCAGATGCACGAGGCGCCCCAGTATGCCCGATTGAATCAGACGGCGCAGCGCTCCCACCACCGGATTGCAGCGTTCGATATTGCCCACAGCCAGATGCAGAGACCGTTCCGCAGCGATCTGGACGAGTTCCCGGGCTTCCTGCATGGTGCCGGCGGCTGGTTTTTCCACCAGGACGTGGCGGTTATGTTCGAGGATTTTTTTGACGATCACATAATGGAGTTCCGTGGGTGCCGCAACAACGGCCAAATCCCAATCAAGGCTCAGCGCTTCTTCCACCGTGCGCAGGAGCGGAACCGCGGGGTCGGGCAGGACATCCAGAATCGGATCCACCACAGCCTCAAGCTGATACCGGGGATCAGACTGCAAGACCCGGAAATGGTTGCGGCCCATATTGCCCATGCCAAATAACACAACTCGAATCAACTGCATGTTCCGTCCTCGTATTCCGGTTAGAGGCCGCCACTATAGCGAATCAAGGGAAGCTTGCCTAGCGAGGATTGCTCAGGTCCGTATGACTTCTTCAATGTTCAGCGCAAAACGTTGGCCAGCCCTGTCTCCCCCTTCAACCTGATCGACCAGGACCAGCAGCGTGTTCAGCAGATCGAGGTTCAGGACACCATCAGTTGGCAGAGCCAGGACATCGTCCTTTTCGAAATTCAAAGGGCAGACGTCGCGTTGAGTTTGCTCGTTCACTTTGAAGGACAGGGGCAGGCCCTGCGTGCGACAGATAATGGGTCGGACAGGATAGATTTGACAGGCACCCTGGTCATCCAGAAAGCGGCAGGAACCGGGATTTTCCGGCTGATTTTTCAGCTTTTCGATCAAGGCGGGACGCTGCAGCAGCCAGTCGCGAATGGCGAGGCGTTCCACCGAAAAAACAGTCAGATGAGGCTGACAGCAGGAGGAACAACCTTTCCTGCATTGCAGCTTTTGCGCATAGCGCTCCTGAAATTCCTGGGCCTTGGCATCAACCTTGGCCACGAGATCCTGATAACGGGACGAGCTCATGAATGGTTCCGTAGCACAGCGTAAAACATGGTATCCGCATCAGCGACTGGATTACCACAGAGCTGCTGCGTTTCCAAGTGCAGGCCGGGATGTGCTTTCAGGGCCGCGGCGATCACATCTTCATTTTCTTCCGGCAGCCAGCTGCAGGTGGCGTAAATCAATTGTCCGCCCTTTTTCAGAACCGGCAAAACTTTCTGAAACAGGCCGATTTGCAGAGCCTGAAGCGCGCTGAGTTCATGGGCATCACAACGGTATTTGCTATCGGGGCTGCGGCGCCAGGTGCCGGTGCCGCTGCAGGGGGCATCGATCAGAATTGCATCCACGCCACCGTTTTTTTGCCACTCGCGCGGCATGGCGTTCCATGCCTCCCCGTTCCAGGGCAGAGTCCAGACGGACGCAAGCCCTGCCCTCTCCGCCCGACGTTTGACTTCATCCAATTTATAGCTGCGGACATCGGACGCGAAAACAAGACCGCGTCCCTGCAAACGCGAGGCGATCTGCAAGGTCTTTCCACCACCGCCAGCGCAGCAGTCCCAAACCAGGGGCTCATGCGTAACATCAATCGCAGCGCCAATCCTCTGGGAAGCGTAGTCCTGAATTTCCAGAATGCCACGTTCCAGACACTCGAGACTCTGCAGGTTGCGCGCCTCCTCCACTTTCCACGCGGCATCCTCCTCGGTCCAGATAATTCCATGCTCCTGCAGTTCACGCCTTGCGGCTTCCATTTCCGCGGGCCGATTGACCCGCAGCCAAAGCGGAGCCTTGACGTTTTGCCTGGCAAGAAAGGTTTCCGTTTCCGCGGGGGACCACTGGCTGAGGGTTTGACGGCGCTCCAACATCGGCGCGAAGAAAGGCGGAAGGCCCCAGCTCACGAGGCTTTTCCCCTGCTTCAAGGCATCGAGTCGAGCCTTTTCCTCGGGAAAACGCGTCTCCTCGGAATCCGCACGCTCCAGACTCAACCAGAAAAAGAGCCGTTCTGCAGAAAGCTCCCGCAGCTCATCCCAGTTTCCTTTCAGGTCCTGACTTTGATACTCAGCGCTCAGCACAAGGGGACCCAAACGCAAAGCCGCGAACACGGCATCGGCATACCACTGCCGGTCCTTTTTTCCGAAGCGTTTTTCGGCGCGAAAAACCTGAGCGAGCCAGCGATCCACCTGCGGCAGTTCACGGCAGGCCTGCAGCTGCTGCCAGATGCGAAAGAGATGCGGCGCCCGTGGCGTTTCAGTAAAGAAGAGACGGGCTGTCATAGAAATGAAGATTGCAAAAGGCTCAGCGATGCGGCCGAACCCGAGAGCTGTCTGGATTTGGGATCGCGACGCGCCAGAGCTAGAAAGGAGCGAGGCTCGCTCGTATCGTTGCCCAGAAACTGTTCCGCCAGATCCTCGCCGTTCAGTTCCTCGGCGGCCAGCAAAACCCGACCGGCGATATGCAGACCAGCGCCTCCGGTCATCACCGCCGTGACGTTCCAGCCCGGAAGCCAGGGTCTTAAACTCGTTTGAGGAGGCACGATGCCACGAAAGAGCGAAGTTTCGGGCGCGGCAAAGATCATGTCCCAGGTGGAAACGCCGGGAGCCGCTACATTTTCGGGCTGTTCACGGAACACGCGAATGGAAGGAATGCTCAGACCGCGCAGGGCTTCCGGCTTGACGATTTCCACTTCAACCGCTTCCACAGGAGCGCGCACGACATCCACCGGATGCCGCGACAGGATAAAGGCAGCCAGCGCTTCGGCGGCACTTTCAATCAAACGGAAGTGCCCCTGGGTCAGGATAAATTTGATTTCCTTGATCAGGGCTGCGTAATCCACGCTCTGGCTCAACTGGCCGGATTTGGCGGCCAGACTGGTATCCAGGTACAGCGCCACATGCAGGTGCAAGGGCTGGGTTCGCAGCTTTTCTTCCGGATAAATGCCAATCGTACAGGGGACCACGAGGTCCTTCAGGCGAATTTCATCGAGAATACGACCGGTCTTTTTTGAGCGTACGCGCATTGTGCCTCTCCCAGGGCCATGGTTGTATTACGCCCTTTCCCCATTGGCAAGCTGACCTTGGTCCGGCTTGTGAAAAAGTCACGGTGACAAGCGTGGGGCTGACTAGGCAAGGGCCCAGCCCTGTGATAAGTTGCCGCCGCATGCGGAGCTTAAGTAGGAGGCCTGTCACCATGGAAACCGCACCCCGTCCGGAAATTAAACTCGTCAGCCATGATGATCACATCTTTGCCGGCTCCAACTATCCCAAGCCCTTCTCGTTTAACAAGGAAGTGGCTCACGTATTTGATGACATGGTCCGCCGCTCCATCCCGCTCTACCTGGATGTGGTTCGCGCCACCGCGGATTGGGTGCAGCATTTTTATCGCCCTCAGACAGCCATCATCGATATCGGCTGCTCCACGGGTACGACCACTCATCATGTCGCGCACACCTTGCAAAAGCCAGCTCAATTCCTGGCGGTTGACCTTTCTGCATCCATGATTGAAAAGGCCCGGGAAAAACTGGCTGATCTGCCGGCCCGGCATCAGCTCACCCTGCTGGCCCAGGACATTCGGGAGACGCCCCTGCCCCGCGCCTCGGTTGTGATCATCAACTATACGCTCCAGTTTCTGCCGGTCGCCGACCGCCTCGCTCTGCTGTCCCGCATTTACGAGGCGCTGGTCCCGGGCGGAATCGTGATCATCAGTGAAAAGGTCCGCTCGGCCACGCCCCAGTTCCAGGAACTGACGACCATGATCTACGAGCGCTTTAAAGAAGAGCAAGGTTACAGCCGCAATGAAATCGAGCGGAAAAAGGAAGCGTTGGATCAGGTCCTGATTCCCTTTACGGAGCAGGAGCATCGGCAGAACCTCACCCTGGCTGGCTTCCAGGCGATTGATTCCCTGATGAAATGGAATAATTTTCTGACCCTGATTGCACAGAAGGAGCCGCGACCTTGAGGGCTGCAGAGGAAACCGGCTGGTGGTCCCTGGTTCAGGATCCCGAGCTCAGGCAGAACATTCTTCGGGCTCGTGATGCCGCGCAGACGCGCCTTCTCGATTCCCGCTGGGATCCGGAACGGGCGGCGGTCGCTTCGGTGCAGGATCTGCGCGCGTCCGGATATCAGGCAGCTGGTCCGGTGGTATCCATCGGCCAGGCTCAGGATCTCAAGGCGGCGGAAGCGGTGCGTCTGGAAGCGGCTTTGAAAGCCTTTATTCCCTGGAAAAAGGGCCCTTTTTCCATCTGTGGTCAGATGATCGATGCCGAATGGCGCTCCGATTGGAAATGGGAACGTCTTTGGCCTTACGTTCGTTCCCTTGAAGGTGAGGTGGTGGCCGATATCGGCTGCAATAACGGTTATTATATGTACCGCATGCTGGCCGCCGGAGCGAAGCAGGTCCTGGGTTTTGAACCCATGCCGCGTCATGCCTTGAATTTTGAACTGCTGCAAAATCTTTATCCCACGCCAGGCCTGGACTTTGAAATGCTCGGTGTCGAGCATGTGGATCTTTTCCCAGGAGTCTTTGACACCATCTTCTGCCTGGGCATTCTCTATCATCACACCGATCCGGTGGGTCTTCTGCGCAGAATGGCCAAGGCTCTGCGACACCGCGGACGCCTCTTCATCGACTGCCAGGGCATTCCCGGCCGTGAATCGGTGGCGCTCACGCCTGCCGGTCGTTATGCAGGAGCCGGCGGTGTCTGGTTTCTGCCCACCCGCAGCTGTCTCGAAAACTGGATCCGTCGGGCTGGTTATACGCGCCTCACCTGGATTCATGATGCGCCTCTTTCAATTACCGAGCAGAGGGCGACGGACTGGGCTCCTGTGAAGAGTTTGCCGGAATTTCTGCATCCTGATGATCCGACCCGGACCATCGAAGGCTACCCCGCGCCGGAACGATTTTACGTGATGGTGCAGCTCTGACCCCAGGTTTCCATTGAGCCTCCGGTCGACTGTTCGTTACAATGAGCTGTTGATCAGGAGGTTGACCAATGCCGCAAAAACCCAAGGCCGTTCTTATCTATGGTGGACAGTCCACAGAGCACGAAGTATCCCGCCGCAGCGCCGCTTATATCTGGAAAAACATCGATCGGCAAAAGTTCGATGCCTATGCGATTGCCATCGACAAGGAAGGCCGCTGGCACGCTCAAAATCGTCAGGAACTGGAGCGTTCCCACCCGACGGAAATGCCCCTTCACGCCCATGACAAGGCCGATGCCGAGTCCGCTGCCGTCCTGAAAAAAATCTGGACCCAGGGCGCGGATAACAGCGATCTCGTGGTCTTTGAAATCGTGCATGGCACCACCGGTGAGGACGGCATGATGCAGGGCTTCTTTGATCTGCAGCGTATTGCCTATGTGGGACCTGGCATCCTGGGTTCGTCTGTCGCCATGGACAAGGTCGTGGCCAAGCAGCTGGTGGAATATGCCGGCGTGCCTGTTGTTCCCTACGTGGCCTTGCGCCTGCATGAGTGGCTGGAACGTAAAGCGGACATTCTGGAGGAGGCGCGGCGCAAACTGAAATTTCCGATGTTTGTCAAACCGGCAAGTCTCGGCAGTTCGGTCGGCATCAATCGCGTGGAAAATGAAGCGGCATTGGAAAAGGCCGTTCAGCATGCTCTGGAATTCGATGATCGCGTGCTGATTGAAACCGGCGTCAACGCCCGCGAGATTGAATATGCCTGCCTGGGTGGTTATGCTCCGAAGCTGACCGCTCCTGGGGAAATCGGTGTGCCGACCGGTTTCTACACCTATGAAGAAAAATATTCGAGCGGCAGCAAGGCTGAAGTTCTGGTGCCGGCTCCACTTGCGTCCGACCTTGCGGAAAAAGGTCGCGCCCTTAGCCGCAGGATTTTCGAGGCGCTGAATCTTTATGGTCTGGCCCGCATCGATCTTTTTCTCGACAAAACGACGAATGAATTCTATTTCAACGAAGCCAATACCCTGCCTGGCATGACGGCGATCTCCCAATATCCCAAACTTTGGGAGCACGAAGGCCTGACCGGTACGGAGCTGATTTCCAGGCTGCTGGAGACCGCACTCGAACGGCGGAAAATTCAGGTGAGTTTAAAGCGCAGCATTTAACGGAGCGTTTGAATCAGGACCTCAGCCTCATGGCGCAGGGCGGGGTCGATGCCTGGACTCTGAAAACGGGTTCGGGCTTCCACGGCACACTGCAGGGCTTCATCCCGACGATGAGCAAGACGCGCCAGAGCCCTGCCCTGCAGGAGACTATAGCGTCCCTGATAGGCCGGGTTTTCATCACGCTGGGAATAGATCCTGCGATTCTCCTGAAGGATCTGCACAGCCTCCTCCGTCCGATTCATCTCCAGAAGACAGGTGGCCTGATTGCGAACCTGATCCAGGATGCGCACATGAAAAGGATCGGCGCGATGCAGGCGCTGCGCCGCCTCCCGGAACATGGCTTCCGCAGTTTCCCATTGCCCCATGCTCTGCAAGGGTCCGGCATAGCGCCCGAGAGCGGCAGCGGTCAGCGGGTGATCCGGGCCCCGCTTGATCGTGAAAAGTTCCACCGCTTTTTTACCCTCATCCGCTGCTTCTTCCAGGCGGCCCATGCGATGCAGAAACAAGGAAAAATTGGAGCGACAACCGGCTTCCTCATCCGGGTGACCCTCGAGAGTCTTCTGCAGGGCGGGCAATCCACGCTCATAATCACCGAGATCACACAGCGCACCCCCGAGAAAATGCCAGGCTCTGGTCATATCCAAATGCTCCAAAGGCAGCACAGGCTCCAGGATACGAACGCCCTCGAAGGCCATCTCCACGGACGGCTGCAGCTGACCCAGCAGACCGGTTATCAGCGACTGACGGACCAAAAGGCGACCGCGGAGGGGATGTTCCGGATAAAGCAGCTGATCAGCCAGTGACATGGCGTGGAAGAGAATGTCCTGCGCCCGGCGGCGCAGGCCAACATCGTAATAAATGGACCCAAGTATATCCAGGCCTTCAATGGTATCGAGCGTGGGCGGTCCCTGCTCCTGTTCCAGAAGGCAGAGAGCGTTATCACAGAGCGCCAGGGCCTTGTCCAGAAACCCCTGATCCCGGGCACAACGCGCTTCCATCAGCCAGAGATAAGGCCGCCAGTGCTGGGCTCCCATGCGAGCCAGCACATGTTCAGCCTGTTCCAAAAACAAGGATTCCCGTTCCGTGGCATCGTCGTACTGCGCACGCGTCAGTTGCGCGAGACTGAGATAGGATTGAAAACGAATGATATCAACACCGGCCGCATCAGCCTTCATCACGGCCCGTTCAAACGCACGCTGAGCCTGGGATACCTGCCCTATCTGGCTGGCAAAGCGGGCATATTCATAAAGAGCGGCCGCTTGAATATCAAAGGGCAAGGCAGCACCGCAGCCTTGCACCAGACGCGTCGCCGTTTCAAAATTCTGCGGCGTGACCTCATGCAAAACATAGCGGCGCAACTCCTGGAGAAGCGGGTGTACACCGGGCATGACCTCGGCTTCAACGGCGGCCTCCTGATCCGCAATCAGATCGCGAACAGCGCAACCGAGCTGACGCGCGAGCTGATCCAGATGCACCATCTGCACGCGCGTGGTCTGTCCATGCAGCCAGCGGCGCAAGGTCCGCGGCGTGACACCGATTTCCTCAGCAAGGAGTTCACGTTTAATATGGCGACGATTGACCTCGTCCAGAAGTTTCTGTCGATTCAAGGTCACGCAACTGTCAGGAGCCGGCATCGGTCAGTCCACAGTGAAACCATTGTTATCGTCTGTTTCCACGGCGGAAGTTTCGACCGGCGCGTGCAGAGTGACTTTCACCCGTTTTTTCAGTTTTTTGAGCACCGGATCATTCGGATCGATCGGATTGCCGACCAGATCCAATGTTTCCAGCCGTGGCAAACTCAAAAGCGGTTCCAGATCGTAGACATCATTGTTGCGTAAGGACAGTTTTCTCAAACGCGGGGTCTTTTGCAGAGGGCTCAGATCGCTTACCCGATGCCCATTCAGGTTGAGCTCTTCCAGGAAGGGCAAGGCCCGCAAAGGACGCAGATCCTGGACTTTCAAGGAACCGGCGCTGCGCAGCGTCAGCTTCCGGCTCTTCCGCAAAATGTCCTCGGCTTCTTCGCAGTCATGCGCATTCAGATCGTTCAGGATGCGTGAAACGGTGTGCTCCTGCTCGTAATTCCAATTATGTTCGCGACAGTAGGCGCTGAACGTCACGGGCACACAGGATTTGGTGCGGGGGTCGAGCTGCTGCCCATCGGACCAGCACTGTTCACGCGTCGGTGGCAAAGCCCGACAGTTTTGACTTTCCGCATCCCATACGGCCCGCGTGCCGCAATCGATGTCCAGGGGCGGAGCGGTCACGGGCTGAGGAGCCAGGGTCATCTGAGTGGCCAGATAAAGAGCCAGGGTGGTCGGCAGCATGGGTTCATATCCTCGACAAAGGAGCTTGGGTCACAGCTTACTCCTGCAGAGATGCCAGAGATCTGATGATTATTGCATGAGAAAACGTTGGAACCCGCAATTGGGTCCCTTTGGAAAGACGAGGGAGCGAGGAATTTCCTGCATTGTATTACATAATGGCGTGGATCAATCCATGGTGAGAACATACTCGGGTTCGGTCATCGCCTCATCCGACAGGGTATAACCCCAGTTCATTTTGATATGAACATTGATGTTCTTGGCCTTCTCAATGGCAAAAGGCTGGGCCAGGGTCAGGGTGGGATTGCTCATGGTAAAAGTCAGAGGCGTGTCTTCGGAATCACCTCCGGTAATCTCAGGGGCAAAGGTCAGTTCAATGCTGCCATAGGAATTACCCACCAGCTCATCGATCTTTTTCGAATAGATCAACTGCTCGCGATCGACGATGCGAAAGATTTTTTCCTCTTCGCCATCAAACAGATTAGTCGAGCTGGCCCCATCCTCGCTGATGATATCCACTTTCACCAGCTGATAGCTTTGAAACTTGGGATCCCGGGTTCCGGTTGCCCCTTCCGGCGATTTGCTGACCCCATACATGTCCACGGACAAAAGATGATCCGTCGTGAGACTCCCGCAGCCAGGCAGCATCGCGCTCAGCAACCATCCACACAAAATATCGGTTATGGTAAGTTTCATCACAGTCCGCCTCCCCTCCTGCTATCGGTCGGATCGGCAATCAATTGATGGATCTGCTACAATATCCCAGGAATTCCAGTGTTTTTAACGGAGCCACCCATCCATGCGATATGCCATGAAAAGCTTTTGGATTCTGTTTTTTGTGATCATGGCCCTGGCACTGGGTCGTTGCGGGCGTCTGTCGAACAGTTCCAAGGACATCGCCACGCCCGATGCATCTCTTTTCATTCCCGACGGTTGGGACGGTGAAGGGGACTGGCAGGACAACGCCCTCAAGATCGAGGACATTACCCCATGAAGAGTCTCCTGACGATTTTCCTCCTGCTGCCGACCCTGGCAGCAGCCCAGAGGCCCCTGCGTCTGGAGCCGAAACATTCCGCCGCCCGGGACCTCATCTGGACCGATGGCATGATGCAGCTGAGGCGTCCGCATCCGGCCGCGGCGCCGAAACTCGGCTATGCCGTGCTCAAGGCGCGTCCAGCCCCAAGCCTGGAACGCCTTCTGCCCCAAGGCTATGCGCTGGCGCCCCTGCCCCAGAGCCTGGATTTGAATTACTACGCGGTGCCGCTCGATTCCGTGGAGCGCTTGCAGGCGCTTGCCGCCTGGGCTCATGAAAGCACAGGGCTCTGTGGCAGCATTGAATTTGTGCGGGCGAATGCCTCCCTCGCGACCAGCACGCAGATTTATGCGCCGATCTATGGCGGGCGAGCGGTCTTTGAAGAGTCCAAAACCCTGATCGATACAGTTTCCCTGCCGGCCATGGATCAAACCATCGATACCCTGACAGCCCTGCCCTCGCGGCATTTCCGGCATCCTCAGGGGGAAAGCGCCCACACCACCGTGCGGCAGATCTGGGAGGCGCAGATTCTGACGCCACGCTGGACCATAACCGAGGAAACGCAGAGTCTCAGCAACCAAAAATCCCTGGTCGCGCGCCTTGAAGGTCTCACCAAACCCGAGGAAACTTTGATCATCGGCGCGCATCTCGATAGCATCGTGTCACGCGGTTCCGCGGCGGATGCTCCCGGGGCTGATGATGATGCCTCAGGCGTGGCCGCGCTCACCGAAGTTCTGCGCATCATCGAAGCGGGTCAGCTGACGTTCGATCGTTCCATTGAACTGCATGCCTATGCCGCCGAGGAAGCGGGCCTGGTCGGGAGCAAGGAAATCGCCGCGCGCTACGTGGCTGCCGGCAAAAAAGTGGCCGGCATGTTTCAAATTGATATGGCTTACTACAGCGTGCCCGGGAACAGTGGTGTGATTCATCTTCTGCAGGACTACACCAGCCGCGATCTCAGGCGGCAGGCGATCGAGTGGATGCGGAACTACATGGGCCCGATCTATAAGCTCGGCTTTTTGCCCCGGGGTTCCTCGTCCGATCATAAGGCCTTCTATGATCAAGGCTATCCCACCCTCTTCCCCTTCGAGGATCCGGTGGACCATAATCCCTATATTCATAGTCCAAATGATACCCGGGCGCATTTCGATGACGGGCTTCTCCTGCGTCGCATCACGCAACTGGCTCTGCTTTTTTCCATTCATCAGGGTGGTTTGCAGTCGGTGGCGGGCGCTTATGAGGCTTTGAAAAAAGATCTTTTGCCCGAGGAAAAGCGACAGGGACTCCATCTCGCCATTCAGAATCTCGACAATCAACTGTATGTGACGGTCAGCGCTCCACTGGAAACAACCACCGTCGAATTCTGTCCGATTGATGAGGGCGTGAATCCCCACTGCCTGCAGGAGCGGGCGGCGCTGGGCGAGGACACGAGCGGTCCCGCGCGCAAGTTTTTTTACAGTTCCACAGCTGTGACCTGGGCAGCGGATCAAAAGTGGCGGGTACTGGCCTATGATGCCAACGACGAGCTGATTGCCTGGCGGCACTTCACTTTGAAAGCCCCTTAAAAGTCGACCCAAAGCGCAAAGTGCGGCATGATAAAATCATCCGATTCCTTGGATGGCAAGGATTCGGTGGTGCCGTTATAAATCCGCTTTTTGTAGTCCATGTGCAGGACGCTGAGCAAAGGTCCCACGCGGACACTGCCGACCTGGAAGCCATAGCCCAGATCCAAAAGTGTCGCTGAACTGGCCGGATACTTCACACCAGTGGTCGAGCTGCTGAAGCCGTTGTCCACCTTGTCGTTGACGCGTTTCTGCCCCCCGATGAGGAACGTGGCATGCGCCACCCATTCGTTCACGGAGGCCCCCAGGGTCACGCCGGGACCGCTGAACGTTTCCGTGCTGGTGACCGAGGTGCTGCTGGTCGAATTGCTCGCACGGGTTTCGACACCGCCCTGCAGATACTTCAGACCGATGCAGAACCAGTCCATGCGATAGCAGAAGCCAAGGGCCGTGAACGTATAATTGGTCTTCGTCTTCAGCGTATAGGGCTCGTCGTTGTTATCCGTCAGACTCCGCACGCCGCTGTCATTCATATAGAAAAGCGCGATCTCGGCGGTCAGCGATTCGGCCTGGGCCAAAGGTTCCATCATTCCCAGAAATAGCAGGGCCAGGAGCCAGCGTTTCATCAATTGCATCCTCCTTCATCATGTGTCCCTCCATCGACACCCTGGGGGAAAGCTTGATAGGCAAATCCTGCCGCGTGGACGTTTCCGTGCGCTCCCGGCGGATTATCGTCAACTCGGACTTTTACGCTAAACCCGCGTCTTGACGCGGGTTTTTTCTCCCTGATTTGACTTTTTGAGCAGCCTGCCGAACCTTCTGCATAATTTTCGAAAGAGCCTGGGAGCTGCCATGAAATTTTACCAGACACAAATAATCAGCCTGCTACTGCTTGGTTCCGTCGTTGCTTGCGGCAAGAAGTCAGAGGATGAATCCACCACCCCATCCACCCAGACCATTGATCCGGACGCTGTTGCCGTCACCGGGACTTTGGCGTTGCAAACCCTGCGTTTGGAAGGTGGCGATGTTTCTCACGTGGTGGCGCTCAATGTGGAGACAGGTGAAACGGCTGTTGCGGAAGTCGATGCCGAAGGAAACTTCGAGCTGGCGATCGGCAAGGAGCAGCCCTGGGTCCTGAACTATGTGGATGACAGCAAAACCGGTAACGAGATGATCGTTTCCAGCTTTCAGTCGGAAACGCTGGATACCCTGAGCGCCGGTGAAGATGCCGAGTCCATCGCGATGGGCACCGTCGATGTTTCAGCCGACACGGCTGCCATGGATATGGCCGCAGCGGACTTTCTTGCAGCCATCAAAATGTCAGCCAGCGCCGCCGCCACGATGGGAGCGCTCGATGATGTTTCGCGGCGCTACAGCAATCCCGATATTGATAACAACAGCAAGATCGATGCCGTGGAAGGCAAATCCTATCGCATCGATTTCCATAACCGCTTTACCGCCCAGACCGCCGCGGGCAGTGCCCTGTCCATTACGGATCTGAAAAATGCCTTCTATCCGGATGATGTGGTGTTCTCCTATACCGGAACCGGCATCATGCCCCAAATTCCCAAGGATGATCTGGGTGGGACGGCCCCCAGTACGTACCGCTGGACCTTTACCACGGACATTCCGGTCGCCACAAATGGCGGCAATGTTTGCGAAGGCATGACTGCGGGTGATGTGTTGACCGCGGGCACGGCCTTTCAATTGACTTACGATTCAAACTCGGGTGCGGACGCAGACGCTTTTACCTTCTCTCTTGAAACGGCCAACCTTAAGGCTGGCGACTATAAACTGGAAACCGGTGACAAGACGTATCAGTGGACGAACGTGGCTGTTTCCGATTTCTCAGCAGGCAAAGGCTTCCTGGCTCTCTTTATCCGCATCGATGTGGATGCGAACGAGAAGATGACGGGTATCAGCTACCAGTGGAAAAAGAAAACGGACACGGGCTATACGCTGGCCAGCGTCGAAGAGATCAAACTGATCGTGAAACTGCGGGATGAGGAAACAGACTTCGGTGGTTACATCAGCTTGAAATATCAGGGCGACGAACCCAAAGGTTCCATCGGTGTCAGTGTTCCTGTTACGCAAGCGGAAGGCTCGGTTGTGCTGGCTGATGGTCTGGAAACAGGACAGGTTAATGTGAATGGCACCGTGCTCACCGAACAAATGGTGAAGGATGGTGTGCTCTTCAGTGACTTCACGACCAACCCTGGCGTCAGCTATGACGACAAGCTGGGCATGCGCTTTTTCTTCTAAGAGGGGTTGAAAAGGCCCCTCATTCTGCGTTGCTCGGTCAGCTCCGCTCCTCATGTACCAGCGTGTACACTCCGGTGCTCGCCTCACTCGCGCCTTGCCTGAGGGGCCTTTTCAACACCCTCTAAGCTTCCGGCCCCCCGCGCCGGGGGCCTTTCCTCAAGGAACCTCAGTCATGCCGGGCAGCGGCACCGGTTGCTGAATCAGCCACTGGCGGGCCTGTTTCGAGTTGGTAAAAAACTTCTGATCGGAACGACCAATCCTGATTTCGTACAGACTCATTTTGTTCTCATCATGATGCACATTGGCAAAGGCAAAGCAGCGTCGGTTGCGCAGCATGGTGATGTGCAGTTCCCCAGGATCATCGAAAAGATCGGCAACAGCCGGGCGCATGCCGTGGTTCATAAGGATTTCAGGAATCACAAGGCGCATGGCCTTATGCGCTTCCATGTCCACGGGCTCAAAACCATTGAGATCCAGGAGCAGCCGAAACAGGCGGCCATCCGGAATACGATCCAATTCCTCATAAAGACTTTTTTTCCAAAGCTCAACATCATCCCGCGTCACGGCTCCCTTGAGTTCCGTTTGCAGAATGGACAGGGTATCATCCCAATGTGAGGCTTGATGTGCTTGCATAAGGCGTGTCCTCCAGCAGAGTCCTGCCCCACACTATCTGATCAGGGGGTCTGATGTCCATACATCGTCGTCGGCTTGTCTTCGGCATTGCATCCGGTCTCCTGATGGAAGGGCTGAACAAGGTTTCGCCCTTGCTGATTCTTTATCATGCCCAGAAATACCTGGGTCTCGCCGCCTTTGGATCCGCACAGTTCGGCATCGCCTGGCTGGAAATCATGCAGCCGCTGGTGGCCTTTGGCTATGCAAACTATGCCGTGGCTGCGATCAGTCGCGGCCACGACTCGGCTCGCCTGCTCGCGCCGATCACCGTTTTGAAAATCGTGCAGATGCTCCTCGTTCTTTTGGGCATCTCCGTCTTCAACCTTTGGCAGCATGCCGGGCATCCCCTGCAGGACTATTTCATGCTGCTCGTTCTCCTGCTGACCGGGACAGTCCTGGATGCCTCGTGGCTGGCCCTCGCCCGACAGAAAGTGGCTTATTTTTCTGCGTTCAGCGTCGTCCTGCGCCTCATGAGCCTTGTTGCCATTTTTCTTTGGGTCCGGGCTCCCAAGGACCAGGAGCTTTTTATTCTGCTTCAGCTCGCTCCGCATGTCCTGATGGCTTTGGCCACGGCCTACTTCGCCTGGACACGACTGGGCTGGTCCGAGGTGCAGGCGCGAACGCTGCCGGGCCTCGTGCGCGCGGCCCTGCCTTTTGCTGGAATCAGTCTGCTGCTCGTGACCTACGATCGTTTTGATTTATTTTTAATGGAACGCTGGTTTGGTTTGGAAGCAGCCGGAGCTTATGCCGGTCCAGCCAAGGTCGTGCAAAGCCTGGCCGCACTCGGGTCTTCGGTGGTGGCGGCTTTTTCTGCAGAAATGGTGCAGGTCCAGGATCGAGATTCCCTGGCCCGACACACCACGCTGAGCCTCTGGTGCATGCTGGCCATCGCCACACCCATTGTGTTTGGTGCTCCCTTTGTGGAAACCGAAGCGATGCGCCTTCTGTTTACGCATGAGGCACCCGCCGCACGCGGAATTTTCAGCTGGCTCTGTCTCAGCATCTTCGCTCAGGTTTTTATCACGGTCTACGGTCTTCAGGTTCTGCAGCTTAAGGGCGAACCCTGGCGGCTTTTTCTTTGTTTAATACCTGGATTGGTCCTGGGTCCTCTACTCGCCTGGGCCCTGCGGACACCTTACGGCTGGCCGGCCATGGCCTGGGCGGTGGTCGCGAGCAAGGGCCTTGCCGCAGGTCTGGTGGTGAACGCGGCCCGATCGCTCACGGGATCCCTTCCCTGGTCACCTATTTTAAGAACTCTTGCACCTGGTGCTTGCATGGCCATAGCTTTATATGGGATCGTGCTGCAAGGAATCATTCTCAATCTGATCGTCGGTGGTCTCATTTACTTAAGTTGTCTGGCTCTTTTGAATCGACAAAAGGTGGCTTGGGTTTTGAATCACCCCAAGATAGCCCGCGCCTGGCGAGGACGAATCTGATGCAAAAGGTGGCCCTCAGCCTGCTTTGGCAGGATGGAGATCAAGCGAACCTGGATCACGCCCGAGCTTATGCCCAGGTCGTGCCCCGGGTTTTTGTGATTGATCGACGGTCCCAGGGCGAAGCCTATGCGTCCCTCGCGGATCCACGTTTGCACTATGCTCCCTTTCGTCAGAACGTGTCGCTCGGCACGGCCTTGAATCGCGCGCTCCATCTTGCTCACGAGGAAAATTATTCATGGCTCTGGATCACCGAGACCAGAACTCTGATTTCCGGTGAGCAGCTCCTGCATTGGAGCCAAAAGGCCTCATCTCCGACGAGACTCTATCGTTTTGAGGATGCCGCCGAGACGCCGAACCTTTTACGCAGGCCGGTTTGCGGCTGCCTGATTGAAGTGGACATGGCGCGCTCTTTGGGCGGCTGGGACCCGGCATTGCCGGCACAGCTGGCCCTGCAGGATTTCCAACAGCGCATCCAGTCCGCCGGTGTCATCACGGAAAAGGGCATTCAGGTCCAGCATATCGGCTCCGGACTGGACCTGGCGCCCTGGGAAACCGTGCAGAGTCTTTGGACCCTTATCCGGCGCCGATTTTTGCCGCCAGGGGTAAAAAGCCGCTGATGATGTCACTCGCTTCTGTTATCGTGGGTGACCTATAAGCGCAATCGGGAGTGCAATCGGCTATGGCAGCAAGCCTTCACATATTTTCGCCCGAAGTCTGTTTGGCAACGGAACTGATCCACGAGCTCAGTCAGTGGACTCAGGAGCAGCTGGCCCAGACCCTTCTGATTGTGCCCACTCAAAGACTCGGGACCTATATCCTGGCCGGAATTTTGGAACGTCATGCCGCAATTCGCACGCCGGGCATTATCACCCTGGAAAAACTTCTCAGCCAGCAGGCCCAGTTGCCGAACGTGAGCCCGGTTCCTGATAGCGCCGTGGAATTGATTCTGCACCAGGAACTTGAAAAGGGTCACTTCACGCAACTGCAGGTCGGTCATGAGCGGGAGCTGCGTCTTCTGCATAATGAGCTTTATGAGCAAGGCATCCGCGGAGACGCGCTGGATACTTTGGAACGGGTGATCGCCGAGGATATCTATAAGAGTGAGGATCATCTCGGGTCCTTGCATGTGCGGGCCCGCGAAATCAAAACGATCCTGCAAACCCTCGATGATATTTTGAAAGAGCGTGGGCTGCTCACCCGCAGCGCCCTGCTCGCCGCCTGTGCTGAAAACATCAGCAGCGCCTGGAATGAAAACACCCTGCAGCCCTATCAGCACATTCTGTTCTGTGCCTATACAAGTGTGGCTCGAAGCTGGCGTCCCGTTCTGGAAAAATTGCTGCAGGATGATCGCGCTTCCTTCTGGCTTCATGAAGCGCCTGATCTTTATCACAGCTCGAGTCCTTTGAAGGAACTGGTGGCCTGGATTCGCGCCCAGGCCGGAGCGGTGCCGACCGCCAGCAGTCGGGTGCCGCCTCGTGAACCTTTGCTTCCCAAGGCCTGGACGGCTGCCTCGGCCATGGAAGAGGCGCGCTGGGCCATCAGCCTTGCGCAGGAATGGATGGAGGCGGGGCTGCCGCCGCATGAAATCGCGATCCTCGTGAGCAAGGAAAGCACCTATGCCGGACCTTTGCGGTTTTTCGCACGCGGCATGGATTCGTGCAACATCGCACTCGCGCAAAGTTTTGCAGCGCTGCTGCCCGGACGCTTTCTGCAGCTCGTGCATAGTCTTTTTCACGGTGATGAGGAATGCAGTCACCTTCTGGCTCTGATCCAGCATCCGGCCGTGGAACATTGGATCCGGGATCATTCCAATGCCCCGCATGTGATCGAACGTTTGCGCGAGGGCCTCCTGCATGCCGGCATTCCCCGCGACTTCGCCTTGATCAGTCAGGAGCTGCCTGATTCGCTCGGCGAAATCATCAAAAATCTGCTCCAAATTTTTTCGGCCTTTCGACCCGATCGTCAGGCGAAGGTCAGCGTCTGGCAGCATGATCTCGATCAGCTGGTCAAGGAATTCGATATCTTTTATTGTGCCGAGGACGCCGATATTCTGCAGTCGGCTGAGGATCTTTACGCGAGCTTTGTCGATTCGCTGCGCGTTCTCGATAGCGTCAGCTCCGGTTTGATGAGCGGCCGTTTCTTTTGGGAACTGGTCACTCGCCACCTTCTGGGTGGTGATGTGCGCGGCACCGGGGAACCGCTCGCCGGACTGCAGGTGCTGAGTATTCCGGAAGCCCGCTCGATGCCCTTCACCCGGGTGATCCTGGTCGGCTGTCAGGAGGGATTTTTTCCCCAGGCCCTGCCGCAGGATGTGCTGCTCGATAACTACCTGAAAAAATCGATGGGGCTCCCCGGCTGGGAAGTTTTGGAATCGATGGAGGATCAGACCTTCCATCTTCTGCTGGCCCGCATTCCTCAGATGGTGCTTCTGCGTTCGAAGCGTCGCGGCGATGAACTCGTGGTGCGTTCCCGTTTCACCGAAGGCCTCATGGTTCAGCATCGTCTGGAGGAGCAGGACCTGCCTCTCTGGACGGAAGTCTTTGCGATTCCATCTGCGGGCGTCGAGCCTCTGCCGGATGAACTGGAAGGAAAAATTCCGGTCGATTTTGAAATGATCTGGTCGAGCATGAGCGCCAGTCGATTGGAAAAGCTCATCCGCTGTCCTTATGCCTTTCTTCTGCATCATCTGCACGTTCAGGATTTCCGTCCGCCGCCCTGGGATGGAGATGCCCGTCGGGAAGGGGTCTGGCTGCATGCCGTGCTGGAAAGTTTTTTCAGCGGCCTTTATGAAGGCAAGCGTCTTTTGCCGGCCTGGGATGGGACAGGCGAAGGTTTTGCGGAAGCCGCCCTGGAGCGTCTGATGACTCTGACCGAGCTTTTGGCGCCCACCGAAATGAAGGATAGTCCGATCAAACGTCATCTGGAGCAGCATGCCTGGCCGCAGTTCATTGCGCATCTGCAGCTTCTGGGAGCGGACAAGCCCAACAAAAGGCGGGAGAATCGCCGGGAAATCGGGTTTGGCCCTGGTACCCAAAGGGAAGTTAAAATTCAGGTGGGTGATCGCTGGCGTCTTTTGATTGGACGGATCGATGCCCTGGATCGTTATGATGATCTCACCGTGATTACCGACTATAAGCGGCGCAAAACACCTTCCATCACCGCCTCGGAGCGTGGACTCGCGCCGCAGTTGGCCATCTATGCCCTGGCTCTCGCCTGCTTTGATCCGGCTTTGAGTGAACAGCCGCTGCTTCTTGGCTACTGGAATATCTACGAAGGTCAATGGAAGACCCACGGCATGAACAAGGCCGCGCGCGATCATGCCCTGGCTCGCATGCTGGGTTCCAGGCAAACACCGGATATTGAAGCCTTGAAGGAGGGCATCACCACCAACTGGCTTTGGCGTGAAGAGGAAATTCGCCGTCGTGAACGTTTCTTCGCGGATCCGAGTGCCTGCGAACTTTGCATTTATGATGGCATCTGTCGCAAGGAGGATCCCCGTGCCCGTCGCCGCATCCAGCAGCAAAACTTCTGGGCGCAGCGTTTGAAAGGTCACGTTCAGGAAAGGGAGAGCGATGCTGCTGAATAATCCGCAGAATCCCTATCGCAGTTTTGTCGTGCGGGCGTCGGCCGGCAGTGGAAAAACCTGGCAGCTCTCGCGGCGCTTTCTGCAGCTCGTGGCCGCCGGGGCGCATCCCGGCTCGATCCTGACGGTGACCTTCACGCGCAAGGCTGCGGCTGAAATGCGCGAGCGTATCCTGGACAGCGCGGCGCAGCTGCTGATGGATGAGGAGCAGCGTGCCACCTTTGAAAAGGATCTCCTGGATTTTTATCAGAACATGAACCGCACGGAACCGGATCGCAAGCTGCCGCCTCCACGTGGCGCGGAAGCCGCAGCCCGGTTGATTCTGGCCAGCACGCAGTCGCTGCGCATTGCCACGATCGACTCCATATTTTTGGAGTGGATTCGCAAGTTCCCATTTGAAGCATCCGCGGGCGGTGCCCTGCGCATCCCGACCGGTTTTGACCTTCTCTCCCAGCGCGGCGAGGAACGTCTGCTCAGCAAGGCCTGGTCCTCGCTCCTCAAGGAAGCGCAGAAACAGGGCTGGCTGCGGGACTGGGTCCAGCATCTTTCAACCGATTTTCACCTGCTGGATATTCATAACCGTATCAAGGAACTGAGCCGTCACGAGTCCTTTGTCTGGCTCGTGGAAAAGCAGGCCAATAAAGTCTACCTTGAGCATCCGCTGCCCCCTGTGCTTCAGGGAAACTTTATCACCCGTGTCCAGAGCGCTCTCGAGGAAATCGCTTACCAGCTGCCCCCGGATCGCATGAGCCAGGCCCTGGCCGCCATCCAGTCTCATGACCTCGCGCAGCTTCAGGAATTGCGTATTTTGAAAGGTGACGGAACGGTACACGGCGGTACCTTCCGTGGCAAAAAAAAGGAAATGCTGGCCCACGCCATCGAAACGGTGGACCGCGCGGCTCTGGACTTTCTCGCCGAGCAGCAAAAATATTTACTCAACCAGCGCGGCCAACTGCTCTTTCACATCTATCAACTTTTTGATGCCGAGCGGCGACGTGGGAAAGAGCAAACACGCAGTCTGGCCTTTGCAGATCTCATCAAGGGTGGTTATCACCTCTTCAGCGAGGCGGAAGCCGCGGGCATACGCTTCCTCCTGCATCGCAGCATCCATCATCTTTTGCTGGATGAATTTCAGGACACCAGTATTCTCCAATGGACAGTGTTTCGCGCCATGGCCACGGAAATGCTCGCAGGGAAAGGCCTGGAGTCCAAGGATCACCTGCCGCCTTCCGTCTTTATCGTTGGCGATGCAAAACAGTCCATTTATGGGTTTCGTGAAGCCGAAGCCTTGATCCTGGATGAGGCTGCACAGCATCTCAGTCAACGCTCAGCAGCCGCCATCAATCTGAGCGTAAGCTACCGCACGAGCCCTCTGCTTCTGAATCTGGTCAATCGCGTTTTCTGCGATCGCATGCGCGATTTCCCGGAACATGCGACAGCAGTGGATCCGCGGACTCAGGCCGTGGTGGTGCCTGGGCCGGCGAGCGTGACTGTGGTTCCGCTTTTCACCAAAAGTGAAAACTGCGAGGATCCGATTCAGGCGGAAGCTCAGTTTCTTGCCGAGCAGCTTGCCGAATGGATCCACGGCACCAGGCCGAAACTGATTTACGACAAAAAGCGGAAAGGCCTGCGACCCTTGGAGGCCCGCGACTGCGCTATACTCTATCGTGCATCCACTCAGGCGGCTGTCTATGCTGAGGCTTTGCGTTCGGCTGGATTTGCCGTTCGTATGGAGGAAGGTCAGAGCTTTTTTGAAAGGCTCGAAATTCGCGATCTTGTGGCTTTGTGCCGTTATATGGCCAATCCATCGGACACGCTGAGCCTCATCGAGCTGCTGAAGAGTCCCCTCATGGCGATTCCCGACACTCTCCTGCTCGAAGGACTGGGCCTGTTTCCTTCGCACAAGGATGAGAGTCGTGTCGAGCGGCACCAGATGCTGCTTGAGTGGCTCGTGGAACGTGGACAGACGATGGCAGGACAGCTCCTGAACGCCATGGAACAGCGGCAGGTCCAGCGGCCGGCTCTTTTTCTGCAGGACTGGATGCAGTCGATCGATTTTCCGCGACGCTATGCCGCGGCCTTCGGGGATGAGGAAGGCGCTTTGGCTCAGGCCAACGGCGCGCGTTTCGCGGAGCTTCTCTTTGAAATGGAAAGCGCCGGCATTTACGACTGGTATCCTCTGCTGGATCGCCTCGAACAGCTCGCCGCAGAGAAGGCCATCGGGCTGGCGGAAGTCTCCAGCAATGCCGTGCAGCTCATGACCATTCATAAGTCAAAAGGTTTGGAATTTCCCCTCGTGATGCTGGTCGGCACCGGTGAGGAATGGGACCGCGCCGATCCTTATTGGGCCAAGGTCAAGGAACACCGCTGTGGCACCGGGGTCTTTTATGTGGGTCGCAAGACCGATCAGCCGGCTCAGGATGAGCACATGGAAGGGATCCATCGACAGCTCCTGCAGGAATCAACAGCGGAAAATTTGCGCCTCCTTTATGTGGCTCTAACCCGGGCTCAGTACTGTCTCGTTATCTCAGGACATCAGCGGAGGCCACAAAAGCCGGTGGAACTTTCCTTCCACAGTCTGATCGAGAACGCGGCTCAGGCGCTGGGTGCGGCTGGGAAACGGCGCGGCGGCATTGAAGTCCTGGAGCTGACGCATGAAGGCAGCGTGGGACCTGAAACACCGCTGGTTCGCCCGGAGGATCGCGGCATTCAGAATTTCTGGACCCTGCCGTCCTTGAAGGGACGTGGTCGTGATGAGATTCGCACCCTGGCTCCGGCCCGCCTTCTGCAGGAAAGCGGCAGCCATTCCCACCGCGAGGCTCATCCTTTCGCCACCAGCTTCGGCAGTTTCGTGCATATGGGACTGGAAGCCGAGCTGAAGGGTCAACGCTTTGATGCCGAAGTGGTTTGGATGAGTCTGCGCACACAGCATCCTTTTACGGAATATAAAGCGGCCCTGGGCATGGCCCAGGCAAAATTGGAAAAGATTTTGCAGTCTCAACTGTGGAAGGAACTGCTCGCGGATTCTGTGCAGTCCTGTGCAGAGATGCCTGTAGCCTTTGTCAAAGATCGACAGTTGGTACGTGGTGTCATTGATCTTCTTCTCACAAAACCGGATGGCTCACTTTTGATCGTCGACTACAAGACCATAGCGGACATACGTGCTGGTCAGGATTTCGCGCCTTTGATTGCCGAGAAAAAATATGATCAACAGCTCGCTCTTTATGCGGAAGCTGTGAGACGATTAAACCCTGGTAAACCTGTGCGCGCGGCGCTTTTATTCACGGAATTGCCGGAACTTGTAGCGATGGACAATCATATTTAGCAGGAAGGTTTTGAGAACGGACTTGTCCTGGGTGGTTCGCCACCCTAATATGGCACCATTATGATCAAATCACACTAAGAGGAAACTGGCCGCCGGCCGGCGTGCCGAGACCGTGAGGAGACTATGGAAGGTCGCGTCATCTTAAAAAATCAGGATATGGTTGCCGTTCGCGTGATCGATGGAACGTATAGCGTGTTTCGCTTGAAATCGCCCTGCTCTGTCGAAATCGGCGATGTCTTCCTGGGTCCACTTTCTGCTCTGGGTTATCAACTTCTGCTGCATAGTGGATCCGACGCGATTGTCGAGGCTCACGTTAAACTAGCTGGCAGTCAGGTCGCCGCGAAAACCAAGCAGCTGGTCGGCATGCGGCGGCGGAGTTAAGGCCGTGTGTTCGCGTCCCCATTGACGATCGTATCCTAAGCAAAGGGCCCGGTGGCATGCGCCCCGAGCCCTTTTCCGTCCATGATAAGACACAGGTGTGATCAGTTGCGTTCCATGGCCAGCAGGAGACGACTCCGCTGTTTGCGTGGCAGCCGCAGAATCTGGATCGCACGGTGCAGCACCGTATGCGCCTGCTCGGAAACGGGGTAACAATCCACGACGCTGGTGGGAATCCTGGCACGTTCCGCGTCCAGGTCCTCATCGGGCGTGAGCAGGATCATCGGCAGGGATTGAAATAACTTCTCGAGATATTCCGCCACTTCCAGTCCGGACAGCGGATACATGTCCCCATGCACAATCGCAGCATCATACTCACGTAAACGCCCCACATAGCCAATGTCATGCATCGATGAAAAATAGTCCAGATGATGCCCCTCATGGGCGGCAGCAGCCCGATAGGTGGCGGCTGTTACACCATCACCACCAAGCAACACGAATTTCCAGGGAGTCTCACTCGATCTCATGAACGTCTCCTCTGCGAATGGGGCTGGGCCCACCCTGCCCTGAGTTGGAATTATCAGCTTAGAGTTTTAGGCAAGCGAGGTCTTGATGTCCACGATAAAGGGGATAAAATGAGGGAAAGATAAGACGATGAATCCTACCGTCTGGTAGAAACTTTCAGTGGAATTCCCTATGAGCTTGTGAAAGACCAGCTTAATAGCTGGTCGTCTTCGCCTTGCGAGTCGACTTGAGTTTGGCGTCGAAATCATTGAGCAGCGTGCGTTCCGCTTCCTGATTCCGCATTCTAAGGACCATGCCGATTCCATAGATGGAGTGGAGTTCGACATTGTCACTGACTTCGCGCAACGCCCGGCGCACTTCAAAAATTTTGCGGTCCAGGGCATTATCGCTGACCGCCAGCGAACCCCACAGTTCGCGCTTCAGAACGTCCTTGGGCACAATCGTGCCATGGGCGCGAATCAATTCGGCCAGCAGATCGATCTCGCGTGCAGAAAGTATCAATTGGCTTTTGCCGCCACTGATTGTCTTGTGTTTGAGGTCGACTTTCAGATCGCCGAATTTGAGGAGGTTCATTCGATTCTTGTCGTTCAAGTCCTCGATACGGACCCGCAGCCGCGCGACCACTTCCGCCGGTGATATCGGCTTCCGCACAAAATCATCCGCACCCGATGCCAGAGCCTGGCTAATGCTCGTATCCGACTCATCACCACTGATGACGATAATAGCAGTCGTCGGCCATAGCGCACGAAGACGGGGAATGATGTCGAGACCGCATTCGCCTTTCAGGTGGATATCCACAAAGGCCCCAACTGGCGACATCTCGCCCGCGCACTCGAGCAGCTGCTCGCTCTGGGTAAAGGCAAAATTTTTCAATCCCAAGGTTTCCTCAATGATTCTCGCCATTACCGGGTCATCATCGAGCGTCACAATATAGGGTATTTGTGAAAGATCCTTGAGTCGC
The DNA here is from genome assembly GCF_001748245.1 of Oligoflexus tunisiensis. GTDB lineage: Bacteria > Bdellovibrionota_B > Oligoflexia > Oligoflexales > Oligoflexaceae > Oligoflexus > Oligoflexus tunisiensis. The sequence continues at coordinate 2,887,382 of NZ_BDFO01000001.1, read as the reverse complement.
GACAGCATGTGCTGCTGGTTTGCCATATAAAAAACCCTCATTCTTGCAATCACCATCTCTGTTCTACAGGAATCCGAAGCCGAGTTCCAACCCTTTCAAGCTGACAAACGGCCCTCTCAACTCAGGATTTTCCTTTTCTTTGCAGGCCTTACCAAGACTGGGCTTCGGGAATCGGAACTTACACTCATCAAGTCCCCGCGGACCCTGCCGATAGAATAATCGAAAACTGCTATTAACCGAAGGGACTTGTCATGGCTGAGTCCGATCTGGAAACCAAGGCTGAGCAGGGCGATACCGAGGCCCAGTGTTCGCTGGCTTTTCTTTATGAAATCGGCATGGAGCGCGAGCAGGACTATCGCAAAGCCGCGCACTATTGGCAGATGGCAGCCAAGGCCGGCCGTCAGCTTGCCATTGATAAGCTTAAGTTATTACTGGAAGAAGGCAAAATCGAGGCTTCGTGGCTGGACCCGATCGAAGAGGAAGCGTCAGCCCCTCGCATCGTGGCTGAGACCCGGCCTGGGCAGGAGATGGCACCCAAAATTCTCATGGCCGACGATGAAGACGAATTCCGAACTCTCATGGGCGAAGTTCTCGAGGCGGCCGGCTACCGCGTGGTGCATGCGTTGAATGGCGAAGAGGCTGTGCAGAAGGTCTTGGCCAACCCCGATATCCTGCTCATTATTACCGATTTGAAGATGCCAAAATTAAATGGACTGCAATTTGTAAAAACTCTGCGCCGCATGCGCCTCGCGGAATCGGCTCGCGTAATCGTCATGACGGCCTATTCCCAGCCGGCGTTGATCACTGAAGGAAAGAAACTGGCCATCGATTCCTGGCTGGTGAAACCGGTGCGTCCGGAGACGCTGATGGAAACCGCTAAACGTCTGCTGGAAAGGAAGAATAACGTTGCCTAACCGTTTTGAGGAAAAAGCCATGCGTTGCCTCGCCATCTCGGCGAGTAGCTCGCAGCGTCAATTGCTTTCTTCCGTGCTGAAAGAAATCGGTTTCAGCAACGTGGTGGTGGTCAGCGATATCAAGACCTGTCTGGAAATGATGGAAGCGGAGGAAGTCGGCTGGATCATTGGTCCTTTGCAGGATGCCAGCAACGCTTCGATTCTGCAGCTCCTCGACGTGATCAATCAGCAGCCGGTGCTGCGCCATGTGAAAGTTTCGATCCTGCGTGATCAGGATCATGAACTCCTACCCAAGGCCTTCGCCATGGGAGCCCTGTCCTGCCATCGATTTGCCATGACACGCGAGGCCTGCCTTCCCGAGTTCAAAAAACTTCTCGAACGCCTCACGGCGCATGAGCATGACTTTATCAAGGTCGCCGCCAGCTATCTGCAGGAATATCTGCACGAGAGGCGCGAGTTCGGTGATCTGCGCACCCTTTATACCGGACTTCTGCAGGTTTATCCCGGCAATGCCGACTCTATGCTGGCGTTGGCGCATACCCTGCTGGTGATGGGCGAACTCGAGACCGGCAAGGTGCTTTTGCATCAGGTAAAAATTACCGGCGGTGACAAGCTGGATCGCGTCCGCGAGCTCAGTCGGGAATTTTTTGAAAGCGAGGAAGTGCCGGATGAACCCGATGTGGTTCTGGCCGAACACTTTGGTTTCCGCAGCTGCCTGGTGGTGGATCCCACCCCGGAATCATTGAATCTCATGAAACAGACTCTGCTGAACCTCGGCTTTGGCGAGGTCTACTGCCACCGCGATCCCTTGAGCGCTTTGAAATGGTTAAGACAGAATAAAAAGCTCGACCTTTTGATCTGTGAATGGAAACTTCCAAATCTGCCGGGACCGGTGTTCCTCTATAAACTCAGGAACCGCCTGGGATTGAATATCCCGCTCCTGGTCATCAACGAGTCCATCGAGGAACGCGAGGTTCCCCTCCTGAGCGAACTGGGTGCGAGCCGCCTTTTGCAAAAGCCGATCGATGACAAACGCCTCAATGCGGATATCATCTGGACCTTGCAGCAGCATACCAATCCCACGGATCCCTTTGTGATCAAACAGAAGCTGCTCCTGGCTTCCAAGCGCCACGATGTGGCCGAAATCAAAAAGCTGAAGCAGCTTTATTTCGACCTCCCCGCGCTTTTGGAAGCGGATAAATTGCTGATGGAAGCGCAGATCGCCTTTGATTCCGGCTGTTTCCTGCATGCCAAGAAACATGCGCTCGACGCCATGCGACTCGGCGGCAGCTCACGCGAGGCCATGGAGATACTCGGCAAATCGCTGATGAAGCTGCGGGATTTTGATGCCGCGGTGCGCTGCCTGTCGAATGTATCGTTTATTTCACCGATGAATGTTTCCCATCTTTGCAATCTTGCTGAGTGCCACCTGGAACAGGGCAATGATCAGGCTTATGATCAGGTGATGAGCAAGGCCCAGGACCTGGATGAAGACGCGGCCCAGGTCATCGAAACCGCGGCCAAGGGTGCCATCAAACGCGGTCACACCGAGACCGCAAAGAAGCTGCTCAGCCGCCTGAAATCATTCAAGGAAGTTCTGGCGTTTATGAACAATCGCGCGGTAAGTTTGATACGCGTCGGCAATTTTGAGGAAGGCGTCGAACTTTATAAACGCACGCTCGAATCCCTGCCGGAGAATCAGCAGGAGATGCGGGCTCTGATTCACTACAACCTCGGCCTGGGTCTCACCCGTGCCAATCGCCTGGAAGATGCCCTAAAAGCCCTGTCGGAAGCGGAACGCAGCCAGAACCAGCAGAGGATCATCAAAGCCAAAAGTCTGAAAACCCGGATTGTCGCCGCCGTCAATTCCGGGGAAACGCTCGTCCTGAAATCCGATCCTCCCATCAGTGAGCAGGCGGAGCAGGAAAAGATGGATCAGATGAGGCAGATGGAGGCGAGCCTCGCGGCTGCAGAGAAAATCACCCGGTCCGATTACTGCCTGATCAATATTTATCGCACCACCTTGGGTGAAGATCGCGCGCAGGAATTGCTGGCTAAGAAACTCAACTTCAGCCCACGCGGCAAGCTGGTCAAGGATTATCACCGCGGCCTTGTGCTGCAGGACACGAAGGAAGCAGGCTAAGCCCCTGACGGGTGCAGGGGTGATACGTGATGCAGGATTGATTTCAGGAATGGGGAAACGGCCTGCGGAATCAGGCCACTTCAGATAGGAACGAGAAGTAAAGCTCGGGGTTGTGATCGCACTCCATCTGCTCACCGCATTCGGAGCACTTCATCTCGGGGCTTTCCATGTAGGATTCCAGCCCGGCCTGGATGTCCTTGCCGACGACCAGGATCATGCTATCCTCATGCCCACAGCTGGGACAGACGAATTGCGTTTCAAAGGAATCCACCACACCGTGGCGGCCAATGAACTCAGGAATCATCGAAAACTGAGTGACTATCACGGATGAACAATTGATGTAATGGATCTTCGATTGGTTTTTCACAATCGCTTTGATCCATTCCCGCACACCGCAGCTGTTGATACGAGCGACGTCGCGCAAGTCGATCCAGACTTCCTCTTTGAACTTTGGCAACTCCTCGTCGATCGAGAAATTCTCGTCGATGGTCCCTGAGATTTTCAGGGTTCGGTCGTTGATCCAGCGAAATTCACAGCGGCTCATGGTATGGCTTTCCTCAAACTAGACAACAGCTTTAAAATCTATCGGCCATCATTCCCAGGACTTTATTCAAAATACCTTTAAAAGACAGCAATGACCCTATCCCAGCGGAATGACGACTTTAAACCGACACCGACGATCACTCGCAGTCCTGCGTAAGGTTTTCCCATCAGGGTCATGACGCTCCTAAACGGTGACCCTTATTCCATCGTAGCGGACGCACCCAGGCTTGAGTTTTTCGCATATAAAAAAAATTTACCCAAGGCGCATCAGGCCTTGGATTTTCTTCCAGAAAGGATTAAACGGAGAGCTCTTCGTGCACCGCGAGGTTTTCGAGGCCATCGTCACCGACGCCGCGATCCAGCCTGCGGTCCATTTCATACTTGGGATCCCAGGCAAAGCGGGAACCGGCTTCATTTTGGACGAGCGGAGCACGGAACAGATACTGACTCTTACGCAGCTGCTCAGCAAAATTACGCACGAGTTCCCCTGCCCCACCCAGGCTGCCGGCTTCGTTCACGGCCTCGCGGAAAGGCTTCACGCCCTGCCAGCCCTTGGCATACCAAAGCAGATGCTTGCGCATGCACACGGCCGCACCGGGCTGATCGCCGTATTCCTCCTGCTGCCAGGCGAGGTGCCGCAGCACAGTCTCTTCCCATTCATCGACGTTCACAGTTTTGTCGCGACGGCGGATTTCCTTGAAAAGCCAGGGATTCCCCATCGCCCCGCGACTGATCATGACACCGTCCACACCGGTGACGGCTTTCATATGATCGACATCCTCGAACTGAAAGAGGTTGCCATTCCCGATCACCGGGATCTTCAAGGCGGCCTTGATCTGGCGAATGCCTTCGAGGTTCACCGGCATGCCATAGTCATCGGACCGCGTGCGCCCGTGCACGGTCACCCATGCGGCACCACCGGCTTCCGCGGCCTGCGCGACTTCCAGTCCGTTCAAGGAATGTTGATCCCAGCCCAAACGAATCTTGGCTGAGATCGGTTTGTCGGTGGCGGAACAGGCAGCCTGCACCGTTTTGAGAACACGCTCGGGATCGCGCAGGATCGCCGAACCACAGCCCGTCTTCACCACCTTTTTCACCGGACAACCCATGTTGATGTCGATGGTTTCAAAGTCATGGCGGGCCAGGATTTCCACCGCACGGCCCATATCATCCGCCGAGGCTGCGGTGACCTGCACACCCAGAATCGACTCCGAGCTGTGACGTTTCAGCATGTCATAGGTACGACGGCTCTCGTAGAGCAGGGCCGTGGCCGAAATCATTTCAACATAAGTCAGATCCGCGCCCTGGGCGGCACAGCTTCGCCGAAAGGGATGATCCGAGACTCCGGCCAAAGGTGCCAGGAGCAAGGGATCCCGGGGCAGACCCAAGGCTTCAAAAGGATTTGACTTATTCATAGGAGCCTCTCGTATCATAAGTTTCCATTCGAGCAGGATTTCTTAGGTGAAAATGTGGAGATGGTCCAGCCTTTTTTGACAGCCCTGGAGCCGCCCTGCGTCTGGACTTTCCATGGCAGGGCGCCTTCTGTATGATGGGCGCCTAAGTTGAGTGGGCTATGAAGAACCCGCAGCGTTTGCCAAGGAAAAGGAAGCTGAAGATACCATGCTCGACATTAAATTCATTCGCGAACATCCGGATAAAGTACGCAAGGCCATCCAAGATAAACGCATGGGCGTCGACCTCGATCGCCTGCTCGCAGCGGACGAGCACCTGCGGAAAAAACAAGTCGAGATGGAACAACTTCAGGCCGACCGGAATCGCATTTCCAAAGCCATAGCCAGCGCCAGTCCCGCTGAGCGTGACACCCTGAAATCCCAGGTGGCCGCATTCAAACCCCGTCTTGAGGCTCTGGAAAATGAAGTGCGCGAGCTGAACACGGAGTTTGAACAGCTGATGCTGCTCGTGCCCGCCCCGGCCCGCGACGACGTTCCACTGGGCAAGGATGATAGTGAGAATGTGGAAGTCAAACGCTGGGGTGAAGTGCCCCGCTTTGATTTCAAACTCAAGGATCACGTCGAAATCGGTGAAAAACTCGATCTCTTCGATGTGGAACGCGGCGTGAAACTCGCCGGCAGTCGCTCCTATGTCCTGCGAGGACTCGGCGCGCAGCTGGAGCAGGCCATCCTGCGTTTGACAGTCGATTCCCTGAATAACAAGGGTTATACGCAGCTCGCCATTCCCGTCCTTGTCAAAGAGGAGGCGATGGTCGGCACCGGATATTTTCCGGTGGGACGCGAGCAGGCCTACCTCGTCGAACGCGATGAGATGGTTCTGGTCGGCACTTCGGAAGTGTCCCTGACCTCGTATCATGCCGGTGAGATTCTGAAGGATGAGCAGCTGCCTCTCCGTTACTTTGCGCAGAGCACCTGCTTCCGGCGCGAAGCAGGAACCTATGGCAAGGACGCGCGCGGTCTTTATCGGGTGCACCAATTCCAAAAGGTGGAACAGGTCATCATCGGCCATGCGGATCCTGAGGAATCGGAACAGCTGCACGCGGAAATCCTGGGCAATGCTGAGGCCGTTCTGCAGGCTCTGGAACTTCCTTACCGCGTGGTCTACGTTTGCACGGGTGACCTGGGTCAGGGGCAGGTGCGCAAGCACGATATTGAAACCTGGATGCCCTCACGGAATGCCTATGGCGAGACGCACAGCTGCTCGACCTTTTACGACTTCCAGGCCCGCCGCCTGAAGCTGCGTTACAAGGATAAGAATGGGCAGAATATCCACGCCTTCACCCTGAACAACACGGCGATCGCCACACCGCGCGTTCTGATTCCGTTCCTGGAAAATCACCAAACAGCGGATGGAAAGGTACGCATTCCAAAAGCTTTGCAACCCTACCTCGGCGGCCGGACCAGCATCGGCTGAGGATTTTCGCAGACTTGCCGATAATCGACTCAGGATTTCTCAGGAAAGTTGGGGTCGATGAGCGGTTTTCCGGCACAATCCGCGCTCGTGCTGCTGAGTCTTGGGCTCGGCAGCGGGTGTGCCTATGCCGCCGATGGCCCCCTGTCCAGTCTTTGGCCCTGGCTCAGCCTTCTGCTCGCCCTATTACTCGGCGCGGCCATCTACTTTTGCTTCGTTCTACAAAAGGAAATCACCAGGCTTCAGCATCGCCTTCGCGAACAGATCATCAAGACCGACAACGCGTGCAAACATCGGGACGAGGTGCTGGCCGAGGATCGATTCCGCACCACGCTTTTTCATGGCAGTTCTCATGAGTTACGCACCCCTCTCAACGGCATGATGGACTTTCTGCAGCAGCTCCTTCAGGGTCATTACGGTCCCCTTCCACAGGATGCGCGCCTGCAGCTCAGCACGTGCATGCGGCTCGGGGAATCACTGCGGCATCAGATCGCCACCATATTGGATCTGGCTGAAGGGCGCCGCGGAAAACTGCAGCTGCATAATTCCCGAATAGCCCTGCCCCAGCTGATGCTCGACATGGAAACCATCGCCGAAGACCTGCGCCTCAGCTACCCCGAGGTGCAGTTTGAAAGCAAAAAACTCTGGAAGGATGAGGACGAGGTCTTCATCCATGATTACGCGAAAATTCTGATGATACTGCGCAAACTCGTCAGCAATGCCTTCAAGTTCGGCAAAGCCGAGGAACGCAATCACGTGCGGCTGGTCATCGGTCGCCGTCATCGGGCGCTGACCATTGAAGTCAGCGACCAGGGCGTGGGTTTGACTTCTGAACAGATCAGCCGCATCTTCGATGATCAGGAGGAGCCGGATTCGAGCGGCCTGGGACTGGCCATGGTCCGTATTCTTTTGCGCCTGATGCAGGGTGAAATGAAAATCAGTGCGGAGCCTCAGGTCGGCAGTCGCTTTACGCTCGTCATTCCTGAGCAAAGCGTCGTGCATGACGAGAACCCGGTGACGGTATCCCCACTGGCCGCTCAGGGCAAACAGGAGCCGACGCCTGCATCCAGCGCACCCAGTCACAACCTTTTGAAAATGGATGGTCATGCGGTCCATATTCTGGTGGTCGATGACAATGAGATCAATTGCGAGATTATCCACGAGATACTCACGCCCCAGGGTTATCGGGTCAGCCGTGCCTTTGGAGGCCGCGAGGCGCTGACCCGCATGCGGGCCGATCGCCCGGATCTGGTGCTGCTCGACCTCGCGATGCCCGAGTTTTCCGGTGAGCAGGTGATGCAGGAAAAACAGCTCGACTCCAGCCTCGCGCCCATTCCGGTGATTCTGATCACCGCCCGCGCCGCGGAAGAGGATCGCATGCATGGGCTTGATCTCGGTGCGGATGATTATCTGAGCAAGCCCATCATCCCGCAGGAACTTGTCCTGCGCGTTCGCAATATTTTAAGCCGCCAGCGTTTGACCAAACGCATCGCCCTGATGGAAGAGCGGGAAAAGCTCGCGCAGCTCGGGGAATTGATCACCGATCTCAGTCGCGAAATCCGCCACATCTGGGCGGGTCGTCATGCCCCGGATGCCGCCCAGCGGCTCTGTGAGGAGGCTCTGCAGGCCTTGCCCGCCGCAGAACGCCTGGGCCCGGGATTCAGCCAGGTGTTTTTGAATGAACAGGAAAGTGCTGAGGATATTGACCTTGAAGCGCTGCCTCTGCCCAAGGATGGAAAGCCTGGCCTTGACCTTTTGCGGGCCCTGCGTCTTCAGCTTGCGCCGGCTCAGCTGCCGACGGCGGACAAGACCAGAATCTGGCAGGTCCTCCAGGAGCTTCCTCCTTCCCAGCTGGACCTCCTGGAACGGGTCGTGGCCCTGGCCGGCACGCATATGCATCTTATGAACCTGGCGCAGAAATCCCGCCTGCTCATGGACGGCATTCTCGCCTTTCATCAGCCCCATGGATCCCAAAGGCTCTGCCGGCTCGATCAGACGCTGACGCAAACCGTGAATCTTCTGGGTCCGCGCCTGCGTTTAATCGGTGTGCGTTTGACCACGACGCTGCCGCAGGAAACGCTGATGATCCATCCAGCGGACCTGATGCAGGTGAGCATCAGCCTCATCACAACCCTTTGTCAGCGCCTGGAGATGCTCCTGGATCAGGATAAATGGCTGGACATTACCGGCATGACCTTCGTCGATCATGTGCTGCTGCGCTTCACCTGTGGGGGGCCGCGTCTGACAGAAGCCCAGGCCTTGCGGCTATTCGATCCGGTCACGGAACGTTCCGAGGGTTCAACGAACAGCGGCCTGCATGTGGCGCGCAGAATTGTGCTTCGCGCGCCGGGTCGTCTTGATTTTAATTTGAATGAAGCGACCACCTGCTTTGAGCTTGAATTGCCAAAGGCTTTGGCAGGAATTTATTGAAGGACCATGGGGCAGCATCGGGATATTTGTACCTTAAGGTAAGGGCGCGGCAAAAGATGCCGCTCAACTCCGACCAAGGGGGGCCGATAGGCTGAGTGGAGATGGGAGTTTCATGGGCTTAATTGATTACAAAAAGATTGCTCCGGGGCTTTACTGGGTGTCGGTCCCCAGCAGGAAGGTTTTCCTGCAGGCTGGCTGTCCCGCCGATAGCGTCAAGCATCTTATCAAGCATGGTGTGATTCGCAACCAGGCGAACAACGCGATGCTGCATGAAACCGGCCCCAATTGCCTCCTCCTGTCCGACCTTGGCATTCAGAATGGACAGTTCGCGAACCTTGCTGAATTTACCATGCTGCAGATGTTCTACCGTCAGGGCATGTTGATTCCGAATCATCCGGGCTTCTCCAAGGACAAACCCATCATGATCGGCAACCCTGAGCAGATCGGGGCCCAGCTGGATTATGTCTTCCGCGGCAACTACGGTCTGATCGATGAGAACGAGCTGGTGGAAGCGGGCATGTCGCGTGAGCAGGCGGCGGAGATGATGCGTTTGAAACTGAAGTTTGCCTTTGGCAGGATTCAGGCCACGCATGATCTGATCGACTGCCGGCACCTCGGTGATGATCCCATGAACATCAACGGCGTTTTGATCCGGCGCACCGGCATCAACAAGTTCCGCATCAGCGTGGAGCAGGATTCTGTCGACGTGGATCTGAACCTCGCGCCGCATGAAGCCTATCAGCCGACCTATAAGCTGAACTTCCAGCGTTTCGCACCCGAGTTTTTCTCGGTCATCCACAGCGGTGAAGGCGATGGCTGGGATATTCACCGCCCGGCGATGGCGAGTATCATTTGCTATGGTCCGGATGTCTATCTGATCGATGCCGGCCCGCATATCACGCATACCCTGCGTGCGCTGGGTCTCAGTTTGAATTCCATCCGCGGGATATTTCAAACCCACGGTCACGACGATCACTTTGCAGGCCTCACCGAACTCATGCTCGGCGACCGCAAGCTCGAGTACTATTCCACGAGCGTCGTTCGTCATTCGGTCAACAAGAAAATGCAGGCGCTGCTGTCGGTGAAATTCCCGGTTCTGGAACGGTTCTTTACCATCCATGACCTCGTGCCCGAACAGTGGAACAATATCGATGGTCTGGAAGTGCAACCCAGTTACTCACCCCACCCGGTGGAAACCAACACCTTCCAGTTCCGCACCGTGACGGAAAATGGTCATCGTACCTATCATCACCTGGCGGATATCTGTTCCTTCTCCGTTCTGCAACGGATGATCGAACCCGATCAGCAGAAGCCTGGCATCACGATGCAATATTTCCAGCGCATCAAGGACCTCTATCTGCAGCCCGCCGATCTGAAAAAGATCGATATCGGTGGCGGCATGATTCACGGTCATGCCGAGGACTTCCAGGGCGATCGCAGCAAGAAAATCATTCTGGCCCACACGGCTGACGAACTGACGCCGAGTCAGCTGTCGATCGGGACAAGGGCGCTTTTTGGTCAGATCGATCATCTGGTGAAAAGCCATATCGATAACCGTCATGAAGTGGCGGCGCGTTCCCTGCATCACTACTTTCCGACGGTCCCCTTCAGTTCGTTCTATGAACTGCTGAATCAGCCGATCGAATCCCTGGAGCCCGGCAGCGCCCTGGTTCGCCAGGCCGGCCATGCCCAGGATATTTTCCTCGTGCTGAGCGGGATCGTGGCGGCTCCGAAAAGCGAAGTGCCCTTCGGCCTGGAGTATGTGGCGGGTTACCTCGTCGGGGATGACCCGGACTGTCCCCTGCATCAGTTGATTTCGAAAAGCTTTGCCGAGATTCTGCGCATTCCCCGGCGGATCTTTGATTCCTTCCTGGAGCGTTACAACCTGAAGGAAAGTTTCAGCAAAAACATCAGCCGTCGGCGCATGCTGCAAAACAGCGACCTCTTCCAATCGATCAAGTGGTCGCCCCTTTTGAACAAGATCGCCAAGTCGGTTTACGAAATTCAAATCAAGGATCAGCAGGTGATCTCGCACTTTACGGGACACTTCGTCTTTATCCTGGAAACCGGCCGCCTCTCGCTCTTCCGCGAAGGCTATGCCGAGGAATTGAAGCCTGGTCAGTTCTGTTACGAGGACAACGTGATCACCGATCATGCGCCGCTGGAACTGCAGCTGAAGGCTTTGGAGAACAGTCGCGGCTATCTCATTCCCCATGTGGTGCTGAAGGATATTCCGGCTGTTGAATGGAAACTGCTGGAAACTTACAAGCGCCGATCCCAGGCCATTCAAAAGTCCCCCATCCTTCACAAGAATGCATCTTGAACAATTTTAGTTCGGATAAACCCGCGGAATAGGCGTGTCATACAGGCATGAATACCTGATCCGGTGCCATCCTCATCCGTCAGAGCACAGGCTGCGGCGGCCTTTCCCAGGCGGTCCTTCAGGAATTCTATTGGCCAGGCGGCCATGAATGGAAAACAAAATGAGCGCGATGATCATCCATCCCTCAGCTCACACGCGCGGCGATCGACCACGTTGCGAATGATCTTCCCCTGTCCTGGCACGATGAACTTGAGGCAAAGCTGAAGTTTTATCATGACTCCTTGTTTGATCGCATGAAGAGCAACAAAACCCGCTATCCCATGCAGCCAAAGGCTTGACCGGCGAGCCAGTTAGTGGTTTTTTGAAACCAAATCGTTAGCTGGCCGTTCATTCAATCGTTCTGAGGACGCTTCTCAAAAAAAAAAATTTCAGCGCCTGGTGGTTCAGCCAGGCGATTCTTATTCAGCCTTTAAACCCTTGCGTTTCAAGATCTTCCGGATTTTCTTCAGCATCATCTTAACGACTAACCGGCTGGCCAGAAGCCCATCCTTTGAAAAAATAGTGCATACTGATGCTTGATTCGTCCGAAAAAAAGCATAGATTGGAGATGTCAGCAGATGATGCTGATGCAATAAAAAGACGATGAGATCGTCTGATAACCGGAAGCTGATTTCAATTCATGCGCGGCTTCAGGAAGTTCAAGACCAGCGCAGTTCAGATAAAGGAAAGAAGTCATGAAAACCATCCATCACACACCCGAAGAAAACAACCTCATGGACGTCATGTCTGAAAGCGTAATGGCGACTTTGATCCTCGGCCTGGGTGTAGCCGCAACGCTGGTCGCTATCTTGATGGTTGTTGGTGCCTGATCAATCGGAACTCCTATGTTCCTGTAACTTATACTAAGCATCTTTGAAGCCGGTTCCTCGGAACCGGCTTTCTTTTTTCTTTCGTGGAACTACTTCGCTTCGGGAGGCGTCGTGGGAGCTTTCGCAAGGTAGGCGCGCGCCAGTTCCTTCTGCCGATGATTCAGGTCCATATCCTTCCCGGCAATCCAAAGCTTCTGCACCGCACTTTGTGGTTCGAAAGGATCACCGGACCAGAGCACAAGGTCAGCACGCTTGCCGACTTCAATCGCACCCCGATCCTTAAGACCCAGAACACGAGCCGGAACACTGCTGATGGCCGCGAGCGCGGACGCATAAGGCAGGGAGAAGGCCACGGCGCGTGCCGCCTCCTGACGCAAACGCCCCACCCGCACATCGTCCGTGCTGATGATCACATCCACTCCGGCTTCCATCAGCAGTGTGGCCTGATCATCCCGCACACGCAGTTCATCAAGGCTGCGGGGCATTTGCCGTGATGGGGTGAGGATCACCGGAATTTTCGCCGCGGACAGTTCCTTGGCCGCCAGCCAGGCTTCCCCCGCCCCACTCAGGATCAACTTCAAAGGAAAACCCTGCGCGGCCATTTCCTTCTTCCACTGAATCGCCGTCAGGACATCCGCCTGACGATGCAGGGTCAGAATCAAAGGCAGACGCCCCTGCATGACTTCGTAGAGCGCGTCCAGATGCAAAGGCCGGAGACTCAGCTGGGCGGCATGCAGGGCCTTGAGACCCCCCTGCTGTTTGTAATAACGGGCATCTTCAAAGGCCTCGCGCAGTTTCAACCAGGTTTGCCCCCGGTTTTTTCCGCCGGTGAGCGAACCGAACATGAGCGGCGTCGCAGGTGTTTGCGTAGCGGTCACGCTGGTGGAAAGGTCGAGCGCTGCACCCTGACCGGAGATGATTCCACCGCTGGGTTTGGCCACGACCGTGGTCACACCCTGTTCCCGGGCGATCGGCATGCGGAGTGAAAAGGGATCCCAGCCATCCAGGGCGCGGAAGGCCGGATTCAATCCCTCGCCGGCATCATGATCCTGCCCATCCTTTTCCATTTCCACCACCAGCGCGCCCATCGCCGTTTGACTTTCAATGAAGCCGGGCGTCAGCACCCGTCCCTGGGCGTCCACGCGTGGAATTTCCGGGGCCGCGCTGTGGGCACCAATCGCCTGGATCACGCCCTTTTCCACCCAGACGCTGGTATCAGCCAGGCGTTGACCCGTGCCGGTCTCAACCGTGGCATGTTCAATCACGAAACTATCGTGAAGCCGTGGCTCAGCCGGAAGCGGCGTCTGCACCTTCTGATCCGGAATGCCAATACCCGGCAGCGGATCCTTTTGCGAACCGCGGTCACCCAAACCAAAGTTGCGAATGCCGCGCTCCATATCCCCAAGCGGATAAACCTGCGGGCCGCGATCAAAGAGGATCTCGCCGCCGACCAAAACCTTGTCGGGCTTGGCATAGGCCGAGAAGGGATGACGATCCCACAGCACGATATCCGCCATCTTTCCTTCCTCAATGGTGCCTGTTTTCTTATCGATGCCGAGCACGATCGCCGGATTGCGGGTGATCCATTGCAGAATTTCGTCATCGCTGATTTCGATGCCGAACTCACGCGCTGCCGTCTGCGCTTTCGCCGCTTCAAGATTCAGATAACGAATTTCGTCCTCCGAATCCGAATGGATGGTCGGCATGCCTCCGGCTGCATGCAGCATGGGAGCATTGAGGGGAATGCCGTCGAAGGCTTCCATCTTGAAGCCCCACCAGTCTGCCCATGTGGCGATCGCCACCTTTTCCGCCACCAGACGCTCGCGAAGCTTGTAAGCTTCGAGCGCATGATGAAAGGCATGAATGCGGAAACCATAGGTCCTGGCCAGATCGAGCATGATCGCCATTTCATCGGCACGATAGCAATGCACGTGGACCAGGATTTCACCATTCAGGATCCGCGTGATGGTATCCAGCGCGTGATCGCGTTTGGGCGCCACGGGGCGGTCCTTGTCCCCATTTTTCTTCCAGCGTTCCATGGCGTGCTCATGATCCAGCCAGCTCTGGCGATATTCCCAGCCTTCCTGAAAGAGCTTGCGATACCCGGCGACGTTGCCCATGCGGGTCGAAGGCCCGCTCTTGTCGCCATAGACGCGCTTGGGATTTTCGCCACAGGCCATTTTTATCCCCTGAGGCGCTTCGGGAAAACGCATGGCCGCCACCGAAGGGGCCGGTTTCATATGCAAGGTGACCGTGCGTCCTCCGATGAGATTGGCGGAACCAGGCAGCACATGAATGGTGGTCACTCCCGACGCCAGTGCCCGCCAGATGGAAGGATCCTGCGGCCAGAAACTATGTTCCGCCCAGACATCCGGCGTGGTGGGATGGGTGGCTTCGTTGCCGTCCTGATGCGCCTTGGCACCCGGCAAAGGATAAACACCGATATGCGAATGCATGTCGATGATACCTGGAGTCACAACCTTGCCGCGTCCATCGATGCGAAGGGCATCCTTGGTTTCAGGCGCCGCGCCTTCACCGACTTTGTGAATGAGTCCCCCTTCGATATACACATAGCCCTGCGGGATGCTCGCGCCCGTCGCCAGCATGATCCGGGCATTTTCGATGAGGATGCGCGGCAGTTTTTGAACATCGGTGTTGGACTCAGGGTAAAGCGGTTCGGGAAGTTTGGACCAGAGACCGGGTTGCTCCGTTGCAGGGTGTTTGTCCTTTTTCCACTGACAGGCCGGCAGGAGCAGCAGAAGACTGAGGAGACTAAGCTTTCGAGACAGGGTACGCGACATAGGCGACATCCATGGCTAGGGAAAATCGGTTTTCCTCTTATCCAATCAGTTGCCAACGATGTCAATGACCGCATTTTGCAGGGGCCGGTTGGCCCCAACGGGTTCTCAATAATTGTACCAGGGGAGTAACTTAGAGCTGCGCGGCGGTTTCCACCGGTTCGCGTAACAGATAATCGACAGGAATGGGACCTTCGCGACTGACCAGTGCGCTGAGTTCAGGATCCGCCATGATCTGTTTCAGAGGCTGCATTTTGCCGTCCAGCATGGCCCACGAACCCACCAGCCGCAGACCGTGGCTGTAATCCACATAACGATCCCCGTGCCAGGTGGAAAGCGGCTGAATGTTTTCGCCGTTCCGAATGTTCTGCCAGCCATAGATCGCAATTCTCTTGCCTTGATGCACCAGGCGCGACGAGAGCACGATATCTTTTTTATGACCGGCGACAAGGCGGGTGAAATCCCATTCCATAAAGCGCTGCGAACGAATCAAATCATTATGGGCTTCCAGCCAGGCGACACTGTTCATTTCCGTGGCGGGACTGAAGATGCGCGGCCACATCACGCATTCCGCCTGATGAAAGATGGCATCCACCATCTTCGGTGTGGGCAGAACGAAATCCCAGCTGCTCGCGAGTTTGCGGGCGCTCACGAAGCTCAAGGGTATCAGCACGGAATCCTCATTGTTGCCGATAGCCACATAATCCGGCATGACCCAAAACGTGAGCGTATGACCTTTCTCCTGAATGGTCACCGCCTTCAGCTTTCGCATGAAATCAGGAAAGTAGCCGCGCTGCAGAGCATCGAGCACGGCCTCTTCGCGTTTACGGATCGGAGCATCATGATAAGCCGCGAGCAGGGCTTTGCCGCCGGGGATGGGCGTCGTGGGACGCTGGGGCATCCGACTGGTTAAATACGCCGACATGCTTTCATTGAATTCATCAGACGTCCACGCGGCTGCAGACGTCGCAAGGGCGAGACCGAAGACCAATCCGGTCAACGCAAGACCCAAATGAATTCTCATGGGGATACTCCGGGATAAAGCTTTCATATCTCCTCGGAAAAATCGGCCAAAACTTGAGAAAAATTTCATTTTTCTTAGGATTCTTACCAACTTGCAAAACTTGCGAAATATGCAAAAAACCGGGTTTCTGGACGAGCCAGAGACCCGGTTATGGGCAAAAACTTATGGAAATCCATAAGCCATACTAATTGAAAATCAAAGGCCCAGGAGCGGGGCCATCATCGCAGCCAGGGCATCCTGCCAGCGTGGGGGTTGGAAGCCGAAACTTTCCTCGATGCGGGTCAAGGACAGACGGGAATTCCGGGGTCGCTTCGCAGGTGTAGGATAATCCGAACTGGGGCAGCCGTCCACTTCCTTTACCGCAAGATCCACTCCGTAGCTGCGGGCGATACGGAAAATTTCCGTGGCGAAGGCCTGCCAGTGGGTGCAGCCGCGATCGGTCAGATGATAAACGCCCTGATGGACGCTGAAAGTGGCCGGAAAACCGTGCGTACGACCGAGCTGCACGAGGTGCTGGACGAAGTTCGCCAGCGTGCGGGCACTGGTGGGCGCTCCGTGCTGATCATTCACGATTTTCAAGGTTTCGCGTTCGCGACCAAGTTTCAGCATGGTTTTGACAAAGTTATGGCCGTAGACACCATAAACCCAGGATGTACGCAGTGTGATAGAGGCGGCCCCGCTGGCCATCAGATTGGATTCACCCTGCCACTTGCTTTGCCCATACACATTGATCGGCGCAATGCGTTCATCCTCGTGATAGGGACTGGTGCCTTCACCGGAATAGACATAATCCGTGGAAAAATGCACCACGGCGGCTCCCACCTCGCGCGCCACGCGACCGATCACCCCGGGAGCGGTGGCATTGACCAGGAAGGCCTTGTCCTGCTCGCTCTCCGCCTTGTCCACCGCGGTGTAGGCGGCCGGATTGATGATGAGGTCGGGTTTCACCTGGCGAATGGCCTGCTCCAAGGCGGCGGCATCGCACAGATCAAGCGTTTCGGCGGGAATGGCCGCAACCCGATCATGAGGTCCTTTAAAAGCGCTGATATCGGCCAGTGGCGCCAGGGCCTGCCAGATTTCAAATCCTGCCTGTCCATTGGCTCCTGTGAGGAATATCCGCGGGCGCTTCATCATGCTCCACCTTCTCAGCTGCATGTTATTGGGGCAAACCCTTGAGCAAAATCTTCTCGTCTTCGAACTGCATATTCATCGCGCCGAAGGCCGTGCCGAGATGCAGCCGGGCCGACAGCTTGAGTTTCAGATCCTTGGGATTTTTCATATACTTCTTCATCAGCTGCAGCGCCACCTCGGGGTCCACGGAAAAGGGCAGACGGGCCGTGCTGTGTTCCTTGGCTTCCAGCACAATCGGTTGACTGTGCTGACCCTTGCCAAGCTCCATATCGAGTCCGCGGACCCGATAGTCGAGGTTTTCGATTTCCACCCGAAAGGCGTTGGGATTGATGATATCGAGCACAAAAACCAGCTCGATGCGATGCACGCTGAAGGACTGGACATCGATCTGAACCAGCTGGATTTGAGGTTTTTCCGCCACCCAGCCGATCATTTGTCGGAAATACGTGCATCCGCCGATCGCAATCAAACCCGATACCGTCAGCAGGATACCCAAACGCCGCCGATCCAACATCAGCCCCTCCTCGAGTGTGGAGCGACGGCTTAGACGTCTGCCAAAAGCTTCAGGACGCGATCATTGCCCAGTTCCTTGAGGAAGCCCGGCAGACGTGGACCTTGATCGCGACCGATAATCTTCTGATAGACGGCGCTGAAAAACTCTTTGCCATCGCAGCCTGTCGTATGAATGATATCATCATAGAGGCGCTGGTTTAAATCCTTCGCTTCGATGGACGCGAGGTCAAGTCCTTGCAAGAGTCCGCGCAGAGCCACGACTGCCGCCTTCTGCTGCTCCGACATCGCCACAGGAACCGCTTCCTTGTGAATGGAGAAACGGAACTCGTCCGGCGCATAGTCCTGCACCCAATTCCAGGCGCGTTCGGCCCGACTGCGGAAGGCCGCTTTTTCCTCGGGTGTGACCGCCTTGTCCTTGTAATAAACGGCCCAGGTCCGCTCCACATCACCATCGCAAAGCTGCAAACGGCCCGTGAGTTCACGGAAGGGCGCGCGATAGGGAGCTTTAGCCGGCACTTCGCCCTCCCCCAGGCAGGACAGTTCATAGGCGCGCCGCATGACCGGCCATTTGCCTGGATTTTGCGGCATAGGCTGCAGAACGAACTGCTCGGCGCGATCGAATTCATCGTAGACCTTGATCACATCGGTATCAAAGGCGATCGCAAAATCGGTGTTGGGTCTTTGGTTGGCAAAGATCCACCGCACCATTTGGGGTTCATAGACTGCCATGGCTTCCGACAGGGTGATCAGTTCGCCTTTGGACGAGGACATTTTCCCCGTTCCGCCTTTGATCAACACGAAATCGTATTGCAGGTACTGCGGCGCTTCCCGGCCCCAGACTTCCTTCACGATGCGCTTGCCGGTGTCATAGGAACCGCCATCACTGGAATGATCCTTGCCACCTGGCTCAAAGTCCACGCCTTCATAGGCCCAGCGCATCGGCCAGTCGGTTCGCCAGTTCAATTTCAAATTGGAGGTTTTGCGGATATCGATCGTTTCCTCAAGGCCGCAGCTGCCGCACTTATAGGAATAATCATAACCGCCTGGATAACGTTCATATTCCATGCGATCGCGCTCGCAGCGACTGCAGTAAATCGTGGTCGGCAGCCAGTCGGCGGCCAAAGGTTCCGCCCGGAAGGCATCCAGGATCTTGCGAATCACATCGCGTTTTTCCAAAGCCACCTTGATTTGTTCCGCATAAAGACCGGAACCATAGCGTTCACTTTGATACAAAAATTCAGGATCGATCCCGACCTGCTTCAATTCCTCTTCAAAGACGCGTTCATTATGGGCTGCGTAGCTCTTGTCTTCGCCGTAAGGATCGGGAACACGGCTGATCGGACGCCGCAGATTTTCGGTCAGCATCTCCTGATTGGGCAGGTTGACGGGAACCTTACGCAGTGTATCAAAGTCGTCCCAGCTGTAGATGAAACGCACCTTTTTTCCCAATGAGCGCAGGGCTCGCGCCACGAGGTCGACCGTGATGACCTCACGGAAATTACCGATATGGACAACTCCGCTGGGCGTGATACCACTCGCCACGGTATACGAGTCTTTGTCGCCGCATGCAGCTGCCACGCGTGCGGCAGCCTGGTCGGCCCAATGGGGGGTCAGGGGCTTCATGAATTACCTTTGTTCTTGGAAATGCGTTTACGAACGGAACCGGTTAGTTTTAGCATACGAAGGGCTCAAGGCAAGAGAAAACCGGGCTAGACCGCCGCCTTGAAACCACTGACACGCCATGAGGACTTGGATGAAAAAAGAGCATATTTACCGCGTACGATTTGTGGAAAAAAGCCAGACAGCCCCGATGGAAGCTCTGGTGCGGCAGGTCGAGCCGAGCACGTTGCCCGGCTTGGTTTGTCTGAGCGACTTTGTGTTCAAGGATGCCACCAAGATGATTATCCTTCCGGAAGAGGACGCGGCGAGCAAGCGCTTCCGCAATACCATCTCCATGCATATCCCGTATCACAACATCCTGTTTGTGGAAGAAATCCATGACGAGCCGGTCGATGTGAAGGCGCTGCCCTTCCTGAAAGAAGTCCCTGATGACAAGGACGAGGACTGACTTGAACAGATTGACTCCTGATCCTTATCCTGCCATTGGAAAAGAGTCCGCGTCCCGCCGGCAAATTCATCGCAACTTTCAGCCATGCCGTTGATCGCAGAGCGCTAATTGCAGCGCTCGTGCTGTTAAGGAATCTTAACTCAATTAAAACGCCACGCCTACGAAGGAGGGTGGAGTGTTGCGTCACGGCAAAGGAAAAAAGATGGCTTCCGTTCAAAAAATCCAGCCCCGAAAACAGTCGCTTCAAACTCAGGATTCGGAATCCCTGGCCCAAAAAATCTGGGGTCTGGACTGGAAACTGCATTTCCCCCGAACTCTGACGGCGAACATCGTGGTCGATCGCATCGCGGCTGTGGAGGCCTGGCCGCTGGTTCATCAGCTTTTTCCCGAGGTTTACCAGCGCGATGCCACGGAGAGTCGTTTCAAGGACGACGGCGCTGCCGATGCGAAACAGAAATATTACGAAGAGCTCGGCGATTTTTTCGTCTTCCAGGATCTGGCAGAGAGTGATCGCGTCATGGGTCTGGCTGTGGGTTCCCTGCTCGACTGGAGCAGTTATAACTTCCGTAATATTGCCGTTCATCCGGATTATCAGAATCTGGGCCTCTATCCCATGTTCTTTGAACTTTTGGCCAGCATCATGAAAGACCATGGTGTGCGACGCATCGAAGGTGATGTGGCTCCGAGCAATCAGCATCATCTTCATGTGCTCAACAAGATGGGCTGTGTGGTCAGCTCGCTCGGTTATTCGGAACGTTGGGGTGTTCTCCTGCATATGACCCGCTATTTGCAGGATGAGGACCGTGAGCAGTGTGCGCGGCTGTTCTCCATGACCGCGTCCAGTGATATCGCCGCGATGCAGCGGCCGGCGGGCAAGAAATAGCAGGAAATGGGGATGGGCCCCAGAAACCATATTCAGGAGTCGTACCATGAAAAAGAAATACGCTTTGACAACTCTGTGAGTTGAAACTGGACCCGCTTCGCTTCCTGAAGCGGGTCTTCACTTGCCACAAGGGTTTTCCCATGGAAATCTATCACAATCTAACGCATCATATTCAGAATTACTTTCGATCTCTGAAAAAATCGAATCGCTTCTATCAACGCATCTTTGATGGCAGCCTGACCGTCACAGAACTCAGCAGCTTTCTGCAGAACGTAAGTTTTCTGACGGCGCATACGCCGCAGCATCTGACTCTGGCCCGGGATCTCGCCTCGACCCAGGGTTATCCGGTCCTGGCCGCTTATTTTGCGGAAAAATTGGGCGAAGAGGTCGGGCACGATCAATGGGGTCATGACGATGTGAAGGCCCTCAAGGAACGTTTCCCCCAGATGGTGGCGGGACCTGGCATTCTGCCTGAGATGCGTGCCTTCATCGCCAGCAACGAGGCCATGATCCGCCGCAATCCTTTCGATTATTTTATCTATGTGCTCTATGCCGAATACTTTACCGTTCTGGCTGGTCCGGCCTCGCTCAACGCCATTGAACGCAACAGCCGGATTCCGCAGAGCATGATGACCATCATCGGCAAGCATGCGGAGCTCGACCAGCACCACGTAGCGGAATGGGCTGAGGCTGCCGTCCGGGTCGGTCTTACCGTTGACCATTGCGCGGACTACTGTCGCGTGTTGGATGGCATCATGGAACGTTACTGGCAATTCTGCACAGCCTTGAGTCAGCCCCATGAACAAGCCGCTTGAAGCCGGGCCCCAGCTTGAGCTGGCCCCCGGTTGGACTTTGATCGATGCCTTGGAAGAAACCCGCATGATCGCGGACTGTCGTCTCCATCTGCGCGGTTATGCCTGCCAGCGCGCGCAGGATCAGAAGGTGATCACAGGCAGCTGGGCGGGCTGGAATGAACCTTCACTTGATATTGCGCAGCTCGAATTGCAGGAGCGCCTGGCTTTGATGCGGGCACTGGATCAGCCGGCTCAAAAGGTCTGGCCCTTGCTCAGTTTAACGTCCCGGAAAATTGGTTTTACGAGCGGTGCCATGCTTTTTCAGAAGTCACCGGATCCGGAGCACATGCAGTATGCAAAATCCAACGGCGTGGCGCTCGGTGTGAATTTTCGGGACGCCGTGGAGCGGGCAGCCTGTGAGGTCGTGGAACGTCACCTCGTGCTCGCCAGCTGGTATGGAGCCTTACGGCCGCAGGGGATCCCCATGAATCTGCCGGCGGCCCTGGAAAGTCTGCAGGGGCTTTACGAATTTCGGCTCTTTGATTTTGGTTCGTTTCTTTTGAAGGATCTGGGCAGCATTCAGGTGCGGGGCTGTTTTCTTTGGCCCCGGCATCCCGGTCATCCGCCCGTCTATGGCTTCGGTGCGGCCCTGGATTCCGCTGCGGCCATGCACAAGGCCCTGGGGGAAGCGGTACAGCGTCTGGCTTTCCTGGATCCTCTGGAGGTTCCCACGGACGAGCCGCAGTTCACGCCGACCCCGGATTTTCATCAGGAATATTTTCTACACCCGGCGCGCCGGCCTCTGCTGGAAGCCTGGCTGAACGGGGCGCCGACGCATCCGACGGCGGCTGCCCCCATAAAACACGCTGGCGAAGCTTTGGCAGTGGATCTCACGCCGGAAGGGTCACATGCGGGTGTGGTGGTACGCGTTACGATTCCTGGGACGCTTCCACTGGTATTCGGGCGATTTCAACCTTCTGAATTCCCGCAGCTCCCGGCATGTCTCTGGATTCATCCCGTGGTGTGAAATCGGTCTGAGCCTGCTGCAGGCGAATCACAAAAGCCGAACCGTGAGGCGCCTCCGATTCGGTCAGGTTCAGACTGCCTCCATAAAGTTCAACCAGCCTTTTGGTTAATTTCAGGCCAATGCCTTCCTGTCCCGGGAGGCGTTCCGCTTCCTCGGTTATGAATTGAAAATTCTCCAGGGAAAGGCCGGTGCCGTTGTCCCGCACAATCAGATCCACATGCTGGGCATCCAGCGCATGAAATTCCATGACGAGGCTGGGATTTTCCACCCTGTGTTCCAGAAGATTGGACACGGAGTTGGAGTAGAGGTTGAGAATGATCTGATTCAGCTCGGGCTGCGGAAAGGAAACGCGCAGCTCGGGATCGACGTCACAGCGGAGCGAAAGTTTCGCGTAAGCCGGCCGCTCATGCAGATACGAGAGCATGCGCGTGGCCGCCTGATGGGCAAGATAAGGCGAGGCCTGATGGGCATTGACCGTGCTGTCGCGCAGCGAGAGGCGCAGGTTGCCGATAAAATCGCTGATCTGCTGAAGACAGAAACGCAGCCGTTCCACATAGCGCCGGGCCACAGCCTGATCGTTCGGCTTTTCCTCCAGCTGCGTGAGCGACAGCCCCATGATGGTCAGCGGCGTGGCAAGATCGTGGATGAAAAGTCCTGTGACACGACCCAGCTGAAGGTAACGGGAATCCTCGGCCTTGCGCAAAATCCAGCGGTGGATTTCCTGCTCATTGGCGACGTTGCGTTCCACAAGGTCGTTGAAGGTTTTCTGATAAAAGGCCAGCGTGGGATTGGTGCTGAGCGGCAGCCCCCGCGGATCCAAAGGCTTGCCTTCACGACTGAGATAGGTGATGAGCGACTCAAGGCCCTGCGTAACCTGACGCCGACTCGTCGCATGGATCTGGCTTACGAAATAGATGCCAAAGCCGGAGAGATAGAGAATCTGCAGCAGGGACAGCCAGGGAGAATCCTGTCCCCCTTCAAAGGGAATCAGACAGATCATTCCCACCCAGAAGACGAGGACGCCGAGCATGGCCAGAACTTCAAAAAGTTTAAACATCGACTCATTCGGCAAGGGATCGATGGCCCGGAAGACTTCGGACCAGTTGCTTTTCCGATGCACGATTTCCAGGGTTTCACTCACCTGGTTGTGATAGCCGAGAAAGCCCATGCCCACCCCATAGGAAAAGGTAAAGGCACAGACGGCAAAGCCCTTGAGGATGATTTCAATCGCGGTGTAGTGATCGCTCCAGACCCAGAGGCCATAGGCGAAACCTGGAATAACCTTGATAAAACTCACCGCCAGGATATAAAGCGCCCTTTGCCGTGGAAACTCGGCCATGGCTCTGTACATGTCCATACGCTCTTTGAAGTCCTGAATGTCAAAGAGCCGCGGATTCACGTCAGGAAAGAAGAGGCGTGTTTTGGGGAAATAGCGATGAAACAAAGGGATTTCAAAGGGACGCATGGCAATATAACAGAAGGAATCAACCACAAAAAAGCCCACGAGCTCCCAAAGAGTGGGTCGGAAGAAAACGATGATCATGGGCAACAACACCATGGACATGGCCAGATGGATTTTGGGCTTGATGATGACGGTGTCGCGTTGCATACGGAGGACGCTCCCGATGAAGGACGAAATATCCTGAGTCGGCTATTCTTTCTGCTTTTTTACCGCCAAATGCCAGCCCAAAATGAATGCGTCTACAATTCGACATGACTTTGGGGGAATAATTGACCCGGATTGCCGTCAATACGCCAATTCGCAGGCTATCCCAAAACGCGAAACAATGACCGCCTTATTCCACGGTTGCGGTCGCCGACTCCACCGGGCGCCTGCTTTTCCTCTTATTTTCCCCGGCAGGTCTGCCGATGCGCTCAGGGTAATCTCCCCAAAGGAGTTGTCATGAAACGTTCCAGTGTCTATTGGCTGCTGCCTGCCGTTGATGATCATCATCATCGACGCGCCAGCATTCTGGACGACATTGGTTATCATGTTTTCTTTTTCGAAAACTTCGAGACTTTAATCAAGGAAATCTGCGTCAAACGCGCACAAATACTCATTCTGGGCGATGAATGGCCCAGCGCGGAAGCCATCGGCTATGCGCATGCCTTTGCCAATATCCCCGATATCAATGGCGCCAGGCTTCTGGTTTCCAACTCGCGGAATGACTTTGCGCTGATGGACGCAGCCATGAACGAGGGCTTCCGCGATATTATTCCGGCTGACCTTGATGATCACGAATGGCTGCAGCGCTTTGAATTTGCCACCTCGGGCGTCGAATCCGTGCTTTCCCTGCACAGCGATCTCGAATTCGTCGCCGAGCCCATCGACATTGTGGTGCCGGCCCGCCTTGTATGGATTGGAGCGCAGCAGGTCTGGCTCGAAACCAGGAGCTGCCCGCGGGTGGGCGATACCCTGAAAATGGAGGGCGGCTTTGCCAGCGCGCTCGGGCTTTCCACAGTGAACGTGCAGGTGCAGCAGAAGCAGCAGACCAACCTCACCTACCGTTTCTCAGAAGCCATCATTGCCAGCTGGTATCAGGATGCCGTGATCAATGCCGAACCCCAGAAGATCATTGATACACTCGACACACTGCATCGCGTCGACCTCGGACAAAGGCCGAAGATTTTCCTGGCGATTCAATCCCCGGCGCTGCGAACGACGCTGCTCAAGTATCTCGATAAACGCAAATATGAAGTCCATACCGCCCTGCAAAAGCAGAGCCTGATCTACGAGCCCAAATTTTTCAGCCCGGATCTCGTGTTTGTTGAGGAACGGCTGACCCAGGGTGAATCCAAACGCAATTTCTATGAACTTCTGCGTTATCTGCCCGAGCATGCCTGCATCGTCACCATCGGCGGCAAGGAAAGTCCCACCGCCAAGAACAGCAATGCGCCGCGGCGGACCTGGACACTCAAGCATGTGCCGGTGAATCTCTCGGAACTCATCGAGCGCGAATATCTGGTGGGACTTGCGCAGAGGCGTCCGACTTCGAATGACAAGCAGGCGTCCTTTCCACCCGCTGATCATGCCTATTCCTTCGCCCAGCTGCATATGACCGCGGAACTGGTGAAGGCGGATTATCTGCAATTCAATCTGCGCACCACGACGCGCATCGGCCCCTACTCGCTCATCAAAATCACGAGCCCGCACTTCCAGGAAAAGCTGGGCGGCCCCCTTTATGTCAAGGTCATCGAAAGCCCTGACGTGATTGGCCCGGGTCCCTATCTTTGCAACGCGCATATTTGCAACCTGACCCAGGCGCTGCGCCAGCCTTTGGCCGGCTCGTCGGATCAGGTCGCAGGTGAATCCTAGACACCAGTTAAATCTTAAAGATCATCCGTCGGCATCTCTCCCGTGATGCCCTGGGCCACACGTTCCGCCAGAGCCGCAATGGTCGCCGATGGATTGGCTCCAACTGCGGTGGGAAAGAGACTGCCATCCGCCACATAAAGATTCCGGTAGTGATGCACGGCGCCGAAGGATTCCGGCTGACTGCTGGTCACACCCTGATCCGGACCCGAAGCCAGGCGACAGCCGCCGAGGGGATGCACGGTCACGTTGCGGCGCAAAGGCCAATTCCACGTCGGCATGTGAAACATGATGCGTCCGTTCACCACTTTTTTGAACTGGCGAACCGATTGATCGATCGCATCATAGAGTTTGCGACTGTTTTGCGTTGGCCAATGAATGGCGAGCCGTCCGGCAGCGTCGAGGTCCATGCGGCCATCGCTTTTATCGAGCCCCATGCAAAGATGCACGCTGGCTTTGTACGACAGGTCATCGCCCAAAAAGCGGGTCAGGATGCTACCCATGCGGCCGAGCGTCGGATACTTGAGCAGCGTCCGCACCGTTTCCTTTAGCCCTTGCCAGAAGGCCCGCATCTTGAAAACCAAAGGCTTTTGCCCTTCGATAAACCAGGCGAGGATATTGGGATAGGAGGCGTCCTCCATGATAAAGGCGCGGTCCTTGTCGAAATTTTCAAAGAGATTGAAATCGATGCGCTGGGTGATCACCGGTCCATAATTGGGATTCGCCGGTCGATCAGCGTCAACGATAAAGGACAGGAAGTCGCCATTGCCGGAAAAACCTTCGCCAAGTTTGGGGCTGATCCGGGGCAGGGTTTTCATGCGGTCGCGGCACTTCAGGAGCAGTTCATTCGTTCCCAGAGTCCCGGCAGAACTGATCACCCGCCTGACGCGGAAGGGTCGTGTGTTGCCGTTGGTCAGATCGCGCACCAGCACTTCATAACCGTACTGCCCATCCGCTGTGGGATCGGCATGACCTGATGCATTCAAGGGCACGATGCTCTGCGCCTCGTGTTCGGTGAGGATGCGGGCGCCATACTTGTTTTCCGCGACGTGAAGATAATTCACATCCGTGGAATTCTTTGCACGGATATTGCAGCCGAGGTCACATTCCGCGCAGTAATTGCAGGAACTCTGCAGGGCGCCGTAGCGGTTGGTTTCCTGCAGACCAGGGGCCAGGGGTTTGGCCGGATCCTTGCCGAAATACACCATGAGCGGAACCAGCTCCGACTTTCGTCCCAGGGCACTGGCCGCTTTCGCGAAGTACTGCGTGCGGGTCATGCTGCGACGCGGATCATGATCCACGGGAATGGTCCGGGCCCCGAGGACTTTTTTGGTCACTGCATAGTAAGGTTCAAGGTCCTTTCTCTTGCAGTTCGCAGGCCAGCGTTCATCAAAGACCGCCTCCGGTGGCTCCAGGTAAACATTCGCATAGATCAGCGAGCCACCGCCCAGCCCCGCGGCCTGCACCACATCGATGTGATCATAGCTGCGAATATCAAAGAGGCCCGTCGTGGAATCCTTGGGAACAAAGCGCGGGCGTTTGTGTCCGTCCTCTCTTTGTACGAAAAAGTTGTTGGCCATGTCATGCGGCGAGCGGGCAAAGGCGCCGAAGCCATAACGCTTGCCGCGTTCCACGACCATGACGTCATGCGGCCATTTTTTGGCCAGACGACAGGCGAGAACGCCACCACCAAAACCCGAACCGATCACCAGAGCTTCTGCATCGAACTTCATACGCCCGCCTCCTTGCCTTGCAAAAAGGCCAGAAGACCGGGGAATATATCCCGAGCTGCATGCTGGCCCATGAAGATATCCTGATGGCCGTAACCCGGCACTTCCCAGTAACGAACGGCGAGATCCGCGCGACGCTTTTTCAATTCCTCATAAAGCACGCGATTGGCACCAGGGAAAATATGATTCTCCCGGCCACTGATGAGGAGCAGGCGCGGCTGTTTTTTCTGACAGAAGGCGTCGAGGTAGGAGCCCGGCAGCGTAAGATCCCCGCGGGCCCCGGGTTTCATGGGACAGGCCTGACCGTTGCCCACCATCTTGCTGATATGCCGATAGTAGTTCATCGAAGTGCCACCGAAGAGATCAGCCAGGCGGCTGTGCGTCAGCACACTCATGTTGCTGTGCTGATAGGCGGCCGGATGACCCGAGCCCCACATGAAACTGATGAAGTGACAGGCGGGATCACGGCATTCCCTATGAAACAAGGCCAAAACCGGGACCAGCCATTTGCCCAAGGCCAGGCCAGGATACTGCGGCATGCGAGGGCTGACATAGGGATAACGCAGAACCTTTTCCACCAGGAAAGGCGCGAACATCAGTTTCAAACGTGACCAGGTGCTGACGCGTGGTGTAAGCCCGACGCTATTGATCGTTACGGATTCCAAGCCGGGAAAGGACTGCAGAGCCATGCTCAGCATGGTACTGATGCCGCCCACGCAGTGTGCGATGATATGCAGCCGCGCCTTCGGACCCACCGCCGCGCGGATTTTTTCCAGAGCCGGGGGAATATCATAGGCCGCGACATCATCCAGGGTGAAACTGTGAGGTTCAAGGTTATAGGTATAGCGTCCACTGCCCCGCCAGTCCAGGGACCAGACATCACCGTAGCCCTCATCCAGAAGGTACTCCACGAGGTTCTGATGCTCGGGCATGATAAACATATCCGTGGATGTGGTGAGCCCATGCAGGATCACAATCACATCGTCGGAGGGCTTGCGCTGAAAACGCTGCAGACCCAGGGTGAGTCCATCCCTGGTATCAAAGGGATGGTGGGTGATGGTGGCTTCGCTCACGCCACGGTCGGTGTGCACGGGGATGGCAACCTTGGACCAAAGTTCCGGTTCCGACTGCATGAAGCCCGGGGCATAGGACTGCCAGAGGTTGCCCATAAATTCACCACCGAACAGAGTCAGAGCGCGAGCGCGTTCCAGAATCGTGCGACCGGAGCTGCGAAAGGTGGTGAGCTGTCGCGCAAAATCCTCGGCCGTCAGGTGCAGGATACCCTGGGCCTCGACCTTGTCCGGAGCCTTGTCCGAGTGCCCCTTCCAGAGCCTTGTATAAAGAGTGGTGGTCTGATCCCAGACCTCGGCCATGGCTCCATCGCGAACCGTTTTATAGCCATAGAAGGTCCAGGGCTCTCCCTTTTGATTGCGCAGATAAAGGGTGTAATGCATCTCGCGGGCAATGGTGCTGGCCTGGTCGGACGCAGGCTGGACAAAAAGATTAAAGGTGCCTTTTTCCACTTTCAGATCACCGCCTGCCGCATCCGCCTCGACTTTGCCGATGGCTTCGGCGCAGAGCTTGGGATCCTTCACAAAACGATCGATATCCGGAATCTGAATGGTCAATCGGAACTTGACGGCGCGGCCCTGGGACTGGCCCTGTTGGAACGCGTGCTCATAGCACTGCTGATCGTCACGACCAAAGTCCTGGTTGTTTCCATCGAAATGACAGAAACCGTGCATGTCCTCAGTAAAGGCCAGGGAAACAGGCGCGCTGCTCATGGGCATTCCTTCATTCAAGTCCGTAACGTTAATCTGTGAAATTTATTATAAACAATTCCTTCGAAAAGCGTCAGAACCCTTGGCACTCTGCGCGTTCATGTACATAAATTCACGCGTATATAAACTTGGTGGAGCTGCAAAAAAGCGACGAAAACGAAGTCATTTATCAGCCGCGAAGAAGCATTGTCCGCACCCCTTTAACCTCCGGACCTCCCGCCCCTCAACTTCCCACTCAAAAGAGCCGAGAACTCATCAGAATTAATGGGATTATTTTTTATGCTCTCTGTCCTGAACATGGGGATTCTTTTCGGGCTGCTGCTGGGTTGGATGCAACCTCTGGCGGCCGCGACCCTTGTGCTGTCCGGGGACAAGGGACGTTATGATCTGGTGCCTTATCTGAGCGCATTCGAGGATCAGGAGAGCCGTCTTTCCATCGAGGACATCCGGAAGATCGATCAGGCCGGTTCCTTCACGCCGGTGCAGGATCTTCACAAAAGCGGTTTTGGCTTCACCCGCAGCACCATATGGTTCAGGCTCTCCCTGCGGAATGAAAGCCCGCGCGTGCAGTGGATCCTTGGCTCCCTGCGACCTGATTTTTATCTCTTCGAGGTTTATGTCTGGCAAGGCGAGCAAATGATCGCAGCTAAAAATATAGGCACGCTGCATCAGCCGCGCGATCCCTATACCCGCATGCCTTTTGGCCGCTTTGATCTGCCCCAGCAGCAGGATCTGACGTTTTACTTCAAAATCAGAAGCGACCTGCAACTCGCCTTCAACTTTCTTCTGCTCGATGATCAGCATCATCTGGATCAGTCCACGCTGGAAAGTTCGATTTTTTATGCCTACTATGGCTGCCTCTTCGCGCTGCTCGTTTATAACCTCTGCCTCTTCATATTTATCCGTTACAAAGATTACCTGATGTACGTCTTCTTTTCGGCGTCCATGCTCCTCAATGCGATCCTGCAGGGCGGTTACGCTGAAATCTGGGGCCTGCCCTGGCCGCTCGAATCCACCCGCGATTCCCATTTCGTCATCTGTCTGCCGGCCATCTCTGCCATGCTTTACACGCGAAGTTTCCTGAACCTCGCGCGGATCGCCCCGCGCCTCGACAAGGTGATGCAGTTCGTGATCACCCTCGCCGTCGGCCTCGCGCTTTTGCTGATAACGCCCTGGGGTTTCCCCTTTTCACGCTTTGTGAGTTTCTTCGATGTCTGCTCGCTCTTTTTCGTGTTCCTCGGCGCCGTCACCGCGATTCGCCACGGGGATCGGACGGCCGTCGTGTTCCTGTTCGGCTGGGGTTCCCTGGCCAGCAGCGTTGCGATCTGGGTGCTCGGTAACGTGGGGATCATCAGCAAAACCACCTGGGTGGCGGTTTCCCCCTTGCTCGGCAATATGCTGGAGATGGTGCTGATGTCCATCGCCCTCGCGCTGCGGATCAAGGAGATCCAGCAACGCAAGATTGAAGCGGAAATGAAAGCCCGGGAACGGGACAATTTGCAGCATCTTCTGCGCATGGTGTGCCACGACATCAGCAATCCCATCTCGATCATCAAAACCGTCTTTTTCCTCGCCTCACGGCGGAGTCAGTTGAAACCGGATGAACAGAAACAATGGGAACGCATCAAGCGTGCGGCGGATTCCATTGAGGGCATCATCAACCAGGTTCGCCGTTATGAAGCCTTCCGTTCCGGCAAACTCGAGTTTGAACTGCGCCCCTGCTCGCTCCGCAAGGTGTTTGAAGACATCGACTTTTTCTTTCAGACCAAGGCCATTGAAAAAGGTGTGAAACTCTCCTGGCGTTTTATTCAGGAGAGTAATGACATCCTGGTTCTGGCCGATAGCACCTCGCTCACGCACGAGATTTTCAACAACCTCGTGTCCAATGCGATTAAATTTACGGCAGAAGGCGGAGCGGTGACTCTGGAGGCGGAGCGTTTGGGTGAGTACGCAGTGATCACCATACGGGATACGGGCATCGGCATCCCACGGGATATCCTGCATCTGCTCTTCGATCCCAAGGCCAATACTTCAAGGCGCGGAACCAATAACGAAACCGGCACCGGCTTTGGGATGCCCCTGGTCAAAACCTTTTTGGAAATGTTTGGCGGCAGTATTCATATTGAATCGGTGGAGCAGCAGACCGGCAACATCCAGCACGGCACCACCATTGAAATTCGGCTGCGCGTCGCCGCCAATGATGTGGCACTGCCTTCGGTCTAGCTCTTGGCAATAATACGCAGAATGCAGCGTCCCACCCGCACTTCATCGGTGGGCTGAACCCGGTGCATGCCGGTCATGCGTTGGCCGTTAAGGAAGGCGCCGTTGGTGGAACCCTGGTCCTCGACGAAGACTTCGCCGGTATCGTTCAGCTTAATCATCAGATGCTTCCGGGAAATCTCGGAATCCTGATCAAAATGCCCAAAACTGGAAGCCCGTCCGATATAGGCCACCTTCTGATGCAGGTGGATCGTCTCGCGGCTGCCGTTGCCGTACTGCACAATAATCTCCAGGTGGACCTTGTGGGCCTGCTTGAGTTCCTTCTCAATCAGCGTATCGACCAGGCTGTTGCTGCGATCCTGTTTTTTGGTGGAGCTGAAGAGTGTGGGAATATGCCGAACGTTCTTTTCATCCTCCAGCGCAAAACGAAAGACGGTTTTGCCAATTTCAATGACATCGCCTTCCTTCAGCTTGGCTTTGACGATGCGTTGCCCATTGACAAAGGTCCCATTGCTGCTGTTCATATCGAAAATGTGGTAGGAATCTTCAATGCACTGGATTTGGCAGTGGGTGGCGGAAACTTCGGCATCGGAGACAATGATATCGGCCTTTTCACGCCCGAAAATCGTATTATCCCGGCGGAGTTTAACCAGCTCATTTTGACTTTTGCCAGAAATACAGACGAGGACGCCGCGCTTGTCTTTGTCCGATTTCCCTTTGGTCGTCATGTTTTCCTCGTATGGTCTACCGATTATGATACCTAAATGGCTTGGCCCATACCAGTAAAACTGAGCTGCTTGGTATCAAAATTAAACCTGTCACTCATGCAGGTCAAGCTTCGGACCGGACACAATCCGTATGAATCAGGCCTTTCCGGTGATTCTCAAGGCTTTCACAGACTGGCATGCTCTGTGCTTATTTACATAAGAAGCCACCACGAGCACTTGAGGATGACGTAGCCATGGACTGGAATGCTAGCATCGCCGAAATCAAGGATCTCTATTATCAATGCCAATTCAAGCGCGTTAGCCAATCAGTGGATCTGCACTGCCAGAATAACCCCTCGGTCGACGACTTCTTCACGCTCCAGTTGTATAAGTCCCAGGCGCTTTGGGAAATGCATAAGGTGGCTGAATCGCGGGCCTTGCTTCGCGAGCTGACGCAATATCATCAAAAGCAATCGGACTCCTATCTTTACACGACGGCACGCCTTGCCTATGTGGATCAGGAATATGAAATGGCCGAAAGGCTGTTCCGGCTTCTGGCGGATCGCAGCGAGACGGTGAAAGATTACTTCAAAGCATTGCTTGGCCTTGCGAACGTTTATTATTCCCTGAAGAAAACCCAGGACATCGGGCGCCTCGTGCGCGAGATGGAGGAGCTGGAGGATCTGGTCAGCGTCGACCAGCGTCTCAGCCTTTATCTCTTGCGGGCCAACGTCGCGTATATCTTTCAGCAGGATACCTCTCTGGCGAAGAAGTTCTTCCAGGCTGTGATCAAGGAATCAACCAGTCGGCAATGGAACTACTTCATTATTAAGAGCCTCTATGGTATGGCCTGCATGTACAAGGATTTGGCGAAGTACGATGCGCTTGAAGTCAGTCTGGATTTGCTCGATTGCTATCTGGATCCCGAGGAATGCACGTACCTTACCTATTTGGTGAACGAGAAATTCAAGGACCTCGACTACTCCTTGAGTTGTTCTCTGCAAATGGATCCTGACTTACGTCGCATCTGTGTTCAAGGGAAGTGGGTTGCGCTGCATGATAAGCCGCTGATCTATGACTTCCTGGAGCTGCTCTTTAGCCGCGGCAGCTTTGTTAGCAAGGCCGACATAGCCGCACGACTCTGGCCCGAGGAAGAGTATAAGCCCAGAACCCATGACCCACGTATTTTTGACCTTGCACGACGTATTCGTGCTTTGATTGAACCCTATGAGAATCAACCTCTCTGTTTGCTTTCAGGCAGACAAGGTTATAAACTGGCTGGACGAGACCAGTCTCAACACAAGATCGACCAAGATATCGAACGGAGGCCCAATTATGAAGTACATGAATCACCTGAGGAAGCTGGCGCTGCTCAGCAGTTTGGCGCTTAGTTTCACTGTGCATGCCGATGGGACCTTGCCTCTGCCTGGAATCAAAGACCGTCCCATTGAACTGATTGGCATTGCGAAAATGAATCAAGTTCTTTCGGAAGCGGGTAATGTCCGTCTGGAAATGAGAGTCGACGGCACAGAGACCGCAGCTGATATTTCAGGATTTGGCAATCCTTGTGAACTCAACGCGACCTTTCACGATGTCGGCGGTTCCGTCTTGCATGGCAATGTGGAATTCAACGTGGCTGGCGTCTGTATTCCAAAAGGTGCGATTTCGACGTCACCTTCAGGATCCGTCCAACGCACCGTTGTGGCAACCAATGGCAGCAACCTTCTGCTTCTGTCGGGTCCTGTCACTTACAGGGCGAACGAGATTACGAAGTTTAGCGGAAATCTCACTCTGAAAGGCGCCGCCGAAGCGCCGGTCATGAAGTTTGAGCTGAATCCGATTAACTGAGTTTTTGTCCATAAAGCTGAGACCTGTCCTCCCTGCTCCGGGGAGTCACAGGTCTTTTTTTATCGTGCCCCACACTCCCGCCATCCGTGGTATCAATAAAAGTACGAAAAAATTTTGCAATATGCCCGGTCTCTTTCCTGTCGTTCCTACAGGAGCAGGGATCTGTCTGTCATGGCGAGGAGAGAACTTTGAAGACATTCGTGTTATTGGCCTTCCTACTGTCCCTCCAGGGCTGCGTAACCCCAGCCGTGTGCACCATGGAAGGAGCCTTTGATACCGGCCGTCAGGCAGCGTTGGATGGCAAGCCCTCCGATTTCGATCCCGGGAATGTGTGCACGGGAGAGGACCGTG
This sequence comes from Oligoflexus tunisiensis, assembly GCF_001748245.1. GTDB lineage: Bacteria > Bdellovibrionota_B > Oligoflexia > Oligoflexales > Oligoflexaceae > Oligoflexus > Oligoflexus tunisiensis. Next base: position 2,853,089 of record NZ_BDFO01000001.1, on the reverse strand, counting down.
AAACGGCGCGACAAAGTTATCAAAAGGGCTATGACGCCGGCCGCACTCTCCTGTGCAGTGTGCAGAACGCCAGTAACGACGGAAAAGATGCCGGACTTCAGGGAGAGAATCTGCAAGGCCTGCCGCTGCGCTATCAGCTCTGCACGCAGGATAAGGACCAGCTGGAAAAATCATTCATGAGTGGATATCGGTTGGGACTCGAGGAATTCTGCAAAGTGGATACCGCGAAGAATCGAGGCGATCAAGCCGGTCGAAGCAACCAGCCGGAATTGGATGTGGACGCAGCGTATCTCAGCTGTCCGCAGGCGCAGAGGAGCAAACTGAAACAGGCCTGGCAGAAGGCTTATCTGCAAGGCCTGCGGGCCTACTGCCAGCCCGCGCAGCATCTCGAAAGCATACGGCGCGAGGCGCAGGCATCAGATCGTCCCGCGTTTGATCCCGCCACGTTTGGCAATTGCGCTCAGCGTTTTCCAGAGCTTCTGGAAGAATATCACGCCCTCTTTGATCGCGAGCGCAAGGCTGTCGTTCAAAAGCTTTGCACCTTTGAGAATGGTCTGGATCAAGGCAAGGCCGATGCACTGAAAACCAATCAACGACGCGCGGGGTCGCCGGAGTTCTGTGATGAGAAGGCGGCGCACGCCTGGCTCAGGGGCTACGATCGCGGCTGGTTGGAACAAAAACGCGAACTCTGTCTTCTTGAGGATTTTCACGAACGCGGCTATCAGGATGCGACGCGCGGCCTGCCGGCGGATCCGCGTTTCCCCGAACTCTGCCCTTCCGATTATTACCATGATATGCGGGAGCGGTATCAGGCCGGCTATGAACGCGGCCGGGGTCATGGTCCGCATCATCCGCATCATGATGACAAGCATGAGGATCTGGTGGATGCCTGCGGACGCGTCTTTAGTTTCAGCAGTGAAAAACTGGAATGCATCAAGGCAAGTCAAAACATTCGACATGGAGCGGCTGATGTGATCGCAGCCTGCGGTCAGGCTTTTACTTTCAGCTCGGATCGCATGAAGTGCATCATCAGTGCGGCCGGGCGGAGTTACAATTCCACCGCTGTCATCCGAAGCTGCAAGACGACCGCAAGTTTTGCCTCCGATGTGCAGGTCTGCATCAGCACGGTGAAGGAAGTGCGCTATAATCCGGCGCGAGCGATTGATGCCTGTCATCAGGCTTTTCCATTAGGAAGCGACCGGAAGGAATGCTGGAATCATGTCGCGAGGGAACCCCGGGATCCTTCAGAACGAATTCAATCGTGCCGGAAGACGTTTCAATTGGGATCCGATGTTCTGAAGTGTCTGCGTTCATGACGTTATGAGGAGCGGAGGGTCGCCGCGGCGGCCCTCATTCCCCCAACTCCGGCGCCACCTGTTCCGCCAGCCATAGCCAGTCATGATAGGCCCCACGCTCCCGGATTTCCGTTCGTTCCTGATAAAAGACATCCTCCGGCTCCAGCCAGACTTCCATTTCCGGCGCAGGCCTGAAATTCAAAAAAGCCATGAGGGCCGCAGCGGATAGCGTCATGGCCGAGGCATAGAGCCAGACCCGATGCGCACGCGTTTTCCTATCCTTCCGGGTGCGGGCCAGGATCCGCTGCCATTCATCAGCCGGCGCAGGCGGCACCGGGGGTTGATGCTTTTTCAGATAATCATGCAAGGGATCGTTCACAGCACCTCCCCTTCCTTTTCAAGCCAGCTCTGCAGTTTCCTGCGGGCGATGCAAAGCCGAGATTTTACCGTGCCCTCGGGAATCTTCAAGTGTCGGGCGATATCCTCGAGACTTTGTTCCTCCCAATAAAACAAAACCACAGCGCTCCGCTCCTTGAAACTTAATTTTTGCAAACCCTGCTGCAGAATCTGATGATCCCCAAGCCGCGCCTCCGCATTCGGTCGGAAGTCGCGCCGATCCTGAACTGTGGCCCCAGGTTTCAGAAACCGCTGCCAGCTCTGGGACCGATGGATATCCTGGGCCGTATTGAAGGTGATCCGATAGACCCATGATTTTAATGAAGACTCACCACGAAAACCATCGAGATGCCGATGAATCTTCAGAAAGACTTCCTGCACGCCATCGTCCACATCTGCTGCGGGCAGGAGTCCGCTCAGAACCCGACGCACGAGGCCGGCATAGTTCGCATAAACTTCAGCGAAGTCCGTCATCGGCTCACTCACGGCGGGTGGCGGCGGGTCGTGTCGCCCGGGCCGCAGCGCGCTGACTTTGTCTTAAACTCTGAAAGGCGGCCCGTTGCTGTTCGGAGAGAACCGCACGGATCGCCAGCATGCGTTCAAAACGGGCTTTTTCCAGGGCCATTCTCGTATTTTGGAATTTCTGAAAGGCCTGCCGAACCGCTTCGTCCTCAGCATTGGCATCGAGCTGCTCATTCAGCTCCGCACGCTGTTCATTCAGTTCCTCCCGCAAAGCCTTCACCCGGTTGCGGCTTGACTCACGAATCTGCCGCACCTTGGCCTTTTGCTCAGGGTTGAGCTGAACCGTTTTCAACACCTCCTGAATCTGTCGTTCAGGATTTTCGGCCGGCTTTTGGGCCAGTGCCATATCAGGATGGAAAAAACAGGGCAGAAGAAGCAGGGCTATTCCAACAAGGCGCATACCAAATCCTCTCAAACAAGGAAGCTCACATGCCTCCTTGGACGAGAATGATCAGCGCAAGGTTCAGAGCCAAGTAAAAAATTTTGTGCATCCCCTCCCACTGCGGCCTTTTTGCCCGCAATTCTTCTGATTTTGTGCCTTTTTTGCCAAAACCAGTCAGACGACGAAGACGGGAAACCTCAATCCTCCGCGCGGATCGACCGAAAAGATGTAAGGAGGATAATGGTCTTGACCCTGAGCCTTACCCAAATTTTTCTACCGGCGGAAATGCAGGAGCTGGCGAGCCAGAGCGAAGTCCTGATCCAGGACTTTGTCGTGGACGCGCCCCTCGACAAGGTGTGGGCGGTCGTATCCGAACACGACCTCTTACGCCGCAGAATGGGCATGAGCATGGTGAATTTTCAATTTCGCCCAGTAACCGAGGGCGGATCGATGCTCGAGGGCGAGTATCCCATTCCCTTTGGCAAAGCGCATTTTTATGAGCGTCCCTATGAATGGATCCACTGCTCCTATTGCCTGGGGACAAGGCTCTTTGATCAGGGGCCCGTCCGCTACGCGTTTCTCGCCTTTTACCTGGAACCCGTCCACGCGGAGCAGACCCGCGTCAAGGCCGAGATGAGAGTCGTCCTGAAGGGGGCTCTCAAAGCCATCGTGCTGCGGAAGCTCCAGAAAGCAGCCTTGAACTTTCCCCAGGTGATTCAGGAGCTGGCCCGCAATATCCAGTCGAGCCAGCCCCAGAGTTTTGAAGCCTCCCTGAGCCCGCGGCCCGATGCGAACAGGAAGCAGCATCTGCTCGAGGCCCTCAAAAAACTGGAACCGTTTCACGCGCAAATTGAAGCCGTGGCGGATTATGGGGCACGGGCCGGCGAACGATTCCTGCAGCGCCTCAGGCCCTATGAGATCGCCGATTACTATAATTTGCCGAGGCAAAACACCCTGGCCTTCTTCCTGGAAGGCACCCAGGTCGGGCTCTTCACCCTGAACTGGGATATCCTTTGCCCGGCCTGTCGTGGGGCCAAGAAGCAGAGCAGAAGCCTGCGCGAGCTGGAAAAAAAGGTCCATTGCGAAGCCTGTGGCATTAATTTCGAAGTCGTTGAATCCAAGGACGTGGAATTGTCCTTCCGCTTTGCCGGTGAAATCGCCATCGAACCGGCGCCGATCTATTGCATCGGCAATCCCGCTCGCAGCCCGACCATTCATGTGCAGATGCCGCTCGCGCCCCACGAAAAGCGCAAGCTATCCCTGCATTTGCCTGGCAAGACCTATCGCCTGCGCGACATGAAACAGGGCCATCTTCTGCGCCTTGTCGTGCATGACAAGGGTCTGGCGGAACTCCACCATGCGGATCTGGAACGACTGCGCAAGCAAAACGAAGTGGCCGTGCAGCCTCACCTGCAGCTGCACTGGGAAAATACCGGCGATCAGTGGCAGGTTCTGCGCTTTGATTGTCTCGATCCGCACCACGATGCCGCGACCGCGGATCAGGTGGCGGCGCTGCCTGCGTATCGCCATCTCTTTAGTGATGACGCCCTGAGGCCCGGCATGCAGCTCGGGGTGGGACACCTCGTCTTTTTATTTTCCGATATCCGCGGCTCCACGCAGCTCTACCGCGAACTCGGCGATTCCAAGGCCTTCCGCCTGGTTCAGGATCACTTCGCGCTGATGGACAGCTTCATACGCAAAGAGGAAGGCTCCATCGTCAAGACGATTGGTGATGCGGTCATGGCCACCTTTCTGGACGAAGAGGCAGCGATCCGAGCTGCAATGACCATTCAAAAATATTATGAAGAGCATCGGCAGGACAATAACCTGGCCGGCCTCAAAATAGCCCTGCACAGCGGTCCCTGCATTATGGTGAACCTCAATGATCACATGGATTATTTTGGAACCACTCTGAACATCTGCTCACGTCTGCTCGATCAGGCCACCGATGAGGACATCGTGGTGTCGGGCAGCCTGTTCCAGATGCCCAAGGTTCAGGCCTTCCTGAGCCAGCAGAATATCACCTGGACCCAGGACGAACAGATCCTGCGCGGGTTCCAGGGAACCAAGACCTTCTACCGCCTCAAGCTCCTCCGGACCATGCCCAAGCGTCTTATTTCATGACCTTGCTTTGAATTTCCTCCCGAAGTTTTTGCACCAGCGCGTCCACACTGAGGGACTCGAGCCCGTCCGCATCGCGTGACCTCAGGGAAACCCGTCCGGCGGCCACTTCCTGATCGCCTATCACGACAGCATAGGGAATGCGCTCGCCACGGAATTTTCGAATGCGGTTGCCAAGGCTTTGCGCATCGGCATCCAGTTCAACGCGGATGCGGGCTTTTTTCAGCTCGGCCTGCACCAGCCGGGCGAAATCCTCGTGCCGATCGGCAATCGGCAGAAGACGCACCTGGACCGGCGCCAGCCAGAGCGGAAATTTACCCGCACAGTGTTCGATCAGAATCCCGATGAAGCGCTCCATGGAACCATAGATCACGCGATGAATCACCGCCGGATGTTTCCTCTGTCCTTCCCGATCCACATACTGGCAATCGAAACGTCGCGGCAGTTGAAAATCAAGCTGCAGGGTTCCCATCTGCCAGTCGCGGCCGAGGGCATCCTGAATGAGGATATCAATCTTCGGTCCATAGAAGGCTCCATCCCCGGCAGCAACTTCATAATCACCGGCATGCTGATCCAGGACCCGCCTGAGACACGCTTCCGCGCGCTCCCAGTCCGCGGCTTCACCAAGCGCATCGGACGGTTGGGTGGCCAGACGAAAGCGATAGGACAGACGGAAGACCCGGTAGAACTCATCGACGAGCTGCAGGATGCGCAGAAATTCCTGATGAATCGCATCCTCGTGGTCTTCCACAAAGATATGCGCATCATCCTGCTGGAACTTCTGAACCCGCAGAAGTCCATGCAAGGCACCCGAGCGCTCATGACGATGCAGAGCATCACAATCGGATAAACGCAGGGGCAGATCGCGATAGCTATGCCGTTCATGATTGAAGACGATCATGGCGTTCGGGCAATTCATGGGCTTGACGCCATAAACTTCGTCTTCATTCAGGGCCATCACAAACATATCATCCCGATAATGATCCCAGTGCCCGGAGATTTCCCAGAGCTTTTTGGAATTGATGAGCGGGCTGCTGATTTCCGCATACTGCTCCCGCTCATGAACGTCGCGCCACCAGTTGATCAGCTGGTTCAGGACAGCAAAACCCTGCGGCAACCAGTAGGGCATGCCGGGAGCGGTGGCGTGAAAGAAAAACAGCTTCAATTCCTTGCCGAGTTTTCGGTGGTCGCGCAGCGCGGCCTGTTCCAGGCGCTCATTATGCTGCTGCAGTTCGGCCGCATCGGCAAAGGCCAGAGCCTGAATGCGCTGCAGCATGGGACGTTTCTCGTCGCCGCGCCAGTAGGCTCCGGCGATCTTAACGAGTTTGAAACTGTCGGCGGGAATTTCCTGACAGGACTTCACATGCGGGCCGCGGCAAAGATCGATAAAGTCGGCATGCTGATAAATGGAGATGGGTTCGGCGTCGACCTGATCCCGAGGCTCACCGTGTTCATCAAAACCGCCCTGCACGAGACCTTCCAAAAGCTCCAGCTTATAGGGTTGCGCGGCGAAGAGTTTGCGGCCTTCGGCGGCGTCAATCTCCCGATAATGAAAAGCATGACCTTCCTGGAGAATGGCCTTCATACGGGCTTCGATGGCCGGCAGGTCCTCGGGCACCAGGGCCCGTGGCAAACCAAAATCGTAGTAAAATCCGTCCTGAATCGGAGGACCGCCGGCGAAGTGCACCGGTCCTTCCTTGTGAAAGTGATCGCGGACAGCTTGCGCCATCACATGAGCCAGACTGTGGCGCAGACGGAAAAGTGCGGAATCCATGGGCTTACTCCCTGCTCGGGCCCAGGCCTCCGCGCCAGCACATGCCCGGACACAGAGTGCCTGGGCATTTGTTTTGGACAACAAAAAACCCAGGTGCTGGGACCTGGGTTGTATCAAGCTCAAATCATAAAAAGCTCAACAACGCCAAGGCCCTGCCTTTGTTGTTGTTGTCGTCGTGTTGAGATTGCGGATCGATTTCATAAAAAAATTCCTCGCTCCCTACTCTTATAACAAAATTCTTTTCGGCAGAACAAGCCTCGGCCTTGAGTCTGCGTCCTCAAGGGCCTTTCAACTTGCTTTTTACCTGTTTTTTCGCAAGACTTCCCGACCGAGCCGCTACTGAGGGAGGGCTTCTGTATGTCACTATCGCTTGATGCCACCTATGCCCTGATGAAGGAAAAACTGCAGGGCCTTGTTCCAGAGTTCGAACTGGAGCATAAAGCTGAATTGGCTTATGAAATCAATAAGCTCAAGGAAGAACGCAACGCCATCATTCTGGGTCATAACTATATGGAGCCCGCGCTGTTCCACGCGGTCGCTGATATCACAGGGGACTCCCTGGAGCTATGCCGCAAGGCCGCAGCTACGGATAAGGATATTATTGTCTTCTGTGGCGTGGAATTTATGGCGGAAACAGCCAAGATTCTGAACCCCACCCGGAAGGTCTTGATTCCTTCCAAGAAGGCGGGCTGCTCCCTGGCGCAGAGCATTACAGCGGCGGATGTTCGGCAGTTGCGTGAACAATTCCCAGGCGTGCCGGTGGTGACGTATATCAACAGCTATGCGGATGTGAAGGCGGAAACGGATATCTGCTGCACGTCAGGCAACGCGGTGAAGATTGTGAATCAACTGGAGAGCGACCAGGTGATTTTCATTCCCGATGAGTTTCTGGCGAAGAACGTCGCGAAGCAAACGGGCAAGACGATTATTTTTCCGGAAACGGATTTGAATAAGGCGATGCAATCGGGTGGCGACCTGAAGAAGGTCTTTATCGGCTGGCATGGCCGCTGTGAAGTGCATGAACTCTTCACGGTGGAGGACATTGCACAGGTTCGCGAGCAGTATCCTGATGTCGTGGTGCTGGCGCATCCTGAGTGTCCGCCGGATGTGGTGGATGCTGCGGATTATTCCGGCAGTACATCGGCGATGATCAAGTACGTGCAGGAAGTGAAGGCCTCCCGGTATCTGCTGCTGACCGAATGCGCGATGGCGGATAATATCATCGCCGCGAATCGGGACAAGGAAGTGCTGCGACTTTGCAGCCACCGTTGCCCGCACATGGCGCAGATTACGTTGGAAGATACCTTGGCTTCGCTGCAGAATCTGCAGTACGAGATTCATTTGGAAGAGGACCTGCGGCTTCGTGCGAAGCGTTCGATTGATCGGATGCTGGAGATGTCGTGAGTGTTGTGCTCCGGCCTCCCTGTCCCCGCCTCTGCCAGCCGCTGCCAGCCTCTGCCCAACCCCGGCGTCAGCCGCGGGGGGCAGGGGGCTGGGGCAAGCAACCGTCACCCCGCGAAGCGGGGCCACATATCCGAACCTAATCCCCCTTCGCCTTAATATCCTTAACATCCGAAAAATCCAGACTCAAAGGCCCCACCGGCGAATTCACAGTCACCGTCGCCTGCAAAGTCACCGGCAGTTCTTTCAACCCCGGGGAATAATAAGCCTGCCCAAACTTCAACGCTGAAGCCGTGGTCAGAGTCAAAGGCAGCTTCACCGCCTGCTTCACCCCTGGCGGCAGATGAATGGCTTCCAGCGCCTTCCCCTTCCCGAGCGTCATGCCCAGGGCATCCACCTGATATTCAATCCCCGAAAGATCCAACGCATAATCATTCGGATTCAAAACAGCCAGCGTCGCAAAAAGCTCAACTTCGGTTATACTCACCTGCCCCAGCGTAACATTCGTCAATTCCACCTGCGGCTTCTCAGGCACGATATTCATCGTCGTACAAGCCGCCAGAATCCAACCCACAAGCAGTACCCAAACCTGTTTCATTCTGATCCTTTCAAACACTCTCAACAAACTGAGTCACCAGTTTCGAAACTATCCCATAAATCGACAGCTGCGGATTCGCCCCCACACTGGTTGGAAACAGCGAACCATCCCACACCCAAAGATTCTCCAGCTGATGATGGCGCCCCTGGCTGTTCACCACTCCATAACGCGGCTGCTCACTCATCCCACAGCCACCCATCACATGCGCACTGCCGAGCCGCATGCGCATCGTTTCAAACGCAAAGTTATCCACGTCCCGGCGGAATTCCTGAAAACTCTTATAATCCCGTGCATCGCCATGCCCTGGAAAATAAGCCTCCGCCCCGGCCGCAAAATAAATCTCACCGATCGCGATATAGGCCCGCTTCACAGCATCCATCACATAATCCGTGATCGGATAATCCAGCACCGGCGCCCCCTGCCCATCGATCAGCACCGCACCGCCCTGGCTTTCTTCATGAAAACCATCCCGCAGCAACGCCAAGGATCCCGCCGTATGATCCAGCTGCTCCATCCGGTGCCGATGCCGTGGGCCGTGCCCGCGCATGATGACCGAAGCGAACAGCGGCTGCAAAGGGGCGGCTTCAATCTTGAATCCCATGCGTCCGCTGACACCGTGCTGCCATTGATAATGATCGGTGTACACCGACTGGGGCGCACCGTGAAAGGGATCGGTCGCCTCGGCAAAACGCGCAAAGGCAAAGGCGCAGGGATGCAAAAACGTGCGCCGACCGAGCGTGCGATATGGGTCTGGCGCTTCCGAACGCAACAGCAGACTGGGACTGCCGATGGCTCCCGAGGCGAGCACGAAATATTTCCCGCGCACCCGCAGGGTCCTGCCCGTGGGCCGGTTTCCATCGGGGCCCAGCGCCACACCCACGAGCTCCTGCACCCCGTTCGAACTCAGATTTAATTTTTGTGCGCGCACGCGGTGCACCAGCCGTGCCCCACGTCGCAGCGCTTCCGGGATGCTGGTCACCAGCATGGATTGCTTGGCATTGGTGGGACAGCCGAGTCCACAGTAACCAAGGTTCCAGCAGCCTTTCACATTGCGGGGAATGGCTTTCACAGGAATGCCCAGTTTTTCACAGCCACGCAGCAGGACTTCATTATTTCGATTGGGAGCGATCCATTCCACGATACTGAGTCGCTGCTCCACCGCAGCAAACCAGGGCGCCAGCTCCGCAGCACTCAGGCCTTTCACGCCAAAGGTTTGGGCCCAATATTCCAGCGTCGGTTCCGGCGTGCGAAAACTCGAAGTCCAGTTCACCGTGGTCGAACCACCGACCGTGCGGCCCTGCAGAATCCCGATCGCGCCATCCCGTGTCGTACGGGCCATTCCTTCCTGATAAAGACCGGTGTATGCGGCCAGCTCCTCCAGCTGAAAATCCTGCGAGGTATGCAGCGCCCCTTCCTCGATCATGATCACCCGCAGTCCGGCCCGGCTCAGAATCTCTGCTGCCGTGCCACCGCCTGCGCCCGTGCCGATGATAACGACATCAGCCTCCCAGACCTCATCGCGGGTGAATTCAGCTCCGTTGAACACCTGCCATTTTTCGTCCTGCATGGCCTGTGCAAAAACATCCGGCAGACTCATTCCCGCACTCCTGCCGAAAAACGCCGCAAAAAGGGTTGAATGGCGGCGGGCACATCCGGATAGCGCAGGGCCACGGTATTGGCGCGAACCCCGTAAAAAGCAAACTCAAGGATCTGCACCAGCGATTGATAGCCAAAGCGCTTGAGGCTGATGGAGCTGCGTTCCCACTGATTCAAAAACTCTTCCACCTCCGCGCGCGGAGCCTTGTCCCAACGGGTCCAAAGGCCAAGCAACGCCCGGGTCAGAGGCATCGATAAAAGATCGAGGAGCAGCATCAGATCCTGGCGACTGCGTTCCGAGAGACAGTCGATCACATGATCCAGGCCCTTCAAGGTCAGTCGGAGAAGCTTTTGATCCTCGGGATGATCCGGATCCAAATCCACACCCAAAGCCGCAGGCAGGAGCACCACAAGAACCTTGTGATCGCTCGGCCGCAGATGTTTAAAAGTCACATCCTGGACAAAATCCGGAGCATCCGCAGCCAACAGCCAAGGCGAACTCACCAGAGTCGGCACGGCCACCAGAGTCTGGGCACTATAGGTCAAAAAAACACGCCGCGAATGAGGAGTATCCATGCAAGCCTCATAGATGAAAGGCATTGGGAGAGCGATTTTAATGCAGCGCTGCGAAAATTCCCAGCCGCCAATTGGAAAGAATATGGACTTGCTCTGGACATGAGGCGCTGCATTGGTTAGCAAAGGACTGGCATTTATGCCTCCCTGCGGCAAGGAGCACCCATGTCTGATCTACAAAACTTCATTGATGTCCCCACCGGGGCGCAGCGCTTTGTGCCACGCACCCTTCAGAGCATGAAAACCTCGCTGGCCTTTATCGTGGATCAGCGCTGGGCGTCCCTCATTTTTCTGCTCGTCTATTTGGGGTTGATGTACTGGGACTATCAAAGCGCTCTGGGTCTTCCCACGCCGCCTCCACCGGAGTGGACGGAGAATTGGCCGGAGTTTCTGGATCCGATTAAAACCCAGCTGGCTCGGGAAGGGCTCACGACCTGGCGGGCGATGCTCGCGGGATTTGTGACGCTGCTCTACTGGGGCAATGCCCTGCTCTATATCGCCGACCGTTCGGCCGCCTTCCCGGGCGACTCGGTGGTGGGGCTGGGACGCTATATTCTGCGTGGCATGGCCATTGCGATTTTGCTGAGCGTCCCTTTGGGCATCGGCCTCATGCTTCTGATCATCCCCGGCCTTCTGGTCGCCGGCATTATGATGGCAGCCGCCACCATCACCATGTTCCGCGAATTTGGAATTTTCCGCGCCATCGGTGAGGGTTTCCGCGTGATCACCCAGAATCTGCCCGGACAGAAGCGAATCCTCGGCTTCAGCCGCAGCTTTGTCCATATTGTGGGCGCCTATGGGCTGGTGATTGTGGTCTCGTTTCTCGTGACCCTGCTCGCCATTTTTGTGGCCTCCGGTCTTGGGGCCCTGGTTCCCGCTCTTTCCCGGCCCCTGGGTTACCTGCAGTCCGTGCTCTCCAACCTGATCGGATCGTTTTTGAATCTCAGTTTTTCCATTTTTGTATTGAAATTGTATGCAGAGTATCGAACGCTTATGCGGAGTTAGCATGACCAGGGCCATTCCTGGCAGAAATGGCCATCAAAGCGGGAGTTGCGTGCGATGAAGATCTGGATTGATGCGGATGCCTGCCCACGGGCGATCAAGGATGTGGTGATACGCGCCGCTGAACGTTTAAAAATTCCGACCACATTCGTGGCCAACAGTTTTCAACAGCTGCCGCGTTCCGCGGTTCTGAGCTTTGTGCAGGTTCCCAAGGGTTTTGATGTGGCGGACAGTTATGTCCTCGCGCACTGTGAGGAAGGTGATGTGGTGGTGACCCAGGACATTCCTTTGGCAGCGGAGCTGGTGGCCAAAAAAGTTCATGCCTTGAATCCACGCGGCGAGCACTACACCGAGAGCAATATTCGGGAACGCCTCAATATGCGTGACTTCATGGATTCCATGCGGGGTGCTGGGATGGCGACCGGGGGGCCGCCGCCATTCAATGAGCAGGACGTCAAACTCTTCGCCAACAGCTTTGATCGACTCTTGACGAAGCTGACCCGACCTTAGTCCGGATCTGCTTCGGGTTCAACTCATCCAATCATGAATATTCCAGGCATGCGGTCGATGCATCCACTCCTCCTGCTCGACCAGATCGCGATAAAGCTGATGCCAGTAGCGATCATGACCGAATTCAGGAAATGCGCGTTGAAACGCAGGATCATCGCGTCGATGCGCAATCCACGCAGCAAAGTGCACCATGCGCATGGCCCTGAGTGTTTCAATCAAACGCAGGCTTTCCCAGGGAAATGGCCGCATCTGCTCGTAGGCTGTCAGAAGATGCTGGAGCAGCTGCTGGGCATAGCGATCGCGTCCGGGCAGGAGAAGCCAGACATCCTGGACGGCCGGCCCGCGCATGGAATCATCGAAGTCCACCCAAAAGAAATGGCTGCCATACTGCAGAAGATTTCCGAGATGACAGTCGCCGTGAATTTGAATGCAGTCGCTATGCGCAAAGAGTTGCTTCGCCTGTTCCGCCAGGCGATGCACGAGATCCGCAAAGGGCTGGCGCAGGGTTTCCGGGATCAGGTGTTCCCCCTGCAGATACTGAAAGTTTTTGTTAAGGAAAACCTCAGGGGTGAGCTGAATACGATGCTGCGCCTGCATCCGGGCCCCTACATTATGCATGCGACCGAGGAGGCGTCCGATCTGCTCGACATCCTCGGTTGTCAGCTCCTGCGGGGAGCGTCCGCCGACCTTGGGAAAGATTGCATAATGAATATCGCAGTCCGGCAGCTTGTGCAAAGTTTGACCATCGACCAGCACCCGGGGCGCCACGACCGGTATTTCCACATCCTGCAGCTGCATCAGGAACTGATGTTCCTCAAGGATCTGTTCCCGGGTCCAGCGGCCTGGACGATAGAACTTCGCGATGACCAGGTGATCGAGCGACTTGCTGCGTCGCGGCCCCTCGTCCACGTCCAATTCCATTTCGTAGACCCGGTTCTCCATGCTCGCATGCGCCATGGTACGGCCCGTGCAGCGTAAACCCAACGATTTTTCCACCGCATCAAGCACGCGCTCCGGCGTCAAACCGTAGAAGTATTGTGTTTCCTGGGATCCCCACGCTGATTGCACCATACCGACTCTCCTCCAACCTATGCTATCTACTTAGACAAAATCCGCTTTTTCGGCCAGCACCAATCCAAAACCGGAAATAAAATAACGCAAAAGTAATCCTTGCCGGTACCCAGCCCGTCCATTTATCCAAAAAAAATACTGAGTGTTTTCAGAAGATTGTTCCGGGCCCGCTCAATACCTTACGCAGAACGCCGAATCATTCACCAACGAAAGACGCGTGAGCCTAGTATTGTGAAAGGACTGCACATGAGAACGAGCCACTCTGTCAAATGGATTTTGGCCGGAGCCTTGATAATGCCGGGGCTCACGGGATGTTCGTTCTTCGGAGGAGGAGACGAAACCGAGGAAGTCGCGACCAGTGAGGAAACCTTGGAAGCTGCGCCGGAAGGTGAAGAAGGCATGCCCGCGGAAAACATGGACGCGGAAGCCATGGGCGCCGAATCCAATGCCATGGGAATGGACGGCAATGCCATGGGAATGGATGGCATGGGCGCGGAAAGCAATGCCCTGAATGATGCCGCCGTAGCCGAAGCCGCGGAAGCTGCAGCCGGTCCTGCCGGTGGTGGACTGCCAGGCAGCGAAATCCCACCTGAACTGCTTGCCAACGGCGGCATGCCGTCTGCAACGGATCCGAGTGCGGCCGCCAACGCCATGGGAACAGAATCTTTAGCCCCTCCAGGCGGGGGATTTTCGGCAGCGCCCGGTGGTGTGCGGGTCTACTATGTGAATGCCGCTTCGGCCACCTTGCATAACAGTCCGGATGCGACCAGCCAGTCGGTGGGCGCCTTGAATAAAGGTGATCCTGTCCTGGTGAAAGTCGAAGGCAACTGGGCCAATGTTGTGAACCGTGGATGGGTGGAACTTGCTTCCCTCTCCATGAGCCCTGTGTCTCGCGTCAAGCCGGCCAAAACCTGGAACTAAGAGTGGACATCAGAGGGGTTTGCACACTATGGTAAACCCCTTTTTTCAGCTTCCTGCCAGCAGGGAGGACTCCAATCCTCCACTCATCTTCAGAAACTTCCTGTCATCTCATTTCACTATGATCAGCTGATGGACCGCCCAAGGGCGACGGCCGAACAGGCTCGGTAAAGAGACGCCAGACCTCGTCCCAATTAAAACGGGCCTTCGGATCACGGCCTTCGAGCAGCGAATCCACCAATTCCTTTTTCTCGCCATGCAGCGTGTGAATCAATTCCTCAATCGTGCCCCGGGCCCGCATTTTGTAGACCGTGACGGCCTGTTTCTGGCCCATGCGCCACGCGCGATCGCTGGCCTGAGCTTCCACCGCGGGGTTCCACCAGGGATCCATATGAAACACATAGGACGCGCGGGTCAGGTTCAGCCCGGTGCCACCGGCTTTCAAGGAAATCAGGAACACATCGCCTTCCCCGGCTTGAAAGGTATTGACCAGCTCCTGCCTTTGAGCAATGGGCGTCTGCCCATCCAGATAAAGCACGCGAATGCCCACCCGCAAAAGCTCATCTTCAATCAGGCGTAAAAAGCCGGTGAATTGGCTGAAAACCAGGGCAGCGTGTCCCGCCTCCTTCAGCTCCAAAAGCCTTTCGGTCAGGATATCGATCTTGGTCGCCCCGCCCTGCCATTCGCTGTCAACCAGCGTGCGATGGCAGGCCGCCTGGCGCAAACGGGTCAGGGCCGCGAGCACCTGTATCTTCTGTTTTTGCAGGGCCTCATCATCCGCCGCGAGCGTTTCCACCTTGTCGATCGCTTCCCCGCGCAAGGCATCATAAAAGGTCTGCTCCTCGTCGTTCAGATCCACCCACAGATCGATTTCGGTTTTGGGGGGCAGCTCGGCGAGGTGATCCTGCTTCAAACGTCTTAAAACGAAGGGTTGAATCTTGCGCTTCAGCCGCTCGCGTGCCGTGGACGATTGATCGCGTTCGATGGGAAAGGCAAAGGATCGGCGGAAGCGTTCCCAATCCCCAAAAAGTCCAGGGGAAATGGTGCGGAACAGCGACCAGAGTTCACCCAAATGATTTTCAATGGGTGTTCCACTGAGCGCCAGGCGCCACCCGGCGGGAATATCCTGCACGGCCTTGGCGGTTTTGGTTTGGGCGTTTTTCACCTGCTGGGCCTCATCGAGCACGAGGATATTCCAGGAGGTTTGGGCCAGATGCTCGCTATAACGCATAACGAGACCATAGCTCGCAATCACCACTTCACCCGCGGTGAAGGTGCGACTGCGGCCGCGATCACCCAGTTCACGCAGGACGACGATCTTCAGTTCGGGACAGAAACGGGCGGCTTCGGCCTTCCAGTTATAGGCCAGCGAACTCGGTGCGATCACCAGCGAGGGGCCGCGGTCCTTGTATTTTAATAGAATGGCGAGCGACTGCAGCGTTTTGCCAAGTCCCATGTCATCCGCCAGGCAGGCGCCCAGTCCGGCTGCTGCGAGATGATTCATCCACAAAAAACCATCCTTTTGATAGGAACGCAGGTCCGCCCTCAAACCGGCAGGAAGCGCAGCATCCGCCTGACGGCTGCGTTTGGCTTTTTGTACGAGTTTCCAAAAGCCCTGGGAGGCTTCGGTGAAATCGAGTTTTTCCAGAGCCTCCAGCTGCTCATCCGATTCCAGTGCGGCGAGATTCAGCTGACAGCCTTCCTCATCCTCGTCGATGCTTTGCACGAGGGGTTCCATCTTCTGGCGGAATTGTTCGGTGATCACAGCCCACTTGCCATCGCTAAGGCGCAGGTATTTTTTCTTTTGACGGCAGGCGGCGAGCAATTCCCGCAGCGCAATTTTCTGACCGTCATCCATTTCAAGCCAGCCATCGACCGCGAACCAGTCGCGTTTTTCACCGGCACTCACACGCAGGGCCTGATCCTTCACCAGGGCACTGACGGCATAAGGTTTCTCCTTGCCGGCGAGGGCGGCGGGCCATTCGATCAAAAGATCGAGATCCTTTTTATGTTCCTCGATGCGGGCCATCAGGGCGAGCGCGACTTCATCATTGTAGGCGATGAAAATGGAGTTTTCCGGTTGCGGCAGGATATCCAGATCAAGGAGCGTTTCCACCCGCCGGGACAGCTGCCGTTCAGCGGCAAAATCGCGAATGAACTGCCGCAGGGCTCCGCGGCGGCTGCGCTCCCGGAGTTCCTCGGATCCTTCACCGGCACGCACGGAGGTGCCGGGACTCAGCTGAATCCAGACCTCGACCTTCATGCCGCCGCGTTGAAAGGGGCTCAGACGCAGCATGGGTTGCGGAGCTTCGACGCTGACCCGCTCCACGGGACGATCGCTCCAGAGGACGGCGATGCCGGGATCGAGTTTTTCGATAAAGTCCAGCATGGCATCACGATCCTGCAGGGGAATCAGACGCTTCTGCTGCTGCACGCCACTGATGAGGCCTTCGCTGCGTTTATCGAGAGGACAGATGAAAAGCATCTGAGCGGCTTCATCAAACGCGATCAAACCATGCCCCGGCACGAGTTTCCAGGGTGGCAGGCGACCCGGGCCGACTTCGATATGCAGACGGTAACCGTCCTCTTCCTCGCGAATGCCGAGCTGCCAGGTGCCAACCCGCACCTCAATGGGATCGCGCGTGTCGCGGTTTTCCAGAACGATGGAATTGTGACCTTCGACGAGGCGCAGGATTTCAAAGAGTTCCTGATCCGGCCGCTGACCGCCTTGCAGCAGGGACGTGCGCAAACTCTGTGAGATGGGATCCTTGAATTCCGCCAAAGCGTGGATGAGTTCGCTGGCTTGCCAGCGGCCTTGCTTATGCCAGCTGGCGTCCTTTTCATAGCGCGGTTTCGTATAACGCTCGGCACTCAGTCCTCCGGAGGACGGATCCCAGAGGAGGAGCCAGCGTTGTTCGAGCAGGAGTTCCTCCTCGATGGCCAGACTGTCTCCATCTGCATGCAAAAACGTTTGCAGCTGGGCCAGCGCGTCATCCGGTTTTTCCTGTTTCAGAATATTATCGAGCCGGTGCGCCACGACTGTTTGCGCCAGATACATATGATGGCAGCGGATAGGATCCAGGCTCAGCGCGTCGCGGAGGCAGCTACATTGAATTAAGGTAAAGTCGCTGTCGAGGTCGAACAGCGGAAAGGTCATGTCCACTTTTTGCAGCTTGCCCTGATCCCGCACCAGAACCAGAAGGTGCTCGCCCGACAACTGTAGCTCCTCCACCGCCTGCGGCCCGAGTTTATTGGCTTTGGTGCGATGTTTGGGCTGATATTCGCGCTCCAGATCGCGGCGCAGATATTCACGCAAATTGACACGGACTGTGGATTCCAGGTCGATGAGAATAGGATCTATGGGTTCCAAGAACGAACTCCGCTCGAAATTGGCAATTGTTGGTGCCGACCAGGATGAAAAATCGTGCTGGCTCCACCCGCAGACAAATTCCAGGATGCTTCATCGTTTCAATTTTGATAAGGATAAAAAATGCAAATCAGAAGAAATGGGGGGGGGGATCGGGATTCGATCCTATAGGTCGGGGAGCTCGCCCTAGCTCCACCGACACTAGAGGGGATCAAAATAACTCGAAGGAGTCATTTCCAGTTCTAACAGCATCTGAAAAATTCATGAAATTATTTATTCTTATAAAACGCGATCAATTACACTGTTGCATGGAAACAAAAACCCTCGCTGAAAAAGCCCCTTTGTTCATGCCTCTCGACACCGGCGTTCAACTGCAGGAAGCGCTTGGCAAAACGAGTGATTCATGGCTAGAACTGTCGACAGAGTCGACATCAAGTTGCTTTTAAAGCGTATTTTTGACGGAGTAAAGTATGCAGTTCAGGATTCCAGCCGTGCTGGCGGCCACTCTTTTGGCCCAAATTGCCACGGCTGCCGCACCCGCGACCCCGGCGCCGTCCAGTGCCATCCCTGATCGTCGGGAATTTCCAGTCAATCCCAACATCAGCCCCTGCGAAAACTTCTATGAGTATGCCTGCTCCAACGTGATCAGCTCGTTCAAGCTGCGCGACGACCGCAGTTCGCATACCTTTGCGTTTTCTGATTCCCGTGAACGCATTCTCGACAAGAAAAAAGCTTTCCTTCAGGATCTCGATCAGCAGCTGCGCAGCGGCAAGGCCCTGTCCGACCGCTCGAAAACCCTGGCGACGGTATACGGCGCATGTATGAACGTCGATGGTCGCAAGAAGGAAGAGCAGGAGTTGGTGAAAGACACCCTCGCGAAGCTCGACAAAATCAAAACCCGCGAGCAGTTCCTGAAATTTCTCGCCGAACAGCGGGACGCGGCTCTTCCCACCTTCGTCGATGTCGGCAGCACAGCGAATCAGGATAATCCCGATCACTACGATTTCCTCTTTATGGGCAACCTGATGACTCTGCCCGAGCGTTCGTACTACCTGAAGCCGGACGTCGCGGGTGACTATCAGAAAGTCATCGAAAAATTCTTCACCACGATCGGTGATAAAAAAGCCGCGGAAAAAGCCAAAACTGTTTTGGCCATGGAAACCGACTTTGCCAAGGTCTATCCTTTGCCGGCCGAAATGCGCGAAATCTTCACGCGCAAGACTTCAATCAGCAAGGGCGATGTCCTGAAGAAATATCCAAGCTTCCAACTCGCCAAGGAACTCGAGCGCGTTCCCAACAACACCAACATTCGCCACTTCGTTCCGGAAACCTATGCCTATCTGGAAAAAACCCTGGCGAAGGAAGACCTGAACAAGCTGAAGATGCTTTACGCCTATCAGGCTCTGTCGCCCGTTATGGATGATGCCTATCCGGATTTCTTCAACACCCGTTTTGCTTTCCGTCAAAAGCATCTCGGCGATTCGAAGGTCCGTCCTGAGCGTCAGGAACGTTGTACGCAGATGGTGATGCGTTCCTTCAACAAGGAGCTGGATGCTGAAGTTCTGCCTTTGATGTTCCCCAATTTTCCTGAGGAAAAATTCATTGCCCTGGCCGAATCGGTTCGCAGTGCGATCATCGAGGGCGTGAAGGAAAACAAGTGGCTGACTCCGGAAGGCAAGGCCGGCGCCATCGCCAAGATGAAGAACGCCAAGCTGCAGCTCGTGAAGCCGCGGAATGAAGAGGAGTGGCACTTCAATCCAACCGCCACCTACTCCCTCACCACGCCGCTCGCCAACCATGTGGCGCTGGAAAAAGCCCTGACGGAACGCATGTATAAGGAACTGGCTCAGAAGCGTAACAAGAACCGCTGGGGTATGGGTCCTCTTACGGTGAATGCCTACTATAGCCCAGCTGACAACAAGTTTGTGATGCCGATCGGTATTCTGCAGTATCCGTTCTATGATCCCAGCCTGCCTGTGGAAGTGAACCTGGGCGCGGTTGGAGCTGTGATCGGTCACGAGCTCGGCCATGGCATTGATGATCAGGGTGCCAAGTATGATGATACCGGCAAACTGCGTCAGTGGATGAGTAATCAGGATGTCGACAACTTCAAGAAGCGCGGTCGTGCTTTTGTGGAGCAGTTCAACGAGATCGGACACAATGGCGAGCTCACTCTTGGTGAAAACATCGGTGACCTGACCGGTGTGACCTTTGCCTACCGCGCCGCTTTCCCGAATGGCAAGGGTGACAAGGAAAAGAAAAAGGCATTCTTCCTTCAGTATGCACGCGTCTGGTGCGGCGTTGAGCTGCCCAAGATGGCCGAAGCGATGCTGAAAACCGATCCCCACAGCCGCGGCTGGGCACGGGTGAATCAGCAGGTGAAAAATCAGCCCGCGTTTGCCGAAGTCTTCTCGTGCAAGAAGACGGACGCCATGGTGCTGCCTGAAGACAAGCAGGTTCGTATCTGGTGATAGCTTGAAGAACGGGTTCCCTCCGGGAACCCGCTTCTTTCATGCCATCCCCGCACGGGTGCCATACTCCGCAACCAACGGGTCACCCCAAGCGTCATCTGACTCCACTTGCGTCATCCCCCAGGGGACGCCAACTCCCAAACCACCGTTTCACACCAAGCGTCATCTGACTCCACTTGCGTCATCCCCCAGGGGACGCCAACTCCCAAACCACCGTTTCACACCAAGCGTCATCTGACTCCACGTGTCATCCTCGAAGGGGACACCATCGCCCAACCACCGTTTCACACCAAGCGTCATCTGACTCCACGTGTCATCCTCGAAGGGGACACCATCGCCCAACCACCGTTTCACAAGCGTCATCTGACTCCACATGTCATCCCCGAAGGGGACGCCATCGCCCAACCACCGTCTCACAAGCGTCGTCCCCGAAGGGGACACCATCGCCCAACCACCGTCTCACAAGCGCCATCCCCGCAGGGGACACCATCGCCCAACCACCGTCTCACAAGCGCCATCCCCGCAGGGGATCCCCATCCGCGCCAAACCACTGTCATTGTTTTCTCATCTGGAATCTGCTTCAATAATAGCTCCCCACGCGCGAGAGGAGCCCGCCGTTGACCGACAGAAAAGATCTCAAAAGAATCAAAACCGGGCTTTTCGATCGCAGTCTCAGCCTAACCAAACTGGCCATCAGATCCGGCGCCGGCATCGCGGTGAGCGGCATCAAGGGCATGCTCTCCGACTCGGATACCAAGGAGCTGCAGTTCAAAATCCTGCTCGAAAGTCAGGCACGGCTTCTGGCCAATGAACTGGGGAATTTGAAGGGCAGTCTGATGAAAGTCGGACAGATGCTGGCCCTTTATGGCGAGCATTTCTTCCCCGAGGAAGTCGTCCGCTCCCTCAAAACACTCAATGAACAGAGCCCCACTGTCGCCTGGCCGGAAATTCAACGCATCCTCAGCACGCGCATGAGTGCCGAACGTCTCTATGAACTCGACATCGACCCCGAACCTCTGGCCGCAGCCTCCATGGGCCAGGTGCACCGCGCCCGCATCAAAGCCACGGGCGAGGAGATCTGTCTCAAAGTTCAATATCCGGGCGTCGATCAGGCCATCGACACCGATATCAAAGCTCTGCGTTCCATCCTCGGCATGTTCAAAATCATACCAACGCAAAGTGAAGGCTACGAGCAGCTCTTCCAGGAAATCCGCACCATGCTCAAATTTGAGCTGGATTACGAACGCGAGCTGCACTTCACTGAATTGGCGCGGGAACTGCTCAAGGATCAACCCCAGTTCGTCGTTCCCCGATGCCATGCGCGTTATTCCTCGAAACGCATCCTCGCGACAAGTTATGAACCTGGTTTCAACCTGGACAGCCCCGAGGTTCAAGGCCTTGCGCAGGAACGGAAAAATCGCCTGGGCGAATCCTTCGCCTGGCTCTTCGTGCATGAACTCTTTCACTTCCGCATGATGCAAACCGACCCGCATTTTGGCAATTACAAGGTCCGCATCAACGCGTCCGGCGATGATCAGCTCATCCTTCTCGACTGGGGTGCTGTTCGAGATTTTGACGAGGTTTTTGTCACAAGTTATCGCCAAATGCTGGAAGGCGCACTCACGCAGAATCGCAGCATGATGATTGCAGGTGGCGAGGCCGTGGGTTTTCTGCGGCCCGAGGACAGTGAGAAACTGCGGGACTCCTTTGCCGATATCTGCTCGGTGGCCACCGAACCCTGGCTGCCGCCGACGGATCCGCGCGTTCCTGCCGCGCTGGTGGATGGCAAAGGCTGCTATCTTTGGTCACGCAGTGATTTACCCACGCGCATCACGCAGCTGGCGACCCGCTATGCCTTGTCCTTTAAAATGAGGCCGCCGCCGCGCGAGGTCCTCTTTTTGGATCGCAAAATCGGCGGCGTCTTTATCATCCTCAAGATCCTCGATGCCCGTTTTCAGGGTCACAAACTGCTGGCGCAATGGCTGCAGCGGGGCTGAAACCCCACAGCTGCATTGCACGCGCCAGGAGCACCCCGTCGCCACTGCAAAGTTTAGACATAAAATCCCTCTCTTTCGGTGAGTCTTCAGAAGTAGTTCTTCTAAGCGCTCATCGCCAGCGGGAAATGCAAAAAGAGTTTTTCGAAATGATCAACTCAACATGGTCGCTGATTTGGCTTTTATGCGATCGCGATAAACATGATCAGAAAAGGCGGGCGGCCAAAGCGTTCAGGTCATCCCACACCAGCGCGCGCTCCTGGTAACCATCTCCCGCTTTGATGCGATCCGTATCCACCGCACCGAGATGGTGATAGAACTGCATGGCATTGTCATTGCCAATCATACAGTAGAGATACATGTTCTGAGCAGCAAGCCCAAGGGCATGTTGCACGCAGGCCTGCATCAGAGCTTTGCCGGCACCCATTTTTTGAAAGCGCCTGGGAATATTTATCACCCAGAGTTCACTCTCATAACCCCAATCTTCCCGGGGCGCGCCGGCCGATCCAAAGCCGAGCAGCTCGCCATCCCGAAACACCCCAAAGTTGGCGAGACGGTTCTTGGGATTTTCTTCCGTCAGGATACGCCTCCAGTTCAGCTCCGTCCGGGCATCATCCAGCGCATCCAGGCGACTGTCAGGCATCAAACCGCGATAGGTGTCGCGCCAGGTTTCATTATGGAGTCGTGCCGTTGCCGCGGCATCCTCCAGCATTAAGGGGCGCACTACGAGTGTCATGACCAGTCCCTCCTCATGGAACGCAATTTGAGCCATTCTACGGCATGCTAATGGCCGGTCAACTGCCAGCTTTCCCCAGGCCGCGCCTCAAGGTAATAATCCACCACCGACTGCAGGTAAGCCTGAGCCTGCTTCTGCGCCTCGTCCCTTTGTTCAAGGGGAAAACTGTTATAGAGGATACGATCATTCTCCTGATCATAAACCAGTTCGCCACGATCGGTGACCCAGCCTACCCCGCGACCGATTTCATAGTACGCATAGGATGGAGCATTCTTATCAAACAGATCATTGCCCCAGGGATAGGCACTGCTCTCGAGCTTCATCTGATGCAAAAGTGTGGTGGTCAAATCCACCTGACTGCCCACCCGATCCCAAAGCCGACCGCGGAATTCAGGACGCAAGGCCCCGCCCCAGAGCAGCAAAGGAATGCGTCGATAGCCTGGCTGCCAGTTTTCACGCGGCCTGTAACTGCTATGACTATGATCCGCGACCAGAACAAACAGCGTATTCGCGAACCAGGGTTCCTTCCGCACGCTGGCAAAAAACTTCCCCAGCGCGGCATCCGAATAGGTTGCAGAACACACATAGGCAGCTTCACGCCCTTGCCTCGTGCAGTTTTCACGCCCTGGGAAATCATAAGGCGCATGACTGCTCAGGGTGAAAAAAGCGGAAAGAAAAGGCTTCGGCCTTGTGTTCAAATGCTCCGCATAGACGGGCGCCACCACTCCATCCGGCGCTCCCATCGAGCCCTGCGGCAGCTGGGGAAGATCGTCGTCCTCAGTGATCAGACGAAAGCCGTTATTCAAGAGAAAGGCCTTGATATTGCCGTACTCCAGCTGCCCGCCATAAAAAAAGTCGGTCTCGTAACCAAGGGCACCGAACGTGGCGGCAAAGCGCGGCAGCGTCTGACTCTTCCCCGGGTTTTCCGTAATGGTCACCACCGGCAGAGCCGGAAAACCGGAAAAAATCGAGGCGATGCCCTGCTGGGAGCGATTGCCGTTGGCATAAAAACGCGTAAAAAGCAGACCCTCATGAGCCAGGGCCGAAAAATTCGGGGTAATGCCCGGCTCTCCGCCGAGTTCCTCGACAAGATCCGCCGACCAGCTCTCCAGCACGATAAAGACCAGGTTAGGCCGTCTGTTGCGCAGAATCGAGACCGGCTGAGGACGTCGCTGTGCCGGTTCCCGCAGTTTCTGCAGCGTGTGCCGCGCCTCTTCACGACTCATGCTTTGAAATGGATTTTCGCCCGATAGGAATTTTCCGTTATGACTCAGATCGAGAAGAAAGAACCAGGCTGTGTTCGTCGCCGCATCATTGAGAACAGCATTCTTCGAAAAATACACACGGCTGACGTTAATCGGAATCGCCTTGATCCCGCCGCGCGCTGTCACTCCCAGGATTGCCGGCCAGAGCACGAGCAGCAGCGCCACGTTCAGACTGATATGCGTCTCCTGAAACGGCAGCCTTTTTTGATGGCGATAAAGGCCAAAGATCAGAAGAACACTGACCCCCACTGCAAGCCCGAGCCCCAGAAAAAACTGCGAGGCCGCCGTCACCTTCCACACTTCGCTGGGTCTTTGCAGACTGGAAAGGGCAAGGCTATTGATCTTGGTTTTCCATTCCGGATACAAAAGGGCATCCGCAACAGCCAGAAACGTGACGGCCAGAAGCAGCACGGACGTCACAACATTCGCGGCCGTGCGGGCCTTACTTTTTGGAAAGGGCAGACTTACGAGAACGAAAAACCAGGCGATCACCGTGGTGTAAGCTGCCATCGCCGTGTCGAGCTTCAGCCCCTGTACGAAGCTGTTCAAAAGTCCCCAGAACTCCAGTTCCTGAGGGACAATGGACCCGACATTGATGGTCAGAAAAATCAGGCGATGGACTGCAAAGGCCAGCAGCCAGTAAAGGTAGATGAAGAGCAAATAGAAATGCATGAGCCACCGTTCAAAACGCTATGGCTCCACTGTCGGTTGTTCGATGGGGACAGTTAACCAGCCCCTGACAGCCATCATTAATGCATTGATTTTATTGAATTAATCCAACCGACGAGGCAGGTAAATCGGAACGTCAATCGGAAACCCGGCCCGGGCCTGAGGCTTCGCTTCCATGAATCCTTCTGAAACGTTTCCATAGGCCATGGAGCATCTGCCCTGCGGTGATCAGCACCAAAAGCAGGAAAACCAGGGCCGCAGCGTTGTTGACCCAGGCATCGGGAAAGTTAAAGCCCAGCTTATTATGAAGAACGTATTGAATAAATGAATGCGGCAGCACCCGTTCCCCAAGCTCGCGTTTCACCGACCAATGCAAATCGGTCAGGAAGCAATAACCCCAGCCGTAAAACGCTCCAAGACCCAGCCATGACAGGGTGGTGAGCAATAGGGTCCAGCGGTGCAGCCGGCGCGTGCGCGCCCACATCCAGCCGAAGACATTGATGCCAATGACCAGCAGATGAACCAGCATCAAGAGATGATCCAAAAGGCCCAGAGCCCACACCGGCGCCATAAACTAAAACTGCCTCGTGCGCAGCAACACAAGCGTGCAGGCTTCCTCGACTTCGATGCCCTTCTCCTGGGCCACCTCAATCAGCCGATCGTTTTCGGCGCCAGGATTCAGAATAATCCGCTGCGGATTCAGCTTCAGTATGCCCGGAATCATGGGCTCAAGCCGACGCGGGTTCACATAAACTGTAAGGGTATGCGGGCGAGCAGGCACATCCTCCAGCCGCGGCACCACCTTCACGCCGTCAACATCCTTCAGATCAGGATGCACACCAATAATGTTTTCATAGCCATGCTTTCGAAGAAGATCCATGGCCATATGACTGTAACGCCGCGGATCATCGGACAGCCCCAGGATAACCATCAGATCATTGGCTTGCGGCATGTTCAGCTCCTTTGCTCATCGCGCGTCATCCCATCGCCTTTCACGCCCCACCTTGGGACGCGGCCCGCTCATAGTCGCTGAGCCGGGCGCCGGATGCAATAAGCACTCTTTGCTGGGCCGCCCATGTCGCTTTTCCTCGGCATCCCGCAGAGGGGGAATTCCGCCCTTTTCAATAGCCGGTAGGCGTCCCCTTCAAAAGGCTGCTATTATTTTCCTATGATGCCGGTATTTTTTTGCCACAACACGGCCGGGGAGGCTTCATGTTCCCGATACTCCATGGTTTGCCCAGAAGCGTTTACTTCCTCCTGCTTGGGGTGATCGTGGCTTTGGGCGCTCCGCTCGGCTGGTGGATCTGCTCGCGCTTTGTTCCGCCGGAACATGCGGAGGAGCTGGTGTATCTCTATATGGCTATTGGCACGACGCTGACCTTCGGCAGCTTCGGTTTTCTGATGGGTCATTCGCAGGATCTTCTTTATAAACTCATCGAGAAGGATTCGCTGACGATCCTTCTGAATCAGAAGGCCTTTTACCGGCACATGGAAGCCTACTATCAGATCGGTCTTCGGTATAATGATTCGATTGGTGTGATCATGCTGGACATCGACAACTTCAAGCAGGTGAATGATCAAAACAATCACCTCGTCGGCAGCGATATCATCAAACAGTTCGGTCAAATCCTGGCGATCATGACCCGCGAAACTGATATCGTGGCCCGTTATGGGGGCGATGAATTCATCATCGGCATTCCCCGGGTGGAAAACGCCGCGTCCGCGATGAACATGGCGGAGCGGATTCGCTCCACCATCGAAGCCCGCGTGTTCTATTCCCGTGGCGCCAAGGTTCAGGTGACGATCAGCATGGGGCTTGTCGTCAGTCTCTGCAACAGCTCCACCAGCATCGATCAGCTGGTGCAGGAAGCCGATCAGATGCTCTACAAGGCCAAACGCAACGGCCGCAATCGGGTGGAGGCTCTGGTGAAGTCGGGCGACAGCATCCAGGCCTCGGCGTCCTGATCAATATTCATCGCCCTGGGGCGCCTTGCCGTTCGGCGGGTTCGTTCCCTGCAAACTCAAAACGAAAGCGGTCACCGCTTCCACCTTTTGCTGTCCAATGATCGGTCCCCAGGCCACCATTCCCATCGCGGGGATGCCATCGCTGACAGAAGCCAGCACCATCTCCGGTGTGCCGCCATGAATCCAGAATTTATCCGTAAGATTGGGCCCCACGGTCCCCTCCCCCTGCTGCCCATGACAGGGCGAGCAATGCGCCGCATAGAGGCCCTTGCCTTCCTGAATCAGCTTCGGCTCCTGAAGTCTGGCCACGATATCGTCGGGACTTAATGCCACCTGTTCACGGGCCGCCATGAGCTGCTCATGCGTTTTGCGATCCTGAACAAGATCCTCTTTGAGGCCCGGCTTGTTCAAAATATGAAACCAACCGAAGTACCCCAGACCAAAGATCATGGAAAAATTGAAAAGGGCCACCCACCAGGTCGGCAGCGGATTATCCAGCAGTTCGATTCCATCAACCTTTTCAGGACGCAATTCATCCTTGTTCTTACGCATGGCTCACGCATCTCCCTTTACTGTTTGCCATCGACCACTCCGAGTTTTTGCAGATAAGCAATCAGCGCGATCAGATCCGCCTCGGCCTCGACTGTGATCTGGGCCTGGGCCAGGTTCTCCTGAATTTTCTTCGCCTCCTCCTGATAGAGCAGCACAGGATCTTCATTCCCATATCTGACGCCGAGTTTTCGCAAAGTCGCGTGACGGATGGCCAGCGCCTTGAAATTCACCCGCTTTTTCAGCAGCCAGGGATAGGCTGGCATCGGCGTGCCCGAGGTCATCGTCTGCGGCGTGATCAGATGCTGATAGTGCCAAAGATGAGGATAACGACCGCCGATCCGATGCAGGTCCGGTCCGTAGCGTCTTTGCCCCCAAAGCGCAGGCCGATCCTGCTGATATTCCCAGCCTTGCGAAGCCGGACCAAAGCGCAGCTCCTCCTTGAGGGCCATGCGCACGACCTGAGTGTGACAGCTGTGGCAGCCTTCCCGGATATAGACGTCGCGCCCATATTGAGCCAGGGGTGTATAAGGTTTCAGATCCGTTTGCGGACTCGGCAGCGGCAGAAGCTGAATGAGACTGCTGATGATCATGAGCGCCACGACAGCGAGGGCCAGAGCTTCCGGGCGGCGCTCCAGGCGCTCCCAGCGGTTTTGTGGTTCGGGAAGAATCAACTCCTCAACCGGCTTGCTGGCGTCCTGCAGCTGACCACGCCGGGCGGTTTGAAAGAAGTTATAGAGCGCGAGCAGACTGCCACCCAGAAAGAGTCCGGCACTGACCAGCCGCAGCGTATGGAGGCTTTTGAGCGGCCGCACCGTGCTGATAAATTCAGGATAAACCAGAAGACCATTATCCTGCATGGCCAGCCAACTCCACCCTTGCTTCACTCCGGAAATCCCGAGCGCCAGCACCATCAGGACCAGACTGAGCAAGCTGATGGCAAAGTGAATCCGCCCGAGATTGCGGCTGTACAGAGGATGCTGCCAGAGCTTGGGCACTAAAATATAAGCCATCCCGCAGATCATGGAGCCCACCCAGCCCATCATCATGAGATGCGTTTGCGCGCTGATCACATCGGTGTACTGAACCACGATATGGATGGACTTGAAGGCCAGCAAAGCTTCAAACAGCACATAAACACCAAAGGACGCGAGTCCCAGACCGAAGAAAAGGACAGCCGGGTTGCGCCAGACCTTGATATCATCCCGACCAATCGTGAGAAGTCCATTGATCACGGCAGCCCACCCCGGCGCCAGGAGCAGCAGGCAAAAAACAAGGCCGAGCGACTGCATCCATTCCGGAAGGCTCGTGGAGTGCAGTCGCGCTCCCGCGGTCCAGACGCTGAACAGCACCAGAGCCCAAAACTGCAGGATGGCGAGAGGATAGGAATGCAGCGGTTTTTTCACGATTTTCGGTAGAAAATAATACATGAGGCCGAGGCACGGCAGGGTCAGCAGAAAACTGTTCACGCCCTGTCCATACCAGGCCTGAATCATGGCATCCGCCACGCCGACAAAGAGCGGATAGCTTTTCCCAGGACCAGCGGGCCAGGCCAGGGCATTGACGGTAAAGATCAGACCAAAACCCACAGTCGCGGCGATATAAAACCAGAGCGCCACATAAAGAAAGGGCGTCCGCCGCCGGTGAAGTGTCATGAAAAGGTTGAGACTGAAAAGCCCCCAGATCAGGAGCAAGGCGATATCAAGCGGCCATTCGAATTCCGCGAGGGGCCGTCCCTGGGTATAACCCAGAGCCACCGTCACCAGACCGGTAAGCTGGATGATCTGCCAGGCCCAGAAATGAATCTGAGCCAGGTGATCCGACCAGATGCGGGTCTGACAAAGGCGCTGGACCGAATGATAGACGCCTGCAAAGATCGCATTGGCCGCAAAGGCGAAAACCATCAGATTCGCATGCAGGGGACGCAGGCGACCGAAGCTCAAAAAGGCTTTCTGGGACTGGCCTGACCCAAATTTAAGCTCGAAAGCCGCATAAAATCCGAGAAAAAGGGCCAGGAGCCCCCACCCGACTGTCGCCTGCAGGAAACGGCCGGAGATCCGATCATTGTATTGAACCAAACCAGGTCCCCCTCAACGTCGCACTATCATGGAAGTTCGATCATTATAGCGCAATCGTGCGGGGGATGCTTTAGTGTTTGATGATGCCATGCTTTTCCAGGCGATAGCGCAAGGTGTGGCGCGAAATGCCGAGCAGCTCGGCGGCCTTGGTTTGATTGTTGCGGGCCCGTTCCAAAGCCTGCAGAAGCAGGTCGCGTTCCAGGTCTTCCAGGTTGATACCCTGCTCGGGCAGCACCATGGGACTCGGTCCGGCCTGAAAGGAGCCATGGCCGTTCAAACTGCCATCATGATTCATAAGGGTCGGGGCTGCTGCATGATAGCTGAGGGGTTCCACGATCATATCCAGTTCGATGTGGTGGGCCTGAATCTCGGTTGGTCCGTAAAAGACCAGGGCCCGTTCCAATACGTTCTTCAGCTCCCGCATGTTGCCAGGCCACTGATGCGAACGCAATTTCTCGCGCGCGGCCCCGCTGATCCCAGGCGTTTCCATGTCCAGTTCAGCTGCAATACGGCCGACAAAAAACGTGGTCAGGGTTTCCAGATCATCCATGCGCTCCCTGAGGGGGGGCAGATAAACCGGCAGCGAACTGAGACGATAGTAAAGATCACTGCGGAAATTTTTCTTTTGAATTTCCTCCAAAAGATTGCGGTTGGTCGCCGCCACAATCCGGGCGGAAAAGCTGATATCCTTGGTGCCGCCGAGACGCTTGAAACGTCGATATTCCAGGGCCCGGAGAAGCTTGGTCTGCAGTTTCATGGGCATCTCGCCCATTTCATCCAGGAAAATGGTTCCGTTTTGCGCCAGCTCAAAGAGCCCGAGCTTGCGATCCCGCGCATCGGTGAAGGCGCCCTTTTCATAGCCAAAGAGCTCACTTTCCAAAAGCGTTTCCGGAATGCTGGCACAGTTGATTTCCACAAAGGGGCTGCTGGCTCGATCGGACCAATCGTGAATGGCCCGGGCCGCCAGCTCCTTGCCGGTTCCACTCTCCCCGAAGACCAGCACCGTGCTGGCTTTGGAGCGTGCGATGCGTTCGAGCTGACCGCGCACGCGTTTCATCGCCGCCGATTCCCCCACCATCTGCAAAGGCTCGCGATCCACCTCGTGACCGGTGAGCTGACTGACTTTCTGCCTGAGAAACGAAAGCTCCGCCCCGCGATTGACTGCAGCGACCAGGGCTTTCAAATCGAAAGGCTTTTGCAGATAGTCAAAGGCTCCCAGGCGCAGCGCATCCACCGCCGACTCCACCGCACCATGCGCGGTGATCAAAATGATGGGCATATCCGGTTTTTCAAAACGCCATTTCTTGAGCAGCTCCATGCCGCTGCCATCCGGGAGGCGCAGGTCGCAGATCACCAGATCCGGACTGAAACCCGGAAAATTTTCCAAGGCCGCACGCAGCGTATTGCAGGACATGACGTCCGCACCATTGGACTTGAGTTCCGTTTCGATGCTCCATGCCAGGATTTCTTCATCATCGACGATGAGGATCCTTGTCCCATTCAATGCATGTCTGGGAAGTTTGCCTTTGGACATGAGTGTGATTCTCCTTCCTGTCCAGCTTCCATAACAAGAAGCATACCACGCCAACCTTACAAGTTTTATCCTCTGATTCCGGCAGTTTGAGAAACCCGGCCAGAAATACTGCTTAATTTCAAGCAGCGCCCTGTGTGGTATCACGCGGTGGGCCTGATGGGTCAAGTCGATAATATGACTTCCTTTCTGGTTCGTATTAATCTAATACACGCTGATTCCATGTTCGCGGGTATGCAGCCCATACACGCAGGAACTTTTGCTTTCGGTCCACCAGGAGTCTGCCATGCGTTCTTTCCTTCTCTACTGTCGCGCCGGTTTCGAAAAGGACTGTGCGGCCGAAGCCCATGATCGCTTTGCGGAAAAAGGCTGGAACGGCTATCCCCAGATCCAGGAAGGCCAGGGCCTCGTCATTTTTAACGCCGACCCCTTTGACCCTGAGGATCGCAGCATACATCCGCCCTGCGGTCTGGATTTCGTCTTTGCCCGGCAGATGGTCGACGACGCCCAGCTGGTGAAAGGGCTGGCGGACGGCGACCGCGCGACGCCCCTGGTCCAGGCCCTCGTGTCGCTGGCTCCCAAAGGCGTCTATCGCGAACTGCGGCTGGAATACCTGGAAAGTCAGGAAGGGCTCGGCATCGCGCCTTTTTATAAGAAATTCAGTCCGGCCCTGTTCAATGCCCTCAAAAGGCAGGGCCTCAAGCACGAGCGCCAGGACGCGCGCGCTCCGATTCTTCATATCCTGATGCCGTCCTATGAGGAGGCCTGGGTGGGACGCAGCTGGCCGTCCCGCACGTCGCCCTGGGTCAACGGGATTCCGCGTCTGAAATTTCCCAAGGATGCTCCGAGCCGTTCCACCCTGAAACTCGATGAAGCCTTCCTCACCCTTTTGGATGAAGAGGAACGGAAGAAGCTTTTGGAAAATCCCGGCACCGCCGTGGACCTGGGGGCAGCGCCAGGCGGCTGGACCTTTCAGATGGTGCAGCGCGGCTTTTTCGTAACGGCCGTGGATAACGGCGCCATGGACCAGGCTCTCATGAACACGGGTCTGGTCGATCATAAAACCGAGGATGCACTCAAATTTCGGCCACGACATGCGGTCGATCTTTTGCTCTGTGATATGGTCGAGCGGCCGCAGAAGGTCGTGCCTCTTATGGCGTCCTGGTTCAAGGACCGGCTCTGTCGCTGGGCGGTTTTCAATCTGAAATTGCCCATGAAAAAACGCTTCGAGGAATACGAAAACAGCCTGCAGCAATTCTGGGAACTCAGCGGCCTGAACCCGGACACCCATGTTCTGCGCGCCCGTCAGCTCTACCACGATCGGGAAGAAATCACGGTCCTCGTTCGCCCAAAAGTCCTCGGCCGCGGCTAAACCGCTTCATTGCGACGGGGATGTGGGGTCCGCAAGGCCGGGTCATCCGGCTTTGCGCCCGCGTTTCCCGTGGTCTCCCCCTGGGAAAATGATTATAGTCCTTCTTCCATGCCGTTGGATCGGAGTGAACAGGGGGATTTTCTCATGCCACAGGACTACCTGCACTATCTGCAAGGTGAAATTCAAAAATTGAAAGATGCCGGCCTCTACAAGCGCGAGCGCGTGATCACCACCGCCCAGCAGTCGCGTATTCAGGCCGAGGGCCGGAGCGTTATCAACCTTTGCGCCAACAATTATCTGAGTCTGGCCAATCATCCGGAACTCGTTCAGGCCGCCCGCGATGCGCTCGAGCAATACGGTTACGGCATGGCCTCGGTTCGCTTCATCTGCGGGACGCAGTCGATTCACAAGGAACTCGAAGCCAGCATTGCTTCGTTTCTGGGCATGGAAGACAGCATCCTCTACAGCAGCTGCTTTGATGCCAACGGCGGTCTTTTTGAAACGCTGCTCGGACCGGAAGACGCCATCATCAGTGATGCCCTGAATCATGCCTCGATCATCGACGGCATTCGCCTTTCGAAGGCCCAGCGCTTCCGTTATGCAAACAATGATATGAATGACCTTGAAGCCAAACTGAAGGAAGCCGCGGGCTGTCGCTTCAAACTGATTGCGACCGACGGCATCTTCTCGATGGATGGATACATCGCAAAGCTCAAGGACATCTGCGACCTCGCCGATCGCTACGGGGCGATGGTGATGGTCGATGATTCCCATGCGGTGGGTTTCATGGGAGCCCGCGGCCGCGGCACGCACGAGCATTGCGGTGTCATGGGCCGCGTGGATATCATCACCGGCACGCTCGGCAAGGCTCTCGGTGGCGCCTCGGGCGGATACACGGCGGGTAAAAAGGAAGTCGTCGACTGGCTGCGGCAAAGATCGCGGCCCTATCTCTTTTCCAATAGTCTGGCGCCGGTGATCACGGCCACCTCCATCAAGGTGCTGGAGCTTCTTTCGCAGAGCGACCAGCTGCGCGAGCGTTTGCACGACAACAGCCGCTACTTCCGGGCTGGCATGACTCAGCTCGGCTTCAAGCTGCTTCCTGGTGAGCACCCCATCATTCCGGTTATGATTGGCGACGCGGCCCTGGCCACGCGCATGGCCGATGCCCTCCTCAATGAAGGGATTTACGTCATCGGCTTCTCCTATCCGGTTGTGCCTCAGGGGCAGGCGCGGATTCGGACCCAGATGTCGGCGGAATTGACCCGCGAACAGCTCGACCAGGCGATCGCTGCTTTCGGAAAAGTGGGACGACAACTCGGGCTGATTTCAGGTTAGGATATTAGACCAGGACCTTGAATGGGAGTGAGATATCGTGACGAAACTTATGCGTGCTCTTGTGAAACGTCATCGCAAACCCGGGATCTGGATGGAGGAGGTTCCGGTTCCTGAGCTGGGTGCGGATGACGTTCTCATACGCGTGAAAAAAACCGCCATCTGCGGTACTGATTTGCATATTTACAACTGGGACCACTGGGCTCAGAAAACCATTCCGGTTCCCATGGTCACCGGTCATGAGTTTGTCGGCGTCATTGAACAGCTGGGATCCAACGTCTCCGGTTACAAGGTCGGCGACCGCGTGTCGGGCGAAGGCCATATCACCTGCGGCCACTGCCGCAACTGTCGGGCCGGACAACGGCACCTCTGCCGCAACACGATCGGTGTCGGCGTCAACCGTCAGGGCTGTTTCGCCGAATATCTGGCCATACCCTATGGCAACGCGTTCAAGATCCACGAATCGATCCCGGATGATGTTGCCTCGATTTTCGACCCTTACGGCAACGCCGTGCATACGGCTCTGTCCTTCGATCTGGTCGGCGAGGACGTCCTGATCACGGGAGCCGGTCCCATCGGGATCATGGCGGCTGCGATTGCCAAACACGTCGGCGCCCGGCATGTGGTGGTCACTGACATCAATGATTATCGCCTGGAACTGGCCAAACAGTTGGGCGCGACGCGGATCGTGAATGTGGCCCGCGAAAATCTTCCGGATGTGATGCGGGAGATTGGAATGGTCGAGGGTTTCGATGTGGGTCTGGAAGTCTCGGGGAATGCCAAGGCCTTCCGTTCCATGCTGGATACCATCAACCACGGCGGCCGCATCGCCCTGCTCGGCATCTTCTCCGAGGAGGTCGCCATCGACTGGAGCACGGTGGTGTTCAAGGGCCTCACGATCAAAGGGATTTACGGTCGCGAGATGTTCGAGACCTGGTACAAGATGAGTGCCATGCTGCAAAGCGGTCTCAATATCGCCCCTGTGATCACGCATCATTTCAAGGCGGAAGAATTTGAACAGGGCTTTCAAATTCTGAATGCTGGCAAGTCGGGCAAGGTGATTTTGGACTGGACCTGAGCTTTCAGGGCCTCCTCATAACGGGGGCCCTTCACAAATTTTTCTAAAATTAAGATAACTCCGGCCTCCATTTTTTCACTTTTACTTCCGATCAATATCGCTCTTACCTGCTTTAATACTCTGGAAAAAAGCCTGCATTTCCCCCTCCTTCCTCCGCGTACTCAAGTTTGCGCGGATATGCTGCAGACCCCCTATTTCGTAAGTTACGACAATGCACAACAATTTTATTTTTTCGAATTCAAGCCAAACCCCTCTTTTGGCGATAAGCATTTTAAGCCAAGCACTAGGGGGAATGAGAATGACCATGAACTGGTCCGACAAGCGCCGCGAGTTTCGCTTCCAGCTAAAGGGCACCTTCGATGGCTACAACTTCGCCATCGGCGCCCATACAGTGGCTGTGGAGCCCATCGACATCAGCCGCAGCGGTTTGGGAGTCATCGTTGACACCCATCTGAACCATGATGAAGAAATCGACCTTAAAATCCATTTTCCGGACTCACGTCCACCGGTCACGCTTCATGTCCGCTTCCGGACCTCAGAACGCGATGCCGCCACCATGAAGGCGCGTACCCGCTGCGGTCTCGAACTGAGCGACAAGGACAAGCGCCGTGGCATCGACCTGATCGCGCTCTTGAGCGGAACACCTAAATTACGCCTGCTGTGCGCAAGCTGAGCTGAATCCCGGATCGCGACAACAATAGAGTTTTCTTGCCTGTATCCGTCTTTCAGCTTTGATTTACGTATCTCCATCTCTTGTGACCAGGGCCCGTTGAACGGGCTCTTTTTTTTTGCTATACGACATTGATTAGTACTATCCAGTAGTTAAAGAAATATTTCTGTAGCCAATTTGACTTGATGTCTTTACTGATTTCGGCTAAGTATCGGCAGTTAACCTCCCGTTACCTGGAGTTGGGACATGCTGATACGAATCGTAATTTCATTCCTGCTTCTGCAAACCCTCTCCTGCCAGAAAGTAACCAACGCCCTATCCAACATGAGATTGGATTGCGGTCAGGAGATCAGCTGGAATGACCCATACCTTAAATTCGTTGACGGCCTCGGCAACCCCCTCTCGGAAAACATGGTCGAATATCGATCACTCGAGGATCAACCTTCACAAGAATTGAGGCTGAGTAGCAAGGGCTGCCTGGCATTGGAAAAAAATGGCCTTTGGATGATCCGTCACCGCGAGAAACCGACATGACCTGCGCGGTTATGAAATTAGTTTTTCTTTCCGTTCCGATAGCCTTCAAAGAGAGTGGCCCCGGCAGAACTTCTCATTTCTGCGACCCATTGAGCTCGCAGGTGTCTTCCCGGAAGGGAGGGTAAACGTCGACCTAACCGTCATAAACAATTTCCGTGCTGGGGAGCAGACCACCAAATCCTGCTCCGTAAAATTTGACTATACGGGGCCTGCGATTCTGGCTTCTCTCCAGCAAGGACAGCCTAAATCGTACAAAGGTCGTCCGTTTATCGCCTTGAGCTCGGAACTGGACGTTCGTTTTACCTCGTCAGCTGATGACTTTTCCTCTTTCGAGGTCTGCTACCAAAGACGCAAGGACTGGGATTCCGGCGAAGGTATGAACGGATTCAACCCTCTCTGCGAAACGCCGGAACGAATTCCAGCTGATCGCCCTGTCCCTTTCGAAGCCAGACAGGGCTTCTGGCAAGTGCAATATCGTGGCGTCGACCCAGCTGGAAATGCATCCAACTGGTCGGAACCATTGATTGTCCTCTTTGAACAGCAGAATGCTCGGCAGAAAATTGTCAACCGAGCGAATATTCAGGCTTCGGAAATCAGCGCACGAGGTTTCTCTGCAACGCCCATGGGGATGCTAACAAGCCTCGAAATCTATAGTGAGTGGCAAAAACTTCCAACCGCTTATGAGAGGGAACAGTTGGAATCAGCCATACTCCTGACCCTCCACCGCCCTTGGATGGAACCAAGTGTCCAGGTGAATATGAGAGTTGTGCCGCAGGATCACTATCCGCGGATTGCATTTCCAGTTCTGGGTGGGAAGAAATTTATATCCATTGAAATCGTATCCGAACTGACAGGAGGATGGCATTTTGAGGCCGTTCTCACAGATATCGATTCGTTAGTTGAAAAAAGTCTACCGCCGCCCGACATTCTACCTAACGGCTGGCAGGTCTCAAGGGACGGAACAAGATTTTTTTGGTTTACTATGCACTATGTCTACTATGGAAAGTTGAATGGAGACGACATCAAATTCCATACACTGGATTACAAGGATAATTACATCAGCAGTGTGCGCTTCATCAATGACGACTCACAACTTGTAGTCATGACAAGTACGGTTAACAAGCTCATCTTTTTTAGCGCTCAGGATGAATTAGTCGAGATCAAAGAGGAGATTATTCCGATTGCTCCGCACAGCACATACGAAGTTCCAAGCATTGTGACGATCACCGATGACGCAAGAGCATTCTTAATGCCCGATTCTGAAAATAATAGCCTCAGCAAATGGTCGCTTTTCGAAGAAGGGTCGCGAACGCCGGTGGATTTTAACCCTGAATTAATTCCGGAATTTTCGATTGCCTAAGATGACATCAAGGTTCTGGACACAGACAAACATTTCTTTGTCTCTTTCAGTTACCCGAACATCCCGTACTGCAGTTACTATTACTACGAAGCAGAAAAGCCAGACCATGAAAAGGCGAAAATGCTATTGGAAGCGATGCCGTGCAATGCAGTTGACCACGGCACACCACTTGGAAACGAAGTATGGATGAAAGGCCCCGAGGATCTGGCGACTGTCGTCTATAAGCCGGGCTCCGCTCAATTTCGAAAGCCGGTTTTGAACCCTGGACTGCCTGCCGATCTAAGCCAGGGGCAATCTTTGAATCGCCACATAACAGATTCCGGAAAATGGATGTTCAGCGGATCCATGGAGGATGACGAGTCGGGCGAGGATCATGGCCGTGCTCGAGCCTGGAAACGGAATGATAAAGGAGAGTTTGAGCAGGTAGCAGAATTCTGGACCTGCGATGAAGTCAGCGAACCTTATGCATTTCAATTTGATGAAGAGAACCAGGTCCTCTATCACATCTGCAGTAATTACTATGGCCAATTTTCAGCTTGGAATTTGGCCGTCAACCCACCTCAGCTCATCAGTACGATTGAACCAGGATCATCAGTCAGCGATGCACTCCTGCTAGATAACCAGCTTTTCCTTGGCGGCACTTTGGGCAATGTCTATGTCTACGATCTGCACGGCCGGGAAAAACCCACCTTGAAGACGACCTTAAAGTTAGGCGATCAAATCGTCACAGGGCTAACATTCGACCCAATTGGAAAGACACTTTATTCAACCGAAGCCCGTGGCGATAAGCAAATAAAAGTATGGGATATGAGAGATTTAACAAAACCCAGAGCTACATTGGCTGCATCCATGAGAGAAGTGGTCCGAACCGAGTTGTCCCGGGATCGGAAATATCTGGCGGCAGCCTCTGATGAAAACTCTCGTGTCCTCGTTTGGAACACGGAAACCCTCCAACCCATTGCTTTTAACGAGCACACGGGCCTGATACGAGATATCAATTTTATAGGAAACACTTCAATCCTGGCCACTGGATCCTCAAATGGGGATTTGAAACTCTGGGATGTCAAGAATCCAGACATGCCGTCCGTCACATTCTCTCCAGGTTTGGCACGCCTGATCAAGAATATTGCCACCATGCCTGGTTCCAACGAATTCATTGTTGAAACCGACAAGTCAAAGGTATTCCATTATCGATTGGATTCCCTTGATGGAATTTTGCGTCGCACCTGTGACGCTCTTCGAGCCTTTCTGTATCATACCCGAGACACTTATCCGAATCAGGCTGCGTTTTGCAATTCTTTCCAATAACCTCAGTTCCAGAGAATGGGATTCGATGCGCTTCCTCAGTGCGACTCGAACCCACTTGCATATTATGCCGCCTGACTGACGCAATCCAATCCCTTAAATTCATAAACCAAAGCAACTATACTTCCATTTTCATCAAGGTATTCGACCGCATTTTTATCGAGTCGAAGCACCAGGCAAACTTTTTCCTTCTTTCCTGTCGTGGAGATCACCTATAATCATCTACATTCACAACTTTCTGACTGGAGAAGTTCAATGGAAGCAAAGAAATTGGGCATGATCGCCGCTGCTGCTCTGACTGTTTTGGCTGCACAAGCCAATGCGGGCGACAACAAAGCAAAGAAAGCTGCTACGACTCAGCCTGCCGCAACCACTAGCGAAATGTGCCTCAGTGCCAAATGCGGCAGTGCAGGTTGCGCTAACAAGTCCGAACTCAAAACTACGGACGACAAAAAAGTCGCTGATGCTGCGGCCTGCAAAAAACTCGGCGGCAAGTGGGGAAAACCTGTTACCGCTGCTGCCACCCACAAGCACTAATGTTCCCGGGGAGCCACGGCTCCCCTTCTCTTCCTTCCTGAGGTCTCCATGCTGCAACAACTCGGTTTCGGGGTTGGTCTTCGTCCCGCACACTATCCAGACTTCCACGCAAAAAACACCCCAAAAATCGACTGGCTCGAGATCATCAGTGAAAACTTCATGGGCATCGGCGGCCGTCCGCGACGACATCTGGAAAACATTCGTAAAGATTATCCGATCGCCACACATGGTGTCGGGCTTGGGATCGCCGGTCTTGATCCGCTCAATAAACGGTATTTGAAACTCCTCAAGGAACTCATCGACTGGCTTGAACCGGCCATGGTCACCGACCATCTGTGCTGGACTTCGTGGAAGGGACAGAATTCCTATGACCTTCTCCCCTTCCCTTTGAACGAAGAAAGCCTGAATCACATCTGCGCCCGCGTGCACAAGGTGCAGGAGGTTCTGAAGCGCCCCATGCTGCTGGAAAATCCCAGCATGTACATCGACTTTCTATCATCAGACATACACGAACCCGATTTCCTCAACGCCATCTGTGACCGCACCGGCTGCGGCATCCTTCTTGATATCAACAACTGCATGGTGAACAGCAAGAACCTCGGCTGGGATCCTGAATTCTATATCAACCGTCTGAAACCCGAATACGTCGCCCAATTCCACCTCGCCGGTCATTCGGTGAGCCCGGACATCTGCATCGACACGCACGATCAACCGGTTCCGGACGAAGTCTGGAACCTTTATCGCAAAGCCGTCAGCCGTTTCCCCGGCGTCCCCAGTCTGGTCGAATGGGATGGCCAGCTGCCTTCTCTCGATCGCCTGGGTGAAGAGGTTACGGCCGCCCGCCGGCATGCGGCCGAAGCCCAGCTTGAACGCAAGGCGGAAACCATTCCCGTTTTCATCCCGGACCTTCACGCGGAACGCAAAGGCGATCTCGCCACACATCAGGAAAAATTATTCGCGATCGTCAAGCGGCAGGAGTCGCATGAGTCGATCACCGATCTTCTGCACAGCACCAACGTGAAACCTTTGTTCGGCCTCAACGCCTACGTGAACAATCACTTCCTCGGTCTTCTGGATGCGTTAAAACAATCCTTCCGCACGCTGCATGCGATCGTGGAAGACGAGGCGATGGCGGAAATCGTCGCGCAGTATATTCGCCACATTCCACCCGAGGATTTTTCCATCAACTCCGCCGGATCGCGGCTTCCCACCTTCCTCAGGGAACATCCGCTCGGGATGGACTTCGGTGTGCCGCAGGCTTTGATCGCCGAACTCGCCGCCTTCGATGCGGCGCACATGGACCTGGCGATGCAGCCTGATGCTGTGATTCCAGCGCTGGACGTCAACGTGCTACTCAGCTGGAGCCCGGACGCATGGGATGAAGCGACCTTCGTATTCCGCAGCGAACACCGCCTCGTCTCTTTGCATTGGGATGTGCTTAGTGTGTACACGGGCCTTCAGTCGGGCGAAATTCCTCCACCTCCGGAGCCTGCGTCAGCGCCGATTTTGATGAACCGGACAGAAGAGGGAATATTGTTTGACCCATGCCCGGAAAACATTCAAAGCATGCTAACACTTCCGGAGAGCCCGTTCACACTGGTGGATTTGGTGGAAATTTTTAAAACGTCCCAACGCAGCGAGGAAGAGGCCACCGAGCTGGCTTTGGACGCACTGATTGCCGCCATCAAACGCTCGATGATCGGTCTCAAGCCCGAGCAAAAGCCAATTTGACGCCAAATGCTCCTCATCCTTCTCTCACCTGCCCTACGGGATTCTGTTAGGGCTGGCATTTGCGTATCCCGACTGCGACTCTTTCCTCGCCAGGTTGCGGTGTGAATGCTAAACAATTACTTCATAAAGTTCTCCTCGTGCTGTT
Organism: Oligoflexus tunisiensis; assembly: GCF_001748245.1. Taxonomy (GTDB): domain Bacteria; phylum Bdellovibrionota_B; class Oligoflexia; order Oligoflexales; family Oligoflexaceae; genus Oligoflexus; species Oligoflexus tunisiensis. The sequence goes on along the minus strand of NZ_BDFO01000001.1, from coordinate 2,812,241 downwards.
GGAAAAGGATCACCATGAAATGCTCTCTCAAGATATCTCTGGTCGTACTGACCTGGGCTCTGTCGTGGCAGGCCTCTGCGGCTTTCACGCTGGATCAGACGTTTGATCTCGCCCTGAAGAAATCGGAAACCCTGACCTTGGGGCAACTCGAAATCGAACGGGCGCAGCAATCCGGCGAAGCCATTAAAACCCGGAAACGGCCACGGCTTCGGCTTAACGGCGACTTTGACCGCGTTTATTCCAAAGTGGGCAGTTCCGATATTCATGGTGATTGGCAGCCGACGCTGCAAACGGAACTTCGCCATCCCCTCTATGAAGGCGGCAGTATCAAAGCCCAGCTGCAAAGCGTGGAACACCTGACGACCGCAGCCCGCTGGGACCTTGAAGCACAAAAGGAGGGACTCTATCTCCAGGTCGCGCAACTTTTTTATCAAATCGTCGGCAGCAACGCTGACCTCGCCAACCTTCGTGAATCCGAACGCATCTACCGGGAACGCATCAAGATCCTGCAGGGTCGCGTCCGCATCGGCCGTTCACGGGATGCCGAAGTCCTGGCCGCGCGGACTCAGCTCGATACGATCAACGCGCAAATTCAGGCGGTCAGCACCACGCGCGATATTGCGCAAAGGCGTCTGGCCTGGCTCACAGGACTGCCCGCGCCCCTGTCCCTGACCGATCCCCTGCGTATTTCCGATCTTAAACTTGCTGCCTCGAAGACCAAGACTTTGCCTTCCGTGGAAGCCGCCCGTGCACGCGTCGCCCTTGCCGAAAGCCGTATCGAGGAATTCCGCACCGCCGGCAAACCGCGCGTTGACCTCATCGCAGCGCATAACTGGAACTACCCTTTTCCGGATGGGGAACAGGCCAATCGCCTGAGTTTTGGTGTGGGACTGACCTGGACCCTTTATGATGCCGGTGAAGTGGAAGCGAATGTGAGCACGGCCGTCATTGAACGGACGCAGGCGAGTGTGACCGAAGCCCTGGAAAGTCGGGAAAATCGCCTGATCCGCGAGCAGGCGGAACTGGCTTTCCGCGATGGCCTGGAACAGATTCGCCTCTATGATCAGGCCCTCGCTGCCGCGGAACGCAACGTCAAGGTCCATCAGGAGGAATTTGAAAACGGTCTTCTGACCAACCTCGAAGTCATGCAGGCGATCGATCAAAGGCTGCAAATCAAACGCAGCCGCGATCAAGCCGTCTATGATGCAAAACTCGCCTACATCGAGGCTGAACTGCAAGTCCGCGGTCTGCCGAAGGCAGGCAAGCCATGAACATTTCCGAGCTCTCGATACGCAACCACGTCTTCACCTGGATGCTGATGTTCGGGCTCATTTTTTTCGGAGCCCTCGCCTACCGGGAAATGGGCGTCAGCCTTAACCCGGACGTCGACTTCCCGGTCGCCAATATCCGCGTCAGCCACCCGGGTGCTGCACCCGAGGTGATCGAAAAGGATGTCATCGAACCTCTGGAATCCGCGGTCGTCGCGGTTCCTGGCATCAAATCCCTGACCTCCGACATCCGCACCGGCTCGGGCAGTATCAGTGTGGAATTTGAACTCGGCGAGGATATTGATATCGCGATTCAGGAACTGAACTCGCGCATCAGCCGCGCGCGGCGTCTTCTGCCCGAGGACCTTGAGCCTCCCGTCCTGTCCAAGAGCAACCCCGAAGACAGCCCTATCCTGTACCTGGCGGTGAAGGCCGGCAAGCTTTCTCCACGCGAACTCATGATCATGATCAAGGAACGCATCCAGGATCCTCTCTCGTCCGTGGCTGGCGTATCCGAGGCCTCGGTGTTCGGTTATCTCGAGCCGATGATCCGGGTCGATCTGGATCTGAAAAAACTCAAGACCTATGAACTCACGGCAGATGACGTGATCCAGGCCATTGAACGGGAACATAAGGAATTGCCATCCGGAGCCCTGACCCTGGGCGAAAAAGATCAGGCGCTTCGTGTTCTCGGGGAGGTCGGCAATGCCGAGGAACTCAAAAAGGTGCAGATCACGCGGCGGGGCGGAAGTCCAGTTTACACCAGCCTGACCCTGGGCCAGGTCGCGCATATTTATGAAGGCACCGATGAAATCTCGCGCATTTCCCGTGTGAATGGCGAAACGACAGCCACCATCGGGATCCGCAAGCAGCGCGGTTCGAATGCAGTGGAGGTGGCCGATTCCGTGAAAGCGAGAATCGCGGAGCTGAATAAAATCCTCCCCGAAGGCACCGCCATTGAAGTGAACTTCGACAGCACCACCTTCATCCGGGAATCCGTCGAGGAACTGGTGGTGACCATCGTTCTGGCGGCTGCACTCACCTCGCTCGTCTGTTGGCTCTTCCTTGGTTCCTGGATCGCGACCTTCAATATTATTCTCGCCATCCCAACCTCGATCATCGGCAGTTTCATCGTTCTGAGTTTACTCGACTTCACTCTCAACACCTTTACCCTGCTCGGGCTTTCCCTCGCCATCGGCATCGTGGTGGATGACGCGATCATCGTCCTGGAAAATATTTTCCGGCATCGACGCACCGACAAGGATCCGGTCCGCTCGGCCTTGACAGGCAGCCGCGAAATCACCCTGGCGATCCTTGCCACCACGGCAGCGGTCGTGGCCATCTTTTTACCGATCGCCTTTATCAAAGGGATCGTGGGACGTTTCATCTTTCAATTCGGTGTGACCATTTCCGTCGCGGTTCTGCTGTCGATGGTGGAATCGCTGACCCTTGCTCCCATGCGCATCTCGCGTTTCAAGGGTGATGGCAGCCGCACGACCCGTTTTGGACGCGGATTTGAGGCTGGCATGGATTGGCTGGGGCGCGCCTATGGACGCAGCCTCGGTCACGCCCTGCGCTTTCGTTGGCTCTATCTTGGCCTCTCCCTGCTGGCGTTTGCCGGCTCACTCTATACGATCAAACTTTTGAAAACGGAATTTGCTCCCGCCCTCGATGAAGGCCGCGCCTATGTTTCGGTCAAAACCCCCGAAGGCTCCTCGCTGGAATACACCGACGCTCGCATGAAGGAAGTGGAAGCGGCCATTCAAAAGCTGCCCTTCGTTCAGCGCTACTTTTCCTCCATCGGTGGATGGGGAGGTGGGGGTCGCAACAACTCGGCCACCATGATCGTCATCTTTGGCAAACCCAAGGAACGCGGTCCGGAATGGGATCTCACCGAAATCGAAAAAAGTCTGCGTGAAGCCGTGAAAAGCGTCCCTGGCGTGCAAGGTTTCGTGCGGGCCAGCTTTTCGGCAGGCATCGGCGGTGGCCGTGGTCAGCCGGTGGAATTCATCGTGAAAGGACCAAATGACAAGGAACTGCGTGCCGCCACCAAAAACCTGATCGAGCAGCTGGAAAAAACCGGCCTTTACGTGGGCATCAATGCTGACAACCTAAACGCCATTCCGGAAACGCATGTCATCCCCGATCGTGAGGCCGCGCTGCGTTACGGTGTGGATGTTGCGACGATCGCCGGCGCACTCAACACCATGTTCAGCGGCACGCGGGCGGGCAACTACTCGCAGGGTGGACGACGTTACCCCATCATGGTGCGGCTGCCGAAGGAAACCCGGAATTCCATCGATGTCGTGAAATCCATTGAGGTGCGCAACAATCGGGGGCAGATGGTTCCTCTGCATTCTGTGGTTAAAATCGTGACGGAAGAAGGACCCCTGACGATCTTTCGTGACAATCGGCAGCGTGGCATCGAGGTCAGCGCAGGCCTTGTTCCTGAAGCTTCCCAGGGCGTGGCTCTGGAACGAGTGCGGACCGAGGCGGCGAAAATTCTGCCGCCGGGTTATTTCGTGGATCTGACCGGTTCCTCGGAAAGCTTTCAGGAATCCTTCGAAAGCTTTATGATCGCTCTGGCGCTGGGCATACTCGTGTCGTATATGGTGCTGGCTTCGCAGTTCAACAGCTTTATCGACCCGATCACCATTCTGATGGCCTTGCCCTTTAGCGTCTCCGGCGCGCTGCTCGCGCTCTGGGGAACGGGACAGTCACTCAATATGTACAGCATGATCGGCCTCATCCTTCTGATGGGGATTGCGAAGAAAAACTCGATCCTCCTCGTGGAATTTACCCATCAACTCCGCGATCAAGGTTATGGGTTGTTTCATGCCATTCAGGATGCGGGACGCCTGCGTCTGCGGCCCATTTTGATGACAACGCTGGCCACCGTGGTTGGAGCCATACCGGCCGCGTTGAGCCTCGGGCCCGGTTCGGAAACGCGCATTCCGATGGCCATGGCCGTGATCGGTGGCGTGTTTTTCTCAACGCCTCTCACGCTTTATGTGGTGCCCATCGTTTACAGTCTCTTCACCCGCGAGGAGGCCAAGGCTGAAGCCCCGCTCTTCGCTCATGAAGCGTCCGCAGAACTGTGAAAAAAACTTTGGGGACTTATCCACAATCTTGAGGATGTCCCCTTTGGTTTTCCTATACACTCATCGGCAGGCTCTTGTTATCCACCCATGAAGGAGTCGCTGATGATACATGAAAATAGGGAGCTGGGTTACAGCGTCGTTGAAGAAGGCCTTTTCGTTCCCCCTGCGTCCGACCTTCTGCATCACCTGCGGATTGAGGAAGCACGGACGGAAGCGCGGCATCAACTCGCACAAATCTCCGGCATCAGCAATGAATCCATTCTGAATGACCTTCTGGAACATGATGTGACCGCCGCGACCGTCGTGGCTTTGCCGTTTGTGCCTTTGGTTCTGACCGCCTGGGCGGATGGAGCCATGGAACCGCCGGAGCGGCAGGCAATCCTGAAAGCGATGGGCGATCATGGTCTGATCCCCAGCCAGCCGGCGTATGAACTCGTGCAGACCTGGCTGGATGTGACGCCGGAGCCGTCGCTCTTTGGCGTCTGGCAGATCTATGTGCGCGGGATCCGGGGCAGCATGGATGACAAAACCTTTGTCGAATGGAAGAACCGGATCATGGATCGCGCGGAATTTACCGCCGCCGCAGCGGGCGGTTTTATGGGAATTGGTTTCACGATTTCGGCTGCGGAAAAAGCCATGCTGGCCAAACTGGAAAATTCCTTTTCCACCTAGCCTTGGCGGCGCGATCCGCCGGCAGCCCCACCTGGGTTCCCTTGCGGGCCCGGTGGATGGCTGGTGGAACGCCCCTCATCCGGGCTCCTTTCTGTGAAACGCGAGAACCTGCCTCTGTATGGAGTCAAGAGACGACCTCGTCAGCTCGATGTTTTCCGCCACAGCTTCGATGTACGTCTGTTCATGGTGATTGATGTCGCCATCACTGAGCGCCATGATATAAAGAATCCAGAGCAGAAGGTGTTTCAACGCCGCCTTGGGGAACTTGCGCTCTCGCCCCTTGCCCAGGTAACGGGACTCAAAGGCTCGCAGAAGGCTGGCCCTTTCCCGCTCATCCAGATCCAGGGGAGCATGAGCCAGCAGAATGTCCCGGGCCTGTTTCTCTTCAGCACGAATCCTGTGATCCGCTGTCATGAGCGAATTCACATAGCGGCACAGCTCCAAAAAATAATCCCGCTTTTGTGTTTCCGTAAGCCGATTCAAAAGAAGCTGCAACACGGGTGTGGACGTATGAAGCGCGTCCCGCCCGATTTCAGCCACGATGATCGGATCCTCACGGATGGCCTGGATCATGTCCTGCATCGACAGCGATACCAGCCCGAGTTGCACCATCGGCCCCATCCAAGCCCCCACGGCTTCGACCGCAGATGGCGTGTCCGCCTTGGCAAAGAGGTCCTTCCACTCGGCTCCATACACCTGTAAAAGATGCCAGGCGGCTTCCAAACTGATTTTCAAACGGGCTTTCTCATAATCGTAGAGCGTTCCCTGCCGCCAATCGAGCTTTTGCTCCACCGCCTTCTGCGTGAGCCCGGCTTTCTTTCTCAAATTCACCAGCCGCTCAAGAACCTGCGGCTCGGGAAACGGATCCCTGATCGTCATGAAGGCCTCCGTCATCATTCGTTCCATACAACGATATTTTCACGGAATTATTGCAGGCGATTTGAAGTTATTTTTTCATGGCGGGATATTGGCAGATTATCAATTATTTTGACGTAAAAAGGATCCGCAGCTGCGGATCCCCTTTGGGTTTGTGCCTTGGATCAAACGCCGGGTTGGATATTATCCTTGTTGGGGCTCGAGCTCAAAGGCGGACGGGTGGTGTCGCTCCGATCCTTGACGGAGACCCGGCCATCCGAATCCACATGGGCTTCTTCACGACGGACTTCCTCGGAAACCGATTTGGTGTCGGTGATTTTTTCCTTCGACACCCGGACTTCCTCGCGAGGCGCCACTTTCTTATCAATATGAACGAATTCCTCGCTCACAGGGATGCGGATCTCCTTCTCGGTGTCCAGGCCTGCCGTATCCAGGGAACCCTCCTGAGCGACGCCTTCCAGAGGACGGCGTTCCACCACGATTTCCTCACGGGTCACGGGAACGTCAACCGATTTGGTCTCGGTGATGATTTCCTTACGAAGTTGAACTTCGCCGGTCTGCATGCGCTCCGTATGAACATCGAGCTGTTCTTCACGCAGTTCCATCACGCGTTCCGAAGCCAGATCGGAATCCATGCTCGTATCCAATCGCGCTCCGGAAAGAGACTGATCGCGGTTGAAATCGTTGGTACGGTCGGTAAGAGTTTGATCCTCCATGAGTCCTGAGCGGTTGCCAGCCAGAGATGTATCCCGATCAAAATCCAGATTGGAGCCTGTGGTGGACTGATCCAGGCGGGAGCCGGTATTCAGCGACTGATCCCGATCGATGCGCGTATCGGAAGATAGCGTCTGATCCATGCCCACGCGGGAACCTGTGCCCGTCAGCGTATCATCCGTATCGAGACGGGAGCCCGTGCCGCTGAGCGACTGATCACGATCCAAACGGGAGCTGGAAAGCGACTGATCGCGGTTCAGGTCGCTGCCGGTGCCGGCCAGACCTTGATCGCGATAGCGTTCGGTTTCATAATACTGACCGCCTTGTTCTTCAATCTGACCACCGAAGCGGGTGATGACTTCACGACAAACGGTGAGGTCACTGCAATCCTCCACGATCACGAGATGATGTTTGCGATCGTAGGCATTTTGGAAATAGGCTTCGGAATCACGGCTCAGATTCCAGGTTGGACGATCATCATCAAAACCGAAGAGACGGGAAAAGAAAGCACCGATCCCGGTTTTCTTGTGTTCGGCGTTCAAACCATGGGCGACATCACCGCTGCTGGCGCCCTGGCGCTCAGCTGTGCCGGTGAAGGTCACATCCTGATCGTTCTCCACAAGGCGCACCGTGGAAATTCCAAGGCTGCGCAGTTCGTCTGTGGCGTGTTTTGCATCCGTTAGTTCGGAAAAAATGCCGATTATGGTTCTGCTACCTGCTTGCATGATTTGTCTCCTTGTCAGTGGATGGCTCGATGCCGACAAGGAGGGTTATGCAAATCAGGGTCCAATTCCAAGGGAACGCGAGCTCATGCGCTTGCCGCCGCGTCACAGCTCAACCCTGGGATCCTCAGCGCTTCTCAATCCCAACGAGGGCCTGTTCAATTTTCCCTACGGTGTCGCGACAACATTTCCGCAGTGCAGGATAATCAAGGCACCGATGGTGCGGCTCGCATGAGAACCTCATTAAAATGTACAGGCCGCACCAATTACATGACCGGCCCGCGCGACTTCCTTGCAACCCGCCGGCAAAGGATCGCTATCAACAAAGAGCCCAAAGGGGGAACGCTCGGATCCCACCCGCTCCCCAAAGCAGAGTCCGACCAGGGGATAAGGCCGTGGTGTGGTGCGAAAAATGGTCGCCTGGTCCCAGGGCCAATCAGGGAGGCGCTCCTTGAGCTCATGACAGTCCTCAAAGGCAAGAAAGCGTTCCGCCGGTGTCTCGATATAGAAGGGACGCCATTCATAGGCCATATATGTGGCGGCGCTGCCTCCGATCAGCAGCAGGAGCACCAGACGAAACCGCCGTCCCGACTCCGAGTGACTGAGGTCATCGAGGGCCGCCTGGAGGATCAAACAGACAAAGGGAAGAGTTCCCATGAAATAATAACGGTGATAATAGCTGTGCGCTCCATCCAGCACTGCAATGGCCAGGATCTGTAACAGAAGAAGCAGCCAAAGGCGGGTCAGGGCTCGGGTTTTTCTGAAGACGGCAAGTCCGAAAAGCAAAGGCAGTCCTGCATAGAAACTCAGTCCCTGCAAAAAAAGATCGCCGAGTTGCGGCAGCTCGCTCAGAAATTCCTGCAGAGCCTGCCAGGGATGTTGCGGATCCACGCGATAAAGCGATTCCCCACCGGCCAGGGATTGAATCCAGCGGGTGCCTTTCAAATAGTAGAGGACTGTGACACCGAAGGACAAAGCCAAGGAAGGCAAGGCACGACGCAAGGCGTCCTTGAGCTCAGGCGCCAGCAGCAAAAGCGCCAGCACGATCACCGACGTGGGTTTCATCAGAAAACCGCACAGCAGGAGCAGAGTCGCGAGGCCGTAATTTCTCTGCTGATACAGAAAACTGGTGGCGGCCAGCACCAGCAGCATGGCGGTCGCATCCGGAATGAATTTGGGAAAAAAGACCAGGCCAAGGCCGATCAGAGGCATCCATCGGAAGGCCCGGCTGGCTTCAACATCACCCGGCTTCAGTCCGCGCCAGAGGCGAAGATTCCAGAGCACCAGGGCAAGGTTGAGCATCAGCACCAGCGCACGCGCCAAAGTCGTTCCCCAGGCCGGTCCGAATTGAAAAACAGGAGCCGCCAGAAGGTTCAGAAGCGGCCATTCCATGGCCATAAGGCCTGAACTCTCCCCGCTGTGCAGAACCGCCGGGAGAAGCGGCCAGGGACTTTGCGTTTCGACTGTCCAACGCAGCCAGTAACGCAGGCTGACCCCCAGGGTATCGATCTGCCTCCAGACATGCGGATGCCCGAGCGGCAAAAACAAGGCGACCGTTGCAAAAAAACAGCGAACCCACCAGGCGATTTTCAAAGCCCGCGTATCATCCATAACCTGTCGATCCTTTAGTTCACGCGATCCAAAAGCTGGTTAAGGTCACGGATCAGATCCGCAACGTTTTCAATTCCGATGGATAAACGAATGGAGGTCGCATCGATACCGACTTTAACGCGCTCCTCGGCACTCAGATCCCCGGCAAAGAAAAACAGCGCCGGAGTAATGAGCGATTCCGTGGACCCAAGGCTGGCCGCGAGTTTAAAGAGTTGACCACGGGCCACGATATCCTCGATGGAATAATCCTTATTCTGCAAACTGAAGAGGAGCATGCTGCCGAAGTCCTCATAGGCTTCACGGAAATGGGCATGTTGGGGATGACTGGGCAAACCAGGGTAACTGACGCTGGCGATCTTGGGATGCTCTTCCAGCCATTGCGCGATGGCCAGAGCGTTCTCACACTGCGCGCGGCGCCGCAAATGATAGGTTTTCATGCCCCGCAGGATCAAATACGCCGCGTGAGGATCGAGGGTCGCCCCGAGCAGAATCAGGTTTTCCTCAAGTTCATGGCGCAAGCTCTGGCTGGTCAGGATCATGCCGCCCATGACATCGCCATGGCCGCTGGCGAATTTGGTGAGACTATGAATCACGACATCACAGTTTTCCACTTTCAGCTTCTGAAAACCAGCAAAGGTATGATCGAGTATGGTCAGCACCTTATGCTGTTTCGCGTGGGTGCAGATGAAATCGATATCGGGGGCCCGAACCTGCGGGTTGGTCATGCTTTCAAACATGACGGCCTTGGTATCAGGCAGGGCCAGGGCGGCTTGAATCCCGGCCTTGTCGTCAATCGAAAGGCGGGTCAGCTGCACTCCCATTTTCCGCAGGATCTTTTCCGCAAAGACCCGCGAGGGACGATAGGATTCAATAAAATAAACCAGCCGATCTCCCGACTTCAAAAGACTTAAAAGCGTGCCGGCCAGGGCCGCGATGCCGGTGCTGGTCGCGAGCCCGGCTTCCTGGCCCTGCAGTTGAGCCAAAAGGTTTTCCAGCTGGGCCACGGTGGGATTGCCATGACGCGAGTAAAAATAGCCGGTGCGCTCGTTGCGGAAGATCCGTTTGAGCTCATCAAAATCCTCGACGGCAAACTTCACACTTTGATAAATCGGGGTGGCCAGGGCGTAGTTGTCAGCTGGCAGCAGCCGGGTTTCCAGGTGGCTGCAAAGGGTTTCCGGCGCCATTGTATTCTGATCCATCAGCTCGTCCTCCTGTTCCTTGACCCACTACGCCTGTGTCGGGCGCAGCACAGCTGTTGCCGGGAACCGGCTCTTTTCGGGGCATTGTACGCCAAAAAATACAAGCAATCTTCAGGTTTTCCCTGCATGACCACGGGAACGTGCCTTGCACCAGGGCTTTGAGCGCGCCTTGTGCACCAAAGGAGAAATGCACCATGAACTACGAGATCCTTACCCGATTCAGTCCTCTGGCTTTCATCCCCCTCTTATTTGCCTGTGGGGTCGAAATCTATCACGATCGCCCGGCCCGCGTCGATCACTATGTATCCATGACTCTTAGCGAAATGTCCGGCCGCCGGAACATACTGGCTAACGAATGTATTGACCTTTGGGACAGCGCCCATGGGGGTTCGATTGATGTGGACAGTCCCTGGCTCAGCGGTGATTTGCGCATCGACTGGCGCAATGTTGCGGGTCAGATTGAGCTTGAAGTCAGCGACGCCTGGGGTCCACTGAGCAGCCATAGCTATGAGGAAGAGTATTTTCAGAACGGCGGCAGCAGCGAGTTGACCGTTGTCACAGAAGGGCGGGATTACCTGCTTCAGCTCTCCGGACCCTATTGCCAGCAGCGTTTATGATTTCATGCCGCAGGGAAAAGGTGGGGGATTTGTGGCCTTGTACCCATCCCCCTCCACCGATCAGCTGTTATAGAACCATTTGAAATAATCGCGTGGTTCCCTTGGCACCAGAATATTAGCGAAGAGCCGATCTTCCAAACTTTTCTCCGAGTCCTTGAACCCAAACAGGCGACGCAATTTCTTAAACAATAGATTTCCCTCCGTGATGCGATAACGTCCCCATCTTAAAAAAACAGCGCGCGAACCTCAACTGATAAAAAGAGGCTTTGAATGCTTGCAGGAATTGACGCCAAGGCTTTAAAATTTTTCTTACATAAGGAGAATTCAATATGCGTCTTGCCTGGATCATTCCTGTCTGCCTATCCTTACAGCTCATGTCCTGCACGAAGAAGAAGCCCACGGAGTCGGCACCAGCACCTGCCGAAGCCTCGCCAGCGGCTGCCACGCCGCAGGATGCGACCCACGCCAACTTTCCTTTAACCGCACGGCCGTCGGGCGAAATTCGCAACGACTGGGTTCCCACGCCCCAGGAAAAAGCCCAGCTGGATGTTCTGGAGCAGGAAGCGAAGAAGTTCGCCGGATTGAAGAATCAGGCCGACAAAGCTCGCGCCCTCTTCAAACTGCACTGTGCGACCTGCCATGGCGCCGAAGGCCGGGGAGATGGACCCGGTGGCGACAGTCTGCCCGTTATCCCAACCAACTTTCATGAGTGGCCGATCAAATACGGTCGCGCGCCGCATGAAGTGGCGTTCACGATTATAAACGGGCGTAATGAGGAAGTGATGCCTCCGTTTGGGGCAGTCTTGAAAAAAGAGGAGCTGTGGTCACTCGTCTGGCTTGTGACAACGTGGATTGAAGCCAGACCCGATAACAAAAAGCCCTGAAGTACGGGCTGCGGCCCCTCAGTAGGCGCCGCGGCCAGTCAGCATTACCCAGATGGTCAGCACGATCAGCTTCAAATCCAGCCACAGTGACCAATTGTAGACGTATTCCATGTCCATCCGCATCCATTCCTTGAAAGACAGATTGCTGCGTCCACTCACCTGCCAGATGCAGGTGCAGCCCTGCTCGACCACCAGACGACGGCATTGCCATTTTTCCCAGTGAACCACTTCCGAGGGTAGAGCGGGACGCGGGCCGACCAGACTCATGTCGCCGATCAGAACATTCCAAAGTTGAGGCAATTCATCCAGACTGGTCTTGCGCAGAAAACGTCCGACCCGCGTGACTCTCGGGTCATTGCGGATTTTAAACACCGGACCATCGAGTTCATTTTTTGCGAGAAGCGTTTGTTTCAACTCCTCAGCATTGGTCACCATGGTCCGAAATTTATGCAGACGGAAAAGACGCCCGCCACGACCGACACGCGTTTGCGAGAAATAAACCGGGCCGGGACTGTCCAGCTTGATCGCCAGAATGATCATACCGGCGATTGGAGCCAGCAAAATCAGGGCACTTCCGGTCAGGACGATGTCCATGAATCGCTTCAAAAAGCGTTGGACGGGGCGCTGGACCGTTTCCCGGTTCAGCATGCGTTTCAAATCGGGACTAAAGCGCAGACTCGCGCGACCCAGATCATCGGTTTGCCAGACGTGGGGCGTCGGGCGCCATGTTTGGGGCGCTTCAATGCGAATCCCTTCAATCGACTTTGGCTGAGGAACTCCGCTTTTCGGTTCAGGCAGCTGGTTTTGATCCATATCCATAAGAACTTACCTCTTGGCCAAGGCGCGCTATGCGCCTTGGGCCTAAAAGAGCAAGTTCGGATCCCAAGCTTAATTTATTGGAATGATTGGAAAATACGGAAAGAATATGAGGTCAAAGACCCGACTCCTGTCAGCTTTCTCGACAGTCAGGAACCGGGATCAGGCGACTGTCACCCGGTTTCGGCCTTCCCGCTTGGACGTGTAGAGCGCTTCATCGGCCTTTTCCACCAGAATGGTCTTGTCCTTCACATCCTCGGCGAGATAACTCACGCCCAGGGAAATGGTGACCTTCAGCGTGGTGTCGCCATGGGGAATGGCCATGGTCTCGACCGCTTTGCGAATCCGCTCTGCCACCAGCGTGGCCATGTCGGGACTGGTTTCGGGAAGGATGACGGCCATTTCCTCACCACCATAGCGGGCCACCACATCCGATTTCCGGCAGGTGTCGCGGATGGCGCCGGCGACGCGTTTCAGGACGAGGTCACCGATCTGATGGCCCCACTTGTCGTTGAAACCCTTGAAATGGTCGATGTCGATCAGGATCAGCGAAAGGTTGCGCAGGTTGCGCTGGGACTGCAGCATTTCCTGTTCGAGCATGCTTTGGAAATAGTCGTGGTTATAAAGTCCCGTCAGACCATCGGTCGCAGCCTTCACGGACAGTTCCAGACGTCCTGCGGCCGCGAGACAGATGATCTCGAGCGTTTCAATGCGTTCCGCCGTGAACGTGCTGTTGGCCCGATTATTTTCGAGATACAAGAGCCCGACGATTTCGGTCTCGGCTCCGATGCCTACGGTAATGGGAATACAGAGGATCGACCAGACCTTGTTCTTTTGAATATAAGGCTCGCGATGCAAGCCGGGCAGGACATCCTGGGCGATGCTCGCATTGTCGATGACGATGCCCTTGCGCGCACGACGCACATAGTTGATGACCATCTTGGACAGGTTATGGCTGTGTTCCACCGCCACGGACTGCAGAATTTTCGGAGCCTCCTGATCCACCGAGCTTTCCGCTTCGATGAAGAACTCCCCTTCCTTGCGCAGGAGCAAAGCTCCTTTCTGGGCGCCGGCGAATTCAATGGCACTGGAAATGATTTTCTCCAGCATGCGGCTGTGGACATTCTCCTCCGCTATCGCCAGGAGCGCGCGCTTCAGGGTCGTGATGTCGATCGTCGATGAGGACATCGTGGCGAGCGAGCCGGTGAGAGCGCGTTCGCCCATGTGACCGCTGAGCATCTGCGGATACTTCTCTTCGAGCATGCGGGATTTGGCTGTCGCACCCCAACGCTCGTAGTTGTAACGGGCCCGCTTCATGTAAGCATAGGCTGCCGTGTGACGGCCCTGGGTCAGATGGAACTTGGCCGCCAGTTCGTTGGCCAGAGCTTCATCCTGCAGATACTGGTTGGCCTTGGCGAGCGCGATCGCCTCATCATAGGCCTGCTGCGCATCATAGGGCTTGCCACGCAGGGCCAGCCATTCGGCGCGTAAAAGAGCATGCTTATGCTGAAAGTTCATCGGAGCCATGCGGCTCCATTTCTTATAACGAGCGAAATTCTTTTTGATGATACGACCGGCGACCTTCCGCTCGGCAGGGGTCAGCATAGTCCAGCGACGCATCAGAGCAAGGCAGTAGTAGTAGAAGAAGACGGCACCGGTCACGGTACCCATGACCACTTTGAAAAGAGGGGCCGCCTTGCGGGCTGCGGCCAGCGCCTCTTCAGCATTGTCGAAGGTATAGGCCAGCAGACACTTCAGGAACCAGGTGCTGAAGAGGCCATTGGCATCGTGGTTATGCTCATAGATGGGAAGCATGCGCTCCTCATCAAAGGTATCCCCCTTCAGAACATGCGGAGGGTGGCTCTTGAGTTCGATCAGATTTTGAATCGCTTCATGATAGAGCCGCAGTTGCTCCTCATCCCCGCGCTGTCCGAGCTGCTCGGTGACCACGGAGAACTTGGTCATCTCCTCAGCCAGAGGGCGCAGCTCACTGCCGACCAGGAAACTGCGAAGACAGTAACCCGACACACCGTGCGCGGCGAATTCAAAGTCACCGGCATCCAGTCCGGCCTGATGCGCCTGCAGAAGCGGTCTCAGGGTGCTGCGAATATGATCCTTCCAGGGACGGATGAACATATTGAAGCAGACCAGGGTCGCCGATTCGATATCCTTGGCGTTCAGCTTCTCATAGAGCTTGATGCCGAGTTCACCAAACTTGTAGCCCGTTTTCACATCACCCAGCATGGCCGCCATCAGCATGCCATACGTGGTATAGGCCAGAGCCGAGGTTGAGGTATTGCCATAACGCAGTGAGGTGCGAATCAGGCTCCCGGAAATCAGCGGCACCTGACGCGGGAAGAAATAGAAAATCGCCTGCGCCATGGAATAGAGAAAATGCATTTGTGCCAGGTGCAGAGGATCCTTCATCTCCGGCAGGTTGAGGAAATCCTCCTGGGTCCGGTTCCGCACGATCCAATGGGTATACAGGAAGGAGCCGGCGATACGAATCCAGCTCGGATTCTGCGGAATGTGAACGCCCAGATCGGCGAGGATCTTTTTCCCCAGGGCGATGGCCTCCTGCATATCATTGCGGGCGACGGCGGCATGCACCTTGGTTTCGTAGGCCGGGATTTTTTCGATCAGCGTCCGCCCACGGGCGAGCACCACATCGATGGCTTCATGCATCGTGTCATAGGCTTTGGCCAGGAAAGCCAGCTCGGCCGTTTCCCGATAAAGATCGAGCATCAGCGTGTGATAGTTGCCCCAGTCCTCGTTTTTTTCCTGGGTGGCGGCGGCCTGCAGGTATTCCAGAGCGGTCTGATAGGCCGCGGAAATTTTGGCTTTCTTGGCCGCATAGAGATTGAGCTGGATCAGTTCGATGCGCTCGGCGTCGGTCCGGATCAGTTCCAGACTGCCGTTCAGATGATTCACAATCGCGAAGATATAATCATCGCGCCGCGCACCCTTATGCAGATCCAAAAGGCTGCGGCCCACCTTATAGCGAACGAGCTTGCGCGAGCCCTCATCGATCAGGTCATAGGCGGCCTGCTGGATGCGATCATGGGTGAACTTGTATTCGATGCGGAGATCCTGGCTTTCGATGGGAATTTCCAGCTCGACGAGGCGGTAGCCATCCCCGATCGGAACGATCAAACCCTGTGACATGGTTTCGCGCAGGAGCCCGGCCGTCTCCTGCATGCTTTGCCCGGCAACCTGGGCCAGGGTTACGAGGTCAAAAGTCTGACCGATGCATGAGGCCAGCTGAATGAGTTCACGCGTCGGCTGACTGAGTTTTTGAATGCGGGTGCTCATCAGATCGACAACGTTATCAGTCATGTTCGCGGAATGGATTTTTTCCAGATCCCATTCCCAGGTGCCCTTTTCCGGATTGAAATAGAGCAGCTGATCGGTATAGAGCGAACGCAGAAATTCATCGGTGAAGAAGGGATTGCCGCCGGTTTTTTCCAGCACGAGCGAAGCCAGCGGCTGCACGCGTTCCACGCTGGTATACAGCGCATCCGCAATCAGTTGGCAAACTTCACGGCCGCCGAGGGAATGGAGCTGCAGTCGGCCGAAGGCCAAATCCTGGGCTTCCAGCTCCTGCATATACATGGCGAGCGGATGGGTGCTGCTCACTTCGTTGTCGCGATAGGAGCCCACGAAGTAAAAATACTGCAGGCGTTTATCCTGCATCATCAGGTCGATGAGTTTCAGTGAGCCCGTATCAATCCACTGCAGGTCATCGAGGTGGAGCACCAAAGGATGCGCGCTTTCGCAGAAGACCTTGACGAAATTCTTGAAGACGAGCTTGAAGCGATTGTCCGCTTCATTGGGGCCCAGCGGCGGCACCGGGGACTGGGGGCCGATCACCAGCTCCACTTCCGGAAGGACATCGATAATGATCTGTCCATTGGGACCCAAGGCCCGCAAAATCTTTTGGCGCCACTCGACGAGGCTGGACTCCGGTTCCCCGAGCAGCTGGCGCACGAGCTCGCGGAAGGCATCCACAAATGCGGAATACGGCGTGCTGCGACGAAACTGATCGAATTTCCCGGTGATGAAGTGACCGTTATGCTGGGACACCGGTTTTTGCAGTTCACGGATCAGCGAGGACTTGCCCACCCCGGAATAACCGGCCACAAAGAAGACCTCACGGCCGCCGTCACAGACCTTGTCCAGGCCTTTGATCAGCTGATCCAGTTCCTTCTGCCGTCCATAGAGGATCTCAGGGATATGGAAACGATCGGGCACATCCTGAAGGCCGAGCGGAAATTTCTCGACCGTTTTTTGCTCGCGGAGACTTTTGAAAATCTTCTGCAGATCGATCATCACGCCCCAGGCGCTCTGGTAGCGATCCTCGCAGTTCTTGCTCAGAAGTTTCAGGATCAGATCCGCCAGCACTTCCGGAATCTGATGATTGAAGTGCCGGGGCGGGATGGGTCGCTTGGCAATATGCGCGTGGATCAGCTGCAGCGGATCCTCGGATTCAAAGGGCAGGCGCCCGGTAAAGAGCTGATAGAACGTCACGCCGAGACTGTAGAAGTCGCTGCGATAATCGATAAAGCGGTTCATCCGACCCGTCTGTTCCGGCGACATATAGGGCAGACTGCCTTCGGTGACGCCGCTGCTGCTCAGCTCAGCCTGCTCGCGCAACAGTTTGGTCGAAATACCGAAATCGATGACTTTGACGTCACCCGTTTCCCGGTTATAGAGAACATTGGTGGGGTTAAGGTCCTTATGAATAATATTCTTGCTGTGAATCTCGACCAGGGCCTTGGCCAGCTTGCTCGCAATGTCCAGGCCCTCGAGCAGCGAAACCGCACCGGCGCGCAGCACTTCCTCAAGGGACACACCGCCGGTGTCCTCGAAGACGAGCATGGGCAGATTTTGGTGCTTTTCATAAGCCAAAGCCACCGGGGCGCAAGTTAAGCCCGATTCCGTCACGATGCGATACTGATTCTTGTAGCGGGCAATTTCGTGCCGTTCCAGAAATTCCTCCTGGAGCAACTTCAAAATCACCTGCTTGTGATCGGAATCGCGCATGGCTTTGAAGACCACGCTGCGCGGGCTTTCAAAAATCTTGACAAGGTGCGTATAGCCCGGCACTCGAACGAGATCGAACTCTTCCGCAACGGCCTTGGGTTTGGCTGCTATCCCCATAGTGTCTTCCTTGCTTGACCTGGTTTCTCAGCAGGACTATCGGCCCCATGCAAAGGAACCTTGAAGAAAGGAAGAGCACGCCCACAAAAAACTTGAATTTCCCGGTTTGGTCGATCCGACAAGACGGGGACGCTTCATCCATGAACATCGCTTGCTGGCAGCAGCATGCTTTGCTAGTCTAGGCAGCGCAACGGCCACACAAGGAGATTGCCATGCAGGATGCGCTGGTCGAGATGAGTCGTCATTCGGTGACCCGACAATTACTCAAGCGAATCGGCATCCGTCCCCCGCTCCCCCTTCTGCGATCCTATCGGCCATGGTCTGACGCCCTGCTCGGAGGCAAGCGGGTTCTGGTCAACAAGGGCGGACTTTATGCAGAGCGACTCATCCCGGGACTGCAGGCCCAAAAGGCAGCTGTGGATCATCTCGGCAGTCTGGCGGAACTTTCAGCAGACACCCGTTTGCCCGTCGTGGCCACGGTCTATCAGGGCACCTTATTCGATGCCACCGATTTGCGGGAAACGTCCCAGCTGCGGGATCTTTATAATTTCTTCCGCCCCGCACTCCATCATCTGGGCTCGCATCATCGCATTGTCATCCTGCTCGCCGATGCCGATCCAATGGGTTCGCCGGAACAGAACGCGGTCATCAGCGCGATTGAAGGTTTTGCGCGGAGTCTGGCCAAGGAAAGCGGTCCCCGCGGTGTGAACGTCAATTGCATTCGCGTGCAGGCCGCAGCAGATAGTCTCGAACGCCTGGCGCCGATCGTCCATTTCCTTCTTTCCGATTATGCCGCGTTTATCACCGGACAGGTGATCGACTGCACGGCCATCGCTGCGACACGCCCCATGCCTTCCCTGGTGGGATCGCTGGCCGGTCGGCGCATCCTGGTGACGGGAGCTGCGCAGGGCATCGGTTATGCCATCTGCCGCCGGCTTGGGGAAGAGGGCGCGCATGTCATCTGTCTCGATCGACCCGAGAACGAGAAAGCGCTGGAGGAGCTCGCGCAGCATATTGATGGCGAAATCATGATGATGGATCTGGGCCGGGCCGATGCCACCCAACAGATCGCCGATCGTCTGCAAACCTCACCACCCTTGGATGGTCTCGTCCATAATGCGGGGATCACCCGCGATCGCACTCTCTTTGCGATGGATGGCAAGTATTGGGATCAGGTGATGAACATCAATCTGCAGGTGGTGGTGCAGTTGACCCAGGAGCTTCTGCATCGCGGGCGGATTGCGGATACCGGTCGCATCATTTGCATGTCCTCCATCAGTGGTCTTTCCGGCAATTTCGGTCAGACCAATTACAGCGCCTCGAAAGCCGGCCTGGTGGGATTCGTCAAGGCCCTCTCCCGACATCTGGCCGCGCAGGGAATCACTGCGAATGCTGTGGCCCCCGGCTTTATTGAAACGTCCATGACAGCCCGAGTGCCTTTTATGGTGAAGCAGATCGCCCGCCGTTTTTCCAGTTTGGGCCAAGGTGGATTGCCGGATGATGTTGCGGATCTCATCTGTTTTCTGGCCAGCCCCTGTTCGCAGGGCGTTACGGGAAGCGTCATCCGCATTTGCGGCGGGAATTTTATTGGAGCATAAAGTGTTGCGGCCGGTTTTTATCTTGAAAATATTGGGCCCCTTCATATCCCCGATATGACCGGCAAAAACAGGAACTCTTAAGCCCGATTGAAAATGCCTCCGAAAGCAGGATTAGCTTTTGGAGGAAGTCCCCGTGAATCGTATACTTTTACCTTTTGTCACTGTTTCGGCAAGCGTCGTCCTGAGCACGGCCTGTGGCTCAGTTGAGGAGCAGAACCTGCGTAAAGTCGCGCACGGTGCCCTCGATGCTCAGCCTGCCAGGCTCATTGATTTCTCCTTTATGCTTCCCTCGCGCAGCAATCTGGGGCTGGATCAGTCGATCCTCCAGGAGAGGATGACTGGCTATGCCTGGCGCATAGAAGGTCAGGGCGAACGCTGCACGGACGAAAAAGTTCACGAATCCTTCGGGCCCTATGAAGATGCGCGCACCTATGCGATGCAGCTCCTCGACAACTGCAATTATCTCGTCAAGATCATGGTCGGCGAGCTGGCGCCACAAACAGCCCTGAATCTGACCGCGACCATCAACTATGACGAGCACATCAAGCCTGTGATTCAAAAGGAATGTGTCAGCTGCCATGCGGACTACACCGACTTCGCTGTGATCCAGGCGAATGCCAGCAGCATCGTCGCTCACATTGAAAATGAAACCATGCCGCCCAACTCACCGCTCGACGGCGCGACCATCGCCATGTTCCTGGCCTGGGGTGATGATGGCTTCCAGGAGAAGAACCCCAACCCGCCCCAGCTCACGCCCGCGGATACGGCCCTGAGCGCGGTCTACTATCGCAACAACACCAACGACTTTATCATGTCCTATGAGCTGATGGGCCGCACCACCTATGAGTTGCGCCGCTCGCTCTGGATTCAGCCGGACGGCGAAGCCCTGGGACTGGACAATCAGCAGATCTATACGTTCCGTGTCGCCAGCCCCACAGCAGACGACACCGCGGAACAGGAATAAATCCAGGAGCCCGCCATGCGACAGGGCTTCCGGACGATCCAGGGGCCTTTACCAATTGCGAAGTGTGACAGGGCTCCCAGAAAATCTGGGAGCCTTTTCCATATCTTAGGTCCAGCCCCCTCAAATTTTTTAAGGTGCGTCCGAAAACCCAGGAAGAAGGGGGAACGACAGTGGCACGCGTAGGACTCAGAAAAGAACAAATGAAGAGCATCCTTCTTTGCAAGGATCGCGACTTCAAACGTAAAGCTGTCGGCCATTTGAATAACTCGGCGTTCGCTGCGGAAAAGTTCGTCGTGGAAAAGATGGGCGATGCCCTGGAGATTCTGGAACGCGACCTCGATGTCGAGAACTTCGTGATCGATGCGTCCCCCATGAGCTCTGAAGAAATCAAGAGCATGCTCGAACTCTATCAGCGCCGGGCCAAAAACCCCGAAGTGCGCTTTCTGATCTATCTGGATGAAGTCTATCAGAGCAAGGAAAAGGACGTCATCCTGGGGTTACTGCCCAAAGCGCAGGTCTTCTGTCTGCCGCTGGCCCAGAATCATTTCAACAAGGCGTTTCATGGGGGGCGCGTCATACCCGAACCGCCACCACCCAGCCCACCCGAGCAAGCCTCGAAGGATGGGCCCGCCCTGGCCTTGATCGAGACGTCCGCGCATATCAAGGAAACCGTGGAGCTTCTGAATTCCGTTTCCAAGGACCGTTCGCGGCTGGATATCCTGAAGCAGATCGGTCAACGATTTAACGGCATCATCGGCACCTTTTCCTTTTTCGTCGGCAAGCCGGGTTACGCCAAGGTCAAGGACCTCGCGACCATCATCGACGACATTTCCCGCACCTATGAAGATTCCGAGGATCACAATGCCTTGACGGAAAAGCATTGGCAGCTTCTCATGGAAAGTGCGAAGACGCTGTATCTGATTCTCAAGGATCTTCGCGAAAATCGCCCGATCACGACCTCCTATGGGGACAAGGCCACGACCTTGATTGCCCTTTATAAAAAGGACGGTGATATCCGCAAACGCTCCAGCCAAAGCCAGGACGAAGTGGATCGCATCGTCGATGTGGCCAACGAACTCCTCAAGCACAGCAGCTAGTACATTTCGACGCTTACTCTCTCATAAAAAACCAATGCTGAAGCAAAAGCCACCCTATGTTATAAGGTAGTCGTGGAGAGTGGCGTTCCGAATCTGTTGTTCATGAGGGAGGAACTCTATGTACCTGGCGGAAACTGAAGGCATCTCTGTCAACGTTGAGCCGCATTTTATTGCCAAGGAAAGCAATAGCGGAGTCGACTACTTTATTTACTCCTACACCATTACGATTCGCAACAACAGCCAGTCCAGCTGTCAATTGTTGAGCCGGCATTGGGTGATCCGTGATGGTCTTGGCCGCGAAGAGCATGTGGTCGGTGAAGGCGTGGTCGGCAAACAGCCTATCATTCGGCCTGGTGAATCCTACACCTATCGCAGCGGCTGTCCTCTGGCGACTGCCACGGGTAGTATGCGGGGAACCTATCAGATGACCGGTTCCAATCATCGACGTTTTGACATAAAAATTCCCTTGTTTTTCCTCCGACCGGATTGCCCACGCTATGGTGCAACCAACATGACGATGCAGCGGTAATAAAACAAAAGGCTTCCCAGGAGGAAGCCTTTCCAGCAGGAATGCTCAAGAGTTACAGTTCAGATGGAGACGTTGTAGCTGACCGCCAGTTCCCGCTCAAACGGCTCGATCTCGGTCGGATAGCTGTAGTGAAAGAAGTTGTATTCGGCCATGAAGTACATGTTGCGCGAGAAGCGAATGCCGGCCCCGAAGCCGGAATGCGGATTGTACGTCGGCCCCACCGTGATCGAAGTCGGGTCCCGACCCAGCTCTTCCTTGTCAATGATACGCTGCATCGCTGTCACGCCGATTTTAAAACGCAGGATAAAAATCGAAAAGCTTGGATCCAGCAGCAGGGAAAACTTTCCAACGCGTTGGGTTTCGGTAATTTTGACCTCATTGTCCGGCTGATCGGTATCCATATTCAGGTCCTTGGCAAAGTCGATTTTACCGTATTCATCGACGGCCTCGGACACCTTGGAGGTCGTTGTCAGCTGGCTTTGACCCACCGAAAGCTGGGTTTTAAAGATCTTCCAGAAGCTGACAGACGCTTGAATCCCATATTCCTGACGTTGTTTGATGGTTTCGTTTTCCTTGGAAGGGTCTTTCTTTCCAGGGGTTACGCTTTTCGTTGATTTAATACTGGCATAGGGCGAGATTGTCACCCTGGCCCAAGCTGGTGAACTCACTAGGAAAAATGTAGCGGCGAGGGCGGATTGCCAAAATATACGGTTCATCGCAGACCTCCTGGCGTTCTGACCATGCGATCGGCAAAATTTACCGTAACTTGAGGCCATCAGGGGGATTCTCCAGGCTTGTGAGGTTGGGTGGACTCGTTTAAAACAGAGCCTCTGTCTATCCAACTGCTGAGGGAGACCATGCAAAAACAGATACTCGGGTTCTTCGCCCTTATTTCCGCCATAACGACAAGCGTCATGCTTTACAATAGAAGCCTCGACACGGGCCTCATTGCGAGTGTTGCCACTCTCATCTTTATCGCTCTGCATCTGCGCTTCCAGGGCAGGAAAGTGGAAGAGGTCAAGGAACCGAAGCCAGGCATGAAATTAATCGATGAGCTCAATGAACGATTGAATGCCAGCAAACATCAAGTCCAAAGCCTGCAAGCCCGCCTGCAACAACTCGAGGCGGAAAGCAAAGCCGCTGACAATGAGGATGCCGCGGTGCTGATGTTCCTGCGCGTCCTGCAGGAAAAAAGTCGGCTCCTCGATTTCGCCCTGACCGATATCGCCCGGCTTCCGGATCCCCAGGTGGGGGCGGCCGCACGCGTCGTGCATCAGGGTCTGCGCGGTGTGCTGCAGGATTCCTTTGAAATCAAGCCCATCGCGGAAGCCAATGAAGGACAGAATCTCCAGCTGCCGGATGATTTCGACAGCTCGCGTTATCGCATTCTGCAGCAATCCGCGGCGGAGCAGAAGCCTCAGGGCGTCGTGCTGCATCGCGGCTGGGAAGTGAAAAAAATGAATCTTCCGCGCACGCTCCGGCGGCCCGGTGATCCGCTGCCTTCGGTTCTGGCTCCGGTGGAAATTGAAGCGCGTGAGGTCCTGCAATGAGTGAGACAACCCCATTGGTGCGCGGCATCGATCTTGGGACTTCGAATAGTGCGATGGCGGAAGCCGATCTCAGCGGTTCCGTGCGGCGTCTGCAGCCGATCGCGCAGCTCGATGGCCCAGGCCGCATTATCGAACATGAACTTTTGCCGTCCGTTGCGTATCTCGCGGATCATCGCGATATGAGTCCGGCGGATCTCGCCCTGCCCTGGGATATCACCGGCCATGCACCTTTGGTCGGACGCTGGGCCCGGGATCTGGCGCTCCTGAATCCCGAGAAAGCCATACTTTCCGCCAAATCCTGGCTTTGCTATGGCGGACAAAAACTTGCGCGTCTGCCGCAGGGTGCGCCCGAGGAAAAATCCTGGACCGCCGTGCAGGCTTCGGCTGCCTATCTGCGGCATATGCAGGCGGCCTGGGAACTCAAGCATCAGGATGTTCAACCGGAACTCACGGTGCTGACCGTTCCCGCCTCGTTTGATCTGGTCGCGCGTCAGCTGACCGAGGAGGCGGCAAAGCAGGCTGGTCTTGCGTCCGTGACTTTGCTTGAGGAACCGCTGGCCGCATTTTATGCCTGGCTCGGCGCTCACGAACAGCATTGGCAGGATGTCCTGAAACCCGGGGATCTTGTGCTCATCTGCGATATCGGCGGCGGCACCAGCGATTTCAGTTTGATTGCCGTCTCGCAGGATCAGCGCATGCTGCGCCTGGATCGCATCGCCGTGGGACGTCATCTGCTTTTGGGTGGCGATAATATGGATCTGGCGCTGGCGCATCATGTGCAGGCGCAGATGGGAACCACGCTCGACACCTGGCAATTTCTTTCACTGCAGCAGCAGGTGCGGGTGGCGAAGGAAGGTCTTCTTTCCCTGAATGCTCCAAGTCATTGGCCCTTGGCCATCGCCAGTCGCGGCAGCAATCTCTTCGCGCAGACGCTGCGCTATGAATTGCATCAACAAACCGTACAGGATCTTTTGGTCGAGGGTTTCTTCCCACTTGTGAAAGCGGATGAGGAGATTCCACGTCCCACCCGCAGCACAGGTCTGGCCCGCATGGGTCTGCCTTATGAAAATGATCCCGCCATCACCCGGCATCTGCTGCAATTCCTGCGTCAGGCGCAGACGACCATTCGTCAGTCCCAGGAATTGCAGGAACGTTTGGGAGACGCCTACCATTCCGATCAGAAGATGGTCACACCCACAGCCATCCTCTTCAATGGCGGCGTTTTCCATAGCGGGGCCTTGCGGGATCGCGTGTTCACCGTCGCCCAAAACTGGGCGGGACACACGATCAAGGAACTGCAAAGTCCGGGTTTTGATCACGCGGTGGCGCTTGGCGCGGCCTACTTCGGACGTCTGCAGGCGCAGGGCGTTGGGGTGCGGGTCAGGGCCGCGGCGGCTCGTTCGTATTATATCGGTTTGGAAAGCAATGAGCCGGCGGTTCCCGGTCTGGTGCGACCGCTTCGTGGTCTTTGCATTCTGCCTCAGGGCACCGAGGAAGGTTCGCATTTGGCCTTGCCGGAGCAGGAATTCGGTCTTTGGACCGGCGATGATATTTCGTTCCGACTGTTCAGTTCCGCCACGCGCAGTGGCGATCGCCTCGGAACCATCGTACCGGATGCGGAAGGGGAATTGGAGGAGGTCAGCGAACTCCACGCGCAGATCGAAAGTGAAGAGGAACAGGGGCTATTGCCGGTGCATTTGCGTGCGGACCTGACCGATGTGGGCAGTCTGCAGCTGGCCATGCAGCATAGCCAATCCGAACGCCAGTGGAATCTTGAATTCCATCTGCGCGAGGAGGCAGGATCCGGGCATGCTTGACAAGGACCACGGTTCCTATGTGATCGGCATCGACCTCGGCACAACCAATTCCTCCCTGGCCTTTGGTCCACGCGCCGGTGGAGATGATCAGCCGGTGGAGCTTCTGGACATTCCGCAGTGGGATGGGGAAGGCCGCCTCTTCAAGGATGTGAAGCTCCCCTCCTTTACCTGGATCCTCCCGAAGCCGCTGCAAAAAAACGGCAGCCGCCGTCTCCCCTGGCATGCTCCTGATGCCCAGGTGAAATGGGTGGTGGGGCGTGAGGCGAAAGCCGAGGTTCTCAAGGATCAAGGCCGCGTGATTCATTCGGCCAAGTCCTGGCTCAGCGTCGGTGCGGGCAGCACAAGGCAGACTGCATTTTTACCCTGGGGCTCGGCGGCGGCGGGAGCCGATGAAAAGCTGAGTCCCGTCATGGTGCAAAGCGCCTACCTCGAACATCTGAAGGAGGCCTGGGATGCCTCCCAGCCGGAGCCTTTCATCGAACAGAGCATAGTCATCACAGTGCCGGCATCCTTTGATGAGCTGGCCCAGCGATTGACGCTCGAAGCCGCACGCCAGGCGGGTTATCCGGAAGGCATCCAACTGCTCGAGGAACCGCTCGCCGCGTTCTATGATTTCTGGCAAAAGGATGCGCAAAAGCGGCAAACGGGTTTGATTCTGATCTGTGACGTCGGCGGCGGCACCAGTGATTTTTCGCTGCTGCGTGTCGAAGGCTCGGCCACCGAACCCCATATGGAACGGATCAAGGTCAGCGAACATATTCTGCTCGGCGGCGATAACATCGATCTGCACCTCGCGCATCTTTTGGCGAGAAAAATGGGTCCGGATGAACTCCCACGCAGCAGCTGGTCGCTCCTGCTTTCCCAGGTGCGCAAGCTGAAGGAGGACGTGCTGAGCGCAGCGGGCGCGCCCGATGAGGAATTCTTTGTCAGCGTGCCCCTGAAACCGCAGCTTCTGCTCGGGGGTTATGCCTCGGCTTCCATCACGAGGCAGGAACTTTTGCACAGCATCATGGAGGGATTTTTTCCCGCCGTGAGCCGGGAGGCGCGGCCCGAGAAAACGTCCAGCACAGGTCTCCGCAGCTGGGGTTTGCCCTTTGCGGAGGATACGGCGGTGACCCGGCACCTGGCGGCTTTCCTGGATGGCGCCACGATTGATGCGGTGCTCTTCGCCGGCGGCACCCTTCTGCCCCAGGCCCTGCAGAACCATATTCACAGGGTTTTGCAGAGCTGGCAGCCAGCGCATCCGATTCAGCATCTCCAGCAAACCGATCCGGATCTGGCGATTGCCCGTGGTGCGGCGCGTTATGCGGGACTGAAAGCCCGGGCGTCGTCGGTGGTGCACAGTCCTTATCCGCAGTCGCTTTATGTGGCGCTGCAGAACAAGGAAGGATTGGAGCAGCTCGTTTGCCTGATTCCACGCGGCTGGCCACGGGAAGAGCCGGCTGTTCTGCAGATTCCCGGTTTGAAACTGCGCCTTGGTTCCGAAGTCGTTTTTCGGCTCTATGCTTCACCGGATGGCAGTGCAGGCATTGGAACGGATGCGCCTGTCGACGCCCCCTTGCGGGCGCTGCCTTTGGTTTCCACCCTGCTCGACAAGGGCGCCGCTGAAATTCCCATCAGTTTACAGGCGATCGTCCGGGAAACCGGCATCCTGGAGCTGCACTGTCTTGCGGAGGATGGCAGCGGCCGGCGGTGGCTGCTCGATTTCGCCATTGAGGGCCAGACAGACAATGTAAGCGAGACAGGCACGCCCCAGGATGTCAAACTTCCCCCACGTTTTGCAGAGGCGGAAAAGGCCGTACGCGCGCATTTTCCAAAACAGGGCCCAGCCCCCGGTGTTTCTTCACTTCCGAAGCTTCTGGAGGAATTTCTAGGCCCCAGAAGCGAATGGAATATGGCGACCCTTCGGGGTCTCTGGCCGGCCCTGGCCGACGCCATGTTTCGCCGGCAAAAGGGTGTCGATGGCGAGGCTGCCTGGCTTTATCTCGCCGGCTTCTGTCTGCGTCCCGGCTTTGGGGCCAGTCGTGACAGCGAACGCATGCAAAGTCTTTGGCGGATCTTTGATCAAGGTTACAGCAAGGGTGCCGCCGAGAAAAAACTGGAGGAGCAATGGTATCTGCTCTGGCGGCGCGTGGCGGGTGGTTTGAATCGCGCTCAGCAGAATCGCATCATGGATCGCATTCTGCCGGCCATTCGCAAGATCGGTGAAGCCGGACCGGAGATGATCCGCCTCGCCGCCAGCCTGGAACGGGCCGATGCTGCGAAGAGAATTCAGCTGGGTCGCACCCTTCTGCAGCAGATCGTATCGGGCAACAAGGATCAGCTCGATGCCCGCATCTGGGCGCTCGCCCGGGTGGCGAGCCGTTATCCGCTTTATGCCGGTCCGGAGGCGGTGCTGCCGATCGCCCTGATCGAGGAATGGGCCGAGCAGCTCAAGCCCCTGTCCTTGCGCAGCAAGGCCTGGCAAAAACTCAGCCTGTTTTATGGGTGGGCCGGCCGCCGCCGCGGTGATGTCTTCATGGATTTGGATGAACACTGGCGCGCGCATTTCATCGAACGCCTGCTTGAAGCCGGAGCGGACGCTGGGGAAATTGAGGCCGTGGCTTCACCGCACGGCCGTGATCAGAATTTCCTGCAGGACATGTTTGGCGAAAGCCTGCCTCTCGGGTTGGTCATCCGCTGATCTGTCCCTGGAGGGAGTTGAAAAGGCTTTTTCAACTCCCTAAAAAAAAGAACCAGAGCCTCATACGAGCTCTGGTTCGAAACACACTAAGGGACGGAAACATTCTCGCCCAAAATCAGATCGGATTGAACAGCCGCAAAGCCTGAATGAACAGTTCCTCAGGACGACTCAACCGGAATTTTCTTTTTCCAGCCTGCTGGTCCGTACGAGGACTTGTTGATTTTCATTTGCTGACCTTGGAATATAAATAAACGGTTTTCCGAATCAGATAAAGGATTTTCTTTATGCGCTGTGTGAAGCATGTGCCCTTCCTGTTCTTGCTCGGGTTTGCCAACTTTGGGTTCGCTAAAGAACTGAGCCTGATGAGCGGATTTTATCGGGGGCAGGACGGGGATGGTCAGCCGACGAAACGCGAGATTTCGGTCGGGAGTCGTTTCGGTTTCGATATCGTGGATCGCCGGATGTGGTATCTGCAGGCACGCCTGACCTCGACTTCATTCAGCGGCGATAACGCTCCGGATGGCTCGACCGGGCTGCTTTTGGGCGGCGGGCAGTACTACTTCCTCAAATCCTTTGAAAAAGGCATACACAGCTACATTTCCTGGCTCGGCTACTTCATGAATGAAACCAATTCACCGAGCGCTGGTACGGAAATCGAAACCAATGGGCTGTTCTATGCGGGCAGTGCGGGTTTCCGCTTCGATTTCACGAAAGCGCTGATCATGGATATCGAGGTCCAGTTCTTCAACAGCGGCCTGACCTCCAAGACCACGACCACCAATACCGCCGGAGGCGTGAGTACCGAAACGTCCACGAAAAGGACGGAGCTCTTTGCCCAGACCTTCGCCGGCGGCACCAACGCGATGCTCTTTAATCTTGGTTATCAATTTTAAACAGAATCAGCGAACGCTGCGGGCCTCGCGCAGCGCCTCATCGCGGCCCGCGTGATCACCACGCGCGGCACGGGCGCGGGCAATGAGTTCCCAGGTCTGTTTCCGGTGGCCCTTGTATTTGACTGGCAGGGAACCCAGTGCTCTTTGCGCCCATTGCTCGGCGTCATCCGGAGCGCCCGCGGCAAGACTGATTCGCGCCCGCATGAAGAGCACGCGATAGTCGCGACCATCCATGCGATAGGCGCGCTCGGCATGCGCTTCCGCTTCCTGATACTGCTGACGTTCCAGGGCCGCCTGGGCCCGGCGCAGAAGGGCATGAACGGCTGGAGGCAGCGGTTCCTTGATCAATTCCAGACTCGGGGCCGCGACCGTCGCAGGCGGCTCCTCTTCCGTCGGCGGGGTCACCACCGGTTCAGGCGCATGCACGCAGGAGCTGGCCAGACCCGCCAGAATCAGGATTAGAAAAGCCCCAAGGGTGAAATTTTTGAGTTTGCCTGGCATATCGCGATTTATTTTCATTGCATGAGTTTAAAGAGCCAGTCCAACATTGCCGGCTCCTGGCCTGTGGTCACCGGCGGCTGATCCGGATGCACAGGATCCGGCAGAACCGGACAGGGCACCGATTCCTTGGGCGCGGAATGACCCACGAAAGGCAGATAGCGCACCCCCTGACAATCGGAGGAACTCAGCAGCCCAGTGGCATTATCCACCCACTGATACTGCACGCCCGGCGGTGCGTTCAAGGTCAATGACTTGTGACTGACCCGGGACATGATCTGCGCCCAGACGTGCAGACCACCGCTGCTGCCGGTGAGTTTGGTCGGATCGTTGGCATCGTTGCCGACCCAGGACACAACCAGTTTATCGCCGGTAAAACCAGCAAACCAGCTGTCACGCTGATCGTTGGAGGTTCCCGTTTTTCCCGCCGCCGTTAAATCACCCGGCATGAAGCTGAAGGCCGCGCGGCCGGTGCCTTCGAAAATGACCGCACGCATCGCATACTGCATCAGGTGCATCACCGAGGGTTCAAAGATTTTTACAACCTTGCTGGGATAGGCCTTGATTCGCTTGCCGTCATGATCCTGCACGCCGCGAACCGCTTTCAAGTCCGTCCGATACCCGCCGGAGAAGAAGGTATAGTACATGCCGGCCACTTCATAGGGGCTCATGCCCAGGGCGCCGAGCATGATCGAAGGATTATCCGGAATATCACTGTTTCCCGTCAGCTTGCGGAAGGTTTCCTGAACTTTCTTGAGGCCCACTTCCTTGCCCAGACGAACCGTGGCGCGGTTATAGGACTGCGTGAGCATGGTCAAGAGGCTGACATAACCGTGGTCGCTGTAGTCGATATTCTGTGGCTCCCAAACCTGACCGGAGCTGAGCGGAATGCTCACCGGCCCATCGGAAATATGGGTGGCCAGGGTGTATTTCGAAGGCTCATTCAAGGCGGTGAGAAGCACCACGGGCTTGGCGAGCGAACCGATGGAACGCTTCGCATCGAGCGCCCGATTGAAGCCCTGAAAACCGGCGACCTTGTCCCCGATCACTCCCTGCACTTCCCCACTCTCGGAGACAACCACGGACGCCACCTGCAGTTTGCGAGCGGCTTTGCCCTGGCGCCTCATGAAATCCGCGATGGCTTTTTCGGTTTGCACCTGAATGATCGGATCCAGGGTCGAGAAGATGCGCAGCCCTTCCTCGGCCAGATCCTTCGTTTGATAG
The DNA here is from genome assembly GCF_001748245.1 of Oligoflexus tunisiensis. GTDB lineage: Bacteria > Bdellovibrionota_B > Oligoflexia > Oligoflexales > Oligoflexaceae > Oligoflexus > Oligoflexus tunisiensis. The sequence continues at coordinate 2,781,748 of NZ_BDFO01000001.1, read as the reverse complement.
TCCCGATCCAGATGCCGCCGGACGAGGTCGAGAAAGGCCGGGAAACGGTTCGGAGTCCAGCGAAGGGACGGCCGCACTTTGATCGGCTGACGACGGGCTTTCTCATAAGCCGCCTTGGTGATTTTCTTGTCTTCCAGCAGAAGCGTCAGGACTTTATCGCGACGTTTTTTCACACGTTCCGGATAGCGGGCGGGATTATAGAGGGACGGTCCATTGGCGATGGCGGCGAGCACGGCCGCCTGGTCGAGGCTCAAGGCCTCCAGCGGCCGTCCAAAATAAAACTCGCTGGCGAGGCCAAAGCCATGCACCGCGTTGTCACCGCTGTGACCCAGGTAAATTTCGTTGATATAGGTCTCGAGGATTTCATCCTTGCTATAGTGCAGTTCCAAAAGCACGGAATAAATCATCTCCGTGAACTTTCTTTTGATGGAACGCTCCGGCGTCAGATAGAAATTCTTCACGAGCTGCTGGGTCAGAGTACTGCCGCCCTGCACCCAACGGCGGGCTTTGAAGTTGGTCCACATCGCCCGGCTGATGCCTTTGATCGAGACCCCGAAGTGTTCGTAAAAATCACGGTCCTCGATGGCAATCAGCGCATCGATCACATACTTCGGGACCTGCTTCAGCTGCACGAGTTTGCGATCTTCCTTATGCGTCGCGTAAATGCCGCCGATCTTCATCGGTTCGAGGCGGCTTAACTCGCTCGGCTGTTGATTCTGGTGCAGGTCGGCGACCTTGGATTTGACGATGCGAAACTGAATCCGTGTGGTGGGTTCCGCACCTTCCCAGAAAGGAAAAGGCCGCCGCTGGATGTCGAACTTATCGCCGTGACGCGCGTATTCGCCAGGCTGTTGCGGATCCTTGACTTTAAAATAGCCGAGTTCCTGCAACTCCATTTCCAGGTCTTCATCGCGAAGCGGTGCGCCTTCGTAGAGTTCAAGTGGTCTGGCGTAAACCAGCGAGGGCAAACGCCAGCGCTTGCCTTCAAATTTTTCGCGAACGATGCCATCCATTTGGTAAAGCATGATCGCAGAGAATGCCAACAGGACAACCACAGGCACAGGCCATAAGCGGAGCAGGAAACGAAGTTTGTCGCGTGATACCGACAGTCGCATAGCTTGTAAAATCCGAGTGATCAAGGGAGCTTGGCGATCTTTCTCCCGGTTGAGACCGCAATTTAGTCTTTCAAATTTGAATCCGCCACAAGAAAAGGGGCTGGAGCGACCGGGGTTTTGGGCGGCCCGAATTTATACATAAATTCGGGCACTTGGCAGGTACGTCAGAGATTGATGATGCTACACTGTGCCTTGTCAGCATCGCAGTTCGGCGCGCTTCCCTTGGCCTTTTGGCATTTTTTGGCCAATTTGGACCGGGCCTTGTTCAAAGCCTGGTTTGGATTTTTGCCGGGATGCTTGCTGATGAGCTGATGGGTGCCGTCTTTTCCGGGCACGGACAGGCGGCAAACCGCAAAGGCTTTCTTCCCGCCCTTGCATTCCCGCCAGAGTACTTCGTACTCCTGACGAATTTCGCCGTCCACGGTATCGACCGTGAAGAGGCCCTGCGTGTCTTCATCAGGAGCCTGCAACGTCAGCGCGGCGTCGATGGTGAAGTCCTTCTGCTTGTTGCTCTTGCAACCGCTCCACTTCAGGCTGCTGATGGGCACTTCCTGCGAGTTGATGTAGTCATCCTCATAAGGACCGACCAGAGTCATGGTGCTGCGCGCCTGCTTGCCGACGCCACCAAACCGCAGATCCTGCTCGCCACGCACGCCAGCATCGAGACCGGCAAAACCGCGATAAGTCACAGCGAAGATCGCATATTCCCAGCCGGCATCCTGCTCGGTATCAAAGACCACGCGACAGGTCTTGCGCTGATTCTGAATGCCCAGACTTGGGCTCACTTCCGCGTAGAATTCACTGAAGCTCAGGGTAAACGCCTGCTGATCATCCGAGATATTCACCGCCACAGTGCCGATGGGGCAGCCGGTTCCATTGCTTCGGATATTGTTGATGCGAAAGCTGTGGGGAGCATCGTCCTGGGCCAAGGCCGGTGTCATCATCCCGGCCAACAAAAGCCCAAGTCCGAACGTTTTCAGTTTGTGTTGCATGAGGTCCCTCGCTCAAGATTGGTGTTCTGGTTCGTGCCTCTTGCACAGATCCTGCCAGGTCCTGAGCGATCCTCATGCTGCTGAAATTGTTGAAGCGGGTGTTCCGCGAAGAGTCGACAGGTACTAAGATTCACCAAGATGAAACCTTAATGTCCGCCGAGATAAGCCTTCTGCACGTCCTTATTGGCCAGGAGTTCCAGCCCCTGACCGGTGAGCGTGATGCGCCCGTTGGTGAGCACATAGGCCCGATCGGCCAGGCGCAAAGCCTGATTGGCATTCTGTTCGACGAGGAAGATGGTCATGCCCTGTCCGGCGACCTTTTTCAAGGTTTCAAAGATAGCTTTCACCACCAAGGGCGCCAGACCCAGACTCGGTTCATCCAGCAGCAGAAGCTCCGGTTTCGCCATCAGCGAGCGGCCGATGGCCAGCATCTGCTGTTCGCCACCGGAAAGCGTCCCGGCCCTTTGCAGCTTGCGCTCCTCGAGACGCGGAAAGAGTTTGAAGATGGTCGCAAGATCCTCGTCCACACCCGTGGGGTTGGGACGCGAAGTCAAACCCATCTTGAGATTCTCGACCACCGACATCGCGGGAAAGATGTGGCGTCCCTCGGGGACCAGCGAGAGGCCGCGCCGGGCCACGCGATGCGTGGGCACTTCGGTGATATCCTCGCCCCGGAAGATGACCCGTCCATCCCGGGCGCGCGGCGCACCAAAAAGGCTTTTTAAAAGCGTGGTTTTCCCGGCCCCATTGCTGCCAATCAGCGTGACGATTTCCCCAGGTTTCACATCCAGCGAAACACCATGCAGGACTTCGGTGGGACCATAGGCCACTTTCAGATTTTCAATGGCAAGCAAAGGCTGAGTCATAGATTCGGCTCCGTCCCGAGATAGGCGGCAAGGACTTTGGGATGTTCCTGAATGGCCTTGGGTTGATCGGCTGCAATCACCTGACCATAATTCAAAACCACAACGTGATCCGTGATGCTCATCACGAGGGACATATCATGTTCAATCACCAGAACCGTGGTCCGATGCTCCTCGCGCAGGGCCCGGATCAGATCCGCGAGTTCCCGCGTTTCGCGCGGATTGAGGCCCGCGGCGGGTTCATCCAGACAAATCAGTCGAGGATTGGCGCACATCGCCCGCGCGATTTCCAGACGACGCTGATTCCCATAGGACAGGGAGCCCGCCAGGTGATTCGCATAGTATTCGAGCTTCACCGTCTTCAGCCATTGATAGGCCCGGTCGACCGCGGCTTCCTCGGCATGACGGAACGAAGGCAGCTGAAAAAGGCCCGAGATGATATTGCGATTCACCAGTCTGTGCTGGGCAATGAGCAGGTTTTCCAAAACGCTCATTTCATTGAAGAGACGAATGTTTTGAAAGGTTCGTGCCACACCAGCCCGGGCCACGAGATGCGTGCCTCCAAAAAATCCGTAGCGGATTTTCTGGAGAAGCTTGCGTGGATCCGTGAGATCATCCAAACGCAGCTTCGCGCCCAGGAGGGTGCAGATATTCACATCCCCGTCCGCGCCCTTGAACCAGATGGCTCCGCCATGGGATTTATAGAAGCCCGTCAGACAGTTGAAAACCGTGGTTTTTCCGGCTCCGTTCGGGCCGATCAGTCCCGTGATGGAACCTTCGGCCACTTCAAAATTGACTTTGTTGAGGGCCATGATGCCCCCGAAGCGCACGCTCAAATCCTCGACTCGCAGCAAGGGATTCATCTTACGACTCCTTCACAGCGAAGAAAGGACGTCGCAGCTGCACAAGGCCGCGCGGTTTCACGATCATGATTAACACCATGGCCATGCCGAAGACCAGAATGCGATAGTCCGAGAATTCGCGCAAAAGTTCCGGCATGATGGTGAGGAACAGGGCTGACAGCACCACGCCTGTCAGAGAACCCATGCCGCCCAAAACCACGATGGCCAGCACCAGCGCCGATTCAAAGAAGCTGAAGGACACCGGTGAAACAAAACCCTGATAGGCCGCAAAAAACACGCCCGCAACACCACCGATCGAAGCGCCCATCGTAAACGCCGAAAGTTTGATATTCACATGATTCAGACCAAGCGAACGGCAGGCGATTTCATCCTCGCGCAGGGCTTCCCACGCTCGACCGATCGGCATGCGCCTGAGGCGATGCACTCCATAAAGCGTGATCGCCACGGCCACGAGCAGGGTCAGGAAAATGAAGCCGTCGAGCAAGCCTTTTGAATATTCAAAACCAAAGGCTTCGTGAAACGGCACCCCGCCCTGGCTGGCAAATTCCTTGAATTCCCAGCCGAGGAAGGTCGGCGGTGGCGCGTCCACCCCGTTGGGACCGCCGGTGAAATCAAGCCAGTTGTTCAGAACGAGACGAATGATTTCCCCGAAACCGAGGGTCACGATCGCCAGATAATCCCCATGCATGCGGAGCACGGGAAACCCGAGCACGGCTCCGAACAGACCAGCGGTGAGAGCCGAGAGCGGCAAGGCTCCCCAGAAGCCCAAATCCAGATATTTGAAACCGAGCGCATAGCCGTAGGCACCCACTGCAAAAAAGCCGACAAAGCCCAGATCGAGCAGTCCCGCCAGCCCCACGACGATATTCAGTCCGAGACCAAGCAGAACATAAATCAGGGCCATGATCAAAACCGCGATCCAGTATCGGGAAGCCCAGAACGGGATGCTGGAACACAGAGCGAAGACGACCAGAAATCCCAACGCCATCTGCCAGGGTTTGAAAACCGCAGGCTTGGGCGGCAGCTCCGGATTTCCGTGGCGCAGCCGCTCCATCGGCACCAGCGCAAAGGTCAGCCGCGCGATCACGGCAAAGGCGGCGAGGATCAGAGGCACTTTGAAATTGGTTTGAAAGTCATAGCCATCGAGGATGATGCCGGAAATGGGCCCGGTCATGATCAGCGCGGCCAGGCCCGCCACCACCAGAGCGAGAAGAATGCGGAGAGGTTTTTTCTTTTGCATGCTTAAACTTTCTCCACCACGGGTTTGCCCAAAAGACCGCTCGGACGAAAGATGAGGATCGCCACCAGAAGGCCGAAGGCGAACACATCCTTATAATCAGAATTCACAAAGCCGGAAAACAGGGATTCGGCAAGCCCGAGAAGGATTCCACCCAGCATGGCCCCCGGCAAGGAGCCAATGCCGCCGAGCACTGCGGCCGTGAAAGCTTTGATGCCGGTCACAAAGCCAACATAGAAATCAAAGCTGCCATAATTCAAGGTAATCAAAACTCCGGCAACAGCAGCCATGGCGGCGCCTATGGCAAAGACAACAGCAATGATGCGATCGGTGTTGATGCCCAGAATTTCCGCCATGCCCCGGTCCTGCTGCGTGGCCCGCATGGCTCGACCGAGAGCGGTGAAACGCACGACCGCGTTCAGAATGCCCATACTGAAGAGGGCCACGAGGATAATCATGATCTGGGTATAGGTGATTTGAAAGAAGTGATCGGCCTCGCCAATGCGCAGGGCACCGCTGATCAGCGTCGGCACACCCTGGTTCTTGGCACCCTGGCTGAGCTGCACATAGTTTTGCAGGATCAGCGACACCCCGATGGCCGAAATCAGCGGCGCCAGTCGATTGGCTTTGCGCAAGGGCCGATAGGCGAGACGTTCGATCACCACCCCATAGGTGCTGGTGACGACGATGGCAAAAACCAGCGTCAGAGCAATGAGGAGAAACGGCGATTGAATCCCCATCCAGGCCAGGACCGCAAGCCCGATCGCAGCGAGATATGCGGAAATCATATAAATTTCGCCGTGAGCAAAATTTATCATGCCGATAATCCCATAGACCATGGTATAGCCCACTGCGATCAGGCCATAGGTCGCCCCCAGGACGAGGCCATTGACAAGCTGTTGACCCAGTACGTAAAGATCCATCATGACACCAATTGGAAGTTAGGAAATAAAAGCGCCCGCGTTCCCACGCGGGCTGCCCATGACGCGACGAGCACCCTTGTGCGGGGTGCCCGGGGTTTTATCACAGTTTGTTGCCAACTTCAGCGTACTTGCCTTTGGTGTCCCAAACATACATCACGTAGCCGGACTTTTGGAGGTCGCCCTTCTGCGTCCAGTTTTGCTTGCCCATCACGGTGTCCGCACCATTGTCGAAGAGCCACTTGGAAAGTTTACGACCGTCACGGGTTTCACCCGTTCCTTTGATGGCGGCTGCGATGGCCTGCACGGCGGCATAGGAATAAAGGGTGTAGCCTTCGGGCTCATAACCGGTCTTCCGGAAGGAATCGACGACCTTTTTGCCATTGGGAAGTTTCCGTGGGTCGGCGCCGAAGGTCATGTAGGCTCCGCTGACGAATTTCTCGCCGCCGGCCGATGACACGAATTCCTCGGACACAATTCCATCGCCTGAAATGAAAGCCGCTTTCAGACCCTGCTCCCGCATCTGACGGATCAGGGGACCGGCTTCGGCGTGCAGACCACCGAAGTAAACAGCATCGGCCTGAGCCGCTTTGATCTTGGTCACCAGCGCGTTGAAGTCTTTTTCGCCGCGGGTCAGACCTTCGTAAATGACCGGCTGCTGACCCAGGGTTTTCAGATGCGCTTTCATTGCGTCCGCCAGTCCCTGACCGTAGGTGTCCTTGTCATGAACGATGGCGACTTTCTTCGCTTTGAGAACCTTGTGGACAAACTCAGCGGCTTCCACACCCTGCTGATCATCGCGCCCGCACATCCGCATGATGACGCTGTGATTCTGCAGTTCGCACTTGGCCTTCTTGCCGGCATCAGTGATACCCGAGCAGTCCCGGGGCTTGAACGCCGCATCTTCCGTCACGCGAGGATTGGTCGAGGCGGGCGTGATCATCAGCACATTATTTTCCCGATACACGCTGGCCGCAGGGATGGTCGATGACGAACAGAAGTGCCCGACCACAGCTGACACGCCTTCCGTGTTCACCAGTTTGTTGGCGACCGACTTGGCCTGGGCTGGTATACAGGCGTCGTCCGCTTTCACCGCACGCAGTTTTTTGCCGTTGATCCCACCGGCATCATTGATGTCTTTGACAGCGGCCTCCGCCCCTTTCCAGAGCTGCAGCCCAAAAGGGGCGTTCGCACCGGTATGCGGACCAGCGACGCCGATCACGATGTCCTTGCCTGCGGCCCGCAGCAACTGACTCTGGAGGCCCAAGGCTGCCACGAGTGTCATCCCGAGAGTAAAGCGATTCCTGACTGAAAACATAAAAAGCTCCCTGTGTCGTAAGACCAACTCCACTTTCCCTTCGGGCGGCTCACGGAGCGGCCCGAGATCCTGTATCTGCACCTTGGTGCTCAGACTGGAGCGGAGTTGAGGTATTCAAATTCTCAAAAAAGAATTCATTTTTCCATAAAAATTGCAAAAGCCGGATTGGCCCAGGGGCAATCCGGCGATTTTTTCAGCAGACATGACCGTTCTCAAGGGGATGACCCAGGCTCGATCCAGAGCTTTCGGGTGCGCGCTCATATTTTTTTGTGAGCTGACTCAGACGCAAGTCCACCCTTTGTCAACGGGTGGACGCATGCTTGATCAGTGAGCCTGCTGAGTCTGAGGCGTCCGGGGAGCGGGAATACGCGGCATTTCGTAGTAGATCTTGAACGTTGCCCGGCGATTTAGCATACGACTCGACTCGATCGCGTTGCTGACCTTGGGCCGTTTTTCGCCCCAGCCGACGGTCAGGAGTTTCTCGGGGGGGATTCCGTAATTCCGCATGAGCCAGCGTTCGATGGTATCGGCCCGCCGATCGCTCAACCCGAAGTTGTAATCATCCGTCCCGAGGGCACAGGCATGACCCTCGATCACCACGCGCTCGATATTGCGATTGCTCTGCAAAAGCTCTTTCAGCCTTTGCATGACTTCATAGCCTTTGGGATCGCGAATGGCGGTGGAATCGAAGTGAAAGTAAATATCATCCAGTTCCACGATCGCATCCGGAGCCCGCTCGGTGATGCCCGGTCCCATGACCGGAACCACAGGAGCCACAGGGGCCGGAGCGGGCGCCACCTCCACGGGTTTCGCCGGCGTGAGGTCAGTGGTCCAACGGACCCCGGCATAAAACCGATTGTCGGCGGAACTCAGCGCATGGCGCATTTCCGAGCCGTAACCACCATAAAGGGTCCAGGCGTCATCCAAAGGATATTTCAGACCAACGAGGCCTTCCATGATCGAAGTATTCCGCGGGGAAAAACTCGAAAAATCCTGCTTCGCATAGGAACCGTAGACTTCGGCCTGCACCGTGAGGTCGGTCGCCGGCAGCTTCACATCCACGCCGGTCGAGGCCACCCATTGATCTCCGAAACGCTGCACGGGGAGAACCTCCTGCAGCTCAGCGGTCGGCTCACCATGATGCCAGCGATAGCCGACGTTGGTGGACCAGGTCAAGAAACCAAAATCAAGAGTCCCCAGCAGTTCCAGCGCAAACGATGGCCATTCCATGTTGCCGGAATAGGGATTGTTCTGAACGCGATTATGATTGGCGGTTGCCATCAGGCCCAAAGACAGGAAATCCGTCGCCAGCAATTGAAATTTGTTGGCGATCCGCAGCTCGGTGATGCCGAGTCTTGCAAAATAACCATGCAGCTGGTCATCCTTTTCCACCGTTTGGGCCACAAAGGAAGGCAGGGCCAGACTGATATCCCAGAACGAAGTGATGCCGTAACTCACGGCCAATTCCAGGCCGGTCACAGAATTGCTGAAGGATTTTTTCTGATCGATGTTGGGCAAACCTTCTTCGTTGAAGTAAGGCAGAGTATTGACCGCATTGTTGGCAAAGAGGCCGAGACTCAGGCGACCGGAACCCATGGTTTTGGCGCCATGGACCGTAACGCTATCCGCAGGCGTGTACGATGCATTAAAATTTTGCAGATCCGAACCTGTGATGTTGGCTCGGGCTTCGACCGCCATTAAACAGGCGACAGCCAGCGAACCGACTCGCAATGTGTTACGCATGAACTCACTCCCCTCTCCATTTCCACTCCAAATAAACAGCTCAGCACAGGGATCCTCGGGGTCCCCCAATTCATGTATTGCAAGACTGATTCCGCCTTGCCTTCATTCGAAAGAACTGGTTTAAAGCAATGGTTATAGGAGGTTAATGACCTGCGGAAATGCCGGCAGGGGTCTGATCATAAAGTAAAAATTGAACACGCCTGACAACTGCAAAAATTTTTGACAGCGCCTGTCGCAATCCTTTCAGGGCGAAAGAATGTTGATCAGCTGGGATCCTGTGTTACGATAAATAAAAACCACCAACGAGCATTCCATGGGCATTCATCTGGAGCAGCAGCGCTATTCCGCGATTATCGGATCCGAGGGACAGATTTTCCTTCGGGGTGGCCTCGACGAATCAGCGGATTTGCGCCAGACGATTGAGCTGATTCAGGAGCGGCACAGGCTCGCCCCCTGCGAACCCATCCAGCTTGATTTCATGCATCTCATCTCCGGCAGCTGGAATGGATTTCTCGCCCTCGATACGCTGCTGGCGGAACAAAATCTCAATTATGTGCTGCGGCATGTGTCCTTTGACTTCTTTCGCTACGTGGCCCTCCTGCCGACGCTGCGCAAGGCCCGGCTCGGGGAAATTGAGCTGGTGGTTGTCTCCGAGGACCGCAAGGTGAAAGTCAATGGCCTCGACCGCCTGACTGCCTCGCCCTCGGGCCGCTTTGCAACCGTGGATGGTCATCAGATTGTCGGACGCCACAGTTTTATTTGCGGCGATCGACTCCCGGTGTCCAGGTCGGGCTGCTTGAAAACAGAATTCGACATGTGGTACGACTATATCTCGTTTGCCACCATCACCCTTGCCTTATCCGAGGATCTCGCGCGCAGCATCGCCATCTCGGTCATTCGCCTGGCCAACGAACTGGCCGCGGAATACAAGGCCCAGGCGCATTGCATGAAAATCCTGAAAAATATTGAGAAATCCGTATGGGCACGGGAAGCTGAGGATGAAGCCAAAATCCTCGGCGATCGCGCCCGCGATACGGAATCCATTTATGGGCGGATCATCCTGGGCATCAACCGGATCGTGCAAATGACCGCGGGAATTCAAAAGTCACTGCATGGCGCCGAGGAGCAGGACCGTCGCGTGACTCTGGATGCCGTCCAGGGCCTCTCTACCGTGCGGCGCCACCTGCTGGAGACGGTGCAGCTGATTGAAGACGGTGGAACGGAAACCTTTGCTCTGCTCATTTCCGTGCCAGGTAAAAAACGCTTCGATGATGCCTATAACGCGGCTCCCACGCCCAGCGCGGAATCTCTGGCCTGCGTCCGGGAAAGCTTGAACATCATGGACCCTTTAAGCGAAGACAGCTGGGAGGAAACCAAAGCCGCCATCTTTCTTCGCACCCAGGGTATCGAGCAGCTGGTGTCCAATCTCATCGTCCTGACCCAAGGCTTTGACCTGCTGCGGCAGATCATCGAGCATCGCATCGCCGAGATCGAAACCATCGAGGCCTATCTGAACCGTGGCGCTCCGGATGATGAGCTGGAAAACTTTACGAGCCAGCTGCATGATCGCATCCGAAAAAAGCTGGTCACCGATCAGGAAAAACTGTCGGTCGACGCTTTTATTCCCGACGTCCTCGCCGAGCATGGGGCCGAGGCTCATAAACCCGGCGCGGTCCTTCTCTTTTAAATTTGCAAAATGGGCTCCGCATTCTTCGGGAATTATCTGTTTCATTAATAAAAACTTAAGCTTATAATTTCAACTTGTTTGCAGAATTATCCTGCCGATAAGAGATGAAGTGAGCGGAGGTTGGCCGTCATGAAACAGGCGCGGATTCTTAAGAATGTCAGCAGCAGGATATCGGTCACCCGATTTCTGGATTACAAGGCCTACCTGGAGGCCGTGTATCAGGCCATGAAAACGGAAATGGATAGCTATTCCTACATGCAGTTCGCTGAGGATCTGGGTTTTGCTCGCAGCAACGTCATGTACCTCATCATCAAAGGGCAAAGACCCTTGACCAATAAAACCGGCCGCAAGATTGCGGAGGCGCTCGAACTCAAGGCGGTCGAGCGGAAATATTGGGATGATCTGGTGGCCTACTTTGATAGCGACCTTGCCCCGGAGCGGGAGGTCATCCTGCAGAATCTGGTCAAACAAAAAACCCGGACGATTTCCGATTCCGATGAGCTGATGGCCCAGCTGGAATACTTCACCGAATGGTACCACGTCGCCATCTATGAATTCAGTTTCACGCCGCACTTCACCGATGACCCGCAGGAGCTGGCCGCTGCTCTTATTCCCCGCATCCGCCTCGATCAGGCGAAAAAATCCCTGATCCTTTTGCAAAAGCTTGGCCTGCTGGCACCCGATCCGGAGACGAAAAAACTGAAGCCCACGCAGGCCCGCATTTCCACCGGTCATGAAATCATGTCGATGGCCCTGGTGCGTTATCATTCCAAAATACTGGAGCTGGCCAAGCAGGCCCTCATGACGATCAGCGTGGAGGAACGGGAGATCAGCGCCACGTCCATGGCCATCGCTCCCGAGCGCATGCCCAAAATCAAAAAAGAGATCCGTAATTTTCGTAAAAAGATCATGGATCTTGCCGCGCAGGATCCTGAGCCCGAGCGGGTTTACCAGCTCAGCCTTCAGCTTTTTCCCATGACCCGTAAACAACCATGACGCCCGATGCCTCTTTAGGTTTTGGCGGGAGTCCCCCACAAAGGACGGAATCAACATGAAAAAGTCGGCCCTGCTCTCTTTTGCGATCCTGACCTGGGGGCTTCTGGTTTTCAGCCCGGGCTGCGGTACCGACGTGGGCAATTCCGGCAAACCTGTGACCGGCGACGGCAGCGATCTCGCAGCGGTGGTCGCGATGCAGCATGATGAGGTGATCAGCTCCATCAACGACGGCAGTGACAGCAGCGCAACCCCTCTGGCTCTGCACCAGGAGCAGCATAACCCTGCGCTGGCGGATGGCGAAACCACCTGCACAGAAAATACGGACGGCAGCATCAACGTCAAGGTCACCTTAAGCCTGGCGTTCGAGACGGAATATGGGCGTCCCGTCCGACGCAAGCTGCAGAAGGATACCTTCGATACGATGGTGGATATGAACTATGCCGTGCCCGGCACGCTCGGGGCGCTGGCCTGTAACAACAACCGTCCAGTGCTGAGCTGGGCGCAGCTCGCAGCCTTGAAAACCAGGACGCAGCTGAATAAGAGTCGCAAACGCTCGGTGACGCTCAAAGCTGATGGCAGCACCCTCAGCGAATCGGACCTGACCGTGAACAGTGAGAGGACGGTGGAGTTCTCCCGGGTTTCCAGCACGCTGGATCCTCTGACCGTGCAGCGGAAATCGACCTTTTCCAGCACGGTTTCACTCCTGAGGCAGAACCGGGACGTACCACTCACCCGTTCCATTGCGACCCTTGCGGATGAACCCATTATTCTGGAAAAAACCCGCACGCGCGGCGCCGGAGTCACCCGTGTGGAAATCATCTCCGGGGCTGTGACGTCGACCGATCCCGAGGCTGAGACGGTGATTCTGCGCTATAGGAATCTGGTCCTTTCCCTCGGCAGCAGCTGCCATCCCAGCTCCGGATCCGTGGAAGGTCAGGTCTTTGCGAACGGCAGCGATACAACCGCAACCGCCAGCTTTACTCTGGTCTTTGACAGCGACGGCGCCACCCTTATCCATAACGATGGAACGGAAGAGGACCTCGCCCTCGAGGGCTGTCAGGTCCAATGATGTCGGGAGGGGGCCGCGTGCTCCCTGTTTTTTACTAACCCCAACGACGATGTCGTTCCCACCGTCAGGGTATTTGAGCATTTTTTAACCGCCGAACTTTGCCTCCCTCACGATTTTTCTTAAACCTTCTTCATCATATGAATCAATAGCACGGCCCGTACCGGTTTTATGCCTGTCCAGACCTGGGTTTTAAGGGTCCAAAAAGCATCAAAATGTCGTCCATTCATTTTTTTTGACTCCTCTTTCCTGGATGACCTGGCTAGTCAGTCAGCAGAGATGCTTGGTTTTTTGATAAATTTCCAAACTCACAAAAGGTAGGCGTGCATGAAAAGAATGGCAGGATTCAACAAGGCTTTGGCATTGGTTCCCTGTTCGATCGTACTGTCGATGGCTGTCGGTTGCGGCTCCGTTGGTGAAAGCACCAGCGACCAGAAGGTATACGGCGGCACACGCGTGCCTGCAGGCAGCTGGAAAAATGTCGTAGCCATCACGCAAAAGAGCGGCGGTATGTACTGTACTGGAACCGCGATTGCACCCACTGTGGTGATCACGGCAGCCCACTGTATCAAGGGCTTTAAAGCTTCCAACGTGGCTGTCTACGTCGGCGACGGCAAGGAAGGTGGCCGTGTGACGGGTCAATACCAGGCCAAGTCCATCAAATATTCTCCCAAATACAACACGACCAATGACATCGCCTATATCGTGCTGACCCAGGAAATGGATCTCGAAGAGAGCGACATCGTTCCTGTGCTCACGGATTCCGAGGAAATCGATGAACTGCTGGCGATCGGCGGCATCGGCCGCATCGTAGGCTTCGGCAACCGTGACGACGGCGGCTTCGGCGTGAAGTTTGAAGTTGACGGCAAGATCACCCGGCTGACCAGCAACGAGATCAGCATCGGCGGCGGTGGCAAGGACTCCTGCCAAGGCGATAGCGGCGGTCCGGTCTTTGGCCAGCTTGAAAACGGTGAGTGGCGCGTGTACGGCGTGACATCACGCGGCGGCGCTTGCGGCACCGGCGGTATCTATGGTCTGATGCATGCGAACATCTGCTGGGTCCAGGAAGATTCCGGCGTTGATCTCGGCCTGCCCGAAGGCACTTGCGAGTAATTTGCCAATCGTGCCGGCTTGAAGGAACCCATCCCGCCCTCTGGGCCTGGATGGGTTAATTATTTTGGAACGCAAATGGCCTCTGAATTGAAAAATTCAGAGGCCTCTTGCTTGGGACGGATACCTTGTTACAAAGTCAAGGGACATGCTTCACAGCAACGTCTTTGAAGACGGCGTTGCTGCTATCCGTTTTCGTGGTACCGGCGGGCGAAACAGTAAAGGGAACAACAAAGGACTCATAGCCGTTGGTATTGTCAATCACCTGATTGACGTCCGCAGGCGCTTTGCCGGCATCCAGAGCCGGGGTATTGGCCTCGGTAAATTCCATCCAGATCTTGTAATCACCTGTCATCATTTGCGCTCCGGCCTTGTCCTTGAGATCCCAGGTCGCGGTCACCGGAATACCGGCGGCGGGTGTCGTCTGCGTGGCGCCGGAGGTTGCATCCAGAGTCCGCGCCGTGAAAACCTGCCAGCGTTTTAAATGCACAGCCCTTTGCCCGGCAAAGGCATGGATGGTCTTGATGTACTGATTGTTGGCATCCGTAATCCAAACGCTCCGAATATGCCCGCGATTGCGGTAAGGTCCCGCCGGGGTTGGTGGAATGATATTCACGGTCACGGACACGCTGCCCGTCGCGGGAACAGGGGCCGCGGGAGGGGTATTCGTCACAGGCGTCGTTGAGGTAGAATCATTACCAGTGGCTGGAATGGTTGCATCAGTTTTTTCACTGCTGCCCGTGATCCCGGAATTGCCTTCATTGGCGGCAGAACCTGCAATATCGGTATTCGGGCTGGCTTCGGTACGGTCCGGATCAGGACGCGCGATTTGATAAGGGCGAAGGACCGATTGCGAACATCCGCATATCAGAACGGTCAGGCCGAACATTGGAAGCCAGGCTTTCATGAATATATCCTTCCCAGGTCATTGGAACGGCAAGCGACGATGGATTTTCTATCGGCATGAGGAACCTTTTGCTGCATAGGACTTAAGTCGTAATCAGCGGAACTCAAAGGATTTTTTTTCGAATAGGACCTTAGTCCTAGGAGGCTCTGGAGTATGGCCGACGAGAACCTGACCACCCGGCAGAACTGGATCCTCACGGAACTGCTGATGATAATGGTGGCCTTGTTGATTTGGGACTGCTGGTACGATCTGCGAAACGGCGTGGACACGGCCCACGTGTATATGGAATTTCTTTGCGGCTTCCTGGGACTGCTCGCCATTTTCATTATCTGGCATCGGCGCATCGTCCCTTTGGAGGGGGCTTTGCGCTCCACTGAAAAAAGTCGAAAGGCCTTGGAAGTGGAACTGGAAGGCTTTCGGCGTTCCATCGCGCCTTACGCGGCCAATATTCGGCAGGAAGTGGAACGGCAGTTTACAGCCTGGAATCTGACCGCGGCGGAAAAGGAAACGGCTTATCTTCTGCTCAAGGGTTTGAGCCTCAAGGAGATCGCGCGAGTCCGCGACGTCAGCGAGAAAACGGTCAAGCAGCAAAACCTCACGATTTATCAGAAGTCGGGGCTGGCGGGACGGGCGGAACTGTCCGCGTTTTTCCTGGAGGAGCTCCTGAGTTCACCGGAGACGCCGGAACCAGCCCTCAGCACCAGCGCAGCGCAATAGGAAAAGGCCCCAACCTCGCGGAAGGGGCCTTCTTTCATTTCAGCGATTGGCTGACTCCGTCAAGTAAAGTCAGCCTTCGTCATCTTCAGCTGGCTGGCTTGGCAGCAGCAGCGGCAGCGTTGGCAGCCTGTTGCTTCGCAGCAGCGGCGGCGGCGTTGGCGGCAGCAGCGGCAGCCTTGGCAGCTTCAGCTTCTCTGCGAGCCGTGTCGGCATCAGCGCGAGCTTTGGCCGCATCCTGCTTGGCCTTTTCCACTTGAGCCTGAAGATCCTTGTTCTTGGTTTCAAGCTGCTCATACTTCAGCTTAAGGGCTGTGAGTTCAGCCTGCAACGCGGCGGCGCTGGCTTGGGCTGCACCCAGGTCCATCTTGGTCTTGCCGAGATCTTCCTGAGTTTTGGTGTAAATATCTCTCAGCTCTTCATAACGACCCTGAAGTTTCTGGAGGCTGTCTTCAAGTTCACGGATGCGGGTGTTGGCCGCTGTCAGGTTCTTTTGAAGTTCCTGGTTTTTGGCCTGCATGGCGGTTGCCTCTGCCTGCAGCTTGCGGTTCGCTTCCTGCTGCGCGGCGAGATCGCTCACCATCTTGGCGTTTTTCTTTTCCATGTCATTGAGCTTGGCCACCTGCTGATCGTAGGCAGCACGTGCTTTCTTGATGTCTTCAGCCAGTTTAACAGCCGTCGATGTTTCGGACGTCTTGGCCTTCGCCAATTCCGTCTTCAACTGATTGATCAGGCTGTCCTGAGTCTTGGACTTGGTCTCCAGTGATGCGATGTCCTTCTGGAGTTCAGCCTGCTCAGCCGCGGTGGGTGCGTTGTCCAGTTGCACCTTGAGTTTGGCCAGCTCCTCTTTGTACTGAGCCAGGGTTTGATTCTGGGTATCCAGCTGGGTTTTATAAGCTGTCTCGACCTGAGAGCCGTTTTTGTTCAGCTCCTCGATGCGTTGTTGCAGTTGGCTCACTTGAGCGTTGTTCGTCTCCAAACTGTTGGAGATCTCGGAACGCTCGTCCCGCAGACGTTCGACTTCCTGAGCCAGCTTTTCATTGTTGGCTACAGCTTTTTCAAATTCTGCAGTGGAGAGTTGTTGATCCTGGCCTGAGCCGCAGGCAGTAACCAGAAGCATTGCGAGAAGGAAATGTCCACTAAGTTTCATAATAAGGCCCCTTGCGAATACTACGACAGTTGGAAGAAGTTGTGTGCCCTTCTGCAAGAGCCAGGCCCACGATGCATTGGTCAATGATTCAAGCGGGATAATGCAAAAAAGACCGTCTCTTTGGTCCGAAATTGTGCGGGACGCCGACCCTATTCTGCCTGCAATTCTTACCTGAAATCCTATTTTTGCAGGACCTTATCCCGGATTTCTTGAGAAACTGTAAAAATTTGTGTGGCGTCTAATTCTTGAACGGGGGACGTCAGGATTAGAATTGGAGAGAGATCTGGAGGCCATGAGATAGCAGTGGATTCAGCAATTCCAATTGGAATTGCCGGCTCTTATATTCCACAGCGAACAGGCGCAAGGCGGAAGGATCCGTCGCGGCAAAGCGGGAGCGCGCCGGTGGACGCAGGCCGGCTTCCAGCACACTGGCACCATAGGCGGCTGCCGCCAGGGCCAGGGAAAGCTGCGAGGTCTGGCGCGAGCGTTTGGCAAAAGCCTGGCTCTTGCTGACGAAATCGGTGAAGACGGGATTGATATCATCACCGGATTGAATGGCTCGAATACGGACCGCTTCCAGGTCGGCTTCCGCTTTGTTCGCCTCCTGGTCCTTGGTATACGCATAGAAAAGGCCAAAAGCCTGCGCGCCGCCAAGGGCCAGGCCCAGGAAATATTTCTCCTGCACCAGTTGATTAAGGCCGAAAGGCAGATAGGTTTCGAAGCGATCAAAGGCGTTTGGTACATTCTCCGTTTTGGTCACCGTGCTGCTGCGGGTCGGATTGCGACCGTCCCGCACATCATCAAAGAACCGCTGCGCGCGGCGGCTGCGCACGACCTCCGGCAGTTCCAGATCAGGATCTTCGTCCAGAGCTTTTTTGAATAGAACGCGGGCCTTTTTTTCCCGATCCAGCTCCAGCACCGCGGCCGCAGCCAGCACCAGAGCTTTGGCGCGACGGGAGCCCCGCTTCTCACGGGCCAGGTCCATGGCCTTCTTATAGGATTTGGAGTATTTCTGATCGCTATAATCTTCCAAAGCCTGCTTGTACGTGGCGGCGTGCACTGTCACAGGCCCAAGCAGGGTCACTGCTGCCAGTATATGTAAAATCAATCTCTTGCGGATCGAATCCACCGTTTTCGCGCCCCCATGACTTCTCTCTCAGATCATGTTGCAAAGGTAGTGCCGCGGACAAGTGTGGGAAATTTATGACCCCTGGTAGGACAAGCCAGGGCCTTTCGCCTATAATGGACCTACGCCGAACCAGCTAAAATAGGATCCCGCATGCAAAAATACAATTCTCTCGTCGCGATGCAGCAGGAATCATGCAAAACGTTTGCGGACCGTCCCATGTATGGGACCAAGTTCAAAGGCCAATGGCGCTGGATCACCTTCAAGGAGTTTGGCGACTACGTGGAGCATGTCCGCGGCGGGCTTCGGCACTATGGTTTGGAGGAAGGGGACACGGTCGCCATAATCTCCCGCAACTGTGTGGAGTGGGCCGTGGCCGCTTATGCCGCCATGGGTTTGCGCGGCCGCGTGGTGGGTATGTATGAAAATCAAACCAGCACCGAATGGGAATATATTCTGTCCGACTGCAAAGCGTCCATCGTCTTTGCCCATAACTCGGTCATCCAGGATGTGATTGAACGGATCAGCCTGAAGCTGCCGCATATCAAGCATGTGATCAACATCCACGAGGATGAAACCGAACACCTCTGTTTCAACAAGCTGATCAAGATTGGCAAACAGCACCCGACACCCGTGATTCCGGCCCAGCCCGATGACATCATGAGCATCATCTACACCTCGGGCACCACCGATAAACCCAAAGGCGTGCTCCTGAGCCATGGCAATCTCCTGGGCCAGATAGATGCCGTGAAATCCCGTTATGATTTTACTCCCGACGATCGCACGCTCTCCTTCCTTCCCTGGGCACACATCTTCGGCCATAGCGGAGAAGTCCATCTTTTAATCGCGCTCGGCTTTTCCGCGGGGCTATCGGAAA
Source organism: Oligoflexus tunisiensis (assembly GCF_001748245.1). Taxonomy (GTDB): domain Bacteria; phylum Bdellovibrionota_B; class Oligoflexia; order Oligoflexales; family Oligoflexaceae; genus Oligoflexus; species Oligoflexus tunisiensis. The sequence goes on along the minus strand of NZ_BDFO01000001.1, from coordinate 2,763,064 downwards.
GCGTCAGCAAGATCCTGGAGAATCTGGGCGAAATCAAACCGACGATGCTCATGTCCGTGCCACGCATCTTCAACCGCATTTACGAAAACGTGATGAACAAAATTCATCGCGGTCCTGCCATCACCCGCTGGCTCTTTAAACATGGAATGGCCGGCGCTCAGAACCGGAGGGAGGGGCGGCCCAGCACCTTCCTTCAAAACTTCTGCTTTGGTATTGCCGACAAACTCATCTTCAAAAAAATTCGCGCGGCCTTTGGCGGCCGCCTGAAATATGCGATCAGCGGCGGAGCTGCCCTGCAGATTGAGGTGGCCTCCTTCATCGCCAATCTTGGCATCACGGTCTATGAGGGCTACGGGCTGAGTGAAACCAGTCCGATGGTGTCAGCCAACTACCCCGGCAACATCAAGATCGGTTCCGTTGGCAAGACGCTGACGGGCGTGACCGTGAAGATTGATACCAGCGTCGGAGAATCCGACATTGCCGGTGCCGGCGAAATTATCGTCTACGGTCCCAACGTGATGAAGGGTTACCATAATCTGCCCCAGGAAACAGCAGCGGTCATGACGAGCGATGGCGGCTTCCGCACGGGCGATGTCGGTTACTTTGATGCCGAGGGCTATCTCAACATCTGCGGCCGCGTCAAGGAACAGTTCAAGCTGCAGAACGGCAAGTATGTCGTTCCCTCTGTGATCGAAGACCTCATCAACCTCAGCACCTATGTTTCCTACTCTCTGATTTACGGTGACAATCGTGAGTATACGGTGGCTGTGGTCAACGTGAATCTGGATGAGGTCGTGCATTTCGCCAAATCCCGCGGCCTCTATCATCAGGTCCATGATGTGATTCCAAAGGAGGATGTGGATAATCTTTTGAATCACGTGGAGATCCAGGCCCTCTTTGAAAAGATCATTCGGGACCAGTGCGCCAGCGTCCGCGGTTATGAAGTACCTCGGAAGTTCATGCTGACCGCTGAAGAATGGAGCGCGAATACCGGCTTTCTCACTCAGACCTTCAAACTGCGCCGCATGCCGATCATCAGTCATTATGCGGATCATATCGACCTTCTATACCATGAATCCCGCAGCTTTCTGGAAGTCGCCAACGCCTGAGTGTCACCATGCAGCCGGCTCTTTTCGCCCTGGCCCTGCAAGTCCTGCGCTGGCCGGTTGATGCACCTCCTCAGGTGGATGGCCGGCTCGACGAAGCCTTCTGGCACAAGGTGCCGGAGTCGACGGAATTTTATCAGGTTTTGCCTCAGGCCGAACTGCCAGCCCCCTTCCTGACCTCCGTGCGCCTCGCCCGCGACGATCATTCTCTCTATATCGGTGCCGTGATGGAGGACCCTCCCGGCGCCGCGCGGCAGTCGAATGTCAGCCGCCGGGATCACATCGCAGCCTCGGACGACAGTCTTACGCTGATCCTGGATCCCGAGGGAACCCGGGTCTTCGGTCAGGTTTTTCAGGTCAATCCCGATTGTTCCATCAATGATGGCCTCTACAAGGAGGCGACGCTCAGCACGGATCTTTCGGTGGATTATTTCCATACCGTGGCCTGCGAGCAAACCGAAACAGGCTGGAGCGTGGAGTGGCAGATTCCACTGCAGGAACTGCGCTTCGCTCAGGATCAGGCGCAGCCCTGGAATCTCCTGGTGCAGCGCAATCTTGTGCGGGACCAGCGCCGCATGGTGGCGAATGCCCCCCTGCCCCGCGATCCGCTTTGTCTTTTGTGCCTCGCGCCCGCTTTGGAAAGCTCAGGCCCCTTGCCGGAGCCGAGTTTTCTGCGCATCACGCCCTATGCCATGGCCCGCCGCACGGATAAGGTGCGGATCAGCAATGGTCTGGATCTCAAGTATCGGGTGAATGCCGCTTCGATTTTGGATGCGACCGTCAATCCTGACTTTTCCCAAGTGACGCTCGACGAGCCGCAGCTGTCCGCCAACACCCGATTTGCTGTCTCCTATCCCGAGAATCGCCCCTTCTTTTTGGAAGGCGCGGATATTCTGGAAACCCCGCTCAAGGTGGTGGCCACGCGCTCCATTATCCAGCCGAGCTGGGGTCTGAAATATACCCAGCGCTCCACGGATAACGACACCATGATCCTGATCGGGGATGACCGCAGCGCCAATCGCATCCTCCTGCCGGGCGCCTACCGCTCGCGTTTTCAATTGATCCATGCGCGGCAAAAATTTTTGATCGGCAGTTCGCAGTGGAAAGCGGAGGACTGGCAGCTGGGTCTGACCTGGACCAGCCGATCGTATGAAGAACTCGGCTCCAATCAAACGCTGGGCCTCACCGCGATGCATTACCTGAGCCGCGAGAATTCCCTGCGCTGGCAGTCGATCCTGAGTCAGTCGCATGATGCCTGGGACAGTCCCAGGGAAAAAAGCGGCAACGCGCATTTTCTTATGTTTCAGCATAAGGGCGGGACCTGGCACAGCAGCCTGGAGCTGAAATCGTTCAGCGATGCCTTCCGCTCGGACCTGGGTTTCAATCCACGCAATGCCTATCGGCTGGGGATACTGACCAACAGCTGGCATCAGGATTGGGATGAAACTCATATCGCCTGGTATGTGAGGGCCAGTCGCAAAACGGAACTTTCGCCCCGGCCGATCCAGGATCAAACCGCACCGGGCGTGACCATCACCGGGCTCTGGGGCGCTGAGCTCAGCTGGGAGACGCGGCCCGACACCTGGGAACGCACGCACGCGGATGGTCCTTTGCATCGCTATCAGCAGCATTATCTCAGCCTTGGTTTTTATCCCGGATCCCTGCTCACCTGGCTTCAGTGTGACCTGACCTGGGGAGAGCGCCTGGATGTGACGGATGATCGCGTGCGACCCGGGCGCGTGGAAAACTGCACGGCCCGCCTCGCCCTTGGCAAAAAAGTGGAATGGAATGCGAGTGTCAGCCAGGAGCGCTTGAATGAGGAGCACTGGCAGGATTCTGAACACAGCGTTCTCGTGAACCGCGCTCTGCGGCACCTAGTGGTCGTGCCACTGAATTCCCACCTCGCCCTGCGTTACATAAGGCAGGAGGAAAAAGCCAGAAGAATCGGCCTTTCCCCCTCGCATACGGAAACGGATTCGTGGAATGTCAGCTATGAGGATCACGAGTCCTTGACCATCCACGTCGGTGCCACAATTTCCCGTAACTCCCGGGAAACCCTACGAGACTATTATCTGAAGCTCTCCACCTCCCTGCCTTGGAATTGATCGAATTCCAGACACTCGATGCCCCTTTGACAAATTGTTGTGAATTCTTACCGCTTCTTATCCCTGGTCCTGAACTTGCACAAACAGGGCGTTAAGACAAATCACCGCGAAGAATGGAACTGTTATGAAACAGCGTCATCTCCAGCTATCAATAGCTTTGCTGCTGATACTTGCGATCGCCATCATTGTATGGAAAGCACAGCGTTCTGCACAGCTTGCGGCTATTGATTCTCAGCCAGAACCTGTGGTGATTCCGACTGAAATGGAAGAGCCCCATACAAACGCGGCTCCCGCATCCGAGCCTGTCGCCATCGCGACACCAGCTCCGGCACCGGAACCGGCTCCGGCCGCGGATGAAGCGGTGACGTCTCCCGAGGACGTGGAAAGCATCACCGCCATCATCGAAGCTGTCAATCCCATGAGCATGCAGGATATTCAGCGCGCCGTAAGAAAACTCAGAGAGCTTCCACCCGAACAGGTGAGCGCCTCGTTCATGCAAAGCCTCAAGGAGTTTGGAACGAGCCGCCCGGCGGATCGGGATCGTCTCGTGATGGTCGCCAATAGCCTGCAATCGAAAACGGATCTTCCATTCTGGGAGGATCTGGCGAATCGGGAAACACCACGTTATCCCGAGGAAGACAAAGTGCGCAACCCGCCCCATCCCACATTGGAATCACGCTTTGTGGATATGGAGCAGCTGCAGGCCATTCGCAACATTGGATTGCTGGCCCGGGAGGATCGTGCGGCCCGCCGGGTCCTGATGGAAATTATTCTCAAACCCAATCCATCGGCGCACCGCACCCTGCATCGACAGCAGGCCTATACAGCATTAAAGGAAGCGGATCTCGCAGCATCGCTGCGGGTCCTGAAACAACTGGCAGCGGAAGATGAACTTCTGAAACGACTCTAATTCCATGCAAGCAGGGGTATGATCATGACAACACAAGCATTGGGCACCGCACTGATCCTGACTCTCGGCCTCGCGGCCTGTCAGCAGTCAGGCAAGGTCAATCAACGTCAGGGCCCACAAGGTCAGACGGTCACAATCCTGAATCAGGGGGTCAACCTTCAGATTCAAGGTCATCAATTGGATGCCTATGATTACACGTTTGGGTCCCAGGCGCTTCAAATCAAAAAAATCGAAGAGAAAGGATCGAACGCTCTGGACAGCACGCGTCAGGTTTTTGTTGCGTCGCCTGCGAGCCTGGGCGACGACATCAAAGCGGGACTGAGCAGCCTTTGCCAGGACATCGGCCTGAGCACGTCGGCCCAGGAATTTACGGAAGCAACAAGCCTGCCCGCGAATGGACTCGTCTATGCGCACTGGCGCTCGCATTATTCCCTGACCCAGAAACGTCAGCTGTCAGCGGCCCTGGAACAGGTGAAAGGGGCTGTCCGCTGCCTGCTGAAAATTCAGGTGGGTGACGCGGCCGCTCAGCAATACGCGATCATCGCATTCGATCCGGTTCCCGTGGAAAACCAGAATGTGGCGGGTACCGATAAAATCCTCGAAGCGGTCGAGGAAGGTGTGATGCTGATCGATAAGACACCGGCTCTGGCGATGGATCAGGGCCAGCTCCTGACGGTTGAAAGCCCGGCTGACATCAAACCGAAAATCACCGCCCTTAACAGTGTCGATGTCAAGTCGCAGCTGAGCAACAGCACGGGCGCACCCTGCCGTTTGCATACCCTGAATGGCCAGACCAAGGTAGGCAATCCCACCGCCCTGCGCAGCTATCAGTACAGCCTGAGCAGCGCGAAGGCCTATACGCTCGGCAGTGTCAGCGCGCAAAGCATCAGCGGCCGCAATCTGCAGGCCTGTACGAAAGTCAAAACGCAGGTGGTGGACAAGAGTGTTCAGGCGGATGTGGCCTGCGGTGACTATCGCAGTATCCAGGAGGAAGGCCTTGAAGCCGGCTGCCAGTGGTCGGTTGAGGTGGTCAACCCGAACGATGTCGGCAATGCCCTGGGTTATAACATCAGCATGGAAAAGATGACATTTGAAACCATCGACGTCAGCACCCCGGGTGGCGCTGCTGTCGCCATTCCCGAAGCGCCCAATAACCCCGTCCGGGCCAAGAGCACGACCTTCACGGGCTTCAATGCGGCCCAGCTGTCTTCGATGGAGCAGGCCTTCGATTTCTGGATTGCAGTGAGCCCGGCTTCCTTCGCCGCCCACTGGGATAAATACATCACCAACGTAAATTATCTGGCCCGCACCGGCGCTGCCTGCAGTGAGGCGGGTGTGCTCGCCTATGTGGAGCAATTGAACTCCACCGAAATGTTCTGGTGTGAAGCGGCCGGCATGAGTGCCGCTGCCGTCAGCTCCCAAAATTCACCTTTGGCGATGCTGCTCATCGGTGTCACGGCCTTTCACGAAAACCTGCATAACCGGGGTCGTGAACATGACTTCGATGCGCCTCAGTATCAGCCTTGCAAGGGCACGTCGGAGTCCGCGCTGCTGTCCTTCGATGCGATTAAAACCTGTACCGCCGATTATTGTCTGGCCTTCAAGGACTTCGCTCTACAGGAATACATCGCCGAGCTCGACTACAGCCTGGAAGCCGATGCCCGTCGCTTTCAGGGTCTCTGCCAGACCTGGAATGCCGGCCTCGGTCTGACCGCGGCCAACTTTGGGACTTGAAACTTTAATTGATTTCAACCGCGGTTGACGAAGGTTGGAAACAGCACCATGACCAGGGCGAGCAGAACAAATGCGAGAGCGGGGTAGAAGAACATCTCCCCGATCCGCAGAACGCGCTGCATGGGTGTTGCCGCGAACGCGATGAAGCTGTAGCGCATCACGCCGGACTCGGGACTGATCGTGCTCAACGTAAACGTGCGAACACCCGCACTGCTGAGACGCAGGTCCAGTTTCTGCTGCCAATGGCGGCCCACGCGTTTGGGTTTCACTTTTAATTTTTTCTGAAGCTGATCCTGACCTTCCCGATCGCTGATGTGAAGGTTCAGGCGCAGCGCCGCAGGAGGACGACGCTCCCACTGCAGGGTCAGGCTAACCGGCACGTCCTCTCCGCCTGTCACAGGAAGGATGAGACGACCGCTGCCTGGATTTTGACCCGTCATCGTTCCTTCCGCCAGGACGGACGGGGGCCGTCGCGGAATAAAAGACGCGGCAACGAGGCTTAGCAACAGCAGAGGCAGGCTAAAGCCTAGCATTCTAAGGCCACGATATTTCAGATTTTTCTGCCAACCCGCGTCCACATCCCCTCATCACCTTTTATATGTCACTTAAGCGCGACTCTCGCTTCGCAGAGTATCAACCGTTTTTTTGCAATAAAGACCAAACTGCATCGTCTATTTGATGAGCGAGCCAACCGGCTCCGAAGCGAGTTAAAGAGGGCGACCTACCGGTGGTCTGGGATATTTCCCAGCCACCCGTTCCCCACACAGCCAGATGATGATCTGGTTCCAGTCTGAAAAACTTACCAAACCATCCCTTCCCCAATTTCTGCCATCGCCCTAATCTTTCCCGCGCTCAACGCACCATGTCGGCCACGGTCCGACACCAGATATCCTCAGCGTTGAGCGAGGGAATCAGCTCCAGTTTTTCACCGCCTAGATTTTTCCAATCCTCGACGCCGCGCATGCCGATCTCTTCCAGAGTTTCCAGACAATCCGCGACAAAGGCCGGACACATCACCGCCAGACGTTTCACACCCTTTTCCCTCAGTTCAGCGAAGACGTGATCGGTATAGGGTTTGATCCAGGGATCCCGGCCCAGGCGTGATTGGAACGACGTGCTATAGGCGCCTTCCTTGAGACCCAAGGCCTTCACCAAAGCCCGCGTGGTCGCATAGCACTGCGCCCGATAACAAAAGCGATTTTCGGGTCGCACCGAGGCGCAGCATTCCGCATTGAACTGACAGGTCTCGGGCTTGCGCACCGACTTGGTCATCTGTTTTTCCGGAAGTCCATGATAGCTGAAGAGGACATGATCCGGCTGCAGATCGCTCAGGCGCGGCTGGGCCACAGCGGCAAAGGAGGCGATGAAGCCTGGGTGCTCGTAAAAGTCCGGCAGCACCTGCAGCGGTGGAAACACAAAGTCCTTGCACAGTGTTTTCATCACAACTTCCACCGAAGAGGCCACCGAAGCCGCGGCATACTGCGGATAAAGCGGGAGCACACGCAGCTCTTCGACATCGGCCTCGCGCAGAATCTGAATTTGGCTTGGGATGCTGGGTTCACCATAACGCATGGCGGTGCGCACAAGGTAGGAAGGGCCGAGCAGCTCCTGCACCTTATTCTGCAGCTCGATCCCGTAATTCACCAAAGGCGAACCGGCCGGGGTCCAGATCTTTTGATAGGCATGCGCGGATTTGGGGGAGCGAAAGGGGGCAATCACCCCATTGACCAGAACATAACGCGCCGGGGCTGAGACATCGATCACGCGGGGATCGATGAGAAATTCCCGCAGATACCTGCTCACAGCCGGTGACGTGGGAGCCGCAGGGCTGCCGAGATTGATAAGAAGAACTCCGATCCTGCTCATGAATACCTCGTATGGAAAGGCGCTTCGATATTTTGATATGCCAGGGTCATAGCAGCTGACCAAGGGCTTTTTTAATCCCGCTTGCAGGAAGGCCCGGCTTTCCCGCACAATGAGCCTCTTTGCTGGCTCTCCTCTGCGTAGGGAAATTGGATCATGCCCTGGCCTACCGTTATCGCCCTTTTGGCTCTTGGACTCGGCCTCTTGCTGGAATCCCGCGGATGGTTTGCGCCTCGATTCAAAGGCAGGATTGCCCTGGCTTTGATCAACATCTTTTATCCGAGTCTGATCCTGTCTGCGCTGCTTCTCAAGCTCAATGCGGCATCCCTGGCTTCGATCTGGCTCCTGCCGTTTCTCATGGCGCTGGTTTTGTTCGTGGGGCTGGCGCTTGGAATCAGCCTGGAACAAAGGGTTGGTCTTCCGGATGACAGCCAAAGGCGCAGCTTCCGGTTTATTTCTTTGCTCCCCAATTATTCTTACTTGCCTTTGATGGTGGCGCAAGCCCTTTGGGGCGACGATGGCATCACGCTGGTGGTCATTGCGGGAGTTGGCGCGGACCTGGTCCTATGGACCGTGGGGGTGCCGCAAATCATGCAAAAGAGAGAGATGGATCTCCGCCGCCTCTTTTTGAATCCACCGCTGCTGGCCCTGGTTCTCGCCTTGATTCTTTTGCAGGCACCGTTTGATGCGGCGCGTGAAATGCTGCAGCCGGGTCTGGGTGTTTTGCGGCAGGTCGGAAGCGCGACCATTCCGGCTTCCATGCTGCTCCTGGGAGCGCATCTTGCGCGGCGGACCAGTGCTCATCAGCCACGCCGGGCGCATGGGGTTTTATTGGTCCTGCGCCTCATTCTGATTCCGGCAGCCCTGAGTCTGCTCTTTATGCTGTCCCCCGGACTGCTTCCCGCTCTGCCACGGCAGGTGTTGATACTGGTGGCCTCGATGCCGGGAGCGATCGTGACTGTGGTGCTGAGTGAAGTGCATGAAGCGAGCCCTGATTTTGCGGCCCGGCATATCCTGCTCGGGCATATCCTTTGGCTCGCGACGGGACCCTTTTGGCTTTGGCTCAATACGCAGCTGGCAGCGGGCGCCGGTGTTCCTTGAATGCCAGCATGCCCAGAAGAATCAGGGGCAGGATCAGAATCTTCACCAGGAAATAGACATAACCCAGGGTGCCAACCACCGATCCAAAGAAAAAGCAGCTGATCAGCAGGGTATGAAAGGTAAAGCGCCCGATTCCAAGTCGCTCCCAGAAAGCATCCATGGCCGCGGTAATGACCCGTTCCCTCTTCCAGGTCAGACGCGCGTTGTGGCAGGCGGCCCCCAGCTCAAGGCCGATATCCGTGACCACTCCGGTAATATGCGTGGTCCGGATGATGGTGCCCGAGGTATGGCGTAGCATGGCATTCTGCAAACCCATGGCATAGGCCAGAATCAAAGTTGTCAGACCGACTTGATCGATCGTGATCCAGAAGAGGCCATGGAACAGCGACAGCAGGAGAAAACTGAGCAGGCATAAGGCCTCCAAAACCACTGGCGCGGTATACTTCACCCGCTTTTCCACCACTGTATGCCCATGCAAAAGAAAGGACGTGGTAAAGGCCCCGCCGATAAAGAACACCAGCTCCAGCATGAAGACCAGGGCTGCGGCGGTATTGCCTTCCGCATATTCAACGGCGGAACGGGAGGCATGACCGGACATGTGAGAAACAAAGGTGCCGAACTGGAGAAAGCCCACGGAGTTGACCACGCCTGCAATAAAAGCGAGCAGAGTGCCGAGTTCGAGGTTTTCATGAAACCGGCGCAGGAACTGCCGAGCGTGACGGAGAACCTTATAATGCAAGGGACGGTTGGGCATGATCAGGCTGGAGCCTTTTCCTGAAGCTGTTTGCGGATGCGTTCAAGGAGCACCTGGAGCTGCTCCAACTTCACAGGTTTGCGCAGCATGACCTCGGCCCCGGCGGCCAGGGCATCCTTTTCACTGATGTCGGTGAAACCTGTCATCAGAATAAAGACGGGTTCATGCGGCTTCTGCTTGCGCACGCGGCGGATCATTTCGACCCCATTTTCGCCCGGCATGCGCACATCAGAGAGGACGATATCGACCCGGCCGTTCATGATTTGGTGATAGGCCTGGGCTGTGGTGGTGGCGGTGCTGGTCTCAAAACCAAAATCCTCAAGGACGTAAGCCAATGACTCACAGAGATCCTGTTCATCATCAACGATGAGAATGGCAAATCTTTGTGGCTCAGCCATGGGTTCATCTCCCGGATTCACTCTTTTAGTCCATTGTACTTGAGCGGGACGAAAGCTGCCAGCAGATCGAAGGCTTTCGCTGACAAAAGACCTTGGGTGTGGTTAGAATAGCGGCTGGCAACAGGGAGCTGCAAGATGTTTAAGAAGTATTTTCCCCTCGTGTTCATTTCCATGCTTTGGTCCTGCGGCGCGGCGTCCGACGGCTCCAGTGTGATCAGGCCGACCGATACGATCAGCAGCAGCGTCAAGGTGCGATTTAACAGCGGGAGTGACACCGTTACCGTGTTGGAAACGGGCCGTGATCCCCAAAGCGAAGTTTTCGAAGCGTGCACATTCAGCATGAGCCCCATTACCGGCGATCTGCCTTATGAACTGGTGGATCAAAATACGCTGGAGTTGGGCACCGGCAGCTTCAGTTACAAGCGCGCGCTCAAAACCCCAAAAACAGAGGAGGGTGTCGAGGATCGCATCTTTTCCGTTTGGGGCAGCCCGGACGTGATCACCGATGGTGTGACCCTGTCGCTGGAATTGGAAGTGGAGCCGGAGCTCCTCACCTTTCGCATGAACTGCACAGGCTAACGCCCCAGCGATCGGAACATGGAATAGAGGCTGAGCAGTAGAAAGGCGGCCAGTAAAATTTTCTTGGCATACTTGCGCAGGTAGTAGCTCTGCATAAACTCCTGGTGGACCCGGGGCCCGGCTTGAGACGCGGGCTATTATGAACCGGATACCAGGCTTTGAAAATAGCTATCGTCGATTTCATCCTCGGCCACTTTATCAGCTGGTGCGTTGGGCGCGGGTTTGACACCAAAGTCCATGGCACCAAATTCCACGTCCTCCTGCTCCAGCGATTCCAGTCCCTGGATACGCTTGACCTCAGTCACAGCCCCGCCCTTGGCTTTATGGCCTTTCAGAATTTCCACATTATGACTGGCCTTGGTGAAGTTCGCGTCCAGCGACGCCGCCTGTTCAAACGCGGAGAGCGCCTGAGCCGACTTGCCCCATTTGACCAGGCCGATGCCCATATTAAAGAAAACCCGGGACAAGACCTGGGTGTCGCTCGATACATAGGTGACCGCGGATTTATAAAGGCTGAGCCCCTGCTTGTAATGCCCCTGACGGATGGCCATGATCGCCGCGCTGTTGAAAATGGAGGCAAGTTCGTGGGGCGTCTCGATCTGTCCGAGCATTTTCATGGCCTCGTTCACATGACCTTCGAGCATGCTGCATTGGGCCTTGCCGACTTTGGCTTCCTTGAAATCCTTGTCGAGTTTCAAGGCTTCATTGAACTTGCCCAGAGCCTCCTCTGTCTTTTCCAGATTGAGCAGGATGTGCCCCAGGTCCACGAGTCGATCCACGTTATGCGGGCTGATCAGCCAGGCTTCATCGAGCAGCTTCTGGGCCTTTTCAAAAAAACCCATCTTCATGAAACAACGGGCCAAAAGATGCTGGGCCCGGAGATCACCATTGCTGGCCGGATGCACCTTCTGCATCCAGAGCAAAGCATCCTTGTAACGTCCGAGATCGAACAGCGTCGCACCGAGTTCCACGGCCGCGCGGATATTGGTGGGTTCTTCGCCACAGAGTTTACGCAGAATGGGTTCGGCTGCCGCCAGATCTCCGCTCTTTCGCAACGCGGCGATGTCACGAAAAGCCTTGCGGCAGGCCGGTGACAGGGTTGAATATTTCAGCAGCTCATCGAGGTTTTTGACGATCTGGGCCTGCGAGATCTCACCGGTGTGGATCTGCATCACATTATATTCGTTGGCGACCGCGATCACGCGTTCGGCCAGGTCCAAAGCAATAAAGTAAATGGGCCGGGTATCAACGCGGAAGGGCCCCTGAGCGGCGCGCAGGACCTTGGTCACATTTTGCTCACCGTGTTCCCAGTCGACCACGAGTAAACTTTCCGGGTTCTTTTGGAGTTCCTCACAAACCTCAGCGACACTTTCGAAGGCGTTGATTGTGGCAATCCCGTAATTTTTCATTTCCCGGACAATCACAGACCGAACGGTGTTGCGGCTGATGAAAACTGTGGCAGACTTTACCGACAGCTCCCGTGCCGGGACCCCGTTCGGGTCCTTTCCGTTAAAATCGAATGCGCGGGCCGTTGCCATAATTCTTTCCTGGGCAGCAGTGTCCAAGTGAGCCAACCACTGAGAACTAGCGTCAACATCGGCAGGGCCAGGAGCGCCCTAAAGGGTCACCCAAGTCCCGGAAAGCACTGGCGATACTAGCAGAATCCTTCTTCTGTAACACCGCCGAGTAGTGCATTCGTATCGAAATCGTCCGTTTCCACCTTGCCTTCGGTTGAGCCGTCGTCACTTATCAAAGAGATCGGCTCATTGGACAAATCTGTCGATTCGGGTTTACGAGCCTCCGGATGAACAACAGTCGAAACATCATCTTGCGCATCCGCTGTTTCCGTTACATCGCTCACAACCTTGAAACCCTGTTCCGTCCATACAGCCTTTTGGGTTAGTTCCTCCACATAAGGCATGGCTTTGGCAAAGTCCGGACCGCCGGTCCTGGCCGAACGCATGAACCAGAGCAAAGCCTTGCCGCCCTTGTGGTGGCGGAGATAGCCCAGACCCATATTGAACATGACCTTGGCCTTGACCTCATGATCACGAATAAAATGCAAAGCGGATTCATAGTGATGAATCCCTTCCTGCAGATGTCCGCTGCGAACTTTCGAGATGCCGATGGTATTCATCAGGCTGGCAAAACTTTGCGGGAAGGATCCACTTTCCGTTTCTTTTTGCAGATACTCCAAGGCGTTCATGGTCAGGTCATAACCCTTTTGGGCCCGCTCCCAGCGGGCGTCGATGGTCAGAGCGCGCTCGAAGCTGTGGCGAGCGTCATCCAATTGACACTGATGCAGATGCAGCTCACCGAGATGGCAGATGCGTTTGAGATTGTCCGGGCTCAGAGTGTCCGCCTCTTCCAGCACCGCGATAGCCTCGCTATGACGGCCACTGGCATGCAGGACCTTGCCCAGTTCATTCAGGGCCAGCACGTTACCCCGATCCTCGCGCACGACCTGCTGCAGGAATTCACGGGCCTCATCCCAGCATTTTTCCCGACTCAGATAGCGTCCAAACATAAGGAGCAGCGGCGCCGGATACGGGGCGCTTTGCAGAAGTTTTTGCATTTTCCTGACTCGCGGCAGGCCCTGGACTTTGTCCGCTTGCAGCAGCTGACGCAAAGGCTTTTCGTGGGCATGCACCCAATCGAGCTCGTTCTGCAGGCTCTGCACCGCCTCGATGAAAACACCGGCCGTGAAGGGTTTCTCCACCAGGCGGGTCAAGGGGAATTCCTCCAGGAGGCGAAAGTCATTGCGATCCACGAAACCCGACATCACCAGGATCGGCACCGAGACAAAGCGCGGATCATGTCGCAGACGATTGTAGGCCTTCACCCCGGAGTTGGGACCATGGGCATTCCAATCCAGAATCAGCAGGTCATAGGTGTCCACGTCCTGCGCGCACAATGCGTCCACATCGCTGCAGACCTCGAGTTGCTCGATGCCGCTATCATTCGCATAACTCTGGATCTGACTTGCAAAGAAAGGATCCGTTTCGAGTAACGCCGCACGGCGAAACCCCAGAGTTAGTCGTGATGTCAGAACTGAAAATTTCATAGTTGGACCTCACGTCTTATGAAATCCATCGGCTGCCCACCTGGGACCCCTGGGCAGGCGGAAGTTCGGTTGGCGGGACGGGGCCTTACGGGAAAGTATTTTTTAGAGCTGGCCGGTCAGCTCGTCGAAGACATCGCGTTCGAGCACCACCAGCTGGGGGTCGATCACCCAGGTTTGCAGCACATAACGTGTGGTTGTGGGCGGCAGGACCTCATGCGGATGGGTGAGCTGGGCCGGGAAGACCACAGCATGGCCCTGCCGCGGCTTGACCTTGACATCCTGGGCCGGGAAATGCAGCTCCCCGCCTTCTTCCACATCATTCAAAAAGAAGATCATGGTTGCGAGGCGCAGGCCATTGGCGGGCGGCACCGGACTCTGATAGTCATCGTGCAGGGCGCAGATATCCCCAGGACGATAACGGGCGATCACAAAGCCATCGTTTAACCATTCCTTCGGTTCCGCGGCCCGATACGGCTCGGGAAGGCGGAAAAATTCCGTCAGGATGGGATCCGCCAGCTGAGTAATCTTTTGCACCTCACGCAGCCAGTCGAATTGCTGGGAAATATTCAAATAAGAGCGGGTGCTGTATTCGGGCTGAGGATCCACCTGAACGCGCGCATCCTTTTCAAAGCGATCGATCAGGGCCTCACAGTATGTGGGACTCAGGGCATCGGAGTACTGTTTGATATAGCGGGGCATGGTTCTTCTCTTGTTCGGTTGGCAGCCTGCGGATATCACAACGCTCAATAAAAACAACCAAATATTATAAACAGCTGAAATTATTGGGATAGCATCACCGAGCCTTAGGCCGGAGCTCATGTCCCCTTCGAAACCGACCGATGACACAAACGGACGAGGGCTTGTGAGCCCCTAGTGGCGACGGAGCGTTACGACATGAGCAGTGCCATCCCAATGGATCAGTTATCTTCCCTGGATGATTTGAAGGGCCCTCTGGAGCAGTTTGCTCAAAAATATAGCCTGTCGAAACGCGAGCTCGATGTGTTGAATCTTCTCGTCCAGCAGGTGGTCAGCGCCGAGGATATTTCCGACAAGCTGGGCATCAGCCGCAACACCGTTCGCATCCATTTGAAAAACATCAACACCAAGGTCGGCACCAACAGCAAATCCGAACTTCTGGGTCGCTTTATTGAATTCGTGATCCAGAACAAGAAGTCTGAGGAAAAACTCAGCACCCAGCGCCTGACGATTCTGATTGCGGATGATGATCAAAGCTATGTCGATCTAGTGAGAAAAGCGTCGGAAAGTGTCATCGGCGCCAACGTCACCTTCGAGCACGTTGTCGACGGCCAGAATATGATGGAGTACCTGAACCGCGTGAAGCGCAATGAGGCCGGCACCTCACGCCCGCACCTCATTCTGCTCGATCTGAACATGCCCAAATTGAATGGCTTTCAGGCTCTGGAGCGAATCAAAACGGATCCCATCCTGAGTGAAATTCCGGTCGTGGTCTTTTCATCGTCCTCGACCCCTTCGGATATTTCCAGCATTTATGCACTCGGCGGGAATTCCTATGTGACCAAGCCGGGCGGCTATCAGGAATTGAAGAAAGTCATCCACGGCATAGTCTTCTATTGGGGGCAGATCGGAGCGCTGCCCGCCACCAAACAAGGCTAGGATTTTCCACGCACAAGCTTCCTTCCCGTGCCCTTTTCCCTTTTTTTACCCCCGATGCGTTAAATTCGGTTGTCCTGGCTGCATAGATTTGCAATTATACGTCTATTATGTACAAATATGCAAATTTCATGCATATTATGTCTGACCATGTAGACGGGGCCCAAGAGGATGTACGAATTCGTCGTGAAGGTTGCGACTCAGGATGAAGTTCATTTCGCTGTGGAGATCAGCCAGGAAATGGAAGCCAGCGCGCGGGCGCGGGGGACAGGCATCGCAAAAAGAACGCCGGAATATCTGGCCGAAAAAATGCTGTCGGGCAAGGCGTTCATCGCGCTGGAGACGACTCAAAATAAAGTGGCTGGATTCTGTTATATGGAAAGCTGGAGCAACGGCGCGCACATCGCCAACTCCGGACTTTTGATTTTTCCCGAATATCGCCGCTATGGGCTGGCGCGTCAGCTCAAGGCTTTTGCCTTTGAGGAATCCAAACGCCGCTTTCCCAATGCCAAATTTTTCGGTCTGACCACCAGTCTCGCCGTGATGAATATCAACAGTGAGCTGGGCTATCGGCCGGTCACCTACAGTGAGCTGACTCAGGACGAGGACTTCTGGGCCAGCTGTCAAAGCTGTGTGAACTACCCGACTCTCGTCAGCAAGGAAAAGAAAAACTGTCTTTGCACGGCGATGCTCTATGACCCGGAATGGGAAAGGAAGCGTCTGCAGAAACTGTCAACTGGTGGCATGGTCGCGCGCGAACCGGAACCGGTCCGGACCAGCGGCAATCTTGCTTTGGAAATGTAAGGCTCGTTCTTTTTGAGGAGAACCCTATGCTGCGCGCTGCGATCATCGGCGCTGCCGGGTATACCGGTGGTGAACTTCTGCGACTTCTGCTCAACCATCCGGCGATTGACACGGTGGAGGCGGTGAGTTCCAGTCATGCCGGACAAAGTTTCTGCAAAGCTCATCCCGATCTTCTGGCTTTTGCGAAGCAAAGTTTTGTGTCCGCCCTATCGGAAGGCCCCCATGATGTGGTGTTCCTCTGCGGCGGTCATGGTGAATCGCGACGTCTTATGGATCAGCATCAGCTCTATCATAAGAATACTTTGATCATCGATCTGAGCCAGGACTTCCGCCTGCCGGATGGCGAGCATGATTTCGTCTATGGTCTGCCGGAAGCTTTCGGGTCGATGCTTCCTGGCAAAAAGCGCATTGCCAATCCCGGCTGCTTCGCGACCGCCATTCAGCTCGCGATTCTGCCTTTGGCAGCTCAGGGCTGGCTCAGCGACGAGGTCCATATCACCGGCATCACCGGATCCACCGGGGCCGGACAAAAGCTGCAGGACACGCTCCATTTTTCCTGGCGGCACGACAACCTCTCGGTCTACAAGCCCTTTGCGCATCAGCACCTGGCCGAGATTCAGGCCACGCTCCGCACGCTGCAGCCCGAGTATGAAAAGACGCCGCTCTTTATTCCCATGCGCGGACCTTTCACACGTGGGATTCTGGTGTCAGTGCATACCCTTTGCAAGGCCTCAGCGGATACCCTGATTCGCGCCTACGATGCCTATTATGAGGACGCTCCCTTTGTGCACCGCACGACCGAGGAGGCGGATCTCAAGAGCGTGGTGAACACCAATAACGCGCTGCTGTCGGTCGAGAAATATGGCAGTCACGCCCACATCGTCTGTTGCCTCGACAATCTGGTGAAGGGTGCCAGCGGACAGGCCGTGCATAATATGAATCTGGCTCTGGGTCTGCCCGAAACCATGGGTCTGGGACTGAAGCCTTCAGCTTTTTGAGGGGGATGGGCGATGCGCCCTTTGGCGGTTTATGCAAAATTCGATCTGGCTCTGACGCGGGCATCCGGCCTTTATCTTTATGATGACAAGGGTCGTGCCATCCTGGATTTTTACAGCGGCCACGGCGTGATTTCGATCGGTCATAGTCATCCGCATTTTGTCGCGCGGCTGAAGGCGCAGATGGACCGCCTTCTTTATTATTCCAATGCCGTGGATTTTGAAGAGCAGTATGAACTCTGCCGGGTGCTCGGGGACCTGAGCGGCTGCGCGGACTATGATCTGTTTCTGGCCAACTCCGGAGCGGAGGCGGTGGAAAATGCCCTGAAGGTGGCTTCGTATGTCACCGGTCGCAAAAAAATGGTCGTGATGTTGAACGGCTTTCATGGCCGCACGTCCCTGGCGGCTCAGTGTACGGAAGCTTCCAAAATCTGTGCGCCGATCAATAGTGGTCTGGACGTGGTTTTTATTCCGCTCGGCGATAGCGCGGCGGCCAGGGCGGCGATTGATGATCAGACCGCGGGCGTCATGATCGAAGGCATTCAGGGTGTCGGCGGCATTCGTGAGGCGCCCCCTGCATTCTGGCAAACGCTCCGCACGCTTACGACGCAGCATGGGGCCCTGCTGATTGCCGATGAAATTCAATCCGGCTATGGACGCAGCGGCAAATTTTTTGCCTTTCAGCATCATGGCGTGAGTCCCGATGTGATCTGCACCGCGAAGGGCATGGGCAATGGTTATCCCGTATCCGCGACCTGGGTGAGGCAGGGACTGCCGATGGCGCAAGGCTCCCTCGGCACCACCTTCGGCGGTCATCCGCTGGCCTGTGCGGCGGCCACGGCTGTCTGTGAAGTCATCCGCGATGAGGGCCTCATCGACCATGCGGCGGCGATGGGGGAACTCCTGCTCCAAGGTCTGGCTACGCTGCCTGGTGTTCATAATATACGTGGTCGCGGCCTGATGATCGGCTTCGATCTGGATCATGACAGCTATGCGCTGCGCTCCCGGCTTTTGCATCAGCATCAGATCATCACCGGCAGCTCACGGCTCAAGGAAACGGTGCGCATCCTGCCCCCGTTGTCCGTTCAAAAGTCGGAATGTGAACACTTTCTCGAACAGCTTGCTTTGGCTTTGAGGTCTACCTAATGTTGAATCAATTTTTCAGTGCCGATGATGTCAGCGACTTTCCTGCGCTCATGGAGGATGCGCTTTATCTGAAACAACATCCCTTTGCCTTCTCCGACCTGGGCAAGGGCAAAACGCTGGGGCTGGTCTTCTTCAATCCCAGTCTTAGAACCCGCCTAAGTTCCCAGAAGGCGGCCCATCATCTGGGGCTGCATGTTCTCAGCATCAACGTCAACCAGGAAGGCTGGACGATCGAGACGCAGGATGGTGTGGTGATGGACGGGGCTGCCGGGGAGCATCTCAAGGAAGCCGCCGGGGTGCTGGCTCAGTACTGCGATATCATCGGCATTCGCTGCTTTCCCGGGCTTAAGGATCGGGAGGCGGACTATCGCGAAGAGGTTCTGACCAAGTTTGCCCGTTACAGTCAGCGGCCGATGATCAGCCTGGAGTCCGCCACCGGCCATCCCCTGCAGGGCTTTGCCGATGTGATGACCATCATCGAACGGCAGCGGCGGCCGAAGCCGAAAGTGGTTCTGACCTGGGCGCCGCATATCAAGGCTCTGCCTCAGGCGGTGCCGAATTCCTTTGCCCAATGGACCCTGCGCGCCGGCTTTGATCTGACCATCGTGCATCCGGAAGGCTATGAACTGGATGAACGGTTTACCCGTGGCGCCACCATCATGCACGATCAGGATAAGGCGCTGGAGGGCGCGGACTTTGTTTATGCGAAAAGCTGGTCCTCGTTCCGCGAGTATGGGCAGATCCTTTGTCATGATCGCAGCTGGATGATCACCGACGAGAAGATGGACAGGACCAATCAGGGTTATTTCATGCACTGTCTTCCTGTGCGCAGGAACCTGAAGGTGGCGGACAGCGTTCTGGACAGCCCCCGTTCGCTGGTTCTGCAGCAGGCGCATAATCGGATTTTTGCCGCGCAGGCGGTGATGAAAAACATGCTTGAATCGATGTGAGGGTGGGTTTTGGAAAAGCCGGAACATGCCCGATTCGATGGAGGGCTGGCCTTGGAAAAACTCCTCATCTTCAAAATCGGCGGCCGAATTCTGGACCAGCCTGCTGAGCTGGAAGCCTTCCTGGAGGGTTTTTCCCAAATTGCAGGTCGGAAGATTCTGGTGCATGGTGGTGGAATTTTCGCCGATGACCTGGCGCGCAAACTCGATATTCCCATCCACATGCATGAGGGTCGGCGGATCACCAGTGCCCCGATGCGTGATCTCGTGACGATGGTATATGGTGGGCTCCTGAACAAGCAGGTCGTCAGCCGTCTGCAGGCCTGCGGCTGTGATGCGATCGGCCTGTCTGGAGCGGACGGTGCCCTGCTGAAAGCCGAGCGGCGGCAACCGGAGCCGATCGATTATGGTTTTGTCGGGGACATCGTGGAAGTCCGCCGCGACCTTCTGGAAATGTTTCTGGATCGCGGGATGACACCGGTCCTCGCACCTTTGAGCTGGGAAGCCGGCAGCGGGATTCTCAACAGCAATGCTGATGGGGTGGCGTGTCGGATCACCGAGGCTTTTTCAGCTACCTATGAAACTTATCTTTTCTACTGCTTCGACAAGCCTGGTGTGCTTTTGGATGTCGATAATCCCGATTCCCTGCTGGCGGAACTGGATCGCCCGCAGTATGAATCACTGCGCAGCCAGAAACTTGTGAAGGATGGCATGCTGCCCAAGCTCGACAGCTGCTTCCGCGCCCGGACGCTGGGAGCCCATAAGGTCCTGCTGGCCTCCCCAGTCCAGAGCCTGAAGTATGCAGCGGGTGAACCTTATCGGGGCACTCTTATCCATTGAAATTAAGTCGATATGGCCCATCAATGCCAAAACCTGCAGCTTTTGAGCCACCTGGGGTAAAACCCGGGTGTTCTGAAAACGTTTTCTGCAGCCCGCCCCCAGACTGGCGTTGACGAGGATTCGCGCAAACTGCTAACAACGAACTCCTTCGTGCGTTGGCACGACAAACCGCGAACCCAAAGTAGGACCGAATCCATGAAAATCAAAGCCCTGGCCTTCCTGATCGCCCCTGCCCTGCTGGCCGCCTGTGGTGACTCATCGTCTCACGATTCTGATGTTTCCTCGAACAAGAAAAAATTCATTGTCGTCTGCGACGGTGCCGTGTTCAACAACGCCGATCCGTTTGGCAAGCGCGTGACCCTCCTGGCCAAAGGCACCAAGACTTACAAGGCCGGCGAATTCGATGCGAACAAGGAAAAGGCTGAACTGACCAAAGTCGCGACGGCCTTGCGTCAGCAGTGTAACGGTGGTTACACCATCGTCAACACCTCGATCTGCGATCAGATCGATGTGGTGAATACCGATCTTGCGTTCCACAGCCTGTCTCACAGCGTGAATGGCTTTACCTACAAAGGCAGCTATTCCTGCAATCTGGCTGAAAAGAAATAAGATACCGTGCAGGGCTGAGAGTTGATCTCAGCCTTCACCTTGCCATGCCTTCAAGGGGCAAGATCGTAGTACTTGTAAGGGAACGGCACCATCATGTTGCGCTTGAAGTTCCTGACGCTTTTTTGCTTCATGCCCACCACCGCATTGTTAATGAGCAGGATGAGCGGAACCTCGTCTTTCAGTATCGCATCCATTTCCGCAAAAATTTTCCAGCGCTCCGGACCGTCTTTCATGTGACGGGATTTCAGATAAAGTTCATCATAGCGCGCGTTGACAAAGTGCCCCGTATTGGGCCCTGGGGCCACGTTCTTGCCATAAAGAAGAGAATAGAAATTCTCGGCGTCGGGATAGTCGGCGTTCCAGCCGGCATCGGCCAGCTGATAGTTGCCTTCGTCCGTCTTCTTCAGAAAGTTGGAGAAGCTTTGAAAATTGGCTTCCACCTTCACACCGATTTTGGCCCACTCGTTCCGCAGGTATTCAAAACGCTGTCTCTGGTCCTTGTTGGTGCTGCGATATTCGATGACAAAGGTCGGCAGGCCCTTGCCGTTTGGATAACCGGCTTCCGCCAGTTTTTTCTTCGCGGCCTCGATATCCGCCTTGTGCCAGGTCGAACCGGTTTCGCGGGCGCTGCCCTGAATATCATAGGGGATAAGCGATTCGGGAGCGCTGCCCCGGCCGTTGAACATGAGATTGATGTAACCCTGGGTATCCAGAGCCAGGACCAGGGCCTGACGGACCGCCTTCTTGCTGAGCACCGGATCCCGCAGACCAATGCGAATAAACTGGTTTCTCAGGCCGTCCACAGTATAGAGGTCAAAGTCCTTGGCAAATTCCGGTTTCAGCACGAAGTCCTGGCCGTTGCGGTCGACCATCACTTCAAAATCATCGCGATTCATGCCCACGTAAGCGAGCTGGCCTCTTTTAAACTTCAGCATCTGCGGCTGCGTTTCCACGATCAGGGGCAGATGCACTTCATCGACGAACGGCACCTTTTTCCCGGCCGCTTCCAAAAGACCGGCGGCCTTGTCCTCCGGCATGCCCTCGGTGGGATAGGTGCCATGATAGTTAGGATTGCGAACCAGAATCGTGGTGCCGCGCCGGGAATAGGTCTTCATGACAAAGGGTCCTGTGCCGACCGGATTCTTATCGAGGTCGTCACCATATTTTTCCACGGCCTCGCGGGGCAGAATGGCAAGGCCATTGAACGCCAGAGGATGGAAATTCAGAGGACTGTCCTGAACGAAGGTGATCGTGAAGGTATAATCGTCCTTCTTTTTCACGCCGCTGATTTCGTGCTTGTCATAGGAAAATTTATTGCCTTCCTTGCTCGACAGCGCGCGGAATTCGTCCATGCCGACGACCAGCCCCTGGATCAGGATATAGGTGAGGCGATTGACGTTGGCGTCGGCAAAACGTTTGAAGGAATAGATCACATCGTCCGCTTTCATCTCGCGGCCCTTGCCTCCGGGAAAGCAGGCGTTATCATGAAAGCGCACACCCTTTTTCAGAGTGAAAAGATACGTGCGACCATCCGCCTGCTTCTCGGGCATGTGGGTCAGGAGATTCGGGACCAGCTCATAAGGCCGCTTCAGATAATGATAGCTCAGAAGACTGTCATAGAGATTGCTGACAAGCTGATGGGAAACTTCATCAAACTGCTTCATGGGATCGAGACTTTTTTCCTCGGCCTCACGCAGATGATAAAAGATTTTCACGGAATCGGCTGCGGCCGTTTCACTGCTTTTCTTTTTGATACAGGCGCCGAGCAGGCAGGTCAGGCTGATGGCCAGGATGATGTTGATGCGAGCTAACAAGAGCGGACCTCCTCTGTTGGGTGGCAGTTCCCGCTCATTGTGCATGGATTTTATGAGCTTGTCTTGTTCAATCGCTAGGCGTTCAGCCGATCGGTGAGCGGAAGGTCCTGAAACGATTCAATAAAATCGTTGATATGCTTCCGATCCGACAAAGTTTTCTTGAAAAAAACAAAGTTGGCCTTGCCGTGATTGACCCGCAGGAATCCGGGAATTTTGTACTCGGAGGCCCCAATCTCGAGCTGCCAGGTGCCATCAAACTCAGCGGCAGCGCTCATGAGACCCGGCAGCGTGATGCCGCAGCCATTCAAACTCACGTCGTCCAGAATACCTTCAAAACGGAATTGATCCGCGTGGGTCAGAACAACAGCCAGGCCTTTGACCTTGTAGCGCGCCTGCTGACGGCGTTCGCTGGCCCGGGCTATCGCCGCATCACCATACAAAACGCCCTCACCTTCGTAAGGAGCATCGAACAGGAATTGTAAGATCGTCTGATTGATGAGCTGCGGACGGCGCAAAGGCAGCAGGTGATCGGCTTTTTCCAAAAGGACAAAGTCACCGTTTTCAAAGCAGCCGTGCACTTCGAGGCTCTGATCCGGCGTCGTGTAATGATCATAAGCGGCCGCAAGAACCAGCGTGCGAACCTGGAAATTGCGCTGCGGCAAGCGTTCCCGCAAAACCCGCGCCGAATTAGATCGATAACTGGCAAGGTCCTCAGGGCTCAGACGTCGAATGGAGTGGATCAGACTTTCCACAAGGCCGAGCGACAGTCCCGTGGCATCCATGGCATTGAGGTTGAAAAAGGCCTGCGATGCGGCTTCGGAGTCCGTGTTGATAGTCTCCGGATTAAAATTGTCGACGGCATACTGCAGGATCTGCTTTTGCGTATGCCTGAGATCAAGGCTGCAGCCGACCAGGATCAACTGCTCCAGACGCATTTCGTAGCTAAACGCATAGGTATAGGCCAGGAGCGAGCCATAGGAATAACCGGCCAGAGCCACCTGCTCCAGACGGAGTTCCTGAAAGAAACCTTCCAGAAGGTCAGCCATATCCCGCAGACTGAGCATGGAGGCGTCGCGGGTTTCCTTGTTGCTGGCCTGACCGGGCAAGGCGACGAGGAGCACCGGCATTTGCGGCAGATAGGCTTTCACATCGTTCATAAAGGAGGCAAAGGACTGAAACGCCCCACCGAGCAAAACCAGCGGCGTTTGATTCCGGTGTTCCGAGCGACAGAAACCCATGTAGTTGATGGTCCAGCCGTTCACTGTGACCGTAGCCGGTTCATCACGAAATGCCTGGACCGTGAGATCCCCGTATTGATAGATCATTGCAAAGCTCCTGGACGTGTCATGGTAGACAGGAGATTCTGCAAAAAAGCAGCCAGATATTCGTCTCCATCATTTCCATGGGTTAGTCGCTTCCGCGGGCGGATTTGTCGCAAGCCTGGTCAGGCAGTGCCTTGATATTATTAGATATTCGTAAGAACTTTATTACCCTGACTTTTCTTATGGTTCGAATCTGGATACTATGCCCCGAACGGATTCCCGTGCATCTCTACCGAAAGGAATATGGAATGTTTCGTCGATGTGGACTGCCTCTCCTGGCTCTCGTAACACCGTTGACCCTGGCCGCTGCTCCCAAAGGCAAAGGCGATGGTCTGACTCAAAAGGAAATCGTGGATGTGATTCAGTCGCACAGCGACGACGCCCGCGCCTGCTACCAGGAAGCGGTCGACAAGGATAGTACGGCTGAAGGCAAAGTGAAGATTCGTTTCTTGATTGGACTCAAGGGCAAAGTTGAAGCCAGCGAAGTCGAGCAAAATACCTTTAAAGACAAGGCGATCGGCAAATGTCTGCGGAACAAGATGAAGGCCTGGACCTTCCCCAAACCGCGCGGCGGCCAGCAGATCAGCATCGCCTATCCGTTTGAATTCAAAAAGGCTCCGCCTCCACCGCCTGCGCCGCCGGCCCCTGAGGCTGCTCCGGCCGCGCCTGGAACACCAGATACGCCGGCGACGGCACCGGCCACGCCGCCCACACCTCCTGCTCCTGAATCCCCTCAGTCGCAGAGTGACGGTTAAGGATAATGCGGCGGCTTTCGTATTCGCAGCACGAGGCCGCCCACAGCCCCAACCGGTAGACGCGACGGCGTTCGTGTTCGCAGCACGGCGCCGCCCCTTGCTTACCGGACGGCATGATGTTTGTATAGCCCAACCCGCACGCACGGAGTGCGGGCCCTAGCTTTCTTACCTGCCTGGAATAAATAACCTATCCTCTGTCAGAGGCCTGGACGTTGTCGTCCAGAGATCAGTCATAATCCGGTGTCACGCCTGATCCGCACAAACCATTTCACCTGGTTAACGAGGTGCCTGGCAGGGCTTGGTTCTTGCGAGAGGAGAAGGATTGACAGAATAAAGACTCGACATGGATTGCACGCTTCCAACGGAAGCCTAGAGGGAGGGCATCGGATGAAAAGCATTCTCGCAACGTCTTTGATCGCAATGTTGGCTCTGTCGACCGCCTGCAGCGAGAAAAAAGCACAGGACAAGCAGGAAGACCAGGGCGAGGCAGCCAAGACCGAAGAAACCGGCGAGAATCAAACCGGTGACGCCACCGGCGACACACCCGCTCCCGCAGAACAAAAGCTGACCGATCTTTATCCACCCGCCATCGGCGTGTATCCCTTGTCGGCTCCTGATGTAGGCCGCTCCCTTTATTTTGGCTTCTCCACTGATGGAACCGAGAAATTCGAAATGATCTGGGTCTATGCCGTGGCCGCAGTGCCGGATTTCAGCCAGGCCCTCGAATTGCCGGAATTCGCTTCCCAGGCCGAATTCGATGCCTTCATGGAAAAATGGGCCGCGGAATTCCAAAGCCGTCCGGAAATGTTCGATGCCCTCACGAAACTGCAGAATGAATTTGCTTTCAAAGTGGATCCTGCGTTCCTGAACGATGCTGCAGTGACCATTCCCGCAGCGGCGACCGCAGGCCAACCCAATTATGTGAAGATCACCCAGAAATTCTTCGCCCGTCGTTATACGACCAAAGCTGTTGGCAACACGACCATCAGCGCGACGGTGGACGGAGTCAACTTTAGTGTGCCTGTTGTGATCACTGGTTATACCACGGCTGGCATTGCTGCAGGCAAGCTTCGCTACGATGCGCCTGTGAGTGCGGACGCTGCCCTTAATGGCTGCACGAGCTGCCATGGCAATGCTGCAAGCGGTGACGCGTTCGCGAAACATTCCTCAGATTACCTGGCCTATGCCACTGACGCCGAAATTTTGAATCTGGTGAAAACCTCGACCTATCCGGACGGAACGCAACTCAATGGCGGCACGCACCTGTTCACGTTTGCCACTGCAGCTGACGAAACCAACATCGTCAGTTACCTGCGCAGTTTCCCAACCTCGTTTGATAAACTGCAACCCGTCGCGGAACAACCCGCAGCTCTCCGTCTGCGCTAAGCAACAGAAAAAAACCAGGCCGCTGAGTGCACCTCAGCGGCCTTTCCTTTTTCCCCCGCCCGCCCCCATTTTTATGCACAACCCATGACACCCAAAAATATTGACTACGAAATTTTCTTCGAGTTGGATTTTCCCTGCAGCTCTGTATGAAACACGCTGCATGTTCCAGCCTTCAGGCTTTCTCATAGTCGCGTCGCGAAGGCTTTTCGCAAATGGCATGTATTGTGAAAGAAGGGTCGCCGAGTTCACGAGGTGAACCCACACTCACCAAAATCGGGAGAATAACCATGAATTGGGATCAAGTTGAAGGCCAGTGGAAGAATCTGAAAGGCACCATTCGGGAAAAATGGGGCAAATTCACTGACGACGACCTGGAAACCATCGCCGGCAAAAAGGATCGATTGGTCGGTAAACTTCAGGAACGCTATGGCCTGGAAAAGGATCGTGCCGAAGCGGAACTCGATCAATACATTGCATCCATGGACTATGATCGTAATCGGTCCATGTCCTAAATATTTGAGTGGTCTTGAGTATCACTCACAAGGGCCATTGGCTTGGACGGGAATTGGGTCATGAGGATCCAATTTCATCGAAGCCAATGGCATTGCCTTTTTTAGAGGCTCACACCTGTCCAGTTGCGCAGCCAGTTCAGGTGATAGGCGACGTTGGTGTAAATACTCGACCCTCGACAGCCCTGCTGTCCGCGTGAGGTGGCGCCGATGACCTGCAGCGTACTGCCGCTCGACACATAAGCCGGTCCACCGGAATCCCCATAACAGGCTCCTGTTCCACCCTGATACACGGTAATTTCATTGCTGGTCTGACCGGATACACCCACCGAGGTGTAATAGAGGCGACCGCTGCCACCACTGTCCGTTTGACCGAAACCAGCGAGCGAGAGCTTGCTGCCCTGCGATACGGTTCCCTTGTAAATCGCCACCGGATTGTAGCCTGCCGGTGCGGGCGCGCTCAGTTCGATCACCGAGATGTCAGCCGGAACATTTTTATTGAAGTTGCCGGTGTAGCTCGGATTCACTTCGTAGTCTGTGGCCTTCACAAACTTGAATTCGGAACTGCTGCGACCAAAGCCGATATAAAGAGTCCCGCGAAAATTCGCCAGACAGTGGGCGGCCGAAACCACAAAATTTTTGTGGATCAGCGTGCCGGTACAAAACACCTGGCCGTTGCTGGAGGCCAGGGCCACGGTCGACTGTTCAATGGCACCGCCGTCCGGGGCCAGCGTGCCATTGATAATCTTCGTCTCACTCGTGGGATCACCCGTTCCGCAAGCTGAGAGAGCCAGTAACGCCAGAGGCAGGCTCAAAAGTTTAATAGAATGCATCTTCTCACTCCTGTGTCTTGAAACAAAAAAAATTGGTTTGACTGGACAGCCAACGGTTTCGCATGAGTTGCTTGAAATAACAACCCTGCGAGATTTCTGAAATCTGCAATTGACAAGGAGTGGAGAGGCTCGCTACGAGGCGAGCCATGAATAGCTTCAAGTTGGCGAAATTTTTTGAAAAGACTGATTCGGTATACAAGCCTGCGAATGAGTTTTCTTTCAATTTTAGAAAGACGTTCTATTGCAACCAGACCTGATAACGTTTTTCGTCGCTTTGCATTTCAAAGAGAATCTGCGGCGCATAGCCTGACTGCTGAATGCGACGCTTGAGAGTGGCGAGGTCCAGCTTTCGCTCCTGCATCCGACCGAGCGTATCGTTCGGAAGATGTTCCTCCAGCTTATCGACCGCACGGCTCGGGAGTTCAATCCGAACGAGTTCATTCCCCTTTTGATTCTGGATGACCACCAGAAGTTTCTTCGCCATCGCTCCGGTGCTGGCACGGTGTCCACTCTGCAGCTGGGACAGAACCTGAGGCGTCGGCCCGGTTGGAGCCGGCAGTTTCAAAGCCATCAGGCTGGACTTGATGGAAACCGGCACCTGCAATTCCGAGAGCGCGTGAATAAGCCCTTGCATGGCACGCAGGAGCAGCAAAAACCAGGGTGGAACTGCCGAGCGGAACCACCAGCGGTCCTCACCCAGCACGCGCTCAAAATGCTCCTTCAGATCCCAGTGTCGGACATCGAAGGCGCGATCCTGACAGAAGGGTTCGAGCAGCCTTTCCAGAAGGCAGGGCAGCCGTTGACTCAAGCGCAAAAGTTTCTGCGCATCAAAACCGAGCGCCACCAGAGCATCAAAGGGCACGATATCGAGTTGGTTCTGATAGGCATGAATCAGATGCCAGAGAATCTCCACCTGGTGGGGCTCAAAACTCATGGTTGAACCAAAATCATAGAGCACCAGCTCATGGTTCCAGATTCGGTCGGCGGATCGCGCATGACGAAAACCGAGATTGCCGGGATGCGGATCGGTATGAACGCTGCGCGCCACGAACAGGGCATGAAGAAAATAGTCGAGCAGGATACGGGCACATTCACGGCGTGCCGCATCCGGCCACCACGGACGAATGCGGGCGATCGGGCTCGACGCTTCGAAGCTCTGGGTGAGGATGGTCGTGCAACTGTATTCCGGATACACATGCGCGATGATGATAGGCTTGTTCTGCGGCAAAAGACGGGTGGCTTCCATCTGTCGCTGCGCTTCCCCGCGATAGTCGATTTCCCGAAGGAGCGACTGCCCGCAATAATCGAGGATGGCCTCGACTTCGAACTGGAATTTTTTCGGCGGTCCGGTCTTGCTCACCTGGCGCAAAAGGTCAAGCTGCTCTTCCAGATTTTTTTGCAAATCAGGATACTGAATTTTGATGGCCACGGTTGCGCCGGAACGCAAACGGCCCTCATGCACCTGGCCGAGCGAAGCGACCTGGGCCTTTTCGCTGATTTCCACCAGTTCGGCGTGCAGCCGGGGGCATGCAGCTTCGATGTGGGATTTGATCCAGGGCAGCGGCAAGGGTTCCAGGTGCAAAGGATTTTGCCCGTCGCCCGCGCCGAGTTTCATCGCCAGAAATTGTGCGGCTTTCGCACTGACGCCAGGAATGCTTCCGAGATTTTCCAGAAGGTAGTGGCGACTCGCGGCTTCGTTCCAATTTTTAAGAACAACAGATTTGGCAAGAATGGATGAGTATTTCAGTCCAGTGGCCAGTCGCGACAGGGCTGTGGTCATGTCTTCCTCTCCCCTTTTGAGGCTCAGACCATTATCTGTCATCGAATTCCAACTGTCGAGACGGGTGGGATTGGACACAAATCCAAACTGTCGATACGGGCGGGATTGGACATGAGAGGGAATAGCGCCAACAGCCGGCGACTCAAACGAAGATCCGCACATCTTCGCCGGCTGCTTTCGCCATTTCAACAGGAAGTCCCAATTCAATCAACTCAGTGTGTGAGTCTACGGCCAGCGAATGCCCTGTAAATAGCGAGCAGAACCATGGCACCGATTACAGAAGCAATGAAGCCTGCCGCCTCATTGGTTGTGTAAAGGCCCAAAGCGCGGCCCAGGAAATTGGCTGTTAATGCACCACCGATACCCAGAAGAATGGTGATGATAAAGCCTCCAGGATCACGACCTGGCATCAGAAATTTAGCGATAAGACCGACAAAGAAACCAATGATGATCGTCACGATGAGTCCCATGAATAGCCTCCTATGGACATGACTCTGCTTTGGGCATTGCAAAAGGCAGACCACGTGCTCAATTTTCAGAAAAGAGAGCGGTATCGTATCCGCGTCCATTCCTATCAATGCACGTTGTGCACGCTCTTCACCGTCATCACTCATCAGGTGAAACCGGCGCTGGTTCGACCGGCTGTTTCCAACAACCCACGTACACTCTTCGAGATACTATTGACTCCAGTGGATGCTTCACCCAGCGGAACTTGCGACCAGCATATTATCGGCGCATTTCGCCGAAGCGCAGGCTGGGGTAAAATCATCAGGTTGCTCATGGCAAGGAGCCCGCACAGATTTGCACGGGCTGTGTGGATTGGCGCCCGGTCGGGTGAGCTGAACTGGGATGATTGGATTGTAAGAACAAGGAGTTGGATGTGGATGGATTTCTGCCTTTCAGCCGTGCCAGCTTTGTCCTGGATTTCATTGCTGTGGCCATGGCCGCGGTGATTCCGGTCATGATGATCAGTCTTTTCCAGGTTCGAAAGCGGAAAAACATCGACCTGCATCGCCGCCTTCAGATCATCCTGGGCGTGGTCCTGGGGCTCGCCATCCTGATCTTCGAACTCGACATGCGACTCTATGGATGGCGGCAGTATGCGGAGCCTTCCCCTTACTATGATACTCTGGTCATGCCTGCCCTCCTCGTCCATCTCGTCTTTGCCATCCCCACCCTCCTGCTCTGGATCTTTACGATTTTCATGGCCTTACGCCACCGCATCCATACCAGCACGGGCAAGCATCGGATTCGGCATAAGCTTTTTGGCAGGCTATCTGCATATGCCATGCTGGGCACAACAGTCTCGGGTTGGTTGTTCTTTTGGTTAGCGTTTATGGCATAATAGAAGGGAATTCAGACAGGGCCCTCCCTCAGTGTCGGAATCTCAAACACCTGATGCATGGGACTCTTGCAATATTGGCTCTGTCTAAATATACTCTTCTGGTTCGACGAGTCGAAAAGCTCCTGTATCAATTGAGCTTTTACCCCTGACTCAAATGTCATCTTTTCCAATCCGAAGAGTTGTCCATCATTCGGTCGAGACTCACCGAACTTTGGAGTATTCAGTCGGTCGAAGTCTACCGAACTTTGCAGCAGTCAGTCGAAGTCTACAGGATCTGGGAAGAGTCCATATCCTTTCAACTTTTATATAGGAGGCCGTGTCATGGCATCGAACAAGCCCTCGGATGGACTGGAGTCCAGGGCAATTCCCACGTTAAGAATGGTTTCCCCCGGCGGCATTCCTTTGCAGCTGTCGCAGGACGCCATGCTTTTTCTTCTGGAAAAAGTGCAGGCCGGTGAACGCAACCTGGCGCGCAGCATCATCAGCCGCTGCCTGAACGTCAATGATGTGGTTGCGGAATACTGTCTGCGTCATCTCGAAGAAAAATTGCGTGATGAACCAGCGTACGTTGATCGCGTGATCACCCAGCTGAACGTGCTGCCGGCCGCACAGCCCAGCGATCAGCTCAAATTCCTTGGCTACGCGTTTGGCGTGCATGGCCCGGTTTCCATGGCGATTTTGAATTATATCCGCGCCGTCGCCCCTGCTCCCTGAGCCATTTTCCGGCCCACCGTTCGGTCTTTTTTCGCTCAGGGGCGCGGTCCGAGCCTTTATTTCCTTCCCTCGATTGATTAAGTTATCTAGCGCTACCATCTGTTTCTGAAAAAGTCCGCGGAAGGAGTCCAAGCTATGAATTTATGGCAAAAGCTGGCGCTCACTTGGTGCCTGCTCATGTCCTGGGCAGGCGTGCAGGCGGCCGAGGCCAGGTTCAATAGACCGATCCACGATGAGATCTTCTATTTCGTGGTCATGGATCGCTTCAATGACGGCGATCCGGCCAACAACAAGGGCTTGGATCGGATCGCGGTCGACGCCAAGGACTCCAAGGACGACATCCTGCGGCATGGCTATCAACCGGAACTTGAAACCTTCTATCATGGTGGTGACTTCAAAGGAATTACGCAGAAGCTCGACTATCTGCAGGGTCTGGGCGTGACGGCCATCTGGCTCTCCCCCATTCTGAAGAACCGCGCGACCCAGACCGGCGATGGCCCCCTCGGTGCCAGCTCCGGTTATCATGGCTACTGGCCCCTCGACTTTACCACGGTGGATCCGCACTGGGGCACCGAAGAGGATTTCCGTAATCTGGTCGACGCCGCGCATCAGCGGGGCATGAAACTCTTCGTCGATGTCATCACCAATCATACCGCCGACGTCATCAGCTATCGGGAATGCTGGGACTGCCCCTATCGCTCCCGCGAAGACTATCCTTACGTCACGACCAAACATGGCAAAAAATTGAATGAAGGTTTCGTGCCGGGAGACACCAGCGCCGAAAATTTCGCGAAACTGAAGGATCCAAACTACGCCTACTCCCCTTACATCCACGATCCTCGTATCAAAAAGAAACCCGACTGGCTGAACGATATCACGCTCTATCACAATCGGGGGAATTCCACCTTCTCAGGCGAAAGTTCGGAAATGGGGGATTTCTTTGGCCTCGATGATCTGATGACGGAAAATCCCAAGGTCGTGCAGGGCATGATCGCGATCCATGCCGACTTCATTAAGAAGTACAAGGTCGATGGCTTTCGGATCGATACGGTCAAGCATGTGAACATTGAATTCTGGGAGGAGTTTATTCCGGCCATGCGCAAGGCCGCCCAGGAAGCCGGCGTGCCCCACTTCTATATGTTCGGAGAGGTCTTTTCCAATGAACCGGCCCTCCTGAGCCGCTATACCCGCCTTGGAAAATTTGATTCCGTCCTGGATTTCGGTCTGCAGGCTGCCGTCAAGGATGTCTTTGCCGATGAGCATGCGATCGAGCGCTTGCACGAGTACCTGGCTCAGGATGATGTGCATCGGCTCGCCAGCGCTCCCCAGAAGATGATGAATTTCATCAGCAACCACGACATTGGACGCCTCGCCTATTTCATGAAAGAGCACTTCAAGGACGCGAGCGACGCCGAGATTCTGAAGCGCCTGACTCTGGCCAACGCCTTCATGTACTTTGCCCGCGGGGTGCCGATTATTTACTACGGGGATGAGCAGGGTTTTGTCGGCAAAGGGGGCGACCGCTGGGCTCGGGAGGATATGTTTGTCTCGAAGGTCAAAAGTTATCGCGAGATCAAACCGGTAGGTGTGCCGCATGACCCGGACAAGGACAGCTTCAATGTCAATCATCCGCTCTATAAAACGCTGGCCGGCCTGGCGCATATTTACCAAAGTCATCCTTTGCTCCGCACGGGCGAGTATTTTCCGGTTCGGGACTTTGGCCCGGATGTCCTGGCTTTCCGTCGGACGCTCTTTGAGAGCAACGACGAGTATCTTTTGGTCTTCAACATGAAAGAGGCTGCGATCCAGCTGCCCTGGACCCGCACGGGCTATGGGCTTGTGCATCCGGCCGGTAAACTCGGCAAGGAGCTGAGCCTCCCGCCGCTGTCGTTTGCCATTCTGAAAGGTGCGAAATCCAGGGAGAAAACCCGGGTGGCTCTGGCTCCGAAGTTTTCCAATCTCGAAGAGGGGCAACGCGTGGCGGATCTTTTTCATGGGGACGTGACGCTGCCCGAAGGGGAATACAAGGTCACCTTCTCCATGAAGTCGGACAAGGACAAAAGCTTTAAACCTCTTTATACCGACGTGAACGCGCCCTTCCGTGCCTACGTGGAAGGCCGTCAATTTCCGAATGGCACCAGCCTGATTCTGAGAGCGGATGTGGTCGCCCGCAATGGAGCCCGAGCCAACGTTCAACGCAAACTGATCGTCGATGCGCGCGAGCCGCTCGTGACCGTGCACTATGAAAATGGCAATAACCGCAGCCGCGTGTACACCTTGAGTCATCGCGGCACGATCGCTGTGCCTCAGAACCTGGACAAGGGCCAGTTCACCTTTGCCTGGCCGCTCCAGGAAGCCAAGGAAACCTTGATTTTTGAAGGCCGCAGCGATCCGGAGGATGAGGATTCGATCGCCTTTGATCGCCCCATCCTTTTAAGCTTCAAGGATCAGATCAGCCCGCATATCAAGGCCGGGCCTCAAGGGGAACCGGTAGTGACTGTTTACATCAACAACCGGCATGAGGTGAGCTTCGATGCCATGAAGCCGGCTCCGGAGACCAAACCTCTCGCTCTGCCGAACAATCTCAAAGCGAAGGCACCTCTCGACAAGGATCTTTATGTACGGGGCAGCATGAATAGCTGGAGTCCGGAACATGAACTGGAATATGCCGGGAACTACACGTACCGCACAAAAATAAAACTGGGCAGTGGCGGCACCGAATTCAAGTTCGCCGATGAAGGCTGGAGCACGGACGCGAACTTTGGAGCGCCGGTCGAGGAGCAGGGGCTGACCAGTTCCGGCGGCAGCAGCAACCTCACCTTTGAAGTGCCGAAGGGTGAGGCGGGAAAGTATGTTTTCGATTTGATTTACATACCGGCCGAGGTTCTGTCCAGCGATAAACCGCTGACCTTTTTCCGGGTGGAAAAAGCCCGCTAAAGGAAACAGACAGACCGTCAGCGATCCCTTGAGCTGACGGTCTGCTTTAATGGAAGGCCAAAGCTTTTTCTTAAGCCTCTAGCATCACCTGGTCCCAAACCACACGGTTCATCCCTGCCGTGTATGATAAGGATTTCGGCACAGAATTCCGTCTGTTGATATTTTCCCAGGACAGTCGCCGTATCAAGGCTTTGCCGCGAATATTACAATCTTGTACTGGTCGGCGACGGAGGATTTTCCGTGGGGAAGGCCTCACTCAGCTCGGAACAGAGCTGCTTCAGATAAGGCAGGGCCTGACCGCAGGCATGCGGATCGCTCAGGTTTTTCGGAAGGGGCCAGCTGCCCGATAAGGCAAGAACCTGCCGCGCTTTCAGAAACTGCTTGTGGTTGCCCACCTCAAGACCACCCGACACACAAAAACGAAAATCGGCGAAGGGGGCCGCCAGTGCCTGCAGGTAGGCCGCGCCCAAAGCAGCCGCGGGGAAAAATTTCACGGCGCGCAGGGGCGTGCGAGCCACCTGCATCAGATCCGAGGCTGTGGTCACGCCAGGCAAATAGGGAAGATCCAGTTTTTGGGCTGCGTCCAGGAGCGAGCTTTCGGTCCCAGGACTCACGGCAAAGCCGGCGCCGATGTCGTGAGCCCGCTTCAGATCATCGGGCTCCAGAACGGTGCCAACCCCGATGGTAAGCTGGGGCCAGTGCTTTCGTAAAAGCCTCACGCCATCCCAGGCATAGGGTGTGCGCAACATGATTTCCACCGCCTGCAGCTGACAGTGCTCGAGAAGTTCACCGAGGCCCTGCCAATCCTCAGCCGCATGCAGGGTCACCGCCAGGAGAAGGCGGTTGTGCTTGAGTATATCCAGCATGCGATGGGCGGCGTTTGTTTTCATGAGAGCCCTTCATCAAAAACCGAGGCGGCACCGATGAGGCCGGGCTGGGGCGCTGTGATGACAAAGGTCGGGATCCTTTCCACATAACTCCGAAAGCGTCCCTTGCTTTCGAAACGTTCCCGGAAAGGACTTTGTTCCGCGAGAAATTCCTTGAACCGTGGAACGATGCCACCGGAGATATAAACTCCGCCCTGGGCTCCCAGTTGCAGGGCATAATCCCCGGCGACCGAACCCAGGATCGCACAGAATCGTTCCAGGGTCATAAGGCAGGTCGGATCCGAGCCATCGAGCGCAGCCGTGGTGATGGAGGCCGGATCCTGATAGATCGCCGTTACCTTGTGCCAATCACAAAGGCCGCGATAGAGCGTCACGAGTCCGGACCCGCACAAAAAATCCTCATTGGCGCAAAAGCCCTGACGGCCCCTGATTTCCGCAGCAAGATGCGATTCGAATTCATCCTGCGGCGCAAAGCAGGCATGGCCCCCTTCCGTGCCGAGTGGCAGAGGTTTCGGAGAGTTCGGCACCAGCGCGGCCATGCCAAGGCCCGTCCCGGGTCCCAGCACAGCGATGGCGCGATGCGGAACGGCTTCCCCGCCGCCGATGCGAAAGACTTCGCGCGCCCCCAGATAGGGAATGCTGAGCGCAATCGCTTCAAAGTCATTGATCACTTTCAGATACTCAAGACCGAGTCGCGCCTTCAGCTCCTGAATGGAAAAAGACCAGGAGTTATTGGTGAAGTGAACGAGGTCTCCCGTCACCGGCGAGGCCACCGCAAAACAGGCTTTTTTAGGCTGCAGAATGCATTGCGCCCGATGCAAATAAGCGTTCACGACATCGATCAGGTGCGGATAATTCTTGTTCGAGAGCGCCTCGATCCCAAACACCTCATTGCCTTCCGGTGTCACCAGACCGAGCCTGGCATTTGTGCCGCCGATATCCGCTACCAGATAATGATTCATGATGCTCCATTCCTTATGATCCACGTGGCTTTCTTTATAGCCTACGTCCGCGGACGCCACTACACCTTTCCGTGTGAGTCTCCGATGCAGGAGACGCGGCGGGCGGATTTGCCCGCCTATATGACATTAACGCTGGCCTGCCTCGGGAAAACGCTCCACCCAGGACGCATAGGTCCTGAGAAACGTGTTCAAAAATTCGCGCGTGGAATCCTGGCTGATTTCCCCCCGCTCATTGAACAGCTTGTTCGCCCCGCCGACATAGGCTTCCGGCTGCTGCAGGATAGGCATATTGAGAAATACCAGGGACTGCCGCAGATGATGGTTGGCGCCAAAGCCGCCGATCGCCCCAGGGGAAACACTCATCACGGCCGCGGGCTTGCCCTCCCATACGCTCTTGCCATAGGGACGTGAACCAACGTCGATGGCATTTTTCAGAACGCCGGGCACCGAACGATTGTACTCGGGCGTAACAAAGAGCACGCCGTCATACGTTTTGACCTTTTCCCGAAATTCAATCCATTCACGTGGTGGATTTTCATCAAGGTCCTGATTGTAGATCGGGAGCTGACCGATTTCGACAATCTCAAGCTGGAGCGAAGACGGCTGCATGGCCATCAGAGCCTTGGCCATCTTTCTATTATACGATTCCCGACGAAGACTTCCGACCAGGACAGCTATATGTTTGGTTGCCATAACTTTTCCTGCTCCCATATGGTTGGCTTAGGAACTCATTTGGATATTAGCGCAGTCTGGAGTTTAAACAAGGCTGGCTCCGGATCCGGGTTTCAAACCCCTCAAAAGTTGTTTTTTTCCTTCAGTTCGGTTGCCATGCCGACATAACTTACCCATTTTTCAAGCCATAAATTCAAGAGTTTATCAAAACAAAGCCAGGGTGGCCTTATCCAGATGGAGAGGCTGCGCAAGAGAAGAGCTGCAATTTCCGGTCATTTGCCCTAAAAAGATAAACGCTTGTCAGCAGGAAGTTTCCGTGGTTATTTAACGCCAACTTACACAGTATCCAAGTTATTCCCAGCAAGAGGAGTCTGCCATTAACATTCTGCAGAAAATCCAAAAGACGAGGCCCTTTTTGAGCAAGTCTGAGCTTAAGGTTGCAGATGTGGTGTTAGCCGATCCGAATGCAACCATTCGCTCCAGCATCGCGGCTTTGGCCCGCACAGCTGATGTCAGCGAACCGACCGTGAATCGTTTTTGTCGAAGTTTGGATTGCACCGGGTTTCCGGATTTTAAACTGCGAGTGGCCCAAAGCCTGGCCAACGGAACGCCCTATGTTAACTCCAATGTCGAAGCCAATGATTCGGTGCGCGATTTTTCCGTCAAGATTTTTGAGATGACCATGGCTGCACTTGAGGATGCCAAGAGCAATCTGGATTTCGACACCCTCGGTCGTGCCATCGACGCCCTGGCGGGCGCACGCAAGATTGAATTTTATGGACTGGGGGCCTCAGCTTCCGTAGCCCTTGATGCGCAGCACAAATTTTTTCGTCTGAACACGCCGGTCGTCGCCTATACCGACGTGATGGTGCAACGCATGTCGGCAGCTTCGGCCGGACGTGGGGATGTGATTGTGATGATCTCTTACACAGGTCGCACGATCGCCACGGTTGAAGCCGCCAAGCTCGCCCGGGAAGCCGGTGCGACCGTGATCAGCATTACGATGCCCAACTCGCCGCTGGCGCAACACAGCAGTATCGTGCTCGCGGTCGAGACATCTGAGGATACGGATGTCTATACGCCGGCCATCTCCCGGCTGGTGCATCTGACCATCATCGACGTGCTGGCCACCGGGGTCACCTTGAAGCGCGGTCCGGATTTTGTGGAGCACCTGAAAAAAATCAAGAACTCGCTCAAGGCCACGCGGTTTATCAAGGACGAGTCCCGCACGGAATAACAATCGTGTGGTGAAAATTTACCGAGCCGGCGGGTTTAGCTGGACACCTCGCCAACAAAATGGTGTTTGTTTGGGATCAAGGGGGAGCATTGTGGAAACGCAGCTGAAAATCACCAATCTGAGCAAGCTCTACGATAATAAAGTCCGGGTTCTGAACAATATCAATCTGGAAGTGAAGGAACGGGAATTCCTGGTCCTGGTCGGTCCTTCGGGTTGTGGCAAGTCCACCCTGCTGCGGACCATCGCCGGTTTGGAAGAGGCCACTCAGGGCGCCATCGAAATTGGTGGGCGTGAGGTGACCTGGCTGCAGCCACGGGATCGCGATATCGCGATGGTGTTTCAGGATTACGCTCTTTATCCCCACATGACCGTTCGTGACAATCTCGCCTTCGGTTTGAAAATGCGGAAGACGCCCAAGGATCAAATCGATCAGGAAATCAATCGGGCCGCCCGCATTTTAAAAATTGAAAGTTATTTGGATCGCCGTCCTTCCCAGCTTTCCGGTGGACAGCGCCAGCGCGTGGCCATCGGTCGCGCCATCGTTCGCCGGGCGAAATTATTTCTTTTCGATGAACCCCTCTCCAATCTGGATGCCAAGCTTCGTGCCCAGACCCGCATCGAACTCGCCGATCTGCATCAGAAGATTGGCGCCACCTCCGTTTATGTCACGCATGATCAGGTCGAGGCCATGACGCTGGCGGATCGCATTGTGGTGCTGAACGGCGGCGATATCCAGCAGATGGGGGCTCCGCTGGAACTCTATCATAAACCCGCCAACAAATTTGTGGCCTCGTTTATCGGCAGCCCGACCATCAACCTTCTGGATGGCATCCTCAGTTTCGCGGGTGGCAAGCGCACCTTCACCGCAGGGTCCCTGGCCCTTGACCTGAGTGATGCACCCTGTCCTCGGGAAGCGGGTCCTTATACCTTGGGGCTGCGTCCGGAAGCGATCAAGGTGCTGGCGAACTCCGGTCGTGAGGCGAGCGGCACCGTGGACCTGGTCGTGGACATGCTGCTGTGCGAACCGCATGGTCATGAAGTGCATATGGTCGGTGAAGCCTTCGGACATCAGCTGATCATTCGCAGTGCCAACCCCCAAAGGCTCGAAATCATCAGCCAGGCCAAACGTGGAGACAAGTTGCCTTGCACCTTGGATCGCCAGGCCCTGCACTGGTTCAGCGCCGATGAACAGGGACGGCGCGTGGAGCCCTGAGAGGCCGCGCGACGCTTCGCCCCATTTTGACAATCCAAGAGGATATTCATGCTTCGCTTGACGCTTGCTCGTGACCATTTGCTCTGCGGCTATGGAACCAACCTGGATCCCAGCGTCGATTTGAAATTTTCGGGAGAATCGACCGCCGGGGCGCGTCCCAGCATCTTTTTTGGACCCAGGCGCGACGCCTTGAATCTGATTACCAAACGCCTGCATCACGCCCTCGTGGTGCGACCCAAAACGCTGATGGATATGAGGCCCCGTCTGCATGTCCTGGCCTTTCCCGGGGGTGATCCCGAAGTCGCCCGCATCTGGCAGGAGCAGGCGCAGAGCCTGGCTCAGCAGATTCGTCCCAAGGTGGTGCTGGGCGAATGGCAACAGACGGCGAGCGTTTTGGAAGCGGATGCGGATATTTATCAGCAGGAATTCAGAAGCACCGGCGACCTTGCCCTCCAGTTGCGCGTGCACGCCTGCATCGAAGACGATGCCTTGCGGGAATCCTGGCAGCTGTCGGGACTGAATACCAGTGACTACGAAGCCTACCTCATCTACTGGTTTGAATCGGAAATCGGTGCCGGTCATCAGATGCAGTCCACGCTTTTTTATGAACCGGCGCGGGCACTGACCGCCTATCGGGGTCAGGTTTGTTTTGCCCTGCAGGCCCTGGAAGGCGACCAGAGTCTGCCCTTGGCCTTTGCAGAATGCGGCACCTGGCAGCATCAGGCGCGCACCGCCGGGCGTTTTGCGGATATCCTGCGAAGCATCTGGGCGCGGGATGAGCTGGTGGGCTTCTCCCAGGCGGGAACGCAAAAAAGCGTCTCGTCCTGGCTGCCACTGGAACCCAATTCCCTCGCGGCCCTCGGTCGCACCGATGGCATCATCGCCTGGCATGTGCCGGTGGAAGGCAGTTTTGAACTGCGCTTCCGTCTGACGGAAAACCTGGATCAGCTCATGCAGCCCATGAGCCCCATTGAAGAGGCCTTGCGTCAGGTCCGCGAGACCGATCAGACCTGGCTGCGTTCCCTGAAGAAGGCGCCGGCTCATGTTCCGGACCTGCAGCAAAAACAGTATCAGCGCACTCTCCTGACCTTGAAACAGATGCAGGATTCCACCGGCGGCATCATCGCGGCTCCGGAATTTCATTATGATCTGACCCATTGCGGGGGCTATGCCTACTGCTGGGGCCGTGATGCCGGCTTTATTTCCTATGCGATGGATGTGTGCGGGATGTTCAAGGAATCGGCGCGCTTCTATCGTTATATGCAGACCTGTCAAAGCGCAGACGGCAGCTTTTTGCATCGGCATGATATGGATGGCAACCTCGGATCGAGCTGGGGCCTTCTGCAGCCGGATGAAACCGCGAGCGTGGTCTTTGGTTTCTGGCAGCATGTGAAGCTGGCGGAAAACAAGGCTCTGGCCGAGGAACTGAAGCCCATGGTGGATAAGGCTGCGAACTGGCTCAGCAGCAGCCGGCATCCCCTGGATCCCGAGCTGCCCATTCCGGGTTTTGACCTTTGGGAGGAACGCGAAGGCGTTCATTACTATAGCGTCGCGGCGATGGCTGCCGGTTTGCAGGCCGCCATTGATCTTTATTCCTATATGCAGTGGCCGGTGCCCTCAGCCTGGACAAGCCGGGCGCGGGAGCTGGTGGCTCTCTGCAATTCCGAACGTTTCGTCCAAAACCATCGCTTCGCGCGCACTCTTCTGCGGCGCGTTTCCCCCTGGCAACGCAGCCTGATCGAGGAGCAGGGCGAAACGCTGAAGATGTATCGATCGCCAGCGGGACGACCGATTTATGCTTTGGAACAGGATTATGTCGTGGATATTTCGCAGGTGGCGGCGGTCTATCCCTATGAAGTTCTGGATCTGAAAAAACATCGCGCGGCTTACAATGAGCTTCTGGATGCCGTGATGCAAAGACTCTGGCGCGCCGAAGCCGGTGGCCTGGGACGCTATGAGGCCGATCATTATCGCGACGGCAATCCATGGATCCTCACCACCATCTGGCTGGCCCTGGCGGCCGTTTATCAACAGGATGATGAAAGCGGACCCAAGGAAAAGCAGTGGCAGGCGGCACGAACCGCCTGGCAATGGACCTTGCAGCATATTCCGGCCGAGGGCCAATTGCCGGAACAGGTGGATCCCAACTCGGGCCGCCCGTCCTGGGTGATGCCTCTGACCTGGTCGCATGCCATGTTTGCTTTGGCCATACAACAATTACCGAAAGAGGTGTATTCATGAAGCGGATTCTCATTCTTCCCAGCGCCCTCGCCTTCTTCGCTCTGACTGCAGGTGCCGTCCAGGCGGCTCCGGTGAAAATCAATTTCTGGGAACAAAGCCCACCGGATACCGGCGCCGAGATTGACAAGTGGATCACGGTCTTTCAAAAATCCAATCCGAATATTCAGGTTGTGCGTCAGCATTATGAAAACGAGGAGCTGCGGACCAAGTTTCTGCGTTCCTCGGTAACCGGTGATGGCGCGGATATCGTATCGGGTCCCAACGATGTGGCTGGAGTCTTTGCCACCGCCGGTGTGATTCAACCCGTGGATGGCATGATCAAGGCGGATCGCTTTACCCCCAAGTCCCTCGACATGGCCCGCATCAACGGCAAAGTTTGGGGTGTGCCGCTGAACGAAGGCAATCACCTGCTCCTTTATTACAACAAGGATCTGGTGAAAAACCCGCCGGCGAACACCAAGGACCTGATCGCCCAGGCCAAGGCCTTTACCAATGAAAAACAAAACAAATATGGTCTGGCCTTCTTCCAGTCGGAACCCTTCTGGTTCGTGAGCTTTCTGCACGGCTTTGGCGGTTCGGCTCTGCAGGTGAACGGCAAGGACGTGAAGGTCACGATTGATACTCCCGAAATGCAGAAGGCCCTGCAGTTCCTTGTTGATCTGAAGGACAAGGAGAAGATCCTGCCCAAGGAATGCAACGTGGACTGTGCCAAGTCCATGTTCCTGAGCGGCAACGCACTCTTCCATATCAGCGGCGACTGGGAACTGGTCACCTATGCCGAGAAACTGGGCGACAAGCTCGGCATCGCGCCTTTGCCGGTGATTTCGGAAACCGGCAAGCCCATGGCTCCCATGCTCGGGGGTCTTTTCCTCTATGTGAACGCCGGCACCAAGGATAAGGAGCTGGAGGCGACCAGAAAATTCCTGCAGTTCCTGACCAGCAAGCAGGTGCAGCTGCGCGTGGCCACCAAATTGAACAAGATTCCGGTCACGCTTGAAGCGCGGGCGGATGCAGCGGTGAAAAAGAATGCGATCCTGAATGCCTCGGTTAACGCCGCCGCCATTGCCCATCCCATGCCACCGCAGGTGGAAATGCGCGCCGCCTGGGATGGCATGCGCATCATGGTCCAGCGGGCTCTGTCCGGCAAGGAATCTGTGGCTCAGGCCGTGAAAACCGGCCAGAAGGCAGCGGATGAAGCCCTGAAAGGCATTCAACAGAAACCTGTGAACGAAACGGAAGCCAGTGCGGATGCCAGGGCAGGTTGATCACCTTACGAGAGGCAGGGAGGGACCGGAATGAACTTATCGATGATGCCTG
This sequence comes from Oligoflexus tunisiensis, assembly GCF_001748245.1. Taxonomy (GTDB): domain Bacteria; phylum Bdellovibrionota_B; class Oligoflexia; order Oligoflexales; family Oligoflexaceae; genus Oligoflexus; species Oligoflexus tunisiensis. The sequence goes on along the minus strand of NZ_BDFO01000001.1, from coordinate 2,720,553 downwards.
CGATCCTTGAGCTTATGAAGCTCGGCCTGATCCTTCTGCTGCTCCTCGGGGCAGCGTTTGGCTACATGCTGATCAACTACAAGGTGTGGAACGACCGGTTCTATCTGCCGATCAAAATCATGTTCGGCATCAGCCTGGGTCTTTTCTTCAAGGCCGCGGGCTCCTCGTGGATGACGGCTGGTTTTGCCATGACCCTGCCCATTCTGGTTGGCCTCTATTTCAAATACCATTTGAAAGGTCGCTATGTGGCTGCCGCCTGGTTTTTGGCGCCAGCCGTCCTGGGTATCACCCTGCTCTTTGTTTACCCCCTGCTCTATGAATTTTTTCTCTCCTTTCATGACCTCAGTTTGAAAACCTTTGCCGACTGGATTCGAAAAGGGGAAGTCCCGCTGGCGGGAGCGTTTGGGCTTGAGAACTATTTTGAAGTCTTCCGCGATCGCGCCACCGGGCAGTCCTTTGTCGTGGTGCTCGGCCGCACGATCCTTTGGACTGTGGTGAATGTCGTCTTTCACGTGGGACTCGGTCTGGCTCTGGCGCTTTGCCTGAACACACCGGGCATGCGCGGCATGGGCCTTTATCGCACCATTCTGACTTTGCCCTGGGTCATGCCGCAGGTCATCGCCGTTCTGGTCTGGCGGGCGGATTTCAATGAAAGCGTGGGCTTCATCAACCAGTTCATCCAGGTCACCAATCAGCTCGTGTCCTTTGAAATCGGCGGGCGACTGATCGAACCTCTGACCTGGCTCGGCTTTCAAACCCGCAGCTGGTTTACCGATCCATCCGCTCTCTTCACCGCGGCCTGTATTGTCAATATCTGGCTCGGCATTCCCTTTATGATGATCAACGCCCTCGGGGCGCTGCAGTCGATTCCCAAAAGCGTTTATGAAGCGGCGCAAATCGATGGAGCGGGGACATTGAGCCGCTTCCGGCATATCACGTTGCCGCTTTTGAAGCCGGTGATGGTCCCGGCGTCGCTTCTGGGAGCGATCTGGACCTTCAATAATCTGAACGTGATTTATCTGATGACCGATCGCGGGCGTTACGAAGGGGCGGATATTCTGGTCACCGACCTCTTCAAACAAAGCTTCACCTATTACCGTTATGGTTTCGCGGCGGCCTATTCGTTCGTGATCTTTGCCATCCTCTGTGTTCTGACCTGGCTCCAGCTGAAGCTGACCGGCGAGAAAAAACCGGAGGACATCAAACCCCGCTCGAAACCCAAGGAAAAGGAAGCGCCTCTGGCACCCGGTACCAACTTCAGCTCTTCGAGGGTTTAACCATGAGCCGTATCGCCACGAGTTCCCTGCCGCGCCTGGCCCTTGTGCATGGCATTCTTCTGTTCGCCTGTGCGCTTTCCACCTTCCCCATCTTTCGGGTGGTGGCCATTTCCTTTCGCAATACCGATACGGTCAGTTCCATGGCCAGCCGCCCCTTTCCGCCACGCGGGGAGGCGACCGTTCTGGACTACCTGAAATTTATCGGCGATGCGATCGTGCCGAAGGATTTGATCGATGCGATGCGTCAGCCGCCTGCGGCCCCGTCCGAGGCCACCGCACCGGAGGAAACCCCGGCTCCTGCCGCGGATGATCCCTTCGCCGAGCTGGATGCCGCCAGCGCCGAGACAGGTCCCCGCGCCTGGTACTCCAACTACACCGACCTTTTCACCCGCCATCTGTTTTTGCAGTGGATTTATAACAGTCTGATCATTTCCATATCAGCCTCGCTGATCGGCGTTTTTCTGGCTGCGACCGCGGCCTATGCGTTCGCCCGCTTTGATTTTCCCGGCAAACGCTTTGCGTCTGGCTTCATGTTTATGACGCAGATGATTCCGGCACCGCTCATGATCATTCCGGTTTACCTCGTGATCAAGAGTTTGAATCTCGGAAATTCCTATGCGGGTCTGGTCATTGCCATGTCGGTGACCACCCTGCCCTTTTCGATCATGGTGCTCAAAGGCTATTTTGAAACCGTGCCGAAGAGTTTGGAAGAGGCCGCTCGGGTCGATGGCTGCAGCGCCGCCTCAGCCTTTTTCCGCATCCTCCTGCCTCTGTCGACCCCGGCCCTGGCCATTGCCTTTCTCTTTTCCTTTACCTACGCCTGGAGCGAATTTCTGCTCGCCTCCACGCTGATCGATGATGTGTCCCTGCGTCCCTGGACCCTGGGTCTCATGGAATTCAGTGGCAGCTACGACGCCCGCTGGGGTCTCTTTGCCGCCGGTTCGGTGGTGATTGCCCTGCCGAGCATGGCTCTCTTTCTTTATTCGTCCCGGTTTGTGGTTTCCGGCCTGACGGTCGGTTCAGTGAAAGGCTGACCTTTATCAGTCAGACTGCTCCAAACTGCGGGCGGGCATAAGGCAGAATTATACATAAAGCCCCAAAAAATCATGGGCTTAAACAATTATTACACGCCGTATTGACACCAGCATGCGGTCCGCCTATAAGGCCTTCAGCAAGGACTCTTGGGGAGTCCTTTCACCTCCATGCTGGGCCTTTTATGCTGCTGCTGACCAACCCCTTCCGAATGATCCTTGTCCTTTGGTTTCTGCTCGTCCTTGTGAGCTGTGGTGAGGATCACGTGAACTACGATACGAGCACCTACACGCCACCGGCCAACCTCTATATCGATCCCGACCTGAAACCGCACCTCGATGCGTACATCGCGGATGCTGCGGCAGCTGGCGTGCCGGTTTCCGAAGAGACGCTTCAGGATTTCAAAGGACTGATGTGGACCGATCACGTCAACATCCAGGCAGCACCGGACGCGACCCTGCTCGGTCATTGCCAAAGACGGCCCGGCCTGCGCTTTGTGGAAATCCTGCGCCCGAACAGCGAAGGCAAGGCGGGAACCACCCTGGTGGATGCCATCACACTCAAGATCATGGTTTATCATGAACTCGGTCATTGCCTGCATGATTTCTCGGGACACACGAGTGGCAGGAGCGCCGCGGTGATGAACGCGTATCTGCAGCCGGCCCGTTACTTCGATTTGGGTGGACTCCTGCGCGATCATTTTCAAATGCTGAAGAAAATGCAGGACGATCCTTCGTTCCGTCCTTGAATCCTTCCTAAAAAACACCGGTGTCCGAAGCCCTTGCCCTTCTGCGTCCCCGGTGCCTTTCTTAATTTTGACTTGCTCGCAAGCAGCGTGAAATCGGCCCCCACCCTCTGCTACAATTCAGCCAAATCGAATCCCTAAATTTTCGCGTGACAAAGACGACCTGGATTGTTTTAATTGAGCAAAGTTTAAATGGAATGTTCCTGTCCGATGCGAACCGCAAGCCGCGCGCTGCAGGTTTTTATCCAGGATCTTTGCCGAAGGTCGGTTTCGCACCTCGTAAAAGGAGTTGTTGCGATGGCATCCAAAACGCTTTTGGCGGAGCTTCAGGCAGCACTCGCCAGCTATTTGGACAATCATAAGAATCTCAGCATTCAATCGATCTCGAACAAAACGGGCGTGAGTTATTCCACGATTCGCCGCATTTTGCAAAACGAGGCGAACGATGTTCGGGATGAAACAATACTTTCGCTGATTCTTGTCGTGATGCCGCAAGCCCAGCGCCTGCAGTTTTTGCAAACCCATTACCCGGCGCTCGGCGCCCTGCTCAAGGAAGCCCAAAGTCAGCCGGCCGAGGAACCCGGGCTTGATCACTTCAAGCTGCGCATGTATCGCTTCAAAGACCCGCACAATTATATTTTGAAGATGGCTCTCACCGCGCATGGCACCACCCGCAAGGATGTGTTTCGTATCCTCGGCGAGCGGGGCGTGACGGCACTGGATGAGATGCTGGAAGACAAGTTCCTGTTTGAGGATCGCAATAACCGCGTGAGTCATCCCTCCCGCGGCTCCTTTATCATGAATGCCGATGACATCCTGCATCAGATCAAGAAGGATGCTGATTACTACGATAAGTCCCTGGTTGGTTCCCAGTTCGCGCGTCTGGCCCACCTTTCCGCCTCGCTGAGTCTGTCGGCGTACAAGGAGCTGATCGAACTGGTCAGTGAGTTTGCCAAAAAAAGCGATCGTTTGAAGGAGGCCTCGCAGAACCAGGGAGCCATACCAGTCTTTATTGACATTATGGTCAATACTTATGACCGAGCATCCCTAACAGGAGTCAGTTGATGCGCGCAGCCATTTATGCTCTGATGACCACCCTATGGTTCACCGCCAGTCCGGGCTTCGCCCGAAATGGCGAAACCGGCATTTTGATCATGCTTCAAACCTTTGAGTTTGTCCAAAATGAGCAGCATGAGGTCACCACGCTGGTGCTCTGCAGCGGGGATCTGGCTCGCATCAGTCATCTTTTGGAAGAAGGTTACGTCACCAGCATTTATCTGCCGGGTTATGGCGTCTATGAAATCGAGGCTACGCCAGAGGGTGAGATCAAGCTCCACCAGAACAACATAGGCATCCAGTCCCGGGAATGTTACCTCACCGCCGACACCAACTGCTGAAACCCAGCGTTTCCCGCAAAAAACTTGGGCCTGCGTTCGGCAGGCCCACAAAACCAAGAGATCAAACCTCAACCTTGGGATCATGGGAAGACCTTGGCCTTCCATCCTTCCGGCTATCGTCTTTCTTCAGCGATAGAGCCATTAAATGCGAGGCACCAGCCGAAGTCAAACACGATTTCCGGCCGGCCGTCACGACGCCTGTTTTTCATCCTCGGCTTCGAAATCCGCATTGGGATCGGACCGGAGCCGTTTGATGGTGTTGATCGCAATCAAAGTGCGCGTCATCATCGTCGGATGAAACGTCAGAGTCGTTTTTTCGCCGGCTTTCTTCAGCTGCAAAAGACCGAGTTTTTCTGCGGATTCAATACTGACTTGATCAAGAGGGAGCTTGACCAGGGGTTCGAATTTTTCCGCCAGCTCCGCGAGCTCGATGCTGAAGTTCTTTGTGATATCCCCACCGGTCTTCTGAACATAGGAGCTGAGGCCAAACAGCACGCGGCGCTGCTTGAAAGGAATCGAGGACTGCACGAGGCGGCGATTCTTGCCGGACTTTGCGCTGTGCACGAATTCCGAGTACCACTTGAGGCGCAGGGCGCCGGTCAGCGACAGAACCTCCTTGCCGTGATCCTGTTCGATCTCGACTTTCATCAGGCCGGTATTTTTAAAGATGTCGAGCACGCGATTGAGCTGGGATCTTTGATAGCCAAGGCAGCTTTCGATCAGTGATACGAGCTCATCGAGCACGATCATCTCGCGGCCATCAGGGAATTTTTTCGCCTTGAATCGCCCGAGTTCAGCCAGACAGTCGGCCACCTGCGTGGAGATGAGCAGAGGATCCAGCACGTGATCCATCAGATCGCTCTTTTCGTTGTAGGTCCTGGCGAACTGCTCATTCATCTGCCCGAGGCGCTGGGCAAATTCCTTGAGCACGACCTGCACCCATTTCGGCAGTTTGGCCAAGGGGTCCGGCATGCCGTCCCTTCGTTCTATCATCTGACCTTCGACATGAGTGCGTGCGCGGGCCGAGGCCAGGCGACGGCCGTGACTGAAAAAGGTGAGGACCCCCACCACTTCCCCTGCGTTCTGCACGGTCAGGATCACTTCGCCCTGCGGCGTGTCCTTGAACACTTCCACGCTGCCTTCCTTGATCATCAGCATGGATTTGCTTTCATCGCCCTGTTTGAAGATCATTTCGCCTGGTTTGTAGGTTATGAGCTCGTCCATCGTATTTTCCTCATTGGCATGGAACCATCTTAGCAAAAAAACGCCGATCGATCGACGCCAGCCTAACATATTGCATGAGACAGAGGGACGAACCTATTCTACGGGCTGAAGTGTGCAGGAAAGGAGCCTCCTTATGAAAGAATGCAGCGTGCGATCCCCCTTTGATCAAAAGGTCCTCGCCACGCTTCCGTTCGACCGTGAAGCGGACGTTGAAGCGCGTGTGGAGGCCGGTTACCGCCTGAGTCAGAAGCCTCAGAGCTGGACCAAGGACAAACGCCTGAGCTTTCTGCAGTCTGTGGCGGCCGCGCTCGCCAAGGACAGCGATGCGTATGCGCAGCTGATCGCCACGGAAGGCGGCAAGCCCTTGCAGGACGCGAAAGTGGAGGCCATGCGAGCGGTCCAGACCATTCAGGCGACCATCGCGGCCCTCTATGAATGGCACGGTACGGAAATTCCCATGGGTCTGAGCGCCGCCACGAGCGAACGCTGGGCCATGACCCGCCGGGAACCGCGCGGACTCGTGCTGGCCATCAGTGCCTTCAATCATCCCTTGAATCTGATCGTGCATCAAGTGATCCCCGCGCTGGCCGTGGGCTGCCCCGTCCTGATCAAGCCGTCTCTGAAAACGCCGCTGACCTGTCAGCGTTTCCTTCAACTCCTGAATGACTGCGGTTTGCCGGAGTCCTGGTGCCAGTTCCTCCTCATCGAGGATACGCTCACCGAAAAACTTGCCGCCGATCCCCGGGTCGCAGTGCTGTCTTTCATCGGTTCGGCTGCGGTCGGCTGGAAACTCAGACGCCAGCTTGCGCCCGGTTCCGTCGCAATTTTGGAACATGGCGGCACGGCCCCTCTGGTTCTGGCCGAAGATGCTGACCTTGACCAGGCGATTCCTCTGATCGTCAAAGGCGGAACCTACCATGCCGGTCAGGTTTGTGTGTCCGTGCAGAACGTCTTTGTCCCTAGGCAGCTGCGGGATGCCTGTCGGGAACGGCTCATCGCCGCCTTGCAGAAACTCGGAACCGGTGATCCCCTGGATCCGCAAACGGATGTCGGTCCTTTGATCCGTCCTCAGGAAGCGGATCGCGTGCAAAGCTGGATCGTGGAAGCCACGACCGGCGGCGGCCGACTCCTCTGCGGTGGCGAGCGTTTGAGCGCGAGCTGTCTGACACCCGCGCTGGTGGAGGAGGCGCCGCGCACCTGTTCCTTTTACAAGGATGAAATCTTCGGCCCCGGTCTCGGTCTTTATGCTTACGATGACCTCGGTGCCTGCATCGAACGCATCAATGCGAGTCGCTTCGCCTTTCAAGCGGCGATCTTTACGCAGAACATGGCGAAGACCCTCCAGTTCGTGCAGCAGGTGGACGCCAGTACGATCCTGGTCAACGACCACACCGCCTTCCGCGCGGATTGGATGCCCTTTGGTGGGCGCAAGGAATCGGGGCTCGGCGTCGGCGGTATCCTGCCGAGCATGATGGAACTCAGCCGCGAAAAACTGGTGATCCTGAGGTCGCCTTACACCCTCTGAAGCTTCACAAGGAAACAGTATGCAGTATCGTCGATTGGGAAAGTCCGGGCTTAAGGTAAGTGAACTGTCCCTGGGTTCCTGGGTGACCTTTCATAATCAGGTGGACTATGAAAAAGCCAAATATCTGATGAGCGTGGCCTATGAAGCCGGCGTGAACTTTTTTGATAATGCCGAAGCCTATGCGAGCGGCCAGGCGGAGGTCATCATGGGCCGGGTGCTGCGCGACACCAACTGGGGCCGCGACACCTATATCGTATCGTCCAAGGTCTTCTGGGGCGGGCAAAGGGCCACCCAGCGCGGGTTGAGTCGCAAGCATGTCCGCGATGCCTGAGATGCCGCTTTGAAGCGACTGGGCGTGGATTACCTCGATCTTTACTACTGTCACCGGCCCGATCCCACGACGCCTGTTGAGGAAACCGTGCGCGCCATGCACGAGCTGATCATGCAGGGCAAGGTCCTTTACTGGGGCACCTCCGAATGGAGCGCCCAGCAGATTTTTGAAGCGCATGGCATCGCGCGGGAATTCCATCTCACGCCACCCACGATGGAACAGCCTCAGTACAACATGTTTCATCGGGAACGTTTTGAAGCGGAATACGCGCGGGTGTTTTCCGAATTGGGTTACGGCGCCACCATCTGGTCGCCGCTCGCGTCCGGAATTTTGAGTGGCAAGTATAACCTCGGCATTCCTCCCGAATCACGCATGACCCTGAAAGGTTATGAATGGCTGCGGGGGGAACTGGAATCGCCGGAAGGTCAGATGCGCATCATGAAGGTGCGTGAGCTGGAAAAACTCACGCGTGAGCTGGGCATGAGCATGGCACAGATGGCTATCGTATTTTGTTTGAAGAATCGCAACGTCAGCTCAGTGATCCTGGGGGCTTCACGTCCGGAGCAGCTGCTGGAAACACTCAAGGCCGGCGAACTGCAAAACCGCATGGATGACAAGGTCCTGGATGTGATCGAAGGCATCCTGCAGAACAAGCCGATCGACCCCAACGCACCGATGTGATCACAGTTTGCGGCACTTGGGACGACCCAGTTCGTCCTGCACGACCTTCGCCGGAATCAGGAGCCGCAGGCGATCGGCGTCGGCGGCCAGGATATTCTTCAGGACATTGCGCTGGGGGGCTTTGGCCGGAAAGGCCTTGCCACCCTGCAGAATGAAACCCGGCTGACAGGCTTCCGCCTGCGGATCACAGCCGGCCGCCTCCTGACGTGCCTTCAGATAACGCACGACCTCGGCCGACGGTTCCGCCTCGCCCAGCCAAACCTTGTGGCTGACCGTAAGAAAATCATGATTCCAGAGGCGATCGAACTGTCTTGCGGATTCCGACGCCAGCGCGGGATCATCGACCCAGACCGCATATTCACGAAAACCGCCGGCCCAGGTCAGGGCATCAAGATCCGCGCTGCCGAAGAGGGCGAGGCGGCCATCAATGATGATGGTCTTGGCGTTCAGAGCCTGGACGAGGTCACTGCGATCGCTGCGACCAAATTTTTGGGACGGATGAAGCGGCAGAAACCATTTGATGGGCAGTTCGCTTTCCTTGATGATGCGGCCGCTGTCATCGACGAGCTGTTTGGATTCGCGCCCATCCACGAGACGGCGTGGCGCCTCCGCGAGCATATAGGGCAGCACCGCATTGCCGAGAGCGCTCAGACGGGTCTGCTGATCCAGGATGATGCGCACCTTTACGCCGCGGGCCATCGCTTCCTTCAACGCCATGGCCAGGGGCCAGTTGTAGGCGACGCGGCCATGGATATCGATGCTGCGTTCCGCGGCCATGATCTGCGGTATGATGCTGGTATCGAGGTTGCGAATCTCATCATTGGCACTGACCTGGAGCGGCTGGACGCTCACCCAGCCTTGACCTTTGATCAGGGTTGGTGTCGTCCGCAGGGTTTCGAGACGCTGCTGCACCGACTGCAAAAGTTTTTCATCGTCCGCATTCAGGCGTTTGGTTTTCTTCGCCTGATCCGCTGCCCAGAAAAGATCGCTCTGATAATGCAAAAGGGTTACGACGGCCGCCGGGCCACGGATCACCACGCCCTGATCGGGATAAAATGAACCCGCGGAATCCACAAGGTTGCGTGACGTGACGAGGACATGCGGCTTGAGATTCGCATACTCGTCGGGCGACTTCGTATAAAGTCCATCGATGATCATGATCTTGCTGTGATCGCTTTTGCCGTCTACCGACGTGATCAGATCCATCAGACCGGAAAGCGTGCCCCCGAGTTTTTCCAGGCCCACAGGCAGCGATGAGGCCCGCTGCGGCGGACGGATATTGGCGTCCAAAGCGACGAATCGAGGATGCTTCAGGGAAAACTGCTTCGCTGCCTGCCAGAGTGGATCCATTTCGTTGCCGACCGAAAACTTGGAGACGTTGTCGTGCAGAAGGACCACCTCGACCCCGCGGTCGGCGGCGGCTCCCAGGTCATGCAGGATATCGGCGCCCCAGCTGCCGCCGAGCATAAAGATATCCATCACGATATTATGCTGCGCGCCGCGAATGAGATCCTTGAGGGTGCTGGCCATGGCACTTTCCAGGATGGGATTGTCCTGGTTGAAAGGCAAAGGCTGATCGAAGTTTTGAAAGACCTTACCGGCCATATCCGGAGTGAAACGATCGGCCTTGCCGAGCCAGTCGCGATAGATGCGATGGTAGGTGGAGAGGGCCAGGGTATCGGCATCATTGCCGGCACCGGGACCGAAGAGATCCTGGGTATCGTTGATCCATTCCACATCGTTGCAGGGGATCCAGGGAGACTGATCGCGTTTGCGGGCTTCCTCAGGACCGGGATAAAAGCCATCGGCCGTGCAGCTGGTATCAGGCTTCAGCCATGACTGCAAAGTGATCGGTTCCTGGCAATTGGTCTGCAAGGAATTCAGTTCGACTGCAACGGGACGAACAGTCTTGCAACTCAGAGGGACGAGGAGACTGATGAAGAGTCCGCAGTAAAGGCTTCGCACGTGTGGCTCCGCATGCTCAAGAGGGAATGATTCATGATAGAGTGGATCCCACGTGCGAACAAGGTTTTTGCAAAAGAATCAAAAGGCACTTAAAAGCCGAGGCTCAGCGCGAGACCGATGTCATCAAGGTCCTCATGGGCCTTGTCATGGGCCGCTTTCACTTCCACTTCCTGCAGGCCCTTGACCAACCAGAAATTCAGAGCCGCACCGCTTTCGAAGGGCAGACCGAGACCGATTTTAAAACGCAGGCCGCGCACCGCGAGGTCAGCCGTCTGTCCGCCTTCGGTTTCCGCTGTTCCTTTGGAAACCAGGGAATAGGAGGCGCCGGCCAGGAACTCCAGGGTTTCCAGTGGCGCCACAAAGCGAATCTCAGGACCGAACTCGCGATCATCCGCTTTGGAATCAACTTTTAAGTCATCATTGGAAATATCCCAACGGGTGGTGCTGAGATAAGGTCCCACGGCAATCGCATCATTGAGGTCAAAGAGATAGGAAAAACCCAATTCTGTCCCGTTCCAGTCGACATTATTCACCTGGCCCTTGCGCGCCGTGACATTGAAATCCAGGGTATTGGCCCAGACGGATGAGGTTACGGTCAGAGCCAGGCAGGTCAGCAGCATCTTGGACAGCATGAGGAACTCCAGTTGGTGAATCCAAAGACAAGACCGAGGCAGCTTGCAAGCTTGATGCCTCGGTCTCTGTTCCATGAAATCAGGGATTTGTCTGGAGCTTCGGTGTCATGCCCACGACCAGCTTCAGGGCATGGCGACGACCCTGTTTAAATAATCCGTCAGGGTTTTGATCTGTTCGCGCGTGAGGGCCATGTTCTTGGGCATGCTGCCATTGGCGATGCTCTGGGCAAAGGCGGCCGCGCTGGCCTTCACGCTGGGAAAGGTTTCCGCACCGACGTGACAAGGGGTGCAGTAGGTCTTGAGCAGCGGCTGCACGGTATTGATAAAGTAAGGGTCCAGAGCCGGATCCGCATTGATATCCACGCTCAGCTTCAGGGGATTTTGTTCAAAGATTTTCCCAGCCATGAGTTCAAAGGTGCGGCCGACATAGGCGAAACCACCGTCCGCTTCCGCGCTGACGAGCATCGCAAGGTCGGTGGGATCCTCACGCAAAACTCCGGCGATGTCCACCCGGAAGCTGCTGATCACCCAGCGCCAGCGATCCTCTCCCGCCTTGCGAAGCAGCAGAAGATATTCGGGGGCCAGAAACCAGAACGCCTCCTCATCCTGCATGAGGCCGGCCGAGGCTATGGGCACGGGAGTCCCATCGCGCATTTTGGGAAAATCGAGGGCAATGACCCGCGCTCTGTCACCGTCCAGCAAGACGATATTGGTTCGCTTTTCGCTGGCCAGGATCATGCGCTGCGGCCCGGCGTAGAGCACGCGTGGTGGATTTGCGGGATCCTTCATCAGATCCGGCACGATGTTGACGAGAGTCAGTTGGCTTGGATTTTGGGAAAGAGTCGAAGGAAAGCCCAGATTATTCCTGCCGACGAGCCAGAAGTTTTGATTTTCCAAAACATAGAGGCGTTCCCCTTCGGGCGGGCTCAGGTCCAGCGACAGGCGACTGAGAACCCCGCCCTGGGTTTCATCGAGCAGCCAGGTTTGTTTGGATTTGCCAAAGACGAGGGTCCGGTTCGCATCGATTTTGTGAATTGCGAAAATATCCTGCATCCAGCCTGCTGGCAGAGTGCTTTGATCAACCTCGGCCGCCAGACTTAACGATGGGATAACGTTGCCATCGAAGACGACGGCCTGGTTGGGATCGCTCGACATGATGATGGTGTCCTCGGTGGTCACCTCTTCATCCTGTGGAACGGCGGGCTGAACATAGAGGTGGGCCCGGCCACGCACCGTTTCCTGGCCTGGGCCACAAGCAGTCACCAGGAGCGCGCACCACAGGGCGCGTCTCTTAAAAAAGTCCATTGGTCCCCCCTAACTTTGCATGAAAGCTACGGTTCTATCGGACCTGCCCCTCGGGAGCCTAAACTTTCTGCGCGTACGTTTTTGGGACCGCCCAATACCTTATTCACATCAATATGTTACAAATTCTTACAAAGCGGTAAGTGCATTCAAGGCGGCCGGCAGAATCACGGTAAGAATTGTCTTTTTCCTCGACACGAGGCGCGCAGAAATCTTACGTCTGCGAAAATAGGGCGCAAAACTGCTGAAGTTTTTCGTGGTACACCCATTGCACATGGGCTGCCAAGCACCTGCTGTAGCCGTACCTCGTTAGAAGTGAGATGCACCATGAAGCTGATAGGACTGATTCCCCTGCTCGCGTTGACCCTGCTCATCGCCCACTGTGGCGGCAGTAAATTCAAGGCCGGATCGGCAAGCGCAACCGGCTCTCCTCCGTCCCTGGCTTTTGATGAAACTCCTTTGGACATTTCCAAACTTCCGAACAATTTGGATACCCGTGACAGCGGCGGCCCTATTCCCGGCACGTCCACGCTCGTGGAAAGTCCCTCGGATCTGAGCTGCGAAATGAGCTCGGAAAAAACGATTCGGGTTTCGCCGGAAGAGAACGCGGACATCAAGGTTCAAAATGATGCGCGCGTGGTGATGAACGTCAAAGGCCGTTTCTGTCCGACTGTCTCGGATAACCTGACCGTGCTCTTCATCATCGACTTCTCCGGATCCATGGGTCCCAACACACCGGATCCTGGCAGCATGAGCTTTCAACCGGCCACGGGCAATGATCCGCGGACCATGGTGGGCAATGTGAAAAGCTGCGGTCGCCTGCAGGCGGTCGAAGCGATCCTCGCCAAATTCAAGGCCGGGGATAAGGTGAATGTCGGCACGGTGACCTTTGCCAGCAATATCGTGCGTTCGCACACCACCGCCCCGGTGGATGCGGAAACCTTCAAAAGCACGCGTCTCGACGAGGCCAGCAAGCTCAGCAATTTCTGTAGCTATATTCCGCCCGATCCGAGTTATGCGAATCAGGAGATGGCAGTGAATAACGCCAACGTCTCCGGCTCCACCAACTATGCGGCGGCATTTGATCAGGCTTATGATTTCCTGCGGAATGTGAAGGGCCGCAAGGCGGTTTACTTCATTACCGACGGTCGCCCGACAGCGGGTGGCGGGGATCCCGTGGCAGCTGGACGCAATGCTGCAGCGAAGCTCAAGACGATTGAGAACCTCTTTTTCAACGCGTTCTTTCTGCAGAACAAGCAGTCCGGATTGCAGGAGGATAAGCAGGGCTTCGATAACCTCGTGCAGACCATCGGCGCTCCGGAACGTGTGGTGCGGGTCGATTCCGCAGCCCAGCTGGCCGTGGAAGTGGGCAAGGATCAGGCGGTGAGCTTCGATCCCACGCAGATTTCTGCGACGCTGACGGTCGAGCCTTACGAACCGGAAGCGGATTTGAAAGTTCTGAGTTTTGCTCAGGATGCGGCGAACCCGAAAGCCTGGGTTTTTGAGACGCAGACCTTTGTCCTTCTGGGCAAAGGGGATGATGTATATCCGCATGTGGTGAAAGTTGCCGCCAAGGCCAAGGATGGGACGATGCATACGAGTTTGGTGAGGATACTGTATCAAAAGTCGTTGTGACCTGGGGACGGCTCCTTGACAAAGTTCGAAGACGACTCAAGTTTGTCGGAGAACGAGGCAGGAAGGAGCCACCTATGGACTTCAATCGATTTACAGAGCGGACTCAGCAAGCCATTAAAGAGGCTCAGAATTTTGCCATAGCGCAGGGGCACAGCGCCGTTGACGCAGAGCATGTTCTGAAGGCCCTTTTGGCTCAGGAAAACGGTATTATTCCCAAGCTGATTCAAAAGCTTGATATCCCCTTGGATCGACTGACGAGAATGGTCGATCAGGAAATCCAAAAAAAGCCCCGGGTTTCCGGTTCAGGCTTTGATCCGGAAAAAATATACATCGCCCAGAATCTATCCGCCCTGCTGGCCAAGGCCGAGCAAACGGCGAAAAAACTCAAAGACGACTATGTCTCCGTTGAACACGTCTTTCTTGAAATCATCCGCACCGGCGAGCAAACGCCAGCGGGTCGAGTGCTGAAAGAATTCAACCTGACCGAACAGCGTTTTCTGGAAGCGCTCACCGATCTGCGCGGCAATCAGCGGGTGACCAGTTCCAATCCCGAAGCCACCTATGATGCCCTGAATCAATACGGGATCGACCTCGTGGCGGCCGCGCGAGCCGGGAAACTGGATCCGGTCATCGGCCGTGATCAGGAAATCGCCCGCGTGGTGCGTATCCTGAGCCGCAAGACCAAGAACAACCCCGTCCTCATCGGTGAACCCGGTGTGGGGAAAACGGCGATTGCGGAAGGTCTGGCGCAAAGGATCGTGCGCGGTGATGTACCCGAGGGTTTGAAGGATCGTGCCATCTTCTCGCTCGATATGGGTTCGCTGATCGCGGGCGCCAAGTATCGCGGTGAATTTGAGGAACGCCTCAAGGCCGTCTTGAATGAAGTGAAAGCCAGTGAAGGCCGCATCATTCTCTTTATCGACGAGATTCATACCATCGTCGGCGCCGGCAAGGCCGAAGGCTCGATGGACGCCGGCAACATGCTCAAGCCCATGCTCGCCCGCGGGGAACTGCACTGTATCGGGGCCACCACCCTTGACGAATATCGCAAGTATATCGAGGCCGATGCGGCTCTGGAACGACGCTTCCAGCCTGTGATGGTCGATCAGCCCTCGGTCGAGGATACGATTTCGATCCTCCGCGGCCTGAAGGAACGCTTCGAGCTTTATCACGGCATTCGCATCAAGGATAGCGCCCTGGTCGCCGCGGCCACACTCTCCGACCGCTACATCACCGATCGGTTTCTGCCCGACAAGGCGATCGACCTGATCGATGAATGCGGCGCCATGATCCGCACCGAGATCGACAGCGTGCCCGAGGAACTGGACAAGAAACGCCGGAACCTTATGCGCCTGGAAATCGAGGAAGCGGCTCTGAAGAAGGAAAAGGATGAGGGCAGCAAAAAGCGCCTCGAAGCCCTGCAGATGGAACTGCAGGATCTTCGCAAGGAGACCAAACTGCTCGAAGATCAGTATGAAAACGAAAAGAACCAGCTCAAGCGCGTGCAGGATATCCGCCGCGAACTCGAACAGCTGGGCATTCAACTCCAGCAGGCGGAACGCAACTACGATCTCGATAAGGCCGCTCAGCTGCGTCACGGTCTGATTCCGGAAACGGAACGGCGCCTGAAGTCTGCGGAAGAGGAAGCGCGCGGCAAACGCAACACGACCCTTCTGCGTGAAGAGGTTTCCGAAGCGGAAGTGGCCCAGGTGATCAGTCGCTGGACCGGCATTCCCGTGGAAAAACTGGTCGCAGGCGAACGCGAGAAACTTCTGCACCTCGACGAGGCTCTGCATAAGCGCGTGGTCGGCCAGGAGGAAGCCGTCCAGGCCGTGGCGGATGCCATCATCCGGGCCCGGGCGCAGATCAAGGATCCACGCCGTCCCATCGGTTCGTTCATCTTCCTCGGCCCTACGGGTGTGGGGAAAACCGAGCTGGCCAAGACTCTGACCGAACAGATGTTTGATACGGCCGAGAATCTGATCCGTATCGATATGTCCGAGTATATGGAAAAACATGCGGTTTCACGCCTGATCGGGGCGCCTCCGGGCTACGTGGGCTATGATCAGGGCGGGCAGCTGACGGAAGCCGTGCGCAGGAAACCTTACTCGGTTGTGCTGTTTGATGAGATCGAAAAAGCGCACCCGGAAGTGTTTAACATTCTGCTGCAGCTCCTGGATGATGGTCATCTGACCGACAATCAGGGGCGCAAGGTGAACTTTAAGAACACGATCATCATCATGACGAGCAACATCGGTTCGCAGTATCTGATCGAAGGCATTCAGTCCGACGGTCACCTGAAGGAATCGGCGGTGGAGAAGGTGCATGCGGAATTGAAAGCATCCTTCCGTCCTGAGTTCCTGAACCGGGTGGATGATATCGTTCTGTTCAAACCTCTGCAGATGCAGCAGATCACCAAGATCGTCGAGATCATGGTCGGCGAACTGCGGAAGCGTCTGGAAGAACAGAGTGTGCGTCTGGAGCTTTCGCCTGAGGCCAGCGAGTTTATCGCCAGGTCCGCCTATGACCCGGTCTATGGCGCCAGGCCTCTGAAGCGTTACATCCAGAAGGAAGTGGAAAACAAGGTGGCTCGGCAGATCATTGCCGGAAGTATCAAACCAGGTGATGTTCTGAAGATCCAGCTCAAGGATGGCCAGCTTGCGTTTGAGACAGCGACTGGCTGAACGATTGAAGTGAAAGTGCTCCTGCCCCCCGGATCCCATATGGTTCGGGGGGCTTTTTTTTGCCTGCACCACGGGCTATGATAGGCTTTTGTTTTTCAAGGAGCCCATCATGATTGGCAAAGTTTTTCACCTCGGTCTCGACCGGGACCAGCTGCAGCATATCGACATCGCCTTCCTTCCCGGTGACCCGGGGCGTGTGCCGAAGATCGCCGGATATCTCGAAAACCCCAGGGATTTGGCCTTTCACCGTGAGTATCGCTCCATGCGCGGCACGCTGCATGGGCAGGAAGTTCTGGTCTGCTCCACGGGAATTGGCGGACCTTCCACGGCGATTTGTGTGGAAGAGCTGGCCATGCTCGGCATCAAACGCTTTGTTCGCATTGGCACCACCGGGGCCTTGCAGGATGCCATCAATCCCGGAGATGTGATCATTCCGACTGGTGCTGTCCGACTGGATGGGGCGTCGCGACATTTGGCACCACTTGCCTTTCCAGCTGTCGCGGATTTCCGCCTCGTTCAAAAGCTGGTCCAGGGGGTGGAACGCCAGCAGTATCCCTATCACCTGGGCGTTTGCGCCTCGAGCGACACCTTCTATCAAGGTCAAAATCGACATGATTCTTTTAAAAAAGGCTGGGTGCACCGGGAAATCGCCGAGCAGTTGCAAGAAATGAAGAACCTCAACGTCTTGTCCTTCGAGATGGAAGTTGCCACGCTTTTGACCCAATGTGCAACATTTGGCCTGAGCGCTGCAGCCGTATTGGGTGTGCTGGTCAACCGGAATCGCGCGGAATTTCCCGACGCGGCCCAGCACGCCCAAATTGAAGATCGTGTGATACGTGCAGCCCTCAGCTGCCTGGGATAATAAACAGAGGACAATGCCATGAGCCTGACGATTCAGAATCTGTCGAAGACATACCCGAACGGTGTGCATGCCCTGCAGGGAATCAATTTGAATATTCCCGCCGGCATGTTTGGACTGCTGGGCCCGAACGGGGCCGGCAAATCCTCGCTGATGCGAACGATCGCCACGCTTCAGGATCCGGATACGGGTTCGATCTCGTTTCATGGCAGCAATGTTCTGCAGGATAAGACCGGGTTGCGACGTCAGCTCGGTTACCTGCCGCAGGAGTTTGATGTTTATCCCAAGACCTCGGCCCTCGATCTGCTCGACTACATCGCCCAGCTGAAGGGCATCGCCAATGGCCGGGAGCGCAAGGAGCTGGTGGAACGCCTGCTGACGCTCACCAACCTCCATGATGTTCGCAAAAAAGCGGTGGCCACCTACTCAGGCGGCATGAAGCAGCGTTTTGGTATCGCCCAGGCATTGATCGGCGATCCGAAGCTGATGATCGTCGATGAACCCACCGCCGGCCTCGATCCCGAGGAACGGGTGCGCTTTCACAATCTGCTGGCGGATATCAGCAGTGACGTCACGGTGATTCTGTCCACGCACATCGTCAGCGACGTCAGCGATCTTTGCCAGAACTTCGCCATCATCAACAAGGGTCAGGTCCTGGCGCAGACGACACCGAAGGAGGCCCTGGCCTCGCTGCGCGGGAGGATCTGGGAAAAGCGGATGCCGCGCGGTCGCCAGGACGAACCGGTCCCTATCGAACTGATCTCGATGCATCTGTCCATGGGTGATCAGGTGATGCGGCTCTACGGCAAGGACTGGTCCGCGACCGGGGCCACACCCACCGAGCCCACCCTTGAGGACTTTTACTTTGCGTCGATCAAGGGGTTGGTCCTATGATGCAAAGTCTGATAACCAATCTCAAGATTGAACTCACGCTCCGAAAACGACTGATTTCCACCTATGTCTACTTTCTGCTGATGGCAACGATCGCCTTTCTGGTGGTGTATTTCACCGCCGGGGGTCTCAAGGGAATCTCCATCTCCCTTGGCAATTCCCCGAAGACCTTGTTGAATGGCCCCTATGCTCTTCACAACGCCTTTTTCCAGATCAGTCTCCTGGGAATGCTGATCATCAGCCCCATCTTCGGCCAGGCGGTCTGCAAGGATTATGAAGCGAAGATTGATCAAATCGTACTCGCCACGCCCACCCATCGCATCGGCTTCTATCTGGGCCGTTTCCTCGGCGCCATCGCGTTCAGCACTTTTATTTTCTCGGGCATAGGGCTCGGCTATCTGCTCGGCACGTTCCTGCCCATGCTGAAGCCGTCGCTGCTCGGCAACACACAACTCAGCGCCTATATCCTGCCCTACCTCACCACCATCATTCCGAACATCATCATCTTCGGCAGTATCTTCTTTGCGGTGGCCGCCTTCACCAAACGCATGGGGGCGGTCTATGTGATGGGCATCCTGCTCTACCTCGGCTATATCTTTTCGATGAGCTTCAGCCAGAAAATCGAATACCTGACGCTGCGGGGTCTGGTGGATCCTTTCGGTTCGACGGCCGGCGATATCCTGACGGAATACTGGTCACCTATGGAACAGGATACCCGACCGATAACCTTGACCGGCATCCTGCTCTACAATCGTCTTCTGTGGCTTGGCTTCAGTCTTGTGATGCTGGTCCTTGGCCTTTTCTTCACTCAGAAAAATCTGCAGCGGCGGCTGCGGGACAAGGCGGAATCCACACTGGAAAGCGTCCCACGCTTCACCTGGAAGGCCGTGCCTCTGCAGTTCGATGCCGCGTCCCGTCTGCGTCTGCTCGGGCGTCAACTTCTCTTTGAAAGCATCGCCTCCTTTAAGAATATCTTCTTCGTCAGCATAGCTCTGGCCGGGATTATCTTCATTCTGATCTCGGCACCCCATATCGGCGAAATGTTCGGAACCGTCACCTATCCCGTGACTTACAATATTCTGGAGACCACGGTCGGCATCTTCATTACCTTTCTGATCGCCATCCAGATTTTTTATACGGGCGAACTTCTGTGGCGTGAACGCCAGAGCCGCATGAGTCAGATTTTCGATGCTCTGCCGCAACCCGGCTGGTTGCCGCTCATCAGCAAGTTTCTGGCTTTGCAGCTGGTGATCCTTTCCCTTCTGGCCCTCTGTGGGCTCACCGGCATGGTGATTCAAGTCTTTAAAGGTTATACAAACTTCGAACTGGATCAGGTTGTCCGCACGCTGTTTTTAATCTCCTATCCTCGCTTTCTCATCCTGAGCTGCTTTTTCTTCTTTGTTCACGTCCTCGTGAATAATAAATATCTCGGGCATACCCTCTGCGTGGCGTTCATGCTCGTCCAGGTGGTGGTGCTGCCGACGCTGGACTTCAGCCAGGTGCTCTATCTTCCAGGAAAGGTCCCAGGGTCGGTGACCTACTCGGATATGAATGGCTACGGTCATTTCCTGCCGAACCTCCATGCTTATCAGCTGTACTGGGGGCTCGGCGGACTGATCGCACTGATCGCGGCCTATCTTCTCTGGCCTTACGGGACGGACTCCGCTCTGTCTCTTCGTCAGAAGCTGGCGCGTCAGCGCCTCAGTCGCCCCTTGGCCGGGGTTCTGGCTCTGATCCTCGTCGCCTTCGCGTCGCAAGGAGCGTACATCTATTACAATACCAACGTCCTGACTCCCTACCTGAGCGACGAGGAGACCGAGAACCTGCTGGCCTTTTATGAAAAGACCTATAAGGCCGAGTGGGAGAAACGGGATCAGCTTCAGTACATCGCCACGGATTTGAAAGCGGATATTTACCCGGAGGAACAAAAGCTCAAGACCGTGATGTCATCCACGCTCGAAAACAAGGCGGCTGCGCCCATCGACCGGATTCTCCTGCACATCCCCGTGGATCAGGATCAGTTCACGCTCGAATTCGATCGCCCTGCCGAACTTGTTCAGCATGACAAGAACCTTCATCTTTATATCTACGCGTTCCAGGAGCCGGTTGCTCCCGGCACCAAAGTTCACATGACCTATCGACTGGACTATCAACCCCGTGGCTTTCGCGAGCGGGCCGAGGAAATATCCCTGGTAGCCAATGGAACCTTTTTCAATAACGGCACCTTTTTTCCCGATATCGGCTATGAACCTGGCCGCGAACTCTCGCTCGACAAGGATCGTGAAAAGCATGGCCTTGCGCCCAAACCCCGTGCCAATCCCATCGATGATGTGGACGCCCTGAAGTTCACCTACATTGGAAAGAGTGGAAACTGGATAGACTTCTCCGCAACGATCAGCACCAGTGCCGATCAGATTGCAATGGCCCCCGGCTACCTGCAAAAGGAGTGGACGGAAGGCAATCGGCGTTATTTCGAATACAAGATGGATAGGAAGATTCTGAATTTCTATTCCATCGTTTCGGCTCGATATGAGGTGAAGAAGGATCGTTGGAATGATGTGGCGATTGAGGTCTATTACCAGAAGGGCCATGAGTACAACGTCGACACCATGATTCAAGCGTCCAAGGCCGGGCTCGAATATTTCAGCAAGGCCTTTGGGCCTTATCAGCATCGCCAGTTCCGCATTCTGGAGTTTCCGCGCTATCGAACCTTCGCGCAGTCCTTTCCCAATACCGTCCCGTTTGCCGAAAGCATCGGCTTTATTGCCAAGATCGACCCGAAGAGTACCGAGGACTTCAATTATCCCTTCTATGTCACCGCGCATGAGCTGGCCCATCAGTGGTGGGCGCATCAGGTCATTGGGGGTGATGTGCAGGGTTCGCCGGCGTTGACCGAAACCATGGCCCAATACAGTGCCACCATGGTGATGGAAAAAGTTTTCGGCAAGGAGCACGTGGAACGCTTCCTGCGGCATGAGGGTCGCTCCTATTTGATCAAACGCACCTCGGAGCCCAAACGGGAATGGCCTCTGGCTTTGAATGAAAACCAGCCTTATATCTACTACAACAAGGGCGCGCAGGTGATGTACGCGCTCAAGGAAGTCGTGGGCGAGGACGCTTTGAACGCAGCCATCCGGCGCTTTGCTGATCAGGTTCGCTTTCAGGAGCCCCCGTTCACCACCGCTCCTGCCCTGGTCAACAATCTCAAGACCGACCTGGGCGCTCACACATCCTTGATTGATGAGCTCTTCAACAAAGTCATCCTTTACGATAACCGCATCCAGTCGCACAAGGTCACCGAAAATCCGGATGGATCCGTGACGGTGGATCTGGAAATCCTCGGTCGCAAGATCGATGTCGATGAGAAAGGGGCGCAGAAGGATATCGACTTCACCCTGGATATGGAGGTCGCCGCGCGCAGTGCCGATGACAAGCTGCTGCCGGGCAGCCACCATGTCATCAAATCAGGAGTAAATTCGATTCAGCTTAAGTTCGCTCAGAAACCGAAGTCCCTCGCCCTTGACCCTCTCTCCATGTGGATCGATTTGAACCGCGAGGATAACAAGGTCTCACTCTAAACGCTCATGGCATGGCTCTTGCTCCTGCTTCGGCAGGAGCAAAGGAGCCGCATCATGAAACTTCTGAAATGGAAAACCTGGAAAGATCTTCTCAAGGACACCTTCAACCTTTGGCTGGATGTCAGTGCCACGCGGCTGGGGGCTGCCCTTTCCTATTATTCGGTATTTTCCCTGGGACCCATGCTGATCATTGCCATAGCCATCGCCGCCTTTTTCTTTGGCGAGGAAGCCGCCCGTGGGGAAATCTTCAATCAGTTACGCGGCATTATCGGTGATGCGGGGGCCGCCTCGGTGGAGCTGCTGGTCAAAGCGTCCTCCAAACCTGTCTCCGGCGGGATCGCCGCCGTCTCCAGTCTTCTGACGCTCTTTATCGGTGCCACGGGTGTCGTGGTCCAGCTGAAGGATGCCTTGAATACCATCTGGGGCGTTCGCGCCAAACCCGGCCGCACCTTGAAAGTCTTTCTGCGCACCTATGTGCTGTCGATCGCTTCCCTTCTGGGCCTGGGTTTCATTCTGGTCGTCTCACTCATGGCGTCGACCATCCTGCAGGTGATCGGTGACTATATGGGAGGTCTTCTGCCCTTCTCGGATGCCGTCCTGGGCCTCATCAACTTTCTCTTTTCGTTTTCCATGATCAGTCTCCTCTTTGCCCTGATCTTCAAGGTGCTGCCCGATGTCGAAATCCGCTGGAAGGATGTGATCCCGGCCGCGCTCTTCACCGGCATCATGTTCACCATCGGGAAAAGCCTGGTCGGCCTCTATCTGGGGACCCAGTCTCTTGATTCATCCTACGGCGCCGCCGCTTCGGTGGTCGTGATCCTGCTCTGGGTTTACTACCTGGCCCAGGTTCTCTTCTTCGGCGCCTGCTTCAGCAAGATCTACGCGTTGCATCAAGGCCAGCCCATCGAAGTGAGCGAGGACGTGCAGTTCGAAAAACCCGCTCCCCCGCCGCTCGGCACGCCTGGACTGCAAAGCTAACCATCAAAGCCCGGCTCCTGCCGGGCTTTTGTCCAGGCAGACCTTGAATCCTTGACTCCTGTCCGGAAAACTCGCCACGTTTGCCTCAAAATTTGCTAGCATAATTGCAGAAAACAATCGAGGGATGATCATGGGCAATTGTGGCAAAGTACTGCTGGTTTGTCTCGTTCTTGGCTCGGGCTGTAAACTGATTAGCTCCTCCTTCCGTGGCAAACACAGCAAGAACACGGAAAGTCCGGCAGACCCTGCTCCGGCGACGAGCGCCGACGGAACGAGCGAACAGCCGAATATTCCGCAGACAGGGCCTACGGTTCCTGAGGAATCGTTTCAAATTCCAGAGCCCGCCCCGGATGTTCCGCTGGAAGGCAATGTGGTGCGACGCCCCAGTGGAGGCATCGAAATCTCGGGTGCGATCGGAGGCATCTGGGATAAAAAGGTGCAGCCCGTTTATGTCGTCGGCGACATCACGCTCAAATCTGGCAAAACTCTGGTGGTCAAGGAAGGCGTTCAGGTCCTCTTCGACCCCAACGCCCGCTTTTATGTCGAAGGCGCCCAGTTGAAAATCAATGGAACCGCCGCGGAGCCGGTGCTGTTTACCAGCCTGAGCCCGGAGCAGACCTGGCAAGGCATTCGGGTCTGTTCCGCCACGGCCTGTGAAACCGAAGAAGTCAAAGGCAAGGTCGAAATCCGGCATGCGATTTTCGAGCGGGCCCGCAAGGCCGATCTCAATCCCAACGACGTCACCTGGCGGCGCGGCGGTGTGTTCAATATGCGCATGACGGAAACGATCATCATCGAGGATACGATCTTTCAAAATAACTTCAGCCAGGAACGCGGTGGTGCCATCGAAATCATCGCGGAAAATCCCAACATCATCTTCCGTCGCAATATGCTGCGGGACAACTCCAATGAAGGCGGCGGCGGTGCACTGCAGATCACCCATGGCCGCAATCTGAAAATCGAACAGAACACCTTCATCAACAACTCGACCAAGGCTGAAGGCGGCGCCATTGCGTTTATCGATTCGGCCGCCATCCTGCTGTCGAACAACGTCTTTGAAAACAATCGTGCCGAGCAGCCCGGTGGCGCCATTGCCTGCGATGGTCACGGCTTGACCATCAATATCGACAGCAGCAATGTGTTCAAAGGCAATGTCCCGAACGACAAACTTTGCAAGGAAGAGTGAGGCCGCACGTGTCCCAGGGTAAGAAGGAAATCGATGTCGCCTGGATTCCCACGGCGGAAGCACAGATTGGAACGGCCCAGGAACCTCTGCTCATCCAGGCCTTCCTGCAGCATCGGCAGTGGCTGCGGGAACAGAAGGAAGCGGCCGTGCAAACCCGCTCGCTGGAAAAAATCGACCAGGTTTACCAGAACGGTCAGCAGCCCATCAGCTGTGCTGCGGGCTGTGCCGCCTGTTGCCATGCACGCGTAGATATTTCCAAGCATGAAAAACGCCTGATTCTGGCCCACCTGAAAACCAATCCCGTGACGATCGACCGTGAGCGCCTCGCGGTCCAGACGCAGGCCCTGCGTGAAGGAACCTGGGACCAGCTGCCCTTTCCGGCCCGTCAGTGCGTGTTTTTGGATAAGAGCAGCCGCTGCTCGATTTATGAAGCCCGGCCGCTGCTCTGCCGTCGGTATTTTGTGACCTCGGATCGCCAGCATTGTTACGCTGAAAACTGGAGTCAGATCTCCCGCGTGACCAACCCCGATGCCGATGCCTTTCTTTCCGCTGTCTTCACCAAATTCAAATTCGAAGCCCTGCCGGTCTTTCTGAGCGAAAACCTGGATCGGCTCTGAGCACGTTGGAGCAAGTCATCAGCCGGCCCTGTCTGGATCGTTACACCTTGAATACAGCCGACTACGCTCGGCAGGCTGCAGTACCAGCGGAACGCGCGCTAGGCGGTTCCATCATTGCGAATGGCCGAGATATGTCCGGTTTCCTCGAGCACAGCGAGCCGGACCTGCTCGGGGGAATCGACTCCCATGCGTCGCAGCGCGGCCAGAAGCTCATCCTCGGTCAGACCTTCATCCTTCAGCGCCTGGGGCAGGATACGTCCCTGGCGGATCAAGGGCCGCGGCTGCTCGCGGAGCAGGCAGCGGATCGTGGGATAGCGCTGGCAGAGTCGGGCCAGGGACACATGCAGGGTAAAGACGGTGGCAATGAAGATTGCGGAATTCCAGTGGCCCTTCACCAGGGTCAGATTCTGCAGGACCACACCGAGGGAAATGAGAATGATCAAATCGATCGTTGTGGTTTGCCCGGCCAGCCTTTTTCCGGCCATGCGGACAATGAGAGTCAAACCAAGATAATAAAGACTCGCCAAACCGATTTGCTGCATAACGTCCAGAACTGACAAGTGCCACCTCCTCCTCCGTTCCACCTGCCCCTCTTGCAAGGCCTTTGCCAGCGTTTCATGAGGCTCTCGAAACGAGGACGAAAGCGTTCTCCATCAAGGATTTCCTTTTGGAATGGCCTCCGCCTCCATGTTAAGGAGGAAGAGACCGTTCTTGCAGGAGATCCTTATGTCTGTTTCATTTCCCAGTCTCATCGAAGTGCCCATGCCCATCCTGACGCCAAGGCTGCTGATCCGTCCGCCTCAGCCCGGTGATGGACCGGCCTTCCATGCCGCCGTCAACGCCTCGCGCGACCATCTGAAGCGCTTTCTGCCCTGGGTGGATACGTCCCATCATACGCAGGAAGAGAGTGAAAATTTCGCGCGCCTGAGCCAGTCCAAATTTCTGACGCGCAGCGACATGGCCCTGGCCATCTTTGATCGCACGGCGCAGACGCTTTACGGGGGCACGGGTCTTCATCGTATCGACTGGGATCTTCCCAAATTTGAAATCGGCTACTGGGTGCATCAGGATCATCAGGGTCGGGGTCTGATCACGGAAGCGGTGAACGCCCTCACCCGTTATGTCTTCCAGCAGCTCCAGGCGAAGCGGGTGGAGATCCGATGTGAAACGGACAACGTGCGCAGCCGCGCGGTGGCCGAACGCCTGGGATATGAGCTGGATGGGCGTCTACGCCACGATCGCTACAAATACCAGAGCCAGGAATTGACCGACACCTGGATCTTCTCCCGGTTGAGTATGGCAGGTTTACCCGAGCTCTCCGTATCCTGGTAAAACACCGCAGAAACGCTGGCCTGGCCGCGTTTTTGCAAAAGCCCTACGGCCCGGCGTTTAATGACTCTGCGTGAGGAGATTTTGCAATGCGTTTGAAACCAACCAGACAGGACGGCAGTCGATGGGTAATTATTGTAGGCGGGGGCTTTGCTGGCATGAAGGCGGCTCAGGAGCTGGCCAATCAACCTAAAATCCAGGTGCTGCTCCTCGACCGGAACAATCACCATCTGTTTCAGCCGCTCCTTTATCAGGTGGCCACGGCGGGTCTTAATCCCTCGGATATCGCTGTTCCGATTCGCGCGCAGTTTTCCGACGCCAGCAATATTGAAGTGCATCTCGGCAAGGTGAAGTCCGTGCACCTTGATGAAAAGTATGTGGTCACGGAAAATCATGAGATTGAATTCGACGACCTCATCATCGCCACGGGCACGCAGCATAATTATTTCGGTCATCCCGAATGGGAAACCTATGCACCAGGGCTCAAGACTTTGGAACAGGCCACCGAAATTCGGCGCCGGGTTCTGTCAGCTTTTGAGCTTGCCGAAAATGTTTTTGATCCCGTCCAGCAGAGGGAGCTTCTGACGTTTGTGGTCGTAGGTGGTGGACCCACCGGTGTGGAGATGGCCGGAGCCATCGCTGACATTGCCCGCACGGTTCTGGTCAAGGATTTCAAACATATCAATCCCGCCCACGCGCATGTGATTTTGCTCGAGGCCGCACCACGCATCATGAATTCGTTTGATGAAAAGCTCGCGAACCGGGCCAAACATGATCTGGAAGCCCTGGGCGTGGAAGTTCGCACCGGGGCCATGGTGAAAGACATCAACGCCGAAGGTGTGCTGGTTGGCGATCAATTTTTACGGGCACGCACGGTCATCTGGGGCGCCGGCGTGCGGGCGGCTCCTTTGCAATTCATTCCGGAAATTCCCCTGGATAAGGCGGGACGCGTGAAGGTGAACAAGGATCTTTCAGTTCCCAACTATCCCAATGTTTATGTGGTCGGCGACATGGCTTCGCTCGAGCTCGCGCCCGGACAATTCCTGCCAGGTCTGGCCCCGGCCGCGATGCAGGCCGGTCGTCATGCCGCTCAAAATATCCTGCGGACGCAGGCGGGCAAGCCACGCAAGGATTTTGTTTACAAGGACAAAGGCCAGATGGCGACCATCGGCAAACACCGGGCTATTGCTCAGGCCGGTCGCCTGCGCCTGACCGGGTTTATCGCCTGGCTGGCCTGGCTCTTTGTGCACGTCTTTTATCTGGTCACCTTCCGCAATCGCCTTTCGGTGATGGCCCAGTGGTCCTGGAGCTACACCTTCTCCAAGCGAGGGGCACGCCTCATAACCCAGCGGGAATGGAAGCTCAGCACCTGAAGACCTCCCTTCAGGAGCATGCGCAACGCGACAAGGCTGTCCCTTGTCGCCTTCACGTCATTAACGACGCACTTGAAATTCCGCGCATTTGACCTCGGTCTGCTTTTTGCAACCAGCCTGGGAAGTCCGCTTCCGGACTCATGTCCCCCGGAGTCATCGGTATGCAAAAGCCACTCATTTGGATTCTGCCCGTCCTGATATTACCGCTGACAGCCTGTCTCTCGACCCTCATGGGAACCAAGGATACCCACAGCCGCAGCTACCGCATTCCGGAGCCCGGCGACGGATGGGTACCGATTGATCCCGGTGATGCCGATCGCGCCTTCCGCAATTCCCGTGATCAGGCGATCCTGAATGTCACTTCAGTATGTGGCGAGACCACCTACAAGCCTTTGGAGCAGCTCTCGACCGATATCCTAAGGCAGCTTCCCGAACATGAAGTGGTGGAGCCGCCCCAAGCCACTGTCGTCAATGGTCACCCGGCCCTGATCACGGAGGCGCGAGGCCAGGTGGATGGCAAGCCCTTGAATGTGCGCGTGGCGGTGGTTCGAACGCCGAACTGTCTGTTCGATTTTATTCTGGCCGGATCGCAGCTGGATCGCAGCAGTCGCATCGCCTTTGAACAGTCCCTGCAAGGCTTTCGGGAAAGATCGGCGCGATGACCAGAAAAGCCCACGCCATGCAAATCTTTTTGTATCACGTCGGCACGCCGCTGGCCCACGCCGGGGAAGTGGTGGCTGATTTTCTTTATATGACCCGTGACGTCATCCTCAGCATTCCGAAAGCCCTGCAATCCCCCGGCGTAATCATTGCCCGCTTTCATTCCCTGGTAATCAGCGCCTGGTTCCTCGTGGTCATCACATCCTTTGCCACCGGCGCGGCCATGGCCTTGCAATTTGGTCAGGGCATGTCGCGCTTCGGGGGAAAACTCTATGTGCCGAACATCATCGCCTTCGCCATCGTGCGAGCGCTCGGACCGGTCTTCGCGTGCCTGATGGTGGCGGCCCGTTCCGGTGGAGGTGTGGCGGCGGAACTGGGGTCGATGCGTATCACCCAGCAGATCGATGCCCTGCGGGCGCTTGGCACCAAACCCGAGGAAAAGCTGGTGGCCCCGATCGTGATCGCTCTGGTTTGCGGCATGCCCTTTCTCACGTTTCTGGCCGATGTCGCGGGTATCGCGGGAGGCCTTCTGGTTTCGGTCAGCAGCCTCGGCATTGCGCCCTCGCTTTATATTCAAAAGACCATGAACGCCGTGCCCTTTTATGATCTGCTGTTCAGTCTGGCCAAGACCTCCATCTTCGGTGGGGTGATCGGTTTGATCTCCTGTTTCATGGGCATGCGCACCCAAACCGGAACCGCCGGCATCGGCATTGCCACCACCACAGCGATCGTGGTGGCGAACATCTTTGTTCTGGTGGGTGACTTCTTTATCACCAAATTGCAGTGGATGCTGCAATGGTAACAGAAACCGGGACACCCCTTTTGTCAATTCGCGGTCTGGAGACGCGCTTCGGTTCCAAAACCATTCACAGCGGTCTTGACCTCGACGTGCAGCGCGGGGAAATCCTGGTGCTTTTTGGTGGCAGCGGATCAGGGAAAAGCACCCTGCTTCGGGCCATTATCGGCCTGGATGCGCCCAGCGCCGGGGCCATTTTTCTGGAGGGTCAGGACATCACGCAGTTTGACGAAAAGCAGTGGCGTGAGGTTCGCAAAAAAGTCGGCTATGCGTTCCAAAATGGAGCGTTATTTGACAGTCTGACCGTGGCCGAAAACCTGGAGTATCCTTTGCGGGAACTCACGGATATGTCCGCTGAGGAAAGATACAAGGCTCGACAGAACATGCTGGAACGCATCGGCATGCCGGAGATCGGCGATCTTTATCCGGCCGAGCTGAGCGGTGGGATGCAAAAACGTGTGGGCATGGCCCGGGCTTTGATGCTCAACCCGGCTCTGATTCTTTACGACGAACCCACGGCGGGACTCGATCCCGCCAATATCAAAAAAATTGCCAATCTTATGCTGGACCGCAAGGCCGAGGGCCAGACGGGAATTCTGGTAACCCATGATGTGGCCTGTGCCCTGATGGTCGGCGATCGCATTGCCTTTCTGAATGAAGGCAGGATTGCCGTGATACAGGAACGGGCCGCCATCGACCGGGAACCGGATGAACGCATAGCGGCCTATATCAAGGGGGATGTGGAGTGAAAGTCGCCAATGTCAAAACCAAGATTAAACTGGGTGTCTTCGTCATCTGCGTGGCGGTGGTCGCGGGACTGACCCTGCTGCTCGCCGGTGACAATGTCAATCTCTTCAAACAGTCCCGGGAATTCCAGGCGCATTTTACCAATACCTCGGGCCTTATTGAAGGCGCCCCGGTGCGCATCGGTGGGGTCGAGGTCGGTCATGTCTCGAAGATCAAAATTGAATCACCGAATGGAGGGCTGGCCATTGTCGCCAGGCTGAAGGTCGACAGCCCCTACTTCGACCTCATTACGCCCAACGCTTCGGTGGCTCTCGAAACCCAGGGACTTTTGGGGGACAAGTTTGTCTCGCTTCATCCGGGCAGCAGCGCCGGCAATGGCGCGCTTCCCGAAGGTTCCGTCATCGCCACGCGCGAGGCGGATAATTTGGCCAGAATGGTGGAAAAATCATCCCTCATCATGGATCAGCTGAGCACCACCACCAAAAAAATCGATGAATTTGCGGCCGGCCTCCCGGATTCCAAAACAGTTGAGTCCGCCAGTGAAGATGTGACCGTCTCCACCCGCGCCCTGCGCAAGATCATGACGCAGATGGCAGCCGAGGATTCCATGTTCGCCATGCTGAATGATCCGGACGCTCAGCGCATGCTGCGGAACAGCCTTGCGAATATGGAAAGTGCCACCGCGCATCTGGATTCCGTGGCGCAAAAGATTGATGCCGGACAGGGAACGTTAGGGGCGCTGGTCAACGATCGCAGCATGTATGAGGATATGCGTTCCATTCTGGGCCGCATCGATCGGGGCAAGATCGCCCGGCGCGTCTTCATTGAAGCCGCAGACCAGGACGGAGAGGAGAAGGCTCGATAGAATCAGGCGGCGTGCAGAGTCACGCCGATCTCATAACAGCGATCAAAAGTTTCACGCATTTGATCATCACTCATATAAAACGGCGTCCCTTTGGGTCGTGGCAGCACGATACGCCGATGGAACGTGTGGCGATCCAAAGCCCCCAAACGACCAAAATCATAAGAAATCATCCACTTCTCCTGGGTTTTCAGGCACGATGTGAAATTGTTCTTCAGAAAACCCCCATCGATGCAGCCATCGAAATGCGGCACGAAATTGGTCAGAAAGGGAATGGTCGATGATTTGATTATCGTGCGATAGGCATCTTCCGTCGGGTGGATCAGAATATCTTCCATGACAAAGCGTCGATTCTTGAGGCTGACATAGCCAACAAAGAAGTGTTTCAGGCCATTTTTGATAAAGCTCTCGTGAGTCACGATAAAGGGATCCGCCAGGATGCGAATCGCCTCGCCTTGCATGTCGTAGGGTGGCAGAAAGCGTTTCAAGGGCTTGCTGGTCAGAAAATCACGCGATGCCTGAAAGCAGGACAAGGCCCGAGATGCATCGCAGTTGCTGTAGGCGAGATACGCTGCATGACTACCCGAAGAGACAGAGCACACCACATCAGGAACCAGGCGCCGTTCTTTCAAACCGCACAGAAAACCGGTTAAACCGATCCCCCAAAGACCGCCTCCTGGCAAGGAAAATTCCAGCATGATCATCACCTCCGCAAATTGAGCTTTCCTTGAAATCGGGGGCCGTCTCGCGATGCCCTTGAAGCAAATAATGCGAATTCAATGCCATGATCGGAATGAAAAAAGGGAAGCCTTCTGGCTTCCCTTCTCAATGTCGCTAGTTCAAACCCATTCACGTTCGCTGCGCTCGATGTACGAGTCGCAGCAAGAGTAACAAAACAATCGCACCGATGAAGGCCACGAAAATCGTTCCCGCCAACCCACCGAAAGGAGCACCAACGCCGAGTTCGCGGAAAAGAAAACCGCCGATAAAGGCACCGACGATACCGATTACAATATCACCGAGGACGCCATAGCCTCCGCCGACGACAGCGGATGCCAGCCATCCGGCTATCAAACCAATAACCGCCCAAATCAAGATGGTTTCCAAAGTCATATATGTCCCCTTTACGCAGGTTGCTTCGTTGCCACTTCATGCTTTGCAAGAGCTTTGCCATGGCCTGGAATTCCTGCAGAATGCGAAGAAACATGGAACTTTGGATTTTTATGACGTGAGTCCAGCGCATTGTTTCGGATGCGTTGCTTCCGAATTTCCATACACGGAGGGCTGGAGACCAGGCTCCTCCCCGTTCAATCGAGGACGGTTCCCTGCAACGCGGCTTCGTGGGCGGGAATGGATTTCAACCAGCCCGCGAGCGAAAGACGCTGCCGCCGGGTGGGTCGCACTTCATGAGGAAAGCGTTGGCTATCAAAAATCACCAGAGTGCCGAAGGTGGGAAGGACTGTTTTGAGAATCCGATCCTCCGCCTCGGGATCGAAGAGCACCAGCTCACCTCCATCCGTGCTGCACCAGTCGCGATTCAGATAGAAGGCCAGTGACAGGCGGCGGCCATTGTCCTTTTGAAAACGATCCCGGTGTTTCTGATAAAACGCACCGGGCTCATAACAAGCAAAGTGGCAT
This sequence comes from Oligoflexus tunisiensis, assembly GCF_001748245.1. Taxonomy (GTDB): domain Bacteria; phylum Bdellovibrionota_B; class Oligoflexia; order Oligoflexales; family Oligoflexaceae; genus Oligoflexus; species Oligoflexus tunisiensis. The sequence goes on along the minus strand of NZ_BDFO01000001.1, from coordinate 2,688,609 downwards.
TCAAAGGCATTGATGGACAAAAAAAAGCTTTGATTGATCGCGCGACTCCAGCTCCGCATCACGGCAAACCAGGCGGCCACATCCGGCTGGGGGTCGCTGGCCTCCAGCCAATGAATGCGATCGCTGCGAATCGATTGCGCCTCGTGCTTCTGTGCGCCTTTGCCGATCTGCGCCGGGGCCGCGGCTCCCGCTGCATAGCGCCTTTGCCATTCCTGCAAAAGTCCTTCCGTCAGCGCGCGCGGCAGGGCATCGGCGATCACCAGATAACCGTCAGCCGCCAGTTGATCCAGAAGTTCCGGTCGATCCCCAAATCCTGTTTCCATCAGTAGGGCCATGGAAAGTTCGAATAGTCCTGCTTGCGTTTTTCCAGGAACGCGCGACGGCCTTCTTCCGCCTCGTCCGTTCCATAGGCCAGGCGCGTGGCTTCCCCCGCAAAGAGCTGCTGACCCACGAGGCCATCATCGATCAGATTGAAGCCGAATTTCAGCATGCGAATGGCGGTCGGCGACTTGCTGTTGATCTCACCTGCCCATTCCAGGGCCACATCCTCAAGCTGCTCATGCGGCACGACCTTGTTCACCATGCCCATCTCAAAGGCTTCCTGAGCACTGTAATTCGCGCCCAGGAAAAAAATCTCCCGCGCCCGCTTTTGCCCCACCATGCGAGCCAGGTACGCGGAACCGAAACCGCCATCGAAACTCGCAACATCAGCATCCGTCTGTTTAAAGATGGCATGTTCGCGGCTCGCAATCGTGAGATCACAGACCACATGCAGGCTATGACCACCACCCACAGCCCAGCCAGGCACCACCGCGATCACCACCTTGGGCATGAAGCGAATGAGCCTTTGCACTTCCAAAATATGCAGGCGGCCGAGACGGGTCGGCGCCGCTCCATCATCTTCATATTGATAGCCGTCCTTGCCCCGTATCCTTTGATCCCCACCGGAACAGAAAGCCCAGCCGCCGTCCTTGGGCGACGGGCCGTTGCCGGTGATCAGCACCACGCCGACATCCGCGCTGCAGCGGGCATGATCCAGGGCCGTATAAAGCTCATCCACTGTTTTCGGACGAAAGGCATTGCGCACTTCGGGACGATGAAAGGCCACCCGGACCGTCCCCTGCCCGACCGCACGGTGATAGGTGATATCCGAGAAATCAAAGCCAGGAACTTTCTCCCAGCGGTTCGCACGAAAAAGCGGAGAAACCATGACATACCTCATGTTGAACCGATTCAGGCCTCATTTATTCAACAGATCAGTCATAGCGTCAAGGGCGGGATCTTCCAAGGCCTTCCCAGGCTGCTCCGAGGACGACCAGCAGCGGGGCCTAGTGATCACGGTCGGATGGTTTTTACGAAACAGAGGCTGAATAAAACGGGGTTCCAGCAGAGCCTTCCAGTCTCGGGCCTGCAAACGATCCTGCAGCCAGATCTCAAAGTCACACACCCAGTCTGGCACAGCCAAGCTGGATCTCTGCCCTTTGCGCCGCGGAAAAACCACGCGCGGGATAATGAAGCGTCTTGAGTTGATCACCGAAGCCGGCGAAGTCATGAATGGTCGGCAGCGGATCCGCACAGGAAATTTGCACCGCATGTTCCTACCAGTGCTCGGAGATTACGAGGATGCCTTGAGGGCCTTGGTCGGCGCTCCATGCGAAACAAACAGAACAGGCATACGGATCGGGTTGGACGGTGGCGTCTTTCCCATCAGTTGGTCCCGGTATTTTGATTCCGGGCGCTTGAGATGATGGCCTGACAGAGCTTGTCGTAGTCGACAGGTTTATTCAAAAGATCACGGGCGCCCAGCCTTCGGGCTTCTTCAAGACTGATTTCCGAGTAGCCGCTGACCAGAAAGACCATAGGTTTGCGCTTGGTCATATTGCTGATCCGGGTCAACAATTCGACACCACTTCCATTGGGCATGCGAACGTCACTCACCACGACATCAAAATCATTCTTGCAGATCAACTGAAACGCGGCGTCGCCGCTTTCCGCCTCGAGTACTTGAAAACCCTTATCGATTAATATAAACGCGACCAGTTCACGCAACACCGGCTCGTCATCAACCACCAGCACCGAAATTGGATTTTCGTTCATTTGTAACACCCATGAGACTTTCGCAGGCCTTAGGTCCTTATAATACAGAAGGCCCCGGGTTCCCTCAGCTTTTTTTTACTCTTTGGGAGTTCTTCGCAAAAGGCCGACGGAGCTCGGGTCCCAGGGGCCTTATCCTTGCGCAAATATAGCCGATACCAGTCATTATCGAACCCGGCGCTCATGACGAGGCGGCGATGCCGACACAATCCGCCAAATACAGCAAATATCAGCAGAAAATCATCTGGGCTCTCAGTTCCTGCGGGTGGCTCGGGCTGGGCCTTTGGATTGGGTCCGACGCCTCAACCTGGATGTATGGGAGTTTTCTTCCATGGGCCGTGTCCGCAGCTTTTTTCTGGGACAGAAAAGCCCCCTTCGTCGCGACCGGTTTCTTTCTGACTGCCTTGGCCTGCCTGCAATGGGATGTCCTGTCCACGAATCCCTGGCTCTGGCTCAGCAGGCAGGGACTTTGGACACCGCTGATTTTCCTGAGCTGCCTGGCCAGTTCTCTTGGGGTACGGCTGCGGCAAGAGCAGGAACTTGTGCAGAAGCTCGGACGTCAGCTCTCCCATGCAGCGCGATTGACTGTGCTGGGACGCTTGTGCAGCGGGATCTCTCATGAAATGAAAAATCACATCGCCGTTGTTATGGGTTATCTTGATCAGCTGCTGGAGGAGGAACCCCTGATAACGGCCCATCAACGAAAAATTGAGCGCAGCCTCCTCGCCAACGAAAAAATGCTTCAGTTCCTGACTCAACTTCGGCAGTTGACGCGCGAGCTGGGGCAGGAACGGATCCAGCCGACCCGTGTGCAGGATTCGATCCAGAACACAGCTCTTTTGCTGGACCGTCCTCTTCAGTATCGCTGCATCACCGTCGCGTCAACCGAGGACGCAGCGGCTTTCGAGGTCATGGGCCATGCTCCCTGTCTGCAGACTCTCCTCGTGCATCTCATGCTTCACAGCATGGAAAATTTTGATCGGCACCCTATCCGGGAAGGTCAGATCATTCAGCTGGAAACGCGCCGCCGGTCTGATGAAATTGACCTGCACTATCGCGACAACAGTCGTGAACCCCAGGGCATGACGGAGATGGATCGCATCATCGCCCAACAGCTGATGGCCAGGCAGGGCGGACAACTCGAGTGGGCGCCCGCGGATGCTTCAGGCTGGGCGGTGATCCTTCGCTTCAAGTCCGTCCCGCACCAGGAAATCCCACAGGATCAGGAAGCCCGCGCCGCATCGTGATGCAGACGCGAGAGCAGCAGAAGGATATAGCTGATATCCAGTGGTTTCAGCGCGACGCAATGCAGTTCATTGTTGAGAAGTTTTTTCAGAGGTTCCACCAGTTTGGGTTGGGAACTCAGGAGAATGAAAACGCCGCGATGGGTCTTGAGTCGGGCCAGATCCTTCTGCGCCTCTTCCATTCCCAGATCATCGATATCAAAGACGATGGGAAGAACGCGCGTGATCGCCTGCTGGACCAACTGGTCGATGTCACCGCCCGTGATCACGGTAAAATTCAGGGCTTCAAACAGTTTTTTATAACGCTGGCGGGTTCCAACATCCCGGGACACGATCACCAGCGATTCCCTGATCAAATCCTTTTTCAGACTTTGCGCCGATTTCAGATAAGCGCTGGTCATGTCCGTGACCGTGAGCATGCCGAGGATATCCTTCGCATGGTTCGAACCATCGCTCACCGGGAAATGGCGCAAGCGTCTTTCAAAAAACATGGTCCGCACATCGTCTTCCAGATGCGCGAGGCGGGCAAAGCTCACGGGTCTTGTCATGAATGCAGCGACGCTGGCATGAAGCTTCTCCTGCTTTTCGAGCAGCGTGAACTTCTGCACGATGTCGCGTTCCGTCACGATACCAACGACCTCACGGTCGTGATTGAGCACGAGGACGCTGCTGATATTCTGGTCGCGCATGGTCGCCACGATTTCCGTCATGGTCTGCTCAGCGTCGACGAATACGAGATGGCGTTTGATGAGTTCTTTCAAGACAGGACCCTCCCCTCCCTCCATTCTCGAGGGAGTCCGGGGGTCCGTCAATGATTTCAGCTGCGAAGATCCCGGAAAAGAGGAGCGGGTTCGGGGGCCAGATTAGGTGGATTGATAACAAAGCGGCGAATTTCACGCTCTGGCAGTGGCATATCCCGCGATTGATTCAAGACCTGAAAGAATTCTTCCTTGCGAAGCCGCGGCAGAGCGGCCTTCTGCTCGGGACTCATCTCCTTCAGCGCGCCCTTCAGGTAGTAGAGCGCCTGGAGCTGCAAAACGCGCCCCTTTTTCCGAACAGCTTTCTGGTAGCGGGAGCCAAGCTCGCTGTCCGACGCGTTGTGGTAACAGCCGACCCATTTGCTCGAGCAGCGTTGGTAGATGTATTCGCCAAAAGTTTCGAGCAGATATTCCACCTGAGCGCTCGGTGAAAGCATCCGCACGGGGTCATGACCGAAGCCCTCCTGGTGATAGCTCCAGTTGAACTGCATGGCGCCAACATCCACGCTGCTCGACTTCGCCGAGCCTTTGCGGGATTTCTTGCGCAGATCTTTTAGAAAATCGACGGCAGCGGTGCCCTTGTAAATGCGAGCACCTTTCTCGGTGTTATGGCGCGCGATCAAAAAACGAAAACTTGATTCCTGATTGGCGATCTGCCAGATGATGTCGGGATTGGTCGTTTGGCAGGCCGCGTAGGCCAGCTCTTCCAGGTAGGGGCGTTCCCCGTTGGTCAGCACATTGGGATTAACTTTCGCAGCGGTTTCCTGAAAGACCGTTTCACAGTTTTGTCCGGCGTGAGCAGCCGCATACAAGATAACGCTGAGGGTGAAAGGACCCATTTCTGACAAGCCTCTCGAGTGGTGGTAGAGCCTTGCTGCAAAAGCCATGCATGGACGGCCTTTGTATCAAAGCAATGACTTCACAGACACACTAGACTGTAAAGCCGACACTGTTGTCGCCCCCATTAGGGGTCGAATGAATATTACGTCGAGACGGGAAAAAATGGAAGCCCAGGAATCATGCAGAGTCGAATGGGCTGATTCAGGCTCAAGCGGAATCGCTCCAGGGCGCGTCCAGGGCCTTGTCCACAGCATCACCCCAACGCACAAGAAGAAAAGTTACATCGTCAGATGGCTTATGTTCTTTCCAAACATGAAAGGCTTCTTCGAGAATTTGGCGCCTTAATTCCTGAGGTGATCGTGAGTTTTCCAGGATCTTTTCCAGCGTCCTCAGGTTCATCTTCTCGCCCTGTGGGCCTACATTTTCGAGGAGTCCATCGGTAAAGAGGAACAGCGCATCGCCTTTTTCCAGTTGAAAGCTCCGCGGTTTCCAGTTGCCATCGCTGCGATGACCCAAAGGACTTCCTGCAGCCTTCAAACCACTCACGCGCTGACGACCGAGCAAAAGACCAGGCTGGTGGCCGGCGCTGATCATCGTTCCTGCCCCGGTTTTGGTATCGATCCCAATGAAAACCATCGTCATGAGTCGATCGACTTTTGCACCGGTCTCCAAGACGGTTTGATTGGTCGCTTTCACCAGGGTGAGCAGAGTATCCTCCAGACTCAGCTTAACACTCGCTGAGCGGAAGGCATAGAGGGTCGAGTATATGGATCCTGCAGCAGTCCCGGTAATCAAGGACGAGGGCACTCCGTGACCCGTGACATCGCCCACGAAAAGGTAGAGCCGCTGCTGATCCTCATCCTCGAAATAACCAAACCAATCCCCGCCGCTGATTTCAGCTGAACGGTAATAATGCGAAATAGCGTAATGTGGGCTGATGGATTGATTTGGCAACAGGGCACTTTGCACTTGCCGAACCTCGCGGAATGAAGCTTCCAGCGAACTCGCCTTGGACGAAAGTTCGATACGCCCGGCGGTGATTTGCGCGAGCAATTCCAGAACTTCTATTTTCTGCCCATTGAAGGCGTGCGAGGTTTGACGATGCTCGAGATAAAGCGCCCCCAGAAGTTCATAGGCGTCCCGATCACCCGTGATGATCGGCAGGCAGACGATCGCCCGGACACCGGTTTTAATGATGTAAAGCTCTTTTTCCAGTCCCGGTAGCATGCTCTGAGCAACGTGCGCATCGTCGATCACCAGCTTGCTTCTGGTGCGTTCGATATAACCGATCACAGGCCAACACACGCTTGAGGAATCCTGAATAGCATCAGGATTTTTAACGTCGACCTGACCGTCCTGGAAGCTGGCAATCACGTTCCAGCGATGCGATACGCCATCACGGGTGAGCAGCTGCCCTCTTTGCGCGCCGGAAAGTTGCGCGGCATAGGCCACCACTTTCTTGAAGAGCTGGCGATCCTCGGACTCACGCGAAATATCGGCGATCGCGGTGCGGAATGAAATCAATTCATTGTCGCCCGTGCTCACCAAATCTTCGATGGGGGCCATCGGCGAGTTCAGAGCCACTTGATTCAGAAGCGACTGGGCCTTGCGCACGCCACCCCATTCTGCATAGAGTCGCAGGGCCAATCCAAGCCAATGATCAGCGCTTTCCTGAAGTTTCATCGCCTGGCACAGGAAGCCGAGTCGCTCGGCGGCCAGGGCCTCTTCAAAGCCAAAACCCGAGGCTCTGGCCGCGAGCATGGCCTCATGAAGGAGACGCATGGCCTCCTCGGTTTTGTAGCCCAGGATCGCCCATTCCGCCTGCAGAATAAAGACTCGATGCTGCACGTTGCAGGGCACCTGATTCATGAAACGCTTGAGCTGGGCCAAATTTTTTCGCGCCTGCCGTTCGAGCTTGCAGCGCTCACGTCCCTGCTTGTGGCTCACTCCGCGCAGGCAGGCCAGCGCTCCATAGAACAGGACCGTGCTCAGGCCCCAGGAGCCGAGCGCGGCCTCCCGGAGTCGCAAGGCTTCATCCGCGTGATGGCAGGCACGATCCCACTCATCCGCATAGAAAGCCACCATGAGTTTGGCGGAATGGTAATAGAACGCGCAGTCCTGGACGGTATGGAGGAAGTTGCTATATTCCTCCTCATCGAAGGCAGGGCCTTTCAAGGCGAGAGGATCATTCGTTTCACCCAGAAGAACAGCAGCCGCCTCGACGAATACGCTGCGATGCGGGATCAGATGCTCCTGATGCAGCTCATCCAGGAGCCGCGCGTATTTTTGCATTTCATCCTGGAAAATTTTCAGAGGACGGCCCGACTGAAAACTGTAAATGGCATAAAGGTTGAATGAGTGCGTGGCGAACTCGTAGTCGCCACAGTCGAGGGCTTTTTGAAAGTTACCCAGGAGCGACTGGATACTGCGTCCAATAGGTTCGATCCAGGGCCGAATAAAACCCTGGTATAAAAGTTCCACACGGCAGCGCATGCTCAGGCTTCCGATTTTACGGGCCTGCGTGCGGGCCAGAGCGGAAAGGTCAGCGGCATAGGAAACGCGCCCGGTGAGAGCCAAAAGGATGAGCGCAAAACTCTGACAGATCATGGGCATGGAGGGCGTGTAGCCTTTTTCATAACCAACCTGGATACCGCGGCAGACAAAGAGTGGCCCTAAATAAGGTTCGACCAGGTAGGCCGCCGTGGAAATGCGTTCGCCCAGACGGAAGCCGGCGTCCACGCGGGCTTCCTCATTGGGTCCATGGCTCATGATGTGTTCCATCACATGGCGCGGGTCACCCAGCCGGATCACGCGAATCAGTTCGTTCATGAGCTGTGGACGACCGGCAAAATCCGGAACAGCCAGACCCAGCTCATTAATGACGCGTTTGCCATAAAGTATGCCTTGAAAAATATTGCGACGGAGCAGGTCCTCGACCATCAGCTCCTGACAGGCAAAGGCATCGAGCGGGTTGCGGGCGTTTTCCACGACCTCGCGCACGGCGGCATCCAGATCTTCGCGCAGCTCATACATGAAGGCGGCGGCGGCTTTCTCGGTCAAAAGGTCGATACTGAGCTGATAGTGCTTTTCCCAGCGATCCGCACTCAGGCAGGACAAAGCCTGCTCGACCAGGTGCAGGCAGAGTTCATAGTCACAAATTTTGCGGGCTTCACGCGCGGCCATCAGGTTGATGCGGGCCACTTCCTCGGCATGGAAAAAGGCCTGTTGAAAACGCGCCTGGTCCAGGCAGCGGGCGGCTTTCATTAAATTCTGCATGCGCAGGCTGCCGCTGCCTTTGATGCGCAGGTACAAATAGATTTGCTCGTGGATCAGGCGTCCTTCAGCCGGTGTCAGCTGATTGAGGATGCTGTCACGCCAGCCTTTGGCAGCGAACATGAAGGTGCAGGGCCGATTCGGATCCACCTGGAATTGTCGGAATTCACTGGTGCGCACCGCCACGATCATTCCACTTTGAATGGCGTCATGCAGCGTATCGTAGAGTGCGCAGCGCACGGTCCCGGGAGGGAGCAGGGCATGCAGATCGTGGCTCTGAAAGCTGATGCCGAGGATGGCCGCATATTTCAAATATTCGTAGCCGGGATGCCAACGCCATTCTTCCTGCACGCTCACCATATTCGGCGACATGGCCTGGCAGATGCGCACGACATCATCACGAACCTGCCAGGCATGCCGGGCCGGATCAAAGCGCAGGGCGCCCATGCCGCAAAGTTTCTCGATGATCATGGCCACCATGCTGACATCACCATGACTCATGAGATGCAGCTGCTCCCCCAGCGCTTGAAACTGAGGATCCTCACTGCGGGCCATATCCTGAATCATCTGCACCATGTCCTGCCGCTCGGGACGCGGGACATGAATTTCCAGATAGGAAGGCTGCGCGGCGGCCTGCTGCAAAAATTCCTTGAAGGTCGGTGACGCTTCGGGATCCTCTTCCCGGAAGGCGCCGATGAAGAGCAGATGCGGCACGGGATCATGCAGCGTGAGACTGATGAGGAGCCGCGCGGTGCTGCCGTCCAAAAATTGGAGCTGATCCAGAAAGAGCAGCAGCGGATGATTGGGTTCGCAGAGGACCCGGACCAGGTTTTTCAGGGTCAATTCAAAACGGCTTTCCTGCTGCTTCGGTGGCAGATCCGGCAGCGGCAGCGTTCCCGGGCACAGGACGTCGAGGCTCGGGAGCAGATCCATCAGCACGGCGAGATTGGAGCCGCAGGATTCGGTAATTTTTTTGCGCCAGTATTCCAGTTCGTTTTTGGGGCGATGCAGAAGCTGCATGATGTGCAGGTCCAGAACGAGCGCGAGACTTTCATAGGGAATGCCGAGGCGATGCTTTTGCAGGCTGCCCTGCAAAAGGTATCCCCGGCTCTTCGCCAGGGGTCGCCAAAGTTCCTTGACCAGCAGTGCCTTGCCCGCAAATTCCGGACCGCGCAACATGATGAAGGTCGGGCGACCTTCCAGAAATTGATCCACACCGCGAATCAGGGCCTGCAGGGCTTCGCTGCGTCCATAGATTTTTTCCGGAATGGTGAGCTTGTCGAGCACATCGGTGCTGGCCAACGGAAAGCGCGTGCTCATCGGAGCCTGACCTTCCACCATCGCCGCCGCCTGGTTCAAATCCGTCCGGATGCCTTCGAAGGTGAGATAACGATCCACCGGAACCTTTTCGAGCAGTTTATGCACGATCTGGGACAAGGGAATCGGCAGGCCTTCGACCACCTTGTGCAAGGGTCGGGGTGTCACCGAAAGATGCTGATAGAGAAGTTCGCGCGGATCCTGGCCCAGAAAGGCATTGGCTCCGGAAAAAATGCGATAGAGCACCTGCCCGAGCGCGTAGTAGTCACTGGCGCGCGACAGGCGGTTTTCAATCTGTCCAAACTGTTCCGGCGCCATGAACGGCAGCGAGACCTGGGGGAATGGAATATCCTGCACCAGAGCCCCGCGGTGACCTTCATGAACCGAGAAATAAAGATCCTGAAAGAGGATCCGCTGGCCATCCTTGCTGATACGAATCAGATGCGGACAGAGCGTGCGATGAATGAGCGAAACCTCGTGCATCATGCTCAACGCATCCAGAATGCGCTGACCAATGCGCAGTTTGTCCGCAAGGCTCAGGGTTTCAATGTGCAGGTAGTGATCAAGACTCAGCGTTTCATGGAATTGATAGGCCGCCCAGGTGGTCGACTCCTCCTGCCAAAGACTGATCAGCTCGGGAAAACAGGGCAGACGGAAGCTTTCCAGCAGCTGAGCCTCGGCCTCAAGCAGTCCAACATCCCATTCGGGGAGCTGGGCGCGGTTGAAGGATTTGAGCAGGATCCTGGAACCATCCGAAGTTCGCGCCCGCGCCACACGAATGCCACAGAGCTCATAGAGACGCTCGACATCGGTGAAGAGTTGGCTGTTCCAGACGCTCATCGGCCCTCCCTGGACCCATGGAAATCCTTTAAATCCCCTTTTCCTTTCGGGCTTTCCGCTGAAATATTGAGCCACGCTTGACTTGGAAATTCACCCAGGGTAGGAAAGTTTTTCCCATTGATCCGACGCTTTGAGATCATGAACAATGGAATTATGGAAAATCGCTTTACAGTAAAAACAGTCCAGTTGGCTCAGGAACGTTTTGAGCTGGAACTCTTTGCGGATCTTGACCGCGAATTTTCAGCCCATTTTGATGAATTGAGTGATCCGGCCAAGGACCTGCCGGAGCCGCCACTCTTTGGCAGTCTGTGGCCGTCCGCCGAAGGTCTGGCCTCGTGGCTTCTGGCCAAAACCTGGCCCCTCCGCGGTCAGCGGGTATTGGAAATTGGCTGCGGCCTGGGTTTGCCAAGCCTCCTCTGCGCCCGTCTGGGGGCCCAGGTGGAAACCATGGATCATCATCCGGGTGTGGCGTCCCTTCTGGCCCGCAATTGTCAGCGCAATCAGTTGAAGTCACTGACCTTTCATCTGACCTCGTTTCAAAATGCCAGAACCCGGCTCGGCACTTATGATCTGATCCTCGGCAGTGACATCCTTTATGAACCCGACCTCTATCCGCAGCTCGAGGACTTCATCCTGCGGCATGCCGGACAAAAATGTCACGTTTTGATTGCCGATCCGGGGCGTTATGCTGTGTCCCGCTTCGGTTCGACTCTGAAAAAGAAAAGTCATTATGAAAACGAAAAGGTCATGGTGGATGGCCATGACCTTCCCATCGATATCCATCATTTCAAATTGGGCTAGGCCGCGGCACCCGAAGTGGTGTCAGGCGTTTCCTCTGCCTCCTCGTTCGCAGCCACGTCATGCATCTGATTGGCCCGGAGCACCCGCAAGGCATCCTTCAAACGGGATTTCAGATTCCGCTGCGTATCCGCCAGGGCGTATTTGTTTTCATCGACCAGCATGTGCATCTGCTCCTGCACCAGCTCGCGGCGCGGCGCTTCGATGCTGGCCATGATCATGGCCTTCTTCTGTTCATCCGGGAAAGCTGACAGCAAAACCGCCAGCTCATAGTTGGAGAAAGGTCCGAGCAGATCGTTGCGCACGGATTCGGACTGCGTAAAGAAACTGCCGATCGTGACCACGCGACGGCGCAGCTGCTGGCCGATGTTGGGATTGCTGCGACTGATCTGTTCGATCAGATCGTCTTCCATATCCTCACCACTCTGGGCAATGATGGTTTCATAGTGAGCCAGGTAAGGCAGATAACGATCCTCACGCTTGCGGGTGAGATACTGCTGCACGATGCCATCAATCTCACGATCCGCATGCCCCGCATCCAAAGCTTCCGGCATGGCCGCCAAGGACCTGAGCGCCAGCTCCCTTTCCTGCGGATGGCGTTTGAAACCCTGCATCAGCTGCACAAGGCTTGGGGCATCGAGATAGAGCATGAAGCGGCGCAGACCGTCCTCGGTTTTCAACTGCCGGGCGATCAGGCTGAGTTCATCCGCTTTCAGTGTTCCAAGCGCCCGCTGCAGATCCTCGTTCAAAGCCGCGCGCGTGCCACCCTTCCAGTTGGCCGCCAACAGACGGGTTTGATAGGCTTCCGCGAGTTCATAGAGGACTTCCGTTTTATCCGTCACCGCACGTTCCGTCTGATTGATCAAACGCAGCACCTGATCCTTCTGATCCGAAGCGAGCTGTTCAAAGATGCGATTGGCATTTTGCGGCCCAAGGAGTTCCAGCACCAGTACGGCTTTGAAAGCCTGGCCGCTTTGCGTTAAAAAATTCTGCAGCATTTCGATGACAATCGCATCCGCCTGAGGCTTATGCTGCTTTTGAATCTCCTGGAGGATCCCGCGAAGTTCGGGATAGCTCGGCTGCTGGGACTTGCTGCTGGTGGCCACCGAGGATGCCGCAGGGGCCGTTGCGACAGCCGCGGCCTGCACCCGTTCCATGCTGTCGCTGCCACTGCTGCTGCCGGCGCCTGAGCGGGCCATGGAATCCCCCACGCCTTTGATGGATTTGGCGATGGCTCCAAAGGCATTTTGAATCGCCCCCAAACCACTCGACATCGAGCGTGAAGGCAGAAAGGCCAGCGTGAAGATGCCGCCATAGATCAGGATCAGAACGATGGCGGCTCCCATCGGATTGGCCTTGGCAAATTCCCAGAAACTTTGAAATGCGTTCTGACTCGCCGGCGCAGTAACAGTTCCGCTCCCGCTTTTGCCATTGTTCACGATTTTATCCTGCATTTCCCGCAGTTCCTCACGGAATTGCTCGCGCTCCTTGTCCAGCTGCGCCTTCAGCTCCTCGACCTCACGCCGCGAGTCCACGGTCGTGCCGCCTGCGATAGGACTGAGCCCAGGAATGGGTCGGGCCGGTTCCTCGACGTTGAGTGGGACACTTTGCAGTTCCAAAGGAACCGCGGTTCCCATCAGCTGTTCCAAATGTCGGGCCAAAAGTCTTTGGAGCGTGGATTTGGTCTGGCCTTCCATCCACTGCGGCACCAGAACCTTGACTTTCAGGTCCTGCAGTTTTTTGAGCTGCGCTGCGCTCGGCAGGCCCTGAAAGGATTCGGCAATGATGCTATCGGGTGCATAAGGGACGTCGCCAATGCCCGGAGCATTGGCTGGCAGCTTGAATTGGACATCGACCGCATACTGATGCGGTTTCAGAAATTTCTGCAGTATCGTCTGCAGCTCGTTCGCAAAGGCATGACGGACCAGAGCCGCCTGGGACTCAGCGGAGGCTTTGATCGGTACCTCCTTATTGCGCGCGCCTTGTGCCCATGAAACGCCGGATGTTAGAATGAGGAAAAGCGCGAAGGCTGATAGCTTGCCACTGGCCATGGGATCTTCCTTTACGGACACCGACAGGGCGGATTGCACCTGATATCTGTGCTTATCGACTGTTATCTGCCGGGGTTAAGGGAATTATGAAAAAGAAAATCTTTCTGATCAGTTATATAAGCTTATCCCTGGCCAGCGCTTGTGCCACCAAAACCCTGACCCTCGTCAGCAACGAAAAGGCCAATGTCAGCCTCGTGGACTATGATGACCAGGCAGGTGAAGGCGATCTGGTCGGTGAAACACCCGTCGCCATTGAAATTGATAAATTGAAAAAGCAATATATCCGGGTCTGGGGTGAAGATGTGCACCCGCAGTTCTGGGTGGTCAAACCGCTTGAAGACGCCAAAACCGAAATCACCCTGCGGCTCGAACGCAAGGACGATAGCGCCGAGAATGATGCCGCCTCGCGCATCCAGGATCTGAACCGTTCCTTCCGCATGCTGATGCGGGCCTACAAAGCACTGACGGCCAGGGACCTCGATACATCCCGCGAAATATCCAAACAAATCAATCAATTACAGCCTGATATCGCGGCACCCCATATCATCACCGGGCTCAGTTTCCTGGCGGAAGGCAACAAGCCCAAAGCCCGGGCGGCATTTCTCAAAGCCAAAAACCTGGATCCCGAGGATCGGGACATTGAAGAACTCCTGCGCCTGAGTCAGCCATGAAAAAACTTCTGCTGCTGCTCATGCTGACCGCTCCCGCTTTCGCTCAGGATCGCGATGGCGAGGGCAAGGTGACCAAGACCATTCCCGTGCCGACGAAAAATCCCTGGGATCTCGATCTGCATTTCGGCGCCGGATTCGGCACGTTCACGACCAAGGACAATTTTTCGAAAAGCTTTGGCGGCCTCCTTACGGGGATGTCTGTCTACAACGAATATCTGTTCTCACGCTTCTCCAGTGCCGCCGCCCTGGATCTTCTGATCGATGCAGGCAGTCTGCAGGTCATTCGCAAAGGTGTGAACGGCAGCCTCACCTGGAATTTTCTGGGCGGCAAGAAACTGCAAATCCATCGCCTGAAGCCTGGCATCCTGGCCAGCAGCAACACCTTCGGTCTCGGCTGGGTCTGGCGTCTCGGCTATGCGAGCTTCTCCGCCACACCATCCGCTGTGGGAGCGCTGGAGCTCACGGGTTCCAACGTGCATCTCGACACTGGACTACGCCTCACCTGGAAGTATGGTACGCAGGCCAGTCTCGGGCTTGATGTGATGACCACCGTGCTCTCCATGGCCATGAGCATCGAGAAATCCACGCAAAATGCCTCCGAGTTCACCTTGTCCTGGCGTTATTACCTTTAATCATGAATTGCGAAAGCATCCTTCCGCGTAGAAATTAACGCGGCCAAACATCTCGGCTTTGCGCGATCCTTACCACGCGTCATGATCGTCCCCCACCCCACGCCTCAAGTTCGGGAAATCTTAGCCGAAGCTTCCTATTGATGGGCTTAACTCTTATTTGGCTTGGGGTCTATGCAAACGCGAAATTTCGCATTGACGCTCCTCCTCTTCTTCCTGCTGTCGTGCAACAAGTTGCAGACCGCAGGGGAAAGCAACCCCATCACGTTTTCCGGCATCACCGGCGTTCAGGCCAGTTCTGATAATAGCTATATCATCACCTGGAAGATCCCCTTTACGGTCTTCATCGAAAATTATGAAGTCTATGTCCAGCCCATTGATGCAGAGCAGGCCAAAACTTTAAGCGACGCGACCACGACGCCGGACACCAGCACGGAAGAGAAGGAAACGACCACCGCGGAAGGGGACATCTCCCGGATCGTCACGACGACGGCCGACCTGAACCCCATGAGCGAGGGGCGTCTTGTGGCTCTTGTGAGCGCCGATCGGAGTTCGTTCCGGACGGCCAGCCTCGACGAGGGCTATTACCTGTTCCAGGTCCGCGCGCTGTCCGTGGATGGACGTCGTGACAGCAACACGAGCGCCCGCCTGATTCAGGTGAGTGCCAGCCAGCTCTTCAAAGGGCTGCAGATCGCCGAAGTCATCGGTAGCGATGCGCATCTGAAATGGATCCCCTACCCCAACATACGTGCGACGGATACCTATCAGTACATCGTTTACAAGGGTCCGGCGTTTAACGAACGCGTGGCCTATACCAAGGAATCCGAGATCGCCATCTCCCTGCTCAGTGAGAATGCCGGTGACACCCTCTACTACGGTGTGCGCTTTGTCGATGCTCGAGGCGTCGAGGAAACCAACACCACCCTACTGCCTTTGACCGTACCCGTGATCAACAAGAACTACCTGGGCTGCCTGTCCGTGCAGGGTCTGGGTGCGGATCGGGTGAAAGTGAATTTTGAATGGCCTTCCGAGAATTACAGTGCGATGCGCATCTATCGTGATCAGCAGGAGGCGTTCGTCACACTCGATCGCTCGGTCACAAGTTTTATCGATCGCGGCCTCGTGGAAGGGGAATACTACACCTATACCTGTCAGGGCGTGGCCGGCAAGGATATCATCGCCGGCAGCAACCAGATCAAGGGAGCAACTCTGTCGAGCAATTCGCCCACCTTCCGCGGCATCACCAACGTGCAGGCGGACAGTGCGCATAAGGCCACCGTCTCCTGGGGCGTGACCACTGGCGTGCCGGCTCAATCTTTCCAGGTTTATGCCAACCCGGGCACATCCGTGGACTGGGCCTCCACCCCGGCCTCGACCATTGAGCCCAGTGTTCTGAGCACGGCTCTGACTGGACTCGGCGATGATCTGCCCTACGCGTTCGGCGTGCGGGCCTGCGGCGTCAGCGTCTGCGATCCCAACACCGAGCAAATTCAATTGACCATGCCGGATGATGGGGCTCCCAAAACCATAGGGGCTGAGAGTGCCGTCGTGAGCAGCGGTCAAATCGTGATCCAGGTGCCCTGGAGTCCCGCGCACGGCGGTGTCCTGAAGCGGAAGGTTTACACCAAGATCGGTGGCGAACCGAACACCGATATCAGCACGTACACTCTTTTTCAAACCATTAACGTTACGGATGTCACCAATCCGCCACGCACGATCACACTCGCGAACATGGCCGGCGGCAAGACCTATCACATCATCGTCAGGGATGAAGATCAACACGGGCAGATCAGCAGCAACACCCGCGTCGTGACGGTGGCCGTCGGTGACCTGAGTCCGCCGGCTTTCAACGGCTTGAGCGCCAATGGTCTTGCGGCAGGTCCAGCCGGTCAGGAGGAAACCACGCTGACGGCCACCTTCCAGGCCATTCAAAATTATCAGCAGCATCCGCGTGGCGCCTTCGCCTATCGCTTTTATATTCGGGAAGGCGGCGGTGCAGCCTGTGCCGAGGATTATTATAAGTTCAGCGTGGACGCCCTCCTGATTCCCGAAGGCAGCACCACATACACCGTTCCAGGTCTCACGGCCAGAACTCTTTATTCTGTCTGTATCAAGGTCATCGACGCCAACGGCAACCTATCCACCAACACCAACTATCTGAGCCGGCAGACCCAGGACAAAACCGCACCTGACTTTGATGGTCTGCAAACCCTGACCTTTGATGCGGATCGTGGCGTCGTCAAGCTCACCTGGAACCCTTCCACAGCCGCGGACATCAGCACCTATAAGATCGATACCTGGCTGACGCTCAAAAACGAGACCACCGCACTGCCGATTACCATCCAGCAGAGTGCCGCGCAATCGCCCAATTCCTTCAGCTTTGACAGCACCGTGGTTCCCTTCCAAAGTGAAGCCACACTGGAAGTGGTGGTCAACGCCTGTGATAACGCCGATGTGATCAACGGCGGCACAAAAAACTGCAGCCCCTTTGCGCGGGCCCAGGGTCTGTCGATGACCTTCGCGGATATTCAGCCGCCTCCCGGCTTTATGGGGATCGCGGCATCCTCGGATCTGATCGCGGCCACCGAAGGGCAGATCACGGTGAAATGGATCGAGCCCAGCGACTGGTCAGACTACGCCGGCTTTCAGATTTATACGTTGGATTCCAGCAACAATCTCACCCTCGTCAAGGACTGCGCCTGCACAATGATGCCGGGCTGTCTGGATCATCTGAACGCCTGTGATGTCACGGGTCTCGATACCTTCCGCACCTATCGATTCCATGTCAGAGCCTATGACACGGCGCGGAACTACACCATACTTGATCCGATGATGTCCTTTGCCGACAAACGAACGGTCGACCTGACCAAACCCGTCTTCGTTTCCAACCTTTCGCTCAGCTTTCAGGACGGCGGTTCTCTTCTCAACTGGGCCGCCGCCACGGATAATCAGTATACGAACGAGGAAGGCGCGGCGCTGCTCTATCGCATTTATCGCAAGACCGGCACCAACTTTGGCAACCTCTTGAATCCGTCCGCCTCCGGCCCGGCGCTGGCTGAGATCGCCGATCGCACCTATTTTGATGCGGCCAATCTCGTCAGCGGTACGACCTACTATTATACCGTCTGTGCAGTGGACACGAGCGGCAATGAAGCCTGCGACGGCACTTATAAATCCGTGCAGACTCCCGACCTGGTGCCGCCAACCATCAGCGCGTTTGCCACCAACAAGACCAGCACGTCCAAATCATGGGACCTGACCTGGACCGCCGCGGACAATACCTCAAGCAATGCGAATCTGCTCTTCCGGATCAAAGCCCGTATGTCGAGCGATCCCACGGAAAAGGTGCTGGAATCCGACGCCACCATCTACACGGCCACGGGCAGTGTCACAGCCACCGGCCTGACCGGCCCGATGAACACCGACACCTACATTCATTATCTGCTTATGGTGACCGACGAAGCCGGCAACACCACCACGAGGCAGATCGATATCCATTCGCAAAACCTGATCACGATCAGTGCCGTGCGCACTTCGGAAGGTCCCACCACAGGCAACCGCCTGATCCTGATCGAAGGCAGTGGCTTTCATAGCAGCTCAGCAGTGACCATCGGCGGCACGTCCTGTCAGAACATTCAGATTGTCTCGTCGCGCCACATCCTTTGTCGCACGCCGGCCAAATCCCAGAATACCTATTCGCTGACCATCAGCAATAGCGATGGCTCATCAGCCACCATGAATAACGCCTACACTTACTGCACAGCGGACGTCAACTGCACGAATATTTGCAACAACCCGGCGAGCTGGGAAACCACCTTTGCCATGGAAACCGGTCGGGGCACCACGCTCGCGACACCTTATATCATCTGCAATGCCACCCATCTGAACAACGTGCGAACCATCGCCAACGGCCGCTACTTTTCCATCATGGAAAATATCGATCTCGACGGCGTGGCCTGGACACCTCTCGTCACCAACTCCAGCACCAGTTTCCAGGGCAACCTCACGGGCAATGGCAATATCATCGCCAACCTCAGCCATAATAATGCCAGCCAGGACTATTATGGTTTTATCCGCATCATCGCCGGCAATAGCAAGGTCTCGGATCTGAAGCTCGTCAATGTGAGCATCACAGCCCGCGATCGCGTGGGTGCGCTGGTCGGTGACACATCCAATGACGCCAACACGATCGTTCAGAACATCATGATGTCAGGAACCGTAACCGGACGTCAGGACGTGGGCGGCATCATGGGGCGGGCTTTGGTCCAGACCTTTGATATGGCCGCTTATGGAACGGTGACGGGCACGGTCACAGTCGGCGGGGTCATCGGCTATAAGAATAAGAATGCATCCAATCTCTATTTCGAAGGGACCGTCAGCTCGAATCCAACGGGAAGCGCCTGCAATACCGGGGGTGTGGTCGGCTATTGGGATGGGAACGACGGGACTGCCAGTGAAATCAATGCGACCGCCACCGTCCTATGCGAGCGCGATTCGGCAACCGACGTCCTGGAAACCGGCGGTCTGATCGGACGGTTAAATGATCACACGCTCAGCGACAGCTGGTTCATTGGTTCCGTCACCGGGGATCGACGGACGGGCGGCGCCGTGGGCGGCCTGGTCCGTAGCACGATCGATGGTGTTCAGGTCCAGGGAACGGTGACCGGCGGCAACTCATCCTATACCAGCGGCTATGAAACCGGCGGCATGGTCGGTCTGCTGCATCGCGGTGTTCTGACCAATTGCACCACGTCCGCTACGGTTACGTCCTATTACAGCCACGTCGGTGGCCTCGTCGGCAACTCTGCAGGCGGCGCCCAGCCTTCAGGCACGGAACGACGGAATCTGATTCAAAGCTGCAGTGCCTATGGGGATGTCACCAATCTTGGCACCTACCGCACCGGCGGTGCAATCGGCAGCGCGTCCAATACCGATGTCACGGGCACCTCGGCCAACGGTGATGTCAACGGTGCCCGCGGCCAGGCAGGTGGCTTCCTCGGTTGGGCCGAAACCAGCGTGGTCATCGACGCAAGCTTTGCCAACGGCGATGTGGTGGCCACAGGCTACGATAACGTCGGTGGCTTTGTCGGCGTCATGGATTCCAGTGGCGGCCATGTGATCACCAACTCCTTTGCCAAAGGCGATGTCAGCGGCAATAACTACGTCGGCGGATTCGCCGGGCAGTGTCGCGGCACCTTTACCAAGGACTATGCGACCGGCGTGGTGGTGGGCAACTCCATGGTGGGTGGCTTCTGCGGACGCAACTATGATATCTCCGGCGGCGTGCACACCATTATCGAAGAAAGCTACGCGACCGGTTCGGTGAGTGCTGCGGTGGATCACGTCGGGGGCTTTATCGGCTATGTCTATCGCAACATGGAAATTCGTCATTCCTATGCCACGGGCGAAGTCACAGGCGACGCCAACGTCGGCGGATTCGCCGGTTCCATCGACACGACTCCCGCCCTCATCGAGAAAAATTATTCGATCGGCCGGGTGATCGGCAAAACGCGGGTCGGTGGTTTCCTCGGCTACGGTTATCGCTATGATGCCGACATTCAAGTGATGAACAACTATTCGCGCAGCGCTGTGCAGGGTGAATCAGATGTGGGTGGCTTTGCCGGTTTAACCGCGGCCGTGATCACGCGCTCCTACTCGACCGGGGCTGTGACCCAGGGATTGACTGCATCCAACCTCGGTGGCTTTATTGGACGCTTCGTCAATGGCGGCACACTGTCAGCCCCGGAATGTTATTACGATCAGAACACGTCCGGGCGCAGCACCAGTGCCGGTGGAACAGGTAAAACCACCTTTGAAATGAAGGATCCAAGCACCTTTATCAACTATGATAGCGACATCTGGGACATCAAGAGCGGAGCCTATCCCACCCTCTTCGGGCCGGGGGGTTGAAGCCATGAAACATTTCCTCCCATGGTTTCTGACCAGCCTGAGCCTGATCCTTGGGGTGCTGGGCTGCGACAAGATTAAAACGGTTCAGGAATCCCAGCCCATCCTCTTCAAGGGGCTCAAGGCCATCGAGATATCCTCCAAAGGCGGACTGATTTTGATGTGGGATCAGCCGAGCGCGATTACCGTGGTCGGCTATCAGATTTATCTGCAGGACCTCACGGCCACCGGAACGCCGTCCTCCGACGATCTGAATCCCAAAAAGCCGAACACCGACCAGCCCAGGCCGGAAAATCGAGGCCCGGGCGAACAGCCGGAAAAACCCATTTTCGACTTTCTGAAGCCGAAGACGCGGACCGTCACCTGGCTGCAAGGGGATGGCAGCACCTCCACTGGGACATCCACCGTGCTTCTCGATCTGCCGGATTCGGAGGCTCCCGTCACCAAGGGCAAACTTCTGCAGGTGATAGCCGGGGATTTGAATTCCTATGAAATCGATTCGCTGCTGCCCGGCAACTATGCTTTCCAGGTTCGGGCCGTGGCTGCCGACGGACGCAGTGACACCAATCCGCGCGTGGTGATCCTGAGCATTGAAAGCGCCGTGGGCTATGAGGGAATTTCCAAGGCCGAACTGATTGGTGATGACGTTTATCTCGAATGGCCCACCCTGGTGACGAGCCTGAAGGGCCAGGATGTGAACTATACTGTTTACGAAGGTCCCGCGTTCAGCAAACCGGTCGCCATCACCACGGATACCAAGCTTCAGATCTCCGTTCGTGGGGTTCGGCCGGGCACCATCCTGAGCTATGGCGTGCGTTCCACCGACCCCAAGGGCCGGACCGATCGCAATACCAAAATCATCACCGTGACCATTCCGGAATCCAGTGCCGTGTTCGAAGGCTGCATCGAAGGTGAGGCGCGCGGCGCCGATCGCATTCGCATCAACTTCGCCTGGCCGGAAGAGGAGTTCGAAACATTCAAAATTTATCGAAACGGCGCCCAGGTTTTCGCCACCCGTGACAAGGGTGTGACGGAGTATATGGACATCGGTCTGCAGGAAGGTGAAGTCTATCAATACTCCTGTGTGGCCACCTACAAGGACCTGGCCTTGACCGGCAACACCAAACTCACAGTTGGGACCCTGACCTCGAATGCCCCGACCTTTAAAGGCATTCGCACGGTGGAAATTACCTCCGCGCATACCGCGATGGTACGCTGGGGCGTCAGCACCGGCGTTCCCACGCGGACCTTCAAGGTCTATGCAAACCCGGGCACAACGGTGAACTGGGAGGCCGATCCCATCGCAGCGGTGGGCGGGGATACGATGGAAGTGGAACTGACGGAACTCGGTGATGACCTGGCTTATGCCTTCGGTGTGCGCGCCTGCTCCATCAAAGGCATCTGTGACAGCAATACGCTGGCGCTGCTCGCCAGCACGCGCGATGATGGTGCTCCCAAAACCACCGGCGCCTCCGCGCTCACGGTACGGGAAGGCGGCCTTGTGATCACCGCACCCTGGACTCCGTCCCTGGGCGGGATCAGCAAACGTCTCGTCTATATCAAGAAGGATGGGCCGGTTTCCAGCAATCTTGTCGACTATACCAACGCGATGACTGTTCCCGTGACGACTCCAGGACAGGTGCCTACGGAGCTGGTTTACACCAATATCACCGACAACACCACCTATCACGTGATCGTTCGTGATCAGGATCCAGCTGGCAACACCAATACGGTAACCACAGCGCGCACCATTTTTTCCGGTGACACCACGGCACCGAATTTCCCGGGCATGACCAGTCTGATTCACGGCAGCACGGGTCAGGAGGAAACCACTCTGCGGGCCCGCTTTACCGCATTGGAGTTGGAATCCGACAGCAACAAGTACGGGACCTGGGAATACATCGCTCTGGTTCAGCCCGGAGTTGGCAACGCCTGTTCCTTGACCTCCATACATCAAATATTTGCGGCGAGCGATTTTACGGCCGCGCAGGAAGGCGAAGCGATCATCACGGGTCTGCAGCCCAAGACCACGTATAGTGTCTGCTTGAAAGCGCGCGACAAGGCCGGCAACATATCGGCCACCACGCTTTCCCTGAGTCGCTCCACACTCGATACCACAGCCCCCGGCTTTGATGGGGTTCAGTCGGTAACGTTCGACAAGGAAACAGGCCAACTGACTTTGGTCTGGAGTCCCTCAGCGGCCACCGACGTTTATGAATACCAGGTGCAGATCTGGAAGAGCAATCCCGATCCCACGCAGGTTCCGGTCACTCTTTTGAAACTGCCCCAGGCGACGGCCCAGTCCGGCACAAGCCTCAACAAGAGTACGATCAACCTGAACAGCGGCGAGGATATTTATGTGCTGGTCAATGCCTGTGATAACGGCGGCAGCATAGCCGGCGGGACGCAGAACTGTTCGGCGCTGACCGTGCCGCAAACCTTGACCCTGCCGGATATTGAACCACCACCGGGCTTCCTCGGCATCGGCGCGGAGCCTGATTTGACGACTCCGGTGGAAGGCACGGTGAACGTGGCCTGGATCGCGCCCAGCGACTGGACCGACTACAAAGGTTTTAAAGTTTATCTCGTCGATCCGACCACCAATGTTCTGCTGGATGCCCCGGTGTGGGATTGTCCTTGCACGGCCCAGGGTTGTCCGGTTCCCCTGACCTCCTGTCCGATTACCGGTCTGGATCCGTTCCGTTCCTATATCTTCCATGTCCGCGCCTACGATGCGGCGGGTAACGTGACCCAGCTGGATCCTTTGGTCAGCGCCACCAAAAAGCGCACGAGTGATACCACCTCACCCGTCTTTGCTTCCCAGCTGACCGCCGTGTATGCCGACGCCAGCACCGAGTTGAACTGGAGTCTGGCGACCGATAATCAGTATGCCCTGGAACCCGGCGCCGTGATCAACTATGAAGTCTGGCGCAAATCAGGGACCACCTTCTCCAATCCGAGCGATCCGGATACAGGGGATGCCTCGCTGGTCCAGCGCACCTCGGATCTGACCTGGACCGATCCTGGAACGGATTATGCGAGCGGCATCACCTATTTCTATGAAGTCTGCGCCGTCGATGGCACGGGCAACCGCACCTGTGATGCCAACGTGAAATCCATCACGACACCGGATCTGGTGCCTCCGGTGATCAGCAGCTTCACCAGTGACAAGACCGATTCCAGCTGGAATTGGACTCTGAGCTGGACCGCGTCCGATAACGCCACCGCCGCCGGTTCCATTTTCTATCGCATCTATCAGAAAATTTCCAGCAACCCGGATGACAAGGCCAACACCTCGGACACCGTGCTGGCCGCGCAAGGGGGCACCACCACCAAGGCCAACCTGCAAGGTCCGATCAACACCGACACGTATATTCATTATCTTCTGGAAGCCCAGGATAGTGATGGCAACAAGGCCACCAAACATCTGACCATAGAATCCAACAATCGCATGACCCTGACCTCGGTGCGCTCGACCGAAGGGCCCCTGGCAGGCGGCAATACGCTGGTGCTGGTTGGTGATGGCTTCAAACCCAACGCCACGGTCAGTATCGGTTCATCCAACTGCTCATCGGTTGACATTATTTCGCGCAAGCATATCCTTTGCAACGCTCCGCTCGCGGCAACCGAAAGCACCGTGGCCGTTACGGTTCAAAACCCGGATGGTTCGTCGGCTGTCCTGGCTGAAGCCTATCATTACTGTGATCCGAGCGGGGGCAGTTGTACGAATATCTGCAATCGGCCTTCCGACTGGGATGCGAATTTCGCCGATGGATCCGGGTTGACCGCAGCGGATCCCTTTATCATCTGCACGGCCGCGCATCTGAATAGCATTCGCAGCCAGCCCTATAGTCGCTACTATGCGCTCGGGGAAAACATCGACCTCTTCGGCCTGGATTTTGATCCTCTTACCAATGACTCCGTCAGCGAATTCCGAGGCACCATCCGTGGCAATAACTACATCATTGCCAACTGGAGTTATGATGATATCAACCAGGACTTTGTCGGCCTCTTCAAAATTCTGAACTATTCCGATGTGCGCGACCTCGGTTTGATCAACTTTCAGGTGCGCGGCCGCTCGTATGTCGGCATGCTCGCGGGCGGTGTGGGCACGGTCAGCTACAACGGAGATGCGACCGTCGGTGCCGAATACATTACGCTGGACGGTATTTTCTCCACAGGTGACGTCATCGCAGCCGACGCCTATGCGGGCGGCATCATCGGACGTTGCCACGGCAATGCCTTTAACATGATGTCCTTTGCCACGGTCACCGGTCGTCGCTTCGTCGGCGGGCTGTTTGGTCGAAAAATTTGGGGCGGCAGCAATCTGGAATTCAACGGAACCGTCCTGGCCACGGGCAACAGCAACCAATGCTATGCCGGGGGTCTGGCGGGACACTGGGCCGCCAGCACGTATTCCTTGAGCGGCGCCACTTCCTCAGGCTCTGTCACGTGCAGCGATGATGCCGGACAGGGGGCTCAGTACACCGGCGGCCTCATCGGTCAGCTGACGAACGGGACTCTGGATGAAATTGAGTCGAGCGCAACCGTGGTGGGTCGCAACTATGTGGGTGGTCTGATCGGCGAAACCAATACCACGGAATTTACCAACGCCAGCTTCAGTGGATCTGTTACCGGTCGTTACTATGCCGGCGGACTCTTTGGTCAGCTCACCTATGGCAACGTCATCAACTGCAATAACAACGGAACCGTGGTCGCCGAGGTACCTGTGCAGGTTCCGCCCGTCACAGGCTCGGATACCGCAGGTGGGATCGCCGGTCGCATCTACGGCCGGTCGACCACACAGCGGGCCCTGATCAAAAACTGTGTGAATTTGAAGACCGTCACGAGCCCAGCGAAGGCTGGTGGTCTGATCGGTTATGGCGATAATTTTGAAATCGATAACAGTTCCTCGGCCGGGGACATCACAGCCGTGGGTTATGCCGGTGGGCTTGTCGGTGAAATGCGCCGAGGTTTGATTGTGGATTCCTTTGCGACCGGCAATGTCACCTCGCTCAACGGTGACTATGCGGGTGGACTGGTGGGCAGGGCTTACGCGGATTCCGATGGTTCCACGATTACCAGGGCCAGGGCTTCCGGCACAGTCGTCGGTCGGAATGAAGTCGGTGGCCTTGTCGGCTATTATCGTGGTGAAATTACCGGCTCCACGGCATCAGGCAGCGTCACCGGGAATGCTGAAGTCGGTGGCCTCGTGGGTTATTTGGAAAACGGCAACACCACCCGCCTGAACAATTTGCAGCAGAATACAGCCACCGGAGCCGTGACCGGCGATACCCGCTGTGGGGGCATGATCGGTCGCGTCCGCGCCTATGCCTACATCAGGCAGAACGCAGCATCGGGTGCAGTCACCTGCCCCACCTACGCCGGAGGTTTGATCGCTCAAATCGAAGGAGCCGAGGTTGAAGTGAGTCAAAGTCTGGCGCTGGGCAATGTCACAGGGAACACCAACGTGGGTGGCTTCCTCGGCCTTGCGTTCCGCAACAACAGCCATAACGTGTCGATCACCGACTGCTATGCCCGCGGCACGGTCAAAGGCAATGAAAGCGTCGGCGGTTTCGCCGGGCAGGTGGGGGATGTGATCCAGAAAGTTTATGCTTCGGGCAAGGTGGACAAGGTCTCCAGTGAAAGCAACTTCGGTGGTCTGGTCGGAACCCTTTGGAACCCGGACGGGCCGCAGGATGCTCCTTACAGTTACTGGGACAAGCAGGCCTCCGGTCGCAACACGAGCGATGCCGGTATCGGCAAGAACACCAGTGAAATGCTCGGTTCTTCGCTCTATTCCAATTGGGATGGAACGATCTGGTCTTACTCCAGCCAGGATTATCCGCGTCTGCTCTGGGAGCTGCCTGTTCCGTAGGTTATACTGGATGCAGAGCTTATGGCCCAAGAGATCGGACGGGTATGTTCATGCAGAAACAAACCAGCAGGCCCCGGGCCGTGACCCGGATATGGCGCGGCATCGTCTGCGTTCTGGTCTTTTGCATGCATTCCGGAGCCCATGCGGCCTGGAAGGAAAACTGCCAGGGCAGTTATGAGCCGCTGGATATGGCACCCGCTCTGCCCGGAGCCATACGGCTTCTGGAAACCACAACCCGGCCGGATGCCAGGGCTCTGGAAAAACGCCTCCGTTCGCACCTCGTGACCCAGTCCCGGCTGCCCACACCGATATGGAATGACACGACCAGTCAGGATCTCGTGCGCGAGGTTCAGGAATTTTTATTTCGGCATAAGCCGGAAGCCCTGGAATCCCTGCGTGTGCACTGGCTGCTTTTGATGCTGGCGCAACGTCAATGGGATATTCTGGAGCCCGCCTTGAAACAGGGTGCCGGTCCTCTCACCATCTGGCTGCAGGCGGAAACCCGGCTCGGTTTTCGCGATTATTCCGAAGCTCTGCGCCTATTCCAACGCTTTGATGCGGACGCACTACGGCCCTGGATGAGCTGGCGTCGCATGGAAACCCTGCTTTTGCTGGGGCAAAGTGAAGCTTCCCTGGGGCAGCTGATCCAGGTCCTGAACTCACCCCTTCTTGCGGAACCCAGGGTGCGGGAAAAATTTCAAACCTTTTTGCAATCCTTTGCCGTGCGTGGTCGCGCTGTCGAGCCTCTCCTGAAGCTTCTGCAGGTCAAGGGGGATCAGGATGCCATCGGTCAGGCGGCCTTTTGTGTTCTGACGCAATCCCCGGATCCGGATGCACGCCGGGCTGCTCTCGATGCCGTCCTGAATCTGAAAGAGCCGCATTCCCAATCCTTGCGCCTGGCGAGCCATCACCTTGAGAAACTGCTGAAGGAACCCGCGCATATTCCGAGTCTGCTGGAAGCGCTGGAGGCCTTTTCCCGGCATGCGGCCGCACGCTTGCGCCAGGCGGACGACAAGCGTCGCACGGATGATGCCTTTCTTTTTGCGGCGACTCAGCAGAAGGCGGCTGATTTCCTTCTGAAAAGTCGCAGTGTGCGGGAATCCTCCGCCGTCCTCGAACGGCTGGATCAGCTCATGCAAACATCGATCGCCGCCCTGCCCCCGCGCTGGGATGTGACGGACGTTCTGCATCTGCGTGGCCGCATTTTGCAGGAAGCCCATCGCTATGCCGACGCGGCCCTGGTTTATCGGCAGCTGGCCTTAAGCGCCACCGCACCGGCCCAGCGAAGGATGTTTGCGAATCTCATGCTGAAAAATTTTGGTCTGACCGCATCGAATGTCGAGCTCGATGAATCGTTTATGGATGCCTGTCGCATCTATCAAAAGCTGGTGCCCGATGGGCGGCAGGAACTGAGCCGCTGCGATCTGATGATGGCCCGTCAGGCGCTGAAACAGGGTCTCGCGGTCGATGCCCAGCAAAAACTGTGGCAGATCGTCTACGCCTTTCCTGAGGCCATTGAAGGTCAAACGGCTGCCGAGCGCCTGATCGAACTCACGCGTTCCCATCCTGATGAAGTTTATATGACCACAGATAAACTCCTCAATATTCGCAATTTCCAAAGCGGCCCCTGGGGCATCAGGCTCAAGGACCTGCGGCGCCAGAGTTCCTTTCAACGGATTGCCCAGCTCAGCACGACCGATCAGGCCGAGGCCTATTTCGTCTTTGCGCAAAAGGAAAAGGGTGATCCTCTCGCCAGTCGCAGTCTTTTGACAGCGGTCACGTTGGATCAAAATGCAGGCCGCTTCGCGCGGGCCATGGATCGTCTCGAAACCTGGCTGCATGACTATCCGAATGCGCCCGAGGCACCGGCGCGACTGCTCGATCTGATTTCGCTGGCGGAACGCACGGTCCAGATCCCGCGGGCACGACGCTACCTGCAATGGACGCTCGCCTATCGCTGGACGGGGGAACAGAATGATTTCATTCTGCAGAAGACCTGCCTCTTCGATATTTTGGAGCAGCCGCTTTTGGGTTTGCGCAGCTGTGAAAAATTAGGAGCGCATCTGACCCAGGGCATTCCTCTGCGGCTGCGTCTGGCCCGGGCGCTGGCCTATGGCGGTTACAGTGAGCAGCTTCAGACTTATGCCATGAATCAGCTGCTGACGCGCGAGGATCTGAGCGTGGATCAGAAAATGCTGGTCCTCGATCACCTCCGTCGGGCCAAAAGCCTGACGCCGACGCGCGACGAAACCATCAAAACCATCATGACGAATTTTTATCTGGAGCTGGCGGATAGCCTCGGTCCTGAATCACGGCGCCTGCTCGGGGGGCTAGCCTACCACGAGGCCCAGCAAGGCCTTGCCGCCTTCCAGGCCCTGCCCGTCTACGGTACGCGCTCGGACGAGCTGATCAGTTCGATTCAGGTAAAAAAACAGGCTTATGATGAGCTGGAGGCTCTTTACAATAAGGTCCTGCAAACCCGCGATCCTCATTGGGGAAGCAGCGCACTCTGTGATCTCGCTCTGGCCGCGGAAAATTTTGCAGAGGCCTTGAATCGCCTGCCGGAAGTGGAAGGTCTGGATCGCAAGAAAATCATGAGCCAGATTGCGAGTCAGATCGCGTCCTGGCGGGCCAAGGCCAAAAGCTTTTCCGGAGCGGCCAGCAAGACCATCGAACGGTTTGGCACTTTGCATGGAGACAATCCCCGCATCATTCAGGAAGCTCATCGCCTGAAGGAAGACGTCATTCAATTCCACGATTGGATTCCCTCCCTGCTTGACGCCGAGGATGCCGCCAGCCGCACGTTGAGCTGGACCCGCTGGGACGAGGCCGTTGCGGCTCTGCTGAGCGCCAGCCAGCAGAATGCAGGAGCGCCGCCGGCTTCCCTGATGCTGCAGGCCATTAATTTTACCCTGCACGAACGGGATTTCATTCGCGCCGAATGGCTCAATGAACGTCTGCTCCAGGCCGCTGATCCTGCGTCACAGGCCCTGGGCCACTGGCAACAGGGCCGTCTGGAGGCCCGCCTGGATCATTTCACCAAGGCTGAGGAGCATTGGCAGAAGGCTCTCGCGTTGCAACCCGATCACCTTGAAGTGCGGAAGCAACTGGGCCTTCTTTATGCCCGCTTCGGATTCTTTGCCAAGGCGCTTCAGATGCTTCAGCCTCTGGAACAGGATCCGCAGGTGGCCTGGACTCTGGTCGCGATGGAGCGGCAGCTCGAATTGAATGAACCAGCCGATCATCGCTGTGAAGGTTTGACCGCACCCGGAGCTGCCACGCCCGAGGCTTTTTACAACTGCAGTCTCCTGGAATTTCAAAATCATCGTCATGCAGCCAAGGCCATCACCTGGATGCAGCAGGCCCTTCGCCTCGCTGAATCCTCCCCTGCTCTGGCCGAGGCCGCGCGTCAGCAGCTCGCTCTGATGCAGATCTGGAAAGCCCGCTTTCAGCCCGATCACTGAGCAGAATCTGCCGACTCAGACCCACGACTTTTCATTCTAAAATGAAGATGGACATCGAACGTCAGCCGCCATTTCTCGGCAAAGGTAGCGTCATGGGAAGTTTTAACTTCGGAACCGTCTTCGCATTCGTGGGCTGCTTTGTCATTGTCCTTGTCAGCCTTATCATGTCGCTGGAAAACCCGTGGATTGCGTTTGATTTGCACTCCATCGTCCTGGTGCTCGGCGGCACGCTTTTCGTGGCCTCGTCCTGCTTTCCTTACCGTCAGGTCATGAATCTCTTTAAAGTCTTTATCAAAGGCATAGCCCGCAAACCGGCCAACACGCATGCTGAGGTTTTGGAATCCGTCATTCAACTGTCGAAGGCCCGTCTGCAAGGTCGCGAGGCTTTCAAAAATGCCTCGGAATCCGTTAAACACCCTTTTCTGCGGGAATGCTCGCAGGTTTTGCATTGGACCGATGCGGATATCACCCGGAATGAATTGCGTGAGCTCCTCGAGCTGCGGGCTGAGACCATTTTCGCCAGCTACAACCAGGACGCGGCCATCTTCAAAACCATTGCCAAGTTCCCTCCCGCCTTTGGGCTGATGGGGACCACGATGGGGATGATTGCGCTGCTCCAGGCGATCGGGAAAGGCAATTCCGACAGCATTGGTTCCTCGATGTCGCTCGCTCTTCTGGCCACGCTCTATGGCCTTGTGCTGGCCAACGTCGTGTTTCTGCCGATTGCCGAGTATCTCGGCAAAAAATCCCGTGATGAATTTGTGATCCGTAAAATGATTATCGAAGCCATCATGTTGATCCACGAAAAGAAACCGGCCAAGTTCATCGAGGAAAAGGTGAAGTCCTTCCTTCTGCCTGGCCAACGTCAAATGAAGAGAGCCTAAAGCATGGCCAGGAGCCCGCACCACATGGAGCAGCATGAGGAGAGCGACGAGGGATGGATCGTCTCCTACGCTGACCTTGTGACCTTGATGCTGGGCTTTTTTATCCTGATGTATAAGGTGGTGGCGGACGAAGGTTCCGTCAAGAAACTGGAAAAGGCGATCGGCGATGCCATGCTGGGCAACAAACGGGCCTCCATGGAGCAGGTGCTGGAAGAGGCCAGCGAGGAGCGCAAAGCCCGAGCGTTTCAGCTGCTGGTCACGATGCTCGACCTCGGCGATAGTGCGGAGAATGCGGTCGGCAATATCGAGCGCAAATATGCGGAAGCCGGTAGTGCGGAAGCCTTTCAAAAAATCCTGGACCAGGAGATGAGCCCCAAGGCCAAACAACAGCTCCAGGTGTTAAAAGCCGGTCCCCTGCAAAAGGATATCGCGCTGCGGATTGTCATTCCCAGCGATACGACCTTCCGCAGCGGCGAGGCTGACATCAACAGTCTCACGCGGAATAACCTCGCGGAACTCGCCAGGGGTCTTCTGCCCATGGATGATCTTTTGGAAGTGGAAATTACCGGCCATACCGATGAGCAGCCGACCCGGGCGGGTGGCAAGTGGGCCAGCAACTGGGAACTTTCCGCGGCGCGCGCGGCCGCCGTGGCCGCTGTCATGCGGAGTGAAGGTCTGTCCGGCGAAAAATTGCGAATCGCCGGTGTCGCTCATTTTCAACCCCTGGTTCCGGTCATCGGGCTTGCCGGGGAATCCCTGCTCGATGCACGGGCCCAAAACCGTCGCATCGAAATTGCTATCAAGCGCAAGCGTCCGGTCCAAAAGCAGGAAACGGATGCGGAAGGAAAGGTGAAGCCATGAGCCAACCCAAAGCTCAAGCCTGGCGTCGCTGGGGTTTGCGCCTGCTCGCGGCCTCCGTGCTCGCTCCGCTTGTCTCGATGGGAACCCTGCTCCATTTTTATCTCAAGGATGAAATCGAACAGCGTCGCACCCTGGCCTTCATGAATTTCGAGCAGCAGGCCTATCGTATCAAGGATATGCTGCGCGATGAATCCCGGCACTTCCTGGACCGTGTGGACGGTGCCTGGCAGCTGCGTTTCACCCGGGAACCGCGGGCGCTGCTCCTGATGAATGGCAGGCAGCTGCAGCCCGTTCGCGGCCAGGTCACCCCCGAGGAATTGAAGCAGCTGAATCAAAAGACGGAACACCACACGGAACTGGAAACCCTGAAAATTCAGGGGCAGCTGGTGATCGTAACACACGTGCGCCTGGATCATCCGACCCAGTTCGCCGACAAGGACCTGAAGCCGGGCCTTTATCGGGCTCTTTGGAATCTGGATGCCAGCTTTCTGCCGCGCAACCTGCCGGACAATACCCAGCGCCTTTATATTATCAATCAGGATGCGGCTCTGATTTATTCGTCCGTGCCGGAGGATACCGAGGAGCTCATCCTTAAGCAGCCCCTGGTACAGGAGTTCATTCGCTCGCCCCTGTCCCGGGCCGGAACCCCTCTGCGCGTGACCAGGGATGGTGGTGAATACGGGTTTTATATGGCCATCCCGGACAGCAACCTGACCTTCTTTGTGGAAAGCTCATCCGCGCTTTATTTCGCTCCTTTGTTGGTGCCCGCCACCATCGCCCTCGGTCTGCTGCTCGGTTTCATGGGCCTTACCGTTATGGTCTGGCGGAGCACGGTGTCTTCGCTGCAGGACGAGGTGCAGCGGCTCGCGCACTCCCTGGACGAATTCTCCAAGGGCTATCTGATTCCCACCCAGTTGACACCGCAGACTTTTCTTCTGGAGCTGCGTCCTCTCGTGGAATCGATCAACAAAAATACCCGAGGCGTTCGTGAACGTGTCGACCTTATGGAAAAACAAAAGAAATAACGTCATGCTGCTCACGGCTGCGTGGCTCCTCAGCCTCTCCGCTCAGGCTCTGAGCGAGGCGCGGCAGTTCGTAACCGTGCGGCGCAGCGGCACCATCTGGATCATGCCACCGCTGGGTTCCGACTGGCAAAAGCTCAGGACGGCGAATTTCGATGAGGGCAGCCTTTTGCGCCTCGATCCAGGGTCCAGCATTGAACTGAAACAAACCGGCCGCACGCTGTCGGCCGCTGAAACGGAGGCCCGCCTGCGTATCGCCGAACCCATGATCGTGCGACTGGATCGGCATATTTTCAAGGAACTGCGTTTCAAGGATTATGTGGTCGATGGCCTTTGGAATGAAGGGGCCTCTCAGGAAAAGGAAGCGACCGGGCATCCCCTTCTGAGCTTCGGTGCCGCTTTCGTCCGTCATCTCCTTTCCATCGAAACCGCCCAGGAACTGCCGAAACTCAAAGCCGACCCGCAGAAGGAAAACCTCGAAAGCGCCCGGAAAATCAGCAATCTCGCTCTGCTTTCCCCAGGCCAGGACAGCCTGCACTTCATCAGTGACAGGACCGCTCAGATTCCCCTCTATTGGGAAAGCCCGAATGATCACCTGCGTTTCAAAATCTTTCTCTGGCCGGCTGGTGATATCAAGCGCGAGCCTCTGGCCACCGTGCAAGGACATCGTTATCTTCTGACCATTCGTGAGCCAGGCTCCTATCGCCTGCAGATCTCCAGCGTCGACTATCACTATCGGAGCGAGGTTCTGCGGTTGAATGTCGACCGTCCTCTCGCGTTCATCCCGGCCGAGGATCCCCTGTCCAGGGAATTGACCAAGGCGGGCATCAGGCAAAGTCCGACCTTGCAAATCCAGTATCCTCCGCAGGATCTGGAAATTGCCGCCACGGCCTCCAAGGCGGAAACGCTTTTCATTTGGACGGATCGGGATGGGCTTCGCGCGGGAGATCAGTATCGACTCGTGGTGCAAGGGGAAAACGGCAAGGAATATGTAAAGCCTGCCACACAGGAGACCTTTGTCAAACTGCGTCTGCCTCCCGGCACCTGGCATTACTTTGTGATGAAACAAAATCGTGTGACACGGGACGCGCCGGTGGCCAGTGCCAGCCGGCAGCTGCGGGTTCTGGATCGCACCCTCGCCATCCAGTGGCGAAGGCTGGGACGCAAGGCTCACGAACTCAAACGGGATGAGACCGTCCTGCTCAACCTGCGTTGACTTACTGCAGGGCCTCGTAGAGACGGACAACTTCCTCGGGGAAGTCACGCACAAACTGCTTTTGACCGGCCGAGTCCATTTTCGAAACCTTCACATACTTATCGAGACACTGAGCTCGGATGACTGTGATGGTGTCTGTATCGCGGGCACATTCCAAATAAAATTCGCGAAAACTTTCGGCCTGCTCAGGATGCTGAGCTTCCAGTTCGGCAATCTCACCCAGACGGCGTGCGGCCTCAAGCGTGGGCCGGGGCATATGATGAACCTCTTCCGTTTTGGATTTGGCGATAACGTCCTTTTTTTGAAAGGCCTCGCGCGCCACCTGGAAGTTTTCCTGAATTTTTTCAGCCACCGGCTCCTCAACCTGGGTGCTTGCAACCGGATCGGGTTCAACAGCAGCTGTGGTTTTGGCCTTCTGAGCAGGCTCAGCAGGAGGATCCTGCACGATGTCGGGCCCCGCGGCCGGCTCCGTCGTTGTCATCGTATCATGATTCTCAACAGGTGCCGTTTCGGGCACGGATCGATTCAGGAGAAAAAAGCCCACCGCGAGCGCGGCGGTCAGGGCCAGAAGCAGCAAAACCTTTTGGCGTTTCATAGGCCCCTCATGGACGTTGGGATGGGATCAGCGAGAAGGCTGAAATATCAACCTTGTCAAAGCCCTTTTCCGGCGTTGCATCCAGGTTCGGCAACTGGCCGTTGCTGCGTTTCACAACCCGGGACACGCTATCGAGGTAAAAGGACTCCAGGATCGTCTTATCGCCAATGGAACAGAGGTCGCCACACTTCTGGATATAGGCCTTCAGGATTCTTGCGCCGACCGTGTAAGGGCCATTCGCATTATCATCACAGGCGAGTTGGTTCACAAACTCCGGGGCGATCCCCGCTCCTCTGGGACAAAGCGTGTGCATAAAGCCAAGGCTCCTGGATACACTGTTGCCATCCGCATGGCGCGCTTCATGGAAAAGGGTGTCCACGCGAACCGCGGTGTTGGCATAAGACTCGGGATTGGAAGCGTTGGGCATGAAATCGGGATGGAAGAGTGCCGGTCCGAGTTGCATGACGCCGTTGCGCTGCGTATTGATATGGACCCAGTTGTCGTTCACTTCCACGATCAAATAGTTGATCTGAGGAAACCGGGCGCGCATGCTCTTGCCATACGAATACAGAGCCGTTCCCGCCATGACAGCGGCCACGTTGCGCGTATCCTCTTCACTGGCGCCTTCCAGCTGGGTCATTTGATAGGTTCGGGATCCGGACATGACGAGTCCAACCCGATAGAGCGAGAGGTCAGGATTCAACATATAGCGGACACGGGCTTTCAGCCAGGTGCTTAACGTGCCACCACTCAGATCCGGCACGTCCAGGATCGCTTTCAGAACGGCGTCATTGTCAGTGCCGCTTGTCAAATCGAAGCGTTCAATGCGGGCAAAATCCCGAGTCAGCCCTGCCTTGGCAGTCTCACTCACATGACGATCGAAAACCATATGGTTCTTAAGATCGACAGCGGCGGGCTGAGTCTCATCGATATGGCCGGAACCGGGATTCAAAGGCACAGGCGCAGGCACGGGCTGGGAACTGCCTTTTTTGGACGACCCCCCGTCGCCGCAGGCGGAGAGGTGAAGGCTGAACAACACACTAACACCGACGGTTTTCAACATTTTCACAGGTCATCTCACTTCGTTAGTGGAGCGAGCCGGGTCCTCGCTCAATCCATGCCTCTTTAGGGGCATACGCACAACAAGATAATACGGATCAAATAATTTTCTTGTCCTGGAATGCGCTGGCGCAGGGCGGATTATCCGCTGGGAAATATAGCGTAATCATAATGAGATCTTGCTAAGCAAAAATCGGTAAGTGACTGAAAAGATGTGATAAAAATAAACACAGGCCCGGGCGGTCTGCGTGGGTCGGAACCGGTCTTTTGAGACTCAGTGGGCTTCCTGATCGGCTTTTTTTCTTTCGATATCCAGCTGTTTCGCTTCGATGCGGGACATCAGAACACGAGCCTGGGAGCGCGTGTCGGCGTCCGCGCCATCCGCTTCCAGAACATTCTCCAAAAACTTCTGACTGCGGGCCACATCGCCCTGCACATAAAAGGTTTGAACCGCGAGCAGATAGTTGGCCAAAGGATGCTCGGCATTCAGATCGAGCACGGTCAGGAAATCCGCTTCGGCCTCCTGAAAACGCCCCAAAGCCTGAGCGGCAGCCGCTGCCCCGAGGGTCGCCGCGAGACAGGAGTCGCAGATTTTTTTTGCGGTATTGAACTCCGCATGGGCCGCTTCGAAATTTCCAACTTCCAGGTTGATCGAACCGAGATTCAAAATCGGCGCCAGACTTTCCGGATTCACCTGATGAGCGAGATTGAAATAGGCGATGGCTTCGCGATAGTCCTCCATGAGCACCGCACGCTGCCGCTGCAGAACACCCATGAGATTCAAGGCCATCGCATGTTTCGGATGCCCTTTTAAAACCAGTTCCGCATAAAACTGCGCGCGATCAATCTGACCTTTCGCGGCATAGGCGATGGCCAGAAATAGGAATGCATCCACATTGCCCGGATGATCCTTGAGATGTTTTTCCGCCTGTTGCACCACAAGATCCCAGCGTTCCTCGGATAAAGCCTGCATGGTCTGCTCAAAGGCATTCTGTCCTGCATAGCGCCGGCGAATCTCCTGCATATCATACCGATGCAGCTGCAGCCTCTGCCCCACCGTCGAGACCCGCAGGGCATCGGTCGGCGTGCGGGATGGGGTTTCAGTCGTTTCCAGCGTTTGACATCCGGTCAGAACGAGAATCAGAACAAACAGTGCTTTCATTCCGCACTCCCCTGGGTAAAGGAAAAGGAACTTGTATCAGCCATTTCTGAAGGCAGAGCCAGATAATTGATCTGACGGGCGGCGGCGGACGCGGAATAACGCCAGAAGGTTTCATCCCCCACGCTGAGTTTCAGGATCCAGTCCGGCAGGGTATTGCCGTGCTGGATGGCATCCGCCAGGCGCTTTTCCAGGGCTTCCGTTTCCTGGGTGAAGAAGGTGTTGAGTTCCTGGCGAGCCAGCATGATTTCAGGACCGGGCTGCTCCATGCTTAAATCCTGCAGAAGGCCGCGATACCTTTGCGCCTGGAACATGGTTTCATAAAGGGCGGGACCGCAGTGACTGGCATAAGGCACCTGGCAGGCTTCCGCATAGGCACTTCGCACGCGTTGATAGTTATCCTGAATCGTCTGGAAAATATTGTCCTGCCCGCTCATCAGCGACTTCTGCACCAGGGCGAAGCCGCTTTCCGCATCCTTGCGGGCCCGTTCAAAGGCAATCTGGCTCATCAGGTCGCTGACCACAAAGAGCGACGAGCCCTGATCCCGCAAGCGCAGCGACACGCTCTCTCGCAGCTGGGGACTGCCGCTCTGATTTTCACGATAAGCAAGTCCCGCAAGTCGGGCTCTCAGTTCGGGTCGATCGGGAAGATTTTTTTCCAGCATCGCAAGATCCTCACGGATCCACTGATTGTTCAAGGTCGCCTGGTGCACGCGCATAAGCCTTGTGCTGAGACTATTGACCTCCGCATCCTCCAGATCACGACTGGCCAGGAGAAGGCTGATGGAGGAGCGAGCTTCGTCATGGCGGGCCTTCGCCATAAGCCCGTCGATGATGACGAACTGGGCCTCACGGCGGCGGCTGTCGTTCGGAAAGTATTGAATGAAGGCGGAATAGGTCTGAACGGATTCCGCAAGTTCCCCTTGAGCCATGAGGAGCGCACCCTTGTCCAGCAGAGCCTGGCGGTAGATTTCATCACGGATGCCATCGCGTTCAATCGCCTGCAGCTGCTCCCGGGTTTCCGCAAATTTTTGCAGATTCTGATAGGAGCGTGCCACAAGATAGCGGGCCCGATTGCGACGCCCGGAGGGTTTCAGTTCACTGATGAGCTGCGTGAGTTTCTGGATGGCCAATTCATGCTGGGCGGTGGACACCAGGGCATCGGCCTGCTTTTCCAGGGCCACGAGATAAAGTTCATCACGGGTCCTATGGACATCCACGGGGCGCGTCAGTTCCAGATCCATCCGACGCCCGAGCAGGCCAAGGTTCTCCAGATCCGCAAAATCCTTGTTCGCGAGCGCATAAGCGCAGAGAGCGGTAAAACTTTCCGTCCGCAGCGATCGATCGGGCAGCCGTTCGAGCGACTCACGGAGCTGCTGTCGGGCCGATTCGTGCAGTCCGAGCTGGCGATCGATCACGGCCAGGTTCAAGGTCTGATGGGCCCTTTCGTTCTCCGGAGTTTGTTCCCGGATCAGGAGCATGATCTGCTTCAAACTGCCGAGGCTGGCCTCATCCTTTTCGGACTCATTTTTCCAGGGATTGGCGATGTTCCAACCCACCGTTTTCAGTTGCAGGGACAGGGCCTGATTCAGATACTGACTCCGGACCACTCCAGAGGAACCCTGAGCAAGGCTGGTCAATGTGCTGACCGCTTCCTGCGGGAAGCCCTGAGCGGCCAGAACATCCGCCCATTTCGCGCGAATCGTGCGAGCATCCGGATTTTCTGCCGAGCTGTCCATATACTTCTGATAGAGAGGACGAAGGGCGATCAGGAAGGCCGATGCCGGATGGGGCGCAAGGCCCTTGTTCAACTCCTGATGCATGAATTCATCATGCAGCTGCGCGATTCGGATGCCATAGGGTGTGCCTCGCCAGGTCTGTTGAGAACTGATCAGAAAATCCTGATAGGCTGCATTTTTCCGACCCTGCAGGTACTCACTCCGCAGAATCAAAGCTATTTTCAAGTTGATCTGCTGCTTTTGCCTCGGGACCGAGAGCCTGGTACTCAGATGCTGATAGAGGGCCAGCGCGCGATCCACCTGTTGGCGACGGACGGAAGCCTGAGCCATGCGTTCGAGGAAAGCCGGGAACTGACGGGCCTGTTCATAACAACTGATATTGAAGGGCACAGGATCCCACTGATGATCAAATCCCTGCTGGAGCGACCAGATGCCAAGAGTGAAGTCGAAGATTGCATTTTTCTCGGCAGGCGTCAGCGACTGACACAAACGCGAAACATAGCGGAGGTAGGAGGCATAGTCCGGTGAAGGGTCGGCCACAAGACGGCCGCTGCTGGAGAAACCAGCCAGGCTGCGGGCAATCGCCAGGGAGGCGAGGCTTGAAAAACGGCGATCCAAACGATTGGCCAGGGTCTCAAGCTGTTTGATCGCCTGCCGACGCTGATCGGTCCGGGCTTCATGAAGCGCTTCCAGGCGGGTCAGAAAATCGACCAGCTCCAGATGCTTGGGATGGGTCAGCTGTGCCCGAATCTTCCCGAGATTGCGCACGGCCTGGCTGCGTTTGTCATCATACTGAGCCTGGGCCAGGAGCAGCTGCAGAAGCACAGCAGCCTGTTCCCTGGGTGCGTTCAGGTCCTTGACGATCTGCGGTCCGAGCACGAAAATTTCCTGATGCGTTTCCTGCAGAATCTTCAGACTTGTGGCCGGATCTGCCGCATTCGGACGATCCCCGACCACGACAGCCTGCCAGTAAAGGGACTTTTGCACCAGCCGATCGAACAATCGCATGCGCAGGTAGGTATAACGCTCGGGTGGGCTTTCCGCCAGCGCCTTGCGATCGGCTTCGAGAGTTTGCTCCAGACGCGCGAGACTTTCCTCGGTTTTCGGAATCAGACCCTTGCGGTTGGGATCCATCAGGATCTGCCGGTAAAGCGGCAGGGTGCGGACATCCAGATCCAGTCCCAGCACGGGATCCTGGGAGTTGTCGGAAGCAGCGGGAGCGGTACGGACCCTCGCCGCCGCGTGCATTCCAGAGACTGCCAGGAAAATGGCGAGGAGAAGATATTTCATATTAATTCCTCTGCGGCTGATAGCTAAAACCCAGATAAACTTCCACGCCCACAGGTTGAATTTTGTGGGTCAGGGAACGATTGAGGTCCGTTCCTGGATCTTCGCTATAGTTCAAGCGTTCCGATGGGGCCGCGCCGCCATCGAAGGACTGTTTAAAACTGTAGAGAGGGACGCTGCTCATGCTGCCCAGGGCCACGCCCCAGCCGCGATACTGATAGCGCAGGGCTGCATGAAACCGTGGGGCGACAAAGAAAAAACTGGAATGGGCAAAAGCCAGCGCCTCAGCACGGCCGCTGGTCGTATCCACATTCAGCGCCTTGAACTTCACCTCGGAATAAAAAAGATCGAGGCCTGGCGCCATATCCAGCATCAAACCATCCCATAAGGTCCAGCGCCAGCCCATTTCCCCATGCACAGCCTGAGCGCTGATCCGCGTCGTGGTGCGCGCCTCCAGGGTGGTTTGAATGTCATCATAGGTGGACCGGGACTGAGCCCGATCGTAAACGTGATAACGCCAGCCAAAGCCGACCGTGCGACTCAGACCCTGCATCAGGTTCAGGGAAAAGCCTGCCCCGACAACAGCCTTCAATTCACTTTTGTTTTGCACCCAGAGGCTGGAACGATCCAGACTCTCTGCACTGATCGTACGATAACGCAGGCCTTGAAACGCAGCGACCGGCATCAGAGGCAGTGTCTGCAGAATGGTGACATCCACCGCCTGATGCAAAGGAGTGGGAGGAATTTCAGGATCCATTCGTTCCGCATTGTCATCATCGTCCGAGGCATCCGTCAGCTCCGCCCGCACCGGCAGGAATTGATACTGGGTGGAACCTTTATCCTTGAGCGCTTTTTTGATGGCGGCAATGGTTTCCGCCGTTTCACCGGTATCCCTGGCACGCCGCGGTTTGCTGCGGCGAATCTTTGGAATAAAGATTTCCGGAAATTCACCGCCTTCGATGGTCGGCGTATCCGCTTCCAGACGTGGTGCATTGCCTTTCGGGAGCTTCGGCTGTTCCGCCTTCTCCGTCTGAATCTTTTGGGCGCGTTCGGCGTCCTGCTGCTCCCCGAGGTAGCTGCGACCAAAACTGGTGGCATCGCGGTACGTGAGCCCATCCGGTCCGCGTTCACTCACATAGATCCTCTTCACCTCGACCCGACTTCCCACCTGAAAGCGGGCCATCATGTTCGCGGGCAGAAAGACCAGAGGTTTGCGGGTGATCCAACGAAACTGAGCTTCACAGAAGGGCAACGGGAGACTCGCGTGATAAAGACAAAGACGATCGCCATCCTTCAGGTCACTGGCAACCTGATCGAGCAGCAGAAAGTTGACATCTTCATCCATGTAAAGCACTTCAGACCCCGATTCAGCAGCCCATGCGGATTGCATCCAGGCTGTGAAAGCCAGTATGTAAATAAGAAGCCGCACATCGTCTCCCAGGAGCTCTGTCCTGATCATGGCTTCGGCGTAATATTTTCGAACTTGATGCTGGGTAAGTTTTGCTTTCGCAAAAACCCCCTCTCTGCGCCCAAAATCGGCGCAAACAGCGGCTTTTTACCAGCTCTCCAAAAGGGATTAAAACCCCGAATTTATATGGCATTTTTGACGATCTAAAGTTCAAGACCAAGGCACCGATAGCAGCTCTGAAGAAAGGCGGGTCGTGGCGATGAAATGTCTCCGGACTGTCGGGGCGCTTTGCTGGATACTGCTCAGCTGCACCGAACAGCCTGTCAAATCAGAAGATGAGCTGGTCGAAGGACGGGCCCTCACGGCAGCCGACTATCTTTCTGTGCGCATGCTGCCCGACAAGGCTGAGGTGCCTGCCGGCCGCCGCCTGCCGCTGACGGTGGTGGGTATCCTGCCTTACGATCGCGATGCGGAACTCACCCAACTCGGGACGTTTGAAAGTTCCGATCCTGAGGTCTTCGATTTCTCCCAGGATGAACCCGGGCTCG
Organism: Oligoflexus tunisiensis; assembly: GCF_001748245.1. Taxonomy (GTDB): domain Bacteria; phylum Bdellovibrionota_B; class Oligoflexia; order Oligoflexales; family Oligoflexaceae; genus Oligoflexus; species Oligoflexus tunisiensis. The sequence continues at coordinate 2,647,067 of NZ_BDFO01000001.1, read as the reverse complement.
GCCTCGCCTTGAAAACAGGGACCGCCACTCTTACCTTCACGTATGAACAGCTCAGCGCCACGGCTGAAATCACAGTTGCGGAAAAGGTTCTGGACCAGTTGCATCTCGCTCCGGAATCGCTCGACGTCGCCATCGAAAAGATCGGCAGCACCTATGAGGAACGCCACATCACGATGCTGGCCACCGGCATCCATAGCGATGGATCCTCGCAGGACATGACGGATCAGGTGCAATGGACCCTGAGTTCCGAGGAATCCCTGACCATGCTCAGCGATCATCCCGGTGTTCTCGTCACCAAAGCCCCCGGTCGCACGCAGGTGACCGCCACGCTCGGGGATAAAGTGCAAACCCGGACGATTGATGTTGTGCAAGGCCGCACCGAGTTGAAACAATTCAGCATCAGCCCCACGCCGCTTGTTTTTCCTTTACAGACCGCACGCGATATTGAAGTCACCGCCCACTACACCGATGGCACCACTGTGCCGATCACGGAAGACGCCACCTACAGTCTGGATCCCGCAAATCTCGCCACGCTTTCGCCCAACGGCAACGGTGCCCTCACCGTTACGAGCCAGACGACCGGCAATGGGACTCTGACCGTCAGTTATCGCGACATCAGCCAGAATTTTGACCTGGCCGCGGTCGATGCTGAGGCCAGCCTTCTGCGCCTCGTATCCGCTCGTAATTTTAGTCTCGCCAAAGGAGAAGTGGAATCCTTTGAGGTATGGCTGGACGCTTCGGATGGCACGCAGGAGAATGTCACGACCCGCGCCACCTGGAGTGTCAGCAACACATCCGTCCTCACCGCGGTGGTCGGCTCACGCGGACGTTATACAGCCATCCGGGCTGGAACCAGCACAATTTCAGCCCGACTGGGCTCCCTGACGGTCACGCAAACCGTTCAGGTGAGTCCTGCTGCAGTGTCATCCCTGGTTCTCACTGCGTCCGCGAGTGGTACACTCGGCCTCTATCAGACCCGTGATTATGTGGCCACAGCCACCTATACGGACGCCACAGTTCAGGTGGTCACCAACGACGTGACCTGGTCATTCCTTGCCGATACGGGCGCCGGGACGTTTGATGCCACGGTGAAATCCCGCTTTCAAGGAACAGGCAGCGGCACGGGAACCATCCGTGCCACGCTCGGCAGTGTGTTTGCGGAGACGAGCCTGGTGATTGGGCCTGTCGTTCCCGTGACCTTGAATCTGCAGGCTTCATGGAGCAGCCTCTCGCTGGCCGGTGGCTCAAACACCTTGACCGCCTATGTTGTCTACAGTGATGGCAGCTCGCTGGATGTGACTGCGGATACGGAATGGAATTATCAAATCGTCGGGTCCGGTCTGAGTTTCGCCGGTTATGTCAGCAATGAGACCGGCAGCAAAGGTGTTTGCGTGCCTCTGGCCACGGGCCTTTTCAAGGCCAAGGCCAACTATCAAGGATTGAATGGCGAAAAATCCATTCAGGTTGTGCCATGAACGGAAGGAAATTGATGCTGAGGATCCTCGTGACAGTGCTGATGAGCACGCTCCTCCTTGCAGGCTGCAAGGAAGGTCAGGAGGCTTTGCAGCAGGGCCTTGCGGCGGGAGCCTCCGGTGGCATCGATCTCACCGGCGTTCCTCCGGAACGCATCATCCTGTCGCCAGCGGATCAAACTCTCGCGACCGGGGAGCGCCTTCCCATGGTCGCCACGGGCGTTTATATGAAAGGCTATGCGCAGGAAATCAGCGAAGGCATCACCTGGAGCAGCAGTGCCCCGGAAATTTTTGCGATCGATGCCCAGGGGCAGGGTCTTGGGCTCAATGAAGGTCAGGCCACCATCACCGCTGAATATCTGGGCGTCAGCGCCAGCACCCGAATCTTTGTCAATCCAGCAGCCATTTCCCAGGTTCTCATTTTTCCCGAGAATCTGACGGTCGAACTGCCCTTGGAAAATGGTCAGCTCGTGCCCCAGGATGTAGGTTTGAAAGCCTATGCGCTCAAGACCGATGGCCAGTTGGTGGAACTGACGGATGCAGTCAGCTGGCAAATTGATGAAGGCAGTGGCCTGAAGGATCCGGGGGAAGGACCCGGACTTTATTCGGCCCAGAGCGTGGGAACCTGGTCCGTGCGCATCACCTATGATGGTTTTGAAGCCAGCCGCCAGGTGAACGTCACCCAGGAGAAAAAAACTCTCGTCAGCATCAGACCATCCGTTACGCCTTTGGTCCTGCGCCTTGGGCAGACTCTGACGCTTGAGGCCATCGGTATCTACAATGATGCCTCGGAATCCGCCTTGCCCGCCTGGACCTTGGGCGACACCACGGACCTCGTGACGATCAACGGCAAGCAACTGACCGGCGCAAAAACGGGTTCCCTGGCGACCACTCTCAAGGCTCAGGGCCTTCAGGTGCCCCTCGATCTTTATGTTCAGGAGCCCGAACTCACCGCCCTCACCATTACACCGCCTTCCTTTACTCTTTATGAGGGCGAAATCGCTCTCTATACAGTGATGGCCAGCTATGGGGATGGCACATCAGCCGATGTCACGAGTGCTGTCACCGCCGAATCCACCGACATCAATGTTCTGACCGTGAATGCCGCCACTGCACGCATCCAGAGTGTGGCCCAGGGTTCCGCCAACCTCAAAGTCACCTATCATGGCCGCGAGGTAACCGCGCTTGTAGCCGTGGATAATCCCGTGCTGTCGCGTTTGGAAATTCGTCCTTCCGCGATTCGTGTGGTCGCCGGGCGCACGGAAAACTATCAGGTCTTCGGCATCTATTCCAACGGCACGGAAGCGGATATGACGGCGCTCGTGAACGCCCAGACTCTCTCCACATCGCGTGCGGAAGTTCCTTCGGGACAGCCTGGAGATATCCTCGGCCGCATCAGCGGCTCGACCATACTGAGTGCCACCTACGTGGATCCGCTCACAACGCGCAACGTTTCCGGTACCGCAACGGTTACCGTGGACCCACCGGAACTTCTGGCTTTGACCTTTGACCACAGCACCGCGAGCATCGCGCTCGGCCGCAGCTATGATTTTGGTGTGCAGGGCACCTATTCCGATAGCACGCAGGTGGATGTCGGCAGCCGCATTCAAATCACAGCCGATGTCAGTTCCCCCGGCCTGTCCTATGTCGGCAGCATCACGCGCACCACCGGCAATCGCATTCGCATTCAGTCGGTCGCGGAAGGCAGCATGCAGATCATTGCGACTCTCGACGGCATCAGCGCCAGCGCCACCATCACTGTTACGGAAAAGGAACTGGATCTGGTGCAAATCCGTCGGGAGCAGCCTTATACCAACGCTGGCTTCATGCTCAAGGGCAGCACCGCGGACTTTACCGCCGTCGCCACCTTCAGTGATAACAGCACGGTGGATGTCACCAATACCAACGGCAACTATACCGTGACCTGGACACCTCCCAACCCGGTCGTCGCCAGCTTCACCGATACCGGTGATGGAGAAAAACGATTGACCGGCCTTACGGATGGGGACGCCTACTTCACCATCACTGTGCAATCGCCACAAGGCAATGCGTCCGCTTCGTTTGGTATCGGCGTTTACATACCCTGCTCCGGCGGCGGTCAATATCATAGCTATCAATGCTGGTTCCTGGGAACGGCGGGCAACAGCTGCGATACCACCTGCTCCGCGGTTGGGCGTGTGACCCACGATGCGACCATATCCGTGGCCGGCAGTGGCGCCTCGAGCAGCAATGAATGCAGCAATATTCTGAACAGCCTCTTCCGTTCCTCGATGAATTCATTTAACTCAGCCGCCACCGCCAGTCAGGGGATCGGTTGCTCGATCTTCACGCAGTCCGGTTTGAACCTTGGTCTACGGGAAGCCACACATGCCACAACTGGCGCGGCGTCCCTGGCCAATTTCAGGAGGGTTTGCAGCTGTGAATAAGCTATGGCTGACCCTGCTTTTCTTAAGTCTTTGGTCCAGCGCCTGCGGAACCAAACAGGTCACGCAGTCGTCTGCAGTCGATCAGGAGAAACTGGAACAGATCAAAAAATTGATCACCGAGCAGGCGCAGCAAACGCAGACCGGTTCGTCCGGTGGCTCGAACCAGACAGACCCTTTGGACCCCAAGGCCTATGTCTCCCTTGCCGTCCGCCCGGCAAAATTTGAAATAACCGAAGGCCTGATCGACGACACCCTGCGGGTCATTGCCACCCAGCGCAACGGTGAGGAACGAACCCTGAGCCGCGATGTGAGTTTCCAAATCGAGGACGAGAGTCTTTTGGAAATCATCGACGACGAGGATTCCGCCCGCTTTGATATCAAGGCCCTGAAACCGGGAACAACAAAGGTCACTGCGGCCTATGACAAGCTCTCCATCGAATTTTCAGTCGAGATCAAAGCCCCGCAGATCCAGTCCATTGAGATCGTGCCGAAGGCCATCTCACTGGGTGTGCCCACGCGTTTCCGCCTGTCCGCGCAGTACGATAATCTCACCCAGGCCGACATCAGCGATGGCATCGTCTGGCAGTCGAACAGCACAAGCTACCTGCAGGGGGCGGCGGACAGCGGGACCACCGGTATTTTTACCGGCTACAAGGTCGGATCCGTGGGTCTGAAAGCGGAATATCAGGGTATGAGCATCGTCAGTCGCACCCAGATTCAGATGCCCGCCATTCGCAGCATTCAGGTCACGGCGGACAGCAACACCTTCCTGCTCGGAACCTATGCTCCCGTGCAGGCGATTGCCACCTTCCAAAACAACAATAGCTTTGACATCACGAGCTCCGTCAACTGGAGTGTGAATGACCCTGTGGTCGGTGTGGTGAACAGTCAGGGCATGCTGGATGCCCTTTATCCGGGCGAACTTGTGGTGCGGGCTCAGTACGGGGATGTTTTTGGCGAGGAAACCTTCAACATTTCGAGCGTAAATTTCGCGAGCTTTCGGCTGTCCCCGCCCAGTGCTTCCTTTCCTCTTGGCATGAGTCAGAACTTTAAACTCTATGGGGTGCTGGCTGATAACACCGAGCAGGACATCACCGCGTACGCGCGCTGGACCAGTAGCAACGATCTCGTGGCCAAAGCCGGTGGTATGGATGAACCGCCGGTTCGCGGCCTCTATTCCGCTGTTCAAAAAGGAACAGCCGTGGCGCTCGCGAAATATGGCAGCACCACGCTGCAGGCCAACATCACGGTCACGGATGCCGCCCTCGCCTCACTAACCATTAAAACGGACAATCCCGAAGGCGTCTGTGGTGTCAACAACCCGCAATTCACTGCCGAAGGTCTGCTCTCGGACAACAGCAGCAAGGATATGACCGCGGCCGTCACCTGGTCGGTGGAACCGGCGGAAGCAGCCATCCCCAGCACCGATCCCAGCCAGCCGGGTCTGATTCTGACGAAACAGGTCGGCACGGCCACGGTCACAGCCAGTTACTTTGAAACCGCCACGCAACAGCTGATCACAGCCTCGGCCACGATCAATATTCAGACCGCGGTGGTCACCGGCGTAGGCATCACCGCGCCTCAGTCGTCGCTCGCCATAGGGCAAAGCGTTCAGATGAGCGCCGGACAAATCATGTCGTGCGGAACGGGAGCGGACTATACCACCCAGGTGACCTGGAGCAGCAGCGATCCCAGCCTCGTGACCATGTCCAACGCCTCCGGCACCAAAGGTCTTCTGACGACCTCGGGCAGTATCAGCACGCCGACGACGGTCACCATTTCCGCCATCGGCGGTGGTTTCAACGGCACCTTTGAAATGGAAATACGGCCCAAGGAGGTGGAGTTCATTTCCGTGGTGCCGGTGCAAAATGCGCTGATCGTTGGCACCGGGACAACCACCGCCACCGTGAATGCCACCTTCACGGACGGCAGCGTCGAGAATATGACAAATATAGCGTCCTATCCGGGTTACACGCTCCAGTATTACCTGACCGATTGTGCGACCACAGGCTGCGGTTCCATTCATGCCACGAGCGGTCTGGTGACAGCAGGAAGTCTGGAGGGTTTGATCAAACCACGGGCTGTGCTCACCACACCCCAGGGCAAGGTTATCATTTCCCCCTCCGCCAGCATCAAAGTTGTGAGCAAGTGCACGGGCACGGGCACGCTTTCCGGCTATTACTGTGTCTTCCTCAGCGCCAAGGGCGCGAGCTGTGATCAGACCTGCAGCGCCACCGGGCGCACGTATCATCCCGCCACACTTTCGGTCTATGGCAGTGGCGGCGACCCGATGGAATGCAGCAACGCTCTTTATGATCTGGGTTACATCAGGAAGCTGGAAACGGACAAATTCAACCACGGCCTGGGTCTCGGTTGTTCGATCTGGACCGTGCCGGCTTTGAATATTCAACAGTCCGTGCGGGAAACAGCAACGCCGACCAGCTCCAGCGACAGTGATCCCGATTTTGAGCGGGTGTGTGCATGCCGGGAAACCTAGGCACTGCGCGTCGCAGGATCCTCTTTTGCAGTTCCTTCCGTGTTGGGAAACAAATCGCTGGGCAGCTCGATGACAAACTCGAAGGGAATAAATCCCGGGATGGTTTCATTGTAAAGCTCGATCGTAAGCCGGCCACCCAGCTGCCGGACCAGCCCCTGCACGGCATCCAAACCCACACCGCGCCCCGCATAGGAGTGCGCGGATTCCAGCGAGCTGAAACCTGAGGTGAGGACCAGCTCCTTCAGGCGTTCCTTTGAGATTTTCTTCTCGTCCGTCACAAGCCCCAGCAGGGCCGCCTTGCGCTGGATACGGGCCGTATCAAAGCCCCGCCCATCATCCCGAATGGACATTCGAACCTTATGGTCCTGCCGCACGAGACGGATTTCAATGAGACCTTGCGGCGCCTTGCCATGCATGCGTCGCACCTCAGGGGCTTCAATGCCGTGGGCCAGCGCATTCTGCAGGATATGAATGAAAATTTTATCGAGGTTTTCCGTGGCCCGTCCATCCAGGTAAACCACTTCACTATGAATTTCCAGCCTGGGTTCCGGTCGCCCCAGATCCACGGCAATACGTCGACACCAGCGATGCAGTTTGGTTTGCAACTGATCGAAGTTCATATAAAGGATACTGTGAATATCATGTAGCAGACCCCGCAGCTCCTGTCTTTCCGCGCCATACTTTTCGGCCAGTTTCCCAATCTGCTCTCGCCAGTTGTCGAGCTGGTCCAGTTTTACAAAAACATCCCGATCGCCCATGATGCCTTTCAGCCGTTCATGATAGATGCGTTGATAGGAATGCAAAACCTCCTGGGTTTCCAGGAGTAGCGTCTGTAGCGTCATCTGGCTCATGGGCTCCTGCCCCGAGCGCATGCGGGACATGCCGTCCTCCAGGCGATGGCAGGCCTCAGCCAAATCCAAAAGGCCCAGCGAACGCGACTCGCCTTTCAGCGTATGAATATCGATGAAAATGTTCTTGAGGACGTTCAGAGGATCCACATGCATGCTGATCGACAGATGCACATCCAAAAGCCTTTCGGATTGGCTCAGAAACTTTCGCAGGAGCTGGGGATCGGCTTTCGTCATCTGTTGCAGCTTGCCTAACATTTCGTTCTGGCTCGCCTGAATCAATTCCAGTTTCTTCCAGTCCGTGACATCACGGAAGACGATCAGAAAGCGATCGATGGCCTCATGGGCCTGAAGGATGGGCGTCCAATCCACCACCAGATCCCGCAAGCCTTCCTCTGTTTTCAGTCTGACTTCGCTTGGAAACTGGCTCGCGTTCAATTCAAAGGCGATGAGGCCATCCATCAGACAGACTTGCAACGCAGACTGCACGCTCTGGCGCTGGTCCTCGCCAAGGTCCAGCTTGTCGAGAAAAGCTTTTTTCAAAGGGATTCCGGTTAAGGAAGGAGTCCGAAGGGCCTGAAGCGTATAAGGCGAATGGTCCGCTTCGATCAGAAGGTCGTGACCACGGACGGTCATGATTCCCTGCTGCACGGTGGTGAGGATGGAGCGTATGTCCTCGGTTTTTTCCGCCACGATCGTTTCGATGGAATCGAACGTGGTCTGAAGCTCCTGATGGCTGGACGCCAGGTTCTTGCGCAGAATATTGAGCTGATCCGCGAGCGCAAAGGAAAGCAGCAGGGCTTCAACCAGCATGGCCCATTGCACGCTGTTCTCGGTCACTACATTGCGCGGAATCACCCCCAGCTTGTTCAAGGCCAGGACAGCAGCTGCATTCAGGAACATGCTCCAGGCCACGATATAGAAGTATCCTTCCCGCTGACGCTTCAGGATGGAGTTGACATTGATCACAAACCCCAGCGTGATGGCCATCATGATCAGGGCTATGGTGATTTTGATGGCCAGGCGATAGGGCAGCGCGAACGAGACCACATGATAGGCGGCCACCGACAGCAGGAACAGGCCTACGTAACGATAGAGCCGTGGGAAATGATTCCGTGTGCGCATGTACTCCATGGCGAAGGCGGCCGCAAAGAAGGTCACCCAGTTCAACGGCTTGTCGACCATGTAGTTATTGAGGGCCGGGAAATCCGACCAGACATAGCGGAAACCCATGCCGGTAAGACCCGCCTGGAAAGCGACGAAGGAAAGGGTGAAGAACACATAATAGAGATAAGCCAGATTTCGGACCGAAATGAAGACGAAAAAGTTATAAAGCACCATCATCAGCATCGCGCCATAGTAAAAAAACTGCGGCATCATCAGCAGAGCAGCTTCCCTGTGAAATGTCTCCTGCTCCCAGAGGACTATGGGCACCTGCATGGCGCTTGTGGAATAAATCCGTAGCACCATCATCGTGCGATCAGCACAGCCCACCGGCACGGCAAAGCTCAGGTGATCAATCGGCCGGGATTTGAAGGGCACCGTGTCGCCGAGCTGGTAGGTACGCACCACCTGCTGCGCGGCCACTTCCCAGATTCGGACGTCATCCAAAAGCGGATAGGCTACCTCAAAAATGCGTTTCTGCTCCACCGCCGCACAGGCCGGCAGCTGCAAGCGGAACCAATGCACGTTGGGGCTGAAGCCAAGGTTCACGGTCTGCCCGCGCGCGGAAATCCACTTTTCTTCGGGTAACGCCCGGATGCTGTCCAGGGTCTCGCGCCCCTCGGCGTCCACGATGTAATCCAGCTGTCCGCTCAGCACAAGCCCGCCCTCAACTCCCAGGGCGTGAGACCCCCAGAGCCCAAGGATGGACCAGGTGACGAACAGGATCAGACCACGCATCATTACAACGATACACTCCCTCGGAAACTAGGCAACGCTCTGCCGGGTTGGAATTGGATCCGCTTCAAAGAAGCGCCTGGGCAGAACAATATGGAACTGAAATTGATAGTACCCTGAGCCCTGGGGATATTCGTTCCCCAGGTGGATTGAGACCTCACCATCATGCTCATGAGCGAAGCGTCGCACGGCATTCATACCGATGCCACGACCGGATATGTCGGTCACATGCCGGGCGGTCGACAGGCCGGCGTCAAAAATCAATTCAGCGACCCGAAGGGGATCGCGACTTTCCACAACACTGAGCAGTTTCCTTGCAAGAGCCAGTTCGCGTATACCCGCCAGATTCAGGCCGCGGCCATCATCCTCGCAGGTCACCAGCATCTGCCGATCCTCCAGCTTCATCCCGATGCGGATCAGACCGTGGCGCGGCTTCTGACCCTGCAGGCGTTCCTCCGCTGTTTCAATGCCATGATCCATGCTGTTGCGTAGTAGGTGCAGAAAGATGTTGCGCAGGACCTCTTCCGCCTGATCCTTCACAAAAAATCCGTCCACCTGGAGTTCAAGCGTGGGCTGTTCCTTATGGAGATCCCTGGCCAGCGTAGGCAGGCAATCGCCAATCTCCGTGAACACATCCCGGGCACTGCGGAAAACATGCCGATGCAGGAAGCTGCGCATCTGATCCAGACCCAGGATATTCTGGTCGGTGAGTGTGCGTTCCTGGATCGCACGCTTCAGGACGAAGTAACCCTGCTCGGCCTGTTCGATGGAAAGCTCCACAGAGCGGCTTTGTTCCAGGTTCCGTCCGAGTTTCAGCCGGGCCATGGTTTCATATTGATCCAGCAGCTGCAGTATGGCCGTGATCTCCTGCTGCATACGCTCCAGATCCCAAGTCTGTTCAGGGTGCTTTTGCAGTTCCGCATAACTCTGCTCCATGTCATGGAGCATCCGCGTCATGCGCCGGAAGTAGAGACTGCGGGCCGCGCCTTTGATGGTATGCGCATTGATGAAGAGCAGCTTGATGACCTCATCCCGCTGTATGTCAGTGGCGTGGGACAAAAGATAGGCGTTATCCTCCAGCATGGTCCGGGTCGAACGGACGAAGCGCACAAAGCGTTGGGCAGGGACCGCTATAATTTCTCCAATTATTTCAAGCTCTTCCTGCTGAGCCTGGTTATGTTCGAGGAGCGTGCGCATCTCGGTGACCTCGCGCATGGTCACCAGGATTTTTTCCACCCTGCCCTCCTTGTCCTCGATGGGATTCCAGGTCAGATCCCAGATTCGATTCTCACGATCGCGCAGTTCACGGGGTAGCATGTGGGCATTCACTTCAAAGTTGATGATATTTTCCCCGAGGGAAGCCATGATCGTGCTCATGGCCTGGCTCTTGTCATCCGAACTGCCTTCGAAACGTCCGAACAGAATTTCAGTGGCGGGATTTGTTTCCAGCTCCTGCACCGGAAGAATATCCTCCAGAAGCTGAGAATGATCCTTGTGAATGCGGTTGTCGCTCTTGATCATGAAGACGCCCATGGGGATGTATTCCATGATGGAGCGAATATCCCGCGTCTTTTCCTCGATGGTCTGCTCCAGATTCCGATTGTAGTTGGAAAGCGTATTTTTATAGTGGTTGATCTGATCCGCGAGACCCAGCGAAACGATAATCAGCTCAAAGGCCAGACCAAGCGTCATGGCATTTTCCGTAAAAGTCGAGCGTTTGAGAATCCCATATTCTGAAGCCAGCCAGATCAGAACACACCCAGCCAGACCCATCCAGCCTATGATATAGAAGCGCATGACCCGGTGCCGACTGGGCGGGAAGAGATAGGCGGTGGCGAGGCCGATGATGACGATCGCTAAGAGGTTGACGTCGGTAAAGTAAATGATAGTCTTGGAGGCGCCCAGAGCAAGGAGTACGCCCCCTATGATGCCTATGACCAGGCCTATGTTGAAATACAGATGAATGCGCGGATGATTGTGCCGCGTCTCAAGATAGACCTGACCAAAGGCATTGTTCGCGGCCACCCCGAAGCAGCCTGCGACCGGCAGAAAGCGATTCCATTCATCCACATTGAAATAGTGATAAGTCAGGCCACTCAAGAGAAAGACAGCCCAGAAGACCATCCCCGTGGCCACGGCGTGCAGAAAGAAAATGATCTCGCGGGTCAGAAGGGAGAGACAGATGTTCAAAAAAATCATACCAATGATAACGCCAAAAGCCATTTCCTGGATATTGAAGGGAGCGCCGTTGGTATCATCGGCAGCGGGAGGCGGCGGCTCCACGTAGAAGCTCACAGTATCCTGCAAACCGAACTTCAGTTTCATGATGAGACGCAATTTTTGCCCAGGAGGCAGGGTCAATTCCAGGGTCGGGATGGAGGCGCGAACGCGCTTGATTCGGACCTGGCTTTTCTGCTCCGAGTCCGGGATGAAGTATTCGAAATAGTATGTCAAGCGATTGGCGGTAATCAGATGCACCGTTTGCGCCTCGGCGGATTCATTCGCCAGGAGCAGGCGAACCCAGTAGAAACCATCCCGGTAACCGCCCCAGAGAAGGTCTGAAATTTTCAGCCCTTCCGTTTCAAGACGCGCATTCATCTCGTCAAAGGAGCGATTGTCATTTTCGAGGAGAACCCGACCATAGTCATTGATATTCACGCGGGACGGCAGCGTGCCGACGTCAAAATTGGCAGAAGCCTGCCCTTCGCCTGACCTGAATAGGAATTCCAGGAGCGAGAACAGGAGGATCCACGAGAGTGAGGAGGCCTTTCGCAACGCTTTTGCCTTTGATTGTGACTCCTCTATTTTACCAGTTTCAGCGGGCTTTTATATGCAGCAACCCTGGCAAATTCTTCCTGGTTCAGGCCTTCAGAAGGCATCCAAATTCGCCACGAGACCGAGCGTGATCGCAGCAAGGTCCATCCAGTTGCCGCTGAAGCCCTCGCTGGCGGGATTGTCCTGGACCCGGGCCCTGTCGCGTGAACCTGCACTGATATAACGCAGGCTGGCGAACGTGCGAAAGCGAGGGTTGATTTGCGAGCTGAGTTTGAGGCTGGTATCGATCAGAGCCCCGGTGGTTTCACTCTGATCGTCGCCATGAAAGATGGCTGACGATGCAGGATTGCCTTCCGCTTCGAATTCGAATGCAAAGGTCGAATTCAGGCGCCAGTTCAGAGCCAGGGCGAGGAGCGGAACGGGACCAAGACCCCGATTGCTGACGAGGGTATCCCCATCCAGAGTCATGAACTCGGTTCGGGCATTGCGGATCTGCAGGGCAAGGCCAAGATGCAGCGTGTAACGATCCGTGACCATCGTTTCCCAAAGCCAGGTCCCACGATAATAGGGAAAACTATAAACGAACTGCATGGGCGTTCCGGCGGCAAAGGGCACCTCATCCACCAGGATATCCCGCTTCAGGCTGGTGCGTGATCGCAGCTCCAGCGGTTGATACACAAAGCGCAGGCGATCGCCGTCATTCATTCTCATTTCGGCCGTGTATCGGTGAAAGGTGTCCAGATTATCCTGGCCACTCTCTTTCACATAATCAAAGTGTGTCTGGTCCCGGCTGTACATGATCCGGTGATGGATCACACCGAGCACACCCAGCTCCGACTGCACCTCCACCGCATCCGAGGCATGCGTGACCTGCTCCTGCGCATCAAGCACGGGCGGATAAAGGTTGGTGAAAAAAGACAGGCAGCTGACAAGAAAGGATCGTTTCATGGCATCCTCCTGTTCTCCGTCCGTGCCTCCTCCTGGGCCCCCAGGTAATCACCAAGGGCGCGCATCAAAATCGTGCGCGGGAAGGGATTGATCCGGCCTGATTCGGTTTCAAAGGCGACCGGAAAGGCCATGCCCCAGTGGTCCGTGCCAAGGACAGCCAGCAGTGTGGAACGGAAAGGTTTCTGCTCCGGGTTGGCCAACTGATGGAGTTCAGGCCAGAAAGGAGAACGGTCCAATGAAATCTGCGAATCATTCAGACTCATTCCCGATTCTTCCCAATAACTGTAATAGGACGCACGCAGCATCCGATAATCCATGCCGCGCGGTTCGTAGGCGAGAGGATTGGCCGTGAGCGGTGCGACTCCGGTTTCCGGTGTGGAAGGATCCGGCATCGTGCTCGTGATCGCATAATAATGCAGCTGCTCCGGCAGGCGATGCGTTTTCATCCAGGCGAGGCAGGCCTCCGTCCCAAGGGATAGAACGCCCTCCTGGGCTTCCTTGACAAACAGTTTGAAACGCCGGACGTTCTGCACGTAATCCGTGAAGGGTCGATCCAATTGAAATTTTTCAAGGGCGATATCGCGGAACATTCGTGCCAGAAAGCCAATATCAATCGCATCCGACTGGATATTCTCAAGCTGCAGACCAGTCGGAGGCGCCATCTCACGACTCATCGCTGCGATATCCGCAAGGGCTGCAGCCCAGCGGCCTGTGTTGCGCAGCATCATACCAATTGTATCGACGGCACCCGCCTCCGGAATTTCCAGCGTATCCGCCAGCTGATGGATCCGTTGCAGGATCCTGCCTTCCACCCGCTCGGGATTCAGCGCGCGATCCGCCACGGCCGAACCATAGGTCACGCCGCCCAGACTGATCAGGCCTTGAAAGCCTCGAATCCAGGGAAAGGCGCCGGGATCGGTGGTGCTCACCAATTCCATGCCAACATTCAAACCACGCGAATAGCCGAGAAAATAAGCGTGTTCCGGTGGACCCAGGCGGTTAAAAATTTTGGTCAGGCGCCTTTGATAGATGGCGGTGGTTTCGGCCAGCGTTCCCAGACTTTCGAGGGACGCCTTGGGAGCCTTGAGCAAAAGGATGCGAACCCTTGCGTTTCCGCTCGCATCATCCAGACTCCCCGCCTTCACCAGGTCCCTTATAGGCTCGCGGTGCTGCTCCATGCTGTCAAGATCCAGAACCGGATCCGCGAAATCAGGATCCGCCGTGACCTGGGCCCAGGTTTGAGCGAAGCTCGTGGCTGGATCCGCAAGAATTTCTTCATAAGGAATATGATCGATAAATTCCCCAAAAATCCCGGGCAGGATTACGATGGTGACCGGATGTCGGGGCGTGAGAACGTCCTCAGGATGCGGTATGTGAGCCGCTTCGCGATACAACTGGCCTGGCAGGATTGTCTGCAGGCGTGAACGGTGGGCGGCGAGGACATCCTCCACACTGGCCAGTCCATCCAGGCGACGCTCGAGCACGGCACGGTTAGGCAAAAAGATCAGCTGCCGAATTTCGTCCGGACCATAGGAGGCCGCGGCATGCCCGGCGAACAGTTTGCGAAACTCCAGGGCTGCCTGGTATTCCCGCTCCATCGGAGTCATGGCGAAGACGACGGGAATGACGCCCAGTCCCTGCAGGGCCATGAACAGAATACAAGACATCCACCTTCGCATAAGACCTCCTCCTGACGTCAGAGCGTGCTTTGCAAGAGGCTTGCCTCAAATTCCGTCAGCGCTGCTGGCACAACTTTGGCATTTGAGTTTTCGACATTCCCGAGCAATCCGGTAGGAGTATTTATGTCAAAAGTTGCGTCTCATTCGCCGGCCAGTCTATGGAAGATTGAAGACTGGCCGAATTCCGCGGACCAGGTGCCGCATAAGTCAAACGATGTCTGTATCATCGGCGCCGGCATTGCCGGACTCACCTCTGCTTATCTGATGGCCATGGAAGGCCTGCGTGTCACGGTTTTGGAAGCCTCCATGCCCGGCGACGGGGAAACCGGCAACACGTCCGCTCACCTTTCCAGCGCGCTCGATGACCGCTTTACCGAGCTGGAGGAACTTTTCGGGAAAGAAGGCTCCTTTCTGGCTGCGGAAAGCCATCGCTGGGCCATCGACATCATTGAATCGATCTGTTTGCGGGAAGGGATCGACTGCGATTTTGAAAGGGTTGACGGCTTTCTTTTCACCACGGATCCGGCCGAGGAGGAGGAATTGCGGCGTGAATTCGAAGCCGCGCGTCGGGCCGGCTTTACGGATCTCGAATTCCTGCACGCCCCGCCCCTGCGCTCGCGACGTCAGGGTTCCGCCATACGCTTTCCCAACCAGGGCCACTTTCATCCTTTGAAATACCTGAAAGGCCTGAGCAAGGCCGTTCAAAAATATGGTGGCCACATACTTTTAAACCATGAAGTCATCGACATTCATGGCCATGAAGCGCCTTACACCCTTACGACCCGGCAGGGCAGCACGTTCACCGCCTCGCATGTCGTGATTGCCACCAATACCCCCTTCAACAATCGCTTTGTGATGCACACCAAGCAGGCGGCCTACCGCACCTATATCGTGACCATGGCGATTGAATCCGGTGCTGTGAACAAGGCCCTTTACTGGGATATGAAGGATCCCTATCACTATGTTCGCCTCTATCAGCCGAATGAACATCAGACCCTGCTCATCGTCGGCGGTGAGGACCATAAGACGGGGCAGAGCGAGGATCCGGATAGTTCCTTTGCCAGGCTGGAAACCTGGGCACGGGCCAATTTTCCGGAAGCCGGTGAAGTGGTGACACGCTGGTCGGGTCAGGTGATCGAACCGGTGGATTCGCTCGCCTTCATCGGCCGCAATCCGGGCGATGATCAGATCTATATCGCCACAGGAGACTCAGGTCATGGCCTGACGCATGGAACCATAGCCGGCATGCTGCTCAACGACCTCGTGCACAAGCGCAGCAATCCCTGGGAAAAGCTCTATGATCCGGCTCGCAAAGCGACGTCGTTCGCCTCGCTGAAAGAGTATTTCACAGAAAACATTAACGTCGCGTTGCAATATCGGGACTACTTCTCGCCCGCTGATCTCTCACGACCCAGCGAGGTGCCCATCGGTGAAGGCGCGATCGTGCGTTATGGTCTGCAGAAACTGGCCGTTTACCGCGACCATGACAATGAATTGCATATGCTTTCCGCTGTGTGCCCGCACCTCGGTGGCATCGTGCGTTGGAACAAGGTCGAGAAAACCTGGGACTGCCCCTGCCATGGCTCGCGCTTCAGCTGCAAGGGCGAGGTTATCAACGGTCCAGCCATGACGAATCTCAACAAGGCTGAGCTGCGTTAACAGCGTTTGGTGGTAAAAAAGAGCCGGGATTCAGCGCGGAATGTCTTGTCATCGACAGTCAGCGTATTGAATCCCACAGGCTGTCCCTTCAGGCGGATCATGGTCCGCATCGTCAGCTTTTGTTTGCCACCGCACTTCGTCCATTTATGCCCTGGGCTTTGACTCGTGACAAGATAGTCACCCACGGTTTGGGCAGGCCAACTTTGAGTGTTTTCAAAGTCCAGCCCGGCCCCCTGCGCGTGGTAGCGTCCAATAAATTCTGCATCCGCGCCGCCTGAGGTATCGATAAAGCCTCGATGCTCGGTGCGATACCAGGACAACGCCAGGCCCTGAGGCACTTCAAGTTGCAGCTGCACGTTGCAGGATTTCGTCGACTCACCTGGCAGTTCGGCAATGAACTGACTGAAAAGAATCTGGAGCGTCTGCTGATCCGAGCTGAGGATATGATCGGTGCTGCCGGGCGGGCAGCCGTTGCCACTGGCGTGAAAGGAAGTCACAAGAATCTGGGCTTGAACCGAAGCCCAGGGCCACAGCAGCACGAAAGTCATCCATAATAGTTTGCGCATATTTCCTCCTGCACGTCGGGATTAACGTTTTCCCACAAAAGTCCTCAGAATAACGGATCGAAATCAGAGCTGGCAAGTTCTACTATGGTCGCAGTGTTCTCTCCATGTTATGTAGTCCTGGGAGAGAGGAGAGGCCAGATGGTTGAAGCCTTCATTCAATTCGGTCTCATGGCTGTCGTTATCGTCATCGCTGGTGTGTTTCTCACGCGCTCGGCCGATGCGATTTCGGATAAGACTCAAATGGGGAAACTTCTCGCAGGCAGCATACTGCTAGCGGGCGCCACGTCACTTCCGGAGCTGATGATAGATATCAGTGCCATTCGCAAAGGAATGCCCGATCTGGCCGTTGGCGACCTGTTCGGAAGCTCGCTCATGAACCTTTTGATCCTGGCCATCGTCGATTTTCTGCACCGCAGTCCCCATAAAATGTTCTCGCGCGAGGGAGCCGAGCACGCTCTCTCGGCCTCCTTGAGCATTACGGTCACGGCCCTGGCTGCCCTCGCCATTTTCCTGAGTTCCAGGTTTGGAAACTTGGGTATCTGGGAATTCGGTATTGGTCCTATCGCCATTGTTTTATTTTACGTCCTGGGTCTGCGGGTGGTTTCCCGGGATCAAAAGATCACATCGGCTGACGAACCCGAAGTGAAAAAGAATCACAAGGGACTGGTTCGCGACATTTCCATTTATATCGCCGCCGGCCTTGCCATTGTCATTGCCGCCCCCTACCTGGCGGAAGCGGCGGGCACCATCGCGGAAGAAACAGGTTTAGGGAAGACCTTCGTGGGAACCACCCTGGTTGCACTCTGCACTTCACTCCCGGAGCTGGTTTCCACCATTTCCGCCGTCCGTATGGGAGCCTTTGATATGGCGGTCGGCAACATTTTTGGCAGCAACGCTTTTAACATGATCCTCCTGCTTCCGCTGGATGGCTTTCATCGGGGCAATCTGCTGGCCACCGTGTCCAACTCCCATGTGCTGACCGCTTTGGCTGTCATCCTTGCTTCCTCGGTGGCTGTCATGGGCCAGCTTTATCAGGAGGAGCATCGCAAAAAGCTGATCGAGCCCGATGCTGTGTCCGTGATCGTCCTGGTCCTGGGCAGCTTGTATCTTCTCTATTGGACCGGGGCCACCTGAATCGTGCCGATCGACCCTCACATACAAGGCTTGACCATGAAAAAAGCATTGATCGCCATCGACCCCTCAGAAATGCCAGAGGAAAATCTGGAAAGCCTCAGCGGCATCATCACTCATTTTCAAAGTCGCGGCTTTTTTTCTGAACTCTCGATTGTATCGGTGATTCATCCTGATATGTATTTGACACCACTCCAGTGGTTCAAGGAAATGAAGCCCACTCTGGTCAAGCAGGCCGTCGAGCAGATCGCGGGCAAGCTGGGCAACCGATTTCACTTCACCAGCATTAAAATCCTCAGCTCCGAATCGGATGGCCTCGAAAGCCTGACACGCGTGGTCACCCGATATGGGAAACGCACCGGCCATCGACTTTTGGTGGTCGCCAGCCACAATCGCAAGGGGCTGCCGCACTGGTTTCTCGGCAGTTTTTCCGAAACGGCTGCGCTGACCGCCGCGCTCCCCATACTCGTGGTCAAGCCCGACCTGGCGCTGGAGGAATTCAGCCCGGAACCGCTGATCGTGATCGGCGTCGATCCCGCTGTCCCTCTTCCGGCGTCCACTCTGCGTTGGATCGCAGACTGCTGTCGCGGGACAGCGGCGCGCATCGACCTTATTTATGTGAAGCCACGCCCTCGCCCACTGTGGGACAAGCTGCAGCCCCCGCGGCAGGGGAAGGATCCGCTCCTCATGTTGCAGAATCTCGTCACGAAATTGAACAAGGCAGGCGTTCATGCCACGGCGCTTCAGAAGGACGAAACCACGTCCGTGGCTCAGACGCTCGTGGATCATGCGGAACAGGAGCGGGCCTGGGTCATCATGACCCTGAACGATCAACGCATCACGCTGCGCAAATTGCTTCTCGGGTCCACCTCGCGCCGGACTCTTTGCTTGACGCGACGCCCCTTCCTGAGCTTGCGTTTGGATTAAGGGCCTATGGATGTCCGAGGTAAAACATGACTCTTGTTGTTGGCACGAACCTTTGTACGGAAACAGAGTTTCTGACGGAAATCGCAGCACGTCTGGCCAAACGCATGGGTGAATCCCTGCGTCTTGTGCATGTCGTGGAAGAACCTGTCCTTTCCCATCGGCATGAACCCCTGCGCCTCCGATTGAAGGAGGAGGCGGAACGCCTGCAAAACCTTTGTGGTGCGAAGGTGCGGGTGCATCTCGCGGCCGGGTCGGTTGATGATGTTCTGGCCAAGGTCGCCGAAATGGAAGTGGCCACCGCACTGATCGTCGGCAGTCGTCCGCAGTACGTCCCTCACTTTCCGGGAAACAGCCCGGTGCCGTTTTTTCTTTTGCGTGAAGCCCCGCGCCTGAAGGCCTGGCTTCAGGATCAGGCTCCCCTCCGCATCCTGATTGGAGCGGACGCCGGGCATGCCGCCACCGCCGCGCGTGCTTTTGGAGCGAGGCTGGCCAGCCTTGGCGGGTGCACGGTGGATGTCGTTCATATCGTCTCGCCGGCCGCCGCCAGCAGGCAGCTGGCTCTTCCTCTGGCCGCCTGTCAGGAACTGACTCCTGAACTGGAAGCACCGCTGCTTCATGAATTGCAAAACGCCGCGCCACCCGAGGAACAAGCGGCTCGTCCGCGGGTGATGATGCTCCACGGCAACCCCGAAACCCATCTTGTGACGCTCGCCAGGGAGGAGGGTTTTGATCTTATTATCATCGGCCAACGGCAGCATTCCCGTGTCGAACAACTCTGGAACGGCTCGGTGGCCTGGGCCGTGATGCGGGATGGGCCTGTGAGTGTCGTCTGCGTTCCACCGCCTCCCGCCAGCCTCCCGCGACCCTTCGAACCCTATCGCACGATCGTGGTGGGCGTGGATTTCACGGCAACAACCGACCAGGCTCTGGTGCACGCGCTGGGCCTGCTCGCCCCACGTGGCACCCTGCATCTGGCTCACGTTGTGCCGTTCATCAGCTTTCCTTCGGATGCCCGGGAGGCTCAGGAAGGCGCCTGGTACAAGCTGAGCAAGATGGAGCTTCCGGATTCCCTGGGTCATGCGCGCGAACTGCAGGAACACGTTTTGGAAGGCGATGCGGCGGAACAAATTCTGGCTCTGGCCAAACGCGTCGGTGCGGATCTCATCATCCTCGGCACGCGCAGTCGCCCGGCCCTCAGCCGCACGGTGCTGGGCTCGGTGGCGCGCGCCGTCACAGAACATGCGCGCATTCCGGTTTTACTCGTGCCCTATGGCAAACTCTAAGTCGGACCAAAACGGAGAGATGGCCTGTGATCGGTGTTAAACTGCAAAACTATTCGCTTGAAGCCATCCTCCTGGCCGGCTCGCTTCTGCTTATTCTCTCCGTTCTGGCCAATCGCGTTTCATCCAAGCTGAGCATGCCCTCGCTTTTGCTCTTTTTGGGAATCGGGATGCTGGCAGGATCCGAGGGACCGGGTGGCATTGACTTTGATGATTATCCTCTGTCCTTTGCGATCGGCAGCATTTGTCTCGCCCTGATCATTTTCGATGGCGGCATGCGTACCTCCTGGAAAAGTGTGCGACCGATCCTGCCTCTTGGCATTTCCCTGTCATTTGTGGGCACCGTGGTCACCGGAGTGGTCACCGGAGTCTTTGCGCATTATGTTCTTGGCCTCCCATGGATGGCAGGTCTTCTGCTGGGTGCCATCGTTTCATCCACGGATGCGGCCGCCGTTTTCGGTATTCTGCGGGCCCGGAGTCTCTCCCTGCATGGATCGTTGAAACAACTTTTGGAATTTGAAGCCGGCAGCAACGATCCCATTGCCGTATTCCTGACCGTAAGCATGCTCCTGCTTATGACCGATCCCAGCCAGGGACCAGCTTCCATTGCGACATTCTTTTTGATGCAGGCCGGCCTGGGGTTGATCATGGGCTGGCTCGGCAGTCATGTGATCCGCTGGATTATCAATCACGTCGGCATTGAATACGAAGGGCTTTATGGAGTCCTGCTGCTCGGTCTTGTGATCCTGCTGTTTGCCGTCACAGCGTCTCTGGGCGGCAGTGGTTTCCTGGCAGTTTATGTGCTGGGTCTCAGTCTGAGCAATACTCATCTTTTGCATAAGGGCAGCATCAGCCGCTTTGTCGACGGCATCGCGTGGATCGCCCAGATCCTCGTGTTTCTGACCCTGGGTCTTCTCGCATTTCCTTCGCACCTCCTGGAGGTTTGGAAGGAAGGCCTGATCCTGAGCGTCTTTATGATGTTCGGAGCCCGTCCCCTCAGTGTCCTCATCGCCTCCGCCGGCGCGCGGATGAGCCGCAACAAGCGCATCTTTATTTCGTGGGTGGGTCTTCGCGGAGCCGCACCGGTTATTCTTGCGACCATGCCTTGGACCGTCGGGATTCCCCAGGCGGAGTATTATTTCAACCTGGTCTTTTTTGTGGTTTTGATCTCCGTGATTGCCCAGGGGATCAGCATTCCTTTCATCGCGAGTCGCCTTGGTGTCACCGTTCCGCTCGAAGCGGATTCGGAGCAGCAAAGAGAAGGTCTCGAGGATTTCCTTCCCGAGGGTTTCATCCTCGTGGATATCGCGATCAAGGAGGATCCCGCCATCAATCAGAAACGCATCCTGGAATTGGGTTTGCCTTCGGGGGTTCTGCTCATCAGTCTGGAGCGCGATCAACGTTTTACCATACCCAAAGGCGATACCGTCCTCAGGGCTGGTGACCATGTAAGGGCGCTGGCCCGTCCCGATCATCAGGACGAGCTGCAGAAATTGGGAGCCGTCAGGATAGTGTCCCTGCCAGCCTCCGAGGACCATGCGGGCCTCCCGTAAGAGACCCACCCCAGCCTCTTACTCCGCCAGCGCAAAGTTCTCCTTCCCTAAAGCCTTGTTGATACCCAGGGCCGCGCGGGTCCCTTCCGCTGCGGCGACCACAGCCAGGTGCACGTCCTTGATCATATTCCCTGCGACATAGAGTCCAGGAATGTTGGTGGCTTCATAGTGACCCGTTTTCACGCCGCCATTGTCCGTGAACTCACAACCGAGGCTTTCCGCCAGCCCTGACTTTTGCGTGCAGGGCAGATTGAAAAATAAAAAGTCCCGGGGCAGACTGTCGCCATTGCGAAAGCGGATCGCCTGAAGCTTCCCATCCTGCCCTTCCAGACATTCGATGGGCTCCTCCCGCACCGCTATGCCATGGCCATCCAATATTTTCTTTTGTCGCATCAAAAGACCCGAGGGCCCATCCGTGCAAAGCACCAGATCCTGGGTCCAGCCAAAGAGCGCCCGCACCATGGTAAAACCACGGGCCCCGCGTCCATAGATGGCCGTCGGCTTCCCACGGGTTTCCCAGCCATCACAATACGGGCATTGAAAAACGCTTCTGCCAAAAAAATCCACAGCGCCCGGAATGGGCGGCAGCTCATCCGTAACGCCCGTCGCCAGGAGCAATTTGCGACCACTGGCGGTGCGTCCATCCTTCATCATGATTTCAAATTCATTCTGCCAACGATGCCCGCTCACCACTTCATCATCCCAGAAGGTCACCGTTCCCAGCGCGGCCAATTGCTCACGCCCCTTGCGCACCAGCTCCCGGGGGTTCAGGCCGTCCAGGGCAATGAAACCGTGCAGGCTTTTCGAGGCCCAGTTGCGAGGTTGATTGGAATCACAAAGCAGAACCGTACGACACGCGCGCCCCAGGACCAGAGCCGCGCTGAGTCCCGCCGGTCCGCCTCCGACTATGATGACATCAAAAAAATTTTGTTTTCGCATAGGTTCACCGCCCAAGTTCATGCAGTCCACCGGGGATCCAGCCTTGCAAGACTTGAACCGCCGTTTTCCTGTGTGAATTGACGGAATGGACCAGAGCTTGACTCCCACCTCACGCAAAGCTAGCTTGAAGGCAATTGCGATCATGCCAAGTCGGCTAAAGAGTACAGACAAAAGCTGGAGGAGACGCGGAATGATTCAGATATACGGCCCCGCAGGATCGAGTGCCGGACGCTGCTATTGGGCTTTGGAAGAGATCGGTCTGACCTACGAAGCGGTGCCCGTGAACTTTAGAAACCAGGATCATAAGAAACCGGAATACCTGCGCATGAACCCCAACGGCAAGGTCCCGGTTTTGCGTGATGGCGATTTCGTGCTGTGGGAATCCATGGCCATCAACTTTTATCTGGCTGAAAAATACAAGCCGGCCCTCCTGGGTGCGGATCTGCAGGAAAAGGCCGATATTCTGAAGTGGAGTTTCTGGGGCCTCGCAGATTATCAAAAGCCGATCATCGATGCCTTCATTCAAAAGGTATTCGTGCCCGAAGCGCAGCGCGATCAGGACCTCATCGCCCAATGTCTGGAAAAGATCGTGCCGCTCAATCAGGTCCTCGATGAGCATCTGCAGGGCCGCACCTTCATGGTGGGCACAGACTTTTCGCTGGCTGACATCAACGTCGCGTCGGTGGCCAAGCTCTGTCCCCTGATCGGCGTCGATCTCGCGAAGCATTCGGCTTTGCAACACTGGTTGCATCGCGTGCTGGAACGACCGGCTGCTCTGAAAGTCGCGCAACTCGAAAAGCGCTGAACCGAACCGCGCGGGGAGCGGCAGCTCCCCCTGGCCTGGCTCTTAAAAAGGCCTCATCCCGCCTGTGAAAAACTCGTCCATAAAATTGAGGATACTCTTCCACTGAGGCATATGGCATGGTCTTTACGCTTTTTTCGCAACGGATGCTTGTCGTTCTGGGATTCCTATCCCTGCCCGCCATCGCACAGGATTGGCGCACTGCGGATCGCAGCAGCATGGGACTTGCGTCCCTGCCAGAGAATGAACCCGATGCTCTGGTCCAGATCTATGCGGCGCGCGCTTTTCGCTGGCGTGGTTACTTCGCGGTTCACACCTGGGTGGCCACCAAGGACAGGAATGCTCCTGCCTACACAACTTATCATGTCACCAGCTTCGGTCTGCGCCGCACGGGAAGCACGATCCAGGTAAGGGAGGATGTTCCCGATCGCCGCTGGTATGGAGCCGAGCCTGATCTGCTTTACGAACTGAAAGGACCCAAGGCGGAGCGCGCCATCAAACAAATCAAAGCGGCCGTTCAAAGCTATCCCTATCACAATTTTTATAGGGCCTGGCCTGGTCCCAACAGCAACACCTTCGTTTCGCACATCATCCGGGAAAGTCCGGAGCTTCGCTTCGAGCTGCCGCCGCATGCCATTGGCAAGGATTGGATCGGCACCGGAGATTTGGTCGGCGTTTCGGAAACGGGGACCGGGGTTCAGTTCTCGCTGTTCGGGCTGCTGGGCCTGACCATGGGCCTCGGCGAGGGGATTGAGGTCAACCTCCTCGGCCTGTCTCTCGGCGTGGATATCCTGCGCCCGGCCCTCAAACTGCCTCTGGTTGGGCGCCTTGGCATGCGCGATGCAGAACCGCCATTCGGCTCCGAAGAGCCCTCGAAAGAGGTCCAGGCAAGCACTTTATAATTCCAACACTTGGGCACCGCGCTCAGCTCAGGCAAACCTTCTGTCGATAAGTTCCTTGCCCACGAACAAGGAGTTTGCCTGTGCTTCGATTCTTACTCCTCGGCGTTTTTATGATGGCCGGTTGCCATGATTCCAAGCTGAATCGTGAGATCACGGAAAAGCCTTTGGATACTGAAGAAGATAGTTCCGATCTCTCCGACAATGTCGCCATCGAACCGACCGCGATCGGCGGTGCGTACCTGATCTGTGCCGATGATCCTGCGCTTCATTCCGGAACGGGGGGCTTTGGCTGTCGTCTGGAAGACGAGCTGGGTGGCCGCCTCGAAGGTTTTATGCCCCAGACCACGGATATTGTGGCCATAATCGGCAATCAAAGTTTAACGCCTGATGTGCAGCAGGATACCAGCAGCTTCTGGCACTGGACGTTTGCTTATCAGGACAGCGATCGCAGTGCCTATACGATCAAATTCCTGATTCCGTTCCCTGGCCTGGCCAATCCTGAAACCAGCATTCTGGAGGCGCATCCCGGTCAGGCGCCCAAGGCTCCGGGAACACCGGCGACGTCGGCTCGATCTCACATCATTTTTGTGACCAGCACCGCTTATGGCATTGGCGAAGACAGTGCCCAGGAGTTCAACAGCCTGGAGAGCGCGGATGCCAAATGCAATCAGCACGCGAGCAATGCAAAACTCCCCGGTTCCTTTCGAGCCATGCTCTCGACGGCGAATACGGCCGCTCGCGATCGGATTCAACTGTCCGCTCCGATCATACTCACCGACGGCGACGTGATCGCCAACGTCAATCTCTTTTGGAGTGAGTCCCACGCCAAACCCATCATTCGCGATGAGTTCGCCAATTCCATCGGCGGCGGCACCGTGAAGGTCTGGACTGGAACCTTATCCAGTGGTCGAACAGCACCCGAGGAACATTGCGACAACTGGACAGCTACCGACAGCGACGCCAAGGGCCGCTACGGTTTGGGTGACAAAGAGGATGTCTGGATCAGCGATGGACAGGAGGGTTGTGATCAGAGCCTGCGGCTTTACTGCATCAGCCAGTAGGGGTTCGGTGTGTTGACCTGATTGATCTTCCATGGTAGCTGTAGAAAAATCCCCAGGCACGGAGGGAACATGCCAGCCACAGATCATTTGGGTAACTTCAAGTCCTGGACCACCAGTTTTCCCGTCGGGGAAACCATCTATAAAGAGCGGGAACCCTATACGGTGCTCTCCGCCGGAACCGATTTTTTGGTTCTCAAACGCAGCACCGATGGATCCATCGTCAGGATTTTCCGCAACACACCGGAAAGCTACGATTACGCCGCCTCACCCAGTCCGCACTCAAGCGGACGGGCCACATGACAGGGCCCGTTTTTTCACCCAACCTGTGGTCGAGCCCGCTCTCCATTCCCGCAAATGGCAGGAAAGCTGCATGCAATCGCATGATGTTTCATGATGCAAGCTGGAGGACGTATCTTATGACCAAGAAGCCCCTCAGTCCCAAACATACCAAGGATATCCCGCACCAAAAACGCATTGAGGAACTGGCTGCGGATGATTACGTCGAACGCGATCGCGGGGAAAACTACTCGGATAGTGATATCCTCGCGCCCCAGGGCGTGACGGTGAAAAATTCCGACAACGAATCCCGGGAACTCGGAGCCTCCAGGACTCTGGCCCAGGATGAAAACGAGGAACATGAACGCCGCGTGGAGGATCTGCAAAAACAGTCCATCGAGTGGTTGCATGAACGGGCCAAGGCGAGCGGAATTCCGGACTGGAAGCAACTGTCGAAAGGCGATCTGGTCCAACGTCTTTCTGAAAATTCCGCGCCGGCTCATTGAACCGCCTCCCAGGACAACAGGGCGCATGCCCTGTCCTGGGGTCAGGGCTCATACGCCCAGATTGCCCACATCATGCGGATTGGCTCCGGGTGCTCCCGTGTTTTGTCCCAGCTGCGCCGCGGCGTCCTTGTCCTCCTTGCAGCTGATGCAGTATTTGGTGTAGGGAATGGCCTGCAGCCGGGCATAAGGGATCTCATCCCCACACTCCTCGCAAAGTCCATAAGTACCTTGATCCATGCGGGCCAAGGCATTCGTAACCAAAGCCAGCTCGGCCCGTTCCCGACGAATCAAGGCTATTCCTTTGTCATAGTCTGGATCACCCACAACCATATCGGCAGGATGATTGTAATCAACCTGTGTCTCCTCATCCTGATCGGGCGCCAGCAATTCCCGCAGGGCATGCTCACTATTGACGGTGATGGTCTGCAGCTCCTGTTTTCTTTGTTCCAGCATTTCGCGCAGTTCGTCTATTTTTTGCTGTTCCACCTGAGTGCTCCTTTTGGAATACATAAATAAAATCAGTGGCCCTATCCTCGTCAAATCCTTGCGCAGCATAAATTGTGCCGGCTTGCGCCTCCCTCTGGATTTCGTCTTTTCTTTCCTGCCATGAACCAGTAAATATCGCCTGTTTCGATTAAAAAAGAGGATCCACCTTGTCGCAATTCCATCCCAGCCTTTGCGTGTTCGTCCTTCTCTTCAGTTCACTCGTCGCCTGCCAGAAGTTCTCCAGGGGCTTCAAGGAAAAGGCCTTTACCTGTGGCGTGGAACCGGGCCTTTATCAGGACCATGCGCATCTGCTGCAAATTCTGGATGCCGGGAATCAACCTTTGAGCCCGACGCGCATTCAAACGCTGAAGGTCGGACAGAGGCAGGACGGTCAATGGACCAGCCTTGCCATCAGTCGCGGCGGCTGTGTGGTCGTGGAGCCCGAGGCCTCACTGGATATCCTCGTCCAGGATCCCGTGCAAAATGAAGCCGCGTACCTGCATCTCGAGCCACGCGCGCCGGACCATATCCGTCTTCCTCTGCAGAAGCGTCGGGCCTTTTCCATGCGTTTCTCCTGTCCTGTGGAAGCCTACGCAGCGGATGAGCAGCTCGATCTTAACGCCTTCTACGCCGGAGATGGCGCGGCCCAGGCCGGTCTGTGGCTGACCTTCGAGGCTCATCGTTGGGATGAAGCGGTGAACACCCTTGTTCCTGAAAGCGCCCATAGCCTCTGGGATCATGCGCTCGACCAAAAATCCTTTCCCCAAAGCTTGAATATGAGATCCCTGCCGGAAGGCCGTTATAAACTCATCGCACGCGCCGGTTATCTGCAGCCGGACCAGAGCCCTCAGGATCTGCCCGTCCTCGGCCCACGCGAAGGCTGCCCCTTGCATATCATCAGGCAGCAGCCTGCGGCTCCACGCTGGGCCCAGTCCACAGCCGCGTTGCATGAAGCGCAGCCACCTGAACTCGTGGTCCCCGTCCATGAACCCCTGGCACTGATCAAGGATGCCGAACTGAAACTCGAATACTGCGTGGAAGACGCGGCCCAACCTTTGACAGGCTGCGAACCCCGCACAAACTGCAAGGGATCCGCGGCCGTGTTCACCCAGGCCGAGACGATTTCCCTTCCGGAACCCGGCTCGTGGGCTGTCTTTGCCCGCACCCGTGATGCCGCTGGTCACCTCTCACCACTCACCTGTGCCAACGTTCGCGCCTCCGCCACAGCTCCTGGTTTTTCCGTGCAATGGTCCGAACCCGCGTGGAACACGCCCTTCCCTCTTGTGTCCTTGCCGCCGGTTCAAGTGCAGGCCCTGGTCACGGATCTGCAGCATCCGGTCGTGGGCCGTCATGATCTGGAACAAAGCCTGGAATGTCGTGTGACCGTCACCTCATCCATGGGCAACGCGCGGCCGGCTCACTACAGCCGCTGTCTCAGTGGGCGTTGTGCCGGGCATGCGCTGCGCGACTGGCAACCCTGCTCGCCGCATATCACAGTGGATCTCAGTCAGGAATGGCTGCGTTCAGAAAACTGGGAAAGTTCCATCACGCTTCACGTTCGTGCCAGCGATCAGGCGGGACATCCCACCGAAGTTCGAAAAAATCTGTGGTTCTCAGGGCAACGTTGGTCCATGCACGAGGTTAAACTTCCGGGCTCAGACCCGGATTCAGAGTTCTGGGACACGCAACTGCTTAAGACCCTCGATGGAAACTTGTTCACCAATGCCGGCGGCGGGTCACGGCTCCAGCGATCCTCCACGCGTTCCGAACTCCAGTCCGACCCCGGCCTTGAGACCATGATTCAGAAGCGCCGTTTGCATCAGGTGGAACTGGTCGAGGACGCAGAGGCCGTTTCGCTTTGGGGCTTCTGGACCTTTCAGGAAAGGCATGCTCCGGTCCTGGGCAAAAAAAATGGAGAGAGCTGGATCTTCAATCCCAAACCCGAAGCGGGCGGTCCGGATCAAAACTGTCTTGCCTTCGGCCGCAGTCATCAGGCTCAGCTCCTTTGTTTGAACGAAAGCTCCCTTTCCGTGCTGGATACCCGGCTCCGCTGGCAAAAAAAGCCCTTGCTGGATAGCACGGGACATCAAATAAACTGCCCGACCGAACGACCCTTGAGTCGTCGTTATACGGAATCCAAAACTGGCCGCTGGTTCCTCTGTGATGACACGACGCTTCTGTTTCAGACGTTTGATCAGAGCCATTGGCAAAAGGCCAATCCGCCAGCTGCCTTGCTGAGCGACTATCGCAATATCTTCACCAGCGCGGATGGGGACGTCTGGATCCTTGGGAATGTGAATGACGTCGCCGCAAAAATTCTCGCGCATCACACAGGACAATGGGAGGACCGCAGTCAGGGTTTCGAAGAACCCTTGACCCTGTCGATGGACGATGATCCCGCCCATGATTTGCGCAATTTCCACAGCCTTCCTTCCGGTGCCTTGCGCTTTGGAACGCAGGCCTATGATCCCGCGGTCCAGCGCTGGCGCTCCCTGCTGCCGGACAGCCTGCAAAAATATGAAGGCCTCGCGGAGGATCATGAAGGAGGACTTTGGACCATCGTCGCGGAAAAAGCCCTGCTGCGCTTTTATCCCAGTCCTATCATCATTCCTCTTGAAATGCTCGGTCTCCAGGCCAGCTCCCGACTGATTGATGTGGCCCGGGATGGATCCTCTCTTTGGCTATCCCTGGTGCCATCAGGTTCCATCATTTATCAGGGCAATATTGGAATTTTTCAGCTGGACCTTCAACCCTGGCAGAGCCTGCCTTTTGGCTTTGTCCGCACGCCCGCCTATGACGAAGCCTGGACACAGATGATCAAGGATTCCCAAGGCCGCATGCTCCTGCAGCGGGAGAATGGTGAACTGGCTGCACTCGACCCGCACACCGGCTGGAGTCTTCTCTCGCTTCCGGCAGATCGTCCGGCTGCCTTGAAAAAGGATCTGACTCTGGTTCCGCAGGGGGAAAATTTTCTTGTGCAGGCAGCCGATGGTGATCTCTGGCTCTGGGATCTGAAATCCTTCGAGGCCATCCCAAGTCAGGGTGAATCCTGGAGTCAAGCCCCTGATCTGCGTTTCTCTCGCGTGGATGGACAGGGCCGGATTTGGGCGGACGCTCAGCTTTTGGGGGAACCCTATACCCTCTTTCAGCGGCAGGACAAACGCTGGATACGCGCCATGCGGGAACTGCCGCCTGAATGCACCGGTCGTCTCATATTTCATGAGGGGGATAGGCTGCTCTTTTCCTGCGGCGGGCGCGGCCTGGTGATCATCTATGGGGAAACCATAACCTGGCTGTCCGAGGCCTTTCCTGAAATCAATTTTCAGGATCCGGACCTCATGACTTTCACGATTCCCGTGAATGATCCCAACACACCCTATATTTTCTTCAGCACCTTCCATTTTCAAAGCAGGGAACAAATCCTCCACCGCTATGAGCCGCGTACCGGCCGCAAAACGCAGTGGACGGTCCCTGATGACGGGCGCCTGCATCTGCGCGAGGATATATTCTTCGAACACGTCCCCCTCGATTCCATTGTGCTGGATCCGCAGCAGCCCGAACGCTTTCTCATCACGACGTTCCGCTTTATTCTGCGCCCCGAGGCTGGAATCCTTAAGGTCGCGATGGATGGTGGAGACCTGGTCAGGAGCCGCGGCCTCCACCTGGAGCCCGGCTCGGGCCGGATCCTGGGGCTTGATCTGCAGCGTCATGGTGAAGTGTGGATTCTGATGCGCGAGCTGGGGCTCCTGCGTTACGATGGGATCTGGAACGCAGAAGCCCAGTAGCCGGAGTCTCATTCCTGCTTTTCAGCCCCCGGAATGCCAATGATGGATGTGGAGGAATTGGGATCACCCGGTGGGCAGTCGATAGGATCCATCCTCCCGTTCTGTTCCACATTATTGTCCGAAGGTGGCGTTGTTCCCGGAGGGGGACAATGGAAATAACCCTGATTGAGATTATTTTGTGCACTGTCAGCGCTTTCATCGGCTCTCGCCTCACGGGAACCTGGTGATGTGGCTGCAGGATCGGAATAAGGGCCTTCAGGCATAGGTTCGGGCACATTCAATGGCGTGGGATCCCGCGTGGCCTGTTGATTCTGTCGATTGCAGCCGATGGTCATGGCCACAAGAACCGAAGTGAAGAGATAGGTTTGATGTCCTGGCGTTCTCATGGTGAGCCTCCTTTATGTACGCACCCGGCCTTTTTCATGCAAATCTGCGTCCAACGAATCCGTCAGGAAGCCCATAACCCGAACCTCAAGGGTGGTACAAAGCGTGCACTGTTCCAGACAGCTTCCACGCTATCCATCTTTTGAAAGGGTCTCACCATGAAACAGAGCTTGTTAGGCACAGTCCTGATCCTTCCGCTCCTGATTTTCTCGTGTACCGAGGACCATACGGAGACGGAGGATCGCGCGACACGCTGGCAGGAGCCCACATTGCCGATCTCCAATACAAAAACACCCAGCACGAACATCAGCATCCAGGAAGGGACCATTCCCCCCATGGGTGATCGTGAAAATATTTCCCTGACCCAACCGTCTCCAGAACCCAACTGTGAATCGCTCGCGCTCATGGGATCGGATGCCAACAAAATCAATGACACCTGCGGTCTGACCGGAGTGGAATACATCAATCCTGTGACCACCTCCCAGTCCGGGACAACCCCCAGGTCGCAATAAGACGGCGAGGGAGCCCATCATCAGGCCGGGCCGGGATCCAGCAGGGCGGCCAGCGGAAGGCGGCCCTGATCCTTTTGCAGGCTCGCATGGGCTCGCTCCAGCAGCCGGTGCACGGGAAACGACTCGGAGCACGGCCGGGTTCGAAACCACTGCCGCGCCTCCTCACTCAGCTTATCCACGATCTCCGCGAGGCTGATGCGATCCAGCGGAAAACCAGGATAGACCGTCAGCTCCAGCACGTCATTGGCGACGTCATCCTTGTTTTCGGCAGGTCGCTTGACCAGAACAAGGCCCAGTTCCTCCGCAATAAACAGAGCCTCGCGCACCCAATACGGAGGCGCATCCAGCTCGACCGCCAGATTTTTCCCGAGGGTTCCCGCGCCGCGCTCTTTCAAAAAGCGGGTTCCCACCAGCAAAACGCAGACGAGGGGCATCACCGCACGGACCTGGAGATCCCGGAGATGGATGGCCTCATCTTCAATCTGCTTGGATGGAACGGCCTCGTCCGCGCGTTTCACGCGAAAGCCATGATGCGTCCGCCAGGCGATGATCGCGCTGAAGAGAATGACAAACCAGGCAAGATAAAGCCAAAGCAGAAAGAGCGGCACCACCGCCAGGGCTTCATAAATATTCTGATTCCATTGGCTGTGGGTGGAATAAAGGCCAAAACCTGCGGAAGCCAGCCGAATCATGAGCGTGGCCGAGAGTCCGCCGACCAGAGCCGCCTTGAAGGAAACATGACAGTTGGGGCCGATTTTGTGCAGGACGGTAAAGAAAACAAAAGTCGCGGCCAGATTCACCAAAAAGGACAGCGTGCCGCCGACAGCGTCCGGTGCCGTGGCTCCCGAATAAGGCAGGCGCTCCAGCACATGAAGCTGGGAAAAGGCGGCCACAACAACAGAAATGCAGACGGTGCCAAGGGTGGTCGTGATCCAAAAGAACAGGAAGCGTTTGAGAAAAGGCCGTGTATGAGGAACCTGCCAGATGCTGTTCAGAGCCAGCTCAATATCATGCAGAAGGATCACGATCAGCACAATCAGAGTCATAAATCCGGTCAACCCGATTTTCGCCACATCGAGATTGGCTAAAAAAGTCTCAAGCAGCTCCACCATCGACTGGCCGGAACTCGGAGCCAGGTTTTCCAGAATAAAGACCTTGAAAGTAGCAAACCAGCTGGCATCGGGAACCGCGATCGGTTGAAAGGCCGAGATGATGGCAAAGGTCAAAGCGAGAAAGGGGATGATCGAACCCAGGGTCATGTAGGACATGCTGCTGGCATGCAACAGCAGATTGGTCTGCTTGATATCGTGCCACAGGGTGCAGAGGAATCCCCAGATTTTGTGCAGTCCTGCGGGCATGTGCTTCCAGTGAAACCATTCCCTTGTTGTTTGAAGCCATGCCGGGTTGGACATACAGTTTCCCTCGCCGGAAATCGCCGGCCTCCTTCATCCCTTGCAGCATCCATTCCAACTGACGCGCTGTACCTCCCTTTTTGACGATGCATGACAGCGAAGGCACGCATGTTGCATTGCTGATCGACGTGATTCTCTTGCGTATTTTTCACACTACCCATCAAGGAGTGACACACATGACCGTTTCCTTGCTACGCAACCTGGCCCTGGGGATTTCAACCGTGCTCCTCGCAGCGGCTTGTACCTCATCTCAAAGTGACATGACAACGGACCGCACGGGCGAGGTTGCCGCAGGCGACCAGGATACTGCTCGCGAGAATGTGAAAGAAGGCTGGCAGGATGTGAAAGAAGGAACGAAGGAAACTGCCGACGACGTCGGCCAGAAGACCCGCGAAGTCAGCCGCGAAGTCAGCGCGGAAATCAAGGAAGCCGGCACGGAAATGAAAGCCAGCGCCTGCCCTGTGATCGGCAATCGCAACACCAAACGCTACTACACGCAGACGGATAAGGACTATCCCGAAATGCTGAAGGGCGAAAAGATATTGAGTGCCGACAATCGCGAATGTTTCATGACAGAGCGCGCGGCCCTTAATGACGGTTACATCAAAGCGCGTTAAGACAAGTTTTTTCCAGGACAATGCGCTTCATCTGAAGAGCGCATTGTCGCGAGAATTCTGCCTTTTAAGCTGAGACTCTGATCCGGCAAGTAAGAAATTCTCCTCATTGTTCCGCAGCGATACATAACAAAAAGCTATGGAACCCATACGATAAAAATATTGTACAAGAATCGCCATGATACCGATTCTTAATAGGAATTTGTGCGGCAAAGGAGGAGCCAATGAATCGGCTATTTATCGTATCACACCGCCTTCCTTTCAGCGGATGTTTTGACAATGGTGAGCTCCGTCTTAAGCCCTCTGTGGGCGGCCTGGCGAGTGGCCTTCTGCCTTTATTGAACGAGAATACCATCTGGCTCGGCTGGGATGGTTTGACGCAAAAAATGAGCAAAGCACAGAAGACCATGGTCAATAAGGCCTTCCAGGACCAGGGCTGCGCCACAGTACGATTGCCCATGCGCGCTCATCATGCGTTTTACAATGACATTTCCAACGGCGTGTTCTGGCCTCTCTATCATAACCAGACGGGCCGTTTGCCTCTCACTCTGCCCCACTGGGCGGACTATCAACTCATCAATCGTCTTTTTGCGGATCGACTGGCGGAACTCGTGAAACCGGGTGACACCGTTTGGATCCAGGATTACCACCTCCAGCTTCTGCCTAAAATGATCCGCGATCGTGATCTGGGTGTTCACATCTCCTTTTTCATGCATATTCCTTTTCCTCCGTCGGAAATCTTTCGGATGCTTCCGATCCGCGACGAAATCCTGGAAGGCATGCTGGGAGCTGACACCATTGGTTTTCATACCCAGGGCTACGCCGATCATTTTAAGCAGGCGGTGGAAAGCATCGTCTCCCATCCGCGCGTTCCGGATGGGCTCATGGTCCATGGTCGCAAGGTTTCGGTCGTGGCCGCACCTTTGGGTGTTGACGGCTCGCGCTGGGCAGAGATCGCTGCGCACGAGGAAGGGGGCACGCTGGTCGAGGCCATTGATAAAATGCGGCAGGACAATCCTGAGCTGAATGTTCTCTTTTCAGTGGACCGGCTCGATTACACCAAGGGCCTGTCCCGCAAGTTTCTGGCTTTCGAACGACTGCTCGAGCTGCATCCTGAACTTCTTGGGAAAATCACGCTCATCCAGATTGCACCGACCTCGCGGGATGAATTGCCCGCCTACAGTCGCTGCAAACAGCAGGTGGAACAGCTGATTGGTTCCATCAATGGACGATTTGGTGTTCCCGGTTATCAACCCATCCAGTACTTCGCTTCGGCTTTCAACGCCGAGGAACTCGGCCAGGCCTATGGTAAGATCAATGTGATGCTGGTGACACCACTGATCGACGGCATGAACCTCGTGGCCAAGGAATTTGTCGCTTCCCGCGCTGATCTCGACGGCGTTCTGGTTTTAAGCGAGTTTGCCGGCGCGGTCGATGAAATGCGGGACGCTCTCATTGTCAACCCCTATGATATCGATGCCACAGCCCAGGCCATGTACCAGGCGCTGACCATGCCCCAGAGCGACAGGATGCTTCGTATGAAAAAACTCAGAGAGGCCGTTATGAAGTTTAACGCCAGAGAATGGGTTCAGCAGTTTTTCAGTCGAGCCCCCAGGCCTTTGCCGGCACCGGGACCCGAGCCGGAAAAGGTTTTTTTGCAGGCTCATGAACTGCCTGGTCTGGTGTCCAGGCTCAAGGCTCCCCTGGCGCTTTTCATTGATTACGACGGCACCCTGTTTCCCATCGTGCGCCGCCCCGAGCTGGCCTCACCGGATGCCAGCCTGATGATGCTGCTCAAAAGACTCAGCCACACCCCTGGCATCGAGGTCCACATCGTGAGTGGCCGCCGCTTTGATGAGCTTTTTCATTGGTTCTATCGCCTGCCACTTTACCTGCATGGTGAACACGGCGGCATTTCCTATGATCCGCATACCCGGCAAAGGAGTTTGCTGCTCGATCCCAAGCGGGATTTAACGGCACTGAAAAGGGTCCACGATCTTTTCGAAACCTATAAGGACGTCTACAAAGGGCTGCTGGTCGAGAAGAAGGCGTTTTCCATCGTGCTCCACTATCGCATGATGGAACAGGGTCCGGTCGAGCCCATGCTGGAGGCCCTGACGGCTGAAATCCAGGCTCTGGAAGGCGTGGACATGCTCGAAATCCTCCAGGGGAAAAAGAACCTGGAAGTGCGCGCCAAAGGCATCAGCAAGGCCCACGTGGTGCAAAAACGCATGCAGCGTGGCGACCCCATTTCCTGCATTGCCATCGGCGATGACACCACCGACGAGGATATGTTTCGGGTCATTCAGGAAAACGGCATGACCCTGCGCGTCGGCGGCGAATCCTCCAAAGCCCAATATCGGCTGCGGGACAGCGCCATGGTTCGGGAATTTCTGCGGGTGCTGGAGGTCCATCTCAGCCATGAGACAAAGTCCACGCGCCCCTTGAACTTCGTGGCTCCAGCCGGCGTGAAGTAAGCGGCCCTAGGTTTTGTCCTTATAGATTCGGAAATAATCACGGATATCCGTGTTGATGAAGTCGAGCTGACGCTTTTTGTGGATGATCTGGTAAATGGAATGAGTCCAAAGTTTTTGGCTCTCATTCAATTTCACCAGAGATCCACTGGTTAGCTCTTTTTGTATATAGGGTTTCGGCAGAAAGGCCACACCCAGTCCCTCGACGGTGGCGCGCACCACAGCCGCCAGGATATCGCTTTCAAACACCATGGTCTGCCGGATCCGGGCCTTTTGAAGATAAATCTCCGTCTCGACCCGCAACTTTTGATCCTCCATCGGCAGGACCAGCCCCAGATCCAGCTGCTGGAGCCGCTTCGCCAGCGTCTCCCGGGCCGTGCTCTTCCGATAGGGCTTCACCACTTTCGGGGCCGCGACGGCAATCACCGGCATGGGGATTTCCGCGAGCACCGTAAAATCATCGCCGTGGGCTGAGTGATTGCTGAGCAGCACATCCAGTTCACGCCAGCGCAGCTGTTCGAGCAGAACCCGGTGTTTACCCGACCTCATGCTGACCTGGGTCTTCTGATTCTTCAGGCTGGTGCGGAAGATCCGCTGGATTAAATTCACCACAAACGGCCGTTCCAGCTCGTCCCCGACCCCGATCCGAATGCGTTTCTGCATCCGGCTTTCCTTGCTCAACAGAAAATTATGAAGATCCTCGACATGATCAAACATCTTGCGGCAGATGGAATAGAGCACCTCTCCATCCTGTGTCAGGGCAAGGCCCCGGCCGACCTTCTTGAAGAGGATGCGATGGGTATGAGCCTCCAGAGCCTTGATCTGCGTGCTCAGGGAGGGCTGCGCGATGTGCAGGTACTGGGCGGCTTTCATGATCCCGCCCAGACGGGCCACGGTGTAAAAATAAAAGAGATGATTGTAGTTGTACATGCGAATCCTTGGCTATCCCATTCCCTTGTCAAACCCCATCCTATCCTACCGGCAACTTTTTACCTATTCAGATGCGTTCTGAAAAGGCCGTTACGCTGTGGGGAACACATCAGAGAAAGGGACGGTCCTGAACATGAGACCCGATGGCACCATGAGAGCATCACCGCCACAGCCGCCTGGCAGGCGATTCGGGACTCTTGCGCTCGGCGCTCTGCTTCTCTGGACGTTCAGCGCCGGTCCCCTGGCAGCGGCTGAGCCGCCCTCCGCGCTCGATGTGGCCGCAGCCTTGACCGAAGGCCGGACCGTGAAGCTGACAGGACCCTGGGAATTTTTTCCCGAAGCGCTCGTGGAACCGGGGGATACCCGAACCGCTCTCCACACTGCGGAGGCCGGCAAGGTCTGGGATGCGGCCGAAGCACAATGGGGACTGAATCCTCTGAAGGGCTTTGCCAGCTATCGTCTCCGTCTGCAGGGATTCCCCGAGGCGCCTGAGGCTTATGAGCTGGCTGTCCGCAGTGTTGCGTCGGCTTACAAGGCGTTTCTTTATCCTGAAGGCCGGCCGGAATCGGCCATTATTTTTCAAAACGGCAAGGTCGGCACAAAGCTCGCCGAATCCATACCTGCGATGCTGCCGCGCGTGATGACCTTTCAACCCGCTGGACCGCACGAGGTGTGGGTGCTGCTGATCCAGGTCTCCAATTTTCATTACGGACGCTCCGGCCTCTGGGTCAGCCCTGAAATCGGCCCAGGAACCTATTTGAGTCGTGCCTATCACCTGGAGCATGAATCCTATCTTCTGGCGGTTGCGGTTCTCATGGTGATGGGGCTTTATAACCTCGTCATGTATCTGCGCCGTCCCGAGGACAGGGCCAGCCTTCTGCTCTTCTGTTTTTGTTTGATGTCAGGCTTAAGGGCTCTGGCGGCTGGTTACCTTCTGGACTACTATGCGGATCAACCCCGACTGATCCTCTATCAATGGAAGGCCTGGCTGGAATATGCGGCAGTCCTGGCCGGACCGCTTTCATTCATGGCGTTTTTAAACAGCACCTTTCGCGACCAGGTGCCTCAGCTTTTCCTGAAGATTCAGTTGATTCTGGGAGCCATCGGGCTGCTTTCCACCATGGTGCTGCCGTTGGACGTTTATTCCCGGGCGCTGCCGTACTATCAAATCTATGCTTTGGTGAATGCGGTTCTCTGTTTCCATATCATGGTCAAGGCCATGTATGGGAAGAGCAGTGGGGCACTTTACGCCTTCAGCGGCACGGTTATCATGATCGCAACGCTGGCCTACGATATCCTGATCGTCTATGGTCTGCTCCCCTATCCTTACCTCACGCAATATGGAACCTGCGTCTTCATCTTTATGGAAAGTCAGGTCGTGGCCAAACGGTTTGCGCTTGCCTTTCGCACGGCTGAGCGCCTGCAGAAGGATCTGACCGACGAGGTGGACCGGCAGACGCGTTCCATTCGCTCCATATTGAATACCATGGAGCAGGGGCTTCTGATCATTCAGCCGGATCTCACCATTCATGAGGAATACTCCCAGCATCTTGAAATCATATTTGAAGTCCAGGACCTTAAGGAAACGCCAGCCATCCCGCTCCTTTTTGCCCAAAGCACCTGCGATCAGGAGCTGATCTCCCAGGTCGAAAGCATTTTGATCGCTTCCTTTGGTGAGGACCTCCTGTGCTGGGAACTGAACGCCTCGCACCTGCCGCGAGAAATCACCCTGAGTTCAGCTCAGAGCAGCCGGAAGATTTTGGAACTTGAGTGGGCTCCCATGTTGAATAAACAGAAAACGGTCGCACAGATCCTTGTCACCGTGCGCGATGTCAGTTCCGTGCGGGAACTGGTGGCAGGCAAGCAGCAGCATGAAGAGGACCTGCTTGTGATGAGCGAATTGATCGCCATCAAACCCAGTCTTTTCCAGCGTTTCGTGCGACAGGCCAACGACACCATGAATAACGCCCAGACCCTGTTCCAGGATGAAGCCTTGCCCGCCCGTGAGCGGTATGAACGCCTGCTGATTCTCTATCACACACTCAAGGGTTCGGCGCGCAGTCTGCCCTTAAAACGACTGACATCCCTCGTGCATGACGCCGAGGAAACCATTAAGCAGCAAATCCAGGATCCGGAGCCGGATCGGGTCCGGCTGTTCACGCTGCATCATGGCATTCGGGTGGTGCTGGATCGTTATGCCCAGCTGGAGCGCGATCTCATGTCCCGCGCCATCCCCGTTGCGAATGAAGGCCAGCTGCATGAAGACGATGTTCGCCTCCTGCAACAATGCCTGCTGGCACCCCCTGATTCCGCAACATGGCAGAAGCTGTCCGGACAATTGGGACCCAGGCTGTTCGTCCGTCTGGAGGACATGATCCAGGATCTGATCGAGGACGCAGCGACGCTCGCCGAACAGCTCGGCAAGGCCCGCCCCGACTTTCACCTGACTCTGCCACGCTCCTGGCTGCATCCCGACGCCGAGCGCGCTCTGCGGCAGGCGATGACTCATATCATACGAAATGTTCTCGATCACGGTCTGGAATCCCCGGCCGAGCGTCTCGCGCAAGGAAAAAATGCGGCGGGACTCATCAGTCTGGAGCTGCAGAAAGAGAATGGCGCCTGGACCCTAAGGATCTGGGATGACGGCCGCGGTCTGCAACTGCAGCGCATTCTCGACAAGGCACGGGCAGCGGGTCTTGTGCCGGCAGGAGTCCAGTGGTCACCCGCGCAAATCGCCGAATTGATTTTTGCCGCAGAAGTTTCCACCGCGGAAGCCGTTACGGAAATTTCAGGACGTGGCATCGGCATGGCCGCCGTGCGTCATCTCCTGAAAGAAATCGATGCCCACATTGCAATCCGAACGCTGGCCGAACCGAAAACCGGCGGCTGCCCCTTTGTTCTGGACCTGGTTCTTCCGCCTCACGCTCTCCTGGATTTTCCAAACCGGGAGCATACGGCTCATGCCTCCTAGGTAATATACCTAGCAGCCGAAGCCCTGGAATTCTGATAACACTGATGCCGCCTTGACTTTCATTGAAGCAGGAGGATGAAGTGAACTCAGACATCATGAGGACATGCAAAAGAGTAGGGAATAAGTTCGTATCGGTTGCCGCCTTGCTGGTCGTCGCGCTGCTGGTCGATTGGGGCGCCGGCATCCAGGCCGATCCCACGGTTCGAGCCGCTGGGGAGCTTGATCCGGCCTTTGGAACAGGAGGCATGGTCGGGATGGACTTCGGCGGCGGTGATGGCGAAGTTTTTGGAATGGCCCTGCAACGGGATGGGCGCATCGTGCTCGCCGGATCCGGACGACCCAGCTCCAATCGTCTGGTGGATTTCGCGTTGATGCGCCTGAGACCCGACGGCAGCCTCGACACCGGTTTTGGCGTCGGCGGCAAGGTCACCACATCGTTCACGGAATACTACGGTTCCGCAGCGAAGGCCGTTGCCGTGCAGCCCGATCAGAAGCTCGTGGTCGTAGGCTATGCCCGCAATCTTTCCTATGCCCATGATACCTTTGCGCTGGCCCGTTACGACAGCAGCGGACGATTGGATCCCACCTTCGGTACCAATGGAAAAGTGCTGACGCCGATCTATCCGCAAACCGGCGCCGGAGTCAACGATATGGCCCAGGCCGTGGCCATTGCCCCCGATGGAAAAATCGTGGTCGCTGGCGTCACCGGCACATTCCTCGCCGACTTCGCCGTCGCGCGCTATCATCGTGATGGCTCACTGGATACCAGCTTCGGCGGCGACGGCACCGTGGTCACCGATATCGGAGGGCAGGACAGTGCGAATGCCGTTCTCATTCAACCGGATGGCAAAATTCTGGTGGCCGGCGGTGGCTGGACCAGCGGGCCCCATGTAAATTTCACGTTGGTGCGTTACAACAGCAACGGCAGTCTCGATACCAGCTTTGGAAGCGGCGGCATTGTCACGACGGATTTTAACGGCGGAGCGGATCGCGCGCAGGGTCTCGCGTTGCTGCCCGATGGTCGGATCGTGGTGGCAGGTGTGGGCCAGGTCAGTGGCGGATGTTTTCCCAATCCCTGTGAACGCTATGGAGTCGCGCTCGCGCAGTATCACGCCGATGGCACGCTGGATACCAGCTTCGGATCAGGCGGCGGCGCTCTCTATGATTTTCTCTCCACGTCAGGAACCTATGCGCTGGCGCGACGTGCGGATGGGAAATTGGTGCTGGGTGGACATCACGGCAACGAGGACTTTCTGATCATCCTTTGTCACGCAAACGGGGCTCTCGATGAAAGCTTTGGCGGTACGGGCGCTGTGGTGGTCGGGTTCGGTCCCGGCGCGGACCGGGCCAACGCTCTTGCCATCCAGCCGGATGGCATGATCGTGGCGGCAGGTCGCGCGGCACCGGATACACTTCTGTCCCAGTTCGGGGTTGTGCGGATTCAGGCGCCACCGCACAATCGCTGACAGAACTTATTCCTGGTCGGGAGCTTCAGCATCAGCCGATGGCGAAGCTGCGGCTCCTGAGCCTCCGGTATAACTGACCTTGCTGACCTTGACGGATTTGGAGGCCACAGCAGGGTCGGAATAGAAAATAACCCGGACCGGGGTCGCAAGATTCGTGAGTTTCCAGGCGGTACGACCGCAGAATCGGCTTGATCTCCAGCCCGCAGCATCTTCCACGATCACGTGATCGTATTCACACTGGGGATGAGGTTCGGTATCCACGGCCACCGAGAAATTCACATAGCGGCCCTGTGCGCTTGGGAGGGTCATGAGTACCTTGGCTTCATTGTGACCGAAGGGACCAAAGCTGGCCACATTTTCAGGAGCGGGAGTTGGTGTGGGTCGTGGTGCGACGGCTCCACCATTGGTGCCACCGCCGAGTTGCGGATAGAGATACTTAAGACCGGCCACATCTCCTGCGGAGAGTTTCGTCAAACTTGAGTTGTGACAGTAGTTCATGATGGAATTCGCATCAAACGCACCGACGTAAACCGTCCGATCGGTATTGCGAACCTTATCCTCATAGTCGCCGCAACCGGGAGCATCCGTTCTTTCATGCTCATGCAATAGACCCAGGGCATGGCCGAATTCATGAACGGCCGTGGCGCGGGTTTGGGTCACAGCAAAATTTCTGGACCAGGCGCTTGCCGCAGGATAACGACCATCCGCGCTGATATCAAGACGCATGGTACCACCGGCACAACGCGTGCCGCAGGAATATGGCGAAGCTCCCACCATGGAAAGACCACCACCGGCTGTCACGCGACCACTACCCCAGTTGTGAACACGGCTGAAGTTCACCCGGATCACACGCGCATTCATATCAGCTGAGGTGCAATTGTCCCAACCGGTAAAACCAATACCCGCTTTGCTGGCATAATCAGTGGTCACGTGCGACTTCACATCATTGAAAAGTTCATCCGAAACTTGACTGCGGTTGATGATACAAACCGGAATAGCCTTGGGATTGGGCCACTTGTTCTGGTTCAAGACCACGGAGCTCGTATCGGACGTCTCCGTATTCTGCTGACCGCAGGCGAATGCCCCCAGGAAGACCATGACAGCTGTGATTCTACATTTCATTATCAACTCCTACGTTGAGTGAAGGGTTTCAAACCCGCCAGTGCAAAGATTACTCCCGCGTAAGGAAGTTGAATTGCCCTGTATTTCCTGTGGATTTTAATCGGGATGAAGTCGCAGGCATGCCACTGACTTGACAGTCTGTTCGAAAATTGGACGGCTGGCCAGGTCAGGGCCTTGACCAGGCCCAGATTGCAGCCGCCATCCATTTGGAGTAGGAAGGGTTAAAATTTGCGCCCGATATGCAGTCGCAGCGAG
Source organism: Oligoflexus tunisiensis (assembly GCF_001748245.1). Classification (GTDB taxonomy): domain Bacteria; phylum Bdellovibrionota_B; class Oligoflexia; order Oligoflexales; family Oligoflexaceae; genus Oligoflexus; species Oligoflexus tunisiensis. The sequence goes on along the minus strand of NZ_BDFO01000001.1, from coordinate 2,604,510 downwards.
GCTGGTTCCACCGGGTGGTAATGCAGATCCTCCTGGGGTTCGGTCTCACCTAATAGCTGAGATTCGTAATAATAGTCGATATCATGGTCCTTGCTATTGAGGGCATTCAGAGTATCCAGTGCGAAGTCCCAGCCATCGGTTTCATAAGCAACATGAAGATTCAGAACCCGGGTCGGATCGGATTGCCTGCGGCCATCTGCAGTCAAGGGTCGTTTGCCAAAATATCGCAAACGCGCGGCTCCCGACCATTTTTGAAACTGACTTCCCAGGCCCAGCATGGCCACGAAAGGCAAATGCCCTTCCACCTGATCGCCTTCTCCAAGCGGATCCGACTGAAATCGGGCCCGGGCCCAGGACAGTTCAAAATCTGCATGAAACAAAGGATCCGGAGCCAGTTGCAGGAGCCAGTCCACACCTTCACGGCGGCTGGCGCTCGAAGCTTCCGTTGTCCCCGCGTCACCGATATAAATCAGTTCGGAATCCAGCTGAAGGCGCCAGAGAGCCAATGAAATTCGCAACGCATCGTCCGCTTCGTAACTGCCTCCCACTTCGTAACCACGCACAGGGACAAGGCCCGGAGCAGCCACACCTTCCGCGGTCACGCCCCTCGCGTCATTGCTATGAAAACTTTGGCCGCCGCTGGCGAAAACCTGAAGGCCTTGAGCCAGGCGATAGCTCGTTGTGAGTTTGGGACTGGTGATGCGAGCCTGCGCACGCTTACGGGCATCATTCATCCTGTCATGATGTTGGAATTGAATCTGATCATGCCGCACCGCCAGCGTGCTGCGAAAATCAGGACTCCAGTGCCATTCCTGGCTCACATAAACGCCAGCCTGCTGTTCATTCACAGAGGATTCACCCCGCGTGGCCGTGCGTTGTCGCGCGATGGTCTTATAGAGTCCCAGATTATCAATATGATCATAGCGCTGCTGCGCCCCGACAGTCAGCGTACCGGGAATGGTGCCCATGCTCCACTTCCGGCTGAAGCGCGCGGAGGCCCCGAGGATGGAGCGCCGATCTTCCTGCTCAAATTGATCACCCTGCACCGGATCTTCGAGAAAATAACTGAGGTTGGACCAAAGATTCAGACCATAACGCACGCCATAAACCTGAAGGCGCAGGCTGGAATCCCCCCAGGATTTTTCCCCGATCCAGCTGAGGCTATCCCTTTGCGTCCGTCCTCCGGTGGTCGGGTCCAGCGTGCCGCGACGGTTGATAAGACCGTCCGTCACCGCCCGTGCTGGTATCTGATCCGCCGCATTCCACGAACCTTCATAGTGCTGCAGGGTCACCGTATGCCGCCCATCCGCAACGGGCTGAACAAATTTGATCCAACCCAGTTTTTTCCGCAGCTTTTCATCCATGTCCGACCAGGGTCCCTGGTATCGTGTCCCTTCCAGCGCATAACTCAGGTAGCCCGATTCACCAATCTCGATGGAATCAAGAACAAGCAAACGATGGTAGTCATAACTCCCAACCGTATATTTCACCAGACCATGAGGCAGGACGTTCCGCGTGCTCATGTCCACATAACCGGCCCCGCTGAAATTTCCGTAAGCTGCCGCGTAAGGACCCTTGCCATAGTTCAGATGATCCAGAATCTCTGGAATGAGAAAGTTCACATCCGTGTAGCCCTGGCCATGTCCATGCGAAGGCATGTTGATGGGAATGCCATCCACAAACGTGGCGAAGTCGGTTCCATGGTCGAGATTGAAGCCACGCAGAAAGTATTGGTTGGCTTTACCCGTCCCACTATGCTGCGTGGTGATCAGCCCGGGAACTGACTCCATAATTTCACCAGGGCGCAAAATGGGTCGTTCCTGAAGCTGTTCATGATTGACCTGCCCTTCGCTGGCTGTCTGGGCGGATTCCAGCCAGGAGTGGCGTTGGCCATTCACTTCCATGTGTTCGGATTCAGTGGCAAGAACGGGAGTGCTGAGCGCGAGCAAAACAAGACGACGTCGCATGCAAAACATGCAAAAACCTCCGCGGGTCGGGAACGCATGAGTGGGATCTGGCTTACCGGAATCGGCTTACAGTTGCGGGACAGCGACGGACTTGCACCGTTCTTCACCGGCTCATGCGCAGTTCAGATGTCGGCAGCACTTTGGATGAATTCTGTTTTGAGTGCAAGCTCAAGCGGAGCTTTCCTGCATAAAGTTCAATGTGACGCGACAGAAAGCGTTTTACTTTGGAGTGTCCTTTCACGATAAGCTAAGGTCTGAAAGAGCCTCTCAGCTCGCTGTCTCGTCTTACAATCGCGAAAAAGGAGTTCCTATGAAGATCCTGTTCATGTGCGTGACGAATGCAACCTGCAGCCAGCTGGCGGAAGGATTGGCCAAAAAAGTTCTGTCGGATGAGGTCAAGGTTGAAAGTGCGGGAACCCATCCGTCCAAGGTCGATCCTTTGGCGATCAAGGTTCTGCACGAGATTGGAGTGGATACGAGTGATCTGCGGACCCAATCCGTTACGGATCTGTCCGAAACCTTTCTCCACGATTTGGACTTTGTCATCACCTTGTGCAACGAGGACATTCAATCCCCCCTTCTGGCCCAGGCCAAACGGGTGCACTGGCCGATCCAGGACCCGGCCGCGCTGCCCGGCTCCGAGGAGGAACGGCTTCAGCGTTTCCGGACCACACTGGGGCATATCGGCACGCAGCTCGAAGAGTTCGGTCGTGAATACGGGGTCTTAAGGCAGGGCTGAGGCGTGCGGACCGGCTGATTTTCCGGTGGCCAAAAATGTCTTGTCTATGATATTGATTTTCATTATCATATATAAGAGAGCCGTGGGAGGTCATCATGGTCGGCGAATTTCTCTGTCTTGCGATATTCCTGCTGGCTGCCCTGACCGGGGTCGCTCGATTTCGCTTCCAGCCGTACTGGGACGCGGTCAGTCTTATGATTTCCAAGGGCGCAAACTATAGCGGAACGTTTCTGCTGGCGGCCTGTGTGTTGAACTATCAGGATGCCTCGTATCTGGTGCCCCTGTCGCTTCTCATTCTGATGCACGGGACGGCGTTCATCTTTAAAAACAATTTTCCCCAAATCATCGGTCTGCCCCTGGTGATCGGGGAGATGCTCATGAGTTTTGTGTTCAGCGATATCCAAAACCTGTTCAGGAGTCCTGTGACCCTGATGCTGGCTCTGATCTTCCATATGGGATTCATGGGATTGATGTTCAAGCTTCTCCTGAGGCTACATCCTCAGGATGGCCGGCTCCCCGCGTGGAGCCCTTACTCCCTGTCCCGCAAGCTTCAGGAACACCGCCGCATCTATTCCTGGCCCAAGCCGGCTTCTTAATGCCTACCTCGTTTGAGGCCCTTAATAGCTATGCTCAGGATTCTCGACCTGATGGCTTTCCACCTTTTCCCCCTTGCCGGTGGTTTTCTCATAGCGAGCATAGGCTTTGAAGCACTTGCGGCTGAAGCCTTTGTTTCTGACCCGCGGCTCATCGTGGCGACTCAGACAATCATAGGCATAGCTATCGCTCAGCGCCTCGCACCTGAACTTTCTGATTTCGGGCGTGCACGCCTGCAGAATGGTGTCAGCCGCATGAGCTGAAGGCATGCCGACCATGGGAAGGAATAGAAACAGGGGTCGCAATAGAACCTGGATTTTCATGGTAATGACCTCCAGTCAATTATCAACGCGTGTCGAAGCTTACTCCAGGGCCCTGGCGGGCATGCCGCGTGACCTGCTCCGCGGCATGCCTGATCTTGCGCCGATCACTCCACACCGTACGCAGCGAAAAGTTCCCCTTGCTTTCGCGCAGATAGTCCCGGACCCGATCCTCCACCTGCGCCCATGATTCCTTGCGATTCGGTTCATCCAGCCTTGTCAGCGAGGGCGTGGATTTGAGAACCGACGCATGGAACCTTTGCAGAAGACGTGGATAGATGAAAACCATGCCCAGCACGAGGACGAATGCCACCACAAGACCCGCAAGACCCAGCGCAAAGTCAGGACCGAGCCCCGTGACCGCCATGGACTGCAGAAGAGCTCCATACATCAGCATGCCCAGGAGCAAAGCCACCGACAGAAGAATCAAAATGACTTTAACCGCGAGAGTCCGCCGCATCCTACCGTACTCCTGCAAAGCCTCCAGGAAATGACCGAGGCGTTCGCAGTGCGTTTCAATATAGGTTGCAAGATGATCCAGTCGATATTTGGGTGCCTGAACAATGGCCTGTTCCAGTTCGCGGCGTTGATTGCCTAGCTGGGACAGAAACGCAGGCCGTTCCCGCGCCTGAGTCCCCTCACGTTCGGACCAGGTCAGGAAAATGTGCGGAATATCCTTCCGTCCCGTCATCTGCGAAAGGTTCCAGCACAGCGTGCCATAGACTCGCAAAAGATCATGCAGAGTTGTGCATTCGTCGATGCGATTCAGCACAAACACGATGCGGTCTTCCGACGTTCCCTGCGGCAGCGTCTGGCGCAACGCTTCATAAGTTTCGCGCACGGTGCCGGCCTTGTGCGGATCGAAGAGGAAAAGGATGAGGTCGGCGACGCTGGCGAGTTCGGCCAGCACTTCCTGGTAATTGTAGCCGCGATCCTTCTCCGACACAGAATCCAGCATGCCCGGCGTGTCGATGATCGCCACGTTCTCCAGGATGGGAGCGTGCACCATTTTCAAACGAAAGTGTGAGGCAAACTTTTGCCCGTGCCTTTTTAAATGGGTAAAAGGATACTGGGGATCATTCAGAAGAACCATGCCGTCACGCTCGTCCATGGCTCCTGGTGTTGGATTGTGACTGATAACCGTAAAGGAATCATCCGTCGGAGCCTGCCCCGTCTTCTGAATATCAAGGCCCAGAAGTTCATTGATGAGCGTGGATTTTCCTGACGAGTAATTCCCGACAATCAGAACGATCGGCCGCCACTTGATCTTGTCTTCCAACGGCGTGTTTGCATAGCCATACTTCAAGGCCACCGGTGTTAACCGGGATCGAACGGCTTCCACAAGGTCAAGACGCAAACCATCCATCGCTTGGGCTTCGGGACCATGATTTCCTGGCGAGGCTTTGAACATCCGAGGTTTCCTTGAAAATGCAAAAAATCCAGACCTGCCGCCACCCCAGGATCGAAAACGAGGTGGCGGCTCCGGAAACATGCTGGACATCATAACAGACCAGGGGGCGTCACTCCCTTCATTTTTTGCGACGCTCGGATGCTCCGTGGCCCTTGTTCTCAGGTTCCACGATATTGGGCTTATCATGATCGTCATCATGAACGTGAACGTCATCATCAGCAAATGAGCCTTTGCCTTCCTTGGATTTCATCGAGATCTCGGCATTGCTCGGCTCACGCTCATTTTCGAAATCGGAATCTTTCTTCTTGCCCCGTTTCATCTGGAAACTCCTGTTTGTCGAAAGCATCTCCCCTCTTTATAAACTGCAAAGCCCATACCAGGTAAAAACAAGGTTGAGCCTGCTGGTTAGATCGGATGATGCTCCGACAGTGCATTTCTGGAACGAGCCGATGGTGGCTGTGTTTTAGGTGTTGCGAGTTTCTGATAGTATTTTGACACCTCCTTTTGATATTGATCGGTTAGAATCCGATCCGGATCATATGGAGGTGCCTGCCGCACCTCATCCTGAGTCATCGCCACCTGAATTTTTCGATCCGCCCAGACGATATCGTCCACCATGCTCCGATCGAGGATCACCTGTCCCCCGGGCCACCATTTCCGACTGTCCGCGATCAAATGTGTGATGCGCCAATCATGGGATCCGAAGAGCAGATCATCCAGTTCTCCGATGTTGCCGTCTGTCGCGCCGATGCCATAGCCTTTAATTTCCTTGAAGCTGCGGAGATGAATTTCCTCACTCCGTTTGGCATCCACCCGGGCCCGGGCTTCTTTCCCGATACCGGAAGGCAAGGTCCCATCTGGCGGAAGAGATGAGTGCGGATAAATATTCGGCCAGCGATAAACGGACGAGGGCGTCAGCCAGTAAGGAGACCATCCATAATATTCGCTCAGGCACTCTTCATGCTGACGCGAAACGGTTTTCTCAGAATCAGAAGGAGGGCTGTCCTTGATCTGCTGTTGGGTCAGGGTTGTGGTTAAAACATTGGCATCCCGATGGATGCCGGTCAATGCCTCCGGACTGATCAGCACCTTCCGCCCCGACAACCAGCTGCCTGTATCCACCACCAGGTAGCGAACGATCCAGGTCACATCATCGAAATAGAGATCACTGACCGCACCGAAGAGGCCATCAATCGCTTGAATCCCAAGCCCGGTCACCGTGGTTGCAGGGTAGAGCATAAGCATTCTCCTTTGGAATCGATTCATCCCGAACAGGTCAGCCCTGTTCTGTGCAATATACATTCCAGGACGGCGGACTTTACAATGCCACGTTGACGTCAAAGAATTTCTTTTACTTTATTTCGTCATTCGACGATAAACGAAGACCTGAGGAGTCTGCTTATGAAAGAACGCTGCGCGCCGAATTTGAACGCAAGATCGCAGAAAGGATTTTCCGAGGACGCTCTGGCTGCCTTCTGCAAAGCCCTGGGCCATCCGGTTCGCATCCGGTTGATCCGCATCCTCATTGAAAAGGGCGAGTGCATTTCTGGGGATCTGGCTGATGAATTTTCCCTCGCAGCGTCCACAGTTTCCGAGCATCTGCGGATCCTCAAGGAAGCCGGCCTCGTGCAAGGCACCATCGACGGTCCACGACGTTGCTACTGCGTAAACGGTGAAGCCTTAAATTATCTGAAGACTATGATGGAAAAGCTATAAGAGTGAGGACAACGTTCATGTCGGTTCAAACGTCCACCCGGACCCGGCGGCTTTCCTTTCTGGACCGCTATCTGACGCTCTGGATTTTTCTCGCCATGATCCTGGGCATCGCCATCGGGAACTTTTTCCCCGGCCTCATGCCCTGGCTCGATTCCATGAGCTACGGCACGACCTCCATTCCCATCGCGGTGGGGCTCATTCTGATGATGTACCCGCCCTTGGCCAAAGTTAAATATGAAGAACTGGGTCAGGTCTTCCGCAACCGGAAGGTCCTCGCTCTCTCCCTCCTTCAGAACTGGATCATCGGCCCCCTGCTGATGTTTGCCCTCGCTGCCATCTTTCTGCCTGACAAACCTGAATATATGATCGGGCTCATTCTGATCGGCCTGGCCCGTTGCATCGCGATGGTCATCGTCTGGAACGAATTGGCCGAAGGCAGCACGGAATACTGTGCGGGGCTGGTGGCTCTGAATTCCATTTTCCAGATTCTGCTATTTCCCTTTTACGCCTGGCTCTTTCTGTCAATTTTTCCCAGGGTCTTTGGACTCCAGGGTGTTGACATCAACCTTACGATGGCTGAAGTCGCCCAATCCGTTTTCATTTACCTGGGAATACCCTTCGCTGCCGGTGCTCTGACCCGACTCTGGCTCAGAAAAGCCAAAGGCGCGACCTGGTACGATACCAAATTCATCCCGAAGATCAGCCCCATGACGCTGATGGCTCTCCTCTTTACCATCGTTCTGATGTTCAGTTTCAAAGGGGAACAGATCGTTTCCGTCCCCGTAGACGTTCTCAGGATTGCTCTTCCCCTGCTGGTCTATTTTCTCATCATGTTCGCCGTTTCCTTCTTCCTCAGCCGCCGTTCGGGAGCCAACTACCCGCAATCGGCAACACTGTCCTTTACCGCTGCCTCCAATAATTTTGAGCTGGCCATCGCAGTCGCCATCGCCACCTTCGGCATTCACCACGGGGCCGCCTTCGCCGCCGTCATCGGCCCGCTTGTGGAAGTCCCCGTCCTGATCGGTCTGGTGAACGTCTCGCTGTGGATCCGAAAACGATACTTTACCAACATCCAAAGGAGTTCCCATGAAGATCCTGTTCATGTGCGTGGCTAATTCCGCCCGCAGCCAGCTGGCTGAAGGCGCGGCCAAAAAAATCTTCTCTGACGCCGTGCGAATCGAAAGCGCCGGATCCAATCCATCCCTAGTCAACCCTTACGCCGTCCAGGTTCTGCAGGAGTTCGGCGCAAACACCCGCAACCTCCGCTCCAAACGTGTCGAGGATCTTCCCGCCGATTTCCTGAACGACCTCGACTTTGTCATTACCCTCTGTGCCGAGGAAGTCTGCCCTACCCTCCTATCCCAAGCCAAAAAACTCCATTGGCCTCTCCCCGACCCAGCCGGCCAACCGGGAGACGATGCCGAGCAGCTGGAACGGTTCCGGGGCACGCTGGGGCAAGTCAAAGCCCGTCTGGAGGAATTTGGCCGGGAGCACGGCATTATTAAAGTTTGACAGCAAAGCAGCCGATGATATAGTTGTTAGTAACAACGGTTGACTGACAGGAGTTGACTCATGGCAAAAGATGCTGAAAACACAGAGGATTCCCTCCTGGATAGGCATGCTCATGAGCTCTATGAGGCCTTGAATCAGCTCGTCCGTATCTATCAGTTCCGGGACCGCGATCGGATTTGCTGCTACGACGTGTCCGTCACCCAATGTTCAGCTCTTGAAGCCATCATTGAAAAAGGCCCACTCCGACTCCAGGCCTTGGCCGAACAGCTGCTTCTCGACAAGAGCACCGCGAGTCGTGTGATCGAAACGCTTGTGCGCAAGAACTATGTAACCCGACTCAAGGACCCTGAGGATAGTCGGGCGATTCTCATTGAAGCCACCCCGCAAGGTCGCAAGCTGTTTCGAAAGATCCACGCTGAACTCGTGGAGGAACAGAAGGAAATGATCGCTGACCTCGCGCCTGATGTTCGCGTGGCTGCCACCGAACTTCTGCAAAGATTGGCCGGCGCAGCCAGCAAAAGAATGGGAATCGGGTCCAGCTGTGCGACGGATGAAACCAGCAGCTCCGGTTGCTGCTGATTTTTTTTATGACATTAGTTGTCAGTACCAACCATAAGGAGATTTTCCAATGAACACGTCCCATTACCCTATCGCCGTGATCGGCGCCGGTCCTGTCGGCCTGGCTGCTGCCGCCCACCTCCTGGCCCGCGGTCTGACGCCCATTGTTTTTGAAGCCGGATCCTCAGCAGGCGCCAGTATACTGAAGTGGGGCCACGTCCGCATTTTTTCGCCCTGGCTCTATAATATTGATGCAGAAGCCAGGCGCCTGCTCCAGGCTGAAGGATGGCAGGAGCCCGATGGCGCGAGCTACCCCACCGGACGGCAACTGGTGGAACAGTATCTGAAACCGCTCGCGTCCACGTCAGCACTGAAACCAGTTATCCGTTATGAATCCAAGGTCACAGCGGTCACGAAATTCAGAAAGGATCTTATGAAAAACGAGGGACGTGGTGATGCTCCCTTCCTCCTGCGCATCCAGACTCAGGACGGTCATGAATACGATCTGCTGGCCCATGCTGTCATTGACGCTTCGGGCACCTTTGAAAAACCCAATCCCATGGGCTCCCATGGCATTCCCGTTGCCGGCGAACAGAAGGAAGCGGAATCCATCGCCTATGGCATTCCCGATGTCTTCGGTGCCGAGGCTGACGTTTACGCCAACAAACGGGTTCTGGTGGTCGGCAGTGGTCATTCGGCGTTCAATGTTCTGCAGGACCTGGTCCGCCTGAAGGAAAAGGCTCCGGCCACAACCATCCACTGGGCCATCCGGAAAACGTCCCTTGATCTGGTGTTTGGTGGCGGCGAAAACGACAAACTCCGGGAACGTGGACGTCTCGGCTCCACCGTTCGGCATCTGGTCGAACAGGGAGACATCACCCTTTTTCCCGGCATTTCCATCGACCGCCTCGAAAGAAATCAGTCTGGAATCGTTGTGGAAAGCAACGGCGATCAGCTGCCCTCTGTGGATCGCATCATCGTCACCACCGGCTTTCGTCCGGATCTTCAGATCATCAGTGAACTGCGCCTCGCCCTTGATCCCGGGACGCAGAGTCCCACTGCACTGGCTCCACTGATTGACCCGAACCTGCATAGCTGCGGGACGGTCCGGCCGCACGGAGCGGAAGAACTCAAGCACCCGGACGAAAATTTCTATATCGTCGGCATGAAGAGCTATGGCCGCGCTCCCACTTTTCTCCTTCTCACCGGTTATGAACAGGTGCGCTCGGTCACCAGCGCTCTCGCAGGGGATTGGGATGCGGCGCGGCGCGTGGAGCTTGTCCTGCCGGAAACGGGGGCATGCAGCACGAAAGCCCGGCCGCAGACATCCTCGGCTCAACCCAAAGTTTGTTGCGGCTAAGGAGAACACGTGTCGCAGGATCAACGCAGAATGGTCTGGACCCTTGGGATGGCTCAATGCATATCCTGGGGGATTCTTTTCTATGCTTTCAGCGTCCTCCTTCCTCCCATGACGGCCAGCCTTCCGATCAGCCATAGCTCCATCAGTTTCATGGCCACGCTTTCCGCTCTGATTGCTGCCATGATCTCGGTGCCTGTGGGGCGCAAACTGGATCGAGGTGGGCATCTTCGGCTCATGATGGGCGGGTCCTTGCTCGGCGTCATCGGCTGTGGAATCTGGTCCTGGTCAGGGACGGCCTGGGGACTTTATTCCGCGGCCGTTTTCATAGGTGTCGCTCAGGCCGCGAGCCTCTACGATCCCGTTTTCGCTTTTCTGCTCCATGCCTTTCCTGACGAGAAAGAGCGAAGTTCAGCCATGATGCAGGTGACCCTTCTGGGTGGACTCGCCAGTACAATGTTTCTGCCTCTCACGACGTGGCTCATCAAGATCCTTGACTGGCAGGGCGCCATCCGCATTCTTGCCCTTCTCCTCCTCATACCGGTCGGCATCTACAAATATTGGGATGGGAAAACATCATTCACGAGCACCCCGACGCCAACCCCAGGCCGTCTATTCTCTCTCGACCTGACCTTTCTCAACAAGGATGCCCGTAGGATCTTTGTGACTTTGATTCTGGTCTTTCTCCTCAATGCGATCGTGCATACGACCCTGACCACCCATCTTCCTTCCGCTCTTCAAAGCTGGGGATTTGGAGCCATGGAAGCATCCTGGGCCGTTGGCATCATGGGAGCATCTCAACTTCTGGGTCGCATGGGTGTCGGCCCCTACCTGAACATTTGCCAGAGGGGCCCTCTGCTGACGGCTCCACTTGCCATCATGTCGGTGGTCCTGATCCTGCTGCCTTTTTGCCAACAGGATTCCCTACGCTGGCTTTTGCTCATTGTTCTCGGCTCGGCCTCCGGGCTGTTAACACTGCTCCGCCCGACCCTTGTCAGTCGTTTATTTGAGAGTCAGATCTTCGGCCGGGTCAATGGAGTTTTGGCCTTGAGCTATCAGCTGGCGCGCGCCGGAGGCCCGATAGGAGGAGCCTGGGTTTACGAAATCTCGAAGGGATATGCTGCGGTTTTTGTCGTCATGGCCTTGATGTTGACGGCAGGGGCCTGCCTGTCCCAACGCTTACAGAAATCACCGCGGCCGCCCTCGGTTTGAGGGAACCCATTCGTCGCACAGGGCGTGCGACGAACAAGTGGACCGTTCAAACGTACTGGCTCAGGATATCAACATGATTTTTCAGAACGGGCAGGATCTCTGAATTGATGAGCGTCTTCGACAAAGGACCCAGATTCCCACTGCGGACAGCCTTTTGACATTCCTCGATCATGCTCTGCTCGCCTTGCATCAAGCTTCTGACTGTTTCCCGATTGTCGTCGAGCTTCTGGTTCTTGAGAGAGGGGACATCGGGCCATTGCACGTTGCTGTTCGGCCCCAAATTCCCGCCGAGATCCCGAATTGCATGGTCGAGCTTGCCCGCAGCCTGATTGTGATCATTCCGGATGCCGACAAGATCCCACACCGCACGATCATGACTATTTTCCGTGGGAATCACTTTATTAAAGGTAGCGGCAGCCTTCTTTTCATAAGACAGAATTCTATTCAATATCGAAATTTCATTGTCGTTGGCCATAGCAAGCGTCCTCCTATGAAAGTCATGGACAGGCATGGGCTTTCGTCCCACCCCCAACCTTATATAACATGTCTCCGCAGTGAGAGACATGCACACACAATTCAGTATCCTGCCATCGACGGAACGATGGGAAAATACATGCACCAGCCCGCAAACCAAGGCGTTTCATAGAGTATTATCCATAAATTCCAACTCTTTATGGCTGAATCCCCAGGCCCGTTACCCATTCAAGCTCACGGCATGATGTATACTATGGGGACAAACTCTCAGAGAAAGAAGGTGGCTCGCCATGCGAAACTTTCGAACCTGGTCCTTCATTCTGTTTTTGCTCCTGGCCATGCCTGGCTTAGCCGCCGTTCCCGAAGTTGGCCCCGGTGACGTGAGAGAACTTCTGCTCGGCCGTCATGTGATGTTATTGGAAGATCCGAACGGAAAGCTGACCCTCGACGATATCCGGTCCGGGAAGCACGATCATGAATTCCAGGCTGCGACGCGGGATTTTCCCGGCCTCAATAACCCCGACGCGATGTTTTGGGTCAAGTTTTCCATACAGAACAACAGTCCGGCTGCCCGCGATCTGATTTTGGAAAACCGCTATCCTTTGCTCGATTCCATGACCCTTTACCAGGTCGCTGCGGATGGATCCCTTGTGGAAGAGACGCTCGGCGATGAGATTCCCTATGAAAAACGCAGCGAGGCCTTCCGCTACCCCGTGTATCCCATACACCTCGAGCCTGGGGTGAACCACTACATTCTCAAGCTTCATAACAAAAGCACGTTCATCGTCAGTCTCTTTCTCTGGGACCATCGGAATTTCGAGGACTATACCCGCCGCGATAACCTGATCCTTGGCCTCCTCTATGGCAGTATCGTGATCCTGATCCTCTATAACATGTTTTTAACCATCTCCTTCCGAAGCCCAACCTATCTGATCTATGTAATTTATCTCGTGACCTATATCAGCTACCAGTTCGGCGTTCAGGCGACTGGCATCGAATGGATCCGTGGGGATCTGGGACGCTGGGTGATGAATCAGGGCTGGCTCATCATGGTTTCTGTCAGCCATGGCATGAGCTGCCTTTTCGCGATGCACTTTCTCAACATGCAGACGTTCATGCCCCGCTGGCGTCAATGGCTCCTGCTGCTGATCGTCATCAACGCCGCGGTCTTCTGTTGCAGCTTTTTCGCAAGTTATGGCTTCGTGAGTCAGGCCGTGACCTATACAACGCTCATCACCAGCCTGACCCTGATCGCCTCGGGCATCACCGCCGCCTGGCGCGGCTATCGTCCGGCAATCTTTTACACACTGGGCTGGGCCTGTCTCCTCATGGGGAACATGGCGATGGCCCTCATGTTCAACGGCCTCTTTCCCTTTAATTTCTTTGCTCAGTGGGGCAACCTGATGGGCGGCGCCATGGAGGTCGCTCTGATGTCCCTGGCTTTGGGCAGTCGCGTGAACGATATGCAGCTTCGCTCGGAACAGACGATCAAGAGTTTGAATGCTGCCTTGAAAAGGCAGATTCAGGAAGTCGAAAGCATCGTGGCCGAGCGAACCCTGACCATTCGTTCCATCATCGACCATGTGAAAAGCGGATTCTTCACCGTCAACAGCCGCCTCGAAGTGGAGGCCGGATTCACCCGATCCTGCCACCGGCTCCTGGGGGATCGGATCCAGGCGCAGGCTTCTCTCCTTGATGTCCTTGGGCTGAATGGCGAACGGCGCAGCATCTTTCAGATGGCCGTGCAGCAGGTCTTCGCAGACAGCATGCCGGAGGAGGTCAGCCTCGCGCAAATCCCCCGAACCTTTCGCATCGGCGATAGCATCCTGATCCTGGAAGGTGGCCTGATTCGCAACGAAAATGGCCAGCCCAAGGCGATCCTCTTTACCCTCAATGACATCACCAAACTCCGCATGAAGCAGCGCGAAGCCCATCGCAGTTCCATGCTGATCAAAATTCTGCGCAATATGGATGCCTTCCGTTCGTTCATCAAGATCACGCGCGAAAATCTGCGGCATCTGGCCAACCCGGACGTCCGCAACAAACGAAAAATGGCCGCTTTCATCCTGCATACGCTCAAGGGCAACTGCCTCATCTTCAATATGAAAGCGCAGGCGGATCGTATTCATAAACTCGAGTCTGCGTCTGAGCTTACGATGGACGATATCCAGGCTCTGGAAAGAAGCTTCCAGGTTTTCCTCACCCGCCATGCCGATATTTTGAGTATCGACTGGGATGAGCAGCATGATGAAGACATCATACTCAAGCACTCCAGCCTGCTCCAACTGCGCGAGGAGCTCCATCGCCTGGGTGTTTCCAGCGACTTTATTCAGTTCTATGACGAATGGGTCCGGGGCATCACCGCACGATCCGCCGGCAGCCTGCTCGGACCCATTGTCGATGACGTGCAACTCCTGGCCAAACGCAGCGGACGCAAAGTGAATTTTGAACTCCAGGGTGCTGCTGTCAAAATTTACTCGGATCCGGAAAAACAGCTGATCAGGAACCTCGTGCATCTGGTCCGCAATGCCGTTGTCCATGGCATCGAAACGGATCGCGGGCCAAAGCCTGGGCAGGGAAGCATCGTCCTGCAGTTCAAGGATAAGGGCGCACAGCTCGAAATTCGCTGCCAGGACGATGGCCGCGGGATGGATCGCCAGCATATTGTGCAGATGCTCCTCGAGAAAGGTCTGGCAGGCTCGGACGATATCGAAAAGAAAAGCATCTCAGAGCTGCTCGAAATTCTCTCGTCAGAGGGATTCACCAGCACCCGGGAAGTCGATCTCTATTCGGGCCGCGGTGTCGGTGTCGCCTCGGTCTATGCCGCCGTTCGGGAATGTCGGGGCCAAATGAAAGTTGAAACGAAACAGGGACAGGGCACCGAGTTCATCATCACGCTGCCACGGATCAAGGAGAATCAGCCCGCGAGTCTCAAAGCCAGTTGAATTTGTCATATTCAATACCACTTAGGAACCATCACCCGAAATTCCTGCCACATGAGAGTCAGTGAAAAATTATAAAGACACTTGAAAACCAGTGAAAACCTCCCAAGAGCCAGAGTAAGGTGGGAGGTGAACTGGTATTAATGTGGTATGGATTCTTTCCCGCCACACATCGAATTTGTTTTAAGGGGGCACACATGAATCCTGTCATCACTCCGAACGCACCTCCGTAGGTGTTCACGCAAAAAAATTCTGCGTTCGAATCGGGTGAAGCTTCCTGATTGGGGAGCTTTTGCCTGAATGGCCCAGCCATGGGTACGGCCGATCTTTGCCTAAATTGAAAGAGGAGTTGCTATTATGATTAATAAAACACGCTTCAGGGCCTTGTGTCTCGGCCTCTTGATGGTCAGCGGCCCGTTCGCGTTCGCTTGGGATGATTCCGTACTGGAAGCGGAGCAAGCAGAGTCGCTTCCGACCGACGAAGAACTCGCACCGAACCTGCCCGAACCACAAAGAAACCTCGGCGACAAACTGCTCATCGGCTACTGGCATAATTTCGACAACGGCTCAGGCTTTATGAAGCTCCGCGATGTCTCACCTGCTTATGATGTCATCCATGTGGCCTTTGCGGAATCAGTGGACGCCTCACAAAAGATGGCGTTCACACCCTACCGTTACTCCGAGAGCGAATTCAAGGCGGATGTCGCCGCTTTGCAGAGCCGTGGAAAGAAAGTCTTGATTTCCATCGGTGGCGCCAATGGCTATGTTCACCTCGATAATGAAGACAGGAAGAGAAATTTCGTGGAATCGATGGATCGGATCATTCGAACCTATGGTTTTGATGGCATCGACATCGACCTTGAGGGCGCCTCGCTCAGCCTGAATCCTGGTGACAATGATTTCAAACGCCCTGTGACACCCGCCGTGGTTCATCTCATCGCTGCCATCCGCGAGCTGCACGCCCGATCGGGGGGCAGACTGCTTGTCACCATGGCACCGGAAACATTCTTTGTTCAGATTGGTTATGCAGCTTATGGCGGCGCAGCGGGAGCCTACCTTCCCGTGATTCATGCCTTAAGGGGTATCCTGACGTTTATTCATGTTCAACATTACAACTCAGGTTCGGTCGAGGGGCTGGATGATAAAGCCTATGCCTCAGGAACGGCTGACTTCCACGTGGCGCTGGCTGAAATGCTGATGACCGGCTTTCCCATCGCTCGCAATGTCCAGGCGTTCTTCCCCGCCTTGCGCCCAGATCAGGTTGTGATTGGTCTGCCCGCCACACCTCAGGCCGCCGGCAGTGGATTCACGCCTGCAGCTGACGTGCAGAAGGCCCTTCGCTATCTGGCCAAAGGGCAATCGTATGGGGGACAGTATCGACTGAAGAATGCTTCAGGCTATCCAGGCATTCGCGGGATCATGACCTGGTCCATCAATTGGGATGCCTACAGCCGTTTTGAGTTCTCGACGCCACACAGGACCTTTCTCAACAGTCTCTGAGAGCCCCTTTCACGAAGAAGGAGAATCCAATGGCTCGATGGCTTTCATTTTTTAAGGGATTGATGCTTGTATTCACGCTGGGACATCTGACAGGCATGGCCTATTCCGCGGAAGGTCTTGGCAAAAGGCTTCTCATCGGATACTGGCATAATTTTGACAACGGCTCGGGCTTCATCCGCCTGAAAGATGTTTCACCGGCCTGGGATATCGTCAACGTATCCTTTGCGGAACCAGCCGGCCCCTCCCAGGCGATCGTCTTCACGCCCTATGGTTATGCATCCGCAGATGATTTCAAGGAGGATGTGAAGGAACTCCAAAGCCGCGGCCAGAAGGTGGTCATCTCGGTCGGAGGAGCCAATGGCCAGGTTTCCCTGAAAACCTCGGATCATCGCCAGAACTTCGTTCAATCCATGATTCAGATCATCAGCACCTGGCAGTTCGATGGCATGGATATCGATTTTGAAGGACATTCCCTTTACCTCGAAGCCGGTGACACGGATCTCCAGCATCCGAGGACACCCGTGATTACCGAACTGATTACGGCCATTCGCTCCATCCGGAATCATTTTGGTTCCAAATTTATCCTGACCATGGCGCCTGAAACTTTTTTTGTTCAGGTCGGATATGCCCATTATGGAGGTCTCGGCATCGCAGACCCACGCGCAGGCGCCTATCTGCCTGTGATTCACGCGGTCCGTGACATCCTTACCGTTCTACAGGTGCAGCATTACAATTCCGGTCCCGTCATGGGCCTCGACGGACAATACCACTTCATGGGCGGAGCGGACTTCCACATTGCGATGGCTGAAATGGTTCTTCTGGGTTTTCCGATCGCAGGAAATCCCCAGAACTTTTTCCCGGGACTTCGGGAGGATCAGGTGGCCTTCGGACTGCCAGCCTCAGTCCATGCCGGCAATGGATACACATCCGAGGCGGCCGTGCATGAAGCCCTCAGCTGTCTTGTTAAAGGCAAGGCCGGAGGATGTCCGCATCGCTTGCAAGCCCCCGAAGGTTACCCTGGGCTGCGCGGGCTCATGTCCTGGTCCATCAATTGGGATGCTTTCGGCGGGTTTACATTCTCGCGAGCCCACAGGGCTTATCTTGATTCCCTATCGGACACCCGTGCTGCTCCCTCACTGATCTGGCGTCAGGCAAACATGACCCATTTCACATCCTATCCCGATCCCGGCAGCGAGGAATGTATTAAATACAATGGATGCAAATGGGCCGGCATGTTCGCGGCGCTACCAGGCAAACAGCCGGAAAGCTGGGTGAAAGCCAATAACATAGCGGCCGTGCATGCGAAGGATTTTCCAGGTCTGAAATTAAAGACTTTGCGCCTGCGGAAGGATTCCCGGCAAATCGATGTCAAAGTGTACGATATGTGTTCCGATTCTGATTGCAATGGCTGCTGCACTCAAAACAGTCAATCCACAGGATTTCTGATTGATCTCGAAAGCTACACGGCTGAGCGCTTCGGAAAATCGGATGGCATCGTGGAATGGACCTGCCTGGACTGCTAGGAAAGGCTATGGGAGGGCTCCCTCGGGGCCTCCGGGCCAGCGCTGTCCTCCCGATAGTGGACGACTCCTCCCACAACCTCAGCCATGGGCGTCAATTCATGGGCCTTGGCGGGTTGCTGGGACAGGATATGCCTGACCTCGATGCCACGGGCCAGGAGAGCATCCGCTACAAGACGGCGATGACAACGCCACCACACAGCTTCCGAACACATCATGGCGACCGTACTCTCCTGGGCCTGATCCAAAAGTTCATCAAGGCCTTGGTTGAATTCCGGAGTCAGCATGTAAAAAGCATAGGCTTTGAACGAAGGGTTGCGCCATCCATTGGACCCCGTGGCTTTGATCCCTTTTCTGAATCCTGTGAGAAGCGGGAGATGAACATAGCCCATTCCCAGAGCCGCCAGGGCAGGAGCCAGATTTTCCGTATTAAACTGGGGATTCGCGCGCGACCGGGGCATTTTCCGGATGTCGGCGATTTTGTTGACACCGTGAATCCTCAGCAGCTCGATAAAGTCTTCGAGCGTCCGGTTGGAATGGCCAATGGAAAATATGCTGGGATTTTGCGGCATGACGTGTCCCCTCCCAAGAGAACTCATTGCGTTTAAAGTTGAACGGGCATATGAATGACTTGTCAAGCTTTTCTGTTTTTCAACGGAAAAACAGATGAGTTGCTCGATCGACCTGGTTTGAAAAACACGGGAAAATGAAGGCCATGATGGCTCTTAAAAGCGCACGACTCCCCGAGCATCATTTTGCACGACGAATATCCACCAGCCTTTCTGAAATCATGGAAATGCGGCGACGCCAGCTTAAAGACCTTGAACGGCAGCGCCTTCAGGCTCTTATGAGGCTGTTACCATGGATGGCCGGGGCGTTCGGGATCGGAATTGGAGCTATGTCGCTCCTTGGCTGGCACCTCCAGCGTCCCTTGCTTTCCCAGTGGGATACGACCTTCGCTCCCCAGTCTTACAACTCTGCCATGACTTTCATAATACTGGGCCTTGGCCTCTTGTTCCTGAAAACGTCCTGGAAGCTGGCTGCGGCTGTTTGCAGCGTACCACCCGTAGCGCTTGGCTTGACGGTCATATACGAATGGCTCACGAATATATCGACGGGCATCGAGACGACAATATTCTCTTTTTTCTCTCCCCTTGGGCTGAACTATACAGAGAAGACATCCCCAAACTCGGCTGTTGCTTTCGTGTTTCTGGGGCTTTCCCTCTTTCTGAGCGCGACCCAAAACACGAGGCGCCAGCCGAGTGAGACGATTCAGGGGTTTATTGCCGCAGCGGGAGCGATCGCGGCCTCACTGGGTTCCTTGGCTCTGGTTGGCTATGGACTGCATATTCAGTCGACATATGATCTCGGCGCCATAGCACGCATGTCACTCAATTCGGCCATCGCCTGTTCCATCCTGGGCTTTTGCCAGGTGGGATGGACTTGTGCAGAAGGCATGAATCGCGGCCGAAGCATGCTTCATTGCCTAAGAACACCGATCGTATTTTTTATCCTGTCCGGCTCCATCGTCATAGCAAGCGCTGTCTATGGCAGATCTTTGGATTTGCAAAAGATAAACGCTCAATTGATGGCACAGGACATTAAGAGTGAAGTGATGGCAAGAGTTGCGCTTCCCGCCAATGCTCTCGCGCGCCTTGCAACGCGAACCATTCGCATGACAAGCGCTCGTGTTCCAAAATCGCAGGAAGAGTGGCAGGCCGAAGCCCATGAACTCATTTCTGACATGCCGGAGCTTCTCCATGTAACATGGCTCAGTTATGCGGCGTTACCTGCGTGGACAGCAGGGAGTAATTTCGCACCCGGAATCGACAGGAGCGTAGCGCATGCTTATGACGGCTTGATGCGCATCCAAGGGTGGGATCCGGGTTCATCCTGTCTACCGCAGCTTTCTTCAACCTGGGAAGGCTCGCAACCACCTAAAATCATGATGATATCCATCCCGGTCGGCTGTGGATCACCCTATCCAGGCATAGTCGTTGGAAGCATAAACATGGAAAGAATAATGCAAGGAGCCCTCCTCCATGCTGAATCCGCAGGATATGGAGCGCGCATCAGCGACGACAACATCCGGCTTTATGAAACTCAAGATGCCAATATTTCTTTCGGTCCCATGCTGAGCAGCATGACGGTTCCAATGTATGATCGACTGTGGAAAGTGGAACTCTTTGCAGGGCCAGGCATCGAAGCTGGAGTTCCTGATGGCGGCCACCTCTACTTCCTCGTGCTCGCCTCCGGTCTGCTGATGGCGTTGCTGGTCGACACCGTCATGCGACTCGCGGCCACGACGCGACTTCGCGAGGATAGTCTGGCCATGACAGTCGCGGAACTCGACGAGGAGGTCAGCCGCCGGGAAGCGATCGAACGTGATTTGCGAAAATCAGAGGAAGCAGCTGAGGCGGCTCAACAGGTTGCGGAAGTTGCCAGCCGGGCCAAGACTGAATTCCTGGCGAATATGAGCCATGAAATTCGCACCCCCATGGGAGCCATTCTGGGCTTCTCGGAGCTCATGCTGAGCCCGACCGCAACACGCGATGATCGCATCAAATTCGCTGGGATCATCCACCGCAGCAGCCGCAATCTCTCAAGACTCCTCGATGATATCCTCGACCTTTCGAAAGTGGAGTCAGGACATCTCAGTATCGAGAAACGCGACATCGTTCTGGAAGATGTGATATTGGATGCGACAGAGCTTTTGAGGAAGAGAGCGGACGACAAGGGTCTGCCGCTCCGTGTCTCGATGGATCCGGACGTCCCCAAGCGGATTATCACGGATTCGGCCAGGCTCACTCAAATCATGATCAATCTTTTGGGCAATGCCATCAAATTTACTGAGAAAGGTGAAGTGAGCCTCACGGTTCGCCCTGCTGCCGCTCAAGATGGCAACGATCCGTCCCTGCAAACCCTGACTTTTGCGATTGCTGATAGCGGTATCGGCATCAGTCCCGAGCAAGCCTCGCATCTCTTTAAGCCATTCAGCCAGGCGAATGCTTCACCCTCCCGCCGCTACGGAGGCACGGGCCTCGGTCTGGCCTTGTCGCGCCGACTCGCTCAAATGCTCGGGGGAGACGTTGTCCTGGCGGAATCCATCATCGGCAAGGGAAGCCGTTTTGAAGCGACCATTCAAGTCGAACTCCCGGCTTCTCAAGGTGCGACCACCGCTCACGTGAAGCGTCCGATCACTCCAGCATCCCTACAGAGTCTCGCCGGCCGCAGAATTCTGGTGGTCGATGACGCCGAGGATAATCGCCTCCTCCTGGATCTCTTTCTACGCAATATCGGTGCGACGGTCGAATGTGTTGAGAACGCTCAACTTGGTATTTCCCGTGCCCTTTCGAAGCCCTATGATGCGATCCTCATGGACATTGAAATGCCTGATGTCGATGGGTATCAAGCCACAAAGCAACTGCGGGAAGAGGGTTATCAGGGCCCGATCATTGCCATCACGGCTCACGCCACGCAGGACGTGCGATTTAAATGCATTCAGGCAGGATGCAATGATTTCATGACGAAACCAATCAATCGGGATTCGCTGCTGAGACAGGTCGGGCACCTTATCAAGGCCAAGGCGTGACCTGTCTCTCTTGTTCTATTTTCTGATATGAGCCACCATCGTCGGATGATAGCTGCACTTATAGGAAATCTCATCAAATCCCTTCAGCGTCACAGTCCAGGTCTTGCCAGACGCTATCCCGCCTGAGTCGAACTGCTGACTCGTGACCGTGTGGGGAAAGATATCCTCATTGGTCCAAATGATCTGATCTCCGGCTTTCGCCTTGACGACGGGAGGGTCGAAGACCATGTTTTTAATCTTGACGTGATGCACGGTTCCCTTGGGCTCCGCCTGGCTGCTGGAGCTGCCAGCCAGGGTTCCGGCCGCCAGGGCTATCGCAAGGTAATATGGCGCCGCCCACCTCATTTCTTCGCTCCAAGCTTGGCCTGTATTTGTTTGGCATGACCAAGATGAGCGGCAATCGCGGGTCTGACCTGCGCGATGAGGCTCTTCAATTCGGCATTTTTAGCGCTTGGAAGAAGGGTCTTGTCAATCGCGTCCAGTACGGCCTGATGGTAAGCGACTTCATGATCAACATAGGCTTTATCAAAGGCTGCACCTTTCAGTGTTTTGAGATGGGCGAGGTTTTTCTTGCCGCCGTCGGCCAGACTCTTGCTCACGTCGCTGTCCTCAGGTTTGAGCTTGAGTTTGGCAGCCAGGTCGCCGGCCTGTTTGTTGACAGCCGTATGGTCCACCACCATGCGCTTGGCAAAGTCCTTCACTTCCTTATTGCTTGATGTCTTTTCAGCAAGATTGCCGGCATCCACATCAACAGCATTCGCGGTCACCACGATTCCAGCGATTTGCGCATCGCTTGGGCCTTCAGCGGCATGGATGACGGCAGGGCTGAATACCAGCGACACGAAACCAAAACTGATCAAAAGCCTCTTACGAATTGACATGACTTACTCCTTATCGCATTTACGAAAAGCAAAGCGACAGACATTGCCGCCTCGAATGATGCATTCCTGATGATCGACCTTCAGCCCCGAGAATTTCTCAAGGAGTTCAATGTCGAACTGGCAAACTTCCGGATATTCGCGCGCTAAATTGTGGTAGACGCAGTTATGAGCTTCAATGCTCGGAATTTCACCGGTCGGATCAGCTGAGACAACAGCTTCATAGGACAACTCATTCATGATCGTGACGATCGCCTCCGTGCGCCCTTGTCCGCTCGATCCGTGGACACGCGTCTTCATTTGCGAGACGATGCCGCGCGCGATCTCGCGCAAACGGTTGGCCAGGCCCTCGCTGCCGAATTCGGCCCTCAGTCCCCCAAGCAGCAGGCTTGAAAACCATGAATATTGTTTCGGAAAGAGTTCGACGCCGCGTTCCGTGAGTCGAAATCCACGTCCCGGTCGTCCGCGCGTCACGACGCGCAGGGGACCTCGGTCGACATAGCCTCCCTGCTCGAGAGCGACCAAATGCTGTTTGACGGCTGTCCGGGTGATCGACAATCGGCTGGCGAGTTCATCGATCGTAAGCCCCGACTTATGCGCATGCAGGGCGCGCAGGAGAAGCTGCTGTCGCTCACCAAATGTTTCCAGCATAGTCACCTCCTCATGACGAACGGTTTCCAAACTTCCCTCAGATCCCGCTGATCTTCAGGAGATCATGCAATTCCCTTCGAAGCTCCGGGTCATCCTTAAAGGCACCGGCCATGGAAGTCGTAACCGTCCGACTCGCCTGCTTTTCAACCCCTCGCATCATCACACACATATGATAGGCCTCGATGATGACGGCCGCTCCGCGTGGCGCGATCCTCTCCATGAGTTCCTGGGCGATTTGCTGCGAGAGTCTCTCCTGGATCTGAAGGCGCTGTGCGAAAGCATCGACGATGCGAGGTATTTTGGAAAGGCCAATTACCTTGTCACTGGGCAGGTATGCGACATGAGCCTTGCCATAGAAGGGCAGCATATGATGCTCGCACAACGAAAAAAGTTCAATATCACGTACCAGGACCATCCCGCTGTCCGTCTGCGAAAAGACAGCTTCGTTTGTAATCTTGCCGAAATCGGCCCGGTATCCGCTGGTCAGGTCAAGCATGGCGGTTGCGAAGCGCATCGGTGTCTTGACGAGGCCTTCGCGGTCAGGATCTTCCCCGAGCAGGATGAGCACAGAACGGATGTGATGCGCGATCTCCTCTTCAACGGAACCCGAGACCTGCGAAAAATTTCGATTGGACTGGCAAGAACCCATAGATGAACTCCCATGAGGGGTCGCACGCTTGATGCTTATCGCGACCAATGACCTCTTATCGGTATTTTATATATTTAACATAGAAATATGTCAAAAATATATTAACTAATTGATATCCCATGATTTATTTTTTTGAAGGATGGGTCGAAATACCAATAGCGGGCGATTTTGCTCTGGCGTCATGTTCCGGATGATCGGTTTGAAGAATGAGATAGAGAGGAAGAAGAAGATGGCGTCCCCAAGGGGATTCGAACCCCTGTTACCGCCGTGAAAGGGCGGTGTCCTGGGCCAGCTAGACGATGGGGACAGGACTTGCAGATCGTTGGGAGTGACAAGTGAGCCCTGCTGGATTCGAACCAGCGACCCGCACATTAAAAGTGTGCTGCTCTACCAACTGAGCTAAGAGCCCTTTTTTCACTTTTCCGCTCCCGCGGAGAGCCCCTTGTTTACGTAATTTAGAATTTTGGGTCAACTTCTTTTTCTCATCGTGCCTTACAGAGATTTCCCAGCATTCCATTCGTAAAAATAATGACTATCAAATCAAGACGATAAACCCTAAATAGCACCCCGGCATAAGGATTCCCGTAACCAAGCCGATCTGTCTTAGGCAGCCCCTATCAAGAGTAGAGGTCATGGCAGAAAATAAATACGTCATATCAAAAGCTGTTCGCGACAAATTTAAGGTTACGCCCATAACAGATGCGGACCTGAAGAAGTTTTCCAATCTGAGTCTTGAGCTCTTCACTTACCTCAAGGAAGTCAAGGCTCTCGACTTCAAGGTTTACTTCCGTGTTGATATGGAAATGATTGAATTCATCACGCCAAGGAATTTTGCGGAAGACCTGGTGGAAGCCATCATTTCCGCTCGTAATAAAGAGTACAGCAACCTCGACATTTGCGTGGAGCGCAAGGATTATCCGAAATTCGAATTGCTGATCCAGAATATTCGGCAAAGGAAAATCGAAAATCTTCTGAAAAAGGATCCCAACCTCGATCGCAAAACGATCGAAGTCTTTGGTGATCTCAGCCAGGCCAGCCAGATGATAGTCCGTGGTGGCATCAATAAAACCGTCGCTCAAAAAGCCCAGATGGCCGCAAGTCGCCTCATCGACAACCTGCTCGACAGTGAAGTGGCGGTCGGCACCCTATCTCGCATGATTCTTGCGGATGAAACACTTTATGATCACAGTGCAGCTGTTGCGATGATCGCCGGCATCATTGCCCGCAACCTGCTTGGCAAGAGCAAGGACGAGGCGGAGCAGATTGCCCGCTCAGGTCTCTATCATGATGTCGGGAAAACCTGCGTTCCCGGCCACATTCTGAACAAGCCAGGCAAATTCACACCTGAGGAGTTCGAGATCATCAAAGGCCATACCTCACTCGGCTATGATGAATTGAAAAAAGCCATGGCCAATGGCGCTCCCATCGAGGAGCAGGTGGCCCTGGTGGCCCTTGAGCATCATGAAAAATTCAAGGGTGGCGGCTACCCGATGGGCAAGTCAGGCCGCCTGGAAGAAAAGTTGGACGGCATCCATGAATACGCGCGGATCGTGACGATTGCCGACGTTTATTCAGCGCTTCTGATGAAGCGTGTGTACAAGGAAGCCTATGACCAGGAAAAGTCACTGACCCTGATGCGCTCCTTCGCGCCGAATGACTATGATCCAGCGATCTGGGACAAGTTTGAAAAAAGCGTCACCCAATCGATCGATTACTATGCAGCGATCGAAAAGGCCAGTGATACCAGAAAGGATCACGGTCGCATCATCGTCATCGATGAAAACGGCAAACGCACCACCATCGGTCAAAAGAACAAATCCGCTTGAACTTCACTGATTTATCCTTAAAGAAATAAAGCTCGGCTTCCGGCCGGGAAATTCCTTCTTGAGAAATCCCGTCTTATGAATCCTTACGGAACGCTTTCAGCTCTGCAGAATCATTTTCAAATCTCCTGAAGGGAAAGGAAAGGATTCATTTCTCAAGAAAACTAACCATGACGCCCGATGCCTCTTTAGGTTTTGGCGGGAGTCCCCCAAACCCTCTTGGAGGAATGAATATGCAGCCTACAACTCGTTCAGCTCGACTTGCGGTCGGCCTCTGCTTGATCGCAGCCGGCTGCTCGGATGAAGCACAATTTACAACCGGATCCGGTCCTGTGACCGCTACCGTTGGTACAAGTTCCACAACAGCAGACGCCATAGCTGAAGACAGTGATCTGGTACCGGAAACGGAAGTTCCTGATTCCCTGAACGGTGACGCGCCCCAGGTGGCTGACACCGCACTGGATCCCAGTGAAATCATCGCAGGGCAGACGGGAGCAGCCGATCAGACGGTCGTCGATCAGTTCCAGGCTCTTTGTAGTCAAGGCACGAAGAAAACCGTCACCCAAAAGATTCGTTTCCCGGAAACGAAGAACTGCCGCTTTGGATCAGCAGGCAACCTGGCTCGCAAGGACGCCTATTTGCAGGCCATGGAAGCGCAAACCACATCCATTACCTTGCCGGGAAAAGCTCAGCTCTGTGGAGTTTCCGTCAACTCGGAAGTCAGCACCATTCAGTATGATGACTTCATGATTTTGACTTTGAATGGTTACGTTCTTCTGAGCAGCAACAGCAGGATACTGGAAGGTTTGGAAGGCAGCGCGGATACCGCCTACAAATGGGACTTCAGTAGGATTCGCGGCGTGCCCGTGGATTTCGACAGCTCATCCTACTGCATGGGTATGAATGCATCACTTTGCACGGTTCCTGTAACTGACACACCGGGCCAGTTCCAATTCAAGGTTGATCCCACCAGCCTGATCCACCTTGCTGATCAGGTGGTGGAAAATCATACTCTTAATTTCGCATTGGTGGCGACAGGTGACAATGATGATCAGGACTGTTGGCACACCGAATTAAATTTGGACTTCACGCTTCAGTATGTCGAGGCTCCGTGAGCCTCGGCAGTTTTCTCAGCGACCCAGGCCAGGGATCTTTACCTTGCTCTTGACCTTATCCTTGGCCTTTTCCTCCTGCTTCTTCTTCTCCTCATTCAGCTTCTGCTCAGCCTCAGCTTTTTTATTATTAACCGTGGCCTGCAGCTGATCCTTTTGTGCATCAAGCTGCGATTTCGTTCCATCTGCCTCCTGCTGGACGGGATTCACCTGACCTTCCCAGACTTTGAGCTGGTCCCGCATGCGGGCTTCAAGTTTGGCCTTTTCCTCGGCCATGCGCCTATCGAGCTCCTGCTTCAATTGATCCTGCATAGCAGCGATCTCCTTGCTCAGCGCCTGCCGCAAAGCCTGGCGAAGCTGATCGACCAAATTCGAGGTCACGGTCCACCGAAGACCCTGCCACGGCCCTTCCGCTTTGGCTGCGATTTGGACCTCGGTCATCGGCCCAAAGACTCCATCCAGGAGTGTTTTCACCCGCTCCGTCTGCGATTCCACTTTCCAGCTGAGCTGCTTCAGGAGGGAATTCAATTCCAACTCCACCTGATCGCCTTGCAGGACAAAGTTCATTTGCAGGCTTCCCTGGGCTTTATAAAAACCGAGAGCATAATCCGGCGACTGATTCAGCATGCGCTCCGCAACCGGAAAGGAGGCGATCGCCATGTTGATCGCATCGCGCGCATGCCCCTGCCGATGATCCAGCGTGGCCTCCGCTTTCAGACCCTGGATGCCCAACTGCTGAAAGCTGCCTTCCAAAAGCATCTGAGTTGGTTGGGCAACCAAAGCGGGAGCGCTGCTCAGGTCCGTGATCTTGCCGAGCACATCCCCAAGGGGGCCATCGCCGGTTTCCTTCGATGTGATCTGCATTTTTTTCAACCAGAAGCCGGGCAGGCCATTGCGGTCGGGAAAGCTCACGTCGGTCCCGGCCAGGCGCAAGACTTTCCCAGGGGCCGGCTTTTCCTTGCTTTCCAGATAGGGTTTTACCTTGGCGTAATAGACCTCGAAAACTTTGATATAGCGTTTGATTTCGGGTCCGCAGATTTCCTCGGCCAGGTTTTTGAAATCCAGATCGGGCAGCTTGAGCTTCTGGCTCAGAACCGCAATATCCTGCTTGACCAGATCATCCAGGAACCTGATGCGGTTGGTGATTTGTCCACTTTCGTTTTTCAACTGCTGGGCCACCCACTCCACCTTATCAGCCTGCGCCTGCGCCTTGCCCTTTAACCCATCAATGGCCGCCAGAGTCGCCTGAATTTGTGCAGGATCCTGGGGTGGTTTGATCGCGTTGGCTTCGGCCTTGATGGCCTGAAAGTCCGTAGGTTTAGGCAGCGTCGCCAGCATCCCTTGCATCATCTGCTGGCGGTTGCTCCAGTCGCCTTCGATCTGGCGAATCGCCTGGCGCGAAGGGAGATCATCCCAGTTGATATCCTTGAGTGGGTTGGTGAGCCCCTGGTCTTTAAGAACGCTCATGGCATTGGCGACAGCTTCATCCTTGATCGGATTCAGCAGCTCCTTGGACGTGTCCGCAGCTTCAGGCTCCTCAGGTTCCGACGGAGGCGGTGGCAGAACGCGACCGGGTTTGCTACGTTTGGAGAGGATTTGAATATCCTGCATGGTGCCGTCTTCCACAATGAGCTTGCCGCGCAGGAGTCCATCGGAGCCAAGGTCAAAACGCATCTTGCCCACTTCCAGGCGGTTGAGCTCCGGTGCCTCGGGATCGGTGAGCTGCACCTTTTGCAATTCGACATAAAATCCGCTGAGACTGGTCTTAAGACTTCCGATATTCACTTCTGCGCCGTTCGCATCGGTGGCCAGTTTTTCCAGCACCCAGCGCAGCTGCTGGTCGAGCAGGAGGAAGGTATAGAGCACCAGAGCCAGGATGCCAACCGCCAGGGGAACACCGAACTTCCAACGAATCAGACCGCCGTAAGATTTCATCTTCTTCACCTCAAGTGTTCAGGCCCGCAACGAGCGGCGAATGGTCAAACTCAAAACAATCCAGACCGGCATCAGGGCAAAGGCCAGCACCGTGGCCCCCATGACCATGGAATTGTTAAAGCGGGTCCAGGGCAGCACGGGGGCATTGTACATTTGCGTCCAAAGCCCTTTTAAAGCGGGCTCCCGCAAAACCATCAGTCCCAGCGCATCAATGCCGATATCCGCCCCCACCATGCCCAGTGCCCAGCATGTGGCTGTCACGATCACCAGAAAAACAAGGGGCAGGCGGACGATACAGAGGCTCAGAAGCAGCAGAATCAGGTGGATACTGGCAAGGCCAGGGGAAAAGCCCAGCCAGCTGCCATAAATAAACGTCAAAACCAACTGAATGAACGAAACGCCGTTCGGAATAATTAAACTCCGACCAGGAAAGGAAAGCGCCATCCCTTTTGCTCCTGTAATGCTTGGAATATTTGACAGGATATCAAGGTAACATACGGTTTCCAATGCCCAAAGCATAAAACACGAAAATCGTCCGAAAATTCAAGAGTTTCGGCTCCGGTCCTTCAGCCGGAAAACAGTCTCAAGTTTCCGGGATTTTGTGCCGATACCAAGGTTCAACGTGGAACTAACTGATGACAGCCCCGATCAGAGGATGAGAATGAGCTGTAAAATCCTTATTGTCAGCACGCTTCTTATATCTGTGCTGACGGCTTGTGGCGATCCGGAACCTGTTTCCACGGGAACCAAGGCGCCTGGAATCGCCCGCGCCGCGGCCAACCAAAACGCTACTCCTATAACGGGCGACGCCACCAAAGGGCAGACCGCTCTGACGACCAATTGCAATATCTGTCACGGCACGCCTGCGGCTCATAAACTGAACAAGGCAGATGTGCCTCTTGTCGATGCGGCCGGAACGAAGTCCTATCACAGTACCGTGGCCGCAGCGTTCACGGCCAGTGGTTCCGATATCAAAGCTTATTTGGTAACGCAGTGAAATCAACGAGGGGGCGAGATAAAATGAAAGTTCTAGGTCTGGTCGGTATTCTGTTGGTGACGGCGGCTTGTAACAACACAGCGCCGACCGCGACGACTTACAAGGAGCAGCTTGGTGCGCCCGCTGCGGTGGCTGGAAACAATAATACGGGCAATGCTAACGGTGGTGCCGTTGATCCTGCTGCAGGGCAGGCTGCGCTGGCGGCGTCTTGCGCAAGTTGTCACGTTGAAGGTGGAGTGGGTCGCGTTCTCACTGCAAATGAAGCTGACTCAATCGCAAAAAGCGGGCCGGTAACATCTCAGCCTTCCTTTCATACTTCGCTGAGTGATACGTTTGCAAAGGACGGCGCTAACATGGCCGCCTATCTTAAAGGTGGTGCTACTGGTGGCGGCGATGCACCTGCCGCAGGGGCTGGCGACGCAGCCAAAGGCAACGCACTGCTGACTGGCACTTGTGGAGCATGCCATGGAGTGAGTGCTGTTGCTCTCGATTCTTTTGCAAATTTGGAAGGGCAAGATCAAGATACAGCTGCACACCATCCAGCCAATATTCGGACAGCAATTAAAGATAATCGCGCAGATCTCGAGGCTGCAATAAAAGCCCTCCCCTAACACATCAGCACATTAAGTCTGGCCTATGGCCAGACTTTTCCTATGAAATTTCAGACGATTAGCATTAAAATTTAACACTTGACCAACATTTCAATTTGACGTAGTAATAGGGCGTATTTTTGACCTCATTGAGGGAAATATGCTCTACCGAATGTTACACCTTATAATCCTTCCCCTTTTCATCCTGGCCTGTGAAGCCCTGAAAAATCGGACAGATCATATCGCCATTGAATGCGGCATACCTCAGGACAGTGTCGGTCAAAACAGTTACATTAAGCTCCTGCGTTCTTCAGACACCGGATATGTAAATTCGGATCTTCCATCAATAAAAGTGCGATTCCTCCAGGACAAGGGTGAAGATCAGCCGATTGCGATGACGCCGCGGGCCTGCCTGCAAAAGCCCAGCGAAGCAGGACTTCTCCAAGTCGTAGACACACGAAATGGCGAGTCGTTAACCAAACGTATCGAGCCAACGACAAACTCAAGAAATCTGCTCGCGCTGAATCTTTCTCCGAAACCGGAATTTCAGGCGTTCCTCGCCTGTCCCGACGAAGGAATCTTCGCATCAGAAACTCTAAAACAGCCACTCTTTGTCAACACCTCTGAAGTCGCCGGCCTTGATATCCGCCTCGACCTCTTTACACATGAAAACAACTTGATCAAAACTTTATTTCGCAAACCGATGGGGCAGACAGATCTCGGTTTTCCTGACAGCATAGACATACGCGATGTCAGCGAAGGCTCCTATCTTCTCAAGATTTATGGACATCATATTTCCGATGGAATCGACAGCCGCCCGCTCCTATTATCATCAGAGAAAATTTGCAAATTCCATATCCTCCGTGGAGAGGTCTATGTCAGTGGACTGGACGCAAGCACCAAACAATTGGTCTTTCCCCCACGCGCAAGGTTACCTTGGGGCATCCAGAACTCCTTTGAAAAGCTCTTTGCCTGTCGAGAATCCCGTTCGAAATCAAACCTCGCAATGTCTTTAAACCGCGAAACATGTCAGCCTCAAAATGCCTGCTCAGACCCCGCCAACTTCAAGGAAGTATCGCAGATTAGTACCGAGAGCAGCACAGGGATTTTTGACTATTTTGTCTACGTCGAAAACAAGGCAGGAAAAAGAAGCTCGCTTTCGTGTCAAACCGTTATTGTTTCGGACACACCACCGACCTTGGCCGTTACCTGGGCCCACGACGATCTGAAAAAGCCCGGATCCATCCTGCGCCAACCGTATGCAATTTTGAGGGCTGATATTGAGACGTCTCATAATCTGCTCTCAAATCCAGAAATTGAAATCAATTTGCAATGCAAAGTTGACTTTGAAATAAAAGGCGAGAACACATACTCGGAAAACAAGGTCCTCTGCACGGAAGGACGCTGCGAAGGAAAATCGCTCGCTGACTTTGTACCTTGTGACAAACATGTTGCTTTTACTCTAGTCGATGTTCTTAATCAGCCTATGGTTCTTTCATCGCGCTTACGTTTGACTGTCCGGAGTACAGACGGTGCTGGGCACACTGCCGAAGGTCAGGCTTCAGTCTGGATCAATCAGTCTACTTGGGTGAAAGATATTTTTGACTTCACTATCGACGATACCCCATTAAGTCTTATCAAATTTCGGGCGGACCCTTCTGGTGACTTGCTTGGAACCTTCAGTGGAAGCGCCTCCAATGAATTGGCTACCTTCGTCTCAGGCCGTTGGATAGGTTTAAAACCTGACGAGCGCAATGCTTTCAAGTACCACATCGCTACTGCTCTTGATGGCTCACTACGAATAGCGCGTCTTCTCCGCTACGACGATAAATTCAAGGTCGATATCTATGGATATAAGTATGTTCAGCTTGTTCCTATTGCGACGACCAGCGATGACAATCTCATACCCACTTGCAGTGACTTTCATATGGGCCCTAACGAAACAGCCTACTGCATGGGTATTAACATTAATCAAATATTTCAACTCATTGGAAACAAATGGGTCCAACTGCCCTTAGCTACTGCTGCAGAAGATCCTGCGATCTCAAGCTATCCTGTTTGGAAGGTCCTCAGCAATGGGAATGTCGCTGCAACGACAGCGAAGGATCTCTTTACATGGGACGGCAGATCCTGGACGAGAACAGCACTTGGTCTCGACATTGGGCCACATTCGAGTCCTGATATTATCGAAGATTTCAAGGGGAGACTCTGGATTTATGTTCTCCCAAGAGAAAAAGATCATGGTCTTTTTAAGGTGGAGTTGAGCAAGCTTGTTCATTATCCATCCCCAGCGCCTCTTCCCAAGTTCAACATTGGACAATTGGACGCCAATGAGTTCATAAAGCCTACTCATTTTGTGGCCGATATGCATATTTTTAGTTTCAGTACTGATCAATGGGAGACCATGGCTTACCCGTTAAAATTTCTTGCTGATATGAGCAGCAGAAATTCAATCATGAATAACCTCAACCAAACTTTCGTGCTTTTAGAAGATAAGGGATTCATTGAAAAGACAAATGAGTTACTTTACTGGCCAGTTAAAAGTTTTGGCATGTCTACAAAGCTCTTGTGGAATTCTGCTGTGCGGGTAGGAGATTCCTTATATTTTATCGAAGAAAGCTTGAGCAAACACAGACTTTCTCGTATAAGACCAACCTTCATTTCGTCTTTTGATTCAAGTATGACTGGCTCCAGTGAAGGACACATCAACGGGGCTTGGTCCAATGCTGAAGGTAAGACCGTCCTTAACTTTTCTGACGGAACACAATTGAAAATTCATGAGGATCATATTGAGAAATTAAGAGCTCCGGCCATATTCCAGGAAGCGCTTCAAGTGACAGCATTGGCGTCAGACAGATTTTGCGTCTCAAGCATGTCTGGACTCTGGTTATATAATGCAAAATCGGGGCAGTCTCTGAACTTTGCAACAGATTTAGGTACGGGTCGGCTGTGGCATTGTACTGAAGATGCATTGGGGCATCTTTGGTGGTTTGATTTCGTTGACAATACCGTGAACATTTTTAATGGGCAAGGCGCTTACGCACTGGACTTTCAGTTTTCTGAAGGCGAGAAAATTCTTTCATTGAATTCTATTGCAAACAAGTCAAAACTACTGATAGCGACCAACCAAAGGATAATTATCTTTGACCTGAATGAAAAAGTAAGTAAGGTCATATCTCTTCAGGAAATTGCAAGTACTTTGCCCGCTGTAAGTATCAAATTCGTCGTCAAGTTGAACGATTCTGAAATTCTTCTTGAAACATTGAATAATACAAATCAACGGCTGTTTTTTAGCGTCAACCTTGAAACCACAGTTTCAACGCCGGAGACTGAGTTTAAGAAGATCAATGGCGAGTTCGGAATTTCTCGATCAGCACAATGGCAGGATAAATCCTATATCTTAACCAGCGGCCCACGTGCAGTTATCATACAAAGAGCCAATGGCAAATGGAAGAAGCTTGGCAATCTAAACGATTTCAAGCACATTTCACCGCAAAAAGAAATCAAACCCTGGTGGTTCACAGTCGACAACTTCGACCGCATCTGGTTCGTTACTAACGGCTCCCCCTACAAACTCGGCCGCCTCGACCCCGAATGGGTCCCCTAATTCCAAAGGGCCCCAAAGGGCCCCTTCCCTAAAACGCCCCACTCAACGGCATCGACGGCCACACGGCCGAGCCCATCAACCCCTTCTGAATCAACGCTAGCTTCCCAACCGCCTCAATCAAATACTCCTTCTGCACCGGCTTGGGAAAAAACGCCTGGTACCCTTCTTCAAAACTCCGTTGCATCGCCTCCGCATTGGAATAAGCCGAGACAGCAATCGCCGGCACAAATCCCCCTTTATCAACGGAATGAGCTGCACGGAACTTACGAATCAGATCGAACCCGTCCTGCTGGGGCATGGCGAGATCACTCAAAATCAAATTGGGATGAAAACTATCCATCAATTCGAAAGCCTCGGGAACCGAAGTCGTCCACCTGACGTGGGCACCGGCATTGATGAGCATGCGGGCCAGGAACAAGGCTGCGTCTCCGTCATCGTCCACGACGAGGATACGGAGGCCTTTGATGCTGCCTGGCTGTTCGTCATCCATGCTTCCTGGGTTGACGTTAACGTCGGCAAATCCTGATTCATCTTTGAATTTGGAAATCTTTTTCATGTGAACTCTCGCTTGAACGTGGATTAACGATCATGAGCCCCCTCCCTAAGGAATAAAGCCTGCGATGTCACATGGCAAATGTTTGACGCGATTTATGTACTAAAAACTACCGGAGTGAACAGTTGTTTCGGTAATTTGTGCGGCCATAAGTCCAACCTGAACAGGTTCATAACCTTCAAACCGATTGCATTCGAGAGTACAGAGCGTTTTGTTGCGAACTTGTCAACTCAAGCGTAAGCATCATCACGGTTAAATTTCCAGGATGCAATCCAGCAAAACCGTTCCAAACTGGTTCCGTGGTGAATCCATCGAATGGAGCACCGAGGCCAACGCCGCATCACGACTCTCCCCTGCTTCGCTGTCCACCACCAGTGCGCTCGCGGTTAAATTCCGCCCACCCTGATTCCAGACCTCCATCAGACCATGCCCAAAGACTTCAAACTGAGCCCGTCGCGAAACCAAATAAGCCAGCTTTCCCTCACTATCTAGACTCCGCAGCAGCGACCGCACGGCCTGCGCGTCTTCATCAGCCCCTATAAAATACGCGACACCACCTTCATCAAAACGCGTGAGCGCATCGGTCAAATCATTGCGCAGATTGCCCGTCAGAGCCGGAGGAGTTTCCAAATACGAACGATAGGCTCGCTCATGCAGAGCATATTTCGCGCGTGGAAACTGCAGCCATACGAGCGAATTAAAATAGTCATGAAGATTCCGCTCGCGCAAAGGGATCTGATGATCCTCGATAATGGAACTCTCATAGCGCCGCAGCGTCGGTCGCCCGGCCTCGCGTTTGTGTTTGGTGAGATTGCGTTTGCGTCGCTGCCCGATTTTCACTTCCGGAAACAGGCGCAAGGGATGCGGAAGATTTTGAAAGAAGGGCTGCGCATCGAATTTTTCCTGCCAGTATCCAACATCCGGCCAGTCCTCCTGTCCAAGGACCTCGGGGACAGGCGCCCACAAACGGCAGAGGCGCGGATGCTCGGCCATGAGACGCAGGCTCTGGACTGGATAAAACAATCGGGCTCACTCCATGCTCGGAAAGCCAAGAATTAACATAAAAGAAGCCCGCGGTTCAAAAGAAACCGCGGGCTTTTTTGTGTTGGAATGTCATCTTGTCTCTGTTGCCCCGACCTTGCCACTGCTTGCTCAGCGTCAGGGGGGTCGAGCATCATTCACATTATTTTTATAAACCGTTGGGGCCCCCGTCTCCAGGTTAAAAGAACGATCTGTTCTGTGAGGACTGCGGCGGGTGAACATGTTGATTCCTATGGACATAATCACTTGTGGCGTGGAAGAAAGCGCGGAGGTTATCCACAGGCCCGGTGGAAAAGTCCCCCAGCCCCCCTCGGAAGACGGTGCGCAGCAAGACTTTGCCCGAGTTGCGTATTTTTTGAACAGGGCAGGCTTCGGGCCGGTTTTATGACACAAATGAGGAATTCCTAATGACAGCCTCGTCCAGGTTGGATAGGAAAGTTACCTTACGCTCACAGGAAGAATGT
The DNA here is from genome assembly GCF_001748245.1 of Oligoflexus tunisiensis. GTDB lineage: Bacteria > Bdellovibrionota_B > Oligoflexia > Oligoflexales > Oligoflexaceae > Oligoflexus > Oligoflexus tunisiensis. Next base: position 2,568,796 of record NZ_BDFO01000001.1, on the reverse strand, counting down.
CATGGATGCTTTTCAACAACGTTTCAATGGAATCGCGCGTCTTTATGGTGAGGTCGCGCTTGAACGCTTTCGTCAGGCTCACGTGGCCGTGGTGGGTGTCGGCGGCGTGGGGTCATGGGCCGCAGAAGCCCTGGCACGCACTGGCGTGGGTCGTTTGACCCTGATCGACCTGGATGAAGTCTGCATCAGCAATACCAACCGGCAGCTTCATACCCTGACGCCAACCATTGGACGAAGCAAGGTCCAGGTGATGGCCGAACGGCTGCGGTCCATCAATCCCGAACTCGATGTGCACGCTGTCGATGATTTTTTTACGAGCAGCACCGCCACGCAACTTCTGAATCAAGGCTACGATGGGCTGGTGGATGCGATCGATAGCCTGAAAAACAAGTGCCTCCTGATCGCGCGCTGTCAGCAGCTGCGTATTCCCCTGGTGACCGTCGGGGGTGCCGGCGGACGCCGTAATCCAACCAAAATCCAGGTCGCCGACCTCGCCGCTACCAGCAATGATGGCCTTCTGCGACAGGTCCGCCGTGAGCTGCGGCAGGAATATAAATTTCCCAAGGACGGACCATTTCAAATTCCAGCTGTCTTCAGTACCGAGGCGCCCGTCTTCCCCACGCCCGAGGGCGGCATCTGCAATAAACCTCAGCCCGGGCAAAGCGGCAAAGGCGGCTGCGAACAGGGCTATGGCGCTGCGAGCTTTGTCACCGGCACCTTCGGTTTCGCCGCGGCATCGGTCATGCTTGATGAGCTGCTCCGCACTCCCGCCTCCTGAATCTGGCCTGGCTCCTGCAATGGATTCGTTATTAGGGCCACGCGCCCTGCTTACGCAGCTGGTAAGAAGCGATGGAATCTGGATTTTCTCAAAGCTGTAATCGCGCAACCGAAATCACTGGATAAGCAAAAACTTCTTTAATATCAGGATCATGACCCAGAATTGGCCGCTATCCACGAAGGCCATGGCTTGCCATCAGGTTCGTGCCAGTGTTTTTTTTAAATCATTCTCACTTATTAAAGTTCAGTAAACCCATAAGACTGAATTCGACCGGCAATTCCTGATCATCCTCCACCCCCAGCCAATAACATTTTTCTTAATAATTACAATATATTAAGTAACGTCCTCCTCCCGGCCTCATCCTTGCAAAAATGGTACGGCACCCTCAACGGTAGGAGGTCTCTCCCATGCTTCGCCCCATGCACGCTTCGATCCTCGTGATCTGTGGTCTGCTCAGCTTTGCCTGCGCGGATGAAAAGAACCCCTATAAGAATCGTTATGAAACGCAAGGCAGCACTGCGGGCACACCTGGTGCCGCAACCGGCACTGTCAACGCTTCGGCGGATGCCTCCGGAACCCCGGCCACCCAGGTGAGCGAAGCCGATACCAAAACCGCAGCCGATACGGATGATATAGCCAAGGAAAGCCTTTCCGCAGTTCAAATGATCTGTGGCAATCAACCGAGTCTCGCGAAATACGCGGCTGAGATGGCTGTTCTCTGCGTGAATGGTCAACCCTCCCAGGCCTTTGCCAACGCGTTGGCCGCTCCCTATAAAGGCGGCGCCAACCCACCTTTGGTGATCGTGAAGTCGGTGGATAACAACGGCATAAGTGAATTTATTTTGCTGGCGGTGCTGGAAGTTCCTAAACCGATCGCCGATGTCTTTGCCAAACGTGATCTCACTCACAAGGGAACCATCACAGAGGGCAATGCCACCGTCACGCAAACTGAGTTGTCCGCCACGCCAGGTAATGGCGCCGATCAACTCGGCAGCTACGATGTGCAATTCGATTTGAATGTGCGGGTCGGTATTATCAACGTCGCCGACACCCGCATTCTGCAGCAGGATTTTGTCAGTCTGAACGCTGATAAATCCCTGATCGCTTCGATGAGCTATCTGAAGCCCGGTGCTGCGGATAACGCTGACAATATCCTGGCCACCGCCGTTTCCTTTTGGATTGGGGAAGGCGCAAACACCAAGCTCGTTTCCGTCAATCATCAGATGACCGATAACCGTGGACAGGCGGCCACCGCCGAGCAAACCGTGACGACCCTCGGTCGCCGCACCATGACGGAATCCTACAACACGTTCTCCCAGTAACCGTTGACACAGGGGATCGGCGATGCGCAGGCTGCGGGCAGGCTTTCTGAAAATAGTGACAGGGATCGGCCTCATGCTGACATGCGGGTCCCTTCCGGCCCTGGCCAACGATATCTTCGACTATCAGGGCCCTTATACGCACGCGTCCGGTGGCGCCGGGGTGATCATGAGCCGCAGCGGTGCCGCCGTGCTGCATAATCCCGCGAACCTCTGGGCCAGTCCCACCACCGATGCCTATGTGGACTTTGCCCCCACCAATCTTAAATACGAGGTCACCACACCCAGCACGACGGTTAAACCGGGAACGATCAATGTTCCGATCCTGCCGCTCACTTCGGTCGGCGGCAGTTATAAAAATCAAACAGGACCCTTGAGCTTTGGTTATATGTTCGTGCCGACCGGTATTGGCAGCAGTGTCAAGGTCGAGGATTTCCCCATTTCCGTGAATGGCCAGTATCAAAGCGCCAACATCAATTCCACGCAGAAGGGTTTTCGCTTTGGCATCGGCTCCGCGTACAAAGTCATGTCCAACCTTTGCCTGGGCTTTAGCATTCTGAACAACACCAGCAGCAACACCACCAAAATCAGCGTCGGCGGTCAGGATTTCCTGGAGCTGCAGAATACCTCAAGCTCGATGCATCTGGCCGTGGGAGCACGCTATGAAATCGAATCCCTGGGCACGCTCGGCTTGATTTTCCGCCCCTCGACCGATATGCATTACACGTTGAAGATCAAGGCGCTCGGCTCCGACACACAAAGTTTTTATCGGCGCGATTACCGACCGACCCTATACGGGGCTGGTCTGCTTAGCAAGCCTCTGGGACGTTTTGAACCTTACGCGCAATATTCCTATGAACGCTGGACGCCGGCCACTCTTTATGCTCAGGCACCGACCCAGGCTGTGAATGGCGCGCTACCCGTGGAGTATCTCAATACTCATAGCTATGTGCTGGGTTCGCGCTATGCGCTGCAGGCCCATCGTCATCTTTCCTTCGCCTATAGCCACTATACAAAAAACAAGGGCGCCGGTATCATGGATGGCTCCGGGCAGGTCCTCATGCAGGGACGTGGTGCCCAGGATTTCGAAGCCCTGGACCGCACGCATTATACCGCAGGCCTGGAATGGAACACCAAACCCGCTGATTGGCTGATTTATGGCAGTTACATACACGGCACTGCGGAAAGTCCTGAGAACACGCCAAGCGCCGGTTTCTATGAATTGACCGCGCTCATGGTCGGCCTCGGCTATGTGAGCAAGTAGCCGTCTGTAACGATCGACGGACTTGCGGGACTGTCGTAAAAAGTTCAGAATGAGTTCCTGTTGCGGAAGGAACCGAACATGACAGCTCATCGACTTATTTGCGATCTTCAGGGACTCCAGCTCTTTCAGCTGCCGGTTTTGACCGACAATTATATTTATATACTCTATGACAAGCCCAGCCATCAGACGGCGGTCATCGATCCGGCGGTCGCTCAGCCCGTATTGAACTTTTTGGAAAGCCGAGGCTGGTCCCTCGATGTCATCTGGAATACGCACCATCACGGCGATCATGTCGGCGGCAATCTTCAACTGCAGGAACGCTATGGCTGTGCCATCTATGGTTCCGACTATGATCATGATCGCATCCCGGGCATCACGCAAACAGTCAGGGATCAGGAGGAATTTGCCTTTGGATCGTGGCGCGTGGAAGTTTCCTCCACACCAGGGCACACCCTGGGTCACTGCATGTACCATATTCCAGCAGCGGACATACTCTTCTGCGGTGACACACTCTTCGGCCTTGGTTGTGGGCGGCTCTTCGAAGGCACGCCGGAGCAGATGTGGAATAGCCTTCTGAAGATTCGCAGTCTGCCGGGCACCACTCGCATCTGCTGCGCCCATGAATACACGCTCAGCAATGCCCGCTATGCGCAAAGCCTGCCAACCTATTCGCTGGGTCTTCTGAATTACGTGGCCGAATTGCAGACGCTTCGCAACCGTGGCGAGCCCACAGTCCCGACGCAACTCGCGGCAGAAATTGCCTACAATCCCTTTTTACAGGCCGATCAATCGCCCATGCGGGAAGCCATCGATCTCCCGCAGACGCCCCCGGCTCAGGTGTTCGCCTGGCTTCGTACCGGCAAGGATGATTTCAGAGGTTGAAACGCCTTTGGTTCTTTTCTGAAAAATAATCGAAAAGCTCTCTCCTTTTCTGCTGACGGTTTTTGGCATCTTACGAACCAGTAAAGATCATTCTCTCTTGCGTCGAAACAAAAGAGCGGAATGGTCGAGCAACCTGGTTTTCGTGAGGCGAACTGTGAGCACATGGCCTTTCAAAAAAGTGAAACTCCAAACTCCTGTGCAGCGTTTGGTTTGCAGTGTTCCCTTGCCACGTGGCTGGCAGGGCAACTGGCAGAACACAAATGAACCGCCTCTGGAAGCGGCCTTGATTCGCATAACAGAAACCTGGGATGCCGCACGCTTCGAAAAGAAAATGCAGGCCGTGACGGAGCTCTTCCCGCTCCTGCGTGCCTCACTCAGTCCTCAGCACAAGGCGATTTCCATTCGGGAAAATCAAAAAATCAACTGGCGTCTGCTCGATCAATCGGAACTTTTGGAACAGGTTCTGCACAAAGGCTGGAATTCCGAAATCAATGCCCTCTTGCGTATGAATCCGACTCAGAATCAGCTTTGGGAAGCCCTGGTCGCCGTTCAGGAAGACGGTGAATTTCTGGTTTGCCTGGTCGCGCATCCCGCCATTGCAGACGCCAGCATGTTGCATGCGGCTCTTGCTTATCTTGAACTGCAGTTCAAAAATCAGGCCCCCTCGCCGACGCAAAGGGAAATCATGGCCCGTGACCGGCTGGATATTCTGCAGAAAACCGCATGGACCAGCTATCACAAGGATACCGTTTCACCGGCCCTGGATCTGCCGGCGACGCTGCCGCGCAAAGCCCGTGACCCTGACAAAGGCAGCAGCTGCTCCTTCCGTCTGCCGGCTCATGCCTGGGAAAAAATGAGCGTCCATGCCCGCACGCTCGGCCTGCCCTCGTTCACCGTGGCGGCGATGCTGATGCGGGCGGCCTTGCAGCGTCTTTTTCCCGAGGACGTGGGCCCCATTCTCTATAAAAACAGTCTTCGCTTTCCCAAATCCGCCCATGTCCCTGCAACCAGTGGCTGGGAAGCGATATCGGTGCCCTGCACGGTCGAACAGAATTTTACAGACATTCTTAGCTCGGCGGCCCAGACCGGTTGGGTTCCGATGTCCTATCCGGAAGCCAAAGCCTGGGCGGATGGACTCTGGGTCGGCGTGGGCCTCCTGCCCAGCTCCAGTGAAGCCCAGCAGTTGCGCATCCTCAGCACAGATGCCGGTCCCACAAGCCTGCTTTGGCTTTGCCCGGATGGGGATGGCGAAACTTTCCTGACCTGGACTGATGGCGCCTGGGATGCGGAATTTCCATTGAGTCTCGCCGCGATCCTGAAGGAACTCGCGGAAATGTGGAGCGAGTCTTTGGAGCAGCCGCTTAAAGCCTTGCCGATCGATCATATCGTTCTACCTCTCTGGCAAAGATGGAACAATACCTATGAAGCCTGGCCGCTGGAACAAACCATCCCACAGCTTCTGGCGATGCCTTTGCAAAAGGCTGGCGATGCGGTGGCCATTCGCAGCCGCTCTGGTGATATGAGCTATCGCCAGCTCGATATGCAATCCAAACAGCTGGCCCTCTGGCTGCGCGCCAAGGGTGTTGGTCCTGGTGATCTGGTGGGCATTGCCCTGCCGCGCATTCCTGGAATGCTCGTGGCCCTGCTCGGTGTTTTGCGCTCGGGTGCGGGTTATGTGCCTCTGGATCCTGCATTCCCGGCGGAAAGACTGCAGTACATGCTGAACGATGCGAAGGTCAAAGGCTGCATCTGTGAGGCCGTCATGGAACCCCTTGTTGAATCATCATGCGAAGCCTGGATATGGAATGAAGTCCAGCAGAGACTTCCCGAGCACATGGCGGATCAGTGGCAGGATCCAGGTCAGGATCCCTCATCGATTGCCTATGTGATCTACACCTCAGGTTCCACGGGTCAACCCAAGGGCGTCATGCTCGGGCACCGTTCCGTGGTGAACTTTCTGCTTTCGATGCAGCAGTGCCCCGGCCTGGACCGTACCGATCGCGTTCTGGCGATCACCACGCTTTCGTTTGATATCGCTGTTTTGGAACTGCTTCTGCCTTTACTCTGTGGCGCGAGCCTTTATCTTGTCAATGCGGAGGAAGGCAAGGACGGAAGTCTTCTGCGCTCTTTGGTGGAAGAGGAAGGCATTACCCTCTTTCAAGCGACGCCGTCCAATTTCCGTCTTTTGCTGGATGCGGGCTGGAAAGGCTCGAAAATCCGCAAGGCTCTCTGCGGTGGTGAGCCCTTCCCCATCGATGTCGCGCGTCGCTTGCTGCCGATCGTCGATGAAGTCTGGAACATGTATGGGCCCACAGAAACCACAGTCTGGAGCACCGTGCATCGCATTCAAAAATTGGATGGCATCGTTCCGATCGGTCGTCCTATTGCGAATACCGGCGTCTTCATTCTGGATGAACAGCTGAAACCAGTGTTGCCAGGTGAAAAAGGGGAAATTTACATTGCGGGTTCAGGCCTGGCCCTCGGCTATCTCGGGCGTCCGGATCTGACCGCTGAACGTTTTCAGATGATACCTTCCCTGGCGGCTCTGGCCTATAAAACAGGGGATATCGGCCGCTTCATGTGGAACGGCGAACTGGAGATTTTCGGTCGTGCCGATCACCAGGTGAAACTGCGCGGTTATCGTATGGAGCTCGGTGAAGTGGAAGCTGTGCTGGCCACCCTGCCTGGCATCGAACAGTGCATGGCAGCAGTAAAAGACTTCGGTCCTGATGATCCCCGGCTGGTGGCTTACGTCACCACCACGGCACCACTGGATGAAAGAAAAATCCGCCAGCTGGCGAGGGAAAAGCTGCCCAATTATATGCTGCCAGCCCACTATGTGGTGCTGCCGAAAATGCCCCTGCTGCCGAACGGTAAAACCGATCGCAAGCAGCTGCCGCATCCACTGGAAATGCGATCGACGGGCGCAGGGGAGGCTGCCGACAATGTCGTGCCCATTCCCACTGCGGTTCACTCTGCGGTCCCAGCGCCTCAGGCCGTCCAGCCATCTCTAGCCGAGCCGGATATGCCGCCGTCCGGTGCTGCAGCATCAGTCGAACAGATTTCGGTCACCACCAGAACCGTGGCACCACAGAATCCCATGGCATCCGGAACAACGGCAACGCCGAAGCCGTATTCTGCGGCATCCACGCCTGCTCCAACGCAGAATCAGTATTCCGCAGCTTCCATGGACTTCTCCATGCAGGCCACCGCACCATCTCCTGCACCGTATGCACCTGAGATCCAGCTGGTCACACCGCATCAAGAGGCTCCGGTGCCGATCACGCCATCACAGGCCCGCATGCTCTTCGTGGAAGACTTTTACCCTGGCACCACCGTCCACAATCTGGCTGGTGCCTGGCTGATCCAGGGCGTCATGGATTTTCAAGCCTTCCGTCGCGCCCTCGAGACTTTAATCATGGAACAGGACAGTCTGCGGATGGCAGTCGTTCAAACTGAGGCAGGCTATGAGCTTCAGATCAGTCCACCCTTTGCTCCTGAACTTCGCATTTATGGCCGCGAAAAATCCAACATGACGTTGGATGAAGTCAAGGCTGCCATCGTCAAACTCTCACAGGAAAGAATCGACCCCATGCAGGTCCCGAACTTCCGCATGGGCATCTTCCGTCTGCACACGGATGCAACGGTATTCTTCTTGATCACCCATCACATCTTCTGGGATGGATTTTCCTACGGTGTACTTTGGAAAAACATCCAGCGCCTCTACAAGGAGGTTCTGGTCTCCGGTCGAGCCTTTCCCCAGCCACCGGCTTTCAACTATTCCCACTATGCCGTTCAACGTCAGGAGGAATTGAAGTCTCCGCACGTTCTCGAAGCGATGGACTACTGGCGCAAAGTTTACCAGGACCTGCCGGAACCTCTGGAACTGCCCTATGATTTCAGCCGACCCGCGCAGCTGCATCACGCGGCGGCCACCGCCTGGATTCCCTGGGATCGGAGTGTGGACACGCGGCTGCAGCAGGTTGCCAAAATCATGAGCTGCAGCGTCTATCACGTGCTCCTCAGTGCCTACTATGCGCTGCTCTATCGCCTGTCCGGACAAAACGATCTCGTGGTCGGCACACCCGTGCATGGCCGGCAGCAGGTCGAAGTCTTCGAACTGCTCGGCAACTTCATCAATGTCGTGGCTCTGCGTCAGAAGCTGGATGCAGACATGACCTTCGTGCAACTCGTGGAACGCGTGAAGGTCATCACCACGGAAGGCATGACCCATAGTGATCTGCCCTTTGAAAACCTGGTCGCCGCCTTGAAACTGCCGCGGGATGCCGGGCGTACGCCTCTCTATAACACGATGTTCTTCTATCAGGATCAATCGCTGCAGCGCATTCAATTCGGTTCAACGCAGGTCGAAAATCTGCGTCTGTCCAGCAACACCGTGGATACCGACCTCATCCTATGGGTGGAACGCTATGCGCAGAACACCTATGCCGGTTTCAATTTCCGCGTGGATCTTTGGGAACAGGGCACGGTTGAAAGTTTCGGGCAAACCTTCCGACAGCTCCTCGATGCCCTGCTGGCCAATCCCGAACAGACCCTCTTGCAACCAACGCTGGTATCGCCCTCGCAGCTCGAGGATCTGATTCTAAAACGCAATCAAAGCATCCTGCCGGAACCGGCTGACAAAACACTGCCTGATATCATGGAGGCCCGTGCGCGGGCTACACCGGAGCAGGTGGCCGTCCGCGACCTGAATGGAGGCAGCATCAGCTGGCGCGAGCTGGATCATCGTTCCAAACAGCTGGCTCAGGTTTTGCGGCAAAAAGGTGTTCAGCCGGGTTCGATTGTAGGCATCTGCCACAGCCGCAAACTCGATCTGATCATCGGCATGCTGGCCACTCTGCGTGCCGGTGCCGCTTATCTGCCGCTCGATCCGTTCTTCCCGGTCGATCGTCTGACTTACATGATCGAGGATGCCCAGGCCAAACTCATTCTCACGGAATCGGCTTTGGTGGATCTGCTGCGCGGCACAACCGTCCCCCTGCTTTGTCTCGATAGGGATAAAGGCAGCTGGAGCCATCTCAACCCGGATCACGATCAGGGCCCTCGGCCTGCTCCGACGGACCTGGCCTATATCATTTATACCTCCGGCTCCACCGGCAAGCCCAAGGGCGTGGAAATTCAGCACCAGGCTGTGGCCTGTTTTCTGAATTCCTTCCAGGCGGCTGTGGAGATGCCCAAGGATCTACGCACGCTCGCGATTACGACGATTTCCTTTGATATATCCGTGCTCGAAATTTTCGGAACGCTGGCCTGGGGTGGTACGGTAACATTGGTCGAACAGGAAAAGGTGATGGATGGTCCGGCTTTAATCAAAGCCCTGAATGATCATCACATCAATCTCCTGCAGGCGACACCCGCGACCTGGCGTTTGCTTCTTGAGTCCCGCTGGTTTGGTCAGTCGGATCTCACGGCGCTCTGCGGCGGGGAAGCCCTGCCCCGTGATCTGGCTCGTGAGCTGCTGTCCCGAACCCGTGTGCTGTGGAATGTTTATGGACCGACGGAAGCCACGGTCTGGGCCACCGTTTCGCGCATCGAAAATGCCGAGGCGCCCATTACCATCGGCCGCGTGCTTCCCCAGTATGAAGCTTATATCCTCGATGATCAGAAACGTCCCCTGCCCGCAGGCGTGATCGGCTCCCTCTATCTCGGTGGACCGGCCTTGGCCCGTGCCTATCGGAATCGGGCGGATCTGACAGCTGAAAAATTCATCCCGCATCCATTCAAAGCCAATGCCCGTGTTTATGATACCGGCGATCTCTGCCGCTATCGGGCCGATGGCCAGATTGAATATGTGAGCCGCAAGGACAATCAGATCAAACTGCGCGGTTTCCGCATCGAACTCGGGGAAATCGAAAGCTGCATGGCAAACCTGCCGGAAATCAAACAGGCGGTTGTCATCGTGCGTGAGGACCAGCCCGGTGATCAGCGTCTCGTGGCCTATGCGGTTTGTCATGAGGGTCGCACCATGGCTCTGCCCACGCTGCTGCAGAATCTCAGACAGAACCTCCCTCCTTATATGCTGCCTAACCATCTGGTCATTCTTCCGCAATTTCCGCTTACGGGTAGTGGAAAAATTGACAAGAAAGCTCTCCCCGCGCCGCAGCCGGAACGGGAAGCATCAGCCGGCACCGCGAAAGGCTCCGGGGAAACATTCAGCCTCAATGAGGAGCTCCTGGCTGCCATCTGGCGGGACATGATTGGCATTCAAAAAGTTCGCCGTTCGGATAATTTCTTTGATCTGGGTGGTCATTCCCTCCTGGCCTTGAAGGTTCTTCATCGCTGCCAGCAGGAACTCGGGGCCAGCTTTAAGGTGCGGGATCTTCTCCTGATGAATCTCGCGCAGCTCGCCTCACAGTTGCCAGGGGACAGACCGGCCAATAGTCGCATTACAGGAGAAAGATCATGAGCGCACTCCGAAGCCAGCCGCTCTTTCTCAACACCATGGAGCAGCAGATTTTCACGCTGCACTATCCCGCGGAAAGTGGAGCCCGGGATACCATAGTCATCTGTCCACCTGCGCCGCAGGAAATCATGCGCGCTCAGGCCGCTCTGGGTCAGCTGGCGCGACGTCTGCAGGACAATGGCTGTCACGTCGTCCGTTTTGATTACAGTGGCACCGGAGATTCCACCGGGGCGTCCGATTCGGTTTCGATCGATCAGTGGCTGAAGGATCTTCAGCAGGTTTGCGACTTTGCGAAGCAGCAGGCGCCGGATACGCGTCTCTCGCTCCTTGGTCTGCGCCTGGGTGCAGCGCTGGCCATCCGGGCCAGTGAGCAGCTCACCGTGGACCGTCTGGTCCTTTGGGATCCGGTCCTGGACGGCATTCATTATCTGCATGAAATGGAAGGCTCGCATGCCCGGATGTTTAAGTTGAATTCAACCGAGCCCCCGTTCGCGTCCTGGCGTTACGGCAAGGAACAATGCTGGGGCTTTCCCTGGTCGGAATCCTGGCGTTCCCAGATTGCAGCCGTAAGTCCGGCCACCCTCAAGCCGCGGGCTCAAAAGACCCATGTGATATTAAGCGCCACCAATCCGATCGTTCGCGATATCTGTCAGATTTGGGAAAGGGAGGGCTGCGCGATTGATCTCCAGCATGTGGGGGAACCCATGCCCTGGAGCGATGAGCGCTACATTAAAATTCGCGCCTTCCCTTCATCCCATCTACGGCGGATTCAGGCTCTTTGGGAGACACAAGAATGACTAGAATTGCCCTGCGTTTTGGCAGAAACGAACACCTGATCGGTGTGATCCACGAGGCGGAGAATCAGCCGCGACCTCTGGGCATTCTGCTGTGGAACACAGGCATCTCACATCGCATCGGTCCCTTCCGTGTGCATGTGGAAATGGCTGAAAAACTAGCCCAGCTCGGCTTCACTGTGCTCCGCTTCGATCTTTCCCGTCTTGGCGATAGCGATCTTGCGGAACACGATGCCTCCATTCAAGAGCTTTTTACCCGTGATATTAATGATGCGGCTCAAATCCTTGAGGACCGATATCAAATCAAGAGTCTCATTTCGGTCGGCATCTGTTCGGGTGCCGTTGACGCCTGGTATCATGCGCGTCAGGATCCCAGGATTCGCGGCCTCGTGATGGTCGACAGCTTCGTCTATCCAACCTTCCGGCATGAACTGCAGTTTTTTCTCAAACGCCTCTTCAGCTCGGGCCGCTGGAAACGTGTCCTCGTACGCACGCTCCTGCCCTGGACCGCACGTCAGGCGCTGAATCCGGTCAATGATTTTCTGGATCCCAATTATCCAACGCCTGCCGACGCCGTGAGCGATACCCAAAAGCTGGTGGATCGCGGCACCGAACTTTTGGTCCTCTATACAGGCGGCTTTCAGCCCTGGTATGGCTATAAAAATCAGTTCAAGGCCATGCTCCGTGGCGTCAACTTTGGCAAGCAGCTCCAGCTCGAATTCTGGCCGGACGTCGATCACCTTTTCACCTTGATCGAGGATCGCAAGCGCTTTCTGCGTCTTGTGCAGCTCTGGGTTCAGGAGAAATTCCTGAAGCCCATGATGGATCGCGAGATCGCCGCGCTCAAGGCCGCAAAAGAACCCGAAGTGGTGGCGTTGGAAAGCGCCCCGGACACCGTCCCTGAACCCGTGGCCAGCGTGGAAGAAATGCCCGCCATGCCGGTGGCAAAGGCGCCGGCGCACGATGCGACAGAAGTCATGCCCATGCAAAAGCTTGTGCTCGAAACGATGAACGAGGTCATATTCCCAGCCAGTCTTGAACTGGATGATAATTTCTTTGACTATGGCGGCAACTCCATCCTTGCGATCAAAGCCGCGCAGATGCTGAGTCAGAAGCTGGGCCGTCAGGTCCCCATTACCCTGCTCTATATTCACCTGCGCCCCAGGGAATTGGCCAAAGCCCTCCTCATGCAGAAGGACGACAACACCGCCCCTTCCGTTGGCGTCACGCCGCTTCCCACGGATCGGCCGGTGGATCGCGCTGTGTCCAATGAAGCTGTGGCCATCATCGGTTATGCCTGCAAGGTTCCTGGCGCTCGCAACGTGCAGGAATTCTGGTCTCTGATACGGGAAGGACGCGAAGGCCTGACTCATTTCAAACCCGAGGAACTCGATCCCTCCCTTCCGGACAGCCTGATCAGGCATCACAACTATGTGGCGTCGCGCGGTGTGATCGATGGCGATCGCTTTGATCATGAGTTTTTCAGCATGAGCCGCCGTGAAGCTGCTTTCCTGGATCCGCAGCAACGCGTTCTCATGGAAACCTGCTGGCAGGCTCTCGAGGATGCCGGCTGGGCTCATCGGCGTCAGTCCGCGCGCATTGGTCTTTATGCGGGCGTCGGCAACAATACTTATCAATCGCGCAACCTCATGCAGGGTCATGCGACGCCGCATTCCGAAGAGGAATTCTTCGCCCAGATGGGGAACGACAAGGATTATGTGGCCACCCACATCGCCTATTATCTGGATTTGAAAGGCCCGGCGGTTTCCGTTCATACCGCCTGCTCCACCTCCCTCGTCGCGGTGGTGGAAGGCATCAAGACTCTCCTGACGGATGAGGCGGATCTTGTTCTCGCCGGCGCCGCATCCGTGAATGCGCCGATGGCGAGCGGTCATCTCTATCAGGAGGGTGGAATTTTCAGCCGTGACGGTCACTGTCGTCCGTTTGCCGAGGACGCCACGGGAACCCTGTTCTCCGATGGCAGCGCGGTGGTGGTCCTCAAGCGCCTCGACAAGGCCCTGGCGGATGGTGATCCCATTCGGGGTGTGATCCATGGCTGGGCCATGAACAACGATGGACGCAATAAAAGCAGTTTTCTGGCGCCCAGTGTCGACGGCCAGGCTCAGGCCATTGCCAAAGCCTATGAACGATCCGGCTGGTCCCCGCGTACCGTGTCCTACATCGAATGCCACGGCACGGCCACACCCATCGGCGATCCGATTGAAATCGAAGGTCTGCGTCAGGTCTTTCAACGCAGCACTCGGGATCAGCATTTCTGCGCTCTGGGTTCCGTGAAAGCCAATATCGGTCATCTGACGGCAGCAGCCGGTACCATAGGTTTGATCAAGGCCGCTCTGGTTCTGGAGAAAGGCGAAATTCCACCGGCCCTGCATGCCTGGCCTTTGAATCCTGAACTGCGTTTGGGTCAGAGCCCGTTCCATATTCCCCGCAGTCTCCAGACCTGGCCGGCGGATGCCCCACGGCGTGCCGGCGTCAGCTCGTTTGGAGTCGGCGGCACCAATTCCCATGTCCTGCTGGAAGCAGCTCCGGCTTCGAGAGCGGGACAGCAGGATGCGAATCCCTTCGATCCCTGGTTAACGCTTACCTGGTCAGCCCGCAATCCCCAGGCGAATCAAAGACTGCAGGATGCCCTGAATGCTGCCTGGCACGATCCTGATCTGGCACCGCACGATCTTTGTTATACCATGGGCCGTTATCGGTCCCGCTTTTCGCATAGACAGAGCGTGACCGGGCGTGGACCCAAGGATTGGCAACAGGCTCTCGCGCGTTTAAGGAAAAACGCGGCCTTTTATCCCGAAAAAGAGCCACCCGTGCTGGTGATGTTCCCGGGTCAAGGCAGTCAATACCCAGGCATGGGTCACCAACTGGCGCAAGCCTGGCCACGCTTCAAGCAAAATTATGATAGGGCTCTGGCAGCCTTTCAACAGCGCTTCGATCTGGATCTGACGCATGCTCTGGATGGTGTCGAATCCGAGCACGGACCGCTACTCAATTCCACGATCTATACTCAGCCCGCGCTGTTCTGTATGGAATGGGCCCTGGCGCAGAGTTTGCTGGACTGCGGATTAAAGCCGGCAGCCGTCATGGGACATAGCATTGGTGAAATCACAGCGGCTACCGTGGCTGGCGTTTTCCACTTCGAGGATGCTGTGCATCTCGTCTATCACCGCGCCCGCGTTATGCAGTCCGCATCCCCTGGACTCATGCTGGCGGTTCGCGCCTCCCGCGAAAAAATGCAAAGCCTTGTCCCTTCGGATCTGAGTGTCTGTGTCATCAATAGCAATGAATCCTGTGTAATCGGTGGGGAACGTGCCGCCGTCGAGGCCTTCATGCCCATTCTGAAAAACAAGGGCCTGGCCTTCAAAGCACTGGAAACGTCGCACGCCTTCCATTCTGCCATGATGGACGAGGTCCTTGAGGAATTCCGCAAGTCCATCCAGGATTTGCCGCGACACAAACCGACTCTGCCGATTATTTCAACAGTCACCGCCCAGCGGCTTCGCGATGACGAAGCGATGGCTCTTGATTATTGGGTGAACCAGATTCGCCAGCCGGTCAACTTCCTCAGCGCTGTGCAGTATGCGGCCACCCAGTATGAAGCCCTTTTTGTGGAGGTGGGACCGCGCGATGCCTTGAGCCGCTTCGTACAGCAGATTCTACGAGACGAAGGCCGTTGGCCATCGCAGGCGCTTCTGCCGAAAAGTGCCATTCATGGTGGGGAGGATGTTGCGTTTGCCGAAGGCATCAGCGAAATGGCCAACTATGGTGTGCTGCTCTTTGTCCCCGATCAGGGCCGCGTAATTTCCGCTCCGGTTTATCCCTTCCTCGGTGAAAAACTGTGGCTCGAGCCCAGGACGCTGACGAACCGCGAGGTCACCTCCATCCGCCCGGCACCAGCTGTGACGGCTCCTGAGCCGCAGACGAGCGCGCCGATGCCGGACCCCTGGTTGCAAAAACTGACGGCTTCCCTGGCTCAGATCAGTGGACTGGAAGTCCATGAAATTGCGCACGAGGCATCGTGGGTGAGCCTTGGCCTGGATTCGCTGGTCCTGACCCAATGGTCCCTCAAAATGCAAAAGGAATGGGGCATCAACATGAATGTCAACATGCTGCAAAACGAATTGCAGAATTTGAAGGCCCTCGCGGTTCATCTGCAAAGCCTTCTCCCGCAAGATGTTCCGGCCCATGCCGCGACCGCGCCAATGGCGATGTCACCGCAATTAAGCATGCCATCCACGTTGGACACTCCGAGTATCAGCATCTTGCTGCAACAGCAAATGGTGCTCATGAACAAGCAGATCGAGCTGATCACCGGACTGATCGGCCGCTCCAATGCCCTGCCAGCCATGGGCCCGCCCGCAGCTTCAGTCCAATCGGAAAGCGCTGCGGATCGCAACACCAGGTCCCATGAAATAACTACGCCTGATCCGTTGGCCGCTTCGCCAATTAAATCCCCCATGGAACCCTTGCCAGGCTTTCTGAATCGACTGGTCCACGAAGGCGAAATTGAATTCGCAAACGATCACGGCGTCCTGCGTATGCCTCGCTATCGTGGGGCCTTCCTTGCGCTGGACAGTGAGGGTCAACCCGGCCTTTTTATCGAAAATCCTGATCAATCGGGAGAATACTGGCAGGTCGCCTGTGAATAATTCATAGGCTTGCATAAAAGAACGTGATTGGACAAAATCCTCAAATTCCTTCAAAATCCTCTTGGGCTCGACACGGAGCGAGCTTCCAGCGTCGTAAAGTCCAAGGGGTTGAAGATGATTCTCTTTTCTTCCCTTTCCCAGGGCACTTTACGCTTGACCAGGTGGTGATCTGAGAGCAAAGATCACACGCATAAAGCAAAGCGGTCCTGTGACCCGCAAAGCGGCGACTGAGGCAGAATTCGCCTGACTTTGCGGTGTTCGACTGGCCGCGTTTGGGGGTAAGGTATGAATCGTCAGCAAGAGTCGAAAAGTTGGTCAACACAAGATCTCATTCCTGATTACGTCAAGAACCAGAAGTTGATTCAATGGGTCAAAGACGTAGCAGAGCTTTGCGAACCGGATCGCGTCTATTGGTGCGACGGCTCCCAGGAAGAGGCCGATCGATTGAACCAACAAATGGTCGCCAGTGGAACCTTGATTCCCCTCAATCCGGCCAAACGTCCCAACAGTTTTCTGGCACGTTCTGATGTGAGTGACGTCGCGCGTGTCGAGGATCGGACGTTCATTTGTAGTCAGCGCAAACAGGATGCCGGCCCGACCAATAACTGGGCTGAGCCTGCAGAAATGAAAACAACGCTGACCAATCTCTTCCGCGGTTCCATGCGGGGCCGCACAATGTACGTCATTCCTTTCAGTATGGGTCCGCTCGGTTCGCCGATCGCCCATATCGGTGTGGAAATATCCGACTCCCCCTACGTCGTCGTGAACATGAGAATCATGACACGCATGGGTCGCAAGGTTCTGGATGTTCTCGGCGATGGCGAATTTGTGCCATGCCTCCATTCGGTTGGCGCCCCGCTGGCTCCCGGTCAAAAGGATGTCGCCTGGCCTTGCAACAGCGAGCAAAAATACATCGTCCACTTTCCTGAAGAGCGCTCGATCTGGTCCTTTGGATCGGGTTACGGCGGCAACGCGCTGCTCGGCAAAAAATGTTTTGCCCTGCGGATCGCGTCCGTACTGGGTCGCGACCAGGGCTGGCTGGCGGAGCACATGCTGATTCTCGGCGTGGAATCGCCTCAAGGTGAAAAAACCTACGTCGCCGCCGCCTTCCCAAGCGCCTGCGGAAAAACCAACTTCGCCATGCTGGTACCACCCGCTGGCTTTGAAGGCTGGAAGGTCACCACGATCGGTGATGACATTGCCTGGATCAAGCCGGGTGAAGATGGTCGTCTCTACGCCATCAACCCCGAGGCTGGATACTTCGGCGTAGCCCCCGGAACCTCGCCCGTATCCAATCCCAACGCCATTGCCACGCTGAAGGAAAACATCATCTTCACCAACGTGGCTCTCACTCCCGATGGCGACGTCTGGTGGGAAGGTCTGACCGATGCACCTCCCGCCAAACTCATCGACTGGCAGGGCAATGACTGGACGCCGGATTCCGGCCGCAAAGCCGCGCACCCGAACGCCCGCTTCACCGCCCCGGCGTATCAGTGTCCGTCGGTTGATAAGAACTGGGATAATCCAGCCGGTGTTCCCATCAGTGCTCTCATCTTCGGGGGCCGTCGCGCGACGACCGTGCCTCTTGTGATGCAATCGTTCAACTGGAACTTCGGTGTTTACACCGCCGCCACCATCGGCTCGGAAATGACCGCGGCCGCCGCCGGTAACATCGGCCAGGTGCGTCGTGACCCGATGGCAATGCTGCCTTTCTGTGGTTACCACATGGGCGATTATTTCAACCACTGGCTGGAAATGGGTCGCAAGATTTCCAATCCGCCACGAATCTTCTGCGTGAACTGGTTCCGCAAGGATGAAAACGGCAAATTCATGTGGCCTGGCTTCGGTGATAACATGCGCGTTCTGAAGTGGATCGTGGATCGCATCCACGGCCGTGCCTTTGGCGAGGAAAGTCCTCTGGGCTGGATGCCGCGTTACGATGATATCGAATGGAAGGGCATGAAGAACTTCACACGCCAGGACTTCCGCCGCCTCATGACCATCGACCGTGAAGAATGGAAGAGCGAGATTCTGTCGCACGAGGAACTCTTCGAGAAGCTCTACGACAAGCTGCCTCGCGAATTCATGCTGATGCGTGAACTCCTCCTGTCGAGTCTTTGGCGTTCACCTGTGAAATGGGAAATGGCTCAGGAACGTTATCTGGAAAACTGATCCATTGGCTTGTGGCCCCGCCTTGTGCGGGGCTTTTGCCGAGCGCTCACAAGACCAGGTTCGCAAACTTTCGCCGATACTGATGGGTCAACTCGTGATCCGGCCCCAGCACCTCGAACAAAGCCAGCATTGCCTGCCGTACCTTGCCTTCCCCATAGTTCTTGTTCCGCGCAATCACCTGAAGGAAACGATCCATCGCTTCCTGAAACCGATCCTCGAGCGTCAGCACCACACCCAGGCGATACAAGGCCTCCAGGTCCTGCGGATCCTTTTGCACGCGCGCCTCGCATTCCTCGACCGTTCCATATTCCGAAGCGGAACTCGCATAGTCGATCATCTGCTGCAGACTTTTCACTTCGCTATGCGTTTCGGGCAAAGCTTGCAGGGCCTCACGCGCCTTGTCAAAATCATGCTGTTGAATGAAAGCACGCACCAAAAGAAGACGGGCATCATCCAGACCTGGATCCTCCGTCAGGAGCGCTTCCAAAATGCCGATGGCTTCGGCCGTCTGTCCACCACCGATCAGGTGTCGCGCCACATCCAGGGGTTCATCCTCAAGGTCGGCACAGTGGGCATCCAGAAAGCGGCGAACCTCACCCTCCGGCTGGGCGCCTTGAAATTCCGCGACCAGGGCTCCATCCTTGAACAATTTACAGCTGGGAATTCCACGGATTCCGAATTGACGAGCCAGATCCTGGTTCTCGTCCGTATTGCATTTGGCGAGAATAAAGCGACCGCCGTATTCCGCCGCCAGTTTTTCAAGCACAGGCGTCAGGCTTTTGCAGGGTCCACACCATTCCGCCCAGAAATCCACGAGCACGGGAACACCCTGGGAACGCCGTACCACTTCCGCCGCGAAATTTCTTAAGTTGACATCGATGACATTTGGCTTATTCATGAGGCCCTCCTAACAAGGCTTCATGCTAGCATTTGCCTGCGTTTTTTGCCAACATGGAGTCCGGACCTCACTCCCAGGAAGGACGGACGTCATGAGCATGGTGTTGGAACAGCTGGTCAAGCTTATGGATCTGCGCGCGATTGAAACCAATGTGTTCGTGGGCAATAGTCAGGATTTGGGATTCAAGAGTCTTTTCGGTGGTCAGGTTTTGGGGCAGGCCCTGGTGGCTGCAAGTCGCACGGTCGAAGCCGACCGTCCGATCCATTCTCTGCACGGCTATTTTTTGCGCGCGGGGAAGCCGAACGAACCCATCTATTACGAAGTCGATTTGATTCGCAGTGGCAAAAGTTTTTCCACCCGGCGCGTGGTGGCCAAGCAGGGTGGTCTGGCCATCTTCAGCATGTCGGCCTCTTTTCAGACGGTGGAAAAGGGCTTCGAGCATCAGGTCGAAAAGCCTTCCGTTCCTGGCCCTGATGGAATCCTGAGTGAGCTGGAACAGATTCGGAAGGTACACGACAAGATCCCCGAAGGCCTTCGGGATAAACTCACCGCTGATCGCCCCATTGAAATCCGCGTGGTGGATCCCGTGGATTTCTTCGCACCGCACAAGCGTCCGCCGCTGAAATATTCGTGGTTCAAGACCAACGGCAAACTTCCGGATGATCCTTTGATTCACACGGCGATGCTGGCCTACGCGTCGGACTTTGGTCTCGCCACGACCGCCATGCTTCCCCACGGTGCGACGTTCTACGATCCGCGTGTGCAGGTCGCGAGTCTGGATCATGCGATGTGGTTTCATCGTCCGGTTCGCATGGATGAGTGGCTTCTTTATGTAAAGGACAGCCCCTCCGCAGCCGGTGGCCGCGGCTTCAACCGGGGACAGATTTTCAATCAGGATGGAATACTCGTCGCCTCTGCCGCCCAGGAGAGCCTGATTCGTCGCATCGATCTCCCCAAGGGTCAGGATTCGATGAAGGGGCTGGTGACGTGAAAAGCCATCCATAGGGAAGACGCCTGCTGATGCTGTCTCGGTCGTGAGGAACATACACACAAGTCGACACCGTCGGCGGTGTCACCGAATGCAGCCAGCAGGTGATCAACACCGGCGGCTCCAATTCCACAACATGGCTGGCTCCCTGAAGACTTCAGGGTCTCTCCCCCCCTCTCCCTGCCAGCTCCAAACACCCATTTCATCAGTAAATTCAGTCAATAACAGAAACGCAATATGAAGGTCCCTTTTGCGTCATTAGTTCTTGTCATGTTCCTTCAGATAGGGCTCCTGTCATGCAAAGTATAGTCAAAAAAGTCGTTGTGATGCTGGTTCCCTTCCTCTTCATCTCATGCGGAGACGGGAGTCGTCGGCGGGCTCCTGATCGGGACACCTATGAGTCATGTCTGGCCCAGGAGAAGCTATTCATTGCGGGCTCCTGCTATGATGGAGCCGGTCTGAAGGGGGCGGATCTTAGAACCCTGCTCTTTGGCCACACCCCGTTTCTGGAGTCCCTCCATAAGGATCACCTTGAAATCTGCATACTGACTGAACCCAGGTTTCATGGCATTCGTCTGAAGCTGGAAAAGGAAATTCGCAAAGCGGTCTTTTCATGGATTGAGCCCTTGAAAACCGTCAGTCATTCCATGCCAAGGAGCATCGGATTCGTTTATCCGGATTTTTCAAGGTCTGAACCTGATGATGGTTCTGCCACTCAGAAGTGTCCTGCGACGCGTGACGCAACCATTTTTTACCTTGGCAACTTATCAGGTACAGTTTACGGCGATGAAGACCGTGCTTTCGCCAACAGTGAAGGAAAAGTGATCTGGCTCAGTCATGATAGCCTCAGACCCGGCACAATCCTGCATGAGTTTGGTCATATTTTTGGGCTGGCCGATATCTATATTGAAGACGCCTGGACCTGTCGCAAGGACTTTCCCAACTCAATCATGTGTCAGAGTGAGTGGAATTCAGTTATGCCGACCGATAAGGTCGCCGTTCAGCGCAACTATTGCTTGTTCACGGACGGCGAACATCCGAACTGCTTCAATCATGAAAAAAAGGAGTTGCTCTCGTTTCTTCCAAAACGAAGACGTTCGCCAATTTTTGACCACAGCTTCAGGGACCCCTATCTCACCTGCGAAAACGAAAAAAGCAGGTTTTCCTTCCAGCCCTTCTCTTTTCTCCTGGGACCAAAATTTCTGTCCCATGAGCCTGGCGAGACTTACTTCCTGGGGCTCTATGCCAGCGATCCATCAGCGATTGATGAAGTTTATGGCAAGGAAAGCTTCCAGACAACTTTTTCAGTCGAGAATATGAGCGAACTTCCTAAGGATCGTCAAACCATTCCGCTCCTCATGGAACTTCGGGGCGAGCAGCTTCATGTTCAATTCCCGGTCGGGGATCAGCAGCGTCAGGAGAGCTTTTCATCCTGCTATGTCGACGCGCGGCTCGTGGAATACTTCAAGAAAAAAGGCGTTAACTTTCCAGACTCCCTTCTTAGCCATCAGAAATTTCACCTCTTGAAGAGCCAGCCGACTCGCATTGACCTTGAGGATGAGATCGACCCCAAGGGAACGCTGAAAATTTACCTTGAAAAAAGCCCGCCCAAAGGCACGCTGGAAATTCTAATATTCCAGCGGGAAAGCCATGACTTAATCAAAGCTCTGCCTTTCGATGACGTCGCACAAATTCAGGAAGGACATACAATTGGCTACGTGTTTAACGTTGCCGTTGAAAAGCTTCAACTCACGGCGGGATCGTATGAAATTTTTATCGTTGCTGACGACTACGTTTATCACAACGTGATGTTTAGTATTGCGAATTAACGGAGGCCCGAAACGGGACTCCACCCTACCGAATCACCGCCCCCGGAAACTGATAAACCGTGTGACACTGCTCACATTGGAAATAATTCGGCTGACTATGGTTCGGCACCTGCACCTGGGCCGCATCCTGAGCATGACATCCACGACATTCCGTGGGTTGCCCCTGATACACACCCTGATTGTGACAAGCGCGGCACTCCGTAACCCGGTGTGCCCCGCGCAGCGGGAAGCGGGTCAGGTTATGATCAAACTTCGTGTGCTGCCAGAAGTTCTGCGTGTGACAATCCTGACAAGGGAGCAGCTGTCCATTATGCGGATCATCCTCGTGGTGACACTGGCTGCACTCCTGACTTGAACCCTTCAGTATCCGCTCGTTCACATGGCATTCCTTGCAATCCAGCTGCAGATGCACGCCAGTCAGGAGGAAATCCTTGTGATACTCCGAGGCATTCTTCCAACCGCTCTCGTTATGGCACTTGGTGCAAAGCGGGCCATTCGAACCACGGTGCGGATCCTCATGACAGGTCTGGCAGTTCCGCTTCGGCAACTCTGGGAACAGATACTTGCCTTTGAAATTCTTTGGCGGCCAGCGGAATCTCTCCTTGGTGTTCTCATGACATTCTGCACACTTCACCTGCTTGTGCTTGCCCCTCAGCTCAAAGTCCGTCTCTTCGTGATCAAATTCCTTGAGCTTCGTGAATTTCTCGGTCGTATGACACACCGCGCAGGGCTTGTTATAGAACTTCGAATGGAACATATCCTTATGTTCATTTACGTGGCATTCCTCGCAGAACCCGCGGTTCGCCCCTTCAAACATGAATTTTGCGCCTTTACGCGGCGGCTTGGTCGGCAACGTGATATTGCTGGGCTTGTGGCATTGTGTGCACTGCTTGCCAATCTCTTCGTGCCGGCCGGTGAGTTTAAAACGTGTAATATCGTGATTAAACTCAGTGAGCTTGGCAAAACTACTGGTAATGTGACAGCTAGCACAGGATTTTTTCTGGAACTCGCTGTGGAACTGGTCCTTGTGAACGGTCGCGTGACAGTTGAGACAGTACTTTTCGTCCTTGCTCTCATCAAAGTCAAACTTGTGAGCCGTTTTTGGTGGTCGGGTCGGCAGCTTGGCCTTGGTCGGGACGTGACATTTCTCACAGTTCTTCTCGAATTTTGCATGCTGTCCATCAATCTTGAAGTTTGTGATGTCATGTTGGAACGGAGTCCGCTGCGTGAAGTTCGTCGTCGAGTGACATTTCGCACAGGACATGTTGTAGAACTTGTCATCGAACTGCTTCTTATGCACACTCGCGTGACAGGTCACACAGAAATCCCGATCTGCATTCGGAAACCTGAAGGTTTCCTTGCCGTCCTTCGCATGACAGAGCTTGCAGTTCAAGGTCTTATGCTTGCCGGTCAGCGGGAATCGGGTTCTATCATGGAAACCGCGGTCGGCCTGGATTTGCCCATTCAGGCTCATGATCTTCCAGCCATCCGTCGTGTGACACTTGTCACAGGAGATACCCCTGAACTTTTGTTGAAACGCCTTCGTATGCGGCGTGATGTGACAGGTTTCGCAACTCTTCCGTGCCAGATCCTTGAAGGCATAACGACGAAGATCGTAATCCTTGCCCAGGACCTTATGTCCCGGAAAACCTTTGAAAGCCTGCGGCGCTGTGGTGGGACGGTGACATTCAAAACACTTATTTTCCCTGTGTTTTCCCGTGATCGGAAACACAGTATGAATATTGTGATCGAAGCGCAGCGAGTCCTTCCACCTGATATCGTTGTGGCAGGTATCGCACTTCCGCAGAGGACCCTGTTTTGCGCTAATTTCCCTGCCATAGCCATGATAATCCTGATGACAGGGAAAGCAGTCTCTCTTCAGGCCCACCCAATTGAAAGCGCCCGGACCCATCGACAGGACGGCCGGTGTTTGCTTGTGACAGTCCTGACAGGCGATGCGATCATGCGCACCACGCAGAGGAAAACCTGTCACGCTATGGTCGAATTTCTTCTGCGCCTGCAGGGGCATGCCCCACAGAGCCATAAGAAATGCGAAGATCCATAAGGTCATTCCTCTCATAGACTTAACTTCCAGGTGTCTTGACCGTGGCAGACATCGCACTTGCCGTTGCGGAAGCGCGGACTCAGACGGTTCTTGTGATGATCCAGGTGACAGGACAGGCATTGCCTGGTTTCAACAGGGAAATCATAGCGCACATCGGTCTTCGAACGCCTCGTGTGGCACTTCTCACACTTGTGTTTGGCATGAACCCCGATCAGAGCGTATCCGGCTTCCTTCGCATGATCAAAAGGTTTGGCCGGTTTCCACTTGTCTGTCGTATGGCAAAGACTGCATTCCTTCTGCTTGAACTTGCCCTTGTAGTAGTGCACATCGTCTTTCATGTGACACTTGTTGCAGGAGTTCACCAGCCCCATATAACTGATATCCGTCTGCCGAGCAGGTTTGCTGGCTGGCCGCTTCGCAGTGTGGCACTTCGTGCAGTCAATCTTTGCGTGCGCACCATCCAGTTCAAATCCCGTCAGTTTATGTTCAAAGGTTTTCGGGTTGATATACATGGGATCGAAATTGCGACCTTTATGATCCTTGTGGCAATCGATGCAGGCCTTGTTACTCATCAGCCCGTGAAAATGCTGCCGTGCCTCCACATGCGCTTTGACTTCCTTGTGACAGGCCATGCAGTTGGTATTGGGAATCCCACCGGCCGGCTCATGACATTTCAAACAGTCGTTGTGCGTATGTTCCAGGTTGTCGTGACCAAGGGTCAACGGCCCCGGGGCAAGCAGCTGATTGAGGAGACCTTCAAAATTCAGCTTGCTGTCCTGACCCTGGGCTGAAGCCGGGGGAGGTACAGCCAAAAACAGAAGGGTGAGAATGAGTCCAAGCTTCCGCACCTTACATTTCCTCAAATCTTGCCGGTCTGGTTCTGGGCGATGATGCCGATTTTCCAAACTTGTATCCGAACATGATGAAGAGAGCACTCGCGTCCACCTTGCTGTCGCTTTCCAGCTCATAACCCAACGCGCCGCGAATATCATCCAAAACGAAAATCCCCGCATCCACCATCATAATGGTGCGCTTGTTGGTGGTGCCATCATCATAATCTTCGGTGGAAAGCGTATAGGACAGCCCCACACTCAATGTTGCTCCCCAATAGTCATAGGCGATCTTGGTGAAATTATCCTTGCTCAGGAAGTTCTGCCGTGTTCCAACCTGAAGGCGCGTGGAACTGGTATCCCCAAGCACCCGCGGAAACAGCAGGCCGGCCGTATATTCCGTGCGAACTTTCCCATCCACCGTGCGGGTTCCCTGGCTGGCACTGACATCCACGCTCATGGCAGAACTCAGACGATAGCGGGCATCCAAATCGATCGTTCGCACCGAACTCGGCACCAGCACATCCTGAATCACCTGTTTGATCAGATAATCCTCGGTCGTCGTCTGGTTCAGGTAACCGCCAGCTCGCAGCCTCTCCGTCTGGTAATAATACGAAAGATAACCGCGGCGCAGACTCGACTTCGGTGCAAAATCAAACTGCACGAGACTGCCGATGCGATGGTTTCCACCAAACGTGAAAAGACCCTGCTGATAGTAGTAGAGGTGACTATCGGCATCGGTAATGTCATAGGTCGGGGCCTGAGCCACCGCATTGGTCAGATAACTGCTGTCTTCCGGAGTATCCTTGGACTCATAGTTGTAATACGCACCAAACTGCGTCGTGGAAATGTCGCGCGTATCCGGATCCACATAGAGCGGCGCGATGATGTCCTTGGCTCCTTGACCGGCAAAGGCCCCATAGCGGCTGGATCTGCTGGTTCTATAGCCGAATTCCGCGCCATCGTTGGCAATGATATTCGCCTCGGGAAGGGAAAAGCGACCGACGGTGAAATACGTGCGATTCGATTCCCAGGGCCTCTGATAAGCCGCCAGGCGCAATTGACGTCTTTCGTAATTCGACAAAAGCAGGTTTTCCCGTTCCAGTTTCCCAAAGCCATCACGCTTATCGCGGAAATCAAAAATAAAACGATCTCCGGAGTCGTTCAGGTCTTCGGCACTGGCTTTCAACTGAAGATTGATAACCTGTTCATCATTGTTGGTTTCACCTGCGGTTTGGCCCAGATACGCGCCCTTGAATTCGACCTGACGCGAATAATGTCCAATGCGAGCGTCACCTTTGAACTCCGCGGCTTGCAAAGGGATGGCCCCTTCGACAACGAGAGTGAGGACTCCAAACAAAATTCCAGCGTTAGCGAAAACCTTTCGGCTTCGCATGGCTGGCGACTGACTGTTGGCAGTAATGAGCAAGTGCGATCTCATTGGAGGAATTCAATTATTTCCTCCAGTGTATCAGGTCATGGCGGGAAGGTGGACACGAAACGTGAAAAAAAAGTTCTGCTGTTTCTCAGTTGACTTTCCACTGCGTTCCGAATCGATGACAAGCTACGCAATCCCCGCGCAGCTGCCCGTTGGGTGCGTGCGCCGCAGGATTGAATTTCGCGGCTTCACCAGGCAGATTATGGCAGCCAAGACACGCTGGTGGTGTCGGACTATGGGCATAGAACTTGGGTTTCCAGGTCGGGGCGGCCGCGACATATTCATGGCACTCGGCGCACTCACGACCAAAACCATGAGCCACAATAGTTAGATCCTGGTTTGGAGGCAGACGGCGATACTCGTGACAGGCTCCGCAGGAATCTGTAAAACGCGTGTGATCCGCGACCGGCGAGGCAAATTTAGGATTCTCAACTTTCGGTTGCTTCACGCCGCACTGCGACAGCAGTAAACTTACAAATAGCGCGGATATACAGACGAAAATCACCTGTAGCAGTTTCTTGTCAGTCATGTCATGAACTCGCTTTCACGGCTTCACCGTATTTGGTATCAATCATGATGCCAAGACTTTTCAGGAAGGCAAAAGGCAGAATGGCACCAGCGAAAACAAAAAGAAAATCATTCTGCAGTCGCAACATTTGCCCGTTCATCTTTACGATTAAATGATCCCTTTCAATCTGTTCAACCGTTGTGTTGTAACAGATCTTCACCATACCCCTGCGCTCATAATCCTTGATGATATTCTGGTTTTCTTCGTTACAACGGTCGAACGTGGGACCGCGCACGAGGAGGAAGACCTTGTTCCGAAGACCCGGTTTGCAAAGGTATTGCGCCGCTTCCACGCCTGCGTTACCACCACCGACCACCGCGATCCACTTCTGCTGATACTGATCCGGATCCAAAAGGTTATAAGTAACCTTGGTCATCTCTTCGTTCGGCAGATTCAATTTCCGCGGTGATCCCCGCACACCCATGCCAAGGATCACTTTCTTCGCAGTCATGATACCCTTGGATGTTTCGACGTGGAATACGTCGCCCTTCTTTTGCAAATTGATAAAACGGCAACTTTCGATCATGTTCAAGTTGCTTTGCCGCTTCAGATGCGCCCAAAGGCTCAAAAGCTCCTCTTTGGACACTTTGTTCTTGTTGAACTTGAACTGTCCAACGAGCGGGAAATCCAGGGGATGGGACATGACAACTTTTTGCTTGGGGAAGTTGTAAATTGTTCCCCCGAACTTGTTCTGTTCAATACAAATGTATTTGACCTTGGCTTCCGCACAGGCCAGAGATGCAGAAAGTCCGGCCGGACCGCAGCCCACGATGAGGACATCAAACTGCGCGCCGCCACCACCGCCGAGAGTTTTCGCGGCATGCGTGGCGGCAAGCTTGCCCTGCTTCACGGCGTTTCGAATCAGCCCCATGCCGCCCAACTCGCCGGCGATGTAAAGGCCTGGCACGTTGGTCTGGAAATTGGGGTCAATGCGCGGCAATTCCATTCCGCGGGTTTTGGTGCCGAACACCAGCTGAATGGCATCATAAGGACAAGCCGCCTGGCAGGCCCCATGACCCACGCAGGCCGTTGGCTCGACCAGCACGGCCCGGTGATTGATCAGCCTGATGATCTCACCTTCCGGACATGCGGCCACGCATGCTCCGCAGCCCCCGCAAAGGGTCGGATCAATTTCAGGATGCAAGCTGGCGGGTTCATTCATCTTTTTGGCGACAGCGTCATCCCATTGACGCTTCGCTTCTTTTTGATGCTTATCGCGCTGGCGCATGCCCCAAAGCGCGAGACCGACCATAAATGCAATCCCTAGCAACCATATGGACTGCGAAAGGAAGACGTAAATCTTCATCAACATTGGCATCACTCTGATAAAAAATTACAGGATGCTATCGGCTCGCAGCCACGGGTACTTAAGTGGATTCGAAAGAGCGAGAAATATTCGCGGTTTAGACCTTGAAAATCAGGGACGAGGCGATGTGGATGATAGCCACAATATACATCCATACCGCAAACGGTGAATGGAAGGTGCGCCAGTACCCAAAGAGGATTTGGTAAAAATGCATGGAGAGGAGGCGGCGCCGCAAGAGAGCCCATTCCCGCAGCTTCACACGGAAGGGTTTCCCCTCCTGCCAGGGCGTGGGCGGGAGCGTGGCCATCATCCGCAGTTCACCCGAAATCGACTTGACCAGAAAGCCCATCAGACCCAGCCTCTGGAGCTCAGGCCCCTGGACCCCTCCGGCCATGGAAAAGGCATGAGCCTTGGCCATCACCAGCGCCTGGGCCGGGATACGATTGCCGGATCCCCGCTGATACTGATCAAAGGCTTTTTCCAGCATATCAATCTGTTGTTTCAGCACGGGCTTGGCCTGAAGCAATTGCATATAGAAGTAACGTCCAACGATGCCGCTGAGGAACGAGATCACCATACTCCAGAAGCTGATGCTCACCAGACCACGCACTTTAAAATCGCAATGAAACAGAATAAAAGTGGGGCCAAGCATACCGAAGAAAATGTGCCAGTTGAGCCAGCCCTGAAGACTGCCCCACTTCTGCATCACAAGCAGGCGTTTGCGCAATATATAGAGATTGGTCAACGCCATCACGCAGAAACCTATCCAGCCGAGAGCATAGCTCAGTGGTTTTCCTGGCAAAGGCGAAAGAGTTTTGCAATGCCCAAGAATTTTACAGGCCCCGAGAGTGATATAGCTCGGACCGTTGTACATCTTGTGCAACACGGCGTATTCGTAGAACATAAAGCCGGTTATAAGCAACCAAAGGTAAACCAAAGGGCGCAGTTTCATGCTTACAATTCTCCAGTTGCCTTCATGTTAGCACAGACTCCTGCTCTTGAAAAAGACAGGCGGATGCCGATAAGAGCCTCGTCGTATCCCCCAAGCTGGAGCCATTGTATGAAGACCTTTTTCATCATGCTGGCACTTGGACTCAGCACAGGCAGCCTTCTGGCTTATGGACCCTGTGATGAAGATGTCCAGAAATTGTGCAAAGGTGAATTTCATCAGGAAACCGAACGCACCTGTCTTCACAAGAAAATCGAGCAGCTCAGCCCCGAATGCAAAACCTTTGTGAAGGGCAAGGAAGACAGCTGGAAAAAACTATTGTCCAGCTGGGACAAGGTGAAGGGAGCGTGCCAGAAGGAAATCGACAAGGAATGTGCCGACGTCAAGACCAAGGCGGATGAGCCTATCAAGGCGCTGCAGGTCTGCCTGATGATGACCGGCGAAACTCTCGGCAGCGAATGCAAGAAAGACATCAATCGCCACATCAAGGAATTCCAACCCAACATCCGTGAAATCCCCTGATGGACAACGCGAAGCGGCTTTAATTTTCGTGAAGCCACTTCGCAATCCCCCTCTCTTGACAGTGGAAACGACTTTGCCCATGATCCCCTGAACGATTGACAAGGAGATCAGGATGAGATTCCAAGCAAAGTTCGTCAGCACAATGGGAGCGGGCCTTTTCAGTCTGACTCTCATGGCCGCCATGTCGCGTGCAGAAGAAGTCCCTGCTCCGACTGAGACCACACCTCCCACCTATCAGGATGTCGCGTCGATTATCGCCAACAACTGCGGCTACTGCCACACCGGTGGTGCCGATGCCATGGCTGGTGTTTCCTTGGATAACGAAGCGGAAGTTGTGGCACGTGCGGCCCAAATGTATGCAGCGGTGAGCAGCGGTTTCATGCCCTATGGCGATAGCGAGTGGCGCAACACGCCCGATGGCATCAAATTGCTCGCTTATTTGAAATCGCAAATGCCTGCGGAATCCGAAGAGGAACCGGACCCGACGGAAGCCGCGCCAACATTACCATAAGCCACAGCATGGTGGAGTAAAATATTCAGTCATTGAAGACGGTTGGAACTTTTCCACGGGCACCTGCAAGCCGTCAGGTGCCGGATCTGGTCCTGATCGTTCCGCGCACAATTCCAATTTTCCGCCCAAAAATCTCGACATTCCCCCCAATTTGTTATAGGCATTTGAGCCCGTTGCCTGTCTTGAGGCCAGAAACACACTTTGGAGGAACCCCGGTGACCAACGATATATCTGTCCTGCTGGAGCAGCTCAAAAAATATTTTAAACCTCATCCATGGCATGGCATCCCCGTCCAGGCTGAGTCGCCGGCCTTCGTGAATGTCTTCATCGAAATCGTCCCGACCGACACTGTGAAATATGAGCTGGATAAGGCATCCGGTTATCTCTGCATCGACCGCCCACAAAAATTCTCCAACTATGTGCCCGCACTCTACGGTTTTATTCCACGCACCTACTGTATGGAACGCGTCGCCGCGTTCGCAGGAGAAAAGACCGGTATGCAAAATCTGGTCGGTGATGGTGACCCTTTGGATATCTGCGTGCTTTCTGAAAAGCCCATCACCCATGGCGATCTTCTGCTGCAGGCCAAGCCGATTGGTGGTCTACGCATGATTGATAACGGCGAAGTGGATGACAAGATCATTGCAGTGCTGAAGGATGATGCGATCTACGGCAGCTTCGAGGACATCGAGGATTGCCCACCGAAAATCCTCTCGCGACTCAAGCACTATTTCCTCACCTACAAAGACATTCCCGGTGAAGGGGAACGCAAGGTCAGCATTGAAGCGATGTACAATCGCCGCGAAGCGTTGCGGATCATCGAGCTTGCTGCTCAGGATTACGAGGCTGCTTTTCCGTTTCCTCGTCAGATTTAAACAGCTTTCAGATTGGGCGTGAAGGGTTCCTCATCCCGTGGCACGGTGATGATGAACTCAGTCCCCTGCCCCGGCTCGGTTTTGATGTCCATCCTTCCACGACAGGCGCGAACCGCTCCATAAACCGCCGCCACACCCACACCCCGTCCGGAGTAAAGATCCACTTCCGTCGTCGTGCTAAAGCCGTCATGGGAAAGAAGGTCAATCAGCTCAGAAATGGATTTATTTTCGATATTCTGCGCCCCGGCCAGACCCTTTTCCACGATCAGGCGCACGATCTGATCGCGATCGATGCCCAGGCCATCATCCTTGCAGCGAATTTCCAGGAGCTCCTTTTCCGCCCGGAACTTCAGGACGACCGTCCCGCGCGCGGGCTTGTCCCCGCGATCCGGTTCGATGCCATGCACCACCGCATTGCGCACAAGATGGACAAGGTTTTTGATCAGGTGCTTTTCCGTATCGGAATAAATCTTGACATCCGCTCCCTGCAGATCGAACTGAACCTTGCGTCCACTGCGCCGGGCCAGCTGCTGCACATCATCAACGATCGGACCCAGAAGGCTCCGGGCGGAACGCGCCGTAATGCTTTGCACCCATCGATCAAAGAAACCTAAAAACTCCTGTGACACACCCAGGCGATTCAATTCCTGCCTGAGATTGCGCAGAGTCGAATGCTTCAGCACCACATCCTCGTCATGCTCATCATCCCAATTGATGCTCAGGATATCCGCATGACGGTTCAGGAAGAGCTGAAAACTCCGCTCCAGAGCCTCGATATCCGCGACCTGCAGGGCGTCCGCCTCCTCCAGCTTGTGAATGCGGTCGGCCTGCGCCTTCATATTGAAGATCAGACAGTTGCCTTTGAGCGTATGCAGGATAAAGGCTGCCATCTTTTGCTTGCTTCGCACTTCCGGATCACGCAGATGCTTCAGATTCTCCCGTGTGATCTTGATAAAGGAGCGGAAGGCGTCCATGTTCTTCAGAATCTTGATCAGCATCGAACTGCGCAGCGCTTCACGCTGTTTCATGCGCAGCTTGGTGATGTCGTTCACGGTAAAGAGGATGGCCTTGGGTTTGCCATCGTCATCGCGAATCAGCCCGCCTTCCAGGATCAGAATGCTGTCCCCGATGCGAAAATTCCTCGGGATCTGGGTAAGGCTGACTTCTTCCGGCATGCTATCGGCAAAAACCTGTTGCACGGTCATTTGAAAAATACTGCGCCGCGAACCCTCCAGGCCCAGCACATCCAGGATCGAAGCCTGATCCCGAATCCGATCACCCAGCAACCGATAGCAGGCTTTGGTAAATCCGGCTTCCACTTCCAGCTGACTGTTGATGGTAAAGAAACCGCTCTTCACATGATCAATGATCGAGCGAATGGTTTGCGTCCGTTCGGCAACGATGTGTTCCACTTCCTCGATATGCTTGGTGAGTGCAATATTGAGTGTCTTGATGGTTTGTTCAGAACGGGCCTGCATATAGTTCATGCGGCTGCCCAGAGCCAGGGACATAAGCGCCACTTCCAACGCGCCACCCAGCAGATTGCCCCATTGCGCGAAGAAGTTCATGGGGAAGAGACCGTTGAACATCAGGGCCAGCGCCACATTTCCAAACAACAGAAAGGCCCAGGCGAGCGTATAAAAAATCGCCGGACGGAAGCCGCGCCAGCTGGCAGTCAGACCGGACGCAATCAGAGTCACGCTGACAACCACAGTGGAATACGTGAGCTCAAGCCCCAGCAGGGCATAGTCGGCAAAGAAACCATGCACGGTCATGGCGAGGTGCGCAAAGATCAGAAAGAGCATCCACCTTCGCCAATGGGGCATGTGCTTATGCATATTCAAAAAACGCAGGGCAAAGAGACAGGAAAAGGCAAGGCTGAGGCACGAGAGGATCAGCCAGCCTCGATTCATGATCCAGTGACCGAAATCACCGCCGATCCATTCGTTGGCGGTGGCCTGGAGACCAAGCTGCGTGGCCAGGAATGTCAGCAGATAGAGCACATAAACCAGATAGGTCTGACTGCGGAACGAGAACATCAGGAACATGTTATAGAGCATGAGCACGATGACGCTGCCGTTGAGCAGTCCCAGCACAAGGTTATCGCGCCGCGCATAGTTGTCAAAGTTTTTCCCATCCCAAAGGAAAAGACTGATGACGAAGGGGCCCTTGTTTTGCATCTTCATGATAAAGTTGTTGCGGCCTGGTTCCAGATGAATGGGATAAACCGGATAGCGAAAGGCCACCGGCCTGTTCTCATAGGCCACCTCGTCACCCAGAGTCAGTTCCTGGCGTCCGCCATCAGCCGCAAATTGATAAAGAGTCAAATAATCCAGCAGAGGATAACGGTTCTCCAGAATCAGATCACGGGCTTCATTTTTGTTATTTTGAATCGAAAGCCTGACCCAGAATGTACCCGTGGCATTGTGAAGACCTGGAAAATCACGCGTGGCGGCTTGAAACTCATGATCATGGCGGCCGGACCGTATATCATCCACGGTGAGCTGGCTGGAACGATCCTCCAGAATGGAAATACTCCGGCTCAGGAGCAGCTCACGCACATCACCCGATCCCACTTCCGGCACGGCTGCCAAGCCCGGCAGGGCAGTCAGCAGAAGGACAAGCCAGAGGCAAGGCCAGGATGTGCGTTTGAGTTGACCCGATGACATGACGTGATCACCTTCCATGCGTGGGATTCGCTTATGGTATCGGCCAACGGTCCTGAATATTGATGGCAACCGGCTGTCCACGCGATTCCCGCTTTTGGTCCTTTCACCAATCCCGCTCCAATCCCGATGCTTTTTCGATCCAGCTTCCCACCGCCCTCAAGTGAAAACTTACCCTTCCGAAATGGATTGGTGAATTCATACGCAGGGGTAATGACCTCGAGCAAAGGATAACACCATGAGTTTTCTGCGCATCCTGGGGATTCTGTGGGCGGTTGCGTTGGGACTGAACGAAGCTGTGCTGTTCGGGAAGGAGTACAAGGAATACGAAATCAACTGGGAACCTCTGAGAAAGCGTCCGGAGCTTTATCAGGAATACTGGACTCTTTACAGTGACAGCCGCGAGCAAAAAAACCTGACCCGCGAACAGCTCGCCCGCAGTTTCGAGATCACGGAAACCATATTGAAGACCAATCCCCGCTGGGTCGATGGCTATTGGATATTGGGCAGCACAGCGTTTCAGTGGGGTTCCTCCTACACGAATGAGAAGGACCTGCCCCAGGCCCGGGAAATTTTCGCCAAAGGCAAAAAAGCCACTGAAACCTGCTTAAAAATCGATCCTTCACAACCCCTGTGCAAATTATTTCTGGGTTCCGCCATCGGCAGCATCAGCAGTATCGATGGAATCCTGGCTTCGCTTAAAAATGCCAGGACCGTGGAAAAGTTGTGGCATGAGGTCATGAATTCCAACGTCAACTATCAATTCCAGCCGAACGTCACCATGCAGGGCAGTGTGCGCTATGGTCTGGGAATGTTCTATCGTCTGGTTCCGGATATGTGGCTGCTGCAGTGGCTCTTTGATGTGCGGGGCAGTCTGGATAAATCGATCAAAATGCACCGCGAAGGGGTGGCTGTTGATGGGGCGAACGCCTGTGCGGACATCATGCTGGCGGTTTCGCTGATCTGCCGGGCCAAGGGTGATCGCAGGACCCCATTGGGACAGGAAGGATTTGCTTTGCTGGATAAAGCGGCCAGCAGCAAAACGGAAAACATCAATCTCAAGGTCTGCGTGAACGATGCGGAAAGACTGGCTTCAGAACCCTCCCGCGCCTGTGGTTATACCACCGCGAAGCAGCAGGATGTGCGTGAGGAATCTGCCATCAAGCAGACCACCATCTGATTCAGTGTTTATGCTTTGTCTTCAGCAGTGAAAAATGCTGCTGAAGGAGGGCCTGGAAGGATTGAAAGCGCTCTTTCGGAAGCGAGGCGCTCATGAGCTGATGCGTTGTCTCAGGCAGATGCCCACGAAAATCATGCAGACAATGGCCCAGTTCATGATAAACCACGGTTCGGAGCGTCAGGGCATCCATTCGGGTCGAACCTACATATCCTCTCGCATCCGGACGCCGAATTCGGATCGTCCGAAATCTCATGTCCGGGTCCGGATGATTTTCGTTCAGGCGCTCACAGCGTCCCAACACAGTCTCACCCCCTTGCGTTCCTAAATCATTTTGCCAGTCAACCTGAACCAGTTGGCGACGAAACTCCGGAGCGACTGGCGCGCCGGCCATGACAGCCTCGGCCTCATAGGCCGCGACCAGCGGCATCAGGTCAGCGGCAAAGCTCGACTCCGGTTTGACGACCGGGCTATCATTCTCTGTCGGCTGGGAGCCACAGGCAACTAAAGCCATAAGTATACAGAAATATTGAATGATTCTGGAGAGAACCGGCATCAAAGGTTGGGAAGTCAAGGAGGTCAACAGAAGCAGCATTTCACACCCAGCAGCAGCTAAAAGGACACCCACAATCGTCCCTCAGGACGTCGATTTGACTGTTTTAAGCCAAACGAAATCCGGAGTCAAGCTTTTTTGACGCGGATTTCACCCCGCAATTTTTCAATAATTCCAATCGATTATAAATGTGTCCAAGAAGCTCTTTTGATTTGATCAAGCTGAGGCAGCAATATTCAGTTACGACAAAAATGTAGTTGAATGTCCCTCAATTAAGATTTATTAATCCGCAAACTGTTGCTCAAAGCTCGCAAGGGCTTTTTTTTAGCCAACCGGACTGGCTGGATGGCCGACCGAAGATGAAGAGGCTGATATGCGGATCTCGAGACTCCTGTATCCAACTACCTGGCTCGTCGGACAATTATTCTGTCTGCAAGCAGCCTCCGCTCAGACGGTGGTGACGGAAAAAGTGGAAAGCAAGCCCATAGGTTTGCACCCGTCGGTATCCACCTCCTACCTGCGCAGTGCCGCGGATGAGGACTCGGCCTACTATCAATCCATCGCGGCCATGGAATTCAACCTGGGATATACCCTCCCCGATTCCGGCAGCCTGCTCCTGTCCACCGGAGTTTCCCGTGATCTGGATGCTCTGGAGGAGCGTAACATCTGGTCGACCACGGCGCTGACTTATGCCAGCAAGGCATTCGATGTCGCGGATGATTTGACCTTTCGCTACAGCGCGACCGTCGTGGCTCCCACGAATGCAGACATGCGCGATTATCTTTCCTATCGCGGCTCCCTCAGTGCAGGCGCTGGCCTGACTCGAACCTGGAATGGCCTGCCGGTTGGCAAGAGCCTGGCTCTTGGTCTCTCCGGAACCGGCGCCCGTAACTTTTTTGAATATGATGCGACCGAAGCCGGCTGGCCGAACACCATGGTCACGCTTGGAAGTTCTGTCTCGGCCTTGCTGGAAATAACGGACATGATTCAGCTGTCCGGCAACTATGGCTTCAAGAAAGTTCAGAAATCAAACGGCACCTGGCAGGATATGCGCTACGAACACGAGATCGCTGCTGGCATCGACTTGAACGAGCAGCTCTCTGTGAGCGTCAGCGAAAGCACTGAAAATCGTGCTTATAGCTACGATGCGCAGACTGTTCAATTCGCGCTCTATGATTTCCAGACAACCATTTATGAACTGGCTGCGACCTATACGTTTTAATGCTCGAGGGTGATCTAGAGGCGGCTTGCCTCGCTGATTGGAAAGGAACTACGTATGACGATGTTTAGGGGAACATTTGGAGCGATCCAAACGCTGGCACTCGCCGGCAGTTTTGTGATCGGCCTGGGCCAGACCGGCTGCGAAAAAAAGCGCGGTCTGCGATTTACTCAGGGCTCAGGGGACAACCTTTACGAAATCACGCAATTCGAAGGGGACACATTCAAAGTCAAGACTGGCGCCAAGCGATTCAAAGGACAAACGTCGCGCGCTGACGAACTCCTGACTTTGAATGGATTCGACAAGATCAACAATCTTGATGCGGTTGAATTCGAAATCGAAGAAGGTCTGTTCGCTGGAATCGACATTTCCGACTTTAACTTCTACGGTCGGGAGAATTTTGAGTACACCTTCAAATATAGTTTCACTGACTACCACGTAATCCTTTCCAAGGTAGCGGCGAAATCTGACATCCCCAGCCAGGAATTGACCTTTGCCACTGAAATCGGCAATGGCCAGTATGAAGTTCCTTTGATGGGTCTGCCCATCTCTCTCTTCACAGTGGAACAGGTGAAAGACGAGCGCGGCAAGCCTACCCGTCAGCTCAATACCTATAAACGTGATTTCCTGAATCAGGCCTCTCACTTCAAAGTGAATCCGGGCCAGGTGAAATATTTCGACGCTCCAGCAAAACCTGACCTGCTGACCGCCGACTTCTTCAATCCTAACGATGAATGGTTCTTCACCAAGACTCTGGTGGGTCGTTCCATTTCGTCTGAAGAAATCCTGGGTTCGACGGAATCAGCCTTGAAGATCAAGTTTGCCCGTACGAATAACTCTCTCCTCGGTGTTGACCTCAACATCGCCAAAGAGCAGGAAGTCCTTGACCCGACCAAGACCATCACCGCTCTTGAAATTCCCGTGCAGTGGGTTGACTTCAGGACCGAAACCGCCGGCTCCGATGCACGTTTGAAAGAAAACATGCTGGGTGACAAGGAAGGTTCCGCTCCTTTCTGGAAAGAGCGTAAGTACGCGCTTGTTGACTTCAACAACGCTGACCGTCTGGACAAGGCCTTTACGCTGGATAACAAGCTCGAGAAACTTGAGCTCAGCGAAGACTACGTATCCTTTACCATCTATGAATCCTCGAGCGGCAACACCTACAAGTATTCGTTGGCAAAATCCAACCGCAAGGTGGAAGGCCAGACTTTGTTCGCTGATGACGCCAAGATGTTCCACATCTTCACACAGCGTCGCACCGTTATCCATGGCGCTCTGCAAAGCCAGGATCCGGATATTGACCGTTTGATCTATGCGACCCGCTTCTATCCAGAAAACGGTGAGATCGTTTATCACTTGTCCCAAAACAGTCCGAACGATCCTGAGTTCCTGGACGCAACCAAAGCCGCTATTCAGGCCTGGGATGATGCCTTCCAGGAGGCCAACACCGGCATTCGCGTGCGTCTGGCCGATGAGCGTGTGGAACTCGGTGACGTTCGTTACAACACCATCGTTCTTTATGGCTATGAAATCGATTCTGGCAACCTCCTGGGCTTTGGTCCCTCCGTTCAGGATACTCGTACTGGCGAAACATACTCG
The DNA here is from genome assembly GCF_001748245.1 of Oligoflexus tunisiensis. Taxonomy (GTDB): domain Bacteria; phylum Bdellovibrionota_B; class Oligoflexia; order Oligoflexales; family Oligoflexaceae; genus Oligoflexus; species Oligoflexus tunisiensis. The sequence goes on along the minus strand of NZ_BDFO01000001.1, from coordinate 2,530,500 downwards.
GCTGCGACCCACATCTACCTGCGCGCCTATCGCGAAGGTTTGATTACCAGCATCCGCAACTTTGTTCGTAACGAGCTTGGCCTCTACGATGACAAAGCCGTTCAGCAAATTTCAGCCTTCGCCGAAAGCGACAAGTACGTGCTCGGCGGCGGTCTTATGAACACTTTGACCCCGAACCTCGGCCACGTTGCCCGCCTCAAAAATTATATTGACCAGAAAGACATGTTTGCGGCTGAAATCGACAGCAGCATGAAAGTCAAAATTTTTGGTTCCAACGTTCTGTTGGAGGCCATTGATGAATACAATGCTGAACAGAAATCTGAAAACGCCAAGAAAGACAGGCAATCCATCTTCACCAAGAATGGTCCTAAATGTGAATATGGTGCTGTCGCTTCGGTGGCCAACAGCTGGGAGAAAATTCGTCGCGTTTGTGCCTCCGGCAACACGAAATTCGCTGATTACCTGGCGCGTCTGAAAGCCGAACACACCGCTGATTCCAGTGTTTTGAACGTGGACGGCGAAGAGGAAGCCATTCTCGAGTGTGCTCAACCTCTGATGCGTGATCTCTTGACTTCGACACTGATCCACGAAGTCGGCCACAACCTTGGTTTGGGCCACAACTTCTCGGGTTCGAGCGACTCCGTCGAAAACCAGGCGCGCAATGCCGATGGCACCATCGCCTACCCATCCTCGACCGTTATGGATTATCCTGATCGCGACTTCGACCTCTTCAGCAAAGCTGGTCCTTATGATGTGGCTGCGATCCGTTTCCTCTATGGCCGTCAGGTGGAAACAACGGACAAGCAATTTATCACCGTTCCCAAGAATCAAAGCATGTTCGCCGCGGCTCGCAAGCAGGGCAAGGAACTGAGACCCTTCAAGATGTGTACGGACTATGAGTTCGACTTTAGGGAAGGTGCGCCTCAAAACATTCCCACCTACGACCCTATGTGTACGCGTTGGGATGTTGGTTCGACACCTGAAAAATATGTGAAGTGGGCGATCTCCCAAATTCACGCTGACCTGATCCAGAACGGCTATCGGTATAATAACAAGGGCTTCAGCGGCGCTATTCGTTCGTTGAGCTACCTTGATCACTTCAAGCAGATCCAGGAATATTTCCGCTTCCTGGTTCGCAATCAGGCCGGCGTTTTCTTTGAGAAACTCAACGGCACAACCGCTGAGGAGAAGAAAGCCGCTCTTGAGCGAATCATCGAGAATTCCCGCGAACGCGATCGTGAACTCCTGAAGAGCTACTACGCTGCAGTGAATGAGATTTTCAAGTTCGGTCGCGAAGTGATGGATCTTCCAAGCCGCGTCTGTGTCATCCAGGATGCTCAAGGGAAAGTGGTTGACGTTCTCGAGTTCGTGCCCCTGCGTCAGCGCATCTTCGAAGAAAACCAGATTACCGTCCAAAACTGTAAGGACGCCGCTCTTCATGCTGAGAAAGCTTTGACCAATCTGGAAAAGCCTTATGCAGCAAACGTGAGCACCATGAAGTTTGAAGATCGCGGTATCGAGCTCACCGGTTTGGAATTGGACCTTGACCCAGCAGCGGCTGCCGATAAGTGGAAGCAGTTGGCGTTTGCAACTTATGATGCGGACCTCGACCCACGCTATTCGTCAGGTACCTCGCTCTTGAAGTCGTACATGGCCTTTACGTTGACCAGTCGCGTGAGCTCGTTGCTGGTGGCCGAAGAAGCTGGTGTTGGCTCAACGAACTTCCTTGACTATCCATGGTTTGCTGAAGAACTGTATCAGGATGCCTGGACCAAGCTCCTGGTCGGCACCAAAGGTGAGCTTCTGGATGATAAACTCCTGAAGGATAAAACGCTGCAGCACTACCAGGAATCCGTCGGCATGCTTTCGGGCTATCTGTACCTGCTGTATAGCGAAGGTCTGCATCCTCTTTCAGAATCTCTTGGCTTTGCTTACGCCATGCAGCCTAAGAAAGAGAGAAGTCTCTCGGTATTTGAACAGGGCCCCGGCAAGTCGGATTCTCCGATCTGGTACGCAACCAATACGGCGAATGAAGTTCTCTATGCCGACTCAGGTGTAGCCGCTCAAATCATCCGGACCTATGTCCAGATTACTCAGTTGAACGCGTCCTACAGAACTTATTCGGCGACCAACGATCCTGCTAAGTTGGAATCGACTCTTGAGACCCTTAAGACCACGTTGTCCTCTTTGGACTCCTTGACCTCGGCTGATGAGCGCATGTTTACAGCAGCCGCTGAGTTCCTGAAGGCTCAAGGCCTGAGCAAGCTGCAACCGGCTCAAAAGGTTCTGCTCCGCAGCTACCTGAAGAAGGAAGCCGCTGCCGTTACGGGCGACACGACCGAAGATCGCAACACACGTGAAGCGAAAATCGTGTTGAGCGGCCTGGGTAAATTCTCTGATATTGAAATGCTGGATACACGCATCTTCAATATGGCCGTCGAAGATTCTGACAACCTGTCAGCACTTCTGACCACACTGAACGTCCTGATCAGCCAGTTCTAAGTTCAGCTTCAAAGTGTAATTACATCAGGGAGTGGCTTCGGCCACTCCCTTTTTACGTCTGGTCCATAAGCGGCATCAGGATGGAACCCGCCGCTGCAAAAACTCCAGAAATATCTCCGCCGTTTCATCCACCCGTTCGATCATAGGCGCATGACCGCAGTCAGCCAGGATTTTAATTTCAGCCTCGGGCTTAACTTTCTTCACAGTTTCCGTTGCAGAGACGTTGATCACCCGATCCTTATCCCCCCAGAGAACCAGTATGGGAACTTGAATGTGCGGCAGCGCGTCCTCGACCACTGTGTTCTTGTTTTCGATTTCCTTGAAGATGCGGCGATTCCATTCCCGGCGTGGGAAACTCTTTTCATAAATATGATCGACCACCACAGACGGAATGAAAGGCTTACTATGGAAGTTGAAATCCAGCAGCTTATCCATATCCTCGCGGGTCTCGACCACCAGAGGATTGCGTCCCTTCTCCAGCTCCCGGCTCAACTCGCTGCGTTCGGGACTGCGAATGCCTCCGGAGTCGATCAGGGTGAGGCTTAAAACCTGATCCTGATGCTCCCGGGCATAAACTCCTGCGATCATGCCGCCCATGGAATTGCCAACCAGATGCATTTTTTCAAGCCGCATGGCGACACGCAGTTGCTCAATACGCTCGGCCTGTTCCTTGGGCGCATAGGAGTAACCGTCGAGACGGCTGCTGTCACCGAAACCTGGAAGATCAATGGCAATCACATGATAACGATCGGTGAGTTGACGGGCGAAGCGGGTCCAATGTTCCTTGTCGCCCCCAAAGCCGTGGATCAGGAGGGCGGTGGGACCCTCTCCACCTTCAAGGTAAGCGATATCAAATTCGCCGACTTTGATGCGCTTTTCTTCGAGATTGCTGCGCCAGCGTTCAACATCCACAGCCCATTCAGCCAGCCGGGTCGCACAACCCGTCTGGCTGAAGGCACCGAGGAGAACAAGCATGCGGAGGTATTTCTTCATATCTGTCCTATCCTGAAAAAGTTGGTCGATTTCAGGAAACTAGCACAGATTGAATCAGGATCAGGGCAGGATTTTTTTCAATAGCATTTGTCCGGTCTTTTGCAAGGCCGCTTCGAGCAGGGACTTGACGATGGCACGCGAGGCAAAACTTACGGTTTCGCTCACCCAGTCGTCAGTCTGTGATTTTTGCGCGCGCACCACAGGCAGAGGCCGGGCTGATGCGTTCGGGAAGGCGATGACATTGGCCAGCAGCTTGCGACGTTGGAAAACCCGCAAAATACTGGACGACGGCACCACACGGGGATCGTAATACACGACAACACTGCCGCTGACTTCATTCGCCGCCACCCGCTGCACGCCGGGCAACGCAGAAAAATCACGCACTAAAGTGCGACAGAATGGAAGATTTCCTTTAAGGGAGGCAATGCGCACGCGCATCCGACCATGCGTCTGATGGATGAAGCAGTCCAAGTCTGTCCTCACACTGGTTGGATTTTTTTTCAGTATAGGCGAGTGAAGAACAATCTTGAAACGAAAAAAGTGCGGCCGCTGATGGAATTTACCAGCGGCGTCTTGTGAGTGTCTTTTTAGCGTTTTCTTTTCGGTTCGGAAGAACGATCCATGAGGCCTGCGGCATACATGATCATGGTCATACCCGCCGGCAGGAACTTGCCACGCGTCATCTGGCCGATGCCGAGCGTGGTCAGGACGATCACCACAGCGGTCCGCATATCGACACGACCATCGGACACTTCACCCAGAAAGCGATCCGCCTTCTGAATCATACGATTCCAGCTCTCATGCAGCGATTCAGGCTGTTCCAATGTGCGAACAGGCCTCAGCTCAATCACATGAGCTTCCGATACCTCTTCCAAAGCCGTCTGCAACTCGGCATCGTTATCCGCTTCCAAGAGAATGGTACGCGTCACGGGATTGCCCTGCACCCGCCTCAGGTTGGGAGAACGCTTGAGGGCCTGCACGACGTCCTGCAGTCGAACCTGGCTGAAGTCCTCTTCGGCCACCTGAAGCCGCATGCGTCCTGGTGCTCGATGTTTCACAGAAGCTGCAAGTGTCATAGGCTGCCCTTTCAGGATTTATGCGTGGCTGCTGATTTTACGGTTTTCGCAGGTTCAGATGTCGCTGTTGCCGTGGCACCCGCACGTTTCGTCACGGGACGTTTGGGACCCTGCCTGGCAAAATGCTCTGACCGCACTTCCGCGAGCATATCCTCAAGGGTTTCGGTGAACTCAACCACCGATTCCCGGGTTTTTTCCATCACGGTTACGCCGGCTTTTAAGAATCCTTTGATCACAGGTCGCATCACACTCGATCCATTGGCCAAAAGATCCCGGGAAACGAATCCCGCACCGAAGCCTAAAACAAAACCTGTGCTGAATCTGGAGAGGTTAAACATTGTCATTTGTCCTTACGTTTGGAATGTCTCCCGACGCTGAAGCCGATCAGCGTCGTCCTACTTTCATCAATTCCAGAAGCATTATCGGCCATACCCCATGGGCCAGACTCCACCTCAATTGCTTTGGGCTCAACCTTTCATTGCCCAGAAGACGCCGGAACCAGGGGGATACCACGCCCATTGCAATGGTCCCGCCGGCCAGACCCATGGCTCCATAAATTCTTTTGTTGCGCGGAAAGCCTCCACGAATTAATCCGCGACTATCGGCTGAAGCCGACAGGGTATGCAGGATCTGGCTCGTCGTGAGGCTCACAAAGGCCGCCGTGGTATTGACCGCCCGATCGCCCTGGGAGCGGGGGGCCTGTTCATAGGCCACCAGCGATCCCGCACTCATCAGTCCGGCTTCCACGAGGAGCCGCAGTTTTGCGAAGTTCGAAAGCAAAGGTTCCGATGGGTCAGCAGGCGGCTGTTCCATCACATCGTCAGCCGGAGGATCCAGCGCCAGGGCCAGGCCCGGCAGCACATCCGTCAGCAGGTTAATCCACAACAGCTGCATATGATTGAGCGGGGAACCTCGGCCGGCAGCGGTGGCCACAAACATCACGAGGATTTCACTCAGGTTGGTGCCGAGCAGATAGCGAATGGACTTGCGCAGATTCGATCGCACGGAACGCCCCTGCTCAATCGCATAGTAGAGCACGTCCAGATTATCATCCTTAAGCACGATATCAGCCGACTCACGGGCCGCGGAGGTACCCTGAAAGCCCATGGCAATGCCCACATGAGCCGCTTTTAAAGCCGGGCTATCGTTGATGCCGTCTCCGGTCATGGCCACAATCCGTCCGCGCTTCTGCAGAGCCTGAACGATGCGCAGCTTATCCGTCGGACTCACGCGCGAAAAGACCTGAACCTCTTCCGCCAAATCCGCAATGGCTTCCAGGCTGAGATCCTTCAGGTCCCGCGCATCAAAAGATTTCAGTTTGCCGCCATTGCCATTGAAACCCAGGGCCCTGCCCACGGCCTTGGCGGTATCCGTCTGATCACCGGTCATCATAATGGTCTTAATACCGGCTCGATGGAACCGCTCGATGAGTTCGCCCATGCCTTCGCGCGGAGGGTCCATCAGACCAACCGCACCCAGCCAGACCAGAGGCTGATCCTGGATCGAAGTCATCCCCTGTCCTTCGACAAAGGCAAAACCGAGGACGCGCAAACCTTTTTTTGCGAGTTCCCGATTATGATCCCGCAGACCTTGCCGCCATTCATCCGTCAGCTCCCGGAGAACGCCCTGATCCAGAACCCAGGCGCTCATATCCAGCAGCTGCTCCGGATTGCCTTTTACCGCGGCCAGGTTGCGATCCTGATTCCGGAGGTTGTGATAGGTCACCATATACTGGCGGCTTTCGGTGCGATAGCTGACCTTGAAGCGGGGCAATTCCTTTTGAATGGACTCCACATCCAAGCCCATCAGTTCCACAACTTCAATGATCGCTTTTTCTGTCGACGAACCGCTCCAGCATTGACCTGGCCCATCCGGATTTTTGATTCGCTCGACGTCCGTGCAGAGAGCCGCAATGAGACTCCATTTGCGGGAAGGCAACAGATCGGTCGTGATTTCCTTGCTTTTTTTCTTCTTCAATTCATGGAACTGGGACCGATGCCAGTATTCGTTGCCGAAGTAACCTTCCTCGGCGATCATTTCATTCATGGTCAGCGTCCCGGTCTTATCCAGGCAAAGGACCTCGACCGAGCCCAGGGTTTCCAGAACACTCAGGCGACGGACCAGAATGTTGCGCCGTTTCAGATTCGAAACCCCAAGGGCCATCGTTGTTGTTCCGATGGTGGGCAGTCCCTCGGGCACAGCTGCGACAGCGAGCGAGATGCTGGACTGCAGCATCTGCGAAAGACTGCGCCCACGCAGAACCCCCAAAAGGAATACTCCTCCGCAGATGGCGCTGGAGATCAGGATCGTCTGCCGACCAATATCTTCCAGATCTTTTTGCAGAGGTGATTCCTGCTGCTCGGCATGATCGACGAGCCGCCGCACGCGACCGATTTCCGTATTCTGCCCCGTGGCGATGACCACCCCGAGGCCCTGCCCCGAGGTCACGATCGTGCCGCGGAACAGGAGATTGCGGCGGTCCGAAATCGTGCGCAGCTGATCCCGATCGATGGGATGATGATGTTTGGACACTGGCATGGATTCACCGGTCAGAGGTGACTCATCCACCATCAGACCTTTGGATTCAATCAAACGGATATCGGCCGGAACCACCCCATGGGAAAGATTTACGATGTCGCCTACGACGAGCTGATGATCGAGAATTGTGCAGTAGGCCCCGTCGCGCAGCACTCGCACATCCTGAGGATCGATATGACCAATCGAACTGATGACCTCGTCAGCACGGGCTTCCGATAGATAGCCGATGTAACCATTCATCAGAATCACACCGCCGATCATGGCGACATCAAAGAGGCCTCCGGTCAGAAGTGAAAGGCCAGCGGACCCGGCCAGGAGCAAATTCTGCGAATTATTGAACTGCCGGCTGAAGAGGACCCAATGACTGGTGGGCCTGGTCTCTTCCATTTCATTGCTGCCGTAGAGCTGTCGACGATCCTTGACTTCCGAGGTCGCCAGGCCCTTTTTGGAATCAACCCGCAGCTCTTTCAAAATGCTGGCCGCGCTTTGGCTGCAATACACCAGCTGCAGGTCCTGCTCCAAAAGAGCTTGAGCGGTTGTGCTCGCTGCCAATTCCTTGAAGCGATAGACGTCGGGGTTTTCCAAGGCTTCTTCAATGCAGCGCCGCAGAAGTTCGGTTTGGAGCTTATGATTGCGGTTATATTCAATGACCAGAGAACCGGTTTCCGGACGTGCTTTCACCGCATGGACAAAGCTTTCCATGCGCAGTCGGCCTTCCACCGCTTCACAGGCTTCTTCATCTCTATATAAAACATCCAATTGAAAGCGGGAGCGCCCCGGTGTCACATGCGCCAGGTGAAGTTCCAGGGAGATGGCAGGGGCAGCGGATTCCGTATCCGGGAGACGTTTGGCCTTCATCATGACTCCTACGTCCTGAGTATGTAAGTCCCTCGAACCATAAGGGTCGCTCATAAATGTTTAGGAAAGACCTGATGAAGTTTGGATGAAAGTCCAGCGATGCATCCAAGAAGGAGCTGAGTGGCATACACGATCGACCCTATCGTGTGAGATCAACTCTCAGGTTCCGTTAGGGTCGTAACATATTCTTTTTTTTGCCGCTACTGTTCCCCAAATCCTCTACAGGATCATGTGTAACGGTATGGGGACATTTTCTTATAGGCGTTCATGCGTACAAACACTGTTCTGTAAATTGAGAGCATGGATTTGAGGCTTGAGTTCGCTGCAGAGGTTTTTGTAGATGTCTGAAGCGGACAGGGACCAGTAGACCAGCTCGTTATGTTCATTGAGAGCGAAGGTTCGAAGTGTGGTTGAGGCGATGGCCAGACGCTCGTTGCTGCTCCTGGAAATCTTCATAGATTCCCAGACTGAAATTCCATCATTGAGTTCCGGGTTCCAGAAGACAAGGTCACTTTCACTCAGTGAAGCAATCAACCGGAAATCCCGGCTTCCGGCAATGGCCTGAATCGGAGCAGTATTAAACGAGAAAGCTTGAATGCCACTATCTTCTTTCCACATATGCAGCGAAAAAGTCTGTGTCTGCATCACCGAGCCATTGTCAAAGATAAGCTCAAGCCCATTCTCGTGAAACAGACTGGACCTGATGGCAATATCTGGGCCGATGGTCACCATTCTATCGTCTTTCAAGTTCCAAACCTGGGCCTCTCCGTAGTCACAACTGATTAACAAATTATCTCCCTGTGGAGAGAACCTCAGTGCGCGTGCGTCCTTAGGAAATATACTGTCCGGTGGTGTACAAAAATCACTGCGGGTATTCTGAAGATAACCGTCAAACCAGACACTGACAAACGTCTCTTCTTCACGCCGTTCTCCGACTGCGATGCTGCGTCCATCGTCAGATAAAGCCAAACCTGAAAATTTCACACCCGCCGCAGGGTGTTCCAGGGGTTTAAAGCCTGCGTCATCCCTTTTCCAGAGTTTAAGTTTACCATCCACATCCACTCCTGCAAGTTGACCAGAGGCGCTCAAATACAGAGTTCGAGACCTTACGTGCGATGGGAATTTATGAAGTTCGGAATGAGTCTTAAGGACCATTCCATCAAAGTCAAAAATCTTGACATTACCATTGGCGTCCTGTGTGAGAACTGTTTTGCCCTGATCATCCACCACGATCTCTTTCATGTCAGATGCCAGAACCATTCCCGCTTGTTGAGTTCGGAACATGGAAACTTTGCTGCTTGAAATAATGCCTATTCGACCATGACTCAAAAACTTGCCTCTCGGGTAGTGAGAATCGGTAAGATTCTGGATAATATCGCCTGGCACAACTAAAGACTTATTGCGAAGGACAAAATTGCCATCGGAAAAGCTCCAATACGATGCCGTGCCGTTTCCATGCTCGAGAATCACCTCCTCGTTCCGAGGGCTAATTGTCGCATTGAAGACAGTTTGCGGCTGATGCGGGTCAAAATCCAAAGTTCTCTCATAGCTTTTTTTCGACTCATTCCACATCCACACTGCAATAGGTCGACCTGAGTATATTGTCGGCAAAACCATCAACATCTGACCATCCGGGCTGATGATGACATTGGAGAACATTGATATAACTTGATCCATGATTTCAGCCTTCTCTTGAAAGGATTTCAGGTCAAAGACCCTCATGCCTCCTTTGAACCAAAGGACCAGCTCCCGCTCGCCAAAGTTTGCCTCGAGTTCCTCGTCTGATTCCTCTGGTACTTCCAGTTCGTAAAGTGTCTCCCAGCTATCAGGATGAGCTGATGTCCATTTGAGAAGTTGATGGCGGCCCAGCAGGAAGACCTGGTTTTGCTCGCCCAAATAGATCTTGCTTATGACCCTGGCCGGAATCGCAGGGAGTTTCTTCACAGTAAGGTTCGGTAACTGAACCAAATAGGCTGAATCTTCAACTCCAAGGTTGACGACCAGCATCTGGCTTCCATCGTGGCTCAATCGGCAACCTGTTCCGCTCATGGGTAATGTCGTCTTTTTTTGATCAACCAAATGCAAAAGATGGACCTGATCCTTGACCAGGTCTGCGTAGCACAACCATTCACCGTCCAGGCTCATATCGTTCCAATAGGCGACCGTTTTTGATTCACTGTAAGGCACAGTCAGAAGAGGAGCCTGAGGTGCCATGTAATTCTTGAGTAGCGCCCAGTAGGTAGACAGACTCTGGCGATCACGTTGGACAACGCTTGGCAGGAGTTGACGCTTTTCTTCCGCACGCAGTGAATCCAGCATGGTTTGCACGCTTTTTCCTGCGACGGCCCGGGAACTGGCTGCAAGGCTTGCGACTTCGTTTTCTTGAAACGAGTTGACGATCAGCAAATTCCTGCTCATGATCGTGGAAGCATTCCCTGCCGCATCCACGGCAAGATAACGAACTACGACTTCCCCCTGCCATGCAGAAAGGTTGATGGGCTTCTCGTAACGCATATTAGGTTCGCAAGGAGCGTCACTCCCTGATTGCAAGCAATAGAATAGCTGACCTTCATTCGTCGTGAGCTGAAGTGTTCTCCTGTCATCTACTTCCGTCAGAATTTGTGGACCTCTTACATGATCAGCGGTCGCTTCCACCTCCACAGTAGGCTGTGGGGGCGTCCTGTCCATGTTCAGCAAACATTGCACAGGATCACTCTCGCGCCGAATCAAATCATGAAGAGTAAGAGACAGATGGACGGGACCTTCCGGTAGATTTTCAGGAAGAGGAAAGCCGCCAAGCGTTTGGCTCCTAAGGTTAACTCTCGCATGGAAGATCGGTTGCAACCCTGATTCATCGGAAAGGTTCACAATCAGTTCATAGGACTCCCGCTGCGCGGCATCCTTCAGATTCAGATAATCTTGAAGATTCAGCTCTGACCTAACCGATTTCTCAGGAGAACACGTAACCTTCAATCGGGGTTCCTCGGGTCGTCTTAATATAGCGGGACCTCCGGCAAGCTCTCCCACAAAGCCGAGAGGTCTGTTCCTATGGCGAATGAGGACCGGAGCCGAGGGTCGCTCCACACAGCCTTTTGAACTCACCACCAGCGGTTCACGCTCCTCTGTCAGGAAAACAAAAGCTTCCAGATCGCTTCCAGGTAAGCGCTTGCCGTCCGGATCCAATATAGTGACTGGGTTGGAGCCTTCGAAATCCAGGCCGCAATCGAGGGCCAGCCTGTCATGTTGATTGGAAAAGCGTGTACAGGCCAAGGATGCAACGGAGATCAATAGGAAAGCTAAAAAAATCCTCATTACCACCTCTTGAGGCTATGTAATGAGGACTGGATATAGGATTCGCAGCTTTATTTAAAGCAAAAATTCAGTGAAAGAGTTGGGTTGCATAGATTCCTTTGGGAGAGCGAGCAACTCCAACACCGATATAATGGATGCCGTCGCGCAGCATGTTGTCCCTGTGACCCTTACTATTCCACCACATTTGAACAAATTCTTCGGCCGCATCTTCAGGATCAGTCAGGCCATTGGAAAACATGGCAATGTTTTCCCCTCGCATACTAATCTTTAATCCAGGAAACTCCTGCTTTATGGTCAGCTCCCTGCTATCGGGAAATCCATTGTGATTGAAACTATCATCCACACTTGCCATATGCAACGAATGAACCCGCGCCGCATAAGACGCCTCAAAACTATGCGTCAGCGCCGCCACTATCCCCGCCCGCTTCTGATTGGTCTTTTCCACAATCGCCGCTTCCACCGCACAGACCCATTCATCCCCTTCATAGCAGGAGGTCAAGCGCGTGTACGCTGTGGAATCTTCATTCTCGGGAGCATTTCTTAAATTGGGATCCAAGGGGTTGGCGTTCGAACGTTGGCAGCCCAGGATCAGTAGAATCGTGAAGGTAATCAGCGACAGTCGTTTCATTTCATCCTCATTAACAACAGCACAATTAAAACGACTTTCCTTTTAAAGCATTCCTTTCGCGCAACGCAAGTCGCGATTTTCATCTTTCCGTATTGCTTACGAAAAAGCACGAGCATTTCCAGTTCATCAACTGGAAATGTTTTGTGCTTGTTCTGTTGCCTTATGGAAACACTGTGAAATGGCCTTTGGCCAAAAGCTTGTTGCCTTGGCAGTGCAGCTCAAAGCGGTTGCCCTTCACCACAAACGTGACCATCTGTCCGGAATAAGCCGGGCGCGTGAAGATCACGGACATGGTCTTGACCGGCAGGTGCATATCGTTCATCAAAAATTTAAGAACGAGGTTGGCGGTAAACGCCCCCTGCACGAAAGAACCGCGATGACCGAGAAGCTTGGAGAAGATCCTGGCAGTATGCAGCGGATTCAAATCCCCCGAAACCACGCCGTAGCGCAGGCCGGTGTCATTCGATAGAAAGTAACGACCGCTCCAGTCCGCGGTCTCCAGGCTAATTTCCGGCTCCTGTTTGGAGAGGCCACGGTATTGATCGGATGACTGTCCATGAATTTCGGCGATCTTGTCGAGACGCTCCACGTCAGCCTTTTTCAAGTTGGCGAGGATCATCATGTCCCTCTGCACGACGATGGGTTCACCCTGCTCATCGCTGACCACCGAGCGGAAATGAAGCAAAGCGCGGTCGTGATTAAGATGCAGAACTTCCTTGAAGGCACTGGAATAATGATAATGCTGCGAAGGCAGAAAGCCCGCGAAAGGGCGCGTGAGCTCCACGTCGATGCCGAGCTGCATGATGTTGGCAAAATTCAACTGCATCTTGCTCAGCGCTTCGAAGAGATAATCGCGGGACAAACGGTTGTAAATCATCTGCAGCGGCTTGGGATACCGTGGATTCACCAGGAACAGGTGATCCCACCGGGATTTCAAGGATTCAGGGAATTCAAAAGCGGCCGCGAAAGGATAGCCGCTCTTCGGCACGGCGAGCTTCTGACGTCTTAAGAGATTGACCATCAGGCGCGAATAGTATTGTGGATATTCCACGCCTTGAACGGCCTTCAGTTGCACTTTTTTTCGAGTCACGACTTTTTCCACGGCTTCTCTTTCTCCAAACAAGGTCAATTACCCAAGCTACGGGACTGAATACACGAAGCGGACCAGGAACAACCCGGAACGGATTCATGGCGTTAACCCAGCCCAACCTGTTCACCCCGCTCATCATGTCAACCATTTTGACAACAGTTCGCTCATGTAACCCCTTCATTACCTTGAGTAATTGTGAGCCAATTTCGCATTACGCTCACTCATCCGAAAGCAGCGGCCCTCAGGCTTCCTGTGATTTTTCCGATGAAATATCTGGAGGATACAGTGTCACCACGCCTTCTATTACAAATCAGTCGGGAGTCCTGGGATCACAGGAACCCCAACGGCATTTATCAGCTCATGCTGCTGAAGCTGATCCTCGGCTGCGGCCTGATCTATATCCTGGTTCCACTTTATGTATCCATTTTTGTCCGCGGCAGTCTTGGTCATATCTTCGTGCTGCAAGCCCTGATGTGGATCAGCTGCCTCGTCTCCTACTTTCACGTGCGCCATGACCGGCAGGTGTATCGCGCGAGCCTTTTTATTGTCACTCTCTTGAGCGTCTTGCTGTTGAGCATACTGATCACCACCAGACTCGGCGACATTTCGGGGGCGTATCATTACGTTGTTGCGCTGGTGATGGCGGCTTCATTTCTTCTGGGACCGCGTCTGGCCTTCCCCTACTTCTCCGCCTTCCTCGGATTTTATATAGCCGTCGGAATCGGGCTTTGGGCCACCATGTTCCCGGGTTTGATTCCGGCTCTGCATCCGGGCCGTTCCTCACTTTACATCGATCGCTGCCTTGGGCTCATCGGGGCCTTTGCACTCGCGTATGTATTTGATCGCTTGAAGAACAGCCAGCAGACGCGACTCAAGGATCAGGAACACGAATTCGCCAATAAGGAAAAGCAGATTTCCCTCAGTCGCATGGCGGGTGGCATTGCGCATGAAATCAATAATCCGCTGACCATACTCCTCGGTTACCTTGAGCTCCTGGAACGGCATGATTTTAAGAAGGCCGATCTGGAGCGCATCAATCCCCGCATTCAATTGGCCGCCAAACGAATTCAATTCGTGGTCTGGAGTCTGAATCAGATCAATAATGATCGACACCGGAAAAGCGGCATCGCGCTCCTGGAAAATGCCATCCAGGATGTACAGCTCCGCATCCGCGATCTCAATCCCAAGTTGCCCTTGGAATGGGACCTGGGGACTGGCCTTAAAATCCGGCTGGCCGCCGAGGATCTGCAAAATATCCTTTATACCGTTCTGGAAAACGCGGTCGAGGCCGTGGCTCAGAGAGCGGATGGCCTGATCCAACTGAAAGTTCTGCCGGCGGCTGAGTTTGTCCCCATCGAAGTCTGGGACAACGGCTCGGACGTGATCGTCGCGGATCTGCAAAAATTCACCGACCCGTTCTATACCACCAAGCTCGATCGCCCGGGTCGGGGAATGGGCCTCGCGCTCGCCGCTGCCATCCTCCATTCGGTGGGCGGCGACCTCCACTATCGGCGCGAGGGGGATTGGACCGTCGCGACCATGACGCTTCCCGGATATGACGCTGCCATGCTATATGCTTCCTGATCCCTTGTCCCTTGAACAGGAATTACGGCATGCCTCGCATTCCCCTGGCCTCGCTCTTTCTGGTCTTCGCCAAAACTTGGCGTCACCAGTTTTGGTGGTCCACTGGCCCATATTGCCCTGATGGATCATGAGCTCGTTCAAAAACGACAGTGGCTCACGCGCGAGCGTTTTCTCCATCTTCACGCCCTGACCCAGCTGATTCCAGGCCCCAATTCCACGGAACTGGCCATGATCCTCGGTCGGCAGCTGGGCGGACACGACAGCTTCCGGCACGCCCTCTTGGGATCGTGGGAACCCTGGCCCTCGCCTGCAAACTCGCAGGACTGCCCGACCTGCTCATCCTCTTCCTCGGCGGGCTTGCCGTTTTTCTCCATTCACGCCGGACAGAATTCCGGCAGCATGCCTGGTTTTTGGGTTCTGCGCCTTCGGCCGAGATCTTCGCCGTTTTCTTTAAAATAGGCGCGGTGCTCTTCGGATCAGGTTATACGCTCCTCATCTATCTCAAGGATGATCTGGTGCATCGCCTGGGCTGATTGACGGAAACGCAAGTGTTGGATGCCATCACTGTGGGCCAAATCACGCCAGGGCCTTTGTTAAGCACAGCAAGTTTTATCGGTTATTTACTGCAAGGCTGGACGGGAGCTGGCCTGGCAACATTAGGTATTTTCGGACCCGCTTTTCTCATGATAGCTTGCAGCGGTTACTCTTGCCACGACTGGAGCGCCGCCCGGAAGTTCCTCATGTGCTGCTTGGCGTCAATGCTGCAGCGATGGGGCTGATGGTGCATGTCTGCTTTGGTCTGGCGAAAAGCTCGGTGACAACCCTTCCCAGTATGGCTTTGGCCGTCGCGGCTTTTGTCCTGCTGGAAAAGGCGCGAATGGATGCGGGACTCCTGATTCTTTTGGGAATCGTTGTAGGTTTTGCCTCATATTTCTTTTAGGGATGGCTGCCATGATGAATATTCAGGAACATAACCGAAAGGCCTGGAATACCCAGGCCCGCTTTGGCATTCAATGGTCCGAAAGTGTCAGTGACCACGAAATGGAAGCCGCGCGCAGCGGTGACATTCGATTGCATCTCAGCCCGACCCAGCCGGTGCCCAAGGCCTGGCTTGGCGAGCTGGACGGTCGTCGCTGCCTGGCTCTGGCCGCAGGCGGGGGACGCCAGGCGCCTCTTCTGGCGGCAGCCGGGGCGCGCGTGACCCTGGTGGATATTTCCGAAGAACAGCTGGCTCGAGATGCGATGATCGCTCATCGCTGGCACCTGTCCCTGGATATGCATCGCTGCTCGGCGGATGATCTCGGCTTTCTGCAGGATGCGAGCTTCGACTGTATCGTGCTGCCCCTGGCCAATTGTTTTTTTGAACGGCTCGAACCGGTCTGGAAACATTGTGCGCGCCTGCTCGTCCCTGGGGGACGCCTGCTTTATGCGTTCATCAATCCTCTGGCCTGGAGTTTCGATTTTGTAAAAGCCCAGGCGGGAATTTTTGAACTCAAGTATCCCGTCCCCTACTCGGATCAAAAGAGTCTTGATACCGAGGACTTCAAACGATTTGTTTATCCGGAAGTGCCGCTGGAATTCGGCCATAGCCTGAGTGATCAGATGGGCGGACTGATGCGCTCCGGCTTTATGCTGGCGGACTTGTTTGAAGATCACTGGCAGCCGCTGGAAGCTCTGGATAATTTCTTTCCACCGCTGATCAACGCTCTGGCCATCCGCCGCTAAACTCCGGCGGGACTTTTACAGCTCAACCACAATACCAATCTCAAAGACCTGGTCGGCCGGCAGTTTAAAGAAGTCGGTCGCCTTTTGACTGTTGCGCGTCATAAAGGAAAAAAGGTGCTCGCGCCAGCGGGCCATGCCGGGCCTCCTGGTCGAAACCAGCGATTCGCGTCCCAGGAAATAGGTCACAGCCTTCGCATCGTAAGGGAAGAGCTTGCCTACACTCCGTTCAAGACAGGCCGGAACATCCGGCATTTCCATGAATCCGTAACGAATCCTCGCCGAGTAAATCCCGGGATGGATGAGTTTGATTTCGATCTGCTCCTCTTCAGCGACGTAAGGGATGCTTTCCGTTACAACCGTCAGCAGGATCGTATGCTCATGCATCACATGATTGTGCCGTACATTGTGGACGAGCGAGGGCGGTGTACTGTCGGGTACGCTTGTCATGAAGAGGCCGGTTCCGCCCACGCGATAGGGTTTTTCAGTTTCCAGTTGTTCGATGAAGCGATCCACCGGCAGCGATTTGAGCTTCAAACGCTGGCCGAGAATGTAACGACCCCGACGCCAGGTCACCATGGATGTAAAAATAACAAGGCCAATCACCAACGGAATGAAACCGCCATCCAGCAACTTCACCAAATTGGCGAAGAAGAACGACAGATCCACCGTCAGCAGCACGGCAGAAACCAGCAGCGCGATCCACGGTCTCCATTTCCACAGATCCCGCGCTACATAATAGATAAGGATGGTGGTTATCACCATGGTCGCTGTCACGGCCAGACCATAAGCGGCTGCGAGACGACCGGATCGTTGGAAGATGAGGACGAGGGCCACTGTTCCCAGGAGCATGGCCCAGTTGATGAGCGGCACATAGATCTGGCCAATTTCATGATGCGACGTGTGCCTGATCTTCTGTCGCGGCAAATAACCCAATTGAATAGCCTGGTGCGTGATGGAATAGGCGCCCGAAATCAACGCCTGCGACGCAATAATCGCGGCCATGGTCGACAGAAAAACCAGCGGCATTGTTGCCCAATTTGGGGCCAGGAAATAAAAAGGGTGGTGGTAGGCCTCGGGGGACTCAAGTAAAAGCGCTCCCTGACCGAAATAGTTCAGCGCGAGACTGGGGAGGACCAAAAAAAACCATGCGATATTAATGGGCTTTCGACCGAAATGTCCAATATCCGCATAAAGGGCCTCGCCACCGGTCGCGACCAGGAACACGGCACCCAGCGCAAGAAAGCCATGCCAGCCATTCGCAAGAAAAAATCGGACGGCATGAAGCGGATTGACGGCTTGCAGCACACTGGGATTATGGCGGATGCCACCAATGCCCAGGGCGCCGATTGTGATAAACCAAATCAAAATGATAGGACCGAACGCCTTGCCTATCTTGTCGGTCCCGTACTTTTGGGGCAGAAAGAGCAAGCACAGTATAAGGACCGCGATCGGAACGACGTAGGGTTTGAACAGAGGGGTGGATATTTCCAAACCCTCCACTGCGGATAAAACGGAAATGGCTGGCGTAATCACCCCATCACCGTAAAGCAGTGCCGCTCCGAAGAGGCCCAGAAAGATCAGAAACTTTTTGGGATCCCGGCCCTCAAGCTTCGGCTTCGGATGAGCCAGGGCCATCAGAGCGAGAACGCCTCCTTCCCCACGGTTGTCCGCTCGCATCACATACAGCACGTACTTGAGGGAGATGACGATGATCAGCGCCCAAAAGACCAACGAAAGAAGGCCCAGTACGTTGCCCGGCGTGACAGGGAGCCCCGAGCCATGATGAAAACATTCCCGCAAAGCATACAATGGGCTCGTGCCTATATCCCCAAAGACAACGCCCAACGCGCCAAGAGTCAAGTTCAGCATATAGCGTGGATGACGGGCGGGAATAACAGCGGCGTGAGCGGTCACAAAAGCACTCCTAGTCGGTTTGTGAGGGGTGCAACCTTGTCCAGCGTTGCCTGTCCTATACAATACGGAAAATCACGGCAAAGCAATCCCCTGAGAGATGCTGCCCAGTCAGGAAACACGTATACAAGTTGTTGGCCGCTTGGTTTATTTTTTTGGTGTACAGAGCTCGTCTCCTAAACGTTTCCAAGGCCTTAGACCCGCTCTGGGCCTCGGTTTTTATATGTTTTTTATTCTT
This sequence comes from Oligoflexus tunisiensis, assembly GCF_001748245.1. Taxonomy (GTDB): domain Bacteria; phylum Bdellovibrionota_B; class Oligoflexia; order Oligoflexales; family Oligoflexaceae; genus Oligoflexus; species Oligoflexus tunisiensis. The sequence continues at coordinate 2,512,045 of NZ_BDFO01000001.1, read as the reverse complement.
TTGGACGATTTTTTTATGTGTTTTTTTATTTGCTTTTCATAAGGCAGTTTGGGATTTGTCTAAATGATTAAATAAGCTCAACGCTGGATCGGTCACTAAACAAGGAAAATGGGCCAGACATGGAAATCGTTACCGCCTCAACGACAACAACGCCTGGGAGCGCCATGAAGTTCGAGAGCATCGCTCGCAACGTCGATAACCACGCCCCATGGCTGGCTGTGCTCGGTTCTGTAGCCTTGCATATTGCGTCAGTCCTTGTGATGCGCTTTGGTGATACGGCGCCGACCTATGTAGCTCCCGAACCGCCAAAAGTGGCCAAAGTTCGAATTCTTGCGAACCCGCATGGAAACCCGAATGCAACCAAGACCAAAGCGGTCGAAATTGCCAAGCCCAAACCCAAGCCTAAGCCTAAATCCCGGAATATCGCGAAAAAAGATATCGCGAAAGAAGAGCCCAAACCAGAACCCGTTGTCGCCAATGACCTTCCACAAAGCTTTGGGGATGACCCCACCGGCGGTGTAGTTGGCGTAGGCGTCAGTACGACCTCGGGTGACAGCGATCCGGGCGTCACGACAAACTGGCAGCCGATCGAACAGATCAAGCCTGATATGCCGCGCGAAGCCGCTCTGAAAGGCATTGAAGGTTTTATCAAGTTCCGCGTTGATATCAACGAAGAAGGTCGCCCAGAAAACATCACCGTGATCGAAGCGGAGAACCGCTCGATTTTCGAACGCGAAGCGCGCAAGGCTCTCCGGAAGTGGAAGTATCAGCCGCGTATGGTGAATGGTCAGGCCGTCCGAGTGGTAGGCCATACGATCGTGATTGAATTCAAGCTCACCGATTAAATCAAGGCGACATGGTTCGTTTTCACAGCGAACCTTTTCATTTGTCGAAATGCAGAGAATCAGATAGTTGTGTGGATCTGACTCCTAATTTCATCACGAACGGCGACATTTGTTGCGAGTAGGATAGAGCCTCTTTGGCAGAAAGGTAGTGCAATGGAAAAACAATTCAACATCGTCGAAGAACTTCTCCAAATGACCCTCCTGGGAACTGAATGGGTCTTGTGGCTCCTCATCATTCTCAGTGTGGTCTCGATCGCCATTGCGGTGGAACGTATGTGGTACTTCCTCCGTCAGGGCCGATTGAAACAGGAAGTTATCGAGGATTTTTACGGCAGGCTCCGGAGCCGCGACTACACCGGCGCTTCTGAACTTGTCAGCAACTACCCCAACAGCCTTGAGGCCAAAGTCGCTTTGGAAGGTCTGAATCACCGTGAAGGCGGCCTGGGTTCCATCCAGGAAGCGACCACGGCTTACCTCTTGCGTCAACGTAAGATGCTGGACCGCGGTCTGGTGGTTCTGGCGACGCTGGGTAACAACGCGCCCTTTATCGGTCTCTTCGGAACGGTTCTTGGTATTATTAAAGCGTTCCACGATCTCGGTACCAACCCAGCAGGTGGTGCACAGGTTGTGATGGCAGGTATCTCGGAAGCTCTTGTTGCAACTGCTATCGGTCTCTTGGTCGCTATCCCAGCCGTTATCGCGTTCAACTACTTCCAACGTCAGATCAAAGTTATCGCAACGGACGCGCAAGCCATGGTGAGCACCCTGGTGGCCGGTCTGGGCGACGACTTCAACTCCAAAGGCAAATAAGTTTTATAAGCCTGAAAGGAAAACGACATGGCTGGTGGAGCAGCGGATAACAATGACGAAGAGATCTCGGGTATCAACGTAACGCCCTTGGTCGATATCATGCTTGTTTTGCTCATCATTTTCATGGTGACGGCTACCTTTATCGCAAACAAAGCGATTGAACTGAAACTGCCAGAAGCGGACTCAGCTCAGACGCAAAAGCCGGACGAGAAAACCCTCAACTTTGCCATCGATAGAGAAGGCAAGCTGTGGATGGACAATGCCCCCGTTGGATTCGACGAGGTGGGTCCCAAGATCCGTGCTGAGCGCGAAAAGAAACCTGGAGTGAACCTGGCAGCGAGCATTAGCGCTGATGCCAAGACTCCCTATGAAATGGTTGTGAAGCTGATCGATATCGTTCGCAAGAATGAAATCATCGACTTTGCGATTACAACCGATCCGGTCTCGAACCCGGTCGGTGGTGAAGAGGCTGCACCCGCAGCACCTTAAATTTTAGACTTTGCAGAGCCTGTCAGGTATTGTCGTCCACGATGGCAATATTTGGCAGGCTCTTCTTATTTCCGCCTTGTGAGGCTCTTATTCCATGCCCGTGCTGCCCCCACCGTCCAGCCAGAAACGGCAACTCATCACCTGGCACGAACTCAAGATTTCCATACCGATCCTGACGTCGGTCTTCCTGCTCGGCACCTTGATTGAACCCTTTATCGGGCATGTGGCGGTTGGCATTTTCTTTATGATCGCCATCGCTGTCTCCGGTCTCTTCTTTGCCCGCATTACGATCTTCAGTCTCGCCTCGCTTCTGATTCTGATCTACTACTACTGGCTCTTTCCACCGGATGAGCCCAAGGATCTGCCGACTGTGGTCGCCCTCTTTATTGCGGCGGTCAGCATCGGCGGTCTGGTGAACAAGCTGAAGAATCAGGCCAACGCCCTGCATCTTCGGGAGCAGGCCACGCAGCTGCTCTTTACCCTGGCGCGGGAGCTGGCCCAGGCCCAATCCCGGGATGATGTGGCCCAGATTTCCTGTCAGGCCATGAGCGATCTCTTCGATCAAAGGGTCGCCCTGGCCTTTATCACCTTCGGGGAGGAGGACGGGCCACCTCAGCTGGAATGGCATCCGAAAAGTCAGATCAAGGCGAGCCCGGAGGAATGCCAGGAGCTTTTGGAAACCTTTGCCAACGAGAGTTCCACCCGTGACTTCGCGTTGTACCGGACGCATTCCGGGCGTCTCTATCTGCCTTTGATCGGCCGTGACGGATTGGTCGGCATCCTGCTCGTGGCCAATGCAGCCATTCTGGAAAAGAGCGAGGATAAGCAGCGTCTTGCCGCCACCTCAGCGCACCAGATCGCTGTGGCGATCGAACGTGAAAATTTCCAGGCGCGGTCCCGCACGGTTGAGGTCATGGAGCGGACCCAGATGCTCTATAAAACGCTCCTGAATTCCGTTTCTCATGAACTCAAGACCCCTTTGGTGGCCATTACAGGCTCATCCAGCGCCCTGATGGATGAAACGACCAGCCGCGATCAGCACCTCGTCCAAAGTCTGGCGGCCGAAATTCTCACGGCATCCAAGCGTCTGCGCAGCGTCGTGGAAAATCTGCTCGATATGACCCGTATTGACTCGGGCATGCTGAAACCCCGACGCGAGTTCTGTGACATTCGTGACCTTTTGGCCGTTGTGGTGCAAAGGCTGGAATTGGAAGGCAATCGGAAGGCCATCCATCTCGACGTTCAGAAAGACATACCCGAGATTTGGGTGGATCCGGTGCTGGTTGACCAGGCTCTGGCCAACATTATCCATAATGCCCGGGCTTATACGCCAAAAGACACAGCCATCGAAATTTCTGTACGCGCGTCGGAAGATTGTGCCTATATTTGCATACGGGATCATGGACCAGGCTTGGCCGAGCCAGCCAAGGTCTTTGAAAAGTTTTATCGTGGTTCGCCGCAGAATCCTGGAGGCCTCGGTCTGGGTTTGTCGATAGCCCAGGGATTTATTGAGGCTCAAAGTGGGCGTATTGAGGCCGCGAACCACCCCGAAGGCGGAGCGATGTTTACCGTGATCCTTCCCTGCCATCAGCAGGCGCTCCCCACGTAGCCAAGCTTGACCTTCACCGGAGTGAACATGAATCAGAGCAAAAAACAACATCTGCTCGTCATTGACGATGAAAACCAGATCCGTCGTTTCATTCGCCTGGCCCTGGCCCCCCATGGATATGAGGTCATGGAAGCGCGAACCGGTGAGGAAGGCATCCAAATGGCCATTCAACAAAGTCCGGATGGAATCATCCTCGACCTTGGCCTGCCGGATATGGATGGCATCAAGGTGTTGCATCAGCTGCGCGAATGGTACCAGGGACCCATCATCATTTTGTCGGTGCGGGATGACGAGGAAAGCATCGTCAATGCACTGGACTCAGGCGCTCATGATTACATTCGAAAGCCCTTCATGCTGGGCGAGCTTCTGGCCCGTTTGCGTCTGGCGATGCGCAGTCATCAGGTGGGTCTCGCCACGCCGGTTTACAGCTCAGGCGGCCTTGTGGTGGACCTCGCCACGCGGAAGGTGACTCTGGACGGCAAGGAAATTCGCCTCACGGTCACGGAATATGAACTGCTGAAGTGTTTGATCAAACATCGTGGCAAGGTCCTGACGCACAATCAGATCCTGACCGAAGTTTGGGGTCCCAAATCGGTCGAACACATCCAATATTTGCGTGTTTATATTGGGCATCTGCGGCAGAAGCTGGAAGCCGATGCCAATAAACCCAAGCTGATTATCACGGAACCCGGGGTTGGCTATCGCATGCAGAACCTTGAAGCACCGACCGCGGAAACGCCGGAGCCGGTGTCATCCGAAGCCTGATCAGTTGAAGCCGTAAAGATAGGGTGCTGTCTGGCCCTTGCGATCGACGATCACCCAATAAAGGTGATCGGACAGCGTGGGCACGGACAGGAAAAAGATCCAGTTGTCCTGCATGCTCTCGCCTTGTTCCGGCGGATAGACCTGGCCTTGAATCGTGCGTCCCAAATAAAGCGACAGCGAGGTTTTGGGGTTTTGCATCTGCTCGCGCAGGAAACGACGGACCTCCACCTTCTCATCGAGATTCAATTTTCCCGTCAACTTTTGATTGTGGGTTGAAGCCCAGCCGTCCGCGGCGATATGCAAAGGCGCTTCGATTCCCTCAAAATCTTCAAAGATAACAGCAAGGGCGAGCTGGGTGGCTTTGGAGACGGAAACCCTATCGGCAGGGCCAGCATCAATCTGCTGCTGCAGGGTTTCGACATCCGCCTGCAGGCGCAGCTGAGGAAATCCAAAATCCTCCTGAATGATGCGATCCGCGCGGGCGATTTCCGTTACAGCATCTGCGGAAATAGCGGAACTGAAAGGACTCACGGGTTCTCCCTGGCATTGAAGAGGAACGGTGGCACCGAAGCTGCCATGGACAGAATCAAGCATCAGGTAAGCGCGAAATTCCGTTCGTGCCGCTGGCATGTGTTCTGGCAGCAACAGAAAACTCTGCTCCACAGCCGGAACAGGATCCAGCACAAACTGCTGATAGTGGTGATAATGGATCGGCCGGTAGTTTGGATTCGCAAGGATACCGGCTCCCTGAGATTGAGCCGTGGCCCAGCAGGATCCGCCGTCGACGCAATCGATGCCATACTCCAAACTATAATTGAGACGGGTATGGCCAAAGCCCAAGGCTTCCCAGCGTCCCTGCGTTTTCACTTTCAGATGCCGGCCCTGGCTGGCAAAGTCCGGCGGTGATCCGCAGTTCAACGTCATGGCCTGAGCGCCTGCCACAGGGGTGAGACCAATCGCCGCAAGCATAATCAATATTTTCAGCAAGGTGGATCTCCGCACAAAAAAAAGTCACCCTCCGCTTCTATAGCTTTTCGCTGGCAAACGAAACTGACTTTTTTAGGGGCCTGGACTCCAATAATTCGAGAGTATTGGAAAAAATCCACGGACATGATGTTCCCCTGTTATTCTTTGTTCGTCCTGCTCGGCAAAAGTAAGAATACCCGCCTTGAACCTGCCCCTGGGAAGCCGACACGCTCGGTGGGCAGATAGGGGGAAAAGGCCGTTATGAAACAGAATCCGACCTGGCAGAAACCCTGGCTGATGCGTGTCCGACGAGCGCTCGCGGCATCCCTGAATCGCTGGAATCGGGCCACAGGCTGGCCGCTGCAGCCATTGGCCCAGCGCCTTTTCCTGCTGACTCTGCTTCCCTTCTATGTCGGCCGGCTCGGCCTGGGCCAAGGCCTTATGACGTTTTATCGCTTTTTATTAGGCGAGAACGGCTTTGTCATCGACCGGTCGGAACGTGATCCCGGCCTGATGATTCGCGAGGACAGCGCCGATGCCTGGGAGTTTCAGCAGGTCTTCATCCTCCAGGAATATCGACGGCTGGCCGGTCGCCACGATGTGCGCGTGATAATTGATGCCGGTGCGTCGGTGGGATTTTCATCGATCTACCTGGCCGAACTCTATCCGCATGCCTTCATCTATGCCCTGGAAGCTGATGAAATCAGCTTTCAGGCCATGCAGCGCAATACCCGGCATTATCCCAATATCAAACCCATCCAGGCAGCACTCGCTCAGGAGGATGGTGTCTGGGAGCGCGACAGCAGCGTGCCCACCATCACCGTCTCAAGTCTGATGGAACAATATCGCATTCCCTGCGTCGACATTCTTAAGATGCAAATCAAGGCAACTGAGGCCCGGATGTTCGAAACTCCGTCCTGCCATGCCTGGCTGGGGTCGGTCCGGGTTCTTGCGATGGCCCTGCATCCCTCTTTGGATTCCGATGCGGAACACCCCGTGCTTGAAGCCCTTCAATCCTATGAATTTACGGTGCGTTCCAGCGGGGGAAATCTGATCCTCGATTTCTCTCCGGCTGCGGATGCTGCGGGATTGAAGACACCGCAAAGACGCTTTTCCTGAGCCCCGCAATCCTGTGAAAAATTCCTGAAGAAAAGCTGGTATACCCAGGGCAGGAGGGCTCCTGTTGTGCGCTTTTTTCTGATCGGATCTGCCAGCTTCCTCATCCTTCTCCAGGCCATCGCCTGCCAAAAATCCAATTTTCAACGTGGTGATGCAGTTCATACGCCGCCCTTGAAGCAGCCGGATCCTGTGACAACTGAGCCGCTGCCGCCGCCCGATTCCACCACTCTGCCCGCCCCCGTTCCGCTGCCGCCGGATCCGGTGCCGGAGCCGTTATTCCAGGACTGTGAAAAGGATCCCGATCGCCACATGGTGGCCGATCTTTATACTTTGCCTCCGGGCACGCCGCATCTTCCTGACTTCACGAGCCTCACGGCAACCAAAAAGCTTTGCCTGAAGCAGCTCGATATTACCGACCGCGATTTCAAGGAAGGGTTTCCAGGAGTCGAAGGTTTGATTGAATGGTTTGGTTTGGATATTCGTTTCAAATTGCAGGTGCCGGTGAGCGGTGATTATGAGTTCAGTCTGAATTCCGATGACGGCAGCCGCCTTTTTATCGACGGTCATGAGGTGATCGACAACGATGGCCAGCATGCGCAAATTCAAAAGTCAGCGGTCGTGGTTTTGACAGAAGGCTTGCATGAGGTACGGGTGCCCTACTTTCAGGGACCGCGTTATCGGATTGCCCTTGAGCTGCAGTGGAAAGTTCCCGGGTCGGAGAACCTCACCTCGATTCCCGCCACGTTTATTCTGCGTCCGTGACCGGATCGATCCAGCGAATTTCGAACATGCGACCATCGGCCTCTTCCACCAAAAGTCGCCGATCCGCGCTCTTCTCAATTCCCTCGATAAATTCCCCGTAACGGATCAGCTGCCTTATGATGGCTGTGACCGTGGTCTGCCGCTCCACGGCCCAGGCCTTGAGTTTTTCCACTTCATCGATGGGCAGTGTGGTTTTGATACGGACGCGCTCGGTCGTCATAAGAACTCCGATTGGGTGAACTCACGCGTGGGTCCCGTGAGTTATAGCAGGATCCTGGAGTCACCGCAACCGATCGACAGTCCCTATTCCGCGTATATGTAATCCGTGGTCTTCGCAAACACGCTGGTATCACCAATTTGCTGCTGGGCTTCCTCACCATCAATATAGGTGTCATAGGCAGGAATGCCGGCGAGAAAGACCTGACTCCACGCCGTCATATAACGGGCGATGGTCTCATGAAATCGTCCTCCGTTCGTGATATCGCCGTGGCCGAGCTGATTGAACTTCGCATAGGCCTTGGGCTCATTCGTGGTGAAGTTCTGGAAGGCGGATAGAATCCGATTGGGGGAAGCCACCGTATCCTTCGTGCCAGTAATGAAGAGCATCGGGATGGGATTCATCGGTGTTTGCGGATTGAAAGCGCAGAACGTTACGGCCGACCGCACCCGTTCATCCAGATCGTTTGCGGCCAGGATCGTCCCCGCACCGCCATAGGAAAAGCCCATCAGACCGATGCGCTCCGGATCCACGCGTCCGGCTATCGGCGTGCTGTCCTTATCGCTTTCCACGAGCAGCGTCTCCAGCGAAGCCTTGTGTCCCTTCGACCAGGTCCTGGCATCCAAAGAGTAAGGATGGGTCGGCGTGAAAACAGCCACAATAAAGCCATGACTGGCCAGGTGCTGTCCCATCCATGACAAGTGTTCCTTGGTGTTGGTGAAACCGCCGGACAGTGTGGTCGCGGGCAGAGTTTCATCCAAAGGAGCCTCGGGATAATAAATGATCACGGATTTATATCCGGAGTTGCTGCCGGACGGCAGATAGGACTGAACCCGGTAAGGTCCGGTGAGGCCTGGATTGTGGAGAACGAGCGCCTGCTCTCCATCCAGACCATAGCGCGGGGATCGGAAGTCCGTCCCACAGCCCACCAGCACAAACGACAATAGTATCCCGACCAGACTCCGCATGGCGGTTCCCCCCTCGATCCGTGGATAGACTCGGAAAATTATGTAAGATAATAACGACGGGGAACCTGGGTTTGGTATTCAGAAAAATTAAGCGATTACGGAATTATGACACAGATGGTGGCGACTCAGAGATGGGCATGCTCAGCCATCCAGCGATGCATGGCTTTGGTGGCGATTAAACGGAAACGGCGCAGGTGGGAGAGCACGGTGTTCTGCTTCATCTTCAAATGCTGTCCAATCTCCTTGATGGAACGCTGCTCCAAATAGAAAAGACAGGCGATCTCGCGACGCAAAGGGTCCTTGTGGCTTTGAATCAGATCCTGCAGCACCGCGAGATATTCCTCCAGCTGCAGAAGGGTGACTTCAAACAGTTCGTGTCCCGGCGTGGCTTCCACTTCATCCGGCACGCATTCCACGGACACAAGATGCCTTTGCTTCTTCTGGATTCTGATTTCATTGAGACACTCATGGCGGGCAATGACCTTGAGCCAGGCACCCAGAGCGGCCTGATTATCGAGCTGATCCAGACCTCGCCAGGCCTTGATAAAAATATCCTGAACAAGGTCATCCGCGGCGGCATCATGAAAATGAAACTGGCGCACGATGGCACGAACGAGCAGCTCATGGGTTTGATAAAATCGATTGAAATCGATGGGGAGCCAGGACTTTTGAGCAAGAGCTTGCATGGTGATCCTCTCTGATCCAGTGACTGTGCCATGCTGTTCGGGAGAGTGTTGAAAGGCGTGTGTCCCAAAGAACAGCGCGAAGCCATAAGCAAGGATTTTGCCAGGCTTCGCGTATTCTCATCTGAGCTTCAGTTATTGCGCGTAATATCCAAAGAAAGTGCCTTTGGTTCCATCGTTTCCATTCAGGCTGCCGCGGAATTCGCCTGACTCCGTATCGATCACGTTGACCGAAAATCGACCGCTTTTGCCATCCAGGGTATAGTTTCCGGACACAGACTTTCCGTCATCACTGTATACGACCTGACTCAGTGCGCCCTCTTTGCCGGTTTCGGTCAGCAGAGATCCCTTGTCCTCGTAGGGTTGGAAACGCAAAGGCAGGGTGCTGGTGGGGCCGATTTTCATGTAGGCGCGGAAGGTGCGTCCTTCAAAATAGTTGACGCAGGGTTTGAATTGCCAGTCCCAGGCCAGATCCACATCCTTGCGTGCCGTGTCGAGCTCAATCAGCGATTGACCACCAGCTGCCTGCTGCAGCTTCAGAGTCAGATCGGTGCCCAGGGTCACATAGGTATCGTGATTGGCGCAAAGCAGAAACTCTGTTTCCACCAGATCACCGCGGCAGGTGAAATCACCTTCACCGGACCAGGGAGCCTTCTCGTTCGTTCTCTCGGCAAAGCGACCGGCCGGACGCACATCGTAGGTGACGTGAATGGTGCCTTTGCTGGCCCCTTGAGGCTGGATGCTGTAGGCGCCTTCGGCATAAGCCGCGCGCGGCAGAAAACGGTAGCCGGCAGGGATGCGAATCACCGCATCGAGTTTGCAGGTGCGTTTCACTTCACCAGGCCGGTTGGCCTGAATATGGAAGTCATTGAAGTGGACCCGCAGCGACTCACCGAGGATACCCTGGGCTGCATTGGAATTGGCGGCGGTTTCCGCGATATCATAATCAAGGTCCCCGCAGCCGGCATTGGTCTGAATGGATTCCACGCTTGCGATCGATGCGAAGGCCGCCTGCGAAAAACCGAGAGCAGCCAGAATACCAAAAACTTTTTTCATGACAATTTCCTTCTAGGATCGGCAATCGATGGGAACCAGGTTCAAACGATCGAGCCTAATCTCTTCAATTTGCGATGATGCCTTGCCGTTGATGGTGGATTCCACAAAGAGCGAGACGGACCAGGTAAAGTCCTCGGTGCAACTCGTGGGCACATCGGGCAGCTGGGCTTTCAAATCCATTTTGACAATTTGTGTCAGCTCTTCGGTCGTCGGTTCGGAATATTGCATCAGCTGGAAATCACGACCGGTATGGCGGCCCAGGCTGAATTTCAAGCGTCCGGTAATATTATCAATCGTTCCGTACAGCGTGCCTTTGATAACGGCCGCGAGCGCCACGGAAGGATCCAGACGATAGCCTTTGGGAATAACGATTGTACCCGCAAGACGGCAGGCGGCCCGATATTTCCCCAGAGCAGCTTCACTGATCAGGTCATCAAACCCAATGTGAACCGCACCGGACTCATCCTTTTCCACCTTGTATCCCGTGCCACAGGCGCTTTCCTCGGGGATGAGCGTCAGGTCCACGCGTTCGATTATTTCCGGAACAGGTTCGGGACGATCTTCCGTGCCTTCCGATATGGGATCGCAGGGTGCGGCCGCGGTCAAGGACGCCGTCATAAGCAGGCTGATAAACGATGATCGGATCAACATGATGAATCCCATCCTGGTGTGTTGGAGAAAAAAGGGGCGGACGGATCACCGCCCCTTTTCACAGGAGATCAGTGGCAGGGTTTCACTTTCACCTTACAGATGGTGTAACCCTGGGTGGCCGACACGCCCTGATCCAGATCGATCTGGGTCAGACCCTCGTCGCTGGACGGCTGAGTGGCCGAAGCGTAAACGGAGGTCTCGAGTGGAATGCCCGAGGCACCGCACGAGCCGTAGTTTTGCAACTGATAGCCGAAGATCGAGCCGACGAAGTTGGTGATATCACCGGCAACTGGGCTGCCATTCGCCTGGGAGAAGAACACGGTTTCACGAACGGAGGGCGCATTGCCCACGCGATGCGAAACGGTCAGACGGGCGATGCCTTTTTCGGAGAGGTTATAAATGCCGTCCACAGCGAAGTCGAAGACGTCGATCTGATAGTTCGGATGAACCGACAGTTTAAAATCCAGTGTGCAACGGCGTTTCTGATACTGCGAGCCGGCTTCCGCGATGGCGTTCATCGAACCATCAAAGAAGGCTTTGATGTAATATTCACCGTTTTCCTCCACAACGCGGATTTCCGAATCCTTCGCGCAGTCTTCATTCACAATCGGTTCGCTGATGGTGAAGGGAGTCGCGTATACGGCAGAACTCAGAACCAAAGCCAGGGGAGCCAAAAACTTTTTCATACGAAAACCTCTTTGTGGGGTATTGCACTGGCTGAACTTTTTTTCAGCGTCTACTAACAGAACGACGAATCGAAAAATTGTTGCAGCGCAGGAGAAACTTTTTTCAAAGAATTATCTTTTGGGTGAAACAATGTAGCTGATTTCAGTTAAGGTAGCGCCCGTTCCAAACACCGCCGTGGTTGGGATTTCTTGCATCCTTCCAGCTGCCTTTGAATTCACCGGTCGAGTCGCTGACGAGTTGAAACACAAAGGTTCCACCGCTACCGCTCGCTGACCATTTGCCCTGCACGGTACGCCCGCGATTGCTGTATGTCACATGAGTGAATTTGCCGCTGAAACCCGAGGTTTTGAAGGTTCCTTGCGAGCCCGAGAAACGGACGGTCGCGGGAATGGCCTGACCATTGTAGGCGACGTAGGTGGTTTTGAAGTCGCGATCCTCAAAAGGAATCGAGCAGGAGAAGAGTTCCCAGCGCCAGGACAGATCATGATTCTGGCGCGAGGCGTCGATCTCCATCTGGGAAAAGTTATTCCCGCTCTGATGGATGCTAAGGTCGATATTGGTATGCAGATTGACCAGAGTGTCCTCAGTCGAGCAGCCCAGCACAAACTGTTCATCAAGTTTGGCGATGCAGTTGATATCACCCTGACCTGTGAACGGAGTTTGATTCGACGCTTCCGCGCCCCAGCCGGTCGGCTCGACTTCATAGCTGACACGAATGTAGCCCTGGGTCTGGCCCTGGGGCTGCAGGAAATACGAACCTTCCGCAGCGGCCGAGACCGGACGGAAACGGTAGCCGGCGGGGATTCTCACCTCAGCATCGAGCACACAGTTTTTATGAACGGTTCCCGCGTAGCTGGTCGCCAATTGGAAATCGCTGAAGAAGACCCGCAGCGATTCACCCTTGGTGTTATTAGTCGTATTGAGCGGGGAAGTTTCCACCACGTCAAAGCTTGGGCTGGTGCCACAATCGCCGTTCGATGAAAAGGCATCAACACGAACTTCCGCGGCCTGTGCCGCGCTTGCTGTCAGGATCAGCAGTCCCAGGGAATGTTTCAATGGCATCGCAGTTCTCTCTTCAATGAATAATTTCTCTCAAGCCTCAAACGTTGGTCAGCGGGGGCTTGTATAATCCTTATGCATCGCCGTCAAGAGCTAGAATGAAATGCATAAACAGAAAAGAGGAGACCTGATGCCAAATACCGTTTTCGATTGGTGAATCGTATTTATAAAATTTTTTGCAAGAGAATCGCTCGATCTTCGTTACTTAAGGGGCGACTGCGTGGTGGCATCTGCCCGGCATCCGTTCGCTGCAAACGATCGACCAATTTGTCCCGGTCCGTCACCCAAAGGCTCGGAAGCTCGGCGTAGGCTGGCTGCCGGGTCCCACGACTATGGCAACTGGTACCGCTACAGCTTTGCTGGACAATGGGACGGATGACCTCCCAATCCGCGGCGCTCAGTTCGTCCGGCTGCGTACCGGGTGTTCCTTGCGTCATGGCCTGGTACAACTCTGTCGACACAATCAACTGATGCATGAGGGCCCTTGGTCCGGACGCCACCCAGCTGCGCACGGTGCTGCGAACCGGCTCCGGGGTCTCATTCCAACGCTGTCCCGAGAAATCCTCCCACGCTCGTCGCGCCATGCAGTCTTCAAAACCGGGACCGCGCTCCACAAAACTCTGCATCAGAAAGCGGGGCCCCTGTCCTTCCTGACCAAAAGCATGAGCCAGGTTGGAAATTTTCGGCTGATACACCCCACGGTCCGTCCAGGGCATCACCGCACCACCAAGATTATCCAGTGCATAATGACAACTGGAACAATCCGCCTTTTCCGCATGAGCGCGGTCCACTTTCTTGAGGCTTGGATTGACAAAGGTTTGAATGCCATCCGTGTTCAGGGTGGGATTGACATCCTGACAGAGAAAAGAGCGCGTGAGCCCTGCAATGCGTGAGCGAAAATTATTGTACTGCACAAGAAAACCCGGGGCGGTGGCAATCCCTGCACGTTCCGCTCCTTCTGGAAAGTCAAGGGTCACCGCTGCATCCAGAGGCAGACCGCGCAGGGTTTGCAGCAGCTCGTCCGTATAAATCTGCGGGTTGGTCTGCGCCAGACTTTGAACATAAAGCCAGTAGAGCCGCCTGGTTCCTAAAAACCGGGGAGCCGCCAGGAGATCCAGCCAGGTCTGATCGCTTTGATAGACCTGCACAGCCCGCGCGGAAAATTCCCGCTGCACTTCCTCCTGTAAAAGCTTGGCATCCTCACCTGCGATGCACCGGATGCGATCCGGCCCACAACCACAGGCCGGATGCAAAAATCCCTGACGTCCGGGTTTCGTGCAGACGATAGCCTTGCCCTCCACGGTGACGGTCAGATCCGTCTGCATCAGATTCGGACAAAACAGAGCCTGGGACCCCGGGGGCAGCCACCAGGCTTCGGCACGAACGGCCTCGGCCTTGGGGCAGCCGCCTTTTCCCGGGGCAAAGTACACACCATCGGCTGATTTCGAAAGCCGCGCATTCTGTGGCAGGACGTTCAGCTGGTCGCGAAATCCCATCATGTCATCGAAATACCGTTCCATGCGCAGCTGGTGGGCCTCGCTCGTGAGCCATCCCTGGAGCAGTTCGGACCATGATACACGACCGTGCTGAAGCGCCATGACTTCATCAGGGCTTGGACCATGATCACGAATCATAAAGGAATAGGTACGGGCCTCGCGGAGAGAAAGTGTGCTGCGGGTTGCAGCTTGAAGACAGCCCACGATCAGCAGCAGTCCGATCCATTTAAGAGAAGAGCCCATGAACAGCCTCCTTGCCGAGAGTGGATTGAGCATCAGGCAAACCCATGCGCAGAAGAATGGCCCCTGCGATCGCTTCATGCGTCAAAGCATTAAGGTCGGTGCGCGGGACGGGCTTCTGGTTTTCCCAGCCCATGGCCTCCGCTTTGGCATTGGTTTGACCGATGATGACGTTATCGCGCACGCCCTTGCCCATGAGGATGGCCGAAGCCGATTTCCAATGATCCGTTCCATCGGCCCCATTGAATCGAGGTGTCCGCACGAATTCCGAACCAATCAGCAGCGTGGTGGTATCGGCAAGACTGCGATCAGGACGCGCGGGATCAGGGGTTTGCCGCAGATCCTGCACCAGAGCGGCCAGGGCCCGCGCGAAGTCCAATTGTCTGGGCTTTTGTGAATTGAGTTCCTGATTGTGGGTATCAAAGCCTTTCAGCAGGACAGTCACATAAGGGGAAAGTCCGGTTCGCAGCAGTTGCAAGGCCCCCAGCATGAGCCCGGCATTATCCCCTGAATTCGCTGCACCGTAGGCTTCCTGCTGGGCAGAATCGGCGACCAGAACCTGATCCAGGCGTCGATCGTAAATTCCATCGAGAGAGCTTTGCAGCCGGATCCAGTCCTCCATGGCCGGTTGCCGCAGGGGCGAAGCCAGGCGGCTTTCCAATTGATTGTAGTCCTGGAGCAGACCGCGCAGAAGCTCTCTCTGCGGTGGATTCCAGTCGGCATCCACGCCCGGTTCAGCCATCATTCCCCGCATGCCTTCGATGTCGTTGGAACCCAAGGGTGGCGTCCGGACCGCCGTCTCTCCGAGTGGAATGCGACCACCAAGCACCAGATGAGCCGGAAACACGGCACTGCTGGCTCCCATTAAAGCTGCAAGCGCGGGATACTCCCGGCTGCGACTGAGACTCATGCGGGCGGAGAGCGCATACTGTTCCGCCAGAGGATGCGCGGTCACATCCACATAAAGACCGTTGATAAAGGCCGTGGGCAGAGCGGCAAAAGCTGAAAGGGCCGGCAAAAGACCGGAACCCACGTAAAGACGATCCTTGCCTGGAACAGTCCGCACCTCCTCCTTCAGGTAAGCGGGCTCGTAGGCGCCCGACTTTTGTTTGTCCCCCAGGACCGGATCAACAGCCAGGGCGGAATCCCAGCCGCCTCTTAAGAAAATGTGCAGGAATCGATGGGGATCCTGGCTTTGCGCGTAAGCCCTCTCGATGAATTCCCCCTGGGTTAAAAGTTTAAGACTTCCGAGCTGGCTTAACACGAGTGTACTGAGCGTATGACGCAGAAGGTGGCGCCGCGATATGGGATAAGGTTTCATAGGTACCAGAACTCCACGGAGGCAAGGAGGGTATAAACCACAGCGGTCCAGGCCTGCTGCGGCGAGACGTTTTGCTGCAGGAGCTGACGAAACCTTTGCTCCAGGAACTGGACCTCCTGATCCAGCGCTGGCCTGCTGTGAATGCGTATGTAAAATTTTTGCAGCTGATCCTTCCAAAGGTCCGGCTGCGGCTCAGGTGTGGGCAGCGCGGCGGAATTTTTCTCGATGATGCGGACCGCCGCTTCCCAGGCGATGGCCTGGACCGCGAGAAGATGCTGGACCTTGAGATCCCGATCACGTTCATAAATCGTGTCGTGATCCAGACCGCCGAGCGGCAAAAGATAACGTTGCAGAGCCGAGGTGCGACCGCGCCAGGGTTTGGAAAGATCCAGCCCAAACCTGGTTTGAATGTGCGTTGTGAATTGCTCCGGCGTCATCAGACGCCGGGCCGTTAAGGATGATGACATCGACTTTCCTCCCATGATGGCTGGAGCTATAGACGGGAGTCCCAGGGATTGGGTTCAAAAAATTTTTGAGGCATAAATTCTTACGTGTCGGCAGAAAGCTTGAGTCATTTTTCCCTGCCCACTGCCACGCTTGGAATAAAAAGGCCTTCCGTCCCGCCGTCATTTGTAGGTCAACGCCGTGCTTTAGCGCATCAGACCGGAAAATTTCAAGTTTCGGCGACCCGCGACGAAGGGGCCTTCATGTCCGTATCATCCGCCTCTTTTCTGCAGGGGAATTCTATGCAAGTCCATAATGGTGTTTCGCAATTGTCTGACGGAGCCGCCGCGGTCGCCGCGATCGTGAGTCAGTGGCCCAGGACAAAACCGAGTTTCATTTTCGTCTTCCATTCCACACAGCAGGATTCCAATGCTGTGGCACAGGCCGTGGAAAAGCACTACCCTGGAGTCCCTTGTGCTGGCTGCTCCACTTCCGGCGAGCATATGAATGGAGCGCATTACAATGGCAGTCTGGTGATGGCCGGCATCTGGTCGCCTGAGATTCGCTGGCAGGCCACCGTTCTGGATAAACTGAACTCTTTGGATGAAACCCGCGCCCGTAAAACCGTGGATCAGATGCTACAAAACTTTGCGCTGGACCGTGATCATATCAATCCGGACAGGCAGTTTTGCGTGACGTTTATCGACGGCCTTTCCATGAAAGAGGAACTGGTGTCGGCGCTGGTCGCAGACGCCCTGGAAGGCATCCCTCTCCTGGGTGGCTCGGCAGGTGATGATCTGAAATTCAAGGAAACCCGGATCATCGTCAATGGCAAAAGCTATCCGCAGGCCGCAGCCCTGATCATGGCTGACAGTCAGGATGGTTTTCGCATCATCAAACATCAGCACTTTTTGAAAACGCCGCGGCAGCTCGTGGTGACCCGCGTGGACACTGCCCAGCGTCGGGTTTATGAACTCGACGGCATGCCGGCTTTGGAAGCCTATGCGGCGTCCTTGGGGATGCCCGTCAGCCAGGTGACCGCGGATGTGGCCTTCGTCAACCCGCTGCTCTTTCGGGTCAATAACGAACTCTATGTGCGCTCGGTGCAGAAAATTGAAAGCGATGGCTCGATCGTATTCTACTGCGGGGTGGAAGAGGGCATGGTGCTGGAGATCGGCGATCACCTGGATATGCCGGCAGCCCTGCAGAAGGATATTCAATCCTTCCAATCCGCCCAGCAGCCGGCCGAATTTTTCCTGGCCTGCAACTGCATCCTGAGGGCTTTGGAAGCTGGCAAGGATAACAACTTCCCGCAGCTCGGCAACAGCCTGCAGAGCATCAGCCGGAATATCATCGGCTTCGATACCTACGGTGAACAATTAAACGGACTGCACATCAACCAGACACTGGTGGGTATCGCCTTGGGGAGGAAAGCCGCATGAGCCAGCCAAAAGATATCAATGCATGGCAGAAGAAAGCGGAAGCTGCAGAAAAAACGGTCAATATCCTGAAGCACAAGGTGATTGAACTGTATAACGCCGGGGCTCAGTCCGTCATCCATCGGCAGATGGAAAAGGCCCGTCAGCGCGATGAGGAAAACCGTCGTAAACGCGAAATCATGGAAGTGCGTAACCAGGAGCTGAAGAAGTACTCGGAGACGCTGGAGCAGCAGGTTGAATCGCGCACGGAAACCATCAAGACCATCCTGAACCATGTGACCTTCGGTTTCCTTGTGGTGGACCGTAACATGGTGATCCATGATGAATACACCAGGTCCTGTCAGACTCTGTTCGGCCAGACGAAGCTGGGCGGCCTGACTATCGTTCAGGCTTTGAAGATGAATAAACGCGCGGCCGAGCACTACGGACTCTGCATGGATCAGGTTTTTGAAGACATCATGCCGTCTACGGTGACCCTGAGTCAGATGCCCGAGCGTTTTGAAATCAATGGCCGCATCCTGCGCTGTGAACCCAGTATCATTCGCAAGAATGGCAAGGTCGATCGCATACTTTATACCATCAGCGACATCAGTCAGCTCGAAGCGGCCCAGCGGGAGGCTCAGACCAACCGCATCCTCGTCGGCATCCTGCGGCGCAGGGAAGGTTTCCAGGAGTACATGACTGAAGTCAAGGAACAGATTCATCAGGCCCTTGGCCTGGCGCAGGCAAAGAACCAGGAAACCGTGCGCAGAATCCTGCACACCATCAAAGGAAATGCCGCGTCGTGGGGCCTTGTGGATATTGCCAGCGTGGTCCACGGCATTGAAGATGAACACACAATCACCAAAGCCCACGTGCAGCAGGTGGAGGAGGCCTTCCGTTCCTTCATCAACACTCACGCCCAGATCATAGGCTTTGAATATGAAGGCCTGCATGAGGTGAACTTTGAAGTGAGTTCGACCCAAATCGAACGCCTCAAAACCCTCATTTCCGATCTTCCTGGCAATCAGGCTTCGCGCCTGCAAACCTGGACCGCTGTCGTTCTGCAGAAACCGGCTTCCCTCCTTCTGGGGCCGACCGAAGAGTTCGTGGCGAAGCTGTCCCACCGCCTCGGCAAGGATGTTCGCTTCGTGACAAAGGGTCTGGATACGCTGGTCGATGTCGATACCATGCGCGGCGTTTTGCAGGGCGTCATGCATCTCATTCGCAATTCCATTGACCATGGGATTGAAGAGGAGGGTATGCGTGGCAGCAAGAATGCGACCGGCCGGATAGAATTTACGATCGACTGCAAGGACAATCATTATCAGGTGATCGTGAAGGATGATGGCCGCGGCATTGATGTCGGAAAGCTGAAGAAGAAAGCCGTGGCCCTGGGCCTGAAAACGCAGCAGGAAATCGATCGAATGAGTCCACAGGAGCAGTTGGAACTCATCTTCCTCGATGGGCTTTCCAGTGCCGATACGACAACGGAAATTTCAGGCCGCGGGGTCGGGATGTCGTCGATTCTTGCGGCTGTGCGCCGTGTCCATGGCCGTTTCCACATCGAATCGCGTTTCGGGGAAGGCAGCACCATGCGGCTGGAAGTTCCCGTGCCTGAGAGCCTGCGGGTGCCACTCAAGGATGTAGCCTGAGCCATAAAAAAAGGGGGCTTGAAAGCCCCCTTCTTCTTTTGATCTACTTGGCCGCACTTCCCAATCCAGGCGTAACCTGGGACGTGACTTCCTGTTCCCCCTTGGCACTGTTCATGTAAACAATCTGAAAATAACCAAGACCCGGCATGGTCTGCTTCATGAATGCACCAACCAGGTTATGGTCATTCAATGGAATCATGCCGGCCTTCCAGCCTTCATTGTAGATCACATAAATAAGGACCAGCTTGCTATCGCCGTGAAGACGCAAGGTCGCATCAAGATCCTCCAAAGGCAAAGGCAGCTGAATGGTCAAAGGTTCAGCGACAGCCGGTGGCGGGACCGACGTAAATCGGTTCCATGGTCTGCAGAGCATCCGTCACACCCAGTTCCGCAAGAATCCCTGCACTCTTGTCCGTGGCTTCACCGAGGGAAATTTCGGTGGATACGGTCAGCGATCCAGGAGGAAAGGTTACGGCTGCATCGGCAACGTTTGAGGACGCGCTGGCCACGATCATCTGATCGGTGGTGGCCGTGGAACTGACCGTTCCGGTTACCACACCATCACTCTCGGTCACGGGAATATTACTGGTCAGACCTTTCGATTCCAGGTCCTCAATTTTACTGTCACAGCCACTCATCAGAAGCGACGCCAGAGCGAAGGTCACAAATAATTTGGTTTTCATGGTGTGTTTTTCCTTTGGTTAATCAGAAGAGCCAGCCGATACGGAAGAACGAGATATACGGAATGCTGGTTTTGCCGACAGCTTCCGCGGCTTTTTCAACATCCTCCTTGTTCTCCTTATAGTCTTCCGAATTCTGAACCGCCTGCTGACTTGCAGCCGAAACATTATCAAACGAAGTCTGGAGTTCGGACTTCACTCCCGACGGCATCTGATAACCAAAGTCAAAGCCCAGGGTCAAACCGGAATCCCAGCGGGCAAACCAGCCGATCTGAGGCGTAAGGTAATTGCTTTCCACTTCCAAACGCAAGGTGGTGGGAACGGTCAGGGTCACGCCGGCTGTGGTGGTCTCCACGTCGGTTTTAAGCTTGCCCACAATTCCCTGGTTGCCCAAGGCGGCGCCGATGAAAAAACTGCCCAGGAAAGGATAGAACCGCACCGTAGCATCCCAGTTCCGAATCTCCAGCTCAGTCTCATCCACCTTGAATCCATAGCGGCCACCGGTCAGCGACACGGAAATGAGATCGGCATACACAAGATCCACTCCGCCGGTCAGAGGATGGGGCAGGCCAAGCGCCACGCTGGGCCCAAAACGCAAATCCCCCAGAAGGCCCTTGCCCTTTGCGGCGGTCGCGTCTGGCGATTCCGCAGCTTTTGCCGTCTCCTGGGCGGGCTCAGCCTCCGTGTCCTGAGTCTGGGCAGGCTCATCCGTCGTATCCTGAGCCTGTGCCACCTGGGTGAAAATTCCGACACTAAGAAACGCGGAAAGCACAGAAACCTTCCAGCTCATGGGGTCTCCTTTGGTAGAGGGATTTCCCCTATTATAACGGACACCCAGTTAAAGAGGAAACGGAAGGAAAAGACTGCCTACGCTCAGACCGATCAGCTTATTTTTTCATAGCGTAGACGCAGCGCATTCGCAATCACGGAAACCGAGCTGAGGCTCATGGCTCCGGCTGCAATCATGGGGTTCAGGAGGAGATGGAAGAACGGATAGAGGACGCCGGCTGCAATCGGAATGCCGGCTGCATTGTAGAAGAAGGCAAAGAAGAGGTTCTGTTTGATATTGCGAATGGTGGCCTGGCTGAGCTTGCGTGCCCGCACAATGCCCATGAGATCACCCTTGATCAGAGTCACCCCCGCACTTTCCATGGCCACGTCCGTTCCTGTGCCCATGGCGATTCCGATCTGGGCTTTGGCCAGAGCGGGCGCATCGTTGATCCCGTCTCCCGCCATGGCTACCATTTGTCCCTTTTTCTGGAGCTGCGCCACGTACTGAACCTTTTGCTCCGGCAGCACCTCGGCCACCACATCGTCGAGGGCCAGCTTGCGTCCGACAGCCTGCGCGGTCGTCCGACTGTCACCGCTCAGCATGAGCACGCGTATGTCATCGTCCTGCAGGGTTTGAATCGCCTGCCGGGCTGTATCCTTGATGGGATCAGCGACACTGATCAAACCAGCAAGTTGACCTTCGATGGCGGCAAACATCACGGTCTGCCCTTCGGCCCGCAGGTTTTCCGCCTGGGACCAAAGGGCATCCAGGGGCAGGGCGAGCGTTTCCATGAGGGACCGGTTCCCGAGCGTCACGGTTTGACCTGCGACCTTGCCCTGCACGCCTTGACCCGTGATGGAGGTGAAATCCTGAACCGGCAGCAGGGGAATGCCGCGTTCCTCCGCGTCGGAGGCGATGGCATGCGCCAGGGGATGTTCACTGCTTTTTTCCAGAGAGGCCACGAGACTCAAAAAATTCTGTTCATCCACACCGGGAAGGACGACCACCTGCGCAAGTTTAGGTTTGCCAAGCGTCAGCGTCCCTGTTTTATCGACAACCAGGCTATCGACTTTCTGCAGGAGTTCGATCGCGGCTGCATCACGAAAGAGAATTCCCATCTGCGCGCCACGTCCAGTGGCCACCATAATGGACATCGGCGTCGCCAGTCCCAGGGCACAGGGGCAGGCGATGATCAGCACCGCGATGGCATTGACCAGCGCATGGGCCATCCTGGGCTCGGGCCCTATCGTCCCCCACACCAGAGCGGTGAGAAGCGCGATGACAATGACGATCGGCACAAACGTAGCCGCCACGCGATCCGCCATGTTTTGAATCGGAGCCCGACTGCGCTGGGCTTCCGCCACCATATGAACGATGCGGGCGAGCAGCGTGTCCGAACCGACCTTTTCCGCCTGAAATACAAAGGATCCGGTCCCGTTGATAGTGGCGCCCACGACCTGACTTCCGGCAATTTTTTCCACCGGCATGGGCTCCCCGGTTATCATTGATTCGTCGACGGAACTTTTTCCGTGCAGGACGCGACCATCGACGGGAACTTTTTCGCCGGGCCGCACGCGGAGGTGATCGCCCACCTGAACCTGAGCCAAAGGCAAATCCTTTTCCGCACCCTGGGCCGTCACCACGTGAGCCATCTTCGGAGCCAGGTTCAGAAGCTTTTGAATGGCCGAGCTGGTTTGATTGCGTGCTTTCAGCTCAAGGACCTGCCCCAGCAGAATCAATGTGACGATCACAGCTGCCGATTCAAAATAAAGGGCGACGTTCCCGGCATGATCGCGAAAGGAAGCCGGAAAAATATCAGGCATCAGAGCGGCGAGAACGCTATAAATATAGGCCACGCTCACCCCGAGAGCGATGAGAGTGAACATATTCAAACGTCTGCGAACCAGGGAATCCCAGCCGCGCACATAAAAAGGCCAGGCCGCCCAGAGGCACACGGGCGAGGCCAGGACCAGCTCAAGCAAGGCCCGGCCTCGTGCCCCCAGCGCCGCTGAAATCGGAGCGCCGGGCAGCATATCCCCCATGGCAACGACAAGGAGTGGAATGGTCAGAAGCGCCGCGCCCCAGAAGCGCCTGGACATGGCGCGCAACTCGGTATGATCCTGGGTATCAGGCAGAAAAGGTTCCAGGGCCATGCCGCAGATGGGGCAATGTCCAGCGGCCGGTTTGCGAATTTCCGGGTGCATCGGACAAACCCACACGGTCTGGCCTGGAATAGTTCCGGACGCATGGGCTCGACCGTCTTCAGAACCTGTCGCGCCCTGAAAAATGGGGGTTTGCGGATGATGATGAGATTGATCCATAGGACCTCCCTAGGAAACAGACTGAAAAGCTCGGGAAACTATAGAAACTTCGAGCGACTGATAGAATACCTGTTTTCACGCAGTTTCTGCGTTCAGGCTGGGCGGGCGGCAAGCGAGCAGGCTTGGACCCTATCTGAAAAAAAGGGATGATTTTCCGTGATGGGGTCGTACCCTGGTAATAGTTCTCAGGCAGGATGTTTTCTGCGTGGCGCGCGTCCCAATCCGATCAAAAAATATCCACTGAGCCAAAGACCGAGCGCACCGAGACTGAGGCCTTTCAACCAGGGATTGTTGAAGTCCTCGCGCTCCTTGAAATCCATGATGTGAAGCATCCAAAGAAAATCATAGACGCGCCAGAACATATTGCGGCGCGCGAGAACACGACCGGACCAGGGATCAACATAAAGCCTGGTCCCGCGAACATCGGGAAGAAGGATTTGATAAACGGGAATCGGACCTTTGTAATCTTCGGTTCGGGTTTCCAGCAGCTGCACCTGGGACGGTTTATCCTGGCTTTGAATCTGCTGCATCGCGAACTGGATCGCGCGTTCGCTGCTGAGCTGAGGGCCAGGTTCACCTGTGAGGGCATCGAAAACGGCCACCGCACCGGCCGTGGATTCCAAGCGATAGAAGAGACCGGCGGGTGCCTGCTCCAGACGCAGCGTTTTCGTCACAAAGTTTGCAGGAATTTTCAAAGTCGATGCCGGCACCACCTGATTCAACGGCAGAGCGGACACGGCTGACTCCGTCTTGCGATCATCATCCCGAATGACCTGAATCGGCACCCAGGCAAAGTAAACCCCGCTTGTGATCCACAGCAGCAATTGTATCCCGATCAAAATTCCGGCCCAACGATGAAACTTTCTGACCTGAACCCGCGCTGCTTTGGAAAACATCACAATCCGCCTTCTATCCTGAATCATTCGTGATCCTGTTCATAACAGAATCCCCAACCGCAGCCAATCCTGGTTTATGCTGCTGGCCAAAGCCCTGCTAAAACCGACGGGCAGGGTTTTTCCCCGCACTTGCGTTGCAGCTGGCCCCTACTGGTGAAAGTTTCCCCGTGAAAATGCATCATGTGTCTGCCCTCATGACCTCCTGCGTTCTCCTGGCCAACTGCAACGCTTCTCAAAGGCTACGGACATATTCTGTGTATGCATGATTGAAAATTATCCCCTGCAATGGTTTAATATTTAAAGCAAATCAGAAATATCTCACGATTCGCACAAAAAACCCGATAAGTTTTCTGTGTATGACTTCTGAGAAAATTGCCCTACATCCCAAAATTCGTCTGGTCGGATCCCACAGATCCGACCACATCTTTTTAACCAATTGATATCAATAAATTTTTTTCCATTTTTCCCTCAAGATTTTCTCAAAACGAACCGATAAAGCGGGAAACGAACACCGAGGGACGAACGTGAAAAAGTATCAAGCTGCGCTTGCGACGAGCGCCTGGCTCATCCTCCTGCTTTGCGCCTGTCGCAATGGGGGAGACGCCCCTCAGCTGCAAGGTGATGAACAGGTTTCCTCAACAGGGGACGCTGACGTTCTGCCTCCGGTAGAGGTTTACGATAGCGTATTGGGGCCTGTGGCTCCCGCAGTCACCGAACCGGAGGAGACACCCAGTCCCCAACAGACTCCGATTCCAGTGGCTCCTTTTTACCCGGAGAGCTGTGCGGCCATCAAAAAAGCCAGGCCCGAGGCTTTGAGTGGGCCTTATAAAATTTACCTGGACGCAAATTTGGAAACACGTCAGGCCATCGATGCATCCTGCGATATGCAGACCGATGGCGGCGGCTGGACTTTGATGCTGAGCTACAATCACAAGGGCGGAACAACACCGGCTCTGGCGGCTCGCACGGAAAATTTGCCTTTACTGGGGAGTGATATCCTGGGTGAGGATGAATCCACGAAACCTCTCTTTTGGGGACACGCGGGCAACGTCCTCTTCACGAAATTTGCCAGTGCCAAGGAGCTTCGCTTTTACTGCCGTTCGTCACAAAACACGCGCGTGGTTCACTTCAAGACCAGCGAGTCCACATGTCTGGCAGCTGCCAGAACAGGTCAGGGCAATTGTCTGAGCGTACGCAACAGTTTTACGGCGCTGACGGGTCACAGCGCAAGCATTCCCGGCAATATCAATCGCAGCGACAGCAATCAATTGAATTTCGTTCTGACCTTTAATCCCTTTGGCAGAACGATCGACAATGCGCCAGACGTCATGTGGAGCATTGCCGGCGACGCGGGTCTCAATACCTGGGAATGCGATTTTGGAAGCGATTCGGCTGCATTTCATACGATTCATCGGGTCTGGTTTCGCTAGACAAGACCACCCAGGAGACCCAGCGAAGCATGCATGTCAACGCCATCCGGCCTGTAAAAAGGCCTATTTTTTGCAATCAGTAGAACGCCGAAAAAGGTTTTGGAAGGAGGCGAGGAGAGTTGAAAAGCTGCTGCAAAGAGTGGGCTCTCAAAGTCGAACCACGCCAGGCATGTCCAGACAACCAGGTTGGGTTTGAAGAGGAACATGCCTGCCCCACCTGTCATGAAAATTATCTGCTGTGGTTCACCAGTATCGGCAGTCCCGATACGAAGGGCGCTCAAACTGTCCCGGTAACAATTAAACCGGCCCAGGATATCCTGGATGCTTAAGCCTACATGAAGCCCATTGAAAACAGTCGAAACTCGTTGCGCCGGTCAAGGCAGGATCTCCATAGGATCAATCAACTCCAGCGGAGGCGATGCGATGCCGTTCTCGGCCAGACGCCTCTCCAGGAAATTTTCAAACGATTCCGTCTGCAGTTTTTTCTGAAGCGCATCTTCCAGTCTTTGCACCACATCAGCTGGCAAATTTCTGGCAAACCCCAGATGCATCGCCATCCGAATGTTTTTGAATTCATAGCAGTGCAACGCGGCCTCGATCCCGGCCTGATGAGCCGCCAGAAGAAGGGCTTCCGGTTTCGGAGTGTAGATGGCATCGACCCGATTCTTGAGCAGCATCTGCAGCATGCGCAGCTGGGCATTTTCGCCGCTTACGGGCAGACGCGGCAGATCGCGCAAAACCGAAGGCAGGAGGGCGCCGCGCACATGGACGAGGCGACTGGAGGAAGCCAAAGGTTGTTTGTGGAGTTCCGTCCTGGTGCAAACACCAACATTAAGCCAGAGGAGCGGCAGGCGACTGTAGCGGGTATAGGCTGCGCGCTCAGGTGTTCTAAAAAGCATCAGAACCAGGTCGAGCCGATTGCTGCGCAGCTGCTCCAGGGAGCGGCCGATGGAAACGGCCTGATACTGCAGAGGCAGGTTTGCGGCCAACAGAATATCCCGGGCATATTCCACGATCAGACCATCCGCCTGCTGGCCTTCGATGGTCGCAAGGGAATTGAATTCAATCAAACCAACGTCCAGACTTCGCTTTTCTTCAGCGCGGGAGTCCAAAGTATCAAGGAAGGGAAATAGGAGAAGAAGGCCTGTAAAAATTCCGGAAATCCATCTCATGCGCTTTCTCTCCGATCCTGTTGAGAGGACACGCTGGCTCTATCGATTAGTCAGTGATTTCAGGTATACGGACCTGCCCCCAATTGTCCACAAGAAATGAGAAACATTTCAACTTTTTCATAAAAATACATAAAAGCTCTGAAGCGTCATTTGTTACGAGATCCGGCATGGTTGCTGCAAGAGTACCCTTGCGCGACGCAATTCCCCTGCCCTCACGGCTTTTCCCAAGACTCACTCTCTTAATTATCCCTGCTAATTCAAGGCTCTAAAGCATAAGCTCTGAAATCAACCACCAATTTGTGAACTGTTGCCTCTTGCACTCCTCATTTCAACTTGCAATATCAGCTGGTTAATCGAACCCAGAACGCCACCTCAGTTTTATTCTTCCAGTCTGTGGACATGAACGCCTTTTCGTTTGTGCACAAGACGGCTCGTAAATTTCCAGACTTAGCTGGGCGGCGCCTTGGGCCTTGGCCTTGCAATTCCTTCTCTCGGACGGATCAACATAAGCTAAGCAGGACAGGAGAGGGTTCATGAGGATACACAGTAAATGGGTCTATATCTCGGTGCTGACAGTCGTGATAGGCTGTACTCTTAAGAAAGCGGATCGCTTCACTCCAGGTGATTCGACGGCTCAAGAGCCGGCGCCTGTCGTTCAAGCAGGTGAAACAACAACACCTACAGCGAATACCGGGGACGCCGCGGAGAAGCCGGTTGAGCCCATCGTCGCCAAGACTCCAACAGAAGCCCAGCGCGATGCCAAAACTTTCCTCGCGTTGAGTGAAGAGGAGCCCATGCATGGACTCAAGCATGGCGAAGAACAAATGAAAGTTGTGTGCGCGAAGATTGCCGCCGCGCCCAACATGGCGAGTAATGCTGTTCTGCAAAAGTTTTGCGTGCAGAACATGCGTCCCAAGAGCCTGATCGAACTCCAAACCATCCTTGGCCTCAATATTGTGGACCCAACCCTGACAACACGTGGTGATAACGGCTCCGGAGGCAACCCGGCCTTTGCAGTTCAAGGACATTCCAGTTCGCTCGTCGGTCGCTTCGTATCGGCCATCAACCCTCGCGTTCTGCTCATGAGCGCTTCAGCCGTGGGCCAGGCCGATCCCAATTACGTGATCATGGGTTTTGTTCGGGGCGAACAGTTCGCTGAAATCATTGTCAACACGCCGACCGGCCCTGAGTTTTTCCTTGCTGGTTTCAAACAGGCCTGTAACAGCCGTCCGGAAGGCTGTAATGCCGGTGAATTGCTCACGCCTGCTGTCGAAACCGGCTGGACGGAATTTTCGCTTTATCATGAAGACGAAATCAAGAACAGCATCGTGGACTGTCGTCAGTGTCACCAGACCGACGGCCCAGGCACACCGAAACTGCTCCGGATGCAGGAACTCCAAAACCCATGGACGCACTTCTTCCGCGATAACACGGCGGGTATCAACCTCATCAATGATTACTATGCAGCCCACGGTACCGACGAAACTTATGGCGGCATTCCCGGTCCTATGATTCGCGCGTCGGATCCAGCCAACCTGGAAGATACCGTGCGGGATAATGGTTCGAACACTCAGCCCAACGAGTTTGATACGGGCACAATTCAGAATGAAGTGGAAAATTCATCGCCGAACCAGCCAGAGGATAACACCATACCAGGCAGCAGCCCAACCTGGGATGCTCTCTTCGCGCGAGTTTTGACGGGTGAAATGATTCCTGTTCCTTATCATGATGTGAAGGTGACGGAACCTTCCCTGCTGGCCAAGTTCACGAAACAATACCAGGATTTCAAAGCCGGCCTTGTGCCGCTCGAGAAATTCGAGGATCATCGCAATGTTCTGCGGACGGATCAAAAGCAGCTGGGTGACATGGGCTTTGCCGTGGCGCCTGAGATGACGCCGCAGCAAACCTTGATGCTGGCCTGTGGTCAGTGCCACAACTCACGACTGGATCCGACGATTTCGCGCTCACGCTTTAACGTGAATCTCGCCTCCATGCAAAATGCAAAGGCCGAGATCGACCTCGCGATCTCCCGTATCAAACTCGGTCTTACTCCTGAGCGCCTGAAGCAGGAAGGTTTCAAAATCATCTCGCCCATGGGTCAACCCGTGGAGATGGAGAGAGGTGAACATCTTTTGACCATGCCGCCACGCCGCTTCAAGCAGCTGACGGATGCGCAGATCGATGCTCTGGTGAAATACCTCGAGGAGCAAAAGAAAACGCTGCCCTAATAAACCCGATCCAAGACCATGCCCCCAGGCGATCCTGGGGGCTTTTTTTTCTCCGCCAATCCCATGGACAGACGCTTTGGAAAAAGGTAGGACTGGGGCGTCATCACTCATGTAACTGGCAGGAGTAATTATGAAGGTTTCTTTGACTGTGTCTTTGGTCTGTGTTTGGTTTTTGACTGCATTCGCCAATCCCGCTTCCGCCATGGGTCAGAGGGCTCAATTGTTTGAAAAATCAACCGAGGCTGGAATCTGGGATCACGGCAATGAATTCTATCTGCGGATGGATCTGGCCGAACTCGCGGACCTGAAGGATCAGAAATTCGTCTGGGCCGGGTTCAAGCTTGGAACCGACGGCCTCTTCCACGGCGAGGTTGTAGCGGATGACTTCGGCGTCAATGAAAAGCACTTCCCCGCCCGGGCCAAACTTGTCAGCGACACCTCATCAGGCCGCTATTTTATCATCGAAATCCTGAATGAGAAAGGCGAGGTCATCAAGGAATTTTTCCTGAAAGGCCCGCCTTCGCTGCTGCCGACGCGGTGAGCATGGCTTGAGTTTTCTGCTGGGGCGATATCCGTGTGACTATCGCCCGGTTATTTGCTGAATGCTGGTAAACGGCAGAAAGTTACCTCGTCGTCGTCCAACGGAAAACCAATTCTTCGGTCGCAGTCTTGAGTGTTAGATTTGGTCCATCGATTTTATAGTCCGCTCGTACGATGGACTTATAAGGCGTGACCCATCTTGCCCAAACGCCGCCTTCTTCAGGACTGGAGGAACAAGGCCTTCCTGTAATATCCAATGTCTGATGCAAGGGCCAGGTATCAAAGCCACATGATTGGATTTGTTCAGCCACTCTCTTCAAGTTCTCATCCTTCAGTATGACGTCTGTCTGCCTGAGTCTGGCAATAATTCTGCCTTCTCTTGCTTCATAGGAAGACACATACCGTATGCGCATGAGGGGTTCTTCGCAAAGTGGATCCTCATATTGGCTTTCGGCCCAGATCAAGGAACTGGGGCTGGTGTTTATCACATCCAGGCAAAAGCTCTTGCCACAAGGTCTGCATTCAGAGGCCCATGTTCCACTCGTTATGACGGAATCATCGGAATAGGAGAAGAGACTTGGAGTGCTTGCGAAGGGCGGAGCATTGGGTTCAACCTTATCTTTTTTGTTCTCGCCGCAAGCTGTGAGAACTATAAGAGCCAACGTTGCCAATCGTACGCTGATAATCATTAGGTTTTTCCTTGTAATCGTAAGATTCAGTTCAACGGTCCTTAGCCTGAATGAAGCTCATGGAGCCTTCAGGAGCAGAATTGACTAGGAGACGCCATCAGGCTTGATATATTGCATGAGCAGCAAGAAGGTCGTAGGATTAACTATGTAACCCGGATGCAATATTACGGTTTTGGATGGATCCAAGGATGAGGAATGGATTCTGGCCAATAGGATGACGTATGAAGCTCGAAATAATTCTTCTTAGCCTTGCCTTTTTGATGGTGCACTGCCAATCCATTCATAACCGAGCGAATGGAATAGCGGTGCAATGCGGAGTCAATGCAGCGGAGGTTAAGGCAAATAAGTACGTGAAATTGTTGAATTCTGATGAGAGAGAAATATCAGGATCGGAACTCAATGCTCTTGAGGGAATGATCGTCATGGATTTGCTGGCCAGTTCTCCAATTTATTTTACCAGCAAAGGCTGTGTCATAGTTCCCAACGTCCCAGGAACCATTCATGTGCGCAACCCCAAAAGCGAGTCCACGATCTCATTCCCAGTTCAAGACCTCAGCCAGCAGCCAGATTTCTTAATCAAACATATGCTCCCCTACCGAGGACTGTGGTTTCGTGTGACATGCGACTGGCCTGATCCGTATACAGAGCGCATGATTAAGATTCCAATTGAGATCGAGCATCTGCAAGATCCGGGAGGGTTGGCTTTGAGTATTCAGCTCCACCCCCTCGACACACGAGACGCAGGAATGAGGGTGCTATACACCAAGAAAATTGGTCAACTTGAGTTGGATCTGCCTGAGGCGTATTCCCTGGAAACGATCCCTGCAGGAAACTATATGATTACAGTTATGGGCCGGCACATCGGCGAAAATCTCCACGGCGCTGACCGCAAGCTATCTCCAGACTACTGTGTCATGAATTTGAAGTAGCACCCGCGTTCCGAAACCGGGCTGGCATCGCATCCTGATAAGGAAACATGGAAAAGTAAGGCTGAGCTTCCGCGAGGACCCGTTGCATGGAAGGTCGGGCGATGAGTCGTTCAAAATAGGCCGTGGTGTGGGGATGGTCGTTTCCGAAGGGCTCGACGATGCCGGCGTAGAATAAGGCCGGGGCGGCGGCACAATCGGCCATGGTGAAGTCAGAACCGATGGCCCAGGTTCGGGTGGCCATTTGATTTTCGATCATGCTGTAGGCTGTTTTCAGGGTGGCGCGGGCCTCGGCCACACCGATGGGATCATGGCCGTTGTCAGGCCTCAGGCGATCGACGACGATTTTCTGCAGCGGAACCTGCACGTAGAGGTCATAGAATCGATCCCAGAGGCGGGCTTCCAGACGTGCGGGCTCGTCCCGCGGCAAAAGGGGGACGGGGCCGGGATAATTTTGATCGAGATACTCGATGATGATGCTGGTCTCAGGAACCGTCCGGTTTTTGGTTTCATCCCGTAGCACCGGTATTTTGCCGACCTGCCACACATTAAGGTAACGCGCGTGCTCCTCACTGTTCATGAGATCCACGATGCGGGCCTCAAAGGGCGTGTTGTTTTCATAAAGTGCCAGAAGCACCTTATGACAGAAAGAAGCGAGCGGGTGCAGGTAAAGAGCGAGCGTCATCGAATCGTTCTCCCAGGTGGATGAAATCAGTCCCCTGGTTTTACCATTCCGGACGCCCCACTTCCATTACGAACCGATATGCTCCAGGTTCAGGCGCAGCTGCTCCTGTTCCTCGCGGCTGAGCTTGCGATAAGGAGGCATCTGCCCCGGGCCGGTTTTTTGAATACGCTCCAGAATTTTTTTCATGCCGGCTCCATCGCTCCCCTGCAGCCAGACCCGCAATTGACCTGAACTATCAAACGGAATGGGCGGCGCGCCCTGCGCTGCGGGGTTGATGGTATGACAGCTCATGCATTCGCCGAAGACCGTGGGGGCATTCCGGAATCCGGTATTGGCAGGTGCCGTCGGATTCATGCCCTGCAGCTGCTGAAGGCTTTCCGTTTGCAGACTCGCGCAGTTGAAGCGGGCCCAGGTAAAGTCATAACCACCGCCATTGGCATTCACCAGCTTTGGGCTCAACCGTTGAAAAATATCGGGAGCCACGAGGGCCATATTACTGGCCAGGTCGGCATCCAGATTGCTCGGAACACTCATAAAATAGGGATTGGGCCCTTGACTGAGGGTAAAGTCGCGGGCATCGACTCCAGCCAGATCAAGTATGAAATAGAACTGGGCCACCGTTTGGGTTTCAGCCGCCAGACGTTCGAGATCGATCGCAAACAGTGTGGGGCTGTTCGGAAAGAGTTTTTGATAGCGATTGGATTGATAGGACTTGAGGCGACGCCGCGCCTCCTTCACCCGCTGATGCCAGCCGGCAAATTCCGTCTGGATCCGGCTCTGCCAGACTCCCGGGAAAAATGCGGCCAGCTTCCGGGCGGCGTTGGCATCGTTCGCATCCACCGCACAGTGATTGAGAACACCCAGCAGGGCTGGAACCACCTGATCAAACGCTCCCGGCTGTTGCTGGAGGCGTGGGAGCGCGGCGAAAATTTGCAGCTGGTTCACATACTGGGTGAAAGTTTCAATGCCATCGAGCCCACGATTGTTATTACCGGTCGGGACCGGCCACTTCAAACGCTGATAGATCCCCTGCTTGGGGGTCTGCTGCCGAATCTTTTCATAAGCATTTTTTTCCGCCACGGTTCCAAAGCGGGCAATGGCACTGCCATAGGCATTCGGCCAGAAATCATAGGGATCCCACAAAGGTTTCGGCGTGGTCCCATGGCAACTCTGACAATTCCGTGGCTGATCCTGAAAACGCGCCCCATCCGCTCCGAATTGCAGCTCGGCAAACTGGAATCCCTGGCTCAGCTCGTCGAAGGCGATCACTTCCACGGTCCGCTCCTCGCGTCGCGGATCCTCGGCGAACGCCAGCATAAGCCCATCACCGAAAAGGATGACCCGCGGTCGCTCCCGATCCGAGTACTGCAGGCTGCCGCTGTCATGGATGAGCACGGGGTTTTCAAAGAGGACGGGCCGTCGCTCCGCGATATAATCCAAAAAGTCTTCATAGGATTGCAGATGGGGGATTTGAGCCCGTATTTCCTGCAGACGGAGGCGATCGGGAGGCAGGAACGCGCTCATGCTGAGTTGATAATCACCGCTCAGACGTGGCCCAAAAGTCGTGAAATCATAGGGCTGGGCCCGGCTTACGGAACTGAACACCAGGAGGAATGCAAGGAGCATGATACGCATAGACACCTCATCAGCTGAGCCGGATAACCACCCCTTTTCACTAGACGGTGGCCGACACTTTTGTCAATTCCGGAGTTTGAAATGCGCGGATACGGCAATTTTCGATTCCATTTGCTTTCCTTTCATGGTCATGTTTGTGCTCAAAATTAAATCAGGAGAGCGCTCGACATGACCTCGGTTTATTCTCGCAAACGATTTGTCATTACCGGTGTGACCTCGGGAATAGGACGTGACCTCTCGCTTCTGTTGAATGAACAGGGAGCACGGCTGGCTTTGATTGGATTGGAAGAGGATGAACTTGCGAGGTTGCGGGTCGAACTCCAGCGGGATGCTCCGGATGTTCTCCTGTTTCAGGCGGATGTCAGTGACCCCGAGCGCATGGAGGCCATCGGCCGCGAGATCCTTGCCCAATGGGGAGGGGTGGACGTTGTGATCGCCAATGCCGGCATCGGTTGCCTCAACCCCGGTTATGCCTTTTCATTAGAACTCGATCGGCGGGTTTTCAACGTCAATTACTTCGGGATGCTCCATACCTTTGCGCCTTTTCTCAGGGCCATGCGGCACCAGAAACAAGGCAGCCTCGTCGCGGTTTCAAGCCTGGCGGCATTCCGTGGCGTGGGCTCGGCCTCGTCCTACTGTGCTTCGAAGGCCGCTCAAATGCGGGCTTTGGAAAGTTTACGGATCGATCTGAAGCCCGACTCGATCGATGTCATTTCCGTGCATCCTGGCTTTGTTACCACAAAGATGGCCGAACATCGTGAGTTTGCCATGCCTTTTGCCATTCCCGTTCGGGAGGCGAGCCGGGAAATTTTGAAGGCCATCGCCAAACGCAAAACACGGCATCTCTTCCCCTGGCCCATGAAAATTCTGGTCCAGTTGAATCGTCTCTTGCCTGGGCCGATTTATGATCGCTTTCATGGGTGGATTGCGCAAAGGCAGGGCAGAAAGGAACCCGTTTCGCTGGGTTTTGCTGGAGAGGCGTGAGCACGCCCGCTGGAGGCATGCTCACAACTTGCTCACGATCACAGATCCCAAAGGAACGCTTCAAGGGCATCGCGATCCGCTTTCGGCAGCTTCTTGTAGAGGTTCACCGAAGCCTCAGCCTGGCCACCATGCCAGAGGATGGCTTCCGGAATGCTCTGCGCGCGACCGTCATGCAGGAGCTGAATGGGATTGCCATTCGCCGTTTTCTGCGTCTGGGTGAAGACGATCGTTTGCTGTCCGGGTGGATACAGCCCAATATGAGCGTTGGTCGAATGCTTCACATTCTTCAGGCCCCACAAAGGAGCGGTTCGCCATTTTCTGGCATAAGGACCCTGGCTGGCATCCGCAAGGCCCTCGCCCATATCGTGCAGCAGAAGGTCGGTAAAGGCCTGAACGGTCTGACCACTCAATTCCGGGAATTTTGAGGTTCCCGTCCGCAGACTCTTCACGTGACAGTTCTGGCAGCCGAGCTGTTCGAAGATTTTTTCACCGCGCTGAACGGTGGCATCCGTCGGGTTATTGCGTGGCGGCACACCCAAAAGCGCGACGTAGGATTCGATCTCATCGATCGCCTTGTCGGGAAGAGCGGCCTTTCCAGGCTGACAGTTGGTGCAATCCACGGTGGTCGCATTGCGACTGGTGACACCCATATCATTGTTCAAGGCCCCGACGATCTGATCCTTGACGCCAGGATGATTCGCTTTCCAACCGAAGCGGCCGATGCGGCCGTTGACCATGCGCGCTTCGCCCTTGTTCTGATTCGCGAGTTCACGAATCACACTGTCAGGCACCGCTTCCAAAAGGCCCATACCAATCAAGGCTTGTGGCTTGCGTGGAGAAAGGCCGAGGTCATCGGTGGCATAAAGCGGGTTTTCCACTTTGAAAATAGGCTTGCGCAAAGTCACGACGGTTCCATCGTCCAATTGCACCGTTTTCTTTTCAAAGCGTTCGACTTTCAACGTTCCTTCCGCATTCTGACCACTGGTCTGCAGCTGTTGACCGAACTGAGCGTGGGCATTGCCCGTATTCTTGTTCATGGTCTTGACGATGATGGCATGAACCGGCTGATTCAGGTTGCCTTCATCCGGCAGCAGACTGATACCATTGTGAATATGACAGCCATTACAGGACTTGACGTTAAAGGCTGAGGCAGCATAGCCGCTGCGCTGAGCCCGCATCTCTTCAAAGAACGTGGACGGCTTATCATCGGAAATGTCACCGATGTGCTGACCGCTCACGAAGTCCGTATGGAACCAGGTCCGGCCCGTCAGGAAGTTTTGAGCATTGGCGAAGGTCAGGTTGTTCGCCTGCTGCTGCAAGGCTTTCCAGGGTTCCACACGCACGGTTGGAATCGTGGTCCAGCCACCGCTATAGCGGGCAGGTGCCGGCAGAGCGCTGGAACTTCCCAGATTCTCGATATAAAGTCCCGCTTCACCAATACGGATACGGAAAAATTCGGAATAATAGGCCGACAGGTTGTGCGGGTTGAAGGCCTTTTGCTTCTGCCAGGTTGGAAAGCTTTCATCATTGAAGAAACGGAATTCAAAGATGAGCAGGGCGCCCTTCTTCAACTGGTCCGGGAAGGCATTGAAGACATCGGGACCAATGGTCGCTTCAAAATGCCGTTGATTGGCGATATGAGCCATTCTTTGGTTGATGGCGAATTTACTGCGCAGCGTTTCCGATCCGGCAGCGGGGTCACCGGTATAGATCGCCGAGAAATCAGGACCGCGGTTCGGGGTATAATCCTGCGGCCATTCCGTCTTCAAGGTGAACTTGATCCGGTTCTCACCGCTTGGCGTGAAGTCCTCAACTTTGAAGTTGGTCAAGCGACCTTCCCAATAGAAGGGGTTGAATTTCGCGAAGTCCATATCATTTTCATGGCGGCGACGCACCCTAACGATCCCTTCGGTCACAGCCACATTATTGACCATCGAACCGGTTACATTCGGCCCGATATCAGCAAAGGATTTAATGCTGGCCGATGGATTGACGGGACCGGCCGGAACGGTTGGAGTCGCCGGTGTCTCTGGAGCGTTGGGCTGGCTTTTGGCCACGGCTTCGATCCGGACGTTATCAAGCTGCACATGGGCAGCTCCTTTGACTTCAAGCACAAAGGGATCGATGACCGAGCCAATGGAAAAACCTTCGAGCGGCTGAAGGTCCTTGAGCGACACCGCATATTCGCGCCAGCTCGAGGACATGGCCTCAATACAGGTGGCCATGAAAGGATCGGAAGATTGCTTGAGTATCTCCAATTCACCAGCTTTTTGAGCATTTTCGATGACGGCCTTGCGGCTTTCGCATTCAGGGCTGGAAGCGGCTGTTCCCTGGGTGGAGAACGCCAGCTGATACTCAGCCCGCTGGGGATAGACGCCACTCAATTTCACCACGAGAGTTTCGCCGCTGCCACCGGTCTCGAGAACCCGCAAATCAAATTTGAGGGTCCCTTCCGCATAAGCGGCCAGGGAACGGGAACCGGCATTGAACTGCGCATGAGCCACAGCACTGGCGCCGGCCTTGGTTTGGATGTCCCAGACCTGACCGCGGCCTTCCACGGGAAGAACAGCTTGTTGGATCTGGTCGCCTTCAAGAGGCCACTTCTTCATCGTTAATTCATCATGGATCGCGTCCTGGAAGATGGGCAATACAAGCATCTGGCCTGTATCATCGAGAGAACTATGATTCCTGTTATTGGAGCAGCTCATGAGCCACGAGGAGATCAGCAGGAGATAGGCATGACGTTTCACAGGGTCCTCCAAAGCGTGCGTATACGGCTCGATATGTCCGGTGACCGGGCATGAGCCGCCCAAAGCAATATACTAGCCACTCGAACCCAAGGATTTGGGACCAGAATTTCCCCCTGACCGGCACCGGAATGCCTTGAAAGGCCTGAACCTGCCGCCGATCTTGGCCGCTGGAATCGCAGCAATTTTACGTGAAATGATCAGGAAGGAGCATATGCAAAAAGGAGGCTAGTGCGTTCCCGCTAGTCCCTTTGTGGTCGTGGAAGGATCGCCGACACCCTGTTCATGGTGTCGAGATTTCGAACAGGATCAACGCATCTGACTCAACAAAGCTTTGGCTTCATTCTTTAGGTTGACGCGCGTTCCGTTCAGAATTCCGCGCAGACGGGCCTCTGTGTCCAGAACATAGAGATGCTCGGAGTGCACAAAGCTCGGTGTCGGCGATTGACGCCGAAAGGCCTGACTCGCAAAGGTTTTTTTGGCAAGTGAATAGATGGTGTCCTTATCGCCCGTCAGCAGAGTCCAGTTCCTGCTGGTATCGAGGTTTCTCTCCTGCGCATAGGCCTTCAGTCTCTCGGGCGTATCCTCTTCGGGATTCACGGTGAGAGCCACATACTGGACATCCTTATGAATACCCTGAATTTCCTGGTCCACGCTTTTCATGCCCTGCAGAAGAAAGGGGCAGAAGCCCGAGCAGCTCGTGAAGATGAATCCCACAACGGTGACCTTGTCCCTGAAAAGGGATTCATCACGGGTCTGACCGTCCTGATCGATCAGCTGCAAGCGAGGAATGGTGACGATCGGCGTATCCTTCTGGAGAACCCAGATGGGATTCAGGGTTTCCACCGTAAAAAAAGGAGCTCCCTGTCCCACGGTGTTCACCTGATCGACCAGCGTATGACGGTGGCGTTTGATCGCAGCGTCAAAGCTTTCGCGTGGATGGCAGCCGGCAAGGGAAAGCATGGCCACGAGCAGCATTCCTATTTTTTTATGACTTCCAGTCTTTTGCAAAATTCGCCTCCCTTCATTCCAACTTTTTCGCCGGCCTGATACACGTAGTTATAGAAAGGAACGCCATCGGCCACCCAGGACTTGTGGGCCAGCTCCTGT
The DNA here is from genome assembly GCF_001748245.1 of Oligoflexus tunisiensis. GTDB lineage: Bacteria > Bdellovibrionota_B > Oligoflexia > Oligoflexales > Oligoflexaceae > Oligoflexus > Oligoflexus tunisiensis. The sequence goes on along the minus strand of NZ_BDFO01000001.1, from coordinate 2,473,970 downwards.
TCCTTTTCATACAGATTGAATTCCGCGAGCCGCCCATTCGCGTGCCAGGCCCAGGTCTCCCCGTCCACCACGCCGTGGATATAGTTTTTGAGGCTTTTCACCTTGCCATCGGCGTACCACTGCTTCCAGGGACCATGGGGCAAACCGTCCTGATAGGGCCTTGAAGCCATGAGAGCGCCGTTGTCATACCACACGAGTTCCACACCGATCCGTTTGCCTTGCCAGACCATGAGGGCATGCTGGGGCTGGTACGAAGGGAAAAGGCTATAGGCGATGCCGGAAAAGGGTCGTCCCTTGTAGTGATACTCATAACCAACGGGCACAAAGGCAGGATGGGACCTGTCCACGACCAGAGGGGAGAAACAGAGGGCGCCAAGAGCCGTCGCGATTGTACCCAGCATCCATCCCAAGCCTTTGAGCCAGCGTTTCATGACGATTCCTCACTGACAACCGGTACAGGTACCGGGCGTCCCCTTATAGTAGCCTGTTGAGATAAAGTATGCGGAGTCCGTGCCGTTGGTCTGCAGGTTCACATGGTAATGGTACACGGCGGTGTTGGGGCTGTCGGCAGTTTTGCTGGTCTTGCCACCCTGAGCATCGAGGCCTGTGACCGTGGCTCCGGTCTCATAGTCGTTGCGCCCATAAACAGGGTAGCCATCTCTCAGAACACCAACGAAATTGGAATCCGAATTGGTAATGGAGCTCGGCTCGGTGTGATAATGATAACGGCTGGACGAATCCGGATGACCATCGCACTTATCGAAGGTGGCCTCCTCTTCATAGATGTCGTCTCCAGGGGCCGCGGTATTGGCGTAAATCGCGATGCCGTTCAAGGTCATCCCGATCACTCCACCTGATGTCGACCTGGGCGAGGCGGCGGCTGTCGGCGCATAGGGCACCGTCATGGTAATGGTTTGGGCTGCAATTTTGTTCGGATTGGCTCTCCGCTCGGTCGAGGTAAAGGCTTCGTAGCAGGCATCGGTTGTGTTGAAATAAAAGGATTTGGTGTCTGGCTGGTTTTCTGATGTCAGCACCACATTCGCGCCGCTTTTCGTCAGCGTGACGTTACACGAAAACTTGAGCCAGAAACCGGTTAAACCCTGGGCTTCCCGTTCGGCTTTGCAGGCGCTTGTATCCCGAGTAAGGAGAGCACAACCATAGGTATTGGTCGTGGTTGTGGCTGTGGTGTTGGTCGTCAGGGAGCAGCTTCCCGATGTGTCCGTCGTGTCATCTGTCGTATCATCCGTCGTATCCGTATCTGTGCCGTCATTACGTCCCAGGGTCGATGGTTTGGTATCCTCGTCGGATTTCGAATCTCCGCAGCTGCTCAAGGGAATCAGAAGCACGGTGCAAGCGAGGCCGCACACGATTTTTTCATTCAGTGACAATCTCATTCAAACTCCTGTCAAAGGGTGTTCGCGTCTCTATTGGTTTCGGCCTCAAGCGCTTGATTTTTAAGAGTGAAATCCTTACATTCGAGTATCCTTATGAGTAACAGTTCAGGGAAAAATGAAGATCTCGTCATGACTGGGAATTTACGAATGGGATCGCGTACCATTTCAGGAGGTGGTCCTTGGCCTCACCTGGGCAATTCCTGCCCCTCAGAAATTTTGCGCAGGTACCGAACATAAGTTCGTGAATCTGTTTGTGAACGCGGAGCCCGAGTCATGTTCAAATACTGGTTGACCTTACTCCTGGTGATCATCGCAGCGACCGCACGCTCGCAGGAAACCCTGGACGAGGTCTATGAAATATCCAAACGCGTCATTCCCGAAGGATTCGAGGATTGGCCGGAGGACAGGCGCAGCACCTGGCTGGCCCAGCAGCTCGCCGTTACCACCGATCCCGCCACGATTTATGTTTTGAAGCGGACGCTCTTCCATGAAAAGCTCGACCAGGATGATGCGAAAGGCGCCGCCCAGGTCTGTCTGGAGATGACTTTCGTTGCCGATGATTTTCCTCTGCGTTTGCGCTGCATTGATGCCGCGGACGGGATCATGTCGCATGAAGAGGCGCGGCGACTCCTGGTCGCCATCCTGCAGGAAGCCCGGCAATTGAATCGCATTGCCGATGCCGTGGATGCCCTGAATAGCCTCGCCTGGTTGCATTCCCAGGACGGGGATGTTGCCGAAGCCCTGGCGAGCTATGCTGAGGCTCTCGAGCTTATTCCCAAGGATGATGAACGGTCCCGCTTCAATGTGCTATTCAATCTGGCCACCAACTACATCATTCATGGAAACGACACTTACATACGCAAGGGCATCGATCTTCTCACCGAGATCAAGGTTCGAGGAGCCGAACGCGCGAAGCAGGCTGATAAGGCCGAAGCTGCCCTCTTCCTCGCGGATTCCCAGCTGGCCGCCTTTAATATCGGGATTGCCCATACGCTGCACCTGGAGGACTACGAGAGAGCGATCCAGGAATTTGAATACGCTAAAAACCGGGGCGACAGCAGCAATCGCGTCGAGGCCTTGACCTTCTCCGCCCTCGCCGCTGCGGAAATCAAGCGTCCGGATTTGGCCAAAAAATTTATTGCCGAAATCAAGGGCGAGGCGAGTCATTATCAAATCAAGGAAGGTTATTTGAAATGCTATCGGGCCCTGGCTGTGCGGCACTGGGACCCACATAATTCACTGGAACCCTGCTTCACGCTGCACCCTGACACCACGCTTGAAGTGGTGGCGGATATCAACAAGCGCCTGTCGCGACTCAAGGGTCAGCCCGAGGAACTCGAAGGTCTGCGCGCTTATGTAAAAATGTATGAAGAGAGAATCAAACCGGAGTATAAGAATCGAGCGGCCAAGGCGGCTTCGAACACGGAATTGAAACGTCTGGAGGCGGAGTCCAAACTCAAGGACGAGAAGATCGCGCTGGGTGAGAGGATCAGGATCCTCCTTTACGTGGTCCTGGTCATTTCCGCCCTGCTCCTCGGCCTCATGCTGGTCGTTCTCCGCAGTCGTCGCATCATCAAAGCCCAGGCGCAGGACATCCATCTTCAGAAGCTAAATCTTCAGCATGTTCTCGATAACATCGACGAGGGCATCATCGCCATTGATCGCAAGGCCCGGATTTCCTCGGTCCATTCCCGGCATGCAGCGCACATTCTGAAACAAAGCCCTGATCAGATGGCCTTGCCGGAGCTGCTCGTTAAGCTGGGGCTGGAACGTGATGCGCTGGCGGCCGCTCAGGAGGTCCTTAATGTGGTGGTGGGGGAAGAGCCGTTGAACTGGGAGCTGAATGAGGGCCTTCTGCCCCAATCCGGGTACATCCATGGGGCTCCCTTCCAATACTACTGGTCGCCCATTGTTACGGACGGCCGCATCAGCGAAATCATCCTTTCGATGCGTGACGCCTCGGCGACCCTGGCCTTGCAAAAGGAGACCCGCAACCGGACCCGAATTCTTTCCGTGGTCAATGCCGGCTCTCTCGGCCACAATTTTGTATGGGATCTCAATCATCGGCTCCGTACACTGCGGCAGACCCTGAACAAGGAAGGTGCCGCCCAATGTCTCAGGCTGGCTCACACCATCAAAGGTGAAGCCCGCAGTCTGGGTTTCAGTGATCTGCAGGATCAGCTTCATCTTTTCGAACAGAGCCTTCTGAAGGAGGATTTTGTTCAATCCAGCCGCATCATGGAAAACATCAGCGTCACCGCCCAGGCTCTGCATGACTCCTTCGACCTGATCAAGCGCGGGGACCGCCGCGTGAATGGCAGTCCCCTCATGGGGCTTTTGCAGACGGTCCTCATGGATGCTTACAAACGTCTGCGGGAAGCCGGTTTTGAACTCATCTCCGATATCCACCTGAACTGGGTGGAACTCAGTGATGATGAGATCAGCGCGTTGCGGGATATACTGATTCATGGGGTGGCGAATGCCATCGATCATGGCTACCTCCTGCCTCGACAGCGGAATCTCCCATGCGATCCGCTCGCGCGCATCAGTGTGCAGCTCCATCTTGAAGACGGGAATATCCACTTCTCCATCATCGACCATGGTGTGGGGATCGATTGGAAAGCCCTTGAGGAAATCGCCCGCAAACGCAGTTGGACACCGCCCCATGATTCCGACCTGGCGGATATCGTCTTCGTTGACAAGGTCAGCACCGTGGCCGGCATTCAAATCAGCAGAACCTCGGGTCGCGGCATCGGCATGGCTGCGGTGGCGGAAGCTGTGAAATCCTTGCAGGGTGTGGTCAAGTTCGGACCAGGCTTCCATCATCACGGGGCCCGACTGGATATTCGCTGGCGACACCGTGGCACGGCGAAGGATACCCGGACCCAGGCCGCGTCCTGATTGCAGTCTGGAATCAGGGACTTATCTTCATGCATTGAGCATTATTACCCATTAGATCTAATTAGTTGTCTTATCAAACTAAATCAGGGTAGCCTGCCTTCGATTTCCCATCGGGCTTTGACACAACACTCGGAGTGAAAAATGCAAAACAGGTTTTTGCGGCGTTGTGCCGCATTATGCGTCGCCCTTTCCTGTCAGGCAGGGGCTGAGGATAGGCAGGCCTTGCGAGCTGATTACGATCCCGGAGAAAAATGGCAACTCGTTTGGCACGATGAATTCGAAGGCTCTCAGCTGGACACGAAAGTCTGGTCCTATGATCTGGGTCAGGGTCAGTGGGGCTGGGGTAACAATGAATGGCAGGTCTATACCAACAGCGCCGAGAACATCTGGCTTCAAAACGGTCTTCTTCATATTCGTGCGTTGCGGAATTTCACTGGAAATGGCGGTTATACATCAGCCCGCATCAATACCAAGGACAAGAAGCAATTTTATTTTGGCAAGATCGCGGCCCGCATGAAGCTGCCCCGTGGCCGCGCGATCTGGCCCGCCTTCTGGATGATGGGCAGTGTTTCGGATCTGGATCCATGGCCGTTTTCGGGCGAGATCGACATTATGGAAATGCGCGGAGGCCAGGCGCACGAATTTAAAGACGGCGACGGCGGTGATAAAAAAATCTACGGCAGTCTTCACTATTTCAATTCCCTGGCCAATGGTCACGTGGCCTATGGAGAAGCGGCGAGTTTGGATCGGCCCTTCGCGGATGATTTCCATATTTTTGAAGTGGAATGGTATGACACGCACATCATCTATAAACTTGACGGCAAGGCCTATGGGATCGCCCAGTACAATGGCGTGAACGAAATGCACGAGTTCCGGGCCTGGCCTTATTACCTGCTCCTGCAAGTGGCCGTGGGCGGTCCGGACACACTCTTTACCGGGAAATTGATGCCGGATGACTCGATCTTTCCGCAGACCATGCAGGTGGACTGGGTGCGAGTCTACCAGACCGAAGACATGATGCAGAAGGAGGAAAAGCCTTATCAACGTCAGGGCATCACCTATAACGTCTCCAGCGAGACCCTCGAACAGCAAGGTGAATCCGTCGCGACAGGCTTGCGTCTGGATGTCTGGAATACCAATGGATTCTCGGTCACCACCGACAAGGATGCTGCCGAAGGCAACGAAGCCACCGTTCTTCGCAGCGATGGATCGCAGAGCTGGTTCGGTGTGGGCTATACGATGGGCAGCAAGGTGGATCTCGGTGGCTACCGCTTCCTCACGCTTTCCCTGCGAACAAAGTCCCAGGCCGCCTTCAAGCTTGGCGCCAGCCATAGCTATGGATCCTGGGTTTACTTTGTACCCGGCCATGATCCCTATGGATTCAAACGTGATGGTCAGTGGCATACGCTGCACATCCCGATCAGCGACTTCCTGCAGCCGGAATTTGATTGGGCGCATGTCGACTACCCCTTTGCGCTGGTGGCGGGAGGTCTGAAAGGCCCTACGGAAATCGCGATCGATAATATTCACTTCGACAACAAGTCGAGCAATCCTGATGACTACCTGCTGATTCCGAAGGCCACGGAGTATTACTTCGAAAAGGACGATCGGCTGGGCGCAGCGGACGAACTCAAAGGTGAAATGAAATCCCAGATCTGGACCTACCAGGGATTCGAACGGACCAAGGCGACGGCAAACTGCGCTCGTGGCCAGGAATGCACGCGCTTCGTTGCGGACGGCAGCGGTCACTGGTTCGGAGTCGCCTATGCCGGCACAAGCCTGACGAAACTTCAGGGTTACAGGACGCTTGAATTTACGATCCGGACACGGTCCCAGGGTCAGCTCAAGGTGGGCATGATTGATGAAGACGGACAGGAATTCTGGTTCAAGCTCCAGAATTCACCGCAGGCCCTGCCCCGCGATGGTCAATGGCATACGATCAGCCTGCCGCTCAGTGATTTTACTGGAGTCAATACCAAGGCTCTCAAGACCGTCTTCGCCCTCGTGGGTGAAGACTCTGTTCCCTATGACATCGAACTGGATGCTGTGAAAATTCGGAAGTGATACGTTGCGATGCCGGTTGAGCCTTATGACAAGGCTCAACCGGTTCTGCCCATCAAACGAGCTTCCTTTCCTGACTCCATGAGTGTTCATCCGGGCTTTTAAAAAGATTTTGAATCAGCTATCCCTACCCCAGTTTCTGTCTTAACCAACATCCTCTTTGAAATTCTGAGGTTTCACAGATGAATTCGCCTCGATTCATGGCTGTTCTTGCCATATGGATTTTTTTGCTCGGAAATTTCAGCAGCGCCGCCGAGCCCAACCAGCTGATGAGCCCCTGGGCAGCGGACATTGATGAAAATCACGTGCGACCGGAATATCCCCGCCCCCAAATGGTTCGGGATTCCTGGCTGAATCTCAACGGATTGTGGGACTATGCCATCAGACCCCTGGCCGAAGATGTGGTGACAGATTTCGACGGTAAAATTCTCGTACCCTTTGCGGTTGAATCCGCTCTGTCACGCGTGGGCCGCGCCATCCATGGAACGCATCATCTCTGGTATCAACGCACATTGCAGATTCCGGCGTCATGGAAGGAGCAGAGGATCAAGCTCCACTTCGGGGCTGTGGACTGGCACACGACGGTGTGGATGAACGGAAGGCTCGTGGGTGAGCACAAAGGTGGATTTACGCCCTTTTCCTTTGATATCACGGATTATCTTATTTCCTCTCCAGAGCAAACTCTGACAGTCCGGGTCTGGGATCCCACGGATGCCGGGCAGCAGCCGGTGGGCAAGCAAAGCCTTAAACCCGGAGGCATCTGGTACACGGCTGTCACAGGAATCTGGCAAACGGTCTGGCTGGAGCCGGTTCCTCATACAGCGATCGAGCGCCTGAAAATCACTCCTGATATCGACCGCCAGCAGGTTCAAATTCAGGTGCAAGGCGCGAACCTCAGGAAGATGCGGATTGAAATCACAGCCTTCGATCAAGGTCAGCCCATCGCAGCATTTCATGGCACCTGGCGGGACTCACCCTATGCGCTCAGCATCAAGGATCCCCGCCTCTGGTCACCCGCCGACCCGCATCTTTACACATTGCGTGTGCGCGTGAGCGACGGCACCCGCATGATCGATGAGGTCAAAAGCTACTTTGCCATGCGCAAGGTCAGCCTTGGTGCGGATGCTCAAGGCATCACTCGCATTCTGCTTAACAACGAACCCCTGTTTCAGTATGGGCCGCTCGATCAGGGCTGGTGGCCGGATGGACTTTATACGGCACCGACCGAAGAGGCCATGGTGTCCGACATTGAGTTTACCCGGAGCGCCGGCTTCAACATGATCCGCAAGCACGTCAAGGTCGAACCCGCGCGCTGGTACTACCACTGCGATCGGTTGGGCCTCCTGGTCTGGCAAGACATGCCCAGCAGCAAGCGCAATGACAAGAGTTCGGCAGCCCAATTTGAATATGAACTGCGTACGATGGTGGAGGTGCTGCAGCCTTTTCCCAGCATCATCATGTGGGTGCTTTTCAATGAGGCCTGGGGGCAATACGATACCCCGCGTTTGACCCAGGAACTTAAGGCCCTTGATCCCTCACGTCTCGTGAACAGCGCCAGCGGCTGGGATGATTTCCAGGTGGGTGACATCAGTGATATGCACCGCTATCCAGGGCCGGGCCGGCCGGAACTGGAAACGCGGCGTGCCGCTGTTCTGGGTGAATTCGGAGGCCTGGGCCTGCCCATCAAAGGTCACCTCTGGAAGGATCAGGATAGCTGGGGCTATGAAACGTACACGAGCAAGGCCGCACTTCAGAGCGCCTATGCCGAGCTCCTGCAAAAACTGCGTCCCTTGATTCACGAAGGGCTTTCCGCAGCGGTTTATACCCAGATCACCGACGTCGAGATCGAAGTGAATGGCTGGCTGACCTATGACCGCCGTGAGCGGAAGGCGGAAACGGACGAACTGTTTCAGCTCCATCGTGAACTTTTTTTTGAACCGTATCGCCTGGCGCTTTGAAGTACAAAAAATTAGGGAGATGCCGCGTGACGCCTCAAATTTTTTCTTATCAAAGTTTCTCAAAGTTCGTATTCTTCCTGGCGTGTTTATGTTGGACGGGATCCTCAGAAGCAAAGGTGACGAAAATGAATTACGGACAGCTGGCCGACGGCACCACAATTGATAGCTACACTCTGACAAATCGAAACGGCATGACAGCCAAGGTCATCACCTACGGCGCGATCATCACCGAACTTTGGGTTCCTGATCGCAAAGGACAACTGGCGGATGTGGTCCTGGGTTTTGAGAACCTGCAAGGGTATCTGGGTGAGAGCCCCTATTTTGGAGCGATCATCGGTCGCGTTGCGAACCGCATTGCGGCTGGGAAATTTACCCTGGATGGAAAGGAGTATAACCTTGCGACAAACGATGGGCCTCATAGCCTGCATGGAGGGGCCAAAGGCTTTGACAAGGTCGTCTGGCAAGCTGAGCCGCTGCAGGTCAGCAATGGAGCGGCACTTCAGTTGAAATATCTGAGTCCGGATGGAGAGGAAGGGTATCCGGGGAATCTGAAAGTGACTGTGGTGTATACCCTGACCAATGAGAACGAACTCAAAATTGAGTACACAGCGCAAACGGACAAGGCCACACCGGTCAACCTCACCAATCACAGCTACTGGAATCTCGATGCGTCCGCAACCATACTCGACCATCAATTGCGGCTGCTCGCCGAACATTTCACACCAGTGGATGAAACACTGATCCCAACCGGCGTGATCGCACCCGTCGCGGGCACGCCGATGGATTTCACCACACCGATGCCCATTGGTTCGCGACTGGATCAGCTCAAGGGCAATCCCGGTGGCTATGATCATAACTATGTGCTGACCGATAAGAAGAATCCATTGAAGTTGGCCGCCCGTGCGCGTGGACCTATCAGCGGGCGGGTGCTGGAAATCTGGACGACCGAACCGGGCGTCCAGTTTTACTCAGGAAATTTCCTTGATGGCAGCATTACGGGAAAATATGGTCGTGTTTATGAAAAACACGCAGCGTTCTGTTTGGAAACGCAGCATTTTCCCGATGCTGTCCATCATCCCAATTTTCCATCCATCATCCTGCGTCCTGGAGAGACGTTAATGTCCACGACCGTTCACAGGTTTTTGAGCGATTGAGCGTCAGGATTCGCCGATGCACCTGTAAACAGCTTTGGCGATAACAATGGCATTTCGTCCGCAGCGTGCTTCCGCCTGAGGGGCCACCTGCCTGATGTGAGTCGCGCAGGCCTGAAGGTTTCCCGACTGGCAGGTGGCAAAAATCTCACGGGCATGGGGAAGCAGTTCGGACTGGCACCATCTGGCATAAACACTTAAAGGAGGAATGTGAAGATGTCGGATCAGGCACGCGCCCGCCAGTGGGCTCCCATCACCCGTGTCCAGCTCGCCCAAATCCTGCGCACCGGCCTGGTGCCAGCTGGAGCCCAGGGCCAGAAACAGAAGAAACGAATTCACTACTTTCATGTTCATGTCCCTCACTTGTTGCAAATCCCCGTGGGAAGATTCAAATCAATGCCGGAATCGTCCTGTATCCAGCAAAGGTGGGGATCGATACGAGTCCAGACTCCACCCTTGCCGCATTCCCGGCCACGTGAAGCGATGCCGAGGACCCGCCATTCTCCACTTCCGAGTTGAACGTAAGCGGGTCCCCCACTATCCCCACCACAGGCGTCACGGCCCGCGCCGCCCATCTTCACTTCCTGGGCGTTGAAAGCCGTGATCCGCACTGTGGTCTCATATTTGCTGCCGTAGACTTCATTTTCCCTGAGCCCGAAGCCGACGATCGTGGCCTCCTGTTCCGCTCGCAGGACAGCCGCGATATCTTCCGGCTGACTGAGGACCGGAATCAGATCATGCGGATCGATGGGCATCGGTTCTTTCAATACGATAGAGGCGATATCGTTATACCCCTCTGGATTGGGAGCAAACTTCGGGGAAAGGATGATGCGTTCGACCTTGCCCTGACCTTGCAGAGGCAGCTCATCGTGCCCCGGCCCGCTATAAACTTCGAGGGTATCGTCCGCGCCCTTCACGCAATGAGCCGCCGTGATGACAAGACGCGGATGAACCAGAACCCCGGAGCAGTCCGCCGACTGCCAGGTGAGCAGCGCGACGGCCGTAGGCCAGCCTTCGGCGGTGGACGCCCGGCCACCAAAGATCGTGACGGCGGAATTATCCGCACGGCCGCAGCTCAGGCTTGCGGAGAAAATCACAGCGTTAAGGAAGACGCCGAAGGTTCCTGATTTCATGGTTCACCCGCACCTTTTCCTTTTCAATGATGAACGACAACAGCAGCGAAGTAGCCTTTGGCCACACTATGGCAAGTGTAACGGACGGGATTCAGCTTGCCATACGCATGGTCACAGTTCGAATACATGTCCTTCAGCAGATTGACATCGCACTTTTTCTTATCGGTAGGGCTGTCGTAACAGATGTCATGCCGCGCGCAGGGACCGCGGAAATTCGCCTTAAGATAGCTATCCGGCGAATACGAGCAGTAGTCATGGGTCGTGCCCAGTTTGGGGTTGTATACATAACCTTTGGGGATGCCGACGTATTTCCGGAAGGTCATATCTTCATCCTCAAGGCCGGCATCATCGGTCTCGGGAAGGTCCATTTCCAGGACCTCGGCTTCAATTTCAGCTACATAATCCAGGATATTTGTGTTCTCCTGGACATCCTGAGCCTGCGCGATACCAGAAAGAAGACCGACAACAAACAAAAGCTTTTTCATGAGAGATCCTTTGTGATGGTTGGAAGATTCCTTAACCTTTGCATGGCACGCTTTTACCGACAAAGGCCTTCACGGAGCGATTGTCAATTCGAGAGATTTCAAGAAATTGTTTTCATTTTGAAAACAGCCAAATGAACCTCACTTGCGCCCGGCGGAGAGAACGCTCGTCCAATCCTTTGACACTAATCCGTCGCAATTCCCGCACACTTGACGGACGCAAACGAGTGATATATTGCTTTGTAGCCCATGCTGGTATTGGGTTTCTAGCTGTCACGCGTCTGTGGAGTTGTGAATGAAGAAGTATCTACCGCTTTGTCTCGTCCTTGCCGCCTGCGGACCATCCCCGCAAAATTCCGAAACAAAATGGGCCCATTCATCCGCTGAACGATCATGGGGAACCATCCCAGCCCTCCTCGACTATCTCGATCTCGGCTTCAAAACGAATTATGACAAACTGCGCGTCTGTGTGCAGGGCTCGGAATCATTTCAGGGATCCGCTCTTCTTTTCGAAACTAAATTATCCTATGCCGCCTGGCTGAAGGCCAGTGGTCAAGGCACCGAGGCCTCCTGGGATCGCTTCGAGTTTGAATCCCAGGATATCTGCGAGCCAGGCGATACCAGCTTTGGTTCCGTGGTGATCGTCGAGAGCGAAAACAAGGGCTCTGCGGATCGCGATCCCGGCGAGGGCTTTGCCAAAGCGACTGTGAGCTGCCAGAAGTCGGGATTCAGCATGCGTTGCAGTTCCGGATCGACCACGTATGGTTGGGGCGGTCCGGCCGCGATCGGCTACAGCTATCGAACCCCAAGCCGGTGGGAGAGCATCAGCAATCGCTCCCCTGCTTCGGTCCGACTCAGCCCCTATGTGCGCTGGAGATCCTTGGAATCCGACCTTCTGGAGCAGAAAGGTTTGACGGAAGGGGATCGGAAATCCAAACTTGAATTGTATCGCGGGTTGGTGGCCAAAGCTGAGACCGTAAGCTACAGCGAGCTCCTCGATTTCATGAAAGGCCTGAGCGACTCCAAACTGATCGCCGTTGCCGATGGCAGCTTTCAAAAGCTTATGCAGGATTTTCAAAAGAGCGGCGCCACCACGCTGAATCAGGAATACACACCCACGGCCACCGGTCTTCATGTTCTTTTGCATGAGATCGGGCATCAATTCGGAATGGATCATGCCGACAATCCGTCCCGCGATGCGGAGACTGGAATCGTCGTGGACGGTGAGCAAAGAGGATCCCAGTGGGTGACCAGTGAAGCCTCCATGGCCTACGGCAAACCCTTCCTTTATTTGACCGCCGATGATCAGGACGGTGCCCTGGATCTGGGTCAAAAAACTTTGGCGTTCCTGAAAACCAAACGCTGAAAAAATAGGCGGGAGCCATCCCGCCTCCACGCCCCATCCTCACAGCCCCCTTCGCCCCTCCTCAATGAATGATTCCTTGTAGGATCCCGTTCCCCTGCGAGCCCGTCTTCTATGAAAATTAACTGAGTGAATACAGTATACCTGTGGTAAAGTGTGCAGAAAGACATCAAGAATTGTTGCGAGTGTTTCGGTGCCAGGGCTGACACCCTATGGAGTAGCTGGTATGACCCCGATGAGTATCAGAAAAAAGCTTCTTTTCTCTTCCCTCGGCGTGGCTGCCCTCGTCATGCTGCTGGTTACTCTGGCCTCTATCTATTTGATTAATCGACAGTATTCCATGTTCCTGGGCTTTATGGAAAAAAAGTCCAGGCTATTCATTACCGACCTCCAGGATTCCAGCGCGCGGGAGCAGGAGACCATCGCGACTGAAAGCATGGAGGCCCTGCGGGCCAAAGCCGGATCCCTCGTCCGCAAGGACTCGCTGGCCCTTGGGATTGCATTGGCTGAAAATTCCATTGGCTTTGTCCGGGACTATATCCGTGAGTCCGTGGCGCTCGATGCCGACGTTGTGGAAGGCGCCTTCTACGCCGTGGCCGGTGACCGAATCGACCTCTGGCAGTATTCAACCGAAGCGCTTCTCAATGGAGCACCCCTGGGATCACGCTATGACAAGGCCAGCGGCGCCTGGCAGTTTGCAGGAAAGTCGCTGCCCGATCCGACCCTGGAAGAGGTCCTGAAAAGTCAGAGTGAATCGATCCGTGAAGTCGAAAGAAATGGCACAAAGCATCTCGATGTTTCCATTCAGGTCGTCTCCGAGACGGGTTCGATCGGTTATATCCGTTATCTGCTGACAACCGAAAACATCAGTCGATCCATCGCGAAAGCCAAAAAGAACCTTGAAGCGGCTCTGGCCGCAGAACAGGCCCGGGAGGAAGCCTCGGCCCAGCTGATCGCGGACGACGGATCCCGTATCAAGTGGGTCTCCTTTGGGATGCTGGCGTTGGCCGTGATCATCTCGCTGGGCTTCACCGTCGTGATTTCAAATTATGTGGCGGGTCACCTGACCGATCCTATTTATAAATTGGAGGAAGGTGCCAATCGCATCGCGAACGGCGACTATGATACGCCCCTCGCCATCCATTCCAACGACGAAATCGGTTCCCTGGCCAGAAACTTCGATTCCATGCGGCAGCAGGTCCGGGACTTCACTCGCGATCTTCAGTCCCTTGTGGAAGCCAGAACGAAGGATCTGGCCGAAGAGCTCACGCGGACCCAGGCGATCCTGAATACGATTGAGCAGGGCATCATTACGATCTCGGGCGATGATCTGCTGATTGACGAGAAAATGTCGTCCTACGTGGCGGAAATCTTCCAAAAGCCCTGTGCGGATCTGGTCGGTCGAAGCCTCTGGCACCTTTTGGTTGAGCCCGCCGTATCCTTGGACTATGAGACCAAGTCCATCATAGGCGAGGTTCTCCATAACTGTATGGGTGAGAGCGAGTTTACCTTTGAGGTCAACCGGAACAAGCTGCCAAGGGATCTGACCGTGCATATCGCTGGCGAGGATCGGGTCTATCAAGTGGACTGGTGTCCCATGTTGAATGAAGATGGTGTCGTGCAGCGCCTGCTGGTGGCCGTGAAGGATCTCACAGCCTTCAAGAGGAGCGAAGCTGCCCTGAAAGCGGAAATCGAAGCCCAGAATCGCGACATTACCAAGATCGCGTCGATCGTCAGCAATTCCAAGGAATCGCTGCTCCTCTTTGTCTCGGATATGCGCAGAAGGCTCGTGACCATCAATAATCATTTGGCCGAAAGCGCACTGGACCGACGCAAGGAAATCTATCATGAGCTGCATACCATCAAAGGTCAGGCGCGTTCCTTGAAGCTGTCCGACATCGCCAACGAAACCCACATCGCCGAGGATATGTTGAAGGATCACTCGGGACCCGACGACCTATCGCTCGCGCAGCAGGTTTCCCGGCTTGTCGACATCTTCGATGACTATGTCGGCGTCATCTCCAAAAAGTTGGGCTGGTCGATCGATGAACGCGGCGTGGATCTCACCAGCCTCATTTTCAAGGAATTCTGCGCGTTCCGTTCCGCACTCGTGGACAAGGGAATCACGGTGCGGGATCTCTCGATCCGTGACGCGGTCATCACCTGGAAGGATACGGTGATTGCCGATCTACGGTCCATTGTCACCCATCTCATCAGCAATTCCATCGATCATGGTTATCTTGCACCCTTCCATGATGGCAATATTCGCGTCGGGTCCCTGCATTTCCAGGCGACGATGGACGAGGAATCGGTTGAGATCATTCTTGAAGATGGCGGGGCCGGGTTCAACACCGATCTCATTCAAACCAAAGCACAGTCGATGGGGATCGATTTAAGCCGCTTCGCGAATCCGATTGAAGTCGTGACCACTCCCGAGTTTTCGACAACGGCGATCGCCTCGCTGCGCTCAGGACGGGGCGTGGGTCTTTCCGCAGTCAAAAGTATAGTGGATTCGTATCACGGAACCATGTCTCTTAAAAACCGATCCAACGGGGGTGGAAGTTGCATCACCATCAGAATCCCGGCCTATCGCGTCGTTGCAGGAGTGACGAATGAAGCTGCTGCGTAATCTTTTGTTTGTAACCTTCCTGACTCATGCGGGAGCGGCTTCAGGACAGTCCGTGGGCGTGTTCCTGCCTTGGATCTATGAGACCAAGGAACTGGTGGCGTCCATGAAGTCCGACCCCGTGCTGGCCAAAGCGGACATCATGGTTTTTCAGAAGCTCGAGGATTTTCAACTGGCGTCGACGTCCAAGCCTTTTGATATCGCCATTCTTCCTGCTTCCTATGGGCGCTACAATTCCACTTATGTGGAAAAAGTCCCCCTGGTCCCGAAATCAGGGGAAAAGTCATTCAAGCACCTTGTCGTCTCGTTCAAAAAAGAGGCGCCGGCAGATTTCAGTGTGGGCGTCATTGATGAAGTGGGCCGTAAAAATCTCAGGAAGTGGATGAAAGAGGTATGCTCCCGTTGTGGGAAGCAAAAGGATGTTAAAAAGGCGAAGGATCTTTATAACATGTTGGCTCTCGGTTCCGTGGATGCGATTATGGTCAGTCCTTTCAATCTTGAAGCCATCAAACGCGAAAGTGCCGCCGAGTTGTTCGTCCTGTTCACCGCTGAACCGGAAAACCAGCCCATGATCTATGTACCGAAAGGAGGAAACTTCAAAGGCCTTGAGAATATCAAGCCTTCGACCTTTTCGCCTCTGGGATTGAAAGTTGGAGCGGGCAAATGAAAAACGCACTGATCATGCTGACCCTGTTGCTTGCGAACCTTGGCCTGGCTGCGGACATTCTGGTCATTAGGCCGGATGCGGATGAGTTTCGGAAACTGAGTGAAATGATCGAGAAGAACCTGAACAACGAGTATTCCCTCGTGAACTCGACGATCGCCAAATCAACCAGCTATGAAGAGTTTGAAGAGAAGATCGCAAAATCAGGGGCCAGGGTTGTTGTCGCCATGGATAATCAGGCGATCCGTCACCTCAAGAAATACTTTGAGTTGAAACCTGAATCCAAAATCCGCGGCATCGCGGCGATGGGCGTCAACCTCAAGGACCTCATTCCGAAGAACAAATACATAGCCGGCGTCGCCTACGAGGTGGCAGGTTACCTCGCGATCAAAGGATTCAAATCCGCCACCCAAAGCAAGGCCCGGAGCGCGTTGGGTGTTTACCGCTCCTCCGTGTCCAGGATATTTGCTGAGGAGGCCAGAACACAGCTGGCCCGCGAGAAGATTGATCTCAAGCTGCTCGACCTGGAAGGCAAGTCGGAGGAGGACATCAGCGATGCGATCAAGTATGAAGTCAAGAAAAACACCCCCGAGGCCATCTGGTTGATCAATGACAACAAGATCATCAACTCCAGGACCATCTCCACGCTCTGGCTGGAGGCGGCCCGGCAGCAGAAAATTCCGCTGATCTGTGGAATTCAGCGACTGTCCAAGGAACTGGGGATCTGCGTATATTCTGAGACGCCGACCCTTCATGGAACGGCGGAGAAAATCACGGGGATTATCTATGGATATATCGCCGATGAGAACGACGCGGACTTCTATGGGGTGGAATATATTCAGGAGACCGAGAAGACGACCAATAAGTACCTTATGGATGCGATCGGGATTAACCCCCTGAAGCAGGTTGATGGTGTGGAAATCTACTCGGGCGAAATCAACGGCCTGTAATTCGTGGAGTGGAAGGCCGATGGCTTCCACTCGCCCTTCCTATTTGAATTTCTTCAGAATATCTGCGTAGGTGGCCTCTTTGAGGGGAATATATCCCACTTCCTTCGAAAGAGTCGCAGCATTCTTCAAAAGGAACGACACAAAGGCTTTGGCTTCAGGCCTTTGAGCCGACTTATCATTCACATAGATCAGAAGCGGACGGGACAACGGGTAACTCCCATCTTCAATCGACTTGTCACTGGGTGCAACAGCATCCTTACCCTTGGCCAGGGGTACGACGTTGAGCACTCTCTTGTTTTCGACATAGTATGCGTAACCAAAGTAACCCAGAGCATATTTGTCCTTGGAAACCCCAGTTACCAGAACATTATCATCCTCGCTCGCCACGTAGTCGTTCCTTGAGAGACGCGCCTTGCCCATGACTTCTTCCGTGAAAAAGTCAAAGGTCCCTGAGTCCGCGCCCGGACCGTAGAGTTTGATAGGCTCATTGGGCCACGCTGGATCAATGTCTTTCCAGGTTTTCACCGTGCTGCCCGGCTGCCAGAGGGCTTTCAACTGGGCCATGGTTAACTTTGTAGCCCATTTGTTGGCTGGATGGACCACCACGGAAATCCCATCATACGCCAGAGGCATCTCAGTGTAGGCGATATTTCCTTCCTGGGCCTTCCTGGCTTCTTCTGGCTTCATCTTACGCGAAGCATTGGCGATATCGATTTCACCATTGCTAAACTTTTTCATACCCCCGCCGGTTCCGGACAGACCCACGGTCACGCGAACGTTAGGATAGAGCTTTTGAAACTCCTCGGCAGCAGCTTCAGCGATTGGGAATACTGTGCTCGATCCGTCCAGCTTAACGTCGCCCTTCAGATTTTTGTCGCCTTGATTGGCGGCGTAACTATGGTGGGCCAGAGCAAGGGTGGTCAGAGCAAAGACGAGGTTGCGAACTTTCATGCTTTTCTCCCAGATTCCTGTGTTCGGTGAAGGTTGACTCATAACCTGCAGCGCCGTCATACAATAGATTTATGAAGTTAAAATAAAGGGCACATTAAAGTGAAGGAAGGGGATCAACGGCTTGAAGTCTCGAGCAGGCTGTGGCAGATATGGGCCGCCTTACATAATTTGAGGGAGGTTCATGATGAAGGTTTTTGGAACTTATTTGACTTTGGCTGGATTGGCTCTGACTCCGATGGTTTACGCGGTACCGGAAGTAGAGGTTGGATCAGAATACCAAATCAATGTCATCAACTCGAATGATGGTTTGAATGACAAGGATCTCGGCAAACAAACCAAGACCACAGCTCTCAACCTGAAGGGAGCAAAAGTCGTATTCAGAGGCAAACTCTCCGATGAGATTGCCTGGACCGTGCTCTATAAGCTGAAGGAAGCTGAGCTGGAGCGTTTCTATCTGACCTATAAACCCTTCGCTAACCTCGATATTACAATCGGCAAGCAGAAGATCAAGACATACGGCCTGCATCGGCGTTTGTCCAGCAGCACCACGACACCCGTTACGGGAGCCTATCTGGACTTGAATCCTCTCAAGGACAGAGTCGCACTCGACATCACCTATAAGTTGGGTGGCAGCTGGTCGCTCCAGCTGGTCGATGACTACAGCAATTGTTCAGATAAGACCACCTATACCAACAATCCAGCCACCAATCAGGTGACCGCGAGCACCACAACGACTTGCACAAGCTGGAACAGAGGAAGCAGTGCCGGCATTGTAGCCAACAGCAAGGAAAAGCAGACCACACAAAAGCAACCTGCTGTGGCGCTTGAATGGTTGGGCTCGTTTGGAGCCTTTTCCCCCTTGGTTCAGTATGCCATCTACGATCTTGGCAAAAGCAGCACGGCTTCCGCGGGACTTCGTTACCAAAGTGAAGGAATGGATTCCTATGTGAGCTACACCCTGGATACGCGCCATAACAAGGGTGTCGATCCCGTCGAAGCAGGCCGATTTGTGGAAGAAAAAAATGTGTATATGGGCCTCGTGGCTTATGCTGAATATAAGGTTGCAAACTACACACCCTTTATTCATTTCTCAACGCTCCAGACCGATCCTTACGAATCGGATGGGTTGACCGAAGATAAGAAAATTGCGCTTGAGGCCAATACGCAGGGCAAATTGGACAGAAATGAAAACACTATCGCGATTGGCACCCACTTTGACCACTGGGGAGCATACTATCGTCCCTACGTGGACGTTGTGGTCGCTTCGGGCGAGTTTGTGGATCCCGTTGATCCCGCCAGTAAAAAGGATCTTACCAGGACAGACCTGGTTGTCGGCCTGATTGGAAAATTCTAAAGGAGTAGAGGCCCATGATTTTATCATGGGCTTATTCTTTCAGCGGATATCGTACTCCAGCTCAAAGCTTTCGCAGAAAAAATCTTCCGCTTTGACTTGAACCTTTCCCGTACCTTGCGCGACACCCGACAGGGAACCTTCCCAGATATGATAACTGGTTTCAGGGTTCGGAAGTCTACGGCCCAGCTGTGGGTTGGTTATCATGAAATCGTATTTCTCCCGATAGAGCGGATCAAATTGCGGCGCGAAACGCATGGGCTGCCATGGCCCTTCAACCCCTTTATCACTCACAAAGCGCATGAAGACTTTCGCCATTTCGGACAGATTGAAAAGATTGGCTTTAATGTGCAGGCTTTCCAAAAGCGGAACGTCTGGACTCAAGTAAATGGTCCCTTTCGGATGACCCTCGTGGCGAGTGGGATAAAACTCAATATTGTAATATGATTCATTGATGGAAAGAACTGTGTAGCCGTTGGGTGTTCCATCCCGCATCGTCGTCTCGGGAATGCCAGATTCGTCAAATTTCCCGGCCCACCAGCTTCCCGAAGTCGTGCCTGCATTGAAGTGATGATGCGGTTGAGCAGCTTCCCAGCCGCGACCATCCTCTCTGCGGAAGAAGTAACTCTGCTGCATGTGGCTATGAGCGGACAGGCTCAGAACTTTTTTGAAAGGGCTGAGAGCCTGGAGCAGGAATTGAAGGTCGGATTCACGCCAGGAATGGAACAGAGGAATATGCATACTCACCACAAGAGTTTGATCATGGTCGAGCTGAGCGAGCAGATTGGTCAACCAAACCTTTTGATCCTCCCGCAATCCTCCAATATAGCCGCCTGAAGCCGTTGGATAATAGACATCATCAATATTCACAAAGGTTGCGCCGGCATAGGAAAACGCATAGTTTGCAGGACCAAAGACGCGCTCCCAGGTTTCATCAGCCAGACCGTCCTTCTGATCGGATGTCAGGGTGGGAAAGTTTCGCGCATCGTAATTCATATCATGGTTGCCATAAACATAGAACCAAGGCAGCTTAAGGCGACCTGTCGCGTCGATGACCGCCGGAAAGAGATCAAGATTATCATTCACGATGTCGCCGAGCGATATCCCAAAGGCAAATCGCTCCGGATGGGAAATTTGATCGACGATGTCCCTTTGATAGTAGTCAACATCCTGAAGGCTGTTGGGTTGAGGATCGCCAAAGATCAGCACGGAAAATTCCTTGGGCTCGTCATTGCGCTGCAGAGGAAAATCAACCGATGCAGGCAAGGCTCCCGTTGGAAGCACACCCTTGTACTTCAATTGAGGCGATCCCGAGGGTTTATGGACAACGTGAAATTTCTGAAGCCCTCCCTCCATGGGCAGCTTCCACCCACTGGGTTTGATCACATGAATGATCATATCGCTCTGAAGAGGAAGAACATAGCGCCCTTCCGCATCCGTGCGATTGACTTCTCGCCCGTTGGATACGAGGACATCCGCCAGGCCATTTTCGAAAGCCTGCATTTGCCCATCACCATTGGAATCATGGAAAACATATCCACGTATTTCATCCTGAGCGAAAAGGTTCAGAGGCAGCAGGGTCAAAGCGAGGGCTTGAAAAACATGCATGCGATAGTTCATGAATCCTCCTCATGATTTGAGAAATTTTCGAAAGCATAGGACCTGGATTGAAATTGGCAATAAGGTTTGGGTAAAGATTCACAACTGCGCTTGACAGCTGCCTTCTCCCTTACTAGGCTTCTCTGCAAAAGTTCAGGGGCTTGATCATGATGCAGAACAATCGCCGCGAATTTCTCATAGCCTTATCAGGTCTTGCGGGCGCCGCGGGGGTTGCAGGCCTGTTCCCTCCTGTCATACAGAAGGCACTCGCCGTATCAGCCCATCGCCGGACTGGTACTCTGCAGGATGTTGAGCACATCGTTATACTGATGCAGGAAAACCGTTCCTTCGATCATTACTTTGGAACCCTGCCCGGGGTACGAGGCTTTGCGGATCCATTTCCCGTTCCTCGTCCCGCCTTCCATACCATGCAGAACAAGAATATCTGGCTCCAGCCTCCTGCGCCTGGGAGCACAGCTCAGCCCGCTCTGGCTCCCTTTCATCTGAACACAGAGCGGCATTTCGAATACATTCGGGTCGAAGGTACGCCTCACACCTGGAATAATGCTCAGTACGCCTGGAGTCATGGGCGCATGGAGGAGTGGCCCAGGCACAAACAGAACCATTCCATGGGTTATTATAGGGAGGAAGACATCCCATTTCAGTTCGCTCTCGCCAATGCTTTTACTATCTGTGATGCCTACCACTGTTCCTTTCAGGGCGGTACCAACCCCAACCGCCTGTTCCTTTGGACTGGCACCAATGATCCTTTGGGTGTGGGACACGGACCCGCTATCTACAATGAATATGACTGGTTTGATGCCGATCCGGGATCGCATGGAGGCTACACCTGGATCACGTATGCGGAGCGACTCGAACGCGCGGGCATCAGCTGGCAGATCTATCAGAATATGGGCGATAATTTCACGGACAATCCATTGGCTGGATTTCGCAGCTTTCGCGATGCGTGGTTTCAGAGGCCGGGTTATTCCGAATCGCTGCGGCATCGGGGTGTGGCGACCCGCGACCTCGATAAACTCGCAGATGATGTGAGAGATGATAAACTTCCTCAAGTCTCGTGGATCGTCGCCACCGCGGAAGGATCGGAGCATCCGGGACCTTCAAGTCCTGCCCAGGGCGCGGATTATACCGCACGAGTGCTGGAAGCCTTGATTGCGAACCCAACGGTTTGGAGTAAAACGGTTCTCATCGTGAACTTTGATGAGAATGATGGGTTCTTCGATCACGTGCCACCGCCGGCGCCGCCGTCCTATATCAGCTGGCACTCGGATCCCGGCCGGGCAGTCCTCGCGGGCGCCTCGACGGTGAATACCCGAGGGGAATATCACGAACGTCTGCCCGGTTATCAAAATACTGCGGATGAGCGGGCCCTTCTTCATCGGCCGTACGGCCTTGGACCGCGTGTCCCCTGTTACATCGTTTCACCCTGGAGCAAAGGCGGTTGGGTGAATTCTGAGGTCTTTGATCACACTTCGATCATCAAGTTCATCGAGAAACGGTTTGGAGTGAATGAACCCAATATTTCTTCCTGGCGCCGCGCTGTCTGTGGCGACCTTCTTTCGTCTTTCAATTTTTCCAGGCCCGATGATCAGGCTTTCCTTCTTCCGGAGACTCTGGAACGAGCGCGAAGAGCAAGGGCTCTCACGCAGCGCACCACGCCGCCCGTCCCTTCCCAACTGATCATGCCGGTTCAGGAGGGTGGCATCCGCCCATCGCGGGCCTTGCCTTACGAACTGCATGTCATCAGCCGCGTGCCTGACTCACGCCAGGTCACTCTTGAATTCAGGAATACCGGTCGCGCCGCGGCTGTGTTTCATGTTTATGATCGTCTGAATTTAAGCGCGGTGCCACGACGCTTTACTGTTGAGCCGCAGAAGTCCCTGCAGGACCGTTGGTTGACGACTCCAGCCGGTGACTATGACCTGTGGGTCCTGGCACCGAATGGCTTTCATCGACACTTCACAGGACGAAGTGGCATCGAGCAGCAGGTGGACTTCGAAATGGATTATGATAGACCGAATGATGCTCTGCGTTTGTTGTTCAGAAACTCAAGCGAGCGCGACCATATCATAACCTTGACGGCGAACAGGTATGAGTCTTCAGAGCCTGTGACGCTCCTTATTCCGGCAAAAAGCAGCCGCACGCTCAGCAGGCCTCTCGTGAATGGGCCTTGGTATGACGACTCGGTTCGACTGCAGGGATATCCTGGCTGGAGCCGGCGCTTCGCAGGCCGAATGGAAACGGGCCAGGATTCCACCAGTGATCCGGCGATGGAGGGGGAAGCGATCGCGGAACAATCGATCGGTTGATCCAACCTTCCCCTGCCAGAAAACTGGACACCCTCCATCACGCTGGACAGCGTCCAAGCCAAAAATACAATGTAATTTCAGCTACTTATGGTTTTCACTCCCTTTGCATGGAACAACGGGCGGTTGCCCTGGTGGAATACGAGTGGAGCGGAAGATCCGATGAAAACCAAAGCCCCTGTGATGCAGCTTTCCCTTTCCGGAATCATGCGTACCATCCCACGCCGGCTCTTCGTAAAAAGCCGGCTCCGGTCCTATGCCTCCATCCTGAAAACGCTCACGTTCCTGGTCGGCGGCTATGGTTTTGTCCTGTTCTGCTCTCAGCAGGAGAGCTGGATCAAATGGCCTTTGGGGCTGGCATTTTCCTGGTGGTTTCTCGGAACAGCCTTGACCGGAGCCTTTGATCTGGCCCACGACGCGGCCCATCGGTCGCTATTTCCCGGGATCCGGGAGAATAACATCTGGGGGCATTTCCTTTCGTCACTGGTGGGCTGGCCCTTTCATCTGTGGCGGCTTTCACATAACATTCATCACACGCATACCAACAATGCAAAAAAGGATATCGCCTGGGAGCCTTATACCGAGGCACGGCTGCAGCGGCTGCCGCCCTGGATACGCTGGCAGTATACGATCATTCGGTCCCGGATTGTGGTGCTTTGGGTCGGCGGGTTTCTGCATCTCCTGGAGCAGTTTTTCATGTTCCGTAAAGGCAAACGCTTTCGGCCGGAGGACCGTTCCTCCATTTGGCTTTCCACTCTGATCACCGGCATCATCTTTGGGGCTTTCATGGGCTTCAGCCTCCATCTGGGGCCCTATGTCTTCTGCATGGGCTTCGTTGTGCCTCTTGTTCGCTATTACTGGTGGCTTTCGGTCTTTACCCTTCTGCATCACACGCACCCTGAGCGGCCGTTCCTTCGGGACGATGCGTGGAACGCTGGCGTGGCTCAGCTGCTCGGTACCATCAACGTGCGTTACGGTTGGTATGTGGATTGGCTCACGCACAATATCGCCTGGCATATTCCGCATCACGTGACAGTCGCCATTCCCCATTATCACCTGAAAGAGGCGACCCGGGCCCTTAGGAAGGCCTACCCTGGGCTTCTCCATGAGGAGAGGTATTCCTTGAGCTATCTGCTTCATGTTCTCAAGAATTGTCAGCAGGTGGAGAGCATGGAGAATCTTTCCTGGAAGCCATTTTCGCGACAGCCAAAGCTGGCAAGACAGACGGTTCCACGAACTTACTGAAGCACCACATCATCGAGGACCGTGGGCTCACCGGATTGAATTTCAATATCCTCGACGACCAGCGTCTCAAGGCCATCCTTGCTGAATTTCGCGGAATAGAGACCAGCGGGAATACCGGATTCAATCAGGCCGGCGCCCTCTTCGATGGTGGTGCCACTGGCTTCATAGCCTATAAGGTTGAAGGCCACACCATCAGGCGTATGCCCCTCAGGAACGCGGACACGCACAGCCAGTCCTCCCACCTTTTTCGTCTGAATCGTCCCGATATTCATGCCCTCACCTGCCTTGAAGACTATCCCTTGGACAATGACTTTATCCAGATCCCCCATGGAGCCGACGATGCTATAAACGCCATCCTCCGGGGGAAAGACACCGAAGCGCCCATCCGAATCAATGCCTGTATTCTTTGCAAGCGGCGTTTCACCATCCTCCCGATAAAGTTCAATCGTGGAGTCCGGATTGGCTTTTCCATTCTCATTGACCAGGACGCCGACGATCTCACCTTCCCTGGGTTCCAGATCCTCATCATCGGCAGCCTTGTATCCCCCACAGCTTTGAACCGTGAGACCCATCATCAACAGAAACAACAAAAGCGCCTGATTTCCCATGGAAAAACTCCTGAAGAACATCCATAAACTCTGGAAACGCGATCAGGATCTGACCGAGCCCAGCTGTCGTCCGCGACCAACCCTTGATGTCCTCCTATTTTCGACTCATCGCCGCCGTGGGGCAAGCTCCAAGTTCCGCATCCTGCCCTATTAACTTGCAGATCAACTGGCCCTATGCGGTCACTGGACTACATAATTTCTGCTGCCACTTCCGTATTTCCTAATAAGCCTCAATGGAATAGATTTACACAGGTATGCTCATGAATTGGTTCGGCACTTGAGGTGAAAATTGCTTTTCGCGGATAATGGAAGGCTGACAGAAATTGAGCGTCTGCGAGTTATGGAACGGATTGCCGAAGAGCGATTCCATCCGATCACGAAGCTCGCGTCCATCATCTGCGAGACACCCATTGCCTTCATATCCATCCTTGACGATATTCAGGAGCATTTCCTTGCCCGTATCGGCTTTGACGTTGTGGTATTGCCGATCGAGAAGTCCATCTGCGGCGATGTCATCGAGCAGGATGACGTTTACATCGTTTCCGACATAGCAAAGGATGAGAGATTTTCGCAGCTCCAGGCTGCCATCGGCAAGCCAGAGCTGCGTTTCTATGCGGGTGCTCCCTTGATGACCCACAACAAGGTCAAGCTCGGCGTTCTGTGCGTTCTGGACTACCTGCCACGTGAATTAAATCAGGGTCAACAGCTCAGCCTTGCAACCCTGGCTGAGCATGCCATCATCAAACTCGAAGACGAGCTCATCAAGGACGAGCTCAACCTGGCAGTTGTGCGCTTGAAAACCCTCATTGACAACTTGAATACGGCCATCATTCTTGAGAGCGAATTCCGATCCATCGCTGCCATTAATGAAAAATTCTATGAATTGTTTGACATCAGGATCGAAAACGTCATCGGCAGGAATGTCTTCGATTTATTCTGTACTATCAAATCGGCGTTCAAGGATCCTGACGCCTTCATGCGCAAGGTCATGGAGTATTCTCTGTCTGAAGGGACTTCCCAAGGATACGAGATTGAAACCAGGAACGAGCGATATTTGGAATTTTCCTATACGCCTATATTTGTCGACAATGAAGCCAGAGGCTTGCTCTGGATATTCAAGGACATAACCGAAAAGAGAGAGTCCGAGCGCCTGATCGAGATCCACAAGGCACAACTGGTCATGTCTTCGAAGATGGCGGCTCTTGGCGAGGTTGCTGCCGGAATCGCCCATGAAATCAACAATCCGCTCTCTATCATTCAATCGATAGGCTATGTCCTGAAGCATGGTTCGAAGGACAGCCTCGTGCGGGACACCATCGTACGTGAGGCCGGCGATCGCATCGAACAAACCACGAAGCGGATTACCAGAATCATTAAAGGTCTCCTTCAATTTGCGCGGGAAGCCGAACCCGAGCAAAAGATGAACGTCATGATTCGCTCCGTATTGGATGACACCCTCAGCTTTGTGCAGGAGAGGTTTCAGCATCATGGGATACAACTTAAGGTTGAGGACTTTGATCCAACCCTTCAGCTCCACTGCAGCCCGACGGCTCTTTCGCAGATCCTCATCAACCTTTTGAGCAATGCCTTTGATGCCGCCTGGCCGTCCACCGACAAGTGGGTGACGATCAAGGTGCGTGACATCGGCAAAGTCCTTGAAATCGAAGTCAGTGACAGCGGCCAAGGAATTCCATTCGCCATACGCGACAAGATCATGCAGCCCTTTTTCACAACGAAGGAAGTTGGCAAAGGCAGTGGACTCGGCCTGAGCATATCCAAAGGTCTGGCAGAAAAGATGGGCGGCAGGCTATTTCTGAGCCTGGAAACGCCTTACACCAGTTTTGTCCTGGAGCTTCCCAAAGGCTAGGCTGCGTCCCTGCTATCATCCGCGGCATCCGGAAAGAGTTTGATCGGCAAGTCGATGACGATGGAAAATGCCGCGAAGCCTTGCCTGGGCTCGTCGATGTTCAGACCAACAGCGCCACCGGCTTCCAGGACGAATTGCCTGATCGTATCCATACCAACACCGCGACCGGCCACCTTGCTGACGCGATCGGCGGAACTGAAACCGGATGCAAAGATACAGTCCAGGATTTTGTCCTGAGTGAGACTTTCCTTGTCCTGAATCAATCCGCTTTGCCTGGCTCGTTTCTCAATGGCCTTCAGGTTCAATCCTTTTCCGTCATCATGGATCGTAATGGTGACCCTTTTCCCCTGCCGGGCGAAAGCGATCATCATCGCACCCGCGGGTGGTTTCCCGAGAGCCGTCTTGACCTCTGGGGGTTCAAAGGCATGATCCAACAGTTCGACTTCCGGGGCCGTGGACGCTTGGCTTGCCGCAGAGATCAGGAGGGAGAGAATGACAACCAGGGTTCCCCTATGAAATCGGCAGCTTTTGGAAAAACATGACCTTACGAAGAATTGCGGCGTATGCCGTTGATATTACTGCAATAGCACACTCCAACCCACGCGACGGTCAGGATTTTTCTGCACGCGGTCGCTTGCCTTGCCCCACGGAAGCTTTGGCCTGCTCCAGGGCTTCGGGATGCTTCTGCATCCATCTGTTGAATCTCTCAATGATTTTGGGATGTTTCATGGTCCCCAGGTGATAATCCATGAGCCTGGCGTACTGATCATAAAAGTAGAAAGACGTCTTCACCTTGGGATTGAGGCGGATCCATTCCTCAGCAGCATCAAAATGCAAATAGACCAGGTCGGTGCGTTTGGCCATAAGCACTCTCATGGCGCTATTCACACTATTCACGTACTCCAGTTTAACTCCTTTAAACTCGCAATCCTTTTCGAACAACACGGCGACCGTGTAGCCGGCCAGAGTCGTGATGCTGTTGATCTTCGAAGGATGGAGTTTGGGATCAAGTCCGATAAAGCCGGCTCGACTTTGCATGAAGGGAATGGAGAAGGTCATGGCTTGACTGGACGAGCCTTCTCCCCACCCAGGGTTGGACGGGACAATAAAGTCAATCCGTCCCTCCTGGAATTCCACAAGATAACGGCGTATGGGGTAAAACTCGAGGTCCAGCACCATGCCTTCGTCTGCCGCGAACTGACGGATCAAGGCCGGAACATAGCCTGCGAGTTTGCCTTCGTCATTCCAGTACTGTGGATAAAGCTGCGTATCCGGGAGGCCAACAATATAATGAGCTGGTTTATGCCCAAGCAGGATGGGCACTGCAAGACACAACAGGAGGAAAGTCCATAATCTCATGATTCCGCCCCAAGCATGCCCTCGCAACTTCCGGTGCCGAATGTATCATAAGATTCCATCACTCGCCCATATTTTCACGCTTGTTCCTGTCGAGTCAGCTGCTACATAGAGGCCAAGTGTCCTGGTCGCTGGACATATTCTGTCCATGGATCTGGACCTCGGAGTTTGAATGGCAGGACCAAATTCCCATCACGTGGCAGGCAGCCCCTGGCATATGTCTTGCTGAAGCCTGACAGAAATTTTCCACACAGGAGTTTGTTATGGAATGCAAAGTCTTGCGCCTTGGTCTGGCCTTCATTTTTGCAGCGGCTTGTCTTGAAGCAAAAGCCCAGCCTCAGGAAGACGATCCTGCCCGAATCGCCAGCATCATCAGGCATGGACTGGTTCAGGCCGAGTCCAGCACACGTAACTTAAACGTTAGGAAAGATGAGGCGCTCGATAAGCGGGTGCACGAATCCCTTCAACTCACGGAACAAGCAGGTTTCCAATTCGGTGGTACGTCCAGGTTCAGCCTCGATCCTGTGAATCCGCGGGATGTTCAGGCGGAACCGTTCGAAGAT
The DNA here is from genome assembly GCF_001748245.1 of Oligoflexus tunisiensis. Classification (GTDB taxonomy): domain Bacteria; phylum Bdellovibrionota_B; class Oligoflexia; order Oligoflexales; family Oligoflexaceae; genus Oligoflexus; species Oligoflexus tunisiensis. Next base: position 2,445,420 of record NZ_BDFO01000001.1, on the reverse strand, counting down.
CTCCTGGTCGCAGGATCATTTGCCTCCCGACTGACTGACGATGGCGGCGCTCAGGCGATCGCAGTCATGATGGATGCAAATGATCCTTTCCCTGCATGGACTCTGACGCTGCCGGAGTCCACGCACGCCGCCGTTGACGAAGAGGGTGGCATTCAATTTCGGATGATAGTGGATGGTATGGAGCTGGTTCTTGATCATCGGCTCGAAAAACCTTGGGCCGTTGACGCCAAAGGCAGACAGCTCGAGACCTGGTATGTACTGGAAGGGTCCACCCTGGTGCAGCATGTTGATTTTTCAGAAGCGGAATTTCCCATCGTCCTGGATCCGCGTCTGACATTCGGCCTTGGCGTTTACCTGAACATGACCGGGGCCGAGATGAAAGGCATCGCGGCAGCTATCGTCGCGGCAGGAGGGGTGGCCGCTGTCGCCACATGCTCCGGAGCGACCAAGCTTCCGTCGCCGATCGCCAAAGCCGCCGCCGTGATTTGCACCGCCGTGGGCGCCCCTACGCTCAAAGGCATATATAACGCGATCGTCAGCATCGTTAAGAGCAAGAAAATTGACAGCGGCGCCTGCTATCAGAAGAAAATCATTCCGAATACCGGTTCGTTCAAGAAAGTCAAGTTTGCCGGGAACTGTCGGGCCTAAGTCCGTTCGTGGCAAAAGCCGAGCCCCGATGTGCAGCTGCCCAAGGTCCAGCGAGGCAGCGCGCGTCAGGTGAACTCGGTACGCTCGCAAGCCAAGCCCACCAAGTTTTTCACGACACACAGAGTTTGCATCAAGGCTGTCACCATCAAGAGACAGAAAGACATTATTCGCAAAGCATCGCGATAAATAACATTTTATGAAGACTTTTCCTGCTCACTTGTAATACATATGGGCCGTCGCATTCGAGCCCGCTGAGGGAACGAAAAAATCACAAAACATTGTGAACAGTCAGCTCATGAAACGAGCCAAACCTGGAACATTGGAGTGACTTGTGAAAAACAAATTATGGCTAGGTTGTTTGATAGCACTGCTGTCGGCATGCGGAAACGAATCGGAAGAGCAGCACAGCACCACATCCGCTTTTCTGGAAGATTATTATTGGAAAGTTGGAGACAGCCCCTATATCCTGAAACCCGGTTCCACGATTGCCGTCTGCGATACCGGCGTCAAGACGGGAGTCGCTGATCACGTCGTCCGCGCGGTTCGTATCTGGGCCGATGCCGGTGGACGCGATGAACGCCTCAGGATCGTCAAAGGTTGTAGCGGGGATCGTATCATCAAGCTGGTCCGGGTTTCCGATGACGTCACATACTTTGGACAGGCTGCTCCCTTGAGCGGACGCATTCACACGGTCAGTGTCCCTAATAAATGGGCCGGCCACTGGACTGCCAACCATGAAGTGGGTCATATTTTTGGCTTCGGGCATATTTTCGAAAGAACCACTTCGATCATGAACAGCGAAGACAATGGCACGTACATGAACGGTGGCAAGCTTTCCAGCTACGATTATTCCGAAATCAAGAGAATGCTGAGGCGCAAGGAATTCACCGAGGTGAACAAGCTTTGGGCCCGTCAAACCACTGTCGTGACCCACACGGAGACCGTTCCCGAAGAGCCGAAGTCCTGCATTGGAGCGAACGGCACAACAGTTTACGAACATGGTACAGTGACGACTTACCGTGGCAATACCTATACGTGCAATCAAGGCAAGTGGACGTTCTCCCCAGGCGTCTGAAGTTTCTTTCCAAGAGGCCAGCTGCCGAGCGGATTTCCGGCAGCTGGCTATTTTATGGATCACGATGCGGGTTAAATGCCCGACGTACAGACGACCTTGGCAGGATCAATCTTGATATTGTGGGCGTTGGCATAGGACTGCAGGGCTGCGCGTGCAAAGCAGCGATTGCTGCCTTCAATGCTGATATCCAGATACGTGCAGACGGTTGGATCATATTCCAGTGTGCAGCGGACGGACTCCGGTTTTAATTTCACGCGCTCATTGTCCAGGGGCGCACGTTCTGTACTGAAGGCGATGTTGCTGAGAAGGATGGCCAGGAGGGAGACATATTTCATAACGAACTCCTTGAACGGAAGGCGCCTTTTCGTCACCATGACGCTGTCGACGCTTGCTGTTGAAGAGCCCTCAGCAAAAGCAGAACCAAACGGCAATATCCTAAAATTATTTGGACACTTGGATTTATGGGAATGCCACATAAGGAATTTTGTCCAGAGCACAGGACACGATGTCCAAAACTTACGTTTGGTATTCAGTCGCGAGCAACAGGAAAGGCTCATTTTTAGCTCAAATCGAGCAGGAAAGACCTGTCAGAAAAATCGATAGCACGCGATCGACCGTCAAAACTCAAGTTTTGTTCCGCCTGGGACGAGGCGGGCCGTTTGGAATGTGGAAGTGCGAAATTTCCTGCCATTTTAAGTCATTAAAAACACTCCGTGACACACCCGGTTCATCCCCTTCGTCATAATTCTGAAAAATAAAATTAATATGCCGAAATATTAAGAATTGAAGCTGCCTTCACCGAATAGCGTTGAAAGTGGATTTCCAAATTATTTTGGAGTCGCCTATGAAAGCGCTCATCGCTCTGTCCCTTTGCATCTGTCTGGCATCGTGCACCAAGCGCGGTGGCAAGGGTGGCGCTGCCGGTGACGACACCACGGAAACCGGGGCGGAGACAACAGAGACCGGCACCGGGAGTGGCACGGATAATCCTGAGGATGAGAATTACAAGAGTAATGATAAGGATGTGGAAAAGGACGGCGGCACGACTCCCCAGAACGGCGGTTCCACAGGTGATACGGATGACTCCAGCAATAGCCCAGGCAGCACGGACACGGACTTTGACGGTGTCACCGATGATAAGGACGTGTGTCCCGGCGAGGATGATGCGCTTCAGGTGACACGATATAAGCTCGTCGATGCTGATAATGATACTTATGCCGATAGCGCTCCCTCAGCCAAAGTCTGCCCGTCCAATACCGAATATACTCTCACGCAAGCTCAGGCGGTTTATAACGATTGCAATGGTTCGGACGCCACCCAATGGCAAATGCTGGCCTACGCCCACCGGGATGCTGATGGTGATGGCCATTCCGTGCCCAGCACCGGCTCCATTTGCACGGGAAGTGCGCTACCGATAGGATATTTGAGCAGTGCTCTTGGAACGACCGATTGTGATGATAGTAACGGTTCCTATCACACCACGGCGACTTATTATGCTTACAGCGAGGATGCTACAACCTCAGATCGCTACAGTCGCCTGAGCGCATCGACCTGCGTGCCCGCGGATGGATATGGGTCGATCGATGCTTATAAGGAATACCGGCTGGTGCCTGATGTTATTTCGGGCTCAGGCGTCACCAGCATTGGAAACTTCCATGAATTTGGGGGCAAGATCTATTTCAAGGCCAACAATGGCACCAATGGGTCTGAACTTTGGAAAACGGACGGCACGTCGGGTGGCGCGAGCCTGGTCAAGGACATTAATCCCGGGCTCGATCCCAGCAGCCCAGGAAACTTTATGAGCGCCGCGGGAACATTATTTTTCACCGCGCACGACGGCAATGCCGTTCATCTTTGGAAAACTGATGGGACGGAAGCGGGAACCGTGAAGGTGAAAGCAGTCACCCCAACCCTGCTCACGACCGCTGGTGGATTGCTTTATTTTGTGACGTCGAGCGGCTTCTATGGTGAGGAGCTTTGGAAAAGTGATGGCACCGAAGCCGGGACGGTCATGGTCAAGGACATCTATCCCGACGACACTGGCTCAAGTCCCACATATTTAACCAATGTCAACGGCACTCTGTTCTTTGTAGCAAATGACGGAAATGGTGATCGGGATCTTTGGAAATCGGATGGAACCGACTCTGGAACCGTAAAAGTTAAGGACCTGAACTCTGCGTCCCCTATGGACCTTACGGCTGTGGGTGACACCCTCTTCTTCACAGCGTCCTTGAGCGCCTTTGGACGCGAGCTTTGGAAATCAGATGGAACGGAATCTGGAACCGTGATGGTGAAAGACATCCGGGTCGGCAACTCGCCGGGCATCCTCGACAGTGGATCATCATTTTTTGCCACAATCAACGGACTCCTTTACTTCCGAGCCGATGATGCTGTTTCCGGCATAGAACTTTGGAAATCTGATGGGACAGAAGCCGGAACCTCGATGGTCAAGGATATCGTGATAGGACCCAGCGGCAGTATGCCAGAGAGCTTAATCGCGGTGAATGGGAAACTCTACTTTACGGCTACCGATGGAACAGTTGGTTCGGAACTCTGGAAATCCGATGGTACCGATGCCGGTACTGTTCTGGTCAAAGATATCAGATCAGGCGACGGCATAACCATGACGGCCCCAACGGCCGTGGGCTCCATCCTTTATTTCCGTACTGACGACGGAACCCATGGCCATGAGCTCTGGAAATCCGATGGCACGGAGACCGGAACGCTTCTCGTTAAAGACATCAACCCAAGCGGCTCCAGCTCCAGCAACCCAACCTCTCTCGCAACATTTGGCAACCAGCTCGTCTTTGTTGCCACAACGTCCGAGGGCTCAAGGGCTCACATAACACCACTGGTCCTGCCCTAGAACCTGGCGATTTGTGACAATCGAAGGTCGCATTTAAGCATCACAAGTCGAACTCTCCTGAGCTATGGCTGTCCATGCACAGCCATGCCTACTTGCAAATCAGCCCATCCAAAATCTTCCCGATTGCCAGACTCATCCATTGACTGCCATTATCCCTTGCGAAACCTGGAGGTAGGGAAATGAAGAGTCTGCTGTTTGTTACTGTCATAAGTTCATCGGCCCTTGGTTCGTCGTATCAGATGTTTTGCATGAATCCAGAGGGAACCGTATCACACAAGGACGGCATGTCCATTAAGGAAACTGTTGTCACTAAACGACAGTATGTAAATGGAAACATAAGAGACGAAAAAATTCGGCTCAATTCTCCGATCATACAATTTAGCAATCGTCAGACAATTTCCGTAACGGATCGCTGTGACCCAGCCTTCAGTGTCTTCTATCGAACCATTCTGGAATATAGGAAGGCTTATATCACGGACTCCAGCCTAACGTTTCCGTCAGAAACCGTGGGACTTGACAGCGAGACAGGCTGGGTAGTGACAGACCTGCTCTGCCAGACATTCATTAACTCCGTCCAGACATGTAACAGCCCTGCCCAGGAACCTCCCTCTTAGACAGTCATAGGAATGGCTAGGGTCGACCTGCGGACCAGGACATATCCCCATTCAGACCCAGTTGATCCACAGAAACTTCACGTCTGACTGATTTCCTGCCAGGACCCGCGCCGGCCTCTCGCTTGGAGAGGCAATAGGCAGGCGGCGGGAGTTCTCTTACCAGTGATGCAGGAATTGGATAAACTTAAGATCTTCAAAGCTTAAATCCACGGCCGGCAGGCTGCTGACATCTCGGATCTGGAAAGACGTCGGACTCTGGGAATGTCCAATAAAACTGCCCCACTCATCCCTATCAATCCACTTATCACCTAAAGATGTCATGCCGAAACCTCGGTTCACGGGTCCAAGCACCTGATGAAAAATCCGGGATGTTCAGCCACTTTGTCACTCTTTATCCGCTTTTTATCGATCCCGCTTGTCATAGGTTGCGGAAGATTCCACCGAGGCATACTATGATGCGAGCCAGATAGAGAGCCCAAATGACAGAAGAAAATTTTGATGAATCTCAATTCACGAAGGAAACTCAAGCCCAAGGATGCCGACCGTTTCGCAGACGCGGAGCCTGCTCTATTTAGGGAGCTCGCCAAGGTCGTCTGTGCAACAGGAATGCTTCCTCAAAAGGAACTGCACGAGTGCTGGCAGATGGCCAATGTTGTGCATAAGACGTTTCCTGAAAGCCTTCACATCGCGGATATGGCAGCAGGCCATGGACTGCTGGCATGGATTCTCGTGCTTCTGGCGAGATCAAGCGAGATTCCCATTCTGAGAACGGCAGTAGCGGTCGATATTAACCGTCCAAAGTCTGCCGATGCCCTTGCGGTGTCGATAACAGATCGCTGGCCGAATCTCGTGGATGCCGTTCATTATGTGGAAGGAAGCATTGATGCTGTGATAGCGGAGGATGGACCCGGCACTTTACTCGTGGCAGCCCATGCATGTGGAAGCCTCTCCGATCGTGTTCTCCTGGCAGCCATCACAAGTCGCTGCCCAGTTGCGATCATGCCCTGCTGCCATTCGTTGCGAAAACAAGCCGCAACCCTTTCGTCCCTCGCCCTCGCGTCCGGTCTGCCTCCCTCAGCGGCTGCCGTAGGAAATACAGCTTCGATTGATCAATTCCGAATCGATGCGCTTGCTGCTCTTGGTTACCAAATAAGCGAGGGCTCCATACAGACAGACATCACACCATTCAACCGCATTATTATGGGCAAACCTCCCAGAGAGACCTCTCACAGCGTTCCTGTTCATCAGGTCTCAGGTTCTGGGGGACGAGTCAAACGCCTTGGCGAAATTCGTGCATTTGAGAAGATTCAGTCTCTCAACGTGGCTAATATCGAGGAAGCTCAGGCGCTATCCAAACGCCCTTCACGGGAGTGGCTTCGTTCTTTTGATCTGAGTTACTGGGTCGATGATGAGGCCATGGGGCACCGCATCGCGGCAACTCTTGATTTTCTCACGCAACGATTTCAACTCCCGCAATCGTCAGGTCATTCGGCAGCTCCGGCACCAGTCGACGCTGCAATGGTCGCGAACATCACAATTCGTGACCAATATATCCATCCGACGAGCCAGCGCCTTGCTTTCACCTATCGGATCGAGATCAGAAGTTCCACGGTCGTCATCACAAAGGACGACGCCGCCCTGTTACGAAAAAAACTGTGTCGCGCTCTGAGGAGCCTGGCGCAAATGCATCATGCAAATTTCGCTTTGCGCGGGGAATGATCCCGGTTCTTTATCTATGCCAACATGACCGCCAAAAATGCCTCCAAATAAATTGCAAAAAAATTTCGTCGCCGGCGTAGGAAGAGTGAACAACTCTTAAGGAGAAACAAATGCCAGGCTCAAACGGAATTCTCAAAAATCTCGCAAAATTCATGATCGCAGCAGCATGCGCCCTGACCTTTCAGGCCTGCGGTGGACCTGACGAGGAAGGCTCGCAATTGCACCGTGCTGTCGGCGGCGGATCGGGAACATCGGGCGGCAAATGCAAGGTCGTCAGTGGGCCCAACAAGGGTAAAACCGGAACATTTGATGGCGAAGGTTGGTGCACAGGATCCTGGGGTGGAACAGAATGCGTAGGGTCAGACGGAAAATCCAACGGCAAGTGCCAGGCCGCAAAACAGGTCGGCATTACACGCCCCATCGACGTTACGCCCGTCGTTGGAGGCATTCTGCACTAAAAATCCAAAAATTTCCAAAGGCGGCGTTTCGGGATTCCAAGCTCGGAGCGCAGTCTTCCCGGACGCGCGGGCAATTCCCTAGGATTAGAGCAGGAAAGGAACCAATGCCTTGCGGTCTTTAGGATACTGCGCAAAGTGATTCTGGTACCAGGCATGGGTGCGCAAGGCTCGGCCCAGAAGGTAACCGCAGGTCCAAATAAAGATCATATAAGCACCAAGATGTCGGCTCATCAAAACGATGCCGAGCCAGGCACACAGTTCCATCAGATAATGAGGAGCTGTCACGTAATGGAAGAGCCCGCCGGTAGGAATCGCATATTCTTTCTCCTGATCACCCTTTCGCAGCTTCGCAAGCAACCTGTGATGATAGAAGTTAAAAAATTCTCCAAAAATAAAAAGCCCTAGACCCAGCAGGAACAGAAAATCAATCTGAAGGATTGTTACGGCATGAAGTTTCGCCAACAAAAAGGTGGCCAGCGAATAAGCCGAGGCAATTTGAACGACAGTGAATACATCGATAGGGCCTGAGTACTTATGAAGGAAGAGAACCTCCAGGCATCGTTTTCCAAAGTGCCCGACAACGGCTGCAAATAAGATCCACTGAATCAGCGACGCTTCCATCAGCTGCGGACCGGAGAACAGCGCATAAACCATCATAGGGACAAAGTAGAGCAGAAACATTCCTGTCCGACTGCTTATCCCAGTCGATTTTCTAAATTTGCTGTAGTTTAACCTCACGATTCCGTATTTTTCCAAAAAACCGAAACCCAGACACAGCAGAGCGAAAGAAGAGTAACCCACTGTGTTCCAAAAATCCCATTGAGGCCAAATGATAAAATCCACGAATGGTCTCCCCGAGCCTGTCTTATCTCTCTACAGTCAGCGTCTGACAAGAGCAAGCCAGTCAGTAATTCAAATACCTGTAATTATTAGATATTCTTACTTTCCATCTCTTTAAAGCGAAGGATACCAGGAGTGTTTGCAAACTTATAGCCAGGATGGGCAAGGTGGGCGGGCTGGATCAGGCCGCCATCTCCCCCTGCAAGATGGATTTGGGGAACGAGCGATAATAACGTATAGGGAGACGAATGATGATATTGAAGGGGACATAGGCGGCCCCCATTCCATTCTGATCAGGCAGGAGCTTCAGAACCAGGGTTCCTCCTGCGTTTTCCGTATAACTCTTGATTGCAGACATGCCGACTCCCCTTCCGGAAATTTCATTTACGGAATGGCTGGTGGAAAATCCAGGCAGAAAGATGAGGTGAGCAAGCTCCTCTTGACTGAGATTCGCTGTTGAATCCACCATCCCGCGGATCAAAGCAATTTCCTTGATCATCTGCAGCGCCAGACCCCTGCCGTCATCATGATAGCACAGCTCCACCTCGTCATTTCTTTCCGTAAGGGACACAGCTATGGCTCCATGCGAGGGTTTGCCGGCAGCCAGCCGTTCCTCTCTGCTCTCGATGCCATGATCCATGGAGTTTCGGATCAGGTGACTGAAGATGTTCCGAAGGAGATCGGCACCCTCGCGAGTCAGAAATATGCCATGGTCCGCAATGGAAATTTTCGGGGGTTCCTTGCAAAGGTCCTTGGCCAGCCTCTGAGTCGCAGCGAAAATTTCTGTGAATACCAACTCAGCGGGCTGATGAAAGGCCTTGGACAGCATGAAATCAATTCTCTGAAAGAGTCTTCGCGAATCGGGTGAAAGAGGCTGCTTATGCAACTCGGTGATCTCGTGGAGAACCGCCTCCACCTTGGACATGTCGAGCTCAATGCTACTGCGGCTGCTGCCTCTTTCCAGTATTTCATCATTCACATGGCGGTAGTATTGGAAGGTTTCCTTGACCGAGTCCAGGTCGTGCTGGAGGCGGGATTTATTCCAATCGGCCTGGCCTGCCTGGAGCTGCCCCACATAATGCTCAGCCCCATGGACAACTTCCGTCAGCTTCTTGAGGCCCAGCGCACGCGCCGTACCTTTGATGGTATGCAGGTTAATAAGGATGATCTTCAAGGCCTCCATGTTCTTCGTCGAACTGGCTGCAATCAGGCTTTCGTTCTCCTCGATATGCTTCTCTGCAGAATTGACAAATCGCGAGAAATGTTCGCGTGCGACCGGGACGATTTCAGCGATGAATTCCAATTCCTTTTTCTTCACATTTGCGACCTGCTGCAGGTCCCTGAGTTGCGTGACGTCACGCACGGTCACCAGGATCTTCTCGATGATATCCCGACGATTGACAATCGGGTTCCAGTCGAGTTCCAGGATCTGTTGGCTTCCGTCCGTGCCCGTTTTTTTGATCTCCCGAATCAAAGACCCTTCGTTTAAATCAAAGCTGAATTTAGGCTCACCCAGCGTGCTCTGCAGGATACTGCTGACCTGGCTGAGAGCGTCATGATCCGAATCGCAGCCTTCGAGGAGGATTTCGACGGCCTTGGCCCCTTCCAGACCCCTCTTTTGAAAGATCTGTTCCAGGTATGCGGAGTAATCCTTATGGATCCGGCCGTCGTCGACCACGGTAAAAATTCCGAGGCGGATATTCTGCAGCATGGATCGTATATCACGCGTTTGCTCTTCCACGCGAGCTTCCAGATGCTCGTTCAGCGAAACAATCTTCTTATGTTCCTCCTGCAACCGTTCATTGAGGTGCTCGATTTTGTGTTGAGCATGAAGCTGCTCGAATTTGATTTTATCGCCCAGCGCGACGGAAAGCAGGAGCATTTCCATGGCAGAGCCGAAATGCGCGCTATAGGTTGCGATGAAACCAGGTTCTATAAGCCCAAACGAAATGAATTGAGTTACGGAAATCCCGATCAGAAAGGCAGCAAACGCGAGAACGAAAAAGTAAGCCGGTCGGTAGCCTTTTCGCAAACAGACTATCCCCGCCCCCAGTATTACCGGCGCCCCTGCCATGGTTATACCAGCTGCCAGCTTGATGCCGAGGCTATAGGAGAAGACCGTACTGACCAGGGAGCAAACAGCAAATGCCATGAAAATTCGAAATACAACCACCATCCTTGCGGAGTACTGTCGCAATTGGAGGAAGTCTTGCGCGAATAGTGCTATGAATATACAGCCAAATCCTATGGAGACGGGCACCGCATAGTTTGCGAAGAGCGGCGATTCGGGGGTCACATATTGATAAGTGAGTCCGAACAGCGAAACCATTGTATAGCCATAGAAGAAAACGTAGAGAACATAGTAGAGGTGACTTCGATCCTTGATGTTGAGAAAAAGAAAGAAGTTATAGACGACCATCGCGAGCAGGAGTCCGACATAGAGCGCAAAGCCAACCAGCTCATTACTCGCCTTCTCTATAAACCTTTTGGGAGTCCAGAAGACGAGAGGACCTTGAATGGAACTCTCTGAACTGAGTTTCAAATAAAAGGTCAGGGTTTCACCGGCAGCCGCGCTTATGATGAAATTCGTCGTCCGGTAGGCGATATCCCGCTCGGCAAAGGGCCGGCGATCACCGCCTTTTTTCTGCGTGACGTGACCGTCTTCGTGAATGACGTAAAGATCAACCTTATCAAGGGGAGCATACTGCAGCTCCAGAATCCAATCGCGGAGAATACTCTCGTTGTTTTTGGCCCGGAAAGTGATCCAATAATCTGCTTTGGCGAATCCGAAGCTGAAGGCAGGCCTCTCGTTGAGCAACCATCCATCCTTGTTGCGCACATCCTCAAGTTCCGTGTTACGTGCCGCATCCACCCAATAGGAAAACTGGCTGATGACCACCTCTTCCGCTTCGGACTGCAGCTCAATGGTCTTGTCAAATGGCACCGCACCCAGGGCGCTGCGCGGAAGAAGGCCAAGGGCCAGCAACATGATCATCAGAAAACGCATACGACGCTCGCTCTTAAAAGAAAGGATGTCCGACAGAACAGGGCATCTCCTCTTCGGCCATTAATCCTTTGTTCTTCAGAGATTGGCGTCGAAAACCGCAAGACGGACTTGGGGTTTTTCCAAATAGCGGCAGAACCATCATGGGATTTTCAGAGATAAGCAGACCAGATAGGAGTTGGAGCAGGGGATAGTAAAACGAAGCCCAAGGACACTTCGCTGGCTTCGTTATCACTGGATTTTCTATTTCCAAGGTTCGGGCTTAATATTCTTCGGGCATGACTTCTTCAGGCATTTCTTCTTCCAGAGCAGCTTCTTCAGGCATAAGATCCGTAATCGAAGCAAGGACCACGTGGAGTGTGATATCGCCACAGGTAATCTTGCCGGTTCCATTTCCAATATCGACAAGCGTGCAGCTCGTGCCAGCAGGTCCGGGAGGGCCCATCGGTCCCGCATCACCTTTGGGCCCGCGTGGACCTTCGTCACCAGAAGGTCCCTTCGGGCCTTGTGGTCCGCGCGGACCTTCATCACCAGCAGGACCCGTCCCTGCAGGACCGACATCACCTTTTTCGCCTTTCTCACCTTGCGGACCAGCAGGACCAGGCAACCCTCTCGGACCGACTTCACCTTTTTCACCCTTTGGACCTTGGGGGCCAGCGGGACCTGCGTAACCAGGATAGCCCATCGGACCAATATCACCTTTAGGACCAGCGGGACCTGCCGGCCCAACATCCCCTTTATCGCCTTTATCGCCCTTCTCACCCTTACGACCCTGAGGACCGGCGGGTCCAGCAAGTCCGGTGTCGCCCTTATCTCCCTTCTCGCCTTTTTCACCTTTTGCGCCAGCCGGGCCAGCAGGACCAGTTAGTCCAGTCTCACCTTTATCGCCCTTGTCGCCCTTATCTCCCTTGTCACCTTGAGGACCAGATGGGCCAGCAGGACCAGTTAGTCCAGTCTCACCTTTATCGCCCTTCTCGCCCTTATCTCCCTTGTCACCTTTAGGACCTTGCCAGCCGGTGTCCCCCTTATCCCCCTTTGGTCCGGGATCGCCTTTTTCTCCCTTTGGGCCTTGAGGGCCGGGAGGGCCGGGAGGGCCTTTATGCCCGTAACCGGTTCGAGCCTTATTTTCATCGGCGATCGCCAATGATCCTACGCTGGACAGCAACAAAGCTGACACGAAAGTGTACGAAAGTAATTTCACGGAGAACTCCAGATAAAGTTAGGCTGCCATCCTACAGCAAAAAAAAACAAATGAGAATTTACAATGCTCAATAAAGAACACGGCTCAAGTTGAATCGAAAGCATGAATTATTCAGGATAAAAGGCGCGAATTTATGAAAAAGCAAAACGCTGACCATGGAAGAATTGTTTCCTTATTGGTCAGCGTCATCTGTCGAGACACGTTGCGTTCCGCGCGTGAACTGTTAGCGAATCCAGACACGATGAAGTGTATGAAAGGTCGCGCTGTTCGATCCGTAGTCGCACTCCCAGACTTGTTGACTGGGCTCCGCACGAATACTCCACATGCGATCCGGGGTCTCGGCTTCCGTCTTGCCGAATGTGTTATAGGTCAAGGTTTCATCAAACCTATCGAATTCTGCGCGATCCAAAGAAGCGGGCAGGATCGCGGTATGATCGTTCATGGGAATGAAATTATTCCTCAGATTCCCGCAGCTGCCATTTCCCAATTGCACAGCCTCTATGCAGGACACGTCAGCCGTCTTGAAGTGTAAAACTCGCGTATTTTCCGAGGAACGACAGTAAAAGCGAAGCTCACGGAAACCCGTAAGAGCACGCAGCATTTCGTTGCCGGCATGCCCCCAATGCTCAAATTCAAGCGATTCGTCAATCCCGAGAACATCGCTCCCCGGGAGCGGCAGACTATCAACTCGAACGGCCAACTCAGGGTTGGTCGTACCTTTGTGATTGTAGTTCAAAATCAGAGTCCAGCCGCCGCCGTCCGTTTCCATATCACAGTAGGCTGGCATCGCCATTCCCTGGAGTGCCCCGTTCTGAGGATAAATGTTGTAAACCGCACTCGGCAGAGACGGATCCGCGGCCTTCAAGGCCAGGCAGCTCTCAGGAAAAAAGTCCTCTTCCTGAGAGTCGACATCAGCCTTGGGAAGCTCCTGAGGCTCCGGCCCTTCTTCCGGTCCCTGCGGCAAGTCGTTGGCATGGCCTTGGACTCCGGATTCGGCACCAATGACAACGGAGGTATCGCCTTCATCCGGAGCACGAGGTTGCTCTCGCGCGTGACAAGCGAGCAGTGGAACAAAGACGAAACAACCAAGCATGACACGGTTCATCGCAGGGTTCCTTTATAAACTTGGAGAAATGGAACCTGTTCCTGGGAGCGTATACTGCAGTCCGATCAAGGCATCGGGTGCAACAGGCACAGGAAAGGTAAAGGTCGAGCCTTTGCGGACATAATCATCCGTCTCGACTCCATTGACATAGACCTTCCAATGGCCGATTTCAGGATTCTCAACGCCGGGCAAAGTGAATTCCGATTGCGGCTCGTAATACTGATAGGTCACGACAAATTCCGTGCGACTTCTGACGCCGCAGGTGCTGATAAGTTGATCATCCATCAACTCCAGTCCCGCTCCGAACTGACAGCTATGATCCCCCTGTTCCAGTTGGGCACTTCGAGGAATGGGCTTATGCGCAAGAGGGAATGTCCGGGTGCGAGCATCCGGCATCTCATACTGGAGGGTGAGCGTCTTGCCGGGTCGATGAACTGCAGCCGGAATGGTAAAGAGTCCCTCATTCTCGGCAAAGGGCACCGACCAGGTCCCATCCCAAATCTTGTGGCCGCTGCTCTCGGTGGCGACAGGCAGAGCATAGGTCAATTGCGGCCCCACGCGTGAGGTCCACGTCAAAGCAATTTCAGAACCATAGGCAGGAGCCGGGTCGAAGACGATTTCCAGTCCCCGGGCATCAACATGCCAGGCCTGGGTGGGCTGACCATTAATGGCAACCTGAAGCGAGTCCGCAAGGGCTGGCGACGAGAGACTGAATTTTTTGTTCAGCGGCTTATCGAGCGCATAGTTGATACGAACCACAGCGTTCGCTGGAGGAAAATCAGCAAATTCCAGGTTTCTGTCGTTCCACTGGTACTGGTGTTTCTCGAGCAGCTCATCATTGATGCGAACTTCCAGTGTGTCCTGGCCGGGTTTTTCCGCGAGTGTTAGCTTTTTCCACAAAGGTTGGCCTGCAACCAAATAATCGGCCACCAGATGGGCACTGGCAGGGGGTTCATGGCCAGGAGCAAACAGGATTGTCCTTTGATTCAGGCTGAATTCATGAGGCTCCAGAATCTTTTCCGTCCCTCCGCTCAGGACCAGCTTCAGCTTGAGGCTGTCCGGCAGGGGCGTCTCCTTGAGCTCAAACTGACTGCCAAGGAGGACGGCGATGTTGTCGGAAATTCGATTCAAAGTCGTCTTGTAACTGGCATCGCAAATGTTTCCATAATTCACCATACCCTGGGCCTTGTAATCCACCAGTCGCTGGTATTGCAGTCCAACATTCGGGGATGTCTGGCAAGGGTCAGCAGGCGGAGAGAAAATCCCATAAAAGCCGGCATTTTTACCGATTTCCCGACCCAGCGTTTGCTCAACAAATTGAATGAGGTAATTTTCGTTTTCCGCAACACTGCCGCGACAATCCACACCATCCGCACTGCAATTATCTTCATCGGACACTATAAGTACGGCCACGGGCGTCTGAGAGCGCAGCCAGGGGCGCGAAGGACAGGAAAGGCCGACCACAGCTTGAAGGATCCCTTGCTCATTCGAATCACCGGTGGTTCCCGCCAGGACCGCGGTTCTGAACTTTGCGGCAGCATCGGGTTCCGTCGATCGGATGACGTTCATCAGACATTGCGGTTCACCGTTTTCAAAAACGGCGGTTGTGGAGATAACTCCTATCTGCCAGTCACTGTTTCCTAAAGATGCGACCAGATCGTGCATCTTGTCGCTCAAATTTATCTGCTCTTCCGTCATGGAAATACTGTTGTCAATAACCAACAGTATATCGACAGGTCCCTTCTGCGCCTGTTGGTCAAAGACATCCTGTTTCCCTTTGGGAGGGTGCCCCTGCTGAAAGGTTTCCATACGACTTTCGCGAGCGACCTGGCGGAAAACTTCCCTCTGTTCCTTATGGATATCCTTGAGTTCAAACTCGGTCGTGACCACTTGTGTATCAATGGTGAAGCGAAGCTGATCCGTCAGGACCTGGGCCGCGGGATACCGTCCCTCCAAAGTATCGGGATTCATGGCAACCGGAGTCGGCAGACTGGTCTCCTGGCTTTCCAGTGGCGAGACAGAGACGTCTGCATCGAAAACGGGCGTTTGCTGCACCGGAGTGGATCCATGGAATTCTTTACTTCCGCAAGCGGTGATATGGAGGATGGGGAGAAGCAGGAAAAGTCGGTAAGTTCTTGAATCAAAGAGATGAACCACAACGAGCTCCCTTCCTAGGCTTTAACCGATTCAGGGCCTACATCCTGTAGGCCCGCCTTATATCGGAAAAGGCCAGGCTTACCTTGAGGTCATGGGAAGCTCACTGCGGCAGTCCACACCGCGCATCGTTTAAATTGTAAAACTGGGTTGTGCGAGATCTTATGGTGCCTCCTTCACGTGTGATCGTAAACGAAGAAACCTATCTGACAGCCTTGTCCTTCAGGACCGCTGATGACCACACGCGCGTTGCGGAAGGAAGAAATTTCATCGAGCCGGAAAACTCCAGGGTTGTTGGGCAATGGATTGGCCTTCGTGTACAGAGTCTGGCGCAGAATTCCGACCTCATCGATCCGGATGTCCTGACAATCGTCAGGAACTTTAATGGCGATATCACGCGCATAGTAGGCCGAATTCAACTGCAGGTTGCCTTGTTTGTTGGCACCACCGGGAAAGTTTAAAGTGCCAGCTTCAACCCATTGACCAGGTAAATCCGGCTCCGGCTCCGGCTCTGGCTCCGGCTCTGGCTGCGGTTCTGGCTGCGGTTCAGGTTGTGGTTCCGGTTCTGGTTCTGGTTCCGGCTGTGGCTGCGGCCCGGGGACCTGATCGAACGTCACCAGGGTGATATCACAGGTTTGGTCGGCGTACCGGGATTGAAAACGAAACTGGACTGAGTGGACATCTTGATCGTCTGTGGTGAAGACTGAGCCGTCATAATAAGCATTGTCCCAGGACGATGCTCCCGGATACCAGACCCCAACGCTGAGATAAAATTCGTTACAATCTCGACTCGGCGTATAAAAAATTTGAAAGGGATTGATATTTTGAGGCCTGGGCAGACGCATATTGTACCAGGAGTCTCCGCGCGGAATGTGCAGTCTCACCCTCAGAACTTCACGCGAATTAGCTGCAAAGCTTAATTGCGTACCTGCAAGAGTCAAAAATGTGGCTACGAGGAATCGTATCATCAATGATTTCCCTGTTCGTTCGAGTTTGTTCAATAATCTTTTATTGTGAATAGCGGGGAGTTTTAGGAGCTGTCAATCAAATTAGGGAAGACAGGAAAATCAGCCTATTTGGCCACATCCCGCTTCCGCGAGATGGGCCGGTTCCTTCTCGAGATCATTCTGCATAGACTTTGACAGATTGGATAGGCTTGTCACCTTTCAGAATGATGTTTCCAATCAGAAAGTCATCATGGTCGTCGACCCCGGAAGGGGTCGTAGCCGGGCCCGGTGCTTTGGGTTTGCCAAGGACATTTTTCGAGGTCACGACGACTGAATAAGTTCCCTTTTGAAGCTTGAAAGCGGGGAAAGGTGTCCAGACGGGTTGAGCAAGTTGAGACGCATCGGTCGGAAGAACTTTTTCGGGAAGCTGCTCGGTTCCGCTATCGCTCCTGATGACGGAGACAACATTGGTATCCGCCCGGTCCACGCCACAGATCTTGCCTATGGACAGTTCAACCTGTGTATCATCATTTAACACTTCGAATTGGAAGTAGTAGATCGTGCCTTTGAGATCGAAGGATTTGAGTTCCCCGACACACGCACTTTGAGCGCCCGCTGTCCCATCCCCAATGCGAAAGACCCCATCCACTCCAAACTCTGCGTTGACCGTGGGGGTGGCATCTGCTGTTTTTTCCGTTTCGACGGGTTTTTCCAGCGGAGCCTGAGCACTGGAACCTCCGCCCTTGAATCGACCATCCGTGCAGCCCATGACGAGTCCAAGGATTCCCAAAGTCATGAAAAGGCGGTTTCGCAGCTTCATATGGTGTCACTCCGGATGTAATGTGGCACCAGTCTATCGGTCGAAACGGGGTAAAAGTTTAGAAATTTGTGCAGGAGGGAGAGATTCCGATATTTCGTCTTTTCGATCGTCATTACAGCAAGTTGCATAAAGCATCGCCTCATGCGAGGCGAGCCTGCTTTAGAATTAAATGTCGATCTGGTCGGGACCGGCTTCCGTATCCGCGTATTGCCAGGCCTTTTTGTAATCCGCAAGGACCTGTGCAGCTTCATCGAGTCGATGCTGTGCAGACAGACTTGTATAGAGTCCAAAGAGGGCCCAGCCGTTTTTAGGGAATTCGTCCAGATCCTCCCGATAAACCCGCTCGGCATCAGTATAACGTCCAGCCGCCTGGTAGGCTTTCCCAAGAGCAAGACGCATCGACTGATACCAGGCAGGTGGTTCAATGTAGGTAAGACTATCCTGCCGTTCCACAGCCTGATGAAAGTGTTGGATGGCCTGGTCGAAATTCTTTTGCATGAAGGCCAGCTCGCCTTTGACTTCCTCCACTCCAATCATGAGCACATGGGCGGCTGGATTGAGTCCTGCGAGCAGCGAGGTTTTCATATCCTCCCGCATGGCCAGTTCTTCCATACGCATGATTTCAACGGAGGCTTCCGCGACCTTGCCCATGCTGATCATGGCTCGGGCGCGACCGAAATGCCAGAGAGCTCGGGCATAAATCCAGCTCTCTCTGGGTTCAGCTTCCTGCATGACACTGGTCCAGTCCTGAAACCGAATCGCGGCGAGCAGAGGGGTGATCCAGAACTGCTGGAGATCCACAGCTTCGGGAGACTGCTGCGCATAGGGTTCAATGTACTTGCGCAGGTCCTGGGCAGTCTTACGGGCAAGTTGCTCGCGACCTTCGAAGATGGCTGCAGCCACCAGGAAATGATAGTTGTGGGGCACATAGAGAAGGCGATAGGGATTGTCCGGATCCGGGCACATGGCCAAATATTCCTGATCAGCTTTGATGGCAAGTTCGTTCACTCGCACCGCATCGTGGTAGCGCCCAACCCGGATATAGATATGCGCGGCCATGTGTTGCAGGTGGCCTGCGCCTGGGACCAGATCCACCAGACGATCGGCCTCCGCTTCAGCCAACTCAGGTCGCTCCTTTTCCACAATGTGAATCAGGAAATGAATGGCTCCTGGATGCAAAGGATTCTTCTCGAGCACGTTCTTTAGGGTCCTGATCATCTCCTCGGTACCTTCCCGAGGTTTTCCATCGGGGGTCCAATAATTCCAAGGCATCGTGTCCATGAGCGCTTCGACGGCCAAAGTCGCGATATTCTCATCATCCGGATAGGCCTTGGCAACCTCCTTCATGGCGTTGGCATAGGCCTGATCCAGGACGACGCGATCGTCCGCAGGATTCGCTGTATAGCGTGCTGACAGCGCGCGGATCAAAGCAGCTTCTTTGGTAGTAACTTGATCGAGTCTTTCAATGGCCTCGCTGATCGCGTGAAATGCCACGGGAACAGCCTCGGCGGGCATGGGTGCATTGATGTTGGGTCCTTTGACATAAGCCAAACCCCAATAGCACATGGCACACTCAGGATCGAGTTTCAAGGCTGCTTCAAAGCGTTCCTCAGCGGCAGCGTGATTGAAGCCGAAGGCCCAGTTTATACCTTGATTGACGAGCTTTTGAACCGCTGGATTCGTCGTGGAAATTGGGAAGGTATAATTTCCCAGCTGGTGGTCCGCCATCTCCGAGCAGTGATCTTCATGAGGGGTATTCCCATGCGCCATGGCCTGTGCAGTCTGCAGGCTTAGAGCAAGGAAAATTCCCAGGGATAGGAAGCGAGTCATCAGAATTACTCCTTAGAATAATGATGGCCATAAGAACTTTGCGTTTCTAGTTAGCCAGCTCACTGTCAAGTGTCAACGCAACGAAATATACAATTTGTTAAGATTCAGAATTGAGAGTTGCTACTCAGCGTCACAGCCTACTGATTGCGATAAAATATGAGCGGTTTTATACCTGGGATTCGAGAAGGAAAACCCATGGAAGTATGGCACTTAACGTCGGGGATCATGAGCTGGCGTAAATGAAATTCGCCGTGGAAAGGCAGGGGCCTCGTTTGCCAGAAGGCTTACGAGCCCTACCCGGTTGGTTCCGTTGAGCCTTCTACTTAGGGACATTCTTCCACAGGCGGCTGGCCGAGCATGGCATTCAGCAGATCGCCATTATCGGAGTCGATTTCCCAGCCGAAGATTCCCGCAAGTCCATTCTCCTTCACATATTTATGCTTGTAGGAGGTTGAACAACTGTTGTCATAGCTGATCAGTTTTTTCCGGGTGGCAGACCAAAGATAGGGAGCTTTGGCTTTTTGATCAAAGATGAAAGTGAATTCCGGATGATTGCGGTAGCGGCTTTGGATGAATTTATAATCCATGACTCCAGGTTCCCACATGCCCTGTTCCAAAGCCCAGGCACTGGCAAGATTATCCGTTTTGGATGCGCTCAATGGCGAGCCTGCTTCCGCTTGAATATCCTGCCAGGCGCGTCCATACATGGAGACGCCCAGGACCAGTCGCTCGCGAGGAACACCAGCCTGAATCAGATTCTGAATGGATTCATGACCGTTGAATCCTGGCAGCACGGGATTCGCCGCAGGGAAAAGCCCTGCGGTATGACCCCGGATGCCGTCCCATGCACCGTAGTAGTCATAGGTCATAGCAAAGATCAGATCGAGTCCGGGACGCTGAGGATTGGTGTAGAGTTTTTCATAGGGAACCTTGGATATTTTCGCCGGCGCTGATCCCACGGCTGCGGTGAGGAGATAGTGCTTCTGCTTCTCAGCGCCAGCCTTGTCCAGGGCCGCACGCATTTCCTGAACCAGCGCTATGAAATTTTCCCCCTCATCCTCCGAACCAAGACTGCTATTGGCTCCACCTCCTGCCGGATACTCCCAGTCCAGATCAGCTCCATCAAAGATGGGATACTGCTCGAGAAAGCGAACCACGGAATTGATGAACACAGCACGGGATGCCTGGGACTTGACCAGATAATGGAAAGGGTCGGACAGGCTCCAGCCGCCAATGGAAATCAGCACTTTAAGATGAGGGTGCTTTTGCTTCTGCTGAAGGAGCTTCCCGTAGTTGTTGTGAGTCGACCCGAGGGCAGCCCAGGTATCATGGATGGTCACCTCATAGTCTTTCTTGTTGAGACATTCCTGAAGGAGAAGGGCATGACCGTTGGGATTCAAAACTTTCAAACTTTCATTGGGTCCACAGATGGGAAGGAATGCATACATGAGATGCGTGATCTTGTCGAAAGGTATGCGCTCAACAGGATACTGCCGCATATACACGGCCCACTCCGGATAATAGGTGGCCACCACCCTGGGTGCCGTATCGGGGATGTTCGCGACGGCCTTCGCGCTGTTGACTGATAAGATCAATCCCATGACCATGGCCCAGTTCTTCAGTTTCAACATAATGCCTCCCTTAAATTTTCAGCTGGAGAAACAACGTCTGCCGTGTCCTTTTGAAAATCTTCACTTTGTTTGCATGCTGCATGAAATTAGAAAAGTAATACCAATCCCAAACCAATTTAGTCCAATGTTTCTTCGTCAGTTCTTATGAATTTTTATAAACACAAGTGCATTAGATAGTTACATGCAAATACAGAATATCACTCATGCTGCCAGCTGGTATTAATGTGGCATTCGCAGATAAAAAAAAAGCACTGACCCGGAGGTCAGTGCTTCGACGAGCTGACTTAAGCAGCGATCATTCAATACTGTCGTTACAGCGGTCGAGGACAAGGCGTCCTTCGAGCTGTCTCAGGTACCTATAGTATTCGAAGATGTACGAGGCTTCGGCTTCCACCGCGTATCCGTTCGACCAATCGGCAGCGATTGGGGTGAGCATATCGAAGGTATAGGGGTTGTCAGAACTTGAGGCGATCAGATAGTTGCCAGCGAACTCGACGATTGCGATGCTGGACTTCTGACCAAAGAACTTGGTGGCCAGACCCTTATCCGACAGGATCTGCTCCTTGCGCTCTGGAACCAGATTCACAGCCTTCAAACGCGAGGTCACCTGGTTTCCGGCCTCGTCAACACGGATCTTATGATCCGGGTCAAACGCGGGGAAGGCATTCAGCTCAGGCTTGAAGTATGTCTTCATATTTTCAGCCGACAGACACTTGATGTCCGAACGCGAGCGGAGTTCATAATCCGAGCTGTAGAGGTAGTTCGTCACCGTCTCCGCGTACAGCATGCGACCGAAGTTGATGAAGCCCTGATAGGCATCAGGCTGGTTCTTCAGGTTCACCTTCAGGATTTCCTCGAATGCGCTCGAAACACTGCGCAGACTCAGGAAGGAGAACGGAGCCGAGTAATCTTTCACCGAGTATTGGATTTCAGGCGCACCGAACAGGAAGTAGGCGGCATAGAGCTTGTCCGGACCGATACCGATCGTGCGCAGCGAGCCGTTCTTGGTCACGTCGTCAAGGAAGGGACGTTCCGCTTTCGACTGCTGGATCACAGCATGATAGAAGGCGGCCACCATCAAACCAGCCTGATACTGGTCATTCTTGATGTCGCGACGGATCTCATCACGCTTTGCCGTGTCGAAGTCGAACTTGCTCAGTTCCGTATCCATCGTCGAATCAAAAGTCTGGAACGCGAAGGGCAGGAACTTGCGCAGCTGCATCATGGTGTTGAAACGCGAGTCCGCATAGCTGAACGAATCCCAGTAGGCGCGACCAAAGCGTTTGTTGGCAACAGCGTAGCTGTCGTCATAGTTTTCGATAAGGCTCAGCGCAACCTGAGAAGGCGTTGTCCCCTTGTCGTAGACGTTACACATGGCGTTGAGGCTGCGGTGCTCGTCCGTACAGTAGAGGTAAAGGGTATTGTTCTCTTTTGCCAGGTCGATCTTGCCGCTCGAGTAGGCAAAGGCCAGAGCTGCCTCATCGTACTTGCCCCACTCAAAGGTTTCCCGGATCTCGTCCACCAGGTCCTGATAGTCCATCACGGAGGCCGTGCTGACTTTGGAGCGAACAGGCTTGCCGTCGGCGCCGACGATGACCTTGCCTTCGCGATCGATCAGATCCTGATCGCCATGGAAGTTCACGCCATCGACACTGCCCATGAAGTTGTGGCGAAGGTTCAGGTTGTGTCCGAACTCATGGATGGCCACCCGATAAAGGATGGAATCGATGATCTGCTCGGCTGTCATGCCGTTGATGTCAGCATCACCCAGACCCTGCGCGGATTCATCAAGATAGTGGATGGTGTTGGCATTGGCCGCTCTCTTCGTCAGGCGCTGGCGCAGCTTTTCCTGCTGAATTCTGACCACATTTTCTGTGGCCCGGGTCAGTTGCGGAAGAGCCGATTCCACTTCGAAACGGTCCTTATAGTAGTTCTGATACCGGCGCTGATCCAGGTCGAAGGCGGCGCCAGGGGTGGCCTGGAACAGGTTGGGATCCACGATGCGAGGGCTGATCTCAGCATACGTGTTGAGTTTCTTCAGGATGTCGTTCGCAACCTTGACTTCAGGCGACTCCATGCCGGCTGGCAGAGAGTAAAGGCTGTAAGGCGCGTAGGTATACTTGGGCAGGAGGAGGTGGAACACGCGCGCGGCATCGGTGGCAAATTCGGCTTTATCGCCTCTCTGGACAGTTGTCAGAGGTGCGGCCGTATCCGTCCATTGGTCAGGACCGGTTTCATCGCCAAAAATATCTGCGATCTTGGAATAGAGGTCGCTTGCAGACTGATTCTCACGCGAATCAGCCGACTCAATCGCGGCCTTGATGCGTTCCACATAGAACTTCAGACTCGAGGTCCAGATGATCGAGTTCGAACCGATGAGCTCACCCGTGAATGGGTTGGGATCGGATGGACCGTAGCCAAGGGGAGACTCGGACGAGGACTCCTCGACGAACTTGACAAAGCTGTAACCCAGGTCACCGAACACCACGCCTTCCGGTGCGTCCTCAATCTTGAAACGCATTTTGATATTGTGTTTGGCCAGGATCTCGTTGGTACGAGCCATCACACCGAACTCGGGATGATTGTACAGCCACTTGTGCTCGGCGGGGAAGCCAGGAGCAAAGTAAATGGTATGGGTCTTGTTCGGATTCCAACGGTTCATCAGGAACACGTTCTCGAGGCGGTTATCCTCGCGCTTGGCTTCCACCACGGTCGTGAAATAACCATACTTATCGAATAGAGGATCAGTGTCGTCCGTATAACGGTATGGTGTGTAGTCGCCATTCGCAGGAGCTGGAATGAACGAGTAGCGCACACGGACCGTGTGAGTCGTCTGCTCGGAAAGAGCACGCTGGATGTAATTCAACCAGCATTCATCCTTGAGACGGTAGGTATAATCCACTTCGAAGGACATACGATCAGCTTTGATGCTTTGCGATTCGGGAACGAGGCTCTTGGTCACGTTCTCGAAGCAGCTGGCCTCACCTTTGGTATCCATGAGGGTCAGATCGGCTTCGGAAAGATCGGCCTTGAAGTAACGCTTCTTGTTCCACTCAAGGTAATTATTCTCTTCCTGACGGTTGGACACCTTACCGCCGCTCTCGCTCAGGCGGTATTCCGAGTGTTCCACGTCCCAGGAATAGATGACCGAATCAAGCGTTTCCTTGTTGGCATCATAGGAGGCCGCGCGGATGAACTTCAGCTTGTCCTTGCTGAATTCGAACTTGCCCGCAACGACGCTGGACTGAAGGCCGACGAAGCCAAAGCCGCCCAGCGTATCAGTCGCCACGATCGTTTCTTTCGCGAACCATGTGTCCGAGTTGACAAGCGGCGCTTTCTCGAAGCGGTTCTCATTGATATCCGGAACTCGTTCAGTTGGTCTGGTCTTCGCGCAGGACAGAGCCATCCCGATGATCGGCAAACAAAGTAAAATCTTCTTCATATGGTTTCCCTAAATCATGTACTGAGTTATTCAACGTTATAAACAACGAAACCAGCGAGCAGCTCATCACTAAAGGCCAACGTCAGACCATGGGTCCGTGCGCCTTGTGGTGCCAGATGAAGCTCAGAAGGTACCCGTTCGGCACCGTATCCGGGAGTCAGGAAGCGTTTGCATGACTTCACTTTCCCATAGATGGTGTCAAAATCCTGGCCTATAGCCACATTGATTTTGTCGTTGCCGCACTCCAGGGTCAGGACCATGCCGCTTGGGAAGCTTTCCAGACCGAGCGATTGAATGGCGATTTTTTGAGCGGTTTCCGAGCGTCCGGCAATGCGCTTGCCAGCGATCGTCAGACCACGCGAGGCGACCACAACGTCCTGAACACGGGAAACCACGGTCGTGCCGTCCGTCAAATTCTGGGCGATCCTTTCGCCGAATGAGCCGTAGTCCACAGCTTCCGATTCAGGATCGAAGTTCAGCATTGCATAGCGCATGCTGCGATCGAAGGGATCCATCTCGAACACGGATCCTGGGATCTGAGCGCCATAAGCAACGTGCAGCCCCTGAACGATCACGGGAGCGTTCAGATTGATGGAATAGCCATCTTCGCTTCTGGTCATCGCGGTCAGCGCAGCATTGTAGTTGTGGAATTCAGGTTTGATCAGACCCGTTTCAAAATGGAGGTCCTTCGACGATTCCGAGAAAAGGACTGTAACTTCAGTTCCTGTCCTGTAGTCATCGCTGTAGAAACCAAAGGTTTTGTAGAACGTGGCTTTTTCTGCAAGCGAGCGGACACCACCCGTCACGTATTCGATGACATGGGGATGGTTTGCTTTTGCCGCTTCAACCAAGGCATTATAGGCCTTATGAAAGATCGTTTTACCAAAGCCGAGCCCAAGGTCGAGGGTACCGGCCAGAGGATCCTGGGCGCCTGGGTTAAAGAGTGCGGAGAAGGTGACGTTCGCGTTGACAGACGTGATTTCAACGGTCTGGATATTGCCGTCTTCGAATTTCAGCCAATCCTTAAAAGCAACCGGCACAAGCTCCACAAGGGCATGCTTCGTTGTGGAGATCAGGTCGGGACGAAGAGCCGTCTTTACGCAGCCTTCCTTGAGTTTCGAAGCGGGTACTATCGAGGCAGCCCAATAGCTGACCTCAGGTTCGCCTTCGGTCTCAAGGTCGGTGCTGCCCCTGGCGACCAGCCGCTGTCCGGAGATGGCGATCGTTTCAGCTTCCTGCGTGGCGTTTGCAGGTTTTTCCGTCTTGCAAAGCTGATAGGAGAGGACTTCCTTGGCAACACTGACGGTGCCTTCATAAGAATGGCCAGCGTACAGCCCGGAAAGCTGATCGGCATCGACGGGAGCCCGACCGGCACGATTCAGGATCTCGGAACGGTTGAATATGAAGCCGAGGTCGTTCTCCAAGGTTACATTGAAATTGCGAAGATTGCGTCCGAAGTCACGTGGTTCCACGAGCGCTTCGAGTTCGCCTGCTTTGCGAACATCAGCCCAGGTCGACACGCCGCCGTTTAGAGCCACACCCTCGACATCGCTACGGCTCAGGGCCCCGGAGAGGAGGTCAAGGTTCCAGGGATTGCGGAAGGCACCGGGATCCGGGGTACGTTGCAAAACGCGAATCTCGAAAATCTTCTTCTCAGGTTTGGTGGGGTCGTCCTGGAAGAGGATCTGCAGTGTGTTCGTCAGAGTAAACAGTTTCAGGTTGAGTCCCTGGATGGATTGGCAAAGCAATTTCTTCACGCAATCGTCAACGCCAGGATTGAAAGCCTTGTAAAGCTTTCTCATGTATTCCTGTTCGCCACCTTCGGCCGCGAGGATGGGAGCCAGATCGGTGCCGACCTTCAGATTGAAGGTCTCGACCGCTCCCAGATAGCCGTTGCTGGCCACAAACATATCGACTTTGGTTTTGCTCACGCGATCATAGAAGATGAGAATTGTGCCGCCGCCGTAAACAGCGACAGGCCGAAGGTAGTTGTCAGTCACCACGAAATCAGGCTGACCCAGCTTGTTTTCGATATCGGCTCGTTCCATCGCGGTATCAACGCCGGCCATTCCATTGCCAGGCTTGATGGCAGCATAGATGGCATCGGTAAGACGCTTGGCTTCCTCTTCCGAGGTCGGCTCGGTGTACCAGCCATCGACCAGACCCGCTGCGGGACTTGTCGGGGCGTCGGGAACCTGAGTGTAGGACGGATCGGCTGACTTGTCGATCCGTTGGTCACCTGGTGCATGGTACTGCTTGCGGCTTTCCTTGCAACCAAGGCCGAGCAGCATAATAGCGAGACCGGCAACAATCTTCTTGGAACGCATATGTATCCTCCACAAAAACTAGATCGCTGATTAAATGCTTAGAATTCCCGAGAAGCTGACACGTAGTATTGAGTCGTTTCCTCATCAAACAGATAGACGTCAACTGTCCCCAGCTGCTCCGCGCGATTGCCTTGACTGTAACCAACCGCAAAGCTGGTTTTGGCATCGAACTCATAGCCGAGGGATAGATCGAAGCTGTAGTCATGATCGGGCGCGTGCGATCCGTATGGAGGATCTTCATAGTGACGCTCGACCCACTGATTGCTGGACGTGAGAGACAGGTCATGAGGCAGCTCAACCGTGGCATCGAACAGGATGCCGAGGCGATAGCGCACAACCGTGGTCCCGCTGTCGTCCTTATCCATGGTCTTGTATCTGTTCACATGGAAGCGTCCGTAGGGCCGCAGAAGCAGACTCACAGGCCCGAAGTCCCGCGTTGCCGTCACGTGTCCCGTAAGAACGGTTCGGATGTCCTGTTCACGGGAAAATTGGGAAGTCGGCAGGGTCGCCTCCGCTCCCAGGCTGATGCCTGTTCCGGCTGGACCGGTTTCAGACGGGAACAGCTGATATCCCACGCGCAAACTGGTATCGGCGGCCGGGAACTCCTCGTCCTCCGGATCGACTTTGTAGAGTTTCGTGAAGCGCTGAACCACCGACCAGGTCATGACATCGCTCTGTTTAAAACGGGCGGTCACATCAAAAGTCGTTGCGGGATCGACATCCTTCCTGGCGCCAACACTGTGGGCGACTTGAATGGCAAAAGACAGGCCCTTTTTTTGCGCTTCGATGCTGCTGGCGTCCTGAATCTCGCCCGCCTGGGTTTCGGTCGGAATCGCTGGTTCGGAGGGTTCGGTGGCCGCTTTGTTCTCTTCACTGACCGGAGCATTGTCCTGAGCCTGCAGACTCGACAAAGGCCCGACCAGAAGGCTCGCGAGCGCCCAATGGTATGGCTTCATTGAAAACATAGTCTGTTCCTTCATTACGACTTGGCTCCCGCGTTATCTCAACTGTCAGCCTGGAGCCTCACGGGCTGGGCGGCCAGTTCAAGCTGGCGTCCATCTTTCTGCAGATTACTTGAACATTTGCCAAGCAATATTTTAGTCTATATTAATATTGTTTAGGCTTGATGAAATAAACGAATGATCTCAGTGACAAGTGTTTTCCGCCCTGGGGTCGAAATTGCGGCTATATAGAATGTCAATATGACGCTTAAGCGACAATGGCTGGGCTTAAGCTACTGAAGGGGAAGGTTGGTGGATTGTGGTCAGGCTACTTTCAGCGGCAATTTGATCTCGAGCGTGAAAGGAATATAGTCCCCCTCGTCCTTAAGAAGGCGAATGCCTATCGTGCCCCCGCCGTTCGATATGAATTTCTTAACGGCATCCATGCCGACCCCACGCCCTGAAATCTGGGACAGGGTCTCTGCCGTCGACAGACCCGGCAGGAATATGGTCTCTGCAATCGATTCGATACGAACAGGCTCACGAAGACACCCAGCCTTGACAGCTTTTTCCTTCAATTTTTGGATGGCGAGCCCGCGACCGTCGTCATGGAATTCGATCACTATCATATCGTTATCGACACGAGTCCTGACCTCGATGAGGCCCGTCTGGTCCTTGCCTTTGCCCTGCCGCTCCTGGGCCGGCTCAATACCGTGGTCCAAGGCATTGCGCAGGATGTGGATCATGGCGTTGCGCAGCACCTGCTCGCTCTCGCGCGGAACCTGGATTTCGCTGGTCGCAAGCTTGATCACAGGAGCCGGTTTGCCGAGGTCCTTGGCGATCTTGGCTGCTGGTTCCAGACATTCCTCCAGGATGTGCGTGTCGGACTTGAAGATAAAACTGGCCAGCTGGTCCTTGATGACCCGAATGTTGTCGAGCAGAGCCGCTGGGGAGCTCTGGCTTTCGCTCATCATGGACGCAAGGGTTCTATAGTGTGACTTGATGAATTGGATGTCGACGGCAACCTGGTTGCCGTTCATCTTCCGCCCCAGCTTGTCGCGATTGATCGTGATATAGAGGTTGAATTGCGCCCAGGCCCGATCGATGTTGACCGCGAGGGATTCCTGCTGGGGCTCCATCTGACCTTTCGTGATCTGGGCGTATTCATGCTCGATCTCATGCAAGGTATTGGCAAGACCTGACAGTCCGAGGGTCCTGGCGCCGCCTTTCACGGTATGGGCATTGACGAACATGATCTTGATGTCGTCGGGGGATATCGCCCCGGCCTGAATGAGTCGCAGGTTCTCCGCGAGAAGGGCTTCCGAGGCCCGGGTGAAGATATCGAACTTGTTGGGCTCGCATTGCACAAGCTCCTGAATGATTAAGAGATCCTGACGCTGCTTTTCGCTCTCCACCTCCAGACGCTTCTTGTCGGTCACATCCTCTATGGTCATCAGAACGCTGGCAACCACGCCATCGCTGGTCAGCTCCGGCCCCCAGGTCAAGGCATAGAACGAGCTGCCGCTTTCACGGTTGACTCTCACCTCCAGGGGGAAGTTTCCTGAATTGAGCGTGAAGCTCAATTGATCTTCACCGATGCTGGCTTCGAGGCTCGCCATCATGCGGTCCATCGCATCCTGCGACAACGTCGTCCCGGTGAAGAATTCCATGATCGAACGGCCTCCGAGCTCTTTCCGCTTCAGGATGGTCTCGAGATGCTTCGAGTAGTTCTGGGAGATGATCCCTTTCCCATTCAGGGACGCCACACCCTGAGGAATGTTGTCGAAGATGGTCTTCAGTTCCCGCGTCCGGTGTTCAACCTTGACCTCCAGGTTATGGTTCATGTCCTGGATCTCACGGTTCTTCTCGGTCAACTGGCTATTGAGGATTCCAGCCTGACGATAGGCCTCTGCGAACTGGCGGCCGATGATCAACGAAGACGAAAACGTCATGGCCAGGAGACCCAGCGTTCCCACGCGGAACATATCGATTTTGCCAAGTATGATCATCGCATCGAGTCCGATCAGGATAGGGCCCGCGACGTAGCCGAACAGACCGAATGCGGCGCCTGGTATGCGCTGCCGCCATGCCTTGACGAACAACCAGGCTGCGAGCAAGGAGGATAGGAGCAGAACCAGTGTCAGTAGGGCGAGAGCCTTATCCTTTACGTGCCCTGGAAATACCGGATTCAGGTGGACCGAGCCGATCGTGAGAACGGTGATCACAAACATCACGAACAGAGTGATGATATATTTCCTGGTATAGACAGGTTTGATCAGGAAGTAGGATACCAGGAACGACATGCAGTTGAGGAAGATGAAGCGGAGGAACTGAATAGCTGAATTGAAAGTTGCGAGGCTATCGGACTGCTCGAAATAGAGCGCGAGGATCTGCTCTTCAGCAACACAGCGCATGATAAAGACGAGGGCGGCGAAAGCCAGCATCAGGTTTGACAGATCTTCACGGCGCAGGAGGAAGATCGCCAGCTGATAGACGAACACCAGGATCAAGGCGCCTGTACACGCTACCTGATAGATTTGTCCCGACTGAACCCGGGTCCGAAGCCGCTCGGCCTCATCGAACTTCATGCTGACGATGCCAAGGGAGGAGTAGACCCGATTATCGAGCTTGTAAGCGGGGGCCGAGGTCTGGACGAGCAGCCAAAGCCCACCACTCTCGTAGGAAAAGTAAGCCTCGTGCGAGCCAAAGGGAACAAGACGATAGAAGTTCTGTGTGGCGTCTGCGCTCACCCGGCCATCTTCATGGAGCAGGGAGATTTCGTTCCCACGGATCAAGAACATGCGGTAGGATTCGTTAATGTTGAAGGAAATGCCCTTTTTGCCAGGCTGATCCCCACTCAGCTCGATCAGGTAAGTCCCGAAATGCTCGCTCTTCGGTGCAGCAGCTCTGCCTTCTGCAGCGGAAGGCGTCATCAGGGGCGAATAGATTGCCTTGCTGTCGGGCCAGGTGACTTCCCTGCCTTGCTGAGTGGCAATCATCCGCAGCTCATCGGCGGGAGCAGGTTCCAGCAGCTGTTCGGGAAGAAAGTAGACATGCCGAATCTCGGGGCGAGCGAGCGCTTCGAGGCCGAAAGCCAAATGGAAGAAACACGCGAGGAGGAGCAACAGTCTACTGGTGATCATAGCAGGAAACTCCCTAGGCTATTGCATTCAACGAATTTGTATCCTTGACTGTATCCACCTGGGTCTGATCGAGAAACCGATAGTAAAGTCTGACTGCGGCTGGATCATCTCTGATCACGAGTCCTTTCTCTTTAAGATTGACCTCGATGAAATCTGTACGATGATCGCGGTCTATACTGTGATAGACCCTTTCTTGAATGATGATCACACTTCGAGGCTTCTCGCCTCCAAACAGGATTTTGCGCATTCCTTCATAGCGGGTGGCAAGGATAATGGCCGGCCCAAATAGATCGTACTCTTTGGCGCCAGTTTCGGGATAAAACCCGTTCAAGGATTCAATGGCAATGCCCACTCCGCAACAAATCGGCGACTCAGGGTGAAGATTTTCGGCCTCTTCCTTGAGGATTTGCGCAAATTTCATCGCGAGATCGAGAGAGTCGTTGGCGGGATTCTTTGAAAGCGATTGAAAGGGATATCCCACGGCACAAAGAAAGCCGTCGCCCATTTCCTTGATACGGTAGGCACGGGCCTTTAAACTCCGGCCGTCATAGCCTTCCATCATGATATCATTGCATCGTCTGAAAACATTTCTAAAGAAATCGGGGGCATTGATATGCAGAATCTTTGAACTTCCCACAATGTCGAAGGAGATAACGCACGCGCGCCCTGGGCCCGTGGGCATCGTGTTTTCCAACTGCTCTCCATGTTTGATAAGGGCGATCTGGTGCGGATAGAACACCTTGGAAAGCTGCGCAAAGGCGTGTTCGCTGTCTTTTATCGCTTGGGTTCGCTCTTCAAGCAGGCTGGCTTCACTTAACCTCGCCTTCTGTGCCATGGCAAAACTAAAGGCTATCGCCTCCACAGCAAAGCCAAGAGGCATGAACCAACCTGTGAATACCAATTTACCAGAAAACATGCCCACGCTGCTCAAGGCGAGTATCGCAAAAAGCAGAAGCCATCCCACCAGCATGGCATAGGCAGGTATGTAACGCCTATAGGCAGCGGTCCACGCAAGGACAAAGCAGAGGAAAAAGCACGCTGGAGTTGTGATGTAATTAGCTGCGGCCGCCAACGGGTAACCCAACAGCACACCTAAGAATGCCAGGGTTTGAAGGCCAATCTGAAAGAGACCGATCTTATAGAAAATCTGATATTTGCTTCTGGCGCTCAGCAGCTCAAACGACAGGAAAATGACAAAGGTTCCCGACCCCCACATGGACGCATAGAGGATAAATACGGCAGGATCGCTGTAGGGAATAGCGCCATTGACCAGCAAAAGGTAATATAGTGCACTGCTGGCATAGAGAATGTAATATAAGAGATAAATCTTTCTTATAATGAGAAAGAGCACGAGGTTATAGACGATCAATGTGAGCATGATGCCGGAGATGCTGCTCATCGCGACCAGGTCCTGGCTCTTTTGCTCTTCAAACTCTTCCATGAAAAATGCTTGCAGCTGCAGCTTCACGAGGCCCGCGAAACTTCCTCTTTGAACCTTCAGGAGGAGACTTTTCCCGAATTCCTTCTGTGTTATGATGTAGGCCCCATAATGATGCTTTAAGAAGGGCAAGGGACGTGCTCCCATGTCCTCCAACACAAAGAGCCTCGTAAAATAAGGGCGATCATTCTTATCAGCATTCATGATTCGATGAGTCAGTATATATTTTTCACTATTCAAAGACGGAGCGCGAAGCATTAAGAAATATTCCGTATCAGCCTCAACCGATATCCCCACACCATTCTCAATGTCGGTCCATCTAAACTGGCTTGGATCTTTCGCGACATCTTCAGGAGTGAACTTTCCCGAAGGTGCGGAAAAATATTTGATCCCACCTATGGCCCTTGTCTCGGCATGGGCTTTCCCCACAGAGACAAGGAGCAGATGAGTTAGCAGTAATATGATCAAGTTCCGAAGCAAAGAGCCTCCAGTTTACGTATCCAGTTCACTCTATCGTAAGAAATAGAGAAGAATTTGACGGAAAATATTGCCTACTGGAGGGAGCGCGAGACATTCCCGCGCTCTTTTTGCTGATTTGTCTCAGAGGGCTGAGGGCAGGGTCACGTCTCGCGCTTCCAGATCTGTGGGCAAAATCCACGTAGAGGCGGCACTGAACGTTGGAGTCGAGATCAGGGTGGAGGACGAGGTACAGGTCGTAGCCCACTCCACATCATCTGTTGTCACGCAGAAATTGTTCTTGTAACGATCAGCTATGGGCGTTTGTTCGCCAAAAGCGGCACCGTTCTGACACTGGCTGCTGAAGTTCGTGCAGAAATCAGCCACTTCCCAATCGGAAAACGCTGACACATCACTGATCGTATTCTTCACCATGTAGAGCGCGCCGGTCGTGTTGGTGCTGTCGCCTGCAAAGTCTGTATAGATGAACATTTTGGTCTCAGCCGTCGGTGTGGTTTCACAGGTGTTATTTCCTAGCCAGCGCGGCAGATACATCATGGCTTTGCCTTGCGCAACACCTTCCACGTATTTGATATTAATGGCAATGGATGCTGGGGCCTGAACGTCATTTCCGCTGCATTCCATTCCATCCAGAAAAAGGTCCACTTCGAAGTTGTTTTCATCGGTGTAGGTGATGGTTGTCTCCACACTCGCCGGGCCACCCCCGTCGCCTTCGCCTTCTTCTTCATCCGAGTTGGCCCCATCAAATTTTATTTTATAAACATTGTCGGCAACGTCCAGATGCATGAAAGGACCTTTGGTGCTATGAATCAAGAACTTGAATACAGTATCTGATGTAATTTCATAGTCGACCGTCGTACCGTCATCACCTTCGAGAGTACCTTTTTCGTCAGGGAAGCTGCCAAAGGTCTCTGTAATCTGAGTTATCATGGTGCTGGACATTTCAACCATGCTTTTGCCCATGCCCAGATAAAGTTTCAGCAGCTGGGGCTGGCAATCAAAAAAGCCGTCGGTGCCTTCGCAGGGATTACCCTCAAGATTCAAGCTGGTGCTCAGAATGAGAGATCCCGGTACCATGTTATCGCTCACAAAATCAATGTTCGTGGTGGCAGTCGCCACGTCCGGCGTTGATGTTGCGGCAGCGTCATCGTCTTCCTTCTTATCGCATGAGAGACTGGCGGTGACCAGCAATGTCACGAAGCTCAAGGTTTGAATTCTACTTGTCATGGAAGGCTGTCCTCATATGTTGCAGTTTCTTTACCTGTATAAAATATCGGCTGGGCTTTGCTGGGAGTGAATGGGGTCTTCTTTACCTTTGTGTTCAGTTTCATCCCATCAACCCAGGCAGGGATAGGGGAACTTTATGTAAGCTCGCGACCCATGACTAGGGCCTAAAAATAAACATTTTCCTGCTGCAAGCGGAGAAATCCAAGGCCGTAACCTCACTGCGCTGCACATCAACATCTTGCGGGCACACGACAACGGCGGCTCTCTCTCCATCATTTTCATCAGTCAGGGTGATCGCGTTAGCGAAAGTAGCCTTTTGTCCAGCTGGAATGAGAACTTCCGTGCTTAGAACTTCTGTTTTAGTTAGAAGTTCTCTTTCAGCGCGATCGTAAATCATAAGATATATCTTCACGGGTGTGCTGGCGATCACTTCAAAATTGATGCGATCGCCAGCCTGTGCCTCATTTTCAGAAAATGTTACAAACTCACCGTTCCGCTCAGCGATGACTGAGATCTGAGTTTCGCCTTTGAACGTCACCGTAGGCTGATCATTTTGTTGAACGATGGGAACTATGATGAAGAGCAAGGCCGCGGATGCTATCGCCAGGCCCGTTAACCAGGGAAATAGGAAAGAAGACTGTTTCTCTTTTAATTGCAGAGGACGCAATTGAATACTATCTATTTCCTCCTTTTCTTTCGAGGGCAGATCATCTGGACTTACATCGCTCTTCAGGTTCAAATACGCCAAATGCCTTTTATACCGCGACGGGTTATCCTTATCCATACTCACCTCAATATTTTTTCAATCTTTTCCTTGATTTTTGCCCAGTCTCTCTGGATGGTCTTTTTCGAAACTCCCAGCAATTCTGCGATTTCATCGAAGATCATTCCATCGAACACGATATAACTGAAAATTTCCGCTTCCCGGTCTTTGAGCTTGCCAAGGCAGAAATTGACGAGATCCTTTTCCAAAACAAGGTCACGGTACTCCAAGCCAAGTGTGCTGACAGCAAAATCCATCGTACACTCCTCTCGCCGCGCCGCCGCCGATCGCAGGTAGTCGATGGCTGCGCGATGGCTTGACTTATAGATCCATGCATAGAGCGCTCTTTCATGATCGAATGTCGGCTTCTTTTGCCATAGCTTCATAAACACGTCCTGCACGATCTCTGCTGCCACATCATCCCGTCCGATCATGGCTTTTACCTTGTGAACAGCATATCTGGCCATCCCTTGATAGTAGTGCTGCACCAATTGGGAATCACTGCAATCAATAGGCTGAGCTTCCCTATCAGCAGCAGCCAACATGAAGAGAAACATCTCTCACCACCTCTCTAAACGATCCAGTTGATGCTCGGAGGACATTTCGCATGCAAATTCAGGAAATGATTCATAAATTATCAGAGCACCAGGCCCGCTCCGATCAAGCTGGCGCTAAAGGCGATCATGCTCTCCTCAGGTCCTTCCAAAAAAATGCCTTCCCGCCTAAAAAACAAATGGATCGCCGTTGAGTCCGCCCTCAAATACCGATACCCGAGAGAGAAGGCAAACTTGGACCCTTGAGTCGCCGGCTCATCCGGCGGCGCCGTGTTCCAATTACGCTGCTCAATTTCTGCTCCACCATTCATGGAAGCGATAAACCAATGGCGGTGATCCTCGGCGAATAAACGCCCAGTGGCCATGATTCCCAAGAGGCCACCCATGCCGCGCGATATTCCAGAATTGCCACGGTACTGTAATGGATTTTGGCGGACGGCGGCCGAAACCGTTGGTCTGACCCATAATCCACGGATATTCACACCGCTCCACTGGTAGCCGATTTCAAGGAAAGGGCCATTGTTGGAAAGGGGGCGAACGCCTTGATGGATACCGAGAGCCAAGGTCCATTGCTCGCCCAGGACATGCCCCTTTGATACGAGAAAGGACTGAAAATCACGGTCGATTTTAAGTTGGGCGAGGTCGATGGTTTCGTTATCTTTCAGGACATCAACCAGCCCATGGCCCCGGTAATAGGTATTGGAAACGGCTATTTTATAGCGACCGGGCAACACACGGATGCTGGTTACGGCATGTTCCGCTTTATCAACGCGAAAAATCTGCGCTCCCTTTTCCTGGGCCAGTAGAACTGTACCGTACACTTCCGGTCCCAGGATAAGTCGCACGGTTTCCTTCTGAGGGCGTGTTACGACGAGGGTCCCTTGACCTTTCAGGTTGATATCGACCTGAGGACGCTGCTGGGATCTGCTCGGCAGGGTCAAGGTATAGAGCTTCATCTCTCGGAACACGTATTGATAGATTTCATCAATCGTCACCAAACCATCATCATTGGAATCAGCCTGACCATACAGGCCTGACACGAGATAGTGAGTGAAGAGGCTTCCTTCCAATTCTCCAATTTCGTAAGCAAACTCACTTTCCGAGGTGGCGGCAAGGAACACGATTCCGCTGGGTTCATCGAAATGAGCTTTGGGTAAGGCAAACGAGGTTTCCATCTTGATGCCTTTGGCGGTCAAAGCTCCTGCGAAACAGCTATCGAGAAAGACCAGCTTCGTCTTTGCCTTTACGTCCTGTAGCCACTGATGGAGCTCGGCCCGAGGCAGCTCACGATCAAGAAGATGAAGGCCTTCGCTATCCGAGTGCCCGGAGTAGTAAAGTACGAATTTAACAGGTTCTCGAATGGCTGCGATATGCCGCTGAATCTGTTGGATCATGGACCTCAGCTGCTGATAGCTCACATCGCTGCCAAAGAACGTATCTTCCTTCCGCACGCCTCCAATCCTTTGCAGGACGCTCTTGACTCGGCCCATATCCGTCTGGGTGAACTCCAGCTGGGGGAGCCCCAGCTTGTAGGAACTCTTGTTCCCTATCGCAAGCAGAACGGTTCGTGCTTCGTTGGCCCGAAGCACAGGGGAAACAAAACAAAATATTACCAAAAGTAACAGTCGCAACCCTTGTCTCCCAGCAACTCGATGATTATGCACGATTATATCAGATAGCTGAGAAAAGCCAAAAAAGAATGTCCTTCGATCCAGCTCTGGAACGTTCAGGTCTTGAAATCAAGAGACACAGGCGCCTCCAGGGGCCAATGATTTCGCTTCTCAATCAGCAAGGTAATGGGAGAAAGAAGACATGAAA
This sequence comes from Oligoflexus tunisiensis, assembly GCF_001748245.1. GTDB lineage: Bacteria > Bdellovibrionota_B > Oligoflexia > Oligoflexales > Oligoflexaceae > Oligoflexus > Oligoflexus tunisiensis. The sequence goes on along the minus strand of NZ_BDFO01000001.1, from coordinate 2,408,378 downwards.
AAGGCTTGCACACTTGCCAAGGCGATTCTGGCTCTGATGTTTCTGCTGTTCGGCATCCAGGAACCGTCCTATGGCGAAGCCAGGGATTGCTCCCACTATATTTTTTATAGATGCGATGGCATCGGAGCACACGCTTTTTACCGCCCCCATATCATGGTGCTCGAAAGCGGGATGGAGGCTGTCTACTATCGACGCGTCGATCAGTATCCCTATGGAAGGGGCTTCAAGAACACCGTTCACTCCATACTGAACGCAGACAAGGTCATCCATGAATATGGTGGGTATGGCAAGTTCTTTAAGGATCAGTTCCTTCCTCAAAAAACCGGGGCCTTTGCCCCTAATTGGGGATGGCATCTTCTGGGGGGCGGCTTCCGTGCCAGGCTGCTTGAAGAATATTATTCCCACAACGGAATTGAAAATGCCAGACTGTGGTCCTGGCTCACTCTTTACCTGGGACACTTCGGCAACGAAGCGGCTCAAGCTGAAAAAGCAGACCATGGCACTGTCGATGCTATTGCTGATTTGATGTTCTTTGATTGGGCTGGGAAGGTTCTTTTCAGCTACGATGGCTTTGCCAATTTCTTCAGCCAAACCCTGCATCTCAAAGAGTGGACCTATCAAATGTCCTATGATCCTCGAAACAATCGCTTGGTCAATAATGGCCAGCAGTATTGGTTGCGTGTTCCTCTCACGGATCACTTCAGTGTAAGCATGCTGACTGGCAATATGCACAATTCCGTTTCTTTCACAGTAAACAATGATTACCAGCAGCAGTGGACGCTGGGCGTTGGGCTCAAGCCGGAGGCCATCACCTGGAAAAAGAAGGAAGCCAAGTCAAACGCCACCTCTTACTCCATTATGATGGCCTACTCTGAACGCGATAATCCGATTGTGACCGCGTTTTATCAGGACAATACGAACCTCGTCACGAGTGCAGGAGGCGAGCTTGATGAGTTCGATGATATTTCAAAAAGCAGGAAATTCATTGTGAACATCTATCCGAAATGGATCAGCCTGAACGAGAAAAAGCTTGGAATGACTTTTGGCTACCTTTATGGTGGATATTTTCTCGGCTTTACGACAGGAGACGCACCTTTTGGGCTGGTCGCGCATACCGGAGCTGAAGATAGGTTTATGGATGATTTTTAATAGCTTATTAGGAAAGCTGTTGAAATCATAAGCAGACCTGTCTAATTTCTGGGTCGTCTGTTGTCGAGGCCGTGCTGTATGTCTGCTGAGGTTGGCGTAGGACAAGGGCGGGACGAAAAATCAGGTGGAAAAAGAAAGTTCAAGATGAGGTCAGAACAATGAAAGTTTATGTTTTCAAATCTCTGCCGCCGTTTCTTTGGGGCTACACGCGCGACATCCGTGCGATGTGGGCACTGGAAGAGTGTGGAATCGCATATGAACCCATCGGCCTCGACTGTGGGCCGAACGGTCTTCAGGATGAATCCTGGTTCGAGGCGATTTCGCCATTCAAACAGGTTCCTGCGATAGACGACGACGGATACCTCCTGGCTGAGTCGGGCGCGATTCTTCTCTACCTCGCGGAGAAGTCAGGAAAATTGATTCCTGCCGATCTGAAAGGGCGCGCGCAAGTTTATCGCTGGATGATCACGTCTTTGAATAACATCGAGCCGTTTGCGCTGCCGATTTTCTTTGCCGATCTTCAAGGCGATTCGAATCCCAACATGAAGGCCCTGCGTCCATGGCATGTCGATATACTTGGGCGTTTCTTTCCGACGATCGACGAAATGTTGAAAAACCAGCCCTTCGTGACCGGCTCTGATTTCACCGTCGCCGACATTGCCCTTACCGGCGTGCTGCGCGAACTTCGCAAGACGGAGGTCCTGAGCCAATATCCGCAGATCGAAAAATACAGGCATCTCTGCGAAGAGAGGCCGGCGTTCGTGAAAGTTATTAACGAGTACGAAGACCGATTGGGCATTGCTCGTGGGAGTGCACGGTAGGTCCGTTGAAAGCGATCTGATGGTGAAGGAATGGGCAGCACTTGCCAGGCCGAGCTGTATTTCGGAAGAGGTAGGTACCTTTACCAATGTTTTCAAATTGAAAACAAATTTCTTCAAATATTCCATGTCGCAATTGAAAGCAGCATCGAAAAGTTATAACTCAGCATAAGTGTCACCTTCACTCCCACAGCGAGAATTAAATCAGCGTCGAGTTAATGGAGGTTACTTTTTATGCTACTGAAACACTTTTCGTGCTCATTGCTTTTACTTCTGGGGATGTCTACAGCTGCCCTTGGCGATGCCCCCAGACCGGAAACGATTGACGAGTTTGGCGACTATCCCGAGGCTATTGAAGAGGCCCCTGCCGACCTTGAGTTTCCAACTTCCCCAGCTGAACCCAGCAGCTTTAGTGTGATTAACGAAAGAAGGGAATGCAAGTACGCGAGCGAATGCCGTTGGGACTGGGCGAAGAAGTGTGAATGGTGGTGCCAGAATGTAGGAGGATTTGATATCATGCAGTCTTGCAGCTGGGGCAAGTCGAGGTGTTGTTGCAACGGCTGAGGTTGGATTTGGCATTTTGAGATTACGTTAGGATGGAAGACGCGAAGGCCAGTTGTGCCCGCGGGACCTGCAGGATCAGTAGCACCGGTGTTACCTCTATCGCCTTTATTACTTGAGGGCCGCTCAAAGCCATTCCATTTGCTCAAGTGGCGCTTTGATGACGTTGACTGTATTTTCAAGGCGATTTTTCCATAGAACGAATCCAGTACGCCCCCCATCTGTTCACAGCATTCTACAGTGAGCAGTAAGGCTGGAGGGGACCAGGTTATGAAGTCAGCTTGGACAGAATCTCACCAGCCAGGCATCTCATCGAGCGTCAGCACCCGGTCGGAGCTGTAAAGCGCCGGCAAAGTTTTACGATTTTCTTCGATAAAATCCGGCCAGAGCATGGCATAGACCCACTTGTTTTGCTTCGACAGCAGAGCTGCTGTCGGCATGAATTGGCATTCGCCGATAGCTATGGGTTTGCCCGCCGCAATGCGAAGCATGGTGTCATAGTTGTGTTGGGTGTAACCCGTGTTATAAACGTCAAGCGTCGCCAGATCAAAGTATTCGGGCCCAGGACTGTAGGCGTCGACATCACTGCTCAGCGTGGTGAAATCCTGGATATTCCAGGCCCAAATCAAATTGTTCAGGCCTTTGCTTTTCGTCAGGTAGTCATGCGTCATACGAAAGAGTTGCGCTGTTCCGTATGTTCCCTTGTGACAGGACCACCAGAACACGCATTGATTCACCTCATGGAAAGGTCGAAAGACCACGACGACTCCGGCTTGTTTCAGATCTTCCAGGAATACGGCCAGGGTATCGAGGCGGCTGATCCAATTCTTGTACAGAGCCGTGCCGGGCGTCAGGAGCTCGCGAAACTGCGCATCATTCAGTTTTTGCGGATTCTTCCCGCCGATATCATCCCAACTGCAGTATTCATCTCGCGTCGGCGAACAGGCATGGTACATCAAAGTCACGAGGCTGCCCTGACGGAATTGCCTTTTCGCTTCTTCCATCAACTCCTTCCGATAGTTGACAGCGCCACTGCCAAAACCAAAATCACCTCCCCAGAGAGACGACGAGCGCCCCGTGATCGACGTGATCACCTGGGAATCAGAGGATGGCGTCGCAGCGTTTTTATTTTCAATGCCCACCAAAGTCTTTTGCCCAGAAATCCCTCGGAGGTATTGCAGTATACCAGCTTTTTTCAACGCGACCGTCGCGGCCGGACTCTGATTGAGAGCAAAAGTTTCCCAACCCTTCAAGGCAGCGCCGCTGGCTGTAACGGACCCACCGCCACCGTCTTGCGCTGAAATCCAGAGGCCCGTGGCAACCACTTGCAATCCGATTGAGTCACCCCAGGCAATCGGCCCGCTGCCGTCGGCTTTGACGATTTTAAAGTCGGCCGCATCCTGCTGGTTTTTGCTAGCCACTGCCAGACTTCCGTTTTGCACCTGCACGAAAAATCCACCGGATGTCCGCAGCTGTACTGTGTCACCGCTCTCCAAGCTGTTACCACTGCTGTCGATGACATAGAAGACTTCCCAATTTTGAGGAGTGGTGGCAGTAGCAGACAGGGTCGAACCGCCCGCATTGAGAGCTGACAGATACAGGTTTTGAACCTTCGTTCGCAGCGTAACTTTCTCTATTTTCGGCAGTGCTGTGCGCTCAACAGGATCACTATTGGTCACGACGGTGTGATCGTCCCCCGGTTGAGGAACTGGGGCGCCATTTGCAGGATTAGGACTGGGCGCGACCGTTTGATCACCTTCCGGTTGAGCAGGCGGGGCGGTTTCTGACCCAACAGGATTCTGCTGCGAGCCACGAGGCGCTCCGCAAGCCATCGTAAACATTAAGCACAAGTATGCAATACGTTTCATTTTTACTCTCCCTACTCTGACTGGAATCAACATAATCCACCAACGTCAGCTGCGGTTAAAATTTGGATCAACACATTTTGCTTCTCCCCAATCACCGGCGATCGCCGGATTCAACCTGATGTGCCTATTGAACGGCCGGAAATTTTCACCTTGGCAATCATTCGCCGAAGTGAAGTATGCTGACCATCGGCAAAGAAATCGATGCCATCCTGCCCTCGATGGCAGATCTATAGTTATAACTATACGAATGCGTGGCCACTTGAATGCCCTTTGCAGCCGCAACTTACTTGTTCCAGAACATGGTGGGCCTCACTCTAATTCCGGCGACTTTCGACAGCATAGAGTCCACGCCGGAGTCTGAGGAGTCGCCCCTGCTTCCTTTTTTATTGGAACTGCCATAATACGAGGGTCCCCCCTGCCAGCGATTATTCTGCCGAGGTCAGCAGGTCTCCAGGGTTTCCCGGCCGTCCCCCTACGGTCTATCTAAAAGGGCGGTGATCAAATGAAATCATCAATATTATCCATAGTTTAATTAGATCCAAAACACCTTCAGGGAAAATTTTCCGGGGATCTCAGTATCGTTCCTGTTCACACCTTTTATGGATGTCAAATAATAACAATATGTTACATGAAAGGATGCTTATATATCAGTCGTGCCATATGCCGTTCCTCCTTCAGGAATGTTTTAATCTGCTGTTCGACTGGAATCGGTATCTGCTCGGAATGTAAACCGAAATAATGGCGGGTCCGTATGACCAATTGACTAAAAAACCATTTGACTCCTAGTCCACTTTGGACGATAAGGGAATGGAGGGCAGGGAACCTGCCTGAAACCCTTTTGGGGAGATCGAGATGTCGAGTGCAAGGAAAGGCGATGGGAGCTGGCCCCTGTCGGAAGCCAAGGCAAGAATTTCTGAACTTGTCAGGCTTGCCCAGAGAGAGCCCCAGCGCGTTCAAGTCAGCGGAGAACCCGCAGGCGCGTTCATCAGCGAGAAGGATCTGCAACTTCTGATGGATATCAAAAAGCAGAGAATGGCCAGAATGCTTGAAAGGATCATCCGTTCCTCCCAGGAGGAGGGTGTTCATTCAGAGGATTTTGGCGAACTTAGAGGTCCGATCAAGGACATCGAGCTGAAGTGATGTGGAGGCGTCTTTGATCATCGATACCAGTGTCCTCGCCCCCCTGTTCAGCAAGGATCCCAAAAGACAGGCCGACGTCGCGAAGTTCCTGCAGGAGCAACCCCGCATTCTGACTTCTGCCATCGTCATCATGGAGATCGAAGCCGGCCTGCAAAAGCTCGGCTCCCAAAAAACCCTCGCCGACTTTCATGAGTTCGTTGAGGATGAAACGCTGCTGGACATCATCCCCGTGGACACAAAGATTGCAATGCTTGCCGCTCAAAAGCGGGCCGCGATGCAAAAGAAGGGTATCATTCTTCACAGCGAGGACCTTCTCATCGGCGCCACCGCACGGCTTCTCGGAGTTCCCCTGGCCACTCAGAATCGGAGGGACTTTGAGCCCTGGGATATCGAAATTATTTCGCCATTTTCCTGAATTTGAAAAGGTCCGGGCTGGTGCTGGCCTGGATTGCCAATTCTTTTCGCCGCAGGAAAGAAGCGCCTAATTGAATGTTTTTCAGCTTGTTCATTCGAGTCGGTCGACATAGGCAGCGTTTTAGACCCAACAGAAGTTACGAACGAAAGTCCAGGAGGCCAATTGGAAAGTGGGTCAAGATCCGAATGACATAGATTCAGGAGCGAAGTCTAAACCGAACGCCATTGCCACGATTCGGGGAGAGCCCTTTTTACTTCCTGAGCCGGGCCTGCCCTCGTCATTCTTTCGCATGCAGCTCCGCAGCCAGAGCCTGAAAGAGTTCACGGCTCCAGGCGCTGACTGAGCTGGCCTGAGTAGGTCCAACAAAAGGTCTTACGTCGTCTTGAGCTTTCTTGAAGTCCACGTTCGATATTTTCTCCAAGAACATCTCCCTCAAACGCGAAATACTCAGCGAACCTGCATCCGTATAATGACCTGATTGACGGAGTTTAGCCTCGAGGTAAACCATGTTCAGGCGAATCTTTTTCTGGATGTAAAACACAAGATCGAAATAGTCACGACCTTTGACGCGATTCTGAAACTGCCGTGCTAGTATCGCATGCATTTTTCCCGCAAAAAGCGAAGACTCATCGAGGGTTTTGATCAGGAAGACCTCGGGCTGCGTCAGCAGCTTATTCTCAAAAGTCGCGCCCGGTGGATTGCTTTTGTCCAGTTCCAGTTTAACCTGCAGCAGCTCGCTTTTTTGTGCTCGACTTCGACTTTCGATCACAAGGAGGCCATTGGCCGTCGACTGCTTTACAAAAGCTGAGCCCACGATGTGATCGGATTCATCTTTCTTCGCTTCAAATCGTGCATCGAACCCGTATAAGCGGAGTTCCTGTTCAACTGCGGTCTGATACCTGGCCCACTTGAACTGTGAATCCATTGTCAGCGAGCAAAAATCCAAGTCTTCGGAGAAACGCTCCAGGCCATACATGATCCTAAGGGCCGTCCCACCATAGAACGCCGCTTCTTCGAAAAAACCATGCCGATGGAGTCCTTTAAGGCAGATCTTTTGCAAGATTTCCTTTAGCGCATTCTTTTCATCTTGAGCCGTTCGAATGGTTCCATAGGTTTCCAACATCGATTTGATCATTGGATTCATGATTTATAACTTTCGACAAAGAGGTTGACAGCGCGTGAAATATAGAGAGGAGCAATACGACGAAGTTCCCGCCTGGATAGCTTTTCCAGTTCGCTTTCATCAATTCGCAAACTGTCCCGGACATAGTCCCGCATATCCTGAGCTTTTAAATTGTCTGACCGGAGACGAGCCCGGCTCAAGGTATCGAGCAAAGATTTTTCAGGACTTGCGATGCGAATGCTATAGTCGGCCTTCGCTTCGATTCGGTAAGAAGATCCAAAAAGATCCGTGGTCTGCTCATGAAACGCAAAGTCACCCACAGCCGTCTTAAAGCGGGTTGCATGTCGATCCGTGACCGACATGACAATTTCAACTCGCTCCGGAATAAGTCCATAGTGAGCCAGAGCTGTTTCGAATGAAACATAGGAAGGTGAAACCAAACGATTGGCTGCCAGGAAATGGTCAAAATTTTCCAGCTTTGCATAGAGTCCACGCCGGAGTCTGAGGAGCCGCCCCTGTTCCACGAGTTGCGACAATTTATGTGCAGGGGATGCATATTTTGTCATAAAGACCTTGGCTTCGGCCATCTCGAATACGGCTGGTAATTTTTTCAGAATCACATCAAAATCATTCATAGGAGGATAGCCATATATTACAATCATTTAAGCATATTAAAAGAAATAATGCCATCTAATGGAGGCCAAGAAAATGAATAATTTCTTCATTTTCTAAACCCTCGTATTATGGCAGTTTTCCAATAAAAAAGGAAGGCACCGATGGCCAATCGTCTACAGGCGGTGATCAGAATCTGATTCCCCTGCCCGCCCCGCGGGCTCCAAACAAACCCATGTGACCGCGCAGCGGGCACCGCTCTATCTTGATTTTGGATTTCTCGGGAATTCAGAAGAGAGAAGAAGTGGCGGACTCGACAGGAATCGAACCTGTATCAACGGAATCGGAATCCGTTATTCTATCCATTAAACTACGAGTCCACTTCTTGGATCGAAGAGCCATCAAATTAAAAGATTTGAGATTTTTGTCAACAGGTTAATGCCTGGGAATCAAGTTTGCTCCTGCTGGGAAAACTCCAAGGTGGCGTGATAAGATGTCAAAAACCCCAGGGAGTTCAAATATGCCAAGTGAGCGCATCGAGAAGCTCGATACCGCACGTATTGCACTCATAATGTCGGTCGCGCTGGAGGAATTCGCCCGGCATCGCTACCAGGATGCGTCTTTCAACCGAATCATCAAAGCCAGCCAGATGGCCAAAGGCACGATGTACTACTACTTCACCTCGAAGGAAGACCTCTTCACCACGCTCTACAAAGCCACGGTCAGGGAGTTCAACCGCATCCTTCCCCTCACCCGGCAGCTGCCAAGGCAGAAGCAACACTACTGGCAGACCACCCAGGAACTCATTGAAGGCCTGGAACAAACTCTCCAGCAAAAACCCGGCATCAGCCAGTTCGTGCTCAACTTCCTGGTCGGCGGCGAGCAACAGGACGAACACCCGGCCCGCGCCACCGCTCTGGCCGTGGACGCCTGGCTGCAGCAATGGATCACCCAGGGTCAACAGCTCGGCGTTCTGCGAAACGACCTCCCCGCCTCCCGCTTGACCGCGATCACCTGGGGACTTTGGCAGGCCATTCATCCTCTCCGAACGCCGTCTCATGGGACCGGGGATCAATCGGCGGTGCTGATCGACCTTTTGCAACGCCTCATGCGGCCTGACACTTTAACAAGCCAAAAGCCGGCGCTCCCTCTCGATGCGACGGAAGGCCGTGCTGACCTCAATTTTTGATGGCTGTTTGTTGCCCTGACCTCAGCGAGTGTTTATAGTGATCGCTGGACCCTGACACTGCTGATGGAAGAGCTGCATGCAAGCCTATCTCGACCTTTTAAAAACCGTGCTGGACAAAGGCGTCACACGACCGGATCGCACCGGCACAGGAACCCGCAGCATCTTTGGATATCAAATGCGCTGTGATCTGAGCCAGGGCTTTCCTCTGCTCACCACCAAGAAAGTGCATCTGAAATCCGTCATTCATGAACTGCTCTGGTTTTTGAGCGGGGACACCAACGTCAATTATTTGCGCGAGCACGGTGTTTCGATCTGGAATGAATGGGCCGATGAGCAGGGCGACCTGGGGCGGGTCTACGGCGCACAGTGGCGTTCGTGGCAAGCTCCCGATGGCCGCACCATCGATCAGATCAGCCAGGTGATGGAAAATCTGCGCCGCGATCCCTATTCCCGGCGTCACCTCGTGGTGGCTTATAATCCCGGCGAAGTGGAAACCATGGCTTTGCCGCCGTGCCACGCCTTCTTTCAATTTTATGTGTCCGAGGGCAAACTCTCGTGCCAGCTCTATCAACGCAGCGCGGATGTCTTCCTCGGTGTGCCCTTTAATATTGCCAGCTACGCGCTGCTCACCATGATGATGGCCCAGGTGCTGGACCTGAAACCTGGTGACTTCGTCCACAGTTTCGGTGATGTGCACCTCTATAACAGTCACGTGGAACAGGCCCAGCTGCAGCTCAGCCGCAGCCCGCGGCCTCTGCCCACCATGAATATCAACCCCGCAGTGCGTGATCTCTTCCAGTTCCGTTACGAGGATTTCAGCCTGCAGAACTATGATCCCCATCCGGCGATCAAAGCTCCGGTGGCTGTATGAAATTTTCCCACATCGTGGCCTGCTCCAAAAATCGTGTGATCGGACGAGAAGGCAAACTCCCCTGGCATCTGCCGGAGGATCTGAAACTTTTTAAAAGACTGACCACCGGCCATGTGGTGATCATGGGACGCAAAACCTATGAATCCATCGGTCGTCCCCTGCCCAAGCGTCTCTGCATCGTCGTTTCGCAGCAGGACCTGGATCTGCCGGCGGAAGTGCGCCGCGCCTCCAGTCTGGACGAAGCGCTGGCACTTTGCCAGGCGCTGGAAGGCCCCTGGGGTCATGAGGCCTTTATTATCGGGGGCGGTCAGATATATAATCAATCCCTGCCCATAGTGGATAACATCTATATGAGTCAGGTGCCTCTGGAGGTTGAGGGGGATACCTGGTATCCGGAAATCGATCCGAACCGCTTTGCGGTGAAAAGCCAGGAGCTGATTGATGGCGCCACGCCCTTTACCTTCACCGTTTATGAGCGTCAATCCACGACCAACTGATGGACTGCGCCTCGTCCACTGGAACATCAAGGAACTCGACACCGTAAAACTCAGCCTGCCGCAGCACCTCCAGGTGGAAGCGGCCGCCGACATCCTGCGCGGACTCGAACCGGATCTTTTCTCAATCAATGAAGTCCACTGCGACCCGGATCGGGATAATCTCGGCGATTTCCTGCGGCGCTTCGATTCGGATCGCACCCTGGCACACTACCGCCTCTCCCCGAGCAACACTGGTCTGCGCAGTGACCCGACCCGAAAAATCCTGGATCGCAGCAACTTCGGCTTCTTCCCAGGGCAGTATGCAACCGGATTTGCCAGCCGTTTTCCTTTGGAGAAAACCCTTGAAATTCAAAAGCTCCGCTGGAAGGACTTTGAACCGCAGAGCGACCTGAGCGGCTTCAACCTGGGCGGCGTCAGCCCGGATGAAATTGAACTTTTCGATAAAAGTTTTACAGTCCATTGGCTTCAGGTGAAAGGGCGCTCCCTCGCTGTCATCTGTCTGCATACCGTGCCTGCTTTTCACTTCGGTCAGGAGAAAAGCCCCAACACCGAACGCAATCGGGCCCAGCTTGAATTTCTACGCTGGTTCCTGGTCGGTGAACCCCGGCCGCATTTAAGCGCCCTCGGCATCGAACCCCTGCCACCGGATCAGGCCTTTATCGCTCTCGGCGACTTCAATTGTCCGCTCCGCGATGCTCATTATTCCGGTGGCGCTGTTCTTCAATCACTCCTGAACCATCCGCGAATACACAATGAAGTGGCCCGCATTCCCAAGGAAATTTTATGGGATCTGCCCCGCCTCGATCCCACCATCACGTTCTTTGCGGATGGCTGGGACTATAATCGCCTGCCCACGGAACTTGATTACGTCCTCGTCTCGCACGAGTTGCGCATGGATCAGCTGACCGTGGTCTTCGCCAATCCCGATCGTCGCATTCACGGGCTCTTTGATCCGGATTCGGATTTAACTCCATTGCTCGCAGCGCTGGCGGAACCGGGTCGTCAGGTGGGTCTTCAGCGTGGATCCGCGTTTGGCCGCACCGATCAGGTGGCGGTCGTATCCGTGCGTGAGGATTTCGCCCGCCTGCGTGCGGGCAGTGATCATCTTCCTTTGGTCCTGGATTTTGCCTGGCAGGATTGATCAGCGTTCACAGAAAACCGGCTTGTAGATCACCTGGCCATGCGCGTTATGCTGCGTATCAAACGTCACCGTGAGAAGATCCCCGACACGCAGGGCGCGGGTGGTGACAATATCGTCGCGCTTCAACCAGGTCATGCCTCCATAAAGATCCGGCCTTCCGTCCTTGTCGATAAAGATACAGCAAACGGTGGAACCCTTGATATTGAGTATCTTCGCTGTCGTACCCAGGTCGGGAGAAATATCCTGCATCGGAGCCCTCCTCTGGCCTTCCTTTTCGGATGCGGACCGTCCCGGCTCAAATCATTCTGCAAAGTCCCGTCCATCCAGGGTCTTGATCGGGTGGATTATTTTGCACTCAAGGGCGCAATTCTTACAATCCTGCAAAATTAAAAAAAGCCTGCCATCCAGCAAGGACAGCAGGCCTTGAGTCTATTTGCGCTTTATCCCTGCCACCCCTGCTTGCCGGAGGGGCGGCTGACAGGTCATGGTTGAGTCAGCTGCCCCGAGTATACGTCATGCCCTGTGCCTCTTGTCAAGGAAGGCAAATACGCATTTCAGAGAAATTTTCCAACACTGAATCCAAAAACCGGCAGGGAAAGATCCTCAAACTTTTTCAGAGCCTCGACCAATTTTTGCTGAATGACCTGCCCCTGCTGCGCTTCCGCCTCCTCCAGATTGCGAGCATCCACGTCGGCTGGACTGCTCGCTTCGGGATTGCGTATGCGGACGACAGTTCGCACAGACGAATGAGCCTGTATGGGAAACGACCAGCCTGAACTCAGCGAGAAAAAGTAATCGGTTTCACCGATGTCCCAACGATAGCCAAACGTCGGTCGCAGAAGACCTTGCTGCGTGCGGGTCGCAGCCTCTGCCTGAAATAATGTATTGGTCATCATCCGGTCCTGCGGATCAATGATTTCGAGATGGCTCTGCACAAGACTCTCAATGGTCACAATTCGTGACTCCCACGCAAGCATTAAATAAAACGATGAGGCGAAAGGTCGAAAGCTCAACCCCGCCCCGTGATGCGGTCCCAGCTCGACATCGAAAGGCAAATCGATATCCGGACTGCGGATGATAAAGCCATCGCGGTCCACCAGTTTGCGGCTCTTGATAAGGGTTTTCACCTGAAGGACGGTGGGCCGATGATAAAAGACGTGAAGGGAAAATCTGGGGCTGCTTATGTACTGCAATTCGGCGCCTAATCCTTCAGGAATGCCGATCGGAAGCCCGAGACTCCAGCGCCGGGTTCCCTCGCCTTCCTGAGCGCGAGCTGTCGTACACAGGAGGAGAAGCATACCTATCCACGCACGCAGACTCATAGACCTCCCACCCCGGAACAGAGTCGCTTCGCCTCCAGGTCCAGACGAAATTTTTTCTGGATGGCCTCGGGCTTTTGCCAGTGCTCCGTCGCCGTCATATGCAGGATATGACCCTGCGCGATATCCTGGCTGATGATGAGCTGGCGGCTGATTTGAAGCTTCCGCCAGCGGCCATCAGGATCCCGCCAGCCGGTTTGCATCTGAAGGGTCTGCAGACTGGTACCCGTGCTTTCCAAAATTTTTTGATAATCGAGAAGAAGGCCAGGCAGAGTTGTGTTCACGTCCTCTTCATAAACCTGCTCTCCAACCCGTGCGTCGAGCGAAAAGCGGGTGTCCCCAGGATTGTCGCGCGTCCGCAGAAAATGAAACTGAACACCACGTTGATCCAGATGGAACCAATCTTCCGGTTCGCTCTGTTCATGAATCACCTTCCAGCGCAGATCCGAACCCTGGCGTTCCTTCAGATCCGCTTCCTCATAGAAGGACTGTCCATCCATTTCAATGCCAAGCTCAAAAAATCCCAGCTTGGTGATCGCATCCATATCCCCAGGAATCTCGGGTTCAGGCAAGGCTTCCGTCGGTTGAATGCGGCTCAGGAAAACGGTCTCCAGGAGAACGCGTAAATCCCCAAAAGCCTCCAGACCAAAAATATCCTGCGTGCTGATCGGCACACAGGTCCCCGCCTTCAGATCACTGAGATAAGGCGAAGTCGGAGTTCCATCGCGCTGAGCCGCGGCGGCCACCGCATCACGAAAACGGCGGAAGACCGCACGGATCTGCTGACGGCCGTCCTCATGATAACGTTTGAGCAGCGCATCACGTCCCAGTGTTTTGATGTCATCGAGATGCTGCAGAAAATCCTCGACCGTATTCCAGGTTTGCAATTGCTCGGTGGTGATGGTTGCGGCTTCTATGGGATGATTGGGCTCCGCCCCCGTGCCCTGGGTACGCTTGCCAACCCGTACAACAATGGGCTGACAGGCGCTCAGGAGGAGGGTCATGACACACAGTATGGACACGCGTCCGCACATACCGGAGACCCCTGTTTCATATCATAATTCAAACTAATGCAAGAAATTGACCAACTTTATCAGGAGTTTGCACCTCTTTTTACTCCTTGGAAACACTCGGATAAACAAGGGCTGCCCCGGCTTTTTGCGGGTATCATCCTGTCAACAGTGTAAACACTGTCTAATAACATGACGTCGGATGCAGTGCTTGCTGATGGAGGTATAACTTCGCTAAGATAAACGCTGGTCACCTGGGTCTGCTGCCATGAGGAGTTTTCCATGCTTATTCGCCGTCACAACGGATTTGATATCAAAGCCTCTGAAATCACCCCGGAAGCCATCTACCAGGATCGCCGTCGTTTTCTGCAGACCGCCAGCCAGCTCGCGCTGGGCTCGCTTTTTTTGCCGCTCGATGAAGTTCTGGCCGCACCTGAGAAATATAATTATGCGAACATTCCCGGCATCAAGCCCAATCCTCGCTATCAGGACAAGGATCTGAAAAAGATCATCACGAGTCCCGAGGATTTCAGCTCCTACAATAATTTCTATGAATTCGGCATGGACAAGGACGACCCCAAGGACAACTCCAAAAAGTTCAAAACCAAACCCTGGACCATAAAAGTTCATGGTCTGGTCAGTAAACCCGCTGATTATCAGCTCGAGGACTTCTTAAAGCCTTATGAGCTGGAGGATCGCATCTATCGTTTCCGCTGTGTCGAAGCCTGGTCGATGGTTGTGCCCTGGGTCGGTGTGCCCTTGCACAGGATACTGAGTCGCGCTCAACCCACCAGTGCCGCGAAATATGTGCTGTTCAAAACTCTTCAGGATCCCGATCAGTTTCCCATGCAGAAGACCAAAATCCTGACCTGGCCTTATCAGGAAGGTCTGCGTCTCGATGAAGCCATGCATGATCTGACTCTGCTCACCGTCGGCGCTTACGGCAAGGTGCTGCCGAATCAGAACGGAGCTCCCCTGCGTTTGATCGTGCCCTGGAAATATGGTTACAAAAGTATCAAATCGATTGTTTCCATCGAGCTGGTCAGCGCGCAACCGAAAACAGCCTGGGAAATGAGTGCCCCGGATGAATATCCCTTTTATTCGAATGTAAATCCCGAGGTGCCGCATCCACGCTGGTCACAGAAAACGGAACGCGTCCTCGGCTCTGGATTCTTTAAGGCCAAGCAGAAAACCCTTATGTACAATGGCTACGCGGATGCCGTGGCCTCCATGTACAGCAAATTTGATAATAAGAAACTCTATTAAGGACGTGGTTTCATGAGATTGTGGTTTGGCGCGCTCTGGTTTCTCAGCCTGCCTCTGTTCGGGCAGAGTCTGACGAAACATGACGCGCACGTTTTGGAAGGAAAGGCCCAGGGCAGCACCTGGCGGGTGCTGTATCAGGGCCAGGAACAGAAGGACCTTAAGGCCGCAGTGGAAAAAGAGCTCGCGGCCTTTGATAAGATATTCTCCAATTATCGCCCGGATTCCGACATCAGCCGCTTCAATCAGCAGCCGAGCACCGACTGGTTCGCCGTGGATGCTGACCTGGTCACGCTCGTGGAACTGGCCCGCACGGTCAGCGAAAAATCGCGCGGTGCCTTTGATATCACCATCGGTCCCCTCCTTCGCGTCTGGGGTTTTGGCCCCTTTCGCGCCAAGGATCCTAAGATTCCTGGTGACAACGATATCAAGGCCGCGCAGAAGGATGTCGACTATAAGAAACTCCTGAGCCGCCGCAAGCCTCCGGCCTTGAAAAAAGCCAATCCCAATCTTCACGTGGATCTCTCCGGTGTCGCCCAGGGTTACAGTGTCGATCACGTGGCGGCTTTTCTGGATCAGCGTGGTATCGCAAGTTACATGGTGGAAATCGGCGGCGAGATCAAAACCAAAGGACGGAAAGCCGATGGAAAGCCGTGGACGCTAGGCATTGATACTCCGGATAATTCGGGTGGCGTGGCCGCGGTTCTGCATCTCGAAGGGCGTGGATTAACCACGGCCGGTGATTATCGGGAATATTTTGAAAAGGATGGCAAACGCTATAGTCACACGATCGACCCGCGCAACGGTCGTTCTGTTCAACACGCTCTCGCTTCCGTGTCGGTGATCGCTCCTGCGGTCTGGGAAGCGGACGCCTGGGATACGGCGTTCATGGTGCTGGGTCCCGAGAAGACACGCCGGATGGTGCCGCAACTGAAGACGCTCTCGGTCTATATGATTCTTCATGAAGGCCGCGGCTTCCGCACGGAAAGTCTCGGTGGTTTTGACAAATATCTCAGCGAGGGCAGCAAGCGTTAGCCACCCGCTTGCGACCGCTTTCAAATTCCGCATAGCAATAGCCCTTGGGTGTCGGAGTCGGGTTGAAACCGCACTGCGGGTTTGCTGGAGTTTGCGGGTCCGTTGGCACCACCACCGGCGGCTCACCTGGACCTTCCCCCGTATCGCGCAAACCTGAGAGCGTCCATTCCACGGGATAATGATCGGAGACCTGCTGGGCCTCGGCCTGGGTCATGCCGTAGGCGGTTTGGAAATTAAAGGGTTTCGCAACGCTGCTGGCGCGCGGCAACTGACCAAAGGCCAGCACCCGATCATAAGTGCAGGTGGTGTTGGCCACGGTCGTATCCGCGTCCTCGGGCACGAGCGGCGTCACAGCATCACGAAAAAAATCAAAACCCTGACGGAAATTGTAGTAACTGCAGTCGGCATTCAGGTCACCGACGATAAAGATGTTGCGGCTACCCAGTTTTTGTTTGGCGTCATCATAAACCGGCGGCAGGGCATTAAGTTCCGCGTCCACATCCGATGGGCTGGTGTGCACGCCGATCATCGTGAAGGAATCGTTACCGAACCGGAAACGCGCGACATAAGGCTCGCGTTCAAAGAGATCGCGGCTATCGTGATACACATAGGCCTGATCCGGCATCACTCTGTCCGGATTATAAAGATAGGCATACTGCTCCTTGGAGACCGTACGGCCCAGGCGTTCGCTGACGATGATCTGATAGTGTTTGGAACTTTGTTCATTGAGGCGCTGCAGGAGATCGTAGATGGCGGTGTCTTCGGAGTCGCGGATTTCCATGATAAAAACGAGGTCGTAGCGGTCGAGGATGCGGATCAGGGTCGAAACTGCGGCGGCTTTCTTCATCTTGGACTGGCCAAAGATCTGGATGTTGAAGGAAGCCATTCGAAGCGGCGAGTCGGCGGCCCTTGCCCCTCCGCCGGGACTCCAGCAGAGAAAGATGAGGCAAAGACTCAAAAATAAAGAGACAGGCCCTTTTCGCAACACGGGTCTCATCAGGACTCCTGCTTCGAATTTTTCGATGGGTGACATCTACTCATAATCCTGGGACAGGTCAACAGTTTCTCTCATAAGATCACCTACGTCAATTTAGGGGAATTCAGGCCCTACGATGCCATGGCCGCTGGCCCTCCGCTGGTGATCGCCGGCCTCCGGTGCCGTGGCCGCTGGTCTTTCACTGGTGGTCGCCGGCCTCCAGTGCCTTGGCCGATGGTAAACCTCCCACACGCCGCTTATGGCCCACCGTTGCGGGCGACGCGACCAGCCGTATTCGTTAGCTTTTAACACTATATTTTAAGCGCGTTGCCGAGCCAGGCTGGGATCCGGTCGTATTTCAGCCATCAGAGTTTCGAGGCGCTGGTCCTTGTCCTGATAAAGTTTCAGAAGCCAGGCGGAACGACCCTCGGGATCGGAAGGCAGGGACTCAATCGGATAACGTTTGATCTCCACGGTCACCGGCGTGCCCTGGCCGGACAGGAGATCCCAGAGCGTCGGCGCCCGATGGGGATAGGCGATCGTGAGATCATAGACAGCGTGCAGGTGTCCTTCCAAACCCTCAAGGGTGGCCAGAAAACCCCGCACCCGGGGGATCAGGACATGCCGGGGCACCGGCAGCTGACTTTTGCGGGCGAATTCCTGGGCCGCGGCGAGCTTGCCCGGCTTCTTGCGGGTGCCCTCGGGATAAATATTCACCCAGACCGGCACGCGATCCTTTTGAAATTTGCGCAGCTGTTCCACGACCCGGGCCCGATCCTCGGACCAGTTGCGTTTCATAAAGATGCATTCCAGGAACACCATGCCCCAGCCAGGACCCGGCACCCATTTCAGGACGTCCTTGACGAAAAATTTCATATCGCCCAGCCGATTGTAGACCCGGCCGACGATCAATTGGACCACGATGTCCACCGCACTCTGGTGATTGGCCAGAACCAGCGCGTTTTCATCATATGGCAGGCGATCGCCGATGAGTTTCACCGAAATGCCGCCGAAGGTTTGCGCCATGTACCCAACGTAGGACCAATAGAGGTTGGCCCAGAAATTGTTATAGCGGCGAAACCATTTCAAACTGATGGGCTTCCACAGGATGCTCAGCATTTGGAAGGCATTGATGATCAGCAGGGGTAGAAATGCAAAAACGCTAAACAGAATAGCTCGAATGAAGCTCATAGAGACGCCTCCGGCGTGAACCCAGGAAAGCGTCCATCCTATCACAGGGATCGGGGCGAACGAAGAGAGGCAGTTGTACGCGCCAGGTCTTACAAGGTGGTCCCGCGGATGCCGAACACATAGAACTGGGTATCGATCTTCCACTTGGAAGCGTTATAACGTTCCCAGAAATCGTGAAAAGTCCCGGGCTCGGATGCCGCGCGGAAAACCTGATAGGAAGGCGTTCCCGTCACCTGGCGGTTGCCGGCTCCCAGAAAGACCTGAAACCCCGGGCGGAAGGTATAATTTACCTGAGCCATCACTTCCCTGACGACAAGGCGTGACCGCTCCATTTTTGTGATCCCGCACTCTGGTTCATCGGTCGGGCAGGTGATCCCAAAGTCGCTGGAACCATCACCCTTGGTGAAACTGAAGCCCTCGCCCTGGTGACCGGCCACCGAAAAATTGAACAAGGCATCCGGGAAAAGATGAAGCTCACCCACCGGTCCGCGATAATCAAATTGTGTGCGGCTGGCTCCGGCCTTGGTCCAGTTTTTTTGCGCAGTATAAAATCCGACCTTTTGATAACCGACCGTGAGACCGGCGAAGCCGATGCGCACCAGCTGAAAGCCGGCCTTGAGCCGGATGGAACTGTAGGATTCCTTGTTGCGCCACTCGCCTTTATCCACACTCAGATCCCCATGAACCGCAGCGTTCACGCCGTTCACAAAGAGGGTTTTGGTGTTCGCCAGGAGGGTTGGGCTCAGACTCAGCGCAACGGTGAGGAGCAGCGCATTCTTACCTAAGGTCATCATCTCACGTTCTCCCTTCAGCAGTGTCCGGACGGCCTTGAGCTGCAAAGAGTGAGCCCCGAGTCTGGTCAGCAACTCTTTGAAATGGCAGGACGCAGTCCATCCAGGGCTGAAGCCCTGGACGACACTGTCAGCTGTTGCGACATTGTTACTTGGAAATTCGAGACTTACGCAAGGGAAGAATGCAAAAGCGGCTATTTCAGGCCAGTGAATCGTTTCAGCCGATCACCCCAACTGGATTTGCCATCCGAATCCAGCATCACATTCGGATCCTTCATGGCATTTTCGTCGCTGGTTCCTTCCGGGCGTCCGCCGCCACGGCCGCGTCCACCACGGCGCCGGCGTTTCTTGTACTTCTTCTGACCGCCATGGCCGGCAGCCGCCGGTTCCTCATTCAACCTGGGGAAATCACCCCATTCAAACGTATAAACTTCGTCGGCCAGTGAAATCAGGTCGCGATGGACGGTATTGGCATGTCCGCACCAAAGTGAAACGGTCACGCCATGTTCCTTGGCCGCTTCGACCGCCGGGACAAAATCACTGTCACCCGCGACCAGGACGGCATGCTGAATATGTCCGGCGGCGGCATGGCGAACAAGGTCGACCGACAGCAAAACGTCCACGCGCTTTTGTTCATAATACTCGCGTTGACCTTCCCAGCGTTTCTGCAACTTGCCCAGACGAATGGCCCACCGACCCAGACTCAATAAATTTTCGACGAAAGTCTTGTGGACCTCCATGCGTTTCAATTCATCTTCCGTGGGTTCGGGCGACATATAAGGGGCACAGTCGTAGTAATAGCAGCGAAGCAGATCCAGCGGAAAGGACGAGCGCAGGGGATTTAGAAAATAATCAGCCATGTCAGCATAGTCAGGTTCGATCTTATGCATTTTGAACTGAGTTCTCACATAGGCCCCATCGATAAAGATAGCGGCTCTCAAAAGTACCTCCTTGGTTCCGTACCACAGTTAGGCTTGCGGATACGTGTCATACAGACTGATTTTAACAGTCTGGCTCCCAGCATTCATACACGAAAGTGCCAGGACCTTCAAACACGCCTCGCGATCATAGCATGATTCTGCAGAATGAGGAGATGGTCGGCTCGTCACCACTCTTAAGGCAAGGTCTCCTGCCACTTCCCCAGGAACTTTTCCGCCCCCTGCCGGATGGCATCCAGCCGGTTGGATTGAATCCGCTCGATCACATCCACAAGGTAATGCGCCGCGACGATTCTTGGGATAAATACGTACGCAGCGCCCTGGGCATACATTTGTCGAGCGGCGTCGATGGTCTCGGCGGTGACGATATGCAGGGCCTGAGGAGCAAGATCCTGCAGCGTGCGCAGTAGTTTGAGATTGCTCGTTCCTTTGAAGAGATGATCGGGCACCGTGGAAATAATAATGGCCGCTTTATCAAGATGAAGATGCCGGAGCGTTTCACTGTGCGCGACATCGCCATAAACCGCCTGCACATTGCGTTCATGAAGTTTGGCCAGAGTCTCGGGATTATAGTCGACGACCAGCACATCCTCCAAAAAGGTCTGGGTGTGGCGCCTTGTGATCTCCTCCAGAAACGAGCTGGCCTCCCGATAAAAACCGAGCAGCACAATGCGCGGCACCTTGTGCTCCGGGTCCCCGGCATGATCATCCCGTGGCTGGGAATCGCGGATGCGCAGACGCGCGAGCCATGGCCCCAGAAAACCATGGATCGCATGAACCTTCGGCATCAGAACCGATGACAGAAGAAAGCTCGCGACCAGAGCCAGAATACAGGCCGAAAGAAAATCCTTCGGCACATGTCCGAAGCTCACGCCCAACGTGGCCAGAACCAGGGAAAATTCCGACATCTGACCGAGGTTGATGGCCGGCACGAGACTCCCCCGTGAGCCATAACCCAGAAACAGAAGCACAGGGGATACGGTGAGGAGACGACTGGCGATCACAAACAGAGTTAACCATCCGGCCAGGGTAATAACCTGAAGGGTGGGACTGGGGATTTGCATCCCGAGGGCCACGAAAAAAAGCGTGATAAAAAAGTCCCGAAGGCTCGTGATCTTCGCGGCGATATCGGTGTGATAGGGAAAGGCCGCGATGCTGATGCCGGCCACCAGCGCTCCCATTTCCCGCGACAATTGCATGAAACCAGCCAGGCCACTGACACCAAAACACCAGGCCATCGCCGCGACCAGCACCAGCTCCGGTTGTTTGCCGATCCGTTTGAAGACCCAGGGAAGGACGAAACGGGCCAGAAGCCAGCTCATCACGATCAAAAACACCGCCTTGGCCAGCGAGAGAAGAACGGTATCCACGGCCAGTTGATTCAGGTTGGGCTGCAAGGCCAGGAAGCTGATCGCCCAAAGATCCTGCAAAACAAGGATACCGAGCGTGATGCGGGAGGTCATCAGGTCGAGTTCCAGGCGATCACTCAGGACTTTGACCACAACCAGCGTGGAGGACAGTGAACCGGCGATGGCCAGATAAGTCAGCGTATAATCATTCCCTCGATTTTGATAGCCAAGCAGATAGAACATCCCCAGAGCCAGACCCGCACAACCGAGAAACTGGGTGACGCCATTGATCATGACCGCTCGACCCGCGCGCATGAGTTTGCGCAGATCGATTTCCAAACCGAGGATGAACATCAAAAGAACCAGCCCAATCTCCGAAAGCGTGGCGATGCTCTGGGGATTCCGCACGAGGCCGAAACCAAGCCCGGGGCCCAGAATCAAACCCGCCGCAAGGTAAGCCAGCACCAGCGGCAAGCGCAGCCAGTAGGCTGGCAGTCCCAGGGCCGCGGCCCCCAGGATCGAAAGCGCAACATCGGTCAGCAGCGAATGATCATCCATGAATATCCAGGCCCTTTCATATAGGTCGGGGAAAGACTCGCGATCCTGCGCTCTTTGTTTGGTTCAAACTCTTATTTTACGGCACTTTCGTGCAAATTCCCAATGCTGTCCAAACGCGGTTTCCATCATCGCTTGAATTGACCTTTTCGAAACAAATACAAGAAAACAGCTATCGTTTCACGTTTATGCAACTCATAAAAATGAGTTGACCATTCACATACGACTCTTCTACTGTGTGAGAAGACGCAACGCACAATTTGCATTTGGGAGGAAGTGATGAGTGTTTCAATCACAAGATGGACGCTACTTTCCGGCTTTATTGTTAGCGTATCATGGGGCTGTGGACAGTCCACCCAGGACACATCGGATTTGATGATACGTGGTGGGGAGGAAGTGAAGGCTGATGATCTCAGCACCATTCGTCGATCGACTGTGGCTCTCACCACCGACTATGTGAAGGAAGGCAGCTGGAGAGCCGCCCAATCCCTGCTGGAAGCGGGGCATTCGTTCTGCAGTGGGACGATCGTCGCACCCCGCGTGATCGTAACCGCGGCTCACTGCGTCCAGGAGCTGATCAATAACAACGAAAAAGGCGGCCCCCTGCTGCCCAAGCCTGAAAACTTCATTGTGCACTTCGATACGAAAATTGCCATGGAAGGCAACTACATCCGAGCTGAGAAAGTGATACCGCACCCGGATTGGAGTCCATCCCAGACGCTTTCCCCTTTCCCGCTGGGCAAGCCTCATGATATCGGCGTCGTGATTCTGTCCGAAGACATTCCGGAAGGCATGATGCCCGTGAAGATCGCGGATCCGAGCATCAAGATCAAAGATAAGCCTGCGGTGCTGGCTGGCTTTGGCGTCACCAAGGACCGCTTTAACAACGACACCGGTATCCTGCGGACCATCACTTCGGTCTTTTCCGCAGAAAATGGCAATGCCGCTCGTGTGACCCATGGCACCTGGTTCAAGGGAATCTGCGCCGGTGATTCCGGTGGCCCCGCCTACATCGAAGTGGAAGGTGAACTCCAACTGGTGGGCGCTGCCTCCACCGGCGCAGAAATTCCGATCCTCGGCTGTGCAGGCGCCAACTGCGCCGGTGATTCCGGTGGCCCCGCCTACATCGAAGTGGAAGGTGAACTCCAACTGGTGGGCGCTGCCTCCACCGGCGCAGAAATTCCGATCCTCGGCTGTGCAGGCGCCAATAGCAATTCCACAGACGTTCGTCATTATAAGGATTGGATCGAAAGCGTTAGCCTCTAAGGCCGACACAGGTCAAGCCAGGAGGTGATCCGCCGCATCCAGACTCTGACAAAGGGAGTCCTGGATGCGATGTCTGAAGCGAAAAATCTGGGATGAGACCGTTCCTTTCGAGGTATGCGTCATGGCCGCGATCTCGTGAATCTTGTAGCCGCCCTGATAGTGCATCTTGAAGAAACGTGACTCCGGGCGTTCCTGGATATCATCCAAGATCTTTTCCAGCAGGGCGCGTTGCAGACGGCTGCGACGTTCCTCCTGCTCCTCGGGAATGTTGTCGAAGAACTCCGGCTGCAGGCCCCGCATATAACGCCGGCTGCGGCGATAGGCGTCCACATGAAGATTGCGAGCCACCGTGACGAGCAGACGCCGGTAGTCACCTTCCACATCCTTTTGCAGGATGGGATAGCAGCGCAGAAATGTTTCCTGCAGGATATCCTCACAGTCCTCTGCACTCACACCGCGTTTCAATAGAAAGCACTTCAAATATTCCTGATGTTTGACAAAAGCTTGCGCAAAGCTCCGCCCCGAGCCTCTGTTCATGGCTTTCTCCCTTGAATGCATTGTGTTGATTGAATGTACGGCTGGAACCCGCCTGAATCAAAACTAGCACCGAGGGTTCGGCACGGAATAGTAGATAGTTTTAAGAAGTGCCGGGCGATTTTAAGGAAAAGTTACGGGGTGCAGCCTGATTGACATACACCCCAGGTTCCCCTCAAAAGCCAAGGCGGGTGACAACAAAGCAGCCGCCGTTGCCGGGGTTATAGGCTTGGAAGGTAACGTAACTATTGGAACTTAGGAGGTCCCGCATCCAGTGCGTACCTGTTGATGATGACAGGTAGGAGTTCTGTCTCTGGTTGGGCGCTGTAAAGATCCAGGCCACCGCCCCGGGACTGGTTTGCCGCAGGCAGGGTGGTTCGTTCGGGCCAATCGCGCGATCCTGCCACGAACACTGTCCGGGCTGAAGACCGGACGGAGCCGGACCAGGGGCCTTGGTATAATAAACGAGCGCAGAATTATCGATAGTCGAGAGTCCCAGGGTGAGGCCGCTGTTGCTGATGCCTCCACCGCGGCAGGTCAATGGATAAGTCTGC
Source organism: Oligoflexus tunisiensis (assembly GCF_001748245.1). Lineage (GTDB taxonomy): Bacteria > Bdellovibrionota_B > Oligoflexia > Oligoflexales > Oligoflexaceae > Oligoflexus > Oligoflexus tunisiensis. The sequence goes on along the minus strand of NZ_BDFO01000001.1, from coordinate 2,384,213 downwards.
TGAGCCTGAGCCGCTCCTGCGAGCAGCAGAGAAGAGATCATGATCCAACGTTTCATAGCGTTCCCTTTCCAAAGAGTTCACCCTCTGAACGCCGGTGCCGGAATTTTCTTGCAGAAAATATTTCGGATTGAAGACGGCCGGAGGCTAAGATGACCTCCGGCCTTTACCTATATTAGTGGACAGGGCGGCTCAGCATCCGTGGTGCATCCGCAGAGAGGCGGGCATCAAACGGAGTTCCGGCCTGGCAGGAAGGATCGACCAGGAACGAACCGAGATGGGTGACTCGACGCGGCATATCATCGTTTTTCAGATGACCCGACATCGCCGCCTGACCGAAAGGCTGGAAGGGCGAGATATGATAGAAACCATCAATGACGTTTTGATCGCTGGAGTGGCAGCCATTGCAGGTGTTGAGATTGAACACTCTCGCCTTCTCCGCATCGCCGTTCACCGTCCATTGCGGGCCATTATTCGCCACCTGGGCCTTGGCCCCTTTCATGTTGGCTGGAATATCATAGTTATTCCGGATAAGATTATCGAGCGAGATACCGCTCACGAAACGATTCAGCTCCGCGCTGTTGTTCACCGCCTCCTTGGGTGTTTTCTTCACGTCCACCTGAATAAGACGGGCATTGGCACTCCCCGCCGCCGGCTGCAAGGTAAATTCACGCAGCTCCCAGGGATCCCCAAAGGCAATTTCATTGGTCCGCGCCTGACTCAGGCGGGCCTGCACAAAACCACCCTGATTGCGATGCGTGAACATGCGGGTGATTTGCGCCAGCCGTCCGACATAGGCATCACAGGACGATGCGCTGCAGGGCTGTGACCCCAGTTCATGCCAGAGCTGAGCCCAGCGGCTGATCTCGCTGTCGCTGCCCACGGAAATCTTATATTCAAAGATCAATGTGAAAGGCCGGGCATTGACGCCGGCATCCTGGGGACGATCCGTGGTGCGTTCGAGCAGGGCAAAAGCGAGCCTCGCTTCACCGGCATCACCCGCCACCAGAGGATTACGCAAATCCAGGCGATTGGTAATTCCGATCAGGCGGAACGGGGCGATGCTCAGATCCAGACCTTCCACACCACGGGCGTCGGAGGCCTCTCGCCATTCCGTCAGCACCTGAATAAAATCAGGCCGGGCGCGCGCTGTATCACCACTGGTGAAACGGGTTTCCGCCTGCCAGTTCTGAACCCAATTGCCGAAGAAGGCATCCACCTGAGTCGGGGTGGGATTCCCGCCGAGCAGTTGCTTGACGATTTCACCGATGTGCCAGGAGCCTCCGACCTGCGCTTCCCGGCTGCGGAACACGGCGGCTTCACCGACAGCAAGTTCTTTCATGGCCTGGATCGAAGGAGGCGTACAGTCTGGACCGGACGCTTGGAAAAGTTTATGAAAGCGTGAGCTCAATTGCTTCTCAGCCTGGCTGGCGTTGAAGGACACATCCCGCGCATCAAACACCAGGGCTTGATTCAACTTATTCAGGGTCGCATTCAGAATGCGCGCTTCCTCGTCGATCACCACCCTTTGCGCCTCGGCCTCCTGAATTTTGGTCTTGAGGCCTGCGAGATCGCTGTTCACCTGATTCAGGGACGCCTGGGCATCAGCCAGCGCTTTTTTCAATTCCGAAACGTTCCCGTCGCCCTGAGCCGCTGCAATGCGGTCCTTCAGTTCGACGATCTGCTTATCAAAGGAAGCGAGGATGCCCTTCAGCTGAGCGATTTGCGCCGGATTACGGGCCTGCACCAACTGCTGACGAATTTTTTCCCTCTCGCTTTCAGCAAACCTGAGCGCAGCCTGAAGCTCCGCCACGTTCTCGCCCGAGGGTGTGCCGCCGCCCTGATTGATCTGTTTCTGCAAATTTTGAATCTGAGTCGTTAGACTGGCCTGACGCTCCTGCAGGGTGTCCTGATCGCGATGAAGAGTCTCCAGGGATTCGTTCACGCGATTGCGGCTCAAGGTGATATCGGCTTCCAGCTCGCTGCGAAATACATTGAGTTTCCTGCTGGCACGCAGCGTTCCGCAGTCCTGCACGCCACGCGGCGCCGCCACCTGGCATTCGCGCTGGCGGACAGTGTCCCCTTCCAGAAGATAGAGAAAGGTCCGGGCAAGCTTGCCTTCCTTATCACTTAAATTCGTGGCAATCGATTGAACATGGGAGTCCGTGGGTTGATTGTCCGAACAGGCTGTCCACAACCCGAGTACACTCAGGAGTACCGGCAATTTTTTCATAGGCTCAGATCCTCGCGATGAAATGAAGAGCAATTCCGGCCTGCTCTTTGCGAGAAAAGTGCCAGGCATTTTTGCTTTGATTTTGGACAGGATTGCCGGAAAAGAAGGCAAAATCAGGGGTTGCGGCGACCAGTTTGGCTACCTTGACACAGAAGAACCACAAAGATGGCTTTGATCTTGGAACATCTTAGTTAAGAGGCCGATCGAACGAGGGGGGTGGACCGCGATCGGCAGGGAAGCGCATGACGAAAGTGGTATAAGGTTCCCTGGAATCGACGAAGAATCGCCCTCGATGGCTTTCCACAATGCCCTTGGCAATACTGAGTCCAAGGCCCGAACCCTTGCCGATCTCCTTGGTGGTAAAAAAGGGCAGCATGATCTTCTCCGAGATGTCCCGAGGAATGCCAGGTCCCGAATCGACCACGCGCAGGGTCGTATAATTGCCATCGTGCAGCACCTGAATTTCAATCCAGGGATTCGGACCGGGATTCATCTGGAGGGCGTCGAAAGAATTATTCAAGAGATGGACCAGGACCTGAGTGATCTGCAGCGGTCGACACCAGAGAGCCAGGTCGGGAGGAAAGGGCGTGACGCGCAGCTGAAAACCATAGTTGCGAATCCGGGATTCACAAAACATCAGAGCATCATCAATAATGCGCTGAACAGGAACCCGTTTCGGTTCGGACTGATTATCCTCACGCGCGAAGGCCCGCAGACCCTGGACGATCTTGACGATACGACCCACCGTCTTTTCAATGCTCTCCACGGTACCTTCCACCAATTCACTGGTGAGAGCATTCCGACGAAAAAGCAGACGCAGTCGATGAGCCTGGCCTTGAATGATGGCCAGGGGATTATTGATTTCATGGGCCAGCCCCGCCGCCATTTCCCCAAGGATGGCCAGTTTTTCAGCCTGGACCACCTGCATCTTCTGCCGTTCGATTTGCTCCATGGTCCGGCGTGGTTCGGTCACATCATGGAAGATCCAGATATGCCCGCGAAACTGCTCGTTATCCACGGTGGGAATATAATCAAGTTCCAGAATACGCTCATCGACCGTGTAAAGCTCCACACCAAATCTTTTACTGCGCTCCTGCATGAGCGTTCGCACCAGATCCAGATAGTCATCAGGCTCGCTAAAGACCTTGTGAAGATGCTCCACGAGGGGCTTGCGCTGACCATCGCCCTCTTTTTGATCCAGAGCTTCGGGAAAGAGGTTCTTGAACGATTCATTCACATAAAGAATGCTGCCCGCCTCATCCTCAATCAAGGCAGCGAAATTCATATGATCAAGAAAGGTATGCAGCCTTGTAAGGGTGACACTCAAAGCCACGGCATTCATGGATTCCTCGAGCTGAACCACGATCTGTTGCGCCAGCTTCTTGAGCACAAGGACCTGTTCCGGCGACAGTGTCCGCTCACGATAATCCAGGACGCAGAGCGTTCCCAGATTGTGCCCACGGGAGGTCAGGAGCGGGGCACCGGCATAAAAACAAATACGCGGCTCACCTGTGACCAGAGGATTGTCCTGGAAAAAGGGATGCTCGAATGCATTGTTCACTATAAAAACCTGGTCATGCAGGATCGCATGAGCACAAAACGAAACATTACGGGGTGAGCCCTCGATATGAAGACCAACCGTGGCGCGAAACCATTGCCTATCGCTATCTATCAGGGAAATCGCCGCCATGGGTGCGACGCAAATGGTTGAGGCCAACAGCGTGTAATTCCCATAGGATTTTTCCACGATATTTTCCATGGCCTTGAGGCGCTTGAGCTCCAAAAGTCGCTCGGATTCATCGTGTGGACACGCTGGGTTTGACAAGGATGAGCTCTCATGTTTCGTGTTTCGTAGGTATCTATAGCAAGATTGTTGGAATGAAGTCAGTAGCCATCAGCAATATTCTGATAAAAAAACTACCTATGGCTGGTCTGCGGTGTGATTCTGCCAGCCTTAAGAGTGATAGGAAACGACTTAGTGGACGGGATGTATGACAGGCTCCGGCTGCCGCGACCGCGCGTTGGGTGGCCGCGAACCCCAGAGAGCGTTCATCACATCCTGATCGGTCACCTCGTCGAAGTTTTCATAGAACTGTGCGACCGCATGAAAATGCGGCGGTTGATCCAGAATGATCAATTCATCCACCTCCTGCTCCAATTTACGCGCGGTATCCGGTGGGGCGACGGGTGCGGCCACGATGAGTTTCGCCGGATTTTGAGCGCGCAGACTCTTGATGGCCGCAAAGACTGTGGAGCCCGTGGCAATGCCATCATCGATCAGAATGATGATGCGGTCGGCAGGATTCAGCTTGAGTTGATCCAGGCGATAGGCACGTCGCCTTTCCTCGATCAAGGCGAGCTGACGATTCAAGGCCTGTTTGAAGAGGCTCTCGGGAATATGGTAACCAGCCACATCCGGGTTGTGATAGACGAAACCTCCTTCGCTGACCGCACCGATCGCATATTCCTCATGTCCGGGCAGGGAGATTTTCCGGGCCAGGATCACGCCGAGTTCACCGTGCAGTTCATCAGCAATGATTTTCGCCATGGGCACAGCGCCACGCGGCAAAGCCATGATCAGTGGATTTTGGCCATTGTAACGGCCGAGGCACACCGCCAGCTGCTGAGCGGCGGTGGTTCGATCTTTAAATATCATCGTCCAACTCCTTCATAAACCAGGCTCTAGGAAAAACGATTGGCCAGAGTCGCACCCGTCATCTCATGGGCGATCTGCCGGCTGCTAATGGAGGCGAGCGCGTTCTGCAAGCGGGCCAGGATCTGCTGCAGATCATCGGCGGTGACGATCCCGACGAGGCTGCCACGCTCGTCCACGATCGGCAGGCGACGCACACCGGCCTCACTCATTCGTTCGATCGCGGTCAGAATCTCATCAAATTGGTTGATCACCTTGGGGTGACGGGCCATGACATCTTCAACGCGAACGCTTTCGGGCGCAATATCCTCCCCGACTATCAGCGTAACGATATCACGATCAGTTAACATTCCAACCGGACGAAGGGTTCCATGTTCACTTTCCACCACGACGACATCCCCCACGTGTTCTTCCCGCATGAGATGCGCAGCCTCCAGCACCGAGGCTTCGGCATGGATATGCACGACATGACGATTGCAAAAGTTTTTGATGTGAGTCATGTCCCTCTCCCCTTTCAAACGTAGTGATTCACCTCAGGCTGTCGGGAATGCAGATACAGCGAAAACCACTGTTCCGCGAGATTCGCAACCTGAGTCAGCGCTCCCGGTTCCTCGAATAGATGGGTGGCCCGTGGAACGATTTCCAGTCGGCATTGGGTTTGACTCATCCGTTCCCTGGCCTCCTGATTCATGCGCAGCACCTCGTGATCGTATCCACCTACAATCAAAAGCGTAGGAGCCTGAACGTCATCAAGATATGCAGCTGCCAGGTCCGGTCGACCGCCACGGGATACCACGGCCTGAATCAGTTCAGGCTGGATCGCCGCCGCCACCAGCGCCGCGGCGGCTCCGGTGCTGGCTCCAAAATAACCAATGCCGAGCCTTTGGGCCAGTTCATGCCGTTTGACCCAATCCGTGGCGAGCAGGAGTCGTTTGGCTAAAAAACCGATGTTGAATCGCAGCTGGCTCGTGCGGATATCCAATGCCTCTTCTTCCTCAGTGAGCAGATCCATCAGCAGCGTCGCCAGCCCCCGACTGCGCAGGTGTCTCGCGACATCCTGATTTCGTGGACTCAGGCGACCACTTCCGCTGCCATGGGCAAAAAGAACGATGCCCTGAGCACCGGTCGGGCAACCCAGGAGTCCCTGCAAAAGAATGCCATTGCGTTCTATCTTCACCGCTTCAACCCGGTCATTATCCATAAGAAACCTCAGAAAAAGGATGATTTCATGTTCCTGCCCTCGCTGTTGTTCACTATAAAACGCAACATTGATGCCAAGACCTGAGCCTGGCTCAGCGCTTGACCACTACAGATGAACATGCAAAGCAAATGCGGCTTAAAAGTGCGATTTGGAGCCGTCTTTTGATGAATTGGGACAGTGAGAGGAACGCTGAATAAACCGTCTGGCATAGTCAAACGCTGCGAGGACGCTGATGAGCCCGGTGAGATAAATGAGGTACACATTATACTTCGGCAGAAGAGGCAGACTGAACAATGTGATCAGTTGAAAACCCGTAGCCCACTTGCCGAGACGCGCCGGTGCCATATCACGGAAAGCGGAACCGCGGCCAAGCAGAAGCAGGATCAGACTGGAAAACGCTACAAAAAGATCCCGCATCGCCACCAGCAGGAGTTGCGGCAGTGTAATAAGATCCGCTCTTAAAAACGTCAGCGCGGCCGCCATCACAAAAATCTTATCCGCCACCGGATCCATAAGCTGGCCAAAGGCACTGACGGCCCGCAACCGGCGCGCGAGAAATCCATCCAGGAATTCCGACAAGGTTCCCCAGATGAGAGCCGGCAGCCAGCTCACAGCAGGCAGCCAGGGAAAAACCAGTCCCAGCATGAGCCGACTCATGGTCAGTGTATTCGGGATCTGAGCGCAGACGTCCTTGACTGTTACCCGGTGCTGGATTTCATTCATGAAACACCTCATACGATATCGCAGCGGGACACTTCCCTTCGCACGAGTCAGCGAACAATTTACCATCGGAACGCCCTTCCGATCTTTCGCCATTTCCTGTTTGTTCATGTGTGCCGTTCGTCACAATCTCTTGCCATTCCTCAAACCCGGAAACCTTCACCTGGACATCTTTACGTAATAGCCGGGTTCGGTCCTTGGTGCGTCAAGCTTCCTGCGAATGGTTGGGCCTGCTCTTTGCAAAGTCCTTATCCTGCTACGCGGTGGGATCATTTTTGTGCGCCCCGCAATATAGCCACTATCCTATTGTCCATTATCTGATACATGGAACTGTTCGTTGGAAAATTCAGGAGAAAACAATGTCAAAAATCTTGGCCCTGCTGGGACTTATTACCTTTGTCGCGGCCTGCGACAACAAAAAGGATGATTCATCCAAGGAGCCCGATCAACCAAGTGGTCAGATCGGGCCTGTCACACCGATACCTGAACCGACCGCAACTCCGGTTCCGGAGCCAGTTCCGGCGCCCGAGCCGAGTCCTGAGAACACCCCGACTCCGGTGCCCACTCCCGATGTGACGCCGCCTCCGGTTCCACAACCTGAGCCAACGCCAACTCCGGTGCCGACTCCCGAAGTGACACCGACACCTGTTCCTGAAAATCCAACACCGACGCCCGAGCCAACTCCGACGCCGGAGCCAACGCCAGGACCGACTCCCAATCCAACGCCGACGCCTGAGCCGACCCCGGTTCCGACACCTGAACCGGCTCCGGTCCTCAGCGGTTTGAATATTACGGTTGAAGGCGAACCCATTGTAGGCGCAAGCCTTCAGCTGCGTACAGTGGCTACCTGGGAAAACCCGACCACCAGCAAGGACGTGCAGGCGGAATTGACTCTTGTTCAGAACGATGCCGCCGCAAAACTTCAGGCGCACGGTGTACTCGTGGCTGACAGACATGGTTCCGTGACCGTCGAAGCCAGCTTCGAAGGCAAAAAAGCGACTGCCACGGTGCAGTTTCAATATCCCTCTCAGTTCTGGGTGTATCGCGAGGACGGCAATGGTCTTCTCTTCAATACACCCTGGGATAAGGAGGAAGGGGACGAAATCAAACGGTCCGCGGAAGGTGTTCCGGACTTTGCCGTTGCATGTCTGAAGAAAAGCCAGGAGGCTCTGGCCGCGGCTGAGGCCGATGGCTCTCTGAACTGGAATGCCCTGGCCAGCAAGGGTGCCACGCAAAAAATGGTGTACCTCGTCAATGTTGTCAGCCGGAGCAATCGTCTGCGGGCTTTACGTAATCTCGATCGGGATGCTTACTTCTGGCACTGGACTTCAGAATCGTCACGGCCTTATCTCGCGATGAGCAACTTCAAACGCGGGACCTTTGTCTGGGAAGTCGTGGCAAGTCCGGAAGCCTGTGTCCAGCCTTCTATCCAGGAAGCCCAACGTTACGTCGACTACGCGGCCAAACGCCTATCAAAGAAATAAGCGAGGATACAGCCCCTTATGAAAGCGATGATGAAACCTTCTCTGCTGGCCCTGACTCTTCTGAGTATCAGCTGTCAGGAAAATAATACAGACAGTTCAATCAAGGTCACTTCCGTCAAACATACTTCGGTCAAGCGTCAGTCGATCGGCAACTGCTGGCTCTACGCCCAGGCCACCTGGCTTGAGTCCTTGCTCAAGGACACCACGGGTGAGGACGTGGACGTCTCCGAAACCTACTGGACCTACTGGGACCTTTATCACAAGCTTTTGGAAAAAGAGCCTGTTCCCGAGGAGGAGCTGAACACCGGTGGCAACTGGAGTATGTCCAGCAATATTATCAAAAGGTACGGCTGGGTCACCGAAGCGGAATTCATCGAAAGTGATGCCGCCGAAACGATGTCGGAAGCTCAGGCCTGTGCGGAAGACTATATCCTGAAGAACGGCAAGGAGAATGGATCCTTGTACGATGTGAGTCTCCGGTCTGAAGCCTATGTACGGGCGGAGCTGGACAAAGCCTTCAGTTGCGATGGCAAATATCAAGTTGATATGGAAGCCGCCCTCGCGAAAAGCCGCAAGGCTGATGAGACGATGCTCGTGGATGTGAAAACCAGTGAAGAGTATTCCTTGACTGAGATGCTGTCCCGCTGGAGCCAGGTCAGTGGCCCGGGCAACCGTGGGGTCTATGAGGGCAAGAAGCTGCTCTCTGAGGTGGAACTTGACCGTTACCGTAACCTGGAGCTACGGATCAAGAAGGCCCTGAATGATCATTATCCGGTGGTGATGTCGTTCTATGTGACCTTCAATGCGCCGGATCAAAATGGTGTCTTTAACCTGAATACACTGGCTGAAAAAGGTGAACTCGGCAGTGGCGGTGGACACATGGTGGTGTTCCATGACTATACCGTGGATAACGTTCCGTCCGAGGACGGCTTTGTTTCCCTGGGTGAAGGGGATATGGAGCCTGAGCTGAAGGAAAAAGCCCTGCTTGGAGATATGAATTACCTTGTCGCCAAGAACTCCTGGGGCGCCAACCGTTGGGATCGACCCTGGCTGCGGGATGGTTTCAGCCGCTTTACCTGGGATTATCTGCAGAACCGTTACTGGGATGAAGAGAGCGAAGTGTATCGCTCGTTCCTACGGTCGGTGGTGTTGCCGGCTGGGTATTGAAGCTTGGGTATGAAAAAGGCGATCGCGAGATCGCCTTTTTTTGCTGTTAACGAGGAACGAAGGCTGTTCCGCCCAGTGCGCTTGCATCGGTGGGACCAAAGTTAACATCCGTCTCGCTGGAAGCTGGATCAGCATCATAGTCGAGGGAAACGTTACCCGCTCCACTGGTATTTGCGTATTCTTCGAAAGCCTGCACACTGCCGCTGACCAGTTTGTTACCTGCCTTTCTCTTCATAAAATATCCGTCAGCCATCAGCAGCGTCGCATCGAAACCGGTGGATTCAGAAAGATCGGTTGCCGCAAAGACAAAATCCCCTTCTGCAGGACAGACATTGGCCGTCTCGGTACTGACGCTACCCCGGAAATGTATTTTGTCTTCGTTTGCGAAGAGGTTGACCGCACAGAGTTCATGAGGGGCAGTCATGACGGCTTGCACCGACTTTTCCGTCTGGTTGGCGATGATATGGACGATGGTGCCCGCTTCATTTGCAGTCTGGCTGAAGGACGAGAGATAGCCATCGAACAGGTTGTTTCCGTCCGCTTGTGGGGTGACTTTAACAACGGATGCGGTGACAGGTCCGCGTTCATAGATATAACTGGTTCCATCGGTGTCCTTGCCCCAAATCATAAAGCTGTCGGTTTCGAGAGTATCATAGCACTGGACTTTAAGAGCAAAGGTCTGCCCATCGGGCGTTACAATGCTGGCGTCGGTTGGCGTTGCGGTGATGCATTCGGGAACAGCATCAACTTCCATATCGGCTATGCGTGCATTGAGTTCGTCGATGCGGGCCTGGAAAGCTGCGATCATATTGGGGATGGAGTTGCCGGCCTCTGTGAGATACAGACGGTCGCGGACCTGGGTGAGGACGGCCTCATTGGCTAAATTGAGGGTAGTTTGGGTTTGCAGCTGGCTTGGGGTTGACTCGCTGACGATTGTGCTGGTGTTGAAGTCAAAGACGCCCTGACCATACTTGTCTTTGCTATCGTCCTTGCATCCCCAGGTTAGCGCGGCCAGGCTTGAAAGTGCAGCGAACGTTTTTACTGTTTTCATATTTTCCCCACTCAATAGATAGTTTCATCCATGGTATCAAGTTTTGATGGAAAAGGGGGCGTAAGCAGCGAATGCTCCTGGAATTGGAGTTTTGATAAGTAAGGATGGAAACGGCTGAGGTTCGACGAGCAAGGTGCTTGATCCCATAGGTCGTCAAGGTGCTCACCGGTTTGTTATTTACCATCATACCGGTTAGACTTGTGCTTTGGCTGGAAAATCACAGTCCATCCCATCCTTTTTTCGGGGTCAATCCATGCTCTTTTTTACTCAGCGATGCTCGAGTCCACTGAAGTTTTTGCTTTTGGTGGCTGCTTTTACTGCTTGTGGTGATGGAGAGAAAAGTAACAACGGCGGGAAAGCTCAGACCTATAATTTCACCTCTTCTGCCTCAGTTCAACTCAAGTCAACGGCGTTTCCATTGATGCAACCCGGTTTTGTCACGGCCAGTCCTCCCAGTTGTGTCGATAACATCTGTTTAACCCCGACGGAATTAACCGGCAAGTACTATGCTGTCGGGTTGATGATTCAATCCGGCGGCAACGGGATGAATGCTTACTTTGGACAGGACCAATGGTCTGATATCACCGGAACATCTCCTACGTTCGATTTCAGCTTTAAATCCCCAATTACGCAAGCGGGCGATTTAATTTGCTGTACGAGCGAAGGCGACCTGTCGGGTGATAATACTTATTTTTCAGATGCCATCTATTTATTCGGTTACATAGATGCCACCTTTACTATCGCTGCTGACAGTGGCGCACATGGGGATGCCGTCGGTACCCATACGGTTCGATTCGTTCTTGCCGATGATAGCATCAGTGGCGGCAAACGTGGCGATCTCCTTATCAAGGATGCCGAGGAGTTCAAGTGGATGGACGCTGCGGGAGCCCTATCCACATCCCGACCAGCCGATGCTATTACCATGAATGAAGACGTTGTTGCCTTTCCCGATCCCTATGGTGACGGAAAAGGGACTATCGCCATACCGATCATCAGAACCTCGGTGAACGCCCCAGCCTCTGGCGAAGTTTTTCAAGTTTCCGAAGAGGAACTTAAGATTGCAGACCGCACGTACTCATTCGATTTCAATGCCAGTGGATTTGTGTGGTTCCCCACACTTCTGCAAAACGACATTGGAATGCTGGAATCTCGAAAGGCTCTGTTGAGCAAAATCCACATGCAAGGGCTACCCCATAGCCAGTATGGGGATGGCGGAGCTTATGGTGCCTCTGGTGATACAACTTTAACAATCACGGCTCCCTGACTCAATTGATGACACTTATCATATTGAAATATCCGTGGTTCACCAAGGATTTCCCGAAAATGACCTACCTCTGACGAAACCAATCGGCCAGGGTATGGCCGCTGGTGAAGAGCTTGCGCCACTAAACCCTGGCAGCTTTGTGCCGAAAGAGTAAGCATTCGGCCACTCAAAATGTCAGAAGGATGAATTATGAGCCGTTGGTTGCCCCTCCTCTTCGTATCTCTTTTTATCGTGCAATGCCGTCCCGGCAATCAACCGACGAGCTCCAATGCACGTGGCGCGAACCGAACGGATGGGGCTGACGCAAAGGTCCAGGGTCCCGACTGTATGGATGAAGGCTGCCCGGCCTACCAGGATTACGAAGATGAAGAGACCGTGGCCATTGAGCCGACCAGTGTAGCCGGAGGCTTCCTCACCTGTCTGAAGGCGGCTGATCCGGCTTTCCTCGCCTGCCAGGTCCAAAACGAGAAAACTCAGGTTCGAGTTCCATCCAGCGCCCGCCTCGATTGGTCCGTCGCCTCCGGGGGCAACTCCCTGCCGACGACGGCCAAGGTTCATGATGCGCTCGCTGCGGGCACTTACTTCTATGTGAATATGCCTGTCGGAGATGTCGCTTCCGTCAGCCTGAGTGTTAAGGAAGGAGAAGCTTCCGATACACTGAGCTTTGCGATGACAAGTCTGCCGCCAGACGACACAACCATAACGTTGGCCGCCATGCCCGCCGTTGAGATTCCTCCGTCTTCGATAGACTCAACAGGTTCGTTTGAGTTGGAGCAGACCCTTGGCAACGGCGTCCTGTCCGATGAGAACGATGGCTGCCTCGGACAGACCGATGGCAATACCGCAAGCCAGACCGTCACCAAGGATATCAATTATGCTGATGATGCCGGCAAGGTCAGTCTCTATGCGGATGGCATCTGTGGTCTTCAGAAAAATAATGTTTATATGGCGCTCACGGCTCAGCCACCAGCCAAACAGGTGCTCGTGAAGCTGGTTCCGAATGCCAAGCGGCTCTTGATGTTCAAAAACCTGGATTTTGTTCCGGGTCCGATGTCCTTTACGTTCGGCTATCAAGGCAACGACACGCAGGATGACGTCAGGCTCGGATCCTTCACATTCGTGCATTGAACTGGTTTGCAGACTGGCGTCAAACACGAGGCCAGTCGTCTTCCAGCACCGCGTATAACACGGAGTCCCGCCAGCTGCCGCGCTGCAGTACATTCTTCCGCAGATACCCCTCGCGTTTGAGGCCTATTTTTTCCAGGACCCTTTGCGACGGCACATTGTGTGGCGACGTTGTGGCGAAAATTCGGTGTAATCCAAGTTCGGTGAAACCGAAGTGGATGACCGCTCGGGCAGCCTCGCTCGCGTATCCCTGGTGCCATTGATCCCGACGCAAGGTGTAACCGATCTCGGCTTCTCGGGTTTGGGGGTTGCGAATATTCAGCGAGACGTTGCCGATTAATTCGTTAGTAGACTTCAGAACCAAGGCTAATGCAAAGTTCACTCGTGGTTGCGCGTCAATTGCCATGAGCGCCTTGTTCATATAATCCATGGTCTCGTCCCGGGTGAGCGGTCCCCAGGATGAATGGGTCGCAACTTCCGGGTCTCCGGTAAAGCGCAGGATGCTCTCGAGATCGGAACCATCCCTTGCATAGTCTCTCAGGAATGTTCGTTTGGATTCGATTTTGATCATGATAGCCTCAATAACGTGATCCGTGGAAGCGGGTTGGTGTACACGATTACAGATTCAGGCATAAGTCGTATCTGTGCAGTCCCGGCCCATATCCGTTCAGAGTTTCTTTCTCGACCCGGAATCCATATCGCTTGTAGAAACCCAAGCTCTTCTGGCTTGTATCCATGTGTAAGACTGAAGCTCCGGTCTTACGAATCGCCTCCAACCGCTGATCGAATAGAAATGTCCCAATTCCTTGACCATGCACGCTTCGCTCCACCATCCCCCAAGCCAGGTCCGCCTCGCCTCTCTCTATCACGAAACCGCCACAAGCAACGATAATGCCTTGACCGTCTTCGACCACGAAATACGGTAAGCGCTCCTTCGTCAGATACCGCTCGAAAGCTTCACGCTCCTGGAACGCAAAGAATTCGGGTGTATTTCCATCAAAGATCGCCAGGCACCGGTCGTGATCCTGGCGCTGGCAGTCCCTAAAGCGTAATTCCTGAGGCATAGTCCATCCTTCATTTATCACGATGCATAGAGCGATGTGTAGCGATCTCAAGGAGCCAAACTACCAGCGAAATGTGTTCAATCACCGAAGGTATAAATCACGTTCGGCAGCCTGAAGGGCCGCTTCCATTCGCTGGGATTTTCCCTCAGAATCTGGACCTGCTCCTGCACAAAAGTATCCGATGGATTCAGTTCCAGAGATTTGCTGGCAAGCGCCAGGGCTAAATTCATATCACCCTTTTCATGGGCTGCGATTGCGAGATAATAATGAGCCTGCGCGCTCTGCGGGTAGTTTTGTAGATGTTCCTTGACAAGGTTCTCGATCTTTTCCACTTCGTCCCTGTGCATATGGTATTTGAAGCGATAGGCCAGCGCATCTTCAGGATTCTCTAATTCTGTTGTCTCAGCCAGAGCTTCAAACTCATCAAGGTAAGTTATGTCCATGTAGGCAAGATCCGTCAGCAAGGAAAGCCTGAGATTTTCAAGACCGGCGGGTGCATCCCGGGACTCCAGTTCATCAAGCAGGGCGAGAATGCTCAGGATATCCGCGGCGGTCTTGTCGTTTTTTCCGCTGCGCGCATACAGCTTGCTGAGCAGCACATTGGCTGGCAAGTCCTGGGCGTCGACATACTCCGTGCCGATATCAATCAATTGAGTCTTCAATCCGATGATAGGGGTGAGGCAGCTGGATGCGTGAATACCCGCTTGGCAAGCTGCCCGGATCTCTTCGAGGTTTGTTCCGCCCCGTCCGGATCCGGTTTGCAGGGCCTGCTGACAAGCGTCGCTGATCTGGGCTTCCTGCCGCATGATGCTTCGCATCAGCTCTTCACTCGATAGCAGGGCAAGCCTATCGTATTCCATTGCACAGGCTGTTTTATCTTTTTCTGCTGGCTTGTAGTCAAACGGCTGAGTTAGAGCGGAAAGGTCAACGTTCTGAGGCTTTTTCCTTTTTACCAGGTCAGCTTCCCGGGCTGTGGATCCAGCTGTGACGGGGTTTTGATGGATCGAGACCGACGGCTCGCCCTTATCAAAGAGGGCTTTGCCTAGAACTATGACCAGGCCGCCCGCCATAACGCCGGCCACAAGGCTAATCCATTTCCGGTTTTCTGTATTCACCTCTGTACCTTTCTCTGTAGCCACGAGATAAGCGGCTTCCATCGAAGCAGAATCAACAGTCCCGCAAGGCCGAGAGTCCATGAAACCTCGGCGTACCCTGTCTTGCGGGCAAACATATAATGCAGACTGACCAGAAGTACATCAGGAAACATGAGGCGATGCGGAGTTTTGCATTTGCGATCGGTTATTCGGCGCCTGCGGAATGAATCGGGATGAACCCAACCTTCAGCATTGGACAGCTCAGCTCTCGAACTGAATGGACAGTTTTCGCAGTCCGATTCCTTGTGCCAGAGATTACGGTTTCCATGCTCTGTTGATGCCATGGAACAAAAACAAAAAAGGCGATCTTGCGATCGCCTTTAAATCTTTCATTTGGAGGCGCCGACCGGATTCGAACCGGTATGGTAACGATTTGCAATCGTTTGCGTAGCCTTTCCGCCACAGCGCCGAGAGCTAGAGATATACAGACTCGACCGAAGAGTGTCCAGCATATTTTTTTAAAAAACTGTTTGCTCCTGCCATCTTAGCGTTTCCGCCATTCCCGAAAAATAATCAAAAGAATTTCCGTGTCACGCAGGTAACGCCTCACCAGCCGGCGTGGCTGCTGGCACATGCGGAAAATCCATTCCGCCCCGATGCGCTGCATCCAAACGGGGGCACGGCGGACAGTCCCGGCACAGAATTCGAGGGCGGCGCCGATGCCGAGGAGCAGACCGGATTTGAGCTGCGGGGCGGCGCGGTACATCCACAGTTCCTGCTTGGGAGCGCCGAGGGCCACGAAGACGATATCGGGGGCAGAGGCTTGAATTTTTTGCAGGATCCGGGCTTCCTGTTCCGGGTGGTTTTCGAAACCATAGGGAGGACAGTCCGTGCCGCAGACCTGAAGGCCCGGATAACGCTCCTCCAATTTTACTTTGGCCAGATCGGCCACTCCGGGTGGGCCGCCGAGCAGATAGACACGCAGACCCAGTCGGGCCGCCTCCGCACAGAGGCGGGGCATCAGCTCGGACCCGGTCACCCGTTCGGGGAGAGGCTTGCCGAGAAGACGCGAAGCCCAGACCAGCGGCATGCCATCGGCGATCACAAGATGCGCGGCCTCATACACACGACGCAAATCCGCCCGCGTTTCCAGCTGCACAATATGATCACTGTTCGGTGTGACAACAAAACGGCAGGGAGTTTGTCCTGCGAAGCTGACGGCTCGCCGCAAGGCCTCGTCCATATCCACTACATCGATGTTGGCATACCCGAGGCGGAGTTTGTCACTCACCGGTCCTTGGCCTTTCGCATGGGGGCTGAACTTTCATTTTAGCCTTTTTCTTGCACCGCGCAAAGGATTGCCTCTACGATGGTTGAGTCAGACGAAGGAGTCTTCATGCAATCAACGTCCCCTCTGCAACCCATGCACATGAA
Organism: Oligoflexus tunisiensis; assembly: GCF_001748245.1. Taxonomy (GTDB): domain Bacteria; phylum Bdellovibrionota_B; class Oligoflexia; order Oligoflexales; family Oligoflexaceae; genus Oligoflexus; species Oligoflexus tunisiensis. Next base: position 2,367,726 of record NZ_BDFO01000001.1, on the reverse strand, counting down.
CATCACGAGCCAGGACCTTCAGGGCAATGGCCGCCTCGGTCGCTATATTTTGCTTCCCGGATCCGATGGTCGCGCCGAAGCCATCGCGCAACGCCTGCAGAATGTCAAGATGCAGCCTCATTCACGTCGGCACAACTTTTATATCGGCAGCTGGCAGGGCATCGATATCGGTGTGATGAGCTCCGGCATGGGTTGCCCGAGCATGGATATCATCGCCACTGAACTTCTGCATCAGGGCGCGCGGCGCATCATTCGGGTGGGAACCGCAGGCTCCCTGCAGCCGCAGCGCCTGAGGATCGGCAGTCTCGTCGTTCCCACCGCGGCTGTCCGCGATGAAGGCACGAGTCGGCATTATCTCGATCGCAGCATTCCTGTGCTGGCCTCGCTGGAATTTCTTGATGCGGTGCGGCGCGCGGCCGTCGAGCATAAGCTGAATGATCGGCTTTTTATGGGCCTGACGCACACCAAGGATTCGCTTTATGCGCGCGAATTTGGTGAAGGCCCCCTGCAGGCCGAACATGAGCGCTACATGCAGCACCTGCAGGCCGCCGGTGTCCTGGCCTCGGAAATGGAATGCGCTCAGCTTTTCACGCTGACCCAGGTGTGGAATCAAAAACTTCTGCAAACCGAAACCGATCGTCCTCTGGTCCGCTCGGGGGCCATCCTTGCTGTGATCGGGGATGATCAGCCCTTTGCGGATGGCCAGGAGGTCAAGACCACCATTGAACGCGCCATCGATCTTGGCTTTGCCACTATCGCCAGCTGGCATAAAAACGAGGACCGTCCATGGTTATGAGTTGGGACCAAATTTTATCCCTGGTGGGAGCCGCTCTCCTCCTGTCGGCCTATGCCCTGCAGGCCATCGCTCGCGAGGGCGCCTATAAGAAGACCAATCTTTTGATGAACCTTCTGGGTTCATCGGCACTGACCGTGACTGCGGTCGTGAACAATCAGATCGGCTTTATCCTGCTCGAAGGCATCTGGGCTTTGATCAGCGTCTGGTCACTGTCCCGTGTTATCCTGAAGGAACGCTCCTGAATTTTCAACTGCACGAGGTCCATCATGCTGCGACAAAGTCCTGGCGTCTGGCTGTTTTTGCTGTTTTGCACCAACCTGGCTCAGGCCGCTGAATCGGTTCGTTTCAAGATTCCGGCCCAGCCGCGGCGGATCAGTCCCGAGATCTATGGTTTCGGCACTTACATGCATGAGGACAGGGACAACGAACAGATCTGGGAGATGCAGCCCACCAACTACCGCTGGGGTGGGAATACCAGCAGCCGCTTCAACTATAAAATCGATGCCTGGAACGCCGCTCAGGACTGGTTCTTTCACAACTATGCCGCCGACAAACCCAAAATGATTCCGCGCTTCATGGCGGAAAATGTGAAACGAAAGGTGGCCTCGTATATCACGCTGCCCATGCTTCCCTGGATCGCCAAGGACGGCAAGTCGATGAGTTTCCCACGCTCCCTGTTTCCCGCCCAGGAGCGCTTCGATGGAGATGCCGGCAATGGCATCAGTCCGGATGGAAAAAAATTGAAGGCTGATCCCAAACTCACGAGCATTCCCAACAGCCCGGAATTTGTCGCTGGGTGGGTGAAGGAACTGAAAACCCAGTTCGGGCCCTATCCCCACTATTACATCATGGATAACGAGCCCATGCTTTGGAACAGCACCCACCGTGATGTGGTGCATGAACCCCTGCGCTATGATACCTACCTCGCCCGCTATATCAGCTTCGCTCAGGCCGTGCGCAAGGCCGATCCGGCTGCGGTCATCGTCGGGCCGGCCGCCTGGGGCTGGATGGAAATGCAGTATTCCGCCTGGGATATCGAAGGACCGCACAGCGGTGGCAAGCGGCAGATGGATCGAAAGGCGCACGGCGATCAACCTTTCCTCGAATGGTTTCTGGATCAGCTGAAGAAAAAGGAAAAGGAGCTGAAGATTTCACTCCTCGATCAGCTCGATGTGCACTATTACCCGGAAATGGATCGCTGGCCCTCCGGTGACGACAGGACCCCGGCCCGGCGCCAGGCCCTTCTGAATTCCACACGTTCCCTCTGGGATCCGCAGTATAAGGACCAGAGCTGGATCGATGAAAAAATACAGTTCATCCCACGACTGCAGGCTCTGGCCAAACGTCTGCGACCGGACGTAAAGGTTTCGATCGGGGAATATAACTTCCGTTCGGAATACGACATCGCCGGCGCCATCGCTCAGGCTGAAATCCTCGGCATTTTCGCTCGCACAGGGCTGCATGCCGCTCAGTACTGGGACTTCCCCAAACGCGACGGCACCCACCGTTATGCCTTCCTTCTGTTTCGCAACTACGATGGCAAGGGGTCGACCTTTGGTGACGAATGGATCGACAACACCGTGAATAGTCAGGAGCATGTCTCGGTTTTTGCGGCAAGACACAGCAAGTCCCGCCGCGTGACCTTCGTTCTGCTCAACAAGCATGTGGATCAAAAGCAAACCCTGAAGCTGGATCTCAAGCCCTGGGCATCACCCAAGGGTTTGCGACTTTTCAGTTATTTTTCTCCCAGCAATGATGGCAAAATTAAAGGAGAAAATCGCAAGCTCAAACCGGGACCCGAGGTTTCCATCAGCATGCAGCCTTTAAGCATGCACCTTCTCGAGCTTGCCTACTGAGGATCGTTCATGCTGCCTATCGCCCTGCTTGCACTGCAGATCATCGGACAGGCCATCACTCTGCCCTTCAGCTGGCTTATGTTCCGCATTTGGGATACTGCGGTGCGGCGCCTGGACAAGGCCAAGGGGGCCCAGGGCGAGCCGATCACTAACTTTGTCATCCTCGTGCCGGCTCACAACGAGGAAGGCAGCATCGCCACCACGGTCCGCAGTCTGCGCGCCCTCGACTATCCGCGTCAGCAGTTTGAAATTCTGGTGATTGCCGACAACTGCCAGGATCAGACAGCAAACGTGGCTCGAAACGAAGGCGCGGAGGTTCTGGAGCGTTTTCATGACACAAAGAAAAGCAAAGGCTTCGCGCTCGAATACGCCCTGGAAACCCTGCAAAAACGCGAACACCAACCCGATGCCGTCGTGATCATCGACGCCGACACCACTGTCGATGCCGATCTCTTGAAGGCCTTCGATCGCCGCCTGCAGAGTGGACAGGACTGGCTGCAGGCGTATTACACCGTGTCCAACAGCAACGATAGCTGGCGCACGCAGATGATGCGGCTGGGCTTTGCGCATTTCAATGGGCTTTGGCTTTTGGGACAGGATACGCTGGGCCTTGGTTCCGCGCTGCGAGGCAACGGCATGGCCTTCTCCTGGAACGGGCTGCAGCGCTGTCCCTGGCAGGCTTATGGCCTCGCCGAGGATTTGGAATTCAGCTGGCATTTGCGCATGAGAGGCGAGCGGGTTTTCTTTGTTCCGGAAGTCAAAGTTTACGGAGAGATGATCGATAACAATCCCGCCGCCGTCGCCTCACAGCGTCTGCGCTGGGAACATGGCCGCAAGCAGCTGCGTAAAACCTTTGGCCGGACCATTCTCCGAAGCCGCTGGCCTTTGGGTCGCCGATTTACTTACTGGAGCGATCTGAATATGCCGCCGCTGGCCGGCTTTGCTCTGCGCCTTCTGCTGACGCTCGGCATCGCCATCCTGTTTTATCAGACCGAGTCCACGGAGCTTATCGAAGGGATACAGGGGATCTGTCTGGGTCTGGCCATCGGGCAGCTGCTCAATTTTGCCATTTATCTGACCATGCCCTTTGTTGTTATGGACATCCCCCGGAGCTATTTCAAACTCTTCTTCATCGCCCCTTTTTATGCGGCGTGGAAGGCGGGACTCTGGCTCAAGCGGGCGCCGGCGACCTGGGTTCGCACCGAACGCAAAAATCGCCAGGGTCCTCTTTAAAAGAGATCCGCAAAACTCAACATGCTCCGCAGCCCATGCGCGACGCTTTCATCAGGTCGCGCCGAGATATTCACAGGCAGTCCGGTACGGGTTTCCAGGTTTCGGGCAAGAAGCTCCAGAGGCAGGGCGGAACCGGTCAGCGTCAGCCCTCCATCGTACAGCTGCGGATCATGAAGGGCACGACCGGCCTCTTCCAAAATACCGAGAAGTCCCTGATACACGTCCTCACAGAAAGCCGGCAAAAGACCCAGGAAATCATTTTTGTTGAGAGTAAAACCCACCGCACGTTTCAGCTGCAGATGAAATCCTCGGTAAATCCACGGTCCAGGATCCTGTTCAGGATGTAAAAGCCGCCACTGCACAGACTCGACAATGTTGCGACAGGGGCGCAGAGCATACTGCTGCACCAGGATGCGTTCAATTTCTTCCGTCAGGCGATCGCCGGACCAGGAGAGGGTGCGCGCCGCGAGAATGGTTCCTGAACCCAGCAGCGCCAGTTCCGTGAGACCGGCTCCGACATCGATGATGACACCGGCGCATTCCTGCATCAGATTCAGGCTTTCCGCTGCGGCACTGGCGATATGTTCCTCGACAAGGTGCACGCTGCGCAGGCCCAGATCGCGCAGGAGATGGCGCAAGGCCAGCTTTTCAGCTGCGGAAAGGCCGAGCGGCACCCCGACCACCAGCTGCACATTTTTGGGTCGCAGCCCGAGCTGTTCCAGAAAAGTCTTCAGCATCATGGCGGCCGCTTCGAAATCATGCACGCGCCCCTCCTTCAGGGGACGGGTGATCACGATCGAATGCGGTGTGCGTCCGAACAAACGGGCCGCTTCGCGTCCCACGGCCAGCGGTTTGCGGGTCCGCTTATCGAAGCCCACAAGGCTGGGCTGCTTGCAGAGAATGCCATGGCTTTCATCTGCAATGATGGTTTTGGCTGTTCCGAGATCCATTGCCAGTCGACATACCATGGTGTTCCCTCCGCAATGAAGCACACCGGGGGAATCGGACCATCAATCCCCAGACCTGTCCAGTGAAATTCAAGGGTCCGGGCTGGGATTCCTCCCCTATCGGAAGTTTAACATGGCTCCGGGCCTGGCGTGCCTTTCTGCCAGAAACCGGCTTGTGATAGCATCATGATGAGGAGGATTGAGCCATGGCGCAGACCAGCATGTTTCAAACGGAAGTGCAGGAGTCTTTCATTATCCCGGCTGCCGGCAGGGAGGTTTTTGCGACCCTGATGCAGTGGGCGCGCTATCCGGAATGGAATCCTTACATCACCCGCATCGAAGGCCAGGCTCAGGTGGGTGCGCCCATCCAGGTTTATTTCTTCATGGGACTCGGCCCCCGCCTGCCTTTGTCCTGTCGCGTGGCGCAGACAGATCATGAGAATCAGGTTCTGGCCTGGGATTACAAGGCGACTCTCAGCTGGCTCTATAGTGCCCGGCATTCGTTTGTCATCGAGGACCTGAAGCCAGGGCAATGCCGTATCGTACAAACCGAAAAAATCCACGGGCTCGCCGCCTGCCGTCTGCTCGGATGGTTCCATCGCCTGTTGGGACAACGGTTTCAAGCCATGCATGAGGCCCTGCGCGATCAGGTCCAACGCTCAGCCGCATAATGGCCAAACTTGCAACTCAGAAAATTTCATCTCCGAACAAAGATGCCCTGAGACCAAACGGGAAGTTTCCGAACTCATGGCTAAAAGTCGGAATGGCCAATTCCAACCAGCATCTTTCACACTGTCGTTTAGTTTTAGTGAATGTTGCTAGGCAATTTCCTGTAATAGCCATTTAATATTAAATCAAAGCGACCTTAGCGGAGAATTAAGATGCTAAAAGAAAAGAGATTTTGCCTGGCTCTAATTTTGACTGGCTGGACAGTTATGAATGGCTGCGGAGACGGCACCACCGAGGTGAGTGAAGTCAAATCCATCTGTGGCCAGACTGAGGACTTTGTCGCCATCAACAGTTACCGTGGCAGCGTTTCCCATGTGCAGACACGCGAAGAATCCGTGGGTCGCTTGAATCGCAACTGCACGGGCACCTATATCGGGACCGTGGGCTCCTACAAAAACCTTTTTCTAACCGCGGGTCACTGCGGAAACAGAGGCGCGAGCGCTTCGGTGGAATTCAACTATGAAGCCAATGCCGATGGTCCGGTGCGGACCGTGCGCGGCACTTTCATTGAATCGAGCATGTCACCCGACTTTGCGCTGATCCAATTGAACTCGGATCCCGGCGTGGCCCCGACTCCGATCAGCACGTCGGCGACGAGCACCCTGACCATCATTCAGCATCCCGCCGCCCGCCCCAAGTCGGTGGCGTTTGGCAGACTCTCGGGCAGCGCCAGCGGTTCCCGCATTTACTATGCGGGTCTTGATACGCTCGGTGGAAGTTCCGGATCGGGCATTCTGAATTCGAGCGGCCAGCTTGTGGGCGTGCACACCCTGGGCGGCTGCAGCTACTCAGGCGGCACAAACAGCGGCTGGACGATTTCCGGCATTCGCGCCGCGTCCCGCGTCCTTTAAGGACTTGAGGCGCCTGCGGGCGCCATGATTTCCTCATTGACCTTCAGCTGACGGGTGAAGATCCGCCCGTCAGGACAAAGTTGTTCGAATTGCCCCCCACAGCGGGCGGTCTCTTCAAAATAGTTCCTTTTCCATTCCTTCTCCGCCACGAGCTGCCGCAGTTCCTTTTCCAGCACCGACTTCGTGCTTTCATGCTTTTTTGCAAGCCAGACATAAGCAGGCATCGTGACCAGATTATGCCGAAAAATGCCCGGAAACTGCTTCAAATCGGGGGATTCAACCTCCAGTCGCGCCGCGCTGGCCAGCAGACAGTCCATGCGATCCCTCTGCATCATGACCAGCATATTGCGATAGCTATGAACAGGGGACACCTGAACGCTTTTATCCTGAATGTGCTGGACCACCCGTGAGGCCAGCATACTGCTCTCCAAATAGGCGACCCGCGGCTGTTTCAACGCTTTCATGCGCCGTGCATCCTTGTTGCACCAAAGGGCAAGGGTCGCATACAGGAGAGGAACATCGAGGCGGACATAATCCTGAACGCCATGCAGGGTCACCAGATCATCGACCCGACCAATGCTTCCATCGAGGCGCTTGTTTTTCAGCTCCTCAATTCCGCGCCGCCAGGGAAAATATTCCACCACAACCTGCATACCCATGGGCCGGAACACACCTTCAAAGGTACTGATGAGCCTGAGGGCGGCATCCGAATCCTTTCGAAAGGCTATATCAAAATGTACCAGGTTGTGGGGATGGCCAGGCACCGAGGCCCCGACTCCTGTCGCGGTCAAGCCCAGACTTGCGCCGAGCCAGCACCTGAACAACTGCTCATGGAATTTCACGTCAAAAAGCCTCAAGGTCCTTGAACTCTGTTGATTATGTTCCCGTTATACGGCTTTCCATTTGAGTTGCCAAGTTTCATGCAAGCAGGAAGCCCAGGCCGCGCTGAAGTTCAACATAGGACTTTTCGGATGGCGCGCTTTCATGCCACTATAATCGACGATCATTCTTGGATTCATGTTCCCCACAGGAGCCAGCATGCCAGCCAGGGAAACAGGCTTTTTTACCAGCTCGGACGCTACGGACATTTGGTATCAAAGTATCGGCCAGGGGCCTATGACGCTGGTTCTGTGTGATGGCGTGGCCTGCACAGGTTATATCTGGAAGTATTTCATCCCGCATTTTTCCCAGCACTACCGCATCATTCATAGTCAGTATCGAGGGCATGGCGAATCCGCGATCCCGCAGAATCTGGAAACGATGACCGTGGAACGCTTTGCTCAGGATATCAATGAGCTGCTGGAGTATCTCGATGTCCAAGGCCCGATCCTTCTGGTGGGTCACAGCATGGGCGTTCAGGTCGTCCTGGAATGCTATCGGCAAAGAAAAGAAGCCTTTGAGGCACTTATTTTAATCAATGGTCCCTTTGGTGAAGCGCTGCGGCATGTCCACGGCAACCCCGTCTTCGCCATGGCCCTGCCCTGGCTGAAAAAAGCCTTCATCAAATGGGATCAGTATATTCAAAAGCTCTGGCGTCCCCTGCTCGACTCGGAGATCACGTATCTCTATGCGGTGCTTTTTGAGGTGAACCCGTGGCTGACGCGCCGGCACGATTTCCGCGTTTATTTCGAGGATGTGGGTGCGATGCAGCCTCTGGTTTATCTCGCTGCTTTGGAAGGAGCCACCCGTCACTCGGCGGAAGACCTTTTGCCGGAAATCAAGGTTCCGGTGCTGGTCGTCGCGGGCGACAAGGATCGCTTCACGCCCTATCCGATCTGTTTGAAATTGCATCAAGGCATTCCCGATGCTGAACTTCTGACCCTGCCCACCGGAAGTCATATCGGGCCCTTGGAATTACCGGAATTCATCCACCTACGCATTGAGAAGTTCATCGCGGAACGGGTGAAGCCTGCAGTGCAGGTGGCCAGGGCTCCAGCGCAGGCTGCGGCCAGAAACAACAAGCCGACACCGAAGGCGAAAAGGAAATCGAAATCGCGTTAGGTGCTCTTCCTGGAGGAAGCATGACCGATCTTCTCGCAGCGCGTTTCCAGATGGCTCTCAGCCTTGGCTTTCACATCGTGTTCGCAGCGGTGGGCATAGCCATGCCTTTTCTGATGTCGATTGCCCATCATCGTTATCTTAAAACCCGTCGCTCCGAGTTTCGGGTTCTGACCAAGGCCTGGTCCAAAACCGTGGCGATTTTTTTCGCCGTCGGGGCTGTCTCGGGAACGGCACTGTCCTTTGAACTGGGACTTCTCTGGCCAGGATTCATGATTCATGCCGGGCCGATTATCGGTATGCCCTTTTCCTGGGAAGGGGCTGCCTTTTTTCTGGAAGCCATCTTCATCGGAATCTTCCTTTACGGCTGGAAGCGCCTGCCGGAACGCAGCCACTGGCTCAGCGGTGTGATGGTGGGTGTATCCGGAGTGGCCTCCGGATTTTTTGTGATCTGTGCCAACGGCTGGATGAACAGTCCCGCAGGTTTCGACTGGAACAACGGGCAGCCCATCAATATCGATCCCTGGGCCGCGATGTTCAATGACGCCGCTCTGGAGCAGGGCGTGCACATGATCATCGCCTCCTTCCAGGCCGTTGGATTTGCCTTTGCCGGCGTGCATGCGCTCCTCTATTTGCGTCTGCAGCATCCGGTGCATCGGGAGGCGATGAAAATAGCCTTTTTCGTAGGGGCCGTGGCCGCTCTGATTCAGCCGATCAGTGGTGACCTTGCAGCCAAGAGTGTGGCCGAGAGACAGCCGATTAAGCTTGCGGCCATGGAAGGACACTTCGAAACGGAAAAAGGAGCCCCGCTGCTCATCGGCGGCCTGCCGGATGAGGAAGGCGGACGCACGGATTATGCGATTGCCATTCCGAAGGCTTTAAGTTTTCTGGCCTTCGGTGACTTCGACGCCGAGGTGAAAGGGCTCAAGGATTTTCCACGCGAGCTCTGGCCACCGGTCGTGATCACGCACATCGCGTTTCAGATCATGGTCGGGATCGGAACGCTCATGGCTCTGGCGGGGGCACTGGGGCTTTTCTGGCTGTGGAAAAGACCGGAGAACTTCTTAAAACCGCTTTGGTTGAAAGCCCTCGTGCTGATGTCACCCCTCGGTTTGATCGCCATCGAAGCCGGCTGGGTGGTGACGGAAGTGGGACGTCAGCCCTGGGTGATCTATGGCTATTTGAAAACCGCGGATGCCCTCACGCCGCGGCCTGGGATCATTTATACCTTTATCCTTTATCTGGTGATTTACCTCGCCCTCAGCCTCGTCGTCTACCAGCTGGTGCGACGGCAGATTCTGACCCTGCAGCAGGACCTGGGCCAATCGCAGGATAAGGAGGGTCCCGCATGAGCCTCGTGGATGTAATCCTGGTTTTTCTGGGGCTGGCTTTGGTTTTTTACGTTCTCTTCGGCGGCGCGGATCTGGGCGCGGGCATCATGGAACTGTTCCTGAGCAAGGATACGCGGGAGGATGAGCGGGCCCTTATCACCCATGCGATGGCTCCGGTCTGGGAAGCGAATCACGTCTGGCTGATTCTGGCCGTGGTGATCATTTTTATGGGTTTTCCCCTGGTTTACACCGAAGGCTCAACGTATCTGCACCTGCCTTTGATGGCGGTTCTGGTGGGAATCGTGGCCCGCGGCTGTGCCTTTACTTTTCGCTATTATGATACGACCCGCACCTACCGTCGCACGTACACCCGGATATTTGCCTATTCGAGTCTTTGGACCGCTTTCTTTCTGGGCGTGCTCGGCGGCTCATCGGTGGCCGGGCTCATCGATCCTCAGGCGCAGACATATCGGGAACTTTTCCTCGATCCCTGGCTGAACCCATTCTGCGTCAGTCTCGGGCTTTTCACGGCATGTTTCTGCACCATGCTGGCCAGCATCTTTCTGGTGGGGGAAGCGGATGAAATTGAACTCACCCGCATTCTGCGGCGCAAGGCAAAAATTGCCCTCCTGATCACCTCGCTTATGGCGCCTGTGCCTCTGGTGCTGGCGGAGATGATGGGCCGCCCGCTCTTCAGTTTGATCATTCAGAATGCCTATAGCCTCGTCTTCTTCGGGATGGCGATTCTTCTCGGGCCTCTGGTCTGGATCAGTCTGAATCGTTCGATCTGGACAACCTGGGCCCGGACCTTCAGCGTGATGCTGGTGGCTTCCATCATCGTCGCCTGGTTCGCAGCGCAGTATCCAACCGCGCTTTACTATGCGACCGGCAACCAACCGCCGACCCTTTCCTTTTTTGCGGCCGCGGCTCCACCGGCCACGCTGCGGGTTCTGGTGGGCGCCCTGGTGGTGGGTTCCCTCTGCATATTTCCTGCGCTGGCTTATCTCTTCAAGATCTTCAAGTGGGAAACCCTGGACGAGGAACGTCGCTACAAACCTTGAATAAGGCCAGGGATAGTCGGATTTCTTGCGAACAGGTCCACACACCGGCCGTTCGCCCCTTAAAAGGCTGACTGCAGAAGTTTAGCGGGAGGAAAGGAAATCTGTTAGAATTAACAGGAATATATTCCACTTCCGTTGGAGCCATGCGGGATGAAAGAAACCAATCATGATCTCATTGCCACTCATGAAATCATAAGGGTTCTTGAAACTTCGTTATATTTTTCCCGCAACATCATCGACAATCAGCCTGACATCATCATCATCACCGATCAGAACGGCCGCATCTATCGCCTGAATCAGCATGGCATGAACTTTTTCGAGCGCTCCAAAACGGAAATCCTCGGCCGGACGATTGACGAGCTGTGCCAGGGTCGGGTGAAGCGCACCTTCATCGACATTCTGAAGAAGGAGCCCTTCGAGAACGCCAGCTTTTCCAACGAGGATATGAGCGACGAGATCAAGATCTACTGGCAGATCACCCGTATGGTGGACAGCCATATCAAGATCCCTCTCTTTCTGATCAAAGGCACCGACACCACCGAACTGCATCGCGCCTATAAGAAGATGGAAGCGATCAATTCGGAGAAGCAGAAGATCGAGGACGAAATCAAGAAGGCCAAGATCATCCAGGAAACCCTGCTGCCCGACAGCACGCTGCCGCCGGCGATCAAACTGGAATCGATCTTTGTGCCGGCCGCCGAAACCAGCGGCGACTGGTTTGGCTATCACTATGATGAGCCGGACGATATCTTCAACGTCTATGTCGGGGATGTCACGGGTCATGGTCTTTCCTCGGCTCTGCTCACCGGTGTGGTCTATGGCGCCATTTACTCGACCGAGCAGCTGTTCCATGACCAGGAAAAACTCTTTGCCTCCTACACCCAATCGCAGCGTCTCATGCTCCTGGCCTCCGCAGCCAACAGCATGATTCTGAAAGCCGACGCGCGGCTGTCGATGACCATGTTCTTTATTTCGATCGAAATCAGTACAGGCAAGACCTGCTTTCTAAACGCCGGTCATCGCCTGCCCTTCCTCTATCAGGCCAAGCAGGGGCAGCTGTCCCGCATCAAGGGCGGCGGCGATATCCTTGGCTTCAGTCCGGATCCCCGCTTTGATGTTTATGAATTCGATATGCAGCCCGGCGATACGATCGTTCTTTACACCGACGGTCTGCTCGAGAACAAGGACAGGAAAGGCCAGGTGATCAAGGAAAAGGTCGTCCGTCAGATGATCGTCGATAGGAAGGGCGATATTCACCAGCTGAAGACCGACTGTCTGGAACTGATGAAGCAGAGCTGGGAAGGCACGGAAGTCGAGGATGATGTCGCGATGCTTTTCATCTCCTATAAAGCCTGAGGGACCCATGCACGCTGAGCAAATTCATCACAATCTTGAGCACTCCATCACCGACATGTTGTCTGAATTCTTTCAGAAGCAGGTCCCCTCGGAAAAACTCAACATCGTCGCCATCCCCAAAAAGGACCTGGCTTTCTCAGAACACATGGTCATCATGCTGCTCAGCAATGCTCAGATGCGCATGTTTCTGAAGATTCACTTTCATATGGACGAAGCCAAGCGTCTCGCAGGGGTCCGTCAGCACAAGAGCTGGAACGAAGTCTCCGACAAGGTGGCGATCGATTTCATGAAAGAGTTGTGCAACGTTCTGGGTGGCCGCCTGAAGCGCCATATCTCGCATCTGGAACTGGAATTGGGACAGAGTATTCCGCTGGATCTGGAAGGCTTCTGTGAGATCTTCTTTGAGGATGTGAACTGGAGCAGCCAGACCCTGGTCTTCCGCGTCTCGAATCAGCAGCTGCAGGTTCTGGTCTCGGCTCAGTATGAAATCACGGGCCAGGAAGCTCGCGAGAAACTGGCGTCCCTGACCGATGAAAGCAAGGCCAAGGACGAGGATGATATCGAATTCCTCTAGGACTTGCTGCGGGAGCGGATTTCACTGAAATCCGCTGGATAACGAGCCCATTCCTTTTGATAGAACTGCCGCAAAAGATTCCAGTCGGACTCCTGCTGGCCGGTGAATTGCACAATCGGCCCAAGCCCGAGCCTTTTATTTTTGAAATCAATAAAGACCAAAGCCACCGGCAGTCCGGTTTTCAGGGCGATCAGGTAAAAGCCGCTCTTCCAATGATCGGTCCATTTTCGTGTGCCCTCGGGCGACAGCGCCAGGATCATTTCATCCCGTCTCTTCATTGCCTCGATGGTTTGGCTGACGACCCGGTGCGGCTTGGAACGATCGATGGGAATGCCACCCAGCGCCTGCAAAAGACGACCGATCGGCCCCACAAAGATGGTGTGTTTGCCGAACCAGATGGTCTTGCGCATGGCTTTCCAATGCAGCCCCAGCGCCAGCGCCAGAAAAAAATCCCAGTTCGAGGTATGCGGGGCGATGATCGCAATCAATTTTTTCTGAGGCGGCAGCTGTCCCACAACCTGCCAGCCTGCAAGCCGCAATGCGAAACCGGCAAACCTTGCCAATCCTTCCATAGGCGCTGCTCCTGTCCATCTTCATAGGCAATCATAGCATATTTCGGCTGCGGGTTTTATTGCAACGCCCGAGTACCCAGTCGTTCGCGTCCCCCATGTCTCGGGCGTTCTGATTTTCAGCGGCTTTCCTCCCCCTGAGCGCGATTCCAGACGCCTTCAGACTTGCCAGAGACGGGTGCTCTTGCTAGCTTGCACCGTCTGTCAGCCCATAATGTAGCTTTATAAGTGTCAAAATTGCGTAGAAGGAATTCCTATGAAACATTCCATCAGCGGTCTTGGACTGAGTCTGGGCCTGGGCCTGAGCAGCCTGCTCCATGCTGCGGCCGCTCCAACTCCGGCCAGTACCAAACCTGTGACTGTGGAAGAAGCCAAAGCCTTTGTCGCCCAGGTGGACAAGGACCTCAGGCGTCTGCTCGTCACCCAAGCGAAAGCCGATTGGGCCAAGCAAACCAACATCACTCCAAAAACTGAAGCGGCGGCCGCTGCTGCGAATGCGGAATACCTGAGCTACTCTACCAAGGCGATCCAGGAATCCGCACGTTTTGTGCCGATACTCGACAAGCTTGATGCGGATACCCGTCGTCAGATTCAATTGCTGCGCACCAGCGCAAGTCTCGTGGCTCCGACCGACAAAGCGAAGGCCGAGGAGCTGGCGCGTGTCGCCACATCGATGGATGCGGAATACGGCAAGGGCAAAGTCTGCGACAAGCAGGGCAAGAATTGCAAGGATCTGGGTGCGCTCGAGGATATCATCGCCTCCAGTCGCAACAGCAAGGAACTCGAAGCCGCCTGGGCCGGCTGGCACGATACCCTGGGGCAGAAAATTCGTCCGCTCTACAAACGCTTTGTTGAGCTGGGCAACGAAGGCGCGCGCAGCATTGGTTTTGCCGATATGGGTGACCAGTGGCGTTCCGGTTATGATATGAGCCCGGCCGACTTCGAAAAGGAAGTGGATCGACTTTGGACGCAGGTGGAGCCTCTTTACAAGGACCTTCACTGCTATGCGCGCCAGAAGCTGAATGCCCGCTATGGCGAATCCCTGGTGCCGAAAAAAGGCGGTCTGCCGGCGCATCTGGTCGGCAACATGTGGGCCCAGGATTGGAATTACATTTATTCCGATCTGGAGCCTTACAAAGGACAGCCGGAAGTGGATGTGACCCCGGCGCTTCAGAAGCAGAAATACACGCCGGAAAAAATGGTGAAGCTGGCGGAATCCTTCTTCACCTCGATTGGCCTGAAGCCGCTGCCCAAGACCTTCTGGGAACGCTCGATGCTGGTGAAACCGAAGGACAAGGAAGTTGTCTGTCACGCCAGTGCCTGGGATCCGGAATACAATGGTGATGCGCGCATCAAGATGTGTATCAAGATCAATCAGGAGGATCTGGTCACCGTTCATCACGAACTCGGACACAACTACTACTATCTCTATTACTACAATAAACCGATGCTTTATCAGTCGGGAGCCAACGATGGCTTCCATGAAGCGATCGGTGATGCCATTGCGCTGTCCATGACGCCTGACTATCTGAAAAAGGTCGGACTCCTGGAAACCACTGCCGACAATCAAAAGGCTGTGATCAACTCGCAGATGCAAAGAGCCCTGGATAAGGTCGCGTTCCTGCCTTGGGGTCTTCTGGTCGACAAGTGGCGCTGGGATGTTTTCTCGGGCAAGGTGGCGGAAAAGGATTGGAACAAGCACTGGTGGGATCTCCGCCTGAAATATCAGGGCGTCGTGCCTCCGGCTCCTCGTCCAGCCGATGCGTTTGATCCCGGCGCGAAATACCATGTGCCTGGCAATACGCCTTACATGCGTTATTTCCTCGCGGATGTGCTGCAGTTCCAATTCCATCGCGCGCTCTGTGACGCCGCGGGACACAAGGGTCCTCTGAACACCTGTTCGATTTACGGCAACAAGGCTGCGGGTGAAAAGCTGCGGAAGGTGCTGGAACTCGGTGCGTCGAAGCCCTGGCCGGAAGCTCTGGCTCAGATCACAGGCAATGACAAGATGGATGCTTCGGCGATGATCGACTATTTTGCCCCGCTGCAAGCCTGGCTGAAGGAACAAAACAAAGGCCAGTCCTGCGGCTGGGAAGGCGCGGCGACTTACGCCAAAACCCTTTAATCCCGCGAGGTGAGGGGCAGCTTCTGCCCCTTTTTTATAGGGAGGATCACGGATGGAATACAGGATCGCCTCCTCCATGGAAGGCATCCAGGACACCGACTGGCTCCCGCTGGAAGATCCGGATTTTCCGTTCTTTGACCAGCCCTTCCTCAAGGCGCTGGAAGCGACCGGCAGTATCGGTGGGGATTCGGGTTGGGATCCCATTTACCTGCAGGCCTGGGATGACAAAGGACTGGCCGGCGTGCTCTGCGGTTTTGTGAAATCGCACAGCTACGGTGAGTATATTTTCGACTGGGAATGGGCCCGCTTTTTTCAGCGCTTTCAACGGCCCTATTATCCCAAACTTCTGCATGCCGCTCCCATGACTCCGGCCACGGGTCGGCGGATTCTGCTCCGTCCGGACAGCGATGCCACGGGTGTGCGCGAACGTCTGATTCAATTTTCCCTGCAGCTCGGGGTGAAGGGACGTCTGTCCTCGGTGCATGCACTTTTTATTCCTGAAGAGGAATGCGCGGCGTTTCAGGAGCAGGGCTTTGTCATACGTCACTCCCTTCAGTATCACTGGCGCAATCAGGGCTATCGGGATTTTCAGGATTTCCTCGACAGCTTCGTCGGCAAACGGCGCCGTGATATTCAGCGGGAAAGACAGCGGGTCGCGACCCATGGACTGGACATTCAATGCCTCAGTGGTGCCGATCTTAAGCCTCAGCATGCGGCTCTGATGGAAGAGTTTTATCTCACCACTGCGGAAAAGAAGAATGCGATTCCGTACCTGCGTGAGGGTTTTTTTGAACAGGTTTTTTCCAGCATGGCGGATCGCATTGTGCTGGTTCTGGCATCGAAGAATGAGGAACCGGTGGCGGGCGCCTTGAATTTTTTCAAAGGCAAAACCCTGTTCGGACGCTACTGGGGAAGCCTCGCGCCCTATCAGGATCTTCACTTCGAACTCTGCTATTATCAGACCATCGACTTTGCCATCCGGCAGCGCCTGGAACTTTTTGAAGCCGGAGCGCAAGGAGAACACAAGATTCAACGTGGCTTTCGCCCCAGCCTGACCCGCAGCGCCCATCGCATTATGGATCCGGATCTGCGCGAGCCGATCGAACGGTTCATTCAATCCGAGCGTCTTTTGATCCAGGAAGCCATGGCGGAATTGGATCGCAAAAGCCCTTATAAAACGCCTGAAAAACTGTAGCTATCGCGCGACAGAATTCCTGGATGCAGACCTTTTCGTTTTCCTGATTCCCCATGAAATGAAGTATCGTTCCCGGAAAAAATCGAGTATTTCCTTGAAGGCGATGGAAGGAGAAAATCCATGAGGATGCTCGCGGGACCTTTGTTTCTTTGTCTTCTCAATGGCCTGGGCTGCAACAATCAGCGTTTGGAATCCCAGGTGACGGCGACGCCACGCACCCCACAAAGTTTTGTGCAGGTCGTGAATGGACGCCTCCAGGTGGAGGGCCAGCCCTTTCACTTTACAGGCAGCAATGTCCATCGCCTCGCCCTGGCGGAAGCCTTTCAAAGCCAGATCATCAGGGAAAACAAGGAGGGTCGCGCCACCTACCCCGGGATTGATCGGGCGCTGGAACATTATGCGGCCACGGGATACAAGGTGATCCGTCTTTGGGGGTTTTCCTGCGAAGGAGCCAAAGGCAGCCAGGTCACCCCGCCTTTCATCAACAAGGATCTGTCGCTGAACATGGACGGCATTCAGCCGCTCGACTATACCATCGCTCGTGCGGGGCAGCATGGTCTGCGGGTGATTTTGCCGCTCGTGAACCATGAGCCGGAATCCTGTGGCATGGACTGGTGGGTGGAGCACGCGCTGGTGAAGACAGGAGGCACGGACAAACGGAAAATAACCTGGTCCTGTGTCGCGACACGCCAAAATCAGGTTTTGAAGCTGACCTACAATCCGGATGAGTGCCAGGCCTTGCAGCGTCCGGATCAACCCGTGGAAGCCATCGTCACCCGGGAAGCCTTTTATTTCGATGAGACGGTGAAAAGTGCGTTCAAGAATCATGTTCAAAAATTCCTGACCCGCATCAATCCTTATACAGGCCTCAGCTATCGCGATGATCCCGCGATCCTTGCGGTGGAGCTGAGCAACAAAGCGCGCACGGCCGATTACTATGAGTGTCTGAGCACTGGCGTGGGGCAGAAGACTTTCCAGAGTTGTGCGGCGGAAAACCCCGCAACGTATAAGGCCGGGGAACTCGTTTACAACTGGCTCGCGGACATGTCGGAATTTGTGCGCAGCGTGGATGCCCGGCATCTGATCACCACTGGCGAGGAGGGTTTCCGCAGTTCGCATCAGGATCCCGGCTGTTTGCAAAAACATGCCTGGATTCATAATGGAATGAAGGGTGTGGATTTCGCCCGTAATGCGACGCTGCCTCATATCTCCTTCATGACCACGCATCTCCATCCGGAAGATTGGAGCATTCCCACCACGGATTTGAATTGGTTGCAGCGCTGCGTGATCAAGGACAGGGCGGCTCTGGCTGCCCGTCACGGCAAGCCTATCATTTTGGAAGAGGCCGGTTTCAGCGGGGAGGCTCAGGATCGGACCTATCTGCTTTCGCGCCTGTTTCGTGACGTAAATAAAGCGGGATTTCAGGGCACCATGGCCGAGGATGATCCCGCCGAACAGCTGGCGCTCAAACAACAGATCAGCTGCCAGCAGAATCTGGTTCGCGGGCAACCGCTTTCCCGTTGCGTCGGCATCTGCCCGCGCGGGACAACGGTGGATGCCACGGGTCATGGTGTGGACCCGCAGGGTTCCCGCTGTGTTCTGCCCCTTCTTTAACGATACAGCCGGCAGGGATGGTTAGCCCGCCTGGCTCTCTTTTTACCGCGGGCCTGTGAGCCCGCGGTATCCTTCCTGCCACTCCAGTTCCTCGCGCATGCCGCGAATGGTGAGATAACAGACAACGGCGTTCAAGGAATGCCAGAGAAAGTGCGTGCCGTAGGGCCAGATCGAGCAGAGCTGCTCATCCAGGCTTCGGAAGACGAGCGAGGCGATGAACACGCAGGCAGCCCGCGTCAGGGTTTGGGACTTTGACAGTTGCCAGCTTTGCTGGACACCGAGGGCGAGCAGGAAGAGGGCGACACCGAAATAACCTTGCGAGCCATTCACGGGCAACCGCAAAAAGATTGCGTAGAGAAGGCCGGAGAGTCCGAAAAACATCAGCATGAAATAGACACTGTACCGCAGGGCAAGGTGCAGAATGGACCGCGCCCAGAACCAAAGAAAGCAGACCACAAAGAGGCCGATGAACCCGACATCGCAGATTTTCGCCCATTGGGTGGCGTAGCTATGAAAGAGGGCGGAACCACATCCTACCAACAGCAGCAGGATCAAGAGGCACCACAGCGATCCCGCGCGCCGCACGGAACTCCGCCAGATTTCGTAAAGAGCCAGACCCGCGGCCACCCAGAACAGGAGGTTGCTGTAGAGATTCAGGGGCTCGGACAGGAGCTGAAAATCGATGCGTTCGCAATATTCGTCCACCTGATGGAACAAGTCGATCATGGCTGCCTCCTTGAAGGGCCATTTTACAATAGGTTGGCGGGCGTTGCCCAGCGGGAGATAACGGGGGCTGTTCGAGCTGCCTCGCGCCTTTCGCGCGCAGCTTCAACCATGTCCGGTCGCGAGGCTCTGACTCAAAAGTTCAAGATCGCTGCTTTCATCGAAGATAACGTGAGTCGTGCAGTAGAAGACTGCATCCTGAATCCGAAGGAGCCAGGAATCCACCGCACCTCCCAGCAGCTGATAGGATGGTCTTTGACTCTTGCTAAAAGCCTTCGATAAGGACGCCTGGCTGATGCCAGTGATCAGGCCCGCCGCCTGGCAATGACGCTGCAAATGCACGAGAATCTGGTCCGTGGTTTCCTGCATCTGAACCACCAGCTGCTCATCCGTGACATCCGGCGCGAGCTTCCCGTGCAATTCCTGCAACGCACGCCCATCCTGGGTATCGAACTGGATGCGGGCCCCGATCTTAAATCCAGCTCCCAAAAGGCAGGACTGGGTCGACCAGGTCGCATAAATATGCGGGTCCTCGACAAAGAGGGGCTCTTCGAAAATATCCACCGAAGCCTGTTCCACTAAAATCTTACGAAAAGTATGACGCAAAAAACGCTGAGTCGCCTGCAAACTGTCCCGCTTTTCCGGACTGAGCGACTTGGGATTGATGGTCAGAACCTGAGCCGGGCGCATGGAACCTCCTGCCACATACCAACAGGATCGGGAGGATGCAGGTTGGACTTGTGCGGGAACCAAAATCCCAGGAAAACTGCACCTTACGCCCTGCCTATTTCCCTTTTTCTCCAGCAAAAACAGGTGCGGAATAATCCATTTAAGAGACCAAATCTTTCCACCTGGTAGACCAATGTTCAAGCAATCCTGTCGAGAACCGAAGCATCAACCCAAACCAGCCGCCTCAAATCGCAGAAACTCGCGGAAAAATTTCCGGCAGAATTGTGGCAAGCATCGTGCAGAAAGGGAGGCGCAAGACTTGGGACGGTTCACCAGGGAGCTCACCATGAAGGCTAGCCTGACCCAGTGGCAAAGACATCGCATCGCCCAAACCCTCTGGCAACAAAATTCGGGACGTATTGGCTTTCGCTGGTTTCATGAACAGGGACTGCCGGCGCCTTTTGTGCTGGACGAAGTTCAGATCGAAGTCACCACCGAACTGTCGCCCGATATTCTGCAGCTGCGTCTGCGTGCGGCGCAAGCCGATGGGCGTCTTCTGCAAACGAATAACCGGGAAAAATGTCGAGACAGCTTCGACGCCCAGGCTGTCCATATCAAACTCATCCTGCGTGACCAGCTGGTCGCAGCGGGACGTCTCCTTTTTCTGGATGGTCAACGCGAACGCTCGGAAATCTCCAGTGTCCTGGTCCCTCTGCCGGATACGCTCATCACCGCCCCGGGCACGGTGGAAATTTCCCGTGTCTGCACGCATCCCGACTTCCGCCGCGGCCATCTTCTGACCCTGCTCCTGGCCGAATGTGCCTGGGCCGCCTTCAAACGCGGGGGGCGCATGCTCCTCGGTTACTGTGTCAAATCCCTGATTCCGGTCTACCTCCGTTTTGCCGGTGAACTTTTGCCCTATTCCGGTCGGCACCCTTTGTATGAGGGACGGGAGTCCTGCGTCGTTTGCATCGATCTGGAGAAGGTCATGCGCGGCGAAAATGTTCCCTTTCTCGCCTGGGCCCGATTTGTGGCGCCGCATGTAGACGAGGCCCTGGGACCGGCCGCCAGGGACTGGGTTCTCCGCGTGAAAACCCAAAGCGTCCGCCTGATCCAGCCCTGTCTGGATGAAGTCCTGAAGTTCACCCTATCCTGCAGCGTCTAAGCTAACATCCTGTTATCCATGTCAAATACGCGCAACTTCCCCGAGGGCTCCTGAGAAAAATACTCAGGAGTCGTAAAGAAATGGTTCCGAGTCGTCCGCAAAGTGTCATACCATAAGCTGTCGATCAATGTTCATTCGCCTCGGAGGCCTTGATGGATTTCGAACCTCACAATTTCCCCGCAATGGTAACATCAGTCATCCGTTCCGATACGCGATTGGCTGAGCCTTTGAAAGAATTTTTTATCGCTTATGCACGCAATGAAGACCTGGAGGAGATCTGGTCGCGCATCGACAGCAAATTTCATCAGCCGCTGCGCCTGATCCTGGATGACCTCAATGAAATTGAAGATCCGGTCAGCCTCGATCAGGAAGTTCAGGTCCTGCTGCAGGCGATCGATGAGGCCTTGAGCGGGGCGGAACAGGACGCCGCGATGGCTCCGGAATCCGACGGTGAAGAAGAATCCACGGACGCCAAACCCAAAGCCAAAAAGAAGGCCCGCAAGCCGGCCGCCAAAAAGAAGGCCGCAGCCAAAAAACCTGCCGCTGGCAAAAAGAAAGCTGCGAAGAAAAAGGCGGCGAAAAAAGCCCCCGCCGCCAAAAAGAAAAAAACGGCCAAGGCTGCGAAGAAAAAAGTCGTGAAAAAAGCCGCCAAACCCGCGAAGAAAAAAGCTGCGAAAAAATCTTCGGCGGGAAAGAAGGCCAAGCCGGCCCGCAAGAAAAAGAAAAAATAAGTCCGCTCTGGCCCTTGTTTTCTGAACAAGGGCTTTTTTCCTTCCATGGACTGGATATCTCTTGAACACGACGAAGACTCAAACACCTGGACTTTCCTTTGAACCCTACGAAGACTCAAACACCTGGACTCTCCCGCATTTTAAAACTCGCCTGGCCGGAACGGCGACGGCTGGGTCTCGGTCTGATCTTTCTGATTCTGGGAAGCAGCATGCTTCTCATCTACCCGCAGGCCGTCAAGGTCATTATTGATGAGGCTCTGGGCTCCGGACAGCCCTCGGCCGTGGACCAGGCCGCCCTGATGATGCTGGCGGTATTCTGCGTGCAGGCGCTGGCGGGTGGCATGCGCTATTATCTTTTTACTAGCGCGGGCGAAAAAATCGTCGCCAGCCTGCGGGAGCAGCTCTACCGTTCGATCATGGAACAGGACATCGCCTTCTTCGACAGCCGCCGAACGGGTGAACTGATGAGTCGCCTCGCATCGGATGCCACGGTTCTGCAAAACGCGGTGAGCGTGAATATTTCCATGTCGATGCGAAATCTCGGCGCCGCGGTCGGTGGTCTGATCCTCTTGATTTACACCTCGCCGGTGCTGGCGTTTGGACTGCTCGGCTGCGTTCCGCCCCTGGCGATCGGCACCGCCCTCTTTGGTCGGCGCGTGCGGAAGATTTCACGCGACGTGCAGGATGCCCTGGCGGAAACCGGAATCGTGGCCGAGGAAACCATCTCAGGCATTCGTACCGTGCGGGCCTTTGCCAAGGAATCGAGTGAAGTGCAGCGCTATGCGAAGGCCGTGCAACGTTCCTATGGCCTAGCGCGCCTCAGGATTCGCAGCATTGCTTACATCTCAGCCCTGGCCAGTCTGCTCGGCTATGCGGCCATTGCCGGCGTGCTCTGGTACGGGGGGCGCCTCGTGATCGCGGGAGAAATGTCCGTTGGCGATCTCACCAGTTTTATCCTTTATGCGATGACGGTGGCGGTTGCCGTCGGGGCCCTGGGATCGCTCTGGACGGACTTCATGTCAGCGACCGGAGCCGCGCGGCGTGTTTTTGAAATCCTGGACCGGCAACCGGAAATCCCTCTGCGCGGCGGGCAGACCCTGCCCCGGGTGACGGGATACCTGCAGTTTCAGGCTGTGGATTTTTATTATCCTTCGCGTCCGGATGTGATGGTTCTGCAGGAGCTGGATCTCAATATTCGACCGGGCGAGGTCGTGGCTCTGGTGGGACCTTCCGGCAGCGGAAAGTCCACCATTGCGAGTTTGATCTGTCGTTTCTATGATCCTGCGAAGGGCCGGGTGTGTTTGGATGGACAGGATGTGCGCACGCTGGATGGCGAATGGTTGCGCCAGCAGATTGGAGTGGTCTCGCAGGATCCTGTGCTTTTGAGTGCCTCGATTGCCGCCAACATTCGCTATGGCAAGGCCACGGCCACAGATGCCGAAGTCGAGGCGGCCGCGCGGGCAGCCCATGCGCATGAGTTTATCAGCGGTTTTCCTCAGGGCTATGACACCATCGTCGGCGAGCGTGGCATTCAGCTCTCCGGAGGACAAAGGCAGCGCGTGGCGATTGCCCGGGCCATGCTCAAGGATCCACGGATTCTGATTCTGGATGAGGCCACCAGTGCTTTGGATGCGGAAAGTGAACACCTCGTCCAGGAGGCGCTCGACCTTCTGATGCAGTCACGCACCACGGTGGTGATCGCTCATCGCCTCTCCACGGTGCGAAATGCCGATCGTGTCCTGGTGATCCAGGGAGGACGGATTGTGCAGAGCGGAGGCCATCAGGAGTTGATGAATGAACGTGAAGGGATGTATTACAAGCTGGTGAACCGGCAGTTTGTGGTGACGTAAATGAACGAGCCCCGCTATCTATCCTATGCCGATTTCGTGGAATGGGTTGAAACCATCGCCGTCGATGCCCGGGTGGAAGAGGACTGCGTGATCAGTGGCGACCGCACTCTGCGCCTGCCCCTGATTCTGCGGCGGGCCGGCTGGTCCACGCTCGATGAACTGCGGGACGCCATTGATGATCCCGCCTGCTATGGTTTGATGCTGATCCAGGCCGGACGCGCGTCCGTGGCCGTGGCGCAGGCGGATGAGATCCTTGAATCCAAACAGATCCAAAAGTATATGGTGCGCAAAACCCAGGGCCGTGCCCAACTCACCTACCTGCAGGAAAAGGGCAAATCCCGCCTGGGTTCGCGCATCAGGCTGCGGCAGTCGCAACTTTTCTTCGAGGAAATCCATGAACGCATGCAGGGCTGGAGCCGCATCCACCCTTTGACGCAAATTTTTTTGAGCTGCACACCTAAATTGAAAGGGGCCTTCTTTCAGGCTGTCGCGGCGCCGGCGATTGCGAAGGATGATCCGCGCTGGCGTCGGGTGCCCTTCATGGTACGACCGCCAGGGCAGGAGGAGATGCAGCGCATTCACCGTCTCCTCTGCCGGGCCGAATTCCTTTGATGCCGCCTCTCACCAAGCCTGCCATTTCCGGGCCTGGTCGGTGACCTTGAGAAGCTTGAAGGGGAAGGCACGACCCTGCATCACGCCACGGGCGATGGCGGGATCACCTTTCATGAACTCCTCCGCATCCGCCTGATTTTCGGCTTCGAAAACCACCAGGCCGTAATTATCCTTGGGCGCCGTATCCGTGCGACCCACGAGCATCACGCGACCATGCTTGATGGCCTGATTCAGATAATCCGCATGCTGATTGAAAACCTCTTCCACCCGCGCATCCCATGCAGCCGGGTCTTGATAGTCCGGTTGCAAAGCCAGATCGTAAATAAATAGTTTCATGGAGCAGCCCTCCTTATGGCGAAGGTATTAAAGCACAAAGCGGACCAGCAAGGCCACCTTGTCAGACAAACGCAGACCTCCTAAACTTGGATTAACCAATAGGCTTATCCAGACGAGGTAGCAATGATAAGGAAACTGGTCGCTTTATCTGTCATGTTTATAATTATGCAGGGCTGCAAGGGCGATACCACCGAGCAGGTGATTCACAATACGATAGCTCCGGAAGACGAAGTCGCCTTGATTCCCACGCAGTCGCTGATTATCTCGGGCAGCGTGGCCAATGGCGAGGATCCCTCCAATACCGCTGTTCTGCAGAACAAGGAGGTGGAGCTGCTCCGGAATGATGGAGTGGTGGTCGCACAGGGCACCACGGATACGTCCGGGAATTTCGCGGTGGATGTGGCAGCCGGTGCGCTGATTATCGACTCCAGCTTTTCCACGGAAACCGGGCTGGCGGAATCCGGTGATGCGGCCACGGCTGATGATTTTCAATATACCCTGCAGGTGAAGGTTCCCGATGATGGGACCGGTCGGGCTCTGGGTGTGCGTCGCAAGCTCGACTTATCCGAGGATCTGCTGACCGCCGAGAGCAAGCTGGAGACGGGACAGTCCACCCTGAAAGAGGTCACCGCCATCACCGGAACGCTCGCCTTTGCCGATGCGAATGTTACCCTGGCGGGTGCGGATATCTTTATTCCCGGCAAATCCTTTTTCGTGCGCACCGGCGATGATGGGACCTTTAGCCTCCTCTTCGTGCCGGCCGGGACTTACAATATTCGCGTCACCAAGGGCTATTACATCAAGGACGTCAGCGTCAGTGTCACAGCCGGTAAAACATCCGAGCTGGGCACCATCACCGTCGCTTCCAATGAACGCAATCCTCTCCCTCTGGCTGCCGTGCTCCCGGGCACCTGGCAGGTGACCTGCTCCTATACTGATATTGCAAACGGCACCACGCCGGAGAATCCGGTCACTGGAACCATCGTGGTCACATCCCTGACTCAGATCAGTGTCACCACCGGAGGATCCTGTCTTCTGCGGACCATGGCCGCCGCGGACAGTTTCGCGAATTTCAGCAAACTGATCCTCATGGGAGATGGGGCGATTGTTGGCAAGTTCACGTCCTATTACTCCTCATTCATCACGAGCTATACCAATGATCAAATTGTAATGGATGTGGATAGCACCAGCCTGGGCGGCGGAACCATGATCGAGATATGGAACCGAACCAACTGAGGCGCGGCAGCCTCCGGCTGCCCCCTTTCTCAAACCTCCGAAAAACCGGCCTTCGCAACCCACGGAATTTCCACGTATAATCGCCCTCTTTTCAAGTTATTCCCCAAATATCCGATACGTTTGTTAAGAGGTTCGCAAGACAAACATCGCTAGAGGGAACAATATGCGTCGACCCGTGAGCATCATGCATCGTCTGGCCCGTCCTATCGTATTTGCCGGTATGCTTGTGATGTTTCTGCCCTTTGGTGTGCTGGTCGGCCTTGGTAAAGCCATAAAACTACTCGCGAAAGACGCGATCTAAGGTCTTTCCGTGCTTTGGCTATTTTCTTAGAGAAACGGCTTCGATCCCTCGGGATCGAAGCTTTTTTTATGCTCCCTGGCCTTTCTTCGTTTTTCCACCTGAACAAAACTGTCCAAGTGGCCAATACGCTTGGGCATCCTGTCCATATCATGGATTTTTTTGTCATTCGCTCAAGTTTTTCCAAGAAATGCCGATAACGGGTCTGGACGACGGTCAATACACAAGGGAACCACCAGAGGACCATTATGCTTGAACTTTGCCTGTTAGCACTTTTCGTGAGCGGAATAATCGCCATGATCAAGTCGAAGCGTATTCGCGCAGCGGTGCTGGTGACAGGACTCGCGGTACTTTTTATGCCGTTTGGAGTTCTGGTCGCAATCGGGTGGGTTCTGCCCAAGGCCCTTCAACTTATACTTCCTTATGCTCCCCTGAAGGACGTCATCTCCTGAGGTAAAACTCAGGGAGAAAACACCGAGAAAAAAACAAAGCCTGGCTCCGCGAAGAGCCAGGCCTTTTTTTGTCTGAATCGTATTTACTTCATAAGTCCGGAAAACCAGGACGGCACCAGGCCCATGAACACGGTGAGGACGGCCGCGAGTCCCACCACCGCGGAGCTTCCCGCCCAGCGGTGTTCGGCCGTGATCCCTTGCTCACCGGGACGCATGTACATGTAAACCAGAGGGCGCAGATAGAAGGCCGCGGAAATCACGCTGCCCACCACCGCAAGAACGGTGAGACCGAGTTCACCCGCTGACAGCGCACTCATGAAGAGATAATACTTGCCAAAGAAACCCGCCGTGGGCGGAATGCCGGCCATGCTGAGAAGGAAAAGACTCAACGCAAAAGCCAGATAGGGACGCCGCTGTCCAAGACCAGCCAGATCCTGCAGACTGGGTTCATCACTATCTTCAGGACTGAGCAGCGTGAGGACAGCGAAACCACCGAGGTTCATGACCACATAAAAGAGCGTATAGGATACGATGGCATCGGACGCACCTTCCGTTTGCCCCATGATCAAAGCCAAAAAGCCGAGCAGAACATACCCGGTGTGCACAATGGTCGAATACGCGAGCATGCGTTTGAGACTCGTTTGCCTTAGACCCACCAGGGCTCCAAAGATCAAAGTCACGGCAATGATCGCCCACAGAATCCAGTAGAAGCTGCCGCCCACAGCCAGGAGCCCGGGCAGCGCAAAGACATCCGCACTGAAGCGCAAAAGCGCGCCGATCGCAGTGGCTTTGACCCCGGAGATCATGAAGCCGGTGACAGGAGTTGAGGCTCCTGTATAGACATCGGGAATCCAGACATGAAAGGGCACGGCACCCACTTTAAAGAGAAAGCCGATGCCGACCATCACAAGACCGACGACCGGCAGCATGGGCAACTCGTTTTGCCAGAGTCGATTCAAGCCTTCACCGATCACATCAAATTTCAAACTGCCGGTACTGCCGTAGAGCAGGGTCACTCCATAAAGGAGAATCGCACTGGCGACGCCGCCGAGCAGAAAGTATTTCAAACCCGCTTCGGCAGCCGTTGCCGCCTGACGGCGCATGCTGACCAGGACGTAAACGGCGAGCGACATCAATTCAAGACCGATGAAGAGCATCAGCAAATCCCGGGTGCTGACAAGGATCATCATCCCGACCACCGAAAAGGCGATCAGGGCATAAACCTCGGATACCAGGTTTTCACGCCGATCATAGCCCAGGGTCATGAACGCACCCGCCAGACCCGCAGCAACCGCCAGAGCGGAGAAGACCTGACTCAGCCGGTCGATAACCAGGACCCCACCCATGATGGACACCGGCGCGTCGGGTACCGAGAAACTCAGGCTCAAAAGAGCGAGCACCGAACCGGATACCAGCGTGGTAAACGAGGCCAGACGTCCCCGATTATGCCAGGGCGAAAAAAGAAGAGCCAGGACCGAGCTGAGGCTCATGAGCAGCAAAGGCATCAAAGCCTGCCATTGCTCGGCCGCTAAGATTTGAATGGGAAATAGTTCTTCGAACGACACAAGGACTCCTCTTGCTCAACATCAGAAGGTGGAAACACGACCCGATTGATCGGGTTGCGTGGGTTCGGGACTGATGTGTTTCACAGTCGCCTCGATAGCCAGTTTGGAACGATCCAGATATCCCTGTGGCGCCACACCAATCCCGACGACAGCGGTACTCAGGACGGCCATCACAACGATTTCCTTGACGCTCAGATCCGACCAGCTCACAGCCGCGGTGTTGCCCTCCGTGGCCCCAAACATGGTCCTTTGATAAAGGTTCAGCATATACACGGCGCCGAGCACCATGCCGGTGGCCGCCAGGATTGTGGCTCCACTTTCCACGCGGAAGCTCGACACCAGCACCATGAATTCACCGACAAAGCCGTTGGTTCCCGGCAGAGCCACCGACGAAAGCACCATCATCATAAACGAGGTGGCCAGCACCGGCGTGGTTTTCGCCAGACCACCAAAGGCGGACAGTTCAAGACTGCCACGACTTTTTTCCAAGTGCCCGACCAGCAGGAACAGTCCGGTAATGGCAATCCCGTGGTTGACCATCTGCAAAAGCGCACCGTTCATGCCCGACGGCGTCAGCGAGAAAAGCCCGAGCAGGATGTAACTCACGTGCGAGAGCGAAGAGTAGGCGATGGCCGTTTTCAGATTCTTCTGGGCAATGGCCAGCAGGGCTCCATAAACGATGCCGATCGCGGCGAGCCACATCAGAGTGGGACCAAAGGCGCGCGCAGCTTCCGGGAAGAGGGGCAGAAGAATTTTCAGAATACCGTAGGTTCCCATCTTCGAGAGCACAGCGGCGAGATAGATCGTCACCAGCGTGGGCGCCTGCGTATAGGTCGAAGGCAGCCAGGCGTGGAAGGGAACCAAAGGCGATTTTACAAAGAAGGCGGCGGCAAAGGCTGCAAACAGCAGACCTTGAGCGGACAGAAGTCCACCCCAGCCCGAGGCGGGATCAAAGGCAAAACGCAGGTTCTGCAGATCCGCGATGGAGGCACTGAATACACCCGTCGTGGACTTTTGCGCATAGATCATCCAGGCGATGCCGACCAGCATCAGAAGCGAACCGGCAAAGGTATAGATGAAAAATTGCAGCGTGGTCTTCACGCGATCCGCGCCACCGTACATACCGATCAAAAGATAGGCCGGGATCAGAATCACTTCCCAGAACACATAGAACAGGAAAAGGTCCTGACTCAGGAACGTGCCGAGCGCCCCGCATTCCATCAAAAGCACCAGAGCCGTCATGCGCTTCTGCATGCTGTTGGTCGCATCCGCCGGCAGCGACCAGGTTCCCAAAAAGGCCAGGGGTGTGAGCAGCGCGGTGAAGACCACCAGCGGCAGGTTCAAACCATCCAGGGCCACATCGAACGAGATGCCGAGGTCCGGCAGCCAGGGCTGCTTGATCCCAAATTGAGGACCCAGCGCCTGGGTATCAAAGTTGAACCAGAGCATCAAACCCATCGCAGCCACCACGGCGCTGATCAGCACCCCGAGCGGCCTCGCGAGCCTGGCCTGCGGCAAAAGAAGAATAAGACCGGCACCGACAGCCGGAAGAAAAATCATCCAAGAGAGGAGCTGGTTCATACGTTCGTCCAGAAGAGAGAGATTGCCACGATGAGCGAAAGTCCGGCCAGGAGTATCAGAGCAAAGACCTGAAGATCTCCGCCCTGCAGAGCCCGCAGACGATCACCGGACCACGACGAGCCCACGCCCATCCAGTTGCCAAGGTTCTGCATCAGACGTCCTTCCAAAGTGCGGGCGATCAGATCGCCGATCCAATAGAGAGGACGCACAAAAACGGCGTTATAAAGTTCATCGACGTAATACTTGCCCTCCAGGAGTTTCCCGAGGGAAGGAATCGGCAGCGTGAACGTTCTTTTGAAGAGCACCAGGCCGACCGTGATACCGAGCACACTCAAGGCGATGGCGAGAATCGACACGAAGCCTTCGCTCATTGGCGCGGCATGCAGATCCACAGCCGCGGCGGGTACGACAGGCGACAGCCATTCCCCGATCAGGTGCGACGGCAGTCCCAGGGTATGGGCCAGTTCATGCGGGACTCCCAGGAAACCTCCAAAGGTCGCGAGAACGGCGAGAATGATAAGCGGCACCGTCATCACCCAGGGCGACTCATGGCCATGAATACCACTGCGCGCCTGACCCCAGAAGGTCATGTGCATCAAGCGGAAGGTATAAACAGCGGTCAGGAACGCGGCAACGGCACCGGCCGTAAAGAGGCCCATGCTGCCGCGCGGCATCGCTTCCGCCATGAAGAGAATTTCATCCTTGCTGAAAAAGCCACTGAACAGCGGAATCCCCATGATGGCGAGACTGCCGATCAGCATGGTCGCATGCGTGATAGGCAGAGCCTTGCGCAGCCCTCCCATTTTCCGCATGTCCTGCTCCCCATCACAGGCGTGGATCACCGATCCCGCTCCGAGGAAGAGCAGCGCCTTAAAGAAGGCATGAGTCATCAGATGGAAAACAGCGGCATGATAAGCGCCAACGCCCGTGGCCAGGAACATGAAGCCCAGCTGCGAAACGGTGGAGTAAGCCAGCACCTTTTTGATATCATTCTGAGCGAGAGCGATGGTGCCACCGATCAAGGCCGTGAAGGCCCCGATCCAGGCCACCGTGGTCATCACAGCCGGGGTCAGTTCAAAGAGGAAATGCATCCGTGCGAACAGGTAAACCCCTGCGGTGACCATGGTTGCGGCGTGAATTAGCGCCGAAACCGGGGTGGGACCCGCCATTGCATCGGGCAGCCAGACATAGAGAGGAAACTGAGCGGACTTGCCCGTCGCCGCGAAGAAGAGCAGCACCGCGACACCAGTCAGGAAACCGGCTTGCGTGGGTGATATTTGCTCCAGAAGCTCCGTAAAGGTCAGCGTGCCGAATTTCGCATAGAGCATGCACATGGCGATCACGAAACCAAAATCACCGATCCGGTTCACGAGGAAGGCTTTCCGGGCGGCATCGGCGTTGGCGGACTCGCCATACCAGTAACTAATCAGCAGATAGGAGCAAAGGCCCACGCCTTCCCATCCGAAAAAGACAAAGAGCAGGTTATCGCTGAGCACCAGGATCAGCATCGCAAAGCAGAACAGGTTCAAATACGCAAAGAAGCGCGCGGCGCCTTTTTCATGCGACATGTAGCCGATACTATAGAGATGAATCAGACTGCCGATGCCGGTGATGATAAGCGCCATGATCGCACTGAGTCGATCCAGATGGAGATTCAATCCCACCGAGAAATCGCTCATCGCCACCCACTGATACACAGTCGTATGCAGGGCGCCAGGAACAGCGGCCAATTCACGGAAGGCGCTGAAGGCGAAAAAGAAGCTGGCCAGCATCGCGAGCGTGGCCACCAGACCGGAGATCGTGTTGTTCGTTTTCGAAACACCGCGGGTCAGCAAAGGATAAATCACACCATTGAAGACAAAACCACAGAGCGGCAGCAGGAGTATCCACAAAGGCAGGTTGGAAGGAACAAGTTCGCTCATGGGTCAGCCTCGCAAGGTCTGGGTACGGTCGGTCTTGATACTACCGAAATTCCGGTAGACGTTGACCAGAATGGACAAGCCCACAGCCGATTCCGCGGCTGCGACGGTGATAATAAAGAACACCTGCAGCTGGCCGACGAGCTGCTGCAGCTCATGGGCAAACGCCACAAAGGACAGGTTCACGCCGTTCAGCATGAGCTCGATCCCCATGAGCATAACCAGAGTGTTGCGACGAATACAGATGGCCAAAAGCCCCATACAGAATAGCCAGGCCGATAGAATGTGCAGAAGAACACCGGTATCCATCAGTCCACCTTTCTTTTGGCCAGAACCAGGGCACCGGCAATGGCGACCAGGAGCAGCAACGAGATCAGTTCGAATTGAAAATAGGCCTGCGAAAAGAGCAGGCCGGACACCGCCACGACGTTGCCGCCTATCTCTTTAATCTTCTGCACGGAGTAAATGTCCGGGGTCGGGAGTCCGGTTTCCTGTGACCAGTTGAAAAATGCGACGGCCAGAAATCCGACGAGGCCCAGGCTCACGCCCAGGGCGGCATAGGTTTTCCAGGAGGCAAAATCAACCTCTCCTTTTTCCTCTTCCATGTTCAGGAGCATGATGGAGAAAACGAAGAGGACCATCACCGCACCCGCATAGACGATGATCTGCAGGGCGGCCACGAAATGAGCTCCGATGAGAGCGTAAATACCGCCCAGCGCGACCATCAAGCCCACCAGCGAGATCGCGCTGCTGATGGGATTTTTGGCGAAGATCATGCCGAGGCTCAGCAGCATGATGATAACGGCGAGGACCAGGATCACAGGATTAACCACGGCCTTTGACCTCCCTTTTCAAATGATCGAGATCATAGAAGGCTTCTGCCCGGCTCGTGGTGGCCAGTTCGTAGTTACGGGACAGCTTGATCGCATCCTTGGGACAGGCTTCCTCGCACATGCCGCAGAAGCAGCAACGCAGAGCATCGATATCGAAGCTCTTGGGTTTCTTTTCTTTGCGCACCCCATAAACGTTCTCTTCAGGGTCCCGTTCCTCCGCGATGATGGTGATGCATTCCGCAGGACAAACGGTCTGACAGAGATAACAGGCCGTGCAGTTCTCGGTCTTGTTTTCATCGACCGAAATAAAATGCATGCCGCGGAAACGCTGCGAGTAGTTGCGTTTCACTTCCGGATACTGAATGGTCGTGGCCTGACCTTTGAACAGGGTCTTATAAAACTGTTTAATGGTCACTTTCAGACCAACCGCCAGGGCCGGGAGATAAAACTTATCCCAGTAGCCTTCCTTGCGTGTAACAACTTTGGTTGCCATATCACACCCCTACCAATGCAATGACGATCGCGATGAAAAGCAGGTTGGCCAGGGCGATGGGGAAGAGAATCTTCCATCCCAGATTCATCAGCTGATCGAATCGGAAGCGGGGCAAAGTCCATCGGACCCAGACAAAGAAGAACATCACGCAGCCCACCTTGAAGATGAAGCCGAGTGCCTGAAGGATCGCGATCAGGTTTTGTGTTCCAACAGTGCCCAAACCGAAAAGGCCGGCGACACCGTTCGACAGGAGCCCCAAACCGGGCAGCAGTGCATAGCCGCCGGCGAAAAGAGTCACAAAGAGCGAGGCCGCCATGATCATCGCCACATATTCAGCGAAGAAGAACATGGCGAATTTTGTCGCGCCGTATTCCACGTGATAACCGGCCACCAGCTCCGAATCGCCTTCCGGCAGGTCGAAGGGCAGGCGGTTGGTTTCTGCGAAAATCGCAATCAGGAAAATAATAAAGGCGATCGGGTTCATGAACATGCCCCAGCGCGGGATCACGCCGAACCAGTAGTGTTCCTGGTATTGAACCATCGCATTCAGATCAAGCGTGCCATAGATCAGCAGCATCGAAACGAGCGACAGACCCATACCGATTTCATAGCTGACCATCTGACTGCTGCCGCGAAGCGCGCCGAAGATCGCATACTTGTTGTTCGAAGCCCAACCGGCCAGCATAAGCGGATAGACTTCCAGGCCGGCAAAGGCCAGCACCGCAAGGACGCCCATATCCAGCTGCGCGATCTGCAGAGGCACTTCCCGCCCCCCAATGATCATGTAGCTGCCAAAGGGAATCGCGGCAAAGGCTGCCAGAGGCGCAACGGCCGCGATGGCCGGTGCCAGGTGATAGAGGAACTTGGAGGCCTGAGCCGGAACAAAGTCCTCCTTGAAGACGAACTTGAGCACGTCCGCCACCGGCTGCAGAAGTCCAAAGGGACCCACCCGGTTGGGGCCGATCCGTCCCTGAATCCAGGCCGAACCACGACGTTCGAACCAGACCATGACCGGTACAGCATTCAGGGTCACACCCAGCACAAAGATCAGCTTCAGAGACAGAGCGATGCTATCAAACAGAGTCACGGGCTACCTCACGCGCGGCCAGGACAGGTGCGTTGGCTTTCAAGCGCATCCCATCCAGAATTTTTTTGACCGAAGCACTGGCACCATGAGCCTGAACAACCGCTTCAAAGCTTTGCGTGACACCATCACACTGGATGAAGGTTCCGGCTTTTTCCACGGAGCCCAGGCCGGGCATGACCGCTGCAAAGCGTTCCACTTCAGGACTTGTGAAGACACCCCAGGCGATTTCCACCTGGCCCAGTTTTTGTGCCGGTATCGCCGCGCGACCCGAGCGGAAATAAATGGCCACATCAAAGCCCTGGTCCTGCTCCGTCAGCGGATGCAGACCCAAAAGCTCCATGCCTTTGGTATTCGGCGTTTTATCCTTGCGACGGAGGAGGTGATCGATCGGCTCATCGTCGGTCGACGTCCGCACCCCGTTCGTTCCATTGTGGAAACGCGGCACTACCTCACCCTGGGTAAAGCCGGGCAGAATCTGCATCAGCGTGGCCGCCTCTTCACTCGTGGCATCGGTGCCGATGACGAGCAGCGTGCGTTTCGCGCTGGCCAGAAGCGGCAGAAGCCAGGACACCAGGGTTTCCCAGTTGGTGGCGACGAGCTGTCCCTGCGCCCGCAGCATGGGATGCAGTATGCGTTCCCGGTGCTGATAGGTGTGGAACGAGACGCGCCCCTCATCACAGATCCAGTGACCGTTCACGGCTTCATTGTGCCGGGCCCGATACCGATAGATGACGTTTTTTTCCTGATCAGCATAGATCGAACAGCCTTTCGCACAGCCGTCACAGATCCCGGTTTTTTCCTTCAAAAACCAGACGCGCTTTTGAAAGCGGAAGTCGTTGAAGGTGATCGCACCGACCGGGCAGATATCGGCGATATTGCCCTGATACTCGTTGAACATCCCCTCTTCCAGCGCGGTGGTCAATTCCTTGCGCCAGCCGCGGCTGTTCATCAGAAGTTCATTGGTCTTCGTCACATCCTCCGTGTAGCGCACGCAGCGCTCGCAGTGGATGCAGCGGTTCATGTTGAGGGTCAGACGGTCCGACAGAGGCTTGGTCTGGGCTTCGACAAAGACCCGCTTTTCCTCACGGAACTCGCTCGTTCCGGGACCATATTCGTAGTTGTATTCCTGCAAAGAACATTCACCCGCCTGGTCACAGACGGGGCAATCCAGCGGGTGGTTGGTCAGAAGGAATTCCATCACGCCGGCGCGGCTCTTGCGAACCTTCTCCGACTGCGTGTGGACGACCATGCCATCCGCTGCGGGCGTGGAACAGGCCGTCATCAGTTTCGGGGCCTTTTCCACTTCCACGGTACACATGCGACAGGTACCCGCGACCGGCAGGCCGGGGTGATAACAAAAACGGGGAATGCCCTGATCGATATGCGCGCGTTCAGCCGCCCGCATGATGGTATCACCGGGCTGGAATTCTATGGCCTGCCCATCGATCGTAACTTTGGGCTTAGGGGTTTCAGTCGTACTCATTCCTGACTCCAATCAAAGCCGGGCGCTGGCGTGGTGGTCGTGCGGACGGACGTAATGCTCTGGCTTGGATGGACAGCGCCCCAGACGCACATGCTCTTCAAACTCCGCACGGAACTTGCGAATTGTCGACAGGGCAGGACCGGTCACCGCATCGGCGAAAGCACAGATGGTTTGACCCGCCATATTTCCGCAAATAAGCGCGATTTTATCGAGGTCCGCAGCTGTTCCCTGCCCCGCTTCAATACGGTTGAACATGCGGGCCAGCCAGTGGCTGCCCTCGCGGCATTGACTGCACTGACCGCAGGATTCGTGCTCGTAAAATTTCAAAAGACGGGCAGCGGCCTCAACAATACAGGTCTGATCATCGATGACGATCACACCGCCGGATCCGGCCATGGTTCCTGCCTTGGCCAGACTGTCAAAGTCCATCGCGACATCGATCTCATCCCCGCGCAGCATCGGAGCCGAGGCTCCACCGGGAATCACGGCCTTGACGCTGCGTCCGCCGCGGACACCGCCGCAGTGGGCAATGAGATCCTTGAGGTTCATATGAATAGGAAGTTCATAGACGCCGGGTTTTTCCACATGACCGGACACACAGAAAAGGCGCGTTCCACCGGAACGCTCGGTGCCGATCGCTGCGAATTTCGCCGCGCCGTCCTTAATAATCGTGGGCACCGCACAGAAGGTTTCCACGTTGTTCACACAGGACGGCATTCCAAAGGCGCCGACCTGAGCGGGAAAGGGTGGTTTCAAACGGGGTTCCCCGCGACGGCCTTCGAGGCTGCTCAAAAGCGCCGTTTCCTCGCCGCAGATATAAGCTCCGGCACCACGATAGACTTCAATGTCAAAGTTCCAGTGGCGGCCTTTCACGTTTTTGCCCAAAAGGCCGGCCGCACGCGCTTCCTTGATCGCCGCTTTGACGATCTGCGTCTCGTGATAGAATTCACCACGAATATAGATGTAACCCTGACTCGCGCCGATCGCATGCGCCGCGATGATCATGCCTTCGATCAGCATATGGGGATGCTGAGTCAAAAGCAGACGGTCTTTAAAAGTTCCAGGTTCGCCTTCGTCCGCATTGCAGACAAGGTACTTGGGTTTGGGATTCCCCTGAGCGTCCACCGG
Source organism: Oligoflexus tunisiensis (assembly GCF_001748245.1). Lineage (GTDB taxonomy): Bacteria > Bdellovibrionota_B > Oligoflexia > Oligoflexales > Oligoflexaceae > Oligoflexus > Oligoflexus tunisiensis. The sequence continues at coordinate 2,331,330 of NZ_BDFO01000001.1, read as the reverse complement.
ATTCTTCGGCATGAATGACCACTTCATCCCGGTGGGAAAGCCGGCACCGCCGCGACCGCGGAGGTTGGATTTCTTCACCTCGTCGATCACAGCATCCGGTGTCATGGTCAGGGCATGGTCGAGGGCCGCATAGCCGCCAACCGACTTATAGAAGGCCAGGGTATGGGAATCCTTGGCTCCGTTGTGTTTGGTGAGCAAGAGTTCAGCCATCGAGCAGCTCCTTATCCAAACGATCCATCAGCTGGTTCAGCGATCTCTCGTCCAGATTTTCATGATAGTCATTATTCACCTGAACCACGGGAGCCGTGCCGCAGGCGGCCAGGCATTCCACAGCAGTCAGCGTGTAACGACCATCCGGAGTCGTCTCGCCCTCATGAATGCCGAGTCGTTTTTCAAGGCACTGCAGAAGGTGGTCGGCGCCGCGCAGATAGCAGGCGATGTTGGTGCAGATCTGAACGTGCTGCTTGCCGACGGGTTGGCGGTTGTACATGGTATAGAACGAGACCACTTCCTCGACCCGGGCTACGGGCAGGTGCAGAAAGCCGGCGGCTTCCTTGATGGCTTCCTTCGAGATCCACCCTTCCTTTGCCTGAATTTCATGCAGAAGCGGCAACAGCAGGGCTTGCTCGGTTGGAAACTGCGGTCGCAGTTCGTCGATGCGCTGACTGATATGTTGATCGATAATCATAACGGGAAAGCTCCTGTACAGCCAATCTCAACGGTCGAGTTCGCCGGCGATGATGTTCAAACTGCCGAGCACCGAAATCGCATCCGGGATCTTGGCCCCTTTGACCGAATGCTCAAAGGTTTGGAAGTGCAAAAGCGATGGTGACTTGATTTTGATACGCCAGGCCTTGGGACCACCGCGACTCACGATGTAAAAGCCGAGTTCGCCGTTCGGTGACTCGATACAATTGTAGGCCTCACCCGGCGGCACATCGATGCCTTCCATGAATATTTTGAAGTGATGGATCAAGACTTCCATCTTTTCATAAACGTCTTTTTTCTCGGGGATGCGCACGCGCCGATCCTCGACCCACAGAGGGCCTTTGGGCAGCTTCTGCATGCACTGCTGCAGAATGCGGATGCTCTGCCGCATCTCTTCCATACGCACCAGATAACGGTCATAGACATCACCGTTCTGGCCAATCACCACATCGAAATCGAGTTCCGAATAGGTGTAGTAAGGACGGTCCCGACGCAGGTCGAAATCCACGCCCGAGGCGCGCAGGCAGGGACCGGTCACGCCGAAGTTAATGGCTTCTTCCGCCGTCAGGGTTCCCACATCCTTGGTCCGATCGACCCAGATACGGTTGGTGGTCAGAAGCTTCTCCACGTCTTCCAGGGTGCGCGGCAGGCCGACGACGAATTTCGCCATCTCGCTGGCGAAGTTGTCCGGCAGGTCGTACATCATCCCGCCGATCCGGGCATAGGATGTGGTCAGACGCATCCCGCACATGCCTTCGATCATCGTGTAGGCTTCCTCCCGCCAGTGGTACAAGTACCAGAAGCAGGTCAAGGCTCCCATGTCGAGGGCGTTGATGGCCACACAGATGATGTGGTCGATGATCCGCGCGAGTTCCATACAGATCACGCGAATCCATTGGCAGCGCTCGGTGACGGTGATGCCGAGCAGGTCCTCGACCGCCATCACATAAGCGATGTTGTTGGCCAGAGCCGAACAATAGTTGAGGCGGTCCGTATACACGATCCACTGATGATACGTGCGATTTTCCGCCAGTTTTTCGATCGCGCGGTGGAGATAACCGATCTCGCAGGTGGCGTCCTCGATCACTTCACCGTTCACGCGACACATGGCGCGGAGCGTTCCGTGCATGGCCGGATGGGAGGGACCGATGTTCACGAGCACGTTCGGATTGTAAAAATCCGCCAGGCTCTGCCGTTCCTTGACCAATTGTTCCCGCAGCTGCGCGGTTGACATATTCTTCACATTGGATTGAGTCATGGTGCACTGTCCTTCAGGCGTTCGGTGGCAGCACGGGGAGCAATGCGGGCCGGCAGCGAGTCGCTGAACGGCTGACGATCCTTAAGCTCGTATTCCTTGCGCAAAGGATGGCCCTGGAATCGTTCGTCCATCATGATGCGACGAAGATCCGGGTGACCTTCGTACCGAATGCCAAAGAGGTCATAAACTTCGCGTTCCAGCCAGTTGGCGGCACGCCAGATACCCGTCAGAGTCGGCAGGGATTCATTCTCGGCGACCAGCACCTTGAGGCGCAGACGGATGTGATATTTCATGGAATAAAGCTGATAAACACCCACAAAACGCTTCTGACCATCCTTCTGATCCACGTTGTCGTAAGCGGTCAGGTCGGAGAGGCGATCGAAGAGGAGTTCCTTGTCGTCCCGAAGGTCCTTGGCGAGTTTTGGGAGCTGCTCGGGCTTGTTCAGCCACAAAACAGTCTCCTGAATGCGATCACGCTCAAGTCGAAACTCCTTGTAGGCGGCTTCGAGATGAGCGTGCATTTTGTCCTGTCTTTCGCGAATAAGGGGAACGGGGTCACTCATTTCGGTTCACCTACCTCTTTCGTTTCCTGCGAACCCGCAATGAGCTGATCGGATATCACCTTGCGATAGCTCATCGCATTCACGGCCTCCTCACGGGTCAGCCGATGCATGCGCGGACGCGGGGCGCCTTTTTCCACGACATCCTGCAAACGGAGGATGGCGTAAATCAGGCCTTCCGGAATCGGCGGGCAGCCAGGGACATAGATATCAACCGGCATGATTTCATCGATGCCTTGCAAAACGGAGTACGTATCAAAAATTCCGCCCGACGACGAGCAGGCGCCCATCGCGATGACCCATTTGGGCTCGAGCATTTGGTCATAGATCTGACGGATGACAGGGCCCATCTTGTTGGTGATGGTTCCGGCCACAAGCAAAAGATCAGCCTGCCGTGGGGCAAAGCGCACGACTTCCGAGCCGAAGCGCGAAATATCGTAGGTTCCCGACAGGGCGGACATCATTTCAATACCACAGCACGATGTCCCGAAAGGCATCGGCCAGAGTGAGTTCTTTTGGGCCCATTTGACGGCGAAATCCAGTGTCGTTGGAATAACGCTGGCGCTTCCATCCTTAGCCATAACAAGCCTCCTTTAGTCCCAATCCAGGCCGCGACGGCCCAGCAAATAAAAATAACCTGCAAGGAGAATCACAAAAAATGTGATCATCTGCAGCAGGATAAAGGATCCCTGGGACAGGAATTTCTTATAGACGATCGCCCATGGATACATGAAGACGACTTCAACATCGAACAAGAGGAATACTATGCCGACGACATAGTAGCGAACAGAGAATTGCTGTCGTGCGTTGCCGACCGGTGGCACGCCACACTCGTATACGTCGTAATGCTGCTTTACCTTTTCACGGATACGGGCCCCGAGGAAGTGGTTGGCGGCGATGAGGACGATACCAATGATGGCACCGATAGTCATTAGGATCAAAATCGGCAGATAGTGGTAGGAGTCTGGATCAACCCACATGCGCGGCCATTCCTTTCGCACAGATGAAGCCTAAATGAGGTCGGAAAACAACCATAGATTCCTTGACTTGTCAACGAAACCCCTCATGGATCTGGCTTTTCATGGTCCGTCGCGTCACGTGATCGCTTGGACTAGCCAAAAAGATATAGGAGCTCGTCGATAAACCCTTCTATTGTGACACATGTTCACTCAAGTTTTCGCGCATGACTTTAGGATTTATGGGGGCCAAACCCAGAAAGGTCGCAGCGAGAGTCGGTATTGAGTGAGCCTGGAACCTGGGACCACGGTGGGCAACAAGCGTTTCCCAAGCGGCCTCCAGTTGTCTTCACGCAAAAACTACCCACGCATCTTCTATCAGCAATCGATTGGATGCAACACGTCGCTTCTGCTCTATGAAATTCCCGAATCGACTCCCGCCGCACTTTGTTATAGATATTTACAAAGAAGCAGAAGGTACAAAACAACAGTCAGATCTCACGCATGCGTGGGACCAATTTCACATGGAGGTGCCATATGAAGGGACACAAGCGTTTGCTGTCCGGACCCGCTGGCCGAGGATGGGCCGTCCTGTCTTTCACTCTCATGCTTGCGACTCCGGCGTTTCCTGCGGCTGGGACGCGGGTTGAAGCGGAGGCCGGCACGGGTGGTGTTGCGGTTCAAGTTTCGGCCGGGCAATGGCCTGGGGCTCATGCCAGCATGCCGAAGGTCTTTGCGACCGAGGCCGGCTTGAAAATTGTCACCGCTCAGGGCCGCGAAATAAGCGTACCCAGCGGTAACCCGTGGCAGGATAAATTCTTCACGCTCTGGTGGAAACTGCACGACCCGCGGAACGGTTACTTCAGTTCTTACAATTTGCCTTATCACGCTGTGGAAACTCTGATCGTGGAGGCTCCCGATCATGGTCATGTCACAACGAGCGAGACGTTCAGTTACTGGGCCTGGCTCGAAGCGATGTATGCCCATTACACGGGTGACTTTGCCCCTCTTCGTTATGTTTATGATCGCATCGATTCCTATGCGGTGCCGCCCTACCAGCCCTCAATCCAATCCTACAATCCCCAGTCTCCTGCCACTTTCGCACGGGAGAACAGCACACCCCAGGCCTACCCTTCTCCCCTGGAGGCCCAGGTCAGCGTCGGCCAGGATCCGCTGGCGGAGGATCTGAAGCGCACCTATGGCGATGGTGCGATCTACGGGATGCATTGGCTCCTTGATACCAGTAACTGGTATGGCTTTGGGAAGGACGACTCTGGGAAGTCGAATGAACCCGTCTGGATCAATACCTTTCAGCGCGGGCCGCAGGAATCCGTGTGGGAGACGATTCCGCATCCTTCCATTGAAGAGTTCCGCTTCGGTGCCCCCAACCAGGGTTACTTAAGCCTCTTCATTCAAGATGGATCCGGTTACAAGCGGCAATGGCGTTATACCAATGCTCCGGATGCCGATGCGCGTCTGGTGCAGGCCACCTGGTTTGCCCGCAATGTGGCCAGGGAGCAGGGCCAGGCGGCGGCCATTGAGGACCTGACGGCCAAAGCCTCGCGCATGGGCGATTACCTGCGCTACGCAATGTTCGATAAATACTTTAAACCGATCGGCTGCCACCAGCTCACCTGTCCTGGCGGCAAACACTATGAAAGCGCCCACTATCTTCTGGGTTGGTATTATTCATGGGGTGGTTCCCATCCGGACGATAGCGCTGCGCGCTGGTCATGGCGCATCGGCAGCAGTTCCGCGCATTTTGGTTATCAGAATCCTTTGGCCGCTTATATCTTAAGCGAGGATCCGGAATTCATTCCGCGCTCGCAGGGGGGACAGCAGGATTGGGCGCAGAGCCTGGATCGTCAGCTGGAATTTTATCAGTGGCTGCAGTCCGAGGAAGGGGCCATCGCCGGTGGCGCCACCAACAGCTGGGCGGGAGCCTATGCCGAACATCCGGCTGGTGTGTCCACCTTTCACGGCATGGCCTATGAAAAGGATCCCGTTTATCTGGATCCTGGTTCCAACTCCTGGTTTGGCTGGCAGGCCTGGTCGATGCAAAGGGTCGCGGAACTTTATGCGCTGACCGGTGATGCCCGGGCGGAAGCGTTGCTGAATCGCTGGGTCCCCTGGGTGATGAGCGTCACGCGTCTTTTGCCGGACGGTGGTTATGAAATTCCGGCAACCCTGGTCTGGAGTGGCCAGCCGAAGTCCCAATTGAGTGTGAAGGTCATGGATCATACGCAGGATCTCGGCATTGCCTCCGCTTTGGCCAAAACCCTGATGTTTCATGCTGCCGGTCGCGCCCGCCATCAAGGGCAGGTGGATCACGCTGCGCGGGATCTGGCCCGGGAACTGATGGAACGCATCTGGAAGCATGAGGACGCGAAAGGCCTCTCCGTCCCGGAAGTGCGGAAGGATTATCATCGCTTCTTTGATCCGGTTTATGTTCCATCCGGTTTTCAGGGAAAAATGCCGGATGGCAGTCTCATCAATAGCAGCGCGACCTTCATCAGCCTGCGCTCGCGTTATCGTGAGGATCCGGACTTTGCCCGGGTGGAAAACTACCGGGCCGGTGGTCCGGCGCCGGTGTTTCACTATCACCGCTTCTGGGCTCAGGTGGAAGCGGCGATGGCTTATGCGGAGTTTGATCGTCTCTTCGAAGGTCAGTAAGCATTCCACTGGCTGATGCTCTGGAAAATCCAGAGTGTCAGCCGGTAGGTGCCATAAATGGAAAGTCCCAGGGCTGCGATCAAAACCAGCCCAATGAGGCTGACGAACCAGAAATCCTTGCGCGCCGCTCGCGGTTGCCTCAGGTTCCGTTCGAGCAGGCGCACATTGCGTTCGTTGGATTTATAAAAGGCATCGAAAAGATCGCCGAACACGGGAATCGCTCCGACCACCATTTCCACGAGAACATTAAAGCCCATCCGCACCAGCGTCCAGCGCGAGGCCCCCATTTGGAAAGCCAGTCCGATGATCCCCATGGACAGCGCGGAACCGATGACATCACCGGCCCAGGGAATCAAACCAATGACGGCATCCAGCCCAATCTTGAATTGCGTGCCTGGAATCCGAATCGAGCTGTCGAGCAGCCAGGCGAGACGCCGAATCAAAGCTTCCTGACTTTCCCGCGACTGGGGGTTCCTTGTGTTCAAATTCCAGCTCCTTGTGCCATGTCCAAGGCTATTTCGCGCCACCATTGTCCTGCTCCCGGCCCACCGTTGCATGAGCCATCTGATTCACCGGGACGTTTCACCCAAAGAAAGGCGTCCACGCCCTCGGTGTCGGTTTGCAATGTAGGTGTCCGGCCCAGGGCCCGTGACCTTGGATTGCACCAGACCCCCTCTGGATCCGGACCTCGTCCATTGCGACTGGTATCAATCACAAAGGTTTTTCCGGTCAGCCGTGACCGGATGGTCCTGCCGTAACTTATATTGGACTCAAGCGTCTGAAAATTGGAAACATTCAAAGCAAATCCATCAGCCGCCATCGCTCCTGCTTGCAAAAGGCGTTCCGCCATCACATCCGCCGGATGCCAGGCAGGATGGCCCGCATCCAAATAAACCCGTGCACCCGGCGCTTTTTTCAAAATTTTCACAGCATCCTGGAGCAGAGTCAAACGTTCCGACTGACCCGCGGGCGCAAGACAATCCAGCTGAGCTACGGCGTCCGGTTCCACAATCAGCAGAGCCTTTTGGGAACCCAAACCGCTGACGATGGATTCCACCCACTGCCGATATTCACTCGCCAGTGTCCCACCCGCGGAATGGGATCCACAGTCGCGATGAGGAATGTTGTAAAGAACGAGCGTTAAAATTTTTCCAGTGGCCTGACCCGCGAGACGCCGCACGGTTTGTTCCACATCCCCGCTCCACCCACCGAGCCAGTGGGCCATCGGTTGATCGGCGATGTATTGAATCCGCCGGTACGCCTCCGGATCGGACTCGCGCAACGTGCGGGCATCATTCGCGGCCGCCGATTCCGGATCGACCCAAAGTTCATGACTGGGAGCTGCTAACATGTGTTGGGATACAGGCGCAGAGTGTGAAGAGTCTCCGGATCGTTCCCCACAGGCCCAAAGCAGACCAATTGCGACAGCGCTGCCGCACAACAGTTTCATGCCATTCATTATGTTTATCCTTTGGTTTGACATTACGAGTGCGGAGATCAAAATCGCGAGTTCGCCGCGAAAAGTCAAGGGCTGGAGTGAACTGTCGCCTCTTAGAGAGCGATCCGTACTTCATGGCCGGAGCCGCTGGCAACAACGGATCCCGAGGGAAAGAGAATACTGATGTCGAATGGCAACAGCTGCGCTTCCGTATACGCCTGGGCCATCTGATTCCAACGCAGGCGTGCTTTCCAGGTGCGTAGTTCCCTGGCAACAACTTCCATGCCGACCCCACGCCCCGAGACTTCGGACACATCTTCCGCTGTGCTGAAGCCATGCATGAAGATACTCTGCACAAGCTGTTCGGGATCCTGGGCCAGAGCTTCCCGGAGACCAAGCTGCATCGCGCGGTTGCGAATTTTTTCCAGATTCAGTCCACAGCCATCATCCACGTAATCCAGAATGAATCCACGTCCCTGGGGACGGAAGGTGATGGTCACCTGACCGCGCTCAGGCTTGTTCGCCTGGCGCCGCAGCTCCGGAGTTTCAATCCCATGATCGAGGCTATTGCGGATCATATGCACGAGGATATCATTCACCGCCTTGGCGAGCGCGGCATCCATGAAAAGTTCATTCGGAATATCGAAGTGAATGGTGGGTGCCGGCTTGTTCAATTGCGCGGCGATTTCATCAAAGCCATGCACGAGATCGGCAAAATACGGCTGCGCCTGGCGATAGCTCATCATTTGAATATCCTGCTGCAGCTCCGGCAATTCCAGGGCGGCGTGCTCAGGCGACAGATGTTCCCAGCGGTTTTTAAACATCCGCCAGAGTCGGGGATGAACATTATGCTCCGTCTGTTGCTCGGCACGGCTCAAGCGGGCCACCACATCGGTCTCGACATTTTCAATATGATGAAGCGTATCCAAAAGATCCTGCAGGATGAACACGATCTGTTCGCTCTCCATGTTTTCCGAACGCCGTTTCAACTCCTCGAATTCCTTCTCCACCTGATGGGCATTGTCGGCCAGATCCTGCAAATCAAAGGTGCGGGCGTTGCCCTTGATGGTATGCACCTCGCGGTAAAGACCTGTGATCTGCTCATCCGTCAGCTGTCCCACCTTCATCGCCTCCACATAGGGGCGAAGAGCATTCTGGGCGCCCACCACAAAATCCTGGATACGTGGGACCGAACCGTTCAACACGGCTTCAACGATTTTGCTGCGCAGCTTGGCCCGCTGCGATTCCCGTTCGAGCCGCTTGACCTGTGTGACATCACTGATGGTGAGCAGCACCCGGGTGATTTGATTATTCTCGGCCATGACCGCACTCCAGGTCAGGCCCAGCACCTTGATGGAGCCGCGGATGGAAGCCTGGAATTCCTTCACCAGAAGATCGCTGTTGATGTCAAAGTTCAGAACGGGCTCATCAAAGCTCAGGGCCAGCACACTGCGCATCTGGGCCTGAACATCCATGGGGACCGACGAATGGGCGAAGAGCAGCTGAAAGATATCCCGGCCTTCGATATTCCCCGTTTCCAGGATCCGTTCCAGAGCCAGGGAATACTCAGGCAGTATGCGAAAGCTGGCATCGAAGGCCATGATGCCTTCAGGCAGGCTCTGCAGAATCAGGCTGAGATTCTGCTTTTTCTCATAAAGGTCATGCGTTCGCGCGGCCACGGTTCTTTCCAGATTCTGATTGACCTCTCCGACATGCATCAGGAGCTGACGGTTCTGGGTATAGGTTTCGGCAAAGATCACGGCAGTCAGGTAAAGGATCGAGGTGGTGGAGATCAGCGTGCCGAGGAAGATGAGGCTCGTCGAGTGGATCAAACCAAGAGCCAGAAGAATATCATGCACGCTGCAGACAAAAAAGGTCGCTTCCCCGAGCAGCAGGATAAACAGCCGCGAGTTGGCCCTGAACGCATGCCAGCAGTTCCAGACCAGATGCATGGCCATCCAGAAGCTATAAAGGAAGGTGACCTTGCGAACGATTTGGAAGATGAACATATTGAAATTAAACGTCATGGCCACGAGAAGGCCAGCGAGGGCGGCCACCACGATGAAATTGATGCGGTTGATCCGGGGCGTGGCCTTCCAAAAGTATTGCGAATAGGTCACATGTCCCAGGGCCAGGCAGTTGATGCCAATATAGTGCAGAATCCAGAGCTTTTCGGGGTCCACAAGTTTGATCATGTTGTCATGAGGAAAGGCATAGAAGGGGAAAATGCCGATACCCGTAAGCCCGGCCGCGAGATAAAGCGCATAGCGCGTTCTTGCATAAACGGCCAGAAAGAAGAGACCGAACACCAGAAGGACATAGGCCGAGATATTGCGCAATTCACCCGCAAAGAGCTGATAAAACGTGATCACCGGGTCAAATTCCCGATACGGCCGCAGCTGGAACGGCAGCTGATAAACTCCCATCATGAGCCGCGTGTCCACCCGCATGGTGATGACATGCCGGGTTTCCGTAATTTCGAAAACCACCGGAATCGGCTGAATGGAATGATACTGCTCATGCGTGTGACGGCCCTTCCGCGACATGATCTCCTTGCCGTCGAGGAAGATCTGCAGCCGGCTCATATACGCATCCACGTAAAAAACCGCTTTTTTCCCGATCAGCCGGGAATGGAACCGAAAGTTGCCGCGATACCAGCCCACTTCAAACGTTTCCCCATCCTCATAGGCGTTGTTCCAGGTGCCCGGGGCGTCGATCGTGATCCACGAACTGGTGTCGGTTTCCGGATCCTTATTTTGTGGCAAGTCTTCGCGTGTGAAGAGCCAGCGGCCTCGCAGATCCAGGGGACGCTTGAGCGATCGCACCTTGATGTCGCAGGAAAAGCAATTCTCACGGCTTTCGGCCACGAGAAGTCCGCCCCACAAAAAGCAGGAGAGCAGGGCGAAAATCAGCTTTCTTGTGCTTCGCACCAAAACGTCATCCTTGTTGAGATCGGTCCTGAGGAGTTTTTCGGCTCAAAAGCTTTGGATCATGAATGACGTTTTCGTTCGGATAGCGAACGGCGGAGAGCCGGGGCAGGACAAAAGTTCACAAATTATGAAAGCGACCAAAATCCGGACCGCACGTCCGCTCATGGTTGTTGCCTTTCAGAAGGTCCTGGACTTGTCTATACTGAGTCGATGGAAAATAAGGGAGGTTCCCGGATGCTTCGATACTTTGCATGTCTTCTTTTGACCCTTGGCGCCTGTCAATCAACCTCGGCCCCAACCAGCCAGGACAAGGCTTCTGCGGCCAATGAGGATAAGGGTCCCCATGTCAACGATCTGGTGAAACCAAATCAGGAGAAGTGGCTGGCCGGTCAGGTGCAGAATCCGGCCAAAGCCAAAATCACCAAACTCGTGGTCTTTGGCGATGCCCTCTCCGATCCGGGGCATCTGAACAAGCTCACGAACGGTGCCGCGGTTCCTCCGCGCGTCTACTACAAATCGCGCTTCAGCAATGGCCCCATCTGGCCGGATTATGTGGGCGGTGGTCTCAACTGGACGCTCGATAATTTTGCAGTGGGCCTTGCCGAGACCCGGCAGACCGGAACGATGGGCGAAACGGATATCCCTTCCCTTTTGCAGCAGATCAGCAATAACAAAAGCGAACTCAAGAAAATGGATTTTGCCAGCACGCTGGTCGTGGTCTGGATCGGGCCTCAGAATTATGTTCGCAACGCGGTGAAGGCTCAGGACGCCAATCAAAATCCTGTGAGCGAAATCCTCGACCGACAGGTGAAAGAGGCCATCAGCGATATTCAGGATGGCATCGAGGATCTCAAGGATATCGGCTTTCGGCACTTCGTTATCGGGACCATGCCCGAACTGGGCGGCCTCAATCGCAATCCCAAGGATCCTCCCAAGGCGAGCGATGCCACGCTTTATGCGGCGACGGCAGCGCACAATACAGCGCTCCGTGCCATGCTGAAGGAACTGACCAAGGATATGCCGGAAGTAAACATCACCATTTTCCAGGCTTATGAGATCAATCAGAAGACGACGGAAAATCCAAAGAACTATGGCTTCAATCGCATTGATGCGCCCTGTTTTGTCGGCAGTTTGCAAGGTCGCTTCGATGGGGCGAAGGCATTCTGCACGGATCCTTCCGGATTCAAGTATTGGGACTACGTGCATCCCAACAGTAAAATGCAGTGCATCTATGCAAGTCAGTTCCTGGCTGATATCAGCGCGGCAGGCAAGGTTGCCGGTTATGATCAGACCAAAGCCCTGGCCCGTTGCATGGAATTGTGATATATCCTAAAGAGATCCACATTCCCTAGAACGAGGTTTTCGACGTGCGAGTGCCTGCTCTTTTGTTTTCCCTTTGGCTGGTCGTCCCTTCTGTCCAGGCGCGGAGCAGGACGGCTGCCGCCGCCGAATATGGTCCTGGCCAGGTGCTTGCGGCTTTGCGCGAACTGCGGGAACAGCGTGGTGATCCCAGTCCTCCGAAGCTCTCCGTCTGTTTGAAAAGTTCCTCGGGTGGGCAGTGGAGTGATCTGCAAGCTCACTTTTACTGCTGGCTCAAACCTGATCAGCGGGCCTGTTTCACCGGAGCAGTCGATGGCGAGTTCAAGGACCATCCGGAATTGAAGGGCAACTATGATAGGGCCTTTACACATTGTCAGGAGGCCAAGGGACGCGCCTATGGGATCAACTTTGATCGGCCGATGGCGCGACTGACCGCTGAGCAGGCCGAGGTCTTCAAAAATGTTCTGTATCGCCAACCGATGTTTTCCAAGGACGATCAGCGCAAGATTCTGGAGGCGTTCTATGCGAGCGCTGCTCCCGAACGCAAGTCCTTCCCGGCGCCCGCGCCTGAACCCACGCCGCCGCCTCCGGCCATGAGCATGTCGGCGACGCTCGTCAATCCCGATATGGGCGACATTGAAAATGCGACACCTGAGGCTGGATATCCCAAAACCTGCCAGGTGAAATCCGCGCATGCCCGCGCGCTGCAAAAGCCGGATTCCAAAAGTCCCATCGTTGCCATCCTGGATCCCACGACGATCCAAGTCACCGGCCCGGCTCAGGCGTCCAGTGGAACGGATGTCCAGCAATGGTATCCGGTGGAATTTCCACACAAGGGCCGGCTCGTGAAGGCCTGGCTGACTGTTTCTCTCGTCAACTGTCGGATGTGATCAACGCAAGGGGTTTTCGGAGAGACGCTCAGCATCAGGCCGCGGGAACGCCTGCAGCAGCCTGACCGTATAGGGATGCAGAGGATTCTCTGCAAGCTCCCCCGCTGTCTCCATCTCCACAATGCGGCCGCCCGACATCACGGCTATACTATCACAAAAATCCAGAGCCAGCGGCAAATCATGGGTAACCAGAATCACCGAAAAGCCCTGCTTTTCCTGTAGATCCCTGAGCCGTCCCAATATTTCCGCTTGCGTCACCACATCCAAGGCGGTGGTCGGTTCATCCATCATCAAAAGCTGCGGCTCCAGGGCCAGAGCCATGGCGATCACCACGCGCTGGCGCATGCCGCCCGACATTTCAAACGGATAGGATTTCAACACACGCCGCGGCAGTCCCACCCAATCCAGAAGTTCGTGACAACGGGTCAGCTCCTGCGTCCGGGTCCAGTCGGTATGCACCCGCATCGCATCGACCAGCTGGCGTTCCACCGGCATCACAGGATTCAAAGCGTCGAGTGAACTCTGGACGACCAGAGCGATCTCGCGCCAGCGCACTTTGTTCAGGCCTTCCTCATCCAGTTGAAAAAGATCCCGGCCCTTCCAGAAAATGCGGCCGCCCGCGATATACGCCGGCGCCCGGAGACTGCGGAGGATGGCCCGGCACAGCGTGGACTTTCCGCAGCCGGATTCGCCGACGAGGCCCAGAATTTCCCCGGCCCTGATGTCGAGGCTGATACGATCCAGGCAGAGGATGTCCTGCTCCGCATCCGCAAAGGCCACACTGAGATTTCTAATTTCCAGCAACCTGGCTTCGTGCATAACGCAACTCCCTGGCAAGTGGTGTGATGCCGATGGCCCGTTTGAACGGATCCTGCAAACGGCGCCGCAGTATGGTGTCCGCCCGCAAACCGGGATTGTTTACCGCATCCACCGCATAGGACACGAGCGTGAGCGCACTGCAGGACAGGGCAATGCCAAGGCCGGTTGGCACGAAGATCCACCACGAGCCGGTGAGCAGGGCCGCATCATTGCTGGCCCAGTAAAGGTTGGTGCCCCAGCTGATACGATTCATATCCCCAAGGCCCAAAAATTCAAGACCCACCTGCGCGCCGATCGCATAAATCACCGAACCGATCACACTGGAGGCAAACGAAGCGAGAAGATTCGGCAGAATTTCAAAGCTCAGAATGCGCAGCCGCGATTCCCCGACCATTTCTGCGGCCAGAATAAAATCCTTGTTGCGCATCGAGAGCGCCAGACCACGGAAGACGCGGGCCGTCCAGGCCCAGCCGGTGATGGTGAGGACCAACAGCAGAGTCCAGGGCCCGGACGGTAAAAACGCTGCCAGAACAAACGCCAGAGGCAGACCCGGAATCACGAGAACGATATTGATGAAAAAGGAGAGGATGCGGTCGATCCTCCCCCCGGCGTAACCCGCCATCAGACCGATGAAAGCTCCCAGCGCGGTCATGGCAAATCCCGTGATCAAGGCCAGACTCAGGGACGCGGCCGTCCCGGCCACAGTCTGACGCCAGACCTCCTGACCCTGCCCATTGGTTCCCATGGGATGTGCCCAGGATGGGGGCAGCAGAGGTTCCGCGGTGTATTCCGTCGGATCACCGATCACAGCGAGCAGAAGCCATGAGCCCAAAAATAAAAGTGCGAGTAGCAGCAGGCCCATGCGCGACTCGGGATGATCCCTCAAGGCGCGCGCGAGGGGTGTCTGCCGGAAAGATTTTGCAAATTCCTTCATGCCCGTGCTCCTCGGGTGCGGGGGTCAAGCCAAAGATAGGCGAGGTCCACCAGCCAGTTGGCCAGCAGAACCGCGACTGTGATGCAAAAGAAGAGGCCCTGCATAAGGGGGAAGTCCTGGTTGCGAACGGCCTGAACCAGAAGATAACCTTGCCCCGGATACGAAAAGACAATTTCCGTCAGCATCGATCCGGCCAGAACATAACCGATGGCCATGCCAAGGCCCGTGATATTCGGTAAAAGGGCATTGCGCATCGCATAACGATAGAGCACCGCTTTCTGAGGCAGTCCCTTGGTTTGGGCCAGGCTGATGTACTCCGTTCCCAGCACGCTGATCATGGCATTGCGCATGTTCAAAATCCAGCCGCCCATCGT
>NZ_BDFO01000001.1:853344-2316460 GCF_001748245.1 Oligoflexus tunisiensis | reverse complement strand
CACGGCTTCAACGATTTTGCTGCGCAGCTTGGCCCGCTGCGATTCCCGTTCGAGCCGCTTGACCTGTGTGACATCACTGATGGTGAGCAGCACCCGGGTGATTTGATTATTCTCGGCCATGACCGCACTCCAGGTCAGGCCCAGCACCTTGATGGAGCCGCGGATGGAAGCCTGGAATTCCTTCACCAGAAGATCGCTGTTGATGTCAAAGTTCAGAACGGGCTCATCAAAGCTCAGGGCCAGCACACTGCGCATCTGGGCCTGAACATCCATGGGGACCGACGAATGGGCGAAGAGCAGCTGAAAGATATCCCGGCCTTCGATATTCCCCGTTTCCAGGATCCGTTCCAGAGCCAGGGAATACTCAGGCAGTATGCGAAAGCTGGCATCGAAGGCCATGATGCCTTCAGGCAGGCTCTGCAGAATCAGGCTGAGATTCTGCTTTTTCTCATAAAGGTCATGCGTTCGCGCGGCCACGGTTCTTTCCAGATTCTGATTGACCTCTCCGACATGCATCAGGAGCTGACGGTTCTGGGTATAGGTTTCGGCAAAGATCACGGCAGTCAGGTAAAGGATCGAGGTGGTGGAGATCAGCGTGCCGAGGAAGATGAGGCTCGTCGAGTGGATCAAACCAAGAGCCAGAAGAATATCATGCACGCTGCAGACAAAAAAGGTCGCTTCCCCGAGCAGCAGGATAAACAGCCGCGAGTTGGCCCTGAACGCATGCCAGCAGTTCCAGACCAGATGCATGGCCATCCAGAAGCTATAAAGGAAGGTGACCTTGCGAACGATTTGGAAGATGAACATATTGAAATTAAACGTCATGGCCACGAGAAGGCCAGCGAGGGCGGCCACCACGATGAAATTGATGCGGTTGATCCGGGGCGTGGCCTTCCAAAAGTATTGCGAATAGGTCACATGTCCCAGGGCCAGGCAGTTGATGCCAATATAGTGCAGAATCCAGAGCTTTTCGGGGTCCACAAGTTTGATCATGTTGTCATGAGGAAAGGCATAGAAGGGGAAAATGCCGATACCCGTAAGCCCGGCCGCGAGATAAAGCGCATAGCGCGTTCTTGCATAAACGGCCAGAAAGAAGAGACCGAACACCAGAAGGACATAGGCCGAGATATTGCGCAATTCACCCGCAAAGAGCTGATAAAACGTGATCACCGGGTCAAATTCCCGATACGGCCGCAGCTGGAACGGCAGCTGATAAACTCCCATCATGAGCCGCGTGTCCACCCGCATGGTGATGACATGCCGGGTTTCCGTAATTTCGAAAACCACCGGAATCGGCTGAATGGAATGATACTGCTCATGCGTGTGACGGCCCTTCCGCGACATGATCTCCTTGCCGTCGAGGAAGATCTGCAGCCGGCTCATATACGCATCCACGTAAAAAACCGCTTTTTTCCCGATCAGCCGGGAATGGAACCGAAAGTTGCCGCGATACCAGCCCACTTCAAACGTTTCCCCATCCTCATAGGCGTTGTTCCAGGTGCCCGGGGCGTCGATCGTGATCCACGAACTGGTGTCGGTTTCCGGATCCTTATTTTGTGGCAAGTCTTCGCGTGTGAAGAGCCAGCGGCCTCGCAGATCCAGGGGACGCTTGAGCGATCGCACCTTGATGTCGCAGGAAAAGCAATTCTCACGGCTTTCGGCCACGAGAAGTCCGCCCCACAAAAAGCAGGAGAGCAGGGCGAAAATCAGCTTTCTTGTGCTTCGCACCAAAACGTCATCCTTGTTGAGATCGGTCCTGAGGAGTTTTTCGGCTCAAAAGCTTTGGATCATGAATGACGTTTTCGTTCGGATAGCGAACGGCGGAGAGCCGGGGCAGGACAAAAGTTCACAAATTATGAAAGCGACCAAAATCCGGACCGCACGTCCGCTCATGGTTGTTGCCTTTCAGAAGGTCCTGGACTTGTCTATACTGAGTCGATGGAAAATAAGGGAGGTTCCCGGATGCTTCGATACTTTGCATGTCTTCTTTTGACCCTTGGCGCCTGTCAATCAACCTCGGCCCCAACCAGCCAGGACAAGGCTTCTGCGGCCAATGAGGATAAGGGTCCCCATGTCAACGATCTGGTGAAACCAAATCAGGAGAAGTGGCTGGCCGGTCAGGTGCAGAATCCGGCCAAAGCCAAAATCACCAAACTCGTGGTCTTTGGCGATGCCCTCTCCGATCCGGGGCATCTGAACAAGCTCACGAACGGTGCCGCGGTTCCTCCGCGCGTCTACTACAAATCGCGCTTCAGCAATGGCCCCATCTGGCCGGATTATGTGGGCGGTGGTCTCAACTGGACGCTCGATAATTTTGCAGTGGGCCTTGCCGAGACCCGGCAGACCGGAACGATGGGCGAAACGGATATCCCTTCCCTTTTGCAGCAGATCAGCAATAACAAAAGCGAACTCAAGAAAATGGATTTTGCCAGCACGCTGGTCGTGGTCTGGATCGGGCCTCAGAATTATGTTCGCAACGCGGTGAAGGCTCAGGACGCCAATCAAAATCCTGTGAGCGAAATCCTCGACCGACAGGTGAAAGAGGCCATCAGCGATATTCAGGATGGCATCGAGGATCTCAAGGATATCGGCTTTCGGCACTTCGTTATCGGGACCATGCCCGAACTGGGCGGCCTCAATCGCAATCCCAAGGATCCTCCCAAGGCGAGCGATGCCACGCTTTATGCGGCGACGGCAGCGCACAATACAGCGCTCCGTGCCATGCTGAAGGAACTGACCAAGGATATGCCGGAAGTAAACATCACCATTTTCCAGGCTTATGAGATCAATCAGAAGACGACGGAAAATCCAAAGAACTATGGCTTCAATCGCATTGATGCGCCCTGTTTTGTCGGCAGTTTGCAAGGTCGCTTCGATGGGGCGAAGGCATTCTGCACGGATCCTTCCGGATTCAAGTATTGGGACTACGTGCATCCCAACAGTAAAATGCAGTGCATCTATGCAAGTCAGTTCCTGGCTGATATCAGCGCGGCAGGCAAGGTTGCCGGTTATGATCAGACCAAAGCCCTGGCCCGTTGCATGGAATTGTGATATATCCTAAAGAGATCCACATTCCCTAGAACGAGGTTTTCGACGTGCGAGTGCCTGCTCTTTTGTTTTCCCTTTGGCTGGTCGTCCCTTCTGTCCAGGCGCGGAGCAGGACGGCTGCCGCCGCCGAATATGGTCCTGGCCAGGTGCTTGCGGCTTTGCGCGAACTGCGGGAACAGCGTGGTGATCCCAGTCCTCCGAAGCTCTCCGTCTGTTTGAAAAGTTCCTCGGGTGGGCAGTGGAGTGATCTGCAAGCTCACTTTTACTGCTGGCTCAAACCTGATCAGCGGGCCTGTTTCACCGGAGCAGTCGATGGCGAGTTCAAGGACCATCCGGAATTGAAGGGCAACTATGATAGGGCCTTTACACATTGTCAGGAGGCCAAGGGACGCGCCTATGGGATCAACTTTGATCGGCCGATGGCGCGACTGACCGCTGAGCAGGCCGAGGTCTTCAAAAATGTTCTGTATCGCCAACCGATGTTTTCCAAGGACGATCAGCGCAAGATTCTGGAGGCGTTCTATGCGAGCGCTGCTCCCGAACGCAAGTCCTTCCCGGCGCCCGCGCCTGAACCCACGCCGCCGCCTCCGGCCATGAGCATGTCGGCGACGCTCGTCAATCCCGATATGGGCGACATTGAAAATGCGACACCTGAGGCTGGATATCCCAAAACCTGCCAGGTGAAATCCGCGCATGCCCGCGCGCTGCAAAAGCCGGATTCCAAAAGTCCCATCGTTGCCATCCTGGATCCCACGACGATCCAAGTCACCGGCCCGGCTCAGGCGTCCAGTGGAACGGATGTCCAGCAATGGTATCCGGTGGAATTTCCACACAAGGGCCGGCTCGTGAAGGCCTGGCTGACTGTTTCTCTCGTCAACTGTCGGATGTGATCAACGCAAGGGGTTTTCGGAGAGACGCTCAGCATCAGGCCGCGGGAACGCCTGCAGCAGCCTGACCGTATAGGGATGCAGAGGATTCTCTGCAAGCTCCCCCGCTGTCTCCATCTCCACAATGCGGCCGCCCGACATCACGGCTATACTATCACAAAAATCCAGAGCCAGCGGCAAATCATGGGTAACCAGAATCACCGAAAAGCCCTGCTTTTCCTGTAGATCCCTGAGCCGTCCCAATATTTCCGCTTGCGTCACCACATCCAAGGCGGTGGTCGGTTCATCCATCATCAAAAGCTGCGGCTCCAGGGCCAGAGCCATGGCGATCACCACGCGCTGGCGCATGCCGCCCGACATTTCAAACGGATAGGATTTCAACACACGCCGCGGCAGTCCCACCCAATCCAGAAGTTCGTGACAACGGGTCAGCTCCTGCGTCCGGGTCCAGTCGGTATGCACCCGCATCGCATCGACCAGCTGGCGTTCCACCGGCATCACAGGATTCAAAGCGTCGAGTGAACTCTGGACGACCAGAGCGATCTCGCGCCAGCGCACTTTGTTCAGGCCTTCCTCATCCAGTTGAAAAAGATCCCGGCCCTTCCAGAAAATGCGGCCGCCCGCGATATACGCCGGCGCCCGGAGACTGCGGAGGATGGCCCGGCACAGCGTGGACTTTCCGCAGCCGGATTCGCCGACGAGGCCCAGAATTTCCCCGGCCCTGATGTCGAGGCTGATACGATCCAGGCAGAGGATGTCCTGCTCCGCATCCGCAAAGGCCACACTGAGATTTCTAATTTCCAGCAACCTGGCTTCGTGCATAACGCAACTCCCTGGCAAGTGGTGTGATGCCGATGGCCCGTTTGAACGGATCCTGCAAACGGCGCCGCAGTATGGTGTCCGCCCGCAAACCGGGATTGTTTACCGCATCCACCGCATAGGACACGAGCGTGAGCGCACTGCAGGACAGGGCAATGCCAAGGCCGGTTGGCACGAAGATCCACCACGAGCCGGTGAGCAGGGCCGCATCATTGCTGGCCCAGTAAAGGTTGGTGCCCCAGCTGATACGATTCATATCCCCAAGGCCCAAAAATTCAAGACCCACCTGCGCGCCGATCGCATAAATCACCGAACCGATCACACTGGAGGCAAACGAAGCGAGAAGATTCGGCAGAATTTCAAAGCTCAGAATGCGCAGCCGCGATTCCCCGACCATTTCTGCGGCCAGAATAAAATCCTTGTTGCGCATCGAGAGCGCCAGACCACGGAAGACGCGGGCCGTCCAGGCCCAGCCGGTGATGGTGAGGACCAACAGCAGAGTCCAGGGCCCGGACGGTAAAAACGCTGCCAGAACAAACGCCAGAGGCAGACCCGGAATCACGAGAACGATATTGATGAAAAAGGAGAGGATGCGGTCGATCCTCCCCCCGGCGTAACCCGCCATCAGACCGATGAAAGCTCCCAGCGCGGTCATGGCAAATCCCGTGATCAAGGCCAGACTCAGGGACGCGGCCGTCCCGGCCACAGTCTGACGCCAGACCTCCTGACCCTGCCCATTGGTTCCCATGGGATGTGCCCAGGATGGGGGCAGCAGAGGTTCCGCGGTGTATTCCGTCGGATCACCGATCACAGCGAGCAGAAGCCATGAGCCCAAAAATAAAAGTGCGAGTAGCAGCAGGCCCATGCGCGACTCGGGATGATCCCTCAAGGCGCGCGCGAGGGGTGTCTGCCGGAAAGATTTTGCAAATTCCTTCATGCCCGTGCTCCTCGGGTGCGGGGGTCAAGCCAAAGATAGGCGAGGTCCACCAGCCAGTTGGCCAGCAGAACCGCGACTGTGATGCAAAAGAAGAGGCCCTGCATAAGGGGGAAGTCCTGGTTGCGAACGGCCTGAACCAGAAGATAACCTTGCCCCGGATACGAAAAGACAATTTCCGTCAGCATCGATCCGGCCAGAACATAACCGATGGCCATGCCAAGGCCCGTGATATTCGGTAAAAGGGCATTGCGCATCGCATAACGATAGAGCACCGCTTTCTGAGGCAGTCCCTTGGTTTGGGCCAGGCTGATGTACTCCGTTCCCAGCACGCTGATCATGGCATTGCGCATGTTCAAAATCCAGCCGCCCATCGTGGCGAGGATAATGGAAAGGGCCGGCAGCACGAGGTGCTGCGCGGCATCCAAAAGAAAGGAAAGACTCCAGGAGGGTTTCATCCCTGCGGAATACGCGTGTCCGATCGGAAACCAGCCGAGCGTAAAACCGAAAAGATAAACGAGCAGCATGGCGAGCCAGAAATAGGGAAAGGAACCAAGAAAGATCAGAAGAGGTGTCACGTAACGATCAATCCAGCCACCTCGATACCAGGCCGCCAAGGCGCCGAGCCAGGTTCCGAGAGAAAAACTCACAAGCAGGGAGAGACCCGCCAGCGCCAGCGTCCAGCCGATGGATTGCAGGATCACGGACGTTACCGTCGCCGGAAAAAAACTGGTTGAGATGCCGAAGTTACCCTGCAAAATGCTGCGAAAATAGGTGATAAACTGCTGCCAGAGCGGAGCCTCGGTAAAACCCAGGGTCTGCCGCAGCGCTTCAATCGCTTCCGGTTGGAGCTGGCCCTGAAAGCGCGCGAACATGATACTGGCTGGATCACCGGGCATGAGACGGGGCAAAAGAAAGTTTACAAGCAGCGAGAACAGCAGAGCCGCTCCGTAAAATCCGAGACGCTTCAGAGCATTCAGCACGATCCCCTCACAGCGTAACGCGGGTGACGGGTTTGATTTCCGTCAGCACCTGCAGGATTTCGGGTCGATAGTTCGGCGACAGCACCGCATAGGGATTTTGCGGTGTGGGAAAATTCTGGAAGTAACGCGTATGGGCCGTGCCCCAGGCCGGATTGGGAAAGAGCGGAATGGCGGGAGCCTTGGCCATGAAGAGGATTTGCAGTTCATGGACAAGCTGCTGTTTGGTGGCGGCATCAAACGTACTCGCGAGTTTTTCCAGTCTGGCTTCCACTTCGCTGTCACCAAAGCGATGCCAGTTGCTGGCGGCGGGTGTGCCGATCGGCTGTCTGGTTTTCTCCGACATCAGAAAGCGATAGAATTCGTAAGGCTCGACGGTATCGGTCGACCATGAAATGGCCCCCTGAAACTCCCCGCGTTGCAGCTGACTGAACCAGGCGCCGAAATCATAAGTTCTGAGGCGCGCATCAATGCCGATGGCGCGCAGATTGAGACTGATAATCTGAGCGGCCCGCACCCAGTCCGACCAGCCGCTGACCACATTGATATCGAGCGACCAGACCTCACCGTTGGGCAGGCGCCGCATGCCCTTGTCATCCTTTTTCAGACCCAGCTGATCGAGCAGAGCCTCAGCCTTGTCCGGCTGAAAGCGCACCCAATCCGAACCGGGATGATCCGCCGGCAAACGCCAACGGCCGAGGCCCTGGGTCATGCCTGAGGCATGGCCCGGTTCTGAATAATTGAACATGGCAACCTTGACGATTTTCTGCCGATCCATCGCCATGCTGATGGCGCGCCGCACCTCCGCCTGATCATAGGGCACCGTGGTCGTATTCAGATAGAGAAAGACCATATTGCCCACCAGCGGAAACCAGTAGCGGTTGTGTTCGGGGTCCCTGTCCACATAAATGCGTTCCACGGCGGGAACGAAATTGGCTGCAAGATCGATGTTGCCCTGCAGAAGGTTGAGCATGACCTGCTCATTGCTGGCGAAGGCGGGAAAACGCAGAGCCTTCACAGCCGCCTTATCCTTCTGCCAGTAATAAGGATTGCGGCCGATTTCAAAGACCTGATTTTCAAACAATGTGACCTCCGTATAGGGCCCGGTGGCCACCGGATGTTCGTTGGCAAAGCTGACCGGATCCGGCACATCCTTCCAGCTGTGAGCGGCGACCAGCGGCTGCTGCATGATCTGGAGCACGCCGGGAGCAAAGGCTCTCTGAAAATGAAAACGGAGCTGCGTGTCATCCATCACTTCGATGCTCTTCACAAAATTCCAGATGCCGTTGCTATCGAGCGCAGGAAATTTTCGCAACAGTTGAAAGGTAAAGGCCACATCCCTGGCCGTAAATGGTTTCCCATCCGACCAGCGCACACCGGACCTCAAGGTGACTTTAAGCTGGTGGTGCATCGGGTCTTCAAAATCCGCACGCAAACCGAGCCAGGGAATCAGACGGCCTTCCATGCGGTTATAAATCATCAACGGTTCATACATGGCGCCCAGGGTCACCCAACGGGCCCCTGCGGCGGCGGACAGGGGATTGAAGTTACGAATCCATGAGGCATTTTGTTCGGTGGAAATGACCAGATGATCGCGCGGTGCGCTGGCCTTTTTTTCCGCATGACAACCGAACAGGATGAGCAGAAGCCATAAGCTCCTCCATGAACCTTGCACGTGCCTCCCCTTTTTAGCTAAGATTGAACTCCTTGAGACGTATACGCTGTTCGCGGGCCTCGCAGAACAGTTCAAAATCCTCGAGCATTTTTTCCAGCACCAGCGTGGCCGCACCCAGAGCGGTTTGCTTTTCCCCAAAGCGGCTGCATTCCAGCGGCACGCTGCGCAGCTCGGGCCATACCAGATGGCGCGGAATATCCTCCCGCAGCATGCCCAGCAGTTCGTCGCCAAGATCAGGCACGATCCCTCCGACGATCACCAGCTCCGGATCAAAACTCACCATGGCATTGGCAATGGCGAGCGCGAGCCGATGGATGAATTTCTCCACGATGGCGCGGGTGCTGGCATCACCGCTTTCGTAGGCTTCCTTCAAGAGAGCCCCGCGATGCACAACCCCCGGCTGACGCTGGCTCACCTTGATCCTGAGTTCTTCGAGCACATAGGGAATGCCCACCATCGCGTTCAAATTATCGAGCGTCGGATCCTTGTTGAGTCTGCGATCGGCAAGGAAGGTATGACCCAGCTCACCCGCAAGCCCATGGGCGCCCGCAAAAATTTTGCCGTCAATGATCACACCGGCACCCAAACCCGAGGCCACCTTCAGATACAAAAGGTGTTTGCGGCTTTGTCGTTCCGTCCACCAAAGTTCCGCCAGCGCGCCCAGGTTGGCATCATTCTCCATGAAAATCGGGATGGAAACATGCTCCTTGAGAATGCGGCTGAGCCCGAGTCCAGCCCACTTCGGGTGAATGGCCGGATGCATGGATTGACTGTCACCGGTGGAATAGACCGGGCTCGTCACGCCGATTCCAAGACCGATCACCTTGCGCCCGCGACGTCGGGCGAGCGTGATGCCTTCCTTCAAAAGTTCCATCGCCTGCTGGATGGACTGCTCCGGAAATTCCCGGGTCTGCGCAGGCACGGAGAGCCATTCCACTTCCTGACCGCGCAGATTGCTCAGCATGAGGCTCATATGCGAGGCCCCGAAGTCGAGGCCGGCAATCAGGTGCGCATCATCTTCAAAACGCAGCAGCACAGGCCGCCGGCCGCCGCTCGATTCCCCTGGACCGATTTCACTGATCAGCCCGAGATCCAAATGCTCTGCAACAATCGCCGAGATGCTGGGGCGGCTCATGCCGGTGATGCGGGCCAGGTCCGCGCGTGAAATCACCTGATGCTGCCACAAGAGGCGCAACAGCAGATTGTTGTTCGACAGTCTGATATCGGATGCATCCAAACCTTGAAAGACTTTCATGATTTCCCCTTTGACACCCTTTGGAATTGCGGGGATCAGAGTACATCAAACACTTTATTCGCGGCGATCACTTCTTTCAGCCAGTGGAAACTCGCCTTGGGAATTCTCTCCTGGCTGGCATAATCCACGTAAACAAGGCCAAAACGTTTCTCATAGCCATGGGCCCATTCAAAATTGTCGAGGATGGACCACGCAAAATACCCCTTCAGCGGGATGCCACGTGCGCAGACCTGAGCCACCTGATCCAGGTGCAAGGCGAGGTAACGGAGCCGATGCGCGTCATGAATCTGTCGATCGGCCGTCAATTGATCCGCGTAGGCCGCGCCATTTTCCGTGATGTACCAGGCCTTGACCGGATAATCCCGGGCGAGACGTACAAAAAGATCCTGCAGCCCCTCCGGATGGATTTCCCAGTCCATCGCTGTGTAGTGCAGAGGATCCTTTTGCGCGGCCTTCTCCGCTGCACTGCGCTCCCCCAGAACCGTGCGCGAATAATAATTCACGCCGAGAAAATCATTGGGCTGGGCGATGGTTTTCAGGTCTCCCTGCTGAATAAAATCCCAGCCGCGGGGGCCAAGGGCGCCCTGGTTTTCATGGTGTTGGATCATGTCCTCCGGATAGCAGGCTCGGAAGAGTGGATCGAGATACCAGCGATTGAAATCACCATCAAAGAGGTGCGCCGCGGCCTCATCCTCAGGCTTTCCCGGCGTCGCGGGATAAGCGGGATTCAAGTTGAGTGTGATACCCGCCGTGGCATCCGGCGCCAGCTCACGGATTCTTTGCATGGCGAGCCCGTGCGAGAGCAGAACGTGATGAGCGGTCTCCAGCGCCGCGCGTGGGTTTTGCAGGCCCGGTGCATGCTCGCCGAGACGATGACCGAGCACAGCCACACACCAGGGTTCATTGTGGGTGATCCAATGTTTCACTCGGTCCCCGAGTTGCGCGACACAGTATGCGGCATAGTCGGCAAAAGCAAACGCGGTATTCCGGTTGCGCCAGCCGCCCTTGCGTTCCAGGGCGAAGGGCAGATCCCAATGATAAAGAGTGACCCAGGGTGTGATGTTTTTTTCCAAAAGGGAATCGATCAGCCTCTTATAGAAATCAAGGCCGATGGCGTTGCTGCGGCCACGGCCTTCCGGGAAAATCCGCGGCCAGGCCATGGAGAAACGATAAGCGCGGGCTCCGAGCTCAGACAGGAGCTCGACATCACGCGGCCAAAGGCGATAGTGATCACAAGCCACAAGACCATTACTTCCATCGCGTATTCGGCCGGGCTGGGCACAGAAATCATCCCAGATGCTCGGCCCGCGTCCATCTCCCGGAACGGTTCCTTCGATTTGAAACGAGGAACTGGCGGCACCCCAGATAAAATTTTTCGGAAAAGATCGTTCCTGCATGATCATCCTGTTCTGCATCCTCTATGAAGGAAAATGGCAGCGAACCTCACGCGTGCCCATTCGGATTAACGCGGGGCCAGCCTTCACACACAGATCCTGAACCTTGGGGCAGCGTGTCGCGAAAAGGCAGCTGCGCGTTTCCCGCAGCTGAGCGGTGAGCATGCCGGCGTCCCTGGGTTTTTCCACTGTTTTGGCGATCCGTTCCGTAGCCACCTTCAAAAGAAGCTGCGTATAGGGATGGGCCGGCTGTTGGCGAATCTCCGCGACCGGTCCGGCCTCCACCACTTGACCGGCATACATGACGACCAGGCGATCGCTTAAATAAAACGCGCTCGGCAGATCATGTGTGATCAAAAGGATCGCCAGCTGATGCATCGCGCGCAGGTCTTTCAGAAGATTCAGAATATCCATGCGAATGGAAACATCGAGCATGGAGGTCGGTTCATCCGCGATCAGAAGAGCCGGGCGGACAGCCAGGGCGCGTGCGATGGCCACACGCTGCCGCTGCCCGCCCGAAAGTTCAAAGGGAAATTTCTCCAAAAAACCAGGACCCGGGCGCAGGCCCACAGAGTCCAGAATTTCACCAGCCTTGTCCGCCTTCTGTCCATGCAGAACAAGCGAGCGCTTCACGTGATAGCCGACGCTATGCACCGGGTTCAGGGAGGCAAAGGGATCCTGAAAAATCATCTGCACCTGCGAACCAAAACGCCAGCGATCCTTCTGATGCCGCGCACGTCCCTTCTGCAGTTCCCCACGCAGGACATAACGTCCCTGATCCGGTGTTTCCAAACGAGCCAGAATCCGTCCCAGCGTGCTTTTCCCACTGCCCGACTCGCCGAGCACAGCTAGGATTTCCCCCACCTGCACGTCCAGGTTGATGTCCTCGAGGGCATGGATCCGCTTGCGCGCACCGAACAGTCCGGATGTAACCGGCCAGGTTTTGGTTATGCCGCGCAGCTCGATGAGTGGGTTCATGACACCTGCTTCCCGACTTTGTTAAATGATTTAACAAAACGGTTCTACCAGTGCAAAGACTGAGGGTCAAGCGGTCTAGATGGCACATTGAAATGAAAAAAAATGCCAAAAAGTCTGTGACCCTGGAGCTGTTTGCATGAAAAAGACTGCCATCTGGAGACGACATCAATCAATATGTGTGCCTGATCATTGATTCAAACGAAATCATGAATGATGAGGTCATAGGTCGAGCGGATTCACTCTTTATTCATGGCAAAGGGTTCCCTCGGGAAGGGCGCATTAACATGGAAGTTCAATGCGCAAGACAAATGGTCGATAAGCTGCCCCCTCGCTACCCGACAATCCTATCGTAATAGTGCCGCCGGCCCCCTCGATGAATTCTTTGATTGCGGCCATACCTACGCCACGACCCGATATTTCAGACACCTGTTCGGCCGTACTCATGCCGCTTTCCCAAATCAATGCAGCAATTTCGGTATCAGACTTATCGGCTGTGAGGCGCCCTTCTTGGGCTTTGGCACGTAGGCGAGCTATAGCGAGTCCTCGTCCATCGTCGCTAAACGTCAGTCGGAAACGATTTTCTGGCAGCTGTTTGGTGGAAATCGTTATGGTGCCGTAAGCAGGTTTCTGCTGAGGCAGCCGCTCCTCGGCAGATTCGATACCATGATCCAAATGGTTTCGAAGCAAGTGAACCAGCGACTGGGTCAAGGCAAGCCGGGTTTGGTCACCAATACGAAGATCGTCCCCATTCACAACAAAGCGTGGACTCTCTTTAGAAAGCTGTTTTGCAATCGCTCGGGTGTTTGATTCGAAACTCCAAAGATGCGTATGCAGTTGGGTAAATATCTTCGGATAGACGGTTTTGATCATTGAATCGACATGTTGTTCCAAGATATTGAAGGTTTCGTCGGTCATTTGTCTCACTGCACTGGCAGCATTAAGTTGATCGATCTGTCGTGCGCTATCCCTTAGAAACTCTTTTGGCAGAGCGATAAGTGAGTCTTCCATGGTCTTTTTCAAAACCTGGGTAAAGCACTGGCGATATTCTTCCAATAGGTCTACCACCCTCCGATGCATATCCAAAATGGACGATCTGGAGAAGGGCGGCCCCAGCAACTGCATGCTATTGACAGCACTCTCTATGGAGTGAATCTCCCGAAGAAAACTTGCTCAGGTTCAGGGTTCGGGCCTCACCTTTGATGGTATGAAGCATGATAAAAAGAAACTTCAAGGTCTCCGTCGATAGAGACTCTGCGGTGCCGAAACGTTCGGTCATAAGGCCGACCAGGCGATCGGTGCTCGAAATAAACTGCACTAGTTTCGCGTCATCTTCGACGTGGACCAACTCGCGTACCAGATCCATGATCGCATCCTGACGTTCCTTGGCCGCAGCGAGTTTCTTCTCGACTGTAATATCGGTCACAGTGAGAAGAAGATTTTGACACTCAAGTGACCCGTAGCTTTCGGGGGTATAAGTCACAGCGAGCACTTTCTCAGGCAGTCGTATCTCAGCCGGTAACTTGTCACGATTCATATCAAAGGCCAGGAGATCCTCGCCAATGATGGCCTGGAAGCTCTGCCAGGCTTGATCTCGCTCGTCAGCAGACGCCTGACTTTGGTCGATTGCCACCTCGCGAAACGTGCGTCCTTGAATAGTCTCAGTCCCGAAAATTTCAATTGCTCGTGCCGAAGCGCTGTCGGAAATGATCCCGCCTGGCATCAGACGGAGGACGCCTTGGGGAATGTGATCCAAAATGCTTCGAATTTCAGCTGTCTGTATGGCCACGCGTTCGGCGAGTGTGGTGTTGAGGCCATTGAGTTCCGCGTTACGCTTTTCGAGCTGCTTGGTCAGAACAAGGTTTTCGTCAAAGCTATCAGCGAAATCCTGCGACAAGGCGATAGCGTGCATCAACATAAAGACGAACATGCCTGGTTTTTCGAGTATGGGAAGACTATTGCCGAATAAGGTGTAGTTGGCGATATTCCAAGCGATGGACGCATTGAGAATAAAGATTCCGAAGGCAATAAATCTGGCATTGCGATCGTTGAGACGCAAAAGACGCCAAAGAAGGTGAACCTGGACTCCCGAGCCAAGAAGGAGTAAGGACGCTGTCGCGAAGTCAATTAACGAGTGGAATTGCGAATAACAACGGATTCCGGCAACGCCAACGGGAATCATCAGCACACAGCAGGTCGCATAGAACATGGCATAGCGGCGAGATAAAAGGCGATAACGCACGAGTAAAAAATGAGTGGGCACATAGGAAAACATTGCCACGGCGATGAATACTTGAATCTCAGCCCAGAAGATTTGCCAAATAACATCCTGCGTCAACCATTGGTAGAAACCGATCTGAATCAAGTAGGTAGGCAGTATCCATGTGCTGTTAATCGTTTTCCAGAGGCCACATAAGACAATGAGTGTAACCAGTACGTAAGGAATGTGAAAACGTCGCTGAACGGTAAGGGCCGTCAGGTAGATCCCAAAAGCGGCCATAAGTCCAAGGAAAAACCAATCAATAGCCACGTCGATGTATGTTGATTCCTGATGCCGCAGAACATAGCCACTCATCTGATTTTGGTAATCGGCGGTAATGAAAGAGACCGTGATCTCACCTTGGCTTTTGTTGATCGGAAAATTCATTCGCATAGGCATTTCGCGCTGCCCGTTGATATGGAAATCGGTCGCGCTGATTGAGAAAAGAGGGAAGCTGAGTGTCCAATCCGAAGCTAACAGAGGGTCGTACCTGAAATATATGCGGTAGGTATAGTAGGGGAGCATCTCAGTCTGCTTGTGGTGTTTGATTTTTGCATCGTATGTAAAGCAATGCTCCTCGTTAGGAGAATCGATTCGGCAGAGCTTTTCAATTGGCAGGACGGAGCCTTCCTTGTAGCTGGCGAGAGGGATGACATTGAACCGATCTTCATAAGCCACGGGTGGATTTCGGAATGAGGTCGACCCGAAAAGTGCTGAAGAGCCACTGAAGAAGCTCGCGAGAAACGCGAGAACCAATATTGTTCGCAAGGGCACCCCCAGGCACATCTGTCAGCAAAATTGAAGTGGGACCCCTAAATTGTAACAGACTTAAGACATCCTCGGGATGGATGAATATGAATTCACAGGAACATGGGTGGCTGGACTATGGTGGGCGGGAGAAAGGCGCAACTTGATGGCCTTGGAGGCCATCAAGCCAGCGTGAGATCCCGAACTATTATTTGGCTTTACTCGTCAGAAACTGGGCCCCCTGTTCCAAACGCAGAATCGGATAACGATTCAGCCGTTCATCGAAACTCGGATGCCGCCGATAGAAAAAGTCGAGGCGGGCCTGCGGACTCTTGGCGAAATCGGGGTCTTCGGCGAGGCGCTTTTCAAACTCCTGTTTCACGGCCGGATCCTTGAGCATTTCCTGGGCGACCTGCTCGGCCACATAGGGTTCCATGTATTCCTTGCGCTCGAAGATTTCATTCAGATAACCCCAGGCGAGGAAGGAATCGGAACTCTCCGGTTCCATCAGCTGCATCAGGAGGATGACGTTGGGCTGAGCAATGGGAACCCACAGCGATCCGGCACTAATGCGTTCCTGGGACGGGCTCCACTGACCTTTATACTCCGCCCTCTGATGCTTCTCATAGCTGCTGTTCGCGAGCTTCACATCAGTGATGCGATAGGCGGAAGCATTCACATCCTGACCTTGTTTCAACACCTGATACTGCAGCCGATGGGCCTTGAGCCTGGGCTCCACGATATCACGATAGGCGGCAGGCACCAGATAACCCGAGGCTGGCGCCGTGAGCTGCAGGCCTGGAATGACTTCCTTGCGCAAAGGCATTTTCCAGACTTCGGGTTTGCTGGGATCATAGACGGTCATCAGCTGTCCGGACACCGGTGAATCACGGCGGGTATACTCATAGCCCAGGAACTCGAACGTTTCCGTCTTGTCCGAGTTGCGATACGTGAGGGTCGCTGTTTTCCCTGCCAACTGACTCATCTCCCGATCCGCAGCGTCCGCCGCCGCACGCCAGGCGCGACCATGAGCAGCCGTGGCTTTCACAATGGAATCCAGAGTCGCCAGAGTCGCCCGACAGCGGTGCGCGTAGTCGCGCCAGGAGTGGGTTTCCACCAGGATGCCGAAGCGATTGCGCAGGCCCCAGTAGCCATTGGAAAAGCGCGGGGAATGGGGACGGGCGCTGATGCCACTGGTGGGATCATCATCCTTTTCAAAGCTGGGATAAAACCAAAGAGGTTTATGCCCCACCTGGCTCAGATCACTCATGATCTGCGTCCGAAGATTCAGCGCAGCATTTTTCAAAGCCTCAGGACCGGCCATCGAAGGTTCCACCATCACGGCGACATCATGCTGAAACTGAGCCCCATCGGTGACATGCAGATCGACATAAACCAAAGGATCCCAGCGATTCAAAAGTTCATGCATGGCCTGCATTTCCGGTGCATCGACCTTCAGATAATCGCGGTTGAGATTGTAGTTCTGCGAGGTCGTGCGCCAGCCCATTTCCTCGGGACCAACCTGATTGGGCCGATTGTTTTTCCCAAAGCGCTCATGACCATCGACATTGAACACCGGAACGAAGACCAGCGTGGCTTTTTGCAAAACGCCGGGCAAACGTTTGCCTTCCAGCACCTCACGCAGAAAGACAAAGCCGGCATCCTTGCCATCGATTTCACCGGAGTGAATGCCGCCCTGGAACAGGATCACCGGGCGCTCCCGCTTTTTACCATCACCGGCCACCAGCGACAGCATCGGGCGACCTTCCGGCGTCGTTCCGAATTTCTGGCAAACGACCTGTCTGGGGAAGTGCTTGGGAAACTCCTCGCAGAGCCGCTCGACTTCACTGTAGCGGCCGGTCCGTTTCCAATCGCTCTTCTCGGCTACGGTTTTCAAAGCATCAGCCGAAGGCGCCGCACCCAGAGGGGAAGCGACAGCCAGGGCAAGGGTAACTAATGATGGTCTTAGGCGCATAAGCGTCTCCCTTTCTGTCATCACACCTTGACACTGAAAGGTGTGAAGTTGGTATCTCGATCGAAGTAGTCTTCGTTTTCCTTCTTCTTCAGAAAGTTCACGATTCGATAAGTCAAAGGTGTGGCCAGGATTTCCCAGCCGACCTTGATCACATAGTTGGCCAGCATCACCTTGAGCAGCAGATCATTGGACCAGCTGCCGTAAAACGCAAGCGGATAAAATACCAGGCTGTCGATCGCTTCCCCACCCAGCGTGGATCCGATGGTGCGCATCCAAAGGAAGCGTCCTTCGGTGAACAGCTTCATCTTCGCCAGGATGTAGGAATTGGTCAGTTCGCCGATAAAATAAGCGAAAATCGAAGCGGCCACAATGCGCGGCGTCGAGGCGAAGATCTGTTCCAGGGCCGCCTGCCCTGTATAACCCTCGGCGGCCGGCAGAGTCACCACAATCCAGGACATCAGCGAGGCGAAGATCAAAGCTCCGAAGCCAGCCCATACCACCCGGCGCCCGCGGGCATAGCCGTAAACTTCCGTCAGAATATCGCCAAACAGATAGCTCAACGGAAAAAAGAGATTCCCGCCGCCGAACGTGAAGCCGGCAATCGTGACAACCTTGCTCACACCGATCAGATTCGAACACAGGAGGACGCAAACAAAGGCGGCCATGATGAGATCATAGTAACGATACTGACGTTGATCGGACGTGGACCGGCTTTCGGCCTTTTTCTTCACCATGCGAATCTCCTGGATGGACAACGACCATTAACATGAATTCACAGATCTGTCTTTTGCAGTCTCATTGTCGGCAAAAATCGCCGGGTGTGCAAAGAGAGAATCACGGTTCACACAAACCTGGATCCAGCAGGAATTACGCGCTTCGCGCAGGCGGAAATCTTTACCCAGCAGCCGGCAAAGCGCCACCATTGCGCGTCATATAGGCTGATGTTATGATTCAAGTGTAGGCAGCCTGTCGCTGCTTGCCAGACATGGTTTGAAAGGAAAGGCCCTACTATGGCGACGAGAAATGCAGAGCTTGTGGAAACGACAGTCGAGGTTCTGCCCCTGACCGGGGAATTTGAAGAGGAACCCATGCTGTCCCGTTACTTCACTCTTGAGCAGCTCACATGGTCAGAGCTGGCAAGAAAGAAGGGCATCAACAACCGTCCCAGCGAGTCGCAAATCGAAAACCTCAAGTATCTTTGCACCATGGTGCTGGATCCTTTGAAGGAAAAGATCGGCAAGCACGTCACCATCGTCTCGGGCTTTCGCAGTCGTGAACTGAACGCCGCGATGTTTGGCTCGCCTGAGAGCTGGCATATGGCGGAGGATGATAAGGCTGCTGTGGATATCGTCTGCAAAGGCGCTTCGCTCAAACGCATCGCCGAAACACTCGATGAACTGCAGGTGCCTTTTGATAAAGTGATTATTAGCTATGATCGCGCGATCGTGCATATTCAGGCACGGCGGCCCAAACGCGAAAACATCGCCCGCAAGATCGTGGGTGGCGTGGTGCGTTACCAGGCGATCAAAGGTTAAAGCCGGTGCGGGGACGCTGAACCCCGCCCTCTCCAATCCCCTGACCATGACGTCTCAGGCCCGCTGCTTCCGCAACCAGACTTCCGCCGCAGCTTCCAAGGAACCCCAGAAACTTTTATTCGCTTCCGTGTCCCTAATCGCATGAGGCCAGGTGCCAATGTAAAGAATGGTCGCGCCATGCGGCTTCCATTGGGGCAGAAGTTCATCAACTTCCTCAAGGGTCGTCAGCCAGCAGATCGGGCTGCGCGTTGGGTGATGCGCGACCAGGGCCACCGGCCGCTCGGGATCCGCGCCCGCCAGGAGCAGGCGTTCGACAAAAATCTCAATCCGCCCGCGTCCCACGTCAACGGCCAGCGTTTGAGCATCATCAGCCAGATAACGCCAGAAATGGCGATCACCGCGGACCTGAGTGGATGGGATGATGCGGAACGCGCCGGGTTGCGCTTCCGAAAGCCAGGGCAGGCCGAGGTTCCATGCCTCATCATGCAGCGCCTGTAAACTGGGAAAGAAACGTTTCCGCACACCCAGGCGCCGCAGGATGGTCAGCTCGTGCTCCAAACGTTTCTTATGATCCATTTGATTGAAACTGAGACGCACGACCCTCGCGCCGCTGTGGAGCAGCTCGGCCAGCTCGCGGCCTTCCTTTTCCAGCTGCGAGGCATCCTGCGCCGTCAGAATCTTCCAGCGCTTGTCCGCTCCGAAGGCGAGCACCGCGTCTTCCATAGCGCTCTCGCAACAGATAACATCCGCCTGTTGAATCAGGGCCCGGCCCATCAGAGTCAGCTGTGTGAGTTGACCTGTGCCTATTCCTACCACTGAAAGCTCTGACGGATGCATCGTACGAATCCTCTCCATATGAAAAAAAGTGCCTCCAG
This sequence comes from Oligoflexus tunisiensis, assembly GCF_001748245.1. Lineage (GTDB taxonomy): Bacteria > Bdellovibrionota_B > Oligoflexia > Oligoflexales > Oligoflexaceae > Oligoflexus > Oligoflexus tunisiensis. The sequence continues at coordinate 2,297,101 of NZ_BDFO01000001.1, read as the reverse complement.
TATGCATGGAGGCAGACAGCTCGTGATAAAGATCACAATAAGAGTCGGGAAAATTATAGTGAGCCGTTTTGTGGATTTTCAGAGTGCCCTATTTTGAAATGGCTGTCAAACCGTCCCTTGCAGGTTAACCACAAAAACCCAGGCGAGTCGTCGAATTTATTTCGATAATCATATAATTTTTCGGAATATATCAGGACGCGTTAACTGGCCGCCTGCGTGACTTCCAGAATTTCAGCCGGCTGGATCACCCGGAAATAGATTTTGCACGCGTACAGGTCATCGCGCACGACCATATGGGCCCGATGCAGGTCCACTTCCTGAAAGGTGGCCTGAAGCGACGCGGGCAACTGCTCGTAAACTTTTTCATGCAGGGTCAGGATATGGCCAGGGACCCCATTGGGATAGAGCTGGCGCCGGAACGATTCATAGCGGGTCGCCAGGATCACAGCCCGCCCATACACATCATATTCAATGGTCCCCACCTGCGGGAAATACCCTTCCAGCGTATCGAAGGCTATGCCTATCGAACAGTAGACCGGGGCATGTTCCAGGAGTTGATTGACCTGATTCTGAAAGATCTGAATAAAGCGCAGGCTCAACTCGACCGCACACTGAGCGGCCACCATGCCTGGCGGTAATTTAAAGGGATAACCGACGGAGCAGAGAAAGCCATCACCGACTTCCTTGATGCGATAGCCATTGGCCCGGAGCTGAGTGGGATCATAGTTTTCATTGATGATCGACACGCAGCTTTTAATGGAGTTTTCAATAAAGGTCTTGGCTCGCGGCTGCTGAATCTTGGAGCTTTCGATGATATCAAAACTGATCACCGCGGCCGCGCCCTTGCCGGTGGGCATGGTCCTTTCCAACTCGATCCCGCTTTTGATCTGTTCAATCTGATGCGGATAGAACACTTTTTTCAGCTGGTTGAAAGCGTGCTCGCTTTCGCGCAAAGCCTTCTGCTCCGACAGGCGCACTTTCTGACCAATGGCAAACGAGAAGAAACAGACCTCCCAGGCAAAGCCATAAGTGGAGGCATGGGATAGTAAACCGTAACCAAAAAATGAGGCGTCGAGAAGATTGACGACCGTGGCCAGCATGAGTCCGGCCCAGCCGATCACAAGATAAATGGCCGGGCGAAAACCCGCGCGTGCACAACGGACGCTGGCATAAACGCAGAACAGCAGAGCGAGGGGTATGCTGATGACGATCGCCATAAACTCTTTTTGAATGATGAGATACGCACCGAAGAGCACGGAGTACACCATAAGGCCCAGTGAAATTTTGTAAAGACGCGGCTGGGAACTTCGTAAGGAAAGAGAACTGTTGCTAAACAACAAAAGTCCCAATCCCGCAATGGTCAAACCCACCGCCACATGAGGCAGGTTCCACGGCAGATAGCCGACAAACACCGCGAGACTGTACATGCCGGCTGTACTGTAAACCGTATAGTACAGAAAATAAATGCGCCGGAAGAAAATATACATGCCCAAATTATAAAGGACCATGATCGCCACAGCACCGGCCAGGCTTCCCATCACATGCTGTTCGCTCGTGACCATCGCGGCAGCGCTTTCAAAATCATAAATTTTAAAGACCTTGGCAGGCCCCGTGATATTTCCCCCGCTCAGGCGCATGCCCAGAATCGCGGAACGGCCCGGCGGAATTTCCGTGTAAAACATGTCGTGGACCACGGGATAACGGGCGAAGGGTTTGAGAGTTTCGCCTGAGTAAAGCCAGGCTTTGCTCTTGAGCGCCATCAGCGGAAAACTTAAAAAGATCCGCGTAGGCGTCGGATTGCGGTTTTCGACAAAGAGGACCCAGTAGGAATATTGTTTGTACTTCAAGCTGTATTCGGTGGAGAACTCATAACGGCGCTCCTGAAAGATCCGGAGCATTTCGGATTCCGACAGCTCTTCCGTGAAAAATCCGGCTTCGTGAACATTCTGCTGGCGGGCGATGAATGATTCGCCCTCAACCACAAAGTTCACGGCATCCTCAGCCCCAGCGTATCCAGGGAAGGTGAAAAGCAGCAGAATGACAATCCAAAAATTCATGCAATGCTCCAACCCTGTTCTTCGGCACAAAAGCGAAAGGGTCCAAACACTGGCCTCGCAAGGGTTTGAGCCACCACCCATAGGCGCAATAAAAACGACGCATCCAGGGAATATCATGGGTAAAAATAGCGATTTACCCGCAGGAAAAACCTCTTACTTTAGACAAAGAAGCACACGCGTTGGCTGGGTGTGCCTGTCCTTCGCTTCGGTGGTGAGCACGACAATGTCTATTTCCTTACACTCGGATTTTCCTGTATCTTGAGAGATGGATGCTGTGAGATTTCGAGAGCAGGGAGTTACCATGCTGGTCGGACTATTTCTCGGTCTTTTGTTAAGCTCCACACTCGGCTTCTTTCCTGGCCTACAGGATCCTTATATCCCCGCACGATTAATCGGACTTTTGGCCTTAACCGGTGCTGCATGCATGGCGATCATGTTTGATAAGAGCCTGCGTGAACGTCGCCGTGAGGTTACGGTTTTACTCGGTATTATTCTGGGCTGGAGCGTTCTGCAGCTTGCCCTCGATGTCCTGCGCTCGGGAGCGGGCAGCACATCCATGGGCATCAGCCGCGATATTACCCTTTTATGTGTCTCCTTTCTCTGTCTGCATCTCATCAAGAAAGAAGAAAATTTTCTTTATACTTTAGGCTGGCTCAACACACTTCTGGCGGTGAATATCGCCGGGCTGGGCCTTGGGCAGCTGGCCGGCGCGTCCCTGCCCTGGTTCCCTTCCAGTGGCCTGCGCCCCGAGGCCTTGACCAATATCAACATGATCGCGCAGTATCTCGGCTTCAGCATGGCCCTGGCGCTTTATCTCTTGCCGCGTGAGAGAGGTTTTTTTGCGCGTGCGATTTTGATTCTGGCCTGCGGCTGCATGCTGTCCTATCCCCTGTTGATCGTCTGTCGCTCGATTCTCATCGGTGTCTGTCTCCTGCTCTCCTTCGCGATTATCACTCAGCGTCTTCAGGGCAAGGAAGCCATTGCCATCGTCCTGGCCACCGCTTTCTTCAGCTTTTTTGTAGCCCGTCCTGTTCTGAAGCAAATCGAAGGCAGCAAACCGCATCTTGTCAATAGTGCGACGCATGCCACGGATGCGGCGATTTTGAATCAGACCTTTGGCAGCATGTCGGGTCGCATCTTCCTCTGGCAAAGGACGATGGACATGATCAAGGATCGACCCTGGCTCGGCTTTGGGCGCGGCAGCTACGAGCAGGCCTCGTCCGCCTATGTGCTGAAGGACGCCTCGCCCTTCCGCTCGGAGTCACGCGTGGTCGATAATCCGCAGAATGAACTTCTGCGGCTCTGCAGTGAACTGGGAATTCCGCTGGGTGGCGCTCTGGTCGTTGCCTTTCTTGCGCTTTTGGCCAAGGCCCTGGCCGCTGCGCATCGCGATGGGGATCCGGAGGATCGGGCGATGCTGGCGGCGAATCTGGGATTGATTCTTCTCACCGAATCGATCTTTCAGTTTCCGCTCATGATGCCGGTGGGAATTATTTTCTTTGGTCTTCTGCTCAGTCTTCTCTGCAGTCTCTTGCCACCGCTGCGTTTGCGTGCCCTGCCCCTGAGCTGGGTTCGCTATGGAATGGCCACGGTTGCTCTGCTTTTGATGGCTCAGGCCGGTCGTCTGGCCTGGGCGGAGTATGCGGCCTCCAATCCGACCATGGCCAGCCATGATGTGGAACGGGCCTGTAAACTCATGCCCGAGCACTGGCGGGTTTGTCTGCGCTACAGCAAGGTGTTGATGGATGCCGGACGCTGGCAGGAGGCTGCGGCCTTGAACATGCGACGTTTGGAAAAATATCCGGGCTTTCATCCCAGCGAGCGCATTGCCGCCCTCAGCGCCTGGAATCAGGGCCACATCGAGGACGCCTGCGCGCTGGCCAAGCGCTATCAGCAGCAGTTTTTGGGCCAGGGCAGTCTGGAATTCATCAGCAAACGCTGTGAAGCCATCATGCGGGATTGATTATTGGCGGGCAATCTGCACCGCGCGTTCGGCCAGACCGTGGATCACCGCATGAAACGGCATATGCTGCTGCAGTTTGTCCGCACCCAGCCTTTGCGCCAGCGCCTCATGAATCGCCCCGAGGCGCGCGGTTCCGCCCGTACAGCACACGATATCAATGTCGTCATACTGAAGACCGGCCTGCTGCACGGTCTGATCCAGATTTTTCATGATGGCCTGCACCAGCGGGGCTGAAAACTGTCGGAACTCTTCGCGCGGCAATCCGAGATGCAGATCGATGCCGGGATACTCATAGTCGATGGGCCCGACCTCCTTTGCGGCCAGCGCTTTTTTTCCATCCTCGATGCATTGGAACAGGTGATAACCCTGCCGCTCTTCCACCAGAATGCGCAGGCGGTCGAGAATCAAACTATCATCCTTGCCCACGCTCCAGTCATCCAGCTTGCGGAAAAATTCCAAATAATCCTGCCGACCTAGCAGCAGAAGGTCAGCCGGCGAGCACATCTTGCGAATCATGGCCTTGGGCAGACTAAGCACATTGGAACTGAAAGGCATGCGATATTCGATCTTCGAACCGAAGTGAGGCGCCACCACATGTTCCATGATGCTGCCATCAAAGGCATCACCGGCGATCGACAGGCCGCCGAGAGCCAGCACATCCGAGGCGACAAAGCCTTCCGGTCGCATGCGCACGATCGTGAAGTCACTCGTTCCACCCCCGAAGTCCGCGATCAGCACGGTGCGGGGTTGATCGAGTGAACTGGCGAAATGATGCGCGGCCGCGACCGGTTCCGGACAGAAGGCTACCTCCTTGAAACCGGCGAGCTGGGCCGCCTTTTCCAGGCGATTCAGGGCCTGCTGATGCAGTTCCGGCTGTGGGGAAAACAGAGCAGGGTGGCCCAGCATCACAGCCTGAAGCTCCTGACCGAGATGCTGTTCGGCCCGCACACGGATGGTGCGCATGAGGCGCCCGAGCAGATCCTCCAGCGAATGAAAGATGCCATGTACCTGCGTGCCTGTGAAAAAGGGATCGGGCAGAAATTTTTTCAAGGATCGGAAAATACGGCCCTCCGCACCCATATCATAATATTTGCTGATGGCTTCTTCGCCGAAATCCCATTCCTGGCGCGCCGGGGAATACAGCACACTGCGCAGGATGGTGGGATCGTCATGACTTGGATCGATCGGCAGGGGTTCAGTGCGTCCATTCGCTGTGGCTGCCGCCACAAGGGAGTTGGAAGTTCCAAAATCAATGGCCAGCCATGTTTTCATCTGTTGTCCCCCAGCAAAAGGATCTGCATATTGACCACAGCCAGGCCCAAAAGCCAAGCGTTACCTCGCGGGTGATCGGGTTCAGCGTCCTCATTCCATTGTAGGGGGTCATGGTGAAAAAAGTCCTGCCTTTCGAACTCAGTCAGGTGACAAACCTTCGCCGCGCGGATGGAGCCAGTCAGACTCCGGCCTTTTTTGGAATCGGTGCAGACGGTCAAACACTCTTTCTGAAGCAGGATCCCGCGGGCACCGGGATCCTCGAAGCGGAAGCGGACGGCCTGCGTGCTCTCTGTCAGGCCCAGGCTTTGCGAACGCCCACAGTTTATTTTCATTCGCGGCACTGGCTCGTGATGGAAGCGGTGCTGCGGGAACCCGCCCGTGAATCTTTCTGGAAAGCTTTGGCGGAAGGCCTTGTGGCGTTGCATCGACAAACCGGTCCGTGGGGCTGGCCCAGGGATAATTTTATCGGCCGCAATCCGCAGAGGAATCACAGCCACGCCCGCTCATGGGCGGAATTTTTCTGGCAGCAGCGCATTGTTCCGCAACTCGAAATGCTGCGGGAGCGCGCAATCTGGACCGCGAAGGAGGAACGCTGGCTCGTCACGCTCGAAGCGCATGTGAAACGTATCCTCAGCGCGGTGGAGGAACCCGCTTCGCTTTTGCATGGGGATCTCTGGTCCGGCAACGTCCTCTGCGGCATCGATCAGACACCGATACTGATTGACCCTGCCGTTTACTATGGGCATCGCGAAGCGGATCTGGCCATGACCGAACTCTTCGGCGGTTTTGCCCGCAGCTTTTATCAACGCTACAAGGAACTCTGGCCACTGGCCCCGGGTTACCCCGAGCGGCGCCTCATTTATAATTTCTATCATAAGCTGAATCACGCCAATCTTTATGGCAGCGGCTATATCTGGGATGTGAAGAAAACTCTTCTGGATATCTGCGCCGCGGGAGGCGATCAACCGCCCATGGCCGAGAACGTTTGATTGTTGCCAAAGTTCCCGCTTTCCAAAGCATGGGAGATGGCCTTGCCGAGGATGGCCCGTTCAATGGTTTGTGTGAGCTCAGGCAACTGCGCGCTGTCCTGCATGAGAGGCCGCAGATCCTGCTCGCCATCCCCGAAGAGGCAAAGGCGGAGCCCACCGCGACTGGTGACCCGCAGGCGATTGCACGACTGACAGAAATTGCGAGCGTAAGGCGCGATCACACCGAGGCGACCGAGATACTCCGGATGAAGATATTCCTGAGCCGGTCCGCCGGCGAGATCCCGAGGAATCGGCAGCCAGCCGCGTTCCATGATCCGATCGCGCAGCTTCTGACTGCTGATGAAATGATCCTGAAAAAAGCGGGCGTTGCCACCGGTCGGCATCAGCTCAATCCAGCGAACGGTCACCGGCCGCTGACGCACCCATTCCGAAAAACGGTCCAGCTCCTCGAGCCAGGTTTCGCGCATCAAAACGGAATTCACTTTCACCGATTGAAACGGCAATTCCAGAGCGCGATCGATCCCACCCAAAACCCGCGGCAGCATATCCTGACCGGTAAAATCCGCAAAACGCTGCGGATCCAGCGAATCCACACTTACGTTGATCGACTTGAGTCCGGCCTCGTGCAGCGACGTCGCCAGGTGTTCCAAACGATAGCCATTGGTGGAAAGCGCCACCGTTTGAATGCCCGGCGTGGACGCGATCATGCGTGTGATCTCCACGATGTCGCGCCGCAGGGTGGGTTCGCCACCAGTCAAACGCACCTTTTGACAACCGAGGTTGGCAAAGGCGGTGACGAGCTGGCGAATTTCATCCTGCTTGAGAAAGGGCGCACAGCCCTGTGGTTTTTGATAGCCATGCGGCAGGCAATAGCCACAGCGAAAATTACAGGCATCCGTCACCGAGAGGCGCAGATACGGAAACTTCCGTCCATGAGTATCCTGCAGCATGCATATTCCTGTTAAAGCAAATCCACGGTTTCCACCCGCTCCGGACTACGCTCCATTTTGGAACGTGAGCGGAAGGCATCGATGTCGAGAGACCAATCCACGTGCCGACCATCCGCACCGAATTCGGTCCAGGAGATGGCTGCATCGCGGCGTCCATACTGTTCGAGCAGTTCCATGAAATCCGACCTTGGCACCACCACCAGAAGATCCAGGCCTTCCCCGCGAACGCGCGGTCGCGCGGCATCCGCACTCAGGACCATGCTGACCCGCAGAGGCGAGCCTGTGACCCATGACACGGTTATGGTAAGTTGATTCACCTGTAACAGCGATTCCGCTTCGCCACCGTTCAAACGCAGCCGAATGCTGCCTTCACCCAAACGAATATTCATACGCGCACCCCCGTTCCACGAGATGGATGGTGATCAGGTTCGTCTGCGGATGCATGCCCCGCCTGCGCTTCACGCCAGCCCATAATCGAGCCGTGATCATGCTGACAAAGCGCGTGGCCCTGCACCCAATCACTCGAGCCGTCGCTATAATGTTCCTTCTTCCAGATCGGCGATCGGTGTTTGAGTTCCTCGATGATGTAACGCGAAATCTCGTAAGCCTCGGCCCGATGCCGCGTGGATACCAGCAAAGCCACGCTGATGTCGCCAATGCCGAGACTGCCGATGCGATGTACAATCGTGACGTGCATATCTTCACCCCAGTTGGCCTGGGCTTCCGCACAGAAGGCGCGAAAGGTCTGCTCCGCCAGTGGCACAAACGCATCATATTCAATGCCGGTGACCGTGCGGCCCAGATTGGTGTCCCGCACGACTCCAAAGAAGCTCACCAGAGCCCCGTGATGCGAGGCGCCGTGGCCACGCAGGAGGGCGGCTGAGTCGATGGGCTGATCGGTGATACGGACGCGGATCGTATCGGCCATTCTGAGCGCTCCTATGTTCTTTCCAATCGCTCTGACGGAGTGAAAGACTAGCGAATCACTTACCACAAACGACGGGGGTGCGGGAAGGGGATTTCAAAAAAGATGAGCTTCCTAACGGTCGGAACGCGAAGTCCGTGTGAGCCCGGAAAGGAAGCCCATTTGAAAAGGCGGATGAGTTCTGGCAAACTGAAGTGCAGTCCTGGAGCCTGGAGGTGCGATGGAATCGGTGCGTGCGATACTGCTGGCCAGTTGCCGTGATCAGCGTGGAGTGGTGGCTCGCCTTTCCCGCTTTATCTACGAACGGAATGGCAACATCACCGATGCCGATCAGCATCGCGATCCCGAGGCGGATATTTTTTGTACGCGCCTTGAATGGGAACTCGATGGCTTTCGGGTGCCGCGCGATCAGATCGCCGGGGAATTCGCCGCCACGGCCCAGGAACTGGGACTCACCTGGTCGCTGCATTTCACCGACAAGCGGCCGCGCGTTTCCATTTGGGTCAGCAAACAGGACCATTGCCTTATCGATCTTCTGGGTCGTCAGCGCAGCGGCGATCTGCGCGCGGATATCGGCCTCATCATCAGCAATCACGCGGAACTGGAGAGCATTGCCGAACAGTTTCACGTGCCTTTTGTGCATCTGCCGATCACACCGACCACCAAGGCTGCTCAGGAACAGCGGGCTCTCGAACTTTTGCGCTGGCATCAGATCGATCTTGTGGTGCTTGCCAAGTATATGCAGGTGCTGAGTCCTGATTTTCTTAAGATCTTTCCCCAGGTCATCAACATCCATCATTCCTTTCTTCCGGCCTTTCCTGGTGCCAGTCCCTATCATCAGGCCTTCAGTCGCGGGGTGAAGATCATTGGCGCCACCGCTCATTATGTAACACAGGACTTGGATGAAGGCCCGATCATCGAACAGGATGTGGGTCGCGTCAGTCACCGCGACAGCGTGAAGGATCTGGTGCGCAAGGGTAAGGATCTGGAAAAGATTGTGCTGGCCCGGGCGGTCTATCAGCACGTCGAACGACGCGTTCTGGTCTATGGGAACAAGACGGTCGTGTTCGATTAGTCTGTGATATCAGGGTGATAAAAAAATATCGCGCCGGGTTGCATCCAGACCAGGGGCGGGCTGTCTCTCCCCTGCAGAAACATAAACCTTGCCCTGCAGGAGTGCGGCCCATGAAACGATACCTTCCCCCCTTGATCCTCATTCTTCTCACGAGCTTAAGCGGCTTGGGATTCGGCCAGGCCACGGAAATCGAACAGCGTCAGGGCGTGCTCAGTGAACCGCCCAGCCCATCGGAGTCTGAGAATAATGATCCCACCGATGTGGTGGTCCTCGGTTCGATGAAACTGCCGGTTGAGGTCGTCAAGAAACTTGATTCGAAGCAGCTGGCCGATATTCTCGAACGTCAGGCCATGGCGCCGAAGAGCACGGTCCAGCATATTTTCAATGAATCCTTTCTGGTGCCGGCCGTCGTCTTTGGCAGCTTCACCATCATTTCCTTTTTAATTCTGTATTATTCCTATCGCAAGCGTCGGGAGATGCTCGATACCGTGCGGGTCGCCATTCAAAGTGGTCAGACTCTGCCCGCTTCGTTTCTGGAAGCGCTGGAGTCCAAGCCCCGGCCCACCCCGGACAGTGATCTGCGCAAGGCTGTGCTGCTGATGGCTCTTGGGCTGTCGGGCATGGGTGTGCTGGCGGCCCTGACGGATGAAGAAGCCGGGCGGGCCTGGTCGATTGGTCTCGTGCCCACGCTTCTGGGTATCGGCTATCTCTTCCTTTGGCGTCAATCGCAGAAAAGACTGAAAGCCGGTTCCCCCGATGAACCTCGATGAAGCCCAGCTGATCGGTCGCGTGCTGGCGGAGGATGATCGTCATGCCTTCCGACAGCTGGTGCTGATGCATCAGGCCGCGATACGACTCTTTTTGAGAAGGATCCTGGGTGATCCGGCTCTGGCGGATGACTGCGCCCAGGAAACCTGGCTCATCGCTTGGCAAAAGCTTGGCAGCTGGCGCGGCGGCGGTTTTCGTTCGTGGCTGTTCACCATAGCCCTGCGCAAAGCCTTGCGTGTGAAGGGGCAACAGGGCCGCCTCGATTTTTTGGAAAGCGTCGATGATCAGGCCGCCCCGATGCGGACGGAGGGCCTGCGCCTGGATCTGGAAAAGGCCATGCAGCAGCTTTCTGTTGGAGAGAGGACCTGCCTGCATCTCATGAGCTGCGAGGAGATGACCCACGAGGACATCAGTCAGCTCCTGGGCATGCCGCTCGGAACGGTGAAATCGCACATCAACCGTGGCAAGGAAAAGTTGCGTAAACTCCTGTCCGGACCAGCCGAGGAGAAAGTTCATGCAAGACGATGATATTCTGAAACGAATTCAAAACGAAAGCCCTTACCTCGCGGACGATGGTTTCAGTCAACGCGTCATGGACACGTTGCCCAAGGCTCGACACTATCGACAGAAGGTGATCGGCATCAGCTGGACTCTGGCTCTTTTGTTGGGACTCGTGCTGTGGGCCAGTGGGGGCCCGGGGGTCGCGCTGTTTTCCCTGGAGCCTGCGATACTCCTGAGCGCTGCGACGCTGGCTTTCTGGGCGATTTTGGGGCTCTTCGTTTTTGTGGCAAAGGACGAAGGCATCCTCGATATTTAGGGGCTGGCCGAACACCGGCCCGGGCCTTCAGGATGCCTGATTGATGGTGACCCATTTGATGAAGGCCGCGTGGTTGGACAGCGATTTCCGGGTCAGCGAATCAAATTCGAAACCGGCGTTGAGACGCTCCCCGACCATCGCCCGCCAGCGGCAGTGCATGTAGCCTTTGACTTCGACGCCATCCAGCTTCATGGTGAACTGCACGGTGGACATGGGTTCCATGGTTGCGTCGAGACAGATGCCCATCCCGCCATTGCTCATGTTCAGGATCACACCGCCCACCTTGTCCCGGCCATTGGTCAGCTCAATGCGTTGCGAAGCCTGATCCAATTTCTGGCGCAGGAATTTTCGTTGCTTCGAGACTTCCACTTGCAAATCATTGTTCCTCAAAAATTCGATAAAGTGATCCGCATCAAACGGCTTGGTGATGACCCCGGAAATGCCCGCCTTGAAGAGAACGTCGGCGGAAACGGAGCTATCACCGGTCATAATCACAACCGGAATGCCGGTATTGTGTTTGATGGCAAAGGCCAGCTCATCGCCGCGCATCTCAGGCATGCGATAGTCCGTGAGCACACAGTCGATAGGTTCCTTGATATTCTTGATGATGCGCAACGCCTCAAAGGCGCTTGGTGCCGTAAGGACATCGAATCCAGCATTCTCCATCGAGACCCGCAGGGATTCCAGAAAATCGTCTTCATCATCAACCAACAGTAATTTACCCATCAGCTTGCCTTCAAATCCTTTAACTTGATCAACTCATCCGCCAGTAGACTTACGTGTTCATCGTTCAAACCAAAGCGTTTCGTGTAGGCCTGGAGCAAAGGCTCATCCATACGAGTCGGCTGCAGCAGAACCCAGTGGGTCAGCTGATTGCCCATGGCCACGACCTGCTGCAGGGTGAGCTGCTTTTGGGCCGCCTCATCATCCATGAAATCGAGCACGTCCGTCGGCAGGTCCGTGACCTTTTCCGGCATGACATGATGATAGGAAATAGCATGAACCACGTATTCCGGGAAACCCCAGAGCGACGCCGCAATTTCGCCGAGCGTAACATGGGAATAGGCCCGAATATTGTCTTCGCCCTGTGACCAGGTGCGGGGACGCCGTGGATTAACCGTTTGCCGTGCAACGTCGTCGGTGACATTGGGGAAACAGATCGCTGAGACGACCTTGCCGATGTTGCAAAGGCAGCCGGCGATATAGGCCTCATCCTTCGAGAGATGTTTGGCAAAACGCTCCGCGATATGTTCACAGATTTTGCCGGTCAGGATGGACTCCTGCCAGTAGGCATCCTTGCCGAAAAAGTTGGTTTTGAAATCAAACTCCTGAAGAGTTTCGGTCAATATCAAATCATTAAGGGTCTTGCGTCCCACAAAACTGATCGCGTGTTCGAGGTTGGTGAACTCGGCCACGGACGAGGTTCGCAGATTGTTGGCAATTCGGAGGACACCCATGGCGATATTCGGCGTCTGTTTCAGCGCCTTCTTGATATCGGCTGACGAGGACTTCTCATCCGAGATCGCAGTCTGCAGGGCCATGACTGCCGTCGGCACCAGTGGGATATTACGGATCTCCTGAACATTCTTGAAGATGGTGGCTGCCGCCTCGCTCATATGCAAGGTCGGGGAGTACCACTCATATTCACCCTTTTTCAGGACCAATCCACTTCCACAGGAGCATTCGAACCAAAGGAATCCTTTGGGACAAACACGGAATTTGGAAGTTCCCTTCAGATAGTCTTCAGGTACTTCGTAGACTCTCTCACAGCATTGGCAAAACGTCGGCTTCATGACATCCTCATCCTTACGGAGTTCTTCGTCCAACCAGCCATTTAACTTAAGAAATCCCTCTCCGTACGCTTCACTCGAGACCTGACATGAGGTTTTTCCCCCGGCAATCATTGCAAAATTTTTTGCAGGTATACCCAGAAAAAATTTTTGTTCTGTCACCCTGATTTCAGGAAAGATTCGAATGGCACCTTTTGAGCCTTGGCCCGCATCGTGCAATAACCCCTCCAGATTCGTGGCAACCCATTTTGATAACTGTCTCCGGATCGAACGAAAGGCTTGAACAGCAAGGATTTAAGGCGAAAACACGGACCTTTTTGAGTAAAAAGATACGATGAGATTCACTAAGATTCACTGAGATCTCGTCCCGATATCTTGCTGCGAAAGGATCCGCTCGTCTTGGATTTTTCTGTTGGGCCTTTTTGTTTTTTTCTCGAAAAAAACAGTGTTCCGTGAACGTTCCGCCCACAGAGCACTTCGAATATTTTTCATAGACACTTTTCGTGAACACGGGCTAGTGTTGAGTTAAGGAAAGCTCCTCAACCAACAGTTTCATGAGAGGTTAGTTATGAAAGTTTTTGGAAGCATCGTTAAGTTTGTTGCCCCACTTCTGGTCCTGGGCGCTGCCGCAGCTCACGCTGAAGAACGTAACCCGGTTCCTTCTGAGCCCATCACTATTAAGAAAATCCAGTACAATGGCACAGGCTGTCCGCTGGGCACTGTTGCGAAGAACATTTCTGAAGACAAAACAGCTTTCACTTTGACCTTCTCTGAATTTGTTGCGGAAGCTGGCCCTGGCATCTCCCTGTCGGCTGGTCGCAAGAACTGCGTTGCCACTCTGGTTCTCGATGTTCCAGCCGGCTGGCAGTACTCGATCGGCAGCTTCTACTTCCGCGGCTTCATGGCTCTCGACAAGGGCATCCGTGCCGAACACTCCGCCAGCTACTTCCTTGAAGGCCAAGGCAAAACTGGAACGTTCTCGTCCCGCCAATCGGGTCCCTATGAGAACGATTATGTTTTCAACGACAATGTTGGAATTTCTTCGGCCGTTTGGTCGCCTTGCGGTGTGGAACGCGCTTTGAACATCAACACTTCGATCCGCGTGTCGAACACCAACTCCCGTCAGTATCCTAATGCTCAAGGCCTGATCACCAACGACTCGATCGATGGTCAGATCACTCAGGTTTGGGGCCTGACCTGGAGACGCTGCTAATAGTTGACGTGATCCCCCTGCGGCCCATGCTGCAGGGGTGATTGCGCCCTCGATCGTTTGGCTATTCCTCAAAGACCGCCCGCAACTTCCCCATGAAATCTGCCATTTGCCTCGATAAAAGACGCATGACCCCGGAAATCTTATCGTCCGATCTCCCGGATAATTGAGCGAATTTTCCTAGTGACGGAATGCAGAAGCAGTTTAAGTTTCCCAAACTTCTCTCCGAACACCTCGACAGTTCTGCTTTTTTTCGTTCGGCACGGTGAAGCATATGGGAAAAACCATGAGTCAGGAAACGTTCACGGAGAAAATGCTCCTCGTTGAGGATGGTGAAGGCATCACCGTATCCAACGATAAGCTGGACCATTTTATGGAACTGGCGGATGAGCTTTTGGCCTTCAGGAATCTCTTCCATGGTTATGTGAAGCAAAGAATTGCGCACCTCACGACGGATGATGGCCTGGAGGAAATGAACAAAACCCTGTCCCGGCTCACCGATGACCTCCAGACACAGGTCATGGATATTCGAAAGGTTTCCCTGCACAAGGCCTTTGCCCAATTTGCGAGACTGGTCCCGTCCTATGAAACCGAAGGCCTCGACCTGGAAGTGGACAAGACCGTCGCCCAATCGCTGGCCGCTTCCCTTCTGCCGGTGATGCGCAACGCCTGTGGAACCCTTCGCCTGGTCGCCTCGCAAGCCGGCGACATGATTACGCTGCGGGTTGAGGATGGGAGCGCGGAGGGTCCCGGTTCGGGCCTGAACGACGTGAAAACGGCCGTCTCCTCGCTGGGCGGCACGGTGATTTTTGAGTCCGTCAAGGACCAGGGTACAACCTTGACCCTTCAGATTCCGTTGCGAAAATCCATCGGGGTGGAACAATCCCTTGTGGCCACATCGAGCGGCATCCTGATCGCCATTCCGCTCCGCTCCATCCGAGAAATCAAGCCGGTCAAAGACCTTGACTTCAGCTATATGAAGCCCTTTTGGATGATGGAACATAGCGGCAAATCCATACCGATTGCCACCTACCAGCAGCTGATGCGTCCTGAAACCATTGATCAGTACAAGTTCGACCTCGCAGCGGATGAGCTGGCGGTCGTGATCATGCATAACGACAGCGGCGTGGCCCTGCGCATTGATGAAGTCAAGGATCAGCTGGAGACCGTGACGCGCCCCTTCGATTGCATCACTCAGGTGGTTCCTGGTTTCAAAGGCATTTCGCATCTGCCCGGCGATCAGCTGGCTTACATGGTGTCAGCCGAGGATTTTCTTGAATTGGTGTCCCAGCACTGTATGGCACCCGCAACCTCGCTGGCGGCTTAGGAGACAGGCATGGAGTGGAACGATCAAAGCGCCAAGGAATTTTTAGCACGCAGCGATGTCATCATTGATCGCCTGCGCGAGGTCGCCCTGCGTGAATTCGCCAAAGGTGCCGACGGGCTGCGTTTGATCATCAAGGAATTGGCACAAGCGCAGAGCTTCGCGGACGAGCACGGTTTGCAGGGACTCGTCGGCTGCCTCGGCGACATCAGCCTCATGCTGCAGGGCTGGATCGATCATGCGGTTTTTCTGGAGCAGCTGACAACCTTGAGCTCTCCCTGGACAGATGTCGTCTGTGAACTCGTCAACTCCTTCGTGTTCCTGGGGGCTGTCGATGAAGCGGAACTGCGGGAGCAGGTGAACCATCGTCTTGTGCAACTGACCAAGGCCACGGCTGCCTTGCTCCCGGTGACGGCGACGCCGCCGAGGACTCCGATGGCGGCCGAGACCGTGGAAAGTTCCCTGTCCTCCCACTATTTAATCTGTCTGCTCGGCTCGCAGCAGTATGCCCTTCCGATCAACCAGGTACGCGAAATCCTGAGGGAACGACGTGAAAAATCGTTGCCGGCGCCAAGGCCTGGCATCGTGGGGCTTGTCACCGTGCGGGGTCAGGTCTGTCCCGTGGTCGATGCCGCGGAAATCCTTCAGGCCAGGGATCATGCCGCCCAGCCGCCCCGGAATCATAACAAACGCTGCATGGTGGTCTGTGAAGTGGATCGCCGCACCTTCTGTCTCAATGTCGATGACGTCAAACAGGTGGCCGCGATCCATGAGTTTCAGGATCAGATCAAGCCGCTCGATGCGGATGATGCCATTCAAACAGCGATATCCCATGTTTCGCATTTTCAAAACAGGTCCGTTCTGTTTGTCAAAATGCGGGAGGTGATCCCGGCATGAATGAATACTTTGTCTATCCTGGACAGCTCATGGCAGCCAAGGAAAGCGCACGGATCAAAACGATCCTCGGTTCCTGCGTGAGCGTTGTCCTGTGGGATCCACACACCCGCATCGGGGGTCTTTGTCATTATCTACTGCCGGAACCCACGGCGGGTTCCGTGCCATCAGCGCGTTATGGAAGCTTTGCCATTCCGGAACTTTTGCAGCGCATGCTGGATCTGGGTGCAGGACGGGAACATATTCAAGCCAAAATTTATGGAGGGGGCAACGTGGTCAACCATCTCAATCGTTTGGATGGCAGTATCGGGGATCGCAACATCGAAGAGGCCCGCGCGCAGCTGCAGCAGCTGAAGGTTCCCGTCGTCGACGCGAACACGGGCGGCACCAAAGGCCGGACGATTTCATTGAATACAGAAACCTTTGCGGTCGAGCATCATTTCGTGGATGAACAGGCGGAAAACGGCACACTGTCCGGCACCAGCATGGTGCGCCCTCGGGATCGGATCAAGGTGCTGATCGTGGATGATTCCGCCACCGTACGCTCTCTCTTCTCCAGGATCCTGGCCCAAAGCGCCCATATCGATGTGGTGGGCACAGCCACGGATGCTTTTGATGCGCGGGAAAAAATTGTGGCCCTGAAGCCGGATGTCATCACGCTGGATATTGAAATGCCCAAGATGAACGGCGTGGCCTTTCTGGAAAAACTCATGCAGCAGCATCCGATGCCCGTGATCATGGTCTCGTCGCTGGGCGCGGATGGCGAAGCAGCTCAAAAAGCCCTGGATCTCGGCGCGGTGGAATTCGTGCAGAAGCCTTCCCAGCATGATCCGGCTCTGCTCGGCGAGCTGGGTGAGATTCTGATTCAAAAAATCATCGCGGCGTCCACGGCCCAGATCAAAACCGCACAGCCGGTCAGCAAACCGACGCCTGCACCCCATCATCTGCCGGACAGCAACCTGTCCTCGCATGCCCTGCGCCTGATCACCATCGGCGGCAACGTGGGTTGCTCGGAACCTTTGAGTGCTCTGATTCGCGGTCTGGCCTCGGACACACCTCCGGTTGTGGTCTCCGCCTCAACGATTTCAAGTTTCATTGGCACCTTTACGCAAAGACTCCAGCCCTACTGTCGGGTGGAACTGCAGATCCTTCGCATGGAGGAAACGCCGCTGTCGATGGGCAAGGTGTACTTTGCCACGGCCGACAGTCATGTGCAGGTGCATCGCACGTCCGCGGGCGGGCTTGTGGCTCGTCTGGAAAAAGGCGGGCCCTTCTTTGGACAAAAGCCCTCGTCGGAAAAACTGTTTCAGTCCGCGGCCGAGGCGGCCACGGAATCGGTTTGCGGCATCCTTCTCAGCAGCTTCAGTGCGGATGGGATCAGCGGCCTTCTCAAAATTCGGGAAAGCGGCGGCGTGACCATCGTGCAGGATCCCGAGGAATGCTCCTTCAATGCCACGCCGGTATCAGCCATTGAGAATGGCGCGGCGGATTTCATTCTGAATGCCAAGGACATTCCGGCCTGCATCAAGGAACTGCGCAATCGTAAGGTTCTGCAGACTGGTTGAAGCATCAGCTGGCAGCCTGACCTTTCTTTTGAAATTCCAGCATTAAATGGGGGGCGATATCCGACAGGGACAAAACCCTGTCGATTCCCCCTGCTTCCACCGCAGCCTTGGGCATACCGTACACCACCGAACTGGCTTCATCCTGCGCGATATTATACGCTCCGGCACGCCGCATCTCCAAAAGCCCCAAGGCTCCATCCCGTCCCATGCCGGTCAACACCACACCGATGGCATTTTTTCCGGCAAATTTCGCGACCGTTCGCATGAGCACATCCGCAGCCGGTCGCACGCCGTGCTGAGGCGCATCCTGATTCAATGTCACATAATAGTAGGCGCCACGACGCGACAGCTCCATGTGAAAGTTTCCCGGTGCGATCAGCACAAGGCCTGGCTGCACCCGATCCCCGTCCTCCGCCTCCCTCACTTCAAAAGGGCAAACGCGATTGAGATGCGCGGCAAAGGTCCGGGTATACACCGGCGGCATATGCTGCACGATCAAGGTTCCTGGAATATCCGGTGGCAGGTCACTCAGCAGAACCTTCAACGCCTCGGTGCCACCGGTGGAGGCGGCCATGATGAGAATCCGGTGGGAGGTTTGACCCTCGGTCCTGGTGTTGAACGCCATGCGGCTGCGTGTTGCCGGCTGCGCCAGGGGCTTCTGGAGCTGGGCTTTGGCCACGGCTTTTACCCGGCTGATGATTTCATTGCGCATGCTCGCCAGCGTGGTATCGGTCGCTGGCTTGGCCAGCACATCGATGGCGCCTGCTTCCAAAGCCCGCAGGACCAGTTCCGATAATTTTTGGGTCTGACTGGAAATGATCAGTGTGCGGGTGGGCATGGCGGCCATGACCTTTTCCAGAAAGGTCAAGCCATCCATATGCGGCATTTCAATATCGAGTGTCATGACATCCGGCTTCAGCTCCACCAGCTTTTCACGGGCCACAAAAGGATCGGGCGCCGTCCCCACCACCTCGATTTCGGGATCGCTGTTCAGCATGCGCTGCAAAAGGGAACGGATCGTCGCGGAGTCGTCCACGATCAGGCAGCGAATTTTAGAGGACGTCATGATACCTCCGATCATGGAAAGTAAGAGTCCCTGACCAGTATAGCCTCTGCTGTCAGAGGCGTCGCAGCATCTCCGCCAGGTGCCCTCAAATCAAAAGGTTTTTTTCCCTCTCTGCCGTTTTCTCAAAAAAGACGTAACCCCTCAAAACTTATGTTCTCCTTCCTCCCGCCGATATTTCCTTCTGAAGTCCCACCTCCTTGGCAAAGGAAACAAGATGATGCGCTCTGTGAGCCTGACCAGCAAATTGCTTATTATTTGTACAGGAACCCTGTTGATCCTGTTCCTGGCCTGCGTTTATTCCTTTTGGCAGGTGACGGAACGTGAGGAGCAGAAGACCAACGGGAATTGGTTCGCCCATGTTAACGAGATGAAGTCCCGGATAGGTCTGCAATTCATGGAACGCTATGGCGAAGTCCAGGCCTGGGCCATGAACAGCAGCATGCAGACGCAGGATGCCGCGACCATCAGCACGGCTCTGAACTCTTACATCAATATCCATAGGGTCTATGATTTTATTCTGGTGGTGGATAGGAACGGCGATGTCATCTCCACCAGCACCGTGGACCCGCACAACGTGGCTTTGGATCCGGCCGCTCTCGCTGAGATTCACAAACAAAATTTTGCCGGGAGTTCCTGGTTTACCAACGTGGTGAATGAGCACTACACGGAAGATGTCAGCAAGGGCTTCACCGGTGTTTATGTCGAAGACATCATGGTCGATCCCATTTCCACGCTCGCTTACAAGGACAGGCGTGTGGGGCTGAGTTTCTCGGCTCCGGTCCGGGACGAAAATGGCAGAATGATTGCGGTCATGAGCAGCCGTTCCAGTCTGCGTTGGATTGAAAAGCGCTTTGTGGAATTTTATGAAATCTTGAAAAAGCAGGGCCTTGAGAGTGCCGAACTTTCCCTGCTCAACAAAAAGGGCGAGTTGGTCGTCCATCAGAACCGGGACAACACCCTCGCCAACTTCGTCACCTCAGGGCAAGCGGCTGCGGTTGCCGCCTCAAAGGGTGAAGAAGGGATCATGCTGAGTGAGGATGCCGGGAGTGGGGAAAGGTTTCTGCATGCGTATGCACCGCTCAAGGATGAGAATTTTATCACGGACCTTGGCTGGATGTTGGTCTTTCGCATCAACAGCGACACGCTTCTGGGTGGCATCACCGCCGCCAGGCAGCATTTCCTCCTTATCAGTGGATTCGCTCTGGTTCTCTGCGTCGGGGGTTCGTGCTTTTTCGCCCTGCGTCTCAGCCGTCGCCTCAGGACGATCACGGATAAAATCGCGCGCTCAGGCGGTACGGTCGATGGTGTGGTGACCCGGGTATCCCGCGCCAGCCAGGAGCTGTCCTGGGGTGCCAGCGATGTCGTCACGTTCCTTCAGGGAACGGTGGCCTCGCTTGAGGGGCTGTCCAGCGTGGTGTCCCACAATGCTGAAAAAGCCGAGGAAGCCGCATCGTTGGCCCGGGACAGCGACCGCTTCGCCAAGGAAGGCGAGGTTGCGGTGCAGGATCTGATCGGGGCCATCCGTGAGATCCACGACAGCAGCACGAAGATCGAAGAGATTGTTGCAATCATCGATGATTTTGCCTTTCAAACCAATCTGCTGGCTTTGAACGCAGCCGTGGAAGCCGCACGCGCGGGAGAACATGGCAAGGGCTTTGCCATGGTCGCGGAATCGGTTCGCCACCTCGCGCAGCGGAGTGGCACGGCCGTCAAGGACATCACGACCCTCATCCGGGACAATGCGGACAAAATTGATCGTGGCAACCGGCTTGCGGATCGCAGCGGCCAGGTCCTGCAAAACATACTGGCTTCCGTTTGCACGGTGGCGGATCTCAACAATGAAATCGCTGCGGCCAGCAAGGAACAATCGACCAGCCTTGTGCATATCTCCAGGGCCATGAATGATATCGATCAGGCCACCCAATGGAATGCCGCCGTCTCGGGAGAGGTCGCCGCATCGTCCGCACTCATGATATTCCAGGCCAACAGGCTGCAGGCGATGGTTCATGATCTGTCTACTGTCGTCACCGGTTCTCACAACCACGTGCCGCCTGCGGGGCGATCTGCCACGCCCACAGCAGGGCGCAACCGGAGGGCGAAGAACAGCACTCCTCCGAAACAGACACCGGCCCGGACAGCTGTCCAAACCCCAGTGAGTGATGAGTCCCAATCCAGCGAAGCGTGACGGCCGTCCTCCGACTGTCACTCGGAATCAGCCGCACGACCGCACGTCTCAAGCCTGCGCGGGCGGTGGAATCAACCGCACGATCGCACGTCTCAAGCCTGCGCGGGCGGTGGAATCAACCGCACGATCGCACGTCTCAAGTCTGCGCTGGCGGCGGATACAGCCGCACGACCGCACGTCTCAGGCCTGCGCGGGCGGCGGATACAGCCGCACGATCGCAAGTCTCAAGTCTGCGCGGGCGGTGTAATTATCCGCACGATCGCACGCCTCAAGTCCGCGCGGGCGGCGGATACAGCCGCACGACCGCACGTCTCAGGCCTGCGCGGCCGGGGTGATCAGTCTGGAATAACGATCGTTCAACCGACTTTCACATCCGCGGGAGGAGGAGCGGAATCCTGGGCGGGTTCATCAACGGGAGCACGGCGCAGCCGGAGGGTAAACGTGGTGCCGTGATCGGCGGGATTCAGAAGCTCCTCGATGGACTCCACCCGAATCTCGCCACCATATTTATCCACATAAGCCTTCGAGATGGGCAGACCGAAGCCGGTTCCCTTCTCACCCAATGTTCCCTTGGATGAGGTCACACCCTGCTTGGAGAACACGGTCTTCACCTTGTTCTCGGGCATGCCGACGCCAAAGTCCCGAATTTGCAGCACCACATGTTCCCCATCCATCACGGCCGAGACCACAATTTTCTGGCCCGGATGGGAGAACTTGATGGCATTGGAGATCAGATTATTGATGACGCTGTTGCTGAGGGATTTTTCCTCGGCCACCACCCGCAAGGGTTTGTTGTCGGGCACCTGGAATTCGAGGGACAAGGATTTCTCTTGAAGTCTTCCCTCGAAAATGAAACGCGCCCGGTCCATGACCTTATGAAGATCCACCGGCTCCAGTTTCACCGCTTTCTTACCGGACTCAACCGACTGGAACTCCCGTACGCTGCGCGAAATCTCATGGATGATGCTGGCGGCTTTATGAATGCGCTGCAGATACGAAGGAGCTTCGCTGATATTTTTTTGAGCGGTCTCACTGGAATGCAGAATGATGGTCAAGGGCGTGGCGATGTCGTGGACCACGATGGACACCAGCATGGCCTTGTCCTGGGCATAGGCCTGGATCGTTTGATTCTGCTGCTGCAGTTCCTCGTTCTGCTGTTTCTGAATGCGCACGAGGTCATTGATCGAACGGGCAAAGAACATGGACCCGATAAAGGCGGTCAGGCCGGTCAGATAAAGGGTAATAACCGTAATGGCCGGCAAATCCGCAGCCGCGATCGACACAGGGTGCAGGTTCATCTGCTTACCCCACAGCACGATCATGGCCACGCTTGTGATGGCAATGAAACTCCAGACACCACCCGCCAGCAATCCGCCCAGGTACACGGACAAAATGGTGAAAACGGGCATCCACATCACGATGGTGTACGGGAAATCGACAAAGGTCAGAACCAGGGAACAGGCATTGATCACCGCCATGCCCAGAAACATATGAGCGGCGGGACCATGAGAGCGAAAGACCCTCAGGAACGTCAGCGTCATGATACTGCCAAAGATTTGGACAAGGTTCGAACGCAAATCGATATTTAATCGCAGATTGGTGACGAGGTAAACGCAGCTGATGAGCAGGTTCAGAAAACTTATGGAGGTAATCAAATACCTTGGGCCCACCACGCTCGGGGCCGACAGGGAATCCGGATGCTGCCAGATCTTTAAAATATTCATAAGCGTCTACTGTCCAGGTTTCAGATCGTCTCTTGTGTGCCTTCGGAATATTTCATGTATGGATCACGGGCAAAAAATTCCCAGTGAACGATCGTTGAAATTTATAATTTTAAAACGCCAGGACAAGGCGATGTTTTGCACATGCTTTTCAAGGGACATTGGATTTTCCTCACAACGCGGTCGATAGTTCGGTCAAGAACGTTGGCTTTCCTCGCAAGACCTAGAGAGTGTCGCATAGGGTTTCACAGAGGAGTTAGCCGTGAACAACGTTTATATTTCCAAATTTGGTGAAGACGAATTCCATCATTACTACAATCCCGGTCGTCACCTTCCGGAAAAACAGCTGCGCGCGCTGCACGCCTCCATCCTTGGCATTAACAAGGATGCGCGGCATCCGATCGAACACAAACTTCTGGAAGAGCTGCCGACGCTTGAGGCCTTGCAGGAGCGTTATGCCAGCATGATTGTTTGTATCATACGAGTCGCCGGTCGGGACAGCGGCTTTCTTTTAAGCCCCATCCTGAAGGCTGGTCAGAAATCGTTCATCCATGCCGGGCTGGTGATCATCAATCACAACAAAGGGTCCAACCTCCTGGCCCTGGCGGGCTCCCGCACGGTGATGCTGGCCTATGAGAAGCTGGGCCGCATCTACAGCACGAACATATCCAGTACGCCCGCCATCATCGAGGCCTTTACCATGCTCAGCAACCAGTGCTGGCCGACGCCCAAGTCCGATTTGATCCGTCCGCCTCGCGACTATAAGGAAGTGGCTGAGGCTCTGGTGAGCAACTATGTCCGTCACTTCTTTCCTGATCCGGAGTCTGTGATCTTTGACGAACGGCGCTTCGTTCTGCATTCCGAATCGCGGAAGATGGGCTTCAACACTGAATTCCGCCAGATCTCGCGGTCCTCATCCTTTGAGTACCTCAACTTCTGCTTTACCTGGCTTGACTACAATAAGGAGGAGGATCTTATTCAAGTCGGCGTAATCGATCAGGCTCTGATCAACAGGATCCGCCTCTGGCGCCTCAGCTACGCCACGCGCTTCTTCAAGAAGAACGTCGGTCGGCAGTTGGAATCCATGGTGCCTCGCGCGGTCAAATTTCTGGGCTGGGGTATGAAATGATCGATTACTCGCGCAACTGGCTGTTTATCGAACCCGACGTTCAGAAACGTCTCGGCGAGCTGCGCCTCTTCATTATGGGCGTGGGCATCGGCTCGGTGCTGGCAGAGCTCGCCCTGCGCACCGGCATTCGGCATATCACCATCGCCGACGGCGATCAGGTGGATGCCAGCAACCTCAACCGACAGAACTATACGCAGGCCGACATTGGCCAGCGCAAGGTTCAGGCCTGCGCCGAACGCCTGCGGGCCATCGATCCGACCGCCAGCATCCGGGTGATCGATGCCTTTCTCGATGAGGCCATGCTGAACGCCGAGATTCCTCAGGCGGATATCGTGATCAATACGATCGACTTTGATTCCCCGGCGTTTCTCTTATCCAATCGCCTGGCACGGCAGTATGATGTGCTGGAACTTTTTCCGATGAATATCGGCCTCGGCAGTTCGGTCTGTGTTTTTCAAAAGGATGGCAAGGGCTGGTCGGAACTCTTTGCGTTTGACGATCATGTGGAGTTGAAGCACAAGATTCTGCAGCATCTCGCCCAGGCCGCGCGCTTTGCTCCTTATCTGCAGGAGGCCGCCGCGCGTTACTTCGCCGGTGAGCGACCGGCCTACGATCCGCAGCTCGGCATTTCCTGTGCGATCTCATCGAGCCTCATGCTTGGACTCATGATCAAACATGTGCGTGGTGAGCCGTTGAAAGCATTTCCGGAATTCTACTTCCTCGATGCTTCCCTGCCTCACTTCTTATAATATTTCTTGACCCGTGAGAACTGGTCATCCACTTCCTCCTCCTCTTCCTCTTCCTCCTCAACCGGGGCAGGAGGAGGGGCGGCCTTGACGGGAGCCCTGCGGGGCATTTTACCCTTGGCCGCTTTGGGAGCGACAGCGCCGGCACCCACTTTCTTTTTAGCCACCGGCTTGGGTGTGGAGGCACAACTGACCACCAAGAAATGTAGAAGCAAAAGTCCAAGTCCCAGGTTCATATTCTTAGGCTCCGTTGGGATTAAATCTGTGTGATGGCGCGGGTCAGGACATCCTGAGCCATGCGCATGAAAGCTTCGGGGTTGCGCAGCTGCACATCAAAAGGTCCCTGCAGAAGGGTATCCAGGGTTCCATCGAGCAGCCCAAAGCCCAGCAAAAAGAGATGGTCAGGATCCGCGGCCGGCAGAATCTCCTGGGCAATTCCAGGTTCTATCACCGCCAGGATCAGTCTTTTTAATTCCTGATATTGATCCGCCAGACGCTGCCGCATGCCGGGATCCAGCTTGTCCGGAATAATGCGATGCCGAAGGTCGCGATAGAGGCGATAGGCATCCAAATCCCCGAGGCTGTATTCCAGATAGGTCCGACCCAGAAAGCGGATCTGACTTGCGATCGGCCTCTGGCTGTTGTTTTTTCGAAGCTGATCGCAAAGTTCCACCAGATAGTTGATGCAGATCACAGCAAAGATATCATCCTTGCTTTGGAAGTGGCGATAGACGGTACCCTTGGCAATCCCCACCTGCTGGACAATCAGGTCGACGCTGACCCGATCCGGTCCATGGGTCATGAACAGGTTCTTGGCGACCGTGATGATCTCCTGCTCGCGTCTCTGAAATTCCCGATCCTTGCGTAAGGCCATGGTCATGCGATACTCCGTGACTGGCAGTCATGCCATGACTATCGGTTCATTTTGTGACTGGCTCAAGTCACCCGGAATCTTCTCCCAACTTCTCCCCGGTTAAGGGGAGCAATTTCTGGCAGTTTTTTCTGAAAGGATTCAAGGAATTAGATTGGGGAATGCAGAGCCTTGCTCTGCATTACTTATACTTATGGACTCAGCTGAAGAGATAGAAGCGATCGTTCAGGAACATGGCATGGACATGACCCGTGAGGGCCTGCCCGATAAAGCAATTGTTCTTGGAAAGACTGAAAAGATCCTCCTCGCGGACCACGTCCTGGCTGTTGGTATTCACCAGGGCGGCTTTCAAGGGTCGGCCGGTGGCAATGGTGCCGAATTCATCAGCGATACCCAGGAATTCCGCCGGTTTTTTGGCAAAGCAGCGCACCACATCGGTCGGGCTCAAAAGGCCCTCTTTCCAAAGAGAAAGCAGCACCCGCAGACTGGTTTCAAGACCTGTGGTGCCGAAGGCGGCCGTTTTAAAGTTCTCGGACTTTGCCGTGGGCTCATGCGGGGCATGATCGGTGGCTACAAAATCCACGATTCCATTTTTCAGCCCCTGACGCAAAGCCTCACGGTCCCGGGCACTGCGCAGGGGAGGATTCATTTTGAACGCGCTGTTGTGCTCGTCGATATCCGCGGAGGTGAACCAGAGATGATGCGGTGACACCTCACAGGTGACGGGCAGGCCGCGACGCTTGGCATCCGCGACCAGTTCCACGGTTTCGAGAGCCGACGCATGCAGCACGTGATAGCGGGCCTTGGGATATCGGGCCAGAAGCTTCAGATCGCGTGCCACCATATCCGCTTCCGCCGCGGCCGGATAGGGTTTGGAGCCGATTTTTTCCTGCACAGGACCGGCCGCGAGAACTCCACCGTGACCCGGATACTCCGCATGCTGCAGGACGGGCAGTCCTGTCACCGCACTGGCCTGAAACACGGCTTCCATCAATTCATCCTTCACCACGCCGACGCCATCATCCGTGAAGGCCTTGACGCCCCACTGCGCCAGCGCTTGATAGTCAACCGGTTCCTGGCCCTTCAGGTCGCGCGTGATGGAGGCGGAAAGATAGGCGCGCACGCCGGTCAGCTTTTCAGCCTCACACAGTTCCAGAGCGGCCAGCTTGCAAACGTCAACCGAGTCGATCACGGGTTTCGTGTTCGGCATGCTCAAAACAGCGGCGACGCCACCGCGCAGCGCCGCAAGAAGCCCGGTGCCTGGCGTTTCCTTTTGTTCCTGACCGGGAACCCTGAGGTGCACCTGAGGATCCACGCCGGCCGGCATCAGAACCAGACCGCTGCCGTCGATGATCGTCACAGGGCTGGCATATTCAGCAGTTGGGTGAATGCTCACCACCCTGCCCTCATGCACCTCAACATCGCGGCCTTTTTCAACACCTTCTGCTGTCCAAAGTTCGACATTTTTGATCACATAGTGGGGGTAGGCATGGTACATGGCAAATCCTCATGTGTGGGAAGGCTAACTTGCCTGGACCATAATTTTTGCACCATGTAAATTCAATCGAAAAGCTCGATTGAGGCGCAGACCCAAGGGAAGGACAGAGTGGATGGCGGACAGAATTCGAATCATCACCACAGGCGGAACAATTGACAAGGTTTATTTTGACGCTCTCAGCGAATACCAGGTGGGCGAGCCCGCCATTGCGCAGATTCTGGAGGAAGCCAACGTCGCTCTGAAGTATGAAGTCCAGCAGATATGTCGCAAGGATAGCCTGGATCTCACCGACGCGGATCGGGACGCCATCCACGAGGCCGTCGCCCGCAGCCCCGAACGCCGGATTCTGATCACCCATGGAACGGATACCATGATCCAGACCGCGCAAAGACTCAGCAGCATCCAGGATGCCGTCATCGTCTTTACCGGCTCCATGGCACCGGCCAAGCTGCGCAACTCGGATGCCTTTTTCAACGCCGGCTGTGCGATCATCGCGGTGCAAACGCTGCCGCCTGGTACTTATATTGTCATGAACGGTCGCATCGTGGATCCGAGCAAGGCGGTCAAGAATCGGAACAAGCTGCGTTTTGAGGAAACCTGAGGCGCTACGCGATGCCCGTGAGCAAGGCCAGCGTTTGATCGGTCGGGATGCTGATATCAATGGTCGTACCCTGGTTGGCCTGGCTGCGAATGCGGATCTGCCCGCCCAGGGAACGCACGGCACTATCGAGGGCGGCGATGCCGACCCCGCGTCCTGAAAATTCGGAAACATCATTTTTGGTGGAAAAGCCCTGACGGAAGATCAGGGTCTGCACGTCCTCTTCACTCATGGTATCCAGCTGCTCCTGGGTGACCAGACCTTTTTCCAGAGCCCGCGTGCGAATCAGCCGGAAACATCATTTTTGGTGGAAAAGCCCTGACGGAAGATCAGGGTCTGCACGTCCTCTTCACTCATGGTATCCAGCTGCTCCTGGGTGACCAGACCTTTTTCCAGAGCCCGCGTGCGAATCAGCTCCACATCCAGACCGCGACCATCATCGCTGACCTCAACGCGCAAATAGGCCATCTCATCATAATTAAAGGAGAGCAGGACGTGACCGGCGCTATCCTTTTCGCCCCGCTCCTCAGGGTATTCGATGCCGTGATCGATGCTGTTGATGACGGCATGAATCAGATTTTTCAAGGGATGTCGCATGCGATCCGGATCCACTTTCAGGTCCGCGCCTCTCATCTCAAAATGCACCCGCTTGCCGAGAGCGTCAGCCACGCGGGCAACATTGGCATCAATCGGTCCCAGGAGTTCGCGGACCGGCACCATACGCACCTCGCGCATCCAGGTCTGAATCACCTGCATGGCGCTGCGATTGATGCTGGCCTTCTGCAGATCATGTTCCAGTTTGTGCAAGGATTCGGCCGGGACTTCATAAGCGTCCTGAGCCAGACCCGCGTTCAGGCCAAGGATCTGGCCATTCAATTGGATAAACTCATCGACGGTCTGGACGATCGCCCGGATATCGAGTTTGGTCAGAACCTTTTTCTCCTCGATTTCATGAATGAACGAAGCGATCGGATCCAGTCCATAGAGGGCGAAATTGCCTTTCAAGGTATGCAGGACCATGGCCACTTCCCTTTGGTTCTGCTGCTCGATCATTCCCAGACAGGCATTCAGGGAATCCAGGGAATCCTTGAGGAAGGCGCGGAAACTGCTTCGCTCGCTGATAATCTTGAGCAGCGACTTGTTCTTGCTCGATTCCTGCTCCGCCTTGACGAGCTGGGAAGCATCTGAAATGGAAATCAGCAAAGCCTCGGGCTTGCCGAGGCTATTGCGCACCAGGGAACCTTGCAGGGCCACAACCTTGCGTCCCAGGGTGTAGCGGTTCGGTATCTGGGCCAGAGCCACGTCCTCGGGCAGCATATCATCAAAAGCCTGCTTCAAGGACAATTCAAGCAGGGATCTTTCCCGTGGCGAGAGATCAAAGAGGTCCGCAAAGAGCACCCGTGGCGCCACCTGCGGTCCAAGAATTTCCCAGCACGAGCGGGTAAAGCCTTCCTGGACCCGGAACTCGCAATCGATCATGAGGAAGCCGCTGCGCACATTATCCAGGATCGTCCGGATGGTTTGCGTCCGCTCGATCACTTTCAATTCCAGGTCATCATTCAGGGTCCGGATTTCCTTTTCCGCGATACTCACCTGCTCAAAGGCCTTGGCAAAGCGTTTGGAAAGGATCACAGATTGGAAGAAAATATACCCAAAAACACCGAGTGGGAACATATCAACGGAATTAATGATCTGATTGGTCAGGAGGATGTCGTTAATCAACGCTGCAAAGAGGGTGACAAAACCCAGGACAAAGATCCGTGAACCTTCGCGGCGCCGTTTCACGGCCAGAGTCAACGAGTAGAACAACACAAAGCAGCCGGCAGTGACGACGATCAGTTGATAGGGCCGCAGAACGTGCTGATGTACCACGGCACTAAAGAACAGGATCATCAGCGTATAAATGGTGCTCGCGGAAATCACGATCAACGAGAGAAATTTAGGCACTTCCTTGGGGAAGAGATTGGACAGGAAGAGGTAGAAAAAGATAACACCCAGGGAAAATCCCCACATCTCCAGCCGGTTGGCCCACAACCCGTTCATGGGTCCCATGGTCTCCGCCCAGACCATCAGGAAACCTTCGGACATCATCGAAAATCGGATGGCCACGATCAGGCAGAAGCAGGCAAAGTTCCGTGCCGCCGGCTCACTCGGTCGGATCAGATAGAGAGCAAAATGATAGAAGCTCATGACGATGGCCGCACCGATCAGGAAGAAATCCATAATCAGGCTGGACCGTTCCTTGATGCTTTGCGCCTTGCGACTGCTAACCATGATGGGCCGATGCGGGCCCATGAACGCGGTATGGAAATTCGCGATCTGCAAAACGATTTCATTGCCTTCCGGCCGGGGCTGCAGATCAAAGCGCAAAGGGCGATAGATCTCTTTCACGGCCTCGGGTTCGGTACCCACGCGGCCATGTTCCACCATCAGCTTGCCGTCGACCCAGACGCGAGCGGGTGGCTTGATCTTATTGAAGGTCAGGACCAGGGGCTCCGGAGAAGGAGGCAGGATCACCCGCGTTCGGAAAGTCGCATAACCGGTTTTATGGACCGTTCCCTGGAACATGACGCCTTCCAGACTTTGAAACGCGCTCTGATTCAGAACGCCGGTCATCAGGCCTTTGCCAGCCTGCAGCTCCTCGGGAGACAGGAACTGTTGCCAGTAGACTTCCCAGTCGGGGAGCAGCTTATGGCCCCGGGAATAATCCACCGAGCTCTCCCGCAAATCGAGAGTCGGAGCGCCCGTGTGTGCAGGCGCAGCGTGGCTGCCAGGGAACAAGATCCCCAGATACAAGCCGATTCCCAGGATTATACGGCAAGCCACCAAAATAAGTTCCCACGTCCTTTGACTGCGTTATGAATATCTCCTGGGTTGATCGGTGTCTTGAGAAAAAAATTAATCCCGCCTGCTCTTGTCCTGGTCTCTCGAGGAAATTTTCGCCGGGCTCACAAATCAGAAGCCATTTCCTGTTACAATGATGATGTGGTTATAAATGCCGCGCATTCCAGTTCCGGGAACGTTGATAACGAGGGACACTCATGAGCAAAAAGGTGATGATTGTCGATGATTCCAAAACAGCTCGTCGCGAGATTGTCCGACTGGTGCATAATTTGGGATTGATGGCCTTCGAGGCCGAGAACGGCCGCTACGGTTTGGAACTCATCCGAAACAGGACAGATATCGGCCTGATTTTCTGCGATATCAACATGCCTGAAATGAATGGTTTGGAATTCCTGGAAGCCCTGCGCAAGGAAGCCAATCACGCGGAAACCCCGGTGATCATGCTGACCAGCGAAGCGGCCGAGGACGTCCTGAACAAGGCCAAGGAATTTGGCATCAAGGGCTGGATCCTGAAACCCGCACAACCCAATTCAGTAAAGTCACTTCTGGAAAAATTCTGCGCCTGAGCATGGGAGTCCTGGCGAATGAGCGACTTGGATACCAGTCTTGCTGAAATTCTGAACACGCGGTTTGTGGAACTCTTTCAAATTTCCTTGAAAAAGCCCCTGCGCCCGGCATTGTGCGCTCAGGATCAGGTTCCCTTTGTCAGCCCCATCTTTCATGCTACCATCGGTCTGACTGGAGACGGGATCGAAGGCCAGCTGGTGGTGATGGCGGACAAGAAATTTCTCCATGAAACTCATCCGGAACGCCGCTACGGTGGAGTTTTGGATAATGCTGACTATTTGGATTGGGTGGCTGAAATCTGCAACCGCACGCTGGCTGGCAGCAAGGCTCATATCCAGGCGCTTGGTTATCAGCTGCGTCTGGAACAGCCACAGGCCAAACAAACCCCTGCCGCCCCTGTTCCAGCCGATGCGCGGGAACTGATTCAGATTTTGGAAAGCGACGGTTTTCATGCAGTCCTGAGCCTGCGCCTGAAAAAGCTTGAAGCCAGAGCCCCTAAAGCTAGTTGAATCCGAGTTTCAGGAAGGGTGACATTCCATGGGTGACAGCAAAACAATCGCATTGGTCAAGGATGGAGTCCGCACGGCTTCCTTGCATCGACTCTTTGGTCCCGGTTATGCGCTGCCCGAAATGCTGCCACCTCCCCCCACGGTTGCTGAAATCGACGACACCTGGCTGGTGAAAATCGTGGTCAGCTCCGACCCTATCCGTATTCAATTCAAAGTGTATTACACCGTGGACCTGGCCAAGGCCCTTTACTTTTACAAGCACCCAGGCAGCAAGGAACTTCCAGCCCGCATTTATCATGACTTTATCCGCGAATTCTGCAATCTGACCGCCGGTGCGATCAAGGTCTGGCTTGCGGATCTCGTCACGGTCATGAAAACGGATGACCTGGTCGTCAACCTCCCCGACCAGAAGCCGGCGATGGTGGAAATGCCGCCGCTCGATAAAACCGATAGCGACGATCAGCTCTTCGATACCTGGGTTTTCCAGGCTGAAAAACTTCAACTGCTCTGCGCCACGGAAATTCAAGTCTTTGACTGGGCGCAGGTCGCCAATATTCAGCCGAATGTTCATCCTGCTGACGATGGCAGCGATGAAATTGAATTCCTATAACCCTGGTTTTTCCAAAGCCAGGGCGATCCAGCCCCGTTCCTCCACGCGCTTTTTTTCCCGCAGACCAAGCCGGTCCCAGGCCACGCGTATGGGTTCCACGTTGGCCTCATGAAATCCAGCCAAAAGCAAAAGTCCGCCGGGTGCCAGACGCTGGTCCAGCGCCGGCAAAAGATGGGTCAGCGTCGGCGGCAGAATATTGCAGGCTATGGTGGTGAACACTGCATCCACCGGCGGCAGACTGCCTTCCATTAAAGGAAATGAAACATCATTCAGGTTTTGATTGCGCTGGGCGATCATGAGGGCGTCCGGTTCGATATCGGTCGCCAGGAGATTTTTGTATCCCAAATAATGAGCCACCAGGGCCAGCACGCCCGTGCCGGTTCCCACGTCCAGAAATCTCCCGTCCGCGCCGGGATCGGTACACACGTTTTCCATGAGACGCACCATGGCCTGAGTCGTGGCATGCTGCCCGGAACCAAAGACGAGGCCGCTTTCCAAAAGGATCGGCTGCCGCCCACCTGGCTCGCGTTTTCCATGGACATCGGTGATGCAGAAGCGCTCGGTAAGCAAAGCTTCAAAGCCGGGCTCCCAGGCTGTCTGCCAGATCGCATCGGCGATGCGGCGCCATTCGATGGCCAGGTGCGGGCCAAATTGTCCCTGCAAATCCTCCACCAGTTGCGTCATGGCGCTTTCGTCATAACTGTAGAGGACGAGCGGCAGTTCCAGGCGACCCTGCTCAAAGGCATCCACCCATGCCTGTTCCTCACCGGCATCTTCATCCAGGTGATCACAACTGCCTTCGATGTAATCGGTGAAACCCAGCTCATGCAGCCGGGCCATCAGGGCTTCACGACATCCCTGTGGCGTCAATGTGAGTTCGATGACTTCCATAATGTATGTGCCTCCCTTGGGGCTGGTCAGCGTAGTCGGATGGGGTCGCCTTGTCCAGTGGACCTTATCCGCCATGAGCGCACATTTTCCGCATTTCCCGTCGCCCAGGCCAGTCTTTTAAGCTACTATGTTTGCTGCTCAAGGGCTGGCAGCTGACCCGCTGCAACCAGCGGGCCCCCTTTCATTAATTTTGGAGTCGTACCTATGAGTTCTGGATTGTTGGTATCAGTTCTAATCGGTGGCCTCGGCATCGGCGGCGCTGTGGGTTACATGGCAGGAGCCACTACAAAAAAAGCCGGCGCACCCACCACATCGAGCAGCACAGCGCCTGCACAAAACACGGCCTGGTTCAGCTATGATGGCCAAACGTATGATACGGCCTCGCTGCCTTCGCAAGTGCAGTCCGCGATTTATCAGGCTGATATGGAAGCCCACAATCAGAAGCTCGGTATGGTTCGCGAATTTGCCATGCGGATCGCTTTGTCCAAAGAGCAGGGCAAGTTCACCTCGCTCGACAAACTGCCCCAGCTCGATACCCTCCTGACCTTTACACCGCCCACCGATGCGCAGGCCAAGGAATTTTTCGAGCAGAACAAGGACAAGGTGCAGGGCATGAGCTATGAGCAAATCGCCCCACGCATCAAGGAATTCATGGCTCAGCAGGGCAAGATGCAGACCTTCCAGAAGGAATGGGATCGCTTGACCAAGTCGGGCAAGCTGAAGATTCTCGCCCAGGAGCCTGGCTCCCCCTCCGTGAATATCCCGGTTGAAATGTTCCCCTCCCGTGGCGCCGGCTCGGACGTTCTGGTCGAAATTTCCGACTACCTCTGCCCGCACTGCGCTGAAGTTCAGCCCGAAATCAAGAAGCTGGAAGAGAAGCTGAAAGGCAAAATCAAGTTTGTGCAGATCAACTTCGCGCTGCGTCCCACGCAGTTGAGCGGCGCGATCGCGGAAGGCGCATTCTGTGCCAGCAAACAAAACAATGAAGCCTTCTGGAAATATCATGATGCCGCTTTTGCCAAGCCTGTGGGCACCATGAACGATGCCTACGATGTGGCAAAAGTGAAGCCTATCGCGGAAGCTGCCGGCCTGAATGTTGCCGATTGGGAAGCCTGCATGAAAACCCAGGAGCCCAAGGAGTTTGTCAAGAAAACTCAGGAAGTGGTCAATGACCTCGGCGTGACCGGTACACCAACCTTCTTCCTCAATAACCAGCGCGTGAATATCCATAGCCCTGCTGAGCTGTCCCAGCTCGTGGAAAGTCGCCTCGCGGGCTAATCCTTTGATCCCGCTCCTTCAACTGGAGCGGGAGACCCTTTTCAGGTTACACTCTCCGATGGCCTTGTCCTATCGTTGAGAGAAGGATGCTGTGATGCGACGATTGAAGGCATTCTGGCAACTTATCTCCAACTTCGGCTGTCACCCCGGGCTGGAGCCCTCGGAACTCAAAAGGGTGCGCCTCACCAACCAGAGTTCGTGGGTGAGCGCGCTCATGATCGCATCCTATGCCCCTGTGTTTGGCTTGTATGGCCGCGCCCCCTGGGGCTGGATGACGTTGGGCGATGCCCTGCTCTTTTCTGCGATCCCCTATTTACAGAAAATCACCCGCGGAGCCTTGCGCGTTCGGTACCTGTTTGTCTGCCTCGGAAATGCCAACATTTTTATCTACTCGATCCTCCTGGGACGTGAATGTGGCATGCATCTTTTTTTCATTGCCGCGACGGCCGTACCGTGCATTGTGATGGAGGTCAAACACCTGAAGTCGGTGCTGGCCCTCTGTCTGCTTCCCATTCTGCTCCTGCTCAGCCTTGAACTCGTGATCTTTGATGTCACCGCGCCGCTGAATTTTTCAGTCTCAGCCCGACGGCTGATTTATCTGATGGTGCTGCCGTCGGCTGCTCTGATAACATTTTTGTTTTCCAGCTACTTTTCGCTGCTCAATCTGCGAAGCGAAGAGGCTCTGCGTCATACCATTCAAAATCTGCATCACAGCCAGAAGCTGATCGAAGATCAGCAGCTCCAGCTGGCCACGGCCTCCCGACTTTCCGCCATTGGAGAACTTTCGGGCAATATCGCCCATGAGATCAGCAATCCACTCGCCATACTTCTGGGTTATACCGAGGTCACCATGCGTTTGCTCCGCATGGAGCTGGTGGATCGCGAACGTATTCTGCACTACTGCGAAAGAACCCTGGCGACCATCAATCGCATCACAAAAATCGTTCAGGGACTGCGCAAGCTGTCACGTGAAGGCAGCGATGACCCCTTGGAGGATGCGGATCTCAAGGACGTCGTGGAGGATACCCTATCCATTTGCAGTGAAAGCCTCAACCAGGCCGGCGTCGAACTGAGAGTCATCGCTCCTGACCAGCGCTGCAGCTGTCCATGCCGGCCGCTGCAGATCGCGCAGGTCCTGCTCAACCTGATTCATAATGCCAAGGATGCTGTGCAGGCGCTCGAAGACCGCTGGATTGAGATTGAAATCAAACTGGAGCCGGATCACTTTGTCATTCTGGTGCGGGACAGCGGCATGATCAAGGATCTGAAGATTTTGGATAGGATCGGCCAGCCCTTCTTTACGACCAAGCCACCGGGCAAGGGCACCGGCCTTGGCCTCAGTATTTCGCGAAGAATACTGGCCGCGCATGGCGGCAGCATTGAACTGGACAAGGGAGCCAGCTGCACGACGTTTGTCATGCAGCTGCCGCGTCAGCAGGAAGTTTCCTAGTCTGGTTTGGAATAAATGAAAAGATTCGGTGAATTCGTTCCGGCGCTTCTCACCACATTGGGTGTGGCATTCTCTTTCACCAGCGTTTCGATTTCCTCAGGGGTGGCCTCAGGATTTTGCTCCAGATAGAGCGCGACCACACCGGCCACATGAGGCGAGGCCATCGAGGTTCCACTGATCGTGCTGATGGCTGTGTTGCTGGTCCGCCAGGCACTGGTGATGCTGGATCCCGGCGCGAAGATATCGAGGCAGCGACCGAAATTCGAATACAGGGCACGTGAATCCGTCCGCGTCGTGGCGCCGACGGTCATGGCCTCCGGTACGCGGGCCGGTGACACATTGCAGGCGTTCTGGCTTTCATTGCCAGCCGCCACCACAAACACAACTCCTGACGCCACCGCACTTTGCACGGCCTCGTCCAGGGAGTCGGAAGGATCCCCACCAAGACTCATGTTGGCGACAGCCGGTTTGATGGCATTCTGTGCCACCCAATCGATTCCGGCGATCACACCGGCGTCATCGCCGCTGCCGTCGCAGCCGAGAACACGCACGCCATGCACCGTCACGTCCTTGGCCACACCATAGGTCGTGCCACCGACTGTCCCCGACACGTGCGTGCCATGGCCATGACAATCATTCGAACCGCGTCCATCATCGATGGAGGAGAAGCCCTCACCCATGCGTCCCTTGAATTCATTATGCGTGCTGCGCGTACCGGTATCGATGATGTAGGCATGCACACCCTTGCCACTGCTCGTATAGTTATACTTTTGATCGATGCCGCTGCGCGCATCCACACGGTCGATTCCCCAGGTGGCGGGAGACTGGGTGGCGTTGATCCGCACGATCTTATTCACCTCTATGCGTTCGATCGCGGCATCCGCGGCCAGGGCTTCGATCTGATCATCCTTGGCTTTGATGGAGAAGCCCGGAAAAACATGGGTGTACTGCTGAAGCACGCGGATGCCATAAGTCTGCTGCAGACGATCCGCCTGCTGCAGGACATATTCCCCCGTGCTGAGGCCGTCCCGACCGGCGTCATGTTTTAATTTCACAATGTAATGATCCGGTATGCGATTCGGATGGTCGCGATCCAGAACGGTTGCGGCCAGCAGGCTGCCGCTGGCCAATAGACTGCCGACTCCAAAAAACACGAATGCCTTCATGCTCGGAACTCCTCTCGATCTTCTCAATATTTATAGAGACTATAGCGCAGGGGGCACACCCTGGGTCAAGTGAGTTATTCGAGGCATGAATTCCACCACTTTGCTTAACAGGTCTTGCGCAAAAATCTTCTTACCTGACGAAAGAATGGCAATCTCAGATCACATTTCCCACGTGTTTTGTGCGAAGTTTAGTCGCTTCTTCAAGACCCGAGTTTTTCAGCTGCTTTCCCTGATATTAAATATCAAGGGTTACACCTGACGAAACGCATATTATTGATGGACAGGGTACTCAAATTAGAGTGAAGTAGTCACCTTGGGGTGAAATTTTGTTAACTGGTCGAGGACGACGAGCTATGAACCTCCGCACGTTTCTGAGCTTATTTCTGGGCCTTCAATTAACCCTGACCACATCTGCCCTGGCCTTGACTGCCAAGCAATCCGGTCGCGTTCTGGACCTTCCAGCGCGTCCCAAACATGCTCTGGCCGGTTCTGTCTTCTTAAACAAAATCAAAAATTTATCGCCAGCAAAACGCGAGAAGGCGATCGTCGCTGAAATTCTGAAAGGCAATGTCCCGAACTTTCAACGCTTTCTCTATCCTGTAGAACGGCGTCTGACCACGGGTCCTTATCGCGGGCAAACCTTACGTTTTTGGGCTGTTCCGGATTATTTGGCTGTCGGTTCGGATAACGACTACGTGCGCGTTCCTCTCAATCTATACAGTGTGAAGACGCTCGCACGGCAACTCGATCTCAGCCTGCCCACATCCAAGATGGTCGATGATATTTACGCGCAGGCCAAAGTTAAGCTGAAACCCGCTCCCCTGCCCGCAAGCAAGGCCATGACCAGCGCCACGAATATCCTGAAACATCATGGACTCGTTCAGAAGCAGCTGAATCGCAGCAACTGGCGGCCAGGCCTGCTGGTGGCGGGTCATAAGAAGGATGTGGTGCAGAGCCGGCGTTTGGCCAAGAAACCACGTGCGATTGCGATCTACGGCTGGCACCAAAAGAATTCCACTCCGATTCAACCCCTCTCCACCGTTCACAGTGCAGATTACGCGGACTATAGCCATGGTATTCGCCTCGTATCCAACGCGGTGGAAATCGGCACCAAGACCCTGGATCTCCGGGACGTCCTGAGCCAGAGTCCAACGGCGTCGCTCCTGAGTGATGAAGGCGTGATTCCACAGCCCTACTACATCTCAGGACGTTCGACTTTCCCAATGGCTTCGAAATAAAAAGGATCTGGAAGGTTTCGGCCAGAGGCCGAAGCTGAATGAAAGGAAGCGGTATGCCGGCTATGACGCAGGGCTACCGCTTTTGTTTTTGCAGGACAGTAATGGGTTCAATGGTGGTGACCACCGACTCCATGAACGTGACCGTGAGCCAGTTCTTCCTGGGTCGCCGTTCTTACGTCAACTACTGCCACGTCAAAGTTTAGTGTTTTACCTGCCAGTGGATGATTGGCATCCACAGTAACTTCTCTATCTGTCAATTTAACGACGGTCACAACCATGACTTCGTCGTCAGTTTGAGCCTGGAGTTGCATGCCAGGACGAAGATCCTTGATACCGGAGAATTGGGTCCGTGGAACCACTTCCACCAGCGCCTCATCTCTTTCACCATAGCCTTCTTCAGGCTTCACGCGAACCTGGAAGGAATCACCTTTTTTCTTTCCAATAAAGGCACGCTCAAGACCAGGAATGATGTTACCCATGCCCAGAATGAAAGCCAATGGGTCCTGGCCAGCGGACGTATCGATCAAATTGCCCTCGTCGTCTTTGACGGTATAATCCATGAGAACGACTGAATTTTGTCCTGCGATCATAAGTATCCTCTACGCTAAAGAGCACAAGCCATTACCCTAGCATAGAAAGTTCAAAACGCGAAAGCAAGAAACAGGGGGCCACGTGCCAACAGCCACAGGAGTCCTGCGCTTAAGACAATGACATAGCTGGTACGATCACGGAGTGCGAAGACGAGTGGATCGGTCGTCATGCGACCACGATAGGCCATCAGCCATAGGCGGCTTGTCCAGTAAAGAAGAATGGGACACAGCGTCCACAGTGCTTCCGGGTAACGCAACTGAACTACCACACGATTATCATTCAGATACAAGGCCATCACCAGCACCGAAAGGTAGCTGCTTGCGACACCGAATCCCAGGAGCAGAGGCAGGTCAGCGACCATATAACCGCGACGCTTATTCTTCTTTTCATGATTCTGTTCCATCAGGATTAATTCCGAGCAACGTTTGAGTGTCGCAAGGGACAGAAAGAAGAACAGGGCGAACGTCATGAACCATTCCGTGATGATCGTTTCCGTTGCCACACCACCGGCCAGAACCCGCCAGGTATAGAGCAGAGCGAGGACGATAATATCGGCAATCGCGAGCTGCTTGAGTTTCAATGAATAAAGACATGTCATCGCGAAATAGCCCAGCACAACCATAAAGTAATTGAAGGAAATATAGAGACCAATCCCCAGCCCGCCGAGCAAGAGCAACGGCGCGAGGCTCCAGCCTGTGATAATGGAAAGAGTCCCAGCGGCAAAAGGCCGTTTGCGGTTATCCGGATGACGGCGATCCGCTTCGATATCCAAAAGATCGTTCAGGATATAAACCGACGAAGCGATCGCGGAAAAAGATGCAAACGCCAGCAGACAATGCAGCCAGCTCCGCAGCTCAAAATAATGATGCGACAGCAGCGTGGGCAAAAAGATGAGCATGTTTTTTGACCACTGATGCACACGCAGAGCTTTCAGATAAACCTTCAGGCGCGGCGGGCCGAAGCGGAATTCCCGCGAGACCGGAATCAGGCCTTTCACCTCACGGGAGAAGGCTTCGCTGTCACTCACGAGCCAGGCCGCTGACGCCTGGCGCCAGACCGCTTTATCCACCCGACTATTACCGGCATAGTCAAAACCCTTGGTTCCAAAGAGTTCGACCATGCGCTGAGCTTTGGCCGAACCGGTAAGATTTACCGTATCGGTCGAGCCATAGGTTTCCGCAAAGAGACCCAGATGATCCGCCACCTTCTGAGCAAAGTCCTGATGCGCGCCGGTGGCCAGGATCAAACGCCGACCGCGTTTCTGTTCGATGCGCAACGCTTCGAGGATATCCGGATTGTAGGGCAGCCGGGTCACGTCGCTGTCATTGCGTGCATAGACCCGCTGCTTGAAGTAAGGCAGGCCTTTCGCAAGCCAGAGAGGCAGGCGGAAGAGATCGGAAAATTTGCGCCGCACGACCGCGCACATGGATTCCAGCAGGGAATCCGATTGCAAAAGGGTACCGTCCAGGTCCACCACCAGCGGCCTTTTCTCTTCCTTGATGACAGGCTGGGGGTGTGGATGCATCATTCTTTCTTCTCAGTAAAATAGAAGAAATCCCGGTTGTCGGGATAACCTATATAGCGCGGGACATTGCCCTTGAACCTCTCATCGAGCACCTTCATACCCTTGACCAGGTGCTGCGGCGATGGGTCCTTGGCCTTGTTTGCCGAATAGAGACTCATATAAGTATGTTCCAGGGCATTCATATCGAGGTGCATCGCATAGGTGCAGCCATAGGACTGGAACACGCGAGCCATGCCGGCTGGCGTCATGCTCGAGAAATAGCCGTAAATCAGGAATCGACGGCCTTTGTATTCCGCTTCGCAAACGCCAGCGCGGAGTGAGCGGAATTTCTTATCCTGCGAACCGGACCAGTTGCCGAGGGTCCAGTTGCTCACCCAACGCCCGGGCACGGCCTGTTGCGTGAGTTCATTCCAATCGATGATGGGCACACCGTTCTGTCGAACGTGTTTCATGTTGCCCATGTTCAATGTATCCTGATCGGTCCAGGTCTTCATATCCACGCGACCATCCTTATAGACGATCAGCGAGGCAAGATCAGGAACGATGCTGCTCAGAACCGTGCCGTTTTCCATGAAACCATAATGCGAACCGTAATTTTTGCGCGCGAGTTCGCCCCAGCGGAAAGCGCCATGATCGCGTTTGAATCCACCTGTGAAGATACCCACCACACGGTCGGAGAGGTAAGGCGGAATAAGCCCCGTGGGAGTGAGAGGATTCAAATTATCAAAGCCATCCGGTCCTTTGGAGAGGGGATTGCGGACATCGGGAAGCACGCGATCGGACCAGCCCACGGCGGGATGATCCGTGCCCATGGCAAAGCTCACATCGAACATGGTCGTATCAAAGGCGGCCAGGATTGAGACCGCATCCATTTCCACATTATCGAGTTCGCGCACATAATCACGATGACTTTTCAGGATGCTCTCGTCGATGGCCTTGGGAACGATCACACTGACGAAGACGCCTTCCTGCCGTTTGGTGCGATACCAGCGGCCGACCTCCAGATTTTCTTCCGCCGCGCCCATCACGCTGATGCCCAGTTCCTTGACCGGCAGGAGCTCGCCCTTCATCTTGCTCGACACCTTGGCATTGGCCGGCGCGTTGGGCAATTCACTGCTCGCCGGTTTGCCGACGGGACCGACCGGATCCGACTTCAGAAGGAAATTATCCTTATAAACGGTTTCCTTCACGATATTGGTGATGGTTTCGCCGCCCCAGATATTGGCTCGCAAAAATTCCACCACCCATTCCTTGGTGGTACGATAGCCTTCGATGGTGTTACGCACAAAGAGGGCTTTCTGACAAATCGGAGCATAAGGGGCATTGGCCGCGCGGGCGTCGCGCAGAGGATGGCCGCTGCCTTTGGTCCAGAGTTCACAGACCCTGTCCCCGCCTTTGCCATCACGCAGCCAAAGGCCGGTCGGCTGCTGCGGATTCAGTTCGACCCAGATGGCGCGAGGCTCGGCGTTATCGATGTGATACCATTCAATTTTTTGGGGACTCCACTGCAGTTTGAGCAGATACCAGACATTGACCTCAGGCGCGAGGTTGATGAGCGTCACTTCCGTGGGCTGGCCGGCTTCGGTCAGGCTGAGTTTCGTTTCCCGACGGTCACGCTGCAGTTCGACCACGGTGCGATCCAGCGGCGCTTTGCTTTCCGCACTGGGTATGGGCTTCGCAGACAGACTGGTGATCCCTTCGAGGCTCTTGGAAAATTCTTCCAAAAGGCAAAAGATATCGCCGATGTCGCGACAGATCATCTCTTCGGTCTCAACCTCCTGGGCATAGCCCGGGGTCGCTGTCCAAAGCAGCGTGACGATCAGTCCTGCCTGCAAAATATTGCGCATGTGTTCCAGCCGCTTGAGGGGATGCCTGGTAAACCGCTCCGGACCTCTTATCGTGCCATGATTCAGGAGCCTTAAGTATTTCCGCCTTCGTCCGCGGCGTCGCTTCGTAATAAAGCTGGATCACTGAGGATTTTTTCATGTTCCTGCCGTAAAATGGAAAGATGATGAGGACTCGCTCGAATTTCTCAGGAGCGTCTGCATGATTGCGCGTTGCACTCGATTGATTTTGCCCTTATTCCTGCTGACGCTTTGCACGGGATGCCTGACCCCATCGGCTCCGCTGGTCCCTGGTTCCATACCTGAACGTCAGGCGGATGCCGCGGATGGGGTGGCCTTTGCGAAGATGATCCGTGGCGCGGATGAAGGGAGCCGCGAGCGTTCCATTCTGCGTGAGCTGCGACGCGGGAATCTGCCCGATTTTCTTCGCGAACTGGTCCAAATTCAATACAACGCCAAGACCCGTTCGGGTCGGACGGTCACAGTCACCCTTTGGGTGATGAAAGATTACCTTGCGGTCGGCGATGATGATGAATTCGTTCGGGTACCCATGAGCCCTGTGACCGCCCAGCAGGTGGCGGATGCCTTCGGCTTCTCCCTGCCGACGGCTCGCCTTGTCGATGAGATCTATCGTGCCGCCCGGCTGAGGCTTCCCCCCAATCCCTTCAAACCGAGTGATGCCATGGTCACGGTGGACGAATTCGTACGCCACGACCGGGTCATTCGCCAGCAGCTCGACCAGGACCAACCGGACGAGCTGATCGCGGGTCACAAGAAGGATGTGGTGCTCTCGAATCAATTGAACGATCGCCCTAAAAAAGTGGCCATCTATGGCTGGCATCGAGCGAATGGCTCGCCGATTCAGCCTTTGAGTACCGTTCACGGCAACTGGTATGCGGACTACAGCCATGGCATTCGCTTGATCAGCAATATGGTTCTGATTGGCAATCGTCCTCTGCCGCTGGCGGAGGTGATGCAGGATCCGGAACTTGCGCCGCTGGTCAGCTACGAAGGGACTCTGAGCCATGTCCGTTACCGCACCGAGGGCGCGATTACCCGCAAGAATTGGTGGCCACGCTCATGAGGGCCGTATTGGGAAAGAGACAAGGCGGGAGGGAGACGAGCAGCGGAGTTGGCCCCAGGCCAATGAGCAGCGCAGGCGACCGAGCAACGCAGTATCTTTCCCAATACGGCCCTCATGAGTGTCAAGGTTTTTGACAGCTGTCGCCCGGCTCCGCCCGAAACGGGCGTTTTCCTCTTTCATTCTCAAGGCATTCTCCTTGCTCCTCCTAACGCACCCGCGCTGGCTGCGGGTTCTCTTGCGTTGAGGTGGTTCCATGCTGCGTTCTCTTCTTCTCCTGCTGTGCTGCTTCTGGAGTCTGT
The DNA here is from genome assembly GCF_001748245.1 of Oligoflexus tunisiensis. Taxonomy (GTDB): domain Bacteria; phylum Bdellovibrionota_B; class Oligoflexia; order Oligoflexales; family Oligoflexaceae; genus Oligoflexus; species Oligoflexus tunisiensis. The sequence goes on along the minus strand of NZ_BDFO01000001.1, from coordinate 2,253,792 downwards.
CTGTGTTCGCTCAGGAGGTCTGGCTGCCCCAGGCCGGTCAGACCCTGGATATCTGGAATCGTGATCTCACTCAAAAAACGGGGCAGACACTGGCTGACGTTCAGAAGGATCCCCAGCTTTACACGCTGCGCTCGGACAACCTGCCTCTTATGCATTTTCTGCTCGATGAGAAACGTTTCACTGTCCCTGGTGTGGCCTCCACCGGTCCGGCCGAAAAGTTCGATGAACCCGGCGTCCGGCGCTATGTTTATCGGGGCTCGCACCACAGCGGCGCGATGGAGAAGAGCGCACGGATTGAACTGGTGCGACTGGACGATGGCCGCTGTCAGTTGAGCTGGAAATTATCGGTGATCAATCGTGGTGAGCGGGTGCGCCAGCAGGAGGGCGGCATCGGCTATGTTTGCCAGGACCTGCCGAAAACAAAAGAGCATCGCCGGGAAGCGATGCGTCTTTTGCCAGTCGTGAAACGTTGAGTCTTATTCCACTGTATCGACAGCGTCCGGCAGCTCCGGTTTGGTCAAAGCCTTCAGAGCGGTCGGTGTATAAACGGTGATGTCCGCCAGGGCCTCGACCAGAGGTGTATAGGCACTGTCGGTTGGTTTCTGAAAGCTCTCATTGCCCACATAACCGTCCGCATTCAAGTAGATGGGGTTGGCCCACTTATTGGCCTGACCGGCGATCAAGCAGATATTCTGGTTGCCAGGGTTATTGGTACAGAAGGTGGTCAGACCTGCGAGAACATCCGCATCGGTGACGGCGGTATTGGTCTTACAGATATCGGCCGGCAGGTCTGTGGAAATGACTTGACCGGAGGTCGCACAGTTAAAGGTGGATGAGGCTGTCCGCAGCAGACCGATAGCAAAATTTTTCACTATCGAGTCCACACCATAGTTTGTGAAGTAGCTGCTGGAGTCCTCATAGCCTGTCGCGGAAACCGCCGCAAATTTTTCCACACCGAGGTTGGCTTCACGATCCGCCGCCAGGGTATAGACGTAGGCGAATTCCTCTTTGGTCTGGAATGGAGCGAACGTACCTTTGTCGGCGGCAAGTTCCGGACGAATGGCGGTGCCCGAGCCGGTGATGAGGCCATCCGTATCGGTGACCGTCAGACCCAGCGACGTTGGCATTTCATCCGAAGACGCGGTGAAATAGAGCTGCAGATCCATCGTCTTCTTTTCTTCTGTGGCTTCGAAAGTCGTGACGATGACATCAGGACCTTCGCTCGACCCATCAAAGGTCGGGAAGAAGGTAAAGGTCCCTTTCCCTTCCGTTTCACTGATCTTGCTGAGCTGCATCTGCATGGCAGAAACATAAGCGTCATCACCAGTGGCCCAATAGAGTTCAAGGCCCATCTCGTAGTCCGAACCTTCAGGATTCGCCCAGTATTTGACATGCGAAGGGCTATCGCCACCACTTTCGGACGGTATTTCAAAGATGGTGGGCGTCTCGGAAATCTGTCCGGCGATGATGCCGCGATACTCGTCGCAATCGGCCACATCGTTGCTGGTGTCTTCGTCACGACATACGGGTTTACCGAAGATATGCTCGATGACATTCTTGGTCAGCGTGGTCATCTCTCCTGCAATGCCGGTAAAGGTCACCGGAATGAGAAAGAACGATTGAATGCCATCATCACTCTCGGCCAGGCGCAAACTGCTGTCAGCTGGTGCGATGGCTGAAGGCAGATCGATAATAATGGTGCCGACGTCGGGGATGCTGCCTTTAACATCACCATCCAGATTGCTGGTGGCGTCATCATCTGTACTTTTTCCACAGTGTGTAAGCAGCAAGGCAGCCAAGGGCAGTGCGATCAAATTCTTCATAGAAACCCCTCCTCCGAAAACGGGGGTGAATACCTGTCTCCCGAATCGGTCAGGAAGGTTGCAACTTAAGGTGAAGTCGCCCATACCTTTGGTAAAGGTTGGAACATGCGTAAAAGTCTGTCATGGAAGAGAAATGGCCGCATCCGAACAGACTGCGGCCATTGAAAGCAGGTTTTTTTCAGAGATTCAGGGGGCTGCGGCGGCTTGATCCGGCACATAGAGGATCAGCTCTTTCGGGAAAATTACGGAGCCGTCGCCCAGGCGATTCAAATGCGCGATCTCCATCCAGCGACCTGAGGTACCATAGATCTTCATGGAAATCGTGCTCAGCGTATCACCGGGCTGCACGATATAACTGCCCATATTTTCGCGATTCGCAATTTTCCCCGCCCCACGCCCGGAGCGCGCGGACAGACTCATCATCCCGCCGGTAACGGCTGCAGGTGCGTTAACATCCACGGCCTTGGCCTGTTTCATCATGGCCTGAAGCCCGATCTTGCCAAGGAAGACGGGCTTGCGCCGCGTGGTGCTACCGGTCTTCATGTCGCTTTTCATCGCGGTGACCACCTTCGCCTGAGCCCCTCCGTTCGCCGGCGCAAAGTAGGCCCGTTCATCCGGAGCCTTGGGCACCAGGATCTGCGCATGGGCTGCCTTCAGATCATCCAGAAGGATGCCGTCGCTCTCGGCGATCATGATGGCCTCATCATTTTTTCCACGCTCGGCGAGCTTCATGTCATCGCCCTTATCCAGGCGTGCTTCCTCTGCAGCCCGGCGGGGCGAAGGGAGAAGTCCTTCTGTATCATCTTCTCTGTAAACGGAGCGTTGATTAATGGCATCATCATCAAAACCACCCGACGTGCGGCAGGCATGAAGGCTGAGATAGCAGCTTGAAACCAACGCGAGTTTCACGAAATTTTGGTATTTCGTTGGCGTCATGTTCTTTTCTCCCTATTTTCTTACATTCTAGCACGCATTGTGAACTTTTTCAGCAAGTCACAAAGCAGCAAGGGCAGGAGGCAGACCTATTTCGCAAAGATTTTCCTCGGCTTATCTGTATGAAAATGCAGGCGCGGAGCAACAGTGATTTTCAGAAAATAAATCACAGCTCACACAAGTGTTGGCAGTCTTTACCCGATTCCCAAATGGAGTGAAGGGCAACGTTGCCAACCGATAACTTCTGTAGGGATGGAGGAAAGGCCCATGATAAAGTACCAAAAAAAAGAAATTGTGGCAGGAATCATCCTGCTCTTTTCCGCAGCTCAGGAAAAAGCTTTGGCTCGTGAAGGATTGGTCTATGGAGATGATGACCTTTCTGAAGAAAGTGCAGCATCAGTCCTGGATCAGGGAGGTCCTAATATCCTGGAAATGATGCTCCAGGATAATGAACAGGTAACCCCGCCCACACCCGTGAACGGCGGTTATTTAACAGGATTGGTGGTGCAGCAGAAGATTCAAGCCAACTGGCTGAAAAGTGAAGTCGGTCTGCAAATTATTCTCGATGGGGAAAAACTCGATCCCCGCCGCTTCCAGGTGGAATGGAGGATAGTTTCCAACCAAGGCCCGGCCGTCAAGGCCGCTCTGATCGATGCGAATGACTTCGATTTTGGTCAGAGAATTCAGATCGAAACGCCGTTGAACATGCTCTACGGCCCAAGACTCGCGAACATTGAAATCGAAGCTCGCATCGTGGATCGCGAGCAACCGGACCGAGCCCCACTGGTGGTGGTGCAAACCTTGAGCGAAATGATCGCCAATGGTCGGGACGGTCTCTAAACTTAGATGAATCAGTGGTCCACACAACCAGGCTCGGGTCCCGAGCCTGGTTCTTGCATTGGATCGGCTTTGTTTCCCACGCTTATGTCGCTTTCGCTCCTGCTTTCCTACCATCGGGTGCGATCCTTCCGCATGTTTTTTCTGCACGTAAGCTCCTTCAGTCTGGCCCCTCTCTTGCATCAGTCATTTTCAGCAAGGACGTGGAGTGAGGAGGAGGAAGCATGAAAGCTGAAGATATCATGACCCGGCATGTCGTGGATGTGATGGAATTTGATGATATCTACCAGGCCTTTAGTAAATTGCGGCAGTATCACATCCATCAGCTGGTGGTAGTGAATGTGGATTCGCAGCTCTGTGGCATGGTTTCGGATCGTGACGTTCTGCGTGCGTGGGCGGAAGTTTCCAACTCCGATCGGGACTTCCCGAGAATCGCCAGCATCATGCAGCGTGACGTCATCACCTGCGGTCCGGAGGACCCCATCACCCGTATTACGGAAGTCATGCTCGATCATCACGTGCATGCCATGCCTGTGACCGATGCGAAACGACGCCCGATCGGCATCATTTCCACCACGGATCTTTTGCGTTTCGGATTCAAGCACCTCGGTTTCACCCGTTCCCCTGGGCTCCCGGCGACGATCTAAGCCGGCGGCCCTGGGCCGTTCTGTTCGCTGAATCCCACCCGAGTGCCGCGTTGCAAGTCCCCCGGCATGCCTGTATAAGAGAGGCAAAATTCACTGGCATCAGGGGCTTTGCTGACTATGTTTACACGGGATTCTATGACGGGGAAGCATGCACTCGTATGCGGAGCTTCCAAAGGAATTGGACAGGCCTGCGCTCTCGAACTCGCCCGCGCAGGCGCTCGGGTCACAGTGCTGGCGCGCAGCGAGGCGAACCTCGAAGCCTCCATGAAAAGCCTGGAGGCTCTGGGTCAGGGCCATCGACCTGTCGTCTGTGACGTAAGCGATTTGAATCAGGTGCGAGCGGCCATTCCCCAAATAGGTCCGGACGTCGATATCCTCGTTTGCAATAGCGGCGGACCCAGTCCGGGCCCGCTTCTGCAGGCGGAAACCAGCGCCCTGGAGCAGGCCTTCAGCCAGCATGTCCTGGCGAATCTTCTGCTGGTGCAGGCCTTCGTGCCTCACATGCAGGCGCAGAGGTTCGGCCGCATCATCAATATCATTTCCACGTCCGTGAAAATTCCGCTGCCCGGCCTCGGCGTTTCCAACACCGTGCGCGGGGCTGTGGCCAGCTGGGCCAAGACCCTGGCCAACGAACTGGGACCGCACGGCATCACGGTAAATAACGTTCTGCCCGGCTACACCCGCACGCAAAGGCTGGAGCAGATTCTGACGAACACCATGCAGAAAACCGGGAAAACCCGCGAAGACGTCGAGCAGGGGTTTTTGAAGGATGTTCCGGCCGGACGCTTTGCCGAAGCCCAGGAAATCGCCTATGCCTGTGCATTTCTTGCGTCGCAGCACGCCGCCTATATTAATGGCGTCAACCTGCCGGTTGATGGCGGGAGGACGGGTTGCCTATGAAGGAAGGAGGGTTGCCTATGAAGGAAGGACAGGTTGCTCATGAAATTTGATATCTTTTTTTCCATCTGCCAGACGGAAATCGACGGCTATATGCCAACCGAAAGGGTCATGTTCCAGCAGTTTTTTGACCAGCTGAAGCTGGCGGATGAGCTGGGTTTTGAAACCGCCTGGGTCGCGGAAACGCATCTGTCCTGCGAAACTCAGAAATGCAATGCGGATGCTGTGATTCCGCATTTCAAAGGCGAAATCGGCCTCAACACCGATATTCTGCAGCTGGCGCACAAGGCCTTCAGCCAGACCCAGCGCATCAACATAGGTTCCGCGATTCGCAACATCCTCTGCAATGGTGGACCGTTGGCTCATGCCGAAGCCCTGAAAACCTTTTTCACCCTGCACACGCTGGATCCCAACGAAAAGCGCAAATTGTTTTTGGGTTTTGCCGCCGGCCGCTTCCCCTTTTCCAACAAGCCCTATGGCATCAGGCCACGCAACGAGCTGGAGGAGGCCGGCTGGTCCGTGATCAAAGGCCTGATCTTCAACCAGGCCACGGAAATTTTTCTGCGCAGTTTGAAAAACGAGATCTTCAGCAGCGAGGACCTGGCGCCCCAGATTCTGCCACGCCAAAGCCTTAAGGATCAGGGCGTGCTCAAGCTTGTGAATTATCCGGTCACTGATGAGGGTGTGATCATCCCACCCTTCTGGCAGTTTGATAAGGTCGGTGTGATTCCTTTCGAAGCTCCGCTGGATCTTCTGCAGCTGGTGGTCGGATCGCATGATCCCGAGGTGCAGATTCTGGCCAATCGCTATTTCCCCAGCTGGGTCTTCAATCTGTCGATCACCCCGACCACCACCATCGAAGCCACTCATCAGCGCCTGGCCCAGCATTATCATCCGGCCGGCGGACCCTGGCGAAGATCCTATATGCCGCGCACCTCGCTCATCTTCCTGAACGGCGACGCGCACCTGACGCCCGAGCAGCAAAGAACCCGCGCACGTGAAGCCGCGCAGAATGCCCTGGAAAATTACTGGCGGGCGATGGAAGGCACGCTGGATCCGCGCAAGGTGGCTGAGGCCGTTGAAAATGCGGTTTATGGCAATCCTCGGGATGTGGCCGCGCAGCTCCAGGCGAAGTATCATCCCGAGGATCGTCTGATGCTCTGGTTCGACTTTAACAATCACGACAATGCGGCGATCAAGGCCAGCATGGAAGCCTTTTGGCATCAGACCCGGCCGCTGCTGATGAAGGATGGAAAATGATCGACAACACCTGGGTTCCCCTGGTCGACTATCGGCGCCATGGTGTGCCCGAGGTCACCGTGCATGGAGCCGTGGCCTGGTTCAAAGGCAAGAAACCCTATCATTCCTATGGTGGCAACGTCCTCTGCTATGGCCGCTCGATGATGAAGCCGGTCCAGATCAAGGTGATAGCCAAGGAACTGGATCCCCATCTGAGCTGGGAATCCAAGGCGGTTTCAATCGCCTCGCACAACGCGGAACCGATCCATATCGAAGCGGTGCGGGATATTCTCAAGCCTTCCGAATATGGCCTTCTGCAAACGCCGCATGCGCTGCCGCTCATGCAGTTCGGCAAGCAGCTGCGACGGCCACGCCGCTGGTATCACAGCTGCTCGGGAAAACATGCGGCCATCCTCCGCGCCTGCGCGTTGAATCACTGGGCGCGGATTGGTTACACGCTGCCGCAACATCCCTTTCATCAGGTTTATGTGGCCAAGGTTCGCGAGATTTTGGGTGCGGATCTGCAGTCCTCGGTCCTGGCCAAGGACGGCTGTGGTCTGCCCACGCTGGCGATGACCGTCAATGAACTCGCCGCGCTCTTCGCGGATCTGGCCGTGCGCAAGGATGAGGACTGGATCTGGGAAGCGATGATCCGGCACCCGGATCACATAGGTGGGTTCAATCGACTCGATTCCACCATTCTGAAATCCTGTGGTGGCCGCGTGATTGCCAAGGAAGGGGCCGATGGCCTTCTGGGGCTGAGCATTCTGCATCCCGACTATCCGGATGGCCTGGGTGTGGTGATCAAGATTTCCCACGGCTGGGATCCTCGGGCCACCTGGTATGTGGCGCGCTGGGTCCTTGGGGTTCTGGGTTTTGAACTGCGCAACCCCTACCCTCTGGAGCGGCAAAAGGCCTTTATCGTGGAGGATATCATTCCTCCCGATCTGCGCCGGAACATGTCCGAAGTCAAACCCTGGGATGACTGGGATCCCGATCAGGATCGCTGGTATTACAACCCGGATTCCTATGTGAAAGGCTGGCAGGATGGATCGGATTCTCAATTACGTTGATGGGGCTTTTGTTGCGCCGGTGGACGGGGGCTATCTGGATAACTATCAGCCGCGCGATGGAACGGTTTATGGTCATCTGCCGGATTCCACTGCTGCCGATGTCGAACGCGCCGTGGCCGCGGCGAAGGCGGCCTTTCCCGCCTGGCAGAAGCTCAAGAGAGCGGAGCGGGCGCAGTATCTTTATCGCATCGCTGATGCGATTGAAAAAAAACTGGATCTTTTCGCCGTCGCGGAAAGTCGGGATCAGGGCAAACCCGTTCACCTGGCCCGCAGCATGGATATTCCGCGGGCGATCGAAAACTTTCGCTTCTTTGCCGGTGCGATTTTGCATCAGCAGGAAAAGGCTTTTCAAACCAGTCCCGAGGTCCTGAATTACACGCGGCGGGAGCCGATGGGTGTGGCCGGATTGATTTCACCCTGGAATCTGCCGCTCTATCTTTTGACCTGGAAAATTGCGCCGGCCCTCGCCGCGGGCAATACCGCTGTCGCCAAGCCTTCGGAATTGACGCCGGCGACCGCCTTTCTCCTGGCCCAGGTCCTGGATGAAGTGGGTCTGCCCAAGGGGGTGTGCAATCTCGTTTTCGGTCTGGGAGAAAAGGCCGGTGATGCGCTGGTGGCTCATCCCGATGTGCCTTTGATTTCCTTTACAGGGGGCACGGAAACCGCGGCCATCATCGGCCAACGGGCGGCGCCTCTGTACAAGAAAACCAGCTTCGAACTCGGCGGTAAAAATCCGGCGCTAATCTTTGCGGATTGTGATCTCGAAAGCACATTGAATACCACCGTGCGTTCGTCATTTTTGAATCAGGGTGAAATCTGTCTCTGCACGTCACGGCTCTTTGTGCAGGAAAGCCTTTTGCCCAAATTCACCGAACTCTTCGTCGAGCGCGTGCGGCAGCTCAAGGTCGGCGACCCGGAATCGCCGGACAGCTTTATGGGGCCTTTGGTCAGTGCGGAACACCTGGACAAGGTCCAGGGTTTCGTGGAGCGCTCGCGGGCTCAGGGCCACAAGGTTCTCTGTGGCGGGGAACGCGTGGCGCCCCAGGCGAGTCTTCTGAAAGGCTATTATTTTGCACCCACCGTGATCAGCACGACGGATGCGAACGCTGAAATCATGCAGCAGGAAGTCTTCGGTCCGGTGGTCACCCTCACGCCTTTCAAGGATTATGCGGATGCCGTGGCCAAGGCCAATGCCACCCGCTATGGGCTGGCTGCCACCATCTGGACGCAAAATCTGGATACCGCGCACCATGCCGCCGCCGATATCAAAGCCGGTCAGATCTGGGTCAACACCTGGATGCTGCGCGATCTGCGCGTGCCTTTCGGAGGCATGAAAGATTCCGGCGTGGGCCGCGAAGGCGGGGACTACAGCCTGGAATTTTATACGGAAGAAAAAAATGTCTGTCTGCAGCTGGGAAGGAATCGCCTATGAAAGGAAAGGTCGTGGCCGGAGTGCTGGCCCCCCATCCTCCGCATCTTGTTTATGCTGAAAATCCTCCGCAAAACGAACCCCGCGCGGAATGCGGCTGGGAGGTTCTGCGCTGGGCCTATGAACGCTGCCGGGCCAATATCAAGGCGCTGAAACCGGATGCCCTGATCGTGCATTCCCCGCACTGGCCAACCGTGGTGGGCCATCATTTTCTGGGACTGCCGCATTTCAAAGGACTGTCGGTCGATCCGATTTTTCCGCATCTCTTCCGTTATCACTATGATGTGAATGTGGATGTGGATTTGTCCCTGGCGATCAAAGGTCAGTGCGAACAGGCCGGCATGAGCACCACGCTCGTGACCAACCCTGACTTCCGCCTGGACTATGGCAGCATCATCAGTCTGCACCTTATCAATCCCGACTGGGACATTCCGGTGGTCTTTATTTCCTCGAACCAGGCGGCCTTTTATTTCTCCAATGAAATCGGCAACCAGGTGGCCGCTGACGTCGGTCATGCCACGCGGCGCGCGGTGGAGGCTTCCGGCAAACGCTGCGTGCTGCTCGCCTCCAACTCCCTTTCCCATCGGCACTTTGTGCATGAGCCCGATATTCCCGAGGACATGAGCTTTGAACGCATCCACCATCATGGACAGTATCTGTGGGATATGAAGATCCTGGAAATGATGCGGCGCGGTCAATGTCGTGAGCTGCTCGACATCATGCCCGAATTCAATGAGATGGCCACGGCGGAAACCAAGGCCGGGGCCTTGACCTGGATGCTGGAGGCCCTTCAGGTGCCGACCTATCCGGCCATCGTTCACGGCTATGGAACCGTGATCGGCACCGGCAATGCTGTTGTGGAATGGAATCCCAGTTTGTCCCAAGGAGCATAATCGTGGAAGGTTCTTTGATCAACAAGGCCTACATTGTATCCGGCATGCCTCATGTTCTGCTCGCTCCGGACAAGTCCCCGGCCTGGAGCCGTTTGCGTCAGGCCTGGCAAGCCCTGGCGGAGGATATTCAGCAGGAAGAGGCTGATCTCATTCTTTACTATTCGACCCAGTGGCTCTCCATTCTGGGTTATATGTTTCAGGCGGATCCGCGTCCCGAATGGGTGCATGTGGATCAGAACTGGCATGAACTGGGTTCGATTCCTTATCAGTTTCAGATCGACACCGACTTCGCCAGCGCCTATGCCGCCGAAGTCGATCAGCTCGGTTACAAGACGCGCCTGATCAACTACCGCGGCTTTCCCATCGACACGGGCACCATCGTCGCGCAGAAACTTCTGAATTCTGACAATCGTCTGCCAGCGGCCATTGTTTCCTGCAATATGTACAGCGAGAAGGAGGAAACCACGCACGTGGGTCAGGCGGCGGCGCGGGCTCTGCAAAAATCGGGGAAAAAGGCGGTCGCGGTTCTGGTTTCGAATCTGTCGAATCGCTTTCACATCGAAAAGATCAATCCCCAGGAGGACCGCGTCTCATCCCGCAAGGATGATGAGTGGAACCGCAAGATCCTCGATATGCTGGCCGCGGGTGACGTCGAGGATGTGGCGCAAACGGTGCGGGAGTTCGCCCGGCAGGCCAATGGCGATCAGCATTTCAAAGGGATGTGGTGGCTCAACGGCCTGCTCGGTCAGACCAATCATTTCGAAGGCTGCATCTACGGTTATGAACCGGTCTGGGGCACTGGCGCCGCGCTGGTCGGTTTGAAACCGACCGAGCCCGTGCAGGCGAAACCTTTCGAAAGCACACTCGGCTCCGAGGAGGGCAGCCAGGCGGAACTCGTGGAGGAGCTGACGGATTTTGAACGGCTCACCATGCCGGTGACGCGTGCGAAGCCGCATCATCCTGCGCCGGCCCCTGCTCCCACGCCAACTCCCGGATCAACCATCCCGGCACGTGACTTTGCGCCAACTCCCGGTTCGACCGTCCCGGCGCGTGACTTCCCGCCATCTCCCGGTTCGACCATCCTGGCATCTTTCCCCGATTATGAAATCGTCAGCAAAACCAGCGCGGAACCGGTGGGAACCTATCCACACGCGCGGCGTTATGGGGATCTGCTGTTCCTCTCGGGCATCGGGCCCCGCAAGCATGGAACGAAGGACATTCCCGGGATCGTCTTCGATGCCCAGCGCAAGGTGGTGAGTTACGACATCCGCGTGCAAACGCAGTCGGTGATCGACAACATCAAAAAAATCCTGGAGGAAGCCGGCTCATCCCTGGACAAGGTGATCGATGTGCAGGTCTTTCTCACCAACATGGCCCAGGATTTTACCGGATACAACGAAGTGTATAATGCGGCTTTCAAAAACATCCGGCCGACCCGCACCACGGTCGAAGTCGGGGCCCTCCCCACACCGATTGCGGTGGAATTCAAGGTGATCGCCCGGCCGTGAAGGAGTTGTGCTTGAAATACTTTGATATCTCGCCTCGCATTCAACCTGGGACTCCGGTTTTTCCGGGGGACCAGCCCTTTGAACGGCAGGTGACCATGGATTTCAAACAAGGGGATCATCTGGGTTTATCCTGGATGAAAACCACGCTGCATATCGGCGCTCACGTCGACGCTCCGAGCCATTATCATCGGGATGGAATGCCCATCGACCAGCGTGATCTGCAGCTTTACATGGGCGTCTGCCAGGTGATCGATGTGCAATCGGTGGGGCCGCGGCGCATCATGCCGGCGGATGTTGCGCTCGATAGCATCCGCACGCCGCGTGTGCTCTTCAAGAGCTGCTCGTTTCAACACACCGAACCCTTTCAAATGGCTTTCACATCGCTCTCACCTGAACTGATCGAGGCTCTGGCGGGCCGGGGCGTAAGGCTGGTGGGGATTGATACGCCGTCGGTGGATCCTGCCGATTCCAAGGATCTGCCTTCCCATCAGGCACTCTATCGTCATGATCTGGCTGTTCTGGAAGGAATTGATCTCGACCGTGTGCCGGCAGGCTTTTGGAAGCTCAGCGCGCTGCCTCTGGCGCTGGCCGAGGCGGATGCCTCACCCGTGCGCGCTGTGCTTTGGCCTATGAGTTTTGATTGGTGAATCTTAGGGGCAAAGGGCCGGTTCGAAGAAACAGGCTTCCTTGGCCGTGGCCTTCACACCGTGTGGGCCGTTCACCACTTTTTCTCCATAGGACGTGAGGGTTTTCCAGTCGTCGGATCGGAAAACGTCCAGATCCACTTCCTGCTCCCGGTTGCCGGAATAGGACCAGGCCAGGTGACCGATGGGATACGCGCTCTGGGCCGTTTCCTTGAGGATGGCTTCGCAGGCCACGGTCTTGTTCGTCTTCGTGGCATCATCATAGTGGGTGCAACCAAATTCACCGATCACGTAGGGAATCTTCCGGGTGCGGATCACGTTCAGTTTTTCCTGCACCAACTGCTCGCTGTTATAAATCGCATACATATGCGAGGAGAACAGGATACTGCCATCGAGTTCCATCAGCTCGGCAGCGGATTCCTCGATGCTCGAAAAATCCTGACCATAGCCGCGGGCATCCACGATCAGCACATGCGGAAGACCGGCTTTGCGCAGCTGTTTGATGGCCCCCTGGTATCCTTCCAGCCAGGCCCGGTTTTTGGTCCACCCGCCCATCCACTCGTTGGCGATATTGATGATGAGATTTTTCTTATGCTTCATGAGAACGGCCTGAATATCGGCGCGGATGAGGTAATCGATCATCAGCTGCAGAGGTTCCAGGGTATTCTGGCCTGTGGCATTCTGTAGGTTCAGAATCGCCACGAGGCGCTGGCTGGTGAGCTCGGTCAGAACACGATCCAGCTCCGCCGCAGGGCGAAAGTCCTTGGGCTGGCAGCGGCCCTCGGGATCCTGATAGTTATCCGCACACCAGACCACACGGACTGCGTTGAAGCCAGTGGCCTTGGCATGTCCGATGGCCTGGAACGACTTATCAAAGTAGTAAGCAAAGGGCATGTTGATGCCGCGCGGTATGAAAACCCTGCCGCTCGGATCCACGAGTTTTCCATTTTGAATGGTAAAGGTCTCGCTGGCGCCGAGGACCGGTTTGATCACAACGGTGGCGGCCACCGGTTCGGATGCCTTATTGCAGACGGCGACATCCACCTGATTGGGACCGGCCACAAACGTCTGGACATCATTCCGCGCCCCCTCCTTGCAGAAGGTTGTGCTGAGGATAAGGTCCGCGTCTTTGAAATAATCGAGGCTGATCCGATACGTTCCAACCGGAACCTCGACCGCAAGGTTCTGGCGGCCGCGCGGATACGTGGTCGCAGGAACTTTGTATTCACCATCCACCTGCTCCATGGCGAAGCTGTAGTTGGTGTAATCCTGGTTCTCAAGTTCGTTGATGATGACTTCGGCCAGTTTTGAGTTTTCGGATTCAACTTTGTTGCGACTGCGACAGGCGAAGGTCAGGGAGGCGGTCATCAGAATCAGAAGGAGTGGACGATGTTCAGCTTTCATTTTCAACCTCAGTTCAGTGTGCCATAGGGCAAATCGTGCCAAAAGAGTTATACGCGCCCTAGTCCGAATGGACTGGACTGAGGTTTTGCGGGGGCACGCCCGCAGATGACTTTTTTTACCGCCCATGTTAGAGAGAGGGCAGTGAATTCTGTGGAGTTTTTTCATGGCGGCTGAAACCCATCCCATTACGCTTCGTTTCAGGGGGCACACCAAGGTGGTCCCGCTGCGCCATGGCCTGGGACTTCAGGTTCTGGGGAAAGACTGCGAATGGCTGGAATTCGACTGCCGCAAAGCGGACTGCGGCATCTGCATCGTGCGGGTCAAGGAAGGCGCCGAGAACCTCTCACCGCCAACCGTGCCCGAGGCGGATTTTCTGAAAGCCATGCACGCGGCTCCGGATGAACGCCTGGCGTGTCAGTGCCGCGCCTTTGGACCGCTTACCCTGGAAATCGACGACTACACCTGAGACTTGAACTCCGGCCTTCAATTGGTTTAGCCTGAGCGCAAGCATCGGCTTCCATCAGAAGGTCAGGGTCGTCATGAAAAAGCATTTGGATCGTCGCTTCAGCTCCTTCGTCGAAATGGGCGTGACCGCCTGGGAAAACAGGGACAATCTTGGCTATGCCATGAAACTCCTCAAGGATGGCGTCTGCGACGGCTGTGCGCTGGGCACCTCGGGCGTCAAGGACTGGACCATTCCTGGCATTCATCTGTGCTGGATACGCCTCAACCTATTGCGGCTGAATACCATGCCGGCGCTGAAACTCGCCGAACTGCCATCCATCGCCACGCTGCAAAGCCGGAACGAAAAGGAGCTGCGGGCCCTTGGGCGCATTGCGGAGCCGATGATTCGCGAACCAGGCGATACCCACCTGAGGCGCCTGAGCTGGGATGAGGCGCTGCATCGCATCAGCCAAAAAATACGAGCCTCCGGTGTGGATCGCACTGGTTTTTATCTCGTGTCCCGCGGCACCGTGAATGAGACCTACTACGCCTGTCAGAAAGCGGTTCGTTTTCTGGGCAGCAACGATATCGACAATTCCGCTCGCATCTGTCACGCCCCCAGCACCGTGGCCCTGAAACAGATGATCGGATATGGGGCCACAACATTCAGTTATCAGGATATGTTGAAGAGCGACCTTTTGGTCTTCATCGGCAGCAACGCGGCCAACAATCAGCCGGTGCTGATGAAGTATCTGCATGTGGCCAAGAAAAACGGGGCGAAGATCGTCACGATCAATCCCTATCGCGAACCCGGCATGGAAAAATACTGGGTGCCGTCGGTTCCCGAATCCGCTCTGCTCGGCACGGTGATCGCGGATGCCAGCTTTGAAGTCCGCGTCGGCGGGGATGCCGCGTTCATGAATGGTGTGATCAAATATCTGATCGAAAGGGACAGCCTCGATCACGATTTTATTCGCAAGGCGGAAGGCTGGCAGGAACTGGAGGCGGCCCTGGCCGAACAGAGCTGGGAGTTCCTCGAAAAATCAGCTGGCTGTTCACGGGAGAGCATGCGGCAGTTTGCGGAAATTTATGAGAAAACAAAAAGCGCGATCTTCGTCTGGTCCATGGGCGTGACCATGCACAAGGAAGGCGTGGATAACGTGCGCAGTGTGGTGAACCTCGCCCTGGCCCGCGGCAATATTGGAAAACCGGGCAGCGGCCTGATGCCGATTCGCGGCCACTCCGGTGTGCAGGGCGGCGGTGAAATGGGGGCCACACCGAATGCCCTGCCGGGTGGCGTGAGCCTGAGCACAGAAAACCGGGAGCGTTTCGAACGCCTCTGGGGTTTTCCCGTGCCGGCCAAACCCGGGCGTTTCATTGTGGAAATGATCGATGCCGCCGCGCGTGGTGAACTGGATGTGCTTTACTGCATCGGCAGCAATCTCTTCGGTGTCCTGCCGGATCCTCATTATGTGCGAAAGGCCCTGGAGAATCTCAGCCTGCGCGTGCACCACGATATCGTTTTGAATCCGCAGATGCTCGTGCCCTCGCGGGAGGCGGTCATCATTCTGCCCGCCACCACCCGCTATGAAATGGTGGGCGGCAACACGGAAACCAGCACCGAACGCCGCGTGATTTTCAATCCGGAACTCGGCGCGCATCGCATTCCCGAAGCCCGTGATGAATGGCGCGTGCTGATCGAGGTTGCCGAACGGGTCAAACCCGATGGGGCGGATGAAATTCAATTCGACAGCACTGCGGCCATTCGTGATGAAATTGCTCGGGCGGTGCCTATCTATGAAGGCATTCAGAAGCTTCGAAGCAAGGGGGATCAGTTTCAATGGGGCGGCCCTATGCTCTGCGAAAATGGAAAATTCGCGACTCCGGATGGCAAGGCCCATTTTGTGCCAGTGAAGCCGCGGGATAATCACGTGCCCGAGGGCTGGTTTCAGCTGACCAACCGGCGCGGCAAGCAATTCAACAGCATGGCCTTCCGCGACCTTGAACCTTTGGCTGGGGCGAGGCGGCACGAAGTGATCCTCTCCGAAGTGGATATGGCAGCACTGCAACTGAAGCCGGGTGATCTAGTTCAAGTGAAATCAGCCAGCGGGATGCTGGAGGCCGCTGTGAAACCAGGGCGCGTCCGACCACAAACGGTCATCG
Source organism: Oligoflexus tunisiensis (assembly GCF_001748245.1). Lineage (GTDB taxonomy): Bacteria > Bdellovibrionota_B > Oligoflexia > Oligoflexales > Oligoflexaceae > Oligoflexus > Oligoflexus tunisiensis. Next base: position 2,237,858 of record NZ_BDFO01000001.1, on the reverse strand, counting down.
CCCACTGGCCGGAATCCAATGTTCTGATTCAAAGAGGCAGGATTGATCCGGAATGTGGCATCCCGGCCTTCCGTGATGAGCTGGTTCAGGTCATTCCCCTGCGACCGGCGCTGACCGGCACGCAAAGCCTATGAAAACAGGGTTTTCACAGGAGATTCAAACCTGGGAAAAGGGCCAGCTCCACGCCCGCAGGGATCATTTGGCGGAAGAGGCCCCGCTTGAATTGATCATTGATCATTGCGATGGCCAGCACTGGCATCGGCAGAATATCGCCGTGACCATGCGCACGCCCGGTGAGGACCGCGCGCTGGCCTTGGGCTTTCTCTTCACGGAGACGGTGATTCAAAGTTATGCGGATGTGGAGGCGCTGGAGGAGCGTTTGGAAACGAGCCGACAGCGCGTGATCGTACGGCTCAAGGACGCTGTGCGGGTCGATGTGCAAAAACTCACGCGTCATGTCTTCACCAATTCCTCCTGTGGCGTCTGCAGCCAGGTGAGCCTGGATCAGGTGCAGAAGCATTGCCCCGTTCACCCTGAAATGCATGGGCAGGTGGATCCAGCCATCCTGCGGACTCTGCCCGATCAGATGCGGGCCGCCCAGAAGGAATTTGGTCGCACGGGTGGTCTGCATGCCAGTGGACTTTTTCAGCCGGACGGGCGGCTGCTGCTCTTAAGCGAGGATGTCGGTCGGCACAACGCTCTCGACAAGCTGATCGGTCATGCCATGCGTCAAGGACTTCTGCCTCTGCGCGACCGTATCCTTCTGCTCAGCGGTCGGGCCAGCTTTGAACTGATTCAAAAAGCGGCCCTGGCCGGCATTCCCTTTGTCGCTGCCCTCGGTGCACCGAGCAGCCTTGCGAGTGAACTCGCCCAAAGCCTGGGGATGACGCTGATCGGGTTTTTGCGGGAGTCGAGCTTCAATATTTACTGTGGGTCGCAGCGGGTTTTGTTAGGATCCTCATCAGATATCCCATAAGGAATTTCCATGTCAGCTTCAGAAATATACAGCTTCCTCGCTCAACGTCGCAGCTCCTCCGTTCTTGTGGAGCCCAGGCCCGACCGTGACACGGTGGAAAAAATCCTTCAGGTGGGCGGCACGGTGCCCGACCATGGCAGCCTGAAGCCCTATCGCTTTGTGGTGGTCGAAGGCGAAGGCCGGGAGACATTCGCGGATGCCCTGGTGAACGCCGGACTCGAAGCCAAAGGTTCCCTGGAAGAGAAAAAGCAGGCCAAACTCAAATCCAAGGCCTACGCTGCCCCCATGCAGATCGTGATCATCTTCAGCCCAAAGGAGAATGAAAAAATCCCGGAATGGGAGCAGATGGCTTCCGCCTCATGCACCGGCTATGCCATGGTCCTGGCCGCCAATGCCCTGGGTTTTGGCGCTGTGTGGAAGAGCTTTGCGTTTGACCCGGGCAGCCTCATGACGCGCACCTTTCAGCTGCAGGCTCGTGAACGCGTGCTCGGCTGGGTGAACATCGGAACGGAAAAGGAACGCGAGCGATCGTCCCGTTCGCCCTTGGATCTGAAAAAATTTGCGCTGTATGTGGATGGGAAGGAATGCGCAGACGGTTGACGTCTGCGCGACAAGAGGAAGACTACTGACACTGCCAGGCGGTGATATCTTCAAGACTCCAGGATTCCAGGGTGCCCAGGTCCGACCCCGCAAGGTCCGCGACCTGAAGCTGCCAAAGACCACTCAAAGGTTCACCCAGAATTTTGCTCAGGGATTCCTTCGGCTGGAGCGTGGTGGGATAGATGCCACGCAGATCATCCGCGCTGAGACCGCTGCGATCATGCAGAAGCACCTGCTTGCCGGTTGGACTGATCAAAGTCACCTTCAGATCGCCCCGGTAGCTGTGCTTCACCTGAACGCCCACCTTGAATTGATCGGAAACCTTCCCGCTTTCGGATACATCAAGAGTATCGACCACACCGCGCGCATCCGCATCCGGGATACCGAGTTGCGGGGTGGAACTGACCGCCACACCCTGAGGCTGACCCACGCGTAATTCCATCGGGAAGCTCACGCTTTGTTCATCATACTGAACGGTGAGCTGCAGCTTGAGGAGAGTGCCGCAGGCCGCGTTGGAATCGACCTTAAGGCGCAGGGTTGTGGCGTTCACCGCGGATTGTCCTGGTTCCAGATCCGGGTATTCACTGGTGGCCTTCACGATGGTGGCCTGCTGATCCAGACTGCTGAGCGTGCCCTGCACCTGGGTCGCCACCAGGGTTCCGGAATTCTTCACGGTGAGGCTGAGTTCAACCTCTTCCCCGGGGACGATAATGCCGTTGCCACTGGCGTCCTGACTCTCGCTCAGCGTCGCGCTCAGGACAGCATGGGGTTCTTCAATAATGTTGTGGCGCAGAAAGTTTTCCTTGAAGACCCGCGCATGCGGACCATCGGGATGGAGCTGCTGGGCCGTGAGAAGGATGGCCTGGCCCATGTCGCGCATGGTGACCTCACCACCTAAACCAAACTGGGCCTGCAGAATGATGGTATCCACGTCCTCACGCGGCACCCCCAATGCCTTCAAACTGAGAAGGGACTGGAAGAGAGGAGTCGACCAAAGCTCATCCGATTGGAAGCCATCGCCAATGGAGGTATGCGCAGGATAGCGGCGGGAGGGGTCATAGCGTGCCGCCATCGCATTCAGGATGCGTCCTGCCCAGCAGGGACTGCCTTCTCCGTGTCCATCCCAGCTATAGATTTGATTCGGGAAAAATTGAGCGCCATTGCTTGTGCTGAGGCTATAGGAAGCCGCCCAATAATCGCCGAAACCTTCACCGATGGCCCCGGTGTCTCCTCCGTTCCAGCTGGGATTGATACCAAAGTGAATCGCATGACCGTACTCATGCAGGATCACATCCGCATCCTCGTTGTCATCAACGCAACCGTGCCCAAAGGAAAGACGATTGGTGCTCGGTTGAAAATAGGAATTGTCATCCCCGTTCACGCCGTTGCTGTCGACTTCGATGGGCAGAGCCTGAATACCGCGCGATCCCACAAAACCGAGCGCCTGCATATAGCGTTGACTTTGATCGATATGATAATAGGTCATCGCATCGTTGAAGGAATTGTTGCCGCGTGCCGCAGTCCATTGACCGTTGGTGGTGGTGCTGGGGGCGGCGGTCGGTGGATCCCAGTCCAGAATTTTAACCCAGGGACCTTCCAGCCGATACGTGCTGCCATCGTAACTGATATCCTTCAATTCGCGTTGAAAATAGGCATTTTCAAAGGCGTCCGCCGGATTGTTATCCTGCAGCGCGTTATTCATCAAACTCGTCCGCGGATCGGGATCAAAAATTCTCGCCAGACCGTTGGCCGGTGCCTGAGCTGCTTCCTGGCGCAGGTTTTCCTGCGAACTCTGCCACGCGGCAAAGGCCTGACGCCGGTTCGTCAGCGGTCCCTTGGCCAGCATTCCTGGACGTGGTCCCCAGGGCTTGTGGCTGATGCGCTGATCCTCGTAGCGCAGTATCTTTCCCGACTCGGCATCGATATAGACCCGCCAGGCACCGTAAGGAGCGGTGGTGCTCAAATCCACGCGATAGACGGCCCGCAGGCTGTCACCCTCGGTGATATAGACCAGCGTTCCGGCCGGAGCCTCGAAAAGGTTTCCTCGCACGCGGAGGAAATTCCAGGCCCGATCATACGCGTGATCCAACCCAAGGCGCGGGGCATTGCGCGCCAGTGTCATGGGCCGAGGCTGGATGGTGCTGTAAACGGAATAAATGCGATTGTCGCTTCGGCTGATGCTGACGATGATTTCCGCGCCTTCAATTGGCACTCCATTCTGCGACTGCTGGAAGCGGAGGTGCCAGCCGATCAGACTTTCCTGCTGCTTCTGCAGGCTGATCCCATAAAGGTCCGGCGTCAAACCATAGTCGGCCGCCTGCGCCCTTAAATAGGACCAGGCCGCGGCCACGGGATCCCTGGAGGCAAGCGTGAAAGACGACCCTGGAAGGATTTGATACTTGACCGTCTGACGATGATCGCGATGCCATGTCGTGGGCCATTCCTGTGCGTTGGCGAGAGAGACACCCAGACTCAACCAGGCAAAGACGGCCCCTGGCGCGGAAAGCAGACCCATGCTTGCTCCATGATTTGCAGTTGTGTGTTACTGCTTTCATTCTAGGAGCGGGAACTGTTGCCGCACAGGGACGAAATTAGCCTGGTCAGAAATCCACTTTCTGTCGAGTCTTTTTGGTCATCGACCGCGCCTTTTTGTTTTCGACACGGGCTCTTTGGGATGATTTCGTGGGTTTGGTGGGCCGGCGGATCTTGGGCGGCGTGGCCACCGTCAAAATCATGGCTTTGAGTTTTTCCAGGCAGCCTTTGACATTGGCTTCCTGTGCGCGGCTCTCATCGCTGGCAATGACGATGCTCCCTTCGGTGGTCAGCTTGGAGGCAAAGGTCTTGAGAAAGCGTGCCTTCACATCCCAGGGCAGCGACGGGCTATTGGTCACGTCCCAATGCAGGACAGCCTTGCTGTTGGTTTTATTGACATTCTGTCCACCAGGGCCCGAACTGCGGGCAAAGCTGATGTCGAATTCATCGTCAGGTATCGCGATCTTACTGTTCACTTGGAGCATGAATTGGCCTCCCCGGGGCGAGGCGGCAGGCCTCGGTCCTAAAACAGCAAGACTAATGCCAAAAGTCAAGGACAAGCCAAAGACACTTGCCTGCCTTCCCAAAGCATGGGACCCTGAGCGCATGCTGAAAGGAATAGGAATGGCTGAGCCTTTTTGGAAGACAAAAGAACTGGAAGACATGAGCCGCGAGGAGTGGGAATCCCTCTGCGACGGTTGTGGCCGCTGTTGTCTCTATAAACTGGAAGACGATGAAACCGGCTTGATCTCATTTACCAACGTCGCGTGCAAAATGCTCGACGCCAAAACCTGTCGGTGCAGTGACTATAAAAATAGGAAAAAGCACGTTCCTGATTGCCAGGTTTTCAATGCGAAAAAGGTTCGGAAGATTCACTGGCTCCCCTCCACCTGCGCCTATCGCCTGCTCGCCGAGGGCAAGGACCTTCCGCGCTGGCATCCGCTCGTGAGCGGCTCCTCCTCCACCGTGCATAAAGCCGGAGTTTCCGTACGCAACAAAATTGTGTCGGAAACTCACGCGAAGAATTTGGAGGATTTTGTGGTGGACTGGATCTACTGATTAACTAACTTCCTGGCAGATGAATTCGGGGCTCATGACCGTCAGATCCAGGACTCCACCCTCGTCATCGATCATTTTCGTGTAAAAGACAGCCGTACCGGGTGCGCCGTTCTCCATAGTGATCGGACAGGTGGCATGCCGGGTGACAGTATTGGGGCCAGGAATGGTGGTCTGTTGGGGGCAGGCACCGGCGGACACGGTGTCGGGAAGCTCAAAGCCTTTGGCAGCCAGTTGTTCCTGGACCACTTCAAGGCAGTAACCGTGGCCGGTATTGAAATGATAAACCGTTGACTTGGGTTGGCTTTTTTTGGAATCGCTGCCACAGGCAGACGTCAGAAGAATCGCGGCCAAGAGGCTGAAAAGAATCGAGTTTTTCATAGTGGGTCCTTCGTCGGGTTGATGTTGGGAAACATTCTTTCGCCCGAAGGAAGCCCTGAAAGTCTGATTATTGCGCGAGCCTGTTAAAAAAGCCCGGTCAGGCCGGGCTTGCATCCTATTTCGGACTTGAAGGGGCACTCAGGCCGCCCTTCTCCACGTAGTAATCGTAGTTCCCCTCGTAAACACGCAGCTCACCGTCGCGTATTTCAAAAACCCGATTGGCGATCGCTCGCAGAAAGTGCCGGTCGTGGCTCACCACAAGGACGGTGCCATCAAACTCCTGCACGGCTTTCAGAAGCACTTCCCGCGATTCAATATCCAGGTGGTTGGTCGGTTCATCGAGCACGAGGAAATTCAAGGGACTGGCCAGGATCTGAGCGAGCAGCACCCGGCTGCGTTCCCCACCGGACAGCACGCCGATCTTCTTGTGAACATCATCGCCACTGAAGAGGAAGGCACCGAGCAGGTTGCGGATAAAACCAATGGTGGCATCCGGTAGACGCGAGCTGATCTCTTCAAAGATCGTCTGATTGGGATTCAAAAGATCGAGCGCATGCTGACTGAAATAACCGATCCTCACACTGGGACCGATCGCCACGGCTCCGGCCGTGGGTTCCGTTTCCCCGACGATGGTTTTGAGCAGCGTGGATTTTCCCGCGCCGTTCACACCCGTAAGGGCGATCTTGTTCAGGCGCTGAATCACACCGGAGACACCGCGGAACACGGGCCGCTGCGTTCCATCCTCGCGCGACCAGATTTTGCTGAGATCCGTGAGACGGGCCACATCATTGCCGCTGCGGGGCGGAGTGGGAAAGGTGAACTCAATCGTTTTGCTTTCCGGTGGAGCCTCAAGACGTTCGATCTTTTCGAGTTTCTTCACCCGGGATTGCACCTGGGAGGCATGCGAGGCCCGGGCGGCGAAACGCGCGATAAAATCCTCTTCCTTGGCCAGCATTTCCTGCTGACGGCGATGCGCGGCCGCCTGCTGTTCGCGACGCTGCTCACGCTCTCTCAAATAGAATTCATAGTTGCCGGAATAAACGGTAACCTGCCGGTGCGCGATCTCCACGATGCGCCCGACCAGACGATTCATGAATTCCCGGTCGTGGCTTGTCATCATGATCGCACCCTTGTAGGACTGCAGCCATTCCTCAAGCCAGAGGATCGATTCGATATCCAGATGGTTGGTGGGCTCGTCCATCAGCAGCACATCCGGCTGCAGGGTCAGTATCCCGGCCAGCGCAATCCGCATTTTCCAGCCGCCGCTGAACTGTTCCACCGGGCGATGGTAGTCCGCAGGTCCAATGCCAAGGCCGGTAAGAACCGCCTGGGCCCGCGATTCAAGGTCATAGCCATCGCGCTGCTGAAATTCCATCTGCGCATCACCATAGCGCTCCATCAGCTGATTGAAGGCATCCGGGTCCATGTCCGAGGTCGCGCCCGAGGCGAGCTGGGCCTCCACCTCAGCGATAAACGCCCCCAATTCGGAAACCCGACCGGCGCTGGCCATGACCTGCTCCAGCGCGGACCGTCCCCGCATTTCGCCGACGTCCTGCGAAAAGTACCCGACCACACACTGAGGCGGAATGGTGATGGATCCTGCGTCGGGATGATCTTCACCCACGATCAGGCGGAAAATGGTGGTCTTGCCGGCGCCATTGGGTCCAACCAAGCCAATCCGATCACCTTCGCGGATCAAAAATGAAGCGTTTTCATACAGGACCCGCTGGCCCTGTCGTTTGGTCAAGTTTGTCAGATGTATCATGTGTCGAGGACTCGTCGTGGTGTTTACGGACCGTGAGCATATCCTGTTTGGCGAGGGAGAGCCAGAGCCTTCCTCAGGAAAATCAGGTGAAATCCCGGTCGATGATGGCCGTGAGAGCGGTTTCAAGGAATTCGATCTGGGCCACGAGTTCCTTGCCTTTGCCCCGGCTTTGCTGAGGCAGAAGGAGGCGCTGATCAAACCAGCCGGTGAGCAGTTCGAGCGACATGCGCAGACGGCCCTCGGAGAGGCTGTCCTTGCCCATACTGAAGAGCCGTCCTTCCAGGAGGTAATGTTTCAGATCCTGGCGGAATTCCCCGTCCAGGGTCCAAAGCAGAGGATTCCGGCCATAAAGATAAAGGTCCTTGCGAATGGGTTTGGCCATATCCTCGTACACCAGCTGATAGGCTTTCACGAGGCTTTGCACAGCCAGCTGCTGATGCCGGATATTGGTGAAGTTGCCGAGCGCGGTCTGGAGCCGCACAAAGAGTTCGTTGGCAAGATCCTCATAGGAAATCTGTTCGGTCTGCTCATGAGCATTGTGCAGCACCGTACGCATGTCGCGATGAAAGGATTCGGGATTTTCCTGCCGCACTTTCAGTCTTTCGATTTCATCACGAATGACGGCGGCCTGATTTTTCTTGCCGAGTTTTACAAAACAGTTTTCCGTCAACTCCAGGGCCAGGATCTCTTCATCGATCGTGGCTCCATCGTTGCGTGTTTTTTGAAGAAAGCGATAGCAGGACTGCAGAGCGGCGTGGGGATTGGCCTCGAGCAGGATATGCATGAGTCGGCTCATGGCCCCCTGGCGGATATCGGCATCCGTTTCCATGATAAGGACCAGGAAACGCTCCACGAGCACTTCATTTGATGGTCGCTTTTGGATGTGGCCCAGGAATTCCTCTATCCCCGGGTTCGTGCCCAAGGTTAACGACATGCTCTGACTCCGTCTCTATTAATCCTTCAGCTATATCGGCCGATTGGGTCAAAACATTAAGAAGCGGATTATTTTTTGGGGATTCAGGCGGGTTGGAGACACTATTACGGAGAGTAAAAAGGGCTCCCAGGAGCCCCTTTTATCCATTCAGCCTCGATAGAGGATTTGTCTTTGTTCGGCGATATCCGCTCGTTCCAGATATTCTGCATATCCCATTTCACGATCGATCACACCGCGCGGCGTCAGCTCGATGATGCGGGTGGCGATGGTCTCCACCGTTTCCCGGTCCTGGGAGATGAGGAGGATGGTGCCCTTGTAGTTTTTCAGGCCGTTGTTCAGGGCCGTGATGGACTCCAAATCCAGGTGGTTGGTGGGCTCATCCAACAGAAGAACGTTCGGCTGCATCATCATCAGACGCGACATAAGACAGCGGACCTTTTCGCCCCCGGACAGCACGCGGGTTTCCTTGAAAACCTCGGTCCCGCTGAACAGCATCTTGCCGAGAAAGCCGCGGAGGAATTCCTCTTCCGCCTCTTCCGGTTTGGTTGCGTTGCGGCGCAGCCATTCGATAAGGTTCAGGTTTTCTGCAAAATGGGCTTCGTGATCCTTCGGGAAATAACCACGCTTGGTGGTCACGCCCCAGCCGAATTCCCCGGCATCCGCGGCTTTTTCTCCGGCCAGGATTTGCAGAAGCAGCGAAGCCGGATGCGTGTCGCGGCCGACAAAGGCGATCTTTTCACCCTTTTCGACCTGAAAGCTCAGGTTTTTGAAGAGGGTTCGACCGTCCAGCGAGCCGGTGAGGTTTTTCACCTCGAGGAGCTGCTTGCCGGCTTCCCGTTCCTGTTGGAAATGGATATGCGGATAACGGCGCGACGAAGGCTTGATGTCGTCGACGTTCAATTTATCCAAAAGTTTTTTCCGCGAGGTGGCCTGCTTGGACTTCGAAGCATTCGCCGAGAAACGTTCGACAAAGGATTTGAGTTCCTTGATCTTGTCCTCGGTCTTGCGGTTCTGATCCTGCTTTTGTTTCAGGGCCAGCTGGCTGGCTTCATACCAGAAGCTGTAGTTGCCGGTATAAAGATTGATCTGGCTAAAGTCGAGGTCAGCGATATGCGTCGAGACCTTGTCGAGGAAGTGCCGATCATGGGACACCACGATCACGGTGTTCTTGAACTCGCAGAGAAATTCCTCGAGCCACATGATCGAATCGATATCGAGGTTGTTCGTAGGCTCATCGAGCAGGAGGATATCAGGATTGCCGAACAGCGCCTGGGCCAGAAGAACCCGGACCTTCATACCGGCTTCCAGCTCGCGCATCAGCTGATTATGGAAGACCGTGGGGACACCCAGGGATTCCAGCATGCCACCGGCCTGGCTTTCGGCATCGTAGCCACCGAGATCGGCAAAGCGATTCTCCAGCTCACCGGCGCGATAGCCGTCCTCTTCGGAAAAATCCGGCTTTTGATAGAGCGCGTCCTTTTCCTGCATAATATCGTAAAGCTCGCGATTGCCCATCAAAACGGTTTTGATGACCTCGACGTTTTCAAATTCAAAATGATTTTGTTTCAGAACCGCCACACGCTCACCCGGTGTGACGAGCACTTCACCGCGGTCGGGTTTGATTTCACCGGACAGGATTTTCAAGAAAGTCGACTTGCCGGCACCGTTCGCCCCGATCAGGCCATAGCAATGCCCGGGGTGGAATTTGATGCTGACATCCTGAAAGAGAAACCGTTGGCTGAAAGCCAGGGTGACTTGATTGGTGCTAATCATTTAACTAAGTCCATAAGATGAGGTTCCCGAAGGCGCCTACACTAATTCATGAACACCGTTTTGGCTAGCAGAGAATACTTAAGTCTTTCCCAGGGCTTAAGGCCGGCTTGCCAGGCTGTGAGGCACCTGAGACACAAGGCGCAGAGAGAACTGGGGCAGGCTCCGCTCCAGGGACTCCCATTGCTGACGAACGATTTCCGTCATATCGCTGTTCGCCGCGTGGCGCTGCCAGACCCCTTCACCGAAAGAGCGCCAGACTTCAGGGCTGCGCGCCTGACTCAGGCTGGACAGCCTGAGCATGAGGCTGTTCCAATCGAAGGGCAAATAATCCGTTTCCGGCTGGAGCTGCGAACCGCGCACGCCGAATTCTGTGGAAAGAATGGGCAGACGGGCCGCCAAATACTCGAAGATTTTCACATTGCTGCCCGATCCACGCTGAACCGGATTGATGGCAAAATCAGCCGCCTGAAAATACGGTAAAACCGAGGGCACAAATCCCGTGGCGATCATCCGCGCGGAACGGGACGCCGGGGCCATGGAGCCCAGAATCAGAAATTTCACAGCTGCGGCCTGCAGGGCCTCCGCATGCTTGTGCACAAAGTCCTGGAGCTGGGCCAGGGCCTCCACATTGGGGGCATAGCGACTGCCGCTGAAGACGATCACGCGGTCCTGCTCCGCAAAACCCAGCTCCTGGCGCATGGCAGCACGCGCGTCCGCGTCAGGCGCATAGAGAGCGGCATCAATTCCATTTGGGACGAGTTGAATCGGTTTGGCCTCACGATTATGCGCCTGAAAAAAGTCGTAGTCCTCGGTCGCACAGGCCAGAATCCCATCATAACGTTTGGACGCGGTGCGTTCCCATTCCAGAAGAATCGGCGCAAAAAGATGGCGATCCCGGAAACCGCCCTGTTCGAGCAGGCGATATTCAAGATTGTGACTCAAAAGCACCCAGGGTTTTTTACGCCAGGGGCCCGGCACCGGCGGCACGAAAGGCAGATCACAGATGATGCAGTCGGCCCACTGCAAACGATCGCGCAGAGTCGCTGGTATCAGTCCCGAGGCGAGAATGGGATACTGCCAAAGACGAGGCAAACCGAGGCGACGCGCCAGAGTTTGCGCAAGACCCAGGGGCAGGGCGAGATTGATTTCCTCCACCAGACCGGGTTCGATGCTTTGCTGCAGAAGTTGGGAACCACTGCCATAGTCTTCCTTGCGGCCGGCGAGGCTGTAGATGCAAACGTCGTAACCAAGGCGCGCCAGAGCTTTCGCAACGTTTCCGCTGCGCAGGTGTCCACCGGCCTGATTGGGAAACAGACGCAATCCACTGAGGATCAAGACTTTATGAATGCTCTTCAAAGGCCCCTCCAATCCACAACAACTTATACCACAACGGCTCCGCAGGGGGCGGCACCAGAAAGAGAGCAAGGGTCCTGCCAGGAGAGGGCTGGGGCCAGGCTGCGCATTTATCATGTCATTCCAATGGGTTAAAAGTTGGCGCAAGTTGAGTTCAGGTGAGGACTGTCAGATTTTTCGACAGGAGTCGACCGGGAGGGCATGCGGCGGCGGACGCGGGACCGACCGAAACGAAGGCTGCCAGGCCCGGCGCGGACGGAACAGGAAATTCCCTATCGAGCACGGCTTTTATCCTGTGCTAGGGTAAAGGCCACGTTCTTGTCGATAGGTGGAAGCATGCGTACAAAAGTCTTGATCACAGGTCAGCTGCATAACGTGGCGTTGGAAGGGTTCAAACAAATCGAGGGGCTTGATATCGTTTACAAGCCGGATGTGGTGTTTGAGGAGCTGGTGCCCGACCTGGCCAACACCCATGTGCTGGTTTCCCGCAGTGAAACCAACGTGGATCGTCGCTTGATCGACGCCTCCCCGCAGCTGAAAGTGATCGCCCGCGCTGCCGTAGGTGTCGGCAATATCGATCTTGAGTATGCCACCGAACGCGGGATTCTCGTCCTCAATACTCCGGGGAAAAACACAAATTCTGCGGCCGAGCTGACCCTGGGTCTGATGCTCGCCATGCTGCGCAAAATTCCGGAAGCGCAAAATAAAGTGAAGTCGGGCGGCTGGGATCGCCATCGCTACAGTGGCTACGAATTAAAAGGCAAGAAAGTCGGCATCGTGGGCCTCGGCAACGTGGGGCATCGCGTGGCCCGATTCTGCCGGGCTTTTGAGTGCGAAGTGTATGCCTACGATCCCTATATCTCCCCGAACGTTTTTTCCAATCACGGGACGACACCCGTCAATTCCCTTCTGGAGCTGGCTGAAACCGTCGACATCCTCAGCGTGCACGTCCCGAAAAACAAGGAAACAACCTGCATGATTGATCGCGCGGTCCTGCAGGCGCTCGGGCCGCGGGGTTATTTCGTCAACGCCGCGCGTGGTGGTGTCGTGGATGAGAAGGATCTCCTCTGGGCGCTGGACAATCACATCATCGCCGGTACGGCCATCGATACCTTTGAAAAGGAACCGGGTCCCTGGATGGATCTTGTGAAACATCCCCTTGTCTATTGCACTCCGCATATCGGCGCTTCCACCGAGGAGGCCCAGATCGCCATCGGCCAGACCATTGTGGAACAGGTCCGCAAGGCCCTGGAAGGCGGCGTCGTCGATTATCATGTGAACCTGCCGCAGGTCGGTGTGATCGATAAACCAATTCTGAAAGCCTACTCCACCCTCGCGGAAAAATTGGGATCGATCGTCGGCCAGGTGCTCGACTTCAACCCCAAAACCGTGCAGCTGCAGTATCGCGGTGATATCGCCGAGCTGGATAATTCCATCATCCGCCTGAGCTGGATGAAGGGTTTTGCCACGAAGGTGGTCGATGACTACGTGTCCTTTGTGAACGTCAACAAACACATCGAACGCCTGGGCATTGAAGTCACGGAAAGCACCGACCCGAGTTTTACCAGCTACAACTCCGCCTTGAAAATTATCGTCCGCGGCGCCCAGGGGCAGCAGATTACCGTGGGCGGTGTCGTCTTCGAGGAACGGCACATCCGCCTGACCCTTTTCAACGACTTCCACTTTGAAGTGGAGCCGAGCGGCTACCTCCTTCTGATTGAAAACCATGACCGTCCCGGTGTGATCGGTGATGTGGGTCATGACCTCGCGCGTGGCAACATCAACATCAGTTCGTTCAACCTCAGCCGGAATAAAAAAGGCGGGCGCGCGATGGCGATTGTCAATGTCGACAGCCAGATTCCCCCGGCTGAGCTGAAACAGCTCAGGGAACTGCCCAACGTCGTCAGTGCCAAGGCCCTCTTCCTATGAAACCGGAGGAAATGAAAAATCCGCTGACCCGTGAGGGCTGGCAGCGCATCGCGGAAGAGCACCGGCAGCTCCTGGAGGTGGAACGTCCGCGCATCGTCGAGAACATGGCCACGGCGGCAGCGGAAGGCGATCGCTCGGAGAATGCCGAGTACATTTACAGCCGCAAGCGCATGCGCGAGATCGACAAGCGTCTGCGTTACCTGACCGGTCTTTTGAAGGACGCCCAGATCATTGATCCGCGGAATATTCGCAGCGATCGCATCGAATTCGGGGCCACCTTTGTCATCGAGGATGAGGAAGGCCAGACCCGGGAATGGACCATCGTCGGAGTCGGGGAATCCGATGCCGATCAAGGCACCATCTCCTGGAAATCCCCACTGGCCCGGGCTGTCTGGGGAAAAAAAGTCGGCCAAGTGGTCACTGTGCACCGCCCGGTCGGCGACGCGGATTACGAGATCATTGATATTCACTATGCAGGGCGTCGGGTGGAATAAGACGCGTGTGTTGGATTTTTCGAACAGCGTCACCCGCCATAGTCTGTCATCACGACTTTAAAACCCTTGTTTTCCACGCTATCTGACCTCTTTTACGCTTGGAATTGATGGAATGAGTTTTGCTGTTCACGGTTTCGTCACCGTGAACAGCGGTCATTCCAAAAAAATACGAGTGAAGAGGGTCATATCCATGAAGCTGAAGCGTGTATTTGCTGACATTGAGTGCGAAGAGACCAATTCCTGGGGCTGCTTCTGTCCTTCCTGCAAACAGTATCAAAGCTATGAGTGCCCCGAGACCGGTGGAGCGCTCACCAGCTGTCCCGATTGTCATTCCAAATTCATTGTCACTTTCCATCAGTGACAGCTGGGGTCGAGCGGTCGGGATCATTCGTCAAGACGTCGCCCACGTTGGAAACCTTGGCCCGCTCGACCTGAGCCGTGGCAGCACTCCAGCGGCCTCTCCATTCCGGACTTGATCGAGCCTGCGGACTGCACTAGCCTGAAGACCGCACGAACCGGTCGTCCCCCCTTAAGGAGCCGCTATGTCTCATCGTTATCAATTGGAACCCGTCGTGGCTGAGTGGCCGCAGCTCAGTGGAAATATTTATTGCATTGGGCGCAACTACGCCGATCACGCCAAGGAACTGAACAACGAAATTCCCGCCGAGCCGGTGGTCTTTCTCAAGGCGCCATCCGCCCTGCGCGCTCTGGCGGAAGGCCCTTTGGCTTTTCCGGATGAAACCTTTCATCATGAGCTGGAGCTGGTGCTCCTCGTCGGGCAGCACCTCAAGGCTCAGTCCGAGGTCGGCCCGGATTCGGTCGCGGCCGTGACCCTTGGGCTGGATCTCACGCGGCGCGCGGTTCAGGATCAGCTCAAAAAGAAAAGCCTGCCGTGGACGATCGCCAAAAGTTTTGCCGGCTCCGCTGTGCTGGCTCCGTTTGTGAGCGCACGCGGTCTGGATTTAACCCGCATCGATCTGCAGCTGGAAGTGAACGGTGAGGTGAAACAGGTCGGTCACACCCGGGATATGATGTTCCCGTGCTCGACGATTCTGCATTATCTGGTGACACTACAGAATCTGTATCCAGGTGATCTCGTTTTCACGGGAACACCCGCAGGAGTCGGACCGGTGCGGCGTGGGGATCAATTGCGTGTCTTCAGCGATGCGTTGAGGCTGAACGCCAATGGCCGTCTTTAACGGCGCGCCTGACGGGTGCCGGCGGCGGGCGGCACGCGCAGCACAGCCAGCGCATTCCTCTCGTCCATAAAGATTTCGCTATGCACGATGCGTCCCTGGGAAAGAACCAGGGCCTTGTGATTGCTGCCGGGATGTCCCCAGTATTCCCAGTGGCCATCGCCGACCGGAACAGCCTGGAAACCGGCGACAAAGACTTCCGCATGCTTCGGCACCTGACCTTGAATGCGCAGACGGCGTTGCTTCCAACCGATCAGGGGTGGAGCCTCTCTTAAGGACTGCGTGCTGACCATGCAGCGATTTTTTTGGCGAACGGTGGCACAGGGCTGACGGTTGCCGACATTGAGTTTCCAACGCAGCGTGCCGTGCTGCTTCGAGACCATGGCGATCGAAAATTTCTGACCATTGGTATCCGAGAGGGTCATGCCTGATTTCAAACGCCAGAAGGGTTTGACGTCGGCCGATTCATCGATGTACCACTTGCCGTCCTCCTTGAAGGCCCAGTAGGATTTTTTCATGTGCACGCGCAGGAGCGAGGACACGGCCCGAACGGTCTCTTCAAAGGTCTTGGCATAACCGGCCACAAACGCGGTTTTTTCCGCCTCGCCGAAGGGATTTTGCCAGGTGATCTGGCTGCGAATATAACCCACCTGATCGCGCTTCGGGATATAACTGAGTTGCAATTTCCAGGGCGCGTTCTTTTCCACGCGAATGCCGAGAGCCTCCAGATCGTTGGCCAGCATCGGCAGAATGCGGTCCTCAAGGACCTCGGCCTGATGCTTTTCCAGAAGGTTGGACGGCACGCCACGGAAAGGCGTGACTTGCAGCGCAATGGCGGTTAGACCATCATCAAAATAAAGACCAAGGGAGCTGTCGTTCATATCGCTGGGCGAGGCGGCCCGATTCACGTCCACGGTGGCCTTCTGCAGAGGCTCGGGCTGTCGCCGCTCATAGTCCTGGTCCGGGGTTTCCGGATCGGTTTCATCCACCACCTGCTGGCGCTGCTGCTGGATTCTTTCCTTCCTTTTGGAAAGGGACTTGGGCGTGACCATCTCGATGCTGGCCTTCACTTCAAGATCCTGTTCTCCGTTGCGGGCTTTGGGAACCTTCAGGAGCCGCGAGCCGCGATAGGACGGTTCACCGGCCTTGTAGAGTTCCACACTGAGCTGATCACCGGGATGCAGACGCAGATAGCGGCGCCATTCCCCGAAGCTGTCCGTCACGCCCATGGACTTGTTATTGATGGAAACCCTGGCGGCGGTCACCGGATGCCCGGTTTCCTCGATGGCTCTCACCTCGACCAGCACAAAAGGAGCCTGCATATGCGGACGCCTGAGATAACCAAGGGCGGCAAATCCGGCGAGAAAGGTTAACATAAAGAGAAGACCAAGCAGCAGGGGCCGCTTTCTCTTGGAGCGTCGCGCACCAAAGCTCTGCGGTCGATAGACCCCTGGCTGAGGAAAGAGCTCATGAGCCGGGATACGACGATTATTTGATGGATGAGGCTTAGGCGGTGCTTTCGACTTCACGCAAATGCTCCGACTTCCGTCAAAGGGAGTTTCATCCTGAAAGACCTCAGGTGACTGGTTGATAAACCACTCTATTCCCAGTCTAGGGCTGCCTCGATTTGAAAAAAATGGGCAGGATTTTCCCGAGCCGCACTGGGCAAGACTTTGCCAGTTCCGATAAGCGTTCTCGCTTCCCTTGGGCGATAAGGCTATAATGAGGCTTATTGCCAAAAGGTTGAGGATCATGGGCCGACTTACTCGGGTCAGTCTCCTGCTTCTTTGGGGAGCCGGAAGCGGAATTCAGGCACAAATTGCCCAACCGGGGACCATTATGGGACCGGATGGCCGCAATCCTGCGTCTGTCGCTCCGCGCCCGTCCCACCCGACTTTGGAGGAGCAGCTGCAGCGCAAAAAATCGCGCGAAACGGCCCGTCCATTACCGCCTGCGGATGTTCCCGCCACGGCCACCGACGAACTGCTGGGACCCGAGGAAAAGGCCCATATAGAACAGATACAGGAGGAGATGAATCTCAAGGACCAGGATCCGCGTCTCCGTCTCTCTCTCGGTCTGGCCCCAACCCATGCTCAAAAAATTGCCGGCCCCGTGGATGTCTTTCACTTTGATCCCGGCGTGATCTGGCAAACCGCCTGGCGTGTGACGGATCCGAAAAAATCCTTCACATTCTGGACGGGTTTGCATGTGGCGTCCTGGTATGGAACCGCACGCTCATCCACCAGCTTTTCGCGCTTTGCTGCGCTCCATGCCGGACCCTTGCTGGCTTTTGAGTGGCGCGGGAAACCACGGCAAACCCTGGCCTTTGGCCTGGCCGGCAGCAGTCGTCAGGCGGATCCTGAATTTCCCGGTCACGAGCATAAGCTCGCCACCAAACGCTTTGGACTCGATGGCACCGGGCTTTGGCTCACGTATGGTCTTGGTTTTCGCCAGGCTTCCGGCTGGGAGTGGGAGGCCAAGGCCGGCGTGCAGAGCAGTGCCTCGTATCTCTTGTCTTATGTGAGTTGCGGAGTCAGCCTATGGACCGATTGATGATTCTCCTCCTTTGCCTTGTCAGCTGCCGAACCACCCAGGAAAAACCTGATCCCCCGCCGGAGCAACCCATGGAAGAGGCTACGCTACCGGCGCAAGAGGAACCGCCGACCCCGGTCGTGAACGAGGACCTGCCGGAACCCAGTGCGCAGGAACTGGGACGCCTTTACACCTGGCTCGCGGCTCAGGAGACCGGCTTTGAACTGGAGCGTCTTGAGGATTGCGAGGCGCAGCTCCTGGCCCGCGCGGATCGGATTCAAGGCAGGGAGGATATTCAGAAGGCTGCGGACGAACTGGAAGCCGATGTGCGTGAAGCCTTTCCCCTTTATCACTGGTGTTATTTTCATATGATGAGCCGGCTGGAGTATCAGCTCGAACAGCGAAATCTGGGGCGCTCCTATCAGGACAAGTTGCAGCAATTTCTGCGGGAATCCAAGGCTCTCTTTATTGTGGCCGAATGCCTGGACCGCACGCGGCGAACCCGTAACTACCGCAGCAATCTGCAGAAAAAATATATCGCCCTGTCCCAGGTCTGGTTTGGTCGGCACCTTTCCCCCAGGGAAGCTTCCGGCCCAATGCAATCCCCAAAACCGGCGGCGCCTTTTCAGGAACCGTGAGGCCGATGCTCTTCGGATCAGCGGGAAAAACATGCCCAGGGCGAAGGGGCTATAATCGGGGTGATAGGCGTGATTCCATCACCCCGGAGGCTTCGCCCCATGGGTTTCGCTTTCAAACTCCTCCTGGGAAGTCTGCTTCTCGGCATCAAACTTCAGGCTGCTGAACCCCCAAAATCAGCAGGCCGCGGTCCCTATGCGGTCGACGACGAAGGCGCCACGTTTCAAAAAAAGCAGCTGCAGGAAGCCGAGCGCCTGAAGGAAGCCAATCCCAAACAGGTCCGCCTCTTTCATGAGGTGCTCGATGAGCTGCTCAATGAATTCGGCTATGATGTGAAAAGCGGGCAGATTTCCGGCCTGAAAAACCTCTCCATCCGCAAAGTCTCGGTCAGCGAATCCCTGCCGCGCACCTATGAAAACTATGTGGAGCTGCTGGTCGCCGAACGCATCCGGGAAAATTCCAAGATTCGCATGATCAGCTGCCTGCCCTGCAAAACCAAAAACACCCGCATCGTGGATGACAAGCTGCTGATCAGCTCCCCCACAACCAATACGGATGATATGAACCGGGCTGCCAATCAGCTCGGCATTGAAAACTTCATGGATGTGGTGCTGGTCTATCACACCACGCATATGGTGCTGGCGCTGCAGATCTTTGAAAGCAGCAACAAGGAAATGGTCTGGACCCGCACCTACAATAGCGAAACCCTCAAGACGCGCTTTCAAAAACTCGCCATCGACTACAGCCAGATTGAAAAGGCCCGGACCAGTGACGAATACACGCCGGACTTTCGTTATCTGATTGGCTTTGGTGGCGGTTCCATCCCCAATGTTGAGCCAACGGCGCGGGAGAAAAGTGTTCTGACCCTGCACGTGCGCGGCACGGAGAGGTTTGACAATCGCCACAATGAATTTGGTCTTCTACTGACGTTGAACATGGCGGCCAGCGCCTTGCTCAGCGATTACCCATCCGAGGGTCCCGAACCAGAAACGACTGAGCCGGAGGAAAGCACCGAGCGGAAGGCCAAACCCTTCACCAACGCCCTCGGAGTCTTTGCGCTCTATGCCCATAATTTCCTCGGTACGCTCGAATCCTACAATGAAGTTCGTTACGGTGTGAATGCGGCGCTCGGCCTGCATCTGGCGTCGGGCTATATGGCTCCGACCCTGCGTACCGGGCTCGATACCTATCTGGGTCGCCGCTTCTCAGTGAATGCTTCGCTGATTCTGGTGGGACCGGCCAACATCCTTTTGGATGGCAAATTTGTGAAAATATCAGGGGGAGTCGGTGCGGATGTGGCGGTTAGCTACAACATGTAAGGGAGCCCTGCCGCTCCTGAGCCTTCTGCTGGGCAGCTGCCGGCAGACCACCGACCAGTATCAAACCCTGGTCGAAGGCACGATCTCCTACCCTTTTGCCGACGAAACAAGGCCCATCGGCCGGGATGCGAGCAGTGACCGCTTTATCATTCGCAGCGTAAAAGGCGGCGCGGAATACATCGTGGAGATTCCGCATGGCGCCGATGACTACGATATCAGCATTCCCATGACCGCCCTGCCCGTGGAAGAGGACAAGGTGAAAGTGCACAACCCCCAGATCACGGACCGCGAGCTTTTATCCACCATGCCTGGCCCCAGTCAGGATCAGGAGCGCGAGCGGTCCATGCTGGAAGAGGCGATGGGTGTGGGCGCGGCGGAAGGTCCCGAACAGGGTCCGAGTTATACGCTCGGCCTGGCCAGGATCATGGAGCTTTATAAAAAACGTGATTATGAATATGCACTGATCGAAGTGAATCAGCTGCTGACCTTTTATCCGAATGCCGCCCGGCTTTATAAAATGAAGGGCACCATTCTGATGAAAACGGGGGATTTGCAGCTGGCCGAGAGAGCCTGGCTGCGGGCGGCGGAACTGGATCCCAAGGATCGCGCCCTGCAAAAAGGCCTCGAACGCCTAAAAAAAAGGCTGGAGCTGCAACAGAAAGCCGTCCCTGGCAAGCCCCAGTCCAAAGGCAAAAAAAATCGCAAAATTCGCCCGGCGACCGAATTCTGACTCAGGTCACAGACCGAAAGCACGCGAACAATCCCGTCGAGGCCGCAGGCCTTCGCAGCGTTCCTTCACCGCTTTTCTCCCTGCATCATCCAAAACGCGGGCTGACGTCACCTGAAGGCGGAAGGTGTTGCGACCTTCCGCATACAGCTGCGCCTGCACTTCATAAAGTTTCCGGCCTGGCTCCCAGGCATTCTCACGCCCATAAAGACGAACGTTCAACGGCTCATTTTTGGTCGAAAACTTTTGCCAGTTTTGCGTGATCGCCGGCGGTGTATAAATTTCCGGCCGGTAGCCCACATCCGCCTCGGTGGAATCCACGAATTCCCAGTAATCCACGGAGAGTGGATAATAGGCAATCAAGCGCGAGTCCACGGGGATTTTCAATGTCTGGCGAACCAGAACTTCGACATCCTCGGTGCGACTGGGCAGCATGGGACAGGAATTCTGTAGATGAAAGGTCACAAGACTCGGCGTATTGTCGCCTTTCTTATCGATGCGACCACGGCCTCCTGTACAGGGAAAGCCCATCGCAGTCCAGCTGCTTCCACGCTGAAAGCCTTCCTGTCCATCGACGGTTTGACACTTTTTCAGGAAACCAATCACCACGACGGAAGCGCTGCTGATGTAATAAGGCAGCTTGATTCCCGCCGGCAACGCCTGGCAGTCGCCACCAGGATGGGGTATCGGCGCTTCACGTGCCGTCCCCGGTGTCGGCGCCGGCGTTGCTGCCGGACTGGGTCGTTGGCTTTGGGACGAAGCGGGCCCGTCCTCCAAAGGTCTCTTGGTCACACACGATAAGGCCACACAGCATAGCAGAACGAGCAACAACCTGGACATGTATCCTCCGCTTCCTTCAGGCCAATCCACTGCTGCTTCATTCTATCACCCGGTCTGGACCGAGTTGAAGCCGCAAATAGGAGGAAGGTGACAGGGAGGAGACCCCCCTGTCACTCCACAAACATCACAACTGACTGCCCTAAGACAATCCAGCTATTGTGCTTACAGAAGTTTCAGGGCCAGCTCTGGGATGGAGCTTGCCTGAGCCAAAACAGAGGACCCAGCCTGACCCAGAATGCGGTTCTGCGTAAACTGTGCCGTCACTTCAGCAAAGTCCACATCGCGGATGCGGCTTCGGCTGGTCGACATGTTTTCAATCTGTACACCCAGGTTATTGATCGTCGAAGTCAGACGGGACTGCTTCGCACCGAGAGTGGCGCGGTTTCCGGCCACAGTCTTGATCGCGTTGTCGATCGTTGTCAGCTTTTCAGCTGCCGTCTGCCGATCAAAGTCACCGTCGGCTTCCACGGGACCGATTTCCGCTTCAGCCCCCAGCCCCAGAACTTCCGTGTCGAGTTTGACTGAATCAATATCGATGTTGATCGTATCCGTGTTTTCCACCAGACCATCACCGGCACCGACGTGAATCGTGAGATTGCCGATGCCGTTATTTTTGTCCGATCCACCGAGCAGATTCAAACCATTGAATTCCGTGGTATTGGCGATCCGGTCGATTTCATCCACCAGCTGGGTGTATTCCTTGTTGGTGTAGGAACGTTCCAGGTTGCCAATCGTATCGGAAGCGGATTGAGTCGCCAGTTCGCGCATACGGATCAGAATGCTGCTGATCTCGTTCATGCTGCCTTCCGCCACCTGAATCAGGGAAATACCGTCGTTGGCATTACGCTGGGCCTGGGACATGGAACGAATCTTACCGGTCATGGTTTCAGAGATGGCAAGACCCGCCGCGTCATCCGCTGATTTGTTGATGCGTTGTCCGCTCGAGAGCTTTTCCATGTTGCTCTGCATGTCGGCAGTCGTGTTCGAAAGACGACGTTGAGCGATGAGCGAAGGAACGTTGGTCTTGATGCGCAAACCCATGATAAAAACCTCCAGAAAGTCAGTGTGAGTGATTGCCAAAATCCATAACCCTCCTATCGTCGTTCCCCAAACGCGATTGAGAGGTTTCCCAAAAACTGACTTGGTTTTTCATCACGACGTTATTGGTGTAATTTTAAAAACGCGAAAAGTCACCCGTGATATTCAGAGGCTGAAAAAGGGGTCGTGACCGGCGCTGGAGTTAAAATTTACGGCAAAGGATTTCCTCTTTTCATCAAAACCGTCTCTGATGAATTTCCAAGGAAATTTATTTGAATTGGCAAAAAGAGGGGGATTGAACTTCTATTTTAAGGCTTTAAGGAAACGGGTCAGACTGGGAATCCGATCCAGGCGTCCGAGCAGGCTGAGAATCATTTGATAGAAGGCCAGCATCCCGAGGGTCATGAGCACCGGTTCCCAAAGGATAAGGAGGCGTGTGCCCAGCCAAAGGCGTTCTGCGGGTTGCGGCAGGTAGATCAGATCCATAAAAGCGGAGCCCAGGGCCGAGAAGATGATGCCCGCTCCCACCAGATTCACCAGGGGCCTGAGATAGGGCAGCCAGCGGGAGCGCCAGGTTAGAGCCAGGATCATCATGAGTATACCCAGACCCGAGTCACGATCCAGGGGACTTAAAAAACCCCGCAACCACATGCGGATCGCCGAGCCGGTCACGGGCTGCAGCGGCAAGGGTCCGTATTTCCCAACCATGAACTGCACGATAAGCATGATGCCGAGCAGGGCAGCGCCCATGATGGTAAAGGTTTTGAGGGCATTCTGAAAACGCGGCTGACCGACCAGTGGACGAATGCCATCCGGCAGCGGACGAAAGAGTCCCCCGGACAAAGGGGCGTCGGGCGCGGGCCCCAGCGAAAGATTCAGCAGTTCACCCCAACGCTTCCAGAGCTTCACATCACGACTGACCGGTTCCGCCGGCACCACACGGCGCTCCATCTTGCGTCGGAGGATGGGCCGCCAGATCGCGAGAGCCAAAGGCGGCGCGAAACCCAGCAGGGCCGTCCCGGGATCCAAAGTCATCAGCACAGCGACCACGACATAGGACGCGAGATACACCCACCAGGATCCGGAGCGCAGCCAATGCCCAAGGCACATGGCCCAGAGGGCAAGACCCACCGCGATCAGCGCATCACCGGAAATTTGTCCATTCGCGGCGATCAGCCGGCCGCGACTCAGGAGGGCCACAGCCACAATCAAGCCCACGATCCAGGAACGTGCCATCACCCGGGTCAGGAGCACGCACGCGACGAGGCAGGCAATCAAAAGGCCCTGGTTGTAGCGCACAAAGCTGGCCTCATGCAAAACACCATTGCGACAGCTGGCGAGCACCAGTTTTTGATAAACGCGGGAATCCGCCCAGCCCGGCCTTTCCCAACTCCCTTGTGTCGGTTTTTCGGGACCAATTTGTCTGAGACTGAAGGAACGACGGCAGTGGCCACTGGCTTCACTGCGATCCAGAGCGTAACGATTCTGCGGGGCATAAGTGATGACATAGGATCGCAAATCCATCCAGACGAGCCGGAGGAGGATCATACTGAGCAGGGTAACGATGAGGGCGCTTTTGAATTCTGACGAACGCATGCAGTTATTCCCGCCGAAATCCGAAGCCCCTATCCTACCGGGGATAGCCGTTATCGTCCATCGGATCCTGGAATTTTCATGGACCTTTCCAAAGAGCCAAAGGTAACATGAAAAAACAAATTTCAATCCTGGCGGAGACTGAACGTGACCCGAGCCCTCGTTTCTCTCTTTGCGGCAATTCTGCCTCTCGTGGCCATCCTGATGGGCCAAAGTCCCCTTTTACAGTTCCAAAGCCAGTTTCAGCAGGCCCGCTTTCAGTATGAGCAGGCCTTGCAAACAACCCGTCTGCAGCTGGCGGAACTGGGGCGTGAGCTGAAAAGCAATCCCGTGCTGACCCAGGATCTGAATGTTGAGGCTTACGGTGCGGCCAGTCGCATTCTCGGTGGCTATGTCGTTCCCGGTCGCATCGATCAGCTGGCCATCCTCGATCAGGATTGCAAGTATCTCGCGCATTCCGAACAGGGACTGCTCCTCAGCACCGATTGTCCCTTGCAGGATCGCGCACTCACGCAGGGTCAATTTCAGTGGCGCATGACGGACGACCATCCGAATCTGGAATGGGTCATGCCGCTGGGTTTGCTGGGTGACCGCCGGATGTTCCTCTTGATTTCAACCGGTTTGAAACAAAGCTGGATCCTTTCGCACCACGGTTTGCGCGACCGCTTTCGCAGTCTGGAGCTGGGCATTGGAACCCCGCAGGGGGAGCGGCCCGCCTCGGTGGTTTTTGAAGCCAGCCCGGCGGATCTTTATTCCCACCATCCTTTGCTGCGTTTTTACCCAGCGGTCCTGCAGAAGGAGCCGGTGACGTTCATGCAACCGCTTTTGGTGGCGATGGCTCTCTTTCTGCTCGCATTTTATAACGTGATCCGTCAGCTGCAAAAAAGGGAAGCGCAGATCAGAAAGGATGTTGCAAGCCTCAGGCAGTGGGCCAGGGATCTCCATGTGGACACTCCCGAGGGGACTGCGGAAACAGCAGATGCCAATCCGATCACATCCATTCGTGAAAGCCTGAGCCGCATCGTGAAACGCAATTACGATCAGCTGCAGACCTGTCGTCAGCACAGCCACAGTCTTTCCCAGCAGATCGTCGGTCTGGAAGCACGCCTTCTGGATCGGCAGGTGGAGCAGGCCTGGCTGCAGAAGGCCCGTTCCCTGCATCAGCAGATGAATGGTTCCGCCCAGGCGCATCTGGAAAAACTTCAGGATATTCACAGCCTCGGCGAGGATATTTCCCATCTGGCAGCCAAACAGCTGGTCCGTCCCTCCCAAAAACTTTTTGAGCTGGGTCAACGCTGGGCGGATGAACTCCGCACGGTGGCGCCGCGCAAACTGGTTCGTTCGATGGCGGAACGGGTGGATGAACACGGGGAATCGGAGCTGGAAAAAACCGTGCGCATACTGATCGAATCCAGCCAGGATCTCAGCACTCACGCGATCAATGTCACGCTGCTTTCCCAAAAGCTCCTGCAGGATCTCAAGGACAATGTGCAGCTGGCCGAACACTGGCATCGCCTCATGGGTGGCGCGGACAAAGGCAGCAGGTCCCTGCATCGGCTCATCATCGACAGTCAGTCCCTGATCGCGATGCAGGAAAAGGAACTGCAGCTGCATTATGAGAATCTGGCGGAAGACCATGAACTGCATCATCTGCAGATCCCGCAGAGCACGCTGCACTCGGTTCTTTATCATTGTCAGATGGCTCTGATCGAACTGGCCCGTGAGCGGGGCTGGGCCGCACCGACTCTGCATTACCAGTGCAAGAAACGTGACGACAAGATGATTCTGGTGCTCTCGCTGCGCGGACCGACGGATGATGACAGCCTGATCCAGCAGCTGCCACGCGCCGGGGAACAGCACCAGCACCTGGCCATGCAGCTTCTGCAAGGCTATGGCATGAAAATAACCCGGCTGCCCCCTCTGCAGGGCATCCAGGCGATGGCCTTGATCTGGGATGAAAAACCGCTGGTGAAGGCGGCGTCCTCAGGGACGGACCGGACTGCGCACCAGATTTAAAAATTCCTGGCGTGTTTCATTCTTTTGAAAGACGCCCTGCATGGAGCTCGTGGTGGTGAAACTCTCGCGTTTCTCCACGCCACGCATCATCATGCAGAAGTGAAAGGCTTCGATCACCACACCCACGCCCTGAGGCTGCAGAACGGTCTGGATGGACTCCGCAATCTGATGAGTCATGCGCTCCTGGACCTGCAGACGGCGCGCATAGGCTTCCACCACCCGCGGGATCTTGGACAGACCGACCACTTTATTGCTGGGAATATAGCCGACATGAACCTTGCCGTAAAAAGGCAGGAGGTGATGTTCGCATAGGCTATAGAATTCGATATTCCGCACGATCACCATATCCTGGAAATCGACATCGAACAGGGCCTGCTGCAGAATCTTCGGCACATCCTTTTCATAACCACTGGTCAGGAATTGAAAACTGCGCAGAAACCGATGTGGAGTTTTCTGCAGTCCGTCGCGATCCGGATCCTCACCCAGGTCTCTCAGAAGGGCTCGCAGGCCTTCCTGGTGTTTGGCTTCATTAAAATTTCGTGTCATATCTATCCCACTTTACCAATGTCAGACAGCACATCATCGAGTTGTACTTCATCCTCGTCCTCCGTGCCAACATCAATCAGTGGCATGGTCGTGGTGAAGCGTTCCTCCAACCCGTCCAGGATTTCGTGCTGGTCGTCGACCGCCTGCGAACGTGGCTGAGGACTTTGCGTCGCTGTCTTGAGCACCTTGATATTGTGCGACGCATCCGCAAATTCCGGATCAGACTCCGCGGACTTTTCAAAGCACTTGAGACCCTTGTCCAGCTTGCCGGATTTCACATAGCCGATGCCCATGTTGTAAAGAATGCGCGACACGAGCTTGGGTTTTTTGGCAAGGAGCTGCAGGGCTTTCTGATAGAGTTCAAACCCGGCATCATATCGCTTCTGCCGAATGGCAAGAATGGCCGCTGTATTGAAGACCGCACTGAGTTCCCGGGGGCTGGCGAATTCATTGAGCAGACTCAGGGCTTCATTCACCTCGCCCATCAGCATCTTGCTCGTGCTCTTGCCGACCTTGGCTTCCTTGGAACCCGGCGCAAAATCCAGAACCTCCTCAAAGGCGGCTTCCGCTTCCTCGGGTTTGTCGATCTTGAGAAAGATGTTGCCGAGTTCAATCAGCCGTTCGACATTGTAAGGGCTGATGAGCTGGGCGCCCTTCAGCGAAGCGATCGCTCCGTTGTGATCACCATTTTTCATGCGGCAGCGCGCGTAAAGATGCTTGATGCGCGCATAGCACTCTTCGGTATTGATAAAGCGTTTCAGAAGAGTTTCGGCGCGGCCCCAATCATTCTGAAGGATATAGCATTCGGCCAATTCCACCGCCACGCGCTGATTTTCCGGCTGCTTTTCGTGGAGGCGCTCCAGCATTTCCGTCGCCTGCGGCACATGATTCGATTGCAGCGCGGACTCCACGGCCAACAGCATCTTGCGCACCGGGGAAACATGCTGGAAATCCTTGACCAGACCTTTGATCTGGCTGCGGATGGTGTCCATGTTCACCTCGCCGATGGCCACGTATTGAATAAAAAATTCCCGGGCCATGGAGATGATCTTGTCATCCTCGTGGGCCGCGATCAGGAAGACCGGGTGCGATTCCAGACGGCTCTTTTTCCGGTTGTTGATCAGGATCTGGCTGACCTTCTCGGGAGCATACTCCCAATCGAGCACCAGCATGGAGTAGTCGCTCTCTTCGAGCTTTTCGGTGAATTCCTTGTCATCGGTTGCGGAGACAATGGCGCCGGGTTTGATCCCTTGAGATTTGAAAGCCTGCCGAACAGCATCGCGAATATCGCCACGTTTGGTCAGTATAATCGCGTTGACTTCTTCGTTGTTTTCCACGGGATTCTCCTTGCCGCTTTCGCCCACACTCAAAGTATAAGTATACCGGAATTGTAGAAAGCAGCAAAACGCCAGCTGCTTAGACAAATTCTCCGGGCATGACCCGGGCCTTGGTCAGAATTTCCTCCAGCTCCGCTGCGGGATCGCTGTGAATCACCAGACCGCTGCCGGCCGCAAACTCCCAATGGTCCTGATGCACAGCCGTCCGAATGAGGATCGAGGAATCCAGACAGCCGGTCCAGGCATCTTTATATACAATATTACCCATAAAGAGCTGGCGTGGGCGAGCTTCTTTTTCGCGAATCGCAAGCATGACTTCGCGTTTTGGAGCCCCCGTGATGGAACCGCCGGGACATAAGGCCTGCAACAGCGCCTCCATGGAAAGATCAGGACAGAGACGACCTTGAATGCGGGCGATGCGATGATGCACGTTGGCAAAGCTATGCAAGGAACCTGAATCCAGAACCTTGACGCTCGCCGGCTGGCAGACGCGAAAAAGATCATTGCGCAGAAGATCGACGATCATGTTCAATTCCGCGGCATCCTTGGTGCTGGCCATCAGCTCCTCCTGCTGACGCCGATCCTCGTCGGGATCGGCAACGACAGGCCGCGTTCCCTTGATGGGTTCCGTTTCAATCACGACACCGGCTGCATCATGGGTGAGGCGAAAAAAACGCTCCGGGCTGAACGACACCAGCTGCAAGCCGGGAACATCGATATAGGCGGAAAAAGGTCCGCCCATGTGGGAAAGTTGCGCGAGCCACTGGTGGCGTGAGATCGGTTCCGCGGTCGACCAGTAACGCAAAAGATTGAGCTGGTAGTAACGGCCGCGACGGATATCCTCCAGAACATCACGGACCGCAGCCAAATACATGGCATCGGTCCAGGTACTTTCCCAATGGGGCAGCTGGTTAAGGCTTGAGCAGGACGCGGCGGCTTGTGAGGTCCAATCCAGTTGATGCTGGCAGCGAGCCCAATCCTCCTCCTGATGGATGACGGCGCGACGCGCGATGTGATCGATCAAAAGACTGCGCTTGATCCGAAACACCCGGGAGGCCGGACGGTTTCCGGCTGGGGCTTCGTCATAAGCAACGACGGCCAGATGGCCCGTTGTCCAGCGATCTCCCCTGCGGCGGGGAGGGGCCCCCGGTTTTTCGTTTAAAAATTCCGACCAGCTCCCTTCATCCCAGCTTAACGCCACCATGGATTGGCGTGAGCGCCGCCCGCCCAGAACCAAAAGGTTTGGCTCCGGAGCCAGCCGATCGATGGCTGACCAGATATCATCAAACCAGAGACGATCAAGATCGAGATCCAGGCTTTGCAAGGCCATGCGTGAATCCTCCGCCACCGTTTCAAGCGAGGGAACTTTGCCCAAGTGAAGGCCGGAAGTCGAGCAGGAACTCCGTGCACGACACAGACGTCAAAGCCTGATTTTGGCCTTACTGGCGGGCTTCAGGTCGGCTTTGCATTTTCGCCCGCCCTGGGTATCATGAGGCCCTCGTGATTCCCATTTTGTATAGGACTTTCTATGAGTATCGCAGGATTTGACAAAGTCGGCGTGATCGGCTCAGGTCAGATGGGCAGTGGCATCGCCCAGGTTTGCGCCATGAAGGGTCTTCAGGTGACCCTTATCGATATTAAGGATTCCCAGCTCGAAGGAGCAAAAAAAGGCATTTCTGCATCGCTCGGCAAGCTCGAAAGCAAGGGCCTGCTCGGCAGTGAAAGCGCCTCCTCGGTGCTGGCTCGCCTTCAGTTTTCGACCCAGATGCGCGATCTCAGCCAGGCTGATCTTGTGATCGAAGCTGTGAGTGAAAACGAAGCGTTGAAGATGAAAATCTTCCGTGAACTGGATGAAATCACGCAAAGCGCCTGCGTTTTAGCCAGCAACACCTCGTCCATTCCGATCACCCGTCTGGCCGCCGCCACGCGCCGTCCGGATCAGGTCATCGGTATGCATTTTATGAACCCCGTTCCGCTGATGAAACTCGTCGAGATCATTCCCTCGATGACGAGTTCCCCGGAAACCATCGACCGGGTTGTCAAACTTGCTGAGGGCCTCGATAAGGAGGTCACCCGTTCTCAGGATTATCCGGGTTTTGTGATCAACCGCATCCTGATGCCGATGATCAATGAAGCCTTCACCGTTTTGATGGAAGGCGTCGCCTCCGCCGAGGATATCGATAAAGGGATGAAGCTCGGCACCAACCAGCCTATGGGCCCTCTGACTTTAGCGGATTTTATTGGGCTGGATACCTGCCTCGCCATCATCAAAGTTCTGCATGAAGGCCTGGGTGATCCGCGCTATCGCCCCAGCCCGCTGCTCGTGAAATATGTGGAAGCAGGTTATTTGGGTCGCAAAACCGGACGTGGTGTTTACAACTATTCGCAGAAATAAGGAGCTGTCATGACTCAACCGCAACTTGAGACTTTGCTGTGGTCCCGCGAAGGCAACGTCGCCACGGTCACCATCAATCGACCCAAAGTTTTGAATGCGCTCAACGCACAGGTGCTTCGTGAACTGAATCTGATCCTGGACAATCGTGAGCTTACCGCGGGACTGCGCGCTCTGGTCCTCACCGGTGCGGGTGACAAGGCGTTTGTCGCCGGTGCCGATATCGCCGCGATGCGGGAGATGACGACTCAGGAAGCCCTGCAATTTGGAAGGCTGGGTCAGGATACAACAAGACGGTTGGAGTCAGCTCCCTATTTGACCATCGCCCGTGTGCAGGGTTTCGCCCTCGGCGGTGGCTGTGAATTGGCCATGGCATGCGACATCATTGTCGCTTCTGAAAAAGCGTTGTTCGGCCAGCCCGAAGTTGACCTCGGTTTAATCCCGGGCTTTGGCGGGACACAGCGCCTGGCTCGGCGCGTGGGGCTGCCTTTGGCTATGGAAGTTTTATGTGCAGGTCGCAAATTAAATGGGCGTGAAGCCTGGCAACTGGGGCTTATTTCGAGCGTCGCAACGGCTGAAGAGCTCGATGCAACCCTTGCCCAGATCCTGAAAAATGTCGGTCGCGCGGCACCGCAGGCGGTGGCTGAAACCAAAAAGCTGGCCCGTGCTTCGCTTGAAATACCTTTGGAGCATGGACTTGCGGCCGAGGTTACAGCCTTCGCGAGCTGCTTTACCGGCCAGGAAGCCAAGGAAGGACTGAGTGCTTTCTTGGAGAAGCGTAAGGCCAATTTTTCCAACTGAAGAGGAAGGCACGCAGGCATGAGCGCCGAGTTTAACTGGAAATTTGCCGAACGCTCCTTTATGATACCGTGACTCCCGGATCTGATCTTCTGTATTCCTTGGCTGGATAGGCTGTACACGTGAAGCCAGATTCTCTGGGGCTCGTTTTCAAAGGCTCTTTTACAAGGACGATGGGTTATGAATGAGATACTCAATAAGGTACAGGTCGATCTAAATAAGCTCCAAAAAACCCTGGAACGCGAAGGAGAGGTCTTGATCAGCAAAATCAAGGATGCGGCCAACAAAGCTGCACAAAACAAAAGTGTCGTTGAAAAGAAGAAAGAATTCGAAAAGCTGGTTGACACGCAAATCAAGAAGCTCGAACCAGCCTTCGATAAATTCTATAAAGAGCTGAAAGTGACGGCTGGCAAATACGGGGTCAACCTGGAAAGGCTGGAAAAGAGAGTGAAGACGACGACGGAAAAAGCCGCCAGTCGCCTGAACATGCAATCCAAAACGACCAAGGCGAAACCCAAGGCGGCGTCAGCCAGCGCTTCAGCGTCCACTTCGGAAAAAGCGGCAGGCGGTGGGAGCACGAAAAAAAGCACCACGGCCGGCACCCGGAAAAAGAAGGCCAGCAAGAAGGCCTAAGGACTTTATTCATTGACAGTTTCGTCCAAAACGAGCCAGCGGCTGATGCAACACGTTCCCGATGCTGCGATCGGGAGCGTTTTAGTCTCCTGGTATCAAAAAAATAAACGAGCCCTCCCCTGGCGTCAGCGCTTTTTGGAATCCGGTGATCCCTACGTGATTTGGATCAGCGAGATCATGCTGCAGCAGACGACGATTCAGGCTGTTCTTCCCGCCTATGAACGTTTCCTTGGCATCTTTCCGCGATTGCACGATCTGGCTGCGGCCAGTGAAGAGGCGGTGCGACTCGCCTGTCGTGGCCTCGGATATTACCGACGTTTTCGTCTCATGCATGAGGCGGCCCAGGTTCTGGCAGCGCGTGAACCCTTTCATTGGCCGCGCACTTTTAAGGACTGGCGGGAATTGCCGGGGATCGGTGACTACACAGCAGCCGCCATCAGCAGTATCGCATTTGGGGAAGCCAAGGCCGTCGTGGATGGCAATGTCGAACGCGTCTTCTGCCGTCTCCTCGATCGACGGGTGGTGCCGGATCAGAAATTGAAGCGGGAATTTCAGGCGATGGGCGATCTCTTGATTCCAGCCGCCGCACCTGCCGATTACAACCAGGCGGTGATGGAGCTGGGGCAAACGATCTGCATCAAGCAGAATCCGCGCTGTGAAATCTGTCCTATCCAGAATTTCTGCAAGGCTTACGCGGCCGGAAGTCAAAATCTGGCACCGGCACCGCGCAAGCCCATGGAATATGAAGATGTGAAAATGCATCTTTGGCTCCTGATCAAGGGCGGCAAGGTCGGACTCGTCGAACGATCCAAGGGAGCCCGCTTCCTGGGAGGAACGCTGGGTCTGCCGACCGCCCTGGAACATGACGGACAACTCCGCTGGGAGCAGGACGGACCCTGGAACTTCGAACCCGACTCCGTCGGCAGCTTTAAGCATTCGATCACAAGACATAAAATTCAAGCCTTCGTCCACCAAAGGGAATGGCTGGGTGCCAGTTCTCGTGACATCACCTGGGTGCCTTTGCACGAAGCGGAGAGTCAGCTCGTCAGCAACCTCGATCGCAAGGCCCTGCACCTCTTTCTTAAAATCAGTGACCGACACCCGTGACAGCCCGTGCACGATCCTGCCGTCAAGTAAACATGTCATGACCAACAGAAATACAGTTCAAAGAGATTAAGTTTGCGCGTGCGAGACAACCTCACACGCGTATAAATTTCTGAAATGTCCAACCTTCCGTGCTATCGCGCGTGATGATCCCACCTCATTTTCACATATGGCAGGAAACCTGCATTAGCGCCGAGCAAGACATCATCACGGCCGCATTCGACTCTGTCAGGAGCGGTGAATTCTCAGGAGGTATCGGTATGATCTCAGGGCAAGCTTTGGTTTTTCTTTCCAGCATCATGATCACGACACTCGTTGCATGTTCCGGCGGTTCCAAACAGAACGAAGGAAAAACCGACACAGGAACGACCCAAAACGCTGGCTCCGAAACGGGCGGCGACAAGCCAGGTGAAGAACCCGGTGGCGAACAACCCAAAACAGACGATCCGACTAAAACACCAGCGGCGATTAACATCCCGGAACTGATGAACAAGATGGTCTGGAAAGCCGACTTTGGCAACAACGGCAGCGGCAAGATTTTCTCGGGTTTTGGCGGCGGCAAGGTCTTCAAAGTTCTGGTCGACGTTTATGTTTATGGTGAATTGCCTGAAGCGGACGAAGCTGCACTCAGCGATGATCAGCTCGAGGCTCTTTATACCAGCACGGAATATGAAACCAAGATGAAGGCCGAAGCGGCCAAGGTTACTTTCACGGCGGATGCCGCCTTTGTTTCGATGAAAGTTCTCGAGGAATATCCAGCCGGTAAGGTCTATGAATTGACCACTGTGCAGGCCGGAACCACCACGGCCAAGGCCACTTATGGTACCACCGAACTGCCGTTGGCTGTGACCATCACGGCCTATACAGCCGCTCAGATAACGGCCGGTCTTAACCGTTACAACACCGCGAATGGCGCTTCACCAGCCTGCGCCAGCTGCCATCGTCAGGCCACTGGCGTGGATCACTCGCCTTATCTGATGTCACAGTTTAGTGACGCAGCTCTGCTTTCGACGATTGAAACAGGCACCAACTCGGACGATGGTTATAAGACGGAAACTCCGCATATGATGACCTTCGCCAATGCTACCGACAAGGCCGGGATCATCGCTTATCTGCGTA
Organism: Oligoflexus tunisiensis; assembly: GCF_001748245.1. GTDB lineage: Bacteria > Bdellovibrionota_B > Oligoflexia > Oligoflexales > Oligoflexaceae > Oligoflexus > Oligoflexus tunisiensis. Next base: position 2,204,239 of record NZ_BDFO01000001.1, on the reverse strand, counting down.
GCCTTGACCCGAACCTGCTCCCCGAGCAGCAGCCGGCTCAGTAAGTCCCTGGCGGCGCCCCGCTGGTGGCAGCGTGTCCTTGGTTTTGCAATGACTTGCAAAACCAGCTAAGCTTAGGAACGGCACGCTTTCCACCCGCCGCAGCACAAGGACTTGTATGGATCCGCTCTTCAACACCAAGGTTGATTTCCTTCTTCTCCTGGGCCGCTCTCTCCACGGTTGTGGAGCCGCGGCCCATCATGTGGAGCGCGCGCTGGTCAAGGCCGCGGCGAACCTGGGTCTCCTCTGTGAACTTCTCGCTTTTCCCACCGGGATTATCGCCACATTTACTCAAGGTGAGCAGCAGAAAACGGTCGTGATTCGCAACGAACCGGGACAGATCGATCTTGCCAAATTAAGCCGGATTGATGAAGCGGCGGATCTGGTGATCGACGGGAAACGCAGCATTCTGGAAGGCATGCAGACGATTGAAAGCATTCACCTCGGCAACCTGGATTTACCCCGTTGGCTGCTGGTTCTCAGTTATGCGATGGCCTCGGCCGGCATGATCACAGCCCTGCGGGGATCATGGACCGATCTGGCCCTGGCCGCGGTGATCGGTCTGATCGTGGGCCTTTTGGATCGGATCGGCAGTCGCTGGGAACCCATGCGACAGCTGTTTGGAGCGATGGCTTCCTTTATTTCCGTACTCCTGGCCCACCTTCTGGCGCCGCATGTTCCCAGTCTTTCCCCGGATAAAGTGATCCTGGCCGGCGTCATCGTCCTCCTGCCTGGACTGGCGCTCGTCGTTTCCTTCGTCGAACTGTCGACCAAGAATCTTCTGGCAGGAACCTCGCGCCTGGCCGGGGCCACCGGTGAGCTTTTAAAAATTGTTTTCACCGTGGCGCTCACCAAAGCCATTCTCAAAGCCTCCGCGCCCGCCGCCTTTGATGTGACGCTCGCGCCCCTGCCCGCCTGGACGGAATTGCCTGGCGTGACCGCACTGGCCTTCGGCTTTCTTCTCCTTTTCCGTGTGCGGCCACGTAACATGCCGTCGGCCTTTCTGGTTTCGATGGCCTCCTACACCATCGCCCGCATCGGCGGCAGCCTCTTCGGAACGGAGCTGACCTTTTTTGTGGCGGGAGCCTTCGTGGCGATGGTGAGCAATCTGCTGGCCCGCATTCTGAAGCGACCCGGTATGATCACGATGCTGCCAGGCATCATTCTGATCGTTCCAGGTTCGATCAATTATCGCGGCTTTATTGCCATGTTCGAACACGATGTCATGGATACCGTGACCACGGTCTTCACCGTCGTGATCATCGCAGTTTCGATCGTGGCCGGCCTCTTCTTCGGCAACACCGTGATTCCACCAAGGCGCAGCCTCTAACGGCCCACTTTTCGCAGAAGAATACAAAGGAATACGAATTGTTTGTCAATGCGCTCGGGCAGGTGCCTGTGATGACCGAAGAATGGTCCATCATACCCCTCGGCCCATGGAGAATCGCATGTCAGGACTTTTGACAAGAATGTTGATGGCTTTGACGGTTTTGACCGCCCTATCCGCCTGCCATCAACAGGAGACGCAGGAACAATCGGGTAACGTCACGGCAGCCGGCACGACGGGACAATTTGGAGAAGGCTCGGTCGCCAAATCCGCTGATGCTATCGCGGGGCAACCCCAGGGAGCCCCTTCGCTCCCCGAGAAAACAGGACCGGAAACCACGGTCGAGCGCGTTCTCAACTGGCGCGCAACCGAAACCAATCCTTTTTCCACCGTATCGATCGATGTGGATACGGCTTCCTATACACGCAGTCGGGCGCTGATTCGCGCCGCCGGTCCTTTCCCTTGGGAACGCGTGCGGCCCGAGGATTTCCTGAACTACTTTCCTTATGCCTATACCGCACCCGCCGATGATCGCATGGTGCAGGTGCATCAGCAGCTGGTGGCCTCTCCCTGGACGCCAGGGGCTCAGGTCCTGTCCATCGGTTTGAAAGCGAAGGACCTTGGACTGGTGGATCCTCCCAAAAATCTGGTCTTTCTGGTCGACGTTTCCGGATCCATGGCGGATGAAGACAAGCTGCCTCTCGTGAAGGCCTCGCTCGTCAAACTCACCGATACTCTGAAACCCGAGGATCGCATTGCCATCGTCACCTACTCAGGCGCGACCGAGGTTCTGCTCGACTCCACGCCGGGATCGGAGAAGGATCTGATCAAACAGGCCATCAATCGTCTCCGCGCAGGCGGCGGCACCAACGGCGGTTCCGGCATCAGCCTCGCCTACGACATCGCCCAAAAACAGTTTGTCGCCCAGGCGGTGAACCGCGTGATCCTCACCACCGATGGTGACTTCAATCTTGGCATCACTGATCCGACGGAGCTCGTCAGCGTCATCCGCAGCAAGGCAGACGCGGGAATATTTCTCACGATCCTGGGCTTTGGAGCCTGGAGCAATGACGCTCTGATGGAAGATGTGGCCCGCGATGGCAATGGCAATTATTTCTTCATCGATACCACGCAGGAAATCGACAAGGTTTTCGGTGTGGATCTGAAGGGCAACATTGTCACCGTCGCCAAGGATGTGAAGGTGCAGATCGAATTCAATCCGCGCCTTGTGAAGTCCTATCGTCTGATCGGTTATGCCGAGCGCCTCTTGAAGGATGATGAATTCAATCAGGATACGCGCGATGCCGGTGATCTTGGATCCGGGCAGACCGTGACCTATCTTTACGAAATCACCCCGCGACCTGCCGAGGAAGTCTTCGCTGGCACCTATCAGCCTGCGGAAGGGGTGGATCCCTTGATTTATCAGGCCGAGGGCGCACTGAATGCCGCCGCGGATCGCGATGAAATCGGGACCTTCAAATTGCGGTATAAAACACCCGAAGGCACGGTCAGTGAAAAGCAGGATGAGCCGCTCGCCAACGCGCTGGCGGCCACACCCTCCGCTGATGTGCAATGGCAGCTCGCGGTGGCGGAAACCGCCGTGGTCCTCGGGAAAATTCAAGGACTGCAGGGCAGCTACCAGGCCGCCCGGGATCGCGCGGCCGCAGCCGTGGGTGAGGATCCCCTCGGTCTGCGCCAGGAGTTCTTGAGCATTCTGGATCTCTTGCTCAAACCTTAGAGATAAAGGTTGAGATCGAGGCGCAGACCAGCGGTGGCATCGCTCGGTGAGATTTTTTTGAGACCCCGCACAGATCGCGGGGTTTAGAGGATTCTTAAGAGAGGAACATTTCAGCAGCACCGACCAAAGCGCGGACGCCGAAGGCACTGCCGCCATTGGTATGGTAACCGGTGGCGCCACAGGTCCAGGCGGTCCCGGCGATATCAATATGCGCCCATTCACAGTTGGAATCCTTGACGAACTCCCTCAGGAAAAGACCACCCATGATCGGTCCGGCTTTCACACTCGGCTTGGCGATATTTTTTAGATCCGCCAGCTGGCTGTTCACTTCCGATTCCAGTTCCGGCCAGAGGGGCAGTTGCCACAGAGGTTCACCCACGCGCTCGCTGACCTTTTTCAGGAAGTCGGCGGTCTTCTGCTCCTTCACCATGATCCCGGCGCCGACATGCCCAAGGCCCATGATCACCGCACCCGTCAAGGTCGCGATATCGAGCACGAGTTCCGGTTTGAATTTATCGCAGATATAAGACAGCACATCGGCAAGCACCAGCCGGCCTTCGGCATCGGTGTTCAGGATTTCAATCGTCTTGCCATTGAAGGCGGTGACGACATCACCTGGCTTGGTGGCCTGAGGCCCCAGCATGTTTTCGACCGCACCCAAAGCACAGACGACATTCACCGGAGGCTGCACCGCGGTGAAATACATCGCCGCACCCAGCACAGCGGCCGCGCCCGACATATCGAACTTCATCTCTTCCAGGCCAGCGGATGGCTTGATATTGATCCCGCCAGCGTCAAAGGTCACACCCTTGCCGACCAGCGCCACGGTTTTCGCAGGGTTTTTCCCGGCAATTTTCAACGCGACGAGGCGCGGCTCGGTGTGCGCGCCATGGGCTACGCTCAGGAACGAACCCATGCCGAGCTGTTCCATTTCCTTGCGGCCGAGCACCACCAGTTCCGCCGATTTTTCAAAAAGATCCTTGGCGATGGTGGCAAACTGGTCAGGGTTGATGAAATTGCTCGGCGCATCCTGCAGCCACCTGGTGAACACCAGGGATTTGGCCATTTCCAGGCGCTTGGTCAATTCCGACGGATCCTTGCTGACCACCGACAATTTTTTGGGATATTCGGTATTGGATTTTGACTTGAAGGCCGCACCATCATCCTGTCCGATCAGGAAACCTTCCAGCACGTCGAGGGCCTTCAGGTTATCCGTGTCCGCGATGCAGAGATCCTTCGACTTGCTCTTGGCCAGCGCGGAAGCCGCGTCCAGACCCAGCTGCCGGGCCACCTGCACCGGATTGGTTTTCACGCTCGATTGCGCGACGAGGAGAAATTTTTTGCCATCGAGTTGAATGCGGATCTGCTTTTCACCTGGCGTCCAGCCCTGCGCTTCCACTTCCTTCAAAAGACGCTCACACATCGGGGAATCGAGCAGACCATTGTTGAGAAGGAGCTTATCACTTTCACTGCGCACGGCGACGAGGTTCCATGCATCCGTGGCAAGTTCGGTGGCGGTTTCAATCTTAAGTTGGCTCAACCACTGAAAAGATTTAGGCAGGTAATCTTTCCAGGAGGAGTACTTTAACATAGGGAATCCTTTCTTGTCTCGATTCCAGCATTTTTGGCTGGACACTCGCGGAATGGGGGAAGCAGATTTCTTGCTTGCGTAGCCTTGGAGAGGTCAGGAATAGCATAGTTTTGCGAAAGGTGTCCACGGGACAAAGCTACACGCAGGGTGGATTTCATGCGCAGGTTGCTTTGATCTTTCAAAGGCTTGCCTTTCGCCTGGGGAAGGGCCAGAATACTCAGCTCATAGACCCGTCGAAGGGTCCCAATTCAGGACTGCTCTTGATTTTCAAGGGATTCGCCTGTCCGCATCACAGGAGCTGGAACATGAGTGTTATTTCGTATGTCAACGCCCGTGAAATTATCGACTCCCGCGGCAATCCGACCGTCGAAGTTGAAGTGATGACTGAGTCCGGTTACTTTGGACGTGCAGCTGTGCCCTCGGGCGCATCGACCGGTCAGTATGAAGCCTGCGAACTGCGTGATGGCGATAAGCAAAGGTATGGCGGCAAAGGTGTCTTGAAGGCCATCGGTAACGTCAAGGATCGCATGGCGCCCAAGCTCCTGGGCATCGACGTCTGCTCGCAAACGGAAATCGATAATTTGCTGATCGAGCTCGACGGGACGCCCAACAAGACCAACCTCGGGGCCAACGCCATCCTGGGCGTTTCGCTGGCAGTGGCCAAGGCCGCGGCGGAATCGGTGGGACTGCCGCTCTATCGCTATCTCGGCGGCGTGCATGCCAACCGTCTGCCGGTGCCGATGATGAACGTCATCAACGGCGGGGCGCATGCGGACAATAATGTCGACTTCCAGGAGTTCATGATCGTTCCCTTCGGCGCGCCTACCTTCCGCGAGAGCCTGCGCTACGGCGTGGAAGTGTTCCACTCGCTCAAATCCGTTTTGAAGGAGAAGAAACTCAACACCGCCGTCGGTGACGAGGGTGGCTTCGCGCCTGACCTGGCTTCGAACAAAGCGGCTCTGGATATGCTGATGGAAGCCATCCAAAAGGCCGGTTTCAAGCCAGGTGAGGACGTCGGTATCGCTCTCGACGTGGCCGCTTCGGAATTCTGGAAAAACGGTGAATACTATCTGGAAGGCGAAAAACGCGGCTTTGATCGTGAAGGCATGGTGAAGTTCCTCGCCGGTCTCGCCCGCGATTATCCGATCATGTCGATCGAAGACGGCCTGGATGAAAATGATTGGGAAGGCTTCCGTCTTCTGACCTCGGAAATCGGCGACCAGGTCCAGATCGTGGGTGACGACCTCTTCGTCACCAACTCCAATCGTCTGCAGCAGGGCATCGAGCAGAATGCCGCCAATGCGATTCTGATCAAATTGAATCAGATCGGCACGCTGACCGAAACACTCGACGCCATCACGCTGGCTACGCGTTCCGGTTACAACAGCATCATCTCGCACCGTTCCGGCGAAACGGAAGACTCCACCATCGCGGATCTCGCGGTGGCTGTGGGCTGCGGTCAGATCAAAACCGGCTCGGCTTCGCGGACCGATCGTATCTGCAAGTATAACCAGCTCCTGCGCATTGAAGAGGAACTGGGTTCAACCGCTCGCTTCGGTTGATCGTTCACACAGGGATGCAGCCCGCTTCGTCCTGAGGCGGGCTTTTTCATGGGAGCTTTCGGTGAAACTTAAAGTCAGAGTCTGGATTATCCTCGCGGTGTTCCTCGGGGTCCTGGCCATCTTTGCCTACAAATACGCCCGCGACAAAAGGGAAGCGGAGTATGCCGCCGCAACACCTTATGAACGCGGCTGGATGCTGATCGAGGAAAAAGGCTGCACCGCCTGCCATCAGCCGGCCTCCGGTTTCCGGGCGCCGGTCCTGAACAACCTCTACGGCAAAACTGTCAAACTCGCGGACGGCAGCGAGGTCCTTGCGGATGCGGATTATATCAAACAATCCATTATCGCCCCCATGACCCGGGTCGTGGCCGGATACCAACCCGTTATGCCAAATTATCAGGGACAATTCACAGACGATGAAATGGAAGCCTTGATCGCGGCGATGAAACCACAGGAGGCGCCCCAGGAATAGGACTTGACCTCGTTGACTCCAGAGGCTTAGCTACAAGGTCACTGCACCCCATTCATTCTTTGATCAGGAGTCAATTATGGATCTTCGTCCCTGCACCAAAGGATTGCTGAGCCTTTGTCTGGCCCTGGGCCCGATGCCAGCGGCGATCCTTGCGGCGTCTTCCACTCCGGCCGCTGAAGCGGTTCAGACGGAACAAAGTCATTGGAATTTGACGGCCCTCTTCCCCAATCATGCGGCCTGGGATGCGGCCGCGCAGGCCCTCGAAAAATCCCTGCCGCGTCTGACAGCTTGCAAAGGCCGGCTGTCGCACAGCGCGCCGCAATTGGCTCAATGTCTGGCCACATACTATGATCTCAATAAACAGTTCGCCCGGCTCGGCGGCTATGCCCATCGCCTCAATGATGCGGATGGCAATGACCCGAAGGGTCAGGAGCTGGTCGGCCGCGTCGCGAAACTCGGCAGCAAACTGTCGGAAGCCGCGAGTTTCCTGAATCCGGAAATCCTCGCCATGCCACCCGCCCGTTTGAAAAAACTGCAGGCGCATAAGGCCCTCGCTCCCTATCGCTTTGCCCTCGACAACATGGTGCGTCTGCGCGAGCACAGCCTCAGCAACCGCGAGTCCGAAATCGCTGCCCAGGCGAGCCAGATGGCGGCCACACCCAATAAAATCTACCGCACCTTCTCCACGCTGAACCATCCCTTTGCCAAGGTGAAACTGAAAAACGGCGACGAGGTGGAACTGACCCACGCGGCTTACACGAAGTACCGGACCCTTCCCGATGCCGAGGATCGCGAAAACGTCTTCAAGACCTTCTTCGGCACCTTCAAGCAAACCCGTGAAACCTATGCGAGCCTTTTTGAATCCTCCATCAACCGCGATCATTTCTTTGCCCGCCTGCAAAAGTATGACAGCGATATGGAAGCCTCGCTGAGCGCCACCAACGTGCCTCTGACTGTTTACAGCACCATGCTGGAGCAGGTGAAAGGTCACAAGAAACTGCTCTGGCGCTACCTCAAGCTCAAGCAGAAAATGCTGGGATTGAAGGAGCTGAAATACTCCGACCTTTATCTGCCTTTGACCACCACCGAGGCGCCCCAATACTCCTTTGATGACGCGAAGAAAATCGCTTATGAAACGCTGAAGCCGCTCGGCAGCGACTACGTGAAGATTCTGGACAAGGCCCTGGCTGAACGCTGGATGGATATCTATCCGAAAAAGGGCAAACGGTCCGGAGCTTACATGGATGGCTCTGCCTATGACGTTCATCCCTATGTGCTGATGAACTACAACAATGACTATGAAAGCGTGTCGACCTTCCTTCACGAATTTGGTCACGCGGGACACAGCTATCTCGCCAACGCCAACCAGCCCTTCCACTATGCGGACTATCCGATTTTCGTGGCGGAAGTGGCCTCCACGTTCAACGAGGCGCTGCTCAAGTCCCAGCTGCTGAAGGATGCCAAGGATGACAAGGCCCGCCTCTTCCTGCTCGGCCAGTATCTGGAAGGCTGGCGCACCACGGTGTTCCGTCAGGCGCTCTTTGCGGACTTCGAGGCTCAAATTCACCGCATGTCGGCCGAGGGCAAAACGCTGACCGCGGACCTCCTGGAGCAGACCTATCTGAAGCTCTTGCGTGAATACTACGGCGAGGCGGAAGGCGTGGTGAAAGTGGATCCGATCTTTGCCATCGAGTGGGCTTACGTGCACCACTTCTTCAACAGCTTTTACATGTTCCAATACACGACCAGCTTTATCGCCTCCACCGCTCTGGCGGAAAAGGTCCAAAGCGGGGAAGCGGGCGCGCGGGACAACTATTTGAACATGCTGAAAGCCGGCGGCTCGAAATATCCCATCGACCTTTTGAAAATGGGCGGCGTGGATATGAGCAGCGCGGCCCCCTACAGCATTGCCTTCAAGTCCATGCTGGACGCCCTCGACCAGGCGGAGAAACTGGTGGAGGGAATGGAGACGACCTGAAAATCCGGGGGGCGCCTGCCCCCTTTTTTCATTCAGCTCCGCCATCTTTCAGAACGGCGCGTCCCCGATCGAACTCTTCGCACAGCCACACTGCCCAAAGCACAGCGTCGATCCTATGTGAAAATCCTTGCCATCGCAGCCAGGCAGAGCACAGAGGTTAATCCCACGGGCCAGCGGCGCGGCGATCCCATCAAAATACTGAGCGGATTTGGTGCGCATCCATTCCGGAGCATCCGGCGTATCCTTCAGTTCCACCAGATTCTGCCAGGTATTGAGCCGCAGATCACGCGGGCCGGGATTGCGGAAATCTTCAAAATAAAGACAGCTGCCCGTACCGCCCGAGTCATGGTAGGAGCCATGGGAATTTTTGCCGACATAGGCGACGGGATGGGTGCCCTCGAAGAATTCGAGATCGTTACCCTGACGGGTGTAATGACCACCATGCTGATAGAACTGCACACGTTCCACCTGACCGTTGCGAATTTTTACCGCCACACGTTCCCAGTCGGCATCATGGGAGCCGAGACTGCCGGTGCAGGTATCCTGATAACCGTAAAAGAACCAGTACATGATCACGGTCGTATCGAGACTGCAATCCTGATACGCGTAGTAGATGGGGATCAGACCATTTTCCACCGAGGAAACATCGGTATTGCACACGCGTTCCCTGGAGCCCGATTTTCTGATCTCGTAATATTGACCAGCATCACTGGGAAAACATTTATCCGTGGCCCCCTGCACCTTATCAAAGCGCAGCACGGGAGCGAAGCGGCGAGCCTGTTCCGCACGGCAGGATTCATCGGTGCAGGCCGGTTTTTCCGTCTGACAGATATATGATTCCAAATTATCGCAGTAACGACCGCGGCAGCGCAGACCTTTCAAATACGTGCCCGAACCATAGTCGATGGTCCCTGAATTTTCCTCAGAAATGGATGGCGCCCAGTAGCAATGATTGGTCTGAACATTTGGAGCGGCAGCGCAGCGTACGGAAACATTATCACAGTAACGGCCGCGGCAGCGCAGACCATCGATCCAGCGCCCTGCCGGACAGACAAATTCATTGTTGCCTTCTTCAGAAAAATAAGGCGACCAGCTGCGATCGCCAAGGGTCGGATTCGGGCTGCATTTCAGGGCCATATCATCGCAATAGCGTCCCGTGCAGCGCAGGCCCGACACCAGACCCGACGAACATTGAGCAGGTGAAGCGTCGCCCTCCTCTTCTGACGTTGCGGGCGTCCAGTCATCCGCCTGCAGGGGAACGCCGCCGCTCAGGGCCAAGAAAAAGCTCAGCATCAGGACGCGGAAACGCCCCAGGACAAGACTCCTACCGTTACCAGACATCATGTTTCCCCCTCGACTGAACGCGAAGGCACGACCGCAACGCGCTTATAAACGCGGCTTTCGCAGATCTCCTGCGTTCGAGCATTTCATGACGAAATGAATGAAAAATTGTTCTTACCCAGGCCTATAGCAAAGTTGCCAGGAAACGACAAGTTGTTGTGAGCGACGTTGTTGTCGCCGAGTTACGCTCAGAGCCGGGACGACGCGAAGGGGGCGGGAATGCTGAGAAAGTTCGGACGCCAGGATCCATGAGCCCTTGCGGCATCGTTTCGCTTTTCGAAAAAGGACGTTTCCTGTACAGAAGTGAAGACGGTTCGGACGGAAAAAGCCAAATTTCTGGTTAAGAAAAATTTACCACAATAGGGTTGGTTCCCTGGAAAGCCGATAAGCTGGTTGCAGACAGGAACGCAAACGCTTGATGATCACGAAAAAACCGCTCAAGCTGGAGCTTAGGCTAAACCTGCAAGGTGCTACAATTCGTCTATCTGTGACGGCTGATGTCAAATCGTGGCCACACAAAGGGCCTGGCAAACCTTGAAATCTGAGATATTAATATCTTATGGTCGGAGGCCCACTGATGAATAAGACCGTGCATCTTCCAGTGAGCGATCGCGAGGTCCGCCCGTCCTGGCACCGTAGCCCCGGGTCGCCCTGTCAACAGTGGTGAGGAAGATGGTCATGTCGCCTGGTAAAAGTATTTGGATTTTGGAAGACGATCTGCAGATGCAGGCGATCTATGAGGATATGCTCGGCCGTAATTATCAGCTGACGCTGTTTTCCAGTCTTCAGGAGTTTCGGACCGGTCTGGAAACCATGACCGCGCCTGACATGATGATCCTTGATCTCATGTGTCCGGATGGAAATCTCCACACTGTGTTCGAAGATATAGCGCCGAAGCTTAAAAATACGCCGTTCCTCGTCGTCAGCGGACTGGACGAGCAGGATGCCATCCGCAACAGCTTCACGGTCGGCGCTCTGGATTTTATTTCCAAGCCCTTTAGCAAGGCGGAAATCCAGGTCAAGATCGATATTTTCCTGAACCGCATCACCCGGCAGGACGCCGACATTTCCTCAGTCAAGCTTGACCCCTTGAGCATGACGCTTTACACCCGGAACGAAAGATCCAGCGAGCTGACCGCCAAGGAATACCGCATCCTCAGTCTCTTTCTGCAGGCCCCCGAGCAGATCGTTCCGCGGCGGAATCTGGTGCTTACGCTGTGGAAGGACATCAATGTTTCAGAAAAAACCCTGGATGTTCACCTCAGCAACATTCGCCGGAAAATCGCCGCTCTCGGCTTGACGATCGTCTGCACCGAGGCAGGCTACGAATTGCAATCCAGTTCCCACCAGGCTTCCCCTCCCTAATTCTTTTTGAATCCCATCACGGCGGGTTGTATTCTGGAAAGAAGGCTTTCCGATTCACCACGAGGCCTCGGCCTGAGGATGGGAACATGAAGTCAGCGGAACCGACCAAAGTCCTGGCCATTGACGATGATACCGACATTGGGCACTACATCCAGGAGATCCTGGAACGCAACAACTGCGTCGTAACCCTGGCCGAACGCGGCCGCGAGGGTCTGCGCCTTCTGGCAACGGAACGCTTTGATATCGTCATGACGGATGTTCGGCTGCCCGACCTCGATGGGGTCAGCATCCTCGAACATGTGCGGCTCTCCAGTTCGGATATCCCCTTTGTGCTGATTACCGGCTTTTCCGAGAACGAACCCATCATCACCAGCATGCGGCTCGGGGCCGTCGACTATATCACCAAGCCTTTCACACCTTCAGATCTGGAAAAATCCCTGGGGCGGGCCCTGGACCGCAAGAAACGTCTCGACTGGAGTCGTCACCTTTATCAGATTTCGGAACATCAGGACCTGACCCTCCATGAAAAGGCCCAGCGCATTCTTCTTTTAACAGCGGACCTTCTGGTCATGGATCATGGTATATGCCTTGATCATTGCCAATCAGCAGGATCTGATCCTGGCCTCGCAGAATCTTTCCAACCTGGGCGCCATGACCCCCGGCATCGTCCATGAAATCGAAAACCAATTGAGTGTAATAGCCGATCGCACCGGCCTGGCGGAAAAGCTGCTGCAAACCGATGCCGCCGGCAGCGCGCCGCGCATCAAAGGGGCCCTGGAATCCATCGGTTCGGATGTGAAACGCATCGATCGCATCGTAAAAAGCGTCCGAACCATGAGTCAAAACCCTGAGGCCACACACACTCAGGAACTCTTGCAAATTCGGTCCGTACTCGACGAGGCGTTGGAACTGTTCCGCTGTCAAATTCAATCGCGTCCCGCGCGTCTCACGATCGCCGATATTTCCCCGCAGTATTATATCAAGGGCAACCCAACCCAGATTCTGCAGGTCTTTCTGATTCTGCTCAACAACAGTCTGGATGCGATCGAAGGCATGGCCACCGAATGGATCCAGGTCGATGCCGCGATCCAGCATCACACGCTTCAGATCACCATCACCGACAGTGGACGCGGGATTCCGGCCCATCCGCATGAAAGAAGCTTCGTCCCCTTCTATTCCACCAAAACCGCCAGCAAGGGCCTCGGCATGGGCCTGAGTCTGGCCCGTCGCCATATGGAATCGCATCACGGCAAGATCTGGATTGACCCGCAAAGTCCGAACACCCGTTTCATCCTTCAATTCACGCAGGTGCTGGATGCTGCGGGGAAGGCCGCCGGCCTTTAATAACGCCGGCCCCACTTGAACATGGCAATGCCCTTGCTCTCATGCGTTTCCTCATCCGTCTCCGCACCTGTTTCAAACGACCAGTTTTCGGTCAAACGTTTGCGCAGAGTCACGGACTGCCGCACGCCTCCCAGGTCCGAACCCAAGGTCAGCGAAAGACCCTGCGCCACGCGCACCCGGGCCCGGAACTGTCCGGTGTAAGGGTTGTAACCGACGCTATCAATCGGCGTCGAGGCCAGGTAGTACATCGACATGAGTCCGATGGCCCCGTCGACCATGGCCGCGCGGGTTTCATCCACGGACCGTAGATTCTCGTCATCCAGGGCCTCAGGATCGCCTCCATACAGCATGATCGACACCAGTTCGGTCGGGGAACGGGGCGGGACACTATCGAGTTCATAGAAGGGTCGATCCACGGTACCCGACAGTCTTAAATTGATTTTCACATCCGGATCCTGGAAGACCACGAGGCCATCCAGCAGCGGCTGCTCTTCATCCGGAGAGAGGATCACACGTATGTGATCCACAAAGGCCTTCTGCTTGAAAAATGTGACCCGATACTGATGAACGCCGATCGTTCCCTGAGGCTCAATTCTGTCCCCTTTCAAGGTCAAATCCATACTGATCGGCACCGGTATCGGCTGCAGGCTGGTGACCAGCGTCATCGGTCGGTCCGGAGGCGTGGTAATGTGCAGATCGAGGACAACCGGCAGAGCATCATCGGCTTTGGCGGCTTCCTTGGCCCGCTCCTCGGCGGTCATGATGCGTTGATCCGGAAAAAGCTGAGGCACCGATCCATTGAGCGCGAGACGTGGCAGTTCAAACGTTAACTTATTCAGACCAATGGCTAGGCGTATCACCGGTTTTTGATCGTCCTCCTTTTCAATCGTACCGCGCGCCTGAATAAACATGGACTGCGTGACCGACGACAGTTCCGTTCCGCAGTCCAAGGGCAGATCCATGATCGCCCCCATCTTGCGGATGCGCCCTTCGATATTGCAGTAGATGCGGCCATCCAGAGTATTGAACGGAGCCGGCACGGCAAAATCGGTTTCCTCCAGACGCTTGACCACCGGCTGGAAGCGATCGAAAGCCAGCTGCGAACTCACGTCGATGGTCGCCGTGATGTCGTCCACTCCCCCCATGACACGCCCGCTCAGCTCCACACTGGTTTGACCACGCAGGGTATAGAGCTGGCTCAAAAGCGGCTGCAGCGTGATCTTCAAGGGAGCTTTGAAAATCGGATTTTTATCCCAGCTGGCGATGCTGATCGGTCCCTGAATGCGGAAATCAAAATCCCGCGGCAGCATATCCTGGAAGGGTTTTTCCTCAGGTGCCGGCACGCGGGTCAAGCCCACCCGGCAATCCAGATTCGACTGCAAAAAAGGCTTTCCCTTCCGCCGCAGAATGCCCTCCAGTTCGCAGCCATTCAGCTCCACCTGCCGCAGGGCATCGACAGGCTGGTTGGCCTGGCCGCTGACCTTGATGGTGAAACGTTCCTGATTCAGTCTGCCGCTGGCTTTCAATTCCTGACGCTTGCCTTGAAAACGGGAGGTCAGGTCCAGTTTAACTTCGCCCCTGTCCTCCGCCTCCAGGCGTCCATCGCCTGCAAGCCGGGCCCAGCCGAGTTTCCCCAAATCCACACGGCCCTTGATCTGGGCCGCCAGAGGCAAAAGGGTGGAACCTTCCGGCAAATCCAGCTGCAGATCGAAATTGGCTTTCCGGGCCGGAATGCCCTTCACCCGATCCGCGCGCACGCTGATGCTCCACCTGTTCCCTTCCTGTCGCCGCAGATTCGCATAAAGCTGCGCTTCCATTTTAGGTTCACCTGGTCGCTGGATCACCAGGCTTTGAAAACCGAGGCGAATCGGTTCAAACCGCACCGCCTGCAGCCGATCCAGCCAGAGCTGATAATCAAAGGGCTTCTCCTCCTTCTTCGGATCCTCCTTCGCCAGCTTCAGGTTCAGACGCACGCCCGAGGCATCGATGGGTCCGATCCCTTTGATGCCGTAACGCTGCGGATGAAAGTTCAGACCGAGCTGCAGGTCCAGATCCGGAATATGCGTTTGCAAAAAATCGGGCATGGTCACATCCAGATTTTCACTGCGCACGACGAGTCGCCTCGCATACCAGTCCTCGTCACTGGTCCTGATCAGACGCGCGTCCAGGGTTTTGAACGTCACCAGAATATTCATGGGCTCCAGCACATGTCCCGCCACCCAGCGCAGGGTCGTTTCCGGGAAGGTGAATTCCTGGCGATTGAGAATGTAAAAGAGCCCACCCAACGCGAGCCCCACTAAAATCACAAGCGTCGTCACCAGACCAAGCAGAAATTTCAGAAAGCCTCGCAGGATTCCCATTAGAATTGCTCTCCTATGCTGGCATAAAATTGCAGAGCGGCCACGCCTTGATATTTTTCCCTCTCCTCGCCCGACACAAAACCATGACCCAGCATGAAGCGCAGCACACCAATCGGTGAGCCCCAACGCAGACCGACACCAGGCGACCAGAAAAGTGTGGGATCGAGGATCAAGGATCGCTGCCCCAGCTTGCCCCAGTCGGCAAAAATAAAGGGCTGCAGTTGATAGGGCAGACTATTGTTCAAGCGCAATTCACTGCCCAGATAGGCTTTGGTCAATGCCCCTGAACCTTCCGTCGGCAGGGCCTTGCGCCCGAAGCCGCGCATGTCCTCCGATCCCCCCAGGGCATACTTGAAGGACGGCGGCAAATCATCATAATTGGTGTCGCGGCCGGGTCGCGTCGTGGCGAAACTTCCGCGAATACCGAAGACCCAGATATTGGGCTCCAGATCCAAAAGATTCCAAAGCCTCGTAAAATCCGCGCTGTATGTGGTGGCGGAAACATTGGAGGCCGCCCCCTTGTCGCTCGTGCTGGCAAACAGATTGAATTTGTAACCGCTCTGGGGAGCCGCCTGATAGGTGAAATATTCATAAAGATGCGACTGCCCGGCGATCCCGAAATCGATCGTCAGAAGACGTGCATTGCGTGGTCCATCGCCTCGCAGGGTATTTTCAAAGAGCAGGGACGGACCCACATAGATATCCCCGCGTATGCCCAGGATATCTCCGGCATAGGCGGGAGCGAAGGAGGCTTTGATTGACCGCGCTTCATAGCGCTTTTCATATTCCCTTTGAATGCGCGCATAGGTTTTCAAATAATGATGCGAAGGCACCGGCAGATAATACCAGTCAAAGGTCGTGAGAATTTTCTGATTGGGATAGGAAAGCGTTGCCGAGACATCCAGCATCGAGGCGGTTTCCGACCAGCGGCTGTTCCGCCAGCCGGCTTTGATCAAAAACAGATTCTCGGAATCAAACCCGATCCCGAAACTCACCAGCCGCGGCTTGCCGGCCAGCGTGCGTTGCTCCACCACCCCGGGCTCACCCTTGCACACCGGGCTATACATGGTGTTCACGACAACTTCCGAGGCCTTCAGACGTTCCGCGGAAATATCGAGAAGGATCGAATCGTATTGATCGCCGGTATCAAAGGCGCGATAACGATCCAGCATGCCGCCGCGTACGCCCGGAATCGGATCGGACTGCACCTCGCGAATGGTCCAGAGATCACCGCGGTCGATCATAACGATGACTTCTCCCGTATCCGGATCACCACGGGTTTCCACGACGGCACAGGGATAGCCCAGCCGCCCCAGCTTGCTGCTCGCCCACTGTTCAATCGTATTCAGCTCGTCCGGAGTCAAAGGTCGTCCCTTCGGCAGCCAGAAATTTTCCACCTCAAGCTCAGGTATGGGCGGGTCCAGCCGCACCGATCGGATCAACGTCGGCACACCAGGTTTTACGTGGAGGGTGCTGCCGGTGATTTTGAATTCCGGATGATGATAGCCACGGGCTGCCAGAAAATTCCGCATATGAAACTCAGCCTGGCGCAACGGAATATATTCCCATGATCTCACCCCAGGGCTGCCGCACAGCAGCCGCCTTTCGGTGGCGGTGAAATTCAAATCAAAATCAAACTCCACCACGACCGAATCACAAAGTCGTGTCTCGGCGGCCCGATACCCTTCAACGTCCTGGGCCAGGCCTAAATCGGCACCTGCAAGAAAACTCATCACCAAAACTACCAGGCTGACTGCCATTCCCCTCATCGCGCCCTTCCCAATGTCTGTCCACCCTATCGTGGGACGCGAGCTTAGCCTCTCGGTCGCTTCCATCCAAGCCTCCATTTCGAAGCCCATTCTGCAAAAAGAGCGCCGATGGTTTCTGAGCCCCAGGCGGGGTTGAAGCGGGGAATGTGGGCATTAAGGAACAGAATGACGGTAACAGGGGGCCTACAACCGTCTCCTTTTCAGGAGACGGTAGGACGGAGCGGATCCAGGAGCGAAATTACTGGGGCAAAGCCTCGATCCAGTAGCTGCCGAGCGTTGCCTGTCCTTTCTGGCTTGGATGGAAGCAGTCAAATGCGAGTTCATCCGGAGCGATGGTCCAGTTGAGAACACCGCTGGCCAGGGAAACCTTGGCCCCCTTGGCCTTCTGAGCTTCAAACGCAGCCTGAATGCCTTGATTGATCCCATTCAGGCGCTCGGCGGCATCCGGCTCATACACGCGCGGGCAGGCCTGTTCACGGAATTTTCTGCAGCTGAGCTCTTCACCGGTAATCTGGCTGATCGCGGGGCCATAGGTAAAGTCGATGCCGGCGAGCTGATGCACCGGTGGCGCCGGGGAAATGATCAGCTGCGCATCCGGCGCCGACTGTTGGATGGCATCGATCTGCTCGTTGAACGCGCTGGAAATCTGCTCGACGGTCATATCCGAGCAGAAATCATTGCCACCGAGGGCCACCAGAATATAGTCCGGTTTCCGCTTGATCGTCTGGCTTTCCTCCTGGTTCCAACGCGCTAACATTTCGGGAATATCAACCGACTTCGCGCCAAATTTCGCGAAACTCACCACCCCGACCTCGGCCGGCGTCAGCCCAGCTTTTGCTGCGATGGCCTGGCGCAGACCATGGTCCGCTTCCGTGGTGGCCGCGGCGAGGGTTGGATTGGAAAGATTGGTTTGAAAGCCAATGGTATTGTACTCACCGGCCTTGATGTAGTTCGCAAGCTGCACGAGAAGGGCGTTGTCGATGTTCTTTCCGAGACTGGTATTGGCCAGCACACCGGTCGAGATACTGTCGCCATAGACCACCAGCAAAGGCTTGTCGGCTGTCACATTATGCAGGTAGATCTCCTCCTGGGGTTCCTGCGGCGGATCCTGGTCCGTGGTGTTCTGAGCCGGTGTGACTTCATTGTCCTTATCTTCATCATCCTGGTTACAGGCCGAAACGCCAGCAGCAGCCATCACAAGGCCGAGAGCACAACCGATGTGGACGAGTTTCATGTGATCTTTCCTCCCATAATTTTGAACTGATGCGGATGGTTTCCGCGTCTGAGGAAAAACACTGCAAAAGTCATGACAAATCCAAAGGGTTACCGTTTCCTGATGACTGGTCTGCCTTAGGGCCCTGGCCCTCCCTGCCGATAAGGATTCCATACCGATCCCCTTCAAGCAGGATACCCGCATGCATAAGTCCTGGTTTCTGTTTCCGGTTCTCCTGTTGTCGGCCCTGGCCTGTACCAAAAGCAAAAACGATTCCCCCGACAGCACGAAGCAACCTGTCACGGCGGAACAGACGCTTTCCAAACTCGTGGTCATCGCCGATCAATTGGAACCGGCCTTCGATCCGTATGTGAATGAATACAGTCTGGCTGGTGGTGAGACCTACAAGAATAAAATCAGTATCAATACAGCTCCGGTGAATCCGAACCTGCATGTTGTGATCAACGGTGTGCCGTTGCGTTCGGATTTCACGACCGATCCCATGCCACTGGTGGCCGGTGCGAATGTTTTCGCCATCGACCTCGTGGACAGCGCCGGGACCACAGTGAATACCTATAAATTGAATGTGCAGCGGATTCAGGAGCTGCCGGATGAAATCCTTGCGGATTTATCCACCTCCGATGGCCTGCTGACCCCTCCCTATTCTCCCTACATGACAAATTATGAGCTGGTGGTGAGTGCCAGCACCAGCGTGCTGACCGTTTCGCCTTTGCCGAACTATCCGGATGAATGTGAACTCGAAATCAATGGGCTGACCATTGAAAAGCAGAAGGGTGGTTATGATGTGACTGTCAATCCAGGAAGCACGACGGTCACCATCATTGTCAAAGGCAGGAGCGGGCGGAGCAAAACCTACACGATAACGGTCACCCGCCCCGCCGCTTAATTTATAAATCCCAGAGGAAGGCTTCCAAAGCCTCGCGATCGGCCCGCGAAAGCCCTTTGTAACGTTTCACGGAGTCAGCGGCCTGACCGCCGTGCCAGAGGATGGCTTCCGCCAGACTCCGGGCCCGACCATCATGCAGAAGTTCGATCGGGTTGCCATCGGACGCCCGCATCGTATCCGTATAAAGAATCTCGATTTTGCCCGGAGGAAATTGATCCTTTCGCACATCGACGGAATGCTTCACGTTTTTCAGACCCCAGAGTGGAGCGGTTCGCCACTTGCGAGCATCCGCTCCCCCGCTGCCGTCCGCCAGGCCTTCCCCCATGTCATGCACAAGAAGGTCCGTGAAGGGTTGAATGGTCTGTCCGGCCAATTCCTTGAACCGGGACGGCCCGGTTTTCAGAACCGGCACATGGCAAACGCCGCAGGCCAGAGTCTCGAAGATCCTGGCGCCGCGCAGCACTTTGGGATCCTGGGGCTGGACGCGTGGGGGAACACCAAGAAGGGAGACATAGTCTTCCATCCGATCGATGTCTTTTTCAGGAAGCTGCCCCTTGCCGGCTGTGCAGCCCGCTCCACAATCCAGTTTGGGTCGCGCCGCAGTTGTCACGCCCATATCAAAATTCAGAGCCGCGATGATCTGATCGCGCAGCGTCTTCTGCTGGCCTTTCCAGCCGAAGCGTCCGCGCCATTCGCCCTTCGAGACCGGCACAAGGGATTTTAACGTCGCCTCAGGCACGGCATTCAAAAGACCCATTCCGATAAGGGCCGGTGTTCGGCGAAGGGAGATCCCAAGGTTATCCGTCGCGTGACGGCTTTCCACGGCAAATTCAGGTTTCCGCAGCGTGATCACGGTTCCATCATCAAGCGTCACCGGTATCTCGGTATAGGACGTCAGCTTCAGCAGACCTTCCGCCTGCGGTCCCTGGGTTTGCAGCTGCTGCCCGAAAAGGGGATGCGGCTCGCCATTGCGTCGATCGAAGGTTTTCGCGAGCGTTGTATGCACAGCCTGACCGGGAGAGGGCAGCAGGCTGGTACCATTGTTCACATGGCAGCCATTGCAGGAATTCATGTTAAAGGCTCCTGCAGCATAACCTTCCCGCGCCACGCGCATCTCATCAAAGAAATTGATCAGCTTGTCATCATCGGGGTCTTTCACATGCTGCCCCGTGATCATGTCGGTGTGAAAGAAGGTGCGGCCATTCAGAAAATTCTGCGCCTGATCGCGGGTCAGGTTCTGAGCCTGCTGCTGCAGAGCCTTCCAGGGTTCCACCCGCACGGTGGGAATCGTGGTCCAGCCGCCGCTGAAACGCAGCACATCCGGTTCCTTGCGCGAATCTCCGAGCGTATCAATCAAAGGGCCGCCTGTCCCGATGCGAATGCGCAAAAACTCGGAATAGTAAGCGGACAAAGTATTTCCATTGAAAATCTTTTCCTTCTGCCAATCCGGATGCGACTCATCCATAAAAAAGCGATACTCGAAGATCAGAATATTGCCGGTCTTTAAAGCGTCCGCAAAACTCTGAAAGGCTTCGGGACCCACCGTGGTCACGAAACGGCGCTTGTCCGCGACGTGTTCCATGCGCTGGTTGATGGCAAATTTACTGCGGACGGTTTCTGAAGCTCCCGCCGGATCACCGGTATAGATCGCCGACAGGTCCGGGCCGCGCGTGGGTATGGCATCCTGAGGCCATTCCGTTTCCAGATGAAAGCGGAGCTTTTTCTCGCCGCGCGCGGTAAAATCCTCGACCTTGAAGAAGGCCAGGCGACCTTCCCAATAGAAGGGATTGTACTTGGAAAAATCCATATCATTTTCATGACGCCGCCGTACCCGTATCACACCTTCGGTGATGATCACGCCATCCTCAATGCGCGTGTTGGGTCGTGGGCCGATATCATCATAGGTTGCGAGTCGCGCCAGTTCAAATTTTGGCGGGTCCGTTTCGGTTTCCGTGGAACCTGGAACGGTCGTCGTGGACCCCGAATCCGGGTCCGTGGCCGTCGGCACCGTGGGCTCCGTGCCCGTCGTTCCCGGTTCATCGGGTCCCGATTTGCCCTGACAGGCCTGCATCAATTCCAGAAAGGAGATAAGAAGAATGAGTTTCCACATCAGAAGGTTTCCTCCGCGATCGGCTTCCACAATTTTTTCAGTTCCTGATATACGGGTCGAGGTTTGCGATCAATGGTCACGAGACCCCACCACTCCTCGTTGAAGACATTATCCGGATAAGGCCCGCTGCCAGGCGCACTTCCACCGGGATCCTGGCGATCGGCCGAACCCTGCTTATCCTTCCACCATTCATCATTCCATTCGAAAACAGCGCCACCGATGCTGACGTTGTCGGCGGATCGGGACGAAAGATGCTGCTCAATTTCCTGGGTCAATGCCACCACGGCCTTGGACTGCGAGGCCTCATCGACGACGGTGCGATTCATCGCATCCGCTCCATACTCACCCAGATACATCGGTTTGTCCGTCAGGGTTCGCCAGGTCTGGAAGCGTGTGCCAAAACTGAGGCCGCTGTAAATGTTCAAACCCCAGATATCGATGCCACTCAGTTCCTCGATCAGCTCCCGGCTCGGCAGCTCACCATGGACTGTGGCGATCGGCAGACGCTGATCCACGCCGCGGATCGTGCTGATGACCTTTTTCACCAGCGACTTCGCCGCGTCCATGCCCAGCGGTGTGCTGGTGCCCACGCTATAGAACTGGTTGTAATTCCATTCATTCCCGATTTCCCAAAGCAGCGTGCCGGGATGATTTTTAAGTTTTTGGACGCGGGAAATGACTTCCACCATGTCTGTCGCAAAATAGTGAAAGACAGGCACGATCATGTGCAGCTGGTGCTTCTGCACGAGGGCCAGCACGCGGTCATCAAGGATGGGTTCATAGGTTCGAATCGTGTTCACGCCCAGGGCCTTCATCATCTGGAAATCCTGCTCGATCTGCAGAAGATCCGCGGCGCTGGGATTCCGGAAGATTAGGCCCTCGGGATGCTGTCCCCCCGGGCGAACCGGGTTCCAGCAAACCGCCCGCATGGTCATGGGGCGGCCGTTCACCAGCAGCTGGCGCCCCTGCAGGCGCAGGCTTTCCTGGTCGACGACAGGGATCACTTCAACATCGGAGCGCCCTCCGGTCTCAGGGTCCGGTTGGGGCTCGGTAACGCCCAGTGGGGGCTCGGGTTCAGGTGCGGAGCCGGATGGCGATCGCTTGGACACATGATCAGAGCCATGACACGACCAGAGAAACAACGCAGCAATTACAGCCAGAATATGCATAAGTACAGTCGCTCCAGGTTGAGGTCGCTGGAAAAAGCGACCCTACAGCAGACCTTGTGCCAGAATTCGAAACCCAGGTTTGATCCGGGTTTTCGTTCCTCGCCGCGGCGGAGGGGATTTAAGTCTGTGGGGATGCAGCGACAGAAAGGGAAGACAACTTGCGGCCGACACCCTCCTTATCCGTTTGAGTGACACCGCTCCATTAATGGCATGGACCCCGGGCGCTAGCTCACTACGCCTTATTCGAAACCACTGAGGGAATTTATCCCGTAAAAATTTACGGAATTTGAGCCTGGTCTTTATTTCATGAGGGCTGTCACAAAAATACCAGTATCTTCCAACGGATATCAAGCATGCAAACTGTGCTATGCGCCGGGCCAGCTCGTCCTGGACCCGGGTTCATGCGATTCCGGCTTCAGCTCCGTTTCACAGGCTGCCAGCTCACACCTTTTCACTGGATTTTTTCCTTTCAAATCTTCTTAATAGGTTCCTATTAAGCATAAGCTTGCAGAACAGCCGCCCCTGTTAGCAGCTTTTCTTTGATTAAAAAAAGGAACGAGGCCTTGAATCGGAAACAACTCTCACGACATGCCAGAATCGGGATCATAAATCGTGGTGAAGCCGCCGTTCGCTTCATCCGGGCAGCGAAGGAATTCAACACGCTGTATGGGACTCAATTTGAAACCGTCGCCTTTTATCTGGATACAGAGAACGACGCCCTCTTTGTCAAGGAAGCCGATCACGCTTTTGCTCTGTCCTCCTTTCCCGGTTTCGGGGACTTGACGGGCAGCGCTTATCTCAATTGCCCTTTCCTTTTGAATGCCCTGCAGCAAACGGCATGCAGTGGCGTCTGGGTGGGCTGGGGCTTCGTGGCCGAGAACGCTGACTTTGCCGCCTTGCTCGAACAGAACGATCTCGTTCTGATTGGTCCCACGGCGGAAGCCATGGATCGTCTCGGTGATAAAATCAAAGCCAAGGAAATTGCCGATCAGTCGAAGGTGCCCACCTGCCCATGGAGCGGCGCGCCTTTGGAAAATCTGGAACATGCCCAGCAGGTGGCCGAGCGCATCGGCTATCCGGTGATTTTGAAATCCGCGAACGGCGGTGGGGGCCGCGGGATTCGCAAGGTCTTTACCCCCGAGGAGCTGCCGCAGCAGTTCCGTTCCGTGTCGGATGAAATTTTCCGCTTCTTCGGCAACCGGGTGATCTTCATGGAAGCCCTGGTCGTTCGCGGCCGTCACCTGGAAGTGCAGTGTCTCGCGGATTATCACGGCAACGTGCATACCTTCGGGGTGCGGGACTGTTCCGTGCAACGCAACAACCAAAAAATTATCGAGGAAACCCCGCCTGCGCACCTGAATCCCGAGCGCATGAAGGAAGTTGAGGCCTCGGCCGCCCGTCTTCTGAAAGCCGCCGGATATCATGGGGCGGGCACGGTCGAGTATCTCTACGACATCGACCGCGAGGAAGCCTTCTTCATGGAAGTGAACACCCGCCTGCAGGTGGAGCATCCCATTACCGAGGAGCTCTTCCAGGTCGACCTTGTGCATCTTCAGCTGCGCACGGCCCTTGGTGAGGTGCTCGACAACGTTCCCAAAAACCCACGCGGTCATGTGATCGAAGTGCGTTTGAACGCGGAAGATCCCGATCAGAAATTTGCGCCCACCCCGGGCCGCATTCGGCGCTTTCTGCCGCCGACCCTGCCGGGCATCCGGATCGATTCGGGCTTTGAGTGGGGCAGCCGCATTCCGCGTGAATTCGATTCGATGATTGCCAAGATCATCGCCTACGGCCCGAACCGTGCGGCAACCATGGCTCGTCTGAATCGCGCCCTTTCTGAACTGCAAATTGAAATTGAAAACGGCACGACCAACCAGGGTTTCCTGCTCGAACTGCTCGCCAATCCCAAAATCAGGGAAGGCGGCGTGCAGACCGACTTCGTCGAAGGCTTCCTCGGCAGCCCGGAACGCAAGGCCGGCAAAAACCAGTGGGACATCGCGCTGCTCGGCGCTGTGATTTATCAGTACGAGCAGGAATATCGGCATGAGTTTGAAAACTTCACCGAAAAAGTCCGCCGCTACAGCTCGCCCCGTCAGATGCCTGACCTCGGCATGGAACTGTCCCTGAGCCTTCGCGGCCACAAGTATCAGATCCACGTGAAAGCCGTGGGTGAACCCTTCTATCACATCAGCATCGACGGCAAGTCCGTTGAAGTGGAATATGTGAACTGGGGTCATGAGATCGTTCTGAAAGCCGGTGGTCGCAAATATAAGATGCAGATTGTTCCGCGTACGAACGCTCTGCAGTGCGAAGTCGAAGGCTTCCCCTATATGCTGCCCTTCGATACCGGTGGCAAGATCGCAGCGCCTTCGCCCAGCGTGGTGCTGACGGTCGATGTCCAGGAAGGCCAGAAGGTGAAGAAGGGTGATCTGCTCCTCACCCTCGAAGCTATGAAAATGGAAATGGCGGTCACGGCCCCCGAGGACGGCATCGTGTGTGGGGTCAACGTCAAGGCCGGTGAGCAGGTGGCCGCGGGTCAGGCTCTGGTCGATCTGGAAACGGAGAGCAATCGCCAGAGCAAGGACAACGCCGAGAAGGAAACCGCCAGCATCATCGACTATACACGCCTGGCCGTCCCGAACCAGCCAGCCACACCGGAAGAGCTGAAGGAAACCTGGACGCATCTGTCCCGGGATTATTCGGCCATCTTCATCGGCTACGATTACACCAAGCCCGTGGGCAAGGCGCTGCAGCGCATTGAAACCTTCCTGACGGATCATCCGGAATTCAAGCCGGCTTTTGCGGATCTGCTGATGAACTCCTTGCGGACCTTCATCACCGTGCAGAAGCTTTTCCAGAATGATCACAGCGACAGTGATGGTTCCCGCACGACGGACGTTTATGAATGTCTGATGCATTACCTCATGCGACGTGAGGATCGGGAAAAGGGTCTGCCCGGTACGTTCCTGAAGCGCCTGGAGCAGGCGATTCGCATTTATTCCTGGGCTGAACCCAAGGATTATGCCGCCACAACCCGCGCCCTCTTCCATCTCTACAAAGCCCAGGCCAACAGCCGGCAGACGATGGACCTGATGCGTCAGAGCCTTTTGACCTTGCAAAAACTCTACAGCGACGCCCGCGAGTTTACCGATGTCGGCGCCTTCTCCGACCTGCTCGGGGATCTCATCAACGTCGGTCGCACCAGCAACTCGCTGGTCGATGCCGCGGTTTATATTCGCTATGAACTGGTGGATCGCCTCTTCCAGGAGCAGATGCAGGCCCGCCGCAAGCAGCAGCTGGTCGAAGTTCTGGAGCCGGTGCTCGAAGGCCACAACAAGGATCCCAAACTCCTGGCCGACATCATCGAGTCCGGTCATCAGATCGTGAGCTATCTTGTGTCGATTTACGACCGTCGTTCGCCGCGGGCCAAAACCATTTTGGAACTGCTCACCCGGCGGATGAACCGCGATCGCATCTTCGATCGTGGTCAGCTGCTGGAACACAAGGGCCAGCTCCTTTATCAGGTGCAAAGCCATAAGCAGGGCCAGAACATCCAGAGTGTGGTGACCATACTGGAAGAGGATGATTTCTTTGGTTCGCTCGACTGGCTGAAAACCGTTTTGAAGCGCGAACCCGGTGAATACCTGGAGTGTCTGATTTTCGTGCGGCGCAGCTCGGGACAGCCGGAGCTGGTTTACAGCAATCACCTGGCGAAATTCCCGCTGCCCGTGGAACTCTGCAGCCTGGGTCTTGTGCGTGAAAGCGATTACGCCTATCGCTCCTTCCATTACGCCAACAACGAATGGTCCGAGGATATCCGCCGTCGCGCCTTCAGTCCGCTGCGCTTCCGTGAATTGCGCCTGGACCGTCTGGTGAACTTCGATCTTGAGCTGCTCTATAACAGCCGCTACGTGCATGTGATGAAGCTCGAGGCCAAGGAGAACGCCAAGGATCAGCGCCTCTTCGCCTTTATCGAAGTCCCCGAGACCAAGATCGATCTGAACGAAGAGCAGGTGATCGAGCGCATCAGCCAGTTCGAATACGGTGTGCTGGAAGCTGTGAAGGTGATCCGCGAGCAGCAGGCCCGCACCAAGCGCAGTTACTACTGGAACCGGATCGTGGTGCACATCGGCCACACGCATCCTCTGCGCCTCGACCAGATCGGCGAATATCCCAAGCGGATCGCCGGCCTCGTGGAAGGCGTGGGTCTGGAAAAAATGGTCATCTACACCAAGGTCCTCACCCGCCAGAACCGGGCGATCGAAACCGAAGTGCTGGTGGAAAACTTCGCCACGCAGTACAGCGTGCGCGGTCGTCTGCCATCCCGGGAAGCCCTGAAACCCCTCGATCCTTATGCGAGCAAGGTCGTCAACGCTCTGCGTCTGCAGAGTCCTTATCCGTATGAAGTGATCAGCATGCTGACCAATCCGTCCCGCACGGAATTCCCTCAGGGTTCGTTCCTGGAATATGACATCCAGTTCGACGCCAGCGGGCAGCAGCATACGGTGGCCGTGGAAGGCCGCGCGCCGGGTCAGAACCACAGTAAAATAGTCTTCGGTCGCATTCAAAACCGCGATCCCGATGGCACTCTGTATGAACGCATCATCATCCTTGGTGACCCAACCCGCGATCTGGGCTCGCTCGCGGAGGATGAATGCCGCCGCGTGATTGCTGCGATTGATATGGCCGAAGCGGAACTTCTGCCGGTGGAATGGGTGCCGGTTTCCTCTGGTGCTGCGATCGATATGAACACCGGAACAGAAAACCTCGACTGGACCGCACGCGTGTTGCGGCGCATCATCGAGTTCACGCAACAGGGCGGTGAGATCAACATCATCGTCGCCGGTATCAACGTGGGAGCCCAGTCCTACTGGAACGCTGAGGCAACCATGCTCATGCATACCAAAGGTATCCTGATCATGACCGAGACGGGTTCCATGGTGCTCACCGGGAAAAAGGCTCTCGACTTTTCGGGCAGTGTGTCGGCCGAGGACAACATCGGCATCGGCGGGGTGGAGCGCATCATGGCTCCCAACGGTCAGGCGCAGTTCCGCGTCAAGGACCTCGCGGAAGCCTATCGTCTCCTCTTCCGCCACTATCGAATTACCATGGTCTCGAAACAAAGACCTTACGGGACGCGTCTGCCGACCAAGGATCCTGCCGATCGTAATGTCTGCACGTTCCCTTACCAGGACAATCTCGGTCAGAACTTCAAAACAGTTGGCGATATCCTTGGCCCGACGAATGCGGAGCGCAAAAAGCCCTTCGATATGCGGCAGGTGATGCTGGCCGTCCGTGACCAGGATGCCGACTGTCTGGAACGCTGGCAGACCATGCGCGATGCGGAAACCGCCATCATCTGGGAAACCCAGGTGTGCGGCTATCCGGTCGGCATGATCGGAATTGAAAGCCGTCCGGTGAAACGCTTCGGCGACTTCCCGAACGATGGACCGGATATGTGGACCGGCGGAACCCTGTTCCCTCTGTCCTCGAAAAAGGTCGCGCGTGCCATCAATGCCTTCAGCGAGCAGCTGCCGGTCGTGATCCTCGCCAACCTTTCCGGCTTCGATGGTTCACCCGAATCCCTGCGGCGTCTGCAGCTGGAATACGGGGCTGAGATCGGTCGTGCCGTGGTGAATTTCAAGGGTCCTTTGATCTTTATCGTGGTCGCCCGTTATCACGGGGGAGCCTATGTGGTGTTCTCAAAAACCTTGAATCCCAGCATGCGTGTCGCCGCTCTGGAGGCCACCTATGCCTCGGTGATCGGGGGTGCTCCGGCTGCGGCCGTGGTCTTCCCACGTCAGGTTCTGAAGAACACCTTCGCGGATCCTCAGATCGTCGAAGCGCAGGCGCGCCTGAAAAAGGATGAGCTGACCAAGACCCAGTATGATGACATCTATCAGACGGTGCATCTGGAGCATCAGGCCAAGGTCGCCCTGGAATTTGAAAAGATTCACACGGTCGAGCGTGCTCTGAAGGTGGGCTCCATTGATGACATTCTGCAGGCTTCACAGCTGCGGCCTTACATCAAGCAGCAGCTTGAGGATGGCATCAAATCCTACCTGTCCCAGTCCCGCAATTGATTTCATGGGTTAAAGCCCGGTGGTTCCAGGTCGTCCGGCCTGGAACCCTCCTCCAAGCCCCCAATTTTATTTGTGAAACCAGCCCTCAAGTTTCTCTCTAAAGTTCCGATCCGTCCTACGATGCAAATCATCATCGTCGGAAAGCAGGGATTGCCTATGGCACAGAAAAAGACTATTAATTTCAACAACCTGCGGTTTGAGATCGCCGAAGAGGCCGACGTCGTGGATTACACGGTGGTCGGGGACATCGACGAAAATTTCAGGCATAAGGACGTTCCACGCATCAGATGCCAGAGCATCCGGATCCATCTCAAGGATGTGGGCAATTTCAATTCCTGTGGTATTCGGGAATGGATTCAGCTGATCAGCGACCTGTCGAAGGGCGGTGCACTTTCCTTTTATGAGTGCAGCGTCTCGTCCATTGATCAGATCAATATGGTCCCGAACTCGCTCGGTGGGGGTGTGGTGGAATCCTTCTTCGCGCCCTACTACTGTCAGTGCGGGCAGGAGCAGATCAAGCTCATCAACGTGCGCGAGCACCTGAGCACGCTGAAACAATTGATTGCACCGACCTTCAAATGCGACTGCGGTCGCACTCTGGAGTTCGATGCCTTGGAAGAAAGTTACTTTCAGTTCATCGTCGCACTGCCACGAGCGGGATAGCAAGGCAGACAAGGAAGGGGCGGGAGCATGGATGCTCTGGTCAAGACCGCGATCGAATCATTGGTGAAAAAAATTCTGCCGCTGCTCGAACAGCAGCTGACCGGCGTATTGCATAAACCCGGTGAGCGCCCCACATCTGAACTCACTTACCTGATCAATGAAAGCCGTGAGCTGCTGGATCTCATGTCGAGCTGGACAGCCTTGCATCAGGGCAAGACCATCCCGCAGACGGCAGCGGCCGAACCGGAACTCAGCGATGAGGAAGCCATGAAACTCATGGCGTCGATGGATGAAAAGGCCGCGGATCTGGAGGCGGAACTCACCGAAGAAGAAGCCGTCGCTCTCATGGCGGAAATGGATGACAGCCCCAAAGCGCCAGCGCCCAAGGATGCCGATGAACTCAGCGAAGAAGAAGCCGTCGCTCTCATGGCGGAAATGGATGACAGTCCCAAAACCAAAACGCCAGCGAATGAACTCAGCGATGACGAAGCCGCTGCGCTCCTCGCCGAGATGGATGAAGCCCCGGCTCCCGCTTCCAGCGATGAACTCAGCGATGAGGAAGCAGCCGCTTTGCTTGCTGAAATGGAAGCGCCCGCGAAAAAACCCAATCTGAAAGTCCAAAGCCCGGCTTCAGCCCAGCCCATGGGGGATGATGAGGCCGCGCGTCTTCTGGCGGAGATGGATGATGAACCAACAGCCCCGGCTGCAGCGTCAGCTTCTGCCGCAAAAACCGCCGCTCCGGCTCCGGCCGACCATGCGGGCGATGACGAGGCCTGTCAGGAAATCGCCGAGTGGGAACCCAACGATTTCCAATCCGATCCCTCGATGCTCAGCGACTTTATCACGAACAGTGATGAGCTGATGCAAACGGTGGATGATGCCATTCTGCGTTTGGAACAGAATCCCACCAACAAGGCCATTATCGAGGAAATATTCCGTGCCGCGCATACTCTGAAAGGTGGCTCGGGCATGTTTGGTTTCAAGGGCATCGAGCGCGTGATGCACCGTATGGAAAATCTCTTCGATCTGATCCGTAAGGATAAACTCATCCCCACACCCGAGACGATTGACGTCGTCTTCCAGGGCATCGATCTTTTGCGCCGCCTCCTGCAGGCCGTGAAGGATGGCTCCCCCTGTGGGGTGGAGACCGCTCCGGTGGTCCGGGCGCTCAGCTATGCCGCGAAAGGCAAGGCCATTCCCAAAAAGGGCGCGGCCGCAGCCGCCGCACCATCGCCTGCACCGGCACCCGCGCCCGTGAAAAAGGAAGCCGCCCCGGCTCCAGTCCCTGCCCCTGCTGCAACCAAAGCCGCGGCAACGGCCGCCGCCGGACCGGATGAGGATCGGAAGGATCCCAAGGGCGCGAAGAAAACCGAGCAGTCCACCATCCGTGTGGACCTTGAACGTCTTGATGTTCTGGTCAACCTCGTGGGTGAGCTCGTGATCGACCGCACGCGCTTTGCGAGCATCGAAGAGGATCTGCGGACCAACTTCCCGCAAATCAAACTCGGCAGCAGTTTCTCAGAAACCGTACAGCTCTTCGGCCGCCATATGAATGAGATCCAGGACATCATCATGAAGGTCCGCATGGTGCCTATTGGCAATGCCTTCAACAAATTCACGCGCGTGATCCGTGATCTCTCGCGTTCCCTCAATAAGAAAATCGACCTGATCATCACAGGGGAAGCCGCGGAACTCGACAAAACCCTGGTCGAGCAGATCGGTGATCCATTGATCCACCTGATCCGGAACTCCTGCGATCACGGCATCGAAACGCCTGAGGTTCGCAAGGCGGCTGGGAAAAATCCAACGGGAAAAATTTACCTGTCCGCCCATCAGGAAGGCAATCAGATCGTCATCAAGATCGAGGACGACGGCAAGGGCATGGACCCCGCCGTCATTCGCCGCAAGGCCATCGAAAAAGGATTGATCAGCGAGGAAACTCAGCTCTCCGATCGCGATTGCCTCAACCTTATTTTCGAAGCCGGCTTCTCCACGGCCGATCAGGTCACCAACATCAGCGGCCGCGGTGTGGGCATGGATGTGGTGAAAAAGCAGATCATGAAACTCAAGGGCATGCTGGAACTCGACAGCGCGCCCGGTCGCGGCACCACGATCACCATCCGTCTGCCTCTGACGCTGGCGATCGTCCAGAGCCTTCTGGTTCGTTCCCGCGGCGAAACCTTCGCGATTCCATTGAACTCCGTGATTGAATCCATTCGCATCGCGCCCAAGGACATTCAAAGGGTTGGTGAGGCCGAGGTCTATAAACTCAGGGAGACCGTGCTGCCGCTGATTCACCTGGACGAGGCCATGACGCTGGGCTCCAAGGATGGCAGCATTTCCGATTTGCTCAAAAACAAGGTTTCCCAGAGACGCAATCGCATCAAGAACGACAGGCTCTTTGTGGTGGTGGTTGGCCAACCGGATCGTCCCACCGGCATCGTGGTGGATCAGCTCCTGAATCAGCAGGAGATGGTGATCAAATCCATGGGTCCTCTGATGCGCAATATCCCCTGCGTGGCAGGCGGCGCGGTCCTGGGCCATGGGGAAGTGGTTCTGGTGCTTGATATCCCTGAACTCGAAGCAGCGAGCCGTGGCCGCGCTCGCATGCAGGCTGCCTAAGGAGGTCCCATGAACATCCCTGGTCTGTCACCTGACATGTTGGATTCTGAACACAGCATGTTCGCCATTCGTGGCGACCTGGATGGGGGCAAGGACAATCAGGATTTCACGGCGGTCAAACAGTTCATTGGCCTTTTGCTCGGCAAGGAGGAATTTCTTCTGCCGATCGAAGTCACCAACGAAATCATCATGATGAATCAGTTGACCTTCGTCCCGCGCGCGCCGCGCTTTATCGAAGGTGTCATCAATCTGCGCGGCACCATTCTGCCCGCCATCAATTTGCGCAAGATGATGGGTCTTCCCAATGAAGAGCCGACTTTGCAGAGTCGTATCATCGTCACGCACTACGAAGACGTCGTGGTGGGTCTTATCGTGGATGGGATCACCTACGTTATCTCTCTGAGCGATGACCAGTTGCAGCAACAGGCCCTGCCCAGCCGTGGCAACGGTTCCGAACTGATTTCAACGATCAGCAAGCGAGGCAATCAGGTTAACGGTGTCATCGATATCGCCAAGGTTCTGGCCGAAACCGGGATCGATTACCAGCGCGATGAATTGGACGATCAGTAGGGTAACACCGCAAAATTTTCTCCCGAATAACAACTCCTACCCATGGTGACTGAGGCCACTGGCATGATGAGTGCAGTTGCATTTTCCTGGTTATTGTCCACTTTCTTGGAGGATACTCACTATGGAAAAAATCGCACTACCCCTCTTGATCTCGGCCGGCTGCCTTGTTTTTTCGCATGCTGCCTTCAGCCAGGACACCACGGGCCCAGCCTACAAGACAGCTCCGACGATGGGTGATCGGAACTGGTCGGCGGGTGTGAACCTTTCGTCAACTGCCGTGGACCTGACGGATGAGAATGTGTTCCAGTTCGGAGTCTTCGGCGACCTGTTCACCTCCGAAAGTCTCTCGGTCGGTCTCTCGCTCGATTACTGGGCCGATGAATTCAATTCCTCCGCGGCGCAGCGGGTGGAGCTGGAAAATGTGATTGTCGGTGCCAACGCCAAATTTCACTTTCCTGAATTCGCTCCCGGTTTGAAGCCCTATGCTCTGGCTGGTCTGGCCGCCCATCGCTTTCAGGTGAGCACCAATCGATTTGATGCCAGCACGGACCCTGCCGATGTGCTGTCCGAATACGATCAGGATCTGCAGGATGTGGAGGGCGAATTGGGGGCCGACTTCGGTGCGGGTTTGAACTACAGCCTGCAAACCGCGATGGATGTGGTGGCCGAGCTTCGTTATCGCCGCGTTCTGGACCGGACCCTGGACCTCGATCAGATGAATTACTCCGTTGCCCTTGCATACGCGATGTAATGCGCCAGAAAATTTTGGCAAGGACTTCCTCTCTCTGCGATCCGGCGGGAGAGGATGGAACCGATTTTGCTTGAGCCCCCGGTGGGTCTGCAAAAATGGAGCTCACTATGAATCCGCAAAAACCAGTCAATTTAGACTCTATTGATGAACGATACCAGGCGCCGGTGGATCCCAATCCACCCCGAACGCCACCCCCGTCTCCGCCGCCACCGACGCGGCCACCTCAGCCGGATCAACCCCCTGCGGACGTGCCGCCGATCGTTCCGGCTCCCCCGGAGGCGCCACCCCCATTTCCGCACCCGCATCCGATTCCTGACCCGACAACCCCTGATCCGGGGCCACCCATTATTATGGCATAATGGGATGATCTGGCGGGCGTGACAAGGTCCCGGCTTCTGCCGGGCCCGCTGGAAATGCCATTATTACATAAATAGTCTCGCGGAAGGCAGGAAGGCCTCTGCCAGGAAGAGTTTCTCTTGCCCATTGGGGGTCACAAATGAAATTATGAACCTGAACCAAATGACCTTCGTCCCGCGGGCGCCGCGCTTTATGGAAGGCGTAATCAATTTGCGGGGCACAATCCAGCCCGCAATCAACTTCCGCAAGATGATGGACTGGCCCTTTGCGCGTCGGCACTGTGCGAAGGCAGGGTTCGTGCGAAAACCGGGATTGATGATCAGGCACATAATGAACTGGACGAACCATACGAGACAGCTTTTCCTGGCGCTGGCCCTTGCCCCTTTTGGGGCACAAGGTCTTGCGGCTGCAGAAAAACCACAGACCCATCACGCGGAATATACCCTCTCGATTCCCATCAAGGATGCTGCCATCGTGCGTGATGGCATTATCGGGGAACCTGTCGGCAAACCCAAACGTGGGAAAATCGGACTGAATGAAGTCACCGTCACGGCCCCTGGCTACGGGATGCGACGCCTGCGCTTCTGGTTGAAAGCCGGAGAAAAGGCGACCATCGAGGCCAACCTTGCCAAGCTTCACAGTCACACCGATCCCGAATGGAAATCGCTCGACAAGGTACTGCCGGCTGCACGTGTCAGCAAAATGCCGAGCATCTGCGCCTGGTATCAGGCAAAAACCAATGATGCCGCGGTCTGTCGTCGCCAATCGTTTTTGGAAGACGTGGCGTTCTCCGAGCCGACTCCTTATGCGACGGATGACATGCGGGCCCTGGCCAGTGCAAAAAAATTGTCTGCATTTCGCGAGCTGGTGAACCGCAGCACGGCCATCGATCCGAACCTGGAAGCCCAGGTTGAGGAAATGTTCCGCCTCTTTCCGAGCAACAGTTCCGTCTTTCAATTGAATGCAGCCCTGGCCATGCAGCGTGGTGACTGCCCGCGTGTTCATACCATCTTTGTCGATGCCCAGCAGGTGCTGCCGAACACGTCCCCTTTGCTGCTTTATAAGGCACTCTGCTTTGAAATTCAGGGTCAAACGGAAGCCGCGAGCATGCTGCTCCAGGAATCCCTCAAAAGCAGACGGGTGCCGGCGCCCTACCTCAGCTATCACCTGGGTCGCCTGCAGCTGCAAAAGAAACCGGATGCGGCGCTGGACCTGGCCAACGGCTGCCTGAAAAGTTTCCGCTTTGATCTCGCCTGTCAGGAGCTGGGTCTGATGAGTGCGCGTCTCGCCCAAAAAGTGTACAAGGTGCAGCGCTTCAACCTCGAGGAAGGAACGTTCAAGATCTTCCGCAACCTTGAGGAGGGGCTGCCCAAGGGTCACGCGGAAGCCTTGTTTTTCAGCGTCATCTCTCTGGTGAACAGCTACCCGCACAGCCTGGAATTTTATCTCTTCCTGGCCTGGATTGATTCCGTGCAGAAAATCGGCGGCGGACTCGACTATTACGCGCGCAAGATGCAGGTCGGCGGGATCCTCGCGTCCGGTGGCCTGGATATGGCCATCGAGAGCCTGGAAAAGCAGGACCTTTCCCATCTTCTGCCGGCCGTGTACCGTGCCCGGCTGCGCCATGCGCCTACGGATCCCAATCTTTGGCTGCGTTTGATCCGTGCCTATTCCCGCGCCGGTCAATGTCCGGAGGTTATTCAAACGGTTGAGGAAGGTTCTGGCATTCTTCCGCGTTACAACACGCAGCTCCTGCAAATGGAAGCGAGCTGTTATGTGGAGCTCAATCGACTGGACGATGCTCTGGAGGCTTATCTCAAGGTGCTGACGGCCCAGCCCAACGTCTGGTCCACGTACTATAACCTTGGCTCGACGTATGATCGTCTGAAGAAGCGGAAGGAGGCGCTGGAGAACTACCGATCAGCTCTGCAGCACAATCCGCCGCCGGAGATTCGCGATAACATCAATGCCCGAATTCTGGAGCTGCAAGCGGCTCCGCCTTCCGGCAAAGCCAGAGAAAGAAAGCTTTGAAAGGGGTTCAGGCCTGGGAATTGGACGCGTGGCCGTCATACTTGAACGTGCCATGCATCTTGATGGGAATGACCTCTTCCGTTTCCTCATCCTCATCCAGAAGACCCACCTGCTCGGCTTCAGCCAGCCAGTGGGCGCGATCCGGCAACTCAATCCCGAGCGCGGTCGCATAACCAAGCGACTCCACACCGAGGAAGGCCAGCTCACTGGAATCCGGCATCGACCGCGCGATCGCATAGTTGCGTTCGAGTCCATGACGGTCAAACGCCCGGCAGTAGGTCAGGAGCAGTCCATAGGCCACGTTCTCGTCTTCACCATCGGCAAGACGCGCGGCATGTTGCAGAGACCTCTTGAAGGGCATGCGATAGAAGAGGGAATTGGTGACGAGGCGATATTCATGATTCCGGCGCGGGAATTCATCGATCACCTGCTCGATGATGGCTTCGTCCTGCAAACGGACCAGCGCTTCCTCGGCGAATTCATTCAATTCCGCGAGATCACTCTTCACCAGAGTTTGCAAAATCAAAGGCCCCGCATCCCGACAGTTACGCTGCGAAAGGATCATACAGGCCAAGGCTTTGAGCCAGGGATTGGAATCATCGGTGAGAATATTTTTCAGTTCGGGATTTTGCGGATACGGCCGCCGCGCGACTTCACGCGCCAGCGCTTTCACCGTTTCCTTAATGCGCCTTGGAAACATGGGATATTTTGTGAGAGCCACGGACATGCTCCGGAGCTTTTCCCAGAGACTATCCGAGGAGGCGCGATAAAAACCAATCGCCTCCTTGATCAGTTCATGCTCAATACGCGTTAAATCCGGCAGCCTGAGCAGCGATTTTTCAATCGGCAGGAGCAGGGATGGGGGATGCAATAAAATAAGATCCAG
This sequence comes from Oligoflexus tunisiensis, assembly GCF_001748245.1. Lineage (GTDB taxonomy): Bacteria > Bdellovibrionota_B > Oligoflexia > Oligoflexales > Oligoflexaceae > Oligoflexus > Oligoflexus tunisiensis. The sequence goes on along the minus strand of NZ_BDFO01000001.1, from coordinate 2,167,991 downwards.
GGCCAATTTATGGCGATCGGATTCCATGGAACGAGCCATTTCCAGGCAGGGGTCCAGGGTCGCGGCATCCAGCGCAAGATGTTCCAAATCACGCCGTTGCCAACCCGAACTGGCCAAGCCACGCTCGCCGAGGCGGGCAATGACACCCAGTGTCAGATCAGCGTCCTGTATCGATGACTCTCCAATCGTTTCAGCCGCAGCTCTCCGGACCAAAAGGTTATCATCACCCAGAAGTCCAGTTAACCACTTCAGCTGAAAAGTCGAAAACGCGCTCATTTTTTGGCTCACTTCTTCAACGTCTGCCGAATCAAGTCGGGCCTTATTTGGTCATAGGCTGAAAGGAAGGTATTGTAAAGTAAATCTACAATGCCGTGATGAGTTTACACCCACATGCGGTGGGCACAGAAAGATGGGGAAAGCCGCATTTTTTTCGAGGTTTAATGCGTTCTGCCCTTACAGGACTTCTGAAGCTCCAGCGGCTCGCACACGCCTTATCTCCTTTTCCCAAAGCATGGGGAAAAGTTGAGAACCTTGACAATCGAAGCATGATACGACGCAAAGCCACGAAAGGGAAGCGCTTGGCTATATGCGCCAACAAGGATAACAAATGTTACTAGGGGTAGAATTCTGAGACAGGTCTGCAATTTGGTTTGGCCGAGTCTGTCCAAGGGATCATTCGGGAATTCTTACCTTTTCCGAAGCATGGGTAATGGACTGATAAGACTATGGAAATCGGTGCAAAAGATCCATGACGCCTCACGGGATTTTAAGAAGAGGAACCGATAAGTCTGTCTATCAGACCATAAGGATTTTTGTGAAGACTCGCAGCTCCATCGCTCTTGCATCCACGGCATTCCTGGCAATGTTGATCCTTATATTAGCGGGCAAATTCTTAAGAATTCAGCTGGATCCTGATACGGATCTTGTCTCTCCATCCATCGACGCGCAAACGATGACAGATCTGGAAAAAGCGACTGTTCATATTTTCAATCTGAAGGGAACACATCTGGGTCGTGGGTTTATGACAGCATCTCAGGAATTGCTGCTTACCGCGGCTCATGTGATCCATGCGGAATGCCCGACTCTGGATTGCCAGGATCTTGCGTTCAAGGTCGTGGATTCCGGATTCCACTTTCGAACATTCGTGATGCTGATCCATAAAATCCACTGCTCGCGTTGGCTGGATATCTGTGCCTTGCATTCAAGCCCCGACGCGTCCCAGGCTGTTTCTGAAATTCACTGGGCTCACGAGAACAAGGAATCCTACCTGGTTCCCTTGGCGAACCGGGACGAACGATGGCTCAAACGAGCTGAATTCAAACGCCTCTCCTCACTGGGGAAACTTTTGACGGTTAACAATCGCTCGGGCTACAGCGGAAGCCCCTTGTTTGATGCGAAGGGTGCCTTATACGGTATTCTGTCCTCGGGCACGGAAACCAATGCGCTCCTTGCTCCAGCGTTTATCATCGCGGATCTCCTGGGCTATGAAGACGCTTATTTTGGTGAGTCCTATGTTATGGGCGGGGATGAGATTCAGGCTGTTCTTTCCTGCAGGGCTGCCAACGGGGATTGTTTCAAGGTGGAAGGGGAGCTGCTGACGAAGCGTTTTATGGCTCTGGCGGGGAATGCTGATGAATGGGAGCTCTTTCTTCAGGACAATTCCATATTCTGGGACGAGTGGTCGGATCAAGCGCCAGCATTTTCCTGGGACGGGTCGTTTTCTGATACCTGGCTGCTGGCGGCATTGAACCAGTATGTCAAGACTCAGGATAAGACGTTACAGGAACACCACCGGAAGGCGATATTAGCGCAATTGGAATCTCAGGATGGCGATCGATATGGGTTCGTTCAGAAGAGACTGAGAGCCTTAAAGCACCCCTAAATTCTGACTTTTCGGTCAGACCCCTCAATTGATTTCAGCTCAAACCAAGGTTCGCCGAAAAAAAAGGATAAGCTGGACGGCCTATTCGGCCGCTGTTGGCTAAACCAGGTCCTACGTTGCATGACTCTTTCTTAGGATATTAGAATGAAAAAGCCACGAATCCTGATTCTTCTTTTGGCCCCTTTGCTGCTCAGTTCCTGTCTTTATCAGCCCCTCAGCCGCAAATTCACTCAATGGTCATCCGATATCTGCGGACGGAAAACCTTTTTCGAGCGCCTTTGCACGGGAGTTGTCGTTCTTCTGATGTTTCCCGTCCATCTGGGTGCCATCCTTATCGATATACCGCTCTCCATGTTGGAATTCTTCTTCGGTTTTGCCCCGTTCAAGGACCCTTTGGTCAAGACATCGTCCATTGACTTCAAGGAGCACCGCTTTCCCGGGGTGAAGGACGGCGAGGAATGGCTGGTCCAGCGCCTGGTTGAGATGCCGGACCGTTTCCATGTGCGGAGGCTGGTTCATAAGCAGCTGATCGAGGAATATGTGATGATGCCTATGGAAGGTGGCCAGCTTAAAGTCTATGCAGGCGCAGACTCAACAGTGAGCCGCTTGATCCCGCGTGAGTACCGCGTCGCAGCACTGCCGGAATCCAATGTTCCGGCACCGGGTCCAGCGGCTCGCTGAATGAATCAAGGGCCGCAAGTTACCTTCGAACTGACGAAGCAGACTTAAGCCGTGCCCAATCCTGCGGGCTCACCCCTGCCGGCTGAATAGGCTGGCTCCTTGTGATTCGATTGGGGCTTTCCTTTGTCCATAAGGCCAAGGAGGCTGCCTGGGCCGCAGGGTATTCGGTTTTGCTTTGCTCCAAGGCCCATCGTTTCGAAACATAAAGGCGACCGCCTTTGCTTTGGTTGAAGACGAAGCGCACGCCCATGACTTGATCCAAAGGAAAAGGCTTCCCATTGACGTCGGGCAATTTGCCAACCATCTCCTGAACCGGCAGACTGATCGTATCAAACAGGAGAGGTATATAGGTATTGAAGGGATCCGTGTTGCGATTCACGATATTTCGCAGAGGCGCAAACTGTCCTGCCTTGAAGGGCATGGATAGATTCCCATCCACATCGACCAGTTGCAGGGAAAAGTCCATCGCCTGGCTGGGACCGCAGTTCTCCTGAGCCAGCACGGGATCGCAGATTTCCCGGCGTGCGATCGGAATGTTGATGGATGCGACCTGAGACAAATCCTTTCCCTGTTCCCAAACATTCGATTGATACCAGGTTTGTTCATTTGGACTGTTCCAGTTGACTTCGGTCAGACTTCTGACGAGTCCCTTGGTAAAAATATCATACTCATTATAATCAGAGCCCACAGACCCCTCCGACGAGACTTCATCCACAATCAAGCCCGTGCCGAAATCCAAAAACTCCCTTTGAATTAACGCCATATCCGCCAATTTTTTAGGCAGGACGTAGCGGGAGTCGAGCAGTCTGTTCAGCGACGGATCCTTTTTGATTCCGACATTCGCACGAAAGAAGGCGGTGACAAAGGCCTGAGCCACAGTTCTTTGCCGCGCCGAGCCTTTCACTCCTTTTAAGGCTGTGGCTTGATAGAGAGCCCCTTCGGTGCTCAAAGGCGCCTTGTAATCCCAGAGTTCCTGTTGATCGCCTTCACAGATCCTGGCATCGGTCGTCTGCCACTCGGTGTTGAAGTAGTTATGGTTGGCTCCTGTCAGAGTCACAATGGAAATCATGGACGTGCTGGATTTCTGAGCCCACATCCTTCGGTAGGGATGGATGCCCTGGAACGCTGTGACATCACCGTCACAGGCTCCAATCATGACGCCCCACGGGACTCCTGGAGCATCAAACGATTTGCCGGACCCGCTATCGATTGGTGCCAGCTCATAGATGGCCCGAACCTGGAATTCGCCAGGCTCTTTGTAAGTATTATAGAAAGCGCGCATGGTGTCGCCTCCCCTCGAGTGTCCCAGAAGACCGAGCTGTTGAAGGTCCAGGGAATTCGCGCGTGCAAAGCCGCTTTTGAGATAGGTGATATGCTTTCTCAGCAGAGCCGCTCGGGCCAAAATATAAGAAGGATCGATCGGGCTGTTGAAGTTATTAATGCCTTGGATGCCGCGATTGGGATTGACCGAGATCACAGCGTAACCATAGCTTGTCAGGACATTCGCCAGGTACTCATAACCTTTATGGCTAGGAGCCTCGATCATACCTGCGGGGCAGGCTCCTGTGAGTCGGAAGTCGTTGTTAATGTCCACTCGCGGATCATTCGGATCGGCAGGGAGGATGCCGCAGCCGCTATGATTACCGGTAAAGACGATAATGGTCGGAAACTTTTCATTGGGATCATTCGACTTGGGAAGATACGCGATGCCCCGGACATCGACAAGGGTTCCATCGGGCATGACATTCGTATCCGCAGCAGCTGGGAGTGCATATTCAAGCGTATCATAACCCTGATAAGGGCCTAATTTGAGTGGGTCCATAGCCACATAAAGATCGCTTTTGATTCTTATCGAACCGAAGTCGAACTTCGGTGACTCGGGTACAGAGTCCATGTTTTTGGGAACATCAGGAGCTTCGGCGGCAGCCTTGGTCACGCTCGTTGAGCCTCGATAGCTTCCTTCGTATTCGGGCTTCTTTCCGCAGCTTTGAACAAGCGTGATGGACACCAGCAAAAGTGCGAACGAGCATCCAGGCCTCATGAGCTTCATGTCGATATCCTTTCCTTCAGGGTTCTGAGTCAGCATTGCAAGAGTGCGAGAGATACTACAAATATCGATCCATCGCTTTCCCCTGGATCTCACTGGAAAAATCAGGCCGTGGCCTGCCCAGGCCGTGGATCGCAGCGGCCGTTCTTCCCCCGGGTGAAGCATATAACTAATTAATATTATTAAGAATAATTCCGTGGTCAAACGTTGAATGGCATTTTCGTTCCCTAAAATCACCAAAGAAGGCTGTATCCGGTCATTATCCAAGGAAAAATTGTCCCGCGAGGGGCAAAGGTGGGCTTCCGTCAGACGCGACAAAATTCTATAATAGCCTCGCATTCATGAGTTTGAGAATTCAAGGCAAGGAGCGCCTGATGAGACTTTGGCAAGTGGTCTTGGTGTGGATCGCACTTTACGCAACCATGGGGTGCAAGCGCCTCTTCTCTCCACAATCGAATTCAGAAACCACCACAGCGACGTCGAGCCAGGACTTTGCATCGGCAGCCGGAAAACCTGATAAAACCTCAGAAGAACCGACGGGCCTGCCGGGGTACCCTCTGCTTTGCGATTGGGCGAAGGCTCCTGCCGAGGATCCTGAGGCACGATTGAACTGCTTTCTGGCCGGTGAGGATAAGAAACCTGTGAAAGAGGCAACCTGGGAGTTCGTCAACAAGCAACCCGCTGTTCAGGTTCGCCTGGAGGCGCAAGCGGATGGGCACCAGTTGGTCATCCTGAATGGTCAAACCGCTAATGCCGTGATGCTGGCCCTGAATGAATTGGAGCTTATCGTTCGTTATCAACTTAACGGCCCAGTCGTGACCCGGGCCCTGGGCCGCGATCTGATCAAATCAGCCCCCGGAGCCATGCGGATAGCGGGGCATTGCCGTGATCTTATGACGATCATGGCGTTCTCTGAAACGGGTGAATACCAATTCACGCAATTCCCACGCTTCGATGGTTGCGAAACCCTGGCCGCAAACCTACTGAACATTCAAGTACCGGATCCAGCGTTCAGCTCACTCCTGCCTCAGTCGCGGACCATCCTTGCCGTCTGTACCGATGGAATTCTGAGTATTTCTGTCAATCAACCTGTCTACCAGGGCACGAACTCCCTGACGCTCAATTCAGCGCGAGCCTGCCAGGATCTGGCGGCGTTTATTAATGCGCAGGCGATTTAACAGGAGTGGGCGTGGACATTGAAGCATCCACGCCTTGTACACAGCCATTGGAAATGCATATCGTTCTTGAAAATCAAGAACGTCTCTGTCCTCGGCTTCCAAGTGTGAATTGCAGGGTGTACCAAATAACTTCACGTATCGGGTTCTTTTACCCTGAAGCGTCGGAAAATTTGGCCGTCCATAGCAGGTCATAAATAACTCAGAGCCGACAACCTTGGTGTATGTCGCGTCGCTGTAATAAACGCGCTCAACTTCATTGGGCGGCAGCCCGGACTCCTAGAGTATTTTATCCAGTCTTAGCGTTCCTATCCTGCGATATTCGTTTGTACCTTCTAAAGGCGGAGCATAGTAGTTTCCGACCATCTGGTTAAGTGATCGACTTAGAAAAAACTGATAAAACGACGGATTTCCATCTCCATCTTCTGAGAATAAATTTGGATTATCTATTTTTTCATCTGTAAAAAAGCTGCTAATTGTACCATGATACTGGCTATGGCTGATGACTTTGCCAGCTTTATCAATAACCTTTACCTCAATATCGCCTACAAATTGTCCTTCGACCTTTTCTCCTGATATTTCTACTTCCGCATCAAAAACAGCTGGCTCTATCGTAAAATAACTACCGTGAGTAGCCATTTTTCCTTGAAACTTACCGACAAATTTCTGAATGTATTCATTGTCTTTTGCCGATAATTGTTTTAGATCTTTTTTATAATTCTTTATCTTTAACGTATCCATACTGAACTTGCTCAAATATTGAGTCAGTTGTTGGTCAGTAATGATCTCAAACATCTCCGGCTCTTTGTCCGAGGCCTGTATTATTCTATCCTGGCCAGGGTGGTCAGCCATGGTTTGCTTGCTTTTCTCTGTTATCTGCTCATGGTTTCTTGGATCAATATCACTATCTATTCCAGCCTTTAACCCCTTTTCTTCATGAGATGATGAATTTTCATCTTTATGAGATTTTGATAGATCAGATACTTTATTTTGAACGACCTCAGAATTCGCCGTTTCATCGGAATTAGGATATGACTTTCCGAGACTATATAAAAGCAACACAGCTAAAGTAATAAAGACGATAGTTCCTGTCTTCTTTTTCATATTGTCTCAATCTCCAAATCGCTTTCCATAAAGGATTTTATGTGTGACATAGTAGTGAGCAAGTCTTCGCAATACACTGATGGATTTCTGAAGTTGTTTGTCTTTGAATTCCATCTATGAGGTAAATATCCACCCCCACAGCTGATATTGAACTGACAGCTAATACATTTACTGTTTAATGTTAAAGCTTCTCTTAATATTTCTTTATATGCATCACTGTCATAAATGTCCTCAATAGAGTTAGTTAATACATTCAGCCCCAGTGATGGTTCAAATCCTTTGCATATTTTTAGAGTATCCAGAAGCATGATTTCGCCATCTGAATCGATCGTGACAATGTTATTCACAGAATAACCAATTGTTTCTACTCTTGAGCCTTTTCCTAATATGGATGATATAATGTTTTCAAAAAATCTAATTCTCCTGCCTTCATTGGCATATTTACTTACCCATACGTCAAATAACCTTTTGTAGTAATTAGAAATATTTTGAGGTTTTTCATCGTGGGTTATGTCAGGAATAAGGATGTCCAATCCTATCAAATTCAATTCTTCAAAAAAAAATTTGAGCGCGATCTCTGGATCAGACGCGGGATCACATACGCTTAAAATTCCAAAGGGAACGTCATTATCCCTCAACAATTTTAGACCTTTGATTATCTTATCAAAGCTGCCACATCCTTTAAAATCTCTTCTTGATGAATCATGAACTTCCTTTGGCCCATCAATAGATATTCCTAAGCTCACATTATATGTTTTGAATGTTTCGCACCAATCCCGTGTTATCAAAGTTCCATTTGTCTGGATGGATGTTCGTATTGGAACGCTTGTATCGATGGACAGGGTTCTTATTTTCTCAAGTAATGCTTTTGTCCGTTTCAAACCCAAAAGCATAGGCTCTCCGCCGTGCAATGCCAAAGTAAAACAATCAACACCTGAAGAGATAATGTAATCTCCAAGTTTGGCAAGAAGGACATCTTCAACATCTACCGGCATGACTGATGGTTTTGAAAAAGCAGTTTTATCTTGAAACCAATAGCAGTAGGTACAGGCCAAGTTACACCTATTGGCTACTTTTAGAATAAGCGTTTTCACTTGAAATTGAGAGTATACTTGATCCCATGTCACATTCATATCTTATATTCCCGTGGAAAAACAAACCGCGAGGCAACAAGCCGAATCCCCTGTTCATCCAAGATCCGCCTCTGAAAGATGCGATCTTAAAATGAAGCATGCTGTCGCTGTCGTTCCCGTAGCTAGGGTCACTTGCTCACCCTTCGCGGCGTGCATTACATCCTCGGCAACATGCTTCGAATACTTGGGGTTCTCGGATATACTGCTACTTCGTTGTTTGCCCCTTCTCTACTGCTAATTTGCAAATTGCTTCATTACAAAAAGTTTCTTTTGAATAACTACCACCACCTGTTACAGACCCCGAAATAGGCCCCTTCCCACCGGTAACACCACCATTACCTTCTGACTTGCTGTGACATTTGGCACAAGGATCAGCATATGCCGTGTGGCTTTCCTCTATTAGACTGAGCAGTTTGCTTAAACTGCCTGAACGGGAGAGCAATCTTTCAGCTGACTCAGGAATGCTTGGATAAATACCATTCGCTAATGCAAAAATCGCGGCTACAGACAGTGTTTTCTTGCTCATTCACGACTCCATGTTGATCAGATTACAATCCTTTAATGCAATAATATAAAAGTATTGCAAGATTCCTATTAACCTATAGACCTCAGCCTTTCAAGCCTCTTATAAGCCTTTCTTGGGCATACTGTTAAAAAACGTTTTCAAAAGACGACTGTTAATAGAGATGAAACTCACAATGAATAGTCAGTCACGAGGATTTGCCTAATGATACTGGGAACAATCTGCAAAAGTAATTGCTGAACGTTAGGCGTATGGAGAGCTTCTATCATACGCTAAAGATTGAGCGTGTTCTTTCTTTGGGACTTTAAGAGTATCAAAAGATGCTAAACCAAGCCACTTTGAGTATTTCGAGGGGCGGTGGAGAACAGCCTTACAGGAAAATTCTGCGGCAGGCTGACTTCAATGGTCAGTTTATTAATGAAGACTTTGTTGGGAAAATCAGCATCGTGCTCAAGGACAGCAGAGGCTCAACCCTCACTCAGAGTGAATCCGGCAATAGCAATCTAGGCAGGGTTGTCCGGTATGATCCCAAGCTTCGTTCCATGTTGATCAGATTTCACAGGAAATCGTGATATATCTTTCGAATCTTTGAGACCGATTCCAAGGTTTTCCTTCTGGGAAATATCTATGACGACACCCCGGAACGCGGCTTCAGGATCTTTGGACGTTTCATTAGCTATAGGATGTGAGTACGGAATCAGTCGATAAGCTCCCGCTGGATGGCATTATCAAGATTCCGGATCCACGAATTGTAATTCTTGTGAATTTGCCCTTGATAGTAGTCCAGGTTCTGGCTGGATTCGTAGTTGATGCTGTATTCCTTCTCTTTGAACGCAATCAGTACAACCGCCTGGTGGCTTCGTATGTTCAGAGTTCCCCGAATGGTCCCGAGGCTTATCACGTTCATCTTCCAACCCAGCCCAAGACCTGAAGTGGCCTCATTTCGCCTGTATCTCAGCGGCCAGCATCCCGAGGCGGCGTCTTTTGCCATCGAGCGTGCTGCGAAGGCTAGTCGATCGCCCTTGATTGATATAAATTTTAGCCCGTTTTGGCAAGAGAAGGCGCTGGCCGTTAAAAAGCCCTGTTTCCCAGGCGTCGAAGTGAATAAGAAGCCTAATCGTCGCCTCCTGCCACCAAAATTGCTTCGCCATAGGCAGATTACTATACGTCATTTCAAGGCCTAACTTTTACAGGGACTGGAGCTTGGTCACCCCGTTGACCGCGCTATTGCTTCGGGAACTTTGCACGCAGTATCTTGCCGAACGATCCGCTGTGTTCCTGCGCCAAAGGTTATTCCCATGCTGCGATAAAAAAGCTCATGCCTTATCACTTCCCGAATGATAATGAGCGATACCTTGCGAAGTTAGCCCATATCACAAGTGGGGTCGCCGTCCCACTTCGCTCTTTTAAGGTGCTTGGCGACATACTGACGATTTTGCCGGGAAAAGAATGGGGGAGGCACATTATCCTCCGTCTTTGGCAGCGACCTGTACCAACTCGCAATCATAGTCTATTGCAAAAAAACGTTCTCCAGGGCTCAACCAGCTGCAATAAAACCTGACAACAACAGTGCCGTCTGCTAAAAACAATCCCGAGAATGTTAAGCCAAAAAGACATGAACAGCATAACGCAAACCGGGTTCAACACATGAGAAATTTCAGTCTGCTTTGTCTTGTCGCTTCGCTCCTCTTGTCCTGTTCGCTAGTGAACAATCATATTGATGAAGACGTCTTGGAATGCGGCCCTGAAGCCGAAGATAAGGGCGCGTCCTGGGTCAGAATTTTGAGTCAGGATGGTTCGCCTTTAAGCTACGAACAGGTGCAACACCTCGATGTTGATTTTGTCGGCAAAGATGCTGCCGGGTATATGCCCAGTCTGAGCAGCAAAGGATGTATCAGGCTTTCATCTCACTCCGGCCTCCTCTCTGTGCGCGCTCCCAACCTAGTTCAAGTCTATAGTGGAACGATTGAACCACAGGCTCTCCAAACGGTACGTTTGCAAGCCTATCCAAAGATGGAAGCACAGCTCAACTGTCCCATGAGCGGGATGTTCGCTCATAAAAGTTTTCCCAATGTCTGGACCTTAAGAGCGAGCGGCAACACCGCTGCGACAGCTTTTGCGATCAAAGCTGAGAATGTCACCACCAAGACTGTTTTTTCCCTTTATACGAAGGGTCGCGGCAAGCCTTTGGACGACGTCCCGAGCCGCCTTTCGACCATCGATCTCCCTGAAGGAATGTATCGCCTGGAAGCCGAATATAGCGACCCTGCTGATGGCTGGCAGGCCCCGCCGCGCCTTCTCAATCGAGGCCAGGAATGTCTGCTGACCGTCTTGCATCAACCACCAAACCTGCCTGAGCATACGGCTTTGGCCAAAGTTAAGACCAATGAAATCGTACCTTGGAATCCGCAAGGACGGGAGGATATGTTCAGCTGTCTGGAAGAGGCAGGGGCAACATCGAATGATACCAGCTGTCGCGCGGCGGGTGCCTGCGGCGAACCCAAAAACTTTAAAGCCGGGTCCACCTATGCTCCGAGCAAGGCAGGCGTCTATAGGGGATTCTATTTCGTGCAGGACAAGGCTGGCAACCGGAGCACTGAAGCCTGTCAAACACTGATCGTGAGCAGCGAAGCACCTCACCTCAAAGTCTTATGGGACACCGACAAATGGAATCGGGATCCTTCGGTGATGGATTTTCCTTCACCTTCGGCTCGGGCTCATATCTATACGCAACACGCGGTCTTAAGCGAGGCAGAAGTCGAAGCTTCGCTGCAATGCAAAGTCGATTTCATAGTCCAGGGCAAGGCTCTGATCACGGGGGAAAACGTAACCTGTGAAAGCGGTCGTTGCAAGGATATGCCGATGAAGGACTTTGTCCCTTGTGACAGAGTGATTGATCTTTCGCTGACCACAGTATGGTCACAATGGAATATCAGCTCTTCGGTCATGCGCTTGCACGTCAAGGCTGATGACGGCGCCGGGCACGTTGCCGCAACCATGCGAACGATCGGAATCAACGAAAGTCGTTGGCAAATAGATGAATTCATCTATAACCCCGGGGATGCCATGGAGGAACCCAGCAAGATAATACCTCTCAAGGGTGGTGGCTTCCTTTTCCTTGGCAAGCAAAATAGTTTTGCCCGCTGGCGGGACGGTCAGTGGACACCGATACCGGGCCTCGTTGCGGTCTCCAAGTACGTGAAGGCCTATGGAACGCCTGATGGATCGGCCTGGGGTATTTGGCAGAGAGCGCCTTCTGATGATCAGGAGGATCCTGGAGAGACCTTCGTTGGTCGCCTGGAAGACGATCACTGGATACCATTTGTAACTCTCAAAGGCCTTTTCAAGGTCTTCGAGACCCCTGGCATGAGCACCCCGTATTTGCAAAGTGCTACTCAGCTCGTGCACCTGCGGCCATCGGGTCCCATCGTTATGCCATTGCCTCCTGGCAACTTGGAGCCGAATATCAGTTCTATTGAAGCCATGCTTTATCAGAGAGGACCTCTTTACGATCGAACACGAGATAAAACCTATTACGTGACGGATGATCAGATATTTGTCTATCGCGGCACGCAATGGGAAATTGTCGAGGGATATGACAAGCCGGCCAACGAACGCTATCATTTTGCCCTTATTGATACCAAAGGCCGTATCCTGGCAAGTCTTGCCCTGGTGGGGAGCTCGACCTCCACACAGTCCAACAAGATTGCGGTCATCGATCCTATAAAGAAGTCATCAAGAATCCATCAGTTTAGAAAGGTCAACGGATATACCCCCCAAGGCGATGAAGTATATTACCCCAACTTCAGGTTACAGCATGCTTCCGTCTTCTCACAGGATTCGACCGGAACCATCCGGGCCGGTTTTGCCTACTGGGACGTGAATCGAGACACGTGGATGGATGGCCAGGCTGAGAATCGCGCATTCGTGAAGGATCCATTGTTTCCATACTCCGCGCGAACGAGCAATACCACTCCGCTTTGGTCATTTTATGAAAAAGATATTGGGCCTATTGTTCATACAGGTAAAGACGTCTTCTTGTTGCCTGAGCATGTGCTGGGACGAATCTACATTAATAGTGTGGACAGGGATTTGGCCAATGGCGATCTCTATTGGATAGGAAAGTCAGTACAGACCGGCAAATACTCCGTTCAGCGGATTAAGAAACGGCGAAGTTACTTGGCCAATTTCTTTCCCTCGAATGTTAGTAAGAGTTTCTGGGCTGACATGTGGCTTTCGACGGATGGACACATCCGAGCGAGGTCCACTGGCTATGAGAACGTGTGGAAATTCCACAACAACAGTTGGGAATCGCTTCCTTTTTTTGTCGACGAGTCCGTGAGTGTCACTAGAGCCGTTGAGTTGGACAACGGTGATGTGGTTTTCGTCACCGACGGAGGTGTTCGCTTGGCACGTGGTGGCAAGCAGCCTTATGTGTCCTTATCGAATGAAAAAAAACCTCTGACATTGAGCCAAGGGATCTTCAAGGATGATCACGGACAAGCTTGGTATCGAAACCAGAATTCTGATTACGGACGCAGGATACTCCGCATTCAGGACGAAAAGGTCCAGAATTTTACACTGCCATCGGAGGCTCATACTATCACGGGTCTGTTCTTTGTGGATGGCTTGGCTGTTGTTTCGACTCGGAGCTTTGAGTTTTACGGAAAGTCGGCGAGAGGCGAAGACGGCTTCGTGAAGCTTGACCCAACGAGATTGGGGCTTCAAGATTTTGTGAGCCATCGGGATCCCGCAGAGGAGCTGCACATCAGCCAGTTGCCAGCTGGAGACCTTGTCCTGCAGACATGCAATAAGCCTTCGCATGACCCTTTAACCAACTGCGAGCGGACGGGGAGCTCCCTTTGGAGAAAACGAGATCATTCCATTCAAGCCTTCGACCTTCCTTGGTCTCAGATAGTCTTTGATATTGATAACAGCTTCGATACGACACCGGCGGGAGATCTGGTAGCACCAGGAATTCGTGGCGATCCGAAACTCTATAAACTGGTCAACGGTCAATGGGAAACACTTGTTGATGTGAGATTGGAACAACCATCACTCCCGACTGACTCAGCTGACTCGTATATCAGCTACTATTTTTTTGATAAAGACGGACGTATTTGGATCGCTATGAGTGATCCCTTTAATGTGCTCGTGTACGATCCTTAAGGCGAATATTTTAAGCTGAATAGGATCCAAAGCCAATAAACTGGAGGCGGCTGCGCAGGCCTTCGTGACGTCGCTAGGCTCCGATTTCAGGAGTGAAAGTCTTGCTGAATAAAGCCTTCATGTGCTGGGCTATGTTTACTGCAATCGCTGAGTACTTTACTTCGTTGTAGAGGCAAAAGGGGCCCATAACTGGGCCCCTAATAAAGTCTTAAAATGAGTTTGGCATGTTCGTCACTGTTATTCGCAGGATTCAGTCACTTCGACAAAAACCAAAGCCTGAGGTGTTTCATCAATTCTGCGAACAGTAAAAGTTTTCAAAACTTTGCCGTTTTCATCTGTTACTTGAACTGTAGTTACGTCCAATAGGTCTGAAAATTCGTCGTCTGGGATAAACTTCAGATCTTCAGGAATATCGGTTTCTTTCTCGAAATCTTTCGCGCTCAATGGCAGCAGCGTAAACCGTTGCAATTCAGTTTGCTCTAGAAGATGCGAAGTGAGCTGCAGACGGGTTTTGCCCATTCCTCCACCACCTGCGATAACGCCAGCAGTAGCAGACAAGGAGAAAGCCAAACCCATAACGACCATTAATTTTGCGACGAATTTCATTTCTGGACCCCTTCAGCTTTAGTGATCTGGGCATCAAACCGACCGCATACAATGCTTAGAAACATTCGATGCTTTCCCCATTTGGTCGGATCTTTTCTTAGTGCTTCGACCTTGGCAAAAGCCTCTTTCACAATAGAAAGGACTTCCTGAGCACCCTGATCATTATAACCTTCCACAAAGTTGACTATTCCTGAATACTTATCTGCAGCCTGGAAACTATCCAAGTTGTAGCGTATTGTTTGGCGGGCTTGCTCTTCGTTTGAGCCCATAGTTTCGAACAACAGATCTTTAATTGTTCCGTCTCGGCGCTCAGCGAGGATTTCTTCCTCCAGCAGAAGGTCGAGCGCTTCCACTCCGACACGCCCGTACGTTTCTTTTACTTCAGTACGGGTCGTACCCAGAGCTGTCGAAGCCATCGAATGCACAAGATAGAGCATCTTCGTCTGAAGCACCAGGTCCAGAGCTTTATCCAGTTTGGATTCATTTTCAACAAAATTCTTATCCTGCTCAATCAGCGGAGAAAAGTTCGGAAAATGCTCCACTAAGATCGACTTAGCTTCATCCGGCGCCACAACTTTCAATATCTGATAAGCGTTCCGAAAGGTGCAGTTATGCGCCTCGCGGCTGATGATTCGATACACTGAGCTATAAGGCAACCCCACGCGCTGGGAAAGCCAACGCACGCTTTCATCCCGGGGCTCTATATAGGCCATCATCTTTTCACGGAGAATGTCGCAAATACCGTGTTTCATGTGTTCCGTCCTATTCCCATCTGTCTATTGAGGAGGATTCACTTTGGTTTAACATATCCCCTAGCGCCTGTGTTTTGTCAAGCCTGGAGTCGAGCCGATAAACCGCGTGAAACCCTTGAAATCAATGCGTTTGGTTGCCACGATGAAGTGAGTGCCTCTCACCGTGATGAACTGATCTTGTGAAAGTAAACGCCGTCGTTAACCGCCACGAAAGATTATGTAAGTCCAGGCACTTGGAAACGCTTGCAGCCTCCTTCAACTCATGCCACAGTCCACCGCAGATTCGGGCAACATCACTTGCATCCCGGAAGAGCAAAGACTCTCACAACCTGAGAGCCTCGTGACCGCGTGGCTGTCTTCTCTCATATTCCTGCCACTCCCCCACCATCGTGCGTAAGCACGTCGTTATCCCATCCTTAATCTTCGCCATTCAATCGAGGGAAACGCCACGCTTATGCTCTCATTTAGGCTACTGAGACCTTTAACCGCCTGATTTTATTCAGGGACCTGCATGGACAATTTCAGTCAATCATAGAGAAGACGGAGAGTTGCCGGAATTATTGCAAAAAAATGCAGATGGCCCTGCATTTTGCAGCCGAGGGCTTCCTGCATAAAATCGTGGATAATTGGCCCGCTGTCCAGTTCTTTTAACAGAACGCAAGACAGACGGTTCCAATGGGTTATTTTTCCTTGTGCTGGAACTTGAGGTCGGCAGTGAAGGCAATCAGGGTTCGAATCGAAGCCGACTGATTCACCAAAGCCAAGGGGCTGATACGATCGGTGAGCAGGTTGGTATTGCTGATGGACTCAATCACCCCAACCAGATCCAAACTTTCAGCCATATTCAGGCGATAGATTTGATCCACATAGACACCGACGATCTTCGTGATCTTATCCGGAGACAGGGACCCGACTTCCACAAAGAGCTGCTCCAGGTAATCACGATCCGCCTGCGAGAGCATCAGCTTCAACGCATCCTTTTCCATACCGAGCATGCGCTTGAAGGAATCGACCCGATTCTGCTCCAGCGAACGGCGGCATTTCATCAGGAACGGGAAGAGGTCATTGCTCGGGCTCAGGTGCAGATACGGATAATAATCCACGCTCACCGCGCGAATCAGAAACGCGAGCCGATGGAAAAGATGCGTCGGCGGCACGCTCAAATAGTACTCACGGTCGATGTAAATCTCCCGCTTCTCAAAATCAAACTGGAAGCGATCCTCCAGCTTCGCCATATGGAAGAGGTGGTAGTTGTTTTCGTTCAAAAACTTCACATAGTAGCGCAGACCGCAGCGCTGGATCACCTCATCCTTCCACTCCAGATGGCGGCGGATCTTCTGCAATTCATCCGAACGGAACTTCAGACGCTCGGCGATACCTTTGATGTTCATATGGGACGCGAACTGCTGCACCACAATCGGATGCAGCGTTTTCAAAAGCCGCGCCAGAGGACTCTTGATTCCAGGATGGAACATCTCGCGTCCCATGCGGTCGGTCCATTTCAAATCATAAAAATAATCCGTGGGCTGACGCCAGACCTGATAACGCCACTGCTCGAGAAGCGGAATGTTCTCTTCAAATACGGCCGCAATTTGCACAGCCATGTGCTGTTCGGTTTTATCCGGCAAAGGATTGGCCAGGAGCCACTGACAAAGCCCCTCGCGAGCCCGTCCCTGGGTGGCTACAATCCGCCACTCATCCGGTTCAAACGTGATCTGCAGACGCTCATCCGGTTCCATGGAAGGCGGTGACGGATATTCGATCTGGGACGTCATGTCCTTATGGATCGCCGTGGCTTCCATCGATTCCCGGGGCCGAATCACGGTGTTGCGCGGCCCTGTGAGATCCGGACGCGGGGCCACCACCGTTGCGAGTCGCGGCTCATCCGCTTCCACACCATCCGGCAGCACAGGCACCGAGAAGCTGCTCGGCGGCCCGTCCATGGGTGGCGGCACCGGCAGACCCATGGGATGCTGGGCCACCTTGGTATCCATGGGACCGGGCTGCGCGTTATAGACAAACTTTTCAAAGTTCAGCGTACTGTCGGCCGAAGCCTCATTGTTGGACATGACCACAGCGGAACGTGGCCGCGTTTCAGCCGCACCACCCGTCTGAAACTCCGGAATTTCCGGCATTGGGGTCGGCGGCAGCGGCGGCGCCACAGCCTCGCCAAGGTCCAGGGCTTCCGGTTTGGCGCGAACCTGCGTGCCTTCCGGGCCCATGCCCCGCACGGATTCCCCTGCACCACCAAACTGTAAATCAACAGGCAGCGTGAAGCTGATATCCACATCGGTCGGTTCGGGTTTGATGCCCAGACGCTCACCGATCGTGATCAGATCATGTTCCAGGGCCGGCAGATCAAGATTGAAGCGCTCCACCGTTTCCCGATCCCTGCGCAGACGCGGCAGGATCCGGTGCAGGATTTCATAAAGGTCCGTGTCGGAATTGAATTCCGAATACAGGACGAGCAAGGGTCCCCAGGCGCGGACCTCATCCATATTCGCGGCGTAAACCTGTTCGAAGAGCGACAGGGCCTTGCGGCGATCCTTGCCCGACGCATACAGATGCTCAGCATGGAAGAGGCGCATTTCACGCTGCACTTCCACAGGGAAGCGAGCCTGCTTGTTATGATCGAGCAGCTCAGCGATGGTTTCAAAGAGGAAACTCATCATGCCGACTTCCTGCAAAAGATCCTTCGAGTAATCGAGCAGTCGTGACGTCTGCTCCGCGTTTTCCAGAAGCTCAAGGCTATGCAGCCAGTACCGCTCCATGGCGACCGTATCCCGCCGGTTGGCGAAGTATTCAAAGGCCGCCAGCGCCGTCGACTGTCCGATCAGACCCGTGGGCAGCAGGAAATTCAGATAATAACGCAGATCGTTTTCCCGGTTGTCATCCATCAGGGATTTCAAAATCGGGCTCACGATGCCTTTGATCAGATTGGTTTCCTGCCAGACGTCCAGCATCTGCTTCAGCAGGATGGTGGCTGCCTTCTGATGCTCCCAGAACGATTTGTCCCGAAGCATCTGCACGGCATAATCGCGGCTATGCAGGTCATCATCAAAGCCGATGCGTTCCAGCCAGATCGTCTTAAGCCCGTTCTGCTGCTCAGGGCTCAGATGGACAATGGCATCATGAATGAGGTCCAGATCCAGGGAATCGACCGTTGCCATCGCCAGGAATTCGGAAGCGAGGTGAAAGAGCTTGTCACGCATGACTTCCGTGCGAGCGAGAGGGATCTGCAGCCCAAGGACACGCAGAACATGCTGTGTTCGTCCCGACTGTCGGATCGTTTTCACAAATTCGCTCAGCTCCTCGTCCGTCAGGCTCGTGTGCTCGGCGAGGCGCTGCAGAATCTCAAGCCTTGTGCTGAGCATGCCCTGCACATTACGGGCGATGCGGAAGGCATGACGTTCATAGTTCACGGCCTTATCGATATCGCTGGCTGCCGAAGCCAGGCGCATCAAAAGATCGACCTTGATGGCCCCATCATCCAAGACCTCCACCATCAGGTCGGGTTCCAGATCAGGCACTTCGCCGATGCTTAATAGATATTCCAAATAGGGCTTGGCAAAAGCCTTATGCGGATCCGACCAAAGGTAAGTCAAGGCCATGTGCGCATGTTCACTGCGCTCCATGCCAAAGAGCAACAAATGTCGTATCAGCTCATCCATATAACGGTAGCGGGTGTCACCGGGTGTGGACTGCAGAGCCTGCAAACCCTTGAACAGAAGCGGTGTCAGGGCTTCGGTATCTTCAGTCGCTTCCACGGCGCTCTGGAGCAATTCAAAAATGCCAGGCGCGTTGACCTGCATTTCATAAAACGCAATGCGCTCCTCGAGAGGCCCGACATCATCCGAGTCCAGGGCAAACATTTCAATGGAGAAATGATCCCTTTCCGCGTCCGACACGCCATCATCGAAGTAATAGAGTTCCCGCAGGATCACCTTGCGATCGGCTTCATTGGCCGAGTTCAAGCGGTTTTTAAGAAGCTCAAAGCGCTGCCGGTTGAGCCCGTTGCGCGCATAATGCACATCCAGATAATCGAAAGCCGCCTCACTCAGATGGCCATGTTCAAAGGCACGCTCGTAATACTGCCGCGCCCGGTTGTTATCCTGAATATACTGCCGCGCGATATCGCCCATCAAAAGGAGATAATGCCCGCGCAGACTTTCATCCAGAAGATTGAGCTGCCAATCCATCGCCTGCAAAATCTTGTCATAAGGCAGACTCAGGTTCGGCCTCTGCAGTATGCTTTCAATCTGATTCACGTCGAGCAGCGAGCAGGTCAGAATCAGGCTGTAGAAGCGCCCCAGCTGTTCGCTGTCACCCACCTCATCCGCCAGAGCCAGAAGGGATTTGACGATCTGATCCGCGCGCTCATGCTGCCCGGCTTTGCTCGCGCTTTGCAGAGCCTGCATCAGCAGGTCACCATAGAAGACGGGATCCCCCAGGTTTTGAGCCAGGGGCAGGATCATATCAAAGGCTTCCGCTGTATCACCGGCCAGCTCACGGGCGCGTTCCAAACGCTCCTGAGCGAGATCCAGACGATGCAGTTCGTTCAACCAGATGGAGGAAATTTTCAGCTCCAATTCCACGCGCGACGACAAGGGCTCGTCCGGCGCAAGAAACTCGCAGGTCTCGACCAGAACATGCACCGCTTCATGAGCCCGCTGGAGCGCGATCAGAAGATCCGCGGCCAGCATCGCATATTTCACCTGACTGCGGTTGGTCTGCCAGCTCTTGAGAGCCCACTTGACGGCTTCCTCCTGATCCTCACCCTGTTTGATTTCGGCCAGACGGAAATAGATCGCGGCCCGGGTGCGGATCGGCACCTCACAGGACAGCAGACGATCCATGTAACCTTCCTCAGCCGCGGAATCATCGAAGTCACGCATCAAACGGATCAGCTTCACCAGGATGCGTGGCACTTCCCCACGGGTCTGCAAAACCCTTTCATAACAGGCCACGGCCCGTTGATCGTCCTTTTCATTCCAGGCATCCCCCAGCATCTCGGGCAGGGTGAGACTGGTGATATCAATGTCGGCGAAATCCAGGATCGCCTGCCCCAGGCTGTTGCCGAGCCGGGAGAGGTTTTCCAAAAGCACATCCGAATTCATCTCCGCGAGGCTCTTGCGAATCCACAGCGAAAGCGTCATCAGGTTGGCTGGATCATACTTGGACATCAAATCGAGATACGCCTGGTCAAAGGACAAACCGCCCCAAAGGGTCAGGAAAGCCCAGCGGCGCACAAGGTAGAGCGAGGACGGGTACTTCTGCAGATACTCACGGCACTGCGTGATGGCTCCTTCGTAATCCTCGAGCAGAATCAATTCATCGAGCTTTTGGAAACGGCGGGCCACTTCCTTCTGCTCCAGAACCTCGATCGGTGGAACGACCAGCTCCGGCAGTTCCTCTTTCTGACTCCAGGCCAGAGACCAGGCCGCTTCCCGAAAAACAAGCCGGACCTGTTGGAAGGGGCTCTCGGCCTTTTGCTGATCCTCATGGATCCACTGCATCAGAAAATCCGGCAGAAGACTGGCCTGAATCAGTGCCTTGCGCAGATCCTCAGCCGCCGCTGTCGTGATATAGGCATTGAAGTTGGCCTGGCCTTTCAGCGTGTCGCCGAACAAAGCCTCGGTCATGATTTTGGGAAATTCGATCAGAAGTTGACCGGGAACATTACCCAAAAAGAAATGTTTCGTCATGAATACGGAGAGCTGACCCAGAGCCTGGATCACGGTCAGATGGAGTCCCGCCATGCCGTGCGGCAGCTGGCTCCTCTGCAGGTCCTCCTGCTCGATCAAACGACTTTGGTCCGCATCCAGATCGCGATCGAGGAATTCAAAGAGCAGCCAGAAGCCGTCCTCGTTGTCATCCTGCAAGGCAATGGCGCGGAAAGATTCGAAGCGTTCCCGCAAAAGGTCTTCACAGTTTTGAACCAAAGATTCGCGACGCAGCTGGGCTTCGAACTGCGTTTGCAGGAGTTCCTGGCCATGCAGCTCCAGGGTCCAGTCCACAATTTGCCAAGGCAGCTGCTTGCGGTGGGGCGCACGCCCTTGATCCGCAGCCCACGTGAAGACATGTTCATCCTTTTGGATAAAGCCTGTGTCTTCCAGGTAGGTCTTCAGGTTTTGTAGGTTCTTCGCCGTCATGCCGCCTCGAAATTGTCACCTGATACAAAAACAGAATCTCTATCTGCGATCCAGCGTACTTGGACTGAATTTAATTTTGTCCACTTATGAGTCTCTCTGTCTTGTCGGTACAATGGGGGATAAGTTTAAGGAGATGACTATGGACTTTGTCAGAAGCGCACATCGCAAAGCCTCCTACCTCGATCAACAGGGCCTCGGCTCCCTGCTGCTTAAACTCCAGACAAGAATCCATGGTTTCCTGATGCAGGAACATGATCTACGACTCTTCAGTCCGGCACTCTCACGGTCTTTGACTTTTGACTTGACCTATCTCCTGATACGGCAGCGTGCCTGGCATAACGCCCCGATCCTCTCTGAGCTTTCCATCGATTTTTTATGCAGTGAGTTCCAGATCCCCAGACACCTCGGCACCCAACTGGTGGAAAACAGCCTGGATCTGCTGCATTCTTATACTCCGATTGAAATCGACTGGACCGCGGAAAAATATGAAGAGGAATTTCTCGAACACCTCTTTGTCTGTTCCACCCTGGCCACGAATGACGAGGAGCTGGCCGATGACATCGGCTTTGGGCGGAATCTGATCGAACTTTTGCGCACGGCTGTGCGGCTCGACCAGGACGCCGAAACCGCTGGACTCTTTCAGTTCGCCCCGGAGCTGGCCAGCAAACTCTATCGCATTATGAGCCGCATCTTCATCGAGCAGGAAGCCTGCCCATGGATCCTTGACCTGTATCGCCTGAAGAATATACTGCAGCGGGAACCCTACACGAAGAAAAAGACGCTGACGCCGGAATACCTCAATCGTCTTTTTAACATCCTGCTCTGCTGCAATTGGCAAGGCAATGATGCTAAAACCATCGCCGGCAGTGGCATTGGCGAACATCTGAGCAGCGATCTGGGTACACTAAGCCGTTGTGGACTCGTGTATGAAGAAAGCCGTCGCCGCCCTCTGCCCAGCCTGATTCGCTTGAGTGCCAAGGGTTTGGAGCTGACACGTGCGGCCTTCGCCTTTGCGGCTTGTGCCGTTCGGCATCCGGCACTCAAGGGGCTGCCCGCCATTTATCAGGCTGCAGTCCTGGAGCGATTGCTTAGCCATCCTAGCGAAGACCGGATGACCTGGATGAAAAATCAAACGCCCCTTCTGACTCCAGAGGCTTTGCGGCTGCTGATTGAAATTTTAAAACAACAGCAAAAAGACGAGACTTTGCTAGAGGTTTTCGAAAATTTGCTGCATAATCACGCACACGCGTGGATTCGCGCGGAGATCTGCGAAGCTCTCCCCCTTGCGGATAAGCCGGATGTTTCACAAAATCTTCTGCGACCTTTGGCCTCCCAGGATCCATCCCCGATGGTCCGGCAGGCGGCACGGGCCGCGCTCAAGAGACAGGCACGGATGGCAAGCAAGGTCTAGAAAGCGGCAATCCATGGCGTGTTCAAAGGTAGGAACAACAAGGGGCCATGGAGTTGCGCTATGCTTAAAGGAATGTCAGTTGCTGAAATCCGCGACCTCAATCTGGATGTGCATGATATTCAGATTCATCAGCAGCGAATCACGGAAGGTGTAAAAAATCGGGATGATCTTTTCATCCCTGTCGAGGATACCTGTCGACTGGAAAACGGGGGCATTCTTCCCCCGCGTTACCTGCATCAAATCCATCGCGATAAAGCCCAGGGTTTTGCGGCCTTCGTTCCGGCCGCAGGGGCGGCGAGTCGTTACTTCAAACCTCTGATGGATTTGCGTCAGGCTTTGGAGGAAGGCGACCAGGAAAAGATCGAGGCCCAGCATCGCAGCCTGCGACAGCAGGACGCAAGCAGCTGGCCTCTGCCTCTGCACCTGACGCAATTTATTACGCAGGAGCGTTGCCCCCGCATCAGCGCGGAAGAGGCCAAGGACATCATCACGGAAATCGATTTGCCGAAGGCACTTCTGCCTTGCTGGAAGGATGGTCCCACGTTTCTGCAGATGAAGCAGCAGGAGCATGAAAAAATCCACGGGATCATGGCGGAATATTACGTCGCGCCTCTGGAGCAGTCTGGTCTCTTCGCCGAGCACCTCGCCGGTAAGACCCCCGAGGACGCGCATCCGCTTTATTTTTTGGAGCAAGGGGAACAGCTTTCCACGCTGCGCTTTCGTCCGGATGGAATGCCTTACCGCACGCCCGAGGGTAAACTTTCCATCGTGCCTGCGGGCCACGGCATGCTCGTGAAACTCTTTCAGGATGTTCGGCAAAAAACTCCCACCGCGCACTCGCTGTTCATTCGCAATATCGACAACGTCAACGGCTGGAGTCGCGAGGTGCAGGACGAAACCGAACTCTTCCTCGTGCAGCACCAGATGGTTCTGGCCACCGTCCGCCGCATTCGGCAAAGTTTGCACAGCGATGATCTGACAACAGCGGCCCAGCTGGCGGACGAACTCCTGCAGAATATGGTCAACCCGCGGCCCATACCGACCGGCTCGTGGCTCAAGGAGTTGGAACGCCCCTGGCTGCCGCTCTGGAAACTTCTGGTGCAGGGCTTCCATTGTCCCGAGTCGCATGCGCTCCGGATGCGCCGCAATCATCAGGACAAACGCGCGCTGAAGGAACTCTATGATCGGCCGGTGAATACCTTGGGCCAGGTTCCAAATAGCGGCAAAGACATAGGCGGCACACCGGTTTTCGCCCACACCAAAGACGGCGAAGTCAGCATCTGTCTGGAATTGCCGCATGTGAGCGCCGTGGATCGCAAACGGTTTTTGGAGGATCCGACCAAGGCCACGCATTTCAATCCGGTCTTTGTCGCGGCGGAGATCCCGGAACATTCCCGCGCCTATGATCTTGAAAATTGTCCGTTCTGGATCCTGGCGGAAAAAACCATGCATGGGGAACCCGTGGTTTATCATGAAATCGTGCTCTATGAAGTGATCGGCAATAGTCTGACGGCCAATGTCCTCTATCCGGAAATTTCCCGGAAATTGTTCCATCCGCACAAGACTCTGCTCGATGGCGTGAAACCCATGTCATGAGGTTGAACGGCGGACATCAGGCCCGATCCATACGAGGGGTTTTCGGATAGGGCGTCCGCCAGTCCTTTGACGAAACGACAATCCCCTGACACCACAAACCCGCCAGGACCCAGGCAGCACGCACCCTGCGTAGCACCCGTACTGCAAGGTTTACCCGTTGAAGAACACCGTAAACCCTCCCTAGAATGGTAATAGATAACCCCAACCATTCTCGGAAGGAGTTCTTTCATGGGTCCGCAAGTCGGCAAGTCGGTCTTCAAAAAAGCTCTGGTGGAGCTGGGTCACGACCCAGGACAATACGAAGGCAAGCGTGTATCTCTGGGTGGAATGTGCGAGCTCTATGAGCTGGACCAGGACTTTGTGCTGGATGCCATCGAACGCAAGGAAATCGCGGCCCACTATGACTACTACCACGACACCATTTGGGTTGATGCTTTGGATGCTGCTCATTTCTACTACTGCTATCTGAGTCGTGAGAAACTCTTTAATCCATGAGGTGGGCCGGGTTCATACCCCTGCTTCCTCGGGAAGAAACCTGCTGACATTTTAGGACGCTCGAGGTATATGAGATGGTTCCGCCCTTGGCAAAAGGGCGCGGAATCCTGCCGGCCAACAACTGAGGTCAACGTATCATGTCTTTGCTTGCCAGGCTCAACCTCAATTATCTACGCATTTTTCTCGTAGTGTATCGGACTCGCAGTATGACTTTGGCAGCCAAGCAGTTGCACTTGACTCAATCAGGAGTCAGTCAGCAGATCAAGTCACTCGAGGATACACTCGGTATCATTCTCTTTGATCGGATCAACCGCAAAATCATCCCAACCGATGAAGCTGAACAGCTCTATGCCGAGTGTTCCCGGCGCCTGGACGATCTGGAGAATACGCTGCGGCAGATTTCCAACCAGGACAATGAGCTGCAGGGTCGTGTCAAAGTTGGAATCTCACCTTCCCTTCGCGAACGTCGGATTACGGAGCTGCTGGCTCAATTTGGACGCCAGCATCCGAAAGTGAAGTTCGACATGCGGGTGGGATTGGCCAGTGAGCTGAGCACCTGGTTCGAGAAGGGTCGTCTGGACTTTGCCTTTGCCGACGCATTTGTCAACGAGCCCAATATCGAATTCGATGAAGTGGCCAGCGATCCGTACGATCTCATCTGTCACGAGGATTTCGTGCAGCAGTTCAAGGAGTCCGATGAACTCTTTGACAACTACTGCCGTCTGCCCTTTGTGAATTATGTGGAAGCACCTGAACTCCTGAACGCCTGGTTCAAGAAAAACTTCAACCGCCTGCCGAAGGAGCTCGATATCCGCTGCACCGTGATGGATCATCACGCGGTGGCCGACTTCGTGCGGGAAGGCATGGGGGCCGGGCTCCTGCCCGAGGCCAGCCTGAAAAGTCTTCTGAACCGTGAGCCCAAACTGCGGCGTCTGCATGTGAAGGCCACCGTTTCCAATCGAATCCGCGTGGCTTACCTACGCAAGCGTACCATGGGCCTGGCGGCGAAGATCTGCCTGCAGTGGATCTCAGAGCAGATGGGACAGACTCCCTTGCCCGCGCCGGACAAGACCGAAAAGTGATGGGTTGCGGACTCTGGGATGAGTTGGCTTGCGGAGAAGGATGCGGTCTCTGAGGATGAGTTGGCTTGCGGAAAATTGACAAGCAATAAGGCGAGCTTATTACAATTACCAAGATTAAATAATTTCACAGCATTATGAAGCAACGATAAAGTGGCCTAAGAATGAACAAGAGGGTTGGAAGGCGGCCACCTTTACTCCAAAAAAGCTCTCCGGTATACACATGTTCTCCCGACAGATCCCGATATCATCTGCCCCTTCCACCCTCATGACACATCCGTAGCACCTCCCCCATAATTCTCTTGATTCCCCGCCCGGAATCGAAGCATTTCCATAAAGCAAAGCTGATCCCTGCACATTTAACGTGAAAAAGGGTTTCCATGTCGTCTTATCGTTTGATCGTCGATGCCACACGATCCTCGCTCTTCAAGGGTTTTGATCCCCCACAAACTGTCACCGATTTGAACCTTCATGTCTATGCGCATCAGCCGGGACCCATTCCCGGCCCGGTTCGCCAACAGGTCCTGGGGATCAACAGTGCCGGCAACACCGCCCTGGTTGTTCCGGAACGCCCGTGGAAGGCTGTGTTCCTCGATATGGATTCCACGGTGATCGCCGAGGAATCGATTGTCGAATTGGCCCGGGCCGCGGGTCGCGAGGAGGAGGTGCATCGCATCACGGAGCAGGCGATGGCCGGCCTTCTCGACTTCAAGGAGGCGCTGCGGCAGCGTGTGGCCATGCTGCGCGGGGTCCCGGCCACAGTCATCGACAGCGTGGGGCAAAGGCTGACCATCAATCCCGGCATGCACGAGTTCGCCCGGGCGGCTCGTGCACGCGGCGTGGAACTTCATCTCGTCTCCGGCGGCTTCAACCCGCTGGCGCAAAAGATCGTTAGCGAGCTGGATTTTCAGGGTTTCCGCGCCAATGAACTGGCTGTGGCGAACGGTCAGCTGACCGGCGAACTCATCGGTGAGATCGTGGACGCCGAAGTCAAAGCCGGGTATCTGGATGCGATCTGCCGGCAGCGCGGATTCGCTCATGAGGACGTGGCGGCTGTCGGCGACGGTGCCAATGACCTGCCCATGCTGCTCAAGGCCGGTGCTGCGATCGGCTATCACCCCAAGGCCGTGCTTTTGCCTCATATCCACGGCGCCAATCTTCACGACCATCGAGTGCTCGTACATGCCCTTCTTTAGTGGTACAAATAGGAATGAATGACGATCAGGTATCAACAGGGAGGTGAGGCCAGTCTGGCTTCGCCTCTCCGTTTTCGATGAGGTTTGCATGCATCTGAGGTTTCTGAACAGCACCAAAGGTATTCTGCCTAAAAAAGGTGCTGTCTTCATGGTCGGGTCTCTCAAGGCTTTTCAAAACAAACTGCATGAAAAAATTCTGCCGGCCGAGGTCGCAGCCTTGTTTCAGGAAGCTCTGAAAACCCCCCGCCTCGGACGCACGCCCATCAGCTTTCAAACCCTGACCGGTCTCACGAGCCCCCACAAGGTGGTGATGGGCATACTTCCCGAAAAAGTGGCCAAGGATAACAGTCCAACCCGCCGGGAATGGTTTTTTCAGCAGCTCGACGCTATTGAAAGCGAGGAGCATTCCCTCGTGGTGCTCTATCTCGATCGGCCCGAACATTATGTAAGTGTGGCCACCGCAGTGGCCCGGCGTCTGCGCCTTGTGAACCGCCGCAGAAATGCCAAACCGCGAACCATTCATGTCATCGCGCTCGATCACAAAGGACATGTGATCGAGGCCAACGAGCGCGTGCGCAGTCTCAGCGAGCAGGTGGTCTGGGCCTGCCAGGTCGTGGATCTGCCGCCCAATGAACTGACGCCGGATGCCTTTGCGGATGAGGTGAAGGATAAATTCAAGGGCATTCCGGGCTGCACTTATAAGGAAATCGTCGGGAGCCGCCTGAAAACGGAAGGTCTTTTGGGTATTCACGCGGTCGGCAAAGGCGCGGCCGAGCCTCCGCGCATGGTGATCCTCGACTATAAACCCAGGACCGCGAAAAAAACGGTGGTGCTCGCCGGCAAAGGAGTCACCTTTGATACCGGCGGCCTGAGCCTGAAACCCGGAGCCAGCATGGTCGGCATGAAGGGTGACATGGGCGGAGCCGCGGCGATACTCGGGGCCTTTCATTATCTGATCCTGAACAAGTGTCCGCATCGCGTGATCGCCTGCGTGGGCCTCGTGGAAAATGCGATAGGTCCGCATTCCTTCCGCAACGATGATGTGATCAAAATGCATTCGGGCAAAACGGTGGAAGTGAATAACACCGATGCCGAGGGCCGCATTGTGCTCGCCGATTGCTTATCCTACTGTGCCCGCAAATATAAACCGGATCTGATCATCAACGCGGCCACGCTCACGGGCGCTCAGATGGTGGCCACCGGACTTCTGCATGCCGGCGTCGTCTCCAACCGTGAAGATCTGGAGCAGCTCGCGAAAAAAGTCGGCCTGGAAACCGGTGACATGGTGGTCCCCCTGCCCTTCGCGCCGGAGCTTTATCAAAATGAATTCAAAAGCCAGATCGCCGACATGGTGAACTCCGTGAAAAACCGCAGCAACGCGCAGCCGAGCTGTGCCGCCCAATTTATCTATAGCCATATGGATGACCTGGATATTCCCTGGCTTCATATCGATATGGCCGGCCCATCGAATACGGCGGGTGGCCTCGGTACGGGCTACGGAATTCAACTCATATCGCGGCTGACTCAGGAATATGTTTAAATCATCGGCCGCAAAGCCAGGACCAGACTGCCCTATAAGCTTGACCCCGGGGTGCTCATCCTGTAACAAGGGTGAACCTTTGTGAGCTGTTTATTTTCCCACCTCGGAGTCCGGTATGATCTCTTATCTCGGCGTTACCTTTGACGAACTATTGCAGGCCTTTGAAGATTCCTTTGCCTTTTCCGACGATCGCCCGGAGCGACTTCTGGAAGAACCCATCGAAGTTTCAGAAGCTGACGCGGATGATGAAGATGACGTGTCCGATGAGGACGAGGACGAGGACGAAGATGCCGAAGCCCTGGAAAGCGATGGCATCCATATCGACGAGGACGGGCAGCTCCACGCCTATGGCGAGACTGTGTCCGACGCGGCCGAAACCGCACTTGCATTTTTGACGGACTACATCGTTGCGGACGACATGGACGAGACCTGGCTGCCTCTGCATGAAGCCCGCGGTGCTCTGCTCGCCCTGCAAAGCCTGATGGATGAGCTGGATGATATTCCCGAGGTCGATTGCGCTTATCACTTTGTGATTACCCGGGCCCCTACGACCGGCTACCCGGATTTTGTCACCATGCGCCCTCTCAATGGCGAAACAGCGCCAGCGGAATCCTTGACCCGCACCGACAAGGCCTACGAGGGTGTGGTGAACGACAATACGGCCCTCACGGAACTCTTTGCCAAAGCCGCCATTCCCGAAGATGAGCAGGAACTCCTGGCTGATGTGATTTCCGAGGCGGTCGCCTCTCTCGCTGAGGAACAGTGTGCTGTGGTTCTGGATGTCAAAGCCTTCTGTCGGGCCTTGTCCAGCATGGCTACGGCTCATCGTGGAGAGAATGCGCCTCTATAAGATGAGGCCAGCAAAAGCCTCCATCGAAGGCGATGGAGGCTCATAGGAATTTAGAAATTCTCGACCTGAACGCGCAGGTCATCCAGCAGAACACCAACCGAGTCATCCGCAGCGCCGACATCGACCCATTCGATCTTGGTCAGACCGCTGGCGGCCACAAACTCAAAGCTCACGTCCTGCCAGGCATTCGTAAAGGCACGAAGATCGCGAACCACCTGGCCGTTGATCTTGACCTGAAGACCCTGAAGGAATGGACCAACTCCACCCGGCAAAGGCTGCTGACGGACTTTGAAACTGACCCGATACACGCGACCGGCATTCAAAACAAGTTCCTTGCGAATCGCAAGATTGCTCGCGCCCCGTATGGGGTCGATGGCATCCTCGGGCCAGCAGGCGCTGTCTGTGTCGACAAACTGCTGACCTTCGGCGGCGCCGATGTTATCCACGCCACCTTCCAGCGTTGCGAAACGCATCGCCTCAAAGAGGGGCAGACCACAGGAAGGAATTTGCGTCGTGGGGTTCACCCAGTCGATGACCGTGGTCATCACAAATTCCTTCAGTTCATGATAGAGATAGGAATCGAAGTCGGGGAACTGGGTTCCTTCAAAGCCTTCATTCCAAAGCGGAACAAGACTCGCCGTTTTGTTGGCATTCACGGTTGCAAGACGACTGTCCGCAGGGACAAGGTCGGACACCACGCCTCCAAAGCTATCACCGCTATCGACCTTAACAGTCAGGCGCGCTTTACGGATCGACTGCTTGAGGGATATCAAATCAGACGCCTGGAACTGCACTTCAACGAGACTCGCGGATCCTGGTGACACGGCGCGCAGGACGGCCGTGGAGCCGGTCAGCTGCCATTGGTTCAGCAAGGTGACCTGCATATTGGTGTGACCTGGTTCACGGTAAACACCGCACTGCAGCGTGGCGTTTTGTTGAATATTATTGCCAAGCTCCTCTTTCTCGATACAGGCGAGATAGGAACCAATGATATTGCTGGGCGGCGAAACGCGTTCGGCCTCAGCATCATCCTCAGTCTGCTTATCAGAAGGATCTGTTTTCTTATCTGCTGGACGCACGGGCCCCTGCAGAGGGCCATTCTGTTGACAGGCGATCATCTGCGAAAAAAGACCGAGCAGTAGCACCCACGACCGAAGTCGTAGGACAAGCCAATCCTGATTCATGGTATGCCTCTAATTGCAAGTGCAGACGCTATCGGAATTTCGAGTGAAAACTTTACCGATCCGTACAAATTTAGACTTCCCTCAAGTTTTTCCTTAATTTAGCCGATAAGGCAGCGATTCGGGTAAAAACACACAAACCTCTTACGATAGGATTAGCCATGAGGAAATGCCATGTACGCGTCATTGCTCGTGATTTTGATCCTGTCGATGATCCCTTCCGCCTGCTCGTCCTCCCGGTTACGCGGTAAATCCGCCAGCGCTGATACGGACATCCCAGATAAAACTGTGGAGTCTTCGGAGGCCACGATCACGGCGCCCTTTTCCGGCATCCATGATTGCAAGGTATCGGCACCCCCACGGGTCTGTGGGCTGGCCTCGCTTGCGGCTGAGCTGCAAACGGTCGATAGTCTGGGAAACTCCCAGACATTGCACGGCATTCGCCTCGCCTCCCGGAAAACCGATCAACAGGCCTGGCAGGATCTGACCCTGCAGGCGTCATGCCTGTCGGAAAATTCCTTTGTCCAGGGACAGTGGGATCGCGCAGTCTTTCAAGGCAGTGAAATGATCCTGACAGAACTCTCGCGCACGGCCTGGCGCCAGGCCAGCTTTAAGGATTCCGATCTGAGGCTTTCCCACTTTGCGGATGCGGATATTACGGAATTGAATGTGAAGAATACCTGCCTGGCTGCCGTCAACTGGAGCGCCACCCGTTTTCAGGATGTGAGCATCGAGGATTCGGCGGCTGATTTCGGCAATTTCTCCGCCATCGTCAGCCAGGGTCGTTTCGCTTTTGTGCGAGGCCGGCTGATCGATTCCAACTTCAGTTATGCCTCCTTTGAAGGTGACGTGGATTTCCAGGATAGCGACATGCGCGGCGTGAACCTGACCGGCGCCACCTTCAATGGAACTGTGAACTGGCAGGGAGCCCAGCTCAGCGGCGCCCTCTGGATGGACGGTCGCGTCTGTGCCGAGGGCTCCATCGGTCAATGCAATTAAGGATTACCAGGACCAGTTACGATACTCCTGCCTTAGCTCGGTTTTCTTGAATTTCCCGGCTGACGTTCGTGGAATGGCGTCCACAAAAACAAAGGCATCCGGCAGCTGGAATTTCGCAAAATGCGGCGCCATATGCTCCTTCAATTCGTCGGAACTGGCTTTGGCTCCTGGTTTCAGGACCACCACGGCCAGCGGTCTTTCACTCCATTTGGGGTGCGGCACGCCGATGACCGCAGCCTCCCGCACCGCCGGATGACCCATGATTACGTTTTCCAGCGTCTGGCTGGCAATCCATTCACCACCGGATTTAATCAGATCCGCGGTGCGATCCGTAAGCTGGATGTAACCGAGGGCATCGCGGTTGGCGACATCACCCGTCTTAAAATAACCATCCGCCGTCCAGCGTTGATCGACTACACCGGACGTATAACCACGGGTAATCCAGGGGCCTCGGATCTGCACCTCGCCACTGGTTTTTCCATCCGCTGGCACTTCACCCTTTTCATTGCACACCCGGATTTGAACCAGAGGCGCCGGACGCCCCTGTTTCGCGCGCAGTTTATACTGCTCATCCAAAGGCAGGTTCCGGGCGGCCGGTGAAAGACGCGACACCAGACCGACCGGTGAGGTTTCTGTCATGCCCCAGGCTTGAATCAGCTGCAATCCCATGCGATCAAAATCGCGAATCAACTGCTCCGGCGCCGCCGCTCCGCCCACCACCATGCGAGCGTTCAGGTTGCGAGGTCGGGCATCGAGTTCCTCGCGAATGCCCAGCCAGATCGTGGGAACCCCGGCCGCTACGGTGACCTTTTCCGCTTCCATCAGATCCAGAAGACTGGGAGCATCGAGGAAAGGTCCCGGCAGGACCTGGCGCGCGCCGACGAGCACGGACGTATAAGGCAGCCCCCAGGCATTCACATGAAACATCGGGACCACCGCCAGGAGGCAGTCATCCTGTGACAAATCCAGGCAGTCGGGCAAGGCTGTCACCAGGCTGTGCAGAATGGTGGAACGATGGGAATATACCACACCCTTGGGGCGACCTGTGGTGCCGCTCGTATAGCAGCATCCCAGCGGATCATTTTCCTGAATTTTAGGCAGGGTGATCTGCGGGTTGCCCCGCTCCAGAAAATCTTCATAAGGAATGGCATCCGGGGGCAGCGGCTTCGCGGTTCCGACCACGATCACTTTTTCAAAGTGATGTTTACCACGGAACGCTTCGAAAAGTGGCAGCAGGACGTCATCCACAATCA
Organism: Oligoflexus tunisiensis; assembly: GCF_001748245.1. Taxonomy (GTDB): domain Bacteria; phylum Bdellovibrionota_B; class Oligoflexia; order Oligoflexales; family Oligoflexaceae; genus Oligoflexus; species Oligoflexus tunisiensis. Next base: position 2,135,167 of record NZ_BDFO01000001.1, on the reverse strand, counting down.
AAAAACGATCCTGCGCATCGGCAGCGATATAAGCGATTTCATCCGGATGCAGACGCAGATTCAAGGTATGAATCACCGCTCCCGCCAAAGGAATTCCAAGATAGCATTCCAGATGCTGGGAATGATTCCACATCAGCGTGGCCACCCGATCCCGCGGCTTGATGCCGGCGTCAATCAACGCCCGGGCCAGTCTTTCCGTTCTTTCAGCGATTGCGCCGTAAGTGGTTTTATGAAGTTGTCGATCCGGAAGCCGGGACACGACCTCCACGTCCGCCGCCGTGGACCGGGCGCGGTCCAGAATCATTTCGATTGTTAAAGGAATGTCCATCATGGTGGATTCAAACACGCGAGCCCCCTTGTGTATGATTTGGAATGAAGCTCGCAAATTTTTTTTGGATAGGAAAGCGCAAAATTTGCGATTATCCTGACGTGAGTATTCACCCGTGGAGTCTGCCATGCCTTTGAGCTATATGCCGCCGGCTGTTGTGAAAAATTTTCAAGGCATGATCAGTTCATCCCCATCCATGTTTCAATTTTTTGAAATGCTCAAAAAGGCCGCGAACACCGAGGCGCCGGTTTTGATACGCGGTGAATCCGGAACGGGAAAGGAGCTGGCCGCACGCGCCATTCACACCCTCAGTCGGCGGGTCCAGGGTCCGTTTCACGCCTTGAATTGTGCAACGCTGACCCGTGAACTCGCCATATCGGAACTCTTTGGTCATGTGAAGGGTGCGTTTACCGGAGCCTCCCAGAATCGCAAGGGGCTCTTTGAAGTGTCGCACAAGGGTTCGCTCTTTCTGGATGAGATCGCGGAAATTCCGCTCGATGTGCAGCCGCGTCTCTTGCGCGTTTTGCAGGAACAAACGTTCACGGCCCTGGGATCCACCACACCGAAAGCCGTGGATGTGCGATTGATTTCCGCGACGCACGAATCGCTCCGGCAGGTGGTCGAGGAACAAAGATTCCGCGCGGACCTTATGTATCGCGTGCGAGTCATTCCCCTGTTTCTGCCGCCGCTTCGGGAGCGTGGGCAGGATATTACCATGCTTGCGCATCGCTTTCTGGAGCAGCTCAATCAGAATGCATCCCGTCAGGTGCTGCGCATTCAGCCCAAGGCCCTTGAAGCCATGCTCAGTTACCCCTGGCCCGGCAATATCCGCGAGCTGCGCAATGTCATGGAGTATGCGCATGTGATGGGTGAAGGGCCTGAGGTGACACTGAATGATTTAACCCCGGAGCTGCGCGGCGAATCTCCACCCGGTACCGAGGACAATATCAAATCGCGGGAACGCAAAAGCATCCTGGATGCGCTCGAAGTCTCGGGCGGTTCCCGCCAGGAGGCTGCAGAAAAGCTCGGCATGAGTCGCGCCACGCTCTGGCGGAAAATGCGGGAATATCGGCTGGGGTGAATGGTTCCGCCCGGATGGTGCGCATGCACGAGCCATCGCCTCGTCAACTCCGGCGTGCGAGCACAAAAATCTCCCGATTGCCTTCACGGCCGGTGACCTGACTATCAACGCTTTGGATATATTCCAAACCCTCCCGCTGCATGGCCTGCAGGGCAATGTTCAGCGCCGTTTGACGGCTGGCGTCATCGGCGACCACCCCACCGGCTGGAACCGCGTCTGCAGCGAGTTCAAATTGCGGTTTCACCAGGATCAGAAAATGGACAGCATGAGCCGGGACAGCGCCACAGAGCGCGGGCAGCAAGCGATCCACGGAATTGAAGCTGATATCGGCGACGACGAGATTGATGGTTTCATCAATAACCTCTGTGACCTGCCGGATATCGCACTGCTCCTTGACCACCACGCGCGGATCGGTGCGAAGCTTCCAGGCCAGCTGATTATGGCCGACATCCAGGGCATAAACCTTTTTGGCTCCAAGCTGCAGACAGCAATCAGTAAAACCGCCGGTCGAGGCTCCACAGTCGAGCACCGTGGCTCCGGCCACCAGCGTTTCGAGCCCCATATCCTGAATGGCTCCCCAAAGTTTATCGCCTCCCCGGCTGACGAAACGTCTCTGATCCTTCAAACGCAGGTTCTGGCCATCCCGGACCAGCTGCCCCGGTTTGTCGATTCTTTGCTCGTCGACCAGGACCTGCCCGGCCATGATCAGGGCCCGGGCTTCGGTCAAATCCGGGACGAGACCCAGGCTGACAAGGCGTTCATCCAGGCGATATTTATCCTTTTTTTCCGATTTCGCCATGCGTCCTTGGGAACCTCCTGAATTATGCCCATTCCGCAAGTTTTCCCATGGTTTACCGTCAAGTTCAAGTTTGGACTCAATATTTTGAAGACTCTGCCGATGATTCATCATCTGATGTTGACTACAGCCCCTGTCGGGAGGATCGGTGCATTATGTCGAAGGGAACGCTTAAAATTCTATTTGTTGACGAGAAGCGGATCACATCCGACCTGGAGAAGGCCGGCTACCGCAAGGTCGGAGCCCACATCAGCCAAGCCACCAACTTCGGCCAGGCCAAGGATATGCTCCATAAGGAACCGGCTGATGTCATCGTCATTAACTTTGACTATGCAGAGATCGATGCGGTTGCCATGTGCGAGCATTTCAAAAAGCAGCCTGAAACCGCCGCGATTCCGGTGATTTTTACCAGCGTCCAGCCGCTGCCCAAGCGCGTGACAGCGCGGGAGAATGGTCCGGATCTTTTCATCGAGACGCCGGTGCCGCGTGAATTCTTCATTGAGCAGGTTCGTAACCTCCTCGAAGAGAAAATCCGCGGGACGGAACGTGTGAATCATGAAGGTTCAGTCTCGTTTGAGCATGAAGGCAAGACTTACGAATGCAGCATTCAGGACGTTTCCAAGTCCGGCATTCTTCTGACCACTGAGTTGGATATTCCGGCTGGCACCAAGCTGAGTCTCAGCTTTTCGCTGCCTGGTTATAAGAAACCCATCAAGGTGGAAGGCGAAGTCGTGCGCCGGATCAATGCCGATTCGCGGAAGAATACGCCGGCCGGATTGGGCATTCGCTTTGAAGATTTCAACGGTGACTCGCAGAAGCGTCTGGAAAAGTATATCGCGAAGAGCCAGCACGATGATCCCAAGCTGGTCTACTATCTATAATTGCTGATGATCCCGTGGTGAGCAGGCAGATGGCGTGGATGGAACGATCCGCGCTGGAGGCCAGGCAATGGCGTGGATGGAACGATCCGCGCTGGCAGCCAGGCAATGGCGTGGGCTTAACGATCCGTGCTGGCAGCCAGGCACCATCGCCCCTCACACGGCATCTCCCTCAACCATCCGCGCCTTCTTATATTGCTCCAGATAAATCAGTGAATTCACAAACTGGTCGCGGTAACGCACGGCCGTGAACATGACCTCACGCAAGCTTTTCGGAACACCCACGACCCGACCGCCAATGGAGATCTCGACGTTGGGATCCGCCACCCCGCGGACGATAAGGATGGCCATATCATTCCAACGGATTTTGGCCCGGGTGGTTTCCGCCAGCTTTTCAATCCTTTCGAGCAGCTTTTTGCCTTTGATCAGCCGTTTTTCCACTTTTTCGATGCGCTCCCCGACCGCTTTCTTTTTGGTCAGATCATCGAACTCATACTGCCGATCGGCCACGAATCGCTTGAGCTTGGCCTCCCGCCCACGCAGGATACTGATGCGATGCTCAAGACGCCAGTCACTGCCCACGCGGCATAAGGTTTTCTCGCCATCCGCGAAGCCAAGGTCCTGGGTGCGAATACCGGTTTCGCTCACCACGATCCCGCCCCCAATCAGCCCTTTGGCGGTGCCCTTGATCACAATCTCACCGGCCACCTTGCAGTCGCTGTTGATAATCGACTGCTCCACTTCCAGGGTGCCTTCCACCAGCACGCGGCTGTTCTCAACAAACAGAGCGTTCACATCCCCACCCGCATGCACCATGCCCTCGCGTGAGGTCACGATACCTTTGCTGACGCTCAGATCCCCCCCGCAGCGGATGCGGGAATGACCAATCCCGCCACGGACGATCAAATCACCCTTCGCGTAAACGCGCGCGCCGTTATCAATATTGCCCTTCACTTCCACCGTGCCGTCGAAGTTAATATCACCCGTTTTCAAGTTGACGTCACCCCGATGGACATACACGTTGAGACAGGAGACCTTATTTCTCTCAATTTTCGGCATGCCACGCAAAAGCGCATAAAACCGGCCATCCTCCCGCCGCTCCACACCCGGTCCGGACGTGATCGTATTGCTCGTTTGCTTGACCGTGGCATGCAGGACCCGACCGAAGACATCCGTCCCGGGCTTGCCATTACGGAAACGAAGTTCGGCGACGGCGTCTCCATTATCCACCACACGTTTGTTCTGAGCCGAGCGGAGATCGATGACGTTCTCGTGATCTTCAATGGTTTTGTCCAGATACAAAGGATGCAGATAAACCTGATCACCCGGCATGGGCGCGACGCCGCGGGCTACGATCTGATTTTTGATGCTCTGACCGAGCGCCACAAGACTCATGATCTTGGCGACGAACATCTCATGCCCATAGCAGATGCCGGCTTCCTGAATGGCCTTATCCAGCCAGGTTTGATCCTGATCGTAAGTTCCACCCTGCAGTTTGTTGTCATCCGCCCATTTGATTTGAGCTTCCAGACCATCCGGACTGATTTCGATTTCAATCAGGGGATCCGCGGTCTGGGAAGCTTTTTCCGGAGCTTTGGCCACAGGGGCCGCTGCCGCGCGCGTGCTCTTGAAGACATCCTTCGCTGCGGCCTGGGATGCGGCTTCTTTTTTCACCGTACTGGCGACGGCGGCGCTCTTCAAGGCCACGGGGATGCCGAGCGGCAGACCATAGCCAAAACTCTCCGGCATCGCGCTCAGCTCTTTCAAAAGCTCAGTGGATTCCCGAGTCAGAGGCGTATAATCCGGCAGCGCCGCCTTGTTTTTTTCGAGAAAGGCCTGGACCTGGGCCTGCACTTTCTTTTGACCGTTGGTCTGAATCAGATCCGCGCTATTGATCCAAAGGATCAGAGTGCCCCTGGTTTTATCGAGAGAAAACTTCAGCGGCGGCAGTTCTTCATCCAGGGGCGTGGCGGCCAGCACCCGATTCTGAATTTTCTCGCCCCGCAGCGCACGCCAGTAGCATTCCAGAATTAGCGTATGAAGCATAGGAGTAGCATAGGGTTCCAGGTTCATCTGTTTTTGCACAAAGGCATGAAACCGGGGCCAGCCGATTTTCGTCAGGACCTCGGGACTGGCCGTCACGGTCAGGTTCCACTCGCGTCCGCCGCCCTTCACCTGGATGTCCTTGTAATGGCGGAAACCCTGCGCGATGCAGAACATCACGTTTTTATCCGCAAGTTCATCCTCATTCCGCAGATGATTCCAAAACTGATTGAAGGCATTTTCATAGATCACGTAGGCTTCGATATTGCCCTTGCTCAGCTCATCCTCGAGCTTCGCCTTGGCTCTCTTGTAGAGATCCTTGGGGGGTTTACGATCTTCCTGCACCAGTTCCACGGAAAAGCTGACGCGAACCTGATTGCTGACTGCAGCGTACACCAGTCGGATGTCCTGCTCCACGCATCACTCCTTGCCGAGGCCTGCCCATTTTTTCGATTTTGTCTCTGTTTATGATAGGACTTTGGGAGGAGGATGCGCAATCAGGATATGGTGACAGGTTCGGATAAAGGGCTGGTTTTTCTTTTTTCTGCATTCACGACGAGCTGCCCACAGGCCGCAGCAATATCCTGGCCCTTGCTGTAGCGGATCATGACCCGCACACCTGCGGCGTTGATATGATCCCGGAAGCGTTCCAGGGATTCCGGTTCAGGGCTCTGAAAGCGGCTGGGTTCCACCTCATTGAGGGGAATCAAATTCAATTTCACGGGCACGCCCTGCAGAAGTTCCACCAGGCGATCGGCGTGATCCAGGCTGTCATTCACGCCGCGAATCACCGTGTACTGCACGAGCAGGCAGGAATCGCCATCACGCTGCTGATAGAAATCACGCAGATAATTCAGGATGGTGCCGATGGGCCAACGGCGATTGATCGGCATCAGCTGCGAACGTTCGCGTTCCGTCGTGGCGTGCAAACTCAAGGCCAGAGAGACTTTGGGGAAACGTTCCAACAGAATTTTCAGACCGTCCAGATGCCCGGCGGTCGACACCGAGATTTTACGCAAAGCCAAATTCAAACCCAGGGGATCGGAAAGAATACGCAGAGCCTGGGACACGCCCTCGATATTGTCGAGCGGTTCCCCCATGCCCATAAAGACAATATTGGAAATGGATGCAAACCAGGGATAGCCGCGTTCCTCGCGCCAGGAGGCATGCTCGCGAATCCAGCGCTGGGCCAAAACCACCTGCACGGCAATTTCTCCGGCGGTGAGATTGCGCTTGAGGCCCATGCGTCCCGTGTGACAGAAGGTGCAGGCCATGGCACAACCGACCTGACTTGAAATGCAGAGCGTGATGCGCTTTTTCTCGGGCATCAGCACGGATTCCACCAGGGAACCATCGTCCATACGCACCAGGAATTTCACGGTTCCGTCATAGCGTGAGAGCGATTCCTGGGCGATGCTGGCCTCATTGCAGCGCATGTCGACGCGCAGCTGCTCAGCCAGAAGCACCGGCAGTCCCGGCGTATTCCAGGGCGCGGTATCGAAATCCTTAAACAGGCGACGATACAGTGTTTTGGCATGAACTGCAGGCACGCCAAGGCGTGTGCAATACTGCTCAAGATCGGCTAGGGATTGGCTGTACATGTCCTGCATGACGGGTCTTCCTCGTAGGCCCCTACCATAGTGAGAAAACCCGGGCCATGCAAGACAAAGACAATGAAATCAGGAACCCGAAACCCAGTCGGTGGCCCCATCTTGCGCCATAGAGCCATGCCGACGTTCCAGATGCTCGGCCATCTCATTCAGGGCCACGACCAGCTCCTGCATCTCATCCCCTTTGCGGATCACGATGCGATGGCTGTACTCACCGCGGGTGACGGCTTCGATAAACTTTTGAACCGACACCAGGGGGCCCGAATACTTGTGGCGGGAACGGATGATCAGGATCACCATGGCCACGATATAGGCCAGAATGGAGATAATCAGGAAGATCACATTCCGCATCAGAATGTCATTGAAGACCAGTTCATGCTTCAGCTCGGGATTCACGACCTTGAAGATTTCGGCAACATTCTGATACTGCTGCTCAAAGGCCTGATAAATGAAGAAACTTACGCAGCCCAGGAAGATGAGGGTGGTCGCAATCACCTGCACACCAAAGCGTGAGTGCCAAAAAAATTCCGTCAGCATCGGAACGAGGCGACGACCATGATCAGCAGGGGAAAGGTTCATACAGCGGGGGCCTCCGAATGGGTCAGGGCTTGGATTGTGGCACATTGACAGTGTGCCCTGAGCGGCGAAAAGGGGGCAAGAAAAATCTTGCCTTTTTCCCGGAAGGCCGTTAGGCTCCTGGCTCCGGTCACAACCTTAACGTGTGGAGTGGACATTGCACGGGTCAAGACATAGAAGAAAGCATCCCAAAGGTCGTCGTAAAGTTGGTCGTAAGAAGCGTCGTATGATGCGCCTGCGTCGATCATTGCGGACCAAATAAAGTGTGATGCGCCTTCGCTCTACGGTCTCTGGGCCGGGAGTGAACGCCAGTCGCAGGTCAAGAGCAGCCGGAAGAAAAGGGGGTCCCCTTGTTTTTCCGGCTGCTCTTTATTTTTTTGGTTTTATTCCCAAGATTTCGCAGGGTCTTGAGGAATCTGCAAAACGCCTCCTTTGCTGAATCCTGAAGTTCAAGAAAAAGGAGACAACTCTTTCCATAAGATGCCTCACACCGCATGTCCGCCGCTACGTCAATCTCTTCCAAAAATTTTGCATTTCACTCGGCCAGGCCGTAAGCTGTTTTAAAGAGCAAAACTCAACAAGACAAAAGCGTACAAGCGCTGCGTTCCTCATTTCCCTTTAAGGAGGCGACGATGCTGGACTTTATTCTCGAATTGGAAGCGGTGCTGAAAATCTGGCCGGATAGCGTCAAATGGAGTCTGGTCCAGATCGCTGAGCAAACCCATACAAAAGTCCCGCACGTCGTTGAGTTCCTGACGGATGCTCTGAACAAAAATCCGGATGTGCATGATCCCCTGAGTTACAACGAGGTGCATAAGGCCTTTGTTGTGCTGCGTGATCGCCACAAGGTTCAGCTTGAAGCTCTGCAGGAGCGCGAGCGCAAAGCGGTCCAGAACGCAGTCGATGCGTACAGCCAGGTGATGGAAAAAGTCCGTTTGATGGAAATGTCCCGCAACCGTCGCGGCGCCTATCGCACTTTGAACTACACCTACGGCAACTATCTGGAGCTTCTGCCCCCTGATATCAAAACGCAGATCTGCAATGACTGTCTGCGCATTGGTATCAAGGAAAAGATCAACTTTCAGGAACTCTCGCAATGGCTGCAGCGTGGCATCCAGCATCTGATGGAACAGCCGAGTAAGGATTCCGTCGAAGACGCGCTTGACTTTCTTGATGCCTACGGAGACTATTTTCTCACGGAAGCCCATGGCAAGGGTGAGAAGTTTCTCACCAATCTCCTTTTGAGATTGAAACCAGCGGCGATGGAGTTTGACCTTTCTCCCAAGCTGAATGAAGTGGCGGGAGACTTTAAGCTCGTCGAAGTCATGGATGTGTTTGTATGATGCGTTGATGCCTGCCAGGAGGCGAGAATTTCTCGGGCACGCGTTGACGTTTTAATGCGCCAACGCTGACGAGGATGAGCCACCCCCCTCCAATCATCCTCCCAGCCGAATTTGGCGTAGGGAGTTGAACTGACCTTGAAGAAGAAAACCAAGAAGCCAGCCAGAGCCAGCAAGTCCGCACGCAAAAGCCCGGCAAAAAAAGCCCTCACCCCAGAAACAACTGCGCGGCTGCCCGAAGCTTTGTCGGCGGATCAGGTCTATGCCAGCTGCCCGACCGAAATATTTAAGTTCAACACCACGGATGAACTGGATAGCTCGAATGACATCATTGCCCAGGATCGTGCCATTCGCGCGATCAACATGGGCCTGAGCATCAAGCGTCCCGGTTACAATATCTATGTTGCCGGCATTGAAGGCACGGGCAAGACCAGTGTCATCCGCCAATTCCTCGAAAAGTGGGCGGCGGATTCGCCAGCTCCCTATGACTGGGTTTATCTCTATAACTTCTCCGATATCGAAGTGCCGCGCGCCATCAAACTGCCTCGTGGCGAGGGCCGCAAACTCAAGAAGAATATGGAGCAGCTGGTCAAAGCCCTGCGCTCCGAGATTCCCGTGGCCTTGCAAAGCGAGGACTATGAGAACGCGGTCAACACCTATATTTCCTCGGCCAATGACATCAAGTCCAAGCTCTACAGCGAGCTGGAAAAGCTCGCCAAGGCCAAGGACTTTGTGATCAAGTCCACGCGCATGGGCATTGAGACGATTCCGATCGTCGATGGCCGCCCCCTCACCGAACGCGACTATTCCAAGCTGGGCGAGGAGGAGCGGCAGGAAATCGAGGGCCGGCGTTCTGAACTGGAGCCCGAGGTCCTCGACTTCGCGCGCAAGGTTCGGGCGATCGACAAGGAGACGAGCGAGCAGCTGGAGAATCTCCGGAGTTCGATCGGTGAGCAAATTATCTCGGCTTTGATCATCCCCTTGCTGGAAGAGTATGGGGAATTTAATGAGATTCTGGAATACATCGAGCAGGTTCGCGAGGATGTGAAGGAAAACCTCCTTGAATTCGTCGAGGATGAGCAGCCCAGTAATGAAGAAGCCCTCTTTATCGAGGACAAGGACAAGTTCACCAAATACAAGGTGAACGTCTTTGTCGATAACAGCAAGATCGAGAAGGCACCGGTCATCATTGAAAACAACCCGACCTACTACAACCTGTTCGGCAAGATTGAAAAGAATGTCGAGCACGGGATGTACCTGACCGACTTCACGATGATCAAGCCCGGCTCGATCCACAAGGCCAACGGCGGTTACCTCGTCCTGAACGCGATCGATATTTTCCGTCCCGGCAATGTGTGGGAATCGTTGAAGCGGATTCTGCGCAACCGCATGGGTTTTATCGAGGACATGGGCGAGCAGTATTCGCTGCTGCCGACCTCGGGTCTGCGCCCGGAGCCGGTGCCTTTGGACTTGAAGGTGATTTTGATCGGCACCGATGAGATCTATCACATCCTTTATCAGCAGGACGAGGAGTTCCAAAAGATCTTCAAGATCAAGGCTGACTTCGACTTCAAGATGGAACGCAGCGATGACAACATCATGAGCTACGTAGGTTTTATCGCGACCCGGATGCGCCGTGAGCAGCTTCTGCCGTTTGACAAGTCGGCCGTCGCGGCGATCGTGGAATATGGTTCGCGCTTGATCGAGGATCAGAATCTTTTGTCCACCCAGTTCGGTGAGATCAAGGATCTGACCATTGAAGCGGACTTCATCGCCAAGGAACGCGGGCGTGAGATCGTGCAGCGTGAGGATGTTGAGGACGCGCTCGATTTGAAATATTACCGTTTGAATCTGCAGGAGGAGTATCTGCTCCGCCTCGTCAAGCAGCAGGATATCCTGATCTCGGTCGATGGCATGCGGGTGGGTCAGATCAATGGCCTCGCGGTCTATGATTATTCGGATTATTCCTTCGGGAAAATCGCGCGGATCACCTGTACGACTTCGCCGAGCAAGCGCGGGATTTTGAATATTGAACGGGCGGCGCGTCTGTCCGGGAAGATTCATGACAAGGCTGTGATGATCATTGCCGGCTACTTCAAGGCCGTGTTCCCAAGGAACAAGGCCCATGCGTTCACCGCCAGCGTCTGCTTCGAGCAGAACTACGGAATGATTGATGGCGATAGTGCCACGCTTGCCGAAGTGATTGCGATTATCAGTTCGCTGGCACGCGTGCCCGTGCGGCAGAACCTTGCGATTACGGGGTCGATGAACCAGTTTGGGGAAGTGCAGACGATCGGTGGCGTGAATGAGAAGATCGAAGGTTTCTGGAAGATCTGTGATCTTGTCGGTCGCAGCGAGAAATATACGGTGATCATTCCCGCAGCCAATGCGCAGAACCTGATGCTGCATCGCAAGACGCAGGACGCCGTGAAGGCGGGACGTCTGGAGATCATTCCCGTCACGCACATAGCCGAGGCGTTTGAAATCGCCACCGGCGTGCCGCTTGGGGTCCGTGATGTTCATGGGGATAGTCTCCTGCTGAAGGACAGTGCGCTGGATCGCGCCCTGAGCTGGATGGACAAGGCCGAGGGCGATGCGCACCACGACTGATAAACAAAGTCTCATTCGCGCCCTGAAAGCCCGGCAAACGGCGCAGGACGCGATCCACCAGTTTTTTCGCAGTCGCGACTATCTGAGCCTCGACACCCCGATTGCCGTGCGCAGTCCGGGGACCGAGGTCCATCTGGGCTATTTCGCCACCGAATGGCAGGATTTTCGCGGGGAGCGGACGCCGCTTTATCTGCGTTCGAGCCCTGAGCTGCATCTCAAGCAGGCTTTGGCCCTGGGGCTGGAGCGGGTGTATCACCTCGGGAAATGTTTTCGAAATCAGGGGGAGCTGGCGGACTGGCATCACCCTGAATTCACCATGCTCGAATTTTATCAGAACGGCATCAGCCTCAATGATTTCATGACGCTGACGGCGGACCTTGTGCAGTTTGTGGCGGTCACCCTGCAGGCGGCAGGCTATGCCGTTCGCATGCCCAGGGCGCGACCGGAGCGTCTTTCGATGTTCGAGGCCTTCACACGCTGGGCGGGTCTGGAGCTGGTCGATGGGGATCCCGAGCTGGCCCGCAAGGGTTTGGCCAAGGGTTTTCCTTCGCTCCGGCCGGATGATGATTTTGAGACGGCTTACTTTAAAATCCTGCTGGATATCATTGAGCCGCGACTGAAGGATCAGGAAGCCATCTTTCTTTACGACTATCCGGCTTCGCAGTGTGCGCTGGCCCGGGTGGTCGGGGGTCGTGCGCAGCGTTTTGAGCTGTATTTGCTGGGTGTGGAACTTTGCAATGCCTTCGATGAGCTGCTGGATCCGGGCGCGAATCGTGAGCGGATTCGCAGCAGCAACGAGCAGAGGGAAAAACTCGGGCATGGGGCGGTGCCGGAGGATGAGGATTTCTTTGAGGCGCTGACGCAGAATTTAAGACCCTGTGCGGGGAATGCGCTGGGTTTTGATCGATTGCTGGCGCTTTTGCTTGGGGAATCGAATCTGGATCGCGTGGTGCCCTTTCGGTGGAATAAGCCCTGGTCACGTTCTATTCCTTGAATTCCGGGGGCAGCGTGGCCACCTCCATTTCCAATTTCTGCAGGCGGAGCAGGAGATAGACATGACTGTCCGCCGCGCTCTCAACATTCCAGCGAAATAATGCACCCACGATGGGAATGGCGCCGAGCCAGGGGATGCGGGATTCCTCGAACCCGGCCGTGCGGGCCTGGATCTGCCCAACCATCTGGAGTTGATCCAGGGTCAGCCAGGTTTCGGTTTGCATGCCGGAGCGATCCAGGGCTCTTTGCCCTTCGCGAGGTCGGCTGATCTGTAGGTTCAAGGAAACCTTGACGGTATCCGCCCGCTGTTCGACGAGTTTCACCTGAAGCATGAAACCGACCGGCTTCCATATTTCCAGGGTTTGATCCCGTTGCGGGGCTAGCGTGGCGATATCCATGCCGTCGCTGACTTCGAGCGTGCTGCCGAGGTTCAGGGCCAGACGAGGTCGCGCCAGGATTTTTGTATTGGCTCGATGGGAGAGCCCCTGTAAAAAGACGTCGATATTTTCCTGTGGCAGAAGGCGGATGGGTCCGAAGTGAAGAGGGTTATCCAGATCGGAGTCACTGGATTTTTGAGCGACCGCGACCACTTCCAGTCGGTAGCGCCCATCGACCTCTTCCTGACACCGCACCTGGGCCGGAGCCCCGTAGCGCTCTTTGATCCATTGCCGCCACTGTTCATCCCGCTTGGGATCGGGGACAAGGCAGACACTTTCAAGAAAGACGAAACCGTCTGCGTCCACAAAGGTTTGATGGGCTTTCAAGTCCAGTGAGATCCTTTCCGCGGTCAGACGCTGGGCTGCACTCGACAGGGTGGCCCGAAAGCGGCAGGGCGGATTCTTGTCACATATTTCGCGGGCCTTGTGCAGCCAGGCGAGGGAATCGGTTTGTCCGGTGACGGTTGAGGAACTGTCATCGCAGTGAATGCCGGGTTCATTGCAGACCAGGTTCTTCCAGCGCTCCACTTTTTCGGATTCGCTGCGACTGGCCACATTGATAATCCAGCTTTGCTGCACCGTACCTTTTTCATCAAGGGCTCTGAGATAAACCAGCCCGGAGCGCAGGGCCACGACCTGCCAGACCCCTTTCCCCTGTTCTTCCACATCCAGGATATGCTTCTGGCTTAAACGTAAACTCCATTTGGCATTGACCTTGAGGCGTCGGGCTTCACCCATCTCCATGTCCCAGCGTTCGGGCAGAGGATTCGCCAGACCGAGGGTGGAACATAAGAACATCATGGCAGCAAAAAACCTAATCATACTGAATGCCACGGGACGCGACTGGGCCTTCAGTCTCGGCTCCACAGAATGCGAAATCCTTCCCATCCGCTGTCAGCACGGACTTCTTCTGTAAAAGCTGCTGCAGGCGTGAAGCAGAATTCGCACCGGTCGGCCAGAGCAAATAAAGACCTCCACGTCGCCCTGGAGCTTTCCAAAGGCTTAATTCATCATCCGAGCTGCGGCACCAGGCGTCTCCACGACGCTGCAGCACCGTAATTTTCTGTGTTTCCTTCCAGGGTTTCCCATCCGCCTCCAAACGCCCGAGTTTTTCCACAGGCACCAGCACTTTGCCATCCGGCACCCGCATCCCGGCCTCTCCCTGCTGCAGGACCAGGGTCCCTACGATAAAAGCCAGGGAATGGCTCAAAAGCGGCGGCCATCCCAGAAGGCTCAATTGCATCGGAAGCTTTTGCCAGGTGCGGCGCAACCAAAACGTGAAACGATGTAACATAAAGCCTCAGCATCCCTTTCGTGTTTATCATCCGCCCCAAAATCCAAGCGCGGCGCGGGCGCGGGCCAGGTCTTCCCCAGGGCGACAAATTCCTTGAATTCCAGCACTTCATCCGGCTGCACCGGATCCATGGCCTCATAGGCCTCACCCACCTGCTCGCCGACACGCCGCTCCAGTTCCCAAAGTCCCAGCTGGAGAAACAGCATGAAAAGCAGCATGACAAGCAGCTCCGTACTGCCCTCCTCATTCATACCGCACGACCCAGTTCGGATAGTCCTCATCCAGATCCGGATTCCTCTCCCGGTGCAGTCTCACCCGCATCGGTCCATCGTCACCACAATCCTCCAAATCCCTACCTCCATAGTGCTCACGCCACTCCAGCAACACAGTCTCCACCTCTTCCTCCGCGGGCAGATCCTCCTCCCCCGCGCAGCCCAATTTACGCCATGTTGTCACGGCATCCCGCAGATTCGCAGCCATGGCCTGATACCGTCCACACACCATCAGCTCATAATCCACCCGAAACGCTTCAGCCCACATCCCGGAGGCTTCCCCGACCAGCCGAATTCCAAGCAGCAGCTGCCCCACGATCCCAATCCAAAGAATAAGCTGTAGAGCCTGCCCCACTCCCCTTTCCTCCTTCTCACTCACTCTGCCTTTTTCAATTTTTCAGCACCAGGGACATCGAAATCTGTTACCATGTCCAAGGCCCTCATAATCAAATCACGGGTGAACCATGAAGACGCAATTCCTTCTCATTTCGATGCTTCTGCTCTGCGCCTGCCGCACCACCACCGCCGGCCCCAAGGAAAGAGTCGATATGTCGAAAACTTCGGCTGCGCAGCCTGAAATGCTTTTGCAAAAAATTATTGGTGGGTGGGATGAAGAAGAAAAGAAAGAGAAGGATCAATATTTTGAATGTAAAGTGATGAGCGACATACCTGAAGCAGCAGACGTGAAAAAGTGGATAGCTGAGCTGTCAGGTGACCTCGTCATGGGATACCATATTGTGGCGACATCACCTTCCATTCAGCTCTACGCTTTTCGAGGCTCAGAGAAGAAGACACTCTACAAGGATCAGAGCCAAATTGAGAAGGCAAAAGAAGAAACAGCAGTCGAGGCACTAAGAAAAATTATCGAAAAGTATTGCCCAACGCCAAACAAAACCAAATAAATCAAGACACCTCGCCCCAGCCAATCGCGTAGCTCTGCTCATCGCGATCATTAAAAATCACGCACAAATCGGAGCCCTTCAGATACTGGAAACGGTACTGCCAGGCGCTCCGTGGCGCCTTCTCAAGGCACTTGATTTCAAACACAGCCACGCACTCACCCCCGACAAATCTGGCACTTGGGTAAACCAGAGTATCGCAAGGGTTCTGCAATATATACGCATGGGAAGCCGCATGATCGGTCCGATCCATAATCTTTTCGATATCAGGGTGCTTCGTGATATCGACCGCCTGCGCATCGTCAACCCCAACCGTAAATGTCGTGCGAGGCTCACCACTGCCACTCGGCGTGGGAAGATGCCGGCGTTCTCTCATAAAATAAAAAGATGCCTCATGGATCGAGACATCGAGAGACCGCGCTCCATAGAAGACATTTTTCGTGTAATACGGCGGCCGGAAACGTGCGGCGTATTCAGGCGGAACAGGCGGATCATAGCGGAAGGGAGTGTAGATCAGAAAGTGATAACCCGACCTTTGCGCGGCAGCCACCACCGAGCGATTGGCTTTCGTTTCCTCAACAAATTCCTCAAGCAGTCCAATATCATCAATATCCCCTGGCACCTTACCTTGAAGTGCCCAGTTGCCATCACGCTCCACTGTCCTCCAGATCTCGCCTTGCAGATGCATCAGGCACCTCGCCCACGCACATAATCCAGATAGCGACGTACCTGGATAAGCCCTTCCATCGACCCTTTCATAATCTCCAGCGGCGCATCCACAAGCTCAGGATGCGCCGTCTTGATCCAGGCCTCCCGGTCCTGAGCGCTTGAAAACATCGCCGCCAGGCTGCGAAAGATGGCAATAAGATGGGAAGCCGCCTCGCGCAAATGCCGCTTCTCATCAAGACCAGGAATCAATTCCTCGTTTTCCCAGCGATTGATAGTCCTCACATTGACATCAAGGATTTTGGCCAAGTCAACTGTCTTAAGTCCAAGGTCCTGCCGTGTGACGAAGATCGCGCGACAGACAGCGCGATTCTGTTTTTCGGCTCTCTCCGCGTCACTCATAGCTTGTTTGGATTTGACGGACATGATCAGGCCCTCCTGCCTTAAATCTTACCACCGTATCAGACATTTGTCGTATTTTGTCAAATATTAGGTTTTAATCGGCCATAACATACTATATTTAATCAGTTTATTTAATAGGCTATTTGTCGCATTGCAGCGCCGTCGGGCTCGGTTATTGACTTCCTCCCCACTTGTGCCATAGTTTATAAGATTTTTATTTTCAGGACACTCAACGCCGCCATGCACTCGTACTCCAACATTCTGAATTTTCTCCCGCAAACCTCGCGCATGGCTTGCGTCCGCATTCTTTTTGCCAACGGGTCGCTGACCTGTATTGGCCGCCTGACCGTTCCAACACGCTCGTAAGCCCAGGATGCAAGGTTCTCCCCGCGGAGTGCGCCTGGCAGCCTGGGGGCTTCCTCAACCATCATTTTCTTAATTAACTTTCTGAATATCTGAATGGAGCATCCATGCGTCTTCAGGTTCGCTGGGTTATTGCGCTTGCGTTGGTTACGGCCGCGGCCATGATCCTTTGGAATGAAATCTGGTGGGCGTTTACGCCCTGCACGTTCCTGTTGGTTGTCGCCGTCAACGATTTGAGGCAGACCCGGCATACGATTCGTCGCAACTTCCCCGTCATCGGCCATATGCGTTATCTTCTCGAATCGATCCGTCCCGAAATCAATCAGTACTTCATTGAATCCAACATCGATGGAACGCCCATCAATCGCGAAAAGCGCTCCCTCGTCTATCAGCGGGCCAAAAACCAACGTGATACCGTCCCCTTTGGATCCCAGCATGATATGTACGCACCAGGTTTTGAATGCGTGCATCACACGCTCTTTCCCACCCAGGTCAATGCCAAAAGCCTGCGGACGATCATCGGCGGCCCGGACTGCCGCCAGCCCTATGATTCCAGCATTTTCATCATTTCCGCCATGAGCTATGGCGCCCTCAGCAGCCGCGCGGTCGAGGCTCTGAATGCCGGAGCCGCGATGGGGAACTTTGCTCACAATAGTGGCGAAGGCGGCATCAGCGAATTTCATTTGAAACCTGGCGGTGACCTGATTTGGCAAATCGGTACGGGATATTTTGGATGCCGCACGCCCGCAGGCGACTTTGATGAGGAAAAATTCAGCCGCACATCCAACCTCCCGCAAATCAAAATGATCGAAATCAAACTCTCGCAGGGAGCCAAACCCGGCCTGGGCGGGCTTTTACCAGGGAAAAAAGTGAGCCAGGAAATTGCCCAGGTCAGAGGGGTCCTGCCGGGTCTGGATGTGGCTTCACCGCCTCGTCACAAGGCCTTCCGCACAAGCCGGGAAATGCTTGCATTCATCGCCAAACTCCGTAACTTAAGCAGGGGAAAACCCATCGGCATCAAAATGTGCGTGGGCCAAAAGGAAGAGATTGAAACGCTCTGCCGCGAAATGGTTGGAACTGGAATCATGCCGGACTTTATCACCATTGATGGCGCGGAAGGTGGCACGGGCGCTGCGCCCGTGGAGTTTACCAATCACGTCGGCCTCCCCCTGACCGAGGCCCTGGTTCTGGTCCACAACGCACTGGTCAAGCATCAGCTCAGGTCCCATATCCGCATCATCTGCAGCGGAAAGATTTTCAGTGGCTTCGATATCGTCAGAGCCCTGGCCCTGGGCGCGGATCTCTGCGCCTCAGCGCGCGGTATGATGCTGGCTTTGGGCTGCATCCAGGCGCTCAAGTGCGATTCGGATCGCTGCCCCACAGGAGTGGCGACCCAGGATCCTCATCTGGTTGCCGGACTGGTCCCCGCGGAAAAATCCTATAGGGTGGCCAGCTATCATCGCAAAACTCTCGAATCGGTCGCTCACATGATGGGAGCCATGGGCCTGCAGCATCTGTGTGAAATCACGGCCGACATCATTTCGAAACGCTCCGTCGACGGAGAACTCAAAACCCTCCGTGAAATTCATGGTGTCGCGCTGTACCCTTCCGGATCCCCGGATCTGGCAGGAACCAAAAATGGAACACTCGGTTAAACGGTGAAACGGCATGACCTGGGTCAACTACCACCATCTTTACTATTTCTATGTGATCGCCCGCGAAGGCAGTATTGCCAAGGCCGCGCGACGCCTGCGCCTCAGCCAGTCGACCCTCAGCATTCAGTTGCGCCAGCTGGAGGAACTCTTCGATCAGAAACTCTTTGATCGCAGTAAACAGAATCTGATGCTGACCGGTACGGGTCGCCTGGTTTACGAATACGCAGCGGAAATCTTTCGGATTGGCTCCGAGATGATGGAAGCCGTGAAAAATCGCAAGGAAGCGGGCCCGCTGCGCCTGCATCTCGGCATCCTGGACAGCATCCCCAAAGCCATGGCCCACGAGCTGGTCATCGCCGCCTATGCGATCGGGGACTGCTTTGTCTCGGTGGTGGAGGCCGGCAGCGAGGAACTGCTCAACGGCCTGAAGGCTCATGCCCTGCACCTGGCACTGACGAATTCGCACGCGCCCATGACCTCAAAATCCGGGCTTTTCAGCCGCTGCGTGGCCGACCTTCCGGTCACCGTGTTCGGTTCCCCCCGGTATGCAGCCCTGCGAGAAAATTTTCCTCAGTCACTCAATGGACAACCTTTCCTGTTCCCGACTCTGCACAGCAAGTTGCGCCATGATCTGGAACATCTGTTTGAACGGAATAATCTGAGCCCCAGGATCGTCGGGGAAAGTCAGGAAAGTGAGCTCGACAAGCGACTGGCTGCCTCGGGGCATGCCCTGATCGCCATGTCGAGCTATGGGGAGGAACCCCTCGTTCAGGAGGGTAAAATCATCGAGATTGGTGTCCTGGAAGCTCTGCGTGAGCAAATCTGGTTGACCGGCGTAAAAATGCACGTTGTCAATCCCATTGCGGCTCAGCTTCTGGAAACGTTCACTCTCACTGCACCTTGAGGTTTCCCGGGCGTCGCGGTCCGTCCATCTCCGGCTTTGCGCAGAATCAGAGCCATCATGGAACGGTGGAGCTGCGTTTGCTCATCAGGCCCATAGTAACGATCCAGACTCAGGGATTTGAGGCTCAGGATGCGACTGATGGATTCAAAGCGCTGACGCAACTGCTCCTTGGCAGCGAGACACAAAATGGGCCGCACATTCCTGACAGTTTCAAAAACCTGGTTTTCCATGGCTCGTACATAGGCACCTAAAGTCTGTCCTGGCAGCGCGTAGTAATTATCCACCAAGGTAATCTCGTCAGGTGACACAACGAACAAAGATCCGCGGTATCGATTGAATGAGAGGACAAAGAACCGATCCACACGGTGGGTATCCAGAGGCATGAGATGCAAAGGAGGCATTGTTCCGTGAATGGTAGGCGATAGCATGCGAATCTCCTTTCGTTGTCACTGACCGTTATCTGAAACAATCCACTGCTTTCTTCTAGTGATTCCGGACAGTAAGGGCCAGTATAAAAAATCAATGGCTGCCTTTGAGTTTATGAAGGTCCCCTTTTCCAGGGAAAAATGTTAATCCTTGGCAAACTCTTTAACTGAAGGGGGTGACATGCGATTTCTTTCTGTGACTGATTTTCATGAACTCATGAAGACACAAGAGTATCCCTGTATCTCGCTCTATCTGGACCTGGAATCCCCAACAGGTTTGAATCACGGTATCCACCCCAGGCTCTATGCACAGCTTGGTCACATTCGAGGTTCCATCTCCAGACTCTGCAACCGCGAGGACCGCGAACGGTTGCTGCAGCCTCTTCATGCCGCCGCCCGAAATCTCCATGCGATCCCTCATGAGGCCAAAGGCCTGGCCATGTTCCGATCCTTTGGCATGAGCGGCATTTTCCCGACATCCCTGCCGGTCCAGGATCATGTGGCCTTGAGCGACAGTTTTCATCTGAAGCCGATTCTGCCGATGATCCAGAATCAAAACATTTTTTATGTGATTACACTGACTCAAACCACGATGACGCTGTTTTCAGGAGATGCCACGGGTCTCAAGGAACTCAAGACTTATACGATGACGGACGGTGAAGGCGGCAAACTCCGATCGATCACGGCCAGGTTCAGCCGGAATGCTGCACGCGGAAGAGTCAGCCGTTATCCGGTGCTGAGCTATCAGTCCCCGACACGCCTCAACTCGTTCTTTCAGGATGCGCAGACCGATATGATCAACCGCATTCAGCCCAGCCCGGGGCCTGTGGTAACGGTGGGCTCAACCTATTTACGAAGGATGTTTGCGACCAACTGCAAAATACCGAACCTGCTCAAGGACGGCATTAATTTCCGTTACAGTCAGGGCAACCATGCGGTCCTCCATCGTAAGGCCTTGGCTCTTGTGGAGGATTACTTCAACAGTCGGGCGCTTGTTCTGTCCAACCAGTATCTGGCGCTGCTGGCCAAAGGACGTGCGTCCAACAACATGGAAGCGATAGCGGAATCCATTTTCATGGGGCGGGTCAATCATATCCTGATCGCCAAGGATCGTGCCCTCTACGGAAGGCTCGACAGGGGAACAGGACGCGTCATCAACCTGAAACAGAATATTGATCCCATCGGCGATGATGTTTTGTGTGACCTGGCTCAGGAAGTGATCCTGCGCGGTGGCAACGCTCACCTGATCCCGCAGAATATGATGCCCACCCCATCGCCGGTCGCAGCCCTCTATCGCTGGTGATCCCGTTCAGTGCGCTGGGGTCCCCATATTCCTCTCCTGCAGGTGCTCACGCACCGACTGCAGGCTGGGGATATGATCCCCGCGCATCACCGTGTTGCCCGCCTTGTCAATCAGGGCAAAGCAGAACTCCTTGGGCCCGCAGCGTAGTCTTTCGTGCAAGGGTCCATCGGGGTGATCCTCGATGGTGATCACCAGATCATCCTTATCCTCCAAAGCCGCGAATGTTTGCTCCGCGTTTTTGAATTCCGGATGCGTCCGATCAGGAGCCAGGATGGCAATCACGGATTTTTCGCCTTTGTAACGATCCAAATCCTCGGTGCTCAGCATGAATAATTCAGGAACACCTTTTAAACCCAATGTGGAAAAAATGTCGGCCATAAATCTCTCCTCAACAGCGTCAAGCACGCTGGGCTTCTGGCTGCATTATTCATGCCAGCACTTTTCTGATAGAATAGGGGGCAAAGCCTGGAGAGACCCCTCATGAGAACCCGTGGCCTCGTGTTTCTGCTTCTGACCTTGACGGCAGCCTGTCGCACGTCCCGTGCAACGGTGGACATCATGGATGCCAATGCCCCAACCCGTCCGCCCAGTGATGACTATCTCAACGTGGGCAAGTCAGTGCAGACCACTTTTGCCGTAAACTCCCTCAGCCTGCCTACGCCGAGGCGCAGCTACGATTTTCTGGAGCTTTCCCTGAAGGATCCAAACTCTGTGGTGATTACCCACAGCCGCGCCGACTACAAACCCGGCGAATCCATCGAAATCGATGCTCACAAGGACTATGAAATCATCATGAGTGCCATCGATGACGGCATCGAAATCTATTCCAGCAAATTCTGCAGCAAGCGCCAGACCTTTCGCGCCGAAGAGGGGGCCAACACCTTCACCGCCTTCCTCTGCGCAAAACCTGATCAACCCTGAGTTCAAACTTCATGCAGGAGGGCTGTATAGCCTTCCCGGTAGGTGGGATAAAGAAAACGATAGCCCGCATCGAGAATTTTGCGGTTGCTGATCCTCTTGTTGCCACGGGCCGGAATCTGCGTTCGATCCTCGGTGGACTGCAGCGTGGCCGGATCCATTCCGAGCTGTTGCGCCATCCAGCGGATCACCTCGTTGCGATCGGCGGCCTCACAATCCACTCCATTATACACCTGACGTTGCGCCTCGCTCTGCAGCACATGCAAAATCATGCCGACACAATCATCCCGATGAATCCGGTTGCTATAGATCCCACCCTGCGCGTAAATCCGTTCGACCCCTTCTTTTACGCGGCGCAGAAACCAGGTGCGCCCTGGCCCATAAATACCGCCCATACGCAGAATGGAATAATCCCCACGGCCCTCCATGAGCCACTTTTCGCCGCTCACCATAAAACGTGAAGATCCGGCCTGCGCCAGATTCTGATTCGTTTCATCGACCCAGCCTCCCTTTGACTCCGCATAGACGGATGTACTGGAAACATAGATCAGACGGCGGTAACCGCCCTGCTTCGCAACAGCCTCCACCAGATGGCGAAGACCGTCCTGATAAATCTTCTTATAACTCGCATCATCGGCCGCATCGGCTGCCGCACAGTAGACGATATCCCCGACATCGCGCAGGACCGTGAGCGACTCCGGCTGCAGAAGATCCGCCTGAATGCTTTTCACCCCCGGCCACTGCACGGGGCTGCGGCGCAGGACCGAGACTTCGTGGGTTCCGGCCGCCAGAGCTTTTTCCGCCAGAGCCTGCCCGACGTAACCGGCGCCGGCAATCAACAGTCGGGACATCAGTGGTTTCTTTCTGTTTCGGTTCTGAATTTCTTCAGCACATATTTCAGTTCACCGGTCGCCCGATAGAGGCAGCCGCTGTTATTCGATTGCATTTCCCCTTCGCTGCAGTAACTCGTGAGCAGCCGTGGACCGAGGGTTTTGGTCTGGGCCTCCAACCATTTTTGACAGGAAGCCACCGCATCCTTTTCCGAGGCTTTGGAGCAGAAGACCTTCACTTCTGATTTTTCCTGTTCCTCAACCGTTTCCGTCTTTACGTGAGTTCCGGCCCACGCGACCGCAGTCAAACAAAAGCCGCCCAAAACGATCAGACCTCGCTTTTTCATGCAAAATCTCCAAGCCAGATTTGTCTAAGGAACCATCCTGTGATAAACAAGGCCTTCAAACAGCTGCTCTGCTCATGGAGGCCTTGCTTGTCCAGGACACCTGATCTTATCAAACTCGAACCCGCCCTGCCATGGCTGTCGGAGCAGGGAAGTGCTGGATTTGTCCAGGCTCTGGGTCTCGACCGCCTTCTGCTGCAGCCTGCTGCTGGCAGCCGCGATGGCGCTCATCTTACGGCGATCACGGTCCGCCTGAACGAGGGGCCGACCTTTACCCTTCACGGAGCGTGCACGCCGACCGCTGCTGACTGGGTCTTTGTGGTCGAGGCGCAGGACCAGCCGCGTCTTCTTGATATGATCGGTCAGCTTCGCAAGGATCAGCATATCGAAATCTGCCGCAATAAGGATGTTGAGGCCAGTGATCGATTCACCGGCTTCAGCCGTCTCCATTTTATACCCGAAGCGCTGCCCCGGATGGACGAGTCCGCTCTGGATCTCAATCGCGAATTTCTCGGTCGCACCTTCAGCGCGCCGCTCCTGATCACGGGCATGACCGGAGGCATTAGCAAGGGCACGGAAATCAACCGTCGTCTGGCTCAGGCCGCGGCCCGCATGAATATTCCGATGGGTGTGGGCTCGCAACGCATTGCCCTCGATAACCCGGAATACGCCCCGATTTTCAAAGTCAAACCGCACGCTCCCGGTCTTTTCCTGATCGGCAATATCGGAATGTCCCAGCTCACCGGAGCGGATGCGCTCGAGATTTGTCAAAGGGCTGTGGAGATGATCGATGCCGATGCCCTGGCCATTCATTTCAATCTGGTGCAGGAGCTCGTGCAGGTGGAAGGTGACCGGCGATTCTCGGGCCTTTTGCATGGTCTGGAACGGATTTGCAAACATTTGCCGGTGCCCGTCATTGCCAAGGAAGTGGGCTGCGGCATGGCCCCGGACACCGTGCGTCGCCTGAAGCAAATGGGTTTCAGCGCCGTCGATATCGGCGGCAAAGGCGGCACATCCTGGTCGCATATCGAAGGTCTGCGCAGCCGCAGCGCTCTTTCCCAGGATCTTGGGGCGGGTTTCCGCGACTGGGGCATCCCCACGGCCTATAGCCTGGCCGTCGTGCATAAGGCCTTTCCTGAACTGCCCTTGATCGCCACCGGAGGCGTTCGCGATGGCATCACCGTGGCGAAAGCTGTCGCTCTGGGAGCGCGCCTGGTCGGGATTGGATTGCCACTTTTACGCGCTGCGCTGGAGAGTGAAGAGGCGCCGCTCGCGCTCTTGGAATCCCTGCGTCAGGGATTGAAGGTTACCTTGATGGCCACCGGCGCCGCCCGCCTGGATGATTTGTCGCAGCGGCTCGTTTTGGGTCATCCTTTTGAGCGGGAATTTGAAGCCATCGTTCGCGCCTAAGTCCTCGTAATCAAGGGCTGGACGCAACAATTCCAGGATGTCAGGTACGGTTCAAGAAAACTTGAACTGCGCTTGGCTTTCAGGCATGCTGAGGACGCTCTGTATCAGGCAGCTGACTCTGACCTTCCAGTGGAAATGAAACCATGACCGGTGAAAATCGCAATCTGTTTCAGAATCGCTACCAAACGGCCCAGACCCCAGTTTCCTCCCGTTTGCCAGGTTTTTATGAACTCCCTATCGGCCAGCGACGAGAAATCGTGATGGGCATGGGGCGCCTGGATCGGGGGCATACGCATCAGCTTGGAGATTTTGGCACTCTATCGGCGGAGCTGGTGGATGTCTTTATCGAGAATGGCGTCGGCACCTTTGCCATGCCGCTGGGGATTGCCACGAACTTTCTGATCAACGGCCAGGACGTTCTCGTGCCCATGGCGGTCGAGGAATCCAGCGTGGTGGCGGCGGCCAGTCACGGCGCCAAGCTCGCGCGAGCCGGCGGTGGCTTTCAAACCAGCAGCACCGCACCCGTCGGCACCGGCCAGGTTCAGGTCTTCCTGCGCGAGAGCTGTGACTATGAGAGCATTCTGAGCGCCGAACGCCAGAATCTGATCACTTATGCTAACGAAGGTCATCACCGTCTTCTGGCGCGTGGTGGAGGCGCTCAGAATATTTCCTGGCGCTATATTGAAGCCCTGAAATCCCTCGTTCTCTATGTGGACATCGACACCCGTGATGCCATGGGTGCGAACATGATCAATACGATGTGCGAGCGTCTTGGCAAACGCATGCAGGAACTTTTACCCTGCGAGGTGGGTCTCAGGATTCTCACCAATCTCTGCGACAAACGCATCGCCCGCGCGCACTGCAAAGTTCCCAAGGAAGCCCTGTCGAATCGCGAATTCAACGGCGCGGAAGTGGTCGAGCGTATTGAACAGGCTTATCTTTTCGCAGCCCATGATGTGTATCGGGCGACCACGCATAATAAAGGCGTCATGAACGGCATCGATCCCGTTGTGATCGCGACCGGCAATGACTGGCGCGCGGTGGAAGCCGGCGCGCATGCCTACTCCTGCCGCACCGGTGTCTATCAACCGATGACCCGCTGGTGGAAAAATAGTGACGGCGATCTGGAAGGCGACATTGAATTGCCGATGGCCTTGGGAACGGTCGGGGGCGTGACCACACTGCATCCCACTTCCCAGGCGGCTTTGAAAATTTTGGGTTCGCCGAACGCCCAGGGCCTCGCGGAAATCGTGGTCGCTGTGGGTCTGGCCCAAAATCTTTCCGCTCTGCGTGCATTGGCTTCAGAAGGTATTCAACGCGGCCACATGAGTCTGCATGAAAGCAATCTGCGTTTGGCCCAGCAAAAGGGAGCCCAGCGCCATTGAGAAGCGTGACGGTTCGAGTGCCAGGTAAAATACTTTTGACCGGCGAATACGCAGTGCTGGAGGGTCATCCCGCACTCAGTTTGGCCGTGGACAGGTATTTGACTGTGTCCCTCACCCTCAGTTCAAGCGGCGGCTGGCACCTGATCTCGGATATTTGGCCTGAGGCGCGCACTCTGGAACAGGCGGATGCCCAGGACATCGCGGCGGAACCTCTCCTTCAGGTGGCTGACTTTGCTCAGCATCATTTTGCATTGCCGCATGTCCGCTGCGAGATTCAGTCGGAACTCGATGTTCGCTTCGGGCTCGGCAGCTCCACAGCGCTGCGCCTGGGCGTGCTGCTGGCTGCAGCGGCTCTGTCACAGGGCTTTTCCAGCATCCCGGATAACATCCGCCTGGAAGCGGCGGCGCTGGCCTTTCGCATGCAGCGTGTGCAGCAGTCCTTTGCTTCCGGTTATGATGTGCTCACCCAGGCGCTCGGCGGGGTCATTCTTTGGACACCTGATTACCAGAACTGGCCTGGCTCTGCACTCAGGACATTGGATCCTGCTCCTCTCTCTCCCTATCTGCAGGTTTTTGTGGGCGGTGCGGGAGCCCCGACGCAAAAAGTCGGCGGCAGTGTGCGCACGGCCTTGGAAGAGAGCGGGCGGCAACGGGACTATTACGAAGCCTCCAATCGTGTGATCAAAAGCTGGCTGCAGCTCTGGCAAAACGAAGGCGAGGCCCTGCCCCAGCTTTGCCAGGATATTGCCGCTCAGCGGCACCTCTTTGAGTCTCTCCCTTATTTTCCCACGGAACTGTTTCGCAGTTTGGAACAATGTCCAGGTTTTGATCAAACCTGGACCGCCAAGACCACAGGAGCAGGAGGTGAGGACGCCATCCTGCTGATCGGCACCAGGGAACAAACACAGATGGCTGCCGAAGGCCTGGCTCGGGAAGGCTGGTATCGATTGCCCGTGCATCCGGCTGAACACGGCGCCAGCCTTTATTCCGGGACATCATTATGAATGCCAATTACAGCGCCACGGTCCCCAGCAATATCGCCTTTATCAAATACTGGGGCAAACGTCCGAACGCTCCGCAGTGGCCGGCGAATGACTCGCTTTCGATGACACTCAATCAATTGGCCACCCGAACCTCAGCCCGCCGGTATCAGGGGGACGATCACAGTCTGCGTCTCGGGGATCGGATGTATACCCGCAATGACAAGCAGCTGGGCAAGACCTTTGTGCATCTCGATCGTCTCGCCCTGCGCTTTGGTTTCACGCAGAAACTGCAGATCACTTCCACCAACAGTTTTCCCATGGGCGCCGGCATTGCCAGCAGCGCCAGTGGACTCGCAGCTTTAACGCTGGCCTCGCTCATGGCCTGGACGGATTCCAAAAATTGGGATGATCTCGAGCGCCACGGCTTTGATCGCACGATGCTGGCCGACCTGTCCCGTTTGGGTTCCGGCAGTGCATGCCGTTCCCTCTTCGGGGGTTTTGTTCAATGGGAGGCCGGACCGGATCCTGATTCCCAGCGCTATGCCTCGCTCTTTTCCGATGAGCATTGGGCCCTGCGGGATACCGTGGTGCTCTTCAGTTCGGAGCAAAAGGCGGTGGGATCCACGGCTGCGCATGAACTCGCCTGGAGCAGCCCCCTTTTTATTCCGCGACTCAGCGGTCTGCCGGAACGCATGGAGCTTGTGAAACAGGCTGTTGCGGATCGTGAAATTCAGGCTCTGGGTCTTTGGCTGGAAGTGGAGGCCCTCGAGATGCATGCGGTGATCATGACCGCGAGCCAGCCCGTCCACTATTTGAATCAGGAAGCCCTGCAATTTCTCGCCGATCTGCGACAGGCGCGGCAGCAGGGGGAAATCCATGCCTACTTCACAATTGATGCCGGTCCCAATATTCATGTGATTCATGAGGCAGGCGAACATGAGCGTCTCAAACTCTGGTTGCAAAGACGCATGGCCGCGGATCGCCTGCTGCATGACAGCGTGGGTGCCGGTCCGCGTTTGGACTTTCAAAGTGAGTGACAAAGCGTGAGTGAACATCCTAATTCCAAGTCTTCCTTGAATACCCGTCCTGCGCCGGTGGAAGCTCATGCGAGCGCCTGCGGAAAAGCCATTATCGTGGGCGAACATGCCGTGGTCTACGGAACGCACGCGGTGGCCCTGCCGCTCAAACAGATGCGCCTGCACTTGACGCTGACACCACTGCCAAGGCAGGAGCGGCAGCAAATTCACTTGACGATGGCCGGTCATGAGGCCTCGCCACGGGTCAACAGCGTGCTGTCCGATGCCATGGAACTTCTGGGCTCCGCTCCGTTTTCACTCAGTGCCAAAAGTCATAACGCTTTGCCGATCGGCGCCGGACTCGGTTCATCCGCAACTCTTTGCGTGGCCAGCCTGCGGGCTTTGACCTCAAGCCTCGGCTATGAACTGCCTCCCGCGCAGCTGGCCACCTATGCCAATGAACTGGAGAAACGCTTTCACGGTAATCCCTCCGGTTTGGATGCCGCGGTCGTCGCCTACGAGGCCTGTATCCTGTTCGCCAGAAGTCAATCCATTCTGCCGATCCAGTTGAAGGTTCCCGCTGGGCACAAATCCTGGGAATTCCTTTTGATCGACAGCTGTGTCCGCGCCTCGACCATGGCGATGATTCGTCAGGCTGAGCCTTATTTCAAAGGGCGCGCGGGGGAACGGCATCTGCAAAGTTTCGATCAACTGTCCTGGCTGGTTTATGGGGCCCTGCAGCAGGGTGATGTCAGCACCGTCGGGGCCGCGATGAATGAATGCGGTGACCTCCTGCGGGCGGCTTCCGTGGTCCCGGATAGCCTTGAGGCCATGATTAAGACCTGCCGCAAGATTGGATTGCCGGGGGTGAAAACCACCGGAGCCGGCGGGGGCGGCATGATCCTCGGACTGTTGGATCCGACCCAGGCCGATGCCCAGCAGGAAGCCGTGAAGGCCGCGTTTCCCAACCATTCCGTTTTTCGCGTGGCGATCGAATCCTGACGGGGCTACAATGGAGGGATTACGGAAAAGAGGCCAGACGTATGGATATCAAAGTCCTATTGAACGGACCGGTTCCCTTCGATCAACTTGCTGAGATGTATAACCTCGTCGGTTGGAATCGAGACGGCAGCCGCACCATCCCTGCGCTGCAGAAGATGCTGGAAAAAACCTCGCATTATGCCACGGCCTTCGATGGAAGCCGGCTCATCGGCTTCGGGCGCGTGATCTCGGATGATATCTTTCTCTTTCAGCTTTCCGATGTGATGATTCGGCCGGAATACCGCAAGCGCGGCATCGGGTCGCGGATTCTCAAAACTCTGATCGATGCCCTGCCGCCCAACGCTCATACCATTCGCATCATCGATGGTTTTATCAGTGCTTCGATCTGGGAGAAGCTGGGTTATCATACCGTCCCGGCTGAAAAGGTGATGTATGCGGTTCTGGAAAAGGACCCGTTGAAGGAAAAGAAATCCTCATGACCGCCACGCACTCGTCTAAAGCTCATCATATTTTTTAGCGAGTCCCCTGGCCTTGTCCACGGGATATTTCGCGCGGTTCTTGTCCATTTTCTGCAGGGCAGCCTCCACCGCATTGATGCCCAATTGATCCGCCAGATTCAAAAGACAGATCAGGACATCCCCGATTTCATCACGCGCAGCCTGGAGTTTCTCACCCTCCAGACGGCGGCTTTGCTCGGGCGTGAGCCACATGAAAAGTTCCAAAAGCTCTGCGGCTTCCACACTCACGGCGGCCGCCAGATTTTTGGGATCATGGAACTGACGCCAATCCCTTTCGTCCGAGAACTGCCGTATTTCAGCGATCAGTTTTGCGATGTCCATGAAAACCTTTCTTCTTCGCCGGCTGCGCTTTGGGTTTGATCGGACCGGGGGCCGCCTGAGGCAGGCGTGGAGCACCCGTCTGAGGTCTTTGCGGGGCACGGGCGCGATTCATTTTTTTCTGCTGCTTTTTGCTGAGATGCTCCTGCAGCTTTTCCTTTTCCTCATCCAGAAGGTGACCAAACTTCTCGGGAGTCACCACCTCACCCGGGCTGGCTTTTGCGGCCGCTTCAAACAGTTTCGACAGCATCCCGGCCTCTTCATGCTTATGGGTTTCCGCCGTATCCAGGGGACGCTTGCGGACGATGAAAAGATAATTGAAGCCCCGCAGAAAGAAATTTCCTTCAATGGCTGACGTGTGCCAGTGATTGCGCTTCAGGGATTTGTTGTGCCGGGTTACGCACACGATGTCGACCGGCTCAAAGAGCCGGCTCATGCGCAGAAAGAGTTCGAAGCCGATCGGACAGAAGGGCTTGTTTTTCGCTTGGGAATCGGACACATAGAGCGCAAAATAAGCACCCGGTTTCAGCACGCGGTGGATGTCCGCGATCACCTCCTCCATCGCTTCATAATATCCGCCGCCGCGCGCATCGAGTTCCCCGATGCACTGCTTGTCACCGGAGTATTTCACATGCGTGGAATACGGTGGGTCGATAAACACAAAATCCGCGCTGGCATCCTCCAAAGGGATATGGCGGGCATCCGCTTTGCGGACGTCGGGTCGTGAGGGGGCGATATCGAAACCAATCCCGCGCCGGTCCAGATCCTTGCAAACGTCCAGCGTTGTGCCGCTGCCGCAGAAGGGATCGACCACCACCGCGCCGGGTTTGGTGTAACGGTGGAGAAGGTTCCAGATCACATAGGACGGCGTGGCCCCGATATAGTCCGCATCCCCTTGCATGTCCTCACCATAGTGCTGCGAGGGAAAATCCCAGAGCGTGGTGGTCTGCATTTTGGGGGCTTTGGACGGTTTGGGCTGCGGTTTGAAACGATTATTGTTCATGTTCTTGTCTCATTTTCTGCAAGGGCCATGGTTCGGGCCAGATCTCATTCCAGTATGCGGGCAGCGGGGCTTCCAGAATGAGCGGCTTGCCGCCCACGGGATGTTTCAGGTCCAGACAGAAGGCATGCAGGGCGATGCGGCCTTCCCAATTCATGGAGGAGCCGTACTTGGCATCCCCGACGATCGGCGTCCCAAGCGAGGCGAGCTGCACGCGAATCTGATGACTGCGGCCGGTTTCCGGCTTCACACGAATCCAGCTTCGTTCCCCCTGGGTGGCGATCACCTCATAATCGAGCACGCTGCGCTTGGCTTCCGGATCCTTGGGACCGGTGATGCGGGTCAGGTTGCTGCTTTTATCCTTGGCCAAATAATGCTCAAGGCGTCCCCGCGATGCCCGCGGCTGGCCTTCGACCACGGCGACATAGATCTTGTTGAGCTGACGTTTGCGGAACATTTCATTCAAACGCGCGGCGGCCTTGCTGCTGAGACCAAAGAGCACCAGACCGGATACGGGCCGATCGAGAAAGTGAATGGGCACGCAGTAGCCTTTTTTTCCAGCCTCCTGGCGCTCCGCGTTCCACGCCCGCACGCTTTCGAGAAGCGTGGCATCACCACTGTGATCGGAAGCCACGGGCAGACGGGCTGGTTTGCTCACCGCCACGAGATGATGATCTTGAAAGAGAATGGTCAGGGATGAATCCATAGGTCCGTCACGTCGATTATGCGGATGAAGTTCCTGCAAGCAACGCAGACTAGGACAGGACTTCTGCCCTGTCAACAGCGCGTTGCGCGAGCCCACGGGCACCGGCTCCAGGCCCGGATGAGCCTTCAAAATCGGCGGATAAACCCCTGCCCTTTGTCAGATTTCCAAGCTGCAAGTTGAATTCAAAACTCAAACCTGGCGTCCGCCTGCCGAAAATGACCAGGACGAAAGGGTTCATCATGCACACCTGGCTTCTCATTCTGCTGCTGCTGTCCGGCTCCGCCTGGGCCAAGGACAATGACGCCTTCATTGACTACGATAAACTGGATCTGACCGTGACGGTCAAGGCACTGCGGGCGGGAAATCAGGACCCCAGCGGCCTCAACAGCTATTATTTCCGGCTGACTGCCGATGCCCTCCCCATCCTCAAGGAGGAGGTCAAAAAGCCCTTTGCCGAGCGCCTGAAGGTCGAGCGCGTGGTCGGCGAATTTGCGCAAATTGAAATCAAAAGCCTGAAGAACTGGACGCCGGACAAGAAACCCAATCCCTTGTTCAGCCTTGCGCTCAAAGGCGACCTCATCCGCGAGATTGCGGCCGAAACCATGCGGCAGTTCAAGGTTGCTGAAGAGGGTGTGTCCATCATTTGTCGCGTGGAAATGTTTGAACGCAGCAAGAAATTCGGCTTCTGGGGTGATGATCTGCTGGTGGGGGAAGCGACATTTCCCATTATTCCGGAAACTCTGCCTCATGGGCCGCGAGCGGAAAACCGTGAGCTGAAGATTGAAGATGACTCGGGAACGCTGGTGCGCGTAGCCGTGGTGTTCAAATATGCGGAAAAGAAGCCGGTCGCAACAAAAACAGCCGCAGATGCCTCGGCGGCTGCCCCGAAATAGCTCAAATCTCGTACACGACCACATCATCCGAGCGATACAGACGGTCGATGAACTCTTCCTTCTGTTTCACCACGACGTTGCGTTTTACCTTCAAGGTTGGTGTCAGCGCTCCATTCTCCACGGTGAAGGATTCCTTCATCACGCCCACGCGCTTGATCGATTCGTAACTGGCCAGGGGTTCGTTCACACGCTTGAGAAGCTTTTTCAGCTCCTCCTTGCGCGCATCCTCACCCAGGGACTTCGCATTCTCGCTTTCCAGAGAGACCAGGGCCACGCAGTATTTCTTGTCGTCGCCAATGATCATGGCGTCCTTGACCATGGGGTGCGATTTCAGGCTGTCCTCGATGGGCACCGGTGCCACGTACTTGCCACCCGAGGTTTTCAGGAGCTCCTTTTTACGACCCACGATCCGCAGGCGTCCGTCGGTATCGAGGGTCCCAAGATCACCCGTCGCAAACCAGCCGTCGTCCGACAGCACCTCGTGCGTGGCCTCCGGATTTTTATAATAGCCTTTGAACATGTAAGGGGCCCGGAATTGAATTTCACCGTCCTCGGCAATACGAATTTCACAGCCCGGGAAGGGCTTGCCGCAGCTGCCGATCACCGATTCATGCGCATCATTCAAAACGCCGAGGCAGAGGTTTTCCGTCAGACCATACACTTCCCGAATCATCATGCCAAATGCCGCGAAGAAACGCATGACTTCAGGCCGCGTTGGAGCCGCACCAGTGACCAGCATCCGGCAGCGATCGAGACCGAGGCGCGCCCGCAGTTTTTTGCCGACCAGGACGTCCGAAAGAATGCCGCCGATACTCTGATCCTTGGCGCGTTTGATGCGATCCTCCTCGATTCTTTGCTCACCCAGCGTTCGAGCCAGAGCAAAGACCGTGCGCTTGATCGGACTCGCTGTCAGCAGGCCAGCTTGAATCTTTTCATAAATCTTTTCCCAAAGACGCGGTACACAGAGGAGTACGGTCGGGCGGCAGCGCAGCAGATCTTCACCCAGAGTATCAATCGAGCGGGCAAACGCCACCTCGGAACCGGTCATGATGGAACCGATTTCCACCAACTGTCGTTCGGCGACGTGACTCAGCGGAAGGAAGGAAAAAAACCTATCCACCGTGCCTTCAGGCGGTTCCACGGTATCATAGGTGGCCGCCATCCCTTCGGCGATATTGCCATGCGAGTGAATCACACCCTTGGGTTTGCCCGTCGTTCCCGAGGTGTAGATGATGGTCGCGATATCGTCGTTGCTCAGCGCCACGGGTTCATCGAGGGTTTGCTTCGTTTCGTGCAGGATCGTGGGCAGGGCGTGGATTTTCGTCACGAATTGTTCCGCCAGCTTTTTAGCGACCTTCTCAAAGCTGACGATGCCGTTCAATTGGGTCTTTTGCAAATAAGGGATGCGATCGACGTGATCAACGACCAGCATGTCAGCGCCCGAGTGTTCCAAAATGTAGGTCACGTCCGCCTGCGAGGAGGTGGCGTAAACCGGCACGGAAATGGCTCCGATCGAAAGTATGGCAAGGTCAGCAATGATCCATTCGGGACGGTTGGCGGAGAGGATCGCAACCTTGGATCCTTTCTCCACACCCTGAGCCTGGAACCAGCTTGCAAGCAGGGAAACCTCTTCACGGTAACGTTTCCACGTCATGCTTACCCATTTGCCGTCGCGCACGCGGCAATAATAAAATGCCTTCTGATCCAGACGCGTTTGCGCCTGTTGAAAGAATTTCTCGGGCAAAGTCATCTTTGTGAACATAGGGAGTCCCCTGCTTAAGTATGAATTCTGTGGACGGATCAGCCTTTCTTATCACATGCGTCCTCCCCGACAAGGGCTTTTGTCAAAATCGTGTAAGATAAGCTTCCCAATCATAAGTAATGCCCCTAAACTAGGGTCCGTTCGCCTTTGGGCTGGCCAAATTTTCGCACAGGAACACCATGCAATTTTTGAAATTCTTCCCGGCTCTGCTCGTCTTCGCGCTGATCAGCTGCGCCACCTCCAGCCAGAAATCGGGAAAGCCCTACGATTTTTGTCTCTGTGGTCCGACGATCAATGCCGAGGCTGAGCCCCTGTGCGCGATCTGGGGCGAAAACAGCAATCCATCCGAGGGCACCCGGGTCTGGGCCAGCGAGCGCCGCCCGACCTGTAAGCCGGCCGACTGCGGCCAGCTTTTCAGCGGCCTTTGTGAAAAAATTCAAATGTCCGGCATCAGCCTCCCCACCCCCCCGGCCGCGACCGAGGCCTGTTACTGCGATGCGATCCTTATGGAAAACGACAAAGGCCAGGTGCAGCATTACTGTGCGGCCTGGGCCGAAGGCGGCAAAAATCTCTTGGAATACTATGCCTTGGATGAATGCACCCCCCAGCACTGCGGTCAGGCCCCCTTCGTCCTGGCTCCGAAGCTTTGCAAAAACGGATTCAAGCCGTTTTATTCGCCCCTTATGAACAAGCGCTAAAAAACTTGAGCGCAGGCCGCGTCGCTTAAGGATTGCCCCCAGGTGCCGATAGGCACCTTATGAAGCACGTCAATCAAATTCGTAAAATTGTTGAACAGGGTCGCCTGGATGAAGCCCATCAGGCCATCGAGGATCTCCTGGAACTGGGTCCTAAAAACCTGGAAGCCTTGAAATTGAAAGCCGCCCTTTTTGAGCACGTGGGGCGTTTCGACGACGAGGAGACCCTCTGGCGCCGCATCATCGAAATCGATAATGAGGACGAGGACGCGATCCGCTACTTTCAGAAGGCCCAGCTCGAGGACCGTGAGCATTATTACTTCACCGATCCCCTTCCGGGTGGTGGCCGCCGCTTTCTGGCCTATCCACGGACTTTGGTTTCGGTGTCCTTTATTGGTCTCGTCGGCTGTGTGAGTTTTCTCCTGCTCACGCGCATGAACGGGCAAATGATCGTGCAATCACCCATACTGCTGCTCGGGGCTTTTGCGCTGATGGTGGTCAGTCCCTGGCTGGCGATCATTTACCTCTACGTTCGCACCATTCGTTCGATCAATGTCACGAGCGCCGCCATCGAAGTCAGCACGCGCTTCAAGACTTTCCGTTATGCCTGGCCAGACATCCAACAGATATGCCTCGCCCATTCTGGCGAGCCGGAAGCCGGTGAGCTGAAACTTGTCATCGTGCCACGAGAGAAAAATGCCCCACCGATGAGTATCGACTTCGCCGAGGCGACTTCCGCCGTACGCGCCCGTAGGCACCTGATCCAGGAGATCCGCGACTACTTCCAGGATATCCGCTACGAGAACTTCGATTCCATACTCGTTGAAGGGCGTTCGATGCGACGCTTCTAAGTGCGCGTAACCCACGTAATCCCGCCGCGCCACGTTTTTTTTTAGCCCTTCCCTTGACACCTGAAAAAGGATACTTATTTTTCATTCGAAAAAGTGGCTGATCTGAGCCCATGGGCCGCTCATGTCTTCGTCGCTGAACGAAGCTGGGGCCTTATTTGAACCTGTCAAAATGTCGAGTGTTATTACGAGAGTTGGAGGCGAATTTTTTATGAAAATCAGACCATTGCAGGATCGAGTCCTCGTGAAGCGTGTTGAAGCTGAGGAAAAGACTGCCAGCGGCATTATCATCCCTGATAACGCCAAAGAAAAGCCCCTGGAAGCGGAAGTGATCGCGGTTGGCAATGGCCGTCGTCTGGAAAATGGCGAAGTCGTGAAGCCTGAGTGGAAAGTTGGCGATCGCGTTCTGATCAGCAAATACTCCGGTTCTGAAGTGAAGGTGAATGGCGTCGAGCACCTGATTTTGCGCGAAGACGACATTATGGGCGTCCTTGTTTAAGAGCATTCATTTTTAATTCCATCATTCAAATATGAGGAAATCATGACAGCTAAGACGATTAATTTTGGTGAAGAATCCCGCCGCAAGATTCTCGTTGGTGTCGACACCCTGGCGAATGCCGTGAAAGTTACTCTCGGCCCCAAAGGCCGCAACGTGGTGATCGACCGTTCGTTCGGCGCTCCTAACATCACCAAAGACGGTGTTTCCGTTGCCAAGGAAATCGAACTGGAAGACAAGTTTGAAAACATGGGCGCTCAGATGGTGAAGGAAGTTGCTTCCCGCACTTCGGACAACGCCGGTGACGGCACCACCACGGCCACTGTCTTGGCTCAAGCGATCTTCCGCGAAGGCGTGAAACTCGTGGCTGCTGGCCACAACCCAATGGAACTGAAAAAAGGTATCGACCTGGCTGTCAAAGCCATCGTTGAAGCCCTCGAT
Source organism: Oligoflexus tunisiensis (assembly GCF_001748245.1). Classification (GTDB taxonomy): domain Bacteria; phylum Bdellovibrionota_B; class Oligoflexia; order Oligoflexales; family Oligoflexaceae; genus Oligoflexus; species Oligoflexus tunisiensis. The sequence goes on along the minus strand of NZ_BDFO01000001.1, from coordinate 2,098,727 downwards.
AAACTCTCCCGTCCGACTCAGACTCGTGAAGAAGTCGCTCAAGTCGGCGCCATCTCCGCCAACAACGACCGCGATATCGGCAACATCCTGGCAGAAGCCATGGACAAAGTCGGCCGTGACGGTGTCATCACCGTTGACGAAGCCAAGGGTATGGAAACCACTCTCGAATTCACCGAAGGGATGCAGTTCGACCGCGGTTACCTGTCACCTTATTTCGTGACCGATGCCGAGCGCATGGAATGCGTTTATGAAAACGCTTTCATCCTTCTGAGCGAAAAGAAGATCAGCAACATGAAAGAGCTGCTCCCGGTCCTGGAGCAGGTCGCTCAATCCGGTCGTCCTCTCGTGATCATCGCTGAAGATGTCGACGGTGAGGCTTTGGCAACTCTGGTTGTCAACCGTCTGCGCGGCACTCTGAAAATCGCTGCTGTGAAAGCACCAGGCTTCGGCGATCGCCGCAAGGCCATGCTGCAGGACATCGCGATCCTGACTGGCGGTACTGTGGTTTCTGAAGACGTCGGCCTGAAACTGGAAAACACTTCCATTCAGCAGCTCGGCCAGGCCAAGCGCGTGTCCATCACCAAGGACAACAGCACGATCGTTGACGGCCAGGGTGCGAAAGCTGACATCGACGCTCGCGTTGGTCAGATCCGCGCTGAGATCGAAAACACCACCTCCGACTACGACAAGGAAAAACTGCAAGAGCGTCTGGCCAAGCTGGTCGGCGGCGTTGCCGTGATCAAAGTCGGTGCGGCCACTGAAGTGGAAATGAAAGAAAAGAAAGCCCGCGTGGAAGATGCTTTGAACTCCACCCGCGCTGCGGTTGAAGACGGCATCGTCCCAGGCGGCGGTACCGCTCTGATCCGTTGCCAGGCCGCTCTTGATACCGTGAAAGTCGAAGGCGAGCAGAAATTCGGCGTCGCCATCGTCCGCCGCTCCATCGAAGAGCCTCTTCGTCAAATCGCCCTCAACGCCGGCCTCGAGCCCGCTGTTGTGGTTGACAAGATCAAGGGCATGAAAGGCGGCGAAGGCTTCAACGCTTTGACCGAAGTCTACGAAGACCTCTACAAAGCCGGCGTCATCGACCCAACCAAGGTGACCAAAACCGCTTTGACCAACGCCGCTTCGGTTGCTGGTCTTCTCCTGACCACCGAAGCCATGATCGCTGACAAGCCTCAAGAGGCTGGCGCAGCGGCTGCTCCTGCTATGGGTGGCATGGGCGGAATGGGTGGTATGGGCGGCATGGGCGGGATGATGTAAGGTTTTGCCTTATATCTCGCTTAGTTACTGACCTTAGACACCTAATCGGACCAGAATTTCGGACCAAGTTGGGAATTCTGGTTTCGATGACAATTCAAAACTCCAACATTTTTCAGCGAACAGTGTTGGGGTTGAAAAGCAGATTGGAGGCTGGAGTTCATCTCTTGGCCTCCTTTCTTTTTATAGGAATTACTTTTTCTAAATTGGCTTTTCTTTCCTTTCGAGACCACTGCAGAGAGCTTGTGTTTTTGACACCTATACTGTGCACATAGATCATGGTTGTCTTAATGTCCGAATGCCCTGCCAGTTCTTTGACCTTCATGATGTCAACCGGTTCATCCATTCCAATTCCGTTAGCCAGATTGGTGAGAAAGGTATGCCTCAATGCATGGAAATGAATCTCACGTACCCCAGCCAGTTTAGTTAACTTGGAAAAGTTTTTGATTGTGTGGCTGCGCATGATGGAATAGAACGGTCGGAAGTCACCTGGATTGTCTTTGTACTGAAGCAGAATCTCATACACATCATCGTTCATCTCAATGCGCCTGAATCCGCCATTCTTTGTTTGGTTATTCAGCTTTTTGCCTTTAAAACTCCACGTTGACTGAACTGTTATCAACCTCTCAGAAAAGCTCACATGATCCATAGAAAGCGATGTAATTTCCCCTTTTCGCATTCCAGTCCGGAGAGCAAACAGGACCACTTCAAAAACTTTCTTGTGATTCCATACCTGCCATTCTCGAATGTAATCGACCATTAATTTGTTTCTATGTGGCTTTTGATAAGAACCCCCATTTTCAAGCCAATCGAGAAACTTATCTTCTTCATCAGGCCGCCAGTAATCATATGGCTGATCGCAGCACTCAGGCAGCTCGAAAGCCTTAAAAGGATTGTCCTTCATGTAGTCTCTCAAAAATCCAAACTTTGAGATCGTACATGCTAAAGTAAGAATCTCTCGCCGATAGGCGCTGCTCAAGAACTCACCTTCGTCAAAAAGTCCTTTTCTTATGCTTAAATATGGTCGGGTTTTTGGCTTCGTCTGCTTTAACTTCTTGGCGAGCGCCTCAATATCTCGAATACTCAGATCGTTTACTTTTATTGTTCCCATGAGTGGAAGAATATGGTGATTGAGTTGAGCCCTATAGTTTTTCAAGGTCGACTCAGCCACCTCACGCACAGATGCACGATGATCCAGAAACTTCTCTGAGAGATCCTTGAAATTACTTACCGCTGATGTTTGAGCAGACGCTTCTCCAGGGAACCACTGATCAAGTTCTTCCTGCCTGCGAATACAGCGAAGCAAAAAGTCTCGCTCCGTTACCGTTTTGATATTGATGCTTCGTCGAATATTCTGCTCGTCAGTGAATCGAACTTTATATGTGCCACTCGGGTTCTTTAGAAATGATCCTTTACCGTCTCGGCTTCGCATGATGATTCCTTCATTTGATAAGCGTCGCAACAACTTCTGCGACGACATATCTCACCGAGCGTCCAAATTTTTTTGGTACAATCTTCCCTTGGCTACGCCACTTCCTAATTGCATGCACAGAAACGCCAAGAATCTTAGCAAGCTCGTCAGAGCATACGTAGCGAGAAGAAATATTATCTATTTGATTTTCAAAGAGCACAGTGTTTCTTCTACCAAATTTCTTACCAGATTCCATTATCCAACCTTCACCAAGTTTACAAATTTGATATCTTGCTACTCAAGAAAAATTTATACTTTGTGCATATTTACAATTTCGATAACTCATCTCTGGATCCATCTATTGAGCATTCAAGATTGCTCTGAAAACCGGCGCCGTCGATCGAATGCTCGACGCTCTTAATAACCCACTCGCTATCGATCCCAGGTCCCAGGCCGCGTACATCAATTTTTCGTTCCGCAGCCAATTGCACATTGCCAGGAACTGTAAGTGTGAGGGTTTTCCCTTTGCGCACGACCTCACGGAACTTTGCCTCAGCCGCTTTGCGCGCGCCCACTTCCGTGATCTTGTTGTATTCTAGCTCTAGAACCACGCCGTCCTTGCCATACATGACATAGCGCTTTTCGCCAGCTTCATTGTCGTACCAGTAGGCTCGGACTCCGGTGTAGCGCTGGGTTTGATCGCCTGAATATTCAAAGCGGATCGGCTTTTCGATGCGAATGACTGGAATGGTGCCATCCGGGTTTGCCCCGCTTTTGTCGGCAGGAGTCAGCATCAGATAGCGACCGCTGACTTTGACCGTCAGATCATGACGCCGCCCAAGACGGCAAAGGAAAGCCAGATCGGACTCAGTCTGGTCCTCGTGTTCGATCGCAATGGATTTCAGCTCATCGAAAATCGCCGGCTTGAGCTGGTTGCGGCGTACAATCTCCTCTGCTATGGCGCCAAGCGTGGTCCCGTCCCAGGACTGCTCCCGCTGGCTTTTAAGCGACGAGCTCTGCTCCATTGCTGCGGCCTCAATCTTGACGATCCGCTTTCCATCCATGGCAACACCGACATGCTTTGTGGCAAAGCGCCCGACACTGGTCAGGACGTTGTCATAGCCAAGGGCCACGGAAAACTCTTGGCCAGCCTTTGGCCACTCAATGCCATCGTCGATCAGTTCCAGGGTCATCGCATCAGATTTCCAGGAGGCCTCATCCTTCACCGTCAATTTTAAAAGCCGCGAGCGGACTGCCTCGGTCAAATCCCTGCCATTGGTTTCGATACGGAAGTTTGGAATCATTCAAAAATCCTTATGGAATTTGTGACTGCGGTTGGACGTTTTAAATCGGGAAGGGTTATGAATGCCGCTGTTGGGAGGGACTTTGCCTCTCCAAGGTCATCGAATAGATGAAGCTTCTCCCAATTGGCTCTCAGCACCGCTTCCAGCGCCCCGGGAAGATCCCCATAGTATTTCCAGCAGATGAGGTCGAGTTCATCGCCGTCCTTGAGCTGCCATTCAGCCATAAAACTCAAGCTCCATGCTGAATTCAACTCGGCGTGGAATACCGTCACCATAAAAGATGGAGCGCGTTTCCTTGATCTTCTGAATGATCCAAAGTCCAAGGTTCTGACCAATCTCCGTGTCGGCATAGATGAGCCGCTGCGGTTTTCCAATGGCTGCCATGTCCCGGAGCCTTTTCAGGTGATCGATCCGCCCGGAAAATTCCGGATGAAGGACACCGGCAACAGTCAGTTTGTCCTCGGACGGTCCCGCGGCTTTTCCGATGACACCGATGTACTGGTAAATAGGAAGAGCACCGATGGGCTCCTGCTTCACCCACCTGTAGCCCGTTTCGCGCTCAACCTTCTCCGGGGAAAGCGTCAGAAGCTCGAAACTGAAATCCCCGAGACGTGCAAAGACCTCTTTTTTAAAGAGCGGAATGGGATCAAATGCCATCAGCTCACCACAACCGGATCGAGAAATGAAAAGCTCGGTACGTTTCGGAATGCCGACTGAATCTCGCCCTTGATCCTGCTCGCAACCTGGGCCGGTGCTGCCGGACCGGCCTCCACATGAATCGTGGCGTTGACCGTGATCACATTGCGTTGGGTGATGGGTGCAGCGGCTCCGGCCGCCTTCTCAATTGCGTGGGACGGCGGCGCCTCATATTTAAATCCTGAGTAATCAAACATGCCTTGAAGGGTGCTTTTCCCGGCAGTGGCGGCATCTGAGAGAAAGCCTTTGATATCGGATCCGACATTCTCCATCCACGGAAAGATCCCTGAGATATAGGGCCTGATTCGCGCGTAAATCCCTTTGAAAAAATCAAGGAAACGTTCCCACTTTTCCTTCACCCAGGCCACTGGATCCATGCTGAGCTTTTCCCCGATCCAGCCCCAGGCGGCGCCTGCGGTATTGGCGATCGATGTCCAAAGATTCTGAAACCATGCTTTCAAATCAGCCCAGGTTTTCTTCAGCTTTGGTCCGATCTCATCCCAGTTCCGCCAGAGATAAATCCCGGCTGCCGCGACAGCTGCAACGGCCGCTGCCACAGCCCAGCCCGCTGGCCCCATCGCAAGAAGGGCAGCACCGGCCGCGCGGGCGGCGTTCATGATCACGCCGAGCGAGGAGCGGGCAAGGGAACCTGATTTGACGAGCCCTTCCACAAGAAAATTTTTTCCAATACCGGCTCCGGTTCGAAGCCATCCAAAACCTCTGCGACCACGGGTGCCGGGCCCGAAAAGTCCAGCGCCCCATTTCCCCACGCGCCAAAGGTCAACGAAGCCTGAAAGCGCAAACTTCGCGGCAGCCATGGCCGCGCTGAATGCGAAGAGGGATCCGACACCAAGCATGATGTTTTTGGCCATGGTCTGATTCTCCCTGAGCCATTTGCCAAGTCCATCGATGATGGGCTGAATCGTGACCAGAAGGTCCTTCAGCAAAGGGATCAGGGAATTTCCAAGAGAGATTTTAATGTCATCCCAGGCGCTTTCCACCTTCTTGAGATCATTGATGGTCGATTCACTGAGACCCTTTTTGGCCTTTTCCATGTTGAGAATTTCGTCAAGCGCCTTGATCAGCTGATCCGCATTCTTTCCGCCTTTTTGAAACTCCATGAATAATTCCCTCACCCCGCTTCGCGTGCGCAAGAAGAAAATTTCAATGAATCTCAGCTGCTCGGACATGGGCAGCATCTGAATCCGCGTTTTGATTTCAGATGTCAGCTCCTCGCTAGTCTTTGTTCCCCCGAGAGGCTTGGTGCGGCTGATTTGAAGGCTTTTTAAAGCGTCATCGACCTTTTTTCCGGTACCGACAAATTCATCGGGCCTGATATCCTCCAACGTTGGTGTCAGATTCAACTCACTGAATATTCGCCCCATCTGCCGCTCAAATACCTCGCCCTTGAGCCCTTTGAGGGACTCCGCAAAAGCCAGGGCCATACCGCCGCCACTCATGGCCTTGTTCAGCTTCACTCCAAGGCTGTCAGAAGCCTTTTTCAGATCCTGATCCGGCATGGAGAGGAGCCGTTTAGCCATAAGGTTGAATGGGCCGGCGAGTTTCAAGGTCCTTTCCATGAAGCGGAGCGCGCCGCTGTCCACGGCAGCCAGAAGATTGGAAGCGGCCGGCGCATGCTCCTCGCCGCCCAGGGCCTTCGATACGGCCGCGCGTTTTGCGCTCCCGGCTCCCTTGAGCCTGAGATTGATATCCGAAAGAACATCCATCCAGTTCCGAACGTTATTGTCCTTATCCACGGTGCTGATATCCATGGCATCAAGAATCCTCTTCAGCTCCTTGGGCGGCTTGGCCATGCGAAGGAATATGGCGCGCATGCTCGTTCCGGCCATGGAGCCCTTGATGCCGGTGTTATGAAGAATCGATGATGCGGCGAGGGTCTGCTCAAGGGATGAGCCGACATCGACGGCCGGAGCCGCCGCGTATTTCAGCATTTCCCCGAGGGATTCAAGGCTGGAAGCGGAGGAGGAATAGGCGGCCGTCAGGGCATCGCCGACCCGGGCCATTTCCGAAACATCGATCCTGAATCCCTGCAGAACCTCGCTCGTAATCTCGGCCGTGCGGGCGAGGGATGTCATCGAGCTTTCAGAAAGGGCCAGCATGCTAGGCATGATCGCGATCATGTCATTGGTTCGATACCCAGCAGTGGCCAACTCGTTATAGGCTTCAGCCACCTCCTTTGCTGTGAAGATCGTCTCAGAGCCAAGTCTTCTGGCTTCATCCTTGAGACGCCTGTACTCCTCGGAGTTGGCACCCGACATGGCCTTGACCCTGACCATGGCCTTTTCGAATTCCAGGGCATGCCTGAGCGGAGCCGTAAAGAGATAGCCGCTGCCAAGTGTGAAATAAAGATGGCTCATGGCCTGTGACCTTAGATCCCGGGCGCGATCCCGAAGACGGTTCAGCTCCTCCTGCCGGCGCGCAAGATACTGCTGACGCTCGATGGCCTGATTATGCCTTCTTTGGGCATCGGTCAGATCCTCGACACTCAGCCCCTGCTTTTGAAGGGAGGATGAGTAGCGATTGGATGCCTCCCTTGCCCTTTCAATATGATGCTCAGTCCCTGCCACGGAGGCCGCATGGTCGCGCTCCTTTTTTTCAAGCTGCTCTAGGCTTTCACCCGCCTGAGAGGCGGCTTTGGCATGTGCGCGATGCGCGTCGGTGGCCTCCTTTTCCTCCTTTTTGGCCTCGGCCATGGCCCTTCCGGAGTCATGGACCTGCCTTTCAAGGGCTTCGAGTTTGGCAGTCTCCTCTTCAGTTGGCATGCCTGACATGAGCTTTTTCTGCTCAGAAAGCTGGCGGTTCATTTCATCAAGACGGGCGGCAGCTTCCGCTGCAGCGGCTGCGGCTCTCCGGGCTTCAGCTTCATAAATGTGCATAGCATCGGAAAGTTCCCGGGCCTTGAGCTTTTCCTTCTCCAGAGCCGCGGTGATCCGCTGGATCTCTGCCTCGGGAGCGCCCCCTTTGATGGCAGCGCTACGGGTCGCTTCAAGGGTTCCAATTCTCGAATGCGTGACGGCCAGAAACTGCCGTTTGCCTTCAAGCGCTCCCTCGGCGCCACGAAGCATGCGATCGGCCGCAGCCTTCGCATCCCTGGCCTCCTTCAGGCCATTTCTGAGCCTTTCAAGCCTTGCGATCTGCTCCTCTGTGGGACGCCGCGAGGCTTCAATCGCGGCACGCTCCCTGCCGAGTTCCTCGCGGTGCCGTGCATGGGCCTCGGTTGCCTGTTTAACTTTTTCGCGGGCTGATTCCATCCTCTGATCAAGCGCGGCATAGGCGGCCTTCTGCTGCTCAAGCTTCCCCCGAACATCGGAAAGGGCCTTTTTCTGGGCCTCGAGTTTCCCGGTCAGCCCGGCGATGTCATCCCTTGTCCGCTGGAGCCCCCGCATCTCAGACGCGGTGCGCTTCATTTCCCTCAGCGCACTGTTTACCCCGCGGAGCCTTTCATCAGCCGTTTGAAAAGTGCTTTTGAACGCGCTGTCTAATGCTGCGCGGATCAATACACTGACCTGTCTCGACATTTACCGCCACCTCTCCATCACCCGGACCCTCATTCGAATCATCCAGCGCCCCCAGCCATTCCTCAAATTCGCCCATGGTCATATCCAGGCACTCAAAGGCCGTAAAACCATAGCGCTCGCGCATGACGGACACAGCCCGCATGATCATGCGGAGCGAGCGGGCCGGGTCGGCTTTTTTCCAGGCTCCGCCTCGCCCGCTTTGGCTTCGCGGTGCATGAGCCGCCTGACATGGGCGTTGATCACTTCCATATCCTCTATCGAAAGTTCATCGAGCGCATCAGCCGGAAGATCCTCGCAGAACGCTTCAATCATGGCCCGATCGCTTTCAAGATTGATCTCCAGCATTCGGACAAGATCCGGACTTAAAAGAGCATCATCAGAGAGGGAAAGGTCCATTTTAAGGCCCGCACTTTTCTCTGCGGCATCCCTGGCCACACGAAGCGATGCCACCTGATGCCTGAGCCTTGCGGTATCGGGAAGGCTGATGGCGGCAATTGTTTCTCCCTTGTGCTCAAAGGGGTGAATAAGCTTATGGATCACTTGGATTTCTCCCATCTTAAAATCATGGCTATGCCATTAACCAAGCTTCAGGTTCTTTCTTGCCGACTCGAAGTGATCGAGAGGCCCGTGCTTCACAACACCATTTTGTGCATCGACGGCGAAGATGGGGATATTGTCGCGCGCGACAAGGAGCGACATGAGATTCATCTCCAGCGTCTGCACGCCCGCCTTGAGATCACCATTTTTTGCCGATCCCGGGTCAATCTTGAGAATGGTCCCGCGCATCGCATAGATCAGCTCCGATGTCGCGCCGAGTGCATTCTGCATGTGCCCGTGAACCACGGCATCAACCAGCCCTGCGGTCGGAGCACCGGCCAGAACATAACCTTCGAAGGTTTGCTCGGACATCTTGAACGTCACGTCCATGGCTTCAAGCACGGTCGGCATCTTGATCGGCATCGCCATGCCGGCGTTCAAAACCTCCTCGGTCTTGTAGGCAATTTTCGGAAAGGTGACCTCCTCCACAACGCCCGCGTAGTCGGTCGGCCCCAGGATCAGGTTGAAGTTTTTGAGGTACAGGGGAAATTTAACTGACATTCACGCCTCCTCACTTGCAGCAGATGGCAACAGCAGTGCCTTTGATCTGAGGACTGACTCCCGATTTCCAGATCCATTCGCAGAACCAGGTGGCATCCTCGATGACAGGAGTCGAAGTCTGAAGCTGCACACCACTCCCGCTTGTTATATGGCAGCCGCCACCAACGAGGATTTCGCCACTGCCACAAAAAGCGGAAACTTCCGCCGTATGCAAAACAGTGGTTTCTGCCGAGACGCTCCTGCAGCTGCCGACCGTCCCCTTGGGTCCCTGAGGACCCATAGGTCCGGTATTGCCTTTTGGTCCCTGAGCTCCAGTTGGCCCCATGGGCCCTCTCTCTCCTTGCGGTCCTCTCAATTCTTCAATGCTGATCGAGCTTCCATCAGCGCAAACTATCTTTGGATTCCTCCGGTCGTCATACCAGCAGCCCTGTCCGGGCTCACCCATGTCACCTTTGTCACCTTTTGGACCCTGATCACCCTTTGGGCCTTTGAGCGCTGCGACTTCAATCGATGATCCATCTGCACAAACAATTTTTTGTGCCTGATTGTCGTATGAGCAGCCCCTGCCTGGGTCACCAGGTTCGCCCTTGTTACCCTTGTCTCCCTTAGGACCGGCCGAACCAGGTTTTCCTTCATTACCTTGAGGACCAGGTTCGCCTTTGGGACCGGCCGGTCCTGGCTCGCCTCGATCACCCTTCAAACCCTGCGAGCCGGCTTGTCCTTTCGGTCCCTGTGGCCCCTGAGGTCCGGGCTCCCCCTTCTCGCCTTTCGGACCCTGAGGCCCCTGAAGACCTGTGGGCAACCCGACCCATTTCCCTGTGGCATCAATCACCGGATTTTTGCCGACATGAAGCGAGCGGACATTCACATCAACAGGCATGTTCACATTGCCTGTGGCCCCGGAAACAATCACTGATGCAGGGCAGTTCACCCTGTCTTTGCACTCACCGAATGGGGCGGTTTTGTGAATTCTGAGCGTAAGATCCCCTCCCTTGCTGTTGGTGCCGATATTGTCGATAAGGTAGGTGTTCTCAAACGTGGGACTTTCATTATCGGAAAAAAGCGGTGCCGTTTGCTGCGCGAACACGGCAAATCCAAGACAGAAAATAGCTGCAAATAAAATCAGGCGAAATGAATTCATTGGGCTCCTTCCCCAAAATTTTCGTAGTATTTATTGGTGTTGAATCCTTCAAAATGAAGCGTCTCGGCCACGGCGGTTGGCGTGAAGCTGTACTTCCAGTAGACATCGCCGCGGGCCAGAGCATCGGCTGTGTTACGTTCCGTATCGCCCCTACATTCGCCGCCGACAATGGCTCCCTCACGGATCAGATCCGAAAAAAAGTTATTCACTTTTCTTTCAACCGCTCCTATGAAGTCGCGATTGATCCCTGCTGCCACGGCCCAGCGGGTTGAGGCGGCTATGGCCTCCTCGATGGCATCGGCGATGCGGACCTTTTGTATCTGACTCGTTTTTGAGTCCGATGAACTTCCTGTGCCCTTGGCTCCCCAGACCCTGAAGCCTCCATCCTCACGGATAAGGGTCGCAACCTGCATTGCGTTATACTGCTGGGCCGTAGACTCGGGATCATCCATCTCAAAGGAGACCCCCACATTTGTTCCAAGAATTCCATAAAGCGGCTGATTCGATGGCGACTGCCAGAAGTTGATCCTGGCAAAAACGCCGGCCACATGGGAGCTGGCCGGGACAGCACTGGTCTTGTCGCCGTCTGCGACCTTGACCTTCGGCGAGACGACATAAAGCCGCGTGTTGCCATTGAGGCCCCTGAATTTTTTCAGCTCTTTTTCATCCTCCGGGCCATCGACAATCGCAATCGCTTTAAGGCGCCGCGCAACGGCTACGAGTTTTGTCACAATTGGATTTGCGGTATCAGCCATGTATCAGCTCCCCCGTGGTCTGTTTCGATTGTTTTCGGGTTCCGGCGCAGGCGTCGGATTGGGTGCCGGCGTCGGGTTTGGTGCCGGTGCAGGATTCACCGTGTCCTGCGTGATCTCGCTGCCAAAGCCGGGCACAATCAGAATCTTGGGTTTGTATCCCGTCACCGATTTGGCCATCGGCAAGGCATCGATGGCTTTTAAAATGTCGGCCTGGGAACCCGATACTGACTTCACAAGGACCATGCGCGCAAGGCCCTGTTCCTGAACACCGATCACGGCCTCGTAAAGCGTTCCCTTGTCCCCCTTTGATCCTTCCGGATAAATGGCTTCAAGAGCGGCCTTTTTTCCAAGGAAAGCTGCAGGAAAATTGACGACAAGTTCCTTGCTTTGTGGCGCTGTTCCCACAATCCCGACAACGCTGGTTGATGGCGAACGGATTTCCTGGGCTTCGCCAGTCGCTTGGCTGATGATGATTCCATGCACGTAAAGTGCGTCACTCATATTTGACCTCGAATGATCCATGAAAGATTCGTTTAAGTTTGCCGCGGGCCTGAACTGATACGAAAAGAGCGGCGCGAATCGCCTCAATTTCCCGCTCGGATGGAATGTGCCGGGGATCGACCTCATACTCAAAGTGGGAAAGCGGAATGAACCTGATATTTGAAAATCCAACCCAGCGCATGGCCGTCCGAATTGCAAAAAGTGTCCCATGGAGCCGCATGAATTCCTGGATCTCCTCATCGAGCCTTTTGGGGTCAACGGCATACGGAAGGAGCGGCTCAAGGCTGTATTCCCAAAGGATGGCCTCCCTGATTTCAGGGTCCGCGCGAAGCCGGACGTTCTCTATCGGTGCCGGATCGAACGATGGATAAAGCTTTCGTAAAATCGGCTCAATCATGCTGTCTCCACCGCCAGATCAAGAGTGGAGATCACCGCATAGCGCTCAGGCTGAACCGGAATATTGCTGACAGGCGAGCGCAGAACCACTGACCGGACGCCTGTATGGTGCAGCTCCTTGATGATCCAGCTTACGGTCGGAACCCAGCCGAGACGCTTTTCGGCTTCAAACCTTTCCCGGAAATTTTTCTCAATCGTGGCCTTGTGATCCTGGCCAAATCCCGGCATGAGGGAAATCGTCGCTGCGATCGGAAAGGGCGTTGTGAGAGCCGCGCGGAATGTCACCGAATCCAGCGCAGGTTTGACCGTTTCCAGTTTGAAGGCTTCCGTCAGGGCGGAAACCACAGCCGCCTTGAGATCAGCTGCCTCGCTGCTCACGAGCACATGAACGAGAATGGCCCCGCCCGAGACCTGAACATGGGCATCCTTGACTGCGGCCGAGCGCGCATCCCTCCCTGTGCCAAGGGTGGCTTCGCCATAAAGAAATGAAAGGGCCTTGTACATGGCCACGGTTCCCGCCGGCGAGGCGAGATACCTTGTGCCGCGCATCCTCGCCCGGAAGGCTTCATAGTCCTCACCCGGACGGAGTTTACCCTTGAAGATAAATTCAAGGTCGTTTGACAGCCTTATAAGCTGCGCGTATGCCGCTGCGTTGGTCTTCTCGGTAATGATGACCCGCAGCAGGGTGATCTCGACCAGAAGATGATACGCGGGATCCGCAGGGGTCGGCCTTGTGAAACCAGGGATTTTCTCCCGGGCGAGAGCCGTAAAGCGATCGAGGTTCTCCTCGAGGCTTCTTTGAAAGTCGGGGGTTTCGATAATTTTTGGCAGCTGCATGACTATGTTTCCACTTCAATATTGTTTGTCTCAAGCTCAAGCGAGACCTTGATCCGCTCGCCGTTTTCCTGGCCGATGACCGTTCTGAGTCTTGCCCCGGGAATCGTGGCCTCGATGCTGTCGGAAAGGTCAGCCGTCAGATCCAGGACCGAGCCGGCTGTGATCTGGCGGCCGAGGTATTTCAGATGATTGACCCCGTACCAGCGGAGCATCGGCCGTGAACCTTTTTGCGTTTTTATCGCCCGCCTGACCGCCTGCCGGATCCAGGCTTCGCCACTGATGAGATTTCCCGTCCCTTCGTCCATTCCCATCATGTGATTTTTCCCTTCATGATCGGACCGCCATTGGGCGTTGTGCCTGTGACCACCGCGTTCTCCGTGATATGGCGGATAATCGCATCGGCGACCTTTTCCCAGGCCCCGTCCGCATCGCCGTCCGTGGACTTCGCTGCCGATTTGAGCGCGGCTGCGAGGCTTTGTTCAGAACCCTGAAGTGGCACATCATCCCCCAAAGGAATCAATTTTTTCAATCAGCCCTGGTAGCTCCGTGGCAGCAGGGAGAAGATTTTGCGGCCCCATCATGGTTGAAGTCTTTGATTTGCTGATCGACTTCAAAGCGTCGGAAATCGTCTTCATAAGCCCAAACTTTGCCCTGCTGAATATCTCGAATTTGTCCGTCCAGAACTCCATCCGCGACCCCTTCACAATCACGCTGAGATCATCCGGCCGTCTGATGGTGAGTGTGTGGGCCGCATGGTCATAGGAAAGCTCAAGGCCGTCCGGATATTTTCTAAGCGTGAGGTTTTTTTCCTTCGCGGGAGCCGGATGGGTCGATGAATATAGCCCGGTCAGGACAAAGCCTCCGGCCAGCTCCCCGCCCGGGGCCAGAACAAGACACTGCTCGCCAGGTTCAGGCGGATCCCAGTCGATCGTGTTTCCGGCGCGACGGGCAAAACAGGGGAGCCAGGTCGTGTAAAGATTCTCACCGAGCCTTACCCTGGCCCTGGCCCGCTCATGATCCACAGCCAGGATCTTCCCTGGCCTTAGAAGGTTATCCATGCGCCGCGAGAGATCCTGGATCGCCAGCTCATTATCCATCAGCCTTCTCCCCGTTGATGGTGGGACTGAGGACCGGACTTATGAATTGAGCTGCTGGACGTGGATACGGCCGCTCGTAATCAATTCGCGCCGACATCGTAAGCACCGCCACGCGCTGGCTGCCTGCCATGTCATGCGAAAATTCGACATTCATAAAAAGAAGCTTCAGGACCTTCCGCATGAGAGCCTCACTCGACTCGATCGCATGCTCGATTCGCGCGCGAAGATCAGAGAGTTCCTGCTCGGCATCACCTTTGACGATAAAGCCGCCTTCGATTTCGATCATGACCTGCCGACGTTCAAGACCATTGCCTTCCTCGATCAGCCTATCCCTGTGAATGAACATATTCACGCAAGGCAGATCCGCTTCGGATATCTTTTGCACGCGAGCGGAAAAACGTTTCCAGTCTGGGAGAGCCTTTCCGAGCACACATTCAATTTCGGTTCGGATCGCAATCAGCATTCAGAATGTTCTTTCCACGCTGCGTCCGTCGACCGGGTGAAGATCAATCTCCACGAGGCCTGCGCCGGACATTTTTTTAGGCTTGAGCGAATAGGTCTGGCCGGTCCTGAGACGCCTGATAACATCGCCGCTCTCCATCAGTCCCGCATCCTCATCCAGAACCAGGATACGGATCACCCGCGTAAAGCGGCCGGGCTCGAAGCCCTCCGCTTTTTCATCAAACTCTGTGAAAATTGCCTGAAACACATGCCCGTCAATCTCGAAGCTTTCGGAAAATTCAGGAGCCGGCATCAAGCCACCGTAACAAGTTCTGCAGTGTTCGGGTCAAAGGTCGCAAGCAGCGGCGCCGACTGCAGCATGACCAGCCGCTGGCTTGGATCCTCAATGGTCCATGACTTTAGGAAGGTTTTTTGCGGAACCAGATTGGCATCAAGATCATGAATTGCCCCAAAGAATCGGATGCCGTCCACCCCATCGCAGCATAAAAGCACCTGATTTTCATCGATATAGGCCTTTCCGTCATCGGAAACGGCGTCGTACACGTAGATATCAACGTTTCCAAAATTTCCTTTGTAGACGAGGCTATCAAAGGACTGGGCACTGGGTGTTTGCAGGAGTCGAAGCTCAGCGCCACGAATATAGTCAGGCAGCATCCTTTGCACTTCATCGCAGGAAAGAAAAAGGTCATAGGCGCTCTCGTGCATGATCATCATCCCTGGCCGCCTCTGCCTCAGGTTAAGACGGGCCATGTTCGCCTGTCTTTTCTGAATCCAGGAGCGCATC
The DNA here is from genome assembly GCF_001748245.1 of Oligoflexus tunisiensis. Taxonomy (GTDB): domain Bacteria; phylum Bdellovibrionota_B; class Oligoflexia; order Oligoflexales; family Oligoflexaceae; genus Oligoflexus; species Oligoflexus tunisiensis. The sequence goes on along the minus strand of NZ_BDFO01000001.1, from coordinate 2,083,449 downwards.
GGAAAAGCCTTGTTGGCCCAGGACTTGTCACCTGTGAGTTTGACGCCGAGTGATTTGTCGCGCTCAAAGTCGAGCACAGCATCAAGGCCATCGCCTTTGATGGTGAGCATTCCTGTTTTGACCACCTCGGCCGCCATGAGTTCGATCCTGTTCATCCATCTATCCTGAAGGCGCTTGATGTCTCGGGTCAGAAGGATTTCAAGACGCTGCATCGGGGTCAGCTCCCCACCAAAACCCTCGCCTGCGAGGCGGGTGAAGCCACGGTCGGGCGTCAGATCCGTTTTTTCCTTGATGTAGGCTGGTTTGAAGGACTTCGTCCGATAGCCCTGGCTTCTGATCATCGGGGCTTCGTTGAGCGGGTGAACGAAAGGGGCAATACCGGCTTTGACGCCAGGAGCCTCATCAAAGTAAACCTCCTCCCGCAGCGACTGGACCACCGTCGGAAAGAATCTATCCGCAAAAAACATCGGGCGCGGCACAAGGCGCTCGATAAGGCGGTTCAGATAGTAGGTGCCGTAAATGGGCAGCGTATTCATGAATCAGTCCTCCCCCTTGTCGATGAAAATACAGCGAGGGATCAGATCCTCCTCCACGCTCGAAATCGTGTGACCGCTCCCCACGTTAAGATCAAGGCCCAGAAAGGCGCCTGTTCTGAACACCAGGACTTTCCTGTCGGCATCCGTTGCGTCAATTTCATGCTGGAGAATGCAGACCGGTTTTTCACTTCCGTCCGCGATGGCTGTTCCGTCCTTTGCCGTTTTTGAGCACAAAACGTATTTTCCGGAGGCTGTTTTCCGCCCGAGAATTGCACCGGCCGTAAGCTTTTGGCCTTTTTCAATCGTCACCGAATCGCGGCGGGCCGGAAAATTGCCTCTATGAATAAAAGCCGGTCTATGTTCACCGGCCGTTCGCCAGGACGGCTGATAGTCGTAACTCATTTGCCCCCCCGGATTTTAAACTCATCGATTTTTTGCGATAGATGAAGAGCCGCCTCAAGCTGCCGATCAAGTATCGCTTTTTCGTCCCCAGTTCTGGCAGATTCTGACACTGGGGGGGTGTTGAGTTCAGCCAGCTGTGCATCGTGTTCCTTCTGAGCGGCATTCGAAATAGTTCGGAGCGGATTTTTTTGCGCTTCCTCAAGAATTTGCATCGCGGCATCCTGAACTGAAACACCGCGATCGATCAGGGCGCTTAAAAACCCATCCGACACCTGGCCTTTTCCGAGTGCTCGGATTCGGGATTTGCGCTGATCCTCAGCAGCAATGCGGGCAAGAGTCACCTTTTCGCCTTCCGTCATGAAATACCGGGCAATATCCGGGTACTCTTCGGCGATATATGCTGCCGTAATTTCTTCTGGCTTCACAGTCTTCTCCCCAAGAAATGATATGATTTTTTCAAAAGTTGAAATTCCATCGACAAGTCCCTGCGTACGGGCTTTTTCGCCCACCAGGACCCCGCCCTGGCCGTACTTTTCCAGGACAATCTCACGGCTTATGCCGCGATTTCTGGCCACTTTTTGTATAAAAATCTCAGCCAGGGCGTCGGCACGCTCCTGCAGAGCCTTTTCTCCTGCCTCTGTTCCTGGATCGATATTTTTGTTTGGTGATTGGCTTGCGACGACGCGAATTTCATTATCTGAAATTCCGCAGTGAGCCACTATTTGAACGCCAATGCTTCCGACGATGGCGGAATCCGAGGCATAAATCCTATCACAGGCACTTGCGATCCAGTATGCAGCGGACGCGCCATAGTCTGAAATGTAAGCGAAAATCGGTTTTCTGCCCCGGGCCTCAAAAATAGCGTCCGACAGCTCTGAGCAGCCTCCGGCTTCACCACCAGGGCTGTCGATTTCAAATAGAATGCTTTGAATCGAAGCGTCCTCTATCAGTCTATGGAAATCGTGCATTAGTGTTTCGTATGCGGTGGCTCCGCAGTGCCTAGTCATGAGATTTGAACGCATGAAGAGTGAGTCACGGACCGGGATGATGCCCACCCCGCCCCGATTGTAAGCCCTGTGGGCATTTTTCACCGATTCGCCAGGAAACCTTTCAAGTGCTTTTCCCCTTTTATGAGTCCTGACTACCGAGATCAGATTTAGCAAAGCCTCATCAGTCATGGCCCAGTTGGTTTTCATTAGATAGTTAAGAGCGTAAGACAAAAGGCACCTCGCGTTGGCACGAGGAAAAGATAGATTGATGGGAGACAGTTGTGAAGTTTTCGATTGTCCGCTAATTTGCGGACATTTGCGAGCAGCTATAGGTATTGACAGACTTACTTCTACCGAATTCGGTCAGTTATGGTTCAACTCTCTGCATTTGATGGATGGGATAGATTGTTACAAAAAGTTGGATTGAATCGTCAGAGGTCCCTTATCGATGGAATCGAAATTTTCGAATCCGGATCTTCTGTCTAAGAAAATAACAAGCTGCTCATTGCGTTTCCGATTTCTGATCCTGCCTTGAAAAAATTCGCTGCTCCTCTTCATACTCGCGAATATGCTTTTCAAAGTCGCGTCCCTGGTTCTCAACAATCATACGCCGAGATTTGACACCATTTTCAATGTCCACTTCATTTGCCCTGGCCTCCTTCAAGGGATCAATTGACTCCATCTCGCTTCCGCACCACTGGGTGCAGAGGTAGGCCCGGCGTTTAAGTGGGTCCTTGAAGAATTCCGGGGCTTCGAGCATGCCTGAGCGTATCGCATCAGTGATTACCCATTCCCACACCGGCTGACAGAATTCGGAAACCAGCCAAGCCCTGCGCGTTTTGAATGCTTTCCAGGCCTCCAGTATTGCGCCTCTTGCGGCAGAGTAGGACGACTGGAAGTGCTGGGTCAGCACTTCATAGGGGATGCTCAGTCCAATCCCAATTTGCTTGATGACGGCCTGAACGAAAGGATCATAGTTCGAGTTGGGGCGGCCTGGAGCGGCGGCACTGATCTTTTCGTTAGGCAGGAGCCGAACCAGCTTTCCTGGACCGAATTTGACCATCTGACGCTTCGGCTCCACCTGCCCTGTAGGAGGAGAATCCCGATCCTCAATGGCATCGATATCATTGCCAAAAATGTCGGACTCTGAGGTGACAAACATCGAGAAATAGGCATTGATCACAGCCGCCGCGATCTCTGCGTCGGAATACCGGGAAATCTGTTTAAACTTCTCAATTATCGGAGCCAGGGCAGGCTCGCCACGACTCTGTCCGAGAAGCCTTTGATGATAGACGTGAAGAGCCAGAGGCATTCCTTCATCATCGAAGCGCGGCACACGAACGGTTTCCCTGCCCACAAAACGATCAGGACCTGCTTTTACGATGTGATAGGCGATTGGAAAGCCATCCCTCAGCTCCACTCCTTCGCGTATATCAATATTCGGATCAGTGCACCGGTCGGGATTCTGAAGCCTTGCACCATCGATCAGCTGAACTGTGGTCGATAGTATTGCGCCTGGGCGTTTCGCATGCCTTCGGATGGCCACACAATCCCCATCAAGAAAGGCCGCTCGCAGCACCTGAGCCTGCATCATTGGAAAGCTCGCCTTTCCATGAAAGTCCGCTGTATCCGACTTCATATGCAGCTCAAATATTCTCTCGGCCCTGCGCTCAAGCTCCCGCGCTTTGGCCTCAGGAATCCCGATCAGCTCATGGTCAATCCTGGCCTGGGGCCTGATGCCATCAGACACCACGTTGGTTACAAAATTTTCCACGGCGCCCCGGGCAATGCCCTCGTTCCGATCAAGATCGCGCGACTGATCACGAAGGGTCGGCATGGCTCCGAGCAGCGCCTCGTCAGCGCTTGCAGTGGCAGGGTACCACTCGGAAGACGCCATACTGCGCCGCGACGTTGACCGATACGGAGCATCGGCCGTCGGCTCGGTCCAGGCGGACTCCCTGGTAAACCAACCCTTCAGTCGGGCAGCGAGTGATGGCTTTTGGGCCTTAACGGGGGATTGCATCGACCATTCCTCCTCCCCTTCGGCGTGTGATAGCCAGCTTCAGCTGAGCCTCCCTCCGATAAAGATCCCGGAGATCCGCCCTGGAAACCCTTCGTCGATTTTGATTGACCTCAATATCAATCTCCTGACCACCGTCCTCGACCCTGGCTATCGCCTGCTGCACCGATTTCAGCTGCTCTTCAAGAGTCATCTCCCTGCCCTTTTCTCAAAGTTTTCACAAACCTGGTCGATATTAATCCCATCCATATTTTCGCGTGCTGCGTGCGCGTACCTCAGGCAGTCATGGGCATGATCAGCAACTCCTGCAACGGTTTCGTAGACCATCTGAAACTTCCCTTCGACCTTCCGCCAGATTTTCTTCGGAGCCGCGAGCTCCTTGAAAAAGGAATCGGGGAGGTTCTTATGAAAGTGGATGATCTCCGCATCACGATACCGGGCCTTTGGGTTGGTGCCGAGGGCCTCGCGATACTCCTTCATTCGCTCCATAGAGCGCTCCAGGGACGAAAAAAGGCGGCCATGGGTCGCGAGCTTTCCAACCGGGAAAAGGAAGACCTTGGCCTCCTTTTTTATTGTGGGATGATCGATATAGGGAGCAGCGGGGCCTTTGGAGCCTTTGATCGGCAGGATTCTTTGCTTTATATGCCGGCTGCAGAAGTCGTAAACCGCCCCGGTGTTATGACCGCCGGTATCAACGCAGGTGGTCGCAATGCGAAGTCTCGATACGCCATTGCTGTGCGGATAGGAAGTCCTGAGCCTTCTTTGAACGCGGGCCCAGAGCTCGGGAGCGTTCGAATCCCCCGGCTCAATCCAATAGTCGAGCACCCAGCTTTCGTTCCCGCAGCCCCAGCCCACGACCACAATGTCAACATGAGTCGGGTGGGTATCGACGCCCGCGGTGATTACGCCTATTCCCTCCGGAAGCTTTGCCTCCGGCCAGTAATCCTCCCTCAGTTGCATCAGATCGTTTGGATCACAGCTAGTGATCGTATCGTCCTCGTAGGGCTCGCCCAGGCAATTGTTGACAAAGACCTTCATTTCGACTGGATTGGCCAGACCTTTTCGAAACTGCTGCAGGCTGCTTTTCCATGACCACATGCCCGGAGGGGCATAGAGGGCCGGCAGATGATAGCCTCTGCCACCATCCACTGAAGTGGCAGTAGGGCGCCACTCCGCACGGGTCAGCATCTGGATTTTGTCCTGCTCGAAATGCCGATAGCCACAGAGGATGCAAGGATAGGCGGGATCATCCGTCGTAAGATCAAAATTTGCCCACACCAGAACCTGCATTTCACCGCAGCTGAGGCAAGGCACGAAGAGCTTTCTCTGATCAGTAGTCAGGTATTCCCGCTCTATCCGGCAGTAGTCTCTGATGGTGGGCGTGGAGTTGTAGAAGATTTTCTTGCGGCCGTCATAGGCCGACGTGCGGCCGAGGGCGAGGCCGCACGGATCGCCATGGCCCTGACAGTCCTCATCGTAAGCAGAAACCTCATCGAACGCCAAATACTGGGCCGACTCCGAGCGCAGGGATGGTTCCGAGGTCGATGTTGCAAGGTTGATATGGCCACCAGGAAACTGCTTTGAAATCAGAGTGTCCTTTTCCCGTTTGCTGTCGGGCAGCTGTTTCTGATATTCGGCTACCCTCTCACGAAGATCGCGACAGTTTGCGATAATGGGATTGATCCTCTGCTTGGAAAATTTCTCCCGCAGCTCATCGGTCGGCTGCACGATGATCATGGGAGCTGGCGCCACCCCCATCACCCAGAGCATCCAGGCGAGGATCGTGAGTGTCCCTCCTGTCTGCCAGCCTTTCATCAGAACAACACGCTCGATGCCGTTATCGGGCATAAGCGCATCCATGAGCTCGTGGAGATAAGGAGTTCGAGAAAAATCGACGAGACCCGGGAAAGGGTTTTTGCCGGATACGAGATAGAGGTTTTTTTCGGCATATTCAACAATACTGATGTCAGGGTTCGGCATCAAACCGTAATAAAAGTCAGGCACCACCGATCCGAGGCTTGAAGTCATCAGGTCACGCTTCAACGGACTTCTCCATTGAAAGCACCGCAGCACCAAAGCGTTCGTCGAGCATGTCTCTTAGTGCTTTTCTGATCGTGGCCTTTTGAAAGGTGCGGAATGCGAGCCCCATCTCGTCAAGGTCCCCGGCAAGGGCCGTCACCGAATCGTTCCCATGCCTTTTTCGGAGAAATTCCACGACAAGTCGCTTCAACTCAAATTCACTTTCATTAGGGACATTTAAGAGGCTATCCCTTGTGCCGCGGGCGACGGTAAAAGCCTCGGCACGGAACTTTTCAATGCTTGTCAGCCTCCCAGCCTCCCGCTCAAACGTCAGTTTCTCCAGCAGAGCTTCATAGTGTCGCTTGACCCGGTTGGCCTCTGTCACGCTCATTTCATCATGGGGCCAGTCAGATGGAGTATCCGCCGGCCGATTGTCCTTTCTATGATCCTTGTTCTGAATCCAGGCGTGGCACCCAAGCGAAATTATGATTCGAGTGCCATCCTTATCCTGAATGACCGCTCCCTCAAGCCTTGTCCCATTCTTGATCGCCCTCAGCACAGCCGAATGATTGACCCCAACTATCCGGGCAAATTCTCTGATCGAAGCTGTTGGCAAATCCAAAGCATGACTCCTGAGCCGGCATATCCGGCACAATCGAGTCATAACTCATATCTGATTCACTACAAAGTTTGTGAGTGTCCGCAAATTTGCGGACGCAGGGAATGCTTAAATCCCTTGAAAGTCCGGCTTCACCCGGCAGGAAGAGACATCGTAGTGTCCACAAATTTACCAGGGATAGGTCTATAAGTCTTTCAGCTAAAGATGTTCACGAAGGCAAGTGGTGCCGGTGACGCAAAATTTTTATCAAACCGAGCGGGAGGGGGTGGTTGATCGTCAACTGACCGTTTTTATTGATGAAAGGACCCATGCAATCATAGAAGTTGACTTCGCGCGCAAAGAATTTTCATCAAGTCATATCGCGGCATTGTTCCCCTCTTCGTCAAAAAAAGTGACAAGGAAACCTGCATCACAGTCTGCGCATCGAGCGTCGATGGAACTCTTGGCGGGTTTATCTTCGGTCAGGTAGACTTTGCAGAAGGGGCAATGGAATCCCCAGCAGTCTGTTTCTCTATCTTCAATATCTGCAAATACACGTCGCATATAGCTTTCCTTCAGTTCAGGCGTGACTATATAACGACTTGTTTGGAAAAGGAATGCGGAACCAGTTTCGCACTTAGAAGCTGGAAATGGGGACCATTCGCTTCCGATTGTAAACCCCATATCTCGATTAATTCTCTTAAGTAACAGATTGTTGCAATATTGAAACTGTTCTTATAGACTCGGGTTCAAGCGACGAAAAATGATTCGGAACTCAACTTATGATGTCAAAAAAAAATCTTAAACGTCAATTGCGTAAGGCAAAGAAAATGACTCAACAGCGGTCGAGTGTTGGAAATCCCGAAGACCTTGAATCTTTAAAGCGTTGGCGCGAAAGACATTTTGTAAGTACGTCTATCAACGATGGAGACCATCTAGAAGAAATTGTTCAAAAAATCTGTGAAAGAATTGGCGTTCCCGACCTCGTGTTTCGAACCCCCAAATTCATGGATGGACCAAATCAAAAGGAAGTGGCTGACATTCTCGTTTTACTTGGTACTACTCTGATTGCTTTTCAGATAAAGCACAAAACCCTCAGCCCTGAAAAAGACGAAGCCACGATTCTGGGGCGCGCTGGGGGATTAGTAGACAAGGCAATAGGTCAATTTGAAACCATTATTCGTCTATTGAAAAATCGCTTGCTGCCGCCTCTAACAAATCTGAGAGGAAATCAGATCGATATTGCTTCGACTCCAAATCTGAATCTTGTCTGCATTTCCGTCGTAGCTTTCCCTGGCGTTGAAAATTTTCCTGAAGAGAAAAAGTTCGAACTCCAGAATGGATTTAGACTTTTTCGAGACTATCCTGTGCATATCTTCGATATCAATGACTTTGACAAGGTTTCAATCGAATTGGATACTTTGCCGGATCTTCTAAGTTATCTTGATCGACGCCGCGACATGCTAGAAGGACAGATGATTGGCGATCTTAATGAACTTGATTTCTTGGCTTTCTACAAAACCAAGCTACCCGAAATTGAAGAGGAATTCGCAGGGCCGATCGATGGAATAGCATTGGAGCCAGGAATTTGGGACTATTATGTATCTCACCTCGCGCCTGCAATCATTCGGAGAAATGAGCTAAACTTGACTTCATATATTGTAGACAAGATTTTGCAAGGATCACATCGGTCAATCGGGTATGAAATAAATCATGACCCAGAGCTGTTAGCTGTTGCTCCTCCAGGATCCGTCGAAGCGCATTTTCAGCTATCGACAGATTTGGCCAGTCTTAAGCGTCTGGCCAGACGCGCGATTGGAGAAGCTGTGAGAGATTGTGCATTGCGAGCAGATGTAAACTTGAAGACAAGGCGCTTTCCTATTGCTTTCAGAGTAATTAAGCACCTGGATGATTCGGAAATAGCAGTAGTGATTTTGACAGTAGTTGATGCTGAGGTTAGTCGGCAACAGCGTGCTGCTTTGCTTCGAAATGCCTGTTTCGCTGCATATCGCAGATTGGAGTTGAAAGCAGTAATCGGAATTGCCATTGAATCTGCTTCATCGCTGCAAAGATCCGAAGATTTTTTTGTGGCGAGGGACGTTGTCTTTGACGAAGCATCTGCCAAAGCAATCGACGAATTTGCAAACAGGACATTTGGTCCCTTGAAGGGGTTAAAAAGCTCCGAATATGGAGGGGATGATATTACTCCGAAAACTTGAAGGATATCGTAGTTTTGAATGACTCTTAGCTAAGGGTGGAGTTGCTAATGAGGCAATGCTTCAATTTTGGATAGCTATTGAAATCGTGGATTTTCCCCAAACGGAACCCCATGGCATACAGGAACAGACACGATGATCGGCTATTCCGTCCTCCAACAAGTCATCGAAGTTCAAGCCTGCCAGACTCAAACACCTCGCTCTCGATAATGCACTCAATTTTTTCTGCCGCTCAATAATGGGAGTAGCACCTAAGTTTCCGCACTTATGGCTCGAAGGTCTACAAGGCTTTGGCATGGGCAATTATTGCATATTCATTCATTCGGTTACCCGCCGAGAAGGCATTATATTCGGCAGGAGGTACTGTGATTAAATTTGAAACCGCAAGCTCTCGTTTATCTGCAAAGATAAATTCACTACCTGAAACAGACACAGAAGCACTCCTTCCCGAAGAAGTAAAAAAAATACTACCAATTATGGCACCCAAAGATCGTAATGATTTTAACTTCTACATGGCACATATAATCGCCAAAAAATCCTCCCAAGAAAATGAGATTGGTTTGCAGAATTGGCTTCGAGAAGGAGTTGTAGATCGAATAGGTACCGGTCATCTGCGGATGTCTGAAATAATCGATCTTTCCAATAGGATTTACGCCGCACATTTGAGCAAGAAGCCATCAAAATCAAATCGCCAAGATGATTACTTTAAGAGAATTATTGAACTACTTATTCAGATTTCGAGGGAGTTGGCCTTCCAATGAAGTTCTTTCGATGCATAAAATTTGAGAACTTGATCCATTCGCTAGACCGGAAAGACAGTAAGAAATGGACACAACTTGGGGCTAAAACTGAGGATCCATGGTGGACACTCAAAGAAAACTACGAGTATGCAAAATCATTTGTATCCAAGGTGATTACAAAACAGCAATCAGCATTTATTGAAGGCAGCTTCAACTACTCAGCTTATCAGGGCGCGCGCTTTAACCCTCCTAAAAGTTGCCGATCACTGTATCTCAGCGAAGATCCAGAAACATCTCTATTAGAAGTTTCATATCATGTCTTCAGCAAGAACTTCAAAACACTAAAGAGCTTTAATCAAGCACAACAAAACTCCAAGCTTACTTTCAAACGAAGTTTGCCTGAAGTTCTGGATTTCTACTTGGTTGTCTTTCACGTTGAATGCAATCTCGCTAAAGCAAATATTGCTGATATGTCGAATCGGGAAAATCTCTACAATTGTTTGGTGGAACTTGGTTATGATCGCTATATCGATAAGAACAAAAGACACAAGGATTCAATTAATTTTTCAATGAGCAATGACTACAGCATTTGTCAGCAACTAGCAGCTTGTTCATTAGCCAAAGGAATAAAAGGCATAAGATATGAATCCGCGCGTCTTTCAGAAAGACGAAATCTAGTAGTCTTTAAAGACGGACACATTACCATTGGCCCTGAATTTGCGATCGTAAATGTACAATGCAAGCCTTCGTTTGAGGATAGGCGCCATGAGTTTAAAATTTATCAGGGGGAAAAGCAAATCTCTCGTTACCTATTGGACCCTATCCACAAAAGGTCTTTGAGAGTCGTCCATCGCTTTCAGCCGATCGACGGAGTCAAAGACGACAAAAGGGAAACTATACAGCAAAAATTCCACGCCGCTTGATTTTGTTTATTCCGTTCCCTTAGAGACAAGAGCCACTCTTACTTCCCGCTTGGCATTGTCAGCCTGCAATCAGGAGTCTAATTGACGGAGAAAGCCAAAAGTTCATCGATCCTGCACAAGCTATATCTAACTACGCTAATGCCGCTCCTGGCAGTTGGCGTTCCATTGTTTATTACTGCAGCCATCCAGATTGTTCATGATAGGACTGTGGTGGCTGAGGACGTACAATGCGTGAAGAATAGCGTAGAGTGGGGTTCATGCACACCCCAGGAATTGGAGTCCTTTGAGAGGAAAATCGGCTTCCGATTCCCTGATGATTATCGGGCTTTTATTCTGGAATCCAACGGTGGAACACTAGATTCCGCGATGGTCTTCAAGGGCAACAACCAAGGCAAGATGGTTGAAGAGGGCATAGAGACCTTTTACGGATTTGGAGCACCAAATTGGGCGGATATCCAAAGTTCTTATCAAACCTATCATATCAATCAAAGACGAATGCCGGACTATCTGATAGCTATTGGAAGCGATGCAGGGGGAAACCAGATTGCAATGCTTTTGAATAATCTGGCCTTTGGATATGTGGTCTATTGGGATCATGAAAATGAGGTGGACTTTGACGATCCTGAAGAAGCAAAAAGCCCGGTAAGAAACTGCACACTCATAGCGAAATCATTTAGTGAATTTTTGGCTATGCTTCAATCTCAAACATAATCAATCCTGATGCAGGTAGGTTTTCTTGCGGAGATAAATACTTGTTATCTTAGATTTTTAGTGCCAGCGCAGCCGTCGTGTGACTCCGTTCAGACTTCATACTCTCATTTGCCTGCGGCATGCCTTCCGGACTTAGACCGATCCCACGCCGTTGCTCAGGGCTTAAATCCGGTCCATTCAGTTTGAACGATTTTTGTTAGACTTTGCGGTTAAACAATAGGGAGATCAGAGAGGGATCATATTCTGAAGCAGTGGGACGCTTGATTGCGTCCCAGATTGTCGATACGAGTCAGATAATGCGGACGGCGAAGAATTCACTATTGATGTTTGCGCCATTACGGTAAATGCTGGCACTTGCCGTACCTCCACTCTCAGACTTATTCGCCCTTATCTTGTATGTTGTGGAAGGCGAACTCGAAGGAATATTTGCAACAAAAGAAAATGACAAACAGCTAATAATATCCGCAGCAGCAGCGGACGGACTATAAACATAAAGCGCTTTGGCTTGCTCTTGTACGATGTTGTCTAGACCATCCGTGATAGATACGTTGATTTGAGAAGTCGCACCAGTTGCCGCTGCTGTTGATACCCGAGCACCAATATTAGCAATAACCAGCCATACACCAGGAGTCAATGTGATTGAAGCATTAGCCCAATCAGAAGTGCTTGTGCCAAACGATTGCGTTGACGGCGGAGTTTCCCACGTGATTTTCTGTCCTACGTATCCCTCTTCAATAGGAACACCGTCATTCTTACCCACAATGCCACCTGCTGGGGTAATCGAGCCATTAAAAATCTTATTGCCACCAAACGTTTGAGTAGTACTGTCGGCGCCATGAGTTACGATTCCTGAAGTGGTAGGCCCTGCTGGAACAGTAGCTGCTGAAAAGTTGTGCCATGTGTTTGACCCTATATACCCATAGAATGCTTCTGATCCAGGGGATCCATCGAAAATAATCTCACCTTTGACAGGATCCAAAACACTTTCCGTACCGCTGACAGTTGGAGCATTAAATCCTGCTCCTCGAAACTCTTCGCTTTGCGCAAAAACTGAACCGGAAAATGTGAACAGCAACGTAGTACTAATCAGCAAATTTCTCATCGTATTCTCCTTATTGAGATAATGTGATTCAATTTGGTTATGGGGTCCACGTGGGTTTACTTGCCAGTTCAATGTCCCCCGAGACTGACCAAGTGGTGTTTATGGACACTACAGAGCTAAGCAGAATTTCGATAACCCCGCTCGACGCACTTAAAGCCGCTATGGAGGTTCCGGACGTCTGTGCATTATTGTTGTGTACAGCTACAGCCTACTTGCTGTTGACGCCTGTAATGCCGGATACCGTAAGCGCCACAACGTTGCTGTTTGCTTGGCCTGAGATAGTTCCACTAAGGTTAAATTTTAGGCGAAGGTTGCCGTCTTGGTCTTGGTAATAAATGCCAACTGCACGCGTGGTCGTCCAACCTGTTCCTGTTACAGTGAAGTTAACTTGCCCCATTCTTGGAGCAACCAGCCCTCTTTCATCACTAGTCGCCAAAGCAGAACTCTGCTCGAAGTGAGCGATTTTTGTTCCTGTGGTTGTGTCCAGAAATGATTTCGGACCTGCAAACTCTTGCAAGCTAGGTCCAGCCGTAACAATACCAGGGGTCGTAGGACTTGCGGGAGTCGCAGACGCCCCAAGGTTAATCCACTGCGTCCCGTCATACCCGTAAAAGGCAGACCCGGAATCATCAAAAATTATATCACCGAGGACTGGCCAGTCTACACTTGAAGTTCCATCTACTGTTGGTGCATTGAACACACCACCACGCAACGGCTCATTAGAAAATCCTGTCATCGACAGGAAACACATCAATGCAGCACTTAATAACAAATTTTTCATAGTATTTCCTTATAATGTGACTCTTTCTTGTAACAAACTGAGGAGGGGGCGCTATCGCGATCCCTATTGGCTTACGAGTGGATTATTGAATGCGAACTGCGAGTAGACGCGTATTCTGGTAAGTGCGGATGGTGTTAGAACCTGACCCTGCAACTGCGTGACGCAAAACAATCGTTTTAGTACCCGAGCCGATAATGAGAGGATGAATGATACTAAAAGAGCCGTACTGAGAGTCTCCCACAGAACCCGGACTTACGCCAATAAAAATGTGGCTTGATTGATTAGCCAGCGTAACCCCATCTGTGGAGTTATATATCTCCGCGTATCCTTGTGTTGAACCGCCGGTACTAAATGATGTAAAGTCCTGAGTCCCCATAGCAAACACAAGCCAGTTACCTGCCGTAAGGTTTAAGCTCAAACCGGATATTGCTACAGGGCTACTCGAAGTCGAAGTTTGTACTGATCCGAGTGTTGCGGCTAGAGTTTCACCCACATAACCTTGCGCTACAGGTACACCATCAGTCTTACCCACGATGCCACCAGCGGGAGTAATTGATCCGTTAAATACCTTGTCGCCACCAAAAGTTTGAGCCCCAGTTGTTCCGTCAGTTACGATCCCTGAAGTACTAGGACCTGCAGGAGTGGAAGCTGCCGAGAGGTTATGCCATAGGTCAGTTGCACCAGCATATCCATAAAAAGCACCCGTATTCGCTCCTGAGGGTACAAAGACGATCTCACCCTGAGCAGGATTGGCAACTCCTTCAGTATCAGTTACCGTGGGAGCATTAAAGCCCGTTCCACGAAGCTCTTCGTCTTGCGCTAAAATTGAACCGGAAAATATGAATGGCAACACAGCACTAAACAGCACCTTTCTCACGGTATTTCCTTTATTGAGAAATATGATCCAAATTTCATAATAGACAGTGGGGACGCTGGATTGCGTCGCTAATTTTGTGCATTATTGGATGCGGATTGCAAAGAACTGGGAGTGCGCAGAGGCTACATTGCCAGCTGTTCCTGTATAGTCAGCACTAGCAACAGCATAAATTGTTGTATCGGAAGAAACATTGAAATATGCAACGGATGTTCCAGGGAATCTTGCATTGGTTACTCCGGTTGACTGGTCCCTTGTTAGAGAGGGCGTTTGTAACGTGGCGCTGATTGTGCTGATAGACTGTTGGAATAGGGTCCACGTCGACGACGGAGGAGCGGCTCCCAGTTTTAGAAATGCCATCCACACTCCAGGAGTAAGAGTAATGCTGCCACCGGTAACATTGAACCCAGTCCCAGTCGCTGCAAATGTAGTATCTGAAAGCGTGGCAGTCTTTTTCTCTCCAATAAGGCCTTGTGCAATGGGCGCACCATCAGTTTTTCCTACTATTCCGCCAGCAGGAGTGATTGAGCCATTAAATGTCTTGTTACCACCAAATGTCTGGTCTGTATTAGTTACATATCCAGAGGTACTAGGGCTAGCTTCAGTCGAAACTGCAGAAATATTCCTCCACGTTCCGGTGTTATCTAGCCCATAGAAGTTATTGTCACTGGTATCAAGAATGATGTCGCCTTTGAAAGAATTCTCCCAATTGTCTTTGTCGCTTATTGAGGGAGCGGTGACTCCACCTCCGCGGAGCTCTTCTCCTTGCGCAAAAATTGAACTCGAAAATGTGAACAGCAACGCAGCACTAACTAGCAGCTTCTTCATCGTATTTTCCTTTATAGAGATAATGTGATTCAAGTTTTGTAGCAGACATCAATCGATATTGAAGTGAAGAAAACTTGAGTTGAAAAATTCAAACCTTTATTAAATTAGCGGTTTCTTTAATCGTATGTTCTACGGTGCAGACAAAAATATAGGATCTTGATTAAAAAATGACCGCGAATAATGTTGCATTCGCACGCTTACCTAACGCCATCCAGTGCAACCTCTAAAATCGGTTTAGCTGATCATGACGATTTGAAGTCTGATTCAATCCATGCAGGATCCGAAGGAATGGATTACACTTCAAAGGAGTCTAGGGACGCTGATATCAGCATGAATTCGTAATTGACTTAGATAGAGAGTCGGATGAGGGAATCGCGGCAGCGGCCCCTATTTTTTTACCGTCGATTAAGTTATGACCCAAAGCGTTTCTCTCGCAAGAAGTATATATAGTTGATTCAACCTCAATGATCGAGGGCGAATAATGAGGACCTAAAGGCAAATCGGAAGAGCTGGAGCATCGTAGTCAACCTGCGATTGTCCTAATTCTCGAACATGACTATTCAATGGACGAGGCAGCAGAAGCAGCCGGCGTGTTGAGAAGAATTGTGCATCGCTAGTTGATGCCAATTCGTCATGATAACGATCGAAACAATGATCCACCGTGGCCTCCACCTGATCATCAAAATGCCAGAGGGGTTTCGTATTCTTCTGGTCCTTGAGCAGATAGAGGATGCGAAAATGCTTGCCGTTCATTACCCGCTGGAAAATCCCGACATGAGGATAAGGCTTCCAGGAAGGGTTCTGCGAAAAGTCAAACTTGAAAACATCCTTGCGGCCGCGTAGGGCATTGGGGAACATGCCTCGCGGAATGAGGGACTTGGCAGAACGCCTTGCCGTCTTGGGGATTGCGACATGGCCATCAGGCTTCCACGTTTCGCCGTCCTGCTGCTTGACCATGTAGCCGTCAACCGAGAAGACACGGGCCTCAAGGTCATCGCCCGAAGCCAGGTCCGCCCGGATGCCTTTTCTCGTCCACTGGTTTCGCATTGTGAACCGCTGGGGAAGGTCGGCTCTCACCCTGGATGCGGCCTTGTCAGCGGTCTGGTTCAGCGCCTTCTGCAGGCGCTTTACCTCCTCAATCAACTCAGCCGCTGACCAGTTGGGGGAGCGATCGTCGTCAATCACATCTATGATCAGCATGCTGACCCCAATTCAGCGGATCGCCCAGAAATCTCCGGAAAGCTTTGGTTCTTCGATAAAGCGGTATGGAAGATAGCCATAGCCCTGCTCACCCCAATCCTCACCCCAGTCCTCGCCTCAGCTGTTGCGGATGATAAGGGCCTCTTTCGTGTCGTCGTAGCCGCATACGAGAACGGCATGACCATCCTCGCGCTTTTCGCCTGCCGTCATGCTCGGCCGGAAGGGGGAAAGGGCATTCTCTTTGGGTTCGGAGCACCCAATGGTTACACTCAGTGTCCATCGATTTACCAGGGGTTTCTATGAAGGCCCTATGGGGTCCGCTTTTCACAGATCTAAGTGGTGCCGGTGACGCAAAATTTTTATCAAACCGAGCGGGAGGGGGTGGTTGATCGTCAACCATTGAACCTATGAGCTCTAGAAGGACCCTTAACTTCTATTCCCTGGCAGAAAAGGGCTCCATGCACTTACTTACTAGCGAGGATAACTATTCAACGTCGGAAAAGTGCTTCTGTATGATCTAAACTCATAATTTTTTCTGAATGCCTATCTAGCAATAATAAATCGACGTTAATCTTATCCCTTTGTCTCGCGCTCGACAAAACAGAGAAATTACCTGACGCTTTTATACAACTGCTTAATACGGCTCATATAATCATTAATTATTAATACCCGTCCAAGAACAAAACCTTCAATTTATCCAGCTTGTTCCGACACCTTATCAAAGTAATTTCTTATCGAGGATTGTGCTTTGACGCTTAGCTGGAATGAGATTCGTAAAAGAGCAGTAGCGTTTTCTAAAGAGTGGAAAAACTGTAATGCCGAGCGCGGTGAGTCACAAAGCTTTTGGAATGATTTCTTTGCAATATTTGGAATATCGAGAAGACGAGTAGCAACCTTCGAATTCCATGTAAAAAAGATAAACAATAAATCTGGATACATTGATCTCTTTTGGCCAGGAACTCTACTTGTTGAGCAAAAGTCATCTGGCAGAGACCTTAAAAAGGCTTTTGATCAAGCAATCGAATACTTTGAAGGCTTAACCGAAGAGGAATTACCCCAATATATACTTGTCTCTGATTTTAAAAGATTTGCATTTCATGATTTGGAAGGTTCCAGCGAACCAATTCTTTTTGACCTAAAAGATCTACATAAGCACATTCACCTTTTTTCTTTCATACTCGGACATAAAAGACAAAACTTTGAGCACTCTGAAGAGGCAAATATCAAGGCAGCTGAACTCATGGGCCAGCTTCGCGACAGTCTATGGAAGGGTGGTTACAAAGGAACAGATCTTGAGGTCTTTCTTGCTCGGTTGATGTTTTGCCTTTTTGCAGACGACACTGGAATTTTTGAAACAAAAGATCACTTCACTTACTATCTCGAAACCAAGACAAGAAAAGACGGATCCGATCTCGGGTCACAAATCATCAACATTTTTGATACTCTAGATACGCCTCAGAACAATAGGCAATTGAATCTTGATGAAGACCTTTGCAAATTCCCCTATGTTAATGGCGAGCTATTTCGCGATCGCATAAAGATTCCAGCATTTTCGTCTGAATCACGAGAACTGCTCCTTAAGTGCTGCAAATTTAACTGGGAAAGAATTTCTCCTGCAATCTTTGGATCTATGTTTCAGTCAGCCTTAGACCCGGAAAGCCGTCGTGATCTCGGAGCCCACTATACATCAGAACGAAACATACTCAAAGTGATCAATCCTTTGATCATTGAGAATTTTCGAAAAGAATTTGAAATATGCCGTAGACAAGAAGAGAAACTAAAACAGCTACTTGAAAAAATACGAAAAATCAAGGTCCTTGACCCCGCTTGCGGATGTGGAAACTTTTTAGTCATAACATATAGGGAGCTTCGACTCTTAGAAACTGACATACATATTGAACTAAAAAAGACACTCGGTGAAAAACATACTGTAATTTTGGATTCAGGCTATCCTGGAATTGACGTTGATTCAATGCTTGGATTTGAAATACTAGAATTTGCGGCTAAGGTCTCGCAAGTTGCTCTATGGATCGTAGATCACCAGATGAATATTCATCTTTCGCAAGAACTGGGCGAACTTCTACATCGTATTCCTTTAAAAAAATCAGCGAGCATTAAAGTAATCAATGCATTGGATGTTGAGTGGGAGTCTTTTGCACCTGCAAGCAAAATAAGCTTTATTGTTGGAAACCCTCCTTTTGTCGGAAAGAAGGAGAGAAGTAAGAGTCAACAAGCAGACATGAATAAAGTCCTGGGAAAAAACGAAGGACACAAGAACCTCGATTACGTTTGCTGCTGGTTTATTAAAGCAGCTAGATACATCGAATCAAATCATAACATCCGATGCGCCTTTGTGGCTACAAACTCTGTATCAAAAGGAGAACAAGTCAGTCTCCTATGGTCCATTCTAAATGAAGAGAAAATTAAGATAAATTTTGCTTACCAAAGCTTTAAATGGACAAATGAAGGGCGAGGGAAAGCAGGTGTTGGTGTCGTAATCATCGGATTTAGCAAGACCGTTCTTACTCCGCAATTACTGTTCAAATTCGACGAAGCCACTAATGATCATATTCGAAATGAAGTTGAAAGCATCAGCCCATATTTGATAGAAGGCAACGATATATATGTTGAGAAACGGAAATCACCACTTTGCGGCACTCCAAAGATGATTTACGGCAATACACCGATAGACGGCGGCCAATATATACTTTCTGATAAAGAAAAGAAAAATCTTCTTGCATCCGACAAAAGAATTGAAAAGTACATTCGACGTTTCATAAGCACTAAAGAATACCTGCGCAACATTCCTATTTGGTGTATCTGGCTGGAAAATGCGAAGCCTTCAGACCTAAAAGACATCCCCGAGTTGAAGAAAAGGATAGCAGCCGTCAGATCCGAGCGCCTAAAAAGCGATCGGGCCCAAACAAAAAAAATGGCAGAAAATCCAACTCTTTTTGCAGAAATTCGCCAACCGAAATCAGACTATATGCTTTTATTCAAGGTTTCATCTGAAAGAAGAAAATATGTACCGATTAGCTTTCAGAAAAAATCTGACATACTTCACAACACATGCATTGCACTTCAGTCTAATGACCAATATTTATTCGGCATTCTTTCGTCATATATGCACACTCTTTGGCTTCGAATAATTGGTGGCACCCTTGAACACCGACTCCAGTACTCAATAGAAATAGTCTATAATAGCTTTCCACTGCCTTTGAATATCAATCAAAAAACAAAGGATGCTGTCATTGAAGCAGTTAATAATCTTCTATCTATCCGTAAAACTCTCCTATCTGAGAACACTTTCGAAAATTTGTACGACCCAGACTTAATGCCTCCAAGGTTGTCCAAGGCCCACATGAATCTCGATAAAGCAATTGAAAGATGTTACATAAAAGGGGAATTCAAAGATGATGACCATAGGATCAGTCATTTACTAAGCTTGTATGCTTACTATATCGAAAAAGAGCAAGACAAAACGAAAACAGCCTGAACATATCTGCTTTCTCGCGCTTAAGTTTGGAGTCAGGCATCTGTTGGGAGTCGCTCGCATCGAACAGAGTATTATTGCGCCGCATGCGAATTAGGACTTGAGCAGACTTCTGATCGGGTTCATTTCTGTTACATCGTTTTCATTTTGGCAAGTCTAACCAATACCATAATTTAAGGAGTCGCCTATGGTGCCCGCCAACAATCTTTCGAAACTACAAGAATATTTAGGAGAGCAGACAGCGACCAAGAATCGTCTCGGACAAGATCAGAATTTTTTCTTAGTTGGACTTTTATTTGCACCACCGCAGGAACAAATTTCAAAATCAGAAATAGTTCCGATGCTAGATCAGTACCATCATTCGTCAGGGACTCATGCTTATTTCCTCTGTGCTGGATATTCCGCATATGACCCTGAAGCTGAACCAGTTGCAACAGTAAACAACGAGCCGTGGGGATTCTCGGCAAAGAATTTTGCATCTTTCGTCGATGAAGTAGAGAAACTTACAAAATGGAGATATGGCGGGGGGTCTGAGCTTCTATTATTTGACTCGTTTTCAGACGGCAAGACTTTCAGACTTTACACAAAAACCGCGTTATGCCTCGACTTAAACGCAATTTTAAAAGATGGCTCGTTCGACACAATCTCAGGGCTTTTTCATCATATATTTAACTTCAAGAAGGACCGGGGTCATGCTGTTTGCTCTGACTTGAGCGATAATTTGGGACTACTTATGGGTAAAGACTATTTTTTATCACAACTGGGCGCACTTTGGAAAACAGCCAAACACTTTGCAGTCAGGGACATCACAAAGGACGCTCAGGTAAACGTCATTAGAGGACGTCGTAAAGGCAAAGCTTCCTAAACTAGCTATCGATTTTGGGGGGGCGCCGCTCTGTTCTGCAGTAACACATCATCAATCACGATTAGGTTTCGGTTAGCGTTGTTGAGGGAACGAGGTTGCGAAGTGGCTGACCACGATAACCGGATTAATCCAATTCCCCGGTCGCAAATGATTTCAGCCTCATCAGATTAGCGCCATACAGATTTGTGCGGCAAAGGCTTGGGAAGCCCGATGAAGGATCAAGATTCCTTTACTGGCCAAGTCGTCTTTCCATCCCCAGAAGCAATATTGTTTAGCTGAAAATCTCCACATAGCCCTCCCCTTCTGAACTGAATTTACCTAGACGCCTCAGTCTCCAATCCTTCTGATGCTCGGATCCAAGTTCCAACACAATTTCTTGTCTCGATGGCGTCCGTCTATAGGCTATCTTGACACTAAAACTTTGTTTTCAAGAAACTTTTACCAATAAAATTTGTAAGTTAAGAGAAGTTTCTCTCATGCAATATTTTGAATGGAAAGCTGTCTTTGCGTTGTCAATTACAAGGAACTGCAAGAGATGAACTGTCTCCTTGATATAATTGAACTCCGCGGGCGCCTGCTGGCCATCGTTCCGTTTCTGGCCAGTATTAAGCCACCTCCTATCACATGAGGATCACCCTTAACAAAATGGAATGCAAATGCAAACATACAGTAAACTTCGAACTGTGGGCTTGATTTCAGCGTTTTTTTCTGTCTTGATGATGGCGTTTCATAGTGCCGAAGCCCTCTTGCTCCGGTGCGCATTTTTCATTCTCGCCATTTTCTTTATCAGAAAGGCTCATTTTGAAGAGAAAATGATGCGTGGCGACAATCTAGAGGAAGATAAAAAGAGAAAGCGTCTCGCCTATATTATCGTAGGTGTCTTATATGGCTTCGTTATCGTTGTATTCATTGTTTCACGATTTCTTGTTAAGAGCTCGTAATAGCGTTCGAGACTAGAACCGCGCTCTTTTTCGAATTGGAATTGACAACTGCGAGTTAGGGATAGGGACCGCGGCATTTTAAGGAAGTTTGTGAGTTTAGTATGCAGTTTCTGCTCTAGCCCCTTATATAGTCTGCGATTCGTAAGCAAAGCAGGAGAATTGCACATGCGATCATCAAGAGAAGGCTGAAATCAACGAGGGCCTGGCCCTTCC
The DNA here is from genome assembly GCF_001748245.1 of Oligoflexus tunisiensis. GTDB lineage: Bacteria > Bdellovibrionota_B > Oligoflexia > Oligoflexales > Oligoflexaceae > Oligoflexus > Oligoflexus tunisiensis. The sequence goes on along the minus strand of NZ_BDFO01000001.1, from coordinate 2,061,998 downwards.
TTTTACGCGCGTTTACGATAAACGCTATGAAGGTTGTATACCCACCAATCATCGCCCAATGCCGAAAGCTCTCGTCGATGAAGCCCCAGGCATAAAAGCTAAGCAGATTACAAACAATATCTTTTCCAGATGTGTCACCACGCACCTCCCAGACACTATATGTTGCAAACATTCGAACTATCCAGTCCGTTCTGGAGATGGGCAGCCCCCAAAGTATCACCAACCGAACGAGTGCGATAAGGATGCAAAGAGGCTGCTGATGTTGGTCACCCAGTCGCAACAAATACCAAGCTCAACATTCAGAATGGAGCGGCCCTGCGTGAGAATTCCGGTTTACATTTAAGATTCCTTTGCTGGCCAAGGCGACTTTCAGCCCAAATGCAATATGAGTCTTGCTGGAAATTTCCATATACCCGTCCGCAAACTGAATCACTTAGGCTGGTGCCATTTCTGGCTTTTGATAGGAACTCCGTTCGCTTACTTTGCAACTTCTCCAGCTTGTTCTTCCGGGGATAGCTTGAAATCAATTACAACCCTATGATTTTCCTTCGAAGAACCTTGTTTGTATTTCCATTTTTTCGCTGCTTTTATCGCTTCTTGGTCAAAGAAACCGGGAGGGTCTGATTCCAAAACCCGGATATTATCGGTAGCACCAGACTTGTCGACATCCAGCAGTATAACTACCCTGCCTGATATCGGGGCGTCTGAATTTGTCGTAGAGCACGACGCAACCAACAGCAGTAACAATAAGATTCTCAACGGCATCTCCGTCAAAGTCTCACAAATTGATTCCAGCAAAGGAATGGTACGACCGTGCTCTACTCTTCCTTGCTCTCCGCCCATTTTCCACTTCCCACACCAATCACGCCATTCTTAGTGATTTCGATGTAGCCCCTGTCATCCTCAAAGAGAAGTTGCGTTGCTGGGCAATCGACCGGGGCATCGTTCTTATCTATGTTGTTTTTGTCCATACCTACCTCCGGGAGGAACTCTCGCAGGGTCAAGCTCTGGAATGCAATCCAGGAACTGCTACAAGTTAGCCGTACGGCTCTGAATTCAAAATATCTGTTCGGAAGTGGCAGCCAAATTAGGAACACGGACTAAGACAAGACCAGTTCTGCAAATTACCGGACCAGCCCTCATGAATGGCGTAGCATGCAAAGTTGACAACATTGACCAAAAATCTAATTTGCCTTATATCCATTCAAATGTATGGATAAAGGAAGAGTCCATGAATGCTACGACACAAAGGGAATTGTTGAGCAGGGAGACCCGGGAACTGTTTGCACTTGGGGCGAGACTTATTACCGAAGACTGGGTGAAATACAAGGTAATGTGCGACCTCGCAGGGATCGCCACCCTTGACGAGGCTCTGCATCGAAGTTATGCCAAAATAGACTGGAACAATCGGGATGCGATTCTGCCTATCATTCCGACTCTGGAATTTATATACAGCAAAACCCCAAATACCATGATACGCCTCCCTCAAAAGCTGGATGAAGCTCTGGCCAAAGACGGCTATAGGATGAAGAACGGAAAGCTGGTCAGGCTAAAGATATGAACTCGATTTGGAAGGCCAATGAATCCTCAGATGACCTCGACACCCCTAATGCACCTCAAATCTGCTGCGGATTGTCTTGAGCACGAACTTAGGCGGCAGAATCACACCCATCCATTGCTACATAAGGCGAAGAAGAAACTGGATATCGAGCTGGAGCGATACCTGAATCGACAGTGGTGTACCAGCGTAATCTTTTAAAGGCGCAGAATTAGTAAGGAATGCTGGGTTATGATTGAACTGTGACTTTACTACTGCAAGCCTGACTGGAGCATAGCGTCCTTCATGCGGAAACTTCCGCTGGCTAACTGGGGGGGAACCCAGGGCTCCGGCCTTGCCCTACCCGTTATAGTCAAAGACAATCCGCATACCCTCAATCTAGACCTTCCGCGAAGGTTCGCAGCGTCCGCCGTAAGGCAGACGCGTTAGAAGGAGAATAAATATATGGTTTCAATTAGTTAAACCTTAGTTCGTTCTACCTTTCACCAGCAATCTCTGTAGGCTGAATAATCGATTGAGTACCATATCGCCCACTTATTGCGTTGGTCGAGGACATATTTGCAGTGAGCAGCAGCCCTCTCATAGTAATAGTCAGAACTAGTGGACCCACTAGCGTCTTTAACGGCACTGTCCTTGATCAGTCCCCACCAGCCTGGCAACTTTTCTACATTCTCTAGAAGCCATTCGCAATGGGCTGTTGCTCGCTTATCATGACAAACGGGGTTTGCAACGATACCTCTGCTTGAGACAGAACGATCGTATTTCGGAGCAGGCAAAGTCTGAATGTTACATATACCCCTAACATTAGACGGCAAATTACCAATAATTCCTTTCAGGATTCCGCTCCCGACCCACTTATTGAAAGCCTGTTCATCTGCAAATCGACAATAGTTCCCATCACCATAAGTGTAGATATAGACGTCAGTGTTTGATCGATATGATCCTTGCGGGAGCGGATTTTCTTTAGGGGGAGGTGGGCAAGAATTGGTGTGAGTCCTCGAAACAACTTGCCACTGAGATGAATTATCGCAATTCGCTGTACCACCTTGATTACAAGTAGCATTAACAGAGTTAAAAGCGTCAGTTTTTGAAAGGTAGTAACAGCCGTCAATCTTGTCCCTCCGACCTGAAGATTCCACGGTGGTTCCAGCAATATACTTATAGAAGGTATTAGTCCCACATGGAATTTCTCCTGCTATCTGATCATTGCAGTAACTTCCAGCCGGAGAGTTTCCGAATAAGGTCGACTTCTCTTTTTCAATTTTTCCGCATGAAACGCTTAGGCCCACAACAATGGAAGCTCCGCAGAAAAACACCACAGCTGAAATGGAAATTTTGGCATTCATGTTCATCATTTGGCCTTTCTGACAGCTAATTGATATCCAACTTTATCTACGAACCGAATCCCTTAAGCATATTGCAGGCCAATTTTTGGTTCAATATTCTACTAATCTTTTCAGATAGTTATACTAAACCCAACAAACCGCATTAGCACACCAAGCAATTGACGCAGACAGGTGTCAAGCCGCTTTGCATCTCTTTTTGAGCAATGATATGGTGAGCGGAAACGACGCCTGATACACCTAAAAACACCGTAGCTGAGTCTCTTGAGTGCGAACTTAGGCGACAGAATCACGGCCACCCCTTGTTACATAAGGCAAAAAAGAAACTGGATGTCGAGCTGGCGAGATACCTGAATAGACAGAAGGCTTTGGATGCTTGTGGTGTACCAGCCCAATCCTTTGAAAACGCTGATTTGGTAAAGGAATGCTGGGTTATGATTGAAACTGCGACTTTACTCCTGCAAGCCTGAATGGAGCGTTGCGTCCTTCATGCAGAAACTTCCGCTGGTTATTTGGGGAAGCACAGGCCCCGAGGTCTTACGCACTCTCTGTTATAGCTAGGCACAATCTGCAGGCCCTTAATCTAGACCTCCTGCGAAGGTTCGTGACCTCCGACTAAATTCATAAAAGCAGCCAACAGTGAATCCTCTTTGGCTGCAACATTTTTTAATGGTGCTGTGTTTAAAGATTGCTATTGCAGGACGCCATTCAGCAATCGGTCAAGTTCGCCTTGTGAGCCAGCGATGAAACTATAATATTTCGGCCCACACGTTTTATCAAAGTAGCATTCATTGTAGACGACATAGGTCATGCGCACCTGATTTTCCAAGACGCCGTTATTTCTTTTAACGACCTCGGGCTGTGCTTCGACTTCAACACATGGATCTTCATAGTTTGGATTCGGTGTTCCCATGGATCCATGGGCGGATGCACACCAGCCCTTTTCATTCTTAACCCCGCCGTTGTTGGGATAATAAGATCGCTCGTATGTTTCAACCCCAATTCCAATATCAATTGACTTGGAAAACCATTTCTTCACAGCCGCAATTAAATCTTGTGTTGCCTGAATTGCCTGCTTGACTCTTCCGTCTGACCTTGCCTTTTCCTGGTTCTGCTTGTTTTGCTGGTCCTTTTGAGCCTGTGTTATGGCTCCGCCCCCCGATGGATCCTCAGGCGGCTGCCCACAGTTCGGTTCTGCGCATGGCATGTCAGGATTTGGTCCGCCTGTGCTACCGGCAATGGGACCAGGGGTTGTGTAGGGAAGACGTGAGCCTGTGACAGTCACTGTCTCACTTGATGTCTCTTGTCCATGAAGCGTTGGAGCAGCGAGGAGTAGCAGCGCAAAAGCGATTGAGTTCCACATTTAGAATCTCCAAATACTGATTGAAACATCAGCCCCCGAAGACAATTCTTCGAAGACGAATCGTACGTGAGAGGAATACCCAGAGTCCCCAAATCGAGAAAATTGCAACGACTAAGGCTACAATGTTACTTGCCTCAAAGCTTTCTGTCATAAGCTGGCGAGAATTATTTAGCATGTGCATGGCGATGGCCCAGGGAAGGCCAAGAAGTAAGAACGTAATTCCTTGAAGCACTCCCAGAATGAACATTGGCATGAGCATCACGGGAGGATAGACATCAGCATGAACAGCAGCGAAAACAATCGACGATATTAAAAGTGCCGGAGCCCTCCCAATGAAGTAGGCAAGTGTTCCGAGCACGGCCATTCGATAGATGATTTCCTCGACTGCTGGGCCCGTGACCATGACAGCCAGATTTAAAAGGTACGATCGTTCGCCTGGAGGCGGCAGGACTCCGCCCTCCATTACCTGTCTTTGCGCGGGCTGGGCGGCAGTTACGAGTTCCGCCCATCCACCGGCCAGAAGTGTGGCAAGCGTGATGCCCCCAAGAACAAAGAGGAATGCCCAAGGTGGACTGAACTTCACAGGCTCATGCTCCAGGTATCTATAGAGACTCAGAACGCTTATGGCAGCAATTCCGTCGATCGTGAGCAGCCACGGGAGAGGAAGGCCCGAGAGGAGGGGACCAAGTAATATGTAAATACTCGCAATAATAAGAATAAATACCATGGCGCGATCTTTTTTCATTTCAGCTTTCCCTTTTCTGTGCTGGCATTCGACCTGAAATGTATTGTCCACACAATGCCTCGTCAACAAGTAGCATCCCTCAGCCACAGATAGGTACCAACCATGCGGAAAATACTTATAATCAATTACATCAAAACCACATAGAAATGCAGAGTCCGCTTAAGTAAAAGGCTGCGGCCCCGAAGGGCTGCAAACAGAATTGTAATTCGTTTTGGTGGGAAAACATGAAAGACCGAAATCAGCTCTTCTCCACAACTCAAAATCGAATCACTCAGTGAAACAGGTACAACTCAGAATTTGATAAAGCGATACCCGATCACCAGAACGAATCTCCAGGATCAAAAGACTAGCAGAGTTTCTTGAATCACAGAAAACATTCACCACAGCGGATAAGCGAGGAATAGCGAAGTCAATTCTTTCTGCCAAGCTTCCAGTGGAGTCTGATCGAAATTGATTCATTGATGAATCAGCAATTAAGGATGACCGAGATTACTTTCTTCAAAATGAGATTCCAAAAATAAGGTGATTCATTGAATCAAACAATCCGCGCCATCTTGAGGCTAGCCGTTTCAAAAACACATAATCTGAATCGACTAAAATTCGGAATATTTATATGCAGAACGCCCATCTACACTGATTTTCATTCGCGGTGATCAAGAGTTTTGGCTATAGATTCACCTGATAAGATATTCAAAGGTGGGCGGGAAAAGCAAAATGACGCTTAACATTTGCGATTATTTGCGCGATAGAATAAAGAGCTTTCTTGCAGCAAGAGGCGAAAGTATCCGCTGGCTATGCAAACAGACGGGCGCTGACTACTCGACTATTTACCGCCTGCACAGTGGTGAACAGAAGAGGCTGTCATTTACCAACGCAAAGAGAATTCTATACGTTATTGAGCCAGCAAACGCTGACAGCATATTGCATGATTACTTTCCACGAGAGACGTCAGAAACGCGGGAGCTGGGCGCCAAGACTGAATCCGACGCATTATCAGCGATTCTTGCCGAAGATCTGCAATTATATAAGGTCTATGTATTCGCAGAAATGGAAGGGATCGAACGCTGGCACATAAAAGAACAGTTCGGTAACGAAGGCCTGAAGCATCTTGATAAATTGCTGCGTCTTGGAATTTTGGTAGAAGGTTCAAACTTCAAGAGCACCATGGAAGGACGCTCCTATCCACCAGAGGATGTCATCAAGAAAACTGCGATTCATCATTTCCACATGGTTCCGCTGAACGTCCCAGGTTCGATTATAGAAGACATCCGGGGAGGATTGAGCGATGAAGGTATTCGCGACTTATACGAAGCTGTCGTCGAGCTCCGGGAAAAAGCGCTGAAGATCATGAAAGAAAAAAAGGGCAATCGACTGGTGGTTATGTCTGCAATTGCTGGGCCGGGAGAGATTCTATGAAGTTTCAAAAAAAATGTATCATCCCTTTCCTTACGTTTGCCTCAGCGGCATTGGCAGGCGGCAGCCAGGGTGGTGGGACTCCACCAGCGTTGTCTGATTTGAGCAAGGAAATAATGATGGCTGAACCCGGAAGGGCTGGGCTCTTCGACAACGGGGCTGGTGACATTGGATTGCTTGCCAAAGGCGAATTACTTTCAACCCTAACCGTCAGCAAAACGTCTTTGCATTCAAGAAGCATTTCCGCTGGCAGCCTCGCGGTGTCCGACGAAGATTTTTCCCTGCTTTCTATCAGAATAAAGGCCTTGGATGCGATCGGTATTAATGGTGAAAATTCCAGCTATAGAATTGAAGCTGGGAAGACACTGGATGAGATTATTTTGAAAGACCGCCGTGAAGTCGCACGGGCAGCGGCTGGACAATAGAGACCTATGAAAGTGCCTCGTCTGATGGCTAATACAAAGGATCTTTCTGCTATAATCTTATCAAAGTAGCATACAAGCCCCTTGAAAATCGCAGGGGGCCTGTAAACTTTGACTGTTACTGCCTACAAATCCAAAATCCATTCGAATCCATATAAGTTCCGATTAGGTAGCCGAACGGGCAAGAGTTCCATGAAAATCCACCCCAATATGTAGCGGAATAGCTCTGAACCTTATATGCAGGACCACTGTTATTTGTGACGTCGCCCACAAAAAAGGCGCTATTTACAAAGTCAGGCCGTGCACACAACCAAAACCCGTTTGAATGGAAATTCGTACCAACCAGCTGATAGCCAGCTGGGCAATAATTCCAGCCGGCAGTGCCTGCAAATCCCACAGAGCCATTTGAAACCGAATATAAATATCCTGTGTTAAATCGAACGTCGCCTATGTAAGCGTCAGGGCCAGTGTAGACAATATCTCCTTTACATATCCAAAAGCCATTTGAGTGATAATCGTTCCCTACAAGGGCGCCTGTCGGGCAACTATTCCAACCCAAAGAACCCATGCCGGTTGCACTGCCATTGTATAGCTGAAAAGCAAACCCAGTATTGTTAACAACGTCCCCAACTATGAATCTTCGATTACTCAAGTCATTTCTGACACACAACCAAAAGCCATCAACGGACATGCTATTGCCGATGTAAGAATAACCTGAAGGGCAAGAGTTCCAGCTTGAAGTATCAAGCAAAAGGCCCTTACTACCGCTGACGACGTAACGGTAGCCAATGTTATTTCGTACATCACCAATTATTGCTTCTGGTGAGGATGGCAATGGTTCACTCAAGCAGACCCAAAACCCATCAGGATCCATTTTTCTAAACGAAAAGGTCCCGACTTGACAATGGTTCCAGCTAGTTGATCCGTAAGCTACCTTGTATTGCTTATTGATAATGTATTCACTAGCAACATTCTGCTCGACATCACCGATTACGATATTTCGATTACTGTACAGGTTATTCAAGCATGTCCAAAATCCAGAAGGTGTAGACTCCTCTCCAGCCAAAGTTGAATTATTTGGGCAAGAACGCCAACCAGCACCTCCCAATGGAACATATTCAGAGTTGAAACTGCCATAGAGCTCACCAAAGTTATCCGTCACATCGCCAACGAAAACTGGCGAATTAGCGAGAGCACTACTAATTATAGTGCTCAGCAGAGTTTCGGATCTGGTGCCAATGTTAAAATTAAACCACAAAAACTCCGCAGGACTTGGAGAGTTTCCGTTCAAAGAAGCAAAGAAGTTTTTTGTTCTTTGGAAAATGGCAAGGATCCCTTCCTGGCTTATGCCGGCTGCCAGTCTGGAATTAATAAAATCCTTTTCTCCAATAGAAGGGCTTCTGCCAAACATTGCAAGGAAAGATTGACTAAGAACGGTAAGCTCCTGGGCATGTCTGTGTCCCGCCAACTCAGTTATTATGGTCGCAATATGGTGAGCAACATAATCGTCATCCAAGAGGTCTTGATGTGTGGTTCTTTGGAGCTTCCACCCTGGTTTCGCTTCAAGGGGATTTTCGACACGTCCTTGGCAGCCAAACTCAGCCCATGTGCAGTTCTCAGTCAAGTTGGTCCCATCGGCATTGCGACGGAAGTTGTTTTCTCTTTGATCGCAGGAGGAGTATGCATTGCAACTGATTGTTCCATCTTCGTCAAAGTCGTCTGGGAAAGGTGCATTCAACTGCCAAATATTGTGGAAATACTCGACATGATTACCTACGGTGTGCTTACTAAGAGACGCTCGCATTCCTGCTGATGAGACCGGATCTATGACAGCCAAGAGGCGAATATTAATTCGAGGATCATTATAGGTAGACACCAAGTCAAGGAGGGAATCCCCTCCCCAGCTGTGTCCTATTAGATAAACGTCCGTTCCATATGGCAGACTATTGAAAAATTGAATCCCTTGATTTACGAAAATGGAAGTGCCAGAAAGGGTGCCGATACCTGTCTCCAAACTTTCACTCTCAAAGCTATCCCAGGAAGTTCTGCGAAAAATCATGTTTAAGTTGCTCGCAGTTTCCGCCACTTCATTTCCAATCGTTGAGAAGTTCCATGCACAGCAGTCCTGCCATCCATTAACGAAAACAATTACTGGCCGGGGTCGGGCCTGCGCTAGAAGTCCGGTCGACCAGAGCACAGCAATAATGCTGAGAAGAAGCAGATAGACCGATTCAAAGCGCGTTCTCATTCTAAGCATCTCCTTACGTTTACACTTATTCCTTGAATGTTTTACGAGTATTTCAAAAAGAATTTCAGGAGCAAGAAACAACCACCCATACAATCAGCAGGCCAATCGATACTTGGGCTCACCATTGACGAAGTCTGATAGACTAGGCTAAGGTTGTAAATTTAGAATGGAGAATTTTCGGCATTTCTTGGCTTGACCTTCAATTGTTTCTTTTTTGGCTATCAATCCGCCTGCTTCTTGTCGCTATTTAAATTCGTTACATTGAGTAATAGATCACGAAAACGGCTTAAACAATCCAGATCAGAACAGGTGTCAATTTTTCTGACACCTCAAGCCTATCACAGACCCATTAACACACTAATTTAACTAACTTATTTTAAAGAACCCGGCTTGCATATTGAACCTGCCATTTGCTGGAAGGTATTCCTGAATTGCCTGATGGCACTATACTTTGGTGAGGTAGAATTACATGCTAAAAAATAAGCTTAGTAAGGAATGGGGTTCGTGCACACCCCAGGAATTGGAGTCCTTTGAGAGAAATATAGGCTTCCGTTTCCCTGATGATTATCGGGCCTTTATTCTGGAATCCAACGGTGGAACACTAGATTCCGCGATGGTCTTTAAGTGCGACAACAAAGGCAGGATGATTGAAGAGGGCATAGAAACCTTTTACGGGCTTGGAGCACCAAACTGGGCTGACATTCAACGAGCCTATCAAACCTACCATATTAATCAGAGAAGGATGCCGGATTATCTGATAGCTATTGGAAGCGATGCAGGGGGAAACCAGATTGCAATGCTTTTGAATAATCTGGCCTTTGGATATGTGGTCTATTGGGATCATGAAAATGAGGTGGACTTTGACGATCCTGAGGATGCGAAAAACCCGTTGAGAAATTGCTCACTTATAGCAAAGTCGTTCACTGATTTTGTAGCCATGCTCCAACCTCAGGTATTCGATTGATCTGAAAGCGCTAAAAATGAAGGGATCGTGGATACGCGGTCCCTTTTTTTAGAGCCAATGCGGGCGTCGTGTGGCTCCGTTCAGACTTCATAGTCTCAACTGATTGCAGAATGCATGGATAACCCTGTCCGTGTTCGGGGTATTTAAAAAGTCCTGAACGTTATGTGAAAGAGAGCTATCCACCCAAGTCGCGAACCCCAGACAGAGGCAGTCCCAGCCTCTGTCTTTTGATTGGTGGTACAGCTCACTATACAAATTCGAACACGCCGTTGCCCTCGAAGACAGACATCATTCTGTACTTTCTGGAAGTTTGTCAAGCGTGAGGCGTACTGTAATGCTGACTCCCAGCCGGACAAGTGGCATCAATTAAATTAGATGGAGTGGTTCACTTCATCTTAAAAGATCGTATATGCCGCCTAAACGATAAGGCTTTTAGGCGCTTTTGTACGCCAGGCAGACATCATCCGAAAAGCATCTAAATTTGCTCACATCAAATGCCTGAGGATGTCTGTGAGAACCATTCTTACGTCCGTCATTTTCCTGATCGCGTCTCTGTCTTTTGGTAATAATGCAGTCGCATGCGGATTAAGTCCGCAATTCGCACTAAATGGTTCGTCGCCTGCGAGTGGCGGCAGCGGCTACATGCCAGTGGGTTCGGATCAGGCTATGAGCTGCACTGCCATCCATTTAACGTGTGGATGGAAATTGAATTTCTCCAGCCCAGATGGCAATGGGACAGGCACATCCGACTGCGGCGTCTCGAACTCAATAGATGGGACAGAGGGTACTGGTTACTGTTCAGGCATCGGCCAGGTCCAGATAACGCGACCAGGAGTCACCCTCGCAGATTTGCAAAGTGCCGTGGAACAAACGATCAATGAACTCAATGCACGAAACTGGGATCATCCACCGGATGCCGGGACCTATTCGGGATCATTTGGTGGATATTTCGATTGCCGCGCCCTTTCCGAATTCGCAGTCCCAAGTGCGGCTCAACAGGATCCTGACACGTCCAAGGATGAGTGCGGGGGAATAGGAAGCACCCAGAAAGGATCCATCATCGGCTGCAGGGATCAAAGCCTTGCGCAAAAGGTTGAAATTTCTGGAACACCGTTTCACCTGAGCTATAACTCACTACGGATCAACAAGTTCAAGCGTCCAACAAAAAAGCTCTACTTCAAGGTCCCCCGGTTCCCAACCGGATTTGAGCAGGACAACCGCTGGAAGGTTGTAGGTGTATCAGGCATCCTCGAAATAGCTGGCCGGCAAATCACAGTGCAAGCTACGGATCCGGACGCCACGAGCTGGGATCTTGAATTTTCATGGGATCGCAAGGATGCTCTAGGGAATGATGTCACCACTTATGCAGAAGGTGAGGTAACGATTAGTTACCAGTACGTTTCCGGCTGGGTTGCAGGCAGCCCTAATACCATCATACAGAAACATCCCGTGCGGCTGGCGCCTTTCGGCTATCCTTCAGACACTAAAATGGGCCATTGGACGATCAGCGAAGTCCATAGTTATGACGCCGAAACGGGCACCATATATCTTGGCAATGGGGCCGACATCACGGATGCTACAACATTTTTCCAAAAAAATCCGGACAGCCAGGGCTATTTCATTGTCCCTTCTCATGATGGCGGCAGCATCTATAGATTTGACTCAAATCGGAAACATGTTGCTACGATTGACGTGCTTACTGGTGTGATTCTCTATAGCTTTCAGTATACGGACGGACTCTTGAGCCGTATCGTCGATCGGAATAACCAAATCACGAGAATCCTGCGCTATCCGGATGGCAATGTCTCAGCAATCCGAAGTCCATATGGAATCACTACAGCGCTCGCCTATGACAGCAACGGGAACTTGGCAGAAATAAAAAATCCTTTGGGCTTCACAAACACCTTCACCTATTACGATGGCAATCGTGCCCATCTCATGGCATCGATGACGGACGCTCTTGGAAAGACGAAATCCTACATCTTTACCGAACATGGCAAACTCGCCGAGGCTATTGATGCCAAGGGATATAACAAGAGGATTCAGGCTTCAAAAAGCGAAACTTCCCAGTCATATTCTGAATATGCGACGTTTTCATCACCTATGGGTTTTGTGACCACTTATGAATCGACCTATGGCTGGGACAGAACGAAAAAGAACATAAATCTCCTGCCATCTGGCTACTCGGTGCAGGAATCCTTCAACGGCGACCGCTCGCAATTGCAAGTGCGGGATAATCACGGATATTCATCGACCACCCAGTACACGTCTCATCCTCTGTTTGGCAATCGCCAGGTCGAACAATCGAAGTACATTGAAGGACAGGGTGGCGGTATTGTGAATTTTGAGCGCCAGTATACTGTGACAGATCCAGCCAATCCCTATGACATTGCAACGATGATAGAAAACCAAACGTTTGACGGGATTGGCACATACAGCACAGCCTTTGACAAGGCCACTCGCACTTTCACGACGACAACACCCATGGGGCGCCAATACAAAGAAATTTTGAACGCCAAAGGCCGGCCGGTAAAAATGAAGTCACCGGGGATTCAGGCGGTAGCATTGCAGTATAATACAAAGGGTCAGCCTACTTCGGTCACCCAGGGGACCCGCTCCTACTCGATGACTTACAATTCCCAAGGTCTTCTGGCGACCATTACAAACCCGCTGAACGAGGTGACAAATTACTCCTATGATGCTGCCGGCCAGTTGACGACACTTACGCTGCCCAATAATCAGAGCTATCAGTTTGCCTACAATGGGAACGGGGATCGGAGCGGAATAACCACTGCCGCCTCCGGCACCTATTCCTATGGCTTTGATGACAACAGAAACCTTGTTTTAAATACCGAACCCATGATCCGTTCTCGTACTTTTGCCTGGGCATGGACATACAATCTTGATGATCAGCCCACACAGATGACTAGACCGAATAACACTACGGTTGATCTTACCTACGATGACAAAGGCAACCTTCAGACTTTGACAGGTCCCGGCGTTAGTCGCAGCTATACCTGGAGCAATGGGGCACTGCAATCGATCTCAACCAGCACGAACGTTCAGGTTTCCTTCGACCAGGGACGCCTTCCGAACTCTACAACTTGGTTCGGGCCAGTTAATGGCAATCTGTCATACGAGTGGAACACCTTCGATCGTCTCTCGAAACTGCGGGTAAACGGAAGCGACGAATCCACCATATCTTATATGTACGACGCAGATGGCGATCTCACGCAAGCTAATAATCTCGCTTACACCAGAAATCCAAACACGGGACGTCTGAGTCGGTCGGCACTCAATGGGATCGTAACCACGCACATATATGATACGTATGGTGCTGAGGCGGAATCAGTCCTTAAAGTCAAGGGTAAAGAATTCCTCCGGTTTCAGTACAGTTATGACGAATTGGGTCGCATCGCAACACGAACACGCGTGGCCAATGCAACAAGCTCTGTGACGCAGTATGCCTATGACGCCATTGGTCAGCTCATAAGCGAAGTTAAAGATGGCATGAGTCAAACGTATTCCTATACGAGTACCGGCAACCGGCTCACAGGGGGCGGGCAGGAAGTATATGATACCCATGATCGGCTGGTTTCAGATGCAACCTGGACCTATACTTACAATTTGGGCGGACATCTCAAGCGAAAAGACAATAAGATCGACGGCAGCTGGGTTACATACCGATACGATGCACTTGGAAACCTGCTGGGGGTTAACTTCTCCAACGGCACAACGGTTAGATATCTCGTAGATGGTCTGAACCGAAGAATTCGCACAAGGACCAATGATCAGTTCACCGCTGCATTCATTTATCAGGATGGCTTGAGACCGGTTGCCCAATTGAATCCAAATGGTTCGGTCAAGGCAATTTTCGTATATGGTCAAAAGAGAAATGTTCCCGACCTTATGATAAAATCTGGCGTAAGCTACCGCATTATTTCAGATCACCTCGGGAGCCCCATATACGTGATCCGGGCTGGCAATGGTCAAATCATGCAGGAAATCGAATACGACACATGGGGGAACGTGCTGTCGGATTCTAATCCTGGGTTCCAGCCATTTGGGTTTGCCGGTGGTCTTTATGATTCGACAACACGTCTTCTCCGGTTCGGCGCGAGGGACTATGATCCTTCCATAGGACGATGGTTGAACAAGGATCCAATTCGATTTGACGGTGGTCTTAACTTATATCGCTACGTCGAGAACGATCCTGTGAATAATATTGACCCAACAGGCTTATATACTGAAGTTCAAATTTGGAGTCCGGGAAAAGATATTGCGTCAGCATTCGGCCATGTAACCGTAAACGTCAACGGTAAGGTCTATAGCTTCGTCCCTAGTAAAATGTATACATATCCTGCTGACTTGTTCATAAATGCAAGAGTTGGAAATGGCGGAAACGCAGTTGGCCTTATACTTGGCCTAACTCCTGCACAAGAGTCTCAATTAGTTGACGACCTTGGCTCTCAAAGTACATACAATATCTTTACTAACAATTGCTCGCAGTCTACTGAACGGAGCCTAAAGAAAGCAGGCGTGAATATTGGTGGTTCTTTGTTAAACATGTTTCCGGCAGGGCTGGGCGAAACTTTGTTGAATTCACCTTCTCTCATTGGAGTCAAATTTTACGGTATTGGTGGACATTAATGGTGAATAATACCAGGAAAATATACATAGGAATCGCGCTGGCTATTATAGTAGCAATTATCTTTTGGTATTCGAGCAAGCGTGAAACCAGGATTATTTTTATTAATGAAGTTAAGGTCATGTCAGAGCCTCAACCTGAATTTTGTTCAAACTGCCCTGGTAACATTGTTGTTGCAAAGATATCGGCCGGCGAATCAGCGATAATTTTGGATGAGGATCATAACAAAGACTGGCACGTTTTGAAGATCAGGACTAAAGACGGGTCAGAAGGATATATTTTCGGTGATATAGATTACAAGAGAGTGAATGAATGATTTGTTCTAGAAAAACACGTCACTTTTGCCATGAATTTACCATATGACATCAAAAGTGATAGCATCGGATATCTCAGATTGCTTCAGTTCATTTCTTGAGGTTTGTGGCTCCAGTTCCTCAAACCTCTTACTCAATGCCTTTATAAAATCGTTCGAAATACTCGTCAGTCGCCTCCTCCACTTGGCTATCAAAATGCCACGCTGGCTTTGTTTTCTTCTCACCTTTGAGAAGGTATAGAATTCTCAGATGCTTTCCGTTCATCACGCGCTGAAAGATTCCGACATGGGGATACGGCTTCCAAGAAGGATTCTGCGAGAAGTCAAACTTGAACACATCCTTCCGACCGCGCAGGGCATTGGGGAACATCCCACGCGGGATAAGAGCCCGGGCTGATGCTCTTGCCCCCCTGGGGATTGCAACATAGCCCTTGGGCTTCCACGTTTCACCGTCCTGCTGCTTGACCATGTATTCATCCACTGAATACACACGCGCATCAAGGTCATCGCCTGACGCCTGATCCACTCGTATGCCTTTTCTCGTCCACTGGTTCCGCATCGTGAACCGCTGAGAAAGGTCGGCTTTCACTGCGGATGCCGCCTTGTCAGCGGTCCGGTTCAGCGCCTTTTGCAGGCGCTTGACCTCCAAGGTCATCTCAGCCACCGACCAGTTGGCAGAACGATCGTCGTCAATCACATCAATGATCAGCATATGGTCTCAATTCAGCGGATCGTCCAGAAATCCCCGGAAAGCTTCGGCTCCTCGATATAGCGGTATGGGAGGTAACCATAGCCTTCTTCGCCCCAGTCCTCACCCCAGCTGTTTCTGATGATCAGTGCTTCCTTCGCGTCGTCATAGCCGCACACGAGAACAGCATGACCACCCTCACGCTTTTCGCCAGCCTTGGGCACCGGGATATGTCCGGTCTTCTTCACGTTCCGGTCATAAATTGAAGGGTAGACCGCAAAGCCGAGAATAATGGGGTGGCCTTCGGCTATGACTTCCCGGAAATGATCGAGATCCCGGCCGAGTCGCTCATACGATTTGATTCTTTCCTTCGCAGCAAGGCTGATAACCTCCTCCGGAGGACGGATCGTGAACTTTCGGATATCGTAGGGCCATTTATCCTCAGGCGGGTAGCCCCAGGTGGCAATGGCCTTGATCGTATTGCGAAGAGTTGCACCGGAATCTGAGTGCTTCGTTCCTTCAAGAGTCCGGGTTGCATAATAGACAAAAATCCTTGAGGGCACGACTACCGGCATGTCCCTGTCATAGACATCAAGGAACATGCAGGCGGCGCTGGCAGCATGGGCTGTGCATGATCCAAGATCGCCCTGGTCCCATGCCCTGAAGTAGCGCTTTCTATGGTCTACCACGCTTGGGAATTGCGCCGAAGTTTTCTTTGACTTGTATACGAAATCTCGTTCATCAAATTCATCGGGCAGCCAGCCCAGGTTTTTGCGTTTGCTCATGCTATTATCCTTCTTAGAGAGCCCGACATCAGGCTTTCGGAAGGATAGCTCCAAGTAGTGGATAGGAAAAGCAGGCGGATATTCGCAAAACAAGCGAACGTCCAATTAAGCCGAAAACACTTGCTTCAGCCAAACACGCTTTTAACCAAAGTCTCCATTGTCCGAGAATCAACCTTCTGATGAACGATTTCAAACACAAAACCTTGATTTTTCAAAGCCTCGATGCGTTCTATCGCGTCTTCATAGTTATCTTTTGTTGAATGATAGGAACTGGATGTATAATCAACGCTATGTTCCGAGTAGGGTTGAATGTACTTATAGTCTTCCCCAATGAGCTTGAATGCGTCAAACCCAAGAAGCCTCTCACGCCCATCTTTCAAATGCTTCAATACGGCAATTGCTTCATCTGGATCAAAAAGCACCATTTGACCTCGAAGGTAATATTTGGGGAACTTTATAGTGTTCATTAAAGAACTCCCATCGGATCGTCATCATTTTTTCGCATCATCGCAAATGGCTTCGATGAGTGCATCACAAATCCGCCAAGTCAGAAGGAACACTCACCCACTTTTCTATTAAGCAGCGCTAGATTCTCGAATAGCAAATTGCTCTTGTATAAATAATAAATCTCAAAGAATTCCTGCCTTTTTTCATGCGCCGCAAGGGCCACAAGGATGCACTCAAGAGCAAAGACTCGTGGCAGCCGCCTTCCGGACTCTATATCGGCTATGTAGCCAGGCGAATATCCAGACTTTCGAGCAAGTTTACGCAGCGAATATCCACGATCCTCGCGAACCGATTTAAGCAAGGTACCTGGGTGCATACAAGCCTCAAAAGAGAGGTTTAACTTTGGATAGGATCAGCATCAAAAGCCCTATTGCAGCCACTACGGCAAGGGCTGTGGACAACAGAGGGCGAGGCGGAACCAGAGCCCGTCCTCGATCCTTGAAAATCAAAGGCTGGCTCTCGGAACTCAAAAGGACATTGGCAAAAAGTTTCGTCTTTAAATCACGGTTCATATCTTCCCTCAGGCTGAAATGGCGATTTCTATTATACGTTTCTGCCAGCCAAGGCCAAAAACGTTGAAGTTCTCAAGTCCCTGATAGAATCGGAGCCTCTCAGTCAGGAAAGCCACGAGAACACGACGAGGAGCATAGGACTTTGCAACCGCCACCGTCTTCCCGCCAATGATCCCGTCCACAACCAGACCCGCCCCAAGTCTGTTCAGAGCCATCTGCAAAAGTTCCCCTGCCTTCCTTGGACCATGGTTTACGGCGGCATCAAAGAGCGGCAGCGCCAGCCGCGGAGAGAACCGGCTGAGCTTCAGCGGGATCCAGTATTTGGACCGGTAGATCCCGATGGCCTGCTCCTCGGTGAGATTTCGGATTCCAACGGGCCCCAGCTCCGGATGAGCACCCAGGGAGATTCCATACTTGGTCAAGCCGCCCGGATCATTGGGGTGGGAGACGATCTGCCCCCCACCCTCCATCTCCAGAACGAAGCGGACCGCGTTCTGGAAATCCATCAGGCGGCCCGCCCGATGTTCAAGAGAACTGACTTCGTCGCGCGAAGTGCAAATTCTGCGAGGTCAATCATCTCAATTCCGGACAGGTCCTCCACTTCGCCTGGGATCGCGGTGAAGCCAGCCAGGGCCCTGGCAAGCTTCTCCTGGAATTCCGGCGACATCACCACTTTGACGGCATCCGTCCACTGAAGCCCATCGCCCTTGATTTCGGCCGCCAGCAGCTCGACCAGGGTGAGCACGAGCTGAAGAACCTCGATCGTTTCCTGTGTTCCTTTTTTCTCAGACATAATTGTTTCCCATCTTTCGAGAGACTGACCAGATTCAGCCTGCCAAACCACTGGCAAGCCTTGCCTGGATATTTTCCACGGTCATTGTTTGCTCTGCATCTCGGCCAGGACGATCCCGGATCTCCCGGTTCATCGTGCGGATGTCGGCCTTGATCTTTTTGATAAGGCTGCCAAATGCGTTGCTGAATGCCTTGCGGTTGTCCTCGGCCTCCTCGAGCTGGACAAGCGCACGGGACATACGCGTCTGAAGGTCATCAATGCTCATTTCATAAAGTTCATCCGACGTAACGTTTGTGTATTCATGGGACTCGCGCTCGATCTGTTCAAATGCTGTCATTGGTTTCCACCTTTCCCGGTCATTTGGTTTTCAAGTTTTGTGATTCTTGCCTGAAGGGTTTTGATTTCGCCCTGGTAGGTCAGCTCAAAGACAACCTCAAGCTTCTGGAGACGAGCTGATAGGTTTTCAAGCTGCCCCTTGAATGCGTCGAAGCTGTCTCTGAGCGATTTCATTGAGTTCAGTAGAAAGAGCGTCAGCGGCACACCTCCTGATGCTCCTATTGCCAGTGATTGCAATGCGTCTGCGTTAAATTCCATCCCATCCTTTCATGCATTGAAGTTTGTCCCGCAGGGCTATTGATTCAATTCAGGTACGAGATACTCTCTCCATCCTTTAGTCCGAGCACCCTCCCGGCTTCCGGGATCAGCCTGTGATAGGCTTCATCACTTGCAGCTGAAAGCTGCTTCAGAGCTTCCCTGACCTCAGGATTGTTGATCCCCAGCCGCTCAGATCTTTGCTCCATTGAGCCGGCGATTCCCCGAATTGAGGAGATCCCCTTCTGGAGACCAAAGACGTCCTGCTCGCGCTCGTTCATCTCTGCCCTCTCCAGCTTTTTCACCCTGGCTATATACTGAGGGCCTTCGAAGATGTTCACGCCAGCAAATTCGAATTCCACAACGCTGTGCCGGCACTTGCGTCTGCCCTTGCCTTTGTTTTCGATGAAGTCGATTGAGGCCTGGAGTTTCGCCTGAGCTTTGATCAGCTCCTCGTCTTTTGACCTTAGTTCCTGGATCAGGGCTGTGTTCACACCGGCAAGGCTCTCATTTTCCTTTAGGGCCAAACTCAATTCCGCGATGGTGATTTCGTGTTTGGCTTGCAGTTCAATATATTTTGGCTTCAGGACCGCAAGCTCCCGGGCATCATTCCAAAGCTGCCGGTATACTTCCCAGGCTTCGTCGGTGTCGATGACCTTTACAAGAACTTCGATTCCTTCCCTTGAGACGAAAAGGCCTCCGTGAGACTTGATAGGGATGACATTTGAATCCTTGAGGCTATGCTTTATGTGCGCAGACAGTGTGCGCGCACATACGGCATGCTTCTTAATATGGCTCCGGACAGTACTTTCAGCAACATTCAATAATTCGGCGATCTGGGTCGTGATCAAACCCTCCTCTTCCCCTAGCCAGATGATCCGGGCAAGTCTGGTTTCGCCATTGACCAGGATCTTTCTTTCCTCGACCTTTGGAGGGGTCTCCAGAGCAAAGTCACTCATATTCAATCTCTCAAAGAAATATTGTTATCCGACCGCCTCAACACACGGCAGAACTTCAAGCTCAATCCATCCCGGCACTCCTGCTGGCGCATATTTTTTGATGCATTGCCCGTCCACGATCCGACTATCGTTCACCCAGAGGATGCCTTCGAGGGCATCGCCGATCAGCTTTTCAATATTGTCATAGTCGGGCTTGGTATCCGCCCAGACCTCATGCTTTTTCGTCTTGGGTCTTGTCCGCCATGCGGTGATAAGAAGCCGCAAGGGACAGTCCAGTGGCGCGTCCTGGTATTGGAGACGAACTGAGTCGGCAATCGCTTCCATTGCAGCCCGGGTTCCCGGATCCTTGTGGACTCCAAAGCGGGTCCGCCGAGCTTCTTTTTTCCCTTGCGGTTCAATCGGTATGATAAACTTCAATGGCACTCTATATCCTGTCTCTTGACTGAAGCAGCGCCCGACCAATCGCACGGGGCGGGCGATTTCAATACGGGATGTCTCCAAGATCGCCGTCGCCCATCTTATCCGGAACGTTGAGAGGTCGCCGTGCCCGGCTACGGGATTCTGCCGGCGGACTTTCTTCGCGCCCCTGCCGACCTCCTCCCAGAAATTTCACTGTCTCGGCGACAACATCTGTCGCATACCGCTTCTGTCCGTTCTCTTCCCAGGAGCGGGTTTCCAGCCGACCTTCCACATAAATGGAGGAGCCCTTTCCGCAATATTTAGCGGTATTTTCAGCAAGCTTTTTCCAAACAGTGACATTGTGCCATTCAACCTTCTCCTGCTTTTGTCCCTTTTGGTCAGTCCACTGCTCCTTGGTCGCAAGGCTCAGCCGACAGAAGGCAGTTCCGCTTTGCGTGTATTTCAGCTCAGGAGCTTTGCCGAGATTTCCGACCAGTATGACTTTATTGACACTGCTCATGCGTTTCGTGCCGCCTTCCCGCTGAAATACCCAATCACAAATCCACTCGCAAAAACGGCGAATGGGATAAGGAATAGAAAAATGAGCGTCGCAATCATCCAGCCTCTCCTCCGAAATCGACGTTTAATGCGTTTTGAGCAGCGGCAGCGGCCTCATCAACCCTGGCTCGCAACTCACCGCGCGGACAACCATCGAGCGTCTTCATAATAGCCGGCCAAAGTCCTTCGTCGATCTCGAGCTGCTGGAGGCGCTTTTCGATCCAGGCCTTGATACGTGGATCTGCCACCGATACCGGTGAATCGTTCGATACAGATTGCCGCTCGGCTTCCGGCTTCAGCTCCTCGGCCCGCGACCAAGCGAGCAACTCCCGTCCAATTGCCTCGGAAGGGACGAACTCGGGGCGGCCGTGGAAGATGCCGGCGCGATCCTTTTCAATGGTCGCCATGTGGTTTCGATTGAGTCCGATGTTCACGTCCAGCTCATATTCAAAGCCCTCGCGCATCTCGGACTTCATGCCGACCTTCTCTACGGTTTTTCGCCCTCCGGATTCATTCAAGGCGTATTCGACCTTGCGCCTTGTGCAGACGATAGTGTGCATCGGGCATTGGAGAATGGCCCGGATGAACTTGTTGTGGTGCGGCGTGATCTGCTTCCAATCGTGGATCGACTTATTGATTCGCTCTTTTTGCTCAAGACACCACTGCCACTCGTGGCTCGCTGAATCGAGGATTACAACCTCCATCCCGGCATCAGCGGCCAACTTCATGGCCTCAATCCAGCGCGCAGGGGAGAAGTGGTACTCGTCATCACTTTCGAAAAGGTTGATCACCTGAAATGGGCCCAGAGCCTTGTGACCAGCATATTTGTCACCCGACCCTTCGGTATCAATCAGACAGACCTTTTCCCAGGAGCTGGCGAGGCCTCGGGCGATTCGGAGGCTTGAAAAAGTCTTTCCATGGCCACTGGGGGCAGTAATACCGATTTTTACGTGGACTTTTTTTCGTTCCGCTTTGCGAAGTTTCATCGATTATTCCCACCATTCGCCGGCTGATTCATTTGAAATTTCATCCTGAGCATCTGAGCTGTTTTCTTCCTCTGCGTGCCGCCGCGCATAACGCTGGACATCGAGAGCTCGAATCTCCTCGGGCAGTCCTGGCCATGTGCCATTCTCCTGGCAGCGTTTGAGGGTGGAGAGGCTTCGGCGGATGAACTCGCGTCCAAGCTCGATGTCATCCTCCGTCGCCTCATAGGCGGCTGTGAGGTAGGGTGATTGAGGCTCAATGGCGAGGAAAATATAGCGCTCAGGCTTGATCCCGGTTACGGCGTGAACTCCGTCAATAGTCATCGCGGCCGAGACGTAATAGTGATAGCGCCTCGCTGATCTCCGAAACTCGTCTTCGGTAGCGTCCGCAGCAGTTTTGAAATCGATTATGGTAAGTTGATTGGAGGAAATCCAGTCAGGTCGGCATTTGCAAAGAATCCCTGTGGCCTGATCAATCCAATAGTAGGATACCTCAAAGCGACCCGGCTCCGAGAGAAGGTCACGCGCAGGCCCATACTCAAGGAGTGCCTGCCGCATGGACTGAATCTCTGCTGCTTCTTCCAGGGCCATGCAGATTTTTCCGGGATGAGCTTTGACAAATTCCTTCCACTCTTTCTGCCGCTTGTCCTTCACCGCTGGACCAACACGGCACTCGTCATCAAACGCACCTTCCATGGCAATATGAAAGATGCTGCCAGTCTGAAGGGATTTTGTTGGTTTGGACACGCGGGGATTATCGATAAAATCCCGAAAAGTCCGGGCCGAACGGCTCAGCCTGCAGGCTCCGGTCTTCGATAGACCATCCGACAGATGATATTTTTTGATGGGAAGGTTCGGATAGACCCCGGGCTCGGCTTGAAATTCTTGGTCGGATCGCAATGGTCATCCTCATACCCGAGGCGAGCAATGCGCTGATGATAGGATTCAGAAGCATTTGTCCTCGGATGAAAAAGCGATCCCGGGGACGGACCCCGGGATGCGAACTACTGAAAGGCATCCCTTGATGGGAACTTTGATTGCATTGATTAAAGTCATATCGCTTTCCTTTCAGTAGTTGAGGGCCTTCCCCAAACGGATCGGCAAAGGGGAGGCCCGGGTAGCGGCGGCTCAGGTCGGCTTGCGTCGCTACAGAGTGAATATACAGTCGACAATGAGTCAGGTTCAAAGTGATCTTAGGGGTATAGTTACTTTTCATTCATAGATTGAACGATATTTTCTCACCTCCTGAAGTTTCGATTGAAAAATCTATTTACCACAAAAACGTGCGAGACACATTTTGATAAGATGATAAGATGATAAGATGTAAAACATAACCTGAAACGGAGGCCGCATGTCAGTTGATAAGATAGTTATCTCCGATCCACTCCATGAACAATTTCGAATATGGTTATCTGAACAAATGAGTGCAAAAGGACTTACAGCCGAGCCGGCCTACATTTTCAAAGGTTTCGAGACAATTTTCCTGCCTTATAGGGCTGATGAACTGGAAATCTGCTTTACTCATAATCAAAAGATGGAATCAAATAATGTTCGATTTTCAGATGGCAAGATAACTTTTTTCCTAACCGACTATCTCGCATTTCATTCGAATGATCCCTCGATTGATCCGTCTCACATATTAAGGTCCCAGAAATTGGAGGATGGCGTCACTACAGCACTTGGCCTTTTCGACGAAAACATTTTGCACGCAATCGGAACAAGACAGCTTCCTAACATTCCCTCATGCATCGATCTAAAAAAAATCGCCGAATTGAAGCTGCAACCGTTCCTGCAAAACCTTGGATTTTCCGGCTCAGAGGTTTCGGCTTATGATGTCGCCAAAAAATATGTTTTTAAAAAAGGGGATATCGAACTCATCCTAACTACAGCCGGACGTCTCGACGATGGTTACGTTGGCATAAAAACACCCAGCGGGTTTTACAATTATGATGATCTGGTCAAAAAGATTTCTTCCGAATCCGAGACAGCTGGTCACTTGGTATCTCGCTGGGCAGAGGGTGGTCTTTACCTGGGCGACTACTACAGGGTATCAAATCTGATCAAGCGAACTCTGCCGGAAATATTGGAAAAGGTACTGCCATCATTCTCCAAAACCTAAATGGCATTTCCTGATAGAATTCTGTCAAAAAATTTTTGATGCGCTCTATTGGAGCGGGACACGATCTCGACTATGGCTTCGACCGGAAGTACTGATCCTAAGCGGGCAGCAACATCCAATGATGGTGTGTGTCCGCGAAGGATTGCAGAGATCTCTGCCGGAGAAACTTCCGTCAGCTTGGCAAGGCGCGCTGACGTTCTGGACGGATGCGCATCAAGCCAGTTCTTAATCAGATCAGCAAACGACATGGGTTATCCTCATATGAGAGAAGGCCTATGCAGTAAATGCCTTGACCAGTTGGTCTTCATAAATGCCGAACCTCAGGAAGGATCGCCTGATGCGCGCCATCGAGTAGCCGGTGGCGACCCGATCTTCATCGTGGAGGACCCAGCAGCGTTGGGACGTCACATGACAGACGACTCCCCTGCGACCATTGATCTCGACCAAATCGCCCTTTGAGATGTGATGTTTCTGATCATTCATACTTATATCCTATGATCTTCGTCATGCAGCGTGGCTGGCTGTCCGCCTCAAAACTTTGCGCTTGAACATCAGCTCATGGTTGAGCACGAGAGCCTCGCAGCCCCTCTCGGTCTCTTCAAAGGATTGAGGACCAAGCCATTCCAGCTCCTGAATTCTTTTCCATATCCCTGGGCTTTCCTTTTCCATAATCGGCCACTCCTCGGACGCGATCCGGTATTCCTTGATCAGAGCGGTTATTCTTGAGCAGGCCTCGTCGATCACATCATCAGCTGATCGGGTAATTATGATTTTCGCCTGCTTCGCTTCAGTCATGATTTGATTCACTCAAGGACTTACTGATCAGTGGATTCGAGGAATATAGGCAATCCGAAAATACTCCTCATCAAAGAAATAATCAACATCATGGCAATTAGCTTTCTATGAGAATTATCAGGGATATTTACGCTCTTTTATTAAAACAACAATTGCCAGGATATCCCTGAATGAGGGAGGTTTGGTGCATGCATCTCAGTTCTGATGAGCGATTCACCCGATTTCGGAGAACCTCTTCTTTGAAATTGGTAAAAAATTCCTGTGCTTAGTGATCAGCTTCGCAGGCTGTGGCTGAAGGTTTATGATTTTCCCGGTCCAGCGGGTGACTTTCCGAATTTTGAACGCAAAAATCCAGGGCCCTTGTATTGGACCCTGGAAGAAGGAGAGGATCAAATCGCTGGCTAAGGTGGAGTCGCCACCGCCTTCGGTGATTGTTTTATGAATTCCTGCCCATGACTGCGGCGGGCGTTTACGACCTCGAGCATTTTATCGAGTGAAGCCTTGTCAATAAACCTGATCATCCGGCCGTTGGATTTTCTCTTGCCCAGTTCGAGCCCGAGCAATGACAGAATTTTTTGAACAAACTGCGTGGCTCCACGCGGCGGGCGTGCAGGATCAATAACGCCTTTGAAGAGGTGGTTCAGATGATCAGCATTCTCGATGGACCACTGAAGCACTTTACGTGAGTCAGCCTGCGTAAATTCGCCATCAAACGAGGGGGTGATACCCAGGTCACGGAACATCCGGCCGAGGACGGCCTTTTTTTCTGCCGCCCGGTAGCGCTCTGTCGGGTCCTCGCCCTCCTGGCTCCACTCAAAACGCTCGACATCGCGATCCGATGAGGTGACAACCTCCATGAGCTTCACTTTCCCGAGTCCACCGTTGTCGAGGAATTCAATATTTTCCCGGGTCAGATCAACACAAAGCCGGTTTCTCACCTGAAAGGCGGTCATGGCTGCGGCTTGCTCGTCCGTCGGGAGCCACTCCCGTCTGAGCCCTTCGTATTCACTCTCGCTGATCCCGGGCTGCATAAGTATCCGGTCCATGCGCTCATCGTCGATCTTTTTTCCGAATTCAGTGAGGGCCGTCCTGATTTCCTTTGCCGGTTTCTCAGGATCCTTCTTCATCCTGACCTTGTGACATCCGAGCTTCAAAAGGTTCAGCGTCAAAAGCAGGAGGTTGTCCCGTGACTCGACCTCGTGCCGAGCGGTCGCCATTTTGAGGTCAGAATAAAGCGTGGCTCCTTCGATAAGTTTTCTCTCTGCCTCGGCCGCCAGCTGCCGCATGCGGACCGATGAGCCGCGCACCGAGATCAGCCAGCGCCGGGCTGTCCGGTCACGTGCCATCATCTGAAGAATGTCGGTCACCTTCACGGCACCGCAAAAAATTCCAAAGTGCCTTGTGAAGTGCGGCGCCGTAATCGATACCCCGGCCGTGATCACTGGCGTATAAATCAGAGCATCGTATTTCACGCATTCCCGGTTTGGATTTGAGAACGCCGTGGCCATGAGGCGCTTCTGATCAGGATTCGGATCCCGGTGCGCGTTCAATAGGCGAACCTGCGGGAGGCGCTGGCGGATAAGTCGCTCGATCTTCATGGCCATTTTTTTGTTATCGGTTGCAAGCAGGCACTTCTCCCCGGACTCAAGGCAACGAAGGAGTTCCTTGCAGACCTCTTCGGGCGACTCTGTAACATCGATGTCCCAATGCTTCTCGACTTCGGGCGGGTGCCTTACCTCAACGACTACAACCTCCCTTCCATGATCCATGTTCCTTAGCGCATTGACTGTGTACTCGCTTGCATAAGCATCCGCGACCAGCACGGCCTTGGCTGTGCTCACGGCCTTGATCATGGCACGAGTATTGCCCTTGCGCCGCTCGATTTCGCCGAGCTGGACCATCTGGGAGATCGTCTGGGCTGCTTCATCAAGGCAAAGAAGGTCGAGCCTTTCAAAAAAGTTCACACCGTTCGAGTTGAACCGTGGAGCATCCAGGGAATTGACGCAGGTGATGAGCTGATTCTGCCAAACCACGTCCCGCTTCCCCACTTCACTGTATTTCACCTTCGAGAGACGGGTCGATGCATCATCCACAACGGATACCCGCGGCAGCACGAGTGCCGCCCGCTGAACTCGTGCCATGGCCTCCTTAATCACAATCTCGGTTTTCCCGGTTCCCATTGGTGATACCAGGACCACCATGGCTCCTTTCGCCAAATGCTCCAGAACTGCCTCTGTCGCTTCTTGAGGGATGATATAATGCCCTGCCGGATGCCGGACCGTTTTAAAGCTCAGGCGCCTGTCTGCGGTCCGGATACTCATGAGATCCCTTGCCGCCTTCTCGCCGGCCCAGATCACGCCCGCTATTTTCCTGGCAACCATGCCAGGACTAGCGCGGCCTTCGGTGGCTTCGCTGACCGCCTTCACAAGCTCATCCTTCGAAAACTTCCAGCCCGCTTTCGCAGCGTTGGCGAGCTTTCCAACAAGGGCGTCATGGTCCTGGGTTCTGGCATATCGAAGGAGCTGCAATAGAAAGGCGGATCGATTCCCTGCCGGTTTCAGCCGGCATTTGGGAGACTTGAGAACTTCCGCCAGCCGCTCGAGACCTTCGTTGAGGTGGATGTCATTCGCATCGGTTGGGTGGCCTCCATTGGCCGGCGGCACGATAATGGACGTCCGGCTTCTGCGGGCAGCCTCGAGCGCCTTGAAAACGCCCGGGTTCCCCTTGTGCTCCTCGCCAGTCGGGCGGACGTCGTTATCCGCCACGATCACGATGCGCTTTCCTTCAAACCTTTCCCGGATATGACAGGCGACCGGCTCCAGGTTCCCGGCGCTGATGGCAAAGACCACTGCCGATCCCGTAGCCAGGTGAACGCTGGCGGCGGTTGCAAAGCCTTCAGCTATATGGATGACGGCCGAGGCCTCGGGATCGCCAATGATGGCGTGAGCGCCTTTGTACTGTCCATCCCAGGCGCTGGTCGAAAGCTTTTTGGACCCGTTTGCCCAGATCCGCTGGATGCCGACATATTCCCCGTTTGGACTTTGCAGCGCGAAAGCCAGCCACGGCTCGACCGATCCACGACCAAATACCTTATAGTCACTGAGCACGCGAATATCAAAGGAGGTGACAAGATCCGCAATGCCTTTGCGTTTCAGATAGGGATGTGCGGCATCAGCACGCGGCGCTGCGGCGAAGGCCGTTTTAAAGGCGTTGAAAAGCTCGATCCGGCGTTTCGCACCATCCTCCGGATTCTTCGTTTTCGAGGAAATCGCGGCAAGCCTTGGGCCTCTTCCGCGGCCATGCGAAACCCAGGTCCGGGAAACCCCGCCATGCTTTTGCGTGTGAAAGGTGATACGTATGAAGGTGCCGCCAGTGGCCGATGTTCCTTCATCGATCCACATGACACACTTGCCTTTGTATTTGCTGGCAATGACCGGCAGGCGTTTATGGATACCGGGCCGAAGGTCTATGACCTGGTGCCAGTCGATACCGCATTCGGCAGCGAGTGCTGCGAGCTCGGAAGAGTGTTCAGATAGAATATGGCTCACGGAGTCACCTCCAGACCATTGCAGCTGCGCGATGAAGTGCAGCTCAGGAGGAGTTTAGCATCCGTAAAAGTGCCAGAAGGGAGTATTGCCAAAGCCAGAGTCCCATATGAAAGGTGTTCTGTGAACTCAACGCTGCGAATCTCTGTTCCGTGAAAACATTTTCTTCGCGCGCCAATCCATTGAGACGACAGACGTTTGCCTGCCGCATCGGAAGAACGGCTTCTATTGCTCTTAGATTTTTCTTGCTTTGGAAGGCGGGGCAGGAGATACAAAACCTACTTGTATTTAGGTTTTTGCTTCTGCACTCGCAGAACACTTCAGCGGCTATTACCAGTAGCCGCTGAACCTCTCTGCTTTATCCTTCACTTTCAACGTCAATCCCTCTCTCTTTCAAAGTTATTCACGTCTCTTCAGCTTCAAAAAGCACCCTCCTGTAAATGAAGAAAACCTCCAGCAGGATGGTTTCCAGGACTGACCCTTTCTCTTCGGTTTCGAAGCAGCACCTTCTTTGCTTAAGAAGAACTCGCTTGCAACGCACACGAAAGCGTGACAAAAGAATGCATCGATCCATCTCCAACCTCTTGCGTACCAGTAGCTCCGATCACAGATCGTGGCACCACCCGACACCCTATACTGTTCGTCTCTTTTCACAAACATCATTCTTTTGTTTGATGTCGATTTTCCCATGATGGTATAAAAACTTGGACATCATGGGGTTATATAATGGCAGAAAAAAAAGTTAAGGATCTGATTAAGAAGTACATCCAACGTTGGCTGGGACAGCCTGGAAACAAGCTGGGGATGCTAGCTGAGCTGACTGGACTGGAGTACAAGACTCTGCAAAGACTCTCCCACGGAAAGAACGTACCAACCTCTGACTCCGTTCTACCTCTCTGCGAGGTCATTTGTTCAACTCCAGAGATGCTGGAGATACTCGACGTGTTGTCACCACACGTCGCCTCACTGCTGCGACTCTGGAGGAAGCACGAGGGAGCTCCGGCTACGGGCCAGCTGAATCAAATTGCAGAGAATTCCATTGAATTCTGTATCTACAGCTACTGCACGAAACTTATAGGAACAACCCACTCCGAAATAAAAGATCGGTTTGGCTCACTTGGCCTGGAAGTTCTCGACAAGTTGATTAGCATGGGCCTTGCATCTCATAAGAATGGAAGGGTTATCGCGGCTGATAATGACACCGTGATAAACGAGCGGACAAATCGCTTTGCCATTAAGCATCTGAATGATATGTGTCCTGAGAAATGCAGCCAAAACAAATACGCTACAAGGTGCTGGCAGGTTCAGGGTCTAAATGAGCAGACCACTGCGAGGATAACCCGTTTGATCCGAAAGCTTGAGCGGGATATCAAAGAAGAGATCGAGAATCCGGAAAATCACGGCGACATAACCTGGGTTTTTACGATGGTATCGGAGTCGTTTTTAAATTACTCTGCCCAAGATCCGACTGAAGGAGCATTCAAATGAAACATGCTGGACCGATGTGTGTTTTTTCCATACTGCTGATATTCACTTCCTTTGATGGAACGTTTGGAGGCGGGATTGGCGGAGGCGCGCCACCAGTTGTAAAAACCGATCAATCCAAGCTCATGACGCTAAAAGACGCCGCGCGAAATGGCGAGATAATACGCTACTCCGTGCCCGGATCAGACCCAATTTACCTGCAGCCGGATATTGCAAATATTAAAAGACACAGTCTTTCAGCCGTGAATATCGCTTCTGGCAATTCAACTGTCTTTTATGCGAATACTGAAGCTGATACACTACAGCACGCCTTCAGTCAGAACCTCGCCAGGACAGCAGTCTCCACTATCCCTGGGGTTCTGCCCATCATGAAAGAAGATGCGAAGATAATACTGCAGCCAAAAATCGAAGTTGTTTCGGCAGCATTTTTTGAAGAAGGGTTACGGACAAGTCAAGGCCCAGAGAATTGAAAACGTAGCTAAACCTGGATCAAGATAGGCCGCCCAGCGGTGGTGTTGGTGGAGGCAGTCCTGTTATATACCTTTGTCCAGGGAGTGGGCGGCGGTGGTGGCCCACTCCCTGGACACAGTTCACTCATATTGATGAGCTAGGCGAGGCAGGAAACCGCATACATGGAACGGCAAGGCAAAGACCGCTCGCATCCCTTCTAGCTTAGGAACAGGGCTCTTTCGCTCAGGGATGGCAGGGTGCAGTGGCTCTTTCTTCCAAATAGACGATAGCGGTTGCGGGCGAACCAATCATAGGCGCCGTCGCGCATGCCGGCGGGGAGCAGCCTGAAGAAAGCTTTCAAAACCTTCATATCGAGGATCTGAAGCATCTGCATCAACGCCGCCGAGCGCACGTATGCCTGCCCCTTCCAAATCAAGACGATACTTTTCTTTTCAGACGCCAGATGCGGGATCAAGGCCTGCGCGGTCTCGCCTTGCAGGGTCGAGAATCTAAGCCTGTGACGCTTGTCAGCCCTAAGAAGCCAGCGTATGAAGCCATCGCAAAATGAGCAGACGCCATCGAAGAAGACGAGGCCGCAGTCTTCAGGCAAATGTTCCAGAATGGGGAGTGTGCTACGATCCAATTGGTTTATCCTATGTGAGGTTGAAAATCACAAGGGCCAGAAGTAGCGAGATAACGGGGGCGACGAGTCGCCCAAACGCCAGCTTCTCGGCCTTTATCGCCTGCGGATGTTTTCTTCGCCACAGCGCAATGAATATCCAATAGAGGACTGCCGCCGAGATCACTGCCACACTCTTCGTCGATGGTAGCGAAAAACTATTAAAAAGAAAAATCGTAGCAAAAAAAGCAAAGGTTAGCACGGTGAAATGGCTGTCCGCCCGACGTCGAAAAAGGACGATACATGAGAGCAGGCAGCAAAGGATGTCGAGCTGTATCTTCGAATAAGTGTAGAACATCATTGGCTGAATTTTGATATCCTCTGCGAACGCAGGCAGCGTGGAGGAATCGCCGGATTCCAGGTACTCGTATATGTGGCGCGCGATGTTCTGAGGCTCCATACCCGCATCCATGTTGCCAAGTACGATGATCAAGCTACCCTTCTTGTCCATCACGAAGTCCGAGTTATATCCGATCGGTGAAAGCATCCCATTGTGCCAATAGACTATGTCATCGCCCGATCCAATGTTCTTGATACCGGCGAAATAGCGAAAGGACACCAAGTTACGATCGAAGGCATCGACCTTCACCAAGCCACCTTCGCCAAAGAGTTTGAACCACTTCTTCAGATCGGTCACGCTCGACACCAGCCCTCCATCGGACGCGGACGGCCAGTCATAAGTCTTGAAAGAAACGATCGAATACACGTCTTCAGCCGGTATGCTCTTGTCAAAGATGAAATGATGTCCATACGCTTTGTCTGCCTCGTCCGGGAAGCCCATCGATATTGAGTTCAATCCGAGGGGTTTGAAATAGGTGGATTCCATATAATCGATATATGAGAGGCCGGAGAGCCTCGATATGATCTCGCCCAGAAGGAAATAATTGAAATTGCAATAGTCGTAAACCTCGCCTGGTTTGGAACGAAGCCCAAAAATATCCAGCAAGCCAAGGAAATAACCGACTCCGACCGGCGAACCCCAATGGTAGGAAAACGTAGTCACATCAGGAAGGCCTGAGGTATGCGTCAATAGATGGCGGATCCGTAGGACTTCCCCCTGGTATTCCAAGGAACTCTCTTTGATATTTGGAAAGAACTTCGCAATGGGATCATCCAACGACAACTTATGCTGATCAGCGAGATTGAGAATGGCAAACCCAGTGAAGAGCTTGGTCATTGAACCGATCTTGAACAGAGAATCAGCGTCGGGAGCCTCACCGGAAGGCCCGTGCCTGTATCCGTAGCCATGCTCCCACGAGTTCTCGGACGTCTCTATTGAGACATATCCTGAGAAGACGCCTCGCTTTTCCAGATCTTGCAAATAGTCTTGAACCACCTTGATTCTTGAGGTATCTGCAAAACAGGTAAAAGAGAGACAGCCGAGGCATCCTAGGATAAAGTTCAAAATTCTCATGTGGCTTCCTTCAGTCGAAAGGGCAATGATCGAGCCATCAATTTAAATCGCCGTGCCAGAAAATTCCACTCGCTATCGATGATGAAAAACAGCTCAGCTCCGACCATAATCAATGCAAAGGGAACCAGGCCCATGTAAATCGCAATGCCGATATGAAAGATGATCCCGATCGCCAACCAGACTAACTTGAGTCGGCTGAAGATTGCGACGGGAAATGTACACTGGAAAAATATTGTCACGTAACATGCAAGAGTTGACACCAAGGGGCTGTTGAAGATAGGCCTGATGCTCGGAAGCGAGACCCAATCAACCTGGCTAACATTGTAGAGGGCAATCCCCGAATACCAGTCCAACCCTTGTGCCTTGAGAAATCCCGATGTCATATAGAGAATGGCGATTTGAAAGCCAATGGTCATCACCGCAAGATTATGCACCCATATCTTAACACCACGCAGCCAAAGATAGCGGCTCGAGCCCGAATTGGTCGTGAAAATGAGATAGATGAGCAGCAGGGAAGTGAGGTTATCGCCACCGTCTTGAATCTCTGCTAGCCGTGTTTGGAACATGGTCGAGGAGATAAAAAGCAGAGCGCAGCACAATCGATGCGATTTGCCTGCAATAAGCAATATGGCTAGCGCGAGGTTAGCGATCAACAGTACCACGACTGAAGCATCAGCTTGAAAGACCTTGTCCAGGATGGGGCCGAGCGCAGAGCCAAAATATACGACCGCAGATCCTTGTCCAATGCCGTTCGGACCCCAGAAATAGGATGCAAAGGGTAGCTCGGTCGCTATGCGTATCACGAAGACGAGGCCGATGACTATTCTCAGAACCTTGACGGATTTGACCTGCATCGGACTCGTCGAAAAAGAATGTAAGAAGGTATCAATCATTAGAAAACTCGTTGAATATTTTCGGCGAGGCCACGCTTCTATTGAAGACGTATAGGCCGCCGAACACTGTCTCGGGTTCCATGGCTTCGTGCTCGTATCGCTTGGACCAAGGGACTTTCTTGTGCATCCTGATCATTACGGCGAAGTGCGAGTATTCAGGGTTGAGCGGAAACATATCCATCAGGATGGAAGATCCTATTCGAGCAATCATCTGCTGGCGGGCCATCCTGTGGACCTCGTTGACGCTCTCGATGTATTGCTTGACGTCCTCATCACCGTTCTTCGCGAGCTTGTCGAAATATTGCATCCCCGATGGCATCGAGACTAAGGATCGAGCTGTGCCGGAAATGACTCGCGAGAGCCGGTCATAGGCTGAAAGCCTGTTTGCCTGCATGGCCTTCCAAAGCGAACTGGAGACGTCGAACCATCCATCCTTGAACTGCTGGTCGCTGAATAGGAAACGATCCATCTCGGCTTTTGTTAGTGGTTTGATCAAGAGGACGATGTTGTTGTTGATCGGGTTTGGCGCGAACAGACTCCAATTCTGATTGAGATATGCCCCGATCGTTCGGTTCAGGATTCCCTGCATCTCGATCTTCAGTGGATTGGCGGGCGTGTTCCACATGAATATGAGGATCCACAAGGCCAGAATCGCCCCAGCGCTCGAGGCTTTTCCCGCTATGGCTATGCCTTCAGTTATCCTTTGATATATCGTTGTCATACTTAGCCTTCAATTCGCTGAGTTCTTTAGCCATGATCAACTTGTTCCTCTCGAGGTTCTGGACGACCTCTGCGGTGATCTGCATGTTGATCGCTGGTAGCTTCTGTGTCAGCATCCGACCTGATTCGGTTTGGTTGAAGCGGATCATCGCGATGATTTCGCTTGGCTCCAAGCTTTTCATGTATCCATCTTGCACAATGGGCTTAATAACGTCCCAACTGTAATATTTACTGAAGATCTTCTCGACGTCTTCCTTCATCCCAGGAGGGGGGTTGATGGTCGACCTCAGACCCGAGTCAATCGTTTGCTTGAAGACGTCATCAATGTTGGAAGAGACAAAGTACTGCTGCACTAGTTCTTTCTTAAGGTCGGGGTTGTTGGGGTCGGCTTCAACTTTCTGGAAGAATTCGTCCTGCTCTTTGAATTTACCGATCAGGGTGTTGATCTCATCACGCGCTGTCTTTATCTCCAGGTTCCTTTCCGCTATGGATTGCTTCGAGTTAAGGAGATCATCCGTTATCGTCTGAATCCTGTCGCTGAGATTTTCATTGAGGTTTCGTGATGTCATGAGTTGCGATTCACACTTCTTCCAACCAGCTTCGACCGCCTTCATCCTGCCTTCTGCTTCACTGGACATGTCCGTGAGTGTTTGGATCCGCGAACTTTCTATGAAATGGATAATCGCGCCTCCTGTCAATGCGGACGCCAACGCAAGACCAATTGTTTTGTTTCTGGGCATTCGAGAAATTATCCTTTTATCCTATGTGTGTGGCTGCATAACTGCATGGATATGCAGAGAACAAGACTGAGACAACCCGGTGACAGGACACCGTAATTTCAACTCCGGCGCCCTGTCCGCGAGGATCATTAATAATCGAGCGCTTGCGCCGGGATCGCGAGGCGTATATCTGCACCGCCCACAGCGACCTTTGCGGCGTAAGTCACTCCGCCCGCTACGGCGCCGCCCGCGGCCCCTGCAGCCGCGCCTGCCGCCATGCCAGGCGTACCCCACGCTGCGCAGACAGCGCCTCCTACAGCGCCGCCGGCTGCACCCGCACCAACTTCAACGCCGAATTGTCTCCATGTCCACGGCTGCTCAGGCTTAGGCTTGTCTACCGCGAAAGCGCTGTCCATGAGGCCCAGCGACTGTCCGGAGGTCGCCGACACCTTGTGAGTGAAGGGGAATTTGAAGCTGATGCCGCTGACCAAAACTGTTAATCCAATGACATGATTCAGTCGCACAAATAATCTCCTATGTGGATGCCTAACAAACTGCCTGAGGCAGTATCCTGTTGCAGTGACGGATGCTAAAAACAATGGGATCCAAACAGTAAACCTACGCTATCAAAGTTAACGCATAAGCCACGTTACCTTTCGCAAGTGGGCATTCAACTGCCTGTACAGGGCGCGTAAGCAACCGTCATGCCAGAAGGAAAAATTCAATAGTTATAGATTGATAAGATAATTAAGGGCTGGTTTCGGGAGAATTTTCTTTCTTCGGTTAAGAAGATGCCTGCTTGATTTCGGTGATGTTATGGTTAATGAATGTCCAAAAATCATGTAACCACATCGACATTACTTTGGTTCATCGCGCCAGTCGATTCTCCGAAGTCCACTTGTTTCAAGAGGAGCGCACAAAAGAAAGTGCGGCAAACCATTAAACAATAGAGGACTGCGTCCGTGATGCCGCTCAAACCTGAAATAGGCCTGTGTAGTAGGTGGAAAAGGCGGATAAGTGAAATCTATTTCCCCTCGGAGCTGGACCATATTTGGATTAATAACAAGTTCCGGCGCTTGATTCTCTTTTGAGAACGGCCTTTCCTCAAGGAGTGGTGGTGGAGTATGGTACACTGCATGAGGCGAGATCATAAGTTGTTCAATCGGCACTTCAAAGAAAATTGCCGGCTTTCCAAGCTCATAGCCAGCATCTCTAAGTTCCCTGTATATTTCATGAGGATGTATAACCGTGAAATGCAGGACATCATTCCAGTGACAGTTGAGCCTGGGAATGATCATCTCAAGAAAGGATGTACGCCATTGATACTTTTGAACAGCACAATTATAGGCTTCCGAATGAATACTACGAAGTGTATTCATGGGATAAAGCTTGGTTCCGAACATCGGGTTTGGAACCAGGTGATAGACATACTGCACTCTTCGCGTTTCGCTCATTTTGCCTTCACACCAAGTTGTATTTCCTGCGTTTCGCATCCAAAGTCGACCGGGGTAGATTTATGGCTTTGCAAAGTGCACTGATTGTGCCATGCCGATTTATGGCATTGCTCAGAAATACACGTTCAAAATCCGACATAAGTTGGTCGAAGTCCCGATCCTCATGGACTGCCTGATTAAAATCCGAATCCCCTGACGTGACTGCAGATGGTTTAACCCTATTTTGAGGCTCAAGATCCTTGAAAACTGGAAAATTGTCTGCTGCCGGCTGTACTCCATCAAGTTCACAGTAAAGCAGCCAAGCGTCCATGCATTTGAAGAGCTGGCGGATATTGCCCTGCCATTGATAGGTCTGGAGTTTCGCGGTCAAAGCATCAAGAGTATCAACATTAAGTGTGAGGTTCTTTCGCGAGAGGAAGAGAGCCACAAATGCCGGAATATCGGCCATACGTTCCCTGAGAGGAGGCATGTGAAAGTCGAGCCCCATCATCCGCATATGGATATCAACCAGGAATCGCCCTTCCTCGACCTCCCGACCGAGGTCCTTGGTGGATGCTACAAGCAGCTGAAACTCGCTGCGATGGGTCCTGGTCTCTCCCAGTCGATGATAGGTGCCGTCATTGAGAACACGAAGCAGCTTTTGCTGCACAGGGATGGACAGTGTCTGGATTTCATCAAGAAATAGGATTCCGCCATCGGCTTCAGTGATGTATCCGGTCGCGGCTTCGTCAGCTCCGGTGAATGCGCCCTTTTTGTGACCAAACAGAAGCGACTCAGCAAGGTTTCCGGTAATGGTCGCGCAATTCACGGCCACGAAAGGAATGGGTCCTTCATCCTCGCAACGCATTCTGTGGATGAGCTTTGCCGCCTCTTCCTTGCCAGTGCCTGTTTCGCCAGTAATGATGCATGACGCCTTTTTCTTCGCCGCAAGGCGGGCGACCTTATGCTCGCGTTCTCCCAGAATAATACCGTAAGGATATTTTTTTGAGTAGGCATCCCAAAGGCCGGACGGGTTTTTGAGGCGACTACCCCTGGCGAGGCGACGACGCTGGTCGGCGAGCCCGAAGGCAATCTCAATTTCGTCGGCCTTGGACAGGGGCTTTCTGACAAAGTGGTGGGCACCGGCGGTCAGGGCTGCACTGACAATTTCAGTCCTAGGATCGCTCGAGGTCGCTACAATTATAATGTTCGGCTGCTGCTCAATCGCGGCACGGATCACAGTCAGGCCATCGGGCTTTTCAAAGCCGGCCTTGGTTTCGATATGAAGATCCGTCAGAAGATAGTCGTATGGCTGAAGCACGAGCTCACGCACAGCCTCGCTCACGGTTGCGGTATGGGAGAAGTTCACTCCCAGAGACTTGAGAAGAGCCGATATATTTTGGATTTCAAAGCCGTCGTCCTCGACAAAAAGGATTTTTCTCTTCTCAAACACTGATGCCACCTTCGGTTTCGAGATTGAATTTTCTTTTCAGCACCTTCATGATGGCCCTTTCATCGCCTTTCAAGTGGGCAGTAGATATGTACTCTTGATCATCGCGTTCGAGGACCTCAAACATGACCTCATCGCTATTGGAAACGACAATACAGGCGCCTTGGCGTTCTTCGGTAAAGAAGAACTCGTCCGAATTATGGGAAGCCAATTTTGCCAGAATCGATTGCGTGAGGGCCCAGGGCTCAAGGCAAATTGCTACTGGTCGCACCATTTTTTGAACGAGCTGAATCTCCATAGTAGCAGCATTTTCCACAACTTGTTCCTTCTCGGGTTCCACTGCGTTGGGCAATCGGCACTCGAATATGGTGAGATTGTTTTCCCTTCGATAAGTGACATCACCGCCATGCCCCCGCATGATTTGCCTTACGTATGCAAGGCCTAGGCCAGTGCCATCTGACTTACCATGGGTTGCTCCACGCTGAAAAAGTCGTGGCAAAAGGTTCTCAGAGACGCCTGAACCATCGTCGATCACTTTAAGGACTAGCTCATCCTCAAACTCATCAACATGAATCTCGACCATTGACGCTGCGAAATCAATTGCATTGGCAACAAGGTTTATCCAAGCACGCTCGAATTTCAGATCGTCCAAATAATAGGTAGTATTGCTACAACTATTTCTAATCGATAATTTCACATCTTTTAGAGCAGCCGTCTCAGAGATAACAGACAGCCCAGAGTTAAAGTCCATTTTGCAAAAGCGTCGCGAAATGAATAGCTCCAGGTCTGCATGCCGCAGAGACTCGATCATTGAGCTAAGTCTATGCAGTGATTTTCCAATTGACGACTTTTGACTTGCGATTATTGAATCATCGGGCAGGTACAGCAGCCGCTCTATCGCGTTAAGCGGGGCCCTCATGTCGTGTGATATTTGTGTAATAACACGCCCAACTACAGCCTGCCTTTCAGCCTCCCGTTCCTTTTGCGTCAGCTCTTTGATCTCAGCTATCTTCTCTAAGTAAAGCAAGAAAAGAGTATTTATCTCGCTTATCATCGAAACATACTTACCCTGCGTTATCGCATCTCTCATAGTAAAGTCTAAAGCTGCGATATTTAGCTTCAACGGTTTGATAATATCTTCTTCTATGCTATTCCTAGCTTTTCCGACCAAGAACAATACTGGTATGGCCAGAGAAATTGTTAAGAGCATAAAGCCGAGGGTATTATATATGTCTGGAAAGCGCGGAACCAGGAGCACCAATTGAACATTGACCATACCGGGAACTTGTATAGTTTCCATTTTGGTTAATAACGTCGAGGCAATTGCACATTCCCTCGATTTTGTGAATGGGTATTGAAAATGGGTGGTGCCATCAATAACTACACACAAGGATTTCATGCCAGATGAATTAGCAGTAAATCCAGATGCAATCTCAAGGAGAGATCTGTTCTTCTGGATAAGAGCAACATTTACAACATTAGATAAACTTTGAATTGACTTTCGAAGCGCCTTATCCTTCTCGTTTATCTCATTAAAAATCACGATCACCTGAAACAATAAGAGAATGAAGAATGAGACCAGCAAGGGAAGCGATAGTTTTCGATGATACCAAGAGGACAATGGTTGCGGGGAGTCTTGCACTTTCATTTCATCAAGCTCCCCATTTATAATAAAAAGTCATCCCCAGAATAACTTTTCTTGTCTAGTTGGGTTTGGTCGGTTGAAATATTTTCCAAATCTTGTCGTATTTACGCTCAATAAATTCTTGCCTTACACGAAGCCTATCGCTCCTATATGTAATATTGTTTGATATATATCCCAAATGGATACTGGGAACTTCAGAAAATATAGCTTCAGCCACTTTTTCATAATGAGCTGGCAACAGCTCTGGCGTCTGAATGATTCGACCTTCTAACAGTAATTTGTCTACATTTTCACGATATATTATTGGCGATGTGATCGCTCCGTCTTTACCAAGAAGATGATACAATCCATCAGAATCAATCACATGAACGCTTGCTCCAGCCAACACAGCATCACAGGAATGAATCTTATAAAACTCCCTTAGACTGTCTTCCGGCTCTCTGTTCTTAAAATTCAAACCTGATTCTTGAATAAACGGTAAAACCTTTGTCAAGAATCCCTTCAGGCAAAGCTCTAAAGGGTTATCTTTAGAACGTGCGATTAGCTCTGAAATCAGAGTTTCATATTTGCGTGCGATTGTTTCAAATGCGCTATCAGGCAGCCTTCCTGCTTGAAATGGCAGATATGGTTGGAAGTCAACCTTAAATCTCTTTGGAGAATTTTCGATTTCACTTCTATTTTCTCGAAAAATTTTCCAGATTAATGCTTGAAATGCTTGGCGCATCCTTCTGTCTTCAAAAAATCGTCCTTTTAGCCCATTCACGTGTAACCAATAGGATATGTCTTCAATGCCTTTTGTTTCGCTAATTAAATCGGTCTTATCATAGTTCAGGCTATTAAAGGCAATAACATCGATCTCGCCATTCAACATTCTAGGAAAAGGATCTGATTCAGCAATAAACCTGATTGATTCGAAACTGGTCAGCTCTTTACTGTAAGGATTCAGACCGAGAAGTACCTCCGCCTCACTTTGAGATTTAATAACATAGCGACCAGTACCGATGTATCGCCCATCTACAAACCTGAATGGAGCAAATCGTGCGCCGCTAAGATAGGCCAACGCGGTCCTAACTGGCTTTTCAAATCGAACTATTAGTGTTTCATCATCAGGAGTCTCA
The DNA here is from genome assembly GCF_001748245.1 of Oligoflexus tunisiensis. Taxonomy (GTDB): domain Bacteria; phylum Bdellovibrionota_B; class Oligoflexia; order Oligoflexales; family Oligoflexaceae; genus Oligoflexus; species Oligoflexus tunisiensis. The sequence goes on along the minus strand of NZ_BDFO01000001.1, from coordinate 2,021,741 downwards.
ATTCCAGAAAGTGTGACATCAGCGGTGTTACCTTGGTCCGCCTTCCTATTTGACAAAAAGGCCATTACATCGAGAAGGGCTTTGTTCCATGAATTTTGCGGCAGAAGAAGGCCTTCTTCCCATGACCTTTTAAAATCTTTAGATGTTAAACTTGCTCCGTCCGAAAATCTTCGAGACGTATCAATTTTGAATTCAAACTGGGTGAAGTCGTCGTTAAACTTGTATGACTTTGCAGCCAAAGGCAGAATAAGACCATTCTCACCTATTTGGACAAGGGCCTCAAAAACGTGTGTCATGATTGCTTCTTCAATCATGGCCCTCTGTGATGCAGGGTATAATGGTATATCCCACGTGTGCGGGAGAGAAACAGCAAGAGAATTTTCAGAAACAATGTTCATATCATATCCCTCAGGCCTCTCAGAAAAAACGACGATTGCCAGCAATAGGCTGGCAACCGCTAGCGAAGAAAGAGCCACTGTTTTCTTATTCAGGCGTACCTTCTTCAGCATCCAAACTCCTGGTCAAATCCAGCTTAATTTTCTCAAGCTGAATCTTTTGGTCTACTTCAATCTCACCCAATTCCAACTTCTCTTCTACAAGTCTCTTAATAACGAGAACTTGCTCGTTTGTAAGACTACTTACAGCGGGGTTTATTCCACTCGTAGTACCCCCGGCAAATGAACGTCCTGCTGCCGCAATTGATGCAACTACCAAAGTCGACTTTGCTGCAAATGAAAATGAATTAATTGGGAGATTTTTTGCAATTTTTGCAATGAAAACTTTCATATCATACTCCAATTGTTTTATCGAATTTCCAGCAACCAGGATCCCTGGCTGCAAAATCACCAAACTCAGCATATGCAGCGTTACGGTCACCACCGCATTGATTGAATAGGCTGCACCTGCCACACACTTCTATGTCCTTATTTCGAACTTTGCGAAAGATATCATGATTGATATACAAATTCTCAAGCCCGTCTTTAAGGACGCTCCCAAGAACAATATTTGCCCGGCTGGTTGCCTTCAGATTGCCTTTGTAATCAATCACTAACCCATCAAATCCATATAATCCACTTTGCCCAAAAGCATTGTCTATTAGAGCAAACAGCGGTTGATCAGTATTAGTTGGCACTCCACTGCGATAGGAATGTATGATTATCGACTCAAAAGCTTTCTTTAGATCTTCAGGAACAAGGGAACTATCACCCTTACTATCTACCAAGTTTTTGCCTGCTCCCTGAGCAATTAAGCGCGTAAAGTTCTGAGAATCAACTTTTAAAGATTTTGCCAGATCGAAATAATCAGATATCCAGGGAAATGATCTTTGTGACAAGATTGATAAAATAGAAACTCTGAATCCCTTACTCTTAAAGAGCCTTATACCTTCACAGGACTTTTCAAAGTTTCCAATCCCGCGGACTTGGTCATGACGCGACGCATCTGGGCCATCCAAAGAAATTTGAAATTCAACATTAAATCCACTCAAATAATCCAATATCTCTGACTTTTGAATAGTGCCATTCGAAAGAATTAGTATGCTGGAGTCTGGCCAAATCCTTTTGATCTTCTCGATTATTGGCTTCAATATTGGGCTGATAAGTGGCTCTCCGCCACAAATCATGAAATACGGATTGAAGGAGTATTTTCGAAGAAACGCTTCTATTTGATCCAAGATATCTGACCACTGCGCGATGCTAATGAATCCTTTGTTAGAATGGTGTGGGTGATAACAGTGGGTGCAAGCCAAATTACACGCATTTGTGATGTCTAGCTGAACACTCATACGTCGAGGTTCAGAAATTGATCTTAATATCCAGTTTTCTGTTAGACCTTTAATTTTCGCAAGAAGGGACATTGCTTAGCCTTGCTCTCAAATCCGTGGTTCTGATTCTATAAACAGCCGGCAGAAAATCCTGGCTGTCCCTCTACGCAATTGGAAATCAATCACCAACTTCAAGTCGCTCCCGGGAAGCACAGTTTATGCCATTTTCAACAATCACTGTCAATCAGGCCAGACTGGTCAAAGTTTAGCTGAAAACGATATTTTAAGCCCACAATTCCGGTCCACAGAGGCACCCGAACACTGTCACTTGAACAGGATGCCCAAAATCAGTTTACTCGTTTACGGGAAACAAAGAAGCCCTGTGACGCTGAGCGTGTCTGGCAGTAACTTTGAAAGTTAGTCTCGATTACGATCCAGGAAAGGGCGCAAAACCGCCTGGGAATTGGCTTCTTTCTCCCTGGCGGTTGGCTGGGTTATGCGGAAAATGTGAGGACTGGTGGTGGAGAAAGCCGGAAGGAGATGGATGCTAAAGCAAATTGTTTGCCACTTGTTTGTCGTTGCATGAACCGATTGAGCATAGGATATGGCACGTCGGATTCTGGCGAATTCCTTGCCTGATTTCGATGTGGCCTGCCTAAATCGGCTGGATGGAGAGCAACGGCGAACTTGCTCAGAATGGCCCCCATTGCACATCCCGATCGAGGCTGAAAGCCCCACCATCGCCGTTATCAATCCGACGAATCCGATATGGTGCTTAAAGCCCCTATCTAAAGACCCCTCCAACGAGAAGAGAGGTCAAGGCGAAACAGAGATACAGCAACCCTTCGTAGTTGACACGCTTCTTTTCGCATCGGATTTTTAGTCCACGGAACTGATTCACCCAGGAGAGACTTCTTTCGACAACCCATCGGTATACGTCACGCTTGGTGACAGGTCGACCCCGTCCATCTCTCCTTTTTCTCTTGAGCTGGGTCTGCAAACGAACAGTTATGAGAATACGTCCGATTGAACTGTTTGTGGACCGTTTGAAGGCGGGTTACGAGGCAACTTAACTTTAAAAGTAGTCCCTTCCTCTTCAGTCGATGCAACGCTAATTTCCCCGCCGTGTGACCTGACGATTTCACTCGTGATGAAAAGGCCCAACCCAAGTCCATCTTTGTTCTTTTCGCGGTCTCTATCCTCAGATTGAAGACGGGTCATCGGTTCAAAAATGCACTTTTGCGCATTTTCAGGGATCGGTGAACCATCGTTATGGACTTCCAGCACGACATCCTGATTTTGATCCTGTGCAGCAATACTAACTGGTCTTATGTTTGATCCATATCTTAAAGCATTGGTGGCGAGGTTTGTGATTACTTGAGCGAGCCTATCGCTATCCCATTCTCCATGAAGATCGCCAGCCGATTCGAACACAAGGTGGTGCTCAGGATTGGATGCCTGAAGTTCCTGGATGATCTCCTGGCACAAGGCCCCCAGGTCCATTGGCTTGGGTGTTATTGGAATTCCACTCCCAAGACGCGTGCGTGCCAGATCAAGGAGATCATTAACCATACGATTCATACGTTTAGAGCTATTGATGATTATATCAACTATCTCCTCCCTGTCGGTAATTTGAGGATCCCTCAATAGCGTTGCTGCCATCGAAATCGCACCGATTGGATTGCGAAGATCGTGGCTAAGGATGGCCAGGAACTGGTCCCTGGTGCTATTTACTGTTTCAGAGTACCGCGATATTGAGTTTGCAAGAGCTTCATCAATGGCCTCATTGAATCGTGTCACTTCCCCTGGTTCAGTTCCTTTTGCTTCTTCCCACTTGCTGAGGACGCTTGCGCGTAGCGCTCGAAATTCTGATGCTAGCTGGACAAGGTCGATTCCAGTTTCCAGGCGGGCTGATGCATGACTTTTTCCTGCCTCGCCGAGCTTCCCAGAGGGTTCATTGCCTTTTGATTTCTCTGACTGCTCACTTTTGCTCTGCGAAGTTTCCATGTCTTCAGCAATCTCGATAAGAAGTTGCTTAACGTGATCCTGTAGCTCTTTGTGATTTAAACCATCAGCCCATGGTTGCATGCTGCTGGCGAAATTCACCCACGAGTCAATTATATCTGTATGGTTTACTTTTATGAATTGAGCCAGTTTCATTGTGACCCTGCCTTTTTTTATCGCTTTTACCAGCTGTTTATCGTTGAACGATGATAAACATTGACCATTGTCGAGCGCAATGAATAAGCGATTTTATGAGAGCCTATGCTTGCGTAGCAATCTTCAGTCATAATTAATCGACGTGCTGACCTCTGTCTGATAATGAGACAAATCTAAGTTAAGGTTTTTGAGGTTTTTGGATAGGCTCAAAGTGCTGTACCGAGAACAACTACCATGACGCTCTCTTTGTCTTCGGTTTTATATAGCGACCCTGAGGTTACACCCATATCGTTACACTCTGACCATTACAGATCTGTTACCGTGTGTCATTTCGCAAACCTGATCTCTCAATCTCAGTGCGTTGAGCGCCGATGCAGCCAGAAGCAGGGCGCGGAGCAGGATGAGGAGGACTGATTCTATCCATAAAGTCTGATCCAACGATGTGCCAAGGACCTGAGCATTTGGGGTTGCACTGATCAGCTTTCTCAGCCTGAAAACTTCAGCCCCAAATATTTCCATGTTCCTCCATGCACGTCCCTTTGTTGCCGCATCAAGAGATCGTTCAGCCTGTTTCAGTTGCTCTCTGATTCCAGTCAATTCAGGAACAGTAAGCATTTGCTCTGAGGCAGCTTTGGATCTTGATTTGGCATACACGTGGAAGGAGAGCGCTGAAACGAAGTACCCAAAGAAAATCAGATGAATGATGATCCTGAGCCATTCAAGCGATCGGCTGAATTTCATGCTTACCAGCGAAAGAAATGCAACCTCACTGGCCAGAGCCAGCGGGACTGCATATTCAGGCAGGATGTCGTGCTCTCGATAGAACTCCACCTGCATTGCGGTCATGAGCAGTGTGAGGCAAGCAACAAGGAGCAACCTGAGTATGAATGAAAGCGGAATCTTACTGAAAAGGCGTCCTTTCCTCCTGACAGAAGGATTTTCGGCCGCATTGTCAGAATCTGAAGCTTTCCGTTTCAGAGGCATGCCATCAACCAGTTTCAGGGTTTGTTCCATTCGAGTGCCCTTACCTTTGAAAAAGAATGTATTATCGATGCTACTGGGAGAAATTTCATATGCCACATCAAATAGAGCCAGTGCTCCGTCCGCTGCAATCGCACTGCCGGGAGCGGAGTTAACTCTCGACCGATCCTGTAAAGTGCTTGAAAGTTGATGAATTTTTTCAGATGGCCGAGCTAAACCTGAAACAGCCCCGCTGGAATTTTCAGACTGAGCATCCTCACTTCTGAGATTGGGCACAATCTCAAGATGGTCACGCCGCTTGGAATAGTTTCGTTCCCTGGCTCTGCTCAGGATTTTTTCCCGGTTTTTGAGATAGTATTCCCGGTTCTTTTGCTTCTTTACTGCCGTGCTCATTGCGAAGCCTCCGCAGTCAACCTGGATTGGAGCCTCGCAAACATTTCCAGACAATAGCCAAAGCTGAGGCGCGCCAGGGCATCAAGAATGGTTTTCAGCTGATCTTTTAGCGGATCACTGAGATCTGTCCTGAGCAGCCTCTCAATTTCCAGCCTCAGTCGACGCTCATCAGCCGGCAGCCCTGGGTCGGTATTGAGTCCTAGGCGTTGTTTTGCCTTGTTGATGGGATCCTGGAGAAGGTGACTTACTATGGCACCGGAAACCTCTCCGAAGTTTCTCGAAGTCCGCTTGATGAAGCCAGGAATGTCTTCAAGCAGCTGCTCCAGCTCCTCTTCGGTCTGGACTCTCATGAGAGCCAGTCCAGCCTTCTCAACGATGTCCGCCTTGTTTTTCAAAGCACAATCGAGGCCGCTGAACAAAAAGTTGATGCTCTTGGCCCTGGAGGCAATATAGGGATCCGAGGCAATCGGGAGCAGACGCTCCATGAAGTAAATCTCATGGCCCCGAAGGCGAACGTATTCACGGAAGAACCGATCCTTCTCACCCTTCGAAACAGGAGTCTTCACCAGTTCTTCCCAGGCCGCCACGATGCGGTCCACTTCGCCCTTCATTGTGAATATGTCCCGGCCGGAAAAAGAACCGGGTTCATCAGGATTTTCGGTTAGGTCTTTGGGAAGGGAATTAGGGGACGCCTGGACCACAGGGGCGGTTTGCTCTGCGGCCGCCTCCACGGTTTTCGGCTGGAAGGGAGGGCTGTACGGGACGCTGGGATAAGAGTGACTATCAAATGAATCACCCACAACTCTTTTGCGGATGCCAACGATATGGTTTCGGCTGGCCATGATGTCAGCGAAAAATTCAAAGGCCAGCGGGGCAAAATAATAGTCGTTCGAGCTCTGCTGAAACCTTCCCTGACAGTTGAGAAAGCGTACTGCCTTGACTTTGATGTACCCTTTCTTCTCCAGCTGCCTGATCTTCTTTCTGACCGTGGATTCACAGATCTTGGTCGCCCGCGATATCGTGGCGATCGATGGAAACGCGGGGTGGTCCACGAAGCCCTTATCATAGGGCATGAGGGAACCCAAATACGTCAGAATACTGTGCTCAAAGTGATCGATGTCGTGGAGATGATCAAAGGCCCTTAAATAACGGCCGCCAGCAAAGACAGGGTGATTCGGAGGAAAGAACTCGAACAGATTTGACATGATTCCCTCAATCCTTGAGGGAGCAACCGGCAGGTTGAAAAGCGGACGCAACTCGCCTATGATCCGTACAAACGGAACGACGGGGTCTGCTTTGTAGCAATTGCCAGGCTCCATTGTTTCGGGAAGCTGGAGGTCGTAACTCCGGCTTCCATTCAAAGCCACTGCCGCACACCATAAGCATCCACCCGCTAACTTGAAAACTACTTTTCCGGGCTCAACCGCGTTCGAGACTGCTGAGTTTATTTATTTTGAATACGGCGAGGGTCAATGAAAGGCGCGGAAATTCAGCGAACACATCAGGGACCGGCTTATGAAAATGGATCGAGTGTTTTCAGTCCCTGCGGACCAAACTCGGACCAGAATTGGTCTGTCTAGGTACAATTCCATACCAAAATGATTTGGATCGCTCGATGAGACACAGGGTGAAAATATCAATCAGTACCACTGGATACCAACAAAAGGCTCCATATTATCAGACACTTAATCGAAGGCGGCATGGGCGGGATGATGTGATATTCGCTAGAGATAGCGGATAGTTACAGCACCTGCAACGCTGGCCGGACAAAGTTCCGGACAAGACTCAGACAAGAAAGAAGGCCTTGGGATTCGCTCCCAAGGCCTTCTGTCATTGAAGGGTGCGGCACCGTTGATGAACCAAGGCTCTATCGGCTACTCATCGCTGGAGTATCCGATAGAGCTCATTCTTGAGCTCATCGGGGGGCCGCAAACCCAAAATCAGGGTTGCTTAACGAGAGTAAACATGAATTTACGAGTTTTACCTGCACCATACTCAGCTACGCAAGCTGGTTTAGGTGAAACGTTCGTTGAGTTCTCGATCATCTCTCCGTATAGAACGCCAGAGTCATCGATCTTTTTCAGACTAAATGAGAAAACTTCTTGGATTTCGCAGTCGGTCCAGTTGTTACCAACCTGGATGCCTTCAAAGCGACGATCTTCACCGCGGAGTGAACCCGAGGTGGCAGAATCGTACTCAAAGAGGTCCATTATGAACTGACCGCGTGCCTTGCTTGGACCGTCAGAGTCGAGGAGAAATTCTGCTGCCGTGCTTGCGGACCAGTTGGTATTGATTTCCCGGATACAAGCCGTGGGTTCTTCATCCTTGCCGCCGCCATCGCCATGGAGAGCATCAGCGTAGCAACGCAATTGAGCGAGTTTGCCACCTTCTGTTGTCGTAGCGATGCTGGAGCACAGTTCGCCTTGGGTTATAGTTGTACCACTGTTGCAAGACTGAGAGTTGCCGTTCCACTGTGGCCATTCATCGCCATCAAATACTGAGTTACCATTGTAGTCACAGTAGGCGCCTTTGGCGTAGACTTCATAGTCATCGGGATAGCGAGTCATGGCATTGGAGAGGCTGGTGCCGTCTGCTAGAAAGGTTCCCATGATATTGGTACAGGTATAGACCACTGAGTCCACTGTTTTCTTGCAAACATTTTTGTGCAGGCCACCCGTCAGTTCGGTGTTCGTGCATTCCATGTTGCTCCAGTCAGAAAGCTGGACTGGTTTGCCAGCGCCATCCCTACAGCCGGATTCCTTGGTATTTGCGTTAAATGTAAAACCTTCAGCTACAGTAGGCGCAGATTCCACGCAAGGTTCCCCGGGGTTGCAAGTCCAAGTCCGATATTGTTTAAAATATTGCTTCATGCCCGCATAGCCATTGAAATCGTCTACATTTTCCATCTTCATCATGCCGTTCCGAGCGCGAGCGGCGGGATCTTTCCAACCATCGACCAAACCAGTTTTCCAAGTAAAATCGCCTTCTGCGATGCCTGAGGCGCTAAAATCGATGCCATGTTCCTTACCCTCTGCATAGGTAAAGCCCAGTTTATTTCCGCAGAGGTCATCAGTTGCTTTGCTTGCCCAGATAGACAAGGCAAACATATCGCTGCCATCTGCAGTCGATTTACCCGCGAGGCGCTTTAAGTAAATAGGCATATCGATCACTGGACCGGAACATGCGTCCCAATCCTGAGCGGCTTCGGCAGCTTCGGCTTCTGCCTGGGTACAAAGGTTTTCGTAACCAACAGGTGCATCCAGACCAGATGCAGCGAATTTATAGCTTCCGGTGAAGTCAAAGGCTTCTCCCTCTGCCGCAACGGTAGCTGCGCTTTTGGTCTTCAAAACAATTTTAGAGATATCGACTTCAGCCTTACCCGTGTCCAGGTTAAGGACGATAGCGCCGAGATCAGACTCGCCACCTTCGAAGGCCAAGCGATCGCTGGACTTTTCGCCACCTTTGAGGTCTGTTTTGGTGGGATCTTTAAACACCAGAGTACCAAGTATCTCTTCAGAGCTATCCAAAATAAAGCAGCCGACAGAAACCCCAGTGGTATCCAGAGTTACAGAAAACTTACCTTCAGAATCAAAATCGCCGGTACCAGCAATGGGCGGAACCGAAAACGTAACACAATACACGGAAAGATCTGTAATGGCAGGAGCTGCCAATCTCAGCGCGCTTTCCCCTCCTGTTAACGACAACTGACCTGTCAAGGTAATCGAAGTGTCGGTTTCCGAGGTGGATTCCGATGAACTCTTCTTACCGCAAGCACTGGTTAAAACTAACCATACTCCCAGACTCAAACTCCAACCAAGGCGATGGAACCTCATACAAAACTCCTACTCTTGCGCATAATATGATAGGCAATGAGCAGTGCTCCATGCCGACCATTCAAATTAACTATAACAACCTTCGGTGGCGGGTTTCAGAAGTTGAGGCCTGCTAAAAAAAAAGACCCCGGGTTGAATGTTGCCTGGCATTTCTTCGACTTAGTTGAGGCGATAAAATTTATTTAAATCCGGAACGCTTGGTGATACGTGAAGGGTAGGGGGCCGGAATAGAAAACACCCTTCTAATATTGCCGAACTAGACAGAATTCTTCAATTCGTTCCACCATTCGAGCTGATTGCCCTCGCATCTGTTGCTTCCCTATGTGAAAGTGCGAAGGCCCATGTATTACGTTCCAGTATGTTTGAAGGCTCCCGGCTTCGGCGCTCGTCGCAAGGCCATGGGCCAGAAAGCCAACTCTACCAGGGGCCCTGAGCCTTTGCATTTCCGAACGGCCGCCAAGCCCCGCTATGCCCATGTCACCCTCGCAGCACCCTCGTCCGGACCAGGATTCATGCTTCCACGAGCTTCTGAACAGCTTATATTTTAAATGATTTCAACATACTAAAGTTTTTACTTTACTATTCCCGGAAAGCTGCCGATACTTAAGCAGTTGCTTGAGTATTGACCAGAGGAGGCCAGGAATGACAAGTGTCGATCGTATCTTTCACGCGCTGGGAGACCCCAACCGTCTGGCCATGATTGAGCGCCTCAGCTCGGCGCCTATGTCCGTTAGTGAACTGGCAAAGCCGTTTTCGATCTCTTTGGCCGCCGTGGTGCAGCACGTTCAGATCCTTGAGGATTCGGGACTGGTGAAAACGGAAAAGCAAGGTCGCGTTCGAACCTGCCGCCTCGTAACGGAGCGGCTCAGCACAGCTGAAAAGTGGATTTCAGAAAGACGGGCTCTTTGGGAGCACCGTTTCGATCTATTGCAAAAACTTGTTGAGGAGAATGATTGAGAATGGAAACGAAGATGCCTTTTCACGACACCTTCACGTTGGAACGCACGTTCAAAGCCCGAGTCTCCAAGGTTTTCGACGCCTTTCGGAAAATCGAGTTAAAAGGCCAGTGGTTCATCGCTCCGGCGGACTATAACGTCAGCGAAAGATCCCTGGACTTCCGCGCCGGGGGCCGCGAAGTTCTGCGGGGAAGCTTTCCGAATGGCACGACCACTTCGTATGACGCGACATACTACGACATCGTCGAGAACGAGCGCATCGTCTACGTCTATGATCTTCTTATCAACGGAACACGCTTCTCGGTGACGCTCGCGACGATCGAAATGAAAGAGGAGGGAGGTACGACGAAACTTCTCTTTACCGAGCAAAACACCTACATCAACGCTCCGGCCGATGCAAATGCATCCCGGATCCGCGGCGTGAGCTGGCACCTCGATAACCTTGAAAAACTTCTTCAGGGTTAATCCCGTCGCCTTCATTGGAACAGAAGCGGTCTATCGGGATGAACGGATAGACCGCTTTATCCGCTTTCATCTCGTCGGCCGGAGTCATGCTGCGTTCAGCCCCGGTCGCTCGGTCCCATGACCTGGTTTTCCACCCCGGCACCCCCAATTACGTCCTCAAACACGAGAAGCACCTTTGACTGTTGCTTGACCTTTGTTATAACCACCCGATGTAGCAACCATAACGAAAGGAGCACGTTATGCACAGAGGTTCATGTCTCTGCGGGGCAGTAAGGTTCGAAGTTAACGGTACGCTTCCCGCCCCCGACGCGTGTCACTGTTCGCAATGCCGGAAGCAGTCGGGTCATTTCTTCGTATCCACTGACGTTCCGCGCTCCGCTGTGACGATCCACGGGGCCGACCATATCACCTGGTTTCACTCCTCTGAAAAGGTGCGGCGAGGTTTCTGCAATAAGTGTGGTTCTTCCCTACTCTGGGATAAGCCTGAAAAGGACTGGATCGGCATCGCCATGGGCGCATTTGATGGCCCTACCAACACGAAAATTCACATTCATGTCCACGTTGCCAACAAGGGCGATTACTACGACATCGACGATGGCTTGCCGCAAAGACTTCACTGAGACTTCGTCAATAGATGAAGTTCGATGCACTGACGAGGCGGCAGTTGGAGCCCTTAAGATTCCTGGTCGTTGCCGCCTGGCCACTTCTCATATCCTGCCCCATCACCCACAGCTGGTATCAATTCCGCCTTCCAAATCCTATTTTTTGGGGTTTCAGCCGCCTAACCGGTCACTAAACGACGCGATAACAACCGAATATTGCTGCAAAACAAATAAATATTAAAGTTTATACCAACTTCATCCGAAAAGGCCCCCAGTTTTATCTATATGCTAGGAGAATAGCTATGCAAGGCACGCAGAACCGAATGGTTTTTTTAACCGTCTTTTTAGCTCTCATGAGCTGCCAACAATCACAAACAAACCAGAGAATACCGCGCGGGCAAACACCAAACGCCGCGAATCCTCAAACAACCGGAGAACCATCTTCTTCAACCCCTGATGCTGATGGCAATGGAGATCAGACCAGCTCGAATCCTGATAGCCAGGTCAAACCTGGTGACGAAGGACCGGTTCCTGACTATCTCTTTTCTTTGCAGCAAGCACAGGCTATTGAGGCCTTGGTGGATCCGTATCTGCAGCCGCCATTTCCAGAAATGGCACCGCCAGGACAAGTTTCGACGAACTATGCTCAGCTACGAACTTTTATTGAAGGGTTTAGCAATCGAGTCTTTGCCCTGCCGAACTTGACGCCTGGGCGGACGTTTAAGGTCACGATTATGGAGGACGATGTTTTTAATGCTTTTGCTGATGGTTATCAAAACATAATCATCAATACGGGTTTCGTTAAAAATTCAGGAGTTCTCGGCAGCCTCGAAATTCTTTGTCATGAAACGGCACATTCTTCCAAGAACCACGCTTCCAAAAATCCTGAGGATAGCCTTTCCGCGGCTCAAAAAACTGCTATGAATCAGTTCTATAATGAGCTCAATACATACATGAATCAGGCTTTCAATCCTAATGGTGGCGTTTATACGCACAATAGGAATCAATATCTCCAACTGAGGCAAAAGTGGGACCAGATCGGACCTGCAATTGGCAAATCCTTGAAACGACACGAATCGGAAGCTGACGTTGTTGGCGCCATGATATGCGCTGAATTGGGATTAACGCCGAACGATTTATTGAGCGGGATGAAAGACAATAATAAAGTTCAAGAAACCCTCGTTGCTGGGCAACCGCAGCAGGATCCAACGAAGATTCCCGATCAAGAGCGGATTCCTATGACGATGGAAGAAGCGCAAGAATTTGCTCAGTTTTTCTTATTCCCGGTTGTATCTCACCCAACCAATGCGGAGCGGGAAAAACAGATTGAACGAGTGATGCCTGCCATCCAGAAGAGGTACAGATCGAATCAGACGTTTGCCAATGAATGGAAAACAGAGTTTGCTAGCCAAAAAGGACTTTCACTCACTGGCGGACCTGATCTTGCACAACTTGAGAAAAGCCAAGTTATTAGCCTGACCTCGGCATCAGGTCGGACGTTCAAGATCGTGAAACCTCTTGGTTGCAAGCACGATTGGTTGCGTAACTGAGTATACTTACTTTGTCAGGATCACGAAGGAGTGAGGAGTAATCGCTCGTTCGTGGTCTCTTCGTATTAAGAGCTTATCAAACCTATCATGCCGGACTATCCTGCTCGTCCAGGGTCAGAAAGAATTTTTGGGTCTAATCGTTGACACACACCCGTTGGCAACTATTCATGACAATGATATTATGGTAAAAACTAGCCATTGTCTGATGAAGGCGGTGATTTGAGCCACAAGCCGTTATCGCCGAACTAAAGGTAAAAACCATGAAAGCAGTACATTTCTTGTTGGTCGGCACCCTGCTGCCTTCCGCATTGTTGTCATGTAAATCCAAATTGCCTCCGCCGTGGTCGGTAAGAGCGGTCATATCAGGACCATCCTGTGCGGATAAGGACGGTCATTACAAATTTGGGGTCCACAAACTGGAATGCACCGAAAACAAATCAAAGAGCACAGGACCTGTCTTAAGCCAGGACTTTACACATTGCTATGTGTCCTTCCAGGACAAGCCGTTTGCCGAGGTATCGACCTTCGGGGTGCACGAGACCTGTGAAGTTAGCTTTGAAGGCAAGACTCACGTTTTCAGTGGCTACACAGGTGAAAAAGCGATCATGACTCAGGGCGAAACCGCTGTTGAGCTGACCTGCATTGAGAGCAGAAGTGTGAATGAGCGATCTGATGTCGACAACTGCCAGGAGTACCTCAAGATCCATTTCGATTGATTTCGGTTTCCGCGGAGCACGGGTCAGTCCCCGTCTCCCTACCACTTGCTTTCACCTGCCATAGGCTCTGCCTGATCTTCATACCCCAAGGTATTCGAAAACGCTTTCTACACATGACATTATATTTTACTCGCACCCACTGCCACCCTCTGCTATATGGGTCATCGTAAAAGGCTAGTGCTGGACTTGAAATTATTCCAAAATCCCGGATAGCTCCCGAAAAAGACAAGAAATTTTATTTACCTAGGCCGGGGCAAATGCGGTTCATTTGTAAGTCAAAACAACTTGATAAGACCGGGGCTTCCGTCATATTAAGGCGCCCTAGTCTTAAAAAGCCGCTCCATGACTTTTAATGTTATTTTCTTCAACCTCTATGGCGGTCGTATGAAATTGAACTTGTTTGCAAAAATCCTCTTTCTTCTGGCTATGCTGCTTTGTGCGCAGGCGGTCTTCGGGCAGAACAATCTTTCTGAATTAAAAGCCGAAAAATCCCTTTGGCGGGCCATAGTCGAAAAGAAGGTCGAGGGGGTTAAGGGTTGGAACGCTGGCTTTCCAACAGAGCGCGATGTAGATCGGCTCAGGGAAGATAGTTTTGGAACAGGTGGCGACACCATCATGTATAACGCTCTACTGTGTGGCGCAGGCGAAAAGCAGGCATGCAATGTCATTCCCCAGTCCCTGGAAGATACGGGTCACTTGCGGCGTAACCCCTTGCTTCTGGGAAAGGCCCAAAGCTCAAAATATGGTGCACTTTCCAAAGACCATACTCTGGCGACTCTCTACTGGCTCTCTCTGCCTGATCACATCGTTTCAAAAGATGTGAAGAGAAGTTTTGCCAGTCAGTGGCAGAGATCGTTTAGCACGCCGCTTACAACAGCACTGGAATGTGATGAGAAGGATGTGGCCTATTGTTTGGTCGGTGGCATGGATCCCTTCGATCGCGTCATCGATAATAGCGGATATGATCTGAGAGCGTACCTTCCAGGAACGGCCCCAGGCTTCAACCTTAATCTTGAGCTTCCCAAATTGAGCACGGAAGACGTGAAGAAGGCGGTCTCGGATCTTAGCGCAAACGGTCAGAAAAGGATCGACGAACTAAGCAACAAAGTCGAAGGCCTGGGCAATGTTCTGGACTCAGTTGCAACATATATTAAGCAAGGCACCAAAGGCCTGCAAAGCTGTCTGTCTTCAGGGAAACAGGTGGAACACTGCGTTCGCACAAATATCGAAGGCGGGGAAAACTACGTAAAAGGTATTATTGCAGCCGTATCGCTCTGCGCCGAAGGAGTGAAGCAGGGTGTTAATGAAAAAGATCTGGAAGAAGCGCAACTTGGCCGCTGTGTCGTTAGCTTTCTGACAGCCTATTTCGGAATTCCTCGCTTCTGTAAAGACGTCAACTGTATCCTGCCACCTATTCAGATGGCTTATGTGAATAGGATTTGGACGGATCTCGGTCTGCAGCCGCCGTTCCGCTGGCCACTTGTTTTTGATGCGCTCGGACTTGATTCCGAAGAGATGGCACTTTATTTCTCGCACTTTGACAACACGAACGAAGCCAATCTTGTTGCGATCAACATCCTGCTGCGTAGAAATTTAGACATGAAAACCTCCAGGATTGCTAGCAAATTGCTGAAAAAATATCCTGACAACCCATTCTTCCAGTCGATTGGTATGCTTTATGATGCAAAGAAATACACCAAAGAGTCAATCGCTGGTGTCGTGGTTGACCAGTGTCGTTCGATCAAAAGCCTGCATAACAATGAACTCCAATACAAGGCGGAGCGTAGCGAAAATTTCAAACACCCCAGTTTCTGGAGATGGAAAACGAACGAACAGGAAGAGTTCGTCCCCGATGCCAATAATCGGAGCGAAAGAATCTCGCTCGTGTGGGATTGTATCTTCATGGCCAACGTATTGGGCGTCAAGGAATATCCATACCTAACTGCCTCCCCCAACGTCGGCTTCACCGTCAAAGTGAAAAAGAACGACAACCCCACCGTATACGACACCGTTGCCAGAGGAGTATCGGGCGGCGTTCCTCCTCTGAGCTATGAATTGCTGACAAAGCCTGCGGAATATACTTACTTCACCTTTGACGCGAAAAGCGGCAACTTTATCTTCCGTCCGGTGAACTCTTACTTTGGCGGTTCGTTTGCTTTCGCCGTCACTGATGCCATCGGTCGTCGCGTCACCTCGCGTGCTACCATTGCCTTCGACCACAGCGAAATCTATCCCGGCCACCCTCCGCTGAGCCGTGTGCCTGAAACGCCTTTGCCTGCGAACATCAACCCAATCCTCAAGATCACGCACCTGGAATCCGGCCAGCTTCGGATGCTGACGGATATCGCCGTGGAACCAGCTGAAACTCTGGTCGTGTCGTCCGGCAAATTGCAGATTGAAGCCGAGGCTTATATCGATAGCGTGGAAGACAATTATAGCGGATCTCTTGATTGTACTGTCGACTGGACCAGCAAAGGCGGAGTGCCGTCCCTGATCAAGGACAATGATGAATATCCGCGAAACTTCTTTGTTCAGCAGACCATTCAAGCCCAAAGCCTGGAACCCTATGAAGTCAGTCTTGCTCGCATGACATGTATGGCTCCAGACATGCCGATCATCGTCAGGGATATTCCGCTCCTTTATACACCCGAAGCCGCGCCCCTTAAAGTGGCGCTGGATCAGGCCGAGTATACTTACGCCAGCAGTAGCGGGGCCAGACTCAAATTGTTTCTGGACAAAAATGCCAGCAACGATTTCAACCGGGTTTATAATTATACGTTGAACAGTATGGACTGTGGGCAGCAGAGCGGCACCCTGGTGTCGGCGAACAATGCTAATAAGCTCACCATCAACGGATCATTTGATGGCTTGCTCGTTAACGGTGATCCAGAGAAGCTGGTTTGGCTCAATGTTCCCGTTTGTGGCAAGACCTCGGAGATAGTCTGGAAACTTCAGTCCTCGGGCAACAACTCCAACTCGGGCACCGGAAATTCTTGTAAATTGAAAGCCTATCCCACAAAAAATAGGCTGTCACTCGACAAGCCAGCCAGCTTTGATGCCGATATGAGTCAGTGCGGCAAAGCTATTCGGCCCTTGGACTGGTCATGCTCCTGGGTGACCGCAGAAAAAACCTGGATCATTCCAAGTCTGAAGTCCGTAGTGTTTACAGCCGACGGTTGGGGTCCTTCCAAGTACAATATCTTCAGCTTTGAGACAGTCGAAAATCAAGGCTGTGTCGCCCCTCAGGTTTTCCTCGCCCCCCATGCCAAGTCATGTGACTTGATCGAGGCAGGCTACAAAACCAGGGACAGCACAGGGAACATTAAACCTGCCAATTTTGTCAATGACATGGCACAATGCGCTTTCAAGATAAAACCAAGGGACTGGGGCTGCACCTGGGTCTCTGCAGATGAAACCTGGATTATTCCAAAGTCCAAGCTTGCGATTTTTACAGCCAAAGCCTGGGGTGAAGACACATACAACGTCTTTAGCTTTGAAACCATGGGCAAGCACCGCTGCAGAGATCCTCAGTCCTTCATTGCCAAGTGATTATGAATCGCAACTGAAAAGAAGGGACCGCGAGGTCCCTTTTTTGTTGCAAGAATTCCTGCCTGCCTCTTCCCAAACCAAAATCTTCTTTTTCCGGACAATTTGAACTTCCGACTGGAAATTTGACCGCACGATGCTATTCAATCCCCATTTTCCTAACAGTTCAAGAAGGAAACTGTCATGAGACACGTAAAGTTCCTGACCATCCTATTCAGCATCATCCTGCCTTTCAGCTCGCCTCTGCAAGCCGACCTGGAACCCAGTTTGAAGGACACCCAAATTCTTGAGTCCGCTTACGTGGGCGATGCTGGTTCCCTGTCGGAGAACCTGAAGCAACTCCGCGACATATTTCAAACCCAGGTGGGTGAAGTAATTAAGAGAATTTCTGAAGGGTACTACCTGAAACAGTTTGCTTAAACCATGAACCAGGCGACATTACGCTTTTACGAAGAGCTGAACGACCACCTTCCGGCGCAGCAACGCAAACGGGACATCGCGGTCAGCTGGGTTGGAGACCGGAACGCGAAGCAACTGATCGAATCCATCGGCGTGCCGGCTGCTGAAATCGACCTGATTTTGATCAATGGCGAACCCAGCCCCTTGGAAGCCACAGTCCACGACGGCGATCGCATCAGCGCCTATCCCATGTTCGAACGTCTCGACATCAGCAGCATCAGCCCAGGAACACCCAAGCGGCAGCCTCGCTTCATTCTCGATCTGAACCTGCAGAAGCTCGGCCGCACCCTGCGTATGTTAGGCTTCGATACAATCTACGGCCTCGATCGTCATGCAATCGTAACCCTGGCCGTCGCCGAACACCGCATCATCCTCACCAGAAACCCGAGCCTTTTGAAGAACGAGAAGGTCACACACGGGATCCTCCTGCATGAAACAAAGGCCGAGGCACAGGCTCGGGAAGTGGTGCACCGGCTCCAACTCGAATCGCTGGTGCAGCCCTTCGCTCGCTGTTTGGAATGCAATACTCCCCTGGCATCCAGCGCCCTGATTCCACGGGACGGCGTAAAAAGCTGGGCCGGGGAATACCGTTGCTGCGAGAACTGTGGAAAATGCTACTGACGTCCTCTTCCATGGCAAACCATTGCAAAAACCTCCGCCGCCACTCATAATGTTGGAAATCGCAGCGCTGGCCCATTCAGTGACAGGAAGCCCCATGGATCCTACAAATGCCCTTGTATCTCTCTTCGACCGCCTTGTTTCCTGGTTTGGTTTGGACGCGAAGCGATTCCCCCAATCGCAGCAGAAGCATCAAGCCATCCTCGTTTGGCTGTTCTGTTGTGTTGCGGTTCTCACCTGGGCCAGCCATGTTCCCCTCTATGCACTGATTCTGAAGAACAGCCAGGCCATGATCTATTGCCTGGCCGTGGGCCTTCCTACGTCCGTCCTCGGACTTATCCTGGTTAAAATGCGCTGGATTAAGGCCGCCGCGATCTCCTGCTATTTCTTTGGATCAGCAACTTTATTTCTGGTTGCCACCGTCACAGGCGGCGCATGGTCGCCTGTCCTGCTGTGGATGGTCACGTTTCTCCTGGCCGTCTTCCTCACCCAGGGCATTCTGGACGGAATCATCTATACTGCCGTCATCAGCCCCCTCCTGTTTCTGTTTGTCGCCTTCGTCGATCAGGTCGGACTCACGACCTGGAGCTTTGGCTTTCAACAGTTTGATTCCGTGCATAGGCTGTTCCTGGCCGGCACATACGCGGGCGCTGTCTGTGTGGTGGCGTACCTGAGTTACATTTTTGAAAATCGCGTCAGCCAGGCCTTCCGTCGCTCGGAAAAGGCCCGCCTGGAAGCCGATCAGCAAAGGCAGCTCGCGGAGCAGGCTCGACAGGGTCTGGAAGAACAGATCGCCGAAAACAAATCGCTGATCAACGCCGCGGAAATTGGCTATTGCATGATTTATAATGACCTCAAAATAGTCCCGTCCAAAACTTCAAGCTATTTCCGCAAGCTCTTTCCAGAAGCCCTGCACTTCCGCCAGATCCTCAAACAGCTGCACCTGGAAGGGATGCATGACCTGATCCAATCGGTCCTGGGAGAAAGCGAACTCACCTGGGAGTTGAATGAGGCAAGTTTTATCACGGAAGCGCAAATTAATGGGATGACGCACGAACTGGGCTGGCGGAGGGTCGTCGGGCATTTCAACGAAACCGCGGCCCTCATCTTTGTGGCCAGGAACATACAGCCCATCCTGGACAGCAAGCTCAAGATGGAAACCGTGAGCCGCTTTGCCAAACTTCTCGTGACGATCGTGGGCGATCAGGATGACAACTTCCGACAGGACCGCGAGCGCAAGAGCAAACGGGTGATGAAAGCCATCAAGCGTCAGATTCCCCAGATACAGGAAGCGATCGAACGGGCGGAACTGTCCTTAATTGATAACTGGCAGCCTATTTTCATTACTTTGCATACGTTGAAAGGCGAAATGAGTTCCTTTGGGTTCCATGAGCTCAAAGAGCACCTGCACCACGGGGAAGACATTGTTAAGGCGGTCAAGGATATTTCGGAGGCGCCTCAGCAAAACACAGGGCCACTGGCAAAAATTCAGGAGGATCTCCTGCAAAGCCTTCGCCATATTCTGGAACGATTGGAAGAGATTCGCCAGTGCTGCCAGCAAATCGGTGCTGATCAGACCATGATCAATTTACCGCGCGAGACTCTGCTTGCGGCACACAATGACCCAAAACGCTTGCAAGAGCTAATCAATCATTCCTTGTTTGAAGATCTCCACCGGACTGTGGTCTATTTTGAAACGGAAATTTTCAAAGTCGCTGGCGACCTGGGCAAACCCACGCCGCGTTTGGTCGTAAACGTACCCAGGCTCTTTATCAGTGAATTCGCTGAAGAAAAATTAAAGCAGGCCTTCACCCATGTGATTCGTAATGCCCTTGATCATGGAATTGAATCGCGCGCCGAACGGCAACGGAAAGGCAAGCCTGAGTGCCCGGAAATCACCGTGTCCGGTCGCAAATCACACTTGGGTGTCGAACTTTCGATCCATGATGATGGACGGGGCCTCGACCTTCAGGCCATCGAAACCAAGGCACGCAAGCAGCTGCTCATCACCGGGCAGCAGAAAATGAGCCGTGAGGAGATCGCGGATCTGATATTTGTTCCAGGCTTTTCGACTTCGGATTTCGTATCCCTGATTTCAGGTCGCGGCATGGGAATGGATGCCGTGCGCAAATATATAGGCGAGTTGGGTGGACGCGCGACCATTACCCTGCTGGATCAATCCACATGTCCGGCCTGGGAACTGGTGCTGTTCATACCTCCTCAGCACTTTCCCTTCGATCAGTTTGAACAGGCCCTGCCCTTGGGGGCGTGACCGCCTCACACCTCCTCCTGCAAGGCCTCATCCCGCTTCCGCCGAATGGCCGGCAGCAGCACAAAAATCAGGGTCACAAGAGCCAAGCCCAGCATGACCGCACTCACGGGGCTTGTGACAAAGACGGTCGCATCTCCGCGTGCCAGCAGCAGGGCCCGCCGCAGATATTCCTCCATCATCGGTCCGATAATATACCCCAGAAGAAGCGGCGCCGGTTCACAGCCGAGCTTGACCAGGACATAGCCGAGCAGCGCGAATATGGGCATCAAAAAGAGATCAAACGTGCTGCCATTCAAACTGAAAACCCCGATGGCACAGAAGGATAGAATCACCGGATAAAGCAGAGGATAAGGAACCCGCAGAAGGCGCACCCAGAGGCCGATCAGGGGCAGATTCAGGATAATGAGAAAGAGGTTGCCGACCCACATCGAAGCGATAAGGCCCCAGAATAACGCCGGCTGCTCCGAGATCACCCCAGGACCGGGCTGAATACCCTGCATGATCATCGCGCCGATCATCAGCGCCATCACCGGATTGGACGGAATGCCGAGCGTCAACATCGGAATAAACGAGGTCTGAGCGCCGGCATTATTCGCCGCTTCCGGCGCGGCCACGCCTTCAATCGCCCCCTGGCCGAATTCACTCCCGTGTTTCGAGACCTTCTTTTCAAGCGAATAGGCCGCGAACGATCCCAGGATCGAACCGCTGCCTGGCAGGATTCCAAGGGCTGAACCGAGCGCCGTACCGCGAAGGATGGGGGCCACGATCCGCTTCCATTCCTCACGGGTGAGCAGCAGGCTCGTGACCTTGCTGATCGTCACGTCCTCTCCGGTTTCGCTTTCAAGGTTACGCAGAATTTCGCCCAAACCAAAAATGCCCATCGCGACGATGACAAAGCTGATCCCATCGGCGAGTTCCGGCAGATCAAAGGTAAAGCGCGCCACGCCTGAATTCGTATCCGTCCCCAACAGTCCCAGCAGAAGCCCGAGGATGACCATGCCGAAAGCATGAAGCAGAGAACCGCGCGCCAGCACGATCGCCGCCACCAATCCAAACACCATCAGGGAAAAGTATTCCGCCGGCCCAAAACTCAGCGCGACATCCGCCAGGGGTGGTGCAAAAAGAGCGATCAGAATCGTCGCCAGCGTACCGGCAACGAAGGAGGCAATCGCTGCGGCTGAGAGCGCCGCGCCGGCCTTGCCCGCTCGCGCCATCTTGTAGCCATCAAGCACCGTGACCACGGACGCGGCTTCACCGGGGAGGTTCAAAAGGATTGCGGTCGTGGAACCACCGTACTGCGAACCATAGTAGATGCCCGCGAGCATGATAAGGGCCGAATCGGACGGCAGACCGAAGGTGAGCGGGAGCAGCATGGCAATGGTTGCCGTTGGACCAAGACCAGGCAGGACACCGATCAGAGTTCCGACGAATACTCCGGACAGACAGTAGAACAGATTGCTGAGGCTCAAGGCTGTTTCGAGTCCCAGACGGATAGGGGCGATGAGGTCCATCATGAGCCGGTTTCCCCCACGAAACTCAAAATCCAGGGACCGATGAGTGGAAGGGGAATGCTGAGCCCTTTCACAAAGATCAGACAGCAGAACAGAGTCAGAACCGCAGCCAGGATCAAAGTCGAAACCAGGCGAAAGCGTGGACTGGCCCACGCGGTGAGCAGGGTATAAACAGGCAACGCGATCGTGAGCCCCAGACCACGCACGGTGGCCGCGAAAAGGAGCGTGGAACCGATCGTGATGATGAGGGGTCGCAACGCGACAGGTTCAATCGCAGGACCTTTGACCTTGACGCCGCGGCCAAGAGCCAGAAGGCCGATGCCGACCAGCAGCCAGCCCAGAATCGTAGGAAAATAAGCGGGACCCATGCGTGTCGCAGTTCCCATCTCATAGTCGCGAGCCAGAAGGATCACACAGCTGCCAAACAGGAGATAAATCAGGCCAGCCCAAAATTCCTTGGGACTGGCGATACGCAGGATCATGTCGGTAGCTCCCGGATTGGGCCAAATGAAGCATTCTATTCCGCGAACTGGCCTGCTTTCCGGATCACTTCATCCCAGCGGGCGCGTTCCTCTTTCAGATAAGTATTCAGAACTTCGGGTTTCAGGCGTTCCTCGGGTTCGGGCTCTGTTCCCAATTCAGCAAAGCGGCTGATTACCGTCTTGTCCTTCAACGCCACTTTCAAGGCCTGATTCAGACGATCGATGGCGACCTTGGGCGTATTCCTGGGAGCATAGAGGGCATGCCAGACACTGATTTCAAATCCCGGCAGGCCACTCTCCGCTGCGGTAGGCAGCTGAGGAAGGGAGGCTATCTTTTTTTTACTCGTCACAGCGTAGGCCTTAATTTTCCCCGCCTTGATCTGACTGGTTGTATTGGTGGTTTGATCGCACATGAAATCAACCCGACCGCCGAGCAGATCATTCATGGCCGGGCCGGTCCCTTTGTAGGGAACAGTCGTCAGGACCGTATCCATCGCCTTCATCAGCAGCATGCCGCAGAGATGCGAAGCGGATCCCAGGCCAGCGTTGGCATAGGTGACCTTGTCCTTGTTTTTCTTCGCAAAGTCGATGAGTTCCTTCAAATTTTTTGGCGGGAAATCCTTTCTCGCGACGATCGTCATCGGCACCGCTGTCACAAGGCCGATGGCTTCGAAATCCTCCACCTTGTAAGGGAGTTTGCGATAGAGCGAGGGCGCTGTGGCTTGACCGATATGATGCAGGAGTACGGTATAACCATCGGCGGCCGCTCGCGCCACACGACCCGCCCCGAGGGTTCCCCCGGCGCCTCCCACATTCTCAATCACAATGGTTTGCTTGAGCTCGGCACTCATGGACTGCGCGATGAGCCGGGCCACCGTATCGGTCGGGCCTCCCGCCGTGAACGGAACCACCATCGTCACAGGTTTGCTGGGATAAGGCACATCCGCGGCATGTCCCGCATCCGCGAGCAGCACGTTGAAGAACAGCGATACCGTCAACAGGGTTTTACGAAAGTTGGAAGCCATGCGTCCTCGCCTATCGAAAAGAGTGGAGTGTCAGATTCCAGGCCGGGCTTCATCATAACTGAAGCCCGGAGCCCCATCAATTCCGTTGCGCCGTCTCATGGCCATCAAAGAGTTCCAGGGCAGCCGCCGTCATCATCTTCACCCCGGTTTTAATGGTCGGCTCGGGCAAGGGAGCAAACTGAGCCGAGTGCAGACTCGGGAGTTTTTTCCCGGCAGCCAAAGTCTTTTTATGGGTCTCAGGGTCCACGCTTCCCAGCCAATAGATAAGGCTCGGAATTTTGGGATCCACGCGCCCATACTGACCAAAGTCCTCGCCACCCATGGTCGGTGGCATGTCCTTGACATGAGCCTCACCCACGATGTTTTTGGCGACAGCCACGATTCGTTGTGTCAGCTCCGGATTGTTATAAACCGAAGGTGTGAATTCATCCTGGACGGTCACCACAGGAAATTTTTCTTCCGGCAACCCTGCGGTGATGGCCAGGCCGCGCGCGATCCGTTTGATGGCGGCAATGGTCTGCTCGCGAACCTGAGGCGAGTACGAGCGGAGGGTCAGTTGAAGGTTCACTTCATCCGCGATGATGTTGTGCTTGCTCCCGCCGTGAATGGATCCGACGGTAACAACGGCCGGTTCAACAGGCGCAATTTCACGGCTGACCACCGTCTGCAAGGAATTGATCAGCTGAGCCGCGAGAACGATAGGATCCTTGGTCATATGCGGATAGGCTCCATGACCTCCTTCGCCGCGAACCTTGATATCCACCGAATCGACATTCGCCAGGGCGTACCCACTGGTAAAGCCCAGCTCTCCCGCTGGAAGCTCAGCCGATACATGAAGAGCAAGGTTGTAGTCGGGACGTGGGAACTTCTTGAAAAGACCATCCTGGAGCATGGCTCGAGCCCCCATGCCGGTTTCCTCGGCCGGCTGCGCAATCATCACAAGCGTTCCATGCCACTTGCTCTTTTGGTCGATCAACTGCCGGGCGGTCCCGCTGAACACGGTCATGTGAATATCATGACCGCATGCATGCATCACAGGCTGAACGGTCCCTTCGCGATCTTTCATCGTTTTGCGGCTCGCATAAGCCTTGCCGCTTTCCTCCTTGACCGGCAGAGCGTCGGTATCGGTTCGAATCAGCACCGTGGGTCCTTGACCATTTTTAAAGACTCCGACCACACCAAATCCGCCGACGTTTTCGGTAACGGCAAAGCCCAGGCTCTTCAGCTCCTGCGCCATGCGCTGTGCCGTGGCTTTTTCCTGCAAGGAGAGCTCCGGATTCTGATGCAGCTCTTTGTAGAGCTTTTCAAGATAAGGATAATCCTGCTCCAGTGGTTTGGCCTGAAGAATCGGAGCGGCAAGAAGAACAAGGGAAAACCATGGATTGTGTACCTTCATCGAACAGCCTCGCTGCCAAAATATTACATATTAATCAGCATCATTGCATGTGTGAACCAACGTTCCCATCTCATAGGGCAGCGAAAACTTCAAGCGGGCGGGAAAAGCCCGGCCTCACCCATATCAAAATGATTCATCAATAATAATAGGGAATTTGGGTGAGCACAAAATGTAAATGATAATCATTATCAAAATGCTTGCATCGTCCCCGGCTCTTGGTTAGAACAGGTCGTCGTTAGCACAACGTGAAAAAGGAGTTTGAAATGACAATCAATACGATTTTGGTTTCCGTCGCAGCGTTCATGTCTCTGCAGGCCGTTGCCAGTCCCATCGCCGGTCTATGGCAAGGTCCCTGTGAAACCCGCGGCACTCGTTCCGTGAAATTTACCTACGATATTTCGGAAATGGATGAGAATAAGCAGGGCACGATCGCTAAAACCAAGATTTACTATGATGATGAAGCTTGCAGCGTTTATAACCATACGGGTCGCGCATCTGTAGCTTACACACTCGGTGAGCCCTCGGCCGAAGGCATTTATCCTCTCGATGTGAAAAGTCGCACGACCGTGTTCTACGATATCGTTACGATCTCGGAAGATGGTCTGACCTTGACCTTTGGCGATGCCTACACCGACAGTGCCGAAACCCGTCCGACAACCCTGTCGTCAGATGATCGCATTTTTGTCCGAATCACGGAATAAGGTCAGTACTCTCAAGCACGTGGGTCTATCGGTGGGACAGCTGCATTCCCGTTCCATCGGCAGGCCCACCTCGCCCAGCACCCGGAACCGGTTATTTACCCAGCTCCTGCCCACGAATATCAATCAAAATAAGCTTAAAGAACTGCTTGCGGGTTCCGAAACAGGCCTATAACGCTTGCTGAGGTTCTCACTATGTCGCTCCTGATCCATTTCACTCTCGCGGCATTGACTCTGGCTTCCGTCTTTTCCGCAGGATGCAATAAGCACGCGTCGACATCAACCAAAGGTCAGGACCGCACGTGTTCGTCTCCTTCGTCGCGCGACGACCGTCTTCAGCTTATCGAGGAAGCTCCCACGGATGACGATGCTGCGCGAGCCGGTGCTCTGGCCGTAGGGAATGCCATGATTGATGATCTCTGCGATGAGATCACCACGGTGTACAACGGCGAGTTGGCGGAAGTTATCGCTGATGGAGCCAGCGAGGAGATGGCCGCAACGGTCGGCAGCCTCATCATCACAGTGGAGAATGGGCTTTTCGCACGCTCCAGGTTTTCCTTTCCTCTCGTGCGCAAATCCTTTCTGAGTCTCGACGATCCGCTGGCCGACTTCTCGGCCGTGCAGGTTGTCGCCTCACCGATCATACGGGGAGCACTTCTCAGACTCACCGATTCGCGTGCCTCGTTGCGTGCCCCTCGAATGAAAGTGGCGATGGCCCAACGCATCATGTCCGGCACATCCGCATCGCTTCAGGGCCGCACCAGTGATTTGACGACAGATGAAACGCTGCAACTCATGGGGGCGATGACCAATACCGCGGTCGCCTCGCTGCCGGCAGTGGATCTGGCGGGAGAAAATTCCCAGGTGTCGGTCGCGGCCGTGACCCGGTCCGCGGTGGGTGCACTGCCCAGGGCCGGGATTGAAACAACAGCCATAAGCCAGGGGGCCCAGAAACTTACGGAAGGTGCCGTGGCGGCCTTGAGCGGTCCTGGATTTGACCCCGCCTCGCTCGGAACCTTGACCGGAGAAGTCGCAGGTTCAGCCATTCAGGGGCTTGGCGCAGCCGGTCTGTCCGCTGACACGATCATGCAAGGCGGTGCGATTGAATTGATTATTTCGGGAGCCACCTCCGGTTTAAAGAAAAGTGAAGCCGATGCCACGCAATCGGTGGGTGCGATGGGCTTCATCGCCGGGGCAGCGGTCAGCGCTCTGGGAACCGTTGGCATCCGCACACCGGAAATGAAAAAGAGCGCCCTTGCGGTTGTCATCCAATCATCCATGAGCGGGGCTCAGTCCCTGGCGACCAATGGCAATGCTTCGCTCGCAGGGGCCATGACAGCCGTCGCCAACAAGGCCGTCATGGCTCTGACGCGCGGCGGATTTCAAGCGGATCAGATCGGGGATGCCGTTTCTGTTATCGTGGAAACCGGCGTTTCGGAAATTTCAAAAGCAGGAATTACCAACGCCAGCATCGCAACTGAAATCGCAGCCGGGCTTATCGAGGGCGCCCTGTCAGGTGCGGGTTCGCTCATCCAATCAGGAACGCTCGACGCTGAAAAAGGCACCGAAGCCGCACTGAAGGCCAGCGACGGTGCTGTCAAGGGACTGGAGAGTCTCCAGACGGCGGGCATCGTAACGGGTGACGCGGTCTCGGTCTTCACAAACAGCATTGCGCAAAGTGTTTCATCCGGTCTTGAGAAAGGGGGAGCCAATTCTGAAATCGTGGCGAATGCACAATCCAGCGTCAATACAAGGCTTGAGAGTGACGAGGTTCAGGGAACGATTCAATCCAATGCGGGAACAGCGCAAGCGGTAGCCACACCGACCATTTCCGTTGCTTCGGGAACCTATACAGCCGCATTTTCCGTGACCTTGAGCACCACACTCACAGGCGCCACCATTCGGTATACGCTCGACGGTTCCACTCCCACATCGAGCAGCGGCACCATCTATACGGCCGCTATTCCGATTTCAGCGACCAAAACCATCAAAGCGATTGCCTATAAAACGGGTTGGGCCAACTCAGCTGTGGCCTCAGCTGTCTACACGGTAAACATCGCAACATTTGCGAGTCCTGTGGGATTCTCCACAGGAACCAATCCCGAAGGCATCGCGGCCGGGGACCTCAATGGAGACGGCAAAGTCGACCTTGCGGTCGCGCTCCATACGGGACAGGGCGTGAGCCATCTTCTTGGGAATGGAGACGGCACGTTTGGAGCGAAGCAGGATGTCTCCTGCTCACCCAATTCCGATGGTACTGTCACCAATATTAACGCGGCCATGATCGATGTGGGTGATCTCAATGGCGACAACACTCCTGATGTTGCCTGGGGCGCATGGGGCAACAACTACCTCAGCTACTTGACCAACACAACCTCGGCGCATGCCTCCACTCTGACCTTTGCAAATAATATACCCACAGGGCATAACGCAGGCATATCGGGCCCCCGAGGCGTCGTGATTACGGACGTCGATGCGAATGGCATGAATGATATTGCGATCGGCGAAGCCAACGGGAACACGCTCATTTTCTATATGAATCAAAGCGGGTCGCCTGGAACTTTTGTCAAATTTGGAACAGCCTTTATTTTTAATCCTGACAGCACTGTCTATAACGGGAACACTCATCCCTGGATGATTGCAGTCGGGGACTTCAATCATGACAGCAAGCCGGACGTCGCCGGTGGCGGTGGATTTGGTGGCATCATGAGTGTCCTGCTCAACAATACAACAGTAACAGCCACACCGGCCTTTCAAACGGCGAACAGGATCAATACCAACACCGCTTTGGGTTGTACCAACAACAGCAACCTGAGCCTGAGCGATCTGAATGGCGACGGCAAGGTTGATATCGTGGCGACATGCCCGACATCCGGACAGGATAAGGTGGCCGTTTTCCTCAATACAACCACGACCAGCGCAACCGCAGCCAGTTTCACTGTTTCAAGCTTCGATGCGGCTGAGGGTATCGCAGCGGTTGCCTCCGGGGACGTCGACGGCGACAGCGTCTCCGACGTTGTCGCCATTGCGGACGGAAGCCCCAATACCTTGAGTTTTTATCGCGGCCATGGCGATGGAACCTTTGCAACAGCCGAAACCTTTTCCATCGGAACGGGCACGGGACCGAGCAAAGTCATTCTGGTGGATGTGAATGGCGATAGTCGCCTGGATGCCGTCGTGAGCCATGGGACGACAAACCAGGTTTCCATTCTTTTGAATCAGACAACAGGATCATAGCCTGAGGTCAGGCGGAAGAACCACGGCCTGACCCTGGGTTTACGTTAGAGTATAGGCCTCATGGATTGACCAGCGCTTATTTCAGGCATAAGGCCAAACGATGCGTCCTTGCTGGTATCCAGCAGAACTTCAAAGCCGCCCATGATCATGCGTTTCCCATCGAAGGGCATATCAGGCCCTGGCTGCATCCGGGGATCCTCCATCACCTTACGGTTGCCGGCATCACGGGCTTCCTTCGAAGGCCACACTATCCACGAGAAGACCACCGACTCATCGGGACGAGCCTTGACAGCCGTCTTCAAATCCGTGATCTTGCCGTCCGGCACATCATCGCCCCAGCATTCCGTTACGCTCAGCGCTCCACATTCCATGAAAACCTTCGCCGCCTCGGTGCACATGGTGCGATAGGCTTCCTTCTTATCGTTCGGAACCGGAATCACAAATCCATCCACGTAACTCATAAGGTCATCCTCACGAAGGGAGTGCCCCTGTCTCATCGATGATCCGCTGATCCACGGGCACCGGATTGTTTGTCAAACCCAAGCCGGCAGCACGGCGACTGAGATCGAGCGGCCATGACTGCTCGAGCCAGGTTTGCGAGCCTGGGTGTAGCGTACCTCATTCCCGCCTGGAATCTCTCCGGGTTTTTCTACTGAGTTTCCTTGGCTCTTGCTGGAAATCATGCAAACACGCGGCCTGGACAGCCTATATTTTCAACACGACTTTCCCAAAATTCCTTCGGGTCTCGATGTATTCATGAGCTTCATGAGCTTTCTCGAAGGAAAAGGCCCGATCCACCTCAGGATGCAATTTTCCCTGTTTCGTGAGATCCAAAATCGCATCAATCCAGCTTCTCATCATGGGAGGATCAGCGGCCAGACGTGCAAGGTTGACCCCAAACACAGCCTTGTTTCCGTTCATGAGGGAAACCGGGTGAAAGAAGGGCATGGAAAGCGCAGTACCCAGGAGCTTCACCCTGCCCCAAAAACCGGAATGCGAAGCCTCGGAAATCCCGAACATCCCGAGTCTGCCGGTTGGCGCCAGCGCACGATAGCTTTTCCGAAAGCTCCTCCCTCCCAAAGGATCAAGAATCAGGTGCGCCCCGCGGCCTCCCGTCATGGTCGCAAATGTTTGCTCCCAGTCCTGGGTATTGTAGTCGATCGGATGCGACAGGCCGCGCGCCTGCAGTTGCTCGTGCTTTCTTTGACTTGCCGTGCCATAGATGGTGGCTCCAATATTACGAGCCAGATCCACCGCAGCGAGTCCCACGCCACCACCCGCGTTGTGGATCAGAACCCTTTCCTGTGGTTTAAGCGCCCCCATAACCACCAGGAGCTGCCAGGCTGTGGCATAGGTCGTGGGCAGACCGCAGGCGACTTCAAAGGAAATCTCATTTGGCTTTTGGAAAATATGTTCCACCGGAAGACAAACCTTCTCAGCGTAGCCTCCAAAAAATGTCAGTCCAAAAACGTTCTGGCCGAGCCAGTCGCTGTCGACATTCTCCCCAACCTGGTCCACGACCCCAGCAATTTCGTAGCCGGGAACAATGGGATATCCCGGCACATCGTTATACAAACCCTGCCGCACCAGAATATCGGCGAAGTTGATTCCTATGGTTTGCACCGCGATACGCACACATCCTTCCGATGGTTCGGGATCCGGAGCGCTTTCCAATAAAAGACAGGATGGTCCGCCCGTTTTTCTCACAATGATATGACGCAAGTCTTTAGCCTTTCTAAAGGGCCCTGTGAACTCGATACTTCGGCCGGGCCTGATAATCGGCCATGCCGCGAAAGTTTGTCAACCTATCGTTGAAAATCCGGGCGGAGACGACAGAGATTGTCGGGTGCGTCTCCGTTTGCTAAGATCTTAGACTCAATACCTTTGGACATCACAGGAGCAGATATGAATCGTCGTGACATGATCATGCAGGCCGCCAGTTCGGTTGGAACACTGGCTATCGGACTGTCGATGGCTTCCAGCACGCAGGCCGCCGGCAAAGCCCAGGCTGCCGAGGCCAAATTCGCAAAGCTCGCCGACGCCAGTAACAAATGCGTTACAACAGGACTGACCTGTATCAACCATTGCCAAAAGGAATTGGCCCAGGGCAACAAAATGATGGCCGATTGCCTGAACAGTGTTTTGGAGCTGGTGGCAGCCTGCGAAAGTCTGGAAAAACTGGCCCGCTATGATTCCGCATATACAAAGGAATTTGCCAAGGTCACCGCGAAAATTTGCAGTGACTGCGCAAAAATCTGTGAAAAACATGCTGGTCATATGGAATCATGCAAGGCCTGTATGGAAGCGTGCAAGGACTGCGAGAAGGCATGCCTGGCAGCCTGATATAACCGCGATTGACTTCGAAACGCGGCTTGGATGAACGTCGGGCCGCGGTGAAGTCCATCGCACAGGCACTCGGTTCTAATCATCATTCGCCTCAAAATTCCGGGTGTCGTTGCGATCAAAATTCTGATGGCAACTGAAGCAGTTCCCGAAATCCCTCAGCATAACATCATCGTCACCATCATGCTCCTCGCGCCCCTCATTGAAGTGACAAGGCAGGCAAAACTCGGCTTTCGGTGCGCTATGGGAAAAGACAAAGGTTGCAGCGACTTCATCCGGAGTTGCATGACAGGTCCCACAGTCTTTTCCCACATAGTGGCCGCTGCCCGGTGCATTCTTATTGTTAGGATCAAAGCGGGCGGGAGGCCCTTGATTCGGATAAGATCGAAGCCCAGCCGTCGCGGGGCGTGCGTGGCATGTTTCACAGGTTGGTGGCTTGGGAATATGACTGAACGCTTGCACATTTTTAAAGGATGGATAGCTGTGACAGGCAACGCAGTCTTCTTTTGCCACATGAGGTGGAGCCGGACGATTTTTTTCATGACAGGCAACGCAGGATTTCTGGCCCGCATGCAGGGCTGCGAGGGGATCATTACCGGACGGCAGATTCCCGTCTCCAGTTGGAAGGGCATTGCCACCCGACGTGGCTACCGTCGACAGGGCATCCGCTGACGTCTCGTTTCGCTGTGTTTTTAAACAGGATATTAAGATTCCAATCAACGACATCAGTCCGAGAAGCAGGAAAGCCCGGTTTCGCCTCATAAGACACCCTCCAGTCTATGCAATATATCGGCAAAAGACGGGTGGTCCTTTATGAGAATTTCGTGACAGGAAACTTGGATGTTAAAGGGTTACGAGACAGATGAAAACGATTCCATGTGCAAACTTTTTGTCTCGTCGCCATGCCTTAAAAGCGCGATTGACACATCCAGACCGCTTGGATAGTTTGTTGAGCGAATGATTGATCTCGTGAATCATTTGGACTGAATTCCATGCGCCCTTATCACCCTGCCCTCCGGGAACTTTTCGGATATGCCCTCTACCGCAGCGGTATGCACTTTCGCTGCATGCTGGCTGAGGTTCTGGAAGAGGATCATATCGTGCCGCCTCAGCTCGCTATCCTGACGGTTTTGAAAAGCGGCGCGTCGTTCAACCAGATTCAACTGGCCGAGGAGCTGGGCATCGACCGGGCTTCGATGGTGAAATTCATCGACGGCCTGGAATCATGCGGGCTGGTGGAACGAACGCCCGATGAAAAGGATCGCCGGGCCAGGCTTTTGCGTCTGACAGGCAAGGGCCGCAGGAAATATGAAAGCCTGAGAAAAAAAGAACTCGCGGTCGAAGATCAATTTTTGTCCGGTCTTGACCAAACTGAAAAGGACGCGCTGCGTGCGCTTCTCCTTAAACTTTCCTCGCAAATCGGGAGTTCCAAACCTTGACTGTTCATTCCACGGCCGCTGCGCCGCACACCCTGGATGCCGATCAGAGACGCCTCGTCCTGATCCTGGGGAGTTTGAGCGCGATCGGGCCCTTATCTGTTGATATGTATCTGCCGGCTTTTCCTGAAATGGCCAGCTCGCTGGCGGCACCTCTGCCCTCGGTCGAAGCCTCGCTCGCATCTTATTTTGCCGGTCTTTCTCTCGGCCAGCTCTTTTATGGCCCCCTCGCCGACCGATTTGGTCGCAAGATTCCCCTGCTGATTGGCCTCGTAATTTACGCCCTGGCCTCCATCGCCTGTGCCCTGGCCCAGAGCATCGAAGCGGTCATCGCCCTGCGCTTTCTTCAGGCTCTGGGAGCCTGCGGAGGGATGGTGATACCACGCGCCATCGTCCGCGATCGTTTCGGGCATCAGGAGTCCGCTCGTATCTTTTCCCTGCTTATGCTGATCATGGGCGTGGCTCCGATTCTGGCTCCCATGATGGGCGGATACGTCTCCGCGAATTTCGGATGGAGATCAATCTTCTGGTTCCTCACGGCTTTCAGTGGAATCATCATCGCCTCAGTGGCCACGTTCCTGCCTGAAACGCATGGCGTGAATCCCGAGTTCAAGATCAAAGGTTCGCTTGTGACCTTCGGCAGGCTGCTGCGGGATCGGGAGTTCATGCGCTACACGCTGGCCGGGAGTATTGCGCAGGCGGGTATGTTCGCCTACATCACAGGTTCCCCCTTTGTTTTTATCGAATACTTCGGGATTCCCCCCGAAAATTTCGGCTGGGTTTTCGGTTTCAATGCCCTTGGGCTCATTGCGATGTCGCAGCTCAATGCGCGTCTCCTCCGCACGTACAGTTATGAAAAGATTCTGCACGTGGCCCTTTACGTTCTGACAGCGGCTGGTCTGGTGCTCATGCTAAGTGGAATCAGCGGCGGCGGGTTTTGGGCGGTGCTCGTGCCTCTCTTCATCTATGTGGCGACGCTGGGTACTACGTTTCCCAATGCGGCTGCCGGAGCATTGGCCAGTCAGGGTCGCAACGCGGGCAGTGCGTCCGCGATGCTTGGCACCATTCAAATGCTGTCGGCTTCCCTTGCGGCCTTTATGGTTTCGCATCTGCATGCAACATCCGCAGCAACGATGGCGACCATCGTCGGAATCTGTGGAATTTCATCCCTGACCTTCTACATGATCATGAAACGCAAGGAAAGTGAACCCGCTCTGTAATCCGCTCCCTGCCGCCCTGAAGCCAGCAGCCGCCCGCATTTGCGCTTGACGACCGGGACCGTGAAGTCATAATTTGGGCGCATCCATTTGGTTATCCAGCAGGAGCTCCCGTGAAACCAAGGATTTCATTTTTTCTTGGGGCCTGGATTCTTTGCGCCAGCCCTGCCATGGCTGAAACTTTGACTCTGCGGGTCGGCTATGATGATTATTGCCCATATACCTGTACCGGCCCTGACCTCAAAGGTTTTGCTGTCGATATGCTGGAACAGGTTCTGGCGTCCAAAGACGTAAAAATTCAGCCTGTTGTGGCAAGCTGGAAACGTATCCGAGCCATGGCCAAAAAAGGCTATGTGGATCTCATCCTTCCCCTCAGGGATGCCGAGGCCCTTGAAATGGGAATCCCAAGAACCAGGGAGTCGATCGGCTCCCTTCAGGCGGCGTATTTCGTTCATAAAACGTCGTCCTGGGTCTACAAGGGTGTGGAGTCGCTCAACGGTCAAGTCATTGCGATCATGCAGGGTTATACTTATATTCCTCCTCTGAGCCACTATCTGGCCGATTCAAGCAACAAAAAAAATATCGTGACCCTGACCAGCGACCAGGGCAACCATCGACACATGAAAATGCTGGCCACGCAAAGGGTCACCGTCGTCCCCTCCGATCGCCTGGTGTTTTGGTTTATCGCGCGCCAGCTCGGACTGGGCACGGAGTTCAAGGAGGCAGGGCACGTCAAGCTCCCGCTCAACTCGGGCGATTTCTACATCGGTATCACCACCAGGAAAAAATCCCTCGCGACTGATCTGGCCGCCTGGCTTGATCAGGGTCTGGCAGCCATGAAGCAGGCGCACGCCGATCGCAAAATTCTGAAGAAATATCATCTCGACGATCTATGAACATCAGAATTTCCCTCAGAATGCCGCATGAGTGAATCAGCCCATTCCTGCCCCGGCGCTGCTTTCGTGCGCATCATCCTCCGCGGATTGACATTAGGACAGGCGAACGCTAGCTTCTTTTCTGGCGAGCATGCCTGTCGAACCAACGGAAATGAAACAGCCGCAGTCGACGGAGATGAACATGGACACTCTTTATTTCGTCCTGGCTGCTTTTATCATGGTGAATGTTATCCTCGGCGGCTTCCGCATTGCCGTAGGCCCTTCCCGAACGGACCGCATGCTGGCGAGTCAGTTCCTTGGGACCGCAACTGTCGCCTTGTTTCTGATTATGGCGGAAGTTCTTGAACAACCCAGCCTTCGCAATATTGCCCTTATTTTCGTAGCCCTTGCGGCTCTGACATCGGTTGCATTCGTCAAATCCTATGCATCCAGAACGGAGCCAAGGATCAATGAATGAAATAGCAAACATTGCGACCATACTGCTCCTCGTCCTGGGCGCGATTTTTTATCTGGCAGGGACCCTGGGCCTCCTGCGCTTTCCCGATACTCCCAGTCGCCTCCATGCTCTCTCGAAAGCTGACAACATTGGTCTTGGCTTCATTGCGATGGGTCTGATGATTCAGGCTGAATCATGGATGGCAGGTCTCAAAATACTCATGATCTGGCTGATCGCCCTGCTGGCGGGTGCCTTCACTTGCTTTTTGATTGCGGATCGGGAGACAGACGATGGACGGAATTCAGGTCTATGATCTGCTGCTGTGTGCGGCTTTACTGGGATCGGCCTGGACGGCTCTCTTTGGTCGTGGACCTTTTGCGGCCACCGTCTTCTTCATCGCCTATGGACTGCTTCTGTCGCTGGTGTGGGTGCAGTTGGGTGCATCCGATGTTGCTCTTGCCGAAGCGAGCGTGGGAGCAGGGCTGACCGGGGCTTTGATGCTGGGGGCGGTTCGACTTTATGAAGACGATCCCGTCCTGCATCAAACGAAACTCCATGGCTGGCGCAGTCGTCTCGTGGGTCTTTTGGCAAGCATTCTGGTCGGCGTCCTGGGATGGACGCTGTGGGAATTGCGCCTCGTCAACAAAGGTCTTCTGCCCCTCGTGGAATCGCATATGGCTGTATCGGGTACCTCGCATCCGGTAACGGCCGTGTTGCTGAATTTCCGAGCCTTTGACACCTGGCTGGAACTGGGCGTGCTCCTGCTCGCCGCCCTTTCCGCCATCATAGTCGATCGTATCAATCGCGAGAGCCTGCCCCTGCCTCCAGCCTACCCATTGCATCCGCATATCGCGGTGATCGCGCGCACCATGCTGCCGCTTTTGATCGTCATCGGAGGCATCATGCTCTGGTTCGGAGCCCGTTCACCCGGAGGAGCCTTCCAGGCCGGAGCGTTGATAGGAGCCGCGGGCATCTTTTTGCAGCTGGCGGGCCAGAAATATTTTCCGGCCGCTTCATCCCTCGCCTTTCGCGCGACGCTGGCGCTGGGCTTTGGCACCTTCATTGTGGTCGCGGTGATAACATTCGCCGCCGGCGGACGAATACTGGAATATCCCATCCCCTGGGCCGGGACCTATATTCTGGTCATGGAAATCGCGGCCACGCTGTCCATCGCGTTGACTCTTAATATATTGTACGCCATCACTTCCAAGGTGGAGGCACCGGTTTCATGATGCCGAACATTCTCTCCCCTTATCTGCTTCATGCGATCACCGGGGCGATGCTGATCGGCATGGCCGTCTATAGCATGGCCATCCATGTGCATATCCTGCGCAAAATTCTGGCCTGGAATATTCTGGGCAGCGGCGTGTTTCTGATCATGGGAGCGTTCGGCAAACGCAATGCCGTGGGTGCAGTCGCGGACCCGCTGCCGCAGGCCGTCGTCATCACCGGCATCGTGGTGTCCGTAAGCGCCACCGCCCTGGCTTTGACCATCGCGCATCGGCTTTATGTCCTGACCAGGGACAGTACGCTCGAACCCGATCACATGACGCCGGCACATCCTGACCCCAACAAAGCAAAGCAGGATATTCATGCTGAATGAAGCCGCTCTTGTCATCACCCTTCTCCTGCCTTTCCTTGCAGGTGTGACGACGTTTCTGGCGGCTGAACGTTATCTGAAGATGATCGTTGCGGGACTGCTGCCGTTTCTGGTGGCCGCCCCGCTGCAGGTGGCTGCGCGGACCTATGATCTTCATGCCTGGCGCTATGAAATATCCGGCTGGAAAGCGCCGCTTGGCATCAATCTGCACATGGATGGGCTCGCGGCGGTGATGCTGCTGCTCACGGCAGCCGTTTGCACGGCGGTGGCGTGCTATGCGCTGGGCTATTTCGGAGAGAAACAGGCTGAGGCGGTGCGGAAGGTTCGAGGTTTTTGGTCTGTGTTCTTTTTTCTTTGGGGAGCACTCAACGCCATTTTTCTGGTGGCCGACCTTTTCTCACTTTACGTCTGCCTGGAATTGATCACCCTGGCTGCCGTGGCTGCCATCGCTCTGGAGCCCGGAGCGGGAGCCCTGAAAGCCGCCAACCGCTATCTCATGACAGCTCTGGTGGGATCGCTGGCCTATCTCCTCGGTGTGACTCTGGTCTATGGGCAATGCGGAACTCTCGATTGGCTTCTCATCCGTTCGCAGCCGACCGACAGCCTGGTTTTATGGGTCGCGCTGAGTCTGATGACCGCCGGCCTTATGATTAAATCCGCGCTCGTCCCCTTGCATTTCTGGCTGCCGGGCGCTCATTCCATCGCTCCGGCGCCGGTGAGCGCGCTTCTCTCGGCGCTGGTGATCAAAGCCTCCTTTTATGTGCTGCTGCGCTTTTGGGTGCAGGTCTTTCCAGAAACCTCTGGACCCTGGACCGTTCATTTCATTGGAGCCCTCGGTGCGGGCGCCATCCTTTGGGGCTCCTTTCAGGCCATCATTCAAACCCGTCTCAAACTTATGGTCGCGTATTCCACGGTGGCTCAGATCGGTTATTTGTTTCTGGCCTTTCCCCTGCTTAAAAGCGCGATGGATTCAGAAAATACTGCCGCGCAGCTGGATGCCTGGAACGGAACGATTTTCTTTGTCCTCTCGCATGCTCTGGCGAAATCCGCTCTGTTTTTGGTGGCCGGCATATTTTTAAAAGTGGGTGAAAATGATCTCATTCACGAGATGAAAGGTACGGCGGCCCGAGCTCCCGTGGCGACTCTCACCTGGGGGATTGCCGGCATGAGTCTCATCGGTCTGCCTCCCAGCACGGGATTTCTCGCCAAGTGGCTGCTTCTGACGTCATCGATACGCTTTGGTTATTGGACCTATGGAGCGGTCATCCTGGTGGGAGGGCTTCTGGCTTCAATTTACGTCTTTCGTGTCCTCTGGTTTGCTTTTCTGGATCAACCCGATGAGGAGATTCAACCCGCAGCTCCGGCTGTCATGCCCATGGCTGCCCTTTTTCTGGCTCTGCTTATTGTTCTGCTCGGTGTCCGGCCCACGGAACTTTTCAGCCTCATGCAGCTTGGATCCCCTTTCTCCGGAGGAGACCAGCCATGAACTGGAAAATCCTGATCCCCATCCTTTTGCCTCTTACTTCCTTCATCCCGGCCCTTCTGATTCTGATGATTCGCGAGGAGCAAAAGACCCTGCGCACCACGGTGAACATGATCGGCGCCATCGCCAAACTTGTTCTGGTCGGGGTCATAGCCTATGGAGTTTATCAGGGGCTTGAATTCGAAGCCCGCTTTCCGCTCGTGGGCGACCTTGATTTTATTTTGCGTGTGGACGGGGTCTCGCTCCTCTTCGCGGCGCTCTCGGCCGCGCTTTGGTTACTCACCACCATCTATGCGATCGGCTATTTGGAAGGATCCGCTTACCGCAAGCGATTCTTCTGCTTTTTCAGCCTCTGTGTCACCGCCACCATGGGCATTTCACTCGCAGGGAACCTCATCACACTGCTTATTTTTTATGAGATGCTGACGCTGGTCACCTATCCGCTCGTGGTGCATCGCGGCACGGAAAAAGCCCTGCGGGCCGGAAGGGTCTATCTCGTGTATACGCTGTCGGGTGGCACACTTTTTCTGATGGGAACGGCCTGGATTCATGTGCTTGCCGGTCCAGTGGAATTTGTGCGGGGAGGATCCCTCGGGCCCTATGTCCTGGATCATCAGACACAATTGACGGCAATTTTTATCCTCATGATGATCGGATTCGGCGTGAAGTGCGCTCTGGTTCCTCTGCATGGCTGGCTCCCGAAAGCCATGGTGGCCCCGGCGC
Organism: Oligoflexus tunisiensis; assembly: GCF_001748245.1. Taxonomy (GTDB): domain Bacteria; phylum Bdellovibrionota_B; class Oligoflexia; order Oligoflexales; family Oligoflexaceae; genus Oligoflexus; species Oligoflexus tunisiensis. Next base: position 1,982,945 of record NZ_BDFO01000001.1, on the reverse strand, counting down.
CCGTGAGTGCGCTGCTGCATGCTGTGGCCGTCGTGAAAGCGGGGGCCTTTGGCATTGTGCGCCTCATCTACAATGTTTTTGGGACGGATACAGCGGAAGCCCTCGGTGTTTTGCAGCCGCTGGCTTATCTGGCTTCCTTTACCATCCTCTATGGGTCCCTTCGGGCCCTCTTTCAGGTCGATATCAAAAAGCGTCTTGCCTATTCCACCATCAGTCAGCTGTCCTATATCGTCCTGGGTCTCAGCATCTGGGGACCCATCGGCACCGTGGGTGCCCTGGTCCATCTCGTGCACCAGGGCATGATGAAGATCACTTTATTTTTCTGTGCTGGAAATCTTGCCGAAGAACTCGACATTCACCGCGTGGATCAACTCAATGGTGTGGGTCGCCGCATGCCCTGGACCATGATCGCCTTCAGCGTCGCGGCCTTGGGAATGATTGGGGTACCCCCCGGCGCCGGGTTCATCAGCAAGTGGTATCTGGGTGCGGGAGCGGCATCGGCTCGCGACTATGGTTTCATCGCTGTTCTCTGTGCGAGCAGTCTTCTGAATGCGGCCTATTTTCTGCCCATGATCCATGCCGCCTGGTTCCGACCACCTTCTGATCACATGCAGCAGGTGCTGGAAAATCACAAGACCGGGCGCCCTGAAATTTCACCGCTTTTGCTGTGGCCAACCGTGGTCACAGCAATCATGTCGCTGAGCGCCGGAGTTTTTGCAGCATCACCGATCAGCCCCCTCGGAGCCGCGCGGATGATTGTGGAAAGGGTTTATTTCCCATGAACACCCTTCTTCTCTTCAGCGCGCTTCTGCCCATGGTCCTGGCCATCGCCGGTCTTTATCCGCCCTTCGATCGGCTTCTGCGCTGGATTTATGGTCTGGCTCCGGTACCGGCTTTTCTGCTCGCTCTCATCGTGCCTCTGGACACAACAGTGATGTACCCGCATCTTCTGCTGGGATCAACCATCGGACTCGATCATGTGGGGCGGGCCTTTCTGCTTCTGACCGCCTTTCTTTGGTGTGTTTCAGGCCTCTTCTCGCTGGACTATTTCCAGGACGCGGAACACGGGAGGCGCTATCGTTTCTTTTATCTTTTGACTCTCAGCGGCAATCTGGGAGTGACCATGGCCATGGATGCGGCCAGCTTCTATACGTTTTTTGGCATCATGACCCTGTCCGGCTACGGTCTTGTCACGCAGGCACGCACCGAGGCATCCTTCTCAGCGGGACGTTTCTATCTTGCGTTCGCCCTCTGCGGTGAAATGCTCATTCTCGCGGGAATTATTCTCGAAGCGCATGTGAGTGGAACCCTCGCACTTTCCGGAGTGACGAGCGCTGTGAATCATTCCCCGATCAGGAACTGGATTTACGGCTGCATTTTCCTTGGTTTTGGCATCAAGGTGGGCCTTGTGCCCTTCCATTTCTGGTTGCCGCGCGCCTATTATGCGGCTCCCCTGCCGGCCACGGCCATACTCAGCGGGACCATGACCAAGGCCGGAATCCTCGGCTGGATTCGTTTTCTGCCTCTTGGCGGAACGGGCTCGGAAACCTGGTCCAGTCTCATTGTTTTTGCCGGCATGCTGATGGCTTTCTACGGAGTTCTGGTGGGACTCGTGCAAAGCAGGGCCAGATCCGCCTTGGCCTTTTCCAGTTTGAGCCAGATGGGTTATTTGGCGATGGCCATGGGGGCTGCCCTGGAACCGGGAGGTGATGCCGGAGGCACGGTCACAGCAGCCCTGGCCTTTGTCTTTCACCATGGTGTGACCAAAGTCACCATGTTTCTGGGCTTGAGCCTTCTTCTGCATCAGGCGTCCACACCGCGCTTGCGTTATTGTGTTTTGGGGGCCCTCGTCTTCACCAGCCTTTCGTTGGTTGGCTTTCCTTATACAAGTGGGGCTCTGGCAAAATCCCTACTCAAATTGATCGGCGGCCCCCAAGGCACCTGGCATGCCCTGTCATCGGTCACACTGGTGGCGGGGAGTGTGGGAACAACGCTCCTGATTGTGCGTTTTCTCGTTCTCTGCTGGCGCCAGGAAAGTGAGGCGTTGCCACCGACGGGACGATGGTTGCCATGGCTGGCTGCACTCATTCTGTGCCTCGCTGGTGCCTGGCTTCTGCCATGGACCTTGACCGTTCTGTTGCCTGCGGAGATTCCGCGCCTGGATTTCATGGGATATTGGCAAGGTTTCTGGCCTGTGCTGGTCTGTGCCGTACCAGCGTTGCTTTTAACCAAAAGAATCTGGCAACACGATTCGCGGCTGACACCGCGCCCGCTCGAAGGCATTAAGAATCGAATGGAACACATGATGACTGTCGTTGGGCCGGATCTGATCCATCAGGGCGCTTATTACGTCACGACGAGGATGCAAATCTTTATCAGCAGTCTCAAAATTGAGGAGCGCAGCCGACGCACGGTGGAGTTTTCCCTGAAGCTTCAAACCGGGTGGCGCCTGGGGATAACGCTCCTGCTGGCAATCTGGTTTGCGTTGTGGGCGTTTCTCAGCCTGGAGGGCATGTGATGTCGAGGAAATTAAGGTCATGGCTTCTCAGGCGTTTCGGAGCTTTGGCCATCCTTTGGTCCGTGCTTGCGGAAGGATCAACCTTTCAATGGTGGTTTGGTCTGATGGTGGTCGTGGTGGCGACAGCGGCGAGTTATATTCTGAGTTATGATGAACAGAACACAAAATCGCTGAACCTCGTGGCTCTTTTTGTTTTCCTGCCTTATTTCTTCTATCAGTCCTACAAGGGGGGAGCGCGCGTGGCCTGGGCAGCGTTTTCCCCTCGCAAAGTTCTGCGTCCTTACTTGATGAAATTTCCTTTCAGAATCCGACCCGAGGACGAGTTGGCTCGCGTTACCGTCGCGGCTGTTCTTTGTCTTTTTCCAGGCACGGTGAGCTGTCGAATCGAAAACGATTATTTGCTTATGCATGTTCTCGATGAAGGCATGTTTGATATGGATGAGACCCGTAAGGTGGAACGACTCATCGCCAACATATTTTCTGCAGATCTCAGTCAGGCGGCCGTTCGGGAATGATCGGAAAGCCTTCCGCCAGGCACATTCTTCCCAGGAAAAGACATCCTCACCCACGATATCCCGTGTAAAATGAAATGGGGCGACTGTTTCGGAAAGGGAGCCATGGAGCGTTTTCCATATTTCTTTCTTCTCTGGTTCTTTTTGAGCCTGAATGCACGCGCCCTGGCCAACCCTGCCGCCGATGAAACCGCCCTGCAGCAGCTGGAAACCTTGCGTTTGAAGACCTTTGCATTTAAAGCCGAGGCCCAGGCTGAAATTGATGCGCTCTTTGTTTCGCTGAACGCCAACGATCATCCGCGGGCCTGGCTCAAGGCCTATGCCCTGGCTTCGGCTCAGGTCAGGACCGTGCACAAGGCCCCGCCTTATTCCACCGTTCTGGAGCAGGCCCAGCAGCTGGCCGATCCTCATCTTCTGGCCACCCTTTATCTCAGCAAAGCTCTTCAGTCACGGGGTGAGGAGGCCATGGAACAGGCCGTGGACGAACTGAAGAAAGCCGTTCAGGCGGCCAGGGCAGGCAACGATCCCTTGCTCGTTGGCATGATCCTCGCCGAGACAGCCTATACCTATAGCATCTTTCATAACAGGCACGGCGGGATTCAGGCGATCGAGGAAGCTCTGGCGATCATGCAGGCTCATCCAGATCATCCGCATTATCTTTACGCGCAGAGTACGCTTTCCATCCTCATGTATTATCTGGATCGTAAAGACGAGGCCCTGCGTATCAGCAAGGAGGTTTTTCAAAAATTCTCCGAGCAGAAGAATTACTACTCCGCAGCCATTGAAGCCTGCAACATCGGACTCGCCTATCGGGACATCGACCCCCATTCCCCCGAGGTCATTGCCTACTTTGATGCCGCGATCAAACTCGCCGCCCAATCCAGGGACCGCGATGCTCTGGCCGGAGCATTGAGTGGCAAGGCTCATGCGTACCTCGACCGACAGCCGGCCCAGGCGATTCCTTTGCTGCATGAGGTGATCGCCATCTATCAAAAGGAAAATGACAAAATATTTGAAACCGAAGGCATCCTGACTCTGGCGGAAGCCTATCTGAATGCCGGGGATATCCGCAAAGCCCGGCGGACCATCAATAAGGTTCGCCGCAATCCCAAATATGGCAATATCTATACGGAGCGCACACTATCCCTCGAAAGCCGCATAGCAGCGGCCGAACGCAACTTTGAAGCGGCCTACAAGGCTCACCTCGCCTACCATGATTACTGGGAAACGCGCAAGAAAACGGAAGAGAGTGCCGAACTCAGCAAACTGTCCTCGGCCTTGAATTTTAAACTTGAAGAGGAAAAAAACCGGACTCTGCAGGTGGAACTCGAAAACCAAAGGCAGGCCCGATCCCTTCTCGATCAGCAAAATCGCAACCAGCAGCTGGCTCTCGAAAAAGCGGAAAAGGAAAAGCAGTTCCTCACCGCCACCCTGGGCCTCTGTCTGATTATCGTCGGCGTCATGCTCTGGGGCCTTTGGCAGGGTTATCAGATCAAGCGTCAGAAAAAATTGCAGCAGGAGATCATGGACTCGGTGCATGAAGGGATCCTTCGCTTCGGCGCCGACCGTCGCATCGCACACCCTTATTCCAAGCATCTGGAGGAACTTCTGGGCCAGCGTTCCCTCAGCGGCGCACCGATTGTGGATCTGCTTTTTCCAGAGTCCACGGAGCAAAAATCCATGATCGAGGCCTGTCTGTCGGCCATCATTGACGAGGATCGTACCGCCTGGGAATTCAACGCCGTTCACCTTCCGAGTGAAATTCAGCTGAAGGGTCGCATTCTGCAGCTCTTCTGGCATCCGATCCTCAATCGCGTGGGCCTGACCGACCATGTGATGCTCGTGCTGCGTGACATCACCGAACAAAGAAACTATGAAAAGCTGCTTCAGAACGAACGTCACGAAAGAGACCAGCGCAACATCCGGGTTCTGGAACTTCGGCACGCCGATCGCTTACAGGTTGAACGTTTTCTGCAGCGCCTGCACGAGGCCAATCACATCAACCTCGTCACACCGCCTCCATTGGCGATACTGCTGCGACATCTGCATACCTGGAAAGGGGAAGCGCGGACCCATGGCCTCAAGGAACTCGCTGCAGAGATCCATCAGCTCGAGGACCTTTGCGCCCATGCCACGAGCACCCAGCAGCTGCATCAGCTTCAGGAAAATCTCAACCACTTTCAGCAGTTGATCGACGGCTATCGTTCCCTGCTCGAAGATCCGGCCCTTCCCACTCAGGTTTCCCGTCGCCTGAATCTTCTCGCGCTTGCGTCGGATCTCCTGTTTGAAGCCCGCAGCCGCCTGCAGCAGGAGGGCATTCGCTGGGGCGGAGCACGGGTCACGGATGCCCTCGAGGACTGGAATGAACCAACAGCCGAATTGGTGCGCACGGTTCTTTTGCATGCGATCAGCAACAGCATCGATCATGGTTTTGTGCGCGCACCCGATAGCTTTCGCAGCCGAATCCAGGCTCAGTTTGAGGTGGAAATACGGCAGGACACTGATGCTCTGATCATCAGCCTCGGCGACAACGGACAAGGCATTCAATGGAGTAAAATCGAAGACCTGGCTCGATCGAAGGGCCTTGCAACCACGACCCGGGAGGAGCTGGTGGAAACCCTCTTCCGCGATGGTTTTTCCACAGCCGATCAGCTCAGCTTGAGCAGCGGTCGCGGTGTTGGTTTAGCCGCGATCAAGGGTCTCTGTGATGAACATGGTGGCCAGGTCAGACTCATGGACCGCCCGGCGCAGCCTGGAACGCAGCTGGAAGTCAGACTCCCCCTCGCGCCTCTCCGATTTTTCAACCAAGCATCCTGACAGAAAGCCGATTTCAACTCTCCTCCACGCATCATGTTAAAGCCTCATGTGGTGGTGCTCTCCGCGCCACGCAAACCATGCACCTGGAGGCTTTTTTTGATGAGTTGTTTCTCCTTACGTGTTCCCATTGCGATCCTTCTTGCCTCAGGACTCTGGAGTTGTTCCGACAAGTCCAATACGTCCCAAGTCAGCAGCATCCTGAGTCCGGTGGAATGTGCGAAGTTTACGCCTTCCTACAATGCCAACTCAAGGATTGCGAGTCTGAAACTGGTCAACGATTGCGGTCGCAGTCTTGACTTTTCCGAAGCCAAATTGCGCTTTTCAGGCGCAAAACCCGAAACGCAACCCTGGGGTCGCAATCCCGACTATTTCAGCTGGATCAACTGGCAGCTTGATGCTGATGGTTTCTCCTACAGTCGTGATCCTGCGGCCACCTGGTTGAATGTAAGTTTGAACGCCGGTGATGAGCTCAATTTCGAATTCACAGCCGATGCGGAACCATCCCAGCCAAGACTCTATCTCGGCGTTGGGACGGTACCGGAAACTCCTGCACCGGCCCCTGGACCGGCACCCGAGCCCAATCCGGAACCCAATCCTGAACCAACGCAGCCCCCTGTTACGCCTGATCCTGAACCAGCTCCTCTGCCCCAGCCTGTTCCTGGCGGTCAGGAAATCGTTGCGTACTATCAGAGCTGGAGTGCCGGGTGGGCTTCAGAAGGCAGCAACTTAAGTCTGGCCAAACTTCCCCCTTATATCACCACGGTCCTTCTGTCTTTCGTGCGCCCGGAAACCAGCTACCAGGCTGGTCAACAGTCCTGGGTTGGAACCGGTATGGATTTCTCCTCGGACTTTAAAGTCGTGAAGGATGCCATCAAAGTTCTGAAAACCAAAAATCCGGGCACCAAGGTTCTTCTGTCGATCGGCGGCGCCACCTATGTGAACTGGAAACAGGCCAATGCCCAGGCTGTGGCGGCTCTCGTCAGGGATTTGGGCGCGGATGGTGCTGACCTTGACTATGAGCCAACCGAAGGCGTTTGCTCATGGGGTTCCGGCGGTACGTCCTGTCCTGGTGATCAGGAGTTTATCCAGATCATTCGCACCTTCCGCCGTGCCTTGCCAAGACCTTACCTGATCACCACCGCTGCGTGGAGCACAGGTGCTTTTGGAACGGCCAAGTATCCGGCTTCGTCGTTTAACGGCAATCTGATCGGATCCAACTTTGGTCTTTATGTGAACCCCTTGAAAGCCGCCGGTACGGACTTTGATGCGATCTACATCATGTCCTATGATGCTGGTGGTCCGAACGCACCTGCCGGCACTCCAACCGGTTATGATCCGAAGAAGGCCTTCCAAGCCTATCGTGAACTGTACAAGGGTCCTCTGATGCTGGGTGTGGAGATTCCACCGGAAGCCTGGGGTGGTCATGTATCAACCCCTGCGGAAGCCGCGGAACGGGCCAGTTATGTGCGCAGCCAGGGTGGTAACGGTATGATGATCTGGTCCTTGCAAAAGGCCGGCAATCCATCCGCCACCGACTTTGTGCAGGCCATGTGCCGCACTCTGGGTCTCAGCGCCTGTGATCGCCCACTGCCTTAAGTCACACAGGAATCGGGCCAAGGGATTTGGCCCGGTTCCTTCTTCACGATGCTGAATCCATCAGCTCGATGACCAGCTCGCAACCGGGCTGGTTTTCCCTATCCTTGATATGCACGTCACCCTTGAATGTCCGGGCGATCCGGCGAATGGCGGAAAGTCCCACACCGCGACCACTGGTTTGCGAAACCTCGGCAGCGGTGCTCAATCCTTCCAGAAACACGACGTCCGCGAGGCTTTGCCCGGGCTCAGGCACAAAGTTCCGCTCCTTGATAAGCTCCTGAAGGCGTGTCCAGTTCAATCCACGGCCGTTATCCTGCACACTCAGTTGGATCTGTCCCTGTGCGCTGCGCTGCAGTCTCACATGAAGCTCAGGCTTTGCAATATCCGTTTGATCCTTGAAGCCATGATCGATGCTATTGATGATCGAATGCAGGAGCACATCCTTGATCGCCTGCCGCACATCACGATTCCATTCGAAAATCTCTTCATCGATTTGAACACGATGCAGAGGAATGCCAAGGTTTTTACAGTGCATTTGGAGCGAGCCCCACTGATCCGCCAGGATCTGCACCAGACTGCTGCCTTCGAGACCTGCAGGCTGGCTTTCGCGGGCACTCATCAGCAAGGCAAAACTCTGATAGTCTCGCCAAACGTCCTGCCATAGATGGATGGCTTCCCTGATCGCATCGTCCGATGGCGGAATCTGGTGCCGTCCATCCAAAAGATCCTCGAGCTGATGGGTGATCGCGGCGAGATCACGCAAGCCCAGACTACGTGCCTCCCCTTTCAGGCTGTGAAGTTCAGGCAGGAGATCACGCAAAGCCGAGCCTCCCTGCCGAATCTTCTCGGCTCGCGGAACTGAGCCTTGAATAAACTGCTGGTAGCGCTGCGGGGAAAGCCGGGCGACCTCTTCCATGATGTGCTGGAGCCGCCCCCTTTGTGTCCGGGCCTGATCGATCTCCAGTTCCAGTTTATGCTGTCGGGTGATATCGCGCATGGCCACGATAATGCGTCGGATTTTTTTATCCTTGCCATAAAGCGGCTGCCAATGAAGGGAAATGATCCGCTCCCCGTGATCCAGAGTTAAAGTCTGAGGCAGGTTACCGACATTCAACTCCCAGACCAGGGCGGGTTCGTCGATACAGGAGGTGATCACTTCGCGGATCATGTGCCGCTCGTCAGCCTTGAGTTCGGATTTTTCCAGGAGATAGAGCATCACATTCTGCCTTGCGGAATCCGGCGCGTCGTGGCCAATGACATGGTCGAGGTAAGGCGAGAGGCTGGATTCCACCTTGAGGTCACGACCAACTGTGATAATCCCCTCTTCAATGTTATCCAGAATATACTGGATTCTGGCCTTGGCCTGCCTGGTTTTCCGCACCTGCAGGAGAGCGAAAAACAGAAGGAGCAGACAGACCAGGATCAAAAATCCAAGAATGACGGCGACCGTCTTGATCAGGTCCGCTTCCCTCAGCTGATGTTCCTTGATCTGATTTTCCTTCTTCAGGAGCTGATTTTCCTGCTCTTTCAGCTGGTAGCCGAACTTCACCTGCAGTTCATTCAGCTGCTCCTTCTTGCTCTTTTCATCAATCTTCTGATGGATGTCGATGAACTGTTGCAACGATCGAAAGGCCTCGATGGGACGTTTCAGACCCATCAATGCGTCCGCACGCTCCTGGGCCAGCTGCGCCTTGTCGTTCTGCAGGTGCTCGGGAAACAGGGCATCGGATTCGTTCAGGTATTTGAGCGCTTCGGCCCAGCGTTTTTGAGCCAGATAAACCCGGGCTTTCCAATGCAGGGAATCCGCCGTCCAGATGATGGAGTCCAGCTTCTTGAACTTTTTAAGAGCCGCATCGATAAAGACATGAGCCTTGCCATAATCCTTCAGATTGAGCAGAGCTTCCCCACGGGTGAGTTCGCTGAACGCGGCCAGGCGATCCTCATTCAGACCCTGGATCGCGACATCGGCCTGATCAAAATAAGTCAAACCCTTGCGGATGGTTTCCGGATTGTCCTGCCTTGTGTAGTTCCTTCCCAGATTGATGAGGGCAATCGCTCCCATATGGCGAATGTTTTCCAGCTTGCAGTACTCAATCACCTGCTGATAGAGCACGACGGATTTCTCATGATCCCCCATGCGACTGGCGAGGATCGCACTATCATTCTTGATAAGGATGGGCAGGATGTCCCCGGGATAACCATAATCCTCCGCCAGTTCCAGGGCATTTTTTGCATAAATGAGCGCCAGCTGCAGATTGCTTTCCGACTCGGCCGCTGCCGCATATTCGCGGTAAACATCGGCCAGGAGTCGTCCGCCGCCGTTGTCCTCGGCCAGCTTTTTGATCGGCTCCAGAACGCTGCGAAAATCCGTCACCTCCACGCCGCTGTCGGTATTGATGCCGTCCATCATCAGATGCAGGCGAATGAGCAGAGGTTTGTCCGCCTGCTTCTCCGCAATCGCGATGGCCTTCTTGATATTTTCTTCGGTGGCATAGGAATCGTCCTCACAGCCAATCTCCATGCAGGAGCTGAGATAGATGGCCATGGCCTTGGCCCAATGGAAAGGCTCCCGGGTTTCCAGCCCATCCTGAGTGAGCTGCGTCCGGGCCCACTGATTGATGGCCCTGGGATCATCCATCATGCTCTTGAACAGCTCATCATAGCTTTGATCCAGGCGTGGAGCCTGGGCGGCCTGCATCGTCAGCGGCAGGAGCAGAAGCAGGGCCAGAAACAGAACGCGCATGGCAAGGGTCCTCTGGAAAATGACAATCTCTACCATTTTAACATGTATTGCCTCGGATTCCGGGTCGCCGCATGAAGCTCCGGGTGCGCGCTCACTGGAAAATTACCCAAAATGCATACCTTTGCGTCAGACCCCTGCCCGTGGGATCAATACCAGACCCTGAAAATCCGATGCAATTGAGGCAGGAACCTACGAAAAATGATGGGAAGATTGTGTTTGTTTAAGGCCTTGCCCATACTCTGGCTCCTCAGCCTCCTGAGCCCCTGGTTGGCGCCACTCCACGGCGCCGAGCCCGCGACGAGCTATGTTTGGGGGGACCGGATTTCCACTTATCGCGCGTACTGGGATGATCCCCGTCCCCTGCTCGCGGAAGCGGAGAGGTTGCTGACCGCGATCAATCCCGACAAGGATCCGCGACGCTGGCTGGAAGTTTTCTGCGCCTATGGCATGTCCAATGATGCGATCCATCATATGCCAGGCATCGCCCAGCATATCCTCCGGGCCAAGCGCATCGCGGCCCGACTCGACCTCTGGGAGCACATGATCGATGCGCTCATTATTGAAGGGTCTTTTCTCGAATCCCTGACAGTGGAGGACCTTGCCGCCATGGCCCATGAGTTTGGCTCTGATGTCAGCGCCCCTTATGAAAAGGCCCTGGCGATTGCCCAGGAACATAAATCCCTGCGCAATACCTATCTTGTGATTGGTAACTACAAGGGCTATCTCAAGTACACGGGACAGTCCACACGCATCATGAAACTTCTGGAACACGCACCCGAGCATGTTCAATCCGCGCGGGATCTTGCGGATATTGATCGATTGAATCTGAAGAAGAACCTGGTCTTTCTCTATAAGATAGCCAATCAGCATGAAGGCGTGGCCCAGGTCACCCGGGAACTGGCCGATGCATGCGAGACCGTTCCCTATCGCGCGCTTTGCACCTATATGCTGCATGACTATGGCGTCCTTCTCGCTTCAGGCCGGATCCCCATCGACTATCCCAAAGCCATCGAAATTCTCGAAAAAGCCGAGAGCATGGCCGCAGACCTCGATGATGTTGTGATCCAGGGACTGGCTGCACTGACGCTCGCCCAGATCGCTCAGGCTCAAAAAAAGCCAGAGGAAGCCATCCATCATGCACGACGTGCGGCCTCGCATGCCCGCAGGATGGGGTACTATTCCACTGTGGGGGAAGCCGTGCTCATCGAGGCGGATAACTATCGGCGGCTCAAACGCCACGCGGAAGCGATTCGGATTCTGGCTGAACTGAAAAGGGACATGCCGAGCAATCTCTATTCGCAGCACACCAATCTCCACAAACTGGCGGCTGATATCCATTCAGAGATGCAGAGCTGGCAGCAAGCCTATGAGGAAAGGACTCTTCAGACAACTTTTGAAAGAAAATATATCGAGGAGCGCAGCCAGGAAAATTTTTCCGAGCACATGGTCAAACTTGGACTTCAGCTCGAACAGGAAAAAAACAAGGCACTGACATCGGAGAACGAACTCCAGGAACGCGAGCGCAAAACCATTATCTATGCCACGTCTGGCATCGTCCTCATCGCCATCTTTCTGCTCTGCGGTCTGATCTGGGTGAGCCGCAAGAATCGCGAGATTCGCAAGCTGCACCGTTTCATCGAAACCCAGGTGCTCCAGCGCTTTCTGCCGCCCAGGATCGTGAGCGATATCCTGAGCGGAAAAAGTCACTTTGAACAGAATGCCCAGCATCGGGTCGTCACCGTGCTCTTCGCGGATCTGGTGAACTTCACCAAGTCCGCCGAACGCATGCAGCCTCATGACCTGACCGAACTGCTCAATGGCTTTTTTGCCGACATGAGTGAAGTCGTCTTCGCCCATGGCGGCGTCATCGACAAATTCATCGGTGATGCCATCATGGTCGTCTTTGGAGCCCCGCAGGAGCTGACGCCCGCCGAGCAGGCCGAGGCCTCCACCCGTTGCGCATTGCAACTGGTGGAATGTCTCCAGCGCCTGAACATCGAATGGCAGCAGCGGTTCAACACAACCTTTGCCATGCGCATCGGCGTCCATCAGGGACCCGGCGTGGTCGGAGCCTTTGGCAGTGAACGCCGCTCCGACTATACCGTGATTGGACACACAGTGAACCTTGCCTCACGCATCGAAGGCCAGGCCATGCCCAATCAGATTCTGGTCTCTGAAAGCGTGGCCCGGTTTCTGACGGACGCTCAAAAATCCTATGCCGGCAGTTTCCGCCTTAAAGGCATCGAGCAGCCGGTGGCTCTCTTCGCCGTTCGGACAGCTCCAGCGATCGCAGGAGAAGCGGACCGCTCGGCCAGCTGAGCGTTTCAAGGGCGGCGGATGCGAACCCAATCCACCTGCATCGTCAAATCCGTCTTCGGAGCTTCCAGGGCATCCGGCGTATCCTCGGGAGCCCAGGTCGCGGAATGCCAGGTATTCAGGAGCAGATGCGCCGGCACCTGCGGAATCCTTGAGACAGGACCCCTGTAATTCCAGAGCACGAGCTTTTCTCCACTGACAGGATGCACGATCCAGAACAGCACCCCTTCCCTTTCCCAGGTAAGGCCGTATTCATAAAAGCGCGCGGCCGCATTGTAATCCGGGAGGGCCGGGACAACCTCCGGCTGCGCTTCCGCTCCGGAGAGGGGCTCTGTGTTCACAGCTCCCCAGCCGTCCGCAAAGCGCGTATATTCAATGGTCCCTTGCGCAAGATTGATCTTGCGAATCACCCTCTGCTGAGCGCCTGTGGCCTCGTCAAAGTCAGTCCATATCGTCAGATAAATCGATTCCGGTTCAGCGCACAGCCATTCAAAGTCGATTTCACTGTTATCCGCATAGCCGTTGCCATTCGGATCCGATCCATCATTGAAGTAGGTGAAGAAACCCGAGACATTGCCTTCCCGCCTGGTGGAACAGCTCGGAGTTTTCAACCGCACTTCGATGGTTCCAAACAAAAAGGGCTCGGCTCGCCATTCCAGATTGGGTCCCTTGGGAGGACCGGCAGGACTATCTTTGGGCAGTGTCAGTGTCACCACCTGCTGATCGGCAGCATCGGCTGCCGACTGTTGTGGCAAGGCCGTGCCACCGCCCCAAAAGTGAAAGATGGAATCCTGAAAGGCGCGATTGAAGTCCTCGAAAAGCAGTTGCTCCGTGCTGTCCGCCGGCTGCGACAGAGATTCAACGGAAGGCCTGCCACAGGCCAAAGCAGTGAACCAAACACAGCCGCAGACTTGACCAAAATGTTTCATGCTGGTGCTCCATGATGGATCCGATGCAGGGAGAAGCTACGAAGGCTTCTCCCTGGGAGCTATTGAAGATTTTTCATCAAGGCTCTTCTTTAAATTCCTGCGCCTCTTCTTCTGGAATGGCTTCCGAAACATCCGACGCGCTCGACTGTTGGCCTTGGGCGACAGCATCATAGTAATTGATGGCGCTGATTTTTACGGAGCGGGAGTGTTCCAAAGGATCGGAAACGAATGTCACCTTCACCGGCGTGACAAAGTTTTTCGCATTCCAGGTGCCTTTGCCGCAAAGCTTGCGGGAGTATCCGGCGGCATCCTGAATGAGAACATGATCGAACTCACACTGAGCATGAGACTCCGTATCCAGTTCGATCTTGAAGTTTACGTACTTGCCTTCCGTGCTATTGAGAGTTGTCAGCAGCTTGTTCTCGTTTGCACCGAAGGGACCGAAACTCAACACAGCAGGTTGTGTCGGCGTGCCGGGCTGCGTGGCTGTGCTGCCCTCCGGGAAGGGATTGGCCTTGCCTGTGAGATTTTGGGCTGCCTTCACCAGCCAGCTATGGAATTCCGCGACGCCGGTATAGGTCCCACCACCGTGGCAACCATACTGCGCAGATTCCTGACCGCCGGAGAGAGCGCCGGCCACATACCATTCATTGTTGCGATTGACAAACAGCGGACCACCGGAATCTCCGGCACAGGTCCCGGTAAAGTTCCGATTGGCTACGATCACGCGCCCATACGAACCGCGGCCGGAATAGGTGTTATTCACAGAACGCAGCGTTCCAAAGGCGCCGCCACCTCTCTGCAAAGTCTCACCGTAGCCAGCCTGCAACACCGCCTCGCCCGATCTCAGGGGCTGCGAGGCCGGGAGGAGTTTCACAGGTTTGTAGTTTGCGGGAATGTTCTTCGAGAGTTTCAGCATCGCGATATCATAGGGAACAATATACGGCCCGGTGGGCTTATACTGGGCATGCACGACCTTCCGTTCCACGGGAATAACTGCGCCGGTTCCCTGCGCATACATATTGGTTCTGAAGACCACACTCATCGCGCCATTGGAGAGACAGTGTCCGGCCGTCAGGATCAGGTTTTCAGCGATGACGGTTCCTGTACAACCGCTGGAAATTCCAACAGTTGACAAGCGATCCGGGCCGCTGGCATTCTCGGCGACCTGTCGGCCGTTTCGAATTTTTAGATCGGAGTCTTCGGATTCATCCTTCGAACATTGGGTGTTCATGAGTCCTATGCCAGCCATCAGCGCGAGGCAGGGCAGGGCTTTCAGCTTCAATTCCATAGTGGCCTCCATTCAATCAGCTTGTGTGCTACCAAAAAAAATCGCTTGTGCAAGGAACGCGCCGCGCGTGATTTCCCTGCCACAAGCGTTGGCCTTACTGCAGTTGAGCCAGATAACATACGGCAGGAATAACGGCGCGTCCGCACCGCTGTCTTATTCTACCGACCACATGCGACAGACGTTTGTTTCAAGTTGGAGAGTGACAAGAAAGGAAACACTGGCAGGATTTTTTACAGGAATTCCGCATAAAACCCGGTAATAAACAGCTCCTCAGAGGTCAATGGCAGTCAACTGGCTTGAGGCAGGATGCGGGAGGAAGGTCGATCGGGATGGATGGCGAACAGTTCCTGAGACTCGCTCACCCCTTTCAGTTTGAACAGACCTGCGGATTGCCAGGTTGCGGCGTCGAGCCGATGCACGACGACTCCTGAGGCCAGGATCTGATTCGGTTTGGCCATTCCTTCAATCCGTGACGCGATGTTGACTGTCATGCCGACCGCGGTATAGTCGGTGCGCTGCGTGCTTCCAAACATGCCTGCCACGACAGGTCCCGCGTGAAGACCGATGCGCATGGAAAGCAGGCTCTCCCCTTCAGACCGGAGTTCCTCGTTGAGTTCATGCAGGGCCTCCAGCATTTTGCGAGCACAGGCGACCGCGTGATCCACCTGGTCCTGTAGGGGCATGCTGACAGGCGCTCCAAAGAGGACCATGACAGCATCCCCGATAAATTTGTCGAGCGTTCCTTGTTCCGAATGAATGACCTGACTCATCGCGCTGAAAAAGCGGTTGATGATGCTGCTGATGCGCTGCGGGTCCTTGTTCTCACACTGTCTGGTAAAGTCCACAAGATCCGCGAAGAGAATGGTGACCTCCAGTTCCCTGGCATGGGCATCCCAGGCGATCTTCCTGTTCACCACATCCTGAACCAGAACGGGCGGCAGAAAGCGTCCCAGGACATCGGTCTGCAGGTGAACGTTCAGCTCATGGATACGCTTTCTTTGCTGATAGACAAAGAAGAGGAACAGGGACAGTACCGGAACGGTAATCATCAGAAAGACCACGATGACGGTCTTGAAATCGTTCTCCCGTCTTGCCTTTTCCAATTCGATCGTCTTCAGCTGGGCATCCTTCACGGCCAGCTGACGATCCTTTTCCAAAAGCTGGTTCTGCAGCTGCGAGGCTTCAAGACCCAGAAGGGCCTTGCTGTCACTCATCACGACCTTGTTCTGCAAATTCCTGCGCTCCAGAATTTCGATCAGGTCCCTGGCCTTTTCCAGCCCTGCCTGAGGCTGCTGCATTTTTTCATGAATGGCCATGGCCACGCGGAGTGACTTGGATTTTTCCGTGCCTTGTTCCGGTTTGATCGCCTTCAGGGATTCCTGAATCGCGGCCAGAGCCTGAGGCATTTCATTGCGGTTCATATGAGCAATGGCCAGTTCCCGCCAGGCTTTGAAACGCCAGATAAGACCCTGGCTCGTGGTGAGTTCAAGCGTCTGATAACCGGCCGCGAGAGCCGCCGCAGCATCACCGCGTGCGTTGGCGAGGCTAGCCAATTTTGAAGCAGCCGCAGCGGCCGTATAGAGATCGCGGATCGACAAGGCCTTCGCCAAGGTCTCCTTGAAATAATGCTCACTTTTCGCCAGATCCGGTTCCTTTAAATTGAAATAGGCATCAGCCAGAAAAAAGGCAAGGATGCCGGATTGAAAGCGCAGGTTCATTGGGACGATTTTCCGATAATAGCGTTCAAGAAGCTGAAGGTTTTTCAAGGTCCGGTCCGCCTCGAAATTCTGCTGGACCAGATTGATTTCCACGATCAGGCGCATGATAGGGTGGATGTTCGGGTAATTCCTGAGATCCGATTTGGCAGCGAGTATCGCCTGCAGGGACTGCTCATCCGCATCGAGCCGATAGAGAAGATGGGATTGGAAATCCAGGACACGCAAAAGACTATGCGGGTCCTGGCTGGATCGGGCCAGGTCGATGGCTCCTCTGGCCAAATCCAGCGCCTTCTGGCTTTCCTCCTGATTCAGAGCCCAAAGGCTGAGCCCCACGCTCAGCAGCGCGGCATCAGCCAGGCGTTTGGATTCCAAGGCGCGGTCTTTTAGGTTTTTAAGGGACGGGTGCAGTTCTTCCAGAGTTTCCCTATCATCCAGAAGATAACAAATATAAGCAAGGCGAGCCATGAGATGCAGGTACTCATGGGATGTGGGACTTTTGCCCTTCAGCTGAAGCTTCAGCACCTCCTTGAAACCCTGAGGGTCATCCGCCTCGCTCTGAATCCACACGTCCTCTGTGGACGCGGAGCTTTGCGCACGCAGTGGCAGACAGCCACCGATCGTCAGTGTCAGGCTCAGAATATTCAGGTAAAGCCAGCTTCTTCTCAAACACCCTGCTCCTAAGCGACCTGCATGAAGCGATCACCGGGTAACGACACCGAAAACGCGAACGGAACCTGCGTGGATTCTGCACGGGCCTCTTCCAGAAAGACGATCCGCACGTCACCACCCAGTTCCTGAACCATACGCTGCACCACATTCAGTCCGACCCCACGACCCGAGAGCATCGTGACAGTACGGGCTGTGGAGAGACCACTGGTGAATATCGTCATGGCAATCTTCGACGGATCTTTCTCGTCCGGCTCAAGAAGTCCACGTGCCACCGCTTTTTCATGAATGGATTTCAGATTCAGCCCACGGCCATCATCCGCAACCAGGATGGCAATCCGATCCCCCGGGACATGGCGAATCTGAATACGAATCGTGCCCTGTGGATCCTTCCCCTTGGCCGTGCGTTCTTCAGGACGTTCCAGACCGTGATCGACGGAATTGGTCAGAAAATGTGTGAATATGCCCATCATCGCCTGGTGGGATGAATCCGTCAGATGCAAGGCACCTTCATCTTCCAGAAGGATTTTGGGAGGAAGTTTACCGGCCTGGCTTGCAATCTTGCGACTGGCTTGAATAATATCTTCCAGCAAAGCGGAAAGGGATTCATAACCCAGATCCACCAGCTCCTTTCGTGCAGCCTGAACGATCTGCCGGGCCGCCTCGGACAAGGGAAGTTGATTCAATTCCTGCAGCATGCTCGTGATCCGGTCCAGATCCGTCAGGGAACATTGAACTGTCCTTTGCCGCGTGTTCCTGCCCAGCTTTTCTTCACTCAAATGCTCCATGCTATCCACATAAGCCTCGAGAGCCTCCAGCCTCTTTTTCAGTTCCGCGGATCGACTCCAATCCGCGGTGGAGGCTTTGATCTGATCCTCAAGCTCGTGAGCGCCTCGGGCGATCGAGGTGAAGCCAAAGGTTCGGGCATTGCCTTTGAGGGTATGAAGGAAGGCATTGATCCTTTGCAGAGTGTTCACATCATTGCCCTGGGCCTCATGGAGCAGCCCCTTCAATTGGTTGAGAAGAGTTCGAATGTTCTGCAGGAACCGGCTGAATTTGTTGTGCGGGACCGCGATGATCTGCTGGATCATCTCCAGCTCTTCGCGGTTCTGTTTGTTGCGCTCCTCCAGACTTTTCAGCGTCGTAACATCCCGCACGGCGACCAGGAACTTCTCGACCTTGCCCTCGCGATTCACGATCGGGTTCCAGTCGATTTCATGGAAGAGGGTCGCGTCGCCTCGCTTGATCCGCACAAAACGAGGAAGCAGGCCATGGTTCAGTTCAAAGCTCAAGGCATCATCGCCCATGGAAAAGTCCAAAACCGAGCGGATCTGGGCCACCTGATCCGTGGTAAGATCGGATGTCCCAAACAGCACGTCGATGGGGTCTTCACCGATCAAAGGGCGCCCGGGAAACAGATCCTGCATCTGCCTCGAAAGTTCGGGATCAATCCGAATCGGTATCCCGCTGAAGGTAAAAATTCCCTGGGTGATGGTTTCGAGGATACTGCGGATATCCCGTGTTCGGGCTTCCACCTTCTGATCGAGGGTCTGGATGTTTTGTTCCTGCAGGGCGATCATCTGGGTTTGGATGGCTTCCTTCTCTTTTTTGATCTCCCGGAACTGATCCGCCAGGGCCAGGGTGAGGAGAGCCACCTGGGTCGCGGAACCGATCAGGGGGGCATGCTCGATCAAAACATGCTGCCCGAGAAGGTCCATCGTCTTGGCAGCATAAAGGATGGTCCCACTCATAAGGGCGGTAAAGGACATCGAGAAAAATTTGGCCGGTCGATACCCTTTCCAGCTGAGAAAGGCCAGCACCCAGATCAGATAGGAAGCGGACGTCACGACATAAAAAATGCCGAGCTTCATGGCAATCTCATAGCGAAACAGGAAACTGGACAGCGTAACGAAGGCACCGACCAGCAGCAGGGCCTTCAGGAACAGGTCGCAGCGTGGATACTCGCGCAACTTGGGTAGGCTCATCCTCACAAAGATAACGGTGACAATGATATTGATGCCGATGAGAAAGGGGATGCTGATCTGATTGAAAGCGACGGCGTTGGGCCAAACCAGCTCAAATCCGAGGCCAAGAATGGCCATGACCAGCAGGCAGGCAGAGGCAATGAAGACGACATAAACAGCGTAGACCGGCTCACGTGTGGTCAGAAAGAAGATGAAGTTATAAAAGAACATGATCACCATCGCGCCGATGTAGAATCGGGACCCGATGCTTTCCACATGATCCTTGTTAAAATATTCCTTGAGGCTCATCAGCGTCATCGGAAACTGGGCGGAACTTGTGGTCCTCGCGTGTATGTAGAAATAGCGATCCTGTAGCGACAGTCCAGGATGGATCAGGTAGGTCAGTTCCCTGACTTTAAGGTCCCGACCTGGGATCGGAAACTTGCGGCCATTCGTATTCATCCGGTACGAGCCATCCGGCTGTGGGATATAGAGCGTGGCCATATCGATGAGAGGATAGCTGATGGACAGGACCAGCGTGTCTTCCCGGGCGAGATGATCAGGAATCCGGAAACGAAACCAGAAGCCGCTATGAGTAAAGGTAAAGTTGGGAGCCTTGGCTCCATTGACTTGATACGCTGAGGATGGAAGCTCCTGGATGTCCACGAAGGTGAGCTGGTTGGTCTTGTCCTCGATGAACTCAATCCCGTTGTGCAGTACGACGGCAGCGCGGGCTTCACCCACGAGCATCAAACTGAAAAAAGCCGCAACAAGGAGAACAGCCACGTCGCGCCCTGCGCGATACAGCCCGAAGTAGCCCGCCTGGTTTGTACAGTTTCTGTTCAGTGGACAAGCCCTAATAGGTAAATTCCCTAGGACTTATCGGCACATAAGGGCAGGACTTGAAACTGACGTTGGACGCTTTCGCCTCAATTGACGGAAATCAGGGGTGCGATCCCCATAAATTGTCAGATAACCACATCCCTTCAATGAAACATTTGCTGCTCACTGCGGGCCGATAACTCCACAAATCGCTGCATGGTGGCCAGCAGTTCCTTGATATCCACCGGTTTGGAAAGGTGTCCATCACAGCCGGCGGCGAATGACTTCTCGACCTCCTCTTTCATCGCATGCGCGGTCAACGCGATGATCGGCCTTGTATAGCCGGCAGCCCGCAGGCGCCGGGTGGCTTCCAACCCATCCATGATCGGCATCATGACATCCATCAGGATAATGTCATAGGCATGACGCGTGGCCATCGCCAGTGCCTTTTCTCCATCGCTGGCAACGTCCCAGCTCACATCCGCTTTCCGCAGATAGGCTTTCATCAGGGCCTGATTATCGGCATTGTCATCCACGATCAGAACCTTGTAGCGCGGGCCCAAGGTCGGTTCCACATTCTTATGAATGAGTTGCACTGTCTGCTGCCTTTCCAGGGATGTGACGAATCCCGTCTGTTGCAAAGCGCCGGCCAGCACCTTCATGGTAAAGCAGCTTCCATTTTCCGGGACGCTCCAGGTCAGCTGCAGATCTCCGCCCAGAGCCTGGGCCAGTCGCCGCGAAAGATGCAGCCCAAGGCCGGTGCCTCCAAATTTCCGGGTGATCGAGGCATCCGATTGGGTAAACGGTTGGAACAGTTCCATTTGCTGCTCGGGGGCAATGCCGATTCCGGTATCCTCGACATCGACCACGAACCGGGCTGGTCCGCGCGCGCTTTTATCCTCGAATCGCAGCCCCACACGAACCTGCCCCTTTTCGGTAAACTTGATCGCATTGCCTACGATGTTCATAAGAATTTGCCGGAAACGAATGGAATCCGACTCGATATACTGGGGCACGGGAGTGTCACAGACCAGGTTCAGCTCAATCTTCTTCTTTTGCGCCAGGACCGACATGGACTGAATGCATTCCACAATCAGATCCGTGACGCAGAAGCGGCGCCACTCGATCTGGAAATGCCCGGACTCAACCTTGGACAAATCGAGGATATCATCGATGATATGCAGAAGATGAGCGCCACTGGCTTTGATGCGCGAGGCGTACATGATTCTCTCAGAGTGATCAAGGCCCGGCTCGGTGAGAAGATCCGCATAGCCGATCACGCTATTCATCGGCGATCGAATCTCGTGGCTCATATTCGCAAGAAACTGCGACTTCGCGCGGCTGGCCCGTTCGGCTTCATCCTTGGCCAGGCCAAGCTCGGCCTCGAAACGCTTTTCCTTGGTAATGTCCTGAACCACGGCGATGGCTCCGGTTAACTCGCCCGTCTCGGTATGCACCGGCACCGCCGAATTCAAAACAATTTTTTCCTGCCCGTTGAAGGCTTTGAGGATGACCACATCATTCAGGGTGGTTGTCCCATGTTTCAGAGCCCGTGCCAGGGCCCAGTCGTCGGCTCCCAGTCGCTTGCCGGAATCAAACCAATAGCCTTCATACTCATCGTAGCGCTGCAGTCCCACATTTTTTACACCACCCCAGATCTGACGGAAAGCTTCATTGGTCGTCACGATCTGACCTTCCGTATCCGAGATGACAACCCCAACCGGAAGTTGACTCAGAATCGCCCGCAGCTTGGCTTCACTGGCGGCCAGCACTTCGCTGGCCTGCTTCTGATCATGGATATCCGTGCAGGTCCCCATCCAGCGCACGATATCACCCTGCTCGTTGCGGATCGGAAGCGCCCGCCCCAGCGTCCAGCGATACTGCCCGGAACGATGCCGCAGACGGTATTCAATTTCATAGGGATCGCCGGTCGCCAGACTGTGTTGCCACACTTTCCAGGCGCGTTCCTGATCCTCGGGATGGAACATGCCGTTCCACCCGTCACCATCGGTTGAGCCTTCGGACATGCCGGTGAATTCATACCAGCGCTTGTTGAAGTAATCATGAAAACCATCAGCCAGGGTCGACCAGACCATCTGCGGCATGGCATCCGCGATCGTGCGGAATTTCGCCTCGTTTTCCTGCAGCTTCTGGCTGGTGATTTTCTGCTCATGAATATCCGTATTGGTGCCGAGCCATTGAATGATGGCTCCCTGGCTATCGCGCACGGGGACCGCACGGCCCAGATGCCAGCGGTATTCCCCATCATGCCGCCTCAGGCGATATTCAATGGAATAGGGCTCGCCGGTGGCGATACAGTGGGCCCACGCCTGAACCGTGCGTTCGATATCATCGGGATGGTGGAGACCTTGTTCCCGCCACTCGTAATCATCCTCATCGGGCTCAAGCCCAAAATAGTCATAGTGCCGCCGATTGTAGTAAAGGATGTTACCCTGCGCATCCGCAAGAAATGCCATCTGCGGCATGGCTTCCGTAAAATGCCTGAAGCGCGCTTCACTTTCGAGAAGCTTTTGCTCGGATTTTTTTCGTTCATCAATATTAAGGCAGGTCCCCACAAAACGGACCGGCTGGCCGCTCGCATCCTTATGCACTTCGCCCCGGACTTCAACGCAGACTGTCCTGCCATCCACGGGACGAATCACGCGATATTCCATCATATAGGCCTGACCCGTCTTCATACTGACATCAATCTTTTGCTTCACGAGGTCGCGATCGTCAGGATGAATGAGCGCGATCGCCTCCTCAAGGGTGTCCAGCGTCTCGACGAGGCCCCAGTCCTGGCTCATCCGCGGATCAAACAGGAGGGCATTGCGATGGATATGCCAATCATAGAATCCAATCTGCGAAGCTTCGAGAGCCAGTTCCAGACGTTCTTCATTCAGTCTCTTCGCCTCTTCAATAGCCCGACGCTCCGTCATGTCCTGCGCGATCACAAGATCCACGTTGGGCAATCTTTCCTTGCCGCTTATTTTCGCTCCGCCCCAGGACACCCAGATGCTCGTTCCGTCCTTGCGCACGTAGCAATGTTCGCTGGTAAAATCCCGACCTTCCTCGATAACAGGCAATCCGGCCTCGGCCCGGGTCATGCCCTGGAGCTCCTCTTCCGTATAACCCATCATTCGAGAATAAGCCGCATTCACCTGGAGAAAACGTTCCGTATGAGGATCCAGCTCGGCGATGCCTACCGGCGCCTTCTCAAAAATCTGCCGAAAGCGATCCTCGCTCGCCCGTAATTTGCGTTCCGCAGCATGCACCGTTTCCGCCGCAACCCAGGTCATGACAGTAAAGACAGCAATGATGATCATCACAAAGGCGGAACTGGCGAAGACGGGATCGAAAATCACTCCCGCACTCGAACCAATGACAAGACTGACGACCGGTACCGCCAGAATCAAAGGAAAGAACAGGCGTCGAATGACCTGCCCGGCCAGACTCTCGCTCGATACGATTTTCATGAATCCATGCTGCGGACGCGCGGCGAGGAGACCGATAGCCAGGGAAAAAACCGTGATGGCCGCTGGAATCGACATCTGGCGAATGGATTCAAAATAGCTCGGACCATGAACGGCCTTGTTCACATGAATGACAAAGGCCTGCAGCGGAAACATCATCGTCATGATCGCCAAATACTGGGAGGGCCGATGTCCGGCCTTGGGTTCCCAATCCAGCAGCAGGAGGCCCAGAGAAATCAGAATCAGACTCAGCGCCGTTTGAAAAGTCATCTGACCGTAAGGCGTGAATCCGCCCTGCAAGGCCAGCATGTAGCCCAATAGAACCAGAACGGACAGAACCAGCGTCACCCCACAGAACAGGCGTATCAGCCGGGACGCCCGGGCCTTGGGTTTTCCATAATCCTGGTTTTGCAGAAAGAGAGCCGCGCCCAGCAGCAGACAGAGAAAGCTGGTATGGGGTTCCATCCCTAATCCGATTTGACCAGGGAGGGGGTTGCGTAACCAAGGCAGGTCGCGAACCCAGCTCAGCAATGTGAGCAATGCTGTCACGATGACAAGGACAGAACAGGCCTGCGTCACGCGAAAAAAGCTATGTGCGAGGCCCCAAAATTCCAGAGTCGGGTTTCTGGTCTCAGGTTTCGGACGGATATGCTTATTCATTCGAATCCACTCGTGTGTCGGCCTGCGGATCGGCTGTCGCGTTTTGGATTGGGCAGACTCAGGCCAGGAGAATGAAAGGCTGCGCGGCTGGCGCCTCCACAAAACCCAGGGTATTGCGGAAGCGAGCGTATGTCAGGCAGATTACTGAGTCAAGGGTGGAAAGGGATGTATACGACAGCCTTCAGGACTTTTTGGATTCCTCTGCGGCCCCCTGAAATAGGGCGATGACCGCAGCCGAATGAGTCCCATCCTGGAGCCTGTCCAGTATCCGGGCTCACGCCACCTTCTTGATCGTCGGTTTGGTTGCTGTCCGCACGACCTGATCAAAAGCACCATAGCTTGAAGCAGCCAGGTGACCGGTCCAGGTATCAAACCGCCGTTCCCCATACGTATCCGTTCTTTGATGAACGGCAACATAAGTCAGGCTTTTCAAATGACCAAAAACATTGCCTGGGCCATCATAAATCAAAGTGCGCCAGGTACCGGTATCGAGGAAATATCCAGGCTGTGAACCCGGGCACTCCAGGGGAACCTGATCGTGGTGGTGGGTATGCCCCGCGATCACAAGGTCAACCTCACCCTTTTTCAGAAGCTCCTCCTGTGCCGCGTAAGTCGCCGGCTCCGCCTTTTCCACAAAACCCTTGAGCATCAGAGCCGTTTTCACCAGCCAGACCAGTTTCGATGCCGGCGCCTTCTTCAGGAACCAGAGGATCAAGCTCGCCATGAAACGCGTCGTCAAAAAGCGGCTCAACCAGGGGGTCCCTGGTCGATTGAAGAAGGGATTGGCGAGGATCACGGCACACGCATCGCATAAAATCGGGCGCATGAGTTCGGCCACTTCATCATCCAGGTTCTCTCCAAATTCGCGATGGATGCGCTGCAGGGCACAGGTCAGATAATCAAATGTGGTATGATCCGGCCGCACATCATCAAAGTCCAAAAGGGCAAGGTAAAGCTTCCGGTAGGGCTCCCCTTCCTGTGGCTTTTGCATCAGGGCTTCATAGCGCTGCCGGAACTTATAAGCCAGCGCCGCTCCCACTTCCAAAGCGAGCACATCACCCAGCGGTGAACGCAGGTAGCGGTCCTCAGGATTTTCCCCGGGCTCGGGCGCCACGATATTGAAGCGATCATACTCATGCCCATGCCGGATCAGAACTCCATAGCGCGCCCCGTCCTCGTGATGCCGGAACGTCAGATCGTGCCCAAAGGGTGCTTCACCCGCCGGCATGCCGAGGATCTCGCGCACCTTGCGTCGGGTCTCGGGCCAGGCGTTCACCAGGCGATCATGATTTCCTGGAATGTAGATGATCTCAAAGGTCAGATCGGCAAAGGCTGCAATCGGCTGCCCCTGCTCGTCGCGCTTATGGACGAAGAATTGGCGGAAGGCGTTCAAAAATTCCCGGTTGTCCTCTTCGATTTTACCGATGATCTTCAACACCACATCGCGCAGCTCAGGCGGCGGCAGCTTCTCGTGATAGGGCCGCAGATTGCTTTCAAGCCATACGGGCGTGCGCAATATTTCGAGGATATCACCATTCAAAACCAGGCGAATCACACGGGTTTGAAACTTTTGCTGGTAACGAATCACTTCCTCTTTCAAAAGTGTAAGGGCCTCCGGCGAGATATTGCGATGCACGCCGCACTCCCGGAGCTCTCCTTTTGCGCCTTGATAGGTGAAGACATCGGCCGCCGTGTGCTGAAGATGCAAATCACTGATAACTATAATCATTTTTAATGCCTCTAAAATACATGAATTACGCAGCGTTCACAGTTCCTTATCGGCACTTTCGCATTTCCAATGGAGTGGGTAACAGGCTGTACGGGAGACTTCCTGCCGAGTCGACTCTGTACAAAGTTTGCGACATTTTATCTTCCTGACTTTTGATTATCATGGAGGCAGCTGCCTGTTCCTGAGCAAACTTTTGGGAGAGTCGTCATGCCTGCAAATGTCTGGAAAGGTTCCATCAGCTTTGGTCTGGTCCATATCCCGGTCAGTCTGCAAAATGCCGTGCGTGAGGATCATATAGAATTCCGTCTGCTCGAAAAGAACTCCCTCTGCCAGGTGAAGTACGAGAGGGTTTGCAAGAAAAACAATAAAACGATTCCATGGGGCGATATCGTCAAAGGCTACGAATATGCCAAGGACAAGTTCGTGGTGCTGACGGACGCGGACTTTGAAAAGGCGGCTCTCGCCACCTCCAAGGCCTTCGAGATCGAGGACTTTGTCCCTGCCGATCAGATCGACTCGCGTTACTTCTCCAAACCCTATTACGCCATTCCCGAGGAAGGCGCTGAAGGCGTCTATGCCCTGCTGCGCGAAGCCATCAAGGAAACCGACACCGTTGGCATCGGCCGCATTACCATTCGCAACAAGCAGCATCTGGCGGCGGTCCGTGCGCTGGATGATGCCATCGAGATCAACCTCATGCGTTTCGCCGACGAGGTGGTCGATCAGAGTGAATTCGATATCCCGAGCGGGGAAAAGCCCAAAGCCCAGGCCCTGAAGATGGCGAAACAGCTGATCGAATCGCTCACAACCGACTTCAATCCTCAAAAGTACAAGGATCAGTATCGGGAGAATCTGCAAAACATTATCAATGCCAAAGTGAAAGGCCAGAGCATCAAACTGGTCGAGGCCGAGGAGCCCCGTCCCACGGCGGTTATCGATCTTCTCGAACGTCTGCAGGCCAGCCTGAAACGTTCCGGCACGGGTTCCGAAAAGCCGGCAAAAACAGCAAAAACGGCGAAATCAACAAAACGCGCGGCCACCAAAACAGCCAAACGCACATCGCATGTGAAGAAGAGGGCTTAAATGGCACAAACGGACATCCAAAGCAAACTCAAGGTGTATCAGTCCAAGCGTAACTTCAACCGCACGGCTGAACCAAAAGGGGATGAATCGGTTGCGAAACACCAGCGGCTCTCGTTTGTCGTGCACAAGCACGAGGCCAGCCATCTGCACTATGATTTGCGATTGGAAGTCCACGGCGTGATGAAAAGCTGGGCCGTGCCCAAGGGCCCTTCCTTCGATCCCAAGGTCAAGCGCCTCGCCGTCGAGGTGGAAGACCATCCCATGTCCTACAATAAATTCGAAGGGACCATTCCGGATCAGGAATATGGCGGCGGCACCGTCATGCTTTGGGATGAAGGCTATTACACGGTCGATGATCCCACGGCCGATCAGGATCCTGAAGAGATCATGGAACAGCGCATTAGCAAAGGAAAACTCGCGATCACCTTTCATGGCCATCGTCTGAAGGGTTCCTTCACTCTTTTGCGAACCCGTCGCGGCAGCGGCAGCAAACCGCAGTGGCTGCTGATCAAACATGCTGATGCCTTCGCGGATCCAGGTTATGATCCGGTGCGCGATGAACAGACCTCAGTCCTCAGCAAGCGTTCGATGGAAGAGATCACCGGAGACAAAAAACCTACACGTGCCACGCGAAGCGCAAAGCCGAAAGCCAGGGAAAAGCCAGCCTCGGAACCGAAACCCGATCAAGGTCCCGAACTGCGGCCAATGCTGGTCTCAACTGCCGAGGACCTGCCGCGCGGCACCGACTGGGTCTATGAACAAAAACTCGATGGGGTCCGGGTTCTCGCCTTTGTCGACAAGGATGGGGTGGCTTTGGTCTCCCGCCTGGGCAAGGACAAGACCCGGCAATTCCCGGAATTCCAGGAGCCCCTTCAGAAACTCGCCCAAAATCTGAAGGGGCCTTTAATTCTGGATGGCGAAATCACAGCGGTGGATCCCGAGGGTCATCCGCTGGGATTTCAGGCCATGATGGGTCGCATCCACCTCGACGATGAAGAGGCTGTGCAGTCCGAGATCAAGGCCACGCCTTTGGTTTTCTTCATCTTTGATATTCTGCTCCATGGCACAGAAAACCTTCTGACCGAACCCTGGAGCGCCCGTCGCGAAATTCTCGAAGACGTGATGCAGCATAATAAAAATAAACTCCTTCATCTCGTTCCCTGCAGTGAGAATGCCGAAGAGATGCAAAACCGTTCGGAAGAGGAAGGCTGGGAAGGACTGATCGCCAAGAACAAGGATAGTCTCTACCAGGCCGGTCTGCGCAGCAAGTCCTGGTGGAAGTGGCGCACGCTCAAACGCGAGGAATTTATCATCGGCGGCTGGACCGAACCCAAAGGAACCCGCACGCTGATCGGCAGTCTTCTGCTCGGCTACTATGATGAACACAATAAGCTGCAGTATGCCGGTCATGCAGGCAGTGGCTTCACGAAAAAAACGCTTGGGGAAGTCCATCGACTTCTCAAAAAGCGTGAACAGCCGCATTCGCCCTTTGCCGGGGGTGCGATCGACACCAACAGCAAACCGCACTGGGTCAAACCCGAGATTGTGGCCGAG
Organism: Oligoflexus tunisiensis; assembly: GCF_001748245.1. GTDB lineage: Bacteria > Bdellovibrionota_B > Oligoflexia > Oligoflexales > Oligoflexaceae > Oligoflexus > Oligoflexus tunisiensis. The sequence continues at coordinate 1,954,554 of NZ_BDFO01000001.1, read as the reverse complement.
ATCCGTTTCAAGGAATGGACGGCGGATCACAAACTGCGCCAGGGCATTTTTCTCGGCATTCGGGATGACAAGCGGCCCGAGGATATTCATGGAGAACCCTCCACCGCTCCTGCCACGGAACTTCAGGATCAAATCCGCACGCTTCCCAGTCGTGAGGCGGAACTCCTGGTTGGTACGGAAACGCTCGCACTCTCGCATCTCGATAAGGTGTACTTTCCCAAAGTGGGTGTCACCAAACGGGCTGTGCTCGACTACTATGCGTCCATGATGGATTTGATTTTACCGTGGATGCAGGGTCGGCCTTTGGTCCTGAAACGCTTCCCGGATGGAGTCGCCTTCAAGGGTTTTTATCAGCAGGAGCCCGATGAAAAAGCACCGGGTCGCGTGGAAACTGTGGAAACCGAACAGGGCATGGAGCGTCGTTTGATTGGTGGAGATCCCGTCACCCTTCTCTATCTCGCTCAAATCGGAGCCATCAGCTATGATCCCTGGCATGCCCGCATCGAGCGGCTATATGAACCCGACTATTCCATCATCGATCTCGATCCCGGTGAAGGCACACCTTTCGCGACCGTTCGCGAAGTGGCTCTCGCCTGCCTCGACGTGCTCGAAAGCGTGAACCTGACAGCCGCGATGAAAACCAGCGGAGCCACCGGCATTCACCTCTATCTCCCCTTGCCGGAAAAAACCAGCTGGGAAACCTCGCGCCTGCTCGCCGAGCTCGTCTGCACCCTTGTGCTGCAGAAAGTCCCAGCCCTGGCCACGCTGGAGCGCTCGGTAAAAAAGCGGCCCAAAGGAACGGTCTACCTCGATGCCCAGCAAAACTACCTAACGCGGAGCGTCGCTGGCGTCTGGTCCCTGCGGGCCGAACCCATGGCGACAATTTCCACGCCTATCAGCCGCGAGGACCTGGAGAACGGCGTCGAACCCACCGACTTCACGATCCACACGCCGGTGCGCCATCGCCAAAAGCTTTGGGATGAAGCCATGGCTGAACCCATCGAAATCGAGCGGCTTCTGCGACTGACCGAGCCGGAACCCAAGGGGCCGGCCAGGCGATCTTCGGGGAAACGCAGCGCGCGTAAACGGAGCAAATAGTGATTATTGCCGCCACCTCTGTCTCCAATCCGCCGACACTCGACAAACGGCGGAAAAAGCACTACCATTTCCCTCTCTCAACTTATCGCGAGGTGTTCATGCGTTTTTTTCCATGTATGGTTCTGGCCCTGGGTTTGAGCGCCAGTCCCTTTGTAAATGCTGCGGATCAAAAACTGGCGTCGGTGGAAGTGACTGTTGATGGTGAAGTTGCAAAAAAGACTTCAGGAGTCCGCACGCTCTACGTCATCGTCTATGACAATGAGAGCAAAATGCCGATGCCCTACGGTGCCCTCAAGGTGGACCTGAAGGCGGATGCCAAAGGCAGCATCTATAAAGGCGATATCACCATGGCCAACCTTCAACGAATGAATCCAGACGCTCCCGCCCCCAAGTCGATTCGCCTGAAAGCCCGTTTGGACAAGGACGGTGCGGCTGGCAAGGACCAGTCTGGTGATGCGGTCGGCCAGGTCGATAGCGTAAAGGTCGGTGATGCCGCGAAGATCCTAATCAACAAAACGATCTAACCGCAGGCGGCTGCTGCCTCAGGCTTTCAGCAAAGCCTCAAGCCGTGGCAGAGCATCCGCCCCAATCTCAAACTCAAATATCGCCAAATCCTCCTGCATATGCTGATCGGAAGTAGTGCCCGTTAAGGGCACGATCCCGATCTGCGTCAGGAAGCGAAAGAAAACCTGCGCCTCCGTCCGTTGATGCAGACGCGCCAGTTCCTGAACCACCCGGCTCCTTAAAATATGCGGATTCGCCGTCAGCGTCCAAAAACTCTGGTACACCACGCCAAACTCACGACAAAAAGCCCGCAGCTCCTGATCATACCCGGTCTCTGCATAAAACCGATTCTGCAGCACCGTGGGCTTGACTCGGGCCTCATCATAAAGCCTCTTGAAAACAGCCCAATCATAGCAGTTGCTAATCCCAAGCTGCCGGGCTCCCTGCTGATCATAAATGGCTTCCATCGCCCGCCACACCGTCATAAGCTGATCAAAGCGTGGCAATGGCGAATGCAGCACCAGGGAATCCACATAGTCCGTCCCCAGATTATCCTGCGACGTGGCAAACGACTGCCTGACCTGCTCCTCCAGAGGTGCATCAGGATTATAGGGAATGCGCTCCGGATCCTGCCCGGCAACCGGTGTGAACTTGGTTTGCAGGAAGATATGCTCCCGATGCAGGCCCTGCTTTTCGAGGGCCTCCAGAGCCAAACCTACGCCTTCTTCATTGTAATGTTTGGGCTGACAGGCGGTATCAATACCGGCGAATCCATAGCGGATCGCCTTTTCCACCAGCCGCGCCGTTTGATCTTTTTTCCAAGCGGTTCCATAAATGATTTTGGGCATCATAAGCTGGTCCCTCCGCTGCGATCTTCGCATGCCAGCTCTGCGCTGTCGAGAAAAAGACCAAAATCAGCTAAAATCCGTCCGAAGGAGGACCCATGTATAAGCTGCGACCCTATCAGCAGGAGGCGGTGGATGCCGCCATACGCCACTTCCAAAAGCAACGTGAACCTGCCGTGGTTGTGCTGCCGACAGGCGCCGGCAAGAGCCTCGTGATCGCCGAACTCGCGCGCATTGCCAAAGGCCGCGTGCTGGTGTTGGCTCATGTCAAGGAACTCGTGGAGCAGAATCATCAAAAATACGAAAGCTATGAGCTGGAGGCCGGCATTTATTCCGCGGGTCTGGCTCGCAAGGATAAGACCAGCAAGGTCATCTTCGGCAGCATCCAGTCGGTGGCGCGGGCTGATGCGGCCTTTTTTCAGGACTTTTCCCTGCTGATCATTGATGAATGCCATCGTGTTGCGACGGATGGCGACACCCAGTATTTGCAGGTCATCACGCGCCTGCGGACCAACAACCCCAAACTCTGCGTGCTGGGTTTGACAGCCACTCCGTATCGTCTGGGTCTCGGGTGGATCTATCAGTACCACGCGCGCGGCATGATGCGGACCGACGAGGAGCGGTTTTTCAAGCACTGCATCTATGAGCTGTCGATCAGCACCATGATTCAGGGCGGATTCCTCACGCCGCCTATCAAAATCGATGCGCCGGTGGCCGGCTATGATTTCTCCAGCCTCCGACTGCGGCAGGGAACGTTTTCCATGAATGAAGTGGAAAACATTCTGAAGGATCAAAAGCGGGTGACGCCCGGGATCGTCGCCAATATCGTGGATATGGCCGCTGATCGCCAGGGCGTGATGATCTTTACGGCCTCGGTGCGCCATGCCGAGGAAATCCTTTCCCTGCTCCCGGCAGAATCCTCAGCGCTTGTGGTGGGGGAAACGGCTTCCCACGAACGCGATCGCATCGTGCAGGATTTCAAGGACCGGAAACTCAAGTATCTTGTGAATGTGTCGGTGCTCACCACCGGCTTCGATGCGCCGCATGTGGATCTGATCGCCCTTTTGCGTCCGACCGAATCCGTCAGCCTTTATCAGCAGATCGTCGGCCGCGGCCTGCGTTTATCCCCCGGGAAAAAGGATTGCCTGGTCCTCGATTATACCGGGCTCGGCCATGACATCTTCAGCCCGACCATTGATGACGACAAACCCTCGGATGACTCCATTCCGGTCAAAGTCACCTGCCCGCTCTGTTCGCATGAGAATGATTTCTGGGGCCTTGTCGATGAGGATAGCATTCTGATCGAACACTACGGCCGCAAATGCCGCGGCGCTCAGCAGGATCCCCGGACGCTGAAAATCATTCCCTGCACCTTCCGCTTTCGCTTCAAGCGCTGCGATCAATGCGGCGCCGAAAACGATATCGCCGCGCGGGTCTGCAGCAGCTGTGAACGGACTCTGGTGGACAATGACAAGAAACTGAAGGAGGCCATGGCGCTGAAGGATGCTCATGTCATGCGTCCGGACTCGATGGTCTTTGAAAAGAAACACGACCGCAAGGGCGGCACGCATCTCGAGCTTCGGTACTATGACTGCGACGGGGAGCATTTGAAGGAATTTTTCCCGTTCAACTCATCCCAGGACATGCGGGCCTTTTACTATAACTTCATGCGCCTGCACCTGCGCATTCCGGAACGGCGTTGGAATTTTTCCAGCATCGATGATGTGCTGCAGCATCAGCACATCTTTCGCATGCCGGTCTTTATCATTGCCCGCAAGAAGAAATATTTCTGGGAAATCCGCGAGAAAATTTTCGAATAAAAAAAAGCCCCTGGGCAGAACCCAGGGGCCATGATCACGGTCATGTTCAGGGTTTGACCCACTGAATGTTACCGGAAAGTTGGCCTTGGTTATTGGACCACTCGTACTGATCCATGATGGCCAGATACAGACGGGTGGTGCCCGCCGGGACGACGAAAGACTGCAGAATGCCGTTCGCATCCTTGCCATCGCCGATGAAAAAGATCTGACCAATCTGCGGTGACAGGGTTTGAAAATTACGCGCTTCCACCGTGCTGAAATCCAGCGGAGCCGGAGCCGCAGAACGCGACGCCATCGGTGTATCGTCGAGGAAGACACCAACGAGGCTGTTGATCGGCGCGGTGATATTGGACAGGCCATTGACACTGCCAAGAGTATGCGAGGTCACCTGACCCGGTTGCCCATCGGCATCCGAAAAAACTTCGGGTTGATCATCATAGGCAATGGTTCCCGCAACCTCGAAGTAAAGGCGCCGGCCGGCATCGAAACATTTGATATCATCGGCCTGCACGGAAACCGGAGCGTTCAGAGGCGCGACATCCATGGGAGCGCGGCCGTAATCCAGCGTGGTACCTTCCACGGCACCGGCCAGGAATGGATTCGCGGTGCCAGCGATTTCATAGTTGGTGCTGCAGGCGCTGACGGGAGGATTGGTCTGAGGTTGCGTGCCTGTACCACCCGCAGGGCGGGCTGGATTCGTGGTTGCGGCACCGGTATTGCCCGGGACGGGCGCGGTCGTTTTTCTGCCAGTCGAATCATCACTTTTATTCTTTTTGGACTTGCCACCACAGGCGCAGATCGTGGCTACACACAGCATGAGGGCCATGACGTTGGCGGTCCTGAAGGTCGTATGCATATGCATCCTCTTGGTCTGAAGTAAAACCCGAGGCCCCTGTTTAGACCAAGGCTTAGTAAATGTCAAATTGATACTGCCAATCCCCCGTCCGCAATTTTGGTTCATTTGAATGGTCACGACGCAGGCAACTGATTTATTTGAAAGCACACCATCGAGCCCCCTTTAAGTATCCGGTAAAGATTTCAAAAATTTTGCTCGCAATGGGATGAAGAATGCATCCAGATAGGCTTTCTCAGGGAGAGCCATGAGGCCAGGACCCAAGCAGACTCAAGCGCATACTATTGGTTAATTTTTCTTTACCATGAGATTGTTTACATCCTATCACCCAGCGACCTTCGCCTGGGAACACGGTCAGCTCTCCATGGGTGGAATTTGGAGTGAGGTGCGCGAAAGCCTTGAAAACAAGCTCTTTCTCGCTTTGCGAAGCGACCCATTCAAAACCTGGTGTCTTGCGACACAAAGATTTGCACACAATTTTTATTTTCTTCACAGCTTTCACGTAGTCCTTTCTCACCAGGTATTCCAGATGAAGCGCAGCAGGATTTTATGCGGTTTTTCTCTTGAATATCCTGGAATCTGGCTGCTCAAAACCTGGTCTGACCCTTTGACTTTACATCATGTATTATCTGGTGTTTCATCACGAACAGAGGTATGAAACTACGGATGGACGCAACGCAGTCAGCTCATATGGACATGCGTAGCTACCCCTGAGGTGGGAAGAGAATGCAAAGACGACTACGTATTTTTGCGGAACGTATCATCAATACGGTTCGGGAACCCTTGTTGGTTCTCAACAAAAATTATGAAGTGGTGATGGCGAATCCCGCATTTTACGAAACCTTTCATGCGTGTCCAGTGCAATCGCATGGACAATCATTCTTTGAAATGGGCAACCCCGGCTGGCATCAGGAAGGTTTGCGTGAAAAACTTCAAGGAGTCTTTGATGCTGATCAATCCTTTGAAAATCATGAAGTGACCTGCAATGCTCCCGGCGGCATCAAAACCTTCCACATCAACGCCCGTCGCCTCGAGAGTTTTGATGACCGGGCGGAAGGCAACTCGAACCTTCTTCTCCTGTCGCTCCAGGATATTTCCGAACGCAAGCGCGCGGAGTTGAATGAGCAGGAAAAGGTGAAAGCGGAGCTGGCCAATCAAACGAAGAGCTCCTTCCTTGCCAACCTCAGCCACGAGATTCGCACACCTCTGTCGTCGATTATCGGCTTTGCTGATCTTCTGCAAAGGGAGGAGGCCCCGGATTCCCCCAAGGCCACGTATGTGGAAATCATCCGCAACAATGCGCGTCACTTGCTGGACCTGGTTGGTGAGGTTCTGGACCTCTCCAAAATCGAGGCAAGAAAGTTTGAACTGGCTTCCACTGAAGTCTTTCTGTTTCATGAAATAGGCCTTGTTTTTGATATACTGCGCAGCAAGGCCAAGGAAAAGAATCTGACGATGGAGCTGATCAGCAGCCCTCAAGTGCCGGAAGTGATTTTCACGGATCCGACCCGCTTCCGCCAGATCCTGATCAACCTCCTCGGCAATGCCATCAAGTTCACGCATCAAGGCGGGGTGAAACTGCTGGTCGGTCTGTGTCCGACGGGTCTTCTGCAGCTGTCGGTGGTGGATACCGGAGTCGGCATTCCGCCTCCCATGCGCGATCTGATCTTTGATCAATTCAGCCAGGCGAAGATGCCAGGCGCAAAAAATCATGAAGGCACGGGCCTCGGCCTCACTCTTTCACGGGAACTGGCACGACTGCTCGGCGGCGACATCGTCCTTACGGAAAGCGAGGAAGGCAAAGGCAGCCGTTTCGATATCTATTTGAGTCCCGGCTCCTCGAGTTGCACCAGCCATTCCCTTGCGCCTGCTCCCCCGCCCATGCCCAAGATCGAAGGGCATCGAGCGAGTCTGCAGGGCATTCGCGTGCTGCTGGCCGAGGACGGCATCGATATTCAGGCCCTCTATGAGCGCATTCTCACCTATGAAGGTGCAGACGTTGAGGTCGTGGAAAATGGAGAGGAGGCCATCCGAGCCGCAACGAGTCAGCACTTTGATATCATTCTGATGGATCACCGCATGCCGATCCTCGATGGACTCGAGGCCACCACAAGGCTCCGTGCCCTCGGCTATGCCTCGCCGATCCTGGCGCTGACCGCCAACGCCACCAAGGAGGAGCGGGATGCCAGCCTTGCTGCCGGTTGCAATGATTTTCTATGCAAGCCCATCGACAGCATCACCCTCTGTGAGAGCGTTGCCAAATGGGGCACAGCTCGATTGCAACAGAGTATTTAAAGGATTCTCCGTGCCGGGCTCAAGGGTGCTGCGGCACGGTCGCGATCAGGCGCGAGTCCTCCAGCGCGGCCATCCGATGCAGGACCACCTTCTGATACTCAGGGCTCATAATCATCTGCACAAAGGATGTTTTCGAAGGATATTGCACCAAAAACGCATCTTCCCATGCCTCGCCTTCGGGAGCAATCAGTGCACTGTGCACAGATCCCATCCAGATTGTTTTCGCGCCCACAGCCTTGATCATGGGCACCACCTGAGCCTGGTAACGCCGGTAGGCCTCACGGCCGGAACAGGCTGGTTCCGCATTCCCTTCGGGGTACTGAGCCCTCTCGCGATATTTCAAAAGATTGATCATGACGATAGGTTGATCATCCGGGGCTGAATGGAAAAACCCCTCGATGGATCCCGGCTGCGGCTTCACACTTTTCATCATCCGCCCTCATTCTGTCCTATGAATTAGTTCATAGCTGACCATAACGGAGCGCAGGCCACCCGGTCCGCAGAATTTTTTCCCCATGGGACAATGGCGTCAAAAACAAAAAGGGCCGAGTACCTGTTACAGATAAACCAAATGTAAAGGCGGGAGCCGAAGCCTGAACTATATGACGTAGTATTTTTATTCTGACATTTGCGCCGCGTGGGCAAATAGGGCAAGATCGTCCCTGGAGCAAAGTTATATTAGCCCATGAAGGAGCGTGAGTTGGACTTCGCCAAGCTGGAGCAGTCGATCAAGGCCAGACACAGCGAATTACAGATGCCCTGGATAGAATCACCTTACTGGGAGGAGATTCTCAGCGATGCAGGACTGTCGCCAGATTTGGAGCAGCAGGTTCGCAATTTTGCGAGCACAGGGATCTTGAAATTGGATCCTACGCTTCCCGACTTTGACAGGCTCGCTCAGGGTATCATACGATCACTGGATGGTCGAACGACCACACGACTGGAAAACGCCTGGGAATACTGTCGTGAAGTGCGTGAGCTGGCGACAGCTCCCGCTATCCTTCAGTTGCTCCATGTCCTCTATGGACGCCAAACCATCCCTTTCCAGACTCTTAATTTTCCGGTGGGGACGCAGCAAAGCGTACATAGCGACTGTATTCATTTTCAATCAACTCCCTCTCGCTACATGTGTGGCGTCTGGTTCGCGCTCGAGGACGTGAATGCGGACAACGGCCCACTCTTTTATTATCCTGGCAGCCACAAACTTCCTGTGATTAACCTTGATGACCTCGGCCTGGGGGGACGGGAAAATCAGATCAGCGCGCGTTATCAGATCTACGAGCGCTTCATGCAGCGCTATGTTGAGTCATTAGGTTTGCGGCGTGAAGAGCTGTATTTGAAAAAAGGTCAGGCAGTGATTTGGGCGGCCAACCTTTTGCACGGCGGCTCGCCTATTCGCAAGACGGGGACTTCACGTCACAGTCAGGTCACGCATTATTTTTTTGAAGATTGCCGTTACCACGCTCCGCTGCAATCGGCAACTACCGAAGGCCGCATGCGTTTCATCGAGTTTTATGACATCAAAAGTGGAAAGTTTGTGCCTTCGCCTTGTTTGCCCCACACTTGGCCACGTCGTCGGACCTGGACCGAAGTTTTTTATCAGAGCAAGAACATAGTGAAGGGTCTTTTGGGTCCTGTGAATCGTCATCGCATTCGCTCGCTGCTTGACAGAGCAAAGGCATGAAAGTTAATCGAGGATATTAGATAGCAGAACTTCCGATTTGATTTCCAAAAACCCCTGGACCAAAAATATTCACAGCCCAGGGAAAAATGCATTCCATTCCATCGACTTGTATTTCTTAATGAGCATGGTCATGCCTATAGCGCCAAAAAAATCGCTATAAGCGGTGCAATATGAGAGGCTATCCAGAGTCTCAATCCTGCCTGCCAATTTTGGCAGGAGGAGAATAGACTATGAAACGATTGACTTTGTCCTTCCTTGCAGCGCTGTCCCTCTATAGCGCAAACGCCGTGGCCTGCCCCGACCGTCAGCATGAAGAATGTCTATTGCCGCGCCCATGGCCCATGAAAGGCTGTGCCCAGAAAGTATGCGTACCCGACATCGACGACTTGGGCAAAGATGTCTTGTGTGAACCTTTTGGTAATTATGGAGCGGCCGGGTACGTCTCGGCAGCTGAGTTACAAGCCAGTCGGCATAGCTCTGGGCAGCAGCTGCACCCGAAATTCAAATTCGCGTTGAGACGTGAATTCGGCGAGCTGGTCGATAGCGTTCGAGTGCATTACAGCGCTACCATGCTTGATGGCTTTAAGGTTGGCGATAAGTATATCAATTATCCATCGGGCGCTCAAACCTTCGGTTCCCATATCTATTTTAATTCAGCAGAGAATGACGTTCCCCTCTCTCTGCTGGCTCATGAGATGACTCATATGAAACAGTGGGCATCCCGCGGCTCAAGTCTCAGTAAATTCGGACACGATTATTTTAGTGATTGGTGCAAAGCGGGCTTCTCTTATCACAATAACAAATTTGAAGAGCATGCCCGTGACGTCGAGCGCCGCTATGGAGATCAGAATCTCGCCGAACTTCCTGAACCCACGGTGACCCTTGCCGACTTCCACGGTGGCTGTACATTCCCTTTTGCTCACAGCAACGATTGTCAGTCAGCGATTCACACCTACATCACACATCAAGGCCTTGGTGGAGCAGGATTGGCTCAGCAAGTTGGGGATAATGTCTACGGAATTGCAGCATTCAATGCTCCATTTTACGGTGACATCAGTGTGGCCGAATTGAAAGGGTATCACGGCGGTTGCCAATTTCCTGAGGCTCAGAGCAATGAATGTGTCTCAGCCATTCAGAAAGCCTGTAATACGCGAGGTTATGGTGCTGGGTTGGCTCAGCAGATCGGCAACCAGGTTTACGGTGTCGCCTGTACAAACGTAGGATGGTATGGCGATATTTCTTTGAGCGAATTGAGATCACTCCATAATGGTTGTGCATTTCCACATGCACAAAGCAACGAGTGTGTGTCGGCCATCCATCGGGCTTGCCTGGCGCGAGGTTTTACAGCCGGCTTCGCCCAACAGATTGGCAATCAAGTCTATGGGGTAGCGTGCCTGAACAGCAGTTGGTACGGAGATGTCAACGTCCGACCATGAAATGTCTGGGTGTTATGCAAAAACGCCCCAAAAGAAAAAAGGGCCGAGTGCCTGTTACAGATACTCGAGCCCAATATCCTCTCTGGTGGAGGTTAGCGGGGTCGAACCGCTGACCTCTAGAATGCAAATCTAGCGCTCTGCCAACTGAGCTAAACCCCCTCAGAGGAGATGTATAATTGCCCGAATTCTTTTCGCGCCGCAAGATTTTTTTCCGCGCGGAAAGGAAAAATCTCAATCCCCATCCAGGATGCGGCCCAGGCCTCCGAGCACGGAGCCCTCGCCATGCGCTGCGCCCCCGACGGATGGCGCGCTGGCAATGATCCGATCCGCGAGGCGGGAGAGCGGCAGACTCTGAATCCAGACCGAACCGGTACCGCGCAGAGTGGCAAGAAAGACCCCTTCGCCACCAAACAGCATGGAGCGCAGATTGCCGGCGCGCTCGATATCAAAGTCAATGCCCTCCTCAAACGCCACCACACAGCCGGTATCGATGCGAATGATCTCGTTGTTCAGCTGCTTTTTCACGACGTGACCGCCGGCATGCATGAAGACCTTGCCGTCCCCCTCCATCTTCTGCATGATGAAGCCTTCTCCGCCAAAAAATCCCGCACCCAGGCGGCGATTAAAGGCCATGGAGACACGGGTTCCGTAAGCCGCGCAGAGGAAGGAATCTTTCTGGCACATAATGGCGCGACGCGATTGCCCCAGGTCAACCGGCACGATCTGGCCCGGGAAGGGCGAGGAAAAAGCGACGCGTTTTTTGCCCATGCCACGATTGGTGAAATGTGTGAGGAAGAGCGATTCACCCGTCAAAAGGCGCTTACCGGCTCCAAACAGTTTGCCCAGGAGGCCTCCGGCTTCGCTGCCATCGCCCATGCGGGTTTCAAAGGTGATGCCGTCTTCCATGTAGTTCATGGCACCGGCTTCCGCGATGACCGTTTCACCGGGATCCAGCTCGACTTCCACCACCTGAAGCGATTGCCCCAAAATTTCATAGTCCACTTCGTGCGAGGTACGTGACATGGTTGACTCCTATAAAAAATCAGCTGTCGGTCTATCCCAACTATGATGAGAAATCGGCAAGGATGCGACTGAAAATCCTTGCCCGGACCGCCCTTCCTGCCTAATCTCAGCCGTCCTCAAGTCCAGGAGCCTCCGTGTCAATTAGCCCCCAATTCCAGCGTTATCGTGATATCTGCCCCGACTGGCCCGCGTTTGTCGCGAGTCTCGAAAAGCCACTGCCCACCACACTGTGGGTCAATACCCGGGCCATCCCGTCCGCGGCCCTGCTTGATCTGATGCCCTGGCCGCAGGAATCCGTGCAGCCTCTCAGCTGGCGTCCGGACGCCTTTCGCGTGCCCGAGGCGTCGAGGCCAGGCACGCAGCCTGAATATCTCGCGGGCTTTTATCATCTGCAGGAGGAGGTCTCGATGATTCCCCCGCTCCTGCTCGATCCGCAGCCGGGCGAACGTGTGCTCGACCTCTGCGCCGCGCCCGGCAATAAAACGATGCAGATCGCCCTGGCCATGCAAAATCAGGGCACGGTCGTGGGACACGATTGGAATTTCAATCGCCTGCGCATCCTGCGTTCGCATAGCCAAAGACTGGGGCTCAGCATCATTTCCACAGCTCTGGGCAATGGCGCGCATTTCAAAGGCGCGGATGGTTTCTTCGATCGCGTGCTGGTCGATGCGCCCTGCAGCTGCGAGGGCACGGTGCGGAAAAATCCGCGGATCATGTATCACCAGCAGCAGCCCGGCGCCCTGCTTTACAACGGCATTCAGCTGGCCATTCTGCAAAGAGCGGTGGAAGCCTGTCGTCCGGGTGGCCGCATTGTTTATAGCACCTGCACCTTCCGCCCCGAGGAAAACGAGGTGGTGATCGATCGCATCCTGAAGGCTCATCCGGATCTCGATGTGCTGCCGGTGGTTGTGCCCGGACTGAACCATTCCTCAGGCCTGACTGCCTTTGAACAAGAGACCTTTGATCCGCGCGTGGCCCGGGCTCTCCGCATCTGGCCTCATCAAAATGATAGCGGCGGATTTTTTATCTGCGTTCTCGTGAAAGGACCAGGCCCCGCCTATCGCCTGCCCCTTAGGAAGACCGAAGATCAGGTCGGCATCAATGAGCTGGCCTTTCTGCAGGAACGCTTTGATTTTCCCGCTGCGATCTGGGATACGCACACGATCTTTCATCGCACGCCGAAGAAATTGAGCTATCACCCCGTGCCGCATGAAATCCCTGAGACCCTGCGCCTCGAGGAATTAGGCCAAAATTTTATGAAGATCAATTTTCAGTTTCCCAAACTGTCGACAGCCGCCGCACGCATCTGGGGATTGACCGCACGCAAAAATCGCGTTCATTTGAATCGAACGCAATTCATGGCCTATGCCAAGGGTGAGGATTTATTTCTGAGTGAGGCGGAGGCAAGCGATATCGAGAGCGATGGTTATGTCATCGCCTTGTATGCAGGCGCAGTGATGGGACTCGGGCTGGTCCAAAGGCGGGAGGGCGTCTATCGCCTTCGCAGTCTTTTCCCCCGCGACTGGTCCCAGCTGGCGGAACCGCTCAAGGACGAAGAGTAGACGAGCCAGCGCTCCCGCAGACATTAAAAAGGGCGAGTAAACTCGCCCCTTCGTTAAGGATTCGCCCAGGCTGTTTTCTTACCAGGCTTTTTCGCTTTACCGGCGAACTTGCTGCCAACAGCAGCGGCCGGGTATTTCTTAAAGGGTTTGCCCTTGCGGCCCTTATCATCACCTGACTCGTCGTGGCGAGCCGTGCGTGCGCTGCTGACCTTGTCCCAGGCGCGCGTTCCTTCTGAACGCGAAGCCGGAGTTACGACCGGACGAATGCGACTGTCACCACGTACCGGACGTGGACCTGCGCCCCCACGTTCGCCGGAGGATGGGAAGCCCGTGGCCGGGAATCCCGAGCGTTCCGGTTCACGCTCAGCAAAGATCTCAGGGAAGGTCAGAGCCAGGAAACGGCCCGCGACTTCTTCAGCTGTCATGGTGGCGAGCAATTCCTTCCAGTCATCACCCAGAGCTTCCACGGCGCGCGCATAACCTGCGGGCTCCTGGAACTTCTGAAGATAGAAGGCCACTTTTTTCACGCCCAGCTCCTTGCGGGTGGGGATGGTGCCTTCCAGGAGTTTGCTCTTCGTCAGACGTTCGATCTGGGCGATCAGCACGCGCTGACGGGGCGAAATCAGACTCAGGGCGAAACCGGACTTGCCGCAACGCGCGGTTCGGCCGATCCGGTGGACATAGCTATCCAATTCCTTCGGAATCGAATAGTTGATCACGTGCGTGACATCCTTCACATCGAGGCCGCGAGCCGCGACATCGGTACAGATCAGGAGTTTCACCTTCCGATCACGGAAAGCCTTCATGGTCAATTCACGCGCAGCTTGACTCTTGTCGCCGTGCAGGGAATCCACGCGGTAACCGCGATCCAGAAGATACATGGTGAGGTCACTCACCAAAGCCTTGGTTTGACAGAAGACCAGACCGTAGAAATCATCCACGGAGTCGACCAGCTTGCGCAACACTTCAGGCTTGTTCGCCTCATGGGTCACGTAATAGCGCTGTTCAATCGCAGTCGGGACCATTTCCGTACGGTTGACCTGAACCTGCTGAGGATTTTTCAGGTAGGTATCCGCCACACGCCGGACATCAGAACTCATCGTGGCCGAGAACAGCCAGGTATTGGCCTGACCTTCAGGCAGACAGTCCAGGATTGCGGTCAGGTCGTCCTTGAAGCCCATGGAAATCATTTCATCGGCTTCATCGAGGATCATCAGCTGCAGGCTTTCCAGGTTCAATGTGCCACGACGAATGTGGTCACAGATACGACCTGGGGTACCCACGACTACCGGCAGACCCTGATGCAGGCCGCGGTGCTGATCGGTGTAGCTCGCGCCGCCATAAATCGGCAGAGCGGTGACACCCAAATATTTGCCAAGGAGGGAGACCTGCTCGGTCACCTGCATGGCGAGTTCACGGGTTGGGCAGAGAATAAGGGCCTGAACTTCCCGTCTGGCGGGATCAATGCGTTCCAACATGGGAATCGTAAAGGCGGCAGTTTTGCCGGTACCGGTCGCGGCCAAACCCAGAAAGTCACAGGTTTGTTCCAGGAGGATCGGCAGAGCCTGAGCCTGAATCGGGCTTGGCTTCTCGTAGCCGAGTTCCTGAATAGCGCGCAAGACTTCGGAACTTAAGTTCAAATCAGAGAATAATGACAAGTGGATCTCGTTTCTTTAGGGCGACCCCAAGGAACGGCGTCGCACGTAAATGAGTGGTTTGGGCCAAGCCCAAGTTACACAGTGGGGCCTCTGTTATCACAAATTTTCAGGGTAGGATAGGTCATTTCTTTTCAAATGTCCGCAAGCGTAGTCCCAGCTTGCGTTTACCGAGTAATACCCGTAATTTGTCAAAAAGGCATGTTTGGGGCCACATGCCTATGTTTTGACCAGGCTCGCGACCGCGATTCATAGATCTATCATAGGTAGATCGCCAAGGAAATCCTTTTTACCTAAATCGACTCCGCCTTGCCGCAAAAGCGCGTAGGCCGTGGTCACGTGGAAATAAAAATTGGGAACAGCGCGCTGCATCACATAATCAGGCGCTCGCATCGCCTTGCCCGGTGTGCTCGGCACTTTCACTTTCCGCGCCTCGACCCCGGCAAAGTCATTGGCTTTGAAACCCTGGAGAAAAGCCCGCGTGGAACGAACGCGTTCGATCAGCTGAGTCAGCGTCGTTTCGTTGTCCTCATAGAGGGGCGCTTCCTTTCCAGCCAGTCCTGCAGCGGTAGCCTTGGCCGTGTCGGTGGCGATCTGAATCTGCCGGACCAGAGGGAACATATCGGGAGTGAGCCGCATGCCGAGAAAGTTGTTGGCATCAAAGCCGCGCCGATCCGCATGATGTTTCGCCTTCACAAGGATGGCTTCGAGGTTGCCGAGCACTTTTTGGAACTGCTGAATCGTCTCGAAATACATGAACGGGCTCCTGTTCGGGTATATTGCGACACTACCAGATTCGTGACATCCTCTCGGGAATAAATTCCCGAGCATCCTGTAGTTAGGATGCAGAGAGCCCTGGAAGAATCTTCCAGGACTCTTGAAGTTTGCAGGAGAATGGCGCAAGCGATACTCTCCGGCTACGGCCCGGATAAATCCCGGGAAGGCGGTGCCACACCGCTGATTCGTATCTTTTCAGAAGATTAAGACATGATTGATGGTCCCTCGGAAATTGAAACCCGCATTTGGGGCAGGAAAATGCCCGAATCTCCGGCTTAAGGCCATTCTTCAGCTTGTGATCACAATTGGAGCAGGTTCGCGTCGTGCCTCTTTCATCAACTTTTTGGAGCTTCTGACCAAGACGCTGGGCCTTGTACTTCAGAATGTCGATGAGCTTTTGCAGAGGGTTGTTATTTTGAACCGCCCTATTGATTCTCCTGTTTGCAAAACTGCAGCCCGTATCGGCAAGAGTTTCTCTCTTATCCCAGTCTCCTACTTTAAATTCCTTTGTATCACGATGGTCCAGTAGAATCTGATTGGCCAGGGCATGAAGATATGTTTTGGTCCTGGTTCCGATTTTTCGAAACATCTTTTTGATGAGCTTTCTTAACCTTCGTGCCGCATTGGAAGTCCTGCTTTTTAAGAGATCCAGTCTGGAGCGCATCTCATCAATGAGCTTATATGTACTCATGTTGAACTTTTTTAAGGGGGAAAGATCATACTCCCAAAATGTCCCGTCTGTCTTAATCCCCGTCAATGCCGTTTTACAGCCTGGATCAAAAAGAACAACGTGTCCAGACTCCCGTGGCCTTTCTTCCCTTATTTCGTGGGACAAGCAGACGAACCAGTCCTTGGAAAGTTCGTCAATTCCGATTTTCATGGTTTTCGGGGTTCCGAGGAGCGACCACGAATAATCAGGAAGGGTTACCGATATCCAATCCTTTGGGCCTTTGCCGTAGGCAAGCCGAAGTGTTCCATCATCCAGAACAAAGGAAGTCTTTGGCTGCGAGTATTCCTGGGTGTAGAAATATTTACGGGATTTGAACCTTGGCTGGCCGACGTTCTGGTCGCCTTGTCTTCTCTTTGTGAAAAACATCTTATAGGCTGAATCAAGATCAAAGACCACGTTTTGCAGGACCTGCGAAGATGGAACCTTGAACTCAGGACACTCTTTTTTGAGTGCCGGCAGCTCTTTTTTCTGGGAAAAAACGTTTACCTTTCCCCATGATCGGCTATCTTTCCTCTGCTCAACACATGCGTTCCAAAGCTCAGTACAGCGATGGGAGACTTCCCAAAGTTTACTTTGGGCCTCAGCATCAGGCTGTATTTTGAGCTTCAGCGTCAAGTGCATTTTCTCTCCTTGATTGCTTTTATGGTAACCATATGTTTCTACAATAATCAACGTATTCCTGGACTATTAGGTAGGATTGCATACGACCAATTCTGGTCCAGAATGAAGAAAAAGCATGCTGAACAGAGGGCGGCTCATGGTCTGTTCAAATATTTATATTGCTATTTTGACCATCCTATGCAGCCCAAGGAGCCAAAAGCCCCTGCGCAAGTCAGAATCGACTCGCGCGGCAGACTGAGTGAAATGAAATGGTTCAACCCTTATCGTCCGGATAGAGCTGATAGAGCCCGTTTCCACCGAGGCACATAATACTCTGCGGTTGAGGGCCGTCAAGGTTACAGACGGAGGTTTCAGCACCGGTTACCGGGTCTTTGTAGACCACATAGGTATCTTTCAGACCGTAGGCATGGCCCATTTCATGCAGCAGAACAGTTCGCTTATGGTTTTGGAACAACGTGATTTCAGGAATATCAAATGGAGTTACATTGGTCCATTCACGTCGGCCGGAAACCCTTTGGCACAACCAGTACAGCCAGATCCGCTTCAAACCTATTTGAAACGAAGGTTACCTTCACAGACACTGGCAGTGGGTCAGTCCACATTTGGATAGATTCGGTGATATGCATGCGCAAAAGACTTTCCTCGCCTTCAATATAGACCTTGATTTCCCGGTTATCGACCTTGTTGATAAGTTAGTATGGATACCCCTTTACTGAGACGTCGTATAGATCCCATTTCAGGGATGAATCATTGGATGGCACCTGTCCACAGGCCGGGATGAGCATTACGAATGAGAACGCAAGGATCCGCTGCATAACATAACTTTTCATGCTTGCTCCAGAAACAGATTATAAAATAGCAATGACTCGCGAAGCTGCGACTATTTGCAAAATTTTTTATAGGTTTGGTAAATTTCAATTGGGCACCGGACACCTCGCAGTTCGGCCAAATACGGCGTAAAGGATTGCCATCTCGAATCCCACTGCGCATCCGGTGACACAACGAATCTCAAAAGCTGTCAAGCTGATGGAAAGCGCCAGTGAAGCGCCTGCAGGAATTTTGATTGAAGTGCAGCCAGCGGACTTCGATCTGGTCGCCGCCGACGCTTCCGAAGGCAGAGAATTCGTCTATCGAGATGCCACGGTGCGCGCAACGGCCGTCGAACCGGAATCCAAGACCGTTGTCATGTCTCTGCAGGATGACCCATCCGTGACAATTATTGTCAAGTATGCTGGAAGCAAGTGAAATCCTGGGCGATCCTCAGCGATCGCCGGTAGTGGGTGAACTCGGTATCCTTTGGTCGGCATATGGGATTGGGTCACTCATAAGCTTCGAGATACATTTCATTATTTTGCACATCAATTATTAGTGTCAAACTTTTGAAAAGACCCATTCCGAGGATGCCTTCGATGTAAGCACCGGACTTTCTATCGTAATAAGCAATCTTTGCTTTGCTAAATGTATAGCTTCCTATTGCAAAAGGATTCGCCACATCGATATAGCCTTCTGTTTCTTCATTGTGGGCGCCCATTATTTTAATGGAGCTTTTTCCATCGGAGATATTTTTTTCTATTTCTGCCCTTGAAGAAGGGACCGCTAATGGGAATACGGCCCCTGTATCAATGAGAAACTTGCGAGGTATTCCATCAATATTGAGTATAGTGTAATATAATGAGTTATTTTTGATAAGTTTAATAGGCTTCGTCGGACTTTGGTGCCTTTTCCCTCCGAGGTCATGAAAGCGCATTCTCCTTCCTGGGAAGTCGAACTCCACTACTACACCCTTGAGCAAACTGGAACCGAGAAGCACTTTCCAGCCGACTCCACTTAGGTTTCGAATCGCAACATTATGCTTTATATCTTCGCCATAAAAACTAAAGGGAACGCCAACCGCAAAATCAGTTTTATCCGAAGAAGCAATGGTCGAGGTGTGTCCTGACAAATCAGATTTAATGTTCAAAAAAACAGCGAGCTTCTTGTCTATCACCGTCATCGAAGCTCCAGTATCAATCAGGGCTTTTACAGGATGACCCTTGACGGCAATATCAACAACAACTTGGTTATTGTACATTTCGAACGGAAACCACACAGAAGTTTTGGGCACCGTTACACACCCATATAGCACGAAGAAACTCAAACAAGGTAAGAAATATTTCATCGTGTCCTCATCCGATCCCCGAACTAACATGAGTCCAGCGCCAAGCTGTGAATCTGGAATCCATTGCCATATCAAGGTTTACCAGATCAAAGAGTATCTTCGCGACTCTGGATGAGTTGCGCTCCAGAATCATATTCGAATGATAAAAGCTTTTTACCGCCAAATTCCTTCTGTAGCGATTTTTTGAGTCGATCTGTATACCATAGGAAGTCAAGCTTTCCTGAACTTTCTTCAATTCGGTTAATGTTCCATCCAAATGTTACTTGGCTGTTGCCCGGCTTAAATATGATGTCAACGCCTGTCGCAAGATTATCATAAAAAAGACTGATGGCTATGTCTTCATTAAGGTCGATTTTCCTTTCAACTTCTTTCAAAACCTCTTGATCGTTATTGTATTGCTTAATAGTCCATTCGCCGAATTCCTTTCCAAGCGGGACGTAATTCACTTTTCCATTAAACTCCATTTTCCAGGCGCTACCGAGAAGCACGCTAAGCAACTTGATGAAGTCTGTCGCTTTATCAATATCAATTCGCGTAAATGCTGAGTTCGACATCGATTACCTCCACAGGTCAACATAGGTTATCCCTTTTTTAATGAGATAATCTTTTGCATCTTGCCTTATCGGTGTGTTTGAAATCAAATGATATGAGGCCCCATTGTTCTGAGCTATACTAAGTCTTGAACCCATATCAGACTTAAAATCTGCGAGTGTCGGATTATTGGGAGTATCAAGTTTGTCCCAATATGCACCAGTTTTTGCTTCAAACCAAGCATTTCCAACCTTTCCGTCAAATTCCCGGCCGCCCATTTTGAAGCTGGGTTGCCCGCCCAACTTCGAAGCCAAGTGTTCCTCAAAATCTCGACCTATCAGACCCTTTCCAGACTTTACTGCTTCGGCTAGGTCCTCAGGTGATTTGCCCATTTTATTAGCTACATCACTGAATGACTTAACATCAACAGGGCCTTTGATACCCAGGCTTTCTGCGGACCTGATGAAGCGCTCGGCTTCAGCCAGCTCGTCCATCCCCTTGCCGATTTTGATGAATGCCCCAAGTTTCACAGCGAGAGCTATCTTGCTCCCGACACCTCCAGTAAACACTCCGACATAGGCCAGGGTCCTTTCAAACTTCGTGAGCGGCTGACCTGTCAAAGCGTTGCGGCCAGTCCACGCTTCATAGAGATCCTTGCCAAAAGCCGTCACGGGATTAAGGCTCAGTGCGATATCAGCGGCAGTGGTGGCAACGCTATAGAGTGCATCACCCTGGGCAATCTTGCCTTCCTGATAGCTGGTCCTTGCCCCTTCTATAGCTGATTTCGCAACACCAACAAGGCCTTTCCTGACTTCATAATCGGGCTGATTTTTGAACTCCTCCACCTTTTGCTCAGCATGATCGACCAGGTTCTGGCCCATTTCGCATTTGGCCTGCTCGGGGAAGAGCTGCTCAGGCGTTTGCCCATTCGCGGGAATGTCTTCAGGTGGCGGGATAAGGCCACTGAATGTAGAAAGCTGCTGACTGGACTGCTGCTCGAACGCTCCGACTTCCCCAGCGAACGCATCGCGCTGACCAAATCCGCTTTGGCTGGCGCTTTTCTCAAGCCCTCCCTGCTCAGTTTGGAGGCTGCCAAGGGCTTCATTCGTTCCTTTGGCCAATTCTCCAGCTTCTTGCTCAAGAACAGCAATATCACCCTGCACCTTTTTACAGGCATCTCTGTAGGCTTTGGCGCGAATGGCATATATCCACCCTTCGTACTGGGGAGGCAGATAGGGACCTATGGCGGCAAGCATCACTTCATCTTTGGTTAAGTCCTGCTCTACACCCTGGGTTATAACTGCGACTACATTGCCAGCCTTGAGCTGCCCAGTTTTCGGATCAATATAAATTATGGGTCCTGAACATACCATGCCCGAGGGAGAATCTATAGGAATGGTTCCATTTGGACAGTTGAGGTCTTTCAAATTCGAAACGGAATCCTTGAGCGGCATGCAGCCGACAAGGGCAAGCAGAAATATGGTAAAATAAAGTCTCATCGTCATTTCCTTCTGCAAATTTCAGCTGCAGTCTTGTATGTGGCTTCAGCTTCCTGATACCTGTCAAACGAATCAACGATGGAAAATGTGGTCAGGTATTCGTTCATGGATCGAACGCATGGTTCCGTGACTTTTGCAGGGTTGGCTACATACCTTCCGGCCCATGCCTTCTGGCTCGTCAAATATCCCTGCCATCCTTTTTTGCCAATTCGATCAACCTTTTCCTGGAAGTACCCAATCATGCTTTCCATGCGGCTGATGTATGGGGCAGCAACGTCCGGATAATGGTCAGCTATGATTTTCATTCTTGATTGAAAATTCTTACTGGTATTGTGATCCTTAACCGCCAGAGCCAAGGGACGCGTATATTGAAGATAGACGGACTCCAGCTGATTCCTGTCCGGCTCCGTCGCGGTGAATGTCACCCAGGCCTCGAACTCTGCACCAATGGTCTTTGCCTGAAGGACGGCATCCAGCTTACCCCCAAGTTCAGAGAGACCGCCGATGATTGCATTTCTGTACGCCGTCTCAAGTGCGAGGCGGAAGTAAGCAAATGCATATTGCACCAGTGCTTCCCGGGTCTCCCGGCTCTTAACAATGGCGTTGCTAATGACTGCAGGTTCAGACGCCATGTGATCAGCAATCTGCTTAACCTTGCTCCAGTTGCCTTCAATCTCCTTGTAATTGCAGTCACCACCGGCATCAGTCTGAAGTTTAAGTCCCCCTGCAAGCCCGAAGGCTTCAAGGTCGGATTGAAGCACATCAATAGCCCTCAGCAGACGGCTTTCCTTATTGAAGACCTCAGTTAGCGAACTGATCTCAGCTGCAAACTTTATTTCCAGGTTGGACATTTGCCTCAGGATAGCTGCTTCATCCTTCGGAATATCCTTGAATTCATTGATCAGGGCTCCAATCCGCTCTTGCTTTGCAAGAGTTTCATCTTTTAGCGACAGATACCTCTGCCACATCGTGCCAGAACCAACCCCGCTGTGCTCCAGGGCGCTTGAAAATTCCTCGGACATTCTACGAAGCTGCCTTGATAATGCATCGGCTTTGTCTGAGCACTCCTTCAACTCCTTGAGCCTTGGAACACAACCATTTCTTAGGCCGTTTCTTAAGTAAACCAGGGTATCAAAAGGAAGCAGGCTCTTTGAAACCGACATGGAACAGCCCGATACAGTTTTCACCTCAGCTCGGGCTGGAGATTTCGCAGCAGAAGCCATTCCAAGCAGTACAAGAACTATGGATAATTTGCGTGTCATGCCTCGCTCCATTATTGCAGATTTCAATTCGACACCTTCTCCAATCGGCTCTTCAATTCAAGGAGACGGTTTTTGAGGCTTGCGTCATTTTTGGCTGCGAGATCATCTTGAAAAAGGGAAACTTCCTCTTTCTTGGTTGTAAACCAATTCGCAATGTTGTCGTATACGATCTTCGCCTGACACTTCTTGACAAAATTATCGAAAAGGCCTTTGCTCATTCCATCAGGTTGAGCAAGGGTTCTCAGGGTGTCATAGGTATAGCCAGCGCACGTAAGCTCGCCTGCTCTAATTTCGGGATTCGTGTCAATCTCGGTTTGCGTGCAATCGACTTCAGATTCATCATACTTGTAACCAAACATCAGGAAGAATTTGTCCTTAAGATCTATAACCACCTCTTCCATGAAGTCCTGACCGTCGTATTTTTCGATCAGGCATTTAAACGATGCTTCATCGCGAATTTTGCTATAAAGATCGGCCTGCCTCATCGGAAGAATTTGGGTATAGTTTTCAAGAGATAATGATACCTCTGTGATATACGCTTCAAGCTCTTCAGGAGTTTTGTAAAATGCGCACTCCTTGTATCGTTCAATACCAAATTCCGGAAGGCGACAGCTGGCATAGGCTTCAATTCCATGGCTGGCATGCCGACAGCTTTTGTAGCTCTCAACCCCGAACTGAGGCAGACGACAGGTTTTACGAACCTCTCTAAGCTCATAACGGCATCTGATTTCACAGGTTGGGCACCTGGGTGGGCGGGCACAGATTTCTATGTTTTTCATTTCGGTGCCGCAGGCTATATCACTGCGCTCGCTGTAAGCCTCGACTTCACAGGAGGGGCTTCTCTTTTCAAAGTAGAGACCCGCTCCACACTTTTGGTCAACTTTGGTGAAATAAAGCTCCACCCCACATAGCGGATGACGCAGAGTTTTCAACTCCGCACCGAACGCGGTGGTACACCATAAGGCCGTGAAAATCATGCTCATAAATAGTTTGGACATATTTGCCACCTATGAAGCGTGGGAGTAGTGAAAGACTCCGGTTTAGATAGTGATCGTTTCTCGTGGATGGAGCAGGGTCGAATGCATTTGCCGACTGTCACCCCGAAAGAAGCGACTAACCATTTTGTGTGGCGGGTATACAATGCTCCTATTGTCGAGTCCAGATCATGTTAAGCCATTAAGGCTTAGTTTGATGCAGATATCGTTTTCAGGCAGGACGACAAACAAGGATACCGCCGGACATTTCCGCAGCCGAATTTCATCTGTCAAGAAAATCCCATTGAGATTATTGGAATAAATTCTGATTCAATCCTGGCTATACCGAGGGATGTTGGGATTTTGACTGGCAGGTTAAGAAATCTTAAACTCTCTTACAGAAAGCACTTAATCAGAGTAGCGCAGATGCCAATCAAGCTGGGTTTAGTTTCAATGACTTTTCATGAACGCCGCTTGGCACAACTGTCCTGTGTTTCCAGCATCTCATAGCGGCAACATGCGGCCAAGCAGCCAGAACTAAAAATTCGATTTTGTTAAGAGCAACACACTTTTTTCAGACGGCTCTGGAGGGGTCGGCCCGTCGCTAAGACGCGAGATACCTGTGGGTCCAATCATTCTAAAGCCGCTGGCAATGGTCCACCGCGTGCCCCTTGTTATAACCACCCACATGCTCCGCGTGCGCGGTATCGGCTAAAAACTGGGCCGCATAAAAGCAATGGAGTTTGCTGCTCGGGTGCGTGGCATCCCAGTAGGGAGTGCTGCCGGGCTGCCGACAGAAGCGGCGCTCACCGACGACTTGACCGCGGGCATCACCGTCAAAGCAGGCGCCTTTTTTTAGAACCACACCCGCGGATTCGGCTTTTTCGCGACTCAACGCCTGCACGCCATTGGCCTGATAGGGATAGACCCGCAGACTCAATTTCTCCTTTTTGAGCTGCTCCAAAAGACTGCTTAGCCCCGCATTATGGGCGGTCGCCACCGTTTTCCAGAAGGCGCGCTGAAGGGAGGGCACCGCTGGGGATGAAGCCAGTGGCAGTTCGGAAAGATCCGGCAGACTTCCGACAGCCACCCGATGAAAACCGAGACTGTCGAGTGTGATCAAGGCCTCGCGAATCTGGTTCAGGACCTCAGGGATCGCCTCGGCATCGGCCTTATCCCGATAGGCATCAGGGCCAACCCAAAGACTCACGAGCATGACCTCGCGATTGCTTTTTTTCGTATCCTGTTTCAGATGTTCGATCTGACCCAGGAGCGAGGTGGGTGGAATGGTTTCCAGAGCCTGACCTTCCTCGATATCGGCAAAGGCATAATTGCGAACGGACCAGCCCGTGGCGCCCTGCACGTAATCAACCCAAATGGGACCATTGCTGAAGCGCGAACGCCAGAAGACCTGCGGCGGCGCCAGGGTTTGCGTTTTTTGAAAGAGATTGCCAGTATCAGACCAGCTGTCACCCAGCACCACCAGAGTGGTCACACCGGTCTGATCGGGATCCAAAACCAGACCCTTCAGCCAGTGATTTTGATGCGCCTTAACCCCTTCATCCACGCGAGGTCCGTTGTCCAGAAGCGGTTGTGGTGGCGCCGGGCTCCGGGCCGGCATCGGTGACGTTTGACAGGCGCTGATCCCAAGCGAGGCGATGAATAAAGACATGATTCGCAGCATGCGACGCCCTTTATTTTCTCAAAATGTGCCATTAAATGTCATTATGACACAAAAAGCAGCGCTGGCTTTCTGGAATTTTTCTCCTTAAAAAGAAGGTCTTGCTGCGAAAGGATTTCCATGTCGAAAAAGTTGCTGCGTATTCTGGCTCTTGGTTTCGTGTTGTTTGGTCTCTATCAATATTTGCAAAAGCCAGAGGAAGGGCCGAAGCCCCCACAGAAAACAGCCGACCCTGAACCCGCCGTCCAACCGGAACCGGGTCCTGAAACCACCGCGATCCTAAGCTTCAGCCCTCAGCATCCCAAGGACTTTGATGAAGCCAAAAACCTTTTGCGGAAACTCCATCCTCGTGGTGTCGACATCTATTGCGGCTGTCCCTACGACCTGGAGCGCAAGAATCGCATCGATGCGGCCGCTTGCGGTTACAAGGGCAAGGGCGCCCGCAGCCGCCGCATTGAATGGGAGCATGTGGTGCCAGCCAGCGTTTTCGGTCAGCGCTTCAGTGAATGGAAAAATGGGCATCCCAGCTGCGAAAATCGGGGACGGAAGAGAAAAGGCCGCGAATGTGCCCGCTCGACTTCGGATGTTTTTGCCCGCATGGAAGCCGATCTCTATAATCTTCTGCCGGCGATCGGGGAACTGAATGCCGCACGCTCCAATTATCCCTTTGGTGACGTCGGCGGGGAACCGCGGGAATTCGGTCGCTGCGATTTTGAAGTGGGTCATCGCGTGGCCGAACCACGTCGCGAGATTCGTGGGGATCTGGCCCGGATCTATTTCTATATGGATGCCCGTTATCCGGGCTTTGAAATTGTGAACCGGAAGAATGAAGGACTCCTGTCCGCCTGGGATCGCGAGGATCCCATGGATGAAGCCGAACGCGACCGGGTTCAACGCATTCAGAGAATTCAGGGCAACAGCTTTTTCATCGGTCGTCTGAGCCGCCTGGCCGCCGCCTCAGAGTGAGCCGGGTCGGTCGGTTTGAATGGTCTGTTCGCGCACGATCGGGGCTTCAAAGTCCTCGAGTTCGATCGCCGGTTTCAGCACGTTGAGAACCTTATCCTGCTTCACCGGGATCACCTGACCGGAATCCGTTTTCCAGCTGGCGATGACATCAAGGCCTTTCAACTTCTCCTGCAGCGTTTCCAGACTGGTGGCGCTGACGTTATAGAGAACATGATAAATGGAGGACGCCTCCTGATCGGTAATCGCCACCCCATCCGTGATATTGCTTGACCAGCTGAGACGCTGCGCGCTGGCTGTCAGGTCCAGTTTCTTTTTGGTCCCCTGATCGGTCAGCTGACAGCCATACTGGGCTTCCAGATCCTCGACCTTGGCTTCCTTGCGCAGGGCACAGGTAAGGTAGGATCCGGCTATGTTCACCGGAATATCCACTTTCTCTTCGCTGGCATCCTGCGATTTGTCATCTTCATTTTTTTGGGGTTCCTTGGCATTGCTGAGCGACTGACCTGGTTTGCATGACAGGACCAGACCACTGCCGAGCAGCAGCAGGACGATGAACCTTGGCGATGCCGGCGAACGCAAGAGCATGCAGACCCCTATTCCAGACAGAAGTTTCGTATGGCCACATTCACCGCTGGTCCCGTCGGGCAGTTGGTGTCCGATTTGGCGACCGTGCTCCCCAAGGGATTGGTCAACAGACGGAAGTTTCTCAGACGCGGCAGCGCCCCCAGCGTGGCCACATCCGCTACCTGATTGTTGGTTAAATTCAGAAGTTCCAGTTTCGTCAGACCCTTCAGCACGCTGATATCCGCGATCAGATTGGCCGCAGCAGTCAAATCATAGATATTGACCATATCCTTCAGCGGGGCAAGATCCGCCACCCGATTGCCCTGGAAATTCAGCACCAAAAGATTCCGTAAATCCTTGACACAGGCGATGCTGGTCAAGGCATTCCGCGCCAGACTCAGTTCCGTAAGGGCGCTGAGACCGGACACGATCGCACAGTCCGCCAGAGCCAGATCCGTCAGTTCCAGAAAGTTCAGCTGTTTGAGATTGGCGATGCCCGCCACATCCATACCCGGGTTGGCCCCGATTAAAAGCCTCTGCAATTTTACCAGACCTGTTAAAGGCGCTGTACTGGGAATCTGATTGCTGCCGATATCCAGAACGACCAGACCATTCATTCCCGTCAGGGGAGTCAAATCCTGAATCTGGTTGGAGGCGATATCCAGCTCGCGCATCCGGGTCATGCCTTTCAAAACGCTGATATCCGTCACGCGGTTGGCGAAAAGGATCAGTTCCTCCATCTGCACCATGCCGGCGAGCGGCGTGAGGTCCGCGATTCCCGTGGCATTGAGGTCCAGGGATTTCACCCGGGTCAGGCCGGTCAGACCTGTGAAATCGGTGATCGTATTGCCACCGAGTTGGATGATCTCCAGGTTTTTCAGATTCGTCAGAAACGCTGTGGTGGTCAGGGAACAGTTCGCACAGGAAAACTGCACGAGGTTGGTCAACTGACTGACCGGCGTGAGATCCGCCGGCGTATTGAAATTCAAATTCAAAGCCTTGAGCTGGGTCATGCCGTTCAGAAACGAAAGGTCGGTCATACCCTGCCGCACGAGCACAAGTTTTTCCAGAGTTTTGATACGGCTGAACACGCTTGGATCAGCGATGACCCGCGGAGGGCCGCCGATCAGATCGGCTCCGGCATCCACGTCGACGCTCAGGAGAGCCGGCAGATTCATGAGCGGGGCCAGATTTTGAACCATGGTGGAATTGATCTTGATGCCTTTGAGTTCCGTGAGATTGCTGACGAAGGAAATATCGGTCACGGCGGTGCCCTGCAGGTCGATGGCCTGCAGGCGGGTCATCTTGCTGAGCAGACTGAGATCACGAATACCAGGGTTGTTCTGTAGATCGAGAAAGGTAAGCTTCACCATATTGGTGAGCGGCGTCACATCGCTGATGGCATTGGTATGGATGCTGAGGACACCGATATCCACCAGATCCTTGATTGGGGAGATATCGGTGATCAGGTTGCGCGAGATTTGCAGCACTTTGAGATTTTTCAAAGAGCTCAGCGCGCTGATATCCACGAGCTGGTTTTCCGACAGCCCAAGTTCGATCAGATTGGTCAAATTCTTCAGAGGGCTGATGTTATCCAAACCGTTGCGGGCCAATTCCAGATATTTGAGTTCCACGTTGTCCTTGATGGGACTCAGATCGCTGATGCGGTTGTCATTGAGATTGAGGCGCTGAAGCTGCGGCAAATACTGCAGGGGTTGGATATCCGTTAAACCGGCCCCGGAAAAATCGAGTTCGGTGGCCTTGGCAAAATACGGTATGGAGCTCTCGCAACTCGCGAACTGATAATGCGCGATCATCTGCAAAAACGCCCGCTGACCCGCGGCATTGGCCTCGGCTACTGCGGGGGCACAGTATTCGGTGAGTTTGCTGACGTCGGGCTGCGGCGTGCCGGTCTCGATTGTCCGATTCACGGTCGCATCAATGGTGCCGGCACGATTGGATTGCTTTGTGAACCGCAGATCCTTTTTAAGGGGACTGCAGGAACAAAGCAGCAAGACGACATGTAAAGCCATGAAGCGCATTGCAAACCTACCGACGGTAAAAATGTCTGGGAGATACTGTCACTATCCTTATCGGCTAATCCTTGGTAAAAATTGAGATAAGCAGTCATTTAGGAAGGATTTACAGCCACTTATTGCAAAGCATTTAAGCGACTGCAGTGTGGGGGAGACCGCGTTTCAGCGTTAATAGGAAACGCGTGCCATGGACCTCGGCATTCTCTTCCACGGGCGTGCTTTCCACCTCCAAACGCCCCTGATAGCACTCCACGTAACTTTTGACGATGGGCAGACCAAAGCCGGTGCCCTTCTCTCCTTTCAAACCGGGACGCGTGGTCGGGCTTGAAATGTCGAAGATCTTCGCCTGCAGGTCGGCATCCATGCCGATGCCATGATCCATGACCGTGATCATGACCTCATCCGGTCGGGGGTCGATGCGAAGTTCAATCGTCGCATGATCCGGACTGAATTTGATGGCGTTGCTGACCAGGTTCGCGAGGACGTTATAGACAAGGCTGCGTTGTTCCGCGATCACATGCAGGCCGGCTTCCAGACCGCTGATGATCATGCGGATGCCCTTGTCCTCGAGGCGTTTTTGCAAAAGGTCCTGCATTTGGGAAATGGCTTCCTGCAGATCGACCGGCACCAGCTTCACCTGGGTCTTGCCGGAGTTAATGGCCTCAAAGTCCCGAACATGCTCGATGATTTCCTGCTGATGCATGGCGGCGCTGTGCATGCGTTTCAGATAACGCTGCACCTCCGGCCAGCTCATCTCCGGCTGTTCATGGATCGCGGCATAGTTGAGCATGATATTCAAAGGATTGGCAAGATCATGACAGATGACCCGCACCAGGTTGCGATTGGCCGCGGCCTCCCGCTCATGGATCAGCTTTTCCCGCCGACGGGCTTCGGCCATCAGCTCGGCCTCGCGGGCGGCCAGCTCTTCGTTCCGAATGCGCCGCAGATAGTTGATTTCCTGTTTTTTGATCTGATTGAATTTGTCACCAAGACAGACGGAAAGAAACACCGCCTCCCAAATGGAACCAAAGGCCAGTTCCACACCCTGCGGCCACGAGCTAAACACATGGCCGAGGCGCACCAGTGAAAACAGTACAGCACTGAGGATCAGTGGAACCCAGGCGACCAGGAACAGGATCGCAGCGCGATCGCGGCGCCAGGCCCCATAGGCCGCGACGCTAAAGATCATGAAGGGTCCCAGGATCAAGGCATAATAAAGGGTACGCATCACGAACAGATCACCGCCTCCAAAGGCCCCGAAGAATCCCACCAGAATCTGGATGCTGGCGAAAGCTTGGGTGATCCACCAGAGCATGCGGTTTTTATCGCGCAGACCCAGATACGAGGCCGTAAAAATCAAGGCGAGAGAGGGCGCGAGGCTCGGCAGAAGAATGGACATCAGGCCATTCAACTCCGGGGAATCAGGCCAGAGAAGCCCATAGGCGGAACCGAAACTGACGGAGATGGCGCCGGCTGTCACGCCTTGAAAAAGGCAGTAGCTGAGGTAAATCCGCTCCCGGCTGCTCACAAAAAGCATGAAATTAAACAGGATAATCGAGGCCATGGCTCCGAAATAAAGGGTGCCTGCATGCTGGGCTTTCGCGGCTTCCTTTTCGAGACTCCAGGTTGGATAGGCCTGCATGTCGATTTCCACCGGCGCCGTGGATTGAAAGCGCAGATAAACCTCCCGCGTTTCTCCGGGCCCCAGTGTCAGATGAAAGGCAAAGCCACGATAAAAGAATCCGCGTGAAGAAAAAGGGGTATGGTCGCCCGTATGACGTTCAAACTGCAGCCGCCCCTGATTCAGCAGATAAAAGTCGATGACATCGGTGCGGGGATCCTCACTGACCAGATAAAAGGATTTTTCCGTGGCCGCGGAATTGGTCAGGGTCGTGCGGGCCCAGAAGGCCTGATCGGTAATGCCCAACTTAAAGGTCCGCAGATCCGCAGGCAATGACTGCCAGCCGCTCAGGGACGGCATGTCCTCCACCCGTATCCCGGATGATGGTTCCGCGATCATTTCGAATTCCCTGGAGACGGCGCTTCTTTTTTCCAGATTGCCAACGTCGATCCGCCCGGCGAATGCATCACCCGCGAAACTTAGCAATAAGACCAGGATCCACCGCATATTCAAGGGAAACCTCCAACTGCATTATCGGAAGGGAGCGTCTCAGCTATAATGGTAGGAAACGCGGACGCGAGGAGGTCCTTTTATGATTCGCACACAACTCCGGCCTTTCATCTTTGGTTTGGGCAGCTTTCTGCTGCTGGCATCCTGTGGCCAGGATACCAAAAAGAAGGCTCCGCCCGCCGCCCCGCTCGGGGATGTGGCTCAGGTCTTTCATGATGTCTCCAGCCGTTATAAGCTGCCCCGGGAAATCCTTTTGGCTGTCGCTTACAAGGAATCCGGCTTTACCGCCGAACCCAGCCGCGGGATTCATGATCAGGATGGATCCCTGCGCGGGATGCTGAATGGTGAGACGGCGGTGGGTCTGCCGCGCTCGGTTTTGAAACTGGATGACAATCCCGAAAACAACAGCCTTCGTGCGCAGATGGAAGCCTATGGAGCTTTGGTGCGGGAACACCTGGATGCCCAGCACCTCGATCTCTCCCCATCATTGCATACCGCCGATGCCGTCTATGATTGGGCCTGGCAGCTCGCTCAGGTGCATTCGCGCGACAAGGAAGCTCGCAAGAATGTCCAGATCCTCTTCGCCATGGAAACGATTGAAACCCTGAATCGCGGATTTCTTTGGCAGGATGCCGGCACCCGCGAAAAAATTGAACTGCTCCCCCGCAATCCGCCTCTGACCGTCGAAAGTTTTTCCGCCCCGATTCAGGCCAACCTGCAGCTCGATACCAGCATTTCTGAAATTTATATGGTCGATTACCTGCAGCTGACGTACGGCGAAACCGGCAAGGTCGACAACCAGCCGCGACGCGTGATCATTGTCCACTGCCCGCTCACGCTTTCGAGCTGCCTGGCATCCCAGGTGCAAACGCCTGACGCGGAACATGTCATGCTCGGTGCTCATTACATCATCCCTGCGAGTGAGCAGCTTTTGAAAAAACCGGTCAAGCTCCTCCCGCATCGCGCCCCTGTGCGCTTGACTGATCCCAACGGCCAGCAGCAGCTGATCACGGATGCGATCGTGATCATGCTCGTTGGTCAGTCCGGACACTACAAGGATGGTCAGAGAATGCAGGCCGATCCCGCCTGGTACAACCGCAAGCAGCTGCAGAACATGGGCAAGGTGATCGAAGGTGTCTGCACGCTGATCAACCGCGATGATCCTTCCGTGGAACTTGAGCGCTGCCGTACCCCTCAGGATGGGCTTGAATTCCGCACGCCGAATGGCAAGGCCTTTCGCATCGGTGACATCCCGGATTTTGAACCATCCATCTTCTGGTCCTTCGCCCGAAATCCGGATGACCTGAGTGGTGACATCGAACTGCAGCTGCCGCCCAACCAGAAACTCTTTCCGGCGGGCTCCTCGGTGACGATCAATTTGGGCTTTATCCGCAGCACGGCCAAGATCGATGTCCAGATCCTGGAGCGCTGTCCTTCGGGCAAGACGGTCTGGTCCACGATCAATAGCATGGCGGTGCGGAACATCGATCGCAAAACGATTCAGGTGGAACGCTTCGATCAGGGCCCCAATCTCAACGGCCAGCAGTTTCTGCGAGCTCTGGCCTATGATTCCAGCGGTCGTTTGATGGGATGGGGGACCCAGCACTTCTTCCTGAGCAACTACGATGCCGCCGGCACACCCGGTCCGAACGAAGGTCTTTGTGCTGTTCCCTGATATTTAAGGCCACAGAAGATAACGATTGTTGATGGGCAGATCAATGACATCCATGCCATTGCGCGGCCCACGCATCGTTTCCAGTTTCGCATCGTAATAGTCCACAAAAGTGGACAGCCCATCCTCATTCACCAGATGCAAAACATTCGGCTGGCGCGGATTGATGCCTTTCACGGTCAGGGTTTCCCCGGCCTTGAAGTCATCATTCTTGCCATGAACGAGGCGCACTTCATCCTGCACCTCCATATCATGAAGCTTCGGCGGAGGCCGACGCCGGATGGTATGCTGCACCCCATCTTTCATGTAGGTGACTTTATAAGGAGCTCTGGAAAAACGTACACCCAAGCGAAAGTCCTCGCGCTCCTTAAGGGAGCCGGGGACGTATCGGCCTGGTATCAGCGGGCGTTTCTTACTTTTCGATCAGGGATTCAGGCCGGACGAATGATTCCGCTTGCATTCGGTGCGCCGCTGGCCGCAATGCCCAAAGCCTGCAGCATCACATGATGCACATCACCTTCGCTGAGCTGACGACCCGGCTCAGGTTCACCCGTGCTGAGATCACAGCCATAGGTATAACCCGTTTTGGGATCCACTCCGCCATAGACCTTGTTGCCCTTCAAAAGCGGGGAAACCATCACAGCGGCATTGTTGAGATCATGACCACTGCCCCCGGAACGGGAGCGATCGCGACCGAATTCGGTGGCCACATACATGAGGCTGCGCGACCACATGCGGCCCAGCTCCGGTTGACCTAAATGATCCTCGTTCTTGAGCAGTTGAATCAGGCGATCCATCACGGAAAGTAGTCGGCGCCACATGGTATTTTGCGCGCCCTGGTGGGAGTTATGAGACCAGTCGAAGGCCAGGGGCAGGTTGCTCATGATGCGACCGGAGCCCAGAGTTTCAAAGCGCACCAGGTTGTCCAGTCCGAGCGTCACACTGCAGCTGACCCCGTAACGCAGGAGCAAAAAGGCCATGGCCGCCTGGGCTTCCAGCGGATCATTCAAAAACTTGGGAAAGGTTTCCCGCACCTTCGCCAGGAGCGCGTTGCGTTCATCCCGCAGCTGCCCCATTTCATTGAAGCGCGCGAGATCGAGAAGGCTCAGGGCTTCCAGCAGCTGGGCCGCTTCGATCGCGGGAACCTTTTGCCGGAAGGTGAGAAATTCCTTGATCGGACTGAGGTTCTGCATCGTCTTCGCACGCGGCTGCAGCGCTTCCAATTCCGTCCGAACCACACGCGCGGCTTCCAGCAGTTCTTGGTTGGTGCGATCCGCGATGACCTGCTCCCGATGCAGGGCCAGGGGAAAGAGCAGTGCATCCGCGATTTGCTCGGCCTTCGCATAGGCTGGCAACGCCGCGTCCGTTCCGTCGATGGCATAACCACCAAACGACATATTGATATTCGGCAGGAGCTTGTCCGCTCCATACTGTGCGGCCATCGCCTCCATCAGAGTGCGGCCTTTATTGATGCCATTGCCATTCAGGGATCGCTGCGAGGCGATCAGGTGATTGACACTGCTGCAGGTGAAGGGCAGCACAGCCATATCCATGCCATGACGTTTGATAAAGTCCACCATCGCATAGTCATTGCCGACCGGCACACCCAGGGAATAATTCACCTTCCTGACGGCACGAAACGCGGAACCCGTGACACTCTCGATCTGTTCCGGCTTGTAGGTTCGAATACCCGTATTGTCACTGCTGGCCACCACCGGCAGAAATGAATCCACGATACTCGCGCCGCCCGCCGCCGCGATAATGATCAGGAGTTTGCCAGTCTCCGCATCGGCTCGCGGCACGGTGCGCGCGCGGGCCAGAAGCGAAGGACAGGACAGAGCCGCAGCTCCGGTGGCGGCAGCCTGAATGAATTGACGTCGATTCCCTTGCATGTCCCTTCTCCTTTAGAAGAACAGATTGGCCCACTGAGAACCTACTGCCAGGCAAAGGGCCTGGCTCCACTGATCCATGCGCGTGGACCCAAACCGGGCGCGATCCGCCAGTTTCAATGCGGTTGTGATCTCGGCGCTGCTGGCCGGTCTTTGGAAAAAGCGCCGATAAAGATCCTGAATCTGCTGCTGGATCAATTCATCGCTGGTTTCATTCAGGGTCCGATTCAGGGCATAGAAGCGAAAGACCGTCGCTCCACTCGCATCCTTTTTGATGCGCTGGATACAGCTCTGCAGGACGGTGCGTTCAAAGGCGGTGACGGTCAGCTGCGAAGGCTTTTCCATTGAGGTATACTGCGCGCGATCGAAGGGATCACGGCCACCCAAGGCAAAATTATGAACCAGATCCGTACAGGAATAGGTGCCCAGTTCCTTGCACAGTTGATCAGGCGGCAGCTCCAAAGCCTGGGCCAGATCATTGCGCAAAACAGTGGCCCGCTTCCAGAGCACGTCCGCCTGGAGTTGACTCGACAAGACAAGCAAGATGAGCAGGATCTTATTCCGCATCGCTGATCCTCCCGGCAAAGGTCAGGGTTTCAACCAGGCGATGCAGCAGACGATCCGCCGCATAGCCATCCTCATCCAGGTTCTGCCAGAGCTGGGCGAAATCCGTGCGCTGCTGGCTGGTTCGGGGCGCGTGTCCGATGGAGAATTGAAAGAACATGAGCGCGAGATTCTGTTTAAAGGCATCCGATTCGGCGGCGACGCGCGCCCATTCCCCCAGGTTGGCGACCGGCTGACCAAAGATATAACCCAGGCTTTCATACTCCGTGCGATCAGGCATATAAGTGCCAACCTGATAACCTGGAACCGAGATGCCCGCATAAGGGGTGAAGGCATAGGAGAGAGGATCGAGCGTGCTGTGACAGAAGGCGCAGGCCGGCTGCTTCACGCCTTTATTATCATAGTCTTTAGGCTCATGTTCAATGGGATAAAGCCCCTCGCTTTTCGCTATATCCAGACCCAGGTAGGAGCGATAGGACTGGGCTGCCGTATTCCGCGGAATTTCCGCGAACATGGTGTTCAAGGAGATGAACCACTGCGTCGTCAGCATTCCATAGCGGCGATCGATCTGCAGAGGCTGGCCGTTGCCGACCACGAATTTGCCGGGAACGGAGTGGCTGGCGATGGGCCCTTCCACCTTCTGGCCTTTCTCATTGATATGATACTGGGCCAGCAAAAGATCGCGGGCATCGTGACCTTCGCTCAGAATATAGGCGAAGAGCCGATAGTCATACATGTAGTCCCCGATCACGAAGGGGTCACCCTGGGCTCCAATCGCCAGGTTGGGCCGAATCCTGTCGTCAGCCAGGCGCTGCAGGGCTTCCTTCTTCCAGTAATCACTGCGCAGACATTGAGCGAGATAGTCCTGGCGCCACTGTTTTTTAAGGATGGGATCAACCGCCTCCCTTTGCTTTTGTAGCTCCTCACTGGATGGGCTGCTGCCGCAGAACAGAAGCCCAATTCTCCGCAGAGCCAGTTCCCCATCAAACACGAGCAGCGCATCCTGTCCCGGCTTGTGGGTGGCGTCTCCGGGACCGGTTCCCGCATCGATTTCCAGACCGTTGCCCGCCCCATCCGCATCGGAATCGAGCGGCTCCACGGTGAGCATGACGGGACGCAGATACTTTTGAAAGGCCGCGGGCTTGCGATCAAAATCGGGGAACTTGATGAGTTCCGTGCGCAGATCCTGGCCATAGGGATTCAGGTTGGGAGCCTGGCTATGGCAGGTGGTGCAGACCGTGACCTGGTTTACACATAAAGGCGAAGCCGGATAGCCTTCACAAAAAAATCGCGTGTTCTGGGGTATGGCAAGAGCCGTCACCGAACCCAGCTGGAGAAGGCCTGTGATCGCAAAAACAAGACGCTTCATGGAAAGCTCCTTGCGCTCATGAGGAGACGAAGATCTGGGACCATGCTAGATTTTTTTGCCAGATTCGCCAATAGGTATTTAGGTCAAAAAAAATTGAATACACACTCGGATTGAACGAGTTTTGTTGTTTTCCTAAACATCTGTATCCCTGGCTTCGCAGGGGGGCGCCCTCATGAATCTATGCTATCCTGTTCCATACAGTCATCGAGGATTCAGACATGCATTGCTTGCTCCTGCTCAGGCCATCCGCTGGATTGCAAAAAACGATCGACGAAGTCGTCCGTAAATTCTCGGGTATCCATGAAGTCAAGGTCGATGTCGATGTGGCGAGAACAGCCATTGAGTTTGCCAAGTGCGTGGACCAGGGGCGGCGCTATGGGGCTGTGATCATTGAAACTGAGATTGAAGAGGTGGAGGTTAACTATATTCTGAACCTCTACCATGACCTGAAGCGCAAGCCTCCTCTTCTGCTCTGCAAGGCCAACTATGAAAAGCTCGTCAAACGCCTGACCTCGACCCAGATCACTCCGGTCATCAAGGACTTCAACAAGGACTTCATTTACGACTACCTGAAAGAAACGCTGATCATTGCCGAAAAAAAGATCGACATCCGCATCATCAAGGAGGTGCTGCTGTCGGTCACGGGGATTATCCATGAAAACACGCAAGTCAAACTCGAAGCCCTGGGACTCAGCGAGATCAAGGCCAAGGATTCGAAACAGGAAATGAGTTCCATCATCGCCTTTATCGGCGATGGCGTTATGGGCACGCTCAGCATTGCCACCACCAACAATCTGATCAGTCTTTTTTGTCAGAAAATGCTGTACTGCGATGCGGCCGATGTCACTGCCACCATGCGGGCGGATGTTTTGAACGAACTCTCGAATCAGATTCTCGGTGCCTTCCGCAATAAACTCGCCCAGGATGGCTATGAGCTGTCGACCAGCATGCAGATCGTGGTCTCCGGGGAAAAGGATCACCTCTTCCAGACCAAAACCAACGGTCACTATTACTACTTGAAGTTCAAGCATGCGGACGATGATTTCCTGATCACCTTCGCCTATGGTTCCTACAAAAAGCAGAAGGGTGAGGCCAACTTCACCCGGGCCAATCTCGGTGGCCGCACTCTCGACGTCCGGATAGTGAATCTCGTCCTCAAGGCTCTGGGCGATGTGATCAATCTCAATGGCGAGCGCCCGCATAAGGTGGCGGTGGCCGAACAGAGGGGACAGGATTATCAGGGCGAATCCTTGCACATTCTGCATGGTCGGGGCCATCAGGGCAGTTTCATCGTCGCCCTCGATATCCCTCGCACAACCGTGGGTTTGATTACGCAGGAAACCATGGGCATTGCCACCGCGGATTTGAGCCCGGATATGATCAACGACGTTTGTGGCGAGCTCATCAATCAGATTGCGGGCTCGATCAAGAAATATCTTGGTCCCATGGGTTTTGACTATCTCAACGTGTTTCACGGCAGTTTCTGCACCGAAAATGAGATCAGCTATCTGCTCAAAAACCAGGGCCTCTATTGCCGCATGAGCCTGACTCTGCGGAGCCAGCCCTTTGTCCTCTGCTTTGGCCTGGAGGCTGCCCAGGGTTCCAAGGTCTACGATATCTGGAGTTACATCAAAAGTCTGGGGCAGGTGGCCAAAGCCGTGGGCAAGGGTAAAACCGCCAGCTGAGCCTTAGGAGGCACGCAGATGTTTGAGCTGCTCCTTGGCCTTGGTATAGTCCTGCGGTGCTGAATCCTGTGCAGCTTGGAAATACTGCAGGGCGTGGGTCATGTCCCCGTTCTTCTTGGCCTGCAAACCCAGGTTCATCCAGACCTTGTGAATATCCTTCTGCTGCGGAATCAGCTTGAGCATAACATCCATCAGCTTCTGAGCATCTTCATGCCGGCCGGCTTTGGCCAGCTGCAGAACGCGCAGCTGGGCATAATGGGCGACCTTGCCGGGCTGCATGGTCAGCTTCAAATTTTCCTTGGCCTGCTTGTTATGACCCAGCAGCACCGAGGCCACGACCACACCCGAACGGGCTTCGTCCTGGAATGCATCCAACTGCAGGCTGGCCTCAAATTTCTGCAAGGCCTCATCAAACTTCCCTCCATCCAGTGCCATATGCCCCATGATGGTGAGGAACCGTGGATGCTTCGGGGCCATGGCCACGCTCTTATGGAGAACCTCATAGGATTTTTCCACAAGGCCGGCGTCCTGATAGATGGCGGCGAGGGTGATGCGGGCTTCCAGGGAATTGCGATTTTCACGGATGGCAGCCAGAGCCTCCTCCGAAGCCAATTTGTATTGCTTCAGAGCCTGATGAGCCTTGGCCTTGAGCAGGTGCCCCCGGAACACATCCTTGCCCTCGTCCGTATATTGGGCGATGAGCGGCAGCGTTGCGGCCGGATCATTCTGCTTAAAGAGCGCTGCAATCTGTGCGCGCAGTTCCAGAGCTTTATGACGTTTTCGGGAGAAGAAGATGATCTTCTTGAGGCCCGGGACGAGGTCGGCACTATTGATGGGAAAGCTGCAGGGCAGAACGTATTCCAGATCAAAGCAGATGGCTTTCAAATAGGCATCGAGATCATGCAGTATCACCAGGATGGGCAGGGTGCAATGCACCGATCCCTCGCGGACGAGACGGGTCATGTTCAGAATCTTGCGGTTGCCTTGGTCGTCCTGCAGAATAAGTCCTTGAGCCGATTCGATTGTGGTCAGCTCGTCCAGACTCGCGATGCGCCTCACCTTGCAATCCAGTTCCTCAAACACGAGGAATTCCTGAATCGCATCGGCGATTTCATCCTGACTGCAGTGGATCAGCAATTCGCTCATAGCCACCTTTCCCAACATGGCCCTTAGCTATCGGAGCATCCTCGATTCAACTTCAAAAAATTGTCGATGGGCGGACTGAAGCCGACTTTGGCTTTTGGACAAAAGCCCCACAGAAACTGAAAGTCGACGGGCACGTTGCGGCATTTGCAGAAATTGAGTCCACCCTGAAAACTCAACTGAAACGAAATAATGCCGATCGCCCTTCCGAAGCGTCCCGTTTCGTCAAGGGAGTCTGTCGATGAGTGCGCACAATCGTATCCTGGCTTTAATCCTCTGGCTTGGCAGCCTGCTCGCCTGCCTATGGGTCGCCAATCTTATGATATGGAATGTAGGGGCCCACAACCGCAACGATGAGCTGCAAAGAATCCAGAACAGCTGGGAGGAATTCGGCTTCACCTTTCCCAAGGACAGCAACGAGGCACGGGTCATTGCCGCCAGCGCGCAAAACCTCAATGTGACCCGGGAGGGCTCGCTGCTTCTCGAACGCAATGCGCTGGCCATCATGGGCCTTTTGTCTCTGATCGTCCTGGGTCTGGCTTCACTCGCCCTGCTGTCAGGCTCCAACCTGCCGCTGATCGCGCGACGCCGGCGCGAGAGGGATAAGCTCCCGATTGACGATGCTGAGTCGATGAGCTTTTACCTGCAGACCCTGGAACAGACCGTGGCCGACCTGAAACTGGTCTGCCAGGATCTGGGCGATCTCGATAACGACAAGGAAAAACACGGCCAGCGTCGCAATGCACTGATTGACAGTCAGTTCGATCAGCTGGTGCGGGTCGAGGCGCAGCTGCAAAGGATCCGCAGCGATGTGCTGACCACCATCAGTTCATCCAAGGACATCACGGACAAGCTGCAACGCCTGGCC
The DNA here is from genome assembly GCF_001748245.1 of Oligoflexus tunisiensis. GTDB lineage: Bacteria > Bdellovibrionota_B > Oligoflexia > Oligoflexales > Oligoflexaceae > Oligoflexus > Oligoflexus tunisiensis. The sequence goes on along the minus strand of NZ_BDFO01000001.1, from coordinate 1,914,659 downwards.
ACACAGTGCGAGGATTCCTCACACTTCGCATCGGCCACGCGCCTGGAATGGAATGTGATGGGCAGCAAACTGCGGCAGATCAAGGAAAGCCACGACAAGGTGAAAAATACCGCGGACAAGATCAGCAAGCAGCATACCGTAACCAACGAGCTTCTGATCAAGACCCTCGATTTCGGCAATATCCATAGCAAACATACGGAAACATCCCGTGAACAGGTGTCGCGTCTGGCGGAAATTTCCAGGGAAACGCTCAGCACCATGGATATCCTGGCCTCCTCCATGGCGCAATCCAACCAGGATGTCAACCATGCCAGCAAGCTCGTGCGTGGCCTCTCCGAACGGGCCGAGGAAATCGTGAACACCATCGACGTCATCGATGATATCGCCGAGCAGACCAACCAGCTGGCCTTGAATGCCTCCATTGAGGCCGCCCGGGCCGGGGAACAGGGCCAGGGTTTTGCCGTCGTAGCCGGTGAGGTTCGTAACCTCGCCGCGCGTTCCTCGACCGCGACCAAATCCATTACCGATCTTTTGGGAACCATCCAGCAGGAGGCGGATCACGCCTCCCACTGTCTGGAAAAAAGCGCGCGCTCCGTGGAGCTGGCCCACTCGCGCATGCTGGAAGTCGATCGTTCCTATCGCGAGGCGGTGACCCTGTCCCGCCAGGCTCTGTCAGAGCTGAGTCAGCTGGTGGTGGATGTGGGCAATCACATGCATGACCTGAAGCAGATTGAAAAGCAATCCGCTGAACTCCGCAAGTTCTGTGTGGGCCTGAATAATCTTTTGGAAGATCACGGACGCATGACATCGGTCACCTATACGGAAGCCAATCAGTTGACCATCCATTCCGATCGTCTCGCGCGTCTGCTCAACCGTCAGTTCTTTGAAATGTCCCACTGCGATCGGCTGGTCGAGGGTCTCTTTTATTCCCTCGAAAGCATCAAAGGTCGCATTGAAGAGGGCATCGCCAATTCGGAAAACCTGCTCAACGGCTTCAATCAGGTCTATCAGCAAAGCCTGCAGCAGGATGTTGGCAATAGCCGGCGCAGTGCCCGCTTCGGCCGCATGATCGAACTGGTCAAATCCTGCAGCCGCAGTCTGGAAATTATTCGCAGTCCTTCGGAACAGGCCCGGACAGAACTGGCGGAACTCTATAGGGTCGCAGAGGCGGAACGGACCCTGCAACCCAGCCCCGTCCTGAGCAAGCAGACCAGTCCCAAGGAAGAACGCGACGAAACCGACATCAACATGCTGCCCGAGGATGATGTCTTGATCGGTGAACCGGATGAGACGCAAAAAGTGAGTTGAGCATGACCTTTATTCTCAATGACAAGGCAACCGGTCTTAAGATCACCAATGCCTTGGAACAGGCCCGCAAGGAGAACCAGAGCAGTCTGGAAAAACTCAGCTCGGGTCAGATCTTCACCACCCAGGATCCCAAGCCGGCCGACCGCGCGCTGGCTGATCGATTGGAACATAAGCTGCGAGGTCTCGCCACCTCGAAGCGCAATATCAATGATGCCGTTTCCCTTCTGCAGACCGCGGAAGGTGGTTTTACTGAAGTCACCAACATGCTGCTGCGCATGAAAGAGATCAACACGGCCGCCTCCACCACCACGCTGAGTGATACCGAGCGCAAATATCTTTTTATCGAATATGAAGCGCTGCACAAGGAAATCGATCGTATCGCCTCAACCACGGAATTCAATAGCATTCCCCTGCTCAATGGCCATAACGAAAAGGTGCCGGAACGTTTGATCTTCCGGGTGGATGAGGCCATGCGCGACGACGATGCTCCAGCCGACAGCGGTGACTGGAATGAGCTGCGTTTTGAAGGCTTGAAGGATGTCGTCGTCACCACCCTTGGGCTCGGGCTCAAATCGGTGGGCGAGTTTCTCCACGATGATGAGGGTGTGGATCTGGATACCGCACGTGAACTGATGGAACCCGAGGACACTCGCTTTTCCAGCGTATATGATGAAGCCCTCGATAAGATCAGTGGCTTTCGGGCGGCCTATGGCGCCATGCAGACCCGACTGAACCGGGCCATGGACTACAACGATGTCGTAACGGAAAACATTGCCGCCGCCAAATCGCGAATCGCTGACGTGGACTATGCGAGTGAAGTGGCGAAGATGACCCAGAACAATATCCTTCTGCAGACAGGCACGGCCCTGCTTACGCAAAACAACATCGCCGCGGGCACCGCCCTGCACCTGATCCAATCCCTCCTTTCCTAAGCGCTTCAATCAGCTATAATAGGTGCGGAGGAACGAATCATGAATCGATTCTGGCGCGGATCCCGTTCTGAATCCAATCGCAATCGCAGCTACAATGTCAATTCGCTGATCGATACGGAAACCCTGCTGACCGAGCCGGCCGCGGATATCCAGATCATCTGTGACATTGATAAAACCTATATCGAAACCCGTTTTGAAAGCGCGGTCGGCATGATCCGGATCGCCTTTGAGGATGCGGATGCCAAGATCGCTGTGAACGGCGCGCCCCTGGCCCTGCTTGCCGCCCGTTGGGGGGCAGCCTTCGAAGGCGAGGATATTCCGGGTCCACGGCCTTTGCATTTTCTCTCGGCTTCACCTCCTCAGCTGCGGCGGGTGATTCGCGACAAGCTTGCCAAGGATGGTCTCGACTGGACCAGTGATACTTTCAAGAATCAGGCCTATAACCTCAAGATGGGCCGCTTGAAATTATTGAAACAGCATGTCGCCTACAAGACCGCCACCATTTTGAATCATATGGCCAAGGCCCCGCCCAAATCCAAATTCATTCTGATCGGCGACAACGCGGAGCTGGATGCTTTCATTTACTGCGGGGTGCAGATGCTTCTCACCGGGGAGCTGACGCCAGCTGGTTATCGGGAGTATCTGAGCCTCGGCAAGGTCGAACATGAAGTGCTGAATACCCTTGAACCTTTGATCGCCCGGAATTTTTCCGGTGTGCAGGTCATGGGGATCCTGATCCGCAAGGCGCCGGGTTATATCTTCAACGAGGTGCCACCGCTGACGGATATGGTACTGACCTTTGATTCCTATTTTGAAGTGGTCCTGCACCTGCTCGCCTGGAACCTTTGCCCGGCCTCGTCCCTGCCGCGCATCACGCGTCTTCTGCACAACGACTACGGCCTCGCCCGCGAGGAACTGCTCGCCTGTCTCATGCAGGCGGAAACCGTTTTCACGGCCATGGGTCGCGATGTGGAGGCTTTAAAGAAGGCTGAGGATTTTCTGCGCCGCGGACCACCGCTCGGCAGCCTGCCGAATCGTGCCTGGCTGCGTCCCGGGCAGCATCGTGATCGGGTGGATCTTGAGGAAAAAACCATACTGGGCCTTGCCAAGGATTGGGTCAAGGCCATCGAGGAGCGGGAGTGAATCCGCGCTCCTGTCGGCTCGCGGGCTGATACCGGATCGCGGCTTGATGCTATTTCACATCCAAACCTGCGCCTGCCGGCTCGCGGCCTGAGGCTTATTTCACATCCAGAAGTTCAACCTCAAAGATCAACGTGGCGTTGGGTGGAATCACGCCGCCCGCGCCAGCTTCACCATAACCCAGATGGGGAGGAATGGTCAGTTTGCGCTTGCCGCCAACCTTCATACCCTTCACGCCTTCGTCCCAACCCTTGATCACCTGGCCAGCGCCGAGGGAGAAGGTAAAGGGCTCATTGCGGTCCACCGAGCTGTCGAACTTGGTGCCGTCGGTCAGAGTCCCGGTATAATGCACGACCACCTGCTTGCCTGGTTCCGCCAGAGCGCCGTCACCAACTTTGATGTCCTCGATTTTCAACTCCGTGGCCGCAGCAGCGGGCTCAGCCGCGGGGGTTGTGGTTGTCGAGGTTGTGGGTGTGCCTTCCTTGGTTTCATCACCACTGCATTTGCAGCCACCCATCCCGAGCAACACCACGAAGACCGAAGAAACAACATAAGATGTGCGCATAATTTGTCCTCTGCTTAGCCAAAACGTTACAAGATCGTCCATTATGTCCGAAGGGACTGCGAATGCAAGCAGCAATCCATACTACCAGATCAACGTATCAAGGGGTTCCTGGGTATTGTCGATCTCCAGATAATCCAAATTGTAGTGGATGCCCCGCGACTCCTTGCGCTTCATCGCACAGCGAATGGTCAGGAAGGCCACATCCGCCAGGTTGCGAACTTCCAGCAGGGACGTATCGATCTGATGCTCCCAGTAATAGGACTGCAGCTCATTGCGGATCGCATTGATCTTGTCAAAGGCACGCTGCAGGCGCTTCTCCGTCCGGACGATGCCGACATAGTTCCACATGATGCGCCGGATCTCATCCCAGGTATGAGTCAGGACTACCAGTTCATCCGTGGGAATGGTCCCAGCCGAATTCCAATCAGGCACCTTCGTCTCCGGAAGAGGCGGCAGACCAAAGTTTTGAACATGATGCGACACGCGATCCGAAAAAACCAATGCCTCAAGTAGGCTATTCGATGCCAGCCGGTTCGCCCCGTGCAGGCCCGTGCAGGCCACCTCGCCCACGGCATAGAGATTATTGACCGTGGTCCGTCCCCAGGAATCCGTGGCCAGGCCTCCGCAGCTGAAATGCGCGGCTGGCACCACCGGGATCATTTCCTTGGTCATATCGATGCCCTGCTCCAGGCAGACTTTATGAATATTGGGAAAGTGCGAGCGAATCTTTTCCGCGCCGAGCGAACGGGCATCGAGATAAACAAAGGGCAGCCCGCTCTTTTTAATTTCGCGGTCCACAGCACGAGCGACAACATCACGGGGAGCCAGGGATTCAAGCGGCGAATACTTATGCATAAAGGGCTGACCCTGCGCATCCTTCAGCACCGCACCCTCACCACGCACCGCTTCGGAAATCAAAAAGTTCTTGGCCTTCTGACTATACAAACAGGTGGGATGGAATTGCATGAATTCCAAATTCGCCACCTTGCAGCCGGCGCGCCAGCCCATGGACAGGCCATCACCGGTCGCGACATCCGGATTGGACGTATAGAGATAGACCTTGCCGTGACCCCCCGTACAAAGGAAGGTGGCCTGGGCCCGGAACTGAATAATCTGATTATGTTTGTTATCGAAGACATAAGCGCCGAGACAACTGTTGCTACCAAATTGTGGGCGGTACTTGTCGGTGGTCAAGAGATCAACGGCAAACATGCCGTCAAAGACCTGAATATTCGGATTGTGAGTCACGGCTTCAATCAGAGCCCGCAACACCTCCTGTCCCGTCAGGTCATGGGCATGGATGATACGTCGCGCTGAATGTCCGCCCTCCCGGGTCAGATGATAGGGCTGGTCCAGGGTCCCATCCTTGGCTCGGGTAAAATCCACGCCGAGCTCGATCAATTCGTTGATCAGAGCCGGTCCCTTTTCCACGACCATGCGTACAATATCGCGGTGACATAGACCCGCGCCCGCTTCCAGGGTATCCTCAATATGCTGCTCAAAGGAGTCCTCCGGCCCCATGACCGATGCGATTCCGCCCTGCGCATAGCGCGTATTGTTATCGAGCAGGCTGCCCTTGGCAATGACCGTAACCTTGCTGAATTGACCTAGTTTATGGGCCAGCATCAAACCAGCAATGCCCGAGCCGATGATGAGATGTTCCGTTTCTATCGTGAGCGCCATGACAGCACCTTTCATGGAAAGCCCGCAAATTCCGTGGTCTTCACGCGGCAACTTCAGCTATATTGGGATCCGTATGCCGCAGCGACAGCAAAAGCTTTGCGCAACCAAGGCCGGGCCCCCGTATGCGGTTGCTACATCAATATCATGAGCAGTGCGAAGGCGAAAGATGGATAACGACAAGCAAGATCTAAAGATGTGGATGCGTAACCTGCCGAACAAGCTCACGCTGTTTCGCATTGTCGTTATCCCGTTGATTGCTTTCCTCTACATTTGGGATATCCGCCCGCTCAATTACCTGGCCGCCGGGCTGTTTGCGGTCGGCGCCATCACCGATTTTCTGGACGGCTATATCGCGCGGAAGACGAACAACATCACGCGCATTGGCGAAGTCCTGGACCCCATTTCCGACAAACTCCTGGTAATGGCGGCGTTGGTGATCTTAACGGAAGCGCAAATTGTCAGCGGCTGGATAACGATTCTGGTCCTCTGCCGGGAGATCGCCATCAGTGGCCTGCGTCTGGCTGCGAGCGAACAGGGCTTCAGCATCAAGGTTTCGAGTTATGGCAAAATCAAAACCGCCTTTCAGGATGTGGCCATTACACTGCTGCTTCTGCGACTGGGTGAGTATCACGTCGCCGGAATGATCCTGCTTTGGGTCTCCATCGCTTTCTCCTACTTCTCGGGCTGGGCCTACTGGAACAAATTTTGGGAACATAGTCGCCACGACTTCCAATAATTTCAATATGTTATACGCAAGCCCTCCAAAACTTTCAGGGAAATCGCCGTTGAAACTTAACTTCCTTCCTAGACCGCCGATATCAGAAGAGTTAAGAGGAGTGTCCCAACAAGTCTTGGCGGTATATGTCGGACGAAAAACCAAAAAAGAAGCGCTTTGAAGGGCTGATTCAATTCAAGGAAGCCCTTCGCCAAACCATCGTTTGCCTGCAGGCGTCGATGGAAGATCGCTTCGCCAGTTCCCTGCAATCGGAACTGGTCCGCCGCCTGGATGAGAACACCGAGCAGATGCATCATCTGCTCTTCGCCACCTCGGGCACCGTGGGCAAGGTGGATGAAACTCAGCAGATGACCGATCAGCATCTTCTCGCTCGTATTTATCAGCAGCAGAGCGAAGATCTGAAAGCGGAACTGATCTGCACGCAGCCAGATCCAGCCCATATCACTGTATGGCTTGATCCTGCTGATCCTTTGGTGACCAGCTATTTCTTCCGCTTGATTTCAATGGCCTGCAACGGTACGGAAGCCTTTGATCTGAAGGATTGTCTTGCCTGGGGCAGCGTGCTGCGTTCCCAGGCGATCCAGGATCGCGCGGCAGCCGAAGCCTTTGTGAAGAATTGCAGCACCCAGTATGGATTCAGCTGGGATCGCACCGGCATCATGCTCAGTTTTGTGCAGGCTTTGTCCGAACTTTTGCAAAGCTGCGACAGTATTCATCTCGTTGCCGATGGTTCCTATGTCGGCCTTTTGATCGAAGGCCGAACCAAAGCGAGCCTGCCGCAGGACCTCCAGACGACCATGGAGAAACTTGCGAAGTGTGACGCCCATACCCTGGCCATCAACTGCGCATCCGATCCGAACGCCAGTACGCAATTCGCAATGCTCATGCCTATTCGGCTTCAGAGCAAAGCCGTCTGTGCTTCGCTTCTGAAAGGCTTTGTGGTACTGAACAATGTGCGCCGCAAGTCGAAGACCCAGAAAAACAAGCTCGCCGGCTAGAGCCACAAGCAGCTCGTAAGCTTGCTCGTGACAGAGTTCCAAAACCCGATTATAATTCAACCATATCCAAACATGGTTAAATGAATGGGGCAGTCATGGCATTACCTCAGATCGATGCGGCCACCTGCGCAGTCCTCGTCACCCTCAGCCTGTGGATGTGGACGCGACTGAAGCTGCCTGATGGCTGCCATCATCAGGAAGCCATCCTGCGTCGGCAAAATATTTACGCCTACTGGGCCTTTGGACTGCTGGTGGGTCTGGAAGTTCTCGCCGAAGCTCTGCCCTCACGCGCCTGGCAATTGGCCGTAGGACCGTTGAGTGGTCTGATTTTCTATTTCTTTGCGGTGGCGTCCTATCAGAGCGAAACCGGATTCTGGTCCAAGCGCCGCAACCAGGCCCTGGGTCTGACGATGGCCCTTGCCTTCAGCGTCGGCACCGGTTTTATGCTGGCAGAAACGGCTTTTGTTCCCGTATTTGCCGCCCTTGCGATTAGCCACCTCTGTCACAAGAAATATGTACAAACCGTCTTTGCCAGTATCAAGGACATCGAAACTCTGCAGGCCAAACTGCTGAAGCAGGAGGCTGCATACGCCAACTTGCGTCATTTTGAATCCCTCTCCGTACGGCAAACCTCACAGCAAGCCTGATCCTCATTGAACATTCCCCGTCCCTGGTCCATATTAGGCTCTTCCATAAAGTCATAGGAGTACTTGCGTGAAGAGCCTCGACGTCGTTTCCATTTGCAATGCCCTTGTCGATATTCTCGTACAAGCGGATGACCGCGATATTGAAAATCTTTCCCTCAACAAAGGCATCATGCATCTTGTCGATGACGCGAAGCAGTTGAAAGTGATCGAGCATTTCGCGGAGAAACAGCAGACGGTGGAACTCGGTGGTTCCTCCATGAATGCGATCCGCACCCTCGCTGCGCTCGGAGCAAAAACCAGCTTTGCGGGCTCGGTTGGACGGGACGCCTATGGTGAGCTGATCGACAAGCGCCTCGGTGAAATCGGTATCCGTGGAAAACTGCAGCATGTGGAAGCGCATACCGGGATCTGCTTTATCCTGGTCACGCCTGACGGCGAACGCACGATGAACACCAACCTTGGGGCCAGCTGCCTGTTCGATGAAACCATCGTGCCCGAGCAGGACATTGCCCAGGCGAAAATTTTCCATTTTGCCGGTTATCAGTGGGCCAATCCCAGCCAGATCAAAGCCATTCGCCGTGCGCTCGATATCGCCAAAGCGAATGACACCATGATCTCCTTCGATCTCGCGGATCCCTTCGTCGTACGGGCCAACCGTGATGCGTTCCTTGAGGTTATCAAAGAATATGCAGATATCGTCTTTAGCAACCGTGAAGAGACCCGTCTGCTCTTCGATTCCACTCCGGAAACAGCCGCCAACTTCATCACCGATGCGGGCGCCATTGCCGCCATTAAACTCGGTGCCGACGGCGCTCTGATCGGACACGGTGATCAGCGCATCGCGATCAAGCCCGTCCCGACCCAGGTGATCGACACCACGGCCGCCGGTGATATGTTTGCCGCCGGTTTCCTCTACGGTATGGTTCAGGGCAAGCCGCTGGATGTTTGCGGTCGCATGGCAGCGGAAATGGCCAGCGATGTGATCAGCCGGCTCGGAGCCACGGTTTCGAGCCATGCTTTGCAGTCGGTGAGAAAACTCTGAAACCGCTTACCAGGGTGTGGGTTTGGTTTTGGGCGGGATGAAGCGCACCAGCTTGGGATCGTCCGGATAAAAATCCGCACCGCGGACCAGCTTCCAGTAGAAGGCCTCGGCCTCCTTCTTTTTGGAAAAAATCACGTAGGACTCGCGAAATTCTTTCAGTTCGGGAACGGTGTAATTGACCGTCACCCGATACTGGCCATTTTGCAGAAACTCAAAAGCGACTTTATTCGCCGTATAAGCTTCGGCACTTGCGCTCCACAGTCCCAGAATCATTGTCAGATACAGGGCCTTCATCACGGTCCTCCCGACTCACATGGGACTTCTATCGGTCGGCGGCCGCCCCTTCTGAAATCCGGAGGTAGGCAGAAACTCTCAGGATTCTTTCATGACAAGTGAGGCATCCTGGGGTAAAAGTGATATCCAGGCTTGTCCAAGCCCAACACGTGATTATCAGCAAAGACCTTTTATGAGGAATCAGGAATTTTATGGCGGAAAATGTAAAGCCTCAGACCAAACCCGGGTTTTGGAGCCCGGAGAATTTGCGCCAACTGCTCATCCTAGTCCTGGCTATTTTTGCATTCCGGTGGTCTGTCGCTTCGCCTTACCACGTCCCAACGGCATCCATGGAGCCCACCATCAAGGTCGGTGATCGCCTGCTGGCTTTCAAGCTATCCTATGATCTGAAAGTTCCCTTCACGGATATCTCGCTGATCACCTGGGGCACACCCCAGCGCGGCGACATCATCGTATTCAAATACCCCCAGAACACGGATATCGATTATGTAAAACGTGTTGTGGGTCTTCCTGGCGATCATATCAAGGTGGAAAACAACATCCTTTATATCAATGGTGAGGCGCAGGAACGGGTCAATGCCAACAACGATCGCGGCATCCTGGAAGACATCACCAACAATCCCGACCAGAAGGACCTTTTCAAGGAAAATCTGGGCGGCCTGGAACACTGGGTGATGCAGGACAGGACGACCAGTCCCTTCTATGATATCAGCCGCAAGTTTCCAGCCGACGGCGAGGACAAAGTGGTTCCGGAAAATGCCCTGTTTGTAATGGGTGATAACCGTGATAACTCCACCGACTCCCGCAGCTGGGGTTTCGTGCCCTACACCTATGTCCGGGGCAAGGCTCTGTTTGTACTCTGGAGTTGGTACAACGAGGATTCAGACAGTTTCTGGCCCACGATCCGGTTCAATCGGTTCGGCCATTGGCTCCGCTAAGATATTGAATTCAAGGCGCTTTCCGCCAGACTGCAGGAAGGCCTCAACCTTGCGCGTTTTTTGCCGAAAGATGTGCAGGGAAGGCAGAGATTGGCAGCAATCGGAGGGCAAATCATGCAGCACCACAGTGAAGCGAATTTTGACGTCATGTTTGCCAAAGAATACTGGACTGGGGATTCCCGCGATGGCCGCCTGGTGAATGGTGATGGTTATCACTACTACCAGCTGACCAAGGACGGGAAAATTTTGGAAGCTTTTGAGTATTATGAACGCGAGGATGGTACGAGCGTGGTTTCGCCCCTGCCTGAAATGCGTAACGTGCACTGGATTGAAGATCTGGGCTTTGATGATCTCGAGGTTCTCGACGTCATCCCCGAATCGGAATTTCAACAGGTGAAGGAATCCACCTTCAAACACAGCTGAACCATCGAGTCCGAAAAATATTTCACTTAAACGATCAAGGGCCTGCTTTTCGCAGGCCCTTTGGCTTTTTGCTGCCCTTCAGAGCAGTTCAATATCAATCGTCGTCACCCTCTTCGGCGGCGCCGCTCGATTCCATTTCACGACGTTCCAGAACATGACGGTACCAGGACAGAGTCTGGTCAATCAGCCACTGATTGGCGGCATAGCTTTGCGGTGGAACGATTTCATCGCAGTAATCGCGCAGGTCGACCAGCGTCCCCTGAGGATTCACCCGAATCCAGTCCTTAACCGCCTTTTTGAAATGATTCACGTCAAACATAAAGTCTTGACCTTTCTCCATCCCAGCTGGATGCTGTTACCCTAAGGCTCGCTTCGGCACGTAGGCAGTTTTCTTGAGGCAATAATTTCCCTCTCATGCAGGAGCCCATCATGGCGGAATCGATAAATCCCAGACTTCTTTTCGATCTCGATAAAATTTATCGAGGCTCCCAATTTGCAGTCAGCGATGTTTTTCAACTGCTTGGAAAACCGCTCACCGCGCTGATTGAAGCCATGCTGCGTGATCACGAGGTGACCGATCGTCCGGTGGTCAAAGGACGCGTATCGCCACAGGCTGTGCTCGAAGGAGCGGTCTATGTCGCCGAGGGTGCGGAAGTGGGCCCCTTTACTTACATCCAGGGTCCCACCTTTATCGCTCCTGGTGCTGAAGTGCGACACGGCGCGTTCATTCGCGGCAGCGCTTACATTGGCCCCAAAGCGGTCGTGGGGCATACCACCGAAGTCAAAGGCTCCATTTTCTTCGATCACGCCAAAGCCGGACACTTTGCCTACATCGGGGATTCCATCCTGGGATACGACATCAACCTCGGCGCCGGCACAAAGCTAGCCAATTTAAAATTGAAAGGCGATGAGGTCAAGGTTCAGCATCCCACAGAACAGGGCCGGGTCAAATCAGGGCTCCGTAAACTCGGTTCGCTGATCGGTGACCGCGCCCAAACGGGCTGTAACGCTGTTCTGTCTCCCGGAACCATCCTTATGCCGGACACGGCGGTTCTGCCCTGTGTTCACTATCACGGCACCCTTCTCACAGGCCTGGCGCGATAGCGCCTCAGGCTTCAGCATACTCTTCAGGTAGGAACACTCAAGTCCATCGTGCTCAAGACAGATCGCGGGCACCATGCGGGCCCGCCTGGGCGAGGGTTTCAGAAGACCAGCTTGCGCAATTCGTCGAGGCGCGCTTTCTCCTCCGGCGGCAGATGGATCCCCGAGCTGCCGGTGTATCCCAGGGTTACCGACTCCTCATACAGCTCATAGGCGCGTCTGGCGAAGGGTGCCTTGGGCGCAAGACGGATCGATTCCTCCAGGTACATCCCCGATTCTCCCGACAGAAGAGATTCCCCGATGCTGAGCTCGCAGATGCCGAGCTGATAGTAGGTTTCCGCTTTGTCGGCGGCGCTGAGGTTCACCTTCTTCAAATGATCCTTCAGATACTTCGAAGCAAAGATATAATTCACAAGGCCCTGGCGATCACGATTCACATCCTTGATCAGACTGCGAGCGAATTGCAGGTCGCTCTGTTTTTTCGGACGCGCTTTCACCTGCTTCAGCGTCTTTTGCCAGGCTTCCAGGTCATGCTTCACCGGCCCTGGCAGAGGCCGCTTGAGCAGTTCCGCAAAGGTCGCCAAAGGCCGCGTGGCATCACCCTTGACGCGCACAGCCAGCACCAGGTAATCAGCCAAAGGATCGAAATGCAGGAGTTCTTCCAGACTGAGTTCACGGCCTTTCAGTATGCGCTCATACTCATCCAGAGCGCGATCGAATTGCCGGCTTAACGCCAGGAACCTGGCCTTGCCGAAAGTCCCCATGGCCTCCATATTCAAATTACCGGTCAGATCCATGGTAAAGGCTGAGTCGGCGCTGCTGCTGCGGCTGGTGTGACAGCTCAGGCAGGTGTCGTAAACTTCTTCAAGGAAGAAATGCGCCTGATCATGCATGCCGTCCTTATATTTCAAGGCGGCCTGACGCGCATTCCGCTCAAGTTGCAGACTGAGATACGCATGGCCTTTTTCATCCTTGGCGGCAAGCGTATTGATCTCTTTCGCGTGCTGCGCAATCAGATTAAGATTATCCTGAATCGCCTTGCTGTTGTCCTTGCTTGTGAAATTCTTCGTATTCAGGGTCAGAGGGAATATGGTCACGAGCGAGGAATAAACCGCACGCATATGGGGTTTAAAATCCTCGTAATCCTTTTCACCCGATTTGATGCGGAAACCGCAGAGAAGCAAAGCACTGACACCAAGAATGGCAAGACCTGACCGCATAATTGACTCCATGAATCTTAATCCTTCGAGCATACCGAAACGCCAGGGGAGCTGCAAGGAACGCTTTCAAGTGCGTGCCTGAGTGCGAAATCACGCAGCTTTTGGCCGTTGACTTGAAGAGCGCCAGGGATTGCGCTAGCATTCTTCCCCAGTCGCGCGAACGCGTCGCATTTGGGGGAACTCTTTGCAAACTTTACGCCGTCTCTGCATTCAGACTTTGGTTCTGCTCGCCCTTTATGAATCGATCCGCTTCCTCTTTTGGATGGTGAACTCCAGCCAGTTTCGCGAGATGGATGGGAGCATGCTGGCCCTGGCCTTCGTGCAAGGAGCCCGCTTCGACCTTGCCGCCATCGTGCTGACCAACGCGGTCCTCTTTCTCCTTTATCTTGTGCCACTCCCGCAGAAATGGGCGCGTGGGCAGGAAAAAATTGTGGCCTGGGGCTTTGGTCTGATCAACGGCTGGTTTTTGGCCGTGAATATCGTCGACGTGGAATACTATCGTTTCACCGGCAAACGCTTTACGCGGGATTCCTTTGCCATCGGCCAGGACCTCCTGGCTCAGGCCGGTCAGGTCGCTGTTTATTATTGGTATTACACGCTGCTCATGCTGGCCATCACCGCGGGTCTGACTTGGTTTTCCTTGAAAAATTTGCGGCGCAGCGGCCGGGATTCCAAAATTTCCCTGGCTGTGGGAACCCTGCTGCTTTTGGCTCTATCCGCTCTCGGGGGACGCGGCGGCTGGCAGCATAAGCCGATCATTCCCGCTCAAGCCTATGCCGGGGAAACGGGTTCACTCGGTATTCTGATTCTGAACAGTTCCTTTACTCTGCTGAAATCATCGGATGAAGCGATCATTGCTCCTTTGAACTTCATGCCGGATGCCGTGGCCCGCGACCTTGTCGCCACGCACAATCAGGGGCCGGTGACGCCCCTGCCCCAGCAGCCGAAAAATGTCGTCCTGGTGATCCTGGAAAGTTTCGCCAAGGAATATGTTTTCCCACCCGAGGGTCATCCCAGCTATGCACCTTTTCTGAAGAGCCTGGCGGCCAAAGGCACTTCCTTCCCGAATGCCTATGCCAACGGTCGGCGGTCGATCGATGCGCTGCCGGCGATCCTTGCCGGGATTCCGGCCTGGATGGAGTCGGCGTTTATCACCTCACCCTATCAAACCAACCGCGTGCAGGGTTATCCGGCCATCCTGCGCAACCAGGGGATGCGCACTCAGTTTTTCCATGGCGGAGAAAACGGCACCATGTTTTTCGACGTGATGGCCGATCGCTTCGGATTCGAACAGTATATCGGCGAGCGTGAATATCCGGAGCGCAAGGATCATGACGGCAAGTGGGGGATATTTGATGAACCCTTCCTGCAGTATGCCGTGCAAAGGATGGGTGATGATCAGCGGCCATTCTTTGCCAGTGTGTTCACCCTGAGTTCGCATCATCCCTATACGATCCCGCCGCAGCACAGGGATCGTTTTCCCAAGGGCAAACTCGAAATTCACGAAAGCCTGGGATACACCGACCTTGCTCTGCAAAAGTTTTACGAAAGCGCGCAGAAGCAACCATGGTTCACCGACACGCTGTTCATTTTCACGGCAGATCACACCCAGAAATCCGAGTTTCCCGAGTATGAAACCCCTCACGGCCGCTATCGTGTGCCTCTGATCTTTATCATGAATGATCAGCCTTTGCCGTTGAACAACCTTGAACGCCCGGTGCAGCATATGGATATCCTGCCGACCGTTCTGGATGCTCTGGGAGTCAAGGCCCCCGCTTATAGCCGCTTTGGCAGCAGCCTTCTGCAGGACATCAGCCGGCCAGGCATCGTTCTACGGGATACCCCGCGCTTTGTTCTGGTCGGGGAAGATCGTATTTTGACTTGGAATATTGAAAATGATGAAGTCGTTCGCTACGATGAGCCTGGGGACGTCCTTTTGAAGTCCCCGCAATCGTTCCCTCAAGCGATGGATCAGGATTTGCTTTATCTTAAGGCGCAGGTGCAGTGCTTTCACAATGGGATGGTACAAAACGCACTGGTCTGGTAAAACCAAATCAATATCCACACAAGGGCAGAACCAATGTTGAAATTCTTTGAAGGCAATACCCTCATCCAGAAGGCACGGGCCCTCGATATCGACTGGTCCGATCTGAGTAAACTGAGAAGCAGCTTGCAGGATTCCACCTTCGAAGCCAAAGTCAGGGCCGGGGAATCCCTTTATCATGCGTGCATCAAGGCAGCGCGTCGAGTGATTGGCGCTGAACTGCGTGAGGTGGAACTGAGCGACGGTATCGTTCACTACTGGACCACGAACAAACCCAATCGTGAAACCATCCTCTTCCTGCACGGCTTCGCGGATAGCAAGGACAGCGTCTACTCGCTCGCCATGCACCTGTTCAACGACTTTAATGTCATGGCCATCGATCTGCCAGGTTTTGGTCAAAGCTTTGCCAATCCTGAGCTGGCCTATGATACTCATTCCTATGGGCGTTGGCTTGATGAGTTCGTCACCAAAACCGGCATGGGTCCGGTGCATGTGATGGGCAATTCGCTCGGCGGTGCCATGGCCCTCAAACTCGCTCTGGTCCGTCCCGATGTGGTGAAGTCCGTCACCCTGCTGAACGCAGCGGGCCTGATCGATCCAGACCATGAGTCGCTCTATGATGAGATCATGCGCGGCAGGAATATTTTCCAGGTCAAAACCCTCGAGGAGTTTGAGGCATTCTGGGCCAAGGTTTTCCATCGGCAGCCGCTTTTGCCTCCCTTTGGCAAGGAATTTATCTTCCATCGCTTCCGCCAGAATCACGACTGGTATGGCGAGCTTGTGCAAAGAAACTTCGGCGGTTTCACCGACCGCACGGATCCGAATCTTTCCGACCTCTTTATGAACAAGAATCTGGATCGGATCGACAAACCGGCTCTTATCATCTGGGGCGAGCGCGACCAGCTCTTCCCCGTGGCTTATGGAGCCAAGGGTCACACGCTGATGAAGGGTTCGCGTTTTGTGGTGCTGAAGGATGTCGGGCATGCTCCGCAGATGGAAGCGCCCCGTGTGGTGGCGCGTCACGTGAAGCGCTTTATTCGCGAGCTGCCACAAGCCGAGCCCAGTAACTCTTAAACCAAAGGCCGGCGGTGGTGGTATAGCCACTCCAGGCCTTGACGATGCGCCCTTGCGTATCGATGATCAGATAGGAGGGATAGGCCCCGATACGAAGCGCCTCTTCCTCCCGCTCCTTCCCCATCAGGACCGGAACCTGAAGACCGGTCTCCCGAACAAAGTCATCCACCGCAGCGATCTGATCCCAGCTTAAAGCCAGGGCCGTCTTATGAAAATCCTGCGGCAGACGATCGATATTGCTGCCACTGGCCCGACATACGCCGCACCAGGGTGCAAACACATAGACCACCGTCAATTTCTCAGGATTCCAAAGACTCCGTGTGGTGCCCTTCAGGGTGGGCAATGACACATGGCGCAGAGGCTCAGGGAGTTCCCCTTTTGTCATGTTCCGCGACTGCCAGTATTCGACGGCGTAAACGAGAGCGAGAAAGATCACTCCATTCTTCAGCCCGCTTTTCAAGGTCTTCCGGTTCAGTTTCAGCATCGTGCGCTCAACTTCCTTTGGCCAGGAGCTGGATATCCTCGATCGAATAAGGCTTGTAACCCTGATAGATATCCTGATCCCGATGTTTTTGCGATTCCGTAGTCTGGAATTGACCGTCCTTCAGAAATTGACGAACGGCACCATAAGGATCCTGAATACCAAATTTCAGGAGAAGATGCTTGAGAGTGCTGGAGGCTTTTTCAATACTGTTCAATCGACGGGTCAAAAGCGGTTCCAGGGTCTGCCTCAGTATCTGATTGATACCCAGGCGCAGATGCTCATCCGTGCATTTGACAATACCGCCTCGCAGGTTGCGCATGGCCTGGATCACTTCGAGGCGTTTGGTCCTGGCATCGAGTTCGGGGATAATCTTTTGCCCCTCGACCATTTCAAAAATCAAAAGACCCATCACATAAATATCGGACGCGGCCACAACCGCTTCGGCACTCAGATGCTCGGGCGAATAATAGCCTGGTGTGCCAATGATCATGTTCTTATAGGAATCCAGGGCCGAATCCAGCACCAGGCTAAAGTCAGCCAGGAACACCCGGCCGCTGCGTTCAATCATGATATTCGAAGCGGAAAGATCGGCATGAACCAGATCATGCAGATGCAGCCCGTCCAGACCCTGCGCAAACTGCCAGGCTATGCAAAGGCTCACCAGAGGCGGCAGGCGCCCGAAATACCGCAGGATATGTCGCAGCGTCCAGCCATCGATCCATTGCGTGACCATATAGAAGACCGGCGGATTGTAACAGCCATCCAGATAGCGCACGAGATGCGGATGGGACACGCGTTGCTGCATCATGAGTTCACGATGGAAGACACCGGTAAAAGTCGGATCCTGCCGCAGACGATCGTGCAGGACCTTGACCGCGACCAGCTTTTGCTGCCGGGTATCGACGGCCTTGTAGACCCGTCCCAGGGAACCTTCCCCGACCGGTTCCAGCAGCTGATAAGGTCCCAACATTCCTTGCAACATGACGCCTGTTCGCTCCTTTCAGGATCAGGGCTTTATCGGCTGCTCCGGGCTGTGTCCTGAAAATTTTTAACAAAATCTTTTTCGCCATATATTTCAAAACGTTGGACAGGCCCTTTCAGACCCCCTTGGTGCAAGACGAAAAGTAAAAAACAAAAGCTTGTCAAAAAATAATAATTGCTCGGGACGCACCGGGTCACACGAAGGAGTCTTGCCTATGGGTCTTTTCAGTCGCAAAAATCCTTATGAAAAGGATGTTCTGGATCTGGAAGCCTCATTCCAGGCCGTACCGGTCACTCCCCCGCGGCCTGTCGCGCCCCCGCAGGTCATCGCTCCCCAGGCCCCGATGCCCATGCCGCCGGCGGCCGCGCGCCCGGCTCCCAATTATGGAATTGAGGATGCCATCAAGCTGATGCGGGAGCTGCCGGACAACAAGAAGGAAATGGTCATCGCCATCGTGCAGAAGACGCTTATTTCAGCCAAAATCAACGTGGCCACCATACTCGATGATGCCGGCCGCAAGATCGATCGGCTGGAACGCAAAAATGAAAAGCTGGGTCAGGAGATTCGGGAGCTGGAAGAGGCCATCATGCAGCGCAAGTTGGAAATGGATCACAATGCACGTGACATCGTGGAAACGCGTGAAGTTAAAACCAGTTTTGAAAGCACCACCCGCATGCCTATGGAGGAGACCACCATCAGTGCACCGCATCTGAATCTGGAGGACAGCCCCTTCCATCATGCGCCCTATATTCCAAGTCAGAAAGCAGGCTAGAGTTATTCAACGGGAAGGTTGGAGCCGGGGTTTTTCGCCCTGACCAAGAACCCAATATAGGATTTGGCTCGTGAGCCCTGCCTTGCCATCCCAGGTCAGGGCCTCACGCGCAAAAGCCTGACCATTGCGGCTCAACTCCAGCAGCCGTGCGCGATCCTTATCCAGCTCGTCCAGGGTCTTTTGGATAAATTCCACCGCAGCCGTTTCATTGTTCAATGGAATCTTAAAGCCGATTCCTTCATGCACGATATCACCGGGTCCACCGTAATCGGAGACCATGGGCACAGCCCCGGTTGCCAGTGCCTCAAACACCACACCACCGCCGAATTCCCGAATGGAAGGAAACACCAGCACATCCGCTTTGGCGAAATGCTGCAGCGTCACCGGATGACTCAGCATGCCGGTAAAGGTCACGCACGCCGTGAGGCCAAGCTTGCGAACGAGTTCCTCCAAAGCTTCACGCTCGCTGCCATCTCCTACGATCGTCAGATGAGCCCGACCGGACAGCAGGAGCTGCGCTGAACCTTTGATGGCCAGATCACAGGCCTTGAAGGGCACAAGCCGCCCGGCAAAGAGCAATTGGAGAGGGCGACTGGTATCGACCAAGACCCGACGCTGCTGGATCATATTGGGTGTGATTCCATTCTCAGGAAGGAAGAAGACCTTGTCCTGATACGCGGAAAATTCCGAGCAGGTCTGCGAGGAGCCGGCGATGATTGCGCGCGCCTCGCGATAGGTGGAGCGCGCATAGGGCATCAGCCGATACAGCTTTCTGAGATTGGAAATCCATTCCTTTTGCTTTTGAGCCTGCTCATAGCCGGCAGGAAAAGGCAGGCCCCCGTTGATGGGTCCAATCACAAAGGGTACGTTGGCCGACCTGGTCCAGCGGGCCCAGGGACTGGGCAGCACGGGAGCCACCGGCGTCAGGCGCAGAACGCAGTCATAGTTCTGCCGCTGCACAAGGTCCTGCAGCTGACGCCAGGCCAGCCATTCAAAGATGATGTAAAACGGCACGCGAACGGCAGTGAGCGCCTGGCTGCCGAAATCACTATTGAAGATCTTCTCAAACATCCACTCGTAGAATGTATCGATCCAGCCGAGATCGATATAGGTGATTTCCGCGAAGGGTTCCCGCTTCTTTTCATGGGCCGGCTTGTTCCGCACATGGGTCACAAGATGCACCTTGTGCTGACGAGCCAGGGCCTCCGCATGGCGGTAACCCACGAGCGGGACGCTGATCCAATCCGGGTTGTTCTGCTCACTCAGAATCAGAATACGCAGCGGTTTCATATTCAGCCTTTGGCGAGGATCGCCTTGTGAAGTTCGGTTGCAAAGTATTCCGCGGAAAATTGCGTGACGGCGGTCTGGCGTGCGGCCTGGGACAGGGCGATACGAAGGTCACAATCCGCACCGATTTTCAGCATGGCCTGAGCGAGACCGGCCACATCCTTTTGTTCCACAAGGATTCCATTGATGCCAGGCTCGATCATCTCCGGGGTGCCGCCAATGATGGAGGCAATCACGGGGAGCTGACAGGCCATGGCTTCCATAACGGAAACCGGAGCGGCTTCACCAAAGCCAACGCTGGGCAGGACAAAGCAATCGGCCTCGTGCAGATACTGGAGGACTTCATGTTCCCCGGCCGTTCCCAGCATGCGCACATGGGCCTGCAGATTCAGACGCTCCACTTCCTTTTCCAGGTTGGGACGTTCCTCGCCATCACCCACGATGGTGTAGGTGGCATTCAGTCCCTGATCCAGGACCTGTCGGAGAGCGCGGATCGCATAGACATGCCCCTTGCATTCGGCCAGCCGGGCGACGGTAATCATCTGAAGGATGCCCGCCTGTCCCGGACGGGTGGGTCCTGGCTGGAATTTTTCCACATCCACGCCCATGCGGATGACAGGCAGACGCATTTTATCGATACCACAGACTGTGTTCACCTGTTCCTGGAGGGCATAGGTCACGCAGGCCACAAACCTGGCCTTTTCGAATTTGTAACGATGATCACCGCCATAGACCGGCAGATCCCCATGAAGAGTCACACTGTAGGGCAGATCACCGCTCTGATTGGCCAGAGCCAGAAGATGCGCGACGTCCGCGCAGCTGTGCCCATGAATATGTCCAAGTTTTTCCGCCTGGGCCAGGAGCAGAAGGTCCGCGGCGCAGATCATCAGCCCAAAGAGCCGCAAACGGTTCTTCCAGGTCGCGTCTTCAAGGCGGCTGATATAGTGCAGCATACGCAGCGTGAGCAGGGGTCGGCCGACGAGATAAAGCAGGGCTTTGAAAATACGGGGTGGGAAAATATAACGGGTTTCCGCCTGCGCCTTGGGGCCGAAATCATGCCGGCTGAGTCGTCTCGGTCTCCGGGTCGAAAGCAGGAGGAGGTCCACCTCCAGCTTGCGGAGCACGCAGATCTCACGCCAGAAGAAAATATGGGTTTGGCCCGGAAATTCCGGAACGAGATAACCGATGCGCATGGCGGCTCCGCTCGTGATCAGATATCAAAACCGAGTCCGGCCTGAAAGTGACCGTGTTCAGACTTATCGACATTGTAAGCCGCATAGACATGAAAATTCGGTTTTCCGAGCATAAGTCCCAGGCCCGCGAAAGGGCCGCCGAGATCGGCATTGGCATCGGGATCATCCCCGACCGCCGCCGCCGTCCAGGCCCCGATTCCGACCTGGACATAGGGGGTGATCGCGCCGGTGCTGAATCGATACTTCACGTTCAAATCCCCGGCCATGGCCAGGTCCAGGTTTTCGTCTTCCTTGGTCTCGTCGTCTTCACTTACAATTTCATCTTCGTCATCGGCACCCGAATCAACCTGCACCCATCCGATTCCGGCTTCAAAATTCCACTGACTGCCCCAGTACAGGAAATTCACGCCTATATGGGCGTTCATAGGATTATGATAACCAAGATTCAAGGTCCAGTTCGCGTAGCAGGGACTTGCCAAACAAAATCCTGCCGAAGCCATCGCGACAAGCAGCTGTTTCTTCATGCCTTCACCCTTTTCCTTTTTAATTAGGTTAATGCATCCCATGGCCTGCGTCATCAATCTTTCCGTCAAGGCATAATGGTTGCAGCAACTTATCGGAAGGACAGCGAAACTCTCCTTCTTGAAATTATTTCTCAAGATTGTGTGCAAAATGCCGATACAGTGGGCTAGAAACCGTTTCACCCGTAAATGGGTCTTAGAGATTTTGCTGAGGACAAGGCTTTCGCCATATTTTCTGTGGGGTTAATCGTCATGCAAGCAGGCGAACGTTGGCAAAATTCGGCTAGGATTTGGGGCCTGGATTAATTGGGGAGTCTGGTCATGAAGTTTTGGGGTGCCAAGGTCTTACATAAAAGTGTTGTTTTGAGTTTGGGTGTTTTGGCGTTTCACACCGCCTGTAGCAACTCAAGCTTTCGAAGTACGTCCGCGCAGACCGTGACGGAGGACCCAGCGGAGCCAGCCAGCGAGGATGCGACGCCGGAGATACCGGAAGTGCCGCTACAGGATAGCGGAGTGACGACGACGCCGATTGGAACGTCGATCCTTGACGTCCCACCGATTTTGAAAGAAGTCCCGGATTCTCTATTTTCTGCCTTTCCGACCAGTATCCTGAAGGATGCTGAAACCCGGTTCACCCTGGATCTCAAGGATGTTTCCACGACGGTGACTCTCAAGGATAAGAGAGAAGAAAAAACTGATAACTTCACCCAGAATACGCGTCTCATACAAACTGAGCCTTTTACTCAGGGCACTCCGGGTGAAACCAAAACGGACAAATTCACGCAAGCCGGGAAGAAAGGGCTGGTGGATATCCTTGTCGTCATTGACAACTCGGGTTCCATGCAAGAGGAACAGGCCAATCTTTCGTCAAAGCTTGATGATCTTCTCGTCGCGATCAAAGATGCCGACTGGCAGGTGAGCGTTATTAACACAAGTCCAGTCGTACCGGCTGGCGTGAACATGAATAATGCCAATTCTGAAGGCAAGGAACTCTGCGTTTCAACCTTGATCAGAAAAGGCGACGCCACAGCTGCTGCAGATTTCGCCAGAGCTGTGCAGGCCGGCGTCTCAGGCAACGGCAATGAGCAGGGCATTCGTCAGGCTGTCGTCGGGTTGCGTTGTCCTGGCAAAACGGTGGTTCGCCCCATGTCGACTGTCGCAGTTTTAATTGTCAGCGATGAAGATAACTGTAGCAATGGCAACGGTTGCGGTAACCTGCCTTGGAGCAACGAATCTTATCTGATTAATTACGTGCAAAACACACTGGGAAGAACAGTTGGCAAAAACGCCGGTTTTTACGGTATCGTCGCGCCAAGCATAGCTGCCTGCCAAACGGCTGGCAACGCGGCTCCTCAGTATATTCGTCTCTTCAACACCGGCTCCACGCCTGGCGACAATTATGGAAACATTTGCGATGCCAGCTACGCGACAACCCTGACTCGCATTTCAAACAACATCGCGCTGCAACTCGACAGCGCGTTTGAATTGTCGAATAAGCCTGATGCCGGCACCTTGAGTGTCAGTATCACATCTGGAGGTGTGGAGACCCCGGTCAATCCAGGCGACTACACACTGACAGAGAAAACTTTGAAATTTGCAGCCGGCAAGGAACCGGCCAATGGCAGCACAATCAACGCAACCTACAAACTCGGTGCCAAGCCGTTGTTTAAAAGCGTAACTTTGAAAGAGGATCCTGCGGCCAATACAGTCTCTGTGAAAGTCGATGGAGCGCAACTCGCACCAGGAGCATTCACAGTTACCGGCCGCGTGGTTACGTTTGCCACGCAACCCGCAGCCAATGCCAAGATAAGCGTCGATTATCGTCAAAACACGCCACTGATTGATCGCGTGAAGCTGGCGTCTGTTCCCTTGGCCGGGACTCTCAAAGTGGTGGTCAACAATGTTGCCACGACTGATTTTGTCTTCAATGCCGCTGCGAATCAGGTGGTACTCAACCAGATTCCTGCGGACGGCCAGAAGATTGATGTCAGCTATACAACGGTTGTGGAACAAATCCTTACCTATTCGGTGTCCATTGCAGCTGGATCGATAAATTTCCGCCTCCTCGATGGGACGACTCCCGTCAAACACACGGTGGATCTGGTCAATAACACCATCACCATTGATAAGGCAGCCTTTGAGGCCGGCAAAGTTCTAACTCTCGTGTATGAAGCGCCTGAAGGTGAACGTCGCTTCTCTCTGGACGGCAAGCCTGAAGTCGGCACTCTGAATATTCAGATGATGGAAGGCAAATGTGTTTTTGGCGACACTTTGAAGATTGATGAAGTGACGAATGAACTCGTCGCGAATTGTCCTATAACAGAGAAGACTGATTTCATCGTGACATATAAATACAAAGTCCAGTTTAAGTCCTTCACAGTGAATGGCATCCCTGACCCCGAAAAGGGAACCTTCGAAGTTTATTATGACGGAGCCTTCACCACCGATTACACGAGGGAAGGCGCTAAAATCACCCTTGGATTTGACCCGGAGGATAATAAGAAGGTGAGTATCCGGTACACATTCCCGGAATAACCAAAGACGACCAAGCCCCTGCCCCGCAGGGGCTTCTGCTTTTAGCCCATGAGCCGACCATGGACAAAACCCGGAAATCCGGCTATAACGTCCTGGAGTCAACCAACACTCGGGTACCTATGACCATACGCAACCAAGTCCCCATGAGCGCGAATAAGCTTCCTCATGGGGCTTTTCAGTGGACGCTCAGCTTCAATCTGGACCAGCTCCAGGCCGACCATTTCCTCGTTGAAGGTTTGGAGCTGCCCTCCAACCTCCGTTACGCCGTCAAGAAACGGCAAATCGAATTCCTCTGCGGCCGGCTCTGCGCCAAGGCCTGCATGGAAAACCTCGGCTATGAGGCCCCTCCCCTGATCCCAACCGGTGAAGACCGCGCCCCGATCTGGCCCGCGGAACTGGTGGGATCCATCTCCCATACGGACCGCCTCGCCACCGCTGTGGTGGGACGGGCGACACAAATCGAATCCATCGGCATCGATATCGAGCGCGTGATCGCGGAAGCCACGCCCCAGCTGATCAAACACATCTGCTGCGATCTCGATGAACTCGAGGGGGTCCGGGACGCCCAAAAGATTTCAAGGGAAGAAGCCCTGACCCTGATTTTTTCCGGCAAGGAAAGCCTCTATAAAGCGATCTATCCCCAGCTCCGCCGCTTTTATGGATTTCAGGCCGCACGCGTGAAAGCCTTCGGCAGCAACCGGCTCAAGATCATGCTGGTCACCGACCTCAGCGATAATTTTGAAGAAGGCACCAGCTGGGATCTGCAATCCCGCATGCCGTCCGCAGATTTGATTGAAACCATGGTGTTGAAACCGAGGCTCTGAATCCTAGGCCAGCTTGCGCAGCGAGCGGCCGATGCGATCATTCCAGCGTTCAATGTGTTCGATGCCTTCCCGCAACGCGGCCTGCAGATCAGGTATATGCAAGGGCTTGCGCAGGACATCGCGAGCCCCGACGCTGAAGCAACGCTCCACAATGAGCATGCTTTCGACGCCGGTCACCACATAAACCTGAATCCCTTGATTCATATTCATGCAGGCCCGCAAAAGGTCATCCCCAAACATTTGGGGCATATTGATATCGACAAAGACCAGACGTATCTTCTGATTCCTGATCTCAGCCAGGGCTTCCTGAGGATCCTGGAAAGGCATGACAAGCACATCCTTTTCCTTACTGACGATCTGTTTCATCAGCGAAAGAATCAGAGGATCATCATCAATCAAGGCAATTTTGTAAGGTTTTTCTATGAACATTCATCTCACCGCAGGTTGATTTTCAAAAGCAATTTCGACCCATTCGCCTGGAACTTGACTTGTAATTTTGTAAGATCCAGGCTAAGTGAGATCCCAAGGGAGGTACCTATGCGCAATTTCCAAGTAAAAAAACTGGCAGGACTCGATTGTATCGTGACCGAAAAACCCGGCAATCAAAAGGCCGTGATCCTTCTGCACGGTTATGGCGCTGACTTCCGTGATCTCGCCTCCCTTGCCGTGGAACTCGATCCCGAGGAAAACTATGATTGGTACTTCCCGAACGGCATCCTGCCGGTGGCTATCGGCCCGCATGTGGAAGGCCGCGCCTGGTTTCCTATCGATATGGTGGCGTTGCAGGCCTCACTTCAAACGGGCAACCGCCGTCCCTTCGCCGATCGCGTCCCGGAGGGGCTGACACGGGCCAGCGAAGCCATTCAGGAACTCCTGGGGACTGTGCAAAAAACTCATAAGACCGTGGTATTGGGCGGTTTTAGCCAGGGCGCCATGGTCAGTCTGGATGTAAGCCTCCACAGTCCCGAAAAACCGGCGGCCCTCGTCCAGCTCTCCGGAAGCCTGGTCGCCATGCCGCGCTGGGAACCGCAGCTGGCCCGTCTTGCAGGAATAAAAGTTTTCCAATCTCATGGACAGGGCGACCCTATTCTGCCGTTTGACGCCTCGGAGGACCTGGCTCGCCTTTTCAAGCAGTACGAGTATGAGCTTGAATTTGTTCACTTTCCCGGCGGGCACGAAATCCCCTGGAACGTGATGACGTCCCTCAGGAAGTTCCTCAGCCAGGTCTAATCTACATATTTCCATGTAAGGACGGTCTCCTCAGGCTTAATCTTCATTCCGCGAAGCCGATAATCCTTCTGGATGAGGGTTCATGTAATGAAGTGGCGCCAACAAACCAGCCTCGGCGCGCGCTATACAGCGCGTACACTGGTCATTTTCCTGGTGATCTCCACCTTTTTTACCCTGCTCTTCCAATGGCTTGATCGCTATCAATGGATGACCTCGGCGCATTTGATCAGCTTCTTTGGGCTGTCCGCCCTGCTGGTGCTCGGCTGCGCGCTATACGTGAACAGTCATCTGCAGCTCGTCCGACCGCTGCGCGCCTTGAAAAAAAGGCTCAGCGCGTTCCAGGTGCAAAACATCCTCGACAGGGAAACCTTTTTCGAAGTGAAACGACATGTGGCGAGCGACTTCGATGAGCTTGAGAATATGTTCCTCATCTATCTCCGTCAGGTGCAGATCGAACACCGTGAAGCTCTGGTCGCCAAAAATAATCTGGCCAGCCTGAACAAGAACCTCGAACGGGAGCTTCAACTTCGCAAAACGCAGCTCGAAGAGCAGATCGCGAAATCCTTCAACGATCGCCGGATCGCCGCTCTGGGTGAGATGGCCGGTGGCATTGCTCATGAAATCAACAATCCGCTCGCCATCCTCGTGGGTCGCGCCGGGCAGCTTCGTAAATTCGTCAGCACCTTGAACTGCGATCAGTCCGAGGTCGAGATGATCCTGAACAGTATTGAAAAAACGATCTTCCGTATTCAGGAAGCGGTGACGGATTTGGAAACCATAGCCAGCAACCCCTCCACCGAGGAAGTCAAACTCTTGCATTTCGGGCGCCTTTTGCAAAGGATCCGCGATCTGAGTATCAATCGCTATGCGCCACGCGGCATCCGGGTGGATTTCCCGGAAACCTTTGAAGCGACCATCGAAGCCCGTGAAGTGGAATTGGCCCAGGCCTTCCTTTATCTGATTGAAAACGCGAGCGAGGCGGCCCTTCAGTCCGCAACGCCGTGGTTTCGGGTCGAGGTGCAGACGCTGGATGCCGACACCTTGCGTGTTCGACTGATCGATAGCGGTCAGGGTGTGCCGGAGGACGTTCGTGATAAAATCTTCCAGCCCTTCTTCACCACCAAGGAGGTCGGCCAGGGCCGTGGAGTTGGCCTGAGCCTGGCCATGAGCATCATCGACAGTCATGGCGGTCGCCTCTATTTTGACTTCAACCAGACCCATACCACCGTTTGCGTGGAACTGCCCATATCACGGCAGAATCAGCTCGCGGCCTGAGAATCAACCGCTGCAAATTTCAACTCGCCGCCCGCGGACGAGTCCGCTATAATCCCCAAAAATCCGGTGCAAAACAGGAGGATCTGATATGGCAAGAACCCGCGCACTCGTGGAACGCGACCTTGAAACAGCCACACAGCATATGAAGGCTTTTGAAACGAAACTCGGCGGCAGCCCCGATAAGAAAACTCTGCGCCACGATGCAGCCTGGCGTCGTCTGAAAGCGCAGGTGAACAAATACAAGAATCAGCTGCACTTCATCGATAAGCGCAACAGGAAGCCTGAACCCAAGGCCTGATCAGAGTGGGAGCCACCAGCGCGTTTCCTCAAGCAGAGGATGATGCAGGACCTCGAGAATATCGAGGTCCGCCTCACAAAACGGCAGCTGAACGAGTTCGGGCAGGGTCAGCCAGCGCGCATCACTATGTTCCTTCAATTCAAAGCGCCCACCGCTCAGGGTACAGAGCAGAGGATAGAGCAGAATGCGGCGTTCTCCCAATGGAACAGCCTGGGCCCGCAATGCACCACGGATATGAACATCGATACCCAGCTCTTCCTGCAATTCACGGTGCAGGCAGTCGAAAACATTTTCTCCAGGTTCCACTTTACCGCCTGGAAACTCCCAAAGCCCCGGGTCACGCATTTCCGGGGAACGTTGGACAGCCAGGTAGAGCGGTCCATCACGCAGGACGGCACAGGCGACGGGCACATTGCGCATGATCAAACAGCCTCCTTGTGCAAAACGCGGATGATCGTGGATCTTTTGAGGCAAATATGCAAGAAAACTCTCGATGACGAAGGATACGAAGGGGAATTTCATGTTGCAAGGTCCGACGCTGTTTCAGGCCGAGAATCTCGGTGCTTTTCCTAACTTATCAAATTTGGCGCGCCTGCATTGGCGGCCAGTCAGCGCAAAGAGCCGTCCACCGCGCGCCGCACCTGACATCAGTGTGGAGGACAAGCTGCGGTTTTTGCGGGAACAAAAGATCGGCCGCCTGACGCTCCTGCCCGGCCCCAGACTCTGGCAGGGCGTCGTTGGGGAACAAAGTGGCCCCGCTCTCCGGGCCATGCTGCACCTGGATTATACTGCTTCGGCTCAGGGCCTGGCCTTCATCGAACGCTACATGAATGAGTGTTTGACGACCTATGCCAACACTCACACAGAAACCTCGACCACCGGCCGTTATTCCACCCAGCGTCTGCATGAAGCGATCGAAATCATTCGCCGCCATTGCGGAGCCGGGGATGAAAGTTTTGTCGTTCCCGCCGGCTATGGTGCGACCGGCGCGATCGAAAAAATTCAGAAAATCCTGGGCCTCTATCTGTCGCCCAAAGGACAGAAGCTGATTCAGGAGCAGATCGGCGTCGATCTCAAGAAGTCACTCGCTGAAAAAATCGTGGTCTTTGTTGGACCCTATGAGCATCACTCCAATGATGTCTCGTGGCAGGATGATGCGCTCTGCACCTTCGTCCGCATCAAGGCCCTGCGCGATGGCCCCTGCTCTAATGATGTGGACCTGGAGGACCTTGATCAGCAGCTCTCCAAATATCCGAATCATCTCAAACTCGGTTCCTTCTCCGCCGCTTCCAATGTCACCGGCATCAAAAGCCACCTGCGCGAGATCGCCGATGTCCTGCATAAGCACAAGGCTCTCTTCTGTGTGGACTATGCGGCCTGTGCGCCCTATGCGGATATCAACATGGAGCGCGATGCGATCGATGCGATCTTCCTCTCCGTCCACAAAAACCTGGGCGGCGCGAACATCGGTTTCCTTGTGGGAAGGCGCCATCTTTATGATATGAGCAGCAATCCCAGCTTTGGTGGCGGCGGAACAGTGGCCGCCGTAACGCCCTGGGAATATCACTTTCATCCCAGCATCGAGGAACGTGAATCCGCCGGTACACCTGCTATTCGCCAGACCTGGCAGGCAGCTCTCTCGTTTCAGATCAAGGATTGGGTCGGCAAGGACATCATTCATCGTTTGGAAAGCCAGCTGACCGACAGCATGCTGCAATTCTTCATGCAGCATCCCAAACTCGAGATACTCGGCAACTGTGATCCGGGCAAACGCTATCCGATCTTTTCCTTCCTCGTGCGTCATGGTCAGAGAAAACTTCATCACACCTTTGTCGCGGTGCTGCTGAATGATTTCTTCGGTGTGCAGGCACGCTCGGGTTGCGCCTGTGCGGGTCCCTTTGGCCATGAATTGCTCGGCATCGAACGCGATCTCTCCGGCAAATATGTGGAATTGATTCTGAACATCCTGAATGGTTTCAAACCCGGCTGGACCCGGATCGGCACGCATTACACCATGAATCGCGCGGAACTGGATTACACCCGCAAGGCGCTCAGTGCGATCGCCTGGTTTGGGGCCCTCTTCCTCGACCAGTATCGCTTTGATCCTTATACCGGCGACTGGCAGCACAAGTTTCCCAGCACCACGCAGCCCCGCCTGCAACTGGATGAAGCTCTGACCCTGCAGGACAGCGATCATCTGCTCCCGCAGCTGCCGGATGAAGCCTCGCTGGAAGCCTGCTGGTCGGACCAACTGGAGGAATTTTATCTGCTGGCCGCAGCGCAGCTGGCCCGTCTGATTTTGATCGAAAGTGCCGGCCGTGCCGCGGAAATCTCGCTCGATCAGCTGGCGACCGCCTGTTATCCCCTGATTAAAACTCAGGTGGAGCAGTTCACGACCAGCGAGGAAACGTTCCTCCAGAGTTTGATTCAGACCCTTTGTCCGCTGCTGGTTCCTGCTGGCAAGAAGCCCGAGGATTGCCATCATGATATCGAACAGCTCCTGCGCGGCCTTCTGTTCGCTCCGGAAAAGCATCTGCACCGTTTTGAAAGCTTTGAAGGCATCGATAGCAATCTGCCCTTTTTCTTTGTGGCCAAGGATCATCTGACGCGACCCATCATCTGGGAAAAGGTGCGGCTCAGCAGCTGCACAAGGCCTCTGGTGCAATCCTTACCAATCTGAAAGAGCAGTCGGCCTTGAGTTCGCTTCCGAATCAGCCGAAATCATGGGATGATTCGGAGGCTTCTCCTTATGCCCTCACCGGGTGACCGTCCAGCCGATATTTCCCTCAAGGCGCTGTTCATTGCCGGCAGCCTCTGCCTTCTTGCGCTCTGGTGGACCTGGCCGCGCCTGCAACCCAATCAAAAACTCTATGCGGAGCGGGATACGTCGCAGCTTTTTCGCTATGAACCGCGAGCTCTTCCCGACTTCCGCCTGACTGGTGCCCATAAGCCCTTGACCCGAGCCGCGCTCAAGGGACATTGGACCCTGATTTATTTTGGTTACAGCCGCTGTCCGGAGGATTGCCCGACCACCATGGGAGCTCTGGCATCCCTTTATCGCCAGATGGCAGCCGAAGGCCATGTGAGCAGTCTGCGTATTGTGATCATCTCGGTGGCCGCGGATGATGATGCACAGCGCATCCAGGATTTTGCGGCCTCCTTTGAAGCCAATTTTGAAGGCTATGCAGGAGCGCGCGAGGAACGGGAAAAACTCTTTCTCTTCTTCGATGCCGGGGTCGATCTCGCTCCGGAAAAAGGTCCTTATCAATATCATCATGCCACCAATCTGTTTCTCGTGGATCCTGAAGCCCACTATGTGGCCACCTGGAATAGGGTCCCTGACCGCGATACACTGCACCAGGAAATCTGCGGCTTCATCAATTGCCCACCCTGATCTTTTTCGCTATCATGAGCCCGCGTGATCGTCTTCATCTCCAACGCGAGGTTCGCATGAAACGCATGCAGCTGTTTGAAGTCGAGGATTTCTCATGGTTTCCTGATTATTTCCGGCGGTGCCTGACCATTTATCTGAATACTGTGCATCGCCTGTTTCACACACCGGAAGCCCTGGCGCCTCTTCTGCTCCGCCTGCTGCAAATACACAGGACCCATCATATCCTGGATCTCTGCTCCGGCGCCGGTGGAGCCATGCCGACCGTGGCGCGTCTGCTTCGTGAAAAACATGGGGAGCCCGTGCAGGTGACCCTTTCCGATCTTTATCCCAACAGGGAGGCGGCGGCTGTCATCAATGGTCAGGGGGAAGGCTGGCTGCATTATGAATTGCAGCCGGTGAATGCTGGTCAGGTGGAGCCTGAGAGGCAAGGCGTTCGCACGATGATCTGTTCCTTTCATCACATGCCGCCACCTGTGGCAAAAAAAATTCTAACCGATGCCTTTCAAAAGCGGCAGCCACTTTGCATCTTTGAAATCAGCGACAACTCCGCTCCCAAGGCGCTCTGGTGGATCGCATTTCCGGTGGGCATTCTGCTCGTTCTGCTGGTCACCCCGCTCGTCAGGCCCTTTACGTGGCGACAGTTTTTTTTCACCTATGTGATTCCGATTCTTCCGCTTTGCATCGCTTGGGATGGCGCGGCCTCGAATGCACGCACCTATTCGGAAGCTGATTTGAAGGACATGCTACGGGATCTGACCGCACCTGATTACAGCTGGGAGATCGGCACCGTCCGCCACAGGAACAACCCGAGTCCCATGCTCTACCTTCTGGGCCAGAGCGCCTAACCTGCGTCAGGCTCAACCGAAGCTTCATGAAAGGTCATGCGAAAGTTTTCAATCGCGACACCGAGCAGCGGACTTTGCTGACCGAGGTCAGGAAAATATTGACCATCGCCCATGATCTCCATGATCCGGGCCGTGCGCCCCCAGCCGCGCGCGCTGAGTTCGGTGACGTAGACATGATCTTCCCAGGATTGCATTAAAGTATGAGGGGACAGCGCGCTGTGCACGGGAAAGGGAATCAGACCTTTCTTGACCCGCGCTCGAAAAATTTCAATGCCCCGGAATCGCACCCGCCAAACCTCGGAGCCGTCCGCCTCGTGCACGACCTGAAACTCCGCCTGATCCTTGGGAATCCCCCAATTGCGGCGGCCATTGATCACGCTGGAAATCGACGACACAAAGATGCGCGATATGGAATGCAGTTTGCGACCCTGATACTGAATCCGCCCGGGAATAAACAGGAGTTCATGATAGGGACCACATTCGCCGCTCGAATAGTCGACCAGCATCAGAGTCCCAAAGCCACCGCGGAAATGCGGCTGCAGGTGCGTCCTAAGCATACCGCTCTGACGCACAAAATCCTGGGAAAAGCGATAAACAAAGACATAGCCACGGCCCGTCAGATGCCACGGAGCCGGCACAAATTCCGCTCGTGAGGCCGAGGAAGACACGCCATATCCATCCGTTGTCATGAATCCATCCTTGCTGCTGTCGACTTCGTTCTCAACACACACCTTCGCTCTGGACAAGGGCGGCGGCTTCAGGCAGAACAGGTCCGACGGCATCCTCCGTCAGTCCTGCCATGAGGTTGAGCATGAATCGCAAATCCGCATTATTCCGCAACCTGGCTCTGTTGTTCAGTTTCGCCGCCGGTTATGCTGTTGCAGCTTTAATGGCCGTAACAGCCGACAAGCTGACAGAGACCCCAGCTCCAGTCACCATAACACAGCCTGCCGCAACTGAAGACACAACATCAACAAAGGAACCAGCGCCCGCCCCCGTCGCGACGCAGGACACATCCGATGTGGCAGCCTTGCAGGCACAACTTGCTGAAAAAACAGCCAAAATTAGCGAACTCGAGCGCAAACTGGCCGCCCCAACCCACGAGAATGTGCATCCGGACGACGATACCCCGGAGTACCGCGAAAAGCTGGCCGCTGACCTTTTGGAAGTGACGCGCACCAAGGACATGATCCAGCAGGCCTTCCAGGCCTCGTCGCAGATGGTAAGCAAGGAACTGACCCCTGAAGGTCAGGAGGCCTTGAACCAGGCGATCAGCAAGATCTATGGCTGGGATAAGATGGAAAAGGTCTTCACCAAGGTCTATACCGATGTGTTTTCAGCTCAGGAACTGAACGATCTGTCTGAGTTTTACCGCTCCGACGTTGGCGCGGCGATGCTGAAAAAACAGCCTGAGGTGATGCAAAAGACCATGCAGCTGGTGCAGCAGATCAATCAGGAGGCGCAGCCGAAGCTGATGGCTGAGATGGATGCCATCATGAAAAAGCACCGCCTCAAAACCGCCAGCAAACCGGAATCCACTCCAACAAAAAATTAAAGCCGGAAGATTTCTTCCAGGACAGCCGCCACCCCATCCAGATTGTGATGGGGGGCCAGGCGATCCGCCACCGCCTTCACTTCATCATCACCATTTTCCATCGCAATACCCAGCCCGGCCGCCGCAATCATTTCCAGATCATTGGCACCATCGCCGATGGCAATGACCTCATCCAGGGAAATGCCGAGGTGCTGACACACCACAGTCATGGCCTGGCCTTTGTTGGATTCAAAGGCGCTGAGTTCGATCCAGGGATATTCCCGGAAATAGGTGAAGTGCACGAGTTCACCAAACTGCTCCTGCAGGGTTTGATAGATCACCCGACGATCCTCGCGCGCGTGCACAAGGATGGACAGCACCGGCCCCTGCGGCACCGAATCATAGGTGAACGGCATCGGCTTTTTTCCATACATGCCGATGAATTCATCAATCACGGGATCATCCTGCAGCGCATAAAAACCTTCGGCTTCATCCAGCAGAATATTTCTGACCCCGCCGAGACCTCGGCACACTTCCAAAAGACGATGCATGGTTTCAAAGGGAATAATCTGTGCCGCCAGAGGCTCACCATAAAGGCTCTTATGCACCATGCTGCCGGAAAGGGAAATGACAGGCGCCGGGCTTTGAATCGAGCCCACCAGCTGACGGATTGATTCCACCGGGCGTCCGGTGGCAATCACCACATGGATGCCCTGAGCCACCAGTTTTTTGAGGCAGGCGGCATTGCGCGGAGAAACCTGCGCCTGACGGTTGAGCAGGGTTCCATCCAGATCGATAAATACGGCCTTATAGGGATGCATCATCCTTCCTTATCAGCTGAGTGCGGGGCAGGATCGTCATGAATTCGGGCTCACGCAGAGCCTCATCAATCGTCCTGTCATGTTTCTTCTGAAAATCACCGGAGCAAAGCCCTTCCTTCGTGCAGGCAAGCCAGCGGCAGTAGCCTTTGAACGCGCGCGGGCGGCCGAGGATCAAAGCCTCATCCGAAAATTCCTGGATTCCGGCGCGATATTGGGGACGCACCGTGGCCAGCCACGCGACGGGAAGACTTCGCAGATCGATCTTCATGCGCGTGCTGAATTCCCGCCAGAAAGCGGACTGATGGACTTCGCGCGGCACGGGGGCAAAAAAATGGCACCAATCCTTTTCACGGCCGTCCTTGAGGGCACCACAGGGCAAATCGTGACGGCAGGGTCCGAGTATGTGATGAACAGTCCGCAGCTCATCCCGCACCGCGCTGAGCCGCCGGCTTTCCAATGTCCGCCCGGGTTCAACCCAGATCACCAAAGCCGCAGCCGCGGCCAGTTTCTTGAGTTCGCCGTAACTGTGATCATCCAGTTCAGAGAGGACATGACTGGCCAGCAGCACAAAGGGCTCAACCGGAACCTGAAGTTTCTTCATCAACTCCACGCGAGTGCCAGGAAATTCCCTTTGAATCTGCTGAGCCGCAAAGCGCATGGCTCCCGGCGAGCGATCATGGAGGGTCACCTGCGGTGCGGGCCTCCCTCCCAGCTCCAGAAAACAGCGCGTGGCCATGCCGGTGCCGCAGCCCCAGT
Organism: Oligoflexus tunisiensis; assembly: GCF_001748245.1. Lineage (GTDB taxonomy): Bacteria > Bdellovibrionota_B > Oligoflexia > Oligoflexales > Oligoflexaceae > Oligoflexus > Oligoflexus tunisiensis. Next base: position 1,879,763 of record NZ_BDFO01000001.1, on the reverse strand, counting down.
CCACAATGCGGCTGATGCCATGGACGCCGGCCAGGGATTCCGCCAGGACCTGCAGGACGGCCTGCCATTTCCAGCGAATCCTTTGGGCCAGCGTTTGATCATAGGCGCTGAGCCAGCGCTCATCATGCCAGTAATCCGGCAAATGGCCGTCGGTGTCGAGGAAGCCTTGGCGCATTTTCTGAATCAAGTCCCAGTCCATTGGATTATCGTGCCTGATCAAAGTGGACGCAAAGAAAGCCCCTAGACTAAGGGATTCCTGGGTACTTTGTCCATGCGAAGTGAGTGTCTTAAGGCGGGGAAATTATTCGTTGCTGGCTTTTTGTTGCAAGCGACGCAGAATGTCCTGGAGCATCTCGATGGAAAAGTGGGTGCGGATGTGTTCGAAATAAAAAGTGTCGGCGCGTTCCGATTCAGGCTTGCTTTGATGGCAGAGCTTGATTTGCTCCACCAATTCGTGGCGTAAGGCCTGTTCCTCCTGCCGTTTCAAACGATATTTTTCAATGTTTATGATCATACCCTACCCTTCACTTGGCCAACGCTGCTTCGTCAATAATCTTAACGGTATCGGCTTTCTGCGCCTTAACGTTTTGCCAACAGCTTTTTAATTTAACCCAGGTTACAGTCTGTTAGCAGCGCCGCCGGAAACAATTACTGTGTTTGTAAGAACAGGAACGCCTGATTCAGCATGTTCTTCTGGCTATTTTCCGGGCCGGAGGCTAAGAAAAGATCCGCCGATCCGGATCGGTATGGCAACGCGTTCGTGCTCTCGGGAGGGTCGACTTTGCACTGCAGGCTTTTGAATTGATTAGGTTTTATTATTTCCTTTATATCTCGGCCGGGAAACTGCCGAAAAGGTAAATTAAGGGGGTTGCAACCATGAAACATTACCTTCACCGTATGAAACAGAGCTTCGGTCTGGCTGCCTGGATTTGTGCAAGCGCAGCCTGTTCCAATCCTGGGAAATCCGGTGGCGAGACCCCCAAAGCGGACCCGCCCAGACAAAGCGAGGACGCCAAGCCTGTTGTCGGCAACCCTACGGATGCAGCGGGAACGCGCATTATTCTCAGCTTCAGAAATCCTGCCGGACTGAAAAACATTACCGGCTATGTCGTGGGCGCTGTGGATCAGCATGGTTTCAAGGCCATCGATGCCGAGCATTTTGCGTTCTTCAGCCTCAAACCGGGGCGCTATGATTTCATCGTCGAAGGACAGCGAGCAGGCGATGATACCAGCCAGTCCAATGGCACCAACGTTGGCATTCGCATTAGCGGTGTGACGGTCAGGGCTGGTGAGGATACCATACTGCGGGAACCGATTGAACTTCAGCCAGCCTTGGCCATCAAGGGCGCGGTGCGTTTGCTCGATGGCGTGACGCACGGCGCCATCACGGTGCAGATTCCCGGAACGCGTATCAAAACCCAAACCGAAGCGGATGGAACTTTCACCCTGAGTCCGGTGCCACTGGGATCGCATGCGATCGTGGCTTCCAATCAGGGTTACATTGATGCCGCCTATGAGAGCCGCAGCTGGACCGATCAGGACACGCTCGAACTTCCAGCGGTCACGCTCCTGCCTCAGGACCAGGCCTTGGCCACGGGCATTCATTACAAAGGTGATGGCCTGCTGCCCAATGACGAAAATATTGTGACTGTATTTTTGGTTCGTCCTGCGGGTATGAATAAATTCCGGATCAGCGAGACGGCGGATTTTGCGGGAGCCACCTGGCAGGAATATCAGTCGTCCGTCGACCTCAAATTTCCGCCCGGTGGAGAGCGCAAGGTCTTTGTTCAATATACGAAGGATCTCCAGCAATACAGCGCTATATTCAGCGCGGATATTCCGATGACCCAGCCTTGATTCCAGGCAACGTACAGACAATCAGTGAAGGACACAGCGGGGAGGTTAGCATGAACTTCATGCTGGATTTGACGTGAATTCTCGTCACCGAAAATCTCTGGTGTGATGGACCCTACAAAAGGCAGATGGCAGGAAGAAGATGCGAGCAAAGTGAAGGTTCGATTGGGATTCCGCAGGAAATTCATGACAACCTCAGTTCCGCAGTGAGACTCAACAAAATCGCTTATTACAAATCATGTGCCAGATGCAGAATACTGGAAAAATCCGGAAATGGGCGGCATCGCAGCGCCTGCCTCCTTCAACTCCGCACCGCCATTTTCAATTGTAACATCATGATTATTCAGGAGTAATTGCCAGAATACGACCCACACGTTGCTGGGGACGGGAAGGCGACAAGACCCGCTTGATTGACCGACAGTGACCAGACTCTGACCATTGGGTTATACTGATTTGGGGTGTCCCGCGTCCAAGCATTGATTGTTGCAGGCGAACCGACAAACACAAACCAGGGAGTTTGGTTTTCGGGTGGTGTGCAAGCCTTTCGTCATGAAAGGAGCCTAAAGCCTGGTGACCAACACCCACCAACATGTTGGTGGGTTCCCTTCGCAAATCAATGTGCGGGACGCCCTACCCACGATTGAGTAGGCGTTTCATCTCTCCCAGCGCTTTTTTGTGCAGTTTCTTGAAGGATGGCAGACTGAGCTGCATTTCCTCAGCGACTTCGCGCAGGGTCTTCTCCTCAAAATACAGACGGGCGATCAGGGTCTTCTCGGGATCAATCATGCGATCCATGGCGTGATCGAGACGTCTTTGATCTTCGATCTCAAGCAGCATCGACAACTGATCCAGCCTTTGGTCCGGGGCTTCGATATCCTCCAGCTCCACGTCCGTTTCAAACTCCAGTCCGTTGCCCCAGACCGCTTCGATCTGCAGGAGTTCATGGAACTCCTCAGGACTCAACTTCAGCCGCGTGCGTATCTCCTCCTTGGAGAAGGTGAGTTCCCGCAGGTGGGCCTCCTCACGCAGGGCTCCGAGAGCCGCGAGCTTTTTCCGAATTTTGAAGGGCACCGGATGCCGCCGCGCCTGTTCCTCGCGCATGCTTTCCCGGATCAAAGGCCAGGCAAAGCCTTTAAAGGACCCGCGGGGCTTTTTATAATATTTCTGTGCCGCCCGAAACAGGGCCTCACGCCCGACGCTCTGCAGCTCCTGAAATTCCGCTTCATTCTCGACCTTGCTGGGGATGTGATAGCGCGCGGCGGCTTTCCTGACGAGCTCCCAGTGAGTTTCCACCAGCTTGTGCGGCATGATCTGGGCGGCTTCATGCAGAGCCCTGGCCAGCTCGTTCGAGCCCGGCAGGGCCGCCAGCTGCCGATCCAGGCGTGCCGGCAGGGGATGCAGCTCCCGGGCGACCAGGAGCAGGAGCCGCAGTCTGTCCGCCTCGCAAGAGGCTTTGTCAGCGTCCAGGTTCCAGCTTGCGGCCTGCGCGGCGACCCTGGTTAAAAATTGTTGAACATCAACCAGGGACAGGGTTTCCAAAAGGCTCTGGCAGCTCGTCCAGAGGTCCATAAATTGCACCTGAATCAAGGAGTTATCGTCCACCGTTGCTTCCTTCCGCTGGCCGTGGTTTCCAACATTTTAGCAGCCACAGACGCATCAGCAAATTCTTGCTTTTTTCGGCGGACTGACCTAAATCATCCATCCAAAGAAAAAATAAGGAGCAGGCCATGCCTCATCTGGCGGTTTACGGAACCCTGAGGGATCCCGATATTATCCGGACAGTTTTAGGCCGTGATCCGGCCCCCTGGGCACGCGGTACGGTGCATTTGCCTCATTGGTCCTGTTATTACGTCGAAGGCGCTGTCTATCCCGGCCTGAAGCGTGAACCGCAGGCTTTGCTCCCTATTCAGTTGTATCAGAATTTGCCCCTGGACTGCTGGGAAAAGCTCGTGGCTTATGAAGGCAACGAGTACAAACAGGTGGGCGTGAAGTTTCAGGGCATCACCTACACCCTTTTTGTGCCGCGCATCTGCACGCGTCTGAGTCCTTCCAAGTGGTCCCTGGAGATTTTTCAGGCCGAGCACAAGAATCGCTTTATGATGCAGCTTAGTCGGGAGTATGGGCAGGGAGCGTAAGGAGTCAGGAGCGAAAGGAGTGGTTGGAGCCGATAGCTCCAACCTGCCAGGAATCAGATTTATTTATTGCGCGAAAGCGAATTCAGCGCGACGATTCTTGGCCCAGGCTTCTTCGCCTTTGCCTGGAACCGCTGGTTTCTCTGAACCAAAGCTCACAGCCTGCAAACGGTCTGCACCGATGCCAACAGTCTCAAGATACTTGCGCACGGATTCCGCGCGGCGCTGGCCCAAGGCGAGGTTGTATTCCACCGAGCCGCGGTCATCACAGTGACCTTCGACTTTCAATTTTTCCTTAGTGTTTTTCATGTGAGCGGCGATGGCGTCGAGACGGGCCATGCCTTCAGCAGTCAGAGTCGCATCATCAAAGGCAAAGTATACGATCTCAGCTTTGAATTCCAACTTCCCGTCCTTGTCGACAGAGAATTTGTGTTCATCGGTTTTCTTCTCGGCGGTTACCACTTCTTCGATCTTCTTTTCATCATCTGTACAAGCGTTGCCGAGAAAACCCAAAACCATGACCGCAGAGAGCATCAACTTCATCTTCATCTAAAATACCTCCAGTTCATTTTCCGGATCATCACCTCGCGGCGAGATGCAAGGAGATTTCCACAATTTCCCAGAGCGTACTTGACTCGAATTGAAGGAGAAATTGTTTTGGCCTGTCGAGTGCTTGAACGATGCCATGTTCAACTCCTTGACACCCCAGGCCAGGACCCACTCCCCGGTTGTCGGTCCAGGGAAAAGGATGTTAGTGTCGGGTCATGATCGCAGAGAGACAGGGCATGGAACACAACGCAACACCAGTCAAGCTTGACAGTCTTTATCAGCGCGGTCGGCGTCTGATCCTGCTGCCGCTCACTCTTTCGTTGCTCGTTCATGCGCTGATTTTGCTCATCCTGTCCTTTTTGCCCGCCCCGGATCGGACCCCGAAAAGCGTCGCCAAGGTGCCGGTGCGCCTGGAGATCAAGGAAGTGCCACGTCAGGCGGATAAGGAAAAGTCGGATAAAAAGGACCTTGCGGAAAAAACTCCCGAGGAAAAAACCATCATCGAAGCGCCGCTGCCTGAGACAGAGGCTCCAACTGATTCGGCCTATCTGGGTGCGCAGGATCACAAAACCGCACAGGAAATGAAGACCCAGCCGCGCCCGAGTGCGAAGGCGGCAGATCCGACTCCATTGCAGAATGGGCCTTTGCGTTTAAAGGTGGAGGAGGCTCCGGGCGGCAAGGTGAAGGTTCCCGCCGGCAAGGACTACAAGGAATTTTTGCCCAAGCAGATCGATGTCATGAACACGGGGCACAATGATTATATCGACAAAAAAATGCCGGTGGGTCCGGTCCTCGATGTGAACACCACGGAGTATCGATTCATCGGCTATTTCACATCGGTGCGCAAGCAGGTGGACCTGGCCTACTATGATATCGGCCCTACGCTGCAGGATAAGGATTATATCCGGGAAAAAGTGGAAAACATCGGCAAGGCGCATCTGCAGGGTACGAGTGTGATTCAACTTACGGTCGCCCGCAGTGGGCTTCTTATCGAAACCAAACTCGTGCAGTCATCCGGTGACAAGGATGTCGATGAATTCTGGGAACGCGTCCTCAACCTCGCGGCCCCCTACCCGCCTCTGCCTCGGGATTTTCCGGAGGAGGAGCTGGTGTTCACCTATAAACTCTACTATGACTTTGTGATCGCCGGCGACCGCCGCACGCGACGTTTTATGTTTTAGTGCGACCCTGGCAGCGCGCGCAGATGCCATCCAATTGAAAGAGATGTTTCTTCGGTTCAAACTGATTCTGGCTTTTCAGATACCAGAGCATGGGCGCGAGCACTTCCTCGGGCACATGAATTTCGCTGGCGGCATCACATTCCGTGCAGTGGGTCATGATATGGGTGCTGGCTTCACAGGCCAGATGCGTACAGGCAATATAATCCCCGTTCGGCGCCACCTGATGCACGAGCCCCAGTTCCGAAAACCGATCCAGAATCCTATAAACGGTCACCGCATCCACCGACTCCTGCCCATCCAGCTGCTCCGCCGTCTTCTGCAGAATAACCTTGGGCGAAAGCGGCACCTTGGAATGGGCCAGGCATTCAATGAGCGCCATCCGCGGCTTGGTGAGCCGTGCCCCGGATTCCTTCAACGTTTTGACACAAAGATCCTTAAAACTCTCGCTCTTGCCCATGCCCTCATCCGCCTTCCCGGCCACAAGCGACCGTCAACCCGGTACTAACCTGGGACCCCGCCTTACGTCAAGCTGCCAGAAGATAACACACCGCCACTCCGGCCGTAAAATTTCCGGCAAGAAGGTGAAAAAACAGTGGAACGGTGATTTTGATTCAGTTAGGATCTGGCCCTCAAACGATTCCTCGATCGTTTATGGAGAGGTGGCAGAGTGGCTGAATGTACCTGATTCGAAATCAGGCGTCTGCGCAAGTGGACCGAGGGTTCGAATCCCTCTCTCTCCGTTCCCCTAAATCAGATTGTTTCCCCACAGTCTTTCAACGAACTCCTTGTATGGCAGTATGAGAATTCCATCCTCGGTGATCCTGGCTTTTTCTTCAAGACAGACAATGCAAGACTTCTTGAGCTCTGGGTACTCCTTTTTCAGTTCCCTAAGGCCTTTGAGATGGTCTCCGTGAATCCTGGAGCTGCTTTTAGCTTCAACTGCCAGTTCCAAGTCACCGACTATAAAATCCACCTCGATGCCGCTTGACAAATGCCAATAAGACAAATCATGCCATGCACCCGAGTAGCGACTGTATGCATGAATTTCGTGGAACACCCAATTTTCAAAGGCTTTCCCGAATGCCATCTGCTTTGGCTCCAATTGTTTTCTTTTCGCCAGTTGATTCACAACGCCAACATCATCGAAATAGAACTTGGGCGCCTGCTTCGTTCGCCTTTTAGGACGTTTGGTAAAAGCTGGCAGCTCCTTGCCAAGCAAAGTATCGACGAGAATCGTGAAGTATTCTTTAATGGTCGGGCTCGAAACGCCAACATCTCGCGCAATTGTTGAATAGTTCAGCACTTCGGTATCACTTAGCGCCGCTATGCGAAGGAATTCCGAGAACACCGGCAGGTTTCGAACTATGCCTTCGGCAGCGATCTCCTCTTTCAAGTAGTCATAGACGTAGGATCGAAGATAAGACTCACTTCGGTCCGGATTCAGATAATGCCGCGGCATGTACCCTGTATTGAGCATAGTAACAAGATCCCAGTCAGCTCCACATTCAGCCGCCGAGAATCCGGTCAATTCGAATCTTAAAGCCCGACCTCCAAGAAGATTGGCATGCCCTCTTTTCAGCTTACGTGCGCTCGATCCACACAAGGCGAAACTATACTGATGACTCTCGATGAGAGAGTGAATCTCATCCAACAAAAGCGGTATTTTCTGAATTTCATCGATTACTATTCTATTTGGCTTATTGGGCAGAGCTTGAAGTTCTTCCCGCAGAAGCTGCGGTCGACTGCTGTAACGAATGAAGCTCTCTGCTCGCAAAAGGTCGACAGAGTAAGCATCAGGATAAAGCTGCCCTAGCAGGGTTGATTTCCCTACCTGCCGTGGCCCCCACAAGAAAAAAGTTTCTGTCTTGCTCGCATCAATTTTTATTAGTCTTTTTAGCATAATACCATCACATAAAGCAGCACTTTAAATATTCATGCAAATTTAAAGTATCACTTTATACATTGATAGACAATGAGAAAATTTAATAAAATTCAATGAATAGAGCTGTCGGTCGATGCTTGCTGGAGCAGCCGCAACGATGCTATTGTGACCTAGACACACTTCCTCACCTGATTCGAAATCAGGCGTCTGCGCAGACCTCAAAGACACAAGAAACTACTAAAACCTTCTCATCTTGATCCCAAACCCTAGCCTCAAAGGCGAAAGATTGTCTGGCATCTGCAACAATCGGCGAGCGGGCTCCGATGAACGTGCGGAACGCTTGGACCCAGAACACACGGCCATTAGGTGACTTTACCTATCCCTTAAAGTTACCAGCCCGGTTTGCTAATATAGGATCAAATACTCTTACCATCGCCGGGAGTCAGCATGCAGAATTTTAAGTTCAGGAGTTTATTTTTGAAGGGCTGCGCAGTAACCGCAGCCTTCCTGGGTCTCACCAATGGATCCGAGGCTTTTGCGGAAAAGGTTCAGCTCAGAATCAATGAATGGCCGACTTACGTTTCCATGCACAAGAAGGAATTTGAGGCTTTTGCCAAGAAGAAGGGTCTCGACGTTGAGTTGATCGTCGTCAAGCCGGATATTAGCGACGAGCAGGTCCTGTTCGAAAACCTGCGAAAAGAAGAGATCGATGTCATAACACCCACCGAATCATTTATCCACGCCCGGCAAGGCAAATTGATGAATCTGATCGCGCCTATCGATGAGAGCAAGGTCGAAGGCTATGAGGTCATACCCGAAAGTTTGAGAAAATCAAAGTTTCACCACGACGACAAAGGCAAGAGCTATGGCGTCGTATTCATGGCAGGTTTGTACGGACTTTATTACAACAGCGAAAAGGTCAAGACTCCACCGACCAGCTGGGATGTTCTCTGGTCTGATGCGGCCAAAGGCAAATACAGTGTCTCGGCAGATACCTACTTTGTAAATGGACACATAAGTCAGTGGACGCTTGACGGACAGAATATCGAAAATGCTTATGACGTCGATAAAATGAACAAAGCCAAGCTCCAGAGTAAGCTGGACCACCTGGCAAAGGAAGCAGCCCACCTTTGGAAGGGCGTCGGGAATACGCCAGATCAATTGAAGAATCTCAATTATACCGCGAGCTGGGGCTTTGAACTTCCTTCCAACTGGCGCCTGGCCCATCCAAAGCCTGGCTCTCCCATGTGGGTGGACGTCCTGTCCATCTCGAAAAAAGCGGCCGCAAATCCTAAAAAACTCCAGGCCTACTATCTCCTCGCCAGCTTCACCAACACCAAGGAAGCGCAGCATCTCTTCATGCAGCGTCTGCGCGCTTTCCCCTTGAATGCCCAGGCGAAAAGCTTGATGAAGCCAGATGAGATTGCCACCTACAGACCTGGTGACAACTCACTTTTCGACGCCCGCTTCTTCTGGCGTCCGCTCACCGACAGAACCGGCAATACACTGATGGAGATGTGGAAAGCCGCTGTGAGCAAGCGCGGCAGTGCCATCTAAATCGAAATCAGATCGCCTCTTTCCATTGGACTGTAGGAGAGGACAGTTGGCCTTGGTCATGGCTTCAAGGACCGGCCAGCTGCCCTCCCCGAATTGATGCATAAATCCAAGCGGGAAAATTATGAAGGGTTGGAAATTAGGCCTCGTCATATTATTCGGAACAACACTCGGCATTATCCTACCCTCGGGTGCATACATGCTCAAGAGTCTTGACGCGAAGCGCAATCAGTTGCAAAAGCAGCTGGATGGGGAACACGCTCGCGCCATGGAACTCCTGACAATCGGCATGGCTGAGCCTGTATGGAACTTCGACAAGCTGAGTGCGGGAAAGCTAACGAGCGCCTTCGCCAAGGATCTCAGATATACCCGAATCGTCGTAAAATCTGCCGACGACACTGTCTTCGTCGATCTCGTCAATCCTGCGGTCAAGGGTGCCTCCATTCTCTCTCGCAAAGCCGGAATTCAGCGGGAGGACAAGGACATAGGAACGGTCGAAGTCGATATATCGACCCATGAGATGGATCAGGCGCTTAACGCTGCTTTCCTTGATATAGTTCTGGCAACCCTCGCACAGGTCATCGTAAGCCTCGGCATGGTTTACACTCTTCTGCGCTTCAAAGTGCTCACGCCCCTTAAACGGTTGGTGGCTCAGGCCAGGAAGCTTTCGAAGAAAGAGCTCGAGGAAACCTTTGAATGGGACGGCGGCGATGAAATCGCCGAACTCGGCTGCAGCCTGGAGTTCGCCAGGAGCGAGCTCAAGCAGCTCTTCGCCGCGATTGAAAAAAAGAACATTGAATTGAAAGGCATAAATCAGAGTCTGGAGCGCATAGTTGAAGAGCGCACGGCTACGATCCGCACCATACTTAACCACGTTCAGGCCGGGTTTCTTCTCGTTGATCAGCAGTTGCATGTGCAGGAGGGGTTTACCCGCAGCTGCAATATTCTGCTCCAGTGCAATGTAACCCATGGCGTGAACCTGACAAGCCTTCTGCGCCTCACGAACCGGGACGCGGATAACTTCAAGCTTGCTGTCGACCAGGTATTCGAGGATTTCCTTCCCGAGAAAGTATCGCTGGCACAGATTCCTGTTCGCCACTTGATTGGCGAGAGCGTCATCTCAGTTGAAGGAAGCACGGTTCGCAATCCCCAGACGGGCAACGTGCAGTTTATCCTCTTCACCATCGTCGATGTCACCCGCCTGCAGCAGGCCGAGGCGGAAAATAGCAAAACTCGCACCCTGGTCACCATTCTTAAGCAGAAGGATGCATTCATAGATTTCGTGCGCGAGTCAATGGGAAGACTCGAAAGTGCCCGGATCGCACTCTCTGCTCGCAAGCAAACCCAGGTCCGTACGGAGATCCATACACTCAAAGGCAACTCCCTGGCATTTTCACTGAATGAAGTGGGACGCTATGCTCATGGCATTGAGGAAGAGGCGGAGATCCGGATCGCGCACCTTGAGGGGATTGAGCAGCGAATCCAGGAGTTTCTGCGCTCCAATTACGAATTGCTACAGATCGACTTCAAAAAGGAATCGGAAAAAACCCATCAAATTCTGCAGAGAGACCTTATCGAGATGCTAAGGCGATTCGAATCACCAGAAATTCCCCAGGACCTTCGGTCGTGGATTGGAAACTGGGCCAGTCGCATTTTGCAACGTCCCGTCAAACAAATCCTCGGCCCATTGGAAACTTATGCTTTGGAACTCGCAGCTCGCCTCGGCAAGGATTTGAATTTCCAGCTTGAAGGGGCCGATACCTTGGTGCTTCCGGAAACCGTCATGCCGGTTATTCAGACTCTTACTCATGTGGTTCGCAATGCTCTTGATCACGGCATCGAAGCTCCATCCGAACGCGGGAGCAAGCCAGCTCGCGGCACGATAAGGATCAGCTTTGCCGATGAAGGCAGGCAGTGGAGAATCAACATCCAGGATGATGGACGCGGGATCAACGTCGCAAAGGTCAAGGCCAAGGCTCTTGAGAACCATGTTGCCACCGCAGAGGAACTGGATAGACTCTCAGAATATGAGCTGTGCGGCCTCATCTTCTCGGACTCCATTTCAACTGCAGACGAAGTCACCGATATCTCAGGGCGAGGGGTTGGGATGGCTGCTTTCCGTAATGCCGTGCAGAGTACGGGCGGAGAGCTGATGTTCAAGAATTCTCCTGGTCAAGGGTTTATGCTTTCCGCGAGCATCCCGAAGCCAGAATCGCTTATAAACGGAAATTTTCCTCTGGCCGCTTAAACTCTCTCCGGGAAGTCTTCGCTGGTCAGTCCGGGCCGCAGCGGCCATCCGTGAATGAGGCCAACGCCGAAAATCAGTTCGGAACGACGATGACGTTAAACGTCGGTGTCCGGTTATTCTTCTCATTCGATTCAGCGACGCGGCAATGGTTTGGCTGGAACTCTTCGCCGGCGCAGCTGTCGACATCGATGTAGAGATTGACGAGTCTCCTGGTCCATCTTTCTCGAAGGTAAACATTCAGGGTCAGCATTTCCGACGCGCCGGCGGCCAGAGCCGTGGGGGAATAGGCGTAGGCCTGAGGCTTACTGCCTATATAGAGGCCGGTATGATAAAAAGTCGAATCATTATGATCCTTGGCATCGACCGACAGCTTGTACCCTGAGGCGGTACGGTTTCCTTTGTTCGTCACTTTTAGCTTCGCAGTGAGTTGGTGGGCGCCGTCAGGAAGGGGCGTGATTTTTACATAAGTCAAAGGCGAGGGTACGAGATCTGCTTTGCGAATAGCCTGGGCGGATGCAAGAGATGAAAAACCAAAAACGGCCGTCAGAAGGCATAATTTCAGCATAAAAACTCCTAAACGGGAAAAATTTTTCCATCATATTTATGGTCCCAGCGGAAGCCTGACGAAATTGGTTTCGTCTTACAGCTTTTGAATCGATATGATGCGACTGCTGGAGCGGGCGTGGACCCAGGATCATCCCATCGATGTTTTTACTTGATCCCACCAGCCGTTTGTGAAACAAGCCAAACAGGTTCGTACTTCCTGATTGTAAGAAAGGGTTCTATGCAGCGCAAACTTGGATTGTTCCTGTTCGTTTCGCTTTTGGCCGGATTGAATCTCGGGCTCACGGCCTGCAAATCCACCCTGGTCAGCTCCGAGCCCTCACAGGTCGCACGCGATACAAAAGTGGATTCGAATATCTTTGGCGGCAGGTTTCCCTTGCTGCAAACCGTCACCGACGACAGCAGCGCTCAATTCAACATTCTGCTACCCAAAGGTTCGTCCTATCGCTTCTCGGTGAAGACCGGGAAAGGCCAGGATCTTGCCGTGAGCCTTCTTCAATCCGTTTCAAGGCCTCATTCCGATCAGACGATCGATCGCTTGAAAGTCAAAGGTCTTAACCCCAAAGAAACCTATCAACTGCTCGTGCACGACGAAAACGGAACCCTTCTGGATGAACGCGAGTTTTCAGCCCTGGACACTCACAGCAACAGTCTGACCTTTGCTTTCTCGTCCTGTCAGCTGGATGATCCACCCTTCCTCGCAACGCAGGCTGCGATCTATGCGAAGTTGAGTCACTCCAAGCCTGATCTCATCATCCTGGGCGGTGACACAATTTATGTGGATACCTTCGCGATCTTTCCCCCCGGAGGACCCAAACCAACCGAAGCCGATATCTGGACCCGTTATGTTTCGACCTGGAGCAAATTGAGTCTTTATCGCCTCAAACGTTTGATACCGACTCTGGCCACCTGGGACGACCACGACTTCGGCTCGAACGACGCAGCGGCCGACTTTCCTTATAAAAACGAAGGGACAGCTGCGTTTCAGGCTTTCTTTCAAGGACAGGAAATTCCTGGGGTGCACGAACATGGCCCCGGCGTGGCCACAAGCTATGACATGGCTGGTCAGCGCTTTATCTTTATGGATAACCGATCCTTCAGAATTCGCCAGGGAAGCATGGAGCGGTACGCGCACTGGGGTGAAAGCCAGGAGCAATGGCTTTTGGAAAAACTGAACGCCTCATCCAAGCCGACCTGGATAGTCGAAGGCAATCAATTTTTCGGCCTTCACCATGCGAAGGGATCCTTCCAGAGAGATCATCCGGAGAACTTCCGGAAATTTATGGACAGCCTCCAGGCGGCCCGTTCTCCGGTCGCGTTGTTGAGCGGCGATCTGCATTTTACGGAAGTTCAGGCTATTTCTTTCACACCTGAGGCGCCGCCGACTTCTTATGAATTCACCTTTAGCCCCTGGCACAGTCGTCCTGCCAAGAGCAGCCTCTACGATACCCAAAACTCGCGGCGTCTGGCCAAAGTCAATAAGCCCAATTTCGGATTGTTCAAGACCCTCGTTCGCGATCAGACTCTCAGCTTGAAGGTCGAAGCCTATGGGCCAGAGCAGGATGAAGCTTATTTTGTCCTGGACGCGTTGGAGATCAGTAAATAAAGTTGGTACGGGTTGAAACGCCGATCCTTTGGGGAACTTCATTGAAGAAGCATGTGCTATTCATTCACAGTGCCGGCTCCAAGAGCGAAGGGAGCGGTGGTTTGATCAATTATATTGCAGACCATCTTGATCAGACCTTCGAGCTCCATGCACCGGACATGCCCGATCCGAACAGCCCTCGCTATGCCGCCTGGAAAAACGAAATCGAAAAAAATCTCTCACTCTGCCCTGGCGAGGTCATCCTGATGGGTCACTCGCTCGGTGGCTCAGTTCTTCTGAAGTATCTGGCCGAGAGAAAAGTCACTCGCACCATCTCCGCACTTTTTCTGATAGCCGTCCCCTATTGGGGTACGAAAAATTGGAAGGTCGATGACTTCATCCTGCCCCAGGATTACTCGGCAGGACTGGCATCCATATCGAGGCTATTCCTTTATCGCGACCAACACGACGAAATTGTCCCAAATGAGCACTTGGAACTGTACAGGAGCGACCTGCCTCGAGCAGAAGTTCGGGAAACTGCTGGGAATGGTCACGCCTTTTTCAAAGGGCTTCCCGAGCTGCTGAGTGATCTGCAGAAGTTGTAGAATGCGAGCGGGAGCCATATCAGGGCATGGTCAAATATTCTTCTGGCAGCGTCATCTCTAACTGGAACTTGACTCGATCCTGGCCTTCAGCTGCTTCCGGATCCAATGCGATGTTTATCTTTCCACCTAAATTTTCCAAATATTCTCTAATGGCGAGCATGCCAACGCCTCGTCCCGAAACTTCACTGAGCCTTCTGCTCGTCGACACACCCAATTCAAAGATTAACATGGCAATCTCATGGTCACTATGATTCTTGTCCAGCTTGTTGATCTGTAGCCCTATCTGTTTCAGGCGCGCTAAATCCAAACCCTGACCATCATCGTCAAAAATGATTTTATAGTCGCGGGTTTCCTTTGTGATCGTAATGCGCATTTTTCCTGCCGGATCCTTACCTTTTTGCCTGCGAAGTTCTGGTGTCTCGATACCATGATCCATGGAATTTCTGAAAATATGGGTGAAAACATTCTTTAACCCTAACTTACCAGCATCATTGATATAAAGGTTTGAAGCCTGCACTTCCAGGGTGGGAACTGGTTTTCCAAGATCTTTCGCTAGCGTTAGCATGATATTTTTGAATTCATGAAACAGCTCAGTCAGGGGATAGTAGATTTCGCCGATGCACCTACGCCTAAGAATTGTCAATTTCTGCGATTGGCTGCTCGAAGGCTGTTTCTTTAGTTCGTCAAAAAAATGCAGAATATCTACGAATAGATCTTTTGAAATGGAAGTTTTTTCCAAGCCGTTGTCTTTTCGACCAAGCTTCTCTGCATTCACAAATTGATATTCCCCCACGATTTTCTCTATTTTATCAATGTTGTTTAACATTTCCACTTTGGGCCAGCTTCGGTCACTTCTCACCTTGGAATAAAAGTGTTCTTCTTCGTGAAAGAGTTCTGACAATTCTTTGAATCGAAAACCTCGAGCCAATCCTTTCAAAGTGTGCACATTGATAAATACGATTTTTAGTATGTCCTCATCGAAGATAGTATTGCACTGTATGAGCCTCTTATTCTCTGCGCTAAATCGTTCGAAGATATTGAAAAAGTCTGCCAGATGATGAGGAGGAATATCGATAAGAGCGTCAATGCGGGAAAGAAGAAGCTCTCTGGCTTCAGATTGCCTCTGCAGCTGATTTTCCTTGGTCACATCCTTTAAGGCGACGAGGATTTTTTCAACAATACCGTCTTGATTGACGACAGGATTCCAATCAGCCATCAGAGAAAGCTGCTCACCATTCGGCTTGATGTAAATAAAGTCCTTTTTTAAGGCATGAGCGTTGAGCTCAAAGCACAGTTCTTCTTCACCAATGGAGGCATGTAATACGGATTCAATAATTTTCCTGTCATCCTTGCTCAGATTGCTGTTTTTCAATAAAACATTGACCAAATCAATATGATTGACCCGGTCGATTCCCATTAAGTCTGATAGATGAGATGAATACTCAGGATCGATCGAACCATCTGGGTTGATCATTAAAAGACCCTGTTTGATATTTCTGAGAAAGGTTCTGACTTTAGCGGTCTTTTCCGAGACCAGCTTTTCCAAATTCCGGTTGAATTGCAGGACGGATTCATGTTCTTTTTGCAATTTCTTGTGAAGACTATCAATCTTATTGTTGGAATCCACCTGCTTCTGCCTAATCTTGTCACCCAATGCGAGGGATAATAATATGATTTCCAAAGCGGACCCGATCTGCATGATGTGGAGGGTAAACATGTTTGTAGGCATGATTCCCAGAGATCTGAATGAAGTCACTGTTGTGCCTAAGATGAAGGCGCCAAAAGCCAACAGGTAAAATTTCGCCTCTCTTTTGCCGCCTTTCAGCGAACTCAATGCAGTTATCACAGCTAAAAGAGCGTTGGGCGCGATCATGACTGCGGCAGCTCGAGTCGCCACGGAATACGGCAATAGAATCCCTGCGATCGCCAGTAGTAAGCTCATACCTGCAAGAAATTGACAACAGCGATTTAACGCTGTGAAGCTTCTATTATTGATCCCTAAAAAGTTTTTAGTGAACATGAGAAACCAGAGGGATACCCAGGATATTGATAATGGAATCGATTTTCCAGCCCATTTTGGGTAATCAGGCCATAAATATTGGAATGAATACCCTTCAAGAGAACTCTGGAAAAACAGGTAAGCGGTGATATAGAGGGTATAGACTATATAACTGAAATCACGGATGAAAAAATATAGGAATACATTATAGATGCACATAATCAGGATGATTCCATAATAGATCCCTATGATAAATCGCTTATGTAAATTGTGTTCAGAGAATCCTTGCATAGACCATAAAACCAAAGGAACCTGTACAGATGACTCTGTTTGAATTCGTAGGTAAAAGGGATGTCCTATATCTTTAGTTGGTACTTTAAAAACAAAATTGACAAAGTCAAATTCTCGCTGATGGAAAGGCAAGCGATCGCCACCGTATTTGACGGTGAAGCCGCCGACAGGATTGGGAATATACAAAGATATGCTATCCAGCAAGGGATAGGCTATTTCGAGCAGTCCTTCATTGTCGGCAAAACCTTGACCGTCCAAAGTGAATTTCAGCCATATGATTGATTTTTTCCAACCTAAATTAAGTGCCTCGGAGTCATTCGCGGTCCATTCGACATCACCTAATCGAGCAATTTGCTCAATAGACTTTTCGCCACTCAGATCTTCAAAGTAGTGAATGGAAGGCCCAATATTAACGCTTTCTATTTTTGAACCAAAAGCGTCCAACGGTTGCATCATGCTGGCAATAAAAATGCCGTATAGAAGCCACCTTGAGCTGCATTTAGCTATTTGGACAGTTGGCTTTTTAATTGGAGCGACCTCTTTCCAGTTTTCTCCAAAAAAATAACTCAGATTCTTATTCATATCGGTTTTTATTAACAAAAGTATAGTGACCCTGCAGGAGGGGATGGTGATCAAACTGAAGTGCCCCAGGGCCTTCCAGCGCCAGATTGCGCTCATGCCCTATTACTGATAGATTTCGCACTATTTATTTTTTGAATGACTCGGCTGAATTCAGATAGTCTAGCAGGGTAATGCGTTGGAACCGGAAGGAGTGATGATAGTGAAAACCGAGACCATCCAGAAATCTGTGATCCTTGAAGCTCAGTACGCCTGTTTCAATCGCCGTAGAACTCTGCGAAGCCTCAGTGAAGGCGAGCCTTCCCTTCGCGAAGAGTCTGGACTCCTCCGTGTGATGGATCCGTCAGCGCCCGAAAACACCTATGTCAATCGCCTAATTGTGCTGCAACCTATCGATCGTATTGCCTTGCTGAGCGCCATCAAAAACCATGACCAACAAAAGTTGAGTTTGTCTGTCGATATCCTGCCCCATACCCTTCGTCCTGATTTGTCTTCCATGCTTGTGGAAGAAAAATTTGTACCAGTGAGAGAGTTGATCGTTCTTCAAAGGAACCTTACGTGTTCTGCTGAAGAAAAGCAGAGTGGAATTTCAATTCGGAAGATAGGCCCAGGCGAAGGCACCTTGTTCCTGAATGCAGTTATGGCGTCCATTGGGCAGGAAGTTGCCCCTGAGATCGTTGCGGCCAAACAGCATTTCTACGAAAGTACGTCTTTCGTTTGCTATCTGGCCTCAGTCGACGAGCAGCTGGCTGGTCTAGCGACCCTTTACCTGGCTGGAGATCAAGCATGGCTCGCGAATGCATTTACATTTGAACCCTTCCGAAAACTTGGCGTGCAGAGCGCACTTATCCAAAGGCGTATCCAGGATGCAGCGGCACTCGGTGTCAGGGCGCTCTTCACGGATGTGGAATTTATGTCGGCCAGTTATCACAATCTGAGGCGATTGGGCTTTGATTTTCACTATGCTATCACAAGCTGGGAAAGGCCGGAGACTTAGCCTCCGACCATCGGCATGGGCGCTGGTTCGGACGTGCACCACACGCAGTATCAGGCACCACCGCCAGGCAAGGCTGGTCGAATGGAACTTTGTCAAAAACAATGTCCTTATATCAGTATATCGTCTTGATCAAACATCGGTTTTTTGTCTAAATCGCACCAGACCACGAGAGAACGTGGAGAGGGCTGCACTAGATGGAACAGGTTACCGTACAATCAGGCCGATGGATCGATAAAATGAGCGACCCTTCCGTGTTGAATGACCTTCTTCACCTGGCAAATTCCTTCGCTGGAACCAAATTCACCCAGGGACGCATACTCTCCCGTCGTTCTGATCGCCTGGTCATTCGTGTGGGTTCTGTCGTGGTGAAAGCGCATGCGCCTGGAACTCATGCTGACAATCTGAGGGCCCGTCTTGAACTTCTGTTTCATGAACCGATGCAGAAGATATTTCTGACGCCTTTACATCACGACGTTTGGCATGTCTCGGGTCAGCTGCTCGCCACACTTTGGCCTGTCGGCGTGCCGCTTGAAGGTCATCTCGGGACGGCGCCCTGGGACAAGGCCGCTTGTCTCCTGGCGCAGCTGCATAGCCTCACCATCACGTCCACCCAGCACGCAAGGAAATTGCCGCGCTGTCGGGCCATGAAGAAAGTTGGACAGACGCTGGCGCAACTCGAAGACGCAGGTTCCGATCCCACGGATCCAGCTGTGAAAGCGGTTCTCAGCGCGGCCAGGACACTGAATTTGGACGATGACGATGGGGAGCTGACAACGATGGTGCACGGAGACTGGCACTTCGGGCAGCTTCTTTCCCTGACACGGGGCGACCACGATACTTTACGTCTGATTGATCCTGATGATATGGGGCTGGGTGACCCTGCTTGGGATCTGGCGCGGCCTGCCGCTTTTTTTGCAGCCGGTTTGATTCCTCCCGATGTCTGGATGTCGTTTCTCAAGCACTACCGGAACGCGGGAGGCCCTGCCATTCCTGAAGACGGTGATCCGTGGCTTACCCTGGAAAAACCTGCGCGCGCGTTGATTGTTCAGTGCGCAGCGTCAGCTCTCATAAGAGCAAGGCGAAAGAAAAGATCCATACTCGACGCGGAGCGACCTTTGCTTGAAGCCTGTCAAAGAATTGCTAGTATGTCTTCACAGGCTTGATTCATAGATTGCAACAGGTATGGCGAATCCTGCCATCCACCTTTACAGGAGAAGTATATGAACATGACCATGCAATGTCCGAAGTGCCGAGGCACGATGCGGACCCACAATCGCCACAATGTCCACATTGAACAGTGCGATAACTGCCGCGGTATTTTTCTCGACTATGGTGAGCTTGAGACCCTGAGCCAGTTGCAAAATCAATGGGTTCAGCAGATGCCACCGCCACCTGCCCAACCTATGCCGGGACATCCGCCCTGGGGCGCTCCGCAGCCTCACTATGCCCATCCGCACTATTATAAAAAGCGCGGGCTGATGGGTATGCTCTTTTCATCCTAAAGCCTAAGATCTCGGACATTGCTGTCCGTAGGGTTCAGGTCGAGCGCCTGGCGCAGAAAAGTCAGGAACGCTCGTTCCTCCCGAATGAACGTGCGTGGTGGATGCATTGAATCCACCGACATTCCATTTAAAGCTGTCTCAAAATCTCGACTATGCCTTGCGCATTCGGAAAGTAATGCATCGCGACCCATGCGAGGGCAACATTGGAGATCAGCACCAGAAGAAAAAATAGATACGTCTTTTTCAAGGCAGTTTGAAACCAGCGATCACCCGAGAATGTTGGGAAATTTCTGTTAAGTCGCCTGGCCAAACCGATTCCCAATACAACCTCCAATGCAACTTCCCCGAGAATGGCTGGAGCCGTTACCAGCATGGTGCCACAGACAACGAGCATGGCAAGGACGGATGAAGCGGCCAAGCCAATCAAGATGATCGGAATGACCACAGGCGCACTCTCGTCGCCAAGGCCAACATCTGGCAGCAACACGTCTTTGGCCGGAACTGAAGGAACCGCCTCGCCTTCCCAGCTGGCCGAAGCTCCTCCTCCCGAAAAGCTTCCTCCGCTTCCCTTTATTTTTTCTGTCGCGACCTGACCTGAGAGGCTAGAGCCGTGTGGAAGAGTCTCGAAATCTCCAATAAGAATGTCCTCAGGTAGAACCTCCAGACGGGAAGGTTTGCTGGGAAATAGACAGAGGATCCAGAGTCTCAAATAGACGAAAAACGAGAGATAACTCAGTACTGTTACGAGAGTATAGCGGAAAACCAGATGATTGAGACCCAAAAGCAGGAGAAGTTTGTTGAACCCGAACGCCGAGACAAGCATAAGCGAGAGAAGGATCGACATGTGAAGACGCAGCGAGTACTTCGCATTCAATCTTTGAAGAAAGGCTTGAAGACGCACGCTTTTTCTATCAGGCAAAGTCATGTTTCTGGGGTCTCCACGAGGCAGTGAATTGCCATATAAATAGTATAGGTTTTTGAGCGTGTCTTCCTTCAATTCTGGAGAGACGAGGACGATTCATTTCTGGAATGCAGGATTGGATCGCTATCAATTCGACAGGGCGGAAGGCACGATTTCAAACTCCATCGCCGCGTCCAAATCTGGCAGGATCGCATTATCTTTCATACTCACAAAGCGGCCGTTGGCCTGCAGGCGCACGGCACCGCGCCCCGCAGAAGTCAGCACATAACTCTGAGCTTCCACCGAAAGTGTGCAGGCCCACAGTACAAATCGCGTTCCCAAACCAAAATCCTCAAGGTCAATACAGCTTTGGCCGCAATATTCCGCCGGCGTGTTATTGAGATCACAGCTCGGCGGTGCAGGATGGGGAACAGACAACCGCCAACCATTGTCAAAATTTGAAAAGCGGAAGCTTAAGGCCGTGCTGCACTCCGTCATGCGCAGGCTTTCCGTGACCGGCTTGCGAGCCACAGTATCATAGGCCCAGGCTGCGTTGCCAGTCAGGCAAAGTCCTGAACCTTTGACTCGCAGTTTATAAGTCCCTTGGCTCAAAGCCAGGGGTCCCATGGCAATGGAAGCCGGGAGGATGTCCAGCAGCTCCACCTGCAACTGAATAGGGACTGCATCGGCGCTGGCACGAATGCTGATGGATAGTTTCGATTGAAGAGCCACGCTTGGAACACGGGTGAGCCATGACCATCGCAGATGATTATCCACGGAGGTAAAGGTCAAGGTTTGCGATTGTATGGTGGCGCTCTCCATTACGAGGCTTCCGCGTCCTAGAACACGACTGAAATTGGCATCATCAAAAGCCTGACAACCGACGGCAACAGAATCTGTCCCTGGATTGATATCCTTCAAAAGATCCGCATCGATCTGCGGATCCACAAAACAACCGAGAAAAGCGCCTCCCACCGAAATCGGTTCCAACGCAACGGCATCCACGGTGTCCACCGCTTCTTCGGTCTCTTCGGCCTCTTCCGGGGCCAAAGTCTCGGCACGCGCGGATTCGCTGGAGGCAGTCGTCGTCTCGCTATCACGATTTTGCGCAAAGTTCATGCCTTTGCATCCAAGCAGCATTGCCAGGCACAGCGCAAGACAGCCGTTCGCCGTTTTCATGACTCCTCCTGATTCGATGGACTCTTTCCTTATCGGATCACGCGCGTTCCACTCTGAATTTCGTTGGGCAGGACCGCCAGGGCCGGCGCGGCTCGGGAAATGTTAAATAATTACATTGAGCTAAACGGCGTTCAAACAGGCGGTTTCAAAACTTTTGCCTGGTAATTATTGGTGAGGGCATCCGGCAAAACCGGCACAAAATTACTAGACAATCTTTATTTCCAATTGGCACGTTTGCTGGTAATCATCCCCTGTATTGCCAGGCGGGGCGTAACCTGTCGCTGCGATTCACTTGTCCACAGCTGTACTATTGTCCGGAGGTTCAGTGGCTCATCCTCATCGACGCCTCACCACGATGGCCTTGCTTCTGGCCATGTTTCTCGCTTCCATGGAAATGACCGCGGTTTCAACAGCGATGCCGACGGTCGTGGGAGATCTTGGCGGCATCCAATACTATGCCTGGGTGTTTTCGGCCTATATGCTCACGTCCACCGTAACCGTGCCGATTTTCGGCAAGCTGTCCGACCTGTATGGTCGAAAGCCGGTCATTCTGTTCGGTATCGTTCTTTTTCTCGTCGGCTCGGTGCTCTGCGGTCTTTCCAGCAGCATTATTCAATTGATCGTATTTCGTGGTCTTCAAGGTTTCGGAGCAGGGGCCTTGCAGCCTATCGCTTTAACCATAGTCGGCGATCTTTATTCGTTGGAAGAGCGTGGCAGAGTCCAGGCGGCTTTTAGCGCCGTCTGGGGCATTGCCGGTATCATCGGCCCCCTGATGGGCGGTCTCATCGTCAAGTATCTGAATTGGCAGTGGGTTTTTTACATTAATCTTCCCTTTGGCATTGCGGCGCTCGTGGTGCTCATGCTTGCGTTTCACGAACAAGTCGAAAATCGACGAAGGCATCTGGATTTTGCGGGAGCGGCTGTTCTTACCATCGCCGTGCTGAGTCTGCTGCTGGCAGCAAACGGCGAATACCCCTTGCTTCTTGGCATCACCGGCATCGCGCTGCTGTTTCTGTTCGTCTTCATCGAGCAGCGTTCGCCAGAGCCTTTGCTCCCGATCGATCTTTTTTCCACGCGTCTCATGGCTGTGTCGAGTCTTGCCGGCGCTTTGCTCGGTGCGGCGATGTTTTCCGTGCTGACCTACCTGCCGCTCTTTGTTCAAGGAGTCATGGCGGGAAGTCCGACCGAAGCGGGTTTCACACTCACACCCATGATCGTCGGCTGGCCTCTTGCAGCCGCGATTTCGGGGCGTTTTATCGCTCGCATTTCGTTTCGCTCTTTCGTTCTTGCTGGCTCTTTTTTGATTCTAGGTTCGGCCGCCGGCCTCGCCCTGGTCGTGCAATCCAAAGCCGGGTACGGGATGATATACGCTGCAATGCTGGCTTTCGGCATTGGTCTTGGTTTAGCCAATACGGCTTTGGTCATTGCAGTGCAGACGCATGTGGAATGGAAGCTGCGCGGAGTCGCTACGGCCAGCACGATGTTTTTTCGCACGATAGGAGGGACGCTGGCCGTGGGACTGCTGGGCGGCATTTTAATGCAATTCCTGACCGATCAAGCGCACATTTCAGCCGAAACAGCCAGCGCCCTTCTTTCACCTCACGGCGGCCAGAGCTTGTCGCAGGAGTTGTTGAGAGAGGCAGCCTCAGCCCTTGGACAATCCCTTGTCCCGGTTTTTTGGATCATATTCAGTTTTACGGTCATTTTGATCTTTGTCGCGCTCAAGTTTCCAGGCCGGACCGTGGACCGGCCGCCTTCATAATTAATGGCCTCATCAGAAACGCGGCCCCTGGTCTCAGACCTGCGTGAACGCTGGACGGACGACGTCCTCACTTAGGCCAGGGGCAAAGATTTCAATAAATCGGTAAGCAAAATCCGGCAGAAAATGCCCCCGAAGAATGCCGACCTTGGTGACGTTTTCGCCGAAAATATGACTCGTGTCCAGCAGACGCAAGCCCTGATCACGGGCCGGATGAAAGGCCATCGGCGCGATAATGCCAATACCGAGCCCGATCTCCACATAAGCTTTGATCACGTCCGCATCAATCGCCGACAAAACGATGTCGGGAGTCAGACCCGCTGCCTGGAACGCGGCATCGATATGAGAGCGGCCTGTTATGGCTGTCTGATAGGTGACGATCGGGTATTTCGCCAGGTCTTCGATAGTGGGCCTGGTGACATCGCAGAGTGGATGCGCGTCGGGAACGATCACCACATGATGCCAGGTGTAGCAGGGATAGGTTGCAATATCCGGACTTTCATCCAAACCTTCGGTGGCGATGGCAAGATCCACTTCGCCGCTGGCCAACATGCTGGCAATTTCACGCGGTCCTCCCTCGTGTAAACTCAAATGCACGCGCGGAAAACTCTCGCTAAAACTCTTCACAACCTCGGGCAAGGCATAGCGGGCCTGGGTATGCGTTGTCGCAATCACGAGGTTCCCCTGATCACGACTGGCAAATTGATCCGCCAGACGCTTCATGTTCTGGCTATGAACCAGAATCTTATCAACCATTTCAGCCAGCTCGCGCCCAGCAGGTGTTAAGCCCAGCAAGCGTTTGCCGCGGCGAACGAAAATTTGCAGGCCCAACTCTCCTTCCAGATCTTTGATGTTGCGGCTGACACCTGGTTGCGAGGTACTGAGGGCCAAGGCCACTTCCGAGAGATTGAAATCGCGGCCGATGGTTTCGCGGATGATGCGCAGCTGCTGGAAATTCATCGATCCCTCGAATACAGCAATTCCTTACTCGCCGTGACGATGAGTTCAACACACTCATCGGCGCTCATCCACTCCGTGCTCACCTGGAGGGAAGGCTGTTCGGGTCTTTCAAAGGGCGAATCGATTCCTGTGAAGCTCTTGATTTCCCCAGCCCGCGCTTTTTTATAAAGGCCTTTCACGTCACGCTGCTCACAGATTTCCAGCGGCGTATCGACAAAAATTTCAAAGTAGCGATCATCGCCGATACACGCCCTGACGATTTCCCGGTCACTCTTGAATGGCGAAATAAAGGACGCGATCACCACCAGACCCGCCTGATTGCAGAGGTGAGCAACCTCAGCCGCCCGGCGCAGGTTTTCCGAGCGGGATTTCTTATCAAAGCCCAGATCCTGACACAATCCAAGCCGTA
Organism: Oligoflexus tunisiensis; assembly: GCF_001748245.1. GTDB lineage: Bacteria > Bdellovibrionota_B > Oligoflexia > Oligoflexales > Oligoflexaceae > Oligoflexus > Oligoflexus tunisiensis. Next base: position 1,855,033 of record NZ_BDFO01000001.1, on the reverse strand, counting down.
GATTGTCGCCATCGAGCAGCATGGCATTGATTCCGGCATCAAATAACCGTCGTTCCAGAATCGCTGCAATCGTGGATTTCCCCGAACCGGATAGGCCGGTGAACCAGAAGGTGATGCCGCGATATTTCTGGCGTTCTTCGCGTTCATTTACACTGACCTGACTGATGGTCCGTGTCAGATGCAAGGCGCCTCCCACGGCCTCCACACTCTGGGCGGCGCGATCGATGATCATACCGGCGGCCACGGTTTCATGCGAAATCGGATCCACCAGAATGAACGAACCCGTTTGCCTGATCTTCTGATAGGTATCGACGAACAGCGGCAAGGCTGAAGTCAGGGACACGCGTCCGATTTCATTCATGCGCAGTCCATCGGCCGGCTCGCTGGAGAGATCGTCGATCTTCACCATGTACTTGATATCCGAGATCATCACATTGGAATAACGGGTGGTATGCCGGACCAGATAATTTTTTCTACAGACCAGGGGTTCGGCCGACATCCAGATCATCATGGCTTCAAATTCATGACGGGCCTGGGGCACATTATTCTTACGTACGATCATATCACCGCGACTGATATCCACGGCATCGGCTAAGGTGAGCGTGACCGACATCGGGGCAAACGCTGTCTCCAGCTCTCCATCAAAGGTGTGTATGGCACGGATGCGACTGGTTTGTCCGGAAGGCAGAATCACCACTTCATCACCGGCGTGAATAACTCCTGCTGCAATCGTGCCCGCATAGCCTCTGAAGTCCTGATGAGGGCGCTGCACGAGCTGCACGGGAAAACGAAAATCGACCATATTCTGATCCGACTCCACATAGACATCTTCGAGTCTCTGGATGATCGTCGGCCCTGAGTACCAGGGTGTGTTCTGGCTGCGATTGACGATATTATCGCCGAGCAGAGCGCTCACGGGAATAAAGTCGATATTGCGAATGTTGAGGCGCGAGGCGAAGCCGGTAAATTCCGTCTTGATATCTTCATAAACCTGTTCGGACCAACCGACGAGGTCCATCTTGTTGATGGCCACAATGATTCTTGGGATTTCCAGCAACGAGGAAATAAACGCATGCCGCTTGGTCTGTACAGTGATGCCATGTCGGGCGTCAATCAGGACTATGGCCAGTGAGGATGTGGACGCGCCCGTGGCCATGTTTCTTGTATATTGTTCGTGACCTGGGGTATCGGCAAGGATGAAGTGTCGCTTCTGCGTCGAGAAATAGCGATAGGCGACGTCGATGGTAATGCCCTGTTCGCGCTCCGCTCGCAAGCCGTCGGTGATGGCCGCGAAGTCGATGGCACCGCCCACCGTGAGTTTATTTTTTTGCAAGGCGGCAAGTTGATCTTCGTAGAGCCCCTTCGTATCATGTAAAAGGCGTCCTATGAGCGTGGACTTCCCATCATCCACGCTGCCGGCGGTCGATATGCGGAGCAAACTGCGCCCCTTATCGTCTTTTAGTATCGGCATCAGAAATAGCCCTCCCTCTTTTTCAACTCCATCGAGCCTTCGGTATCATGGTCTATGATCCGAGTCATGCGTTCCGAAACTCTTATCGTCATCATCTCCTCGATGATGGCCTCGATCGTCGTGGCGGTCGACCGAATGGCTCCTGTACATGGACTGCAGCCAAGTGTCCGAAAGCGACACATAACCTTTTCTGGTGTTTCATGCGGGTTGGCCGCGCCGGATTCCAGAGGGATCAGCTGCTGGCCACGCACAAAGACTTCACGTTCTTTGGCAAAGTAGAGCGGAACGATGGGAATTTTTTCGCGGGCAATGTACTGCCAAATATTCAGCTCCGTCCAGTTGGAAAGCGGAAAGACGCGAATTGATTCACCTTCGTTGATCTTGGTATTGAAGAGGTCCCAAAGTTCCGGCCGCTGCAATTTTGGGTCCCATTGGCCAAACTTATCGCGAAAGGAAAACACGCGTTCCTTCGCTCTGGATTTCTCTTCGTCCCGCCGGGCGCCACCGATGGCGCAGTCGAAGCCGGCCTCGGACAAGGTTTGCACCAGGGCCCTGGTTTTCAAGAGCGCGCAGCACTTCTGAGTTCCCAGTGCATAAGGATTGGTACCCTGAGCGATCGCCTCCGCATTTTTTCCGACCACAAGATGTAAGCCCAGTCGCGCGACCATTTCGTCGCGAAAATCATACATTTCCTGGAATTTAAAACCTGTGTCGACGTGAACAACAGGAAAAGGAATTTCACCGGGATAAAAAGCCTTTTGACATAGACGCAGCAAAACCGATGAGTCTTTACCTACCGAGTAGAGTAAGACGGGATGAGAAAAGGCCGCGACTGCTTCCCGCAACATCATGATGCTCTCGGCTTCCAGCTGATCAAGGTAAGATAGCGTATATGGTCCGACCTTCATGTTTTTCTCCATAAAGCGCTGGCGGAAACGATCGAAAGATTTTGTTGGCCCGATGATGGACCAGATTTAAACAGTTCGCAACAAATCGTTATCTGGATGCACATCGGGGAGAACTCTGTTATGGATATCAGCAACGGTCCCTACTTCTGTCGTTCAGTTAAATTAAACTGCCGCGTGTACGCGGTTTGAAGGAGCACGACGATGCGCGCTACCGAAAAACCACCGATCTTCGTCATAGGCACCGGACGATCGGGAACCACGCTCATGCGCCTGATGCTATGTGCCCATCCACGCATCTATATCAGCCATGAAGCATCATTCTATGTGTGGGATGCCCTCTATGCGCGGGGGCGCAATGCACGAGACTTTCTGCGCTATTACGTCCAGACCTTCTCGTTTCGTTGGCTCGGCATCGACCCGACGGATGTGTTGCGCAGCGTCGACGCGTCCTGTCCGCGGGATAAGGCCCACCAGGCCTTCACGGCGACGATGCGACTTAAGGCGGCTCAATACAATAAACCACGCTGGGGTGATAAAACTCCAAGTCATACAGCTTACCTGCGAAAAATTTTTGCAGACTATCCCGATGCGCGGGTGATTCACATGGTGCGCGATCCGCGCGGCGTGGTGATGAGCCTCTCCCGTATGCCCTGGGCTTCGGACAGCCTTGTCGCCAATTCCCTGTTTTGTGAAACGGCGCGCGCCCAGGTGGAACCGTTCAAGGATCGCGTCATCGAAGTGAAACTGGAAGATCTGTTGGCCGAACCGCGGGCGACCATGCAAACGGTTCTGGATTTTGTCGATGAACCTTGGGACGATGCGGTGCTGAATCATTCCGCGCACCTGCCTGATACGGCGGACATGCCTCCTTTTGAATGGCTGGAAGGGGCCGCGCGGGAACGCAGCGCGCCCAAGGCCCGGTGGCAGGATCTCTCCGCGCTGGATATTCGTCTGATTGAATATCTCAATCGCAAGGGTATGAAAGCCTATGGTTATAAGCGTGCTGTGCTGGACACCGAGCCCAGTCGCGTGGCTATGATCGGGCGCTTTCTGCAAGAGCTGCCGGAAGCCCTGCGTTTTGCGTTCTGCTATGCGCGCCTCGGCTGGCATATTCGGCGTGCAGAAGCGTTTGAGAGTCCTTTGGCAAAACGGCTTCTTGCGGCTCTGAATCCGGCGGCCTTGAAATTTTATCCCGGCGAGATGCCTGATCCGCCTGCCTTGAAACCTGGTTGGGAGTTGAGTGTCTGATGGCAGAGGCAAAAAATCCAGTGCAGGGTGACCTGACCGTAACCGCCCTTTATACGTCCATGACCTGGGTCTGGGGTGGTTTTCGGAACGCTGAACTCCTGCTGACACGTGATGCTAAAATCGTTTTCGCTGTGGCCAATGTTTTTTTGGGTGTGATGAAGGCCTTTCGTTGGCGTCTGCCTTCGCTGCGGCATTCGCTTGTGCAGCGCCATGCACTCATCGATAAGGCTGTCCTGAATGCGAACCCAAGACAGGTTTTGGAATTCGCCGGCGGCCTTTCACAACGGGGAATCGAGATGAGCGCGGATCCAGGCGTGCATTACATCGAGCTTGATTTGCCCGCGATGGTGGAAAAGAAACGCCAGCTCTTGCAGAGAACAGGACAGGGAACTGAAATACTTAAGCGGCGAAACTTTCAATTGCACGCGGGTGATGTGATGACAACGGATTGGGAACAGTGGATTGATCCCGAACAATCCGTGTCGATTGTTGCGGAAGGTCTTTTGATGTACTTTTCCGCAGAGGAGCAGCGCCAGCTCTGGAGGCGCTGTGCCGCGGTGGTGCAACGTCATCCGCAAAGCACGTTTATTTTTGATCTGCTGCCTTTCTGTGAACAACCGCGACCAGGAATCCTTGGCCGGACTCTCGAATTCCTGCTGAAGAGATTTACGCAGGGGCAGTCGTTGATCTTTGATCAACGCACGAGGTTTGATATCGCGGCAGAATTACGGGCGGCAGGCTTCTCACGGGTCGATACACTCGAACCCAGGAGCGTCCCAAAATCCTGGGGTATTCCTTACCTGGGACGTCGTACGCAGATGCTGATCTTTCGCTGCTCTTGATGAGGTGAAGTCTTCTTTGAAACTGTCGGCTCTTGACCGGGTTGATTCACCCAGCCGCACATACACTTCTCACAATCAGCGAGCGGAACCTGCTGCTCGCCGCATGAGCTGATCCATCTCAATTATTTGTCTCTTGTATGACCGACACGCTTAACTGCTATCGGTCATTGTTTGTATGAAGCACAAGGAAACAAGGGCAAGTAAAAATTTTATCAGCTGGACACGTTTGTCGTTTTCACGTATCAACGGTGAAAGTACAAAGACCAGATAACCTGCAAAAATTATGTAAAGAAGCAAAGGAGATGTTATGCTTTTTCGCTCTCGCATTGTCCTTTTTTTAATGTGCGCCTTGGGGCTGCAATCGTCGGCCTGGAGCCAGACGGATGCTCTGGAGCCTGTGACAATCGTTGATATACTCAGCGAACCTGAAAACAATTTGCATCACGAATTGATTCTGTATCTCAACGAGCAGGGCGATATCGAAAAGATCAGCCGCGTAAGCCCGGAAAGCGAGCAGTCTTTCACCCTGGACGATCTTTTAACCCAGGAGATCGTCCTCGCGCAAAGCTCGGGTATCGATGCCGTGCTGATCAGTTGCGCCGACTGTGATCCCGACGTTGGTGGCAGTCTCAATCTGCGCTATATTTATAACGGCATCACCAAGACCTATCAAAATTTCAGCATGCGTATCCAAAGAAGCGGTCGCATCTGGACCCTTTTAACCCAGGATGGAACCCCCATCTATTCGCTGACGTTAAAGGCTCGTAAAGTCTTTGGAGCCACTGTTGGCATCAAAGAAATTGGAGTGAATGAATTCAAACCGAGCAACATGTTTGTGGCGAAACGCTCAACTTTGAAGCCACATAGTTGGAATGAATTACAACCGGGCGGCAATACTGTATGTGCGCGCGGCGACGCCTACAAATTTTATGTCAATCCGGGATCCAGCGATAATCTCATCATCGATTTCGTTGGAGGCGGAGCCTGCTGGGACTATGACACCTGTAACAAGGCCACAGCCACCTTCAATGATTCTCCTGACCTGCGTGACTGGGAAAAACAAGGCTTGGAAGGGATTTACAATCGGAATCTAGCGCAAAACCCTTTCCGTGAATGGAATCACGTCCTCGTTCCCTACTGCACGGGTGACATTCATTGGGGCGATTCGGAAATGACCTATAGCAAGGACGGCAAGTCCTTCACCATTCAACACAGAGGCGCGGTCAATGCCCAGGCTGTCCTTCGCTGGGCTCAACAGGAATTCCCCCATGCGAAGAATATTCTGGTCACCGGCACCTCCGCCGGATCCTATGGTTCCGTATACTGGACGCCACAGATCAAGGAAAGTTTCCCCGAAGCCCGTGTTGCACAGGTGGGCGACAGCGGAGTGGGCGTCATCAGCCAGGACTTCAAGGTCAAAAACTTTCCGAATTGGAATCCCTTCGGACACGCTCCCAAATGGATCCCTGAATTGAATGTTTCCGCCGAGGAATGGATCAAGATGGATCTTTTCGATGTGTATGCTGCCGTGGGGCGCCACTACCCGAATATCAACCTTGGTCAGTACAGCTCGATCGCCGATGACAACCAGGTTTTCTTCTATGAAGTGATGGGTGGCAAGGGTGGAGTCGCCGACTGGCAGAAGGCCATGCTCGCATCACTGCACACAATTCGCGATACGACCCCTAATTTCAACTACTATGTTGGAACGGGATCAGAACACTGCATCCTGTATCAGAAGTTTTTTTACAGCATGAATGTCGCCGGGACGGCCTTTGTTGATTGGCTGTGGCAGGCGGCCAACAGTGAGCAGATCTCTCAGGTGGAATAACCGTCCTCAAGGATTGAGCGTATGCGAGTTTGGTCTCGGAGATAACGGGACCCTACTCGCAGAGCGGCCACTGTCGCCCGGTTCCGAGAATGCCATAAATTCCGTGTTTCGTTTTCTGAAAACGTTGTAGCATAGGAGAAAGCAAAACCGGAGCCCTCCATGCAAAAAGCCCAGTCATGGCCGATGATTATCATTGCTCTGTTCCTTCTATGGACTCACCCATCTTTGGCTTATGAGGCCGATCCCATAGTTCCGAACCGGGATGCCATCGCCACAGGTTACTCGATTGAGAAATCCACCCTATACTTGGAAGATCCCAATCATAGCATTGAAATCGAAGCTCTCCTGAAGCCAGAACAAGGCATCTATCCGTTCAAGCGGGTTGAGAAAGGGCTCACTTTTGGGTACACCCATAGCCGATTCTGGATCCAATGGGAAATTACGAATCCCGATGAAAAGCCCCTCTCTTTGATTCTCGCGCTCACCTACCCTATGCTCGATTATGCCAGCCTTTACACGGTGCATGACGGACAGCTCATCAGTAAACAGAAGGGTGGCGATGTTTTTCCCTATGCCTCCCGACTCATGCCGGGCCGGAACTTCACCTATGCCGTCGAAGTCCCCGCTCGGTCGACCCGGACTTTCTTCATGGAAACATACAGTAGCAGCGCCTTGACTCTGCCTTTGACTCTTTGGGAGAAGGATGCGCTCGTGCGTCACGTGGCACAGGAGCAACTCATCTTTGGCCTCTACTTCGGGGCGCTCGCAGCGCTGTTCTTTTACAACGCATTTATTTACGTCTCGACCGGATATAGCCGAGCCTATGCTGCCTATCTGCTGGTCATGGTATCCAGCATTCTGTTCTACCTGGCCTGGACTGGATTCGGGATGCAGATCTTCTGGGGAAATTCGCAGTTCATGGCTCAACGAGGGTGGCCGTTGGCTGGAAATCTGCTGGCACCCTCCGTATACGCCTTCCAGATTTTCTTTCTCGGCTTAAAACAGGCCATGCCACGCGTCTTTCAGGTCTTGAGAGGGATGATCATCTTTCATGCTCTCGTCTTCATTGCCTGTCTTGGGTTTCCTCTTCACGTCGCTCAAAAACTCGGATTCATGTCGGGCGCCCTGGGATGCGTCGTCGCTTTCACGATCAGCCTTTGGTCAGCCATGCACGGCAACCGGCAGGCGAAATTTTTTCTCATGGCCTGGTCGGTTTTCCTTATATTCATCGCCCTGGGAGCGGCCATCACACTGGTTGATCTGCCCCTCCCCATCGCTCTGTCGACCTATGGAAGTCAGATCGGATCTGCGTTGGAATGCATCGTACTGGCCATGGGTCTGGCCGACCGCATCAATCAATTGCAGAAAACCCGTATTCAGCAGTCACAGAAAATCGCAGAGCAATGGACGCAGATTTCATCGCTCAAAGACCGCCTGGAGTTCCTGCTTCAGTTCACCCGGAAGGTCGCCCGCACACGGTCGGCCACCGAAGCTGCTCAGATCGCTCTGAATCTTGTCGAGAAAGTGATGCCGCAGCTGAGGTTGCATCGGGCTCTCTTCATCGGCGAAGATGAGCAGGCTCAGGCTTTGCAATTGTCCCAGCGATCAGCATTTGAGGTCGAGTCCACCACGGGTCATCCGGTCCCGTTGGTCGCCAGTGATCTGGATAAGGATCATGACAGGACCTGGTGTCTGAAGGTGGAAGGACGGGAAAAGACTGAAGGCTGGCTGGTTCTGGAAGCCGATCAGCCGTTCAGCTGGGCTGATCTTGACAAGGTCACCCTTTCCGGCGTCCTGCAGTCTCTCGCGATGGCGCTTGAAAATATCTCACACTTCACCAATCTTGAGCTTAAGGTGCAGGAGAAAACGCGCGATATCCGCTCTTTGCTGCAAAGCAGTAATCTGGGCATCATGGCGGTCGTTGGACCGAACCTTGTGATTGATCGTGAGTATTCGCCTTTCCTGGAAGACATCCTGGCCGAACGCGATTTGGAAGGGCAGAAGGCGCTTACCTTGCTATTCCGCCACAGCAGTCTCAGTATCGATCTTATAGCCAGGGTTGAGCAAACCATGCTCGCGAGCATGAACGAGGATATTCTGGTTTTCGAGATGAATAGCGGAAACTTTCCTCGCCGCATGCAGCTGACGCTGGCCGATGAGAGACAGCGTTCGATCGACCTCGATTGGGCACCGGTTCAGGATCGATATGGAAAGGTCGCTAAAATCCTGGTGACCTGTCGGGATGTGACCGAAATCGAAGCCGTTCGGATTCATGCGGAGGAGCAGGAAGCCGAACTCCAGATCATTTCGCAGCTGATCCACATCTCAGCGGATCAGTTCCAGCGTTTTTATCACAGCAGCCGTCACTTCCTCGATGAGAACCTCCGACTGATTCGTTCCAACTCGAATTTCGCGACGGAGATCATCAAGGTGCTCTTTATCAATATTCATACGATCAAAGGATCGGCACGAACGCTGGGCCTGACAGATTTGACAGACAAGAGCCACCAGCTAGAAACCGAACTCAGCCTGACCCAGCATGATGAGCAAACCTGGAATCAATCTCGCATGGATAACCTTCATCAGGACCTTGCGCTGATCCTCGATCGATATGCGACAGTTAACAAGGAAAAACTGAATCGGCATGATCATCAGAATAATTATGTCAACATAAGCCGTAAGGAACTCCTGCTTTGGCACCGGGAAATTCAACAGATCCTGCGGGCACTCCCTGTACAGCAGTTTCACGCGGTGCTCAAAAGCCTCGATGAACAGCTTGTGCATCAGCTTTTTGTACCGTTGCCCGCCCTTCTTCTCGAAAATCAGATCCCGCTCGTTAAACTTTCCAAGGATCTGATGAAGGAGGAGCCTCACTTTCACATCATGGGTGCCGAAGGGCTTTTCCTGTCGCTCGAAGCGGCTGAAACATTGCGTAGTTCCCTCGTCCATATCCTGCGTAATGTGATGGATCACGGCATCGAAACAGCGGCTGAGCGGGTCGCAGCAGGAAAATCCTCGAAGGGTACAGTCCAGATCCAGGCGATCCATGGAACGGATGGCCTTCAGCTGATCATTTCCGACGACGGTCGAGGTCTCGCGATCCGCAAGATACGGGAGATAGCGATCATCCAAGGACTGGTGGACGAGCACAAGCCGCTCAGCGCCCTGGAAATCGCGTCCATGATCTTTGAACCTGGTTTCTCAACAGCTTCGAGACTCACTGAAATCTCGGGCCGCGGTGTGGGTCTGGATGCCGTGAAGCAGTATTTGGGCCGCTTGCAAGGGTCGATTGACCTGACGCTCTTGAAAGAAAATCCCTCCATTGTTGAGTTCGTTCCGTTCCATATGAACATCAGGCTGCCAGGAGAAACCTGCTTTTTCATGGAACCCTCTCAGGGGGAAATCCTGGATCATGCGGGTTGATGCGAGTCGGGCACGCTTGAATGATGGCAGTTCTGACATGTGAACGGCCAACTCAAGCATAAATGTGGACCCAGGCCCTAATAAGAAGGCTGACCTGCAATATTTTTGGCTGCCTATGTCCTTCACAAGGTTTGTTCCTCCATACCTTGCTGAAGGAAACGTTCATGAAAAATGTCAAATATTATCCCCTACTTCTCGCGTTAGCCTGCGCCTGTGGCAACCCGGATCAAACGTCCGAGCCCAAGACCATCACCAACGGTCGGGTCACCGGCAATTTTTCCAGCTGGATCACGACCAGCTCGAGCACCAAATTTGAGGACTCCAGGACCTGGGCTTTGGAAGGTGGTATGACATACTTTCCTGAAGTGGCCTGGTCGCCGACCGCGGATATCCTGTGGACCTATGACTCGTCCGCAATTCACGCCACCCGTGGTGAGATCAAGGCGAAAGAATTGCAGAAAGACACAGGACCTTCGGCCATCCTCCTGGCTGACTGGTTCCGCTATCTTCCTATTGAAAGCTTTCCAAGTCCCCTATGGTCCACCTCTGCAGCAGGCAACATAAGCTCAGGTTTCTTCTTAATCGACAATGTCAACTATCTTGACGAGTCAAGAGACCTGCTCGATGAAATCTACTTCAAGACTTTTGTCCGCATGAAAGGGGAAAATTCCACTGGCATCGTGAGCACGAAGATCATCGCTGTTTGCAGCGGCCAGGAGCCCGTCGCCCATGGAAACGAAACGATCCTGATGCCCAAACCTATTTTCACGGAAATCGTGCACGAATCCGATCTTCGTCCACAAACCTTAAAATTGAATGATTGGACCTATTTCAAAGCCGATGTCATCGTCAGAGAGGGCGTCTATCAACCCATGGCTGACCGTTGCCGGCCCGCAGAGGGCGAGCTTGTCGCTTATCTCGATATTCAAGTCTCCAAAACAGGCGCTGGCTCAGCCACGACTCAGTTCATCACGACGGAGATGATCACCGTGGGTGGGGATGAATAATGCTGCGCCTCATCCTCATTTCATGCCTGGCTTTATTTTCAAGCGTGTCCCTGCAGGCGACGCCCCTCTTTGATTCAAGCACTCACTGCGTGAAGGACGGGGGATTCTACTTTGGTTGCGCAAGGCAGAAGCACGTTCTTCCCAGTCTTATGTCCAGCGACAGCTCTTTGAAAATCCTGGGCGATCTGCCTCAGAAGCTGCGCCTCGGCTATCGTTTTTATTGCAGCAACGTGACTGGTTTCGGAGATCTGGATGCCAGACTGCAAATCGGCTCCGAAACGGTCGGTTTGAGTCGCACTCAGGAAGCAAAACAGCAGGAGTTGACTTTGCTGCTCGCACCTGGGTTCACACCAACGCTGGAAGTGGGAACGACCAGGAAATCGACAAGACTGGTGGAAGGGTGCCGTTTCGAACTGACTTCGGCCAATGTCCTCCCCCTCACCAGTACCGTCAGTGCCGTCTTTGATCTTCTGCAATCCAGAAAGCAGATCGCGGAATACCTGACCAGAAATGCGGAAAACACTGATGCCGCCATCAACCGATCCTTGGGCTATATGCAAGGAAGGAAAGCCGAATGGCAAAGTCGAATTGATCGCGCGAACAAGGCCATGACTCTGTATCAGAAAAAGCTGGATGGCCTGGATCCGGGCAGCGAGGATCGCTCCAACTATGAGCTCAAACTGGCTGAACAAGCCAAAGCCAAGGATATTTATGAGGATGAAATGTCCACTTTGAGTCTCGTGCTCGCTGACTTTTCGCCTTTATCCGTGAAAGCATACGCGGATGAGCTGCTCCGCAGTTACAACGCAGAAGCCGACTCCCTCCTTGCTTATCTCGACGGCTTCAAGACCGCGGAGAGCGATGTTGAAATCGAGATCGTCCTTTGCACACTCAACCCAAATCGCCCGTCTTGCGGAGAATGATCCATGATGTTCTTTGGGAATGCATTGAAAAAAATAGGGATTTTTGCGCTCCTGCTGGTGGCAGCGCCAGCCTTTTCCTTTAAAGTCGATACTCATGTTTGGATCGCTCAGCAGGTCATAAACGACTTGCGTTCCAATAATAACCATATTTCCATCCCAACCCGGGATCTTGGAACCTTGATCGGGGAAATCGACGTTGGATCAGCGCAGGACATCATCAACTATCCGGCTTATTTCCGTATGGGAGCGATCGGTCCCGATGCATTCCCGGGCGTTCTTGAAGGGCAGATGATTATTCACCCCGGAGCTGATGACCATCGGTGGGGTACCGGCCAGTGGCTACGACACCTTCTAAGCAAGGCCCAACCGGGTAAAGAGAGGGCCTTTGTCCTCGGCTTCCTATGTCATGCCGCAGCCGATATCTTTGCTCACACTTATGTCAACACATACAGCGGTGGTGAGTTTGACCCTAAAAATGGTTACGAGGAGGAGGAGCGGCACTTTACTTTGGAAGGGTATATCTCCGTTCGCAATCCTAAAATTCTGAATGAAAAAGGTGAATTCCTGGGGGAAGCGTACCAGCTGGTTATGGATGGCAATCAACTCGCAGTGCCTGTCGATTTCGTTTTGAACCATATGCTTTTCGGTGACGAGGCGATATCCCAGTTCCAGGGACAACCATCCAGCATCTTCGGCGCTATGAAAGCGACGAAGGATCAATTGGATGACTTGCTGCGACCTGGCGGCAAGATGGATAAGATGGAAGAGGAAATCATCAGGTTCATCGCGCTTCAGCAAGCTGGTTTGGAACTGAACCGCGATGAAGCCAGGAAGCTCAACGAGCTTCTGAGGGAAGTCCAGTCTTTCAAAGACAAGTCCGCAGAAGGCTTGAAAAAGCTTGTCGAGATAACGTCCAAAACCCTCGGTGAAGCTCAAAAGGTTCAGGGACGTTTCGAGCGAGCCCAGATTGATCTTCTCGAAAAAACCAGCAAGAAGAGCCTTGAGCTTGCACATCACACGATTCAAACGCAAATTAAGATTGTGGATTTGACGCGTCAGCTGGCTGAGGTGGTCGTTGAAGAATGCGTCAACGTCTGCGAAACCAAGGTTGTGGAGGAAAAGACTTGTTCTACCGAAAAACCCTGGGGCTGTCTGAACTGGATTATCAATCATACCACCGTTCTCGTTTTTCCCGCCGAGTGCGCCCAGTGCAAGGCACTGCAGGACAGCGGTATACTGAAGAAAAAGAATCTGCAAAAGCTCCTGGATAAAGAAAAGGAACTTTATAGAAAACTCCAGAATGAATTGGATAAAACCTTTGACGAAATCAAGAAGGCGCATGATGAGCTTATCAACGCACGCCTGGCCACTCTAAAGTTTGCGGAGACACTCCTGATCGAGGCGATCGAACAGGCTCGCATTGCGACCTCCACCAACCCCCTCCGGGAAACCCTGAAGAGCTGGTCGCAAAACATAACCTTGGTCGGTCGCGAATATATCAAGGCCAATGGCCAGGTTATCATAAACACGATCAATCCTGATGCCAGCAGTAAGTTCAAACCTTTGCTGGACTGGGTGGAGTGCCAGCTTCCCAAAGCGGCCGGCATCCCAGGTTTCATCCCCAATGTGGCGTGCGCTACCGAAAGCTATGTATCGCAGATGATGGAATCCATCGAAAAAATCAAAAAATCGGCGCTTTACTCGATTCCTATCGTACGTGATGTCCTGGCCTTCCAGGAAAAGATCGTAAACGACGTCAAGGCCAAGGTTACGGAAGAAGCCTTGAATGAGCTCGGCAAGCTCATCAAGGTGGATGTGAAGCATCTCTATGAAATCCTGGCCAAAAAAGTTGATGACAATGAACTGGACGCCTCGTTTATGAACATGAGCCACAGGCGTACAAAGGGACTCATAGTTTTTGATCGACCTGGACAGCGCATGTCAGATCGCGTGAAAGCTGAAATGCGGCTTACGGAATCCGGCACTTTCAATGACAGGCTTTATACGGTCGTCGCCAATGCGATCCGCTTGAGCAAGTTGTCATTGATGGATGGAAGCCAGTTGCATCGGCTCATACGTACTATGAATCAGGATGCGGATGCTCATCCATCGGATATGCAGGCCTTGAGGATAGCTCTTCCCGGCGCCATTCTTTTGAATGCCATTCGCAGTATTGACGGCAATCACCAGTGGATCCAGTCGGCACCCTCCCTCCCCAAAGTGGAAGGCTGGAAGCGTAACGTCTGTCGTGCGAAACGCTTTGCCATGCAGTTCGGCAAAGTTGAAGAAATCCATTACGAGGGCTGTGAGAAAAGCGGCTATCCGGGGTTCGAGTATCACGAAGCACCACATCACGGCTTCCGTCTCTTCATGAATCCCAGCTTGCGGAATACTATCTTCAATCGCATCTTCACGGAGATCCTCGCACCCGGAATTGAAGCCCCTAAGACTTTGAATCCCAACTTCGATGAGGTTCTACCTTCCGGTTATGAGTACCGTGTCTGCGAGAAGCAGCCATTCCCGACGGGCAATCCCAACGACAGCACCTGTGCGGAGCAGGTCGTTGCACTGCAGTTGAAAACTCTTCATGCTGAACTCAAGATTCCTGCTGAAGTCCTGGAACAGGTCAAGCAAAATGTCTCAAAAGGCACGTATTCTTCCCTCAAACCTCTGTTTGACTATGAAGCGATTCATCATAAGTTCAAGGAAGAAAATGCCCTGAGCGAGAACGAACTTCGGGAGATGAGCAGGAAGAGGGCGGCCTGGCAGCAGGATGCGGCCAGGTTCCGGAGCATGCGGGAGAATGTCGTGGCGATTGCCGAAGATGTCCTGGACGGCTCCGGTGATCTGCGAGGGGCTGAGAACCAATTGATTGATATCCGTAAGGTTCTCCGGAACTCTTATTGTGACGGCAGAATGAGCGGCCATCGTGATATTAAAGCGTTCCATGCTGCCGTATCTGCCAGCTACGGTAAACTTGCCTTCAAAGGCCTGGTGGCAAACATTAAATTCCAGGATTATAATTACTTCGAGGACAAAGCCCACGAGCACGTCCAGCTCATCGAGGATCGTTATGCAACCATGAACAGCATGAATAGTGCTACCCAGGCGGAATTTAATGATCTTTATGTGGATGCTCTGTGCAAGGATGTGGATGTTCTCCTCCTTCACCTCGGCGTTAGCATTGACAATGCTGCGATCGACGATTTGAATCGTGAGCTTGCCGATCTGAAGAAACGCATCGAAGGAGACATATCCTCTCCGGGGACCGTTACGTCAGGCGCAGAGGATATCATTCGACTGGCAAAATCGCAGGTGATCGACGCTCTGCTGTTGGAAAACTACAAGGGCGCTCTGGAATTTTACACGCAGGGCATGGCTGAGCTGGATGAGCTGGAGCGTAGCCTGGCCTCACCCATGGCCAACTATAAAGCTCTTATGGAGGCCATTGCAGCCGCACGGGATACCTTGGCTGAGGTTTATCAGCAACAGCTTGAACCCTCGGCGCTGAAGGCCCGAATCAAGAAAGAGCAGAAGGAATTCGATGACAATGCCGAGCTGATCGAGGGGCTTGCCACACCGGGGTCGACTGCCGCCAAAACCTGGAATGTCCAGGCATCGAAGGAACCAGCTGATGTCACACCGTCTGCGTCCCAGGAAGATCTTGTCCATATCTTGCAGTATTACATTGACTCGAATAAGCTCGCTGACGTCTTGATGAAGGAGATCGGATGATGAAATCAGCCAGATTATGTTTCTGTTTGAGTTCCTTCGGATTGGTCCTAGGGATTCTTGCGGCTTGTAAAACGCCGGCAACTGACAAAGCAGGGGAAAAGGCTCTCAGCCCTTGTGTTACTCAGGTCAAGACTGAACAGGACCTTCTCTGGCTTTCATTCGTGGATAGAGCCGTGACTCGCGTTAATGCGCTGTCCATGGTGGATCCCCTGAATCCCCAGGTCGTCATGTCCATCGATACAGAGTACGAGCTCGAGCCTCGCAATGTCCTGACTATTGGGGATACATTCCATATCTTCAGCGATGGTGCTGTCCTGTCCTACGCTGGAATTCAGAGTCGGAAGCCCACGAAAACCGGAGAACGCCTGTGGTCCCAGCGAATCGATGGGAAGCGGGTTATCGTCCATGACGAGCAGCTCTATATGTCAGGCCTTTACCTGAGCCGTGGCGTGATCGAAAACGGGGCGCTGGAAGTCAAGGCGTCCCTAATGAAAGAGGATTTCACCCAGGAGGGTTCCGAGGACATCGTCGTTACCGACGATTATCTTTATAACATTCGGACATACAGTGGGCTGGAAGTGGTCGATTATAAAAACATGCCCAATCTCACTGTCGTGACCGAGATTGATATGCGCCATGCGCAGCGCATGCTCCGTTCGGGGAACTACCTGTATTTGATCGGTACGAGCCGCCTTGAGTCGGTATCGAACGACGAGGTAGGCCTCCAGATCGTCGATATCTCTCAGCCGGCGGCGCCGCGTTATGTGAAATCCATCCCGATTCCGGGGATGGAGGAGGACATTGTGGAGTGGAATGGAAAGCTCTATGTCGGAGGCACAGGCGCCCTCCACACGTTCGACAAATCAGATCCTGAAAATCCGAGGCTGGTGCACAGTCTGGATCTGACAGGATTAGGCGGCAATTCCCCTGGTATTGATGGTGCTGTCAGCAGCATCACTGTCCGCCCTGATGGGATCGCCTATGTATCCCTCGTCTGCCAAGGTTGGATCATCCTGGACCTCCGCGGAAGTTCCCCTGCCCTGGTAAAAAAGCTCTGAAACATGACCTGGACAAGAGCCGATCGATTCAATGCCGATCGGCTCACTGCCAGCACGGAAGGATTGATTGCGAATTTACGGACATTCGAGGTCGCCATACCCCAACCCAGTGAAAGCCAGGCATCACCCCGTCCCTATCGGTATCACCGGACGTCTGAAAAAACGCTGGGATAGATAGATTTGAAAGTACGATGAACGAAAATATACAGCTAATTCAATTAGTTATAGCCACTTAACGGCTGGCCTCAAACGGAGGCGAGTTTTCGCTATTCAGACATGCCGGGACTGGCCTTTTTTGGCCCAGCTGGGGTGCCCGCAACGTCAGTAAAGAAATCGTTCGCGGCATGGTCGAGAAGCCCTGCAATATTTCTTCCTTGTCCGTATCTCCATGGGGTCATACCGATCCACACCGTGACAAGGAAGAAATATGTCTCTCAATAAATCACTCATACTCTTAATGCTCTTCTTGAATGGCCTGCCACTATTCGCTCAAGAATCTTCCACAGAACTTAAAAGAGTTATTGCGGTACAACAGGCGACCATTACCACATTGAATAAGAATCTCGAAGATGCAGCCACCGCCGCAGCCAATGCTCGTAAGGTAGCTGACGAGGCCTTATCAAAAGCAAATGCTGCAGCCACAGCAGCTGCTAATGCCCAGACATCAGCTAATGCAGCCGCGACGTCTGCTGGACGTTTCTTTACCAGTAGCACAGGTGGCGGCGGCCGTTCCTGTCAAACACAATGCGGTTCGCAGGGCGCGTCGTGTGTCGTGGCTTACGCGGGAAATTGGCCTTTCGAAACATGGACCTGCAATGCCGATCCAGCTGGCAACCTTCTATGCCTATGCGCTCGCACCTAGCCTCTTGCAAACGATCCCTGAAAGGTTGAAACATGAAATCCAGGCTTTGCCTGGTTCATGCCGAAACGAGATCACGGCTGATACGTGACGGGATCGCGCAAGACCCCTCTACCTTGACGCACGACACTCGCCTCATAAGATTACCCAGACTCCAGAATCATCCAAACCCACTCCCGGCTTTTCCGCTTGTGAACCGGGCAGGCCGGTTTTATAACTCAGCATAAAGAGGAGACCAGCCATGACAGAACGCAAAAACTCGCGGGAATATCCACAGGAGCTTTGGAATCTTTTCGACCAGTTCGTGCATGGTGATATCGATAGACGAACCTTTTTTTCGCATGCTCAAAAATTCGCAATTGGTGGGCTTACGATCGCTGCCTTGTGGGAGAGTCTCCGTCCTCATTATGCCTGGGCCATTCAAGTTGAAAAGAATGACAAACGCATTAAAGGTGAAACGGTGACAGTGGATTCTCCCCAGGGAAATGGCAAAATCACGGGTTACCTGGCACGGCCGGCCGAACCAAAATCCGGGAAGCTGCCCGTTGTCCTCGTGGTGCATGAAAACCGCGGTCTGAATCCTTATATTGAAGACGTAACACGACGCTTCGCCGTTGAGGGCTTCATCGCCTATGCTCCTGATGGACTGACAAGCGTCGGAGGCTATCCGGGGGATGAAGACAAAGGCCGTGAGCTCTTCAAGAAAGTCGATGAAGGGAAGATGACGGCGGACTTCGAGGCTGCAGCCCGCTGGTTGAAAGCCCGCTCGGATTCCAATGGGAAACTGGGTGTCGTCGGCTTCTGCTTTGGTGGCAAGATCGCCAATACTCTGGCCGTCCGTATGGGAGCCGATCTCCAGGCTGCTGTGCCGTTCTATGGGTCCCAGCCGGCGAGCCAGGATGTGGCGAAGATCCGAGCGGCCCTCCTGATCCACGATGCCTCGCTCGATGAACGCATCATGAAAGGGTGGCCCGCTTACGAAGAGGCACTCAAGGCGAATAAAGTCGATTACACCCATTATACTTATGAGGGTGCGCAGCACGGCTTCCACAATGATACGACACCCAGGTACGATGAGAAGGCTGCGAAATTGGCTTGGTCGCGCACCGTGGATTTCCTGAAAAAGCATTTGAAATGAACAGGCAGGCAACAGAGCTTGCCTAGTTCGCTACCAGCGGGATAATCGATACCGCCCCGCGTGCCAGGCGATCGATTGTGAATTCATTTTTGACCGTCCAGCTATCGTGATAACGATAGAGAGCCGGATAGGAAGACGAGGCCGGATACTTTTTGTTCTTTCGCGCCTTGTTCCAACTCGTGTCCAGATACCCATCAAAGTCCCCGTTCTGAATATCCGCACTCGGAATCCCGGGCATAATCTCGGCCCAGCCTTGGGGATCGCCGGATTTATAACGCTGCCACTGGTAGAGGCCGATCTCATGAACCATCCAACGAGGCCGGCGCTGCGGATGACCAAGGCCGGTAATGAAAGTGCGACTGAGCGGGTTCGAGCCGAGGAGATAGTTCCAGGTTTTAACGATCACGTCGCGATACTTCGGATCGTGGGTCACACCATAGGCTACCATGGCCGGAAAGGCGATGGCATCGCCGCTGAAATACCAGCCGACATTGTTTTGGACAAAGCGCGGCAGCGGAGCCCCGAAAGGAGCCGCATAGGGTTTTCCACTGTGTCCGAGCGTGGTGTCCCCCCAATCCACCAGAGCATCATAAGCCCGTTTTCTCAAGCCCGGTGAGGCCTTGTCAAGAAGCCCTTCGGAAGCGGTAAACATCGAAACGTAAGCCGCCAGCCAGGGGCCAGTCAGCGACCAGCTCCAACGCTTCACCTTTTTCAGATCCGCGGGCAGGGCTCCCTTAAGCGCGCCTGCATACGACGCGTCCCCTGTTGCCACGAGAAGATTGGTGGCGGCGACGAGCATTTCATCAGCCCATTGCGTTGGTCCCTCCGTCCAGGGATCATACCAGCCGGCGTCCTTAAAATACCCCGCATCCTGGTGATGCTTCTGAAAACCCTGGAACGCACGCTTCGCCGCATTCAGATAGGCTTTGGCCTTTTCTGGTGCATATTTCTGAACGAGAGGCGTGTTATAAGCCATCGCCAGCACGCCGGCTGTGTAAAGAGTTTCCGCGCGATTGGGACCCATGGTCTGATCGTAGAGCTTGCGACTCGGCTTGCCCTCCAGAGGTTGGCCCTGCTCATAGCCTCCGGAACCGTCCTGCTTCTGCGGGCGCAGGTAAAAGGGAACGGTGCCATCCTTCGGCGTGTTCATCACAACCTTGTATAGGAAATCAAGTTCATAAAGGGCCTCATCCAAAAGATCGGGAATCCCATTCCCCGACTCGGGGATCTCCAGGGATTCGCCGAGCGTCTCCACTTCATTCGGAAAGAGTTTCATCGCCATAAGAAGTGAGGCCGAGACATCCGCCGTGTTGTGAGGGTACTTGCCGCGATCACCGGCATCCATGTGGCCGCCGGTGAGGTCCGCCCGCTTCCCTGTGCTCTCGATAATGGCATCATCAAGATGAGCCGCTGGGCGATTCCAATGCGTGACGTCTGCATTCAAACCATGCTGGCCATCCCGCTGGTGCAGGAGGCCACGGATCAGCGTGTAGCCAATTTCATTGTAGGCCGTGGAGCTGATACGGAAAGAGAAGGACGAGCCGACGCCAGGCACGTACAGATGATAATGTCCAGGCTGATGAAAGGAGGTAAAATCCAGCGAATAGACATGACTTCGCGACCAGGGTTCCTGATCCGCCGTGACATCGAGGTGGACTTTGCCCTCGAAGACCGCGCGACCGCTCGCTTCGTCAATAAGGTGAAACTTGCCGGCACCGGAGAAATCCACCGTACCCTGACCGGTCCAGGCCGAAAGATAGGCAATCTTCGACTCCTTCGTGCCATAGGCCACCTGATTCACATGAATCACTTCGTTCGGTTTCGTTCCATCCCAACGAAACTCAAAGGAAGTGCCGACGTTCACGCTCTCATCCACGGCCAGTCTATAGGCTTTCCCTTCTTTCAGAGGACGCGGCAACTTCAGGTAGATCCTATACATGACCTGGATCCTGGCGTTGTCCCCGAACTTTTCATCGTCAGACCAGGGTGCATTTTCCGGCCAATGACGTCGCTGCACGAGCACTGGCGTAACGCCGCTTTTAAAATCACCGTCCTCGCTACTGAAGAGACGATACTTGGAATTCTGAGCCGCCTCGGCCGCGCGATACTCCTTCTCGGGAAGGATCAGTTGGATCCAGTCCTGGTTAACAACCACGACATGGGCACGCGCCTCTTCCGGTGGAACCGGCGGCTGTTCTCGCAAGGGTGATCCGGCCAAGGACGGCCCGGTGGTGACCAGGGGACACAGAGTTATCACGCCGACGCTCAGGAGTTCGAATAGCTTGTTTTTCACAATCTTCTCCCTCAAACTGGATTTCATGGAATTTGTATGAGAATCGACTGGCCAGTCGCGGAACGATGCATCCCTTGCCTTTTAGTTCCCTCGATCGAAGCCGTCAACCTCTTTGTGCTCAAGGAAAAGCTGTCGGCAAAGACCGCCGTTGCCGAAAACGGACAGAAAAGATGGTGGAAGGCAAAGTATGAGACGGAGGATGCTTGGGTAGCGGGCGGACAATTCAAACCTGGACAAGGGTTCGGGCTTGCCTCAGGCCTTGGCCGAAACCAATCCTGAGGCCACTGGAAAAATTGCACCTTCGGAAGACTCAGTCGATGCCATTCGCCTGCATTCTCTCCCAGAGCAGACGAGCCATTTTAATGGAACCGGTACGACTCGGATGAATGCCATCCCAACTTATATTCCCTGCACCTTGCATGGCTTCTCGCGTATCAATGACTTCACAACGAAGCGTGGTGCTTGCACAGATAGCCGGCACACGCGACATGGCATAATCAACGGCCTCCTCCAGGCCTGAAGCAAAGGTGGTTGTGTAATAGTAGCCAAGGAAAAAAACACTTTCGACTCCATCCTCCTCCATTTGAGCGACAAGATCCATTCCTTGACTTATGGCTTTCTCTATCACGCCAATACAGGTTTGATTAAACGCTCGGCAGGCTCCCATGTTGGATAAAACATCGTTGCCTCCACCATTCATAATCACGGTCCGTGCAATGCCAGCCTCTCGCGATTGCTGATACTGGCGGACAATTCCACTCATGACGGCACCGTTGCGTGCATACGAATCGATGTCCTTGGACGAGAGCGATTCAAGCTCGCTGTTGATCACACCATTCAAGGCGAAGATGCTGTCGCCTATAATGATAGTTTCATTGGCGACAAGGTTCTCGCTTGTCTCCAACGCATCGTGATATACGGCCTCAGCGTTTCCCGCATAAGCACGAAAATTAACGAAAGATAGGGCAGCAACAACACTCACTTCTAAAAACAGGCGCATGACTTTGACTCCCTCCATAGCAATGGGGAATGAGAAATCTAACATTCGTGAATGGGACGATCGTCTTGCTTCTAATACTTCGCGTTTGTAGGCTTAACTCAATTTACCTTTTATCACCCTGATCCAAATGGGTCGGCAGGAGGGAAGACCTTGAGTTCAGATGAATCCAGGTGTTCTTATCAGCAGCGTGGGGCCTGCAAGCGACCCCACCGTGCTGCCTATGGGCTTCCATACCACCTGGGTCTTACCCAATACCCGATCAACCTGCAGAGCCACCTTCCTGCCAAAAGCCTCGATCAGAATAACTAAACCTTGAGCGTCCTGCTCCATGCCCACATAATCACCCAAACGTATAAAGGCATAGTGGACGTCCTTGATCCGCGTCAGTTGATAGCCGTGTTCCCAGACCTGGCGTTGATTTGATCTCTATGCGTCCGCTGATGGCCATGATATTGGCTTTCACCACGTCCAGCCCCACACCACGCCCACTGACATCGGTGACTTTGTCTGCCGTGGAAAAACCAGGCGAGAACAGAAAGTTATGAATGTCATGATCCGTCAGGACCTCAGTGTTCGCATCAGGATCGAGCAATTTGCGATCGATGGCTCTCCTGATAACAGCCTGCCTGTCAATTCCATGACCATCATCAGCGACCTCGATCAAGACGGATTCGCCTTTGCGAAACGCTTTCAGTGAGATGGTTCCTTCCGGACACTTGTTGGCCGCCTTTCGCTTTTCCGAACTCTCAATGCCATGATCCACAGCATTGCGGCAGAGATGCATGAGCGGATCGGCAATTCGCTCATCCATTGAACGCAAGGAGATCATGTGCATGGACAGGATGCGCTCATGAAGTTCCCTCACGTTCTTATCCAACTGAGCGATCAAGGTGCGGAGCCTTGGATCCAAAGATCTGCGGCTGAGACTCGCTTCGATCTGGCTTTTGATAACAACCAGTTCACCAACCATATCCATCACGGCATTGACGCGAGCCGAATCTATTTTTATCGCTAAATTTGCTGGCTTTGCGGAGCTGCTTCCCATGGTCGTTGACTGCATAGATTTGCGCAGTTCGGGGCCGCTTTCAGCGTCACTGCGGATCTGCCGTAACGCTGTGAGCATACATGAGGACGAGCCCTTCACTGTATGATAGACGCGAAAAATATCAGCCAAGGCTTCAACCCGTCGATCGGCCTGCTCCAGGCTCATCAAGGGCTCTTCACACGCTTCCAACAAAGATGAAGCTTCTTCCACAAATGTTTGGCGCAAGTACGCTGCATCATCATGTTCATTGCTTTGGTTCAGCCCTTGCCCGGCCACCATGATGTCTCCACACTGCAATCGCGTCTCATGGCTACCTCGGTTCCTCTTTCGATTTCTTTAGCTGATTTGTTCATTAACATCACATCGCACGCGACTCATCGACATCATGCGTCCATAGTAAACAACACGCATACAATTCGTTTCAAAAAAAACAGACGCGTGCTGTTAATAAAAATCGAAGCGCGTCCGAGAGGTCCCATGGTTGGTGATACGTTGTGCCTTTATGGAGGAGAGAGCATGCAACAAGATCCGGATCAGCCGGAGGGCAAAGACGAGAAGAGGACTTTTTCCGCGCAAAAGTCCTTGGGACAGAAGTATTTGGGGTTTCGTCTTGATGACGAGATCTTTGGTTTCGAACTCCTGTCAGTTCGTGAAATCATACGGATGACCGACATTACACATATACCCAGGTCACCGGCCTTCATACGAGGCATTATCAATCTACGCGGAAAAATTATACCTGTCGTCGATCTGCGCAAGAAATTCTGCCTGCCTGCCCGTGACGATACCGACGTGACCTGCATCATCGTCGTCGATATCGGCAATATCGAGACAGGTGTGGTGGTTGATCGTGTGGCTCAGGTTCTTTCTTTTGAAAGCAACGATATAGAAGAGTCGCCTTGCTTTAGCGGCAAACATGAAACTGACTATATTCTAGGCATTGGCAAACGTGACAACAAAGTCGTCGTTCTGCTGGACGTCGCCAAAATAATGGCAGCCGATGAAATTGATGAGTTGGTGAATCACGTCAAAGGCATGCAATCCAAAACTGGAACATGAAAAAGGAAAATTCCCGTGAGAAATATGAGTTTAGGCGCAAAATTGTATCTGGTTATCGGCATTCTATCCATCGTCACGCTGATGGTTGGATCCCTGGGTTTAATTAAACTTTCTGATATGAATGATCGTCTCACCGAAGTCATAGAGAAGACGGCACGCCGCGTCGAGCTTGCTCGCATCATGAATCAGGAACTGACCGCGATTCATCGTGCTGAAAAAAACGTCATGCTCTCCGAATCCGAGGAGCAAATGCAACGCTGGGTAACAAGGGCCAAGGAGATTCGCGAAAGCCTTGCGCGAAGAGAAGATGAAATGAAGCGTTTGGTTTCGGAAGTAGGTCGGCGGCAACTCGAGAATTTCGATAAGAAATTTGCTGAGTTTGTTACCGTTCACGAGAAGGTCTTGGAGCTGGCCCAAGCCAATTCCAATATCAAGGCCCGCGACATGTCATCTTCGGCTGGCCGCGAGGCGTTTCGTCGTTCCGAAAGGGTGCTTCGTGACTACATCAAGATCGCTAAAGGCGACCAGGCCCTTCTCGCGACCGATATCCTCGCGGACGCTTTCGCCCTTCGTCAGGGGGAGAAAAATATCATCCTTGAGACGACGATGGAACGCATTGAGCATTTTGAAGCCGAGACGGATCGACTCGCTAATGTCATTGAACAAAAGCTCAAGCAGCTCAACAGCGGTATTACGGGAGAAGAGCGCCGCCTCGTCGAGGAATTTGAGCGCGATTGGGCCGGGTTCATCAAAGTTCAGCAAGGGGTTCGAAAACTATCGCGGGAAAATACCAATTCCAAAGCCTTTACCTTATCCGTAGGACAAGGACGCCAGGCGATAGACGCTGCAGAAGCTGCCCTCATAGAGATTATTGATAGGAACCGCGAGATGATGAAGAATGTCAAGGCAGAGGCCAGGCAGAACTTTGACTCTGCATTCCTGCTGATGGTCTTGATGAGTGTGGCTGGCATTCTTTTTGGCCTTGTTTTTGGCTACCTCGTGGTCCAGGGTGTGACCAAAGTTCTGAAGCAGGTATTCGGAGGGCTGAGAAAGTGCAGCACAGAGGAGCTGGAAGGAGCCAGCGCCACCCTGCGTTCCATCATGAACAGTCTGAGCGACGGATCCCAGCAGGTGTCGTCGGCTTCGACCCAGGTATCGAACGCCTCACAAGCCTTGGCGGAAGGTGCCAATGAGCAGGCCTCTTCACTCGAAGAAACCTCAAGTTCCTTGGAAGAAATGGCTTCGATGACGCAGCAAAATAACAACAATGCCCAGGAAGTGAATAGCCTCATGATGAAGTCGGGCGAACTCATCAACCAGTGTCAGGAATCGATGAATCGCCTGGTCAAAGCCATCGAAGAGATCAAAAGCTCTTCGGATGAAACAGCCAAGATTGTCAAGACTATCGATGAAATTGCGTTCCAAACCAATCTTTTGGCCCTCAATGCGGCCGTGGAAGCAGCGCGTGCCGGTGATGCAGGCCGCGGGTTCGCGGTGGTCGCGGATGAGGTTGGAAACCTGGCGCAAAGGGCCAGTGAGGCTGCTCGCAATACCGGAACGCTGATCGAACAGTCGGTAAAAAATTCCGAACGCGGTGTGGGTGTGGCCCAGGATACCGCGAAAGCCCTGGAAACTGTTATCAGCAGTTCGCAAAAAGTCGCCGGGCTGATCGCCGAAATTGCGGCATCCAGCAAAGAGCAGAGTCAGGGTATTGGCCAGATCAACCAGGCTGTCGCCCAGCTCGATTCCGTCACGCAGCAGAATTCCTCGGCAGCCGAGGAATCGGCAGCGGCCTCGGAAGAACTCAACGCCCAGGCGGATCAGCTTCTGCAGTTGGTACGCAATCTTGAAGCTTTGGTGGGAGTAGCCCAGGCTGCTGGCACGGCCGAATCTGTCACGCGTCCCGTCCAACATGCTATGGCCCGTCCTGCAGCGCAGAAAAAAGTTCTGAACTTCAATGGTGACCGCCGCATGAAACCTGCGATGGGACAGAAGTCCGATCTTAAGCGGAACATGGATCGTGAAGCAGAGAAAAAACTACCATTGGATTCCAATGATGAGAAAGAAGTTATTGGTTTCTAATTAATTCCATCTTCCAGTTGCGGGCTTCTGCCCGCAGCCTTTAAACGGGTCCACCTAGCCAATCACAGAGCCTCTCTAATCCTCTTTATCCAGAAGATTGTGATACACAGTGACGACATCGTCATCTTCTGAAAGAACATCAATAAGATTTTCCAGTTTTACCAGCGCACTTTCATCGGTGAGTTCTTTTTTGGTGAGAGGAATTCTAACGAGAGAGGCTTCGTCAGGAGTGATGCCCAGCTGCATGAGCTTATCCTGAATGGAACCAAATTCTGACATATGACCGGAGACTTCGTAATGATCATCGATAAGTTCGATTTCTTCCGCTCCGCCATCAATCATCGCCAGTGTAAAGTCATCTTCAGAACGAACCGCTTCTTTCGGGATGACGAATAAAGCAATACGGCTGAACACAAACTCCAGTGAGCCCGTGGTTCCGAGCGAGCCGTCATATTTGCGGAAATAGCTGCGCACATTGCCGACTGTCCGCGTTGGATTATCCGTTGATGTTTCAACAAATATGGCCACACCACCCGGTCCATAGCCCTCATAGCAGACGTCTTCAAAGCCTACGCCATCGGAACCTTGTCCTTTTTTTATCGCTTTCTCGATATTCTCTTTGGGAACATTCAGTTTTTTGGCGCGCTCGACCGCGACTCGAAGCAGAAAATTGTTGGCGAGATCCCCACTTCCACCCTTGGATGCCTTAAAAACATCTTTGAGGGCTCGAGTGAAAATTTGTCCCCGAGCCTTATCAGCAGCACCCTTGCGCACGGCTATTTTAGCAGACTTTCTTCCCATATCTTCCTACCTGGTTATCATGGCCTCTTTGACCTGATGAGTACCCTAAAAGAATATTATAGCGATGAACAACGTCAAGAAAAACAAATTCTGGCGAAGCCCATGAAACACCAAGGGACGATATAGCATCAGCTCTGGACTCTGTGCCCATCAATTTTTTTGATTCGAAACGCCCCATCCCACAGCAACACCCTGAACTGCATTGCCGATAGGGTACAGATCGACATCAATTTTCATGTCGTAGAAGACAGTGCACTGCCCAAAGCCTGCATTCTTCCCGTAGTTTGGGCAATGGGTGATGGTGTGATCGTTTCCTTCAGCGCGAAGATGGAGATCGAAATCCTTGAGAATTCCATTGCGGAAATCAGGTTGGAGGATCAGGGCGAAATCCTTGTTTCCTTTCATGGCGCCCTGCCCTGAAAATTGGGGATTTTCGCCGTCCTGTCGCCGAAGATTCACCTGGCATGCGTAGGAATCATTCAGGAATGGCTTCGTTCCGAGCGGGTCCAGGTTCCAACAGTAGAGCTCAGGGCCGAGCTGGGCCCGGATACGCTCCGGATCATAGGGATCCACTCCACTGACGGGTGCGGAATCGAGCAGTTTTCTCGCCCAGGGCCCCTGGAAACTCAGCACGATATTATCCAGATTATGGACGAATTGAGCGGAAGGAGGATACGGGCGACCCTTTCCCGGTGCGCTGGAGAGCTCCAGGCGGCAATCCCCATTTCCATGCAGGGGCGCCTGCTCCTTAACACCCTTGACGACAGGACAGTTCAAAGACCGCTTAAAGGAAAACGCGCCGGGGTAATAAGGGTCCTGCAGCTGCAACTGAATCGTGCTCTTGTCCTCAGGCCCTGCCGTCAGCGAGAGCCGGCCGCTCAAAGTGGTTTGCTTCAGTGGCAGGGTGAAAGTCAGTACGGTGGAGGTCGCTCCGTCATCCGCACCAGGGAGCCATTCCTTGCGGGATAGCCATAGGTAGCAGTCTTCGTGCTCGCTGCAGGCCAGGCTCATCCTCTCGCCATGGTAGCGAGTCGCGCCGAAGTCCATTTCCTGGCGAAAGCGCTCTTTCAGAAATTCGGTCAATCTCTGTGCTTCGGGTCCTGTGAATCGGAGTACAAGATTCTCCTCCTGACCAAGGTCGATCCTGACAGCAGAGAACGCGGTCCAAGGCAAAAACAGGTATAATAGTGTATTGATCGCAAGTTTTTTAATCATGTCTATGCGTCCTTTCTACGAGGTTCGGGCTCAACGCTATAGACGAGATTTCTTTGGAATTTATACAGCGCCTTCGATTTTTCGCCAGGCGCAGAGCGTGAGGAGCTGATGTGTGGCTAAGGTCTGCGGAAGGTGAGTTGTGATAGAGCGCGACCTGATCATTTGAAGATGGTCAGAATCCTTCAAATTCCCCTTTTCTCACGCTCTCGACGGCAGCGGCCACCTGATCCGGGTCTTTTCTTTTAAACCCCTTGTGGCGCATATCATCCAAGTCGCTCGATTTCGATTGAGCTTTGGGTCGAGCATGGCCAATGCTTGAAGGAGCCTTCTTAATTATACGTCGATATTTGGAACTTCCCTCCTCACAGGAAGGGCAAAGGGCCTTCTGATCCCAGCCGGATAGATCATTCATCATGATGGTGGCTGTGCCTTCATATCCGCAGGCTGAACATTGTACATCGTAAACTGGCATGAGACTCTCCGCTTCCGAGGTTCAGCGTGAGCATAGCACAGTCCGACGGTATCCAGCTTAGGCTTTTCCCGAAGCCACGGCGGGACCTGATGCTGGTTAATTTGACGCGGAAACGCGGCTGGACTCCTCAACGTAGCCCATGGACAGAGAGAGGGACCAGTGCTAACTCATAGCAGGCATCTCAGTATCGCAGGAATCGGAACCTGGAGCGGCTTATGATGATTGGCGATGACTTCATTCCACCCGACGAACGTTACGAGCCAGGATCCCATGCGCGGCAATTTTCGAAAGCCGATGCCGCGCGGTACATCGAGCACCTTTATCCGGGAGTCTCCATCGTGGCTCTGGAATATCTTGCTGGTGGATATAGCAGCGCGAATTTTTCCGCGCAGTTGCCACAAGAGAAAATCGTCTTAAGGTTTTTCGCTGGCGGTCGGGATGGTGGCGAGCGTGAAATTTGGCTGCTTCGACTCACGGACCAGATTGAAGTCAGAACGCCGAAAATCTTGAGAGTGCTCCGTGACGGCGAACAGATGATCGCAGCCCAGGAGTTTGTTGAAGGCAAGCTGTTGAGCGCAGTCTGTCAGGATTCCGAACAATGGCGAGAAAACTTTTTCGCTGTCGGTCGAGAGCTGGCAAAAATTCATGCTCAAAGGTTCGGAAAATCAGGGTTTTTCGACCGAAACGGCTCGGTTCGGGAAGGCGGCGAAGATTTTTGCAGTTCCCTACTCGCTTATGTTCGGGAATCGATGCAAAGTCGCGTAGGTCAAAGGTTGGGTTGGCAGCTTGCGGCTGAGGTGGATGCTCTTGTTCAAAAGCATGGGTCGATCGTTGAGGATACTTATAGCGGACCCCGCTTGACCCACTGCGACTTCAATCCAAAGAACATAATTATGACGTCCGAGGGACAGAACCTTCGCGCGTCCATACTTGATTGGGAATTTGGAATTTCAGGCCATCCGCTGATGGATTTTGGGAATTTTTTTCGCTTCTCGGAAGACCATCCAGAGGGGGCTGAAGCGGCTTTCATCGAAGGTTATAGTCTTGGCGGCGAGACATTGCATCCCCGATGGGCCGATGCAGCGAAGCTGTTGGATTTAGCGTCGATGTGTTCGTTCCTGGACGGGGATCTCGAGAGTCCACGATTACTGAGAACGGTTCGCATGGTTGTGAATCGCAGCATTCGGTATCTGAGTCGGGCATAAGCTGACGGTGGAGTATGCCCGGAGGCCGACATCATCGGCTGGTCCGTGGCAAGGTTTTATTGAGCAGACGAGGCCGCTTCATGCGCCAGCCTCGGATCGTGATTCAAAAGCCTCGCATTTCCATCACGGATTTCACGCGATCAACAGCAATATAATAAGCAGCCTCTCGATAGGAACACTTGAACTTCTTCTTGACCTTGATCAGCTGATCCCAGGCCCTCTTCAGCCATCGGTCCAATTCAAGATAAACCTGATCCCGTTCCCATTGCAGTCCCTGCAGGTTCTGACACCATTCAAAATAGGAAACTGTCACACCACCGGCATTGGCCATGATATCAGGGATCACGACCTTGCCCTTTGCATCCAGCGATCGGTCCGCCTGCAGAGTGATGGGAGAGTTGGCTCCTTCGACGATAAGTCTGGCTTTCACCTGATCCACGTTATCACTGTGGATGACTCCCTCCAAAGCCGCAGGGATGAGGATGTCGACCTCATGAAAAAGCGGCGCCTCACTGTTTTCCGAAACAGAGTCACAGGCGATCTCTCGTGCGCAGTCCACCACGCTATCATACTCCCTCCGTTCATAGAGAAACTTGACGAGCTGTTTGACGTCAAGGCCTTCTCGCCGCGAAATGGCTCCTCGGACATCGCTCACCGAAACAATGCGGGCCCCCATGTCCTTCAAGTGAAGAGCCGCTTCACTGCCGACATTGCCAAAGCCTTGAATGGCGACCGTCGCATTCTCAAGCGAAATACCCTCCTCCTCTGTGGCCCAGGCGGTCACCGTCGCAACACCTCGGCCGGTTGCCTCACGCCGGCCTTCAATACCTCCCAGCTGAACATTCTTGCCCGTGGCGACCGCCGGCTGATGACCATAAATCTTGGAATACGCATCAACGATCCAGCTCATCTCTCTTTCCCCTGTGCCCATGTCAGGTGCTGGAATGTCGATACGCGGACCAATCAGCATATGCATCTTCTCCACGTAACGCTTGGTTATGACCTCCAATTCCTGCGGCTTAAAGTCCTTGGGGTTGAGCTGGATCCCCCCTTTGCCACCACCATAGGGCAGATTGAGCAGGGCAGATTTCCAGGTCATGAGCGAGGCAAGGATTTCGGAATGCTCAAGATCAACGCTAGGGTGATAGCGCAGGCCTCCCTTGAACGGCCCACGCGCCGAATTGTGCTGGACCCTGTAGCCATGCAATACAGTCATTTGACCATTTTCGCGAATCAACGGAATTTCAACTTCAATCCGTCGATCAGGATTTTTAAGCAGGACCTTGAGGCGCGAGTCCTCGGCACAACCTAGCATCTCAAAGGCCTTGTCCAGATATCCTTCCAATGATTCATGGATGGTTGAAATGCTGGCTTCCATCGTAACTCCTTTGGATATTTATGTAGTGAAATAGAGCCATAAGGAGACGGGCTCGCCCCCTACGGACCTGATCTTAACGGATGCAGGATCAGGAGTGAAGGCACGATAGAGATCCTAGGATACGCGATTCAAAACCACATTGGCGTTGAGGGTCGATCTTTTGACATCCAATTTGGCTACACGACTTCTAAGAAAAGCCATAATCGCGTCCTGGGATTGGAATTGGCCTCGAATGTCGACGTAGTGTTGAGCCAGCTTCTGATAATCTTTGATCATCAGAAAATACCAGATAGCAAAAAAGTCCAGCCCTTGAAAGATGACCGCATTGTTCTCTTTATACTTCTCAATATTTTTTTGAAATTCCACGGGCATCTCGGTCCAGTGGATGCTGGGCCTTAGATGATGGCCGATGTGATAGCCATCGTTGAAACATATCCTATTGTAGCGGCTGTTGATGCAGGTAATGCTGTTTCTGAAGCAGTTGTCAGGCGCCTCAGCGTCAATGAAGGCATGCTGGGCCCAGTTGCCTGACATCATGGCAAGACGAGCAATCACAAACGGAAGAACAAAAACGACAAAGGTGGCGGAACTATTGAAGCGCCAAAGGAAAGCGCAAAGCAGAAAATACGATAGCTCCCCTAGCAAGACTTTCCTCAGAAAGTGCCAACGTTTTTTTCGCCAGAAATAATAACTGAGGTCGACAATACCGACAAAGAAAAAAGACGTGAAATACTTGAGGAAGTCGGAGAACCTATCGCGCTGGAAGTTCATCGTGCAGCTGAGATCACTGATCGCATTATTTTCGGGATGATGCATCATGATGTGATGCGAATAATAAGTTTCTGGTGTCTGACCAAAAAACGGAGCGATAAACCAGGGTATGATTTGATTCATCCAATGATACTTTTTTTTGAAAAGAGTTCGATGTGAGGTATTGTGCAGCATAAGGATCAGAGGTCCAAGAAGGATTACCGTATTCATCAACAGGTAGGGTACGGCTATCCACCAGCGGAAATCAATAAAAAGATAGACAGCAACGGGCACTGAAAAAGTCAGTATACGCATACAAAGCCAGATGAAGGGCAAATCCCGCTCGTCCCGGATCAATGCCAGGAAAACTTTCTCGAACCGGGAGTAGTTTGCTTTGGGAATGAATGTTGGATCCTTGATGATCAAGTTCATGACTTCTCCATCTTAGGATGTTTTCTGGATTCCTGGCCCAGCTTTGGACTCAAGATCGGGTTCGGTGACAACCTGAAGAAGTCGCGTCAGGCCTTCACCTTTCCAGGCTTTTTCTGAGACCAATTCGGTATCCTCGATATAAGTTCCAAAGAGGCGGTCCATGACCGAGGTCAGAAAACCATAATTCCCCTCAATTCGGGCATGGTGCAGGGAATGGCTCGCAGCCGAGTGCATGATAAGAGCAATTCGCTTGCCACGACTCATG
This sequence comes from Oligoflexus tunisiensis, assembly GCF_001748245.1. Lineage (GTDB taxonomy): Bacteria > Bdellovibrionota_B > Oligoflexia > Oligoflexales > Oligoflexaceae > Oligoflexus > Oligoflexus tunisiensis. Next base: position 1,822,593 of record NZ_BDFO01000001.1, on the reverse strand, counting down.
CGTATGAGCCACTCGAAGTTAACATGCTGCATGATGCTACCCATCGAGTTCACAGCAATCAGAACGAACATAGTGATGGGGCTGAGACTATTGAGAGAGGAACTGAGCATGATAGGCAGAACGAAACCAATGGTCAGAAAGCTGCGTTCAAAAACCGACTGATGCAGAACGGAAAGAGGGGTCGTAACCCGGGAACGATGGTGAATGGCATGAAAACGGAAAAACGATTTCTTGTGCATCAGCCGATGAGCTGCATAAAACCATATTTCAAAGAAAGCGAAATGACCAATGAACACAACGGCATCCTGTGTGATCGATGTTACCGAAAAATGCACGATCCCTGTCCGCAGCAAAAAAAACGACGTGACAGAGTCCGCCAGCAGAATCAACAGAGCCTGTTTGAATTCATTCTTATACTGCTGTTTAGTGACGGAAATGCGGTAAATCTTTCTTCGGCTCATTAAGGCACAGAGGCCAAAAGCTATCATGAAATAAAACAGCATTTCGGCATTATGGTTGATGTACTGCTTCAGGAAGGCCAGAGGCCAATCGGCAAGCTTCAGGTCGGGCAGCATCGTGGTTTCAAGTACCTGATTCAAGGACCCACTCTCAAACTGGCTCATACATATTCCTTTGCCATTAGCGACAACAATTTCATATTCAAGCTGTTTGATCGGATTGATTGTCGATCTGCGCAGACTCGTAATCGTAAGCATGGGAGACCGTAAATTTCCCATCCCGGTAAATCCAGGACACGGCCTGACCGGTTTTCAGATGCGAGATTCCATAGCAGTCGCGAGGCAGCTCCGGAGCATGGGATTGAACCTTGCTCAGCAGGTCAGCTATCGCGATAGCACTTCGGGCTTCCCAGACGTTTCGCCCAATATAAATTTGGGAATGCCGCCCCCTATCAAGTGGATAGACAGCAAGATAGGACATATCGGAAGCCTTCAGAGTGCTGATGCTGATATGAGTTCCAGGGTCGTGGTTGAAAACTCTTATACAAAGCCAGGGAAACTGGACCATCACTTCCAAGGCGAGTTTGAGACCTCCCAATCCCGACATTCGGAGTCTGGTCACGGCACAGTAGGACATGGCCATCCAGGTCCCGATACAACCACCAAGTATGACGGTCAGAATAATTTTTATGGTTCCTGGCATGGCATTCTATCCAATGATTCAAGCTTGTCAAAGAACACAAGCGGGATGGGATGATAGGGCAGGCGCGGATTGTTGCCGACCTTGAGGAGATCCGCGACAAAATCCACACAATTCTTCCCCGCAAAGCAGAAAACGGATGCATCCAGATCATTCGCATCGATCAAACTGTGGACATATTCTGAAACCTTGTGTGGGTTCTCCAGAACGACCGGAATAAAGCGCCATTGAAACGCATGCTGAAACACATCCAGCTGTTCCCTGCTTGGAAAGAGAATCAATTCGATGCGAGCATGGTACCCATAACGGATCATGCTCCAAACAGCACGAAAGTTGGACGCCTTGCCATTGGGTTCCTTATGTGCCAGAACATAAGACCCGTCTTCATATTGAAGCAGCAGACTCACATGCCCGGCCCGGAATATCCGGTTACTGGTCACTCCAATCGCTACTGACTGAGTTTTAAGATCGACTGGAATGGCCCGCAACTTTTCAGTCAAAGGTTCCTTTTGGTGAACAGACAGACGCAAGAAAAAGTGAACCGCAAGGAAAGCGGCACAGCCGACAAGGAGAAAAACCATTATCATACGGCCAACTCCGCTTCAGGTGCTTTTTCGGAACGCTGCCGCAGACTGGTCAAAGGTTTGCCAGAAGCGACCTGCAACGTGATGTCATCTGTGTCAGGAATATAGGTTCCAAACATGTGATCCATGAATGAAGTGAAGAGACCGAAGTTTCCATGGATGCGACTGTGATGCAAGGCATGGCTACTGATGGAATGGCCGAGCAGCGATCGCCACTTCTGCCGCTTGGTGCCTGCCAGGACTTCAAGATTGGAATGCAGCATCATGGTCCCAAAGGCATTGGTGATAAGAATTAGATTGAATGCCGCTAGCGGAAGCAGACCGAAGTAGCTGAACGCAAGCAGCGGAATGATAAATCCTGTCGCCGAAAACAAGCGATCCGTAACCGAACCAGAAAAATTGCTAATGGGTGTACAAACACGCGACTGATGATGAATTGCATGAAATTTGAACAGCGCGCGACTGTGGAGCAGACGATGCGAACAGTAAAACCAAACTTCAAAGAACACAAAGTGAGCAGCAAACACCAGGATTGTCCAGGCCCAGTTCAGGCTTGTCAAAGGTCTAAGCAGGCCGCTTTGGAACAAAGCGATTGTCAAAAACGAATCGACAAGCAGGACTACGAGGCTGTGTCTAATTTCGCGTTTAAGCTGATTCTCGCTAACCTTGATGGCAAAAATTCGTCGTTTCTTATGCCACAGATAATAAAAGAAAAAGCCAACACTACACACAAGCGCAATGGCGAGCACGTTCATAACAAAGTGTCCCAGAAGCACTAAGGGAAGAGACGTAGAATCGATCGGAAAATCAATCAAGTTGGTTATCTCCTCGCAACATGGTGTGCCTTGCAATTGGCTTGGTAATTTTCAGAGCAATACTATGGCCAGTGTGAAAAACCCGCTATTACCCATAAGGGTGCCATCCTTCATATAATCTCCCTGAACGAATTTCTTCAGTTCAGCGGACATCTCTCTAGCTTCTTGAGTTAAATTTCTCTTCCAAAACTACTTGAAAACACAGAATTTTTATTGTGAATTTTGATGCTTATCGGTCCCGTGATCAGGCGACTCAAGCCAGACATGGATAACACTTTGGATGCAGCGCCTTAGCTGGCAGTTTATCCAAAAGGAATCGCCTGAAGATTGGAGATTGAAGGTGACAGTAAGTAACAATATATGAGCAACACGACGGGAATGAGGCACTTTTCCAAAGCCAAAGGCCGCCCTTTTTGTGTAGATTTTTAGTGTAAAGATCGCACTTATATATCTGTTATAACAGCATATTTCAGCATCCCTTACTCACGCATTCAATTCCTCCGATACGTTTTCTGTATATGCCATTTAACTCAAACGTTTTGATCAAGGCGCGGCCCTATAGGGTCCGGCGACCGGGAAGGATGAGCATTCGCATGAAGAACGTTTCTCTGCTTTCTTTGCTAGCGTTGGGTATGCTTGCCGTAGCGTGCGGCCCCCATACGGAATTCCTGAACCTGCGGCGGCAGACCAAACAGAAAGAATCCGCAGAGCTCAGGGGAAGTGCGGCCGACGAACTGAAAGACAAGACCTGGCCCACTCTGCAAGCGGAGCGGCAGAAGGAATTGAATGACTTCCTGTCGGCCAATCAAAAGGCACTCGATGCGTTTACGAAAGCTCCGATCGGATTCAACGGCACGCCGGCGATCATTCTGCGTCTCCTTCCCGATGTGATCCCTGAACTCTGGTCCGATGCCTCGGTCGACTCTTTCGCGGGGCTTTTCAAAAGCCAGCCCGGTGACCCCTTCTATTATGGTATGAGTCTGACCAAGGCTCCATCCAGCACGCCCACACCATCCATGGTGCAGTTCACATGCGCCGCCTGTCATACGGGTCGCGTGATCGGATCGGATGGCAAGGAACAGCTGCTGGTCGGCGCTCCCTCCACCCGCTTTGATATCAACGGCTATCGCTCGCTGCTGACCGCCTCGGTCACACATCCCAATTATCTCTACGAAAAGTTCCGCGCGGCACTGCTGACCAAGGCCGATGGCACGCTCTACGGACCATCGCGCATAGCCGACGAGCGGCTGGACAAGGCGATCTTCCTCAGCGGTCCGGAAGGTGGACCAACCGTCGGGCAGACCATGATTGAGCAGTTCAAGGCCAGTCTGCTCCAGCGCGGTGCCTTCGTGCAGCAGACTCTGGGTGCCTTCACCTATCACGGGGATGCGACTCTGCTGAAAAGCAGTCCTGGCCATGTCGAGGCCTTCGGCTTCGCCACCCTTGCTTTCCTGCCTCTGCAGGAATTCCAGGCCAATCCGAGTGCGACGGTGCAAAAATACTTTGGCCGGAATCCTTCGGTGGCCGATATCATGAGCGTCTGGCGTCAGACGGATCGAGTCGCCGCCCAGTGGGATGGCAATATCAAAAACCCTTTGATACGAAACCTCGGCGCAGAGCTCGGGGTCGCCGGTGATGCACGCTTCGTGAACTTCCAGAACGCGGTGACCACGACTCCCTTCGTCTCGGACCTGCCTGCTCCGGTTTATCCCTTTGCAGTTGACCTTAAAAAGGCGCGTGAGGGCCGGGAAATTTACCTGAATGCCTGCGCCAGCTGCCATGAACATGAGAGCTTCATGAGCGTCGACGCGGTGGGTACCGAACCGGGGCGCGCGACCGGGCTGACGGCGGATGCCCGCCTGCTGCTCGTGAAGAACCTGAAAGCTTCGTGCAGCGATCTGGCGAATCCCGATTGCATCGCCCCGGACGAGGATATCATCGTGCCTCGCCAGGAGAATCCTGGATACCTGGCTCTGCCGCTGACCGGCATCTGGGCTCGGGCTCCTTATCTTCATAATGGATCGGTGCCGACCATGACTCAGCTTCTGATTCCATCAACACGCCCCGCCGTCTTCAGGATTGGCAGTCTCAAGTATGATCAAACCAATATGGGCTTTGTCTGGAATGAGGATGGAAAGGCTTTCGATACCTCGATCCTTGGCTATTCCAATCAAGGACATGCCGATATCAAGGTGTTTAATGGTGGCATCGATTTCAGCAAAAAAGAGGATGAGCTCAAGGCTTTGATTGAGTATCTCAAGACTCTTTGATTCGAAGGATTGAGGCAGCCCGCCTCAATCTTCCACCCACATGGGCACCACTGCGTATGAGCCGGGCGAACCCTGGTTCAGACGCTCGGCGGCGGCACAGGCCGTCTCCATAGTCTTATGGGCATAACAGGGCTGCGGGCCTTGCCCGGGAATGAACTTCAAGATCACAAACACGGTGTTTTGATTCATGAAAAGCTTCTCCCTGGATTTGCAGGTCGTTTTGCAGAAGCCCCTTTTTAGCAGCACCCTCTGCCATCCACTGAATTGGGATTGCCCGAAGAGTTTTCATTCAGGATAGGCACAGATTGGAAAAGGTATGTGGCAGCAGCCTTGCGAGGGTCAGGCCCAAGGATAGGTGATGGATAGGATCGAGGATGGAAGGAAGGCCCTCAGGCCTTCCTTCGATATTTCCTTAGGTTCCAGGCGAGAAGTCCCACTTGCCGTTGTTGCAAGTATAGGTATTGCCTTGATAGGTCGTGACAGTGTTGTGCGAATAGATCGTGACACCGTTCGCACCCACGCAGCTCTTGGGAGCCGAGCCAATGCCAGGCGAGAAATCCCATTTGCCATCGTTACAGGTATAGGTATTCCCCTGATAGGTCGTCACCGTACTATGCGGATAGAGGGTCACACCATTGGCGCCGAGACAGCTGCTCCCTGTATTCGGCGTGGGCACGGGGGCTCCGCCCTTCGCTTTCCAGGCGGCTTGCACCGCTGCGAAATGCGGGATCGACAGCATTCGTCTGACTTCGGATAAGTCATAGGCGGAAAGGTTCCCCCCATTCATGAACCGACCGTTCTGTTCACTGTTCATGATGGAGATCGTATTTTGGAATTTATGGGCGAATCCAAAGACGTGACCCACTTCGTGGTTGGCTGTCCAATGCCCTGCCCACTGTGGCGGCACATCAAGCCTATGAACATTGCCATTCAGCGGATGCGCCTGGCCATAATAGGAAACGCCTGCGGGTGCACGATAAAGTTTGACCACGCGATCCGCGCTGCAACCTTTGAACACTTGAATTCGACCATCGCGACCGCCTGCATCCAACCAGATGCGCACAGCCTTGACCACGAGATCAGCAACACCGGCCTTCACACCCGTATCACAAACAGCAATGGTTGCACCGGGTTTCAGCATATAGGGGCTATCAGCCGTTTCCCAACCGTTGCCGACGAGAATGTTTTTGGTTTCACTGGTTTCCGTTTCGGAACTCTTGCCGCAGGACAGAAGGAGGATGAATAAAATGGGGACGAACTGGATCCGACTCGACATAAGACACTCCAAGCTTGCATTGACTGACAGATGTGCGCGTTACGACTCTTACCTTGGGGCAGAATCATTTTTCGCTATGCAAATGCAGGGCCTATGTCCCATGAAACTGGACCCAGAACCCTTGTCCTGTCTTAGCTTGCGGGATGAATGGAAAAATTGGGGTAAAGGGAAGCGACATGTGTTCACAATTTTGACAGGCGCTGAACAGTCTATGGATAGGCCTGTTGCCGCTCTTGACAAAGAAGCAAAGCAGGACGGCTAAGCGGAGGGTATAGCGCCAAGGGCCTTGTCCAGCTTCGATTTCAAAGAGGTTAAGGATTTGGCTCCGATCCAGCGTTCCATGATTTGGCCGTCATGAATAAGGATAAGAGTCGGCAGACCACGGACTCCAAATTCGGTGGCGATATCAATCTCCTCATCTGCATTGATCTTGACGAAGGTGAGAGTGCCTCGGTATCCGTCTTCCAAGGCTTCCAAAGCCCGGTTCAAGTCAAGGCAGGGAGCGCAACTCGGGCCCCAGAAGTCAACCAGAAAACTGCCTTTTGCTTCCATGATTTTGGATCGGAAGGTCTCAATGCCATTCATCGTGATCACAGCGCGTCTCCTTTCAAATTGCAGACTTTAATATAACACCATGGCTCGGGGTGTCTTCATTCATCTTTCCAGGCGCTTCCCAAGCAAACGCACGGAAGGATTGCGTATCATGCGAGTCTTTGCATCGTCACCAATGCACAAAGTTTTGTATTCCCGGCCTTTCTGCCGAACAGCATCCAGGAACGAGGGAATCCATGAACCTGTTGCACATTGTGCTTCTTTTTATACTGCTTTCGTGGAGCGAAACCCAGGCCTTCGGGCTCGATATTGGGGGAAAATATCGCGCCCTCGATACCAGCAGCGTGGAATTCCATGCCGATCCAGGTTGCGCCAAGGCCAACGGAGATCCCTCAGCTCTGGCCCTTCTTCCGTTCGAGAAACGCCAAACCTTGACCATAGGCTTTGTTTCCGACTCGTGCTATATCCTCCGCACCCAGGTCGAGGGCTCGTCGTCTCCGCTCTACATCACCTCCCCACTCAAGTTTCCATTTTCCGTTTATAATGCGACCAATGGGGCGGAGGGCATTCGAGCCGGTTTCAAAATTCTGCATGTGAATACCGTCCCTTTGCAGGATGGGCTTAACGAGCTCTACCTCATTTACCGCCCCTATCCGCAACAGTACTTTTATATTCTGGGTTTCCTCTTCGAGGAGAAGGAGTTCTTTGCCTTCTATCCTGGCTTCATGGCCCTCCTGTCCTTCGCCTATGGCGCCATCATCGTGCCTTTGACATTTTTTATGATCCTGGGCCTGGGCAGTCGGAACTTCATCTATGTACTGTACGGCGCCTTCACGATCTCCTTTCTCATCTATGTCGAAAGTTACAATCAATTCGTCCTAAGTCTCTTTGGACTTTCCGACCTCATCCTTCATAACCGGTTTCAGGAAACGACCACGTTCATCGGCGCGTTCGCCCTGCTTTTCGCGACCCTTTATATCTATGGAATGATCGGGAAGAAAGTGGGAGGCAAATGGATCGATGTCACCGCGCTGGTCCTGTCCCTCTCCTGTCTGGTCCAGGCCTCCTCCTCGTTCATTGACGTACAATTTGCTTTCCATCTGCAGAATCTGACCATAGTCGGCGCCGCGCTGATGGGATTCATCATCTTTATCTTTGCCATCAAAAAACGTCTGCGCGGATCGCTCATCATGATGCTGGGTTATTGCTGGATCGCCTGGTTCGAGAATCACTTCATAGCTTTCATCAACGGCATCATTACGCCGAGTGCCTTTTCGCAGCTCGGACAGGTGATTGGTGGAGCTGGAGAAATCTGCTGTTTTTCGATTGCGGCGGGTATTATCTATCTGTCGGAGTTGAAGAAACGTGTGAAAACCGAGCATGAGCTGGCGGAAAGAATCAACAACCTGAATGGGGCACTCGAACGACACCTTGAGAATGTTCAGAAGACCGTCGCGGAGAAGGTCCAGGACATCAAGATCATCATGAAAAGCATCCAGCAGGGGATCTTTACCATCCTGCCTCAAGGTCTGAAGATCCACGAGGAATACTCCCAGCATCTCGAAACCATTTTTGAAAGAACGGTGATCAAGGACATCGAAGCCTGTGATCTGCTGTTTGCCCATGCCGCGCTTGGAGCTGACGAAAAGGATCAGGCGCGATCCTGCCTGCTTCTCGCGATCGGTGAGGTTGAGATTTCGTTTCAGCTGAATCGCCACTGTCTGCCCGCCGAAATGCAGATCGAGCTGCCATCTGGTTCCACGAAAACCCTGGAACTGGAATGGATTCCGATCGTGCTGGACGGCATGACGGAGAAAATCCTGGTTACGGTCAGGGATGTGACGCAGCTGCGGAAATTATATCGTGAGACCGAAGCCGCCAAGCGTGAGCTGCGGATGATCGGCGAAATCCTCGCGGCTCCCTATGATCATTTCGAGCGTGTCATGCAGAAGAGTCTAAGCCTTCTGGAAGAGAATCGTTCCCTGATCAAGGGGAGTCCTCAGCATGATCCTGAAGTCCTGAATGCCATTTTCATTCGCATGCACACCTTCAAAGGCCTGGCACGTTCCATCGGAGCCCGGGAACTGGCGACGACGATTCATGATGCCGAGCGCTACTATAGCGACCTCCAGCATCGAAGCGACACGATGTGGAACATCGAGAAATTTCAGACGGACTTTGACAAAGTCGATCAGGTGCTGCATGAATACCTGGCTCTTCACAAGCGCAAATTGGGTCGTGGCAGTGATCAGACACAGGGGCATAAGCTCGAACGAACCATGCTCGGACAATTTGTTGATAACCTCTACAGCCTGAAACCTGAAGATATCAGCCTCGCCGGCCGCCGCCTCCTGGCTCCAGTGGCCAAGGGACTGACGGGCCTTTATTTTGTGACAGCAGAAAGTGCTTTTGCTGAAATCGTGAGCGATGCCAGGGATCTGGCTCGGGAATTCCATAAACCCGAACCTCAGGTCCAGGTGAACATCATGCCGTGCTATCTCACCCGTGAAGCTTATGAAACACTCAATAGCATTCTTGTTCATCTGGTTCGAAACTCGATGGATCATGGTATTGAAACCGCAGAGGCCAGAATTGCAAAAGGCAAGAATCCGGCCGGTACGATCACGGTCGGCCTTGAGATGATCGACGGTCAGGCTCGCATCAGCTTCAAGGACGATGGCCAAGGTCTTGACCTCGAATTGATTCGAAAGAAAGCTATTGAACAGTCGTGGATCGACCCGCGACGGGACCATGCTCCTCAGGAGCTGGTCTCGTTTATTTTCGAAGCGGGTTTCAGCACGCGCGAAGTCGCTACGGAGATTTCAGGCCGCGGCATCGGAATGAGTGCCGTGAAAGACTTCCTGTCTCATTTGGGCGGTAGCATCGAAATCAGTTTGCAGTCGGCCGCGGTCGCTGACGTCGGATCCATTCCGTTTGAATTCGTGATGTACCTGCCCTCGTCATGCGGCAAGGTTCAGCACTGGCTGAATGAGGAAATCGAAACCCAGGAGCGTGGGCCACGCAAAGCCGCAGGATAACCAGCACTCGGTTCTGGTAGTGAAGTGATTTAAAATCAACACGCCTCGATAAGTCAGGACCCCCTGCTGCAGGAAATATCGAATCTCCCTGCGGTTCCCATCACCTTTCCCTGTGAAATGCAGCAAGGTATTTCATGCAAGAAAACCAACTCATGTCATCGGAAGACTACAGCACTGCACCTTTCCCTAAACAGTCATCACCCGGGTCCGTTCATTTTTGTCAAATTATCATCCTTCATTTTTGCAGGAACGATTATTGCACCGCTAAAAAAGTAAATTGCATTTGACAATGAACATTTATCACGAGGTAAATTTATGCGTTCTTATTTTGCTGCTGTTGGTCTTGCGTTGGTAACTCTTGCCAGTCCCATGAAAGCTGATTCCATGGAAGCGGAAGAAATCCTGAGTGATGAGGAATTCCTGAGCGAGGAACAAGCGCTTCCCGAACTCGATGCCACGGAAGAGGAGAGAATTGGAAACTGGAATCAATGGAGATGCTATGCCAGATCTCCTGGATTCTATCGGCCGTTTATGGGCGCGAGCTTCTACTTCAGACCAGGATCCGGTGAAGGCCAACGGGCTCGCAGGATCGCCCGTCTGACTGCGATTCGGACCTGCCAGTACTACACAAGGCAGCAGTGTTACAGTAACGTACAGCGGGACTGTTACGTGGTCCGTTAAGACAGAACTCCCGTCATCCTAATCCCAGGGTTCGGACGAAGGCAGCCTTCGGCCCGACCCTGGTCTTTGCGTCTAAACGTGTGCTCGTATCACTTCTTGGTAAACTTCATCGCGTCTGCTGACAGAGCGGTTGCGGTCAGGTCGTCTGCATAGTCGACAGACATGCCGCCGGTCTCGAACTTGACCATGATCAGGAACTTGCCCGTGGCGTCTGCCAGGGTCCCGTTTTCATCGAGTTCCTTCAAAATGTTCATTTCAACATAAAAGTGCTGGCTGCCCAGCTCCTTCACCGCGACGGGTTTTGAGATGCCGAAGACATAGCTTTCAAAGCCTTGGCTTGGTGTCTTGCATGCGTCATCGTCAAAGTCGTGATAGGTGACCTCAATGTTGCCATCGGCCAACAGCTTCCAGCTCTCAGTCGCGCTGAAGAACTGACCGGCAACATCGGGATTTTCAATCTTGATACAGGAACTGGTCCATTCACCTGTGAAAAGCGTTTTTAATTCTGCCTGCTTGGCTTCAGGAAGAGGTCCGACTTGTGGAGTCGGTGTGGGTTCTGGATCAGGTTTCGTGGTGTCATCCGGGTTCTTGTCATCATCCCCGGTTTTGTCGTCAGAAGACGAATCTTTGTCGTCATCATCAGCGACCTTATCCTTGTTATCCGTTGTCTCCTGTGTGTTGCCTTTGGGCGTGCTGCCAACTGTCGGCGCACTCTCTGATTTTTGACAGCCGGAAAAGAGGAAGAGACCAAAGAGGGCGCTGACATAGAACAAAAACAAAGATTTAAAATACGACCTACCGCTCATGAAATTCTCCTTTGAGTAAGTATCTGTGCCTTTTTTCCCGCTAGTGCAAGTTCCGTGACACTAATTTCAAAAATTCAGCTGAGCCCTATCTTTATTTTTTTAGCCTGATTCTTTGCACATGAATTTCCATGCTTTACCACAAGCCTTGTGCTTGATAAGCAAGGCTTCTGTCGGGGTGGCGATATCAGTGGCGCTGTTTATGACTTGACCATCGTCCAGCATTTGTTCGTTCCAGGATTGACAGGCGTCTCACATGCACCGCATCTCCAAGTTCGAAAAGAGGAAAACTCAAAAAAGGAACCACGCGGCGCGCAAGGGAATCAACCATCGACCGCGGTCACCACGTGTCGCAAGCTCAGCGAAAACACAAAGAATCCCATACAGTTGGTAGCACTCGTCAGTGATGATGACAGAATTGGGCCGCGCAGCACCCGGCGGACCGATAACTTCCATCGAGAGCTATTGACTGCATAGAATCACGAGCAGGATCCCATCCGATCCAGACTCGCGAAATCCTTGCAACGATTCCAATCAAAATCTGATGTCTGATCTTTTGGACATTTGTTTTTCGTCTCGTGATGCGTGTCCCTTGGCCTTGGTCATCTTATGTCCGAGCCCGTGGACACGAAGTCCTGCTTGCTGGACAGGATCATGCGAAGATATTTCAGGAAAATTTTTTGGACGAACAACAAAACACTTTCAAACGTGAAACGTTGTTGCTAGAAGAAGTTCGAAATTCTTGAGCCGAAGGCATCGGCTCCATGTGTTGTCATTTATCCAGGTAAAGGAATTCAAATGTCGAAATCTCTTCTGTCTTCCATCGTGCTCGTGGCCTATCTTGGATCATCCGTCCCTGCCTGGGCCAATGTCGAAACCACCTCGATCGCCGTAAGGAATGCGCTCGCGACGAAGTCGGTGGTTCACCAGGAACCTTTCCGGAGTTCCGATGCCTTGCCTACGGCACCGATTGTTCCTGTGACTGCCGTCGATCCCTTGATCGTGGAGGACATCGAAACGGGAACCACATTGCAGCTCTCGTTGCCGGCTGATCGAGCGGTGGAAGGAAACGAAGTGAGCCAGGGTCTGTTTGTGTATGCAGATCCTGAGCAGAATGTTGACCACGCTTTGAAAATTCATCCGGATGGTGCCTTTCAAGCCATGGTCGTGATCAAGGACGCGAGCGCCCCGGACAGCTATGCGTTCCCTCTGGACCTTTCGCATGGCGTTACACCCGAATTGCAGGACGACGGATCCATCGTTCTTCTGTCCGCTGAGGGAGAGATGGTCGGTCGCTTCAATACACCGTGGGCGAAGGATGCTTTGGGACGTCCGGTTCCAACCCATTATACTTTGGAAGATGGTGTTATCATTCAGCATGTGGACCTCTCCCAGGTGACAGCATTCCCCGTTGTCGCCGATCCTGATGGCTGGTTGGGCTGGGCCCGCTGCCTGGCGAGTGTCGCAGCTTTTGCAGCGGAAAATACTTTTATTTTCGCAAAACTCAAAAAGATCGGCGGAGCCAAGAAATTTGTGAATTCCTTAAAGAAGCTGAAGAACAAGAATGAACGCAAGAAAGCCATCTATGAGCTGGTCGGGAATATCACCGGCGTTGATAAACTGAGCGCCTGCTTCTAAGCTCCTCCTCCAGAGATCCAGGCCGGCATCGCAAGGCCTGGGTCTATCCTGCTTCCCCGCATCCGTCACCTGTGGGCAAAAACAACCATTCATGAAACCGATAATGTGTCGATAAGAGATACAGGAAACCCTTGCGAAAATGAACAGGTCTGGCATCGATGCGGTTCTCGATTGAGACATACTTTCGAATTCTGATTCTACTCGGAATCCTCTGTCCTGTTGCCTCCGAAGCACAGGCGGGCGAGGCCTCGATTATCGATGTGCGTGAACTCACAACGCGCCATGGGGCGATCAACCTCGACGGTCCCTGGGAATTTTACTGGCAAAAGTTTGTCGACCCGCTGGATAGGGCGACAGCCCCTGATGATTTCATGCCGGCCGGCACAGGCTGGAAGAAACGGGATTATCCAGGCGAAGGCTATGCCACCTATCGCATACGTGTCAAAGGTTTCGAGTTTCATCAAAAAGGCTATGAAATTGGCCTCTCCTATGTTTTGAGCTCCTATCGACTTTTCATGTATCCGGAACAGGATCCCAGCCGGATGGTGCAATACAATATGGGCGAGCCAGGGGAGACGAGACGCACGACCTTTCCTCGAACTCTGGCCCATGTCTTTCCTTTTCATCCGCGAGGACCTGATGAGGTCTGGGTGATCACGTTTCATATTGCCTGCTTTCAGCATTCCAATGGCGGCCTTCGCAGCACACCCGAGATTGCACCGGGATCCCTGTTGAGCGAGAGAGGGCGTCAGGGAATGGATTCGGCCTTTTTCTGCGCGGGTATACTTTTCATCATGTTTCTTTATAACCTGATGCTTTTCATCCGGCGCCCGGAAGACAAAGCCAGTCTCATCGGAGCCCTGGCGATTCTTGCGATGGCGCTGCGATCGGTCGCCACCGACAACATGCTTTACCACCTCATGGGGAAACCCAATCAGCTGATTCTCGATATCAATCATGTCCTGGAATACACGACGATGACGGGAACCGGCATTCTTTTTTGCTATTTCCTGCAGCTGACATTCCCATCGGCTGCCTTTCCACGTGTTCTCAAAAACTTTTCCATCCTGTCCTCGCCTCTTTTGGTCTTGACGCTCGTCACGCCCCCGACTCTGTTTTCCCGGTTTCTGCCTCTCTACCAGGTCTCCACTGCGTTTTTCATTTTCCTCGGTGTTGTGGTGGTGATACGGGCGTTTAGAATGCGCCTCGATGGTTCCCTGGCGATCTTCTTGAGCGGCATATTCATCCTGGTTTCGTTTTTCTACGATCTTTTAGTGAACTACGGATGGCTGCCTCATCCCTTCATCCTTCAGTATGCCACGGCTGTCTATACGTTCCTCGGCAGCGAAACGCTGGCACGACGGTCTGCCAAGGCCTTTCGGACGGCGGAGAAACTGCAAAAGGACCTGAAAAAGGAAGTCTACAAGCAGACGGCTGAAATCAAGCAAATCATGGCGTCGATTCCTCAGGGCATCTTCACCATGGGACCCAGCCTTTGCATTGAGGGGCAGTATTCGCAGCATCTCGAATTCATTTTACAAACCGAAGCTCTGGAAGGACGCGAGGCTTTGCCTCTCCTCTTTGCCCAGAGCAATGTGGATGCGGAGCAGCTCTCCATGTTGCACAGCGCACTCCTGGCTTCCATGGGCGAGGAGCTTCTGGTTTGGGAATTCAATCAGCACTGTCTCATTCGGGAATTCCAGGTCAACAATTCCAAATTGGGCGTCCGAACCTTTGAATTGGATTGGCATCCGATTCCCAACCCGGCCACCAGGATTGAGCAGATTCTCGTCACCCTGCGGGACGTCACGGACTGGCACATCCTGCAGGCCGCCAACAAGCAGCGCGAAGAGGAATTCAACCTTTTGCTCGAACTGGTGCCGATTCCGGTCGGCCGATGGCGGGACTTCGTGAAGCAGTGCCATGAACTTCTGGCGAAAGTTCTGCCCCAACAGGCACATGACTCCGCACGCACAGAGCCTGATGTGCGTGCCGCAGCCATCGCCTTGCATACGCTCAAGGGTCTGTCCCGATCGATCGGCTGCCGTCATCTTTCAGTGGCTGTGCACAGCGTGGAAGAGCGGCTGCGCTCCCTCACGGAGCACACGGCCTCGTACCGCATCCTGAGGCAATCGGTGGACGAGCTGCAGCAGCTGCTCATCCGTTATGAAACCTTATGGACCGACATGTTGAAACGCAGTCTGGATGAGGGTCAGCGGCAGGATAACCGCGATGATTTGTTGGAGGAACTGGCCTACCAGAGACAGCAGGCGCGAACGGTGCAGGCACCGCAGCCCCTTCATGGATTGATCCAGACGCTGGATAGCTATATTCAGAATTCACTCTATATGTCCCTCTTCAGTCTTCTGCGTGAAGTCACGGAAGCCATGATTCCCTTGGCCAAAGAACTGGGCCGTCTGCCGCCTGATATCCATTTGGAAGGGACCGATGCATGGGTTCACAAGCGAACGGCTCGGGTTCTCCGCATGGCGCTCGTGCATCAAGTCCGCAATGCATTGGACCATGGTCTCGAGACTCCGGACGAAAGGCAGAAGATGGGCAAGGATCCGCGCGGAACGATTTACTGGAAGGTGACGGTCAATGCCGGCAAGGTTTGCATCAGCTGTCGCGATGATGGACGCGGGCTCGACCTGGAGGCTTTGATCAGCAAGGCAGCCCAGCTGGGCTTTTCGCGTGAGGCTTTGAACGCCATGCCTCATGGGGTCATGGATGTCATGTTTATCAGCGGCCTTTCCAGCCGGGATGCCATCAGTGAAGTGTCCGGTCGCGGCATCGGAATGGACGCGCTGCGCAGCATGATTATGGATATCGGAGGCAATGTCTGGGCTCAGAGGCTCGGCCGACAGGAAGCCGAAAAACAGTTGCCGGCCTTTGAGACCGTCATCGAACTTCCCGCCCACCAATTTCTTCCCGTGAATGAACCGGTTCCGCTCAGTGTCGGATTCTGATGACGTTCAACCACAAACTTTGGCACCGCGCTCATAGGCAGGACGGCTCTTGCAACGGGTCATCCAATCCTGGACTCTTTTAAACTCGCCCAGCTTGAGCTGATCACGGCCCTTATAGAAAACATCCAGGCAGTCGACCCAAGGAAAATGTGCGATATCGACGATGGAATACTCCGGACCAGCGATATACGGAACAACGGCCAGGCGATCCTCGAGCACCTGAAGCAGGCGGCGCGTTTCCTTCGTATACCGCTCCACAGGGTAAGGATGATCGCACTGCTGCTTTGCATAGTGGAAGAAATGACCGAACTGTCCAAACATCGGACCGATATGGCCAACCTGAAAGAAAAGCCACTGCAGCGCTTCAAATCGCTCGTGGGCCTTGCGTGGGAAGAGCCGGCCTGCCTTGTCCGCGAGATAAAGAAGGATGGCTCCTGACTCCATTAATGTCAGAGGCTTCCCCTCAGGTCCCTGCGGATCAATGATGGCAGGAATCTTGGAATTGGGACTGATGCGTATGTACTCGGGGAGAAACTGATCCCCGCTGCTGATATCGACGCGATGGGGCTCATAGGGAAGTTCGAGCTCTTCCAGTGCGATGCTCACCTTTTGCCCATTGGGCGTTGGCAAACTGAACAGCTGGATACGATCGGGGTGTTGCATCGGCCACTTCTGTTGCTGGGGTTCACTCATGTTTTTTCTCCATACTGGTGTGACCCGACGACTATCGCAGAATTGGGGAAGCCAGGCAAACCCCCTCGCATCCATTTTGTGAGATCTAATTGAAGAGCATCCCCACAATCACATCCGTGATGCCATTCTCCACCGAGGTCGCAACGACTTTCGGGAGCAGATTGATGGCGGGCGTGATGCTGGATTCATAGATCACCAGCCACTGATCGCTGGAGCATAGTCCGGTCCCTGTACAGGAGACGAGGTTGAGGGAGCCTGTCTGCAGTTTCAAGCCTTCCGCTCCCGTCAGCGGTTTTTCACCGGCCGGGACTTCCTGGGTGCCGCTGGTCTGCGCGATAAATTCCGTGGTCGAGACGGCACCCTGATACGGCTGTTTAAGATGGACGTTGTGGGTGACGCCCCGCACCTTTTGGTAACCGATCGGTGATTTCAGCTTATAGTCATAATAATGTCGCGCGATCACCTTGCCCTGAGCGTCCGTCTTGTCCTTCATGCGTATGCTCTTGGTGAAGACGATATTGTCCGATGCTGTGGACTCGACATATTCAGGCCAACGGGCGAAGGCGAGATATTTATCCAAAAGAGCCTTGCTGTTGGGATAAACATCCTTCTCCACCACCACAAAAAAGAGGATGGAAATGGGAAAGCCTGCGGAAGGAATGACCGCTGCCGTACAATAGCCCTGGTCCGCAATGCCATCAGCACAATCAGCTGGAATGGGCGGCACGGCCTTTCTCTCGTCGCCATGAGAAAGGGTGGCCTGAGTCCATGCATACAAACCCATAACAAGTAATTTCCAAAGTTTCATCGTTATGCTCCTGCAGGTTTTTTGATCCTGGTAAAGTGCGGCGATTATGGATCAGTGCAGGAGGAACGACCATTGAAAACTCGTGATGGCTTCTGGTGATTTTTCGATATGGCTCCACCGGGAGAGCGGGTTTATAATCGCTCTGCAGGGCCAACATTCTGCAGGCGTCCCAGCATACAGGGCCTTTCGTTGCCTTCACTGTAAAGCTCAAACAATCCGCTGGCGCTCCTGCTGATTTTCACCGTGATGTCACGTTCCATATAAAGCGGCCCTTTGAAACTGGCATCATTCCGCACGGGTTTTTCCCAGTCCACACCCTCGACAAACGCCAGGCTGCGGCTCAGGGCCCACATGCCGTGACAGATATCGCGCTCGAAACCGAAAATTTTGGCCAGATAACGGGACATATGAATCGGATTGATATCCTTGGTGATCCAGCCAAACTGCTTGCCGGTCAGCATCGGAACCGGGAACGAGCTCTTCTCCGTGGCATCCGGCAGAGGCTGCAGCAAGCCGGCGCGTGGACTTTCCTTATCCTCGGTCTTGAATTTACGCCGGACGAGAACGGTCGAGAGACTTTCCCACATAAGTGTGGAACCCTGTCTGATTTCGGTTTTGAAATCGATTTCCAGGCCCTGCGGACGGCGACGCTCTTCCGCCAGCCGGAGAAAGGCATCATAACGCTCGCCCAGATGTAAAGGAGCATGCTGGAGGACGTGATTGCGCAGATGAACCGCACCGAGGACCTTGAGCGGGAAATTTTCATCGGTCATCATCTGAAGATGCAAAGGTCCAAAATAGGAATGCGGAAACAGCAGGGGAACCTGTTTGCCATCAAAGGGTGCCGCGCAGATTTTTGCGTAAGCGGCCACGGCGGATGGCGTGAAACGGAAACCGGGCCATTCCAATTTGGTCCGCGGGAGCGTCTGCCCTTCGTGATAGCGACGCCGACCGAGGACAGCTTTGAAGTAGAACGGAAGGGGAAGAGGCAGACGATCGACTTGATAATGCTGAGCTTCCATGAGCTTCTCCATGCCTTGAGGATCAAGGTTTACTCAAATGCAATATTCCTAAAGCCTTAACGTCCTGATAGGGGGCTTGCGGCCCTGGCTTTCTGAATTCCCCATTTGAATGAGTGATGCTTTGAAAAAATATCTCTTATATCCGCTCTTTATTGCCATAATGTCCTGGATTGCCGTCAAGGCCTTTCATCGCGAACCAAAAATCAAGACGCCGTCACCAACAGAACCGTCGCCGCAGGCCAGCGACGGTCCAGCTCCTCAGGATCCGGCCAAGGATGTTTCACCCGCCATAATTACACCTGCCGCACCGAGACCACTGTCCGATATCCAGCTGCGGCTTCAGCAAAGCTACAGCCCGGACGCGGAAAGTGGCGTCAAAAAAATTTTGCAGGAGGAGTTGAAGGTGGATGACCTGCCGGCTCTGATCAAAAGTTCCCATGGCGTGCGCTAGGTCAGCTCGATCCTTCTCCCTTTCATGATGAGACCTGGGACATCGAAACAGAGCTTCACTGGACCGATGAAGGAAACGGCCGTTTTCAATCGGACTACCAGATTACGGCCAGCAGTCCCTCCAAGGGCCGCTTCTGCAATACCAGTGGGACAGGTGCCGCCAGGGCCTTCCGGACGATTCAGGATGCCGGCCTGCTTCTTGAGATCAGTCCCGACATGTTTATTCATGCCTTCCACCTGCCGGACGCCGATGTGCTTTCCGGAAACTTCTATTCCGTCGATGACTCGGGTAAAACCCGCTACCATGGGCCGATTATCCTGAAGAGGCGGTAACGGCTCACGCCGGGTCGCGGGTTTTGAGATTGCAAAATTCCGCCCGCCCTGCCCCGGAGACCATCCCCCTTGGTTTAAAAACGGCATGCAGGTAAGGCAAGTCATTCAGCTGATTTAGAGAAACTGTCAGTATTTGCGGACAGGAGGGTAATTTTGCATTCGCGATATTTTTCATGCTGAGCAAATTCGAACTTCATGTTGAGCAATCGAGGGTTGTATAACTGTACCACTGTACGAGTTTACTCAAGTCTCCAGCTACGAGGCCGCAGGACATGAATGCATATAGTGAATCGCCGTCCCTTGTATTCAGAAACAAGGCATTCAATCCGGAATTGGAAACACTCACGGCAGATCTGAAGGAGATGGGCCGCAAACTCGCGCCTGGCAATTTGAGTCGTGAAGCCTATATTGAAAAAAACGGCACGCTTTCGATTCTCTTCATGATCGATATTCAAAAGTGGAAAATCATGAATTTCGGCAAGCGTGGGGATTGCCTGCAACTCGACATTCCCGAAAAAACAGCCGCCAACTTTTATGACTATTTCCACGCGGCGACACCGCACGAAAAACTTCGAGTGCTTTATCGCATCACACCGTTTCAGGAAAAAGCCGTGATCATGGCTCAATTCCTGAATCCATGACAGCATCACGAATCTGTCCATGCCCCCCGATGCCAAAACTCTCCCCTCACCTTCCAACAGCCTGTCCTGAACCGATCAAACCACCCGCATCGTGATCGATAACTGCCTGAGTCAACCTGTGCCCTGGCATGGGCGATCATTAGTGGCCAAAAAGGCCACATCACGGCAACCCTTGCATGACAAAGAAGGCGACCGGGTTTATAACCCTGGTTGAAGCCACCAACAAGGGCATGTCATGGATTCTGAACTCCTTCTGCAACCCCTGCGTCTCGGACGTCAAACATTTCCCGGCATCTGGCGGGTGATGATGCCACCTGCTTTTCAAAAGCTCCGCTTTCCGGATGAGAAGCAGGCCGATTGCATGAACTGCCCGAAGTCCTGCTATGAGGAGTGGCGCCCGGATTACCGCTGCTGCACCTATCACCCGCGGATTCCCAATTTTCTGCTTGGGCTGGCCTGTCGAACGCCGGAAGGCCATCGCGCGGTCGATGAGCTTCTCGAGCGCGGCATGGTCCTGCCCGAGGGTATGCACAGCTCCCCGCGGCAGTGGCTCGATTTTGTGGATGATGAACACGAGGACCTGTTCGGAAAAAGTCAGAAGGTGCTGTGCCCGATGCTCGACCGGGTGAGCGGTCACTGCCGTGTGCATGCATTTCGCAACTCGGTGTGCTCCACCTATTTTTGCGACAAGGAACAGGGTCACGCCGGTGAAGTCTTTTGGAGCCAGATTCAAACGCTCGGTTCGCAGCTGGAAATGCGTCTGGCGCAATGGGCTTTGCGGGAAATTGGCTTTGACCTCGACGCCTCGATACGGGCTCTTAACGAACTTGCCTCGGATCTGACTCAAGCCTCCAGCGACCAGGGCTGGCATCCTGCGGCCCTGCAGCACATCTGGGGCGAGCATGCGGGTCGGGAAAAGGAACTGCTGCTCGCCTGCGCGGATGTCATTGTAAAAAATCGGGATCGGCTGTGGTCCATCGCCCGGCAGCAGAGGATCGAGGAACCTCATGACTTTGATGCGGCGCTGCTGGAAAAGGTTCCTGAGGAGCAGCAGGAAATCCTGGAGGAACCGGATACGGAATGGACGGAAATCGTGGACCTGGAGGCTCTCTGGGAGGACTGTCGCATCGCCCATGACGCGCTTTGGGAGGAACCCTCCGGACTTTTCACCCTGAGCCCTCAGGTGTCTTTCGTTCCCAATGAGTATCAATCCCAAGAGGAACGTTACCATCAGGCCAGGCCCTTTTTCCTGGAATACCGATTCCAGAATCCGGAACGCTCGCTTTATTTCAGGCTCGCGATCCGTCGCGAGGAAAAGGCCTGGCTCGACTCATTTGCCGGTTCCTTTCGCCCGCTGCCAACGGCAGGAGTGGAAACCCAGGAATTTCTGAAAACGATGATCCATCGCCGCGTGCTGCGGGCTCAGGGACCTGCAACCTGAACGGAACCGGAAGGCACCGGAATTTCCGTCACGAGCGATTTGGGCTGACCGAAGACAGGATTATCGTTCTCATCCCAGGTAAAGCGCTGGGCCCGAACGTCCCGATCCCAACCGGCCCCTCGATAGCGGGCCGCATGATAGACAATCCAATCCTCAAGACCATCCGGCGATCGGGTGAACGAGGCATGCCCTGGACCAAAAACATCCATCGTGCGGGAAAAGGTGGGGCCGTGCTTGACCCAATTCTGGCGGTTCATGATCGCACCGCCCTGAAAGGTCAACTGGATAAGATTGTAATGATCCGTCCAGCTCGCGCTTCCTGAATAGATGACATGAATTTTGCCGTTACGCGCCAGAACCTGAGGGCCTTCATTCACGTAAGGTGCCCCTCCCTTGCGTTCAAAATCATGTTCCGGAATGGACAGAACCACGCGATCACTGCCGACCGGTTTGACTTCGATGCGGTCCAATTCCGCGAAGCCTTCCCCCTTGGCAAAGCGCAGAGTCGTGGGACCGGCAGCCAGCGAGGCAAAGGCCTGGACCGTTTGAAAATTGTCCCAGCCCACGGAGGGATAGGACACAATCTCCTGCGGTCCATCATTGATTTTCAAAACATGCGTGCTCACCGCCTCGGTGCCGTTGGCATAGCGTATATCAATCTGATAATCACCAGCGCGCGGCGTTTCAAAAGCAAATTCCACGAAACTGTCAGCCTGGTCGATATTGCCCACCGTCATGCCTTCGGAGGCCCAGCGTTCGGGTCGCACCAGAGCCTTTTGCAGAACGGCCTGCTCCGCTTCCATGCGAATAAAAGGCTGATCCGGCTGCTGCAGGGTCCACGGGTTGGTCATGGGCGCCATATAAAGATTCTGCGTGATGTCGCGGTCATCATCCCACCCGGACCATATGAAGTACCGCCGGCCATCATCGGCTTCCAGGATGGTGCCATCGATGGCCCAGCGATCCGTGGCCGGCGCGATTTTACCCTTGAATTGATAGGGTCCCAGGGCATCCGTGCCTTCACTTTCCAGGACAAACATGCGATGCGTTTCATTGTCGCCATCAGAGGCGGCATAATAGATGTACCAGCGGCCATCGAGAAATTGCAGCTCCGGAGCCCAAAGCTGATGGGAATGCTCCGTGTCCCTTGGGGCTTCCCAGACTTTGACGGATGGCACACGACCGATATCGAGCAGGCTTCGGGCTTTGGAGATGTAGATCGTGCTGCGGCCATCCGAACGGCAGTAATAATAGAAGCCATCCTTGTACATGACCCAGGGATCCGCGCCGGAACTCACGATGGGATTACGGAACACGCTCCCGGACGCACCGACGACCTGAAAGGAATCCGTATTGAGGTTGATCTCGGGAAGGCGGGGACGGCAGCCCGAGAGGATCAACGCTATCAGGAACATCACATTGTAAAGACCAAACCCTGGTCCTGGCCGCATCACATTCTCCGCAGGGAAGCGTCCGGAAAACTCAAAATAGTCAGCGCCGGCTTGATCAACCTGATCGCCGCGTCCTCAGCGCCGGCTTGATCAAACTGATCGCCGCGTCCTCAGCGCCGGCTTGATCAACCTGATCGCCGCGTCCTTGAGATGTGCTGAGACAGAGGTCTGACAGCACCTGACTTTTTTTTCGGATTGCGGGTATCCGATCCTGATGATCGCACCGGGAATGTTCCGGTTTCTGAGCATCCGATCCCGATGACCGCACCGGGAGTTCTCGGGCGGCGGGCATCAGATCCGCTGATGTCCGCGCCGGGGTTTTTGAATGGTTTATTCTAGACTGCAGAATTGTACGATGTCGAGCATTGGATGCAGGAATCCCTGCAAATCAAGTCTGATAGCTTTGTACCGCGGCCTGGCCAAGACCCTTTAAAAGACGCAGTGTGGCGGCCTCGCTCTCCTTCTGCAAATTCCTTCCCGCGGTGGGAGGGTTTGCCTGGCGGGTGCTGCGATCCGCCCTGGGCAAAAGACGGCTGATCAGGCTCACTCCGTAAAGGGAAAATTCCGGGAAATTCATATAGAGAGTGGCCGCAACTTTTGCCGGTGCGCCCAGGATCTTGAAGCTGTCCTTCATGGCCACGGCCTTCACGATTTTTCGCGCTGCCCTTTCGGCGGAAAGAGAAAGAACGGGCAAGGAGGACGCCACGGAAAACCAACGGTACTCCTGCTCCTTGCGCCCACTGAATTCAGCGTTGATGAAGGATCCGGTCCGCATCAGACCCGGCACGATGGTGGTCACCTGGATGCCCTGCGGTTTGAGTTCCGCATAAAGTCCCAGCGAAAGTCCCAGGGCAGCAAATTTCGCACTGCTATAAGGAATCAGATGAGGAAGGCTGACCAGTGCACCGATGGAGGTGATATTGACGATCTGCCCCTGCCTGCGGGATCGCATGCTGGGAAGAACGGCAAGCGTGGGATAAAGAGCGCCCCAGAACATAACATTCTGGGCTTTCTCAAAATCCTCAATTCCTGTGGCTTCGAGCGGCGCGACTGCGATCGTTCCCGCATTGTTGATGAGGATATCGATCGGCCCATAAACACGTTGCACATGATTCACGAGAACGTCAACGTCTTCACGACGGGAAACATCACAGGGCACAGCCAGAACCGAAGCCGCCGCTTCCTTATGAATCCACGATCGCGCTTTCTCGAGTTCCTCCACACTGCGGGCACAGATCGCGACCCGGGCTCCGGCCAGAGCAAAGTTCCGCGCTAGGATCATGCCAAGGCCTTTGGATCCGCCCGTGATCAGAACAATTTTGCCACGCAAATTTCTGGTCCGTGACCGTGCCTGGTACGATCGCAACCCGAGGTAGCCTCCGGCCAGGACCAGCCCAGTCAGGGCCCAGGTATTCCCTCCACTCTTCATACAAGTTTCTCCCTTCACTTGAAATCCGTCCAACCTTTTGAACTTTGAGAGAGGAGACCATGGATTGGCAAGCGACAAAAGATCAGCCGCATGGATCATATTCACCTTCTGAATATTTCCCTGCAGATGCATTCATGCAGATCTTTGACCGTGTTGCGGGAAGGATGCAGGTGTTTCAACGAAAAGAATGGTAATGCCTATACGAAAAAATAAGATTTCATGTTGCAGAGCATTCATAGACAGCCCAAAGTCTTTCATGCATCCTGAGGCCAGGTCTGATTTCTGGATCAGGCTCTCCACACACCAAATGAAGAGTTCGGAAAAATCCTAAAATAAAAAGTCAGGCACAAAAAAGCGATCGGAGCTGAACCCGTGTGGGCCCGTTCGTGCCTGGATTGGGAAAGGAACATCATGCCAAACACAAAAAAGCTCATCGGTATCATTGGAGCGGGACCGGCAGGCCTTACAGCAGCTTATCTTCTGTGTAAGCGCGGTATGGATGTGGTGGTGCTCGAGGCCGATCCCCATTATGTCGGAGGCATATCGCGAACCGCACAGTACAAGGGTTTTCATTTCGACATTGGTGGGCACCGGTTTTTTTCCAAAGCCCAGGAAGTCGAGGATCTCTGGACCGAGCTTCTGCCGAACGATATGCTCGAACGCCCGCGTCTTTCCCGCATCTATTATAACGGCCAGTACTTTTCCTATCCGCTCAAAGCCTTTGATGCCTTGACCAAACTGGGCATCATCGAATCGTGTCTCTGTGTACTCTCGTATCTGCGGGCGCGCCTCTTTCCCTTCCGCAACCCTAAAAATTTCGAGGAATGGACCACCAACCAATTCGGCAAACGCCTGTTTGATATTTTCTTTAAAACCTATACCGAAAAAGTCTGGGGAATGAGTTGCAAGGACATTTCTGCAGATTGGGCCGCGCAACGCATCAAGGGCCTTTCCCTGGGGAAAGCGATTTTTCATGCCCTGCTGCCGGCGAAAAAAGCCAAAAGGAATGGTCCAGTCATCAAAACCCTGATCGATTCGTTCCGCTATCCGCGCAGGGGTCCGGGTATGCTCTGGGAAGCCTGCGCCGGCAGGGTGCGCGATATGGGTGGTCAGATTCTGATGGGGCATACCATGAAGAGTCTGCACTCTCACGGCGACAGCTGGCAGCTCGTCCATCAGGGAGCGGATGGCCAGCAGCAGGTTCTCAAGGTGGACGAAGTGATTTCGTCCGCTCCGCTGCGCGAGGTGACCTTGAACCTGTCTCCCAGGCCGCCCGAGTCGGCTCTCGAAGCCGCTCGCAATCTTCGGTATCGGGATTTCCTGACCGTTGTTCTTATCGCCAGGGATCAATGTCTCTTTGATGACAACTGGATCTATATCCACGAGCCCGGCGTTAAGGTCGGTCGGATTCAAAACTTTAAATCCTGGTCGCCCGAGATGGTTCCCGATCCTGAACTCTCCTGCTATGGGCTTGAGTACTTCTGCTTTGAAGGCGACGGGCTTTGGTCTGCGGATGACGCGTCGCTGATTGCGCTCGCCAGGCGGGAATTCGCCTCCATTGGCCTGTGTGCCGAGGATAAGATCATCGACGGCTGTGTCGTGCGGCAGGCCAAGGCCTATCCCGTTTATGATGACAACTATGCAGAGCATGTGGAAACGCTGCGCCGCGAGCTGGCAAGCAAATATCCCGGTCTGCATGTGATTGGCAGAAACGGAATGCATAAATATAACAACCAGGATCATGCGATGATGACCGCAATGCTCTGTGTGGAAAACATCATAGCCGGACAGGAGCTCTATGATCTTTGGCAGGTGAATGAGGATGCCGTTTATCATGAAGCCGGCAAGGCTGGGGTGGAAAACGCACTGGCTACGGGGCTTCGGCATGTTCCCATCCGACGTCAGGTCTCGGCTGTTTAAGGATTGAGTCTTGCATGTGACTTGAATTTGGTTGGACACACCTGTGGATGGACACGAACCAAATGGTACCCCTGCAAGATTCCTTCTGGACGGAACAAAACGCCTGGTCTTCCAGCCAGGGCAACGACTGCTGGCTCTATTGTGATGGCGAGGCTTACTTCAATGCCTTCATCAAGGCTTGCGAGCAGGCAAGGGCCACGATCTTTATCCTGGGCTGGGATATACACACGCAAACCAATCTTCAGCCGAAAAAGGAACCACCTGGCTGCCTGAAGGATTGGAGTCTGGTGGCGTTTCTACACAGGATTCTGCAAAAGCAGACGCAGCTTCATATTTATTTGCTCACCTGGAGACCGGCGCCG
The DNA here is from genome assembly GCF_001748245.1 of Oligoflexus tunisiensis. Lineage (GTDB taxonomy): Bacteria > Bdellovibrionota_B > Oligoflexia > Oligoflexales > Oligoflexaceae > Oligoflexus > Oligoflexus tunisiensis. The sequence goes on along the minus strand of NZ_BDFO01000001.1, from coordinate 1,796,259 downwards.
CTCTATGTTTTGGAACGGGAGAAGCTCCAGAACCTGAAATTCATGCATCCCCGTCTGCACTATCGCGCCGACGCTCACCATCCGGTCGGAGGATCCCACCATCAAAAGATCGTGGTGATTGATGATCAGCTGGCTTTCGCTGGAGGCATCGATCTGACGATAAGACGCTGGGACAGCTGCCTGCATGCAGCCGGCGACCCCCTTCGCAAAGATCCTGATGGTCACTATTATCAGCCCTATCATGATACCCAGATAGGAGTGTCGGGACCTGCGGCCGGGCAACTCGCCTCGCTGTTTCGTCAGCGTTGGAAACAGGTCACGGCTCAGACCATACCCCTGTCCCGACCCTCGCCGGTGCTGCCCAGAAAAACCCTGGATGGAACCGAGGCCATCGCCTCCTTTGTGGACACGCCGGTCAGCATCTCAGTGACGGATCCTGGTTTTCGCAATGCGCCGCCGGCGAAACAGATTGCCCGGCTGTATGAAGATCTGCTCCTGAGGGCTCAAAAATATATCTTCATTGAAACGCAGTACCTCACCTCCCATCATGTGGTGGAGCTGCTCTGCGAGCTTGGGCACCGCGCGGAAGGTCCGGAAATCGTGCTCATCCTTCCGGAGCGTCTGGGTCCGTGGCTGGAAAAAAAAACGATGAGCCACCTGCAGGCCATCGCCCTGGCCGAGGTTTTGGCCCACGATGACTACGGGCGGGTGAACATCTTTTATCCCTTCGATCGGGAACTTCTGCCCATCCATAAATATATCACCGTGCACAGCAAGCTCATGGTGGTCGATGATGAGTTTTTGACCTTGGGATCCGCCAACCTCAATAATCGCTCGATGGGGCTCGATACGGAATGCAATGTCACGATTGATGCGCGAGGCAGGCCGGAGTTGCAAAAGGCCATCCGGCAGACTGTGGCTTACATCGTTGCCCATTATGCCAATCACAAGGCTGACTATGCCTTCCGCAAGATGGAGAAGGCCGGCTCGCTGCTGCCCCTCATTCATTCCCTGCGCATGATCTCCCCTTACAAGCATCTGGCGGATTTCAAAATCCAGGCTCTGCCTGAGGAATGTCTCCCCTGGCTCGATGCGGAACTGCTCGATATGGATCGGCCGTCCACGCTGGAGGTGGCGCTGGATCGCTGGGGACGCATGCTGGAAACCGTGCAGCATCATCTGAAAATTCCACCCCGCATGATTACATTTGTGATGACGGGCCTCGCGGGGGCCGGTATTGCCGCTTCGCATGTTCTCATGGATCAGCCTCTGCATCCAGGTCTTGATCTTTCAGTCTGGGCGCCCATCGAGGATACGCAGCTTTCGGGGCTGCTTCTGATCCCTGCTGTTTACCTGGTGGCCTGTCTGGTGTTTGCCCCGATCAATCTGCTCATTCTCATGGCCGCCGGCTTTTTTCCAAGCATGCTGGCTCTGCCTTATATCATCCTCGGTGTCATCGCCTTGATTTGCGTGGGCTATGCGACAGGTCGCACGCTCGGGCGCATGTTCTTCCCGGACTTTTATGGCCGGCATCATCCTGGTGATTTAGCGGCTCTGTTTCTTTTGCAAGTTATGCCGATCGCACCGCATACTCTCGTCAATGCCGCTGCAGGAGCGGCCGGGGTTCCGTTCTTTCGCTTCATGCTGGCCACATTGGTCGGCATGATGCCCGGCTGTATCATGCTGATCGTGTTTCAGCGCAGTATCATCAAGGCCTTCATGGATCCAGGCTGGAAAACGTTTCTGCCTCTGCTCCTGTTCATCGTCCTCGTGAGTGGTGTGTTTCGATGGTCAAGCCAACGGTTCTCAAATTACGGCAGCCGGCAGGCTCCCCAGCATCCTTCGGACGGTTGATCCGTCTTTGGAAGCTGGCCATACCCGAATGGAAGAAGCTGAGCTGGGGGTTTCTCGCTCTGGTGCTGAGCAGCGGCATGGTCCTCGTTTATCCCAAAGCAGCTCAATACATCATTGATGAAGTGCTGGCCTCCGGGCGCTTCGATCGGCTTAAACCGTGGGTGGGCATCGTCTTTGCGACGTTTCTTTTGCAGGCCGTGTCCTCCTCTCTGCGTTACTACATTTTTACGACAGCGGGTGAGCGCATCGTCTCACGCCTCAGGCAGTCGCTTTATCAAACCATTCTGAAGCAGGAGATTGGTTTTTTCGATGCACGGCAAACCGGTGAACTGATGAGCCGGCTGGCCACCGATGCCACCGTGATTCAAAATGCGGTCACCCTGCATCTCTCGACCTTTCTGCAGAACCTCGGCATTGCGATCGGCGGCCTCATCCTTCTGGTTTATGTTTCCCCGGCGATGACCCTTGGCTTCCTTGCCACCATCCCGGTGATGATCGCTGGCGCCAGCTTTTTCGGGCGACGCATCCAAAAATTTGCGCGGGAAGGCATGGACGCCTGGGGAAGTTCAGCCAGCATCGCGGCGGAAACCATTTCCGGCATCCGGACCGTGCGTTCCTTCATTCAGGAGAAGGGCGAGTCCCGGCGTTATGCGACCGCAGTGAGCCTTGCTCTGGATTGGGGACGTCTACGCATCCAGAATATCGCTCTCTTCATTGGAGTTGGTTCGCTCCTGGGATCGGCAACGCTTGCCGGCGTGCTGTGGTATGGCGGGGAGTTGGTTATCACAGGACGGATGACCCTGGGTGATCTCACCTCATTTCTGCTCTATGCCCTGGCGGTGATGGTGGCTCTTGGAGGTCTGGGATCGCTCTGGACGGAATTCATGGCCACGCTCGGGGCTTCGGAACGCATCTTTGAATTGCTCGACCGCCGCCCCGAAATTCCCCTGGCGCATGGACTCATCCCACCCTCGATTAAAGGTCGCGTTCAGTTCAAACGCGTGAGCTTCCACTATCCGACCCGTCCCGATATCCCGGTGCTTCAGGATCTCAGCTTTACCGCGGAACCCGGCCAGGTGATTGCTCTGGTCGGGCCATCGGGCAGCGGGAAGTCGACCATTGCCGGTCTTCTGACCCGATTTTATGATCCGGTCCAGGGCACGATCCTGCTGGACGCCCATGATATTCGAACCCTCAATGGAGCCTGGCTGCGTCAGCAGATTGGAGTGGTTTCCCAGGACCCTTTTTTGATGAGCGCGTCGATTGCCGCCAATATTCGCTATGGCAGGTCCGATGCCTCGGATGAAGCGGTCCGGCAGGCCGCGCGTGATGCCTATGCGCAAAGCTTTATTGAAGGCTTTCCGCAGGGCTACGAAACACGGGTCGGCGAACGTGGTCTGCAGCTTTCAGGCGGGCAACGGCAGCGCATTGCCATAGCCCGCGCTCTGCTCAAGGATCCCCGCATTCTGATTCTGGATGAGGCTACCAGTGCTCTTGATGCGGAAAGCGAGCACCTCGTGCAAAAGGCTTTGGTTCACCTCATGAAAGGACGCACGACTTTTGTGATTGCGCATCGTCTCTCCACCGTGCGACACGCCGATCGTGTCCTCGTGATGGAACACGGCAAAATTATTCAGTCGGGCACCCACAAGACGCTCATGCAGAATACCACCGGCGTTTATTACCGGCTCGCCTGGCGCCAGCTGGAAAGACTTTGAACTCCCATCGCCGGGTCGGTTAAGATAGGAGCGTTTTCCTGATTTTTTTCAACTTCATCCTTGCGACGTATTATGACTCGGAACTCCTATCGGAAATGCTTTCTTCTTCTGATCGTCTTCGTGCTCTACGCCGGACTCGTGGCTGTGGGAGTTTATCATCATGAACCCTGGTTTGATGAAGCTCAGGCCTGGCTTCTGGGGCGTGACAGTCGACCGCTGGAACTGATTCAGGTTCACCTGCGATATGAAGGCAGCCCCGGACTTTGGCATTTCATCTTAAGTCTTGTGGCGAAGGCGGGTCTCCCTTATGCAGGCATGAATATCCTCGGGGCCTTGTTTGCATGGATCGGTGTGCTCATCTTTCTCGTGTATGCGCCGTTTCCTCTTTTCATCAAAATCCTTTATCCCTTTTCCTACTTTGTGCTCTATCAGTATGCAGTGATCGCGCGAAGCTATGTCCTGCTTCCGGGAGTTCTGTTCCTGGCGGCTGCCCTTTATCCGAAGCGCCAGCAGAGGCCTTTCCTTTATGCGCTCATACTGGCCCTGCTGGCCAATATCTCGCTTCATGGCCTGATCATGGCCTTTTGTTTTGCCACGACCGACTTCGTCGCCTTTCTGTATCATCACAAGACCCTGAATACCGCAGCGAAAAAGCGTTATGTCGCTGCATTTGGAATCGTGCTGATGGCAGGGCTGTTTGCGGTCTGGCAGCTGCGTTTTCCCACGGATCATGCCGCGGTTCATCCGAAGCAGGATTATAGTCTGGCTTTTGCTCTGAGGTTCACGACGCATTTTCTCAGCAATGCTTTGACCGAACGCTATATTCTGAGCGCCTGTATCGTGGCCGTGAGCCTCTGGCATTTTTGGAAGACGCGCGTGCTCAGTCTCTTCCTGGGACCTGTGCTGCTGACAGGTCATCTCTTTGCCTTTGTCTATTCCAGCCCCTGGCATGAGGGGATCCTTTTTCTGCTCTGGATTTTCTGCTTATGGATCAGCTTCACAAAGGATGGGCGTGATTCCGGCCGTCAGGGCTGGAATCGGCCCCTGGTGCAGGCAGGCCTGGTCGTGGTTCTCGGCATTCATATATCATGGGCGTATACGGCTTATACCAACGACTATAAACATACCTATTCTGCGGCAAGGCAGGTGGCTGAGCACTTGAAATCACAGAGAGCGCAGTCACCGTCCATCTTTGCCACCGGGTTTCATTCGATCGCGATTCTTCCTTATTTCGAGCGGAATATCTTTGCCAACTATCATCAGAGGTATGCAGCCGCCTTTTGGGATTGGTCCCGACGGAACACGCTCCAGCAGGATCTGGAGTTGATGGTTCTGGATGGACCGGACACCATTGTCCATGGGATCAAAACCCGCTTCAACACGGCGGCTCCCAGTCTGCCCGGTTATACGTCCCGAAAGTTTACCGGTTACATTTTTTGGAAGAATCGGGTGTTCGAAGAGGATTCGTATATCGTCTATGAGAAGATCGAGTTCAAACCCCGGCTGACTCCCGCGCCGCCGCGCTGGTACAACGCGTCGACGTCACGGGATTCCTTTCCGCGGTGATTGAGGCGGAGATTTCGTCTCCGCCTGCGAAGCTCGTTCAGGGTGTGGTCGAACAGAACTCACGAATAAAGACATTGGTCGCGGCATCCGTCGGGCAGTTGGCTGCCGTTTTCGCGATCGACGTCCCGAGCGGATTATTGGTCAGGTCGATCTCGGACACCACTTTAAGATCCTTCACCGGCGCCACGGTTGCCACCTGATTGCCGGACACCAGAAGATAGCTGAGCTTCGTCAGGTTCAGTGCAGGCGTCAGATCAGAAATCTGGTTGTTGCGGGCCTCCAGCGTGACCATTTCCGTCAGGGTCGCGAGAGGAGCCAGGGATGTGATCTGGTTGTCATTCAGAATCAATTCATGCATGGCGGTCAGCGAGCCGAGCGGGCTGAGATCAGCAATCTTGTTTTTGCGAAGTTCAAGGAGCGACAGTTTCGTCAGCCCGGAGAGAGCGCTCAGGTCGCTGATGGTGTTGTCGGACAAACGCAAGTCCTGCAGATTCGTCAGGCCTGCGACAAAGCTGATATCCTGAAGGCCATTGCCGGTCAACCAAAGTGAAGTCAAAGAGGTCAATGCGCTGAGGCTGTCCCAATCACTGGTCTTGATGCCATTGGCAGCCAGGGTACGCAGCTGAGTCAGCGAGGCCAGAGGAGCCACGCTGCTGATGGGGTTATTGGAAATGTCGAGACGGTCCAGCTTTTTCATCTGACTCAAAGCGCTGAGATCGGCAATGCTATTGCCCGACATATCGATATAGGTGAAATGATCGAAATAGCTGAGAGGCTTCAAATCGCTCAAGCCCTTTTTGCTGAGGAAAGGCTGAGCCTGTTTTTGCAGGTTGAGTTCCAGCTCCGTACAGTTGCGCGCGTTGAACAGCGTGGTGTAAACACCGATCTCACTGCCTGAGCCTTTCTCCAATTCCTCACGGCAGTAGCGACTGAAATCACTTTGGGAGGTGTCTTCCACCGGCGCGGCTTCGGCTGCCGCAACGGGACCACCCTGCTCTTCGGACTTGCCGCTTTTATCATCCTTACAGGCGGTAAGAATTCCGAATGCTGTCAACACTATTACAAATGATTTCATGGCATGCCCCACCCATTCCAGGTTTATATTTTCCGTTCTATCGGCACAACCAGGGAATAACATGAGGGGTTTTTCGAAATGAGCCTGAGCGATCTGCCGTGGTATCTGTCAGATTTGGCTCAATCCCTGCTGGAAAAAACCCCCAGGTCGCCATCACAATTTTGCAACACTGTTTTCCGGAAATATGATGAGCTATAAGAAGATAGGGCCGCTCTGGCCCTAATGTGTCCCTCTTTTCCAAGGAAACGGAACCATGAAAAAAGAAATCAGTGTTGTAGTCCTGTCTTTGCTCACCTCCCAGGCCTGGGCGCAGGCCCAGAATCCGAAGGATCTGCGCAACCAGGGGGAACGAAAAACGGAAGCAAAAATGGCTGCTGATCTGAAAAAAGGAGACACTTTTGCTGAAGCCACTTTGGCTGCAAAGAGCGGGTCCAAGGTCAGAGGAACAGTGCTCTTCAACCGCACGGACAAGGGTGTGCAGGTGATTGCATCCATCACCGGCGGACCAGCGGGCAAGCATGGTTTTCATATTCATGAAAAAGGTGACTGCAGCGCGCCCGATGCCTCGTCGGCTGGTGGGCACTTCAATCCCACCGGAGCACCTCACGCCGGGCTGAATGCTCCCACACGGCATGTCGGTGATCTGGGCAATATCACCATCAATAAGGATGGAAAGGGCATGCTGACAACGGACATACCCAATGTGAGTGGCTTTTCGGATTGGAATACCATTATCGGCAAGGCAGTGGTGGTTCACGCCAAGGCCGATGATGAAAAATCGCAGCCTTCGGGAGCGGCCGGCGACCGCATTGCCTGCGGCGTGATCGGAGCCACTAAAAAACAGGCACAGAAATAACACCGGAAAGGAGACGTCATGCTTTACAGGGCTGATTCCATACTCAATCAAAGAGTCGAAGCCACGGATGGAGTGGTGGGAATCGTCAAGGATATATACTTCGATGATGTATCCTGGATTCTGCGCTATCTCGTGGTGGATACAGGAGGCTGGTTGACAGGACGCAATGTTCTGATCAGCTCCGAAGCCCTGGTTGGGTTTAATGACGAAACTTCAACTCTGACAACCAGGTTGTCTCAGCAGCAAATTGAAAACAGTCCTTCATCGGAACTGGGTCAGCCCATCTCCCGATTGAATGAAATCCAACTGAGTCAATACTATGGCTGGACACCCTACTGGAGCGCCTCGGGTGGGCTCTTTCCCTGGACCCAAACCTACCGCTTTCCACGGGATAAGGATGCGCCCGAGACCGGTCCTTCCTCGCCGCATTTTGAAGCGGAGTTTAAACGCCAAAGTCGTCTCGACCCGAATCTTCGCAGCTTCAGCGATCTGAAGTCGTATAGCCTGAGGGCCACGGATGGTGACATTGGCCAGGTCGAGGATCTTTTGATTGAACCGGAAACCTGGAGGATTACGCACCTCATCGTCGATGTGCGTCTCTGGTGGCCAGGGGGTCTGGTCGCCATCGATCGCGCCTTCATCGAGGACATCAGCTGGTTGGATGAAAACATTGTGGTGGCGATGAGTCGTGATCAAGTGAAGAATGCTCCTCCCTATGACAAGGACAAACCGATCACCGAGAGCTATCAAACCCAGCTGTCCGATTACTATCGCGACATTCAAACCCATACCCAGAGGCCCATGATTCCGCCTCATCCCTGGGCTGAGGTTCCACCTCAGTTCTAATGCGGAGCTCGCGCCGCGTGGAGACAGGTTCTCCTGCGGCGGCTCCCTCATGCCTTCCACCTGCAATCTGCTTGATCAAATCTCCTCATCAAAGGTACCATGTCCAACATATGTTGAAGAATATGTTGATGTCACCTGAAGGAGGCTTCCCTTGCGTTGCACTTTTTTGGTTCCCATTTCCGTGCTTGCTCTAAGCGCCGCTCTCTCATCAGTCCAGGCCCAGTCGGCTGGTGGAAAAAAACCCCGCATGCCTCCCCCGCCCCCGCCGCCACCACCCGCTCCGGTTGAACACACGCCCTTTATCGCAGCGCCAACCGCCGGTCCCAGTGGTGAAGGTCTGGATCTGTCCGAAGGCCGTTATGGTTTCAGCTTTGGCTTTCCGGATGGCGGCAACTCGATGGGTGCGGGTTATGTGGGCGCGCGATACTTCACAGCGCCCGGCAAGGCGGTTGGTGCCTATCTGTTGCTCGGTGGAGACTCCGCTGCGAAAACGTCCTCCTTCGGCATCGCCGGCAAATACATGAGTTACTTTGCCCAGCGCGATCGCTTGCATCTTTATGGCTTTGGTCAGTTGAGCATCGGCAAGAACGGTGGAGACGCCAACAAAGGCAAGGATGATACCCTCTTCGGCATCGCCGGTGGAGCGGGTCTTGAGTTCGTCCTGCTGAAGGATTTCTCGGTCTCAGGTGAAGCCGGCTTTGGCTATAATACGCTGCCCGATGGAAAAAGTGCCTATGCGACCGGTACGGGAAAACTGGCCATCAATTTCTATTATTGAGGTTTCTGCATGTTGAAATCCTCGTGTTTTCTGGTTCTGGCAGGTCTGACAGCAGCCGGCTGCCAGCGATCGAGCACGGCGTCCGAACCTCGGCTGTCGGCTCAGACCTTGCGAACCAGTTCCTTGCGTTTCATTCAGGAAACCAGGCTTGTCGATTCCGAAGATTCGGTTGAAGGATCATCGGGAGGTTTCAATCCTTCGCCCTGGCCAGCCGCCGGATTCTGGCCCGCCACGCCAATGGTCCTGCCTGCCCAGGCTGCGGCCTATATCAATGCCACCTACGGAGCATCCCAGGGTTTCACCTATCAAAGTTTTGAATTCACAACGACCGGCTGCAACGCGACGGACGCCTTTACCCGGTATTTTGCAGCGATCGAAACGGTGCGAGGCACACCGCTCAGCAGCAGCGAACGGGAGAGCATTGAATCGACCTTTGCCGGTATTTTCTCAGAGGATGCTCTCGGATCCGTTCCCCAGGGCGCCTGTCTTTTTTATGATCTGATCGCCTGCATTGCTGATTTCTCCGTTCAGAATCAAACCGTCTTTCAAGAGGCGGCTGAAAGCGGGGACTTCGCCTCGGTCTTCGCGGGAGCCATGTCCTGCATCGCGGAAGTTGCTGGTTTGGATCCCACGGATACGACCGATCCCGTCGATACGTTTGATCCGGATTCCCTGTTTCCTGATGAATGATCGAATTTCCTCATGAAGGAAAATCCGCAGATAATTTTCCTTCGTTTTTTTCGCGAACATTTTGCTATGATCAGCCTCCAAAAATGTTCAAGAGGAGTTGATGAAATGCACCTTTTCAAGTTGGGATTGTTGGGCTCTCTGTTGGCAGGCAGCACTTTGGCGGGAGCGGCCAACGCGCCCTCGTTCATCCAGAATATGAGCGGCTGTTTTTCTGTACGCTTCAACTTCGTCGAGAATGGTGATCACGATGCGTTCTATAATCCGGTTTTGGAACGAGCGGAATTAAGCGAAAGCGATTCCGTCTGGCATCTCCGTCGCTACCTGATCCTCGGTGGCAACGAGCAGGTGCATTGGCGTGAGGAGTGGCGTCTCGTGGATCAAGCGAGCAACGTCTGGGAGCAAAAAGTTTACGGTCCTTTTGAAGATTTCCGCTACCAGTGCAGCGGCGCTCTTGTGGACGACAGCTGGCGCTGCGAAGCCCTGGGTGCTCCGAAACCCCGCCGGGATCGGGATCAGCCCTATGAAAAACTGGATCGGGAAAACACCCTCAAGGTCAATCCTCTGCGTTGGATTCACATGCAGAGAAATCATAAGCGCCGGGCGGATGGTTCGCTCTATGCGGTCGAGCTGGGCTGGAACCAATACGATCGGACCGATGAGGCTTCCTGTCAGGTGACACCGCAGCCTTAAACACCCAGGCCTCGCCACTGGCGGGGCGCCTGTCCGTGAGTTTTCTTTTCCGAGACCTGCAGCAAATTTCAGCGTGCCGCGTTCTGGTAAATGGTGCGCTGCTTTCCTTTGGGGTCTTATTATGTCCAATAGACAGATCGAATCCTGCGACAGTTCCCCGGTCCTTCCGGAGTCTCAAACATTTCAGGATTTTGAGGGAAAACTGCTCCTCATGCGGCGCCGGAAAAGCTGCCCGGGGTGCGGCCGCGTGCACGGTCCACCCCAGGCCCGATGCGAATCCCAGGAGGCCAGAACCCAGCCACCCGAGTCGGATGAACTGCAACTCCCCTGGACCTTTTAGGGATACCGCCATCACGGCGAATCCTGATTGTCACCCGCCATACTGTTTGCTAGCATTTTCTTATCGAGTCCCTCGATATTTTTCCAAAAGAGGATCAAGGAATGAAAGTTGCGCCTTTGTTTGCCATCGTGTTCGCGTGCGCTATGAGTATGGCCATCCCCCAAAAGGTTGAGGCCAAAGATAAGTGGGTTTGCATGAAAGATGGTGAGGAAATCAAGATCAAAGGCAAAAAGCCCAAGGAAAAGCAAAAGAAGTGCACCGAGCAGGGCGGCGTCTGGGAGAAGAAGGCAGCCGATGAAAAGCAGGAATCAGGCATGGGCGGCGCCTGGTAATTGGAAATGTCCTCCTGGGCCCGAGGGCCCGGGCCTCAGGCTTCCACGCCGAACTCCAGCTCGTCGAGTCCGACCTCCTGATCCCAATACGTTCCCAGCCAGCGATCCCAGAAGGAAAAAATCACCCCAAAATTTTTGCCATGATGCTCCGGGGCCTTGCTGTGGTGCAGGTGATGAATATGGGGGCTGATCAGGACCGCGCGCAGCCAGAGCGGATAACGCACAGGCAGAGGCGCATGGTGCAGATTCACCGTGAACATATAAAGAAAAAATCCTGGTCCCATGCCGGCCATCATCCAAACCGGAGTGCCGTTGGGCAGAATCAGGTGAAGAACACCCAGGGAGACACCGGCAGCCAGGCCACGGGCTCCATTCAAAAGAAAGGGTTCCAACGGATGCTGCCGCAGGGTGGACAGGGGCGTGAGAAAGCGCGCCTGATGATGCAGGCGATGAATCCACCAGAGCCCTGAAACCTGATGCAGCGCCCGATGCATGACATAGGCCGCGAAGTCGATGGCCAGCATTGTGATCAGAGTCGCAAGAAAGCCTTCCAGAATCTCCGCCGCATAAAATCCCTGAGAGCTTTCCCAGGTCAGAAGACTTTCATAGGCCCACTGAAAAAGTGCCAAATGCAAGGCCGCGATCGGCAGCCGCAGGATCAGCAATTGAAAGAGAGCCCAAAGGCCATCCTCCCGCATGAAGCGGCGATGCTGCCAGCAGAGGTTCCATAGATAATGCCAGGACTGTCCCAGGGACCAGCCTTGCGAGCGGCATAACCAGAGTATTCCCATGAGAGCGGCCGTGCTCAGGTACAGGGGACAGAATGGGGACATAAGGCCGAAGCTTTGCAAAAGGGTTTCCCCCAGCCAGACTCCGGCTTCCTCAAGTCCCGTCATACGCATCCCCTGTTCGTATCAAGGAACGATTCTAACCGATTTCATGCATCACTCACAGCTTCCTGGCGTCAACCAGCGCGCAATTTCCTTTTTCTCCAGCTCATACTCGGCCTGCAGACAGTTGGCGAGAGCAATGCGTTCATCCGCAGTCAGGGCATCCTGAACGTCTCCGCTGGTCGACTCCAAAGGATTCTTGTGAGCCCCGAGCGGCATGGATTGATCCACCAGTATCTTGTAATCCACCTGAGCCCAGCCGGTCAGACTATTGAGCGGCGCGCGGGAAGCCGTTCCGTGGCAGGCCCCGCAGTTCATGTACCGCAAAATCTTCGCCGGATCGATCTGAGGATTGTTCGACAGGCGATAGACATTCCCGCGACCGGGCGCACGATTGAAGATATCCCGCAGATCCACCACCCGCCGTCTCTCAGCACATTGAGAGATAAATTCAGGCGTGCGACTGCGACCGTTCAAAGGCACGAGCGGCCCAATGCTCGGACCAAAGGCGGCAGGATTCAGAAGGGTTTTCTTCTGCGTGGAACCTGAGCTGACCGGAGCCTCCCGCCAGCTCACTGTCCGTTGGCCGGCGGCCTGAGTCATCGCATCATTGATGCGTTTCACCGTTGCCCAGGCCTCGGCATCCATCATGGTTTCGTCCTTCCGCACGTGAAAACCGAGAGGGCTGATCGCTCTTAAGCCATTCGGATGGCAGCTGACGCAGCGCTTGGGATTGGAATTTCCCTCGGGCTTGAAAGCTGTTTGACCACGACCGTTGCGGATAAATCGTTGAAAATAAACCTGTCCTGGCTGCTGGCCTTGACGACGGTCGAGTGAGACCATCGTAAACACTTTCGGCAGAGAGACTTCGCCGTTTTCTTCCGCGGCATAATCCTGGGCCGAAGGTATCGGCGAACCTGGAGTGGGGCGGCCGGCTTCACTCTCCGGATCCTCCGGCAGGGCGAAGTTCAACCAGCGATCAAAATTCACGGGGGGATTCACCCGGTCCCCGGGAACATAAATCATGAGCAGAGATGCGGTATCGCGATCAAAGCCTCCGGAATGCCGACTCTTGTATCGCACCGAAGGCCAGCCCAGAGCCGCGGCCCGGGCTTCGATATCCTCGGGAATCCGGTATTCGAAGTTCGCCGCGCCGTTCAAAAAGAGTTCCGCAGGTGGCTGCTTCTGCGGCGAGGAACGCACGGGCGTGTCCTGCGCGGACGGCGCCACATCATTGCGGTTGACGTAATCGTTCATTCTTTGCAGGCAGACAGGTACCTGCGGACCAAAGCAACTGCGTATTTGTTCCGCCACGGTCCGCGAACCGAGGCTGCTCTCCTGTAAACCCTCGGCTGTTTCGGAACGCCAGCGTTCCAAATCCTGCGGCGCGGGTCTTCCATCCGAACAGTCCAGTGCCGCCGCCATGAGAGTGTGAGGGCTCAACGCAGCACCGAGTAAAGTCCAGAACCATGGAGCATGCTTCATGGTTGTCCCTCCAGAAGCAGGGCATTATTTGCCGTCATGAGATGACGTTTGCCGGTGCTCTGATCATAGACCATGAAGTACATCCAGCCATCCGAACGGAAATGAGGAAACAGAGCGTACTGTCCCGGTCCCATATGGGTGATGACCTGAAGTTTTTGCGTCCAAAGGTCAAAGAGGAAAATATTCGACGTTCCTGCATTCAAACGCGCCTGGAAGTCCGGATCGTCTGGACTGGAATAGCCCAGCAGAGCGTATTGATAGGGCTTGATATAGTCATAGCTGGCCACAAAGCGATCATCGAAAGAGAAGCCCACTTTGAGTCCATCAAAACAAAGGCGCCCGACCAGCTCCTTGTTATAACGTGGTGACTGCGGATGCTGGCTGTCCTTGCTCAGCTTGTAAAGCTCATAACCGATATGCTTGAGCTTGTTGTCAACGCGTCCTTCCAGACGACTGACAAGAAGCTGATTGGATGGAGCCAGACCCCAATCCTTTTCCCAGGGTGTCTCAAAACTTTGAGCTTCGCGCCGAACCCACTTTGTTCCATCGTATTCCAATGGCTGCAGCAAAAGACGCGACTTTGCGTTGCGAAGAAAAGGTTCATGCCCCTGGCCATCGTCACTGCGAAAATCACCGGTGGCGGCCAGATAATCCGCCCCGTCCAGGCTGGCCCCGACCGACTGATAGAGTGGAATATTGATATCATCCCCGGCGGTGCAGGCGTCCTCGCTGAAGTCGATGGAGGTGGTCAGCGGATTTTTCAAAAGGCTGGTCGAACAGATCGCGGTGCCATGCCCCTGGAATACAAAGGCGGAATCATCCGGGAAAAAGCTCGGATCATAGAAGGCATCGACCGGGATATTGCGGAGGGTTCCTGGCTTCACCAGAAGGCTTTGCAGATCCACGATCCCGCTGGGCGATCCTCCATAGGCCATGAAGCGTCCATCCGCCGAGGAACGAATCCAATATTCCGTCTCCTGACCGAGTTCGGTCAAATGCCGAAGTTCAGTCCTGGTTTCCACTTTCCATGCCGCGAATTCCGGCTGCTGACTGACGTCCGGGAAAATGTCCCGCCCATTTTTCTGCTGACGGAAGCAGCTTTTCTGATCAGCGCCGCAGGCAAACATGAGCATGCCGCGCTCCTGATTTCTTTTCGCCCAGCCCCATTCCTTCATCGCCTTGAGATGATCCCGAACCTGAGGCGCCATCATGGGCTCACACTGCGTGGGCCCCTGATAAGGAGCGAGCAGCTCGTTCAGGTAAGGCATGCCCTGCTCCAACCATTCCTGCACCGCTTGAAATTCGTTTTCCGTCAGAAGGTTCGGGGCTCGCAAAGGCATGGCTGTGGTCTGCCGCAGCTCCTCCTGCAAGGCACGGGCGCCCTCGTCCCCCAGAGCCTCCTGCATCACCTTATTCCAGGTCCCCACATGCAGACCGGCACTCCAAAAGCCGAGTTTCGCCGGTTTGATCTTCAGCTCCTCATCCATGCTCTGACCGGAAAGACAGTAAAGTTTCTCCTTGGCTGTCATGGCTTCATTCTCGAGACAGCGTTCCTCGACATCATAATACTTGTTGGACCAGCGCACGATGGTCTGCTCCGAGTTCATGGCATGACACGAACTGCAGGCTCCATCCCGGCCGATGCCCAGGATATCGGCCACTCTTTGGGCCCGTTCATACGCACTCCCGGCCATCCCAGGCTGAGCACTCAAAAGGAAAGATCCAAGGACTCCGATGATCAGACGGTTTGTCTCCATAACTCACTCCTGACGTAATTGATAAGGATCGTAAACATCGAAAAATTCGATAGCGTCCATGAGAGGTTGAATCAGAGGTTCCGGTCCGACAAAGAGCGACCAGACATAATCCGCGGGTCCTGGCTGAGTGGAGCGATGGATCAGGCTCCAGAAATCATCCGTCAAACGCTGACGAAAGTCGTGCTGAGTCCAATTCAAACCCGCATACTGATGACAGCCCGTGCAATTGGTTTTGTGATTATTGGGGCCAGGTTCCAGATAGGGGTTGCTGCACCAGTTGAAAAGTTCGTGATCCACCAGCAGGTGGGATATGGCCGCGATCGGCTCGGGCCAATGGGTTGCAATGGTCTGCGTGCGCAAAGGTTCCTGCCAGCCATCGACACTGCAAAGCCGATAACGGGTCCAGGGGCTTCTCCAGTTTGCGGGTTGATCTGCGGATAGCTCCTGCCTCTCTTCGGCACCGAGCCAGAGGGAAGTCCAGAACCAATGCTGCTCAAGGCGCAGGGAAGCATGCAGACCGGTCAGGTGAAATTTCTGCCCCGAGGGCAAACGTAGAGCGAAAGACTCCGCCGCGGCGGGCTCGTGACTGTCATCCGCCTGCCACTGTGTGTTCTGCCACTGCCGGCTCAAGGCTGCGGCATCCGTCGCGAAGCGCTCCACCAGAAAACCCTGCTCACTGCGCCGCCAGCTCGTTTTCAGAAAAACCGCGCGTTCCGGCCAAGCCAAGGGTTCGCAGTCCTCCTGCCTTTGTCTTTGTTTTTGGCAAATTTCCAGACGATGGTAGTTCTGCAGCAGAAACCACATGACCTCCTGGTTGAAGAGAATCTTCTGCATGCCGGGAATGGAGCGCTGCTTTTCCTCGGTATCAAAGGTCGCAAGCCACTCGTCAAAGCGCTCTGTATTCCAGTCGGGTTCCTGAAACTGCAGCCGATCATTCCAGAGCATGGCGCTCTGAATTTCGCTCAGAGTAAAGGGACGGCGCTCGCGGCGACCGCTGACCCCCAGCTGTTCATAGAGGTGGCGGAAGGCGCGCTGCAGATCCTCGCGACTGTACCATGTCTGCCAGCTCATGAAGGCCTGTGAACCCTGGCCCGGCAAAAGACGCAGCATGCGGCTCCAAAAATTCCAGCCGAGCTGCCTTTGCAGCAAAAAATCCACGCCGCGACTCGGATCATCCATCTCCTGCCAAAATTCAGACGGAAGATTGTCGGGACTCTGCAAAAGGTAACGGGCTTCCCGGCTGGTCTTCAGCTCGCTGAGGGATTGATCGGCGCTGCAGCTGAACACCGGAATAAAAAAAGGAAGCCACCGAAGCCTGTTCATGACTCGCACCTCTTCTTTGACTGCGCTCTTAGTCTAGCAACAGCGCCATCCGCTGCGAGGCGGCAAAATCCGTCCAGTCAGGCTCTTGCAAATGTTTTTGATTTTTCCATTGGCTCAGTGGTCAGGGCGGGGGAGCGGAAGGGGAAGACTCCCTGGGGTTTCAGGGAGTCCATCCATGCATTATTTCTGAACAGCAGCCGGGGCGGTCGCGATCTTATAAATTTCTTCAACACCCGAGAAGAGACCTTCGAATTTCGGTGTCTCCTGTTTCCACAGAAAATCAGGACGATCATAACTCAACCACTTGCCACCAATCACGTCCCCATTGCGGTCGAGCTCCACGCGGTAGCGATAGTCCACAGAGGCTTCCGCGTCCGCCAGGTTGTAAGCTCCGCGATCATGATGGTAAGGCACTTCCACGATATACTTCATGGTCGTGGTCACCGTCACCTCTTTCACTGTGCGTGGAGCGGCATCATACGAACGACCTTCCTTCACGCTTTCGATTTGAACCGAGTAACCATGGACTGCCTGGTTCCAGACTTCATCATCACGCGTAACATCCGCCACGAAACCTTCCTTCATGCGCGCGACCTGGTTGGTCAGCACGAGGTGGAAGGCGCCGGCATTGGTATCACGACATTCGATGCTCTCGCCGCGGGCGGTGAGTTCACCGGTCAAGCGTTGGATTTCAGCTTCCCTGGCTTCCGCTGTCCAGGTGAAATAGGGGCTGCCTTCCGCAGCGTTGCGCACTTCGTCGATTCTGTCCTGAATTGAGCTCAGATCCTCTTCACAGCGGCCACCCAGAAAACTGACGCGCGGCGCCGGCACATGATGCAAAAACATCGTCAGAAGACCGTTGATATCCGAGGAGGCAAATGGAATTTCCACACCGGTTTTGCCCTTCACAACCACGGCTTCCGGCTCATCGAAAGCCAGCGTCGCGGGAGCCCAGGCATGGCACAGACCTTCCCAACCTGGAATCGGACGCAGACGGGCATCATACTCCGGCTGGCCCGGAACGCGCTTCAAGGCACCCGTGCGTTCACGCTCAGTCCGTGTGGTGCGATAGTCTTCGAAACCCATATAGAGGTCATATTTTTCAGCAGGGGAAAGCACGGCGATCTCTGCAGGAGTCAAGGCCGCGAAAGGTTTGATGGCATAAGCATAGCGATCGAGTTCGGCACCCGGCTGGGACCAGCGATAGGTGAGGCCACCCTTGTATGTGGGCCAGTAGTAATCGCTCCAGGGTGTTTTCGGAAGTCCCGCGGACAAGGGCAGGAGATCAAACTTCGTTTCGTACTGATACTTCTGCGAGAGACCATCGATTCCCATGATGGCAGGATCATTGCGCCGGTTCCAGGCCTCCTGAGTGAGACTGTCCTGCGCGGGCTGTCCACACGCGTTCGCGAACATCAACACGATCACCAATTTCAAGCCATGCTTCATACTTTGTGCTTTCCAAGAGAGGTTGAGTCTTTCTGACTAATCCAGTGGTCAGGGAGCCGCAATCTAGCAATTAGTCGTTGGAAAGCAACATAAAACCGCTGACTATGCAGCCAAATTCACTAAAAATAAGGTCGAATGACCCATCGAGGAAAGTTTCTTACATATTATCCCCAGGAACCGCGCAAGAGGGATCAACGGCAGTGCCCCGCCCCCTGGACCACAAAGCGGGTCGTCGTCAGCTCCCGTGCGCCCATGGGTCCATAGGCATGGAGCTTCGTGGTCGAAATGCCAATCTCCGCTCCGAGTCCCAGTTCGCCGCCATCATTGAAGCGCGTGCTGGCATTGATCGCGAGGCAGGAGGCATCGAGCGATTCTTCAAATTTTTGAAGCACAGAAGGATCGTTGCTGATGATGGCTTCGGTATGATGACTGCCATGCTGCAGAATATGATCGATGGCTTCATCCTCGGAGCTAACGAGGCGCACTGCCAGGATTTTATCCAGATACTCCGTATCCCAGTCCTCAGCCTGGGCCCGTTCCCAGCCTTCCTGCGGCCCGAGCGACCAGATGCTGTCGTCCACGCGCAAACGCACGCCAGCATCCGTAAGTGCCTTGAGAAGATCCAGCAGAAAACCGGACGCATGCTGCTCATGCACCAGCAGGGTTTCGATGGCATTGCAAACCGAAGGCCTCTGCACCTTGGCATTCAGAGCGATGGCGCGCGCTTTGTTAAAATCCGCGTCGGCATGCAGATAGAGATGGCAAAGGCCCTTGGCATGAGCAATGACAGGAATTTTCGCGTGTTCCTGAATCATGCGAATCAGACCTTCCCCACCCCGCGGAATAATGAGATCGATCAGTCCCACGAGTTTCACCATATCCATCGTCAGCTGCCGGTCTCCACCAGGAATAACCTGCACGGATCCCCTTGGCAGAAAGGGAGCGATCGCCTCCTGCACCAGAGTGCCAAGGATGGCATTGGAGTGTTCCGCATCGCTGCCTCCTTTCAGGAGAATGGCATTACCGGATTTAATGGCCAGCGCCGCGCAATCGATCAGAACATTGGGACGACTTTCAAAAATCACCCCGATGACGCCGATGGGGATCCGTTTCCTTTGAACGATCAGACCATCATCCCGGGTATGCGCATCTTCAATTTGCCCAAGGATGGGCGGGCTTGAGGCTATGGTGGAAAGAGCATCAGCGAGTCCCTGCAGACGCTCTGTTGTCAGAGTCAGACGATCGATCATCGCTTCCGAAAGTTCGTTCCTCCGTGCCGCCTGGATATCCTTGTCATTGGCCTCAAGTATGGCCGCACGTTGGGACAGAAGAATGTCCCGAATGGCGAGGATTGCCCGTTGCCGGTCCTCCTCCCGATAACGCCTGAGGCGCACACTGCTGGCCTGAGCCTGTCGGGCTTTTTCAAGCAAATCCTCCCGCGTGAATTCCTTCATGGAGCATCCTCCCGCAAGACAAGGTTATCCTTATGAACAGCAACCTTGGATGGACAGTAGCCCAGGATGCGACTGATGTCCTGACTCTGACGCCCCTGAATTTTGCGCAGCTCCGCCGCGGAATATTCCACCAGACCCAGCGCGACGATGCGATTGCCACAGAGGATCTTCACGCAGTCGCCACGACGGAAACTGCCTTCCACGTGATGAATCCCCGAAGGTAAAAGCGAGCGATTGTTCAGCACGGCCTCACCCGCCCCGCGATCGATTTTGATCGTGGCTCCCAGTCGTGCACTGGCCGTCAGCCACCGATGTCTGGCCTTTTGGGTCGCCGTCGGGCTGCCTTCGAAAAAAGTACCGCCACCGGCCAGGGCTTCCAGCACAGGCTGATCCTTGTTATAGGTGGCCAGCACCACGGGAATGCCGAGCGGCGTGAGTTTGCGAACGGCTTCGAGTTTGGTGATCATGCCACCGCGTCCGACGCTGGATTTTCCGGCCAGGTTGAGATGTTCGAAGCGTTCATCAAACGCCACCTGACGCAAACTTTGGGCGTTCCCAAGTCCGGGATCACGATCATAGAGCCCATCCGGTGTCGTGAGGATGACGAGACCATCCGCTTCCATCATTTCCGTGACCATCGCCGCCAGTTGATCGTTATCACCGACGGTGATTTCAGCGTAACTCACCGAGTCATTCTCATTGAGGATGGGCGTGATGCCGGCCAGCAGCATTTTATTCATCATGTTTTTCAGATTAAGGATGCGCTTGCCATCCCGCATGTCCTCATGTGTGAGCAGAACCTGAGCACACTGCCTTTTATACAAATGAAAGGACTGCGTGTAATAACGCATCAGGAGTGGCTGTCCCACAGCGCTGCAGGCCTGAAGATAAGCAATGCTGCCATCCGCTTCGCCCGGCATATGCCGACGCCCGACCTGGATGGCACCGGAACTGACGACGATCACTTCGATGCCCGCCTGCAGCAGGCGGCAGCAATCAGCGGTGATTTGATTCATTCGGTTTTGATCGACACCGGTCTCAGGATGAGCCAGCGCCGCGGAACCAATTTTGATCACCAGCCTTTGACACTGGCCGGGCCATTCGGAGCGGAGGGAAATGGTCATAGGCGAACTCCTGGCGTTTCGGCCTCAGCTTAACCAAAGGCTTGAGGAAACGCAGCGAAAAGTTCGCCAGGTGGGGACGCTTTCGTAGGCTATTCTGGGAAATTCTGTCCGTCGCCTATCCCAGTCGTCTGACTTGACCTACACACGGGTCGGCCAGGCCCGCTGCAGAATCCCGGCGAAGTCGACTCCCTGACCGAGTGTTCCAAACGTATAACCCCAGTCGTGCGCCAGCCGCGATAGACAGAAGGCTTCGGCCACCGCTGTGGGTGCCGAACGAATCAGGAGCGCAGCCTGCACTCCCAAAATCAAATCCTGAGCCAGTCGTCGTGCTGTCGCTTCCGTGCCTGTTTCCGTTTTCAGGCGCTGCAAAAGGCTGTCCCGATGTTTATCAAATATGGGATGTCCCTTGGCCCCACTGAGTTCGTTTTCCACCACAGCCAGCGCCTGGGAATTTTTTTGCAACGCGCGCAGAACATCCAGACACATGATGTTGCCCGAACCTTCCCAGATGGAATTGAGCGGCATTTCCCGATACATGCGGGCCAGGTTATAGTCCTCGCAGTAGCCATTGCCACCGAGCACTTCCATGGCCTCCGCCGTGAATTCCGGACCGCGTTTGCAGACCCAGAATTTCGCGGCTGGTGTCAAAAGCCGGCGGACGATGGTTTCCGCCTCATCATTCTGCCGATCGAACGCTCGCGCGAGGCGCATGGCCAGCGCAGTGGCCGCTTCCGATTCCAGAGCCAGATCCGCGAGAACATTCTGCATGAGAGGCTGTTGCATCAGGGTCCGTCCAAAGGCCTGGCGATATCCGGCATGATGCAGCGCCTGCGACAGGCCCTGGCGCATCAGTCCCGCCGTGCCGAGCGTACAGTCCAAACGGGTGTAGGTTCCCATTTCAATAATGGTGGGAACACCGCGGCCTTCCTCACCCAGCAATAGACCCCAGGCATCATGAAATTCCACTTCGCTGGATGAATTGGAGCGGTTGCCGAGTTTATTTTTCAGTCTTTGAATGTGGATCGAATTTTTGGTTCCATCCGGACGCCAGCGCGGAACAAAGTAGCAGGACAATCCCGCCCCACTGCGGGCCAGCACCAGATGCGCATCACACATCGGGGCGGAGAAGAACCACTTATGACCACGGATCAAAAATTCCTCATCCCGCACGCGGCGGGCTTCCGTGGTATTGCTGCGAACATCGGAACCACCCTGCTTCTCGGTCATACCCATGCCGAGGAGCCCGCCTTTTTTTCCAGCAAAGGGGATATCGCGCGGATCATGTTCACGGGAATAAAGCGTCGGAAGCCAGCTTTGAGCCCAGGCTGGCGCCTTGCGCAAAACGGGAATGACGCCATAGGTCATGGTCGTCGGGCAGAGTGTTCCGGTTTCCACCTGCGTTTGCAGAAGATAGGCACCGGCTCGTGCGACATGGGCACCGGGCCTTTCATCAGCCCAGGGTCCGGTATGCAGACCCCGCCGGGCGACATCATGCAGGATCTGATGCCAGGCGGGATGAAATTCAACCTGGTCCAGGCGATGGCCACGGGGGTCATGGGTTCGCAGCACGGGCGGGTATTCATGGGCCAGGCGCCCGTTTTCCTGACTCTCCCAGCGCCCCAGTTCAGCGCCCCATTGTTCCAATTGCGCGGCAGCCCAGCCGGCTCCTTCCCGCTGAAGAGCTTCCTGCAAGGGCTTGTCGTTGAGATACAGGTTGTAATCCACCAGTGTGGGGGACTGATTTGTCACGTCATGGGTTTGCCAGGATTCCATGGTGTTCCCTCCTTCGCGTTTTATCGCATAATAAGGGAAGCACCGCGAAGAATCACTTGGAATTCATCAAGGGTTGGGGGACCAGAGCATCGTGCAGCTTTGCTCACCACGTGTCCAGGTGCCCTGACGCACACCGTCACGCTTCTCCAGAACCAGCTTATCCTGTTCCCTGTTCAAGGTTACTGCATCACGCGCGTCCGACCAGGTGAGTTCCTTTGCATAAAACGAAATGTTGTGGGGATGCACGACGAAGAAGTCACAGGCCTGCTGCAGGAGTTGAAAGGCTGCCGGGACACCATCGATGGGTTCCGCGCAATCCACCGTCCAGGCGCCATGGAAGTTGGTGCAGACGCCGTAAAGAGAGGAACTTTTTTGTTCGGGTTCCGGTGTGTTCACGCGTTTGGTGGGGTTGCGGGTTTTGATGATATCACCGCAGGAGCAACCCAATGTACACAGGACGGCTAAAATACTGACTGTTTTCCACTGTAATTTCATGATGCAAACCTTATCAAGGAGACAAACTCTCACAGGCGAAATACCCTTGCAAACTCTCATCCAAAGCCTTGCCGGCAAAGATGGCTCCACCAGCATTGACCAGGAATGCGGCCGTCGCGTTCACCGCGTCCTGGGCTTCATCCTTCAAACAGGAATATCCGCGGTTATTCGGATCCATCTGACAGGAAAACTTCGAGCGCCAGATGCGATCCCGAACATCCACGGAATCATGCTTGCAGAGGCCGGGAACATCAATGCCATAGACACAGATATTGCCGATGAGCTGACGCCCTGCACCGTGGCGCTCCGAATGAGCGGGAGAGAAACTATCCTGTATCACATGCGCGGCGTGACCCAGCCAGTACTGGCCGTCTTCGGTATGGCCAGCCTGATAACTGGCGATGGCCTGGCGTGCGGCATCCAGAATATTGGTGCGAATAGCGACACAGCTGTCACGCAGGCCTAGAGGCTGGCCGCCGGCAAAATCCCTGAGACTGTGAATATGCTGGATGCGCCCATCGTTATGCCAATCCACATTGTCTGGCATCTTGTGAAATTCCTTCATGCGGCGACTGGGAAAGTCCGTTTCAAAATTTCCACGGACCATGGCATTGCCCGTATCGATTCCCGCCACGCCTTTGGCGATGGAAGGATAAGGACGGTAACCGATCTGACCCTGCAGGGCATCATTGGCCCGGTCCACAGCCAGGCGGGTGATGTCCTCGTGACCGCGGGCAGGACCGGCTCCGGTCATCCACTTCTGTTCACTGACGGGTTCTTCTTTATGGGAGCCGCAGGAGGCACTCAGGGTCATTAGTGCCAGGATCCATGGCAAGCGCATGTTTTATCTCGCATTTCGATGAATGATAGTCCGGATAGGAGTTTCCGGGAGCTGAGGAGAAGCGCCTGCAGGAGAAATATTGCGAGAGTTTTTTAGGAAGGGTAAAGGCCGGAACGGGATGGGACTGCACCCCTGGCGCCGGTCAGCGGGCAGAGGGCAGTCCAAACATGCTCGGGAAAGATTTAGAATTCGTTCGCCACATCTTCCGCCCAGGTTGAGTCCGTGAAGGATGCCGGTTCGCTGCCGTTGTCTTCGACCCGCTCGTCACTCGCTGCGGCAGCGACGTCCAGCGGCGTTGCATTTCCGATCTGTGTTCCCATGTTGCTACTCCTGTTAGGTTGGTCCATAGGCATAGCGTGTGGTGCGACCCTTGCCCATACGATATGCCAGTCCCAGCTCCAATAATTTGGCCAAATCCCGACTCGCTGTTGCGTCGGAAACTTTCAGACGATCCACGATAGCTTTGGGTTCTATGATCTCTCCCGCCCGCATCCAACTGAGCACAGTAGCCTGCCGCACATTCAGTGCCGGCAGCGTTTCCTGTTCGTCATCATCGCGCTGCAGAAGACTCATCGGTTGCGGTGTGCGAAGATCCTGCGTGAGCACGCGAATCTGGGGACGTAAACGATAGCCGCTTTCACTGGCTTCAATCCATTCCCCATAGGCGCCGAGGAAACGCCGGGTCTTCGCCACCAGTCCATAGATCTGCTTATCATGACGCGCAGGATCATAGCTGCGACCCCAGAGGGACGCCGTGAGGCGATCCTTGGCGCTTTCGCCTTTCGCGAGCCACTTGATGAGTTTGCGCATCAATCCGGAGCAGCCTTCCACTTTATGAACAACTTCACCGCGGTCGATAATCGTCACCGATCCTGGCTCGACATCAAAAACCAGGGCGCATTCGTGAGGCCGGAGTCCCAGCACATTGGGTAAAAATCCGAGCCAGCCGCTTCGGACGACCTCCTGCAAAGCCGTGGCAGGATAAAACTTCACCTGATCCACCAAATCGCCCAAAGGATCGTCGCCAGGCCGGCTGAAGGTGCCTGGCATACCCCGCATGCGCTGGAGTGTCCTCCAGCCGATTAGAGCCCCCCAGCGTCGGGTCAAGGATTCAATCTGTGGAACGAGCGCCTGCTGCTCCACCGCGCGCCCCATCTCGCCCAAAAGCTGCGCTTCAAAACCGAGCGCGCGCACATGCTGCCTTAAATCAGACCGCGCCTGCGCACGATGCCGGGCGGCGCGCACCAGACTCAAAGCCTGGTGGGTTTCGCCCTGCTTGCGCAGGATATGGGCCAGGTGAAGATTATGATTCATTTCCAAATTGGGATTGTCGATGCGATAAACGAGTTCGCTGGTTCGTTCCAAAAGAGTTTTGGATCGTCGCAATTGACCGCGCAGGAGCAGAACCCGGGAGAGTTCCAGATTCAACGAAGCCTGGGTATAGCTGTCCTCATAGGACGAGCGGGTGATCGTCTCCTGCAAAACCGTGACGATCTCATCGCTGTGCCGCACCACCCCGTAAGCGGAGCGATACATCACGAGGCTGTGATTCATCGCCTGCAGGAGGGCTCCTGACCCGAAATTCTGGGCGCGCCTCCTGGCCATCGACAGCGTGCGAAAACCACTATGGATCAAACCAAGATTCAATTGGGAATGTCCCAGCAGTTCCATGGTCAATACATAACCGTAATCAAACTCAGCGGCGATCGCCTGCTTGACGCCAGCCTGAGCCCAGATGCGCGCTGCGTGCAGACGGCCTTGACGGTAACGGTAAAAGCCGAGCCCCTGATAGGCAAAGCACAGCGAGCGGCAATCGCCAGCGATCCTGGCGTCACGCAGGTTATTTAAAAATATTTTGCGCGACAGATCATCCCGGCCTTCACGGCAAAAACCGGAACCCAGAAAACAACGGGCGGCAATCAATTGCGCCGCTGTCATATGCGGGATCCAACGCTGCAGGAGACCATCCGCTTCCATATTCCGTCCCACCAGAGTCAGCGCGCCTATCACCCAAGGAATATCCTCAGGATTCAACTCCGCATCACGCGAATCCACAGCACGGGCAATGATTTGGAGATAATCACCACCAGCCATCTGTGAGAAATAAGGGCTTGATTCTGCGAGCGACACAGCAAACCTCGTTGTGCGAATGAGAACAACCAGAAGGTGTCTAGCAGGATTCAGCCCGGGCTTCAACAGCTATTAAAACCAGGGAAATTACAGGACATATAGTCGTTTTTTATGAAAATTTTAATCGCCTCAAAAACGCCTCAAAAAAGGAAGGTAAAAGCAGTGGTGTATGCCGGATGAAAAATGTAGCTCAGACCTGCGCTATTTTAGGGAAGACCCGAACCGGTGCCGAATCCTATGGATCCAGCACGCCGGTCGCGGGAAAGAGCGGTAATATGGGGATATTGGGAAGGGAAAAAAGCGGTAGCTTTCGCCTTTGGAAGTTCATTCAGGGACTGCATCAGGGGAGGTAATGAAGCGTCACACCCTGGCAATTATTTTCAGTAATCCACTCAACCTTGGCTTTCTCGCCATATTTTTTCTTGAATTCCTCCGCCTTCGCCAGGTACTGTTCGAACGGCGCCTTGGCAGCGAATCCACATTCCTTGTAAGTGAGCACTGAAGGTCGGCTCATGCCATATCCAGACGACAGCAAGCTTAAAACGATAGGACCAATGCTGCTGAACACGATAAACCTGAGCATGGTTTCTCTCCTAAAACTGACACCCGCATAGGGAAACTAACCTTAGTGATGAGTCGTAAATATCAATGTGCAAAGGACCCCGGCAAGTTTTGTTTCCTTGTCACTGGTATATTCTTCAGCCGTTGCAAAATGGGGGAGATGAAAAAAAAGGCGCTTTTGCTTTTGTGCAATGAAATCAGAGACACGTCATTTAGCATTTGCAAAATTGTCTGAAAGAAGTGACAGCATTTTTTCTGGGCTTTTGCAATCGCAAACCATGCATTAATGACTATTCACATTCACGAAGAACAAATATTATTCACCACCATGTACGAATAATTTGACTTTCCACCGCCATAAAATTACTAAATAATAAGACAATCACAACTCATCGACCTGGGAGCAGCTTCAATGGCTCATCCGATTTGTTTTTTCCTTCAGGAAAAAATCAAAGCCTTTGTCGTCAAAAAAAATGAGAGTGTGAGATGGTTGGCCAAGCAGGTCGGCGTTGATTATACGATCGTTTACAGACTGCAGGCGGGCGAGCAGAAAAGCCTGTCCTTCTTTGATGCCAAGCGCATCCTGAAAGTGATCGAGCCGGACAAGTACCTGGAAATCCTTGGTGAATTCTATCCGGCTGAAGTCCAGGAACTGGCTGACAGTAAACTGACGGAACAACAAACCGATGAGTTGCTTGACACCATTGCCTTTGCACTGACGGATATCGACCGTTATCGCATTTTCGCTTTTGCGACCGAGACTGTCGGCGCAACCCGTAGCCTTGTGGCTGAAGAATTTGGCAAGTTCGGCACGGAAATTTTGGATGCATTGATTTCCAAAAAAGCTCTGCGCATAATGGAAAATGGAACAATCGAAAATCTAATCGCAGGGCGCCAGTGGTGGTCGGACGATCTGGTGAAGAAGGTCGCTTTGAATAATATTCACTTGATGACAGCAGCCAGCCCTGGCACTCACATGAGAAACTGGGTGACTGGATTGAATGAGAAAGGCCTGCGCGCCTACTACGATGCTCACGCGAACTTTATCGAGAGTCTGGCAAATATTGAAAATTCCCAAGAGTTCAAAGGTTCCATAGTAACCGCATCATCTCTCTTTGTCGGACCAATCCTTGATAAGAAAGTGGAGGCCTGAGCATGAACAAGGTTTTGCTGTTATCCTGCTTCATTTGCTTGACGGCTCACGCCGGTACGGGTGGGGGGATTTCCACACCACCTGGCAGAGCAGGCCTCGCAAAACACCTGGCCGAAACCCTCGGCCTGAATGGTTCACTTTTTCGGATGGCGGGTTCGGATCCTTTGCCTCTTGAAATCGTGGTCCAGATGGAGGATGCGTCAGCTCCTGCTCCGGACCCTGTGACCACAGTAACGATCTCCAACGAGGTCGGTGAAACAAGAAACTATCGCGTAACCGATGGCGAGGCCATGAACGAGTATGTTCTGAAAGACCGTCGCCTGACGCTGCGCGCGTCCTTGAAAAAACAACCCTAATCATCTCCTGGCTTCACCCGGCCGCGGCCGGGTGAAGCCTTTTTTGCGTCCACTATTAACCTTCATTTGAAAAAAAACAGGACCCGGGCCGTGGACCCGGATCCTCTCATCCAAGAGCAAACGCCAGACGAAGCTCAGATCTGTTCGATCCCTGCCAGCTGCCAGCTGCTCCGTCCCTGAGACTTCGCAAAGATCCAATTTTCATCGAACTTCACCGGCTCGGTATTGCTGCCGCTCTTCACGGCGCCCGTGCTTTCATCCACCGTGTAGTCCAAAAGACTCGCGGTAAAGCGCACGCGTACCAGTTCCCGATCGCCTTCATACCAGGGCTCGCTGAGCTCGATGTTACGGACCGAAATATTTTCCAGACGGTTGATCTCCTGCCGTGCCTTCAGATCCTGAAGATCGGCTTCCAGCACACGGGCCACATCATGTTCCACATAATCCTGAACCGAAGTCAGATCACGACGGGTCCAGGCACCCTGAACGCGGAAGAAGATATCTTCAGCCGTATCGCGCTCAAGACGGGATCCGGAAACACCACCCTGTGCAAAGTAACCGGCATCGGCTGGGGTACTGCCGTAGCTCGCGCTGCGTGCCATGCTTTGATTCATCGGCGGCTGGTAGCCCATCGAAGGCGCGCCTCCGGCAAAAGCAGGGCGATTTTGATTCTGGCGACTTTTCCAGAAACGGAACGCCACATAAAGAAGACCAGCGATCAGGATGATATCCAGAAGGCCTATGCCGCCACCCATGCCACCGAAACCGGCGCCGTGAGCCAGCGAACTAAAAAGCATGCTGCCGAGCAAACCACCGGCCAGACCACCCGCCAGGCCTTTCATGAAGCCACCGCGATTGGAAGCGGGCTGCGCTTGCGGCTGCTGGTTCGCCGGAGGATTGGAACGGGGCTGCGTCGTCGGATGCGAACGCTGACCAAAGGAACGTCGGCCACCCGCACGGGAGAACGCGTCACTCCCGATGGCGAGCAGACCGAAGCTGAAAGCGATCAACAAAGTGCGAATCATTAATCCCATTTTCGAAACGTGCATATCATGAACCTCTCAGGTAACGGCGCATGGAAATCGCGCCTGACTTGAAAAACTATCATGGATTCACATCATTACCTGCATGGATAATGTCGAGGGACTTCTTCGCTTTTAACAATACGCCACCGAGTCGCCCTCAACCGATCAAATAGCCGCCGTCCACGGTCAAACAGCTGCCTGTCGTATACGATGCCGCCGGGGAGACGAGATAAAGTACCGCACCGGCCATCTCATCGGGCTGCGCCACTCTTTGCAGGGGTACATGCGGCATGAGCTGATTCAAAATCTTTTCATTCTTCACCAGCGTCGCGGCAAATTTGGTATCGGTGGCACCTGGCAGGAGGGCATTGACGCGGATCTTATAGGCGGCGCATTCCTTGGCGAAGGCCTTGGTCATCGACACAATTGCCGCCTTCGTCACCGAATAGATGCCTTGATAGACGCCGGGATTTTCCGCATTGATGGAAGCCACGTTCACGATCGCGCCCCCGCCCTTCTCTTTCATCAGGCGTCCGCCTTCCACCGAGGCAAAGAAATAGCCGCGGATATTGACGTCGACTGTCTTCTGATAGGCTTCCAGCGTGGTATCCAGGATAGGCCCGAAATAAGGATTGGCGGCGGCGTTGTTCACCAGAATATCGAGGCGCCCAAAACGCTCCCGGATCTGTTGAAAAAGGTTTGTTATCGATTCCATGTCCCCGATGTGACAGGCGATGGCTTCGGCCTGGCCCCCTTCACTCTTGATCTGGGCCACGATCGCTTCACAAGCGTCCTGCTTGCGACTCGATACGATGACCTGAGCTCCATGACCGGCCAGCATGCGGGCGATGCTGGCGCCGATGCCGCGACTGGAGCCGGTGACCAGAGCAACTTTTCCGGAAAGATCGAATGGTTTTTGAAAGTCCATGGTCCTGTCCTATCTGAATGTAAGAAGAGGCGCAGACGTTTTTCCAAAATGAGCATGATCGTTGAAATAGCTGAGAAACAGGACATCGCCGTTGAAGGGCAGACGGGAAACCGAAGCATTGACGATGGCTCCGTTGAGCCGCAGCATCATCGCATCGGAAAGCTCCAGCGTCATCTGCATAAGGCAGGCGATGGGTCCACCCGAGGTGAAGAGCAGCACATTGCCGTCAGCCGGCGTCTGCTGCAGAAGGGTCTGCACCCCTCTGCGACAACGCTCCTTGAACTGTCCATAGGTTTCCGCATAATCCGCTTCATGAGCCCCCTGCATCCAACGCTGCATGGCCTTCTCAAATTCCTTATGAAAGGCCTTGGCCGGTTCGGGATGTTTCCGCAAAAATGCCTGAACCTTCGCCGGATCAGCAAAATCCGGATGCAGGCCGCACAGGACCGCCTGGTGATCGAATTCATTCAACCAATCCGCGGTCTCGGGCTCGGGTGTTCCGGACATTTCCGTCAGACAAAGACGGGCCGTTTCCTTGTGCCGCTTCATGCTTCCCTGCAGCACACGATCAAAGCGCAGACCACTTCCAGCCAGCATCTGACCAAGGATGACGGCCTGCTGCTGACCGATCGCGGAGAGGGCATCATAGTCCGACTCGCCAAACGAAGCCTGTGCGTGTCGAATCAAATAGAGGGATCCCATGCTTACCCCTTGATCGCGGACAGGCTGAGTCGTTCCAAATGCGTGACCATCACGTGAAACTGCGCAAAACGCTGATCCTGGGTCTGACCCGCCGCGAAGCGATAGTAAATCTGCTGGGCGATGACCGCGAGGCGGAACAGGCCATACACCCGATACCAGGTGAAATTCACCGGCGGCAGATCCATCTTCTGGCGATACAGTTCCACGATCTCAGCACGGGTCAGCATGCCCGGCAGATGCGTGGGCTGCCGCCGCATTTTCTGCATCAGGGGATCATCGCCGGCTTCCACCCAATAGGCGAGACTATTGCCAAGATCCATCAAAGGATCCCCGAGTGTGGCCATTTCCCAATCCAGCACACCGATGGCCCGGGTGGGTTCGTTGGGATCAAAGACGATATTATCGAAGCGATAGTCATTGTGAATCACACAGGTGCGAATCTGGTCCGGCTTGTGTTCATGCAGCCACTGCCGCACGCCTGCAAAATCCGGCACGTTGTCCGTGCGCGCTGCCAGGTAACGTTGCGACCAGCCTTCGACCTGCCTTGTGACATAACCATCGGGCTTGCCGAGATCCGCGAGGCCGGCCTTCTGATAATCGACGCGATGCAGCTCCACCAGCTTGTCGATAAACTCAAGGCAGATGGCGCGATGCTGCCCGGGGCCAAAACCGAGTTCGGCCGGCAGATCCGCCCGCGGAATGAAACCCACGAGGCGTTCCATGATGTAAAAGGGAGCCCCGAGTACACTCTCATCGTCACAGGAGGCGATCATGCGGGGCACATAGGGATAAACCGGTTTAAGCTTCTGCATCACACGAAATTCCCGCCCCATGTCGTGAGCGGATTTGGCCTTGGTGCCAAAGGGCGGACGCCTGAGGACAAAGCTCTCCTGATCGAATTCCACAAGATAAGTGAGATTCGAAGCTCCACCGGGAAACTGCCGAATACGGCAGCTTCCCTGAAGCGTCGGGATCTGTTTTTTCATGAAGGCTTCCACCGCCTGGACATCCAGCTCCTCGCCCTGGCGTGGCGTGTCGGCCTGATCAATCAGGGTCATGATGCGGCCCTCGCCCGCTCACGAAAATCCTGGCGCTTGCGCACCATGCGTTCCATGGCCCAGAAATAAAAGGCTGGCGAGACCCGTTTCATATACCAGATCGCGGCGAAGTCCTTATGCGGCAGGATATGGAAACGGCCGGCCTGGACGCCTTCAAAAACGATGCGCGCGACATCCTCGGCTTTGAGTTTGGAGCGTTCAAAAAGTTTATTGATGACGCTTTTGATATTGGGATTCGGCGAGCGGGTATTTTCCGTGAGGTTGGTCGGAAAAAAGCCCGGACACACCACGCTGACCTTGATATTGAACTGTTTCAGTTCCGATTTCATGGTATCCGACAGGGCCACCACACCGGCTTTCGTTACGTTGTAGCTGTTCATCTCGGGGGAATGAATCAGGCCGGCAATCGAGGCGACATTCACGATATGGCCGAAACCCTGCTTTTTAAAGAGGCTGGTAAAGATCTGACAGCCGCGCACGACGCCCATCAGGTTGATATCAATGATCCATTCCCAGTCCGCACTGGGTGTTTCATCGATGCCGCCATGAACGGCGACACCGGCATTATTGATGATGACATCAAGCCCGCCCCAGCGTTTGACGATGGCGTCCTTCCATTTGATCAGGGAGGCTTCCTCGCGAACATCGACGTGCATGAAAAAGGCATCAACACCCAGAGCAAGGATGACCTGCTGGGTTTCCTGCCCCCTGATATCATTGATATCCGCGATCGCCACCTTCCAGCCCTGCCTTGCATAGTGCAGGGCCAGAGCCCGTCCGAGTCCGCTGGCTGCACCGGTAATCGCCACTCTCTTTCCAGATTCATGGGCCATCGTTTTTTCTCCCAAAAAATGTTTAAGCCAAGCCTTGTCGTTTCCATTCCAATTTGGCAATTAAATTCCGATGCACTTCATCGGGACCATCGGCAATGCGCAGGACACGCGCGTAGGCATAGAGCGCCGCCAGCGGGAAATCATCGGATAAACCGGCCCCGCCGTGAATTTGAATGGCCTGGTCGATCACATCCTGAGCCACATTCGGGACCACCACTTTGATCTGCGAAATTTCGCTCATGGCACCCTGAACACCGACCGTATCCATCAGCCAGGCGGCCTTGTGCGTCAGAAGCCGGGCCATATCAATGCGCATGCGGGCTTCGGCGATGATATCGCGATTGCCACCAAGTTCCACGAGAGGTTTGCCAAACGCCACGCGTTCGCTCGCGCGCCGACAGAGAAGATGCAGAGCCCGCTCCGCCGCACCGATGGCCCGCATGCAGTGATGAATGCGACCTGGCCCAAGGCGGCCCTGAGCGATTTCAAAACCGCGTCCGGGTCCCGCAATCATCATGCCGAGCGGCAGGCGCACATTGGTAAATGAGACCTCACCGTGACCATAGGGAGCATCATAGCTGTGAAACACCGGCAGCATGCGTTCAATTTTCACCCCCGGCGCATCCAGGGGCACGAGCACCATGGAATGCCGTTGATGCCGGGGCGCATTCGGATCGGTGACGCCCATGAAAATGCCGAATTTGCAGGCGGGATGCCCGACGCCTGAACTCCACCATTTGCGGCCGTTCAGGATGATGTCCGAACCTTCCACACGGCAGGTCGCCTGCATGTTGGTGGCATCCGAGGATGCGACGCCAGGTTCAGTCATAAAAAAAACGGAACGGATGCGTCCCTCCAGGAGGGGCTTGAGCCAGCGTTCCTTCTGCTCCGCGCTGCCATATTTCAGAATGACTTCCATGTTGCCGGTATCAGGGGCATTGCAATTGAAAATTTCCGGAGCGATGGGCGTATGCCCCATGATTTCGGCCAGCGGCGCATAGTCGCAATTGGAGAGTCCACCGGAATCATGCGGCGGCAGAAAGAGATTCCAGAGCCCGGCCTCACGGGCTTTGGTTTTCCACGTTTCCATGATCGCGGGCACTTTCCATTCACGCCAGTTCGGGTTATCGGCCCCCAACTGCTGGTAATAGAGAGCTTCCTGCGGAAGGACATGCTGATCGAGAAAGGCCTGTATTTTATGGCTGAGACTCTGCGCGGTCGGCGATAGGGAAAAATCCATGTGAGGTCCTCGGCTCAAAAAGAATGCATCAGCCTAGGCTCTCATGGATCTTAAGGCAAATAAATAGTCTTCATGAGGCGTTATCGATCACGGTTATAACGCCTGCATGAAAAGAGGGACGGTGGAATGTTCCGGGACTAGCGGAGCCGCACCTGGACCGGTATCACAGCCAGGGTAAGATCATCGGATGCCACCCGAATGCGGCCCCGGACTTCATAGCTGGGATCGTTCACAAAAATTTCCGACTGGAAGAAGGGATCATTTCTGTCCATGCGATAGACCACATTCCAGAACCGCTCGGAGCCGAGCTGACTGGCACTCAAGGTTCCAACCGCACCCTGGGCAAAGGTGATGGATTCGGTCAGTTGAAACTGGGTCTGGCCGTCCAGCACCTTATAGCCATCGACCATGAAGATATAAGCCCGGTCCGCTTTGGGAACAAAGCTCGCCTGTTCTTCATCCGTGGGTCCACCGCTGCTGGCCACGATTCCGCAGGCGCTGCCATCCACAGCACATTCCTGAATCCACAGATCCAGATCCGAACCGGAAGCTCCCGCGGTGACGACCGACACATTGGTGACGGTGGCCGGATAACGACGGAGCCGCTGGCCGGCTGCACTGGAAACCTCGATGGATTCTCCATCCTTCACGGTCGGCTGCACGGTTTGAACAGCCTGGTCAAGTATATAGGACGAACGTTCGGGGTTGACGTTCTTCGGCACGGAACCTTCCTTGATTTCGATCACCAGGGAACCATTCAGTGCTTCGATACCACCTTTCACTTCCTTCTGCTGGGCCTCCGCTTTCACATAGTCCACTCGCAGCTGATAGGTGCTCTTCGGATAGCGGGACAGGCCTTCCACATGCATATCCCAAATACCAGGTTGCGGCTCGAAGACTTCCCCGACAAATTTCGAGAGAACGTCATCGTCAGGTCCCACGGAATAGGCAGGCCCCGTGCAGTTATAAGCCACGGCATTCAAAAGTTCGGGCGGGTTGACAATATTGTTCCCGGCATAGGTATTCAGATAAACCCCGGAACAGTTCTGCGCCTGGCCGAAGGGATCGACACTGGCTTTGTTCACACTCAGCGTCACCCGCAGCGAGCTGATATCGGCTGGCACTTCCACATAGTTGCGGCTAAGTCCCAGGGCCTTCACCTGCGACTGGGTCACAGTATAGGCTTTGCCTGCGGTCAGGGTTTCATGAGGGATTGAGAGATAAATGGGAATGATAAACGAAGGAACATTTTCCGTGATGCGACCGTCCGCTGTCTGCCGATAAGCACGAACCAGCGCGCCGTGATCACCCTTGGGCAGACGGGCAATTTTCTCACGATCGACGCAAACATAGATCACGCTTTCCGCTGTCCCGCTGACACTGGCGGCATCCAGAGCGCCCTGCCCCACAAGGGTCAGTTTATCCCCGGCGGCGATGGACTCGCAGTGATTGGATTCCCCGGAATTGGCGGTCGCCAGCGTATTCACTTTGAGCCATTCGATGGCCGATCCATGAATTTCCGTATGAAGTTTGAAAAATTCGGCGCTCGCCACCAGTTGC
This sequence comes from Oligoflexus tunisiensis, assembly GCF_001748245.1. Lineage (GTDB taxonomy): Bacteria > Bdellovibrionota_B > Oligoflexia > Oligoflexales > Oligoflexaceae > Oligoflexus > Oligoflexus tunisiensis. The sequence goes on along the minus strand of NZ_BDFO01000001.1, from coordinate 1,761,377 downwards.
CCAAACGCATCACCCTGCTCCTCCGCCGTCAGCATGCCTTCCGCCATCAGAGGCAGACGCCGGGCTATCCCAACCGAATAAAGAGGACGCACGGAGCTGGCATCGATCCAAAGACCGGCGCCATAGGAAATCACCGGATTGCCTTCCACCGGTTTGCCATCATAAACTTTGCCATAACGATTGGTCATCAGAGTCCGCACTTCGTAAACGGGCTCGATCGTCTGACCATTGATTGTGATTCCGGTGGGCACATGCTGGGCACCCAGAGCTTTCAAGGCATTCCATGCAGCAGGCAGATTGATCAGCCCGGTGCCCTGATCGATCCAGGTATATTGTCCTTCGACAGCCTGATTGGTTTTGGGATCAAAGGTTTTGGCATCGAAAGCTTTGGCCGAACCGATCAGCACCTTGCGCAGGATACGATTATCGGTGGGCAGCGGCGCTTCGGGGTGCTTTTTGTTGTAACGGCGCGCGGCATCGAGGAGCAGCGCATAGGCACCGGCAACCGCAGGGGCGGACATCGAAGTGCCCTGCATGATAGCTGTTCCCGCCCGTCCCGGTCGATTGAGGGAAATGGCCGAGAGCTGGGTGCCCGGAGCCGTGACGTTGGGTTTGAAACCACCGTTACCGAGGGGACCGCGGCTGCTGAATCCCATAACAAAATCCTCATCCTTGCCATCCTCGGTGGGAATGGCGAGCTGACTTTGCCGTCCCATCATATCGGTTGAGGCACTGGCCGCGACACTGATCGCATGACGGGCGGAGGATGGGGAGCCGATAGTTTGCAGACCAGGGCCCGAGTTGCCGGCGGAAATAACGAACTGCGTGTTGGTGATCTGACTCAGGCGGTCGATCAACAGCGACTGCGTATCATAACCATCATTCATGTTGCTGAGGCTGCCGAGGGACATATTGATGACATCGGCCTTGCCTTCGAGGGTCAGATCGATAATAGCGTTCGATGCCGAGCAGCCACGGGTATTGGCACAAGTCCGAATGGACATCAATTGAGCATTCGGGGCCACGCCGCGTGCGAGGGTAAGGTCATCATCATTCAGGAGAGTTTTGCGCCCACCGATGATACCGGCCACATGCGAACCATGCAGACCGGAATCATAGCCGACGATACTGACCGCGATGGTATCAACATCCTGACCGTCCGAGGCTTTCAATTTCATCGTTTCAAAGGCCAGACCAAATTTTTCTGCATAACTTTGCGTGACATCCCCACTGCGATTGAAATCGCGCAGAGGCACGGCCTTGCCCATTTCCAGGCGTTCCTGCAGGGTGATCTCCCCTGTTTTCGCCAGACTGCCGACAGGCTCCAGGGCTATATACACCTTGCTCTCCGCTGGATCACGACTGCCGGGAGGAGAGACCAGCAGAAGCCCAAGAAGGTCATCGTTCTTGAGATTGCGGTTCAAATCAAAGGGACTTCCCAGGGCCACTTCAGCCAGAAATCCGAGACGCACACTCGCCCCCTCCGCGACCGCACGCCGGACATCCACCGGAACCACCAGAGCCGTGCCCTTGGGCAGGGGCAGAAGGTTGGCGCCATCCGCGGCTGGGGTCGTGGCCACGATATTGACATGCGCGGAGACTTCCTCGGCGATCAGAAGCTTGCTCTGGGGAGTGCCTGCCTGGGAGGCTTCCGCTGCCGTCCCGAGGCGCACGGAGAATTTCGCTGTACTGGGGAAATAAACTTTTCCTTCCTGCGTGAAATCTTTCATATAGATAACGCGCGGCTTGCCGGCGGCATCACGGAAGGACGGATGATTATAGGTGATACCGGTATCCGTGATCCCGACTTTGACCAGGGAACCATCCACCTTTTCACCCAATTCCTGCTCCAGGGCCTGCAACCACTCATTGGTCACACCGATGCGTCTCAGCCCGGAAAATCCATCGGTGGTGTCCTTGGCTTTGCCGGCCACGATCATGTCATTGATCTGCTTGGACTGCTGCGCGACGCGTTCCAATTCATTGGGATCGGTCGTGACAGCTTCCAGAGTCATGGGAACCGGAAGCTCCTTCACCGCGCGCAGGCGGTTCCAAAGGGCTTCTTCATAAGGAATCCACATGGAATAATAGCCCGCTTCGGGCACGATCTCTTTCAGCAGGAATTCCTCATGCACGTCCGCCTCAAGTTTGTGCAGGGAACGAATCAGGCTCTGACCAATCGCATCCCGGACCTCGGCCCGGACCAAAGGGCTGCCGCGTTCCAGAAATTGACGATAGGTGACCGGGGCCACCAAACCGTTGACCTGGATGTAGGCCCGATTTTTGATCTTCATCGTCAGAGAGATCTGCCCGTTCGGCCACTTGATCACACCGTCATTCCCATCGGGAACGGGCAAAGGCTGGGTCGGCAGTATCAATCCTCCGGGATCCTGCTCGACCGCCGGCCTGGGCGCAGAGGAACGTTTTTGACAGCTCACACCACCGGCCAGAACCAGACTCAAACACAAAAAACGACTGAGAAAAGCTGAGGCTCTTTGCTTATGCACGGTTCTTCCAATCCTTTGAAAAAAGGCCAAAGTGCGCAACGCCTCGTGAACAGAACGCAACAACTTTCACGTTCCGCACACGCGGATTCACTCCTGCTTCCATGATTTTTCTGAGGCTTTATTCAGGACAACTTACGAGATTCTGAGTCGCAATTTACTGAAGCCTGGAAGCGACTGTCAAATATTAAGAAACAGCCTGGAGAGGAATCCTGATGAGATATACCAAGATCAGTGAAAAAATCTCTCGTGGTGGACAAAAGCGGGATTTTCCTTCAATACCAGTGAATCCCTGCATGGAAACGACTTTGCCTGGGGATGGTGCCAACTTGCTGTTAATCACCACGGTTTAAAGAATTGGAAACAGGCCGGAAGGGAAAGGACACGATACGATGCACCTCCACACGATCGATCTCAATCTTTTCGTGGCGTTTCATGCCATTTATCGGGAGGCTCATATCACCCGCGCAGCCCAGGTTTTGGGCTTAAGCCAGCCGGCTGTGAGTCATAGTCTTTCCCGTCTGCGGGAACTTTACCAGGATCCACTGTTCGTCCGCCGCGGTCCGCGCATGGAACCGACGCCTCTGGCCCGGAACCTTTGGCCACAAATCCACGAGGCCCTGCAGCAGCTGCATCTGAGTTTGCCTTTCAAAGCCCCTGCATTTGTGCCCCAGGAGACAAGGCGCAATTTTTTTCTGGCGACGCGTGATCCCCTGGAAGCCTTTTTTCTGCCGCAGCTCATGCAAGTCTTTATGCAGAAGGCGCCGCTGGCTCAACTCACGAGTCTGCGCATCAAGCGTCAGGATCTGGAAAAGGAACTGGCCTCCGGTCAGCTGGATCTTGCCCTGGATGTGCAGCTGCCGGTGTCCCCGCGCCTGCGTTCTCAAAAACTGATGGAGGATGTCTGGATGGTGGTAGGTCGCCGGGATCATCCCCTGCTCCAAAGGGAGCTGACCCTTGAAGCCTACCTCGCCGCCCGGCATATCGTGGTTTCCTCCCGGCGGATGGGACTGTCCCTGGAGGATTTTGAACTGCAGAGACGGGGCTGGCACCGGACGATCGCCATGCGCTGTCAGCATCTTTTTGCAGCGGCCCGGACGGCGGCGACCACCGATCTGCTGCTGACCGTTCCGGCCCGTTTGATGACGACCAGCGGCCTGCAGCCTGAACTCGCCCAGGCGGCTCTGCCGATCGACTGTCCCCTGCCGGCCATCTTCATGTACTGGCATGAACAGCAGGATCAGGACGAAATGTCCCTTTGGCTACGCACATTATGTCAGAATTTGATTGAGCCTTCCTGTCAGAATGTCTAATCTTGGAGAAGTGCTTAAATCTTCACAGGAAGGATTCCTATGAGTCGGAACTTGCTTCTGAACATGGCAGCTGGCGTCTGCATTCTTATGCCTGCATCGTTTGTGGCAGCCGAGGAGGGCGGTGAACCTGCTTCGCTGCGCTTGTCTCATGGCGTTTGGCGTTACGACATGAACACCTTGGAAGAAGACAATGGAACCACGACCACCAAAACAGAATCTTCCGGCTTCACGACCTTCCCCGGCGACGTTGAACTCGCCGCCTTTGTAGGCGAGTATTCCGTCTATATCTACCCTCAGGACATGGGCGGAAACGTCCTGTTCGGCAAGGCTTTCGACAATCAGGAAGCCGGTCTCAGCCTCGGGATCAACTCGCGCAGCGTCAAGGATGGGGATGAATCCTCAGAAAATTCCATCGGCGGCTATTATTTCTATAGCCGTCCACTGAGCAACAAGGTGACCTTCGAGTTCGATATCAGCCCCACTTACTTCATGGGCAGCGAAAAAAACACGACCGGCGGCACCCCCCCGACGACTCAGGAAGCGGATATTTCGGGATATTCCCTGTATCTTGATCTGCTGGGTGTTGTTCCCATCGCCAAGAACTTCGAATACGTCTTCGGCATTGATTACACCTACACCAAAACGGACATTAAGGTCAAAGGCGGCACCACGCTGAAGAACACGGACACCAATCTGGGTTTGATCCTGGCCAAATTCCGCTTTTTCATCTGACGTGCTCTCCGCAGCCCCTCGAGGGCTGCACCCCTCCTCCATGCTCAAATGACCCACCGCACTTTCCTATGCTTTTCCTTCTCCCAATAATATACAAACGGTGTCCGCGCGTATTGTGTACCCGAGCAAGGAAATTCCCATGAGTCAGAATCCCAATATCGATAAAAAACCCAAGGCTGTTCTGGCGGCCGTGCAGCTCCCAGGCGTTTCGGATGCCGATCATGAGGCCTCGCTCAAGGAACTGGAGCGCCTCTGCACGACTTTGGGCTTTGTGACCCTCGGCCGCATCTCACAAAAACGCAAGGCGCTGGCCACCGGCACGATTCTGGGTGAAGGCAAGTTGAAGGAGCTCGCGGCCTGGACCGGTGGCACCGGCATCGTCCGCGGCTTCAAAAAGGAGGCTGGGGAAGACGATGAAGACGAACGCCCCGAGCCGATGCATCCGCCGGAAACCAGGGCCAATGTCGTGATCTTCGATACGGAAATAACGCCGACGCAGCTGCGCAACCTCGAGGATGCAACCGGTGTCGAGGTTTTGGATCGGAGTGGCGTCATCCTGGAAATTTTCAGCCGCCATGCCCGCAGTCGCGAAGCCCGTCTGCAGGTGGAAATTGCCAAGCTTGCTTACCTGGCCCCGCGTTTGCGGGCGTCCCATGTGGGTGGTGACCGCCAGGGTGGTGGAATTGGCGCGAAGGGTGCCGGGGAAACCGCTCATGAGCTCGACCGGCGTCGCATTCGGGATCGTATTGCGGAACTTCGGCAGCAGCTGGAATCGATTCAGCATGAACAGAATACGCGGCGTGCTCAACGCAGCGAGGTTCCCACGGTCGCGCTCGTGGGTTACACCAACGCCGGCAAGTCCTCGCTGATGCGGGCCCTGACCGGCAGTGAGGTGCTGGTGGAGGACAAACTCTTCGCCACGCTCGACACCACCGTGCGCACCCTGCTACCGGAAACCGTGCCGCGCATTCTGATCTCCGATACGGTCGGTTTTATCAAAAAGCTGCCGCATGATCTGGTGGCTTCGTTTCGATCCACTTTGGATGAGGCTCTGAATGCTTCGCTGCTGCTTTTTACTGTGGATGCTTCCGATCCAAGCTTTCGCTCGCAGATCGAGGTGACCCAGGCTGTGCTGGGGGAAATCGGTGCGACTCAGACGCCGAGCTTTTTGGTCCTGAACAAGGTCGATCAGCTGGAGCCTGAACAGAAGGAGGCGCTGGCGCAGGAATTTCCGGAGGCCATCTTTATTTCCACGCGCAACCCGGACGATATCAAGCGCATGCGGGAACTGATTCTGGGTTTCTTCGAAGCCAACATGATCGACAAAATTCTTCTGATTCCCTATACGCAGGGCAAGGTCCTCGGCATGATCCGAGAACGCGCGCGGGTTTTGCAGGAGAAGCATGAGGACGAAGGAACCCTGGTCACCATTCGTGCTCCGGAGGAAGTGCACGCCTGGATAGAAAAGCAGCTGACCCGGGTTTAACTGAGATGGACTTCGCGGCCCACGATGCAGGCTCTCTTGCCCTCACAGGCGCGGAAGATACGATCATAAACCGCCTGCTGATCAGGCTGATGCGGATCGAGTTCGGGCAGAAGGATCACCTGATGCCCGGCCTGCTGTTCTGAAGCCCGCAGCTGCTGAAACAAAATCTGAGCCGCTTCCGCAACCTGCCCACTGGCGGCGAGATCCTGATAACTGTGAAAATCCTGCCGTCTTTTTTCAAAGCGTCCCGCAAAATCCAGACAGGCGACCGCCTCAAGCGGCAAAATTTCCCGAACGGCATAACCCTCGGGCATGCCGCCCTGCGGCGTCAGCATCCAGGCCGGCGTGTGCGGCGCATAATGCTTCAGATATTGACCAGGACCTTCAACCCGCTTCGGCGTTTGACCCGGCACCTTGCTGCTGAATGAGGCCGTGAAACCCTTGTTTTTTAGGGCATCCAGGATATCCGCTTCCCCGATGGCACCATGCCTCAAAAGACGCAGATGACCATCATCGTCAACCTTCAGGACCGTGGACTCGATACCGATCGTACTGCGATCCCCATCGAGGATCAAAAGCGGTCGATCAAAAAAATCATCGGCCACATGCTGAGCCCGCGTGGGACTGACATGACCAAAGAGATTGGCGGAAGGCGCCGCAACGGGAACTCCTGCGGCCTCAATCAAAGCGCGCGCCACCGGATGCGCCGGTGCCCTGATGCCGACAGAGTCTCCGCCGCCGCGGACCAGACGCGAAACCTGCGGACGCGCCGGAGCCACCAGTGTCAGAGGCCCAGGCCAGAACGTTTCCATGAGGGCCTGGATAAGGGGCCGGGTTTTCGCATTCAAATCCCACAGAGCCAAAGCACCCTCAGCGCCCAGGACATGCACAATCAGAGGATCCTCGAAAGGCCTTTGTTTATAGGCGAAGACCGCTTCCAGGGCCGCATCCTGATCGATCGCCGCGCCCAGCCCGTAGACAGTTTCCGTAGGCATTCCCACCAGTTGGCCGGCCCGCAGGGCTCGCGCTGCGGCCTGAATGGCTTCGGGTGTCGGGAGACTGATCTTTGGGGAACCGTTCATGGCGTGGATCCTCGGGATGGACGCTGTTAAAGAACCCAGAGATGCCATGTTTATAAAGAATTCACAAGGACGCGGTTGCAGAAAGGGCATTTTGCAGCTTAAATTTGCCAAACGCTGGGCCGGGTTACCCCAAAACCTGAATAAAGACCGGACCATCCGCTCTAAAAAAAACGTAAAGCCGCTTTTTCACTCAATTTTTTTGTGATTTTGCCGATACGTGTGGTATTCAAGTAAGGAACTGAGGAGGAACGTATGCCTATCGGGACTATGGAAATGTTCATGATTGCCGGCGTGGTTGTCTTGCTATTTGGCACCAGTAAACTTCCTAAACTCGGCCAGAACCTGGGCGAGGGTATTCGTAACTTCAAACGCTCCGTAGCGGACGCTGAAAAAGATCAAGCCAAACTTCCAGAAAACAAGGCTTGATGCCCTTCATCTGAAGCAGGCCGGCTGAGTCCGGCTGCTCAGATCATACCTGCCCCTTTTTCTCAATGCACAGGCACTTCATCCAGACTATCGCGCAGCTTCTTCAAGGCTTCAATCGACAGCTCATATTTGCAGCCACAGAATTCGCAGGCAATCTCTGCTGATTCCTTATCCTTGACCATCTCATCCAGCGTGCCACGGCCAAGCAGAAGGAGCGAACGTTCCACGCGTTCGACACTGCAGCCACATTCATAATGTGGTTTGTAAGGATGCGTGACCTCCTCGAATTCGAAGTGATCCAGATAGATATCGATCAGATCCTCCGGAGCTGCGCCGTGCTGCAATTTTCTGACTGTGGATTCCACCAGAGGTTGCAGCTGCTCGAGCTTCTGAATGATTTCATCGGTATAGCCAGGCATCAGCTCGATGATATAGCCACCCGCAACTTCCACACCTTTTTCCGCGGGGCGCGCCGCGAGAGAAACGATGGCTGGAATCTGATGCGACTGGTTCAGGTAGTAGGCGATGTCGTCCCCGATCTCGCCAGTGTAAAGCTCCACGGTGCCGCGCAATGGTTCACGTTCAAAGGGACGTGACTGAATCACATCCAGGCGGCCGGCTCCCAGGCCCGCACCCAGATGCGTGACACCTTCAGGAAGCTCTGCATTACGATTTTCACAGTAGACCTTGGCTCCGCCTTCATACTGAGCCGAGGCAAAAATACTTTGAATGGGTCCCTCACCAATAAAATGAAGCGCGGTGCCGAGCCGCTCTTTCATTTGACTGGCCATCAGAATCGCGCCCGTGATCGCACGAGCCATCAGGGTTTTCGCCAAGGGCGAGGCTTCAAAATAGCGAAACGCATCGTTCACGGTTTCTGTACTGATGACCGTGGCGATGCGAATGGAACCATCTTTGGAAAGAAATTTTTTGAGTTCCGCCATGCTGTTTTTCCCTGCATAAACGAATGAAAACTGCAGGGCTTTATTATTTGAACTTCTGACGCTTGGCAAGGGGGATACCCAATCACGCCATCAAGGCATGGAGACCGATCGGATCTGAATATCCCCATTGCGCGACTCCTTGCCGCGTACAGTGAAAATCAGGGTATAGTCCCCGGATCCAGGCAGTTCCCACTCCGTATTGGCCGCGCGCCGGTTTTTGATTTCACCTTCGCTGACATACCAGCCAATTTTCACCGGCTCGTCCTGAGGGTTTTGCAGCGTGCTGGCGATCTTCACAACCTTGTCCGTGACCGGCTCATTCGGAAGCGGCAGGTCCAGGGTTGAGCCAAAGAGATTCTCACTCGCACCCGGCACGGTGTTATCACGATAAACAATAAAATCCCCGACCACCGGCAACTCCCGTGAGCCATCACTTACAACCAGCGTATAACGGAGGCGCACAAAGCCCTCTTTATCAAATGTGGATAACGGTGTGCTCAGCTCCTGAGCTGTGGGCAGGCTGGCCGTCGCATCAATCGTGACATGACGCAGACCGGGATAATCATGAGGCGCCGCTGCCGCCACCGTCCAGTTCGTAATCGGCAAAGTCGGAGGCTGTAGCTCCACCTCACCTGGTGTCAATGTCAGCGTTTCCATATCCGCGGGTCCGATAAAGTGAAATTGCAGGGTCACGGTCCCACCCGCAACGGGTGCCTCCCAGCCGCTGGCATCCAAGGGCGCCGTTGGTGTGCTCGCTCCTGCGGGCGGATTCACCAGCACCAGAATCGGTTTCAATTTATCCGCGGTTTCCGGCCTCTTGTCTTCACCTGAACAGGCCAGCAGCAGAGTCAGGAGTCCTATAAGAGAAGCGATTCGCATTAGAATTCTCCACTGATCTGGATATATGGAATGGGAGGCAGGGCCGATACCTCGTCTTTTTCGGAATAGTCGTAGTTGTACTGCACGCTATCCACCCGACGTCCGACCGCCAGGTAATCCACACCGAACTGATACTTCAGCTTGAACGTATCGTAAAGCGAGTCGTAGGTCGCAAAGAGCGCAATCGAATGCGAAGCGGGAGCCCGGGCGCTGTTGGGATTCGACTCGTCATAGAGCGGCTGATACTTGTCGAGGTTGCCGTTATACACCGCCCCTGTCACCGGCGTGTAAGGGCTTTGGGTATTGTACTTCACCCTGGTTCCAAGATCCCAGTAAGCATTGATCTTATAGGAGCCGGCCAGATTCAAAATATGAGTCTGATCGTAGGCGCTGGTAAACCACTCATCCTGATCCGCTTTTTTCTCTTCGGACACCGACCAGGTGTAGGCAAGCCAGCCAAAGAACTGTTCAGTCAAATTCCTGCGAATGAAAGTTTCGAAACCATAGGTGCGGCGGCTGCCGGTATCCTGATAATTTTCGGGCCCACCGGAAACCACCAGACGGTAGGTCTTCTTGTAGAACGCTTGAAACTCCGACACCCACCGATCCGTCCAACGCGTTTCAAGACCCAGCACATAGTGATTGGATTTTTCATAGCCGATATCGGGATCACCGAAAGCCTCGTTGGTTTCCTGCGGTTCGGGAGCAATGGAGTAAAGTCCCGTGGCGGCCTTCAAGGTATTGCTCTCATCCAGCGGGTAACGCAGGGCGAGACGTGGGTCCACACCGACCTCGTCCACAAAACCGGCTTTGAAAAGTCGCACACCAGGCGTATAGATCAAGGATCCAGCCTGCAGATCGATGCTGCTCCAGGCGGCGAAGTTCGAAAACGAAAAGTCGGCGGAGGTAGCGATACGGGGCGCGTCCTCGGGATCGTAATAGGGATCATCACCGGCAAAGGCGGGAGCCATGATATCGAACTTGCCGACATTGTACTGCGGCAGGATACCGAGATAAAGATTGCGTCCCTTGTCGAGCCTTTTGGTAAATTCCGTCGGCATCTGCAGGACATTGCTGGTGATAAAAATCTTGTCATCACCAAAGCCGACTTGAAAGCGGGAGTACGAATACTGCGGCGTCATCCGGTAACGCCAGCCTTCCCCTAGATTATGATCGCGTTCCAGGCCGATCACAGCAAAGCGATTCTTGAGGCTGAGATCCACCTTGCCATCTTCGTCGGAACTGCCATCAAAAGGCGCCGACAGGGTCAGGCCATCCTCGCTGGCAATCATCGTCAGTTTATAGCTGGTCGTCTCATTTTTGGTCAGATAGCGGGCATACGCATCGCCAAAAAGCGGAACCACGGTCACATCGCTGTCATCGGGAATGACCGACGGCAGGATATATTCCAGCGTGCTTTTGCGGACGGAAACAGCGATGGCACTTTTTTCGTCCAGCGGACGCTCGTGATAGATGCCGAGATAAAAGGGAACGTTGACGACAAAATCCGTGCGCGGCACTTCCGGCACTTTATCGGAGGAACGCAGAACGATAATCCCGCCCGTGGCATCCCCATACTGAGCCCCGAAACCACCGGAATTAAAGTCCACATCCGTCAGCTGCTGTGCCGGGACCACACTGAGGTTGGCGACCTGATGGAAGATGCTCGGCACCATGATATCATCGACAAAATAGCGGCTGTCGTTCGGACCCGAGCCGCGAATGACGACTTCTGTGCGGCCGGGGTTGCTCTGGACACCAGGCAGAAGCTGCGTGATCTGCGCGGGGTCACCACCGGGAGCAATCCGGCTCGTCTCCTGGACGGTGACGGTTTTCCGTGAGGTTTCCGGACGCCGCTGTCCGGTAATGACGACTTCACTATCATCCGGTTTGCCGGGCGGCAAATAAACATTGTAATCGGACTTGCCACGGAGCTCCTTGAAATCGACGAAGACAGCTTCGTAGCCTTGCCGCAGGACCTGGATGGAACCGTCGCGTTCAGGAACCACCAGCTCCAGCGTCCCGTCCGGCCCTGTGGACAGGATTTCATGGCCAATGCGAACTTCGGCACGTTTCAGGATGCGCCCGGAACCCTTGGCCATCACTTTAAGCAGGACTTTCGTCGCCGGGGCTGCAGCCGGCGGTGGAGGCACCTCGGGCTGGGACAACGCCTGGGATGCCGCTGCACAGCAGCACAGGAGTGTCAATCTCTGTATTTTTTTTAAGCTGATCATCGACATGAGGACGCCTCATTGCTTTCCGTTATACTCGGATTCAGAGCACATGAGGTATTATAGGGACGCGACTGCTCCGGTCAAGTCAACACCGGGATTCCCAGCGATAGGATCGTGCATGGAACTCTTACAACAGGCAGGCTTTACGCGTATTCTCGCCATTTGGGGCGCATCCTTGCTGCTGCACATCATCTTTTTTTCAGTGGTGCAATTCGTCCCGCGAGCGGAGCGGGCGAAGACCTACAGCAAGGTTGCAGTGAATGTTGTGGAAAAACCCAAAACCGTGGAAGCTCCACCTCCCGAACCTGAGCCCAAACCCAAGGAAGCGCCAAAACCCAAACCCAAAACGCCGCCACAGCCGAAGGCCACGCCGGCGAAGAAACCTGTCGACAACACACCACCGCCGCAGCCGGTGATGGGGCTCAGCAAGGATTCCTTTGCGGAAGGTGGCAAGGGTTCCTTCAGTGCTCCGGCCGGCAACACCACCATGCTTCCTGATGAAGGCAAGCGTCTTTCGCCCGAAGAGATTCGCAAACTCGATCGCGATCTCAGTGCCGACGCCACACTCATCGCCGGCAGTTTCATTCGTCCGGAATATACAGCCGAAGCCGAGGAAAACAATCTGGAAGGATCCTTCATCATCGATGTCTATGTCGATGCCCAAGGCAAGGTGGTCGAGGCGGAGCTTCGCAAGAAAATTGGCTACGGCATGGATGAACGCGTGCTCCATGCGGCCCGCAACTCCCGCTTTTCGCCGCGCAAAAACCCTCTCGGCCAACCCCTCGCCGGCTGGACCGAACTTAAAATCCGTTTGGACCTGGAATAAGCCCCACGAATTTGCAAGTCCTATCGAGGGCCTGAGGCTGGAATTCAGCCGCCAGCGCCCGCAGGGCTTTCTCACGCCCGTTATCAAAGAAAAAGAAAAAGCTGGAAGAAGCTGAGATCAGTCGCGAGATTCATTTTTTTTGATCAGAGTCCGAAGAATCGGACCAGGAGCCTGCATAGAGGAGGGACCACTATGCTTACGTTTGATCATCGGGATTTTACCAAATCTGCCTTGTCGTTGGCTGGAGGAATGCTGGGGGTTGCGCTGCTGGCCGCGTGGCGGTCGGAGGGCGACATTCCCACGATGAGTTTGACCTTGGGACTGCCGGTCGGAGTCGTGGCCTTCTGGGGGATCTATTCCTTACGTATGAAAAGGTTGGCCCAGGAACTCGGCTTCGTGCGGGATCATCCGCGTATCACACCGAAAGGCGGTCCGGTTCGCGGCAGTTTCAAACCGAAACTCCTGCATCGCGGCAGCCACACGCGGCTGACGACCGATGCAGGCCGGCAGCTGCCGCGCTTCCGCACGCGCCCCAGAGCTTCCCCATTGACCTGGGATACGCAGGATACGCCGCCTGTTCGTGATCAGTGGTACATGTAAAGCACGCCGCATTTAGAGATGACGTCGCATAAACTTCCGAATGAGCTGAGCAAACTGGTAAGGCGCCTCAATATGAGGGGCATGCCCGCGATCGGCGAGCAGGTAAAGGACAGACCCTGGAATCTGACTGCGGACAAAATCCGCTGTGGCGGGCGGGAAAAAGGTATCCTCATCACCCCACACGATCATGGTGGGAAGTTTGATATCCCTGAGCCGGTGATTGAGAGCCATTTTCTCGACGTTCGGATCGTTCAGGGTTTGAATCCCTTCCAGGAGATCGCTCATGATTTTCTTGTACCAGGTCGCGTGCTGGTGAAAATCACGAAAAATGTGTTCCTTGACAAAGGGCGGAATCATCGGCGGCGTGTGACAGACCCGATTCAGGAAGTATTCGAACTGCAGGTGAGTGGCGATCGCAAAAACATTGCGACCATTCAGGAACTCCTGATAGATCGAGGGCTGATCCTGAAGGACGATGGCCGCACAGTCCACGAGACTTAGGGATTTGATGCGCTCGGGCATGCTGAGGGCCAGTTCCGCAGCGATGGCGCCGCCGAGGGAGTTGCCCACCAGATGGAATTGATCCCAGCCGGTTTGCTCGATAAAGTTATGCATCCACTTGCTGTAGTTGCTGAGTTTGTAAGTTTCACTCTTGTGCTTGAAACTGCGGCCAAAACCGGGCAGATCCGGAACCAGCACGTCACAGTCCTTCGCCAGGAACTGGGCAGCGTTGTAGAAGTTTTCCTTGGCATCCGCGAAGCCTGGCAGGAAGATCAGTTTCTCGTTGTGACCCTGATCGGTCACCATATATTCGATCTTATGTTCCGCCCCACTGCATTCCACCCGGCCCTTCATAAGCTTCAGGTGCAGCTTCACATACTGCGTGTAGAATTCCTCGCCAAAATTTTCCTTCCAGCGATCGGGAATGTTCCGCAGAAGTTCATCGCGCAGGCTCAGGGCGAATTTCATCGTGGCATCTCCCTATGGACTTACGAGGCCTGTTTATAGCGTCGTAATTGGTCTTCAATCGCTTCCACCATATCCTTCACTTTGAAAGGCTTATCGATGATACGATTGGGTTTATGATCGCTCCTCGTGAGATCGTTCTCGAGACCGATGTAATAACCGCTGCACAGGATCACAGGAACCTGGCTGCCGGAGGTACGAATCCGGGCCAGAAGTTCGAGACCATCAACATTGGGCATGCGGATATCAGAGAGCACCAGATCCACCGCGTGCTGCTGAAACAGGGCAAAGGCCTCCACACCATCACAAGCCTGGATCACATGGAATTTGTATTCCTCAAGGGACTGCTTATAGAATTCACGGATGGATTCGTCGTCCTCAACCAGAAGGACCACAGGCCCTTGCGGGGTGGCTTGCGACGCCGGCGTCGTGACCAGCGAAGCATTGGGCATAAAGATGGTCAGGCTCGCGCCCTTTTGCCAGCCGCCGTCCAATTCGATGCTGCCCTGATGAAATTCCACAAACTTGCGAACGATGGCCAGTCCAAGACCCACACCGTCCTTGCCGTAGATGGAGCGGCCGGTCTGCACAAAGGCTTCAAAGACCTTGGCCTCGTCTTCCTTGCGAATGCCCTGCCCCTGATCCCGAACCTGAAAGGCGAGGTGATCCGAACCGGCTTTCTGAGTCAGCCACGACTTGACAAAGACCTGTCCACCGGGCGGGGAAAATTTAATGGCATTGATCAGGACGTTTTCAATCACCTGCCGCATGCGCTGGGGATCCAGGTTGACTTGAATATCGTGATCGAAGCTGACCTGAAAGGTGATATTCTTTTTGGCCGCCACGACCTGCAGGTTCTGGATGCTGTCCTGCACAAGGTCCGCAAAGCGTGTCATCCGATAGTCGAGACTGAAGCCATGCTCCAGGCGGACCACATCCAGGATATCGTGGATCATCGACGCAGCCTGTTCCCCGTTGCGTTTGATACGCTCGATAAAGGACTTTTGATCCGGGCTCAGGGCTTTGCCGCTTTCCGCGGTCAGAAGATAGTCGGTGGAAAGCGAAATGACGCTCAGGGGCGCGCGCATGTCGTGGGAAACCAGACCAAGATATTCGTCCTTGGCATCACGATCGGCCCGCAGCTCCTGAATTTCCCTTTGCTTCTGTCCGAGGATTTCCGGCAGGCGCATCCCGATCGTGTTCACATGCAGAACGCCGATCGCCTTGTTCCCATCGACCACGGCCGCGAGCCGCAGCCCGCGCTTTTTCATATCTTCGAGCACCGGCAGAAGTTGGGCACGAGCATCCACCAGCAAAGGCGTTTGACTGCAAAGATCAGCTAAAGTTCTGCTTTTCTTTCCATTCATCTGGGCCAGGGCCAGATCACGAAAATCAAGGCTGCCACGGACACTGCCGTTTTTCTCGACGACGACACAGCTTTCGATTCGCTTTTCTGTCAACTGCGTGAGGGCATCCGCGACCTTGGTGTCCTGTGGAATCATGCATGGACGGGTATCCATGACAGCGGCCACCAAAAGCTCTTCACTTGCCTTATCTACAATCATTTTGCCCTCGCCCTCCGCGCGTGATGCGCGAATACTCCGGGATGGGCATCGGCTGGCCTGGAAAAAACTTAAGGATTTCAAGAATTCCAAAAAAAACGCAGCCCGGAGGGACGGGCTGCGCGTTATAACTTATTGATATAATTAAAACTTATGGGAAATACTGGGCCCCGGAGCGCTGGGTCTTGCTATTTCCGGCGTAACCACCCCAGACCAATGCGCTGCTTCCGGTCCAGACGATGGACGAGAAGGAACGCGGAGGCGGTGTGACCGAACCGGGCAGGATGCGCCAGCGCAGGGTAATCGGATTGAAAGCATAGACTTCGCCAAAGTACGTGGCGAGACGCCTGGACTGTCCACCGATGAGCAGCACCTCTTCTCCGTTCCACACCACGCGATGGCCATAGCGTTCCGTCATGAGCTCACTGCGATAGTTGGTCCAGGTGTTCGTGGCCGGATAGTAAAGTCCGCCCGTTGATGTCAGATCCGTGCTGGTGCCAACTCCGCCGCCGCTGATCACAACCATGGCGTTGCCAGTCCAAACCGCCTGATGACCCGCGCGCGCCGTGGGTGCGCCCTGACCTTTGCCTGCAATCGGCTTCCAGCTATCGGTGGCCAGATTGTAAATGGCACCGTAATCGGTCACCACATTATTGCCGGAATAACCGCCCCAGACGATCATGGAATCGCCGGTCCAAACCGCGGAATGACCTTCGAGGGTTCGCGGCGCCTGCGCGGTAACGGCCATCCGTGACCAGGTACGAGTCGTCGGATCGAAAATGGCTCCGAGTGACTGACCTGTCGTATCATAGCCGCCCCAAACGATGGCCTTGTCGCCTGTCCACACCACGGTTTGCAGAGGATAGGTTGTGACCAGTGCCTGAGCCGGTTTCCAGAAATCAGGGTGATTCACCTGAGTCCAGACTTTGGTGCTGGGATTGTAGAGTGCTCCATTGAACGACCAGGTTGTGGTGTCACCCGAACGATCAAACCCACCCCAGATCAACACTTCGGATCCGGTCCAGATCGCATTGGGTTGGCCGCGCGGGGTAAACCAATCCGGAGGATTCAAATTCGTCCACTGGCGGCTGGCGGGATCATAGGAGTAAGCGGTGTTCAGATAATCCGGAATTTCATCGCGGAAGCCGCCGACCACGATCATGCGATCACCGGTCCAGACGGCTGCATGTTGCTGCATGCTGCCCGGTGCATTCGTGAGTCCCAAAGGAAGGGAATCCATGAGTCCGCTCTGCCAGGCATCGATAATGCCGATGGCGATCAGATCCGCTGTGGTTTCATCCGCATTGAAATGGTGAGTCGCTTCATGAATGAGCAGCTGGGCCGCCTGCATGAAGTTCACCGGTGCGCTGGGATGCGAACGACAGGTTGGATAGGAGAACTGAATGGGATTCGAGGTCGGAACCTGGCCGCTTCCGGGAGGAACGGTGAAGGCGCAGCTGGGTTTTTCTTCGTTCACCCAGACGTGTTCGGTCTGTAGAATATCCGCGGCCAAAAACTTTTGATTCTTCATAATCCAGTCACGGATGTTGGCCGACTGAATTCGGGACAGCGAATGCGGATTGATGCGCAGCACCACATGCGCCGCATATTCACGAGCACGCGCGAAGCTGATGCGCAGCCAGTCGCCGCCATTGCCTACACCCCAGTGGCCAAGTTTTCCGCCGGGCGTGACCAGGGGCAGGTCAGGTTGAATGCCGACGGTGACAGGAATATCCTTGTCGAGATTCGGCAGTGATTTCAGGTTTTTCAGCTGAGCCTGCGCGTAAGCCGGACTGAGGCCGATCAGCAGCGCGGCTATTCGAAGCCTTTTCATACCGTTCCCTCCTCCACAATTTTAAAGAGTTGCATGGATATGCAATAGAGCAATTCCCTAGGCTGTTCGCCTTGAAACTGAGCGCAGAAGCGTCGTTGAAAATCCTGTATGGCCTCGAAGGCCGCGGGAAGATCAGCGCGATCCACAGTCAGAAAATGAGTCGAAAACAAGCGTTCCTGGACGGGCTGCACGGCCATGGCCTGAATGGCTTTTTCCAGAACCTGGCGGTGAAACTTGCGGATGCTGCCTGAAGGAACCCCTCCCGGCACCCAACCGTCCTCCTGAATGGCAACGTACTGGTCGCCTTCCTTCTTCAAAAGCCCCACGCGCATGAGGCGATCAACGGCCAATTCGATCTGGATCAAAGGAATCCCAAGTCGTCTGGCGATCCACTTGGTATCGTGCCGGAAGTCCTTGCACTTCATGAGTTCCAGTATTCCGAGGTGATACCAGTCAGAAATAATCTTAAAGGCATCGAGTTGCAACTGAAACCGACTATCCCGCTCTTTTTCAAAGTCCACTTTGAGCAATCGCAGCTTCGCCTCTTCACGTTCCTTGACACTTCTGGCATGTTTTATGGAAACCAGGTCACAAAAGTACTGAGTTTCCCTTTCATCGAATCCCAGAACACCTGCTATTTTTTGCGCGGCGCCGCGGGACAGGCCCTGCTTGCGATTCAGAATCTCGCTCAAACGTGACGGAGAAAGTTTGAGATCACGAGCGAAAGCACGCAGGGAATATCGCGGATTCTGATCGCAGCGATTTGTCAGTTCTTTCTGCAGTATCAGACGATAGTCAGTGGCTCTTGCTTCCATATGATGATGACTCCCTCATTATTTTCATAACGCACACAGAACACTTCTGTCCAGCCCCAGGGAACAAAGTGTTCTGTCAACTCACATAACAGCTGAGTTAGCCTAAATGACGCGAACTCTTACCTTCTGTCATGAAGTGACAGGGTGCGTGGAAATCGACTGTCGCGGGACCACTTTCCGGCCCAACGGGTCAGCAAACATCGAGGAATGCAGCGATAAAATCCAAACGCAAAAAATTGCCGAAGGGGTTTTCGTGAGGAAAAGAATTCCGGCTGAAGAGGTTCTTGTCATGAGTAGTTTACCTAGCTTGGCTGACGCGATGAAACCCTCAATTCATGATGCAGCCCAGGACATGCTGCGCCGCGAAATTGATGAAATCGTTCAAATATCCTTGACCCTCTCGAAGTCACTTGGTTTCCTGAAAAGCCGCCTCAAAACACCTTTCCCCAAAACCTGTTCGAAGTGTGGCTTTGTCTATCAAGCGTTCGAAGATTTCTTTTACGGGACGGAAGAAATCGCGCGCGGTACGGTCAGCTACCCGATTCTGGGCAACGACTTTTATCTGCACCGCAACTGCAAGCCGCCTTGCGAAACCACACTCGTCGTGGTTTTCGTGGATCGAAGGGATGAATCGATTCCGGGTGTGCGCCGCCGGCAGCTTTTTGAAACCTGCATCGATCGACTGCAATCCACTTTCCATGTGGATGAGACAAATGCACGGGACATTCTCTTGACGCTGCTCGCCAATCAACTGACTTTGCGTTCGCAAGGTGAAGCCGGAGGCCTTCGCTAAATTTCCGCAACCGTGATCCAGAACCATCCTGCATAAAACTTCTGTATTCCTTGTGTTTTGGATCCCGCACTGCTAGCATCTTCAGCGCGAGACTTTATTGCTGAAGAGAGCACCATGCGAATTACAGCGGATACCTTACTCAGCATGACGGAAAAAAGTTTCGTGCGCGAATACCTCTGGACGCCAGAGCAGCAATTAGCTTTTTTGACCGCACGCGACCAAGGCGTCCGCTATATGGACGGCTCGTCATCTTTGACGGAAGATCCCCGAATACCGATCGACTTTCACGCCGAACTTGATCAGGGAGGTGGTTCGTTTGTTGCGGCCAAAAGCGGCATCTATGGACTGGCCCCACAGGCGTTGACACTCTATTCGTGGAACAAGGACGGGACCCGCTTTCGACCGGTGCGCGCGCAGGAACTCGTGCTCTGGCAGACTGGCTACGACCGCAAGACCGTTCTGGCCCGGATCCCTCCCTCGCTCGGACTGCAGATCGACCCGCGCGAGCGCTGGCTTTCCTGGATCAGCGAGCATGGGCATGAAGAGGAACTGGAAATCTTTTCCCGACTACGCCAGGATCGCGAGGTTCGCAGTGTTCTGCGCGTGCCTGGCTTTTTGCGCAATGTCCGCTGGCACCCCGACAAAGCTCTGATGCTTTATATTTCCTGGCCTTTGCATGATGTGCCCTGGGAGTCCGCCACCCTTTATCTCGCTGAATACGATATGCAGGACCTGCGTCCCGTGCCGCGTCCCGGGCGTGCCCTCAAACCGCCGCAGGTGGGTGACGTTCCGATGAGTTGTTCGGAAGCCGCATTTAGTCCCTGCGGACGCTTTGTCATTGCGCTGCTGCGAACCGGCGAATGGTATCAGTTCTGGTCCTACGAAATTGCGCGTCAGCACTGGCAGCAGCTCAGTCATGCTCAGGCCGAACACGCCAAGCCTCCCCGAGGCGCCGAGCAACCGCAGTTTGCCCTGCATCCCCATCGACCGCTCGTTCTTGGGATTGCGACGGAAAAAGGTGGCTCGCACTTCGTTCACTATCATTATGCAGCCGATGATTACCCACAAAAGTGGAAGGCCCCGCGCACCCGCGACAGCTGGCTGGATCAACCGCGATTCTCACCGGATGGTCGGCATCTATCCGTGATCAGCGCCTCGAGCCAGAGCCTGCCGGGACTGCGTTCCTGGCAATATGATGTCGACACCTGGTACGAAGCCAATCGTGTGCGCCTCAAGCAGCCTTATCGCACGCAATCGCAATCACCTTTGCGCGTGCAATGGCCCAGTCTCGACGGACAAACGGTTCACGGTCTGCTCTATCAGCCCAAGGATGTCAGTGGGCCCTTGCCGCTTATCATTGCGGTTCACGGCGGGCCGGTGGATCAGGTCAGCGCGGGCTGGCCGGCTAAAGCGAAGTTTTTCACGCAACTCGGTTTTGCGTTTCTTTATGTCAACTATCGGGGCAGCTGGGGTTACGGCTCAAGCTATCAAAGAGCGCTGGCGGGACGCTGGGGCCTTTCGGATGCCGAGGACGTGGCGTCGGCTGTCAAATCTCTCGCTGATCAAGGTTTCATTGATCCAACCCGCGTCGGCATCTGGGGTGGCGCGGCGGGTGGTCTTACCGTTCTCAATATCCTGATTCGGTTTCCCCGCCTGATACGGGCGGCGGTGGCCGTCTATCCTTATCTGGATCTGCCCGATATCCTCCAGCGCTGCGCCCCGCTCAAGAGAGCGGAATTCCATTGGGCTTTGGGCGACTGCACGCGCGATGAAATGCTGGCCCGTTCCCCGATCCTGCGGGCGGGTCGCATCCGTACACCTCTGGCCTTGTTTCACGGCGCGCAGGATAAGTTGGTGCCACTGGAACAGATGCAGCAGCTGCAGAACCTTTTGGAAAAGCAAGGCACGGCCGTGCAGTTGAAAGTCTACGAGCATGAAGGTCACGGCTGGAAGCATGAAACCACACGCTACGATTATGCGCGCCGCGTCACCGACTTTTTTGTGAAGAGTCTCATGGAAAGCGGTTCCCGCTCCATTGCCCTGCAATACAGCCAGCGCGAGCAGCCCTATCAATCGATTTAAGGAAATCCTGCTTGGACCAGAAGAAGCGTGATGATGTCGACTACAGTCATGAGGTGCGGCTGATCCAATCGCGCTCCGGGCGTTACGCGATGGTCAGCCTCGCCATGTTATTCCTGGTGCTCGGCTTCATCGGCGTCTTCATTCCCATCATGCCCACCATGCCTTTCGTTCTTCTGGCGGCGGTCTGCTTTGCCCGGAGTTCACCCCGCTTCTACAATTGGCTGATGAATCATCAGTGGTTTGGACCGTCCCTGCGGGACTGGAAAACCACCGGTGGCATCCGGCGCAAGGTCAAGATTCTGGCCATCACCGTGCTCGTTATAAGCATGACGCCGACGATCGTGTTCATTATTCCGATCATGGGTGTGAAGATCCTGTTGGCCGTGATTGGCCTCCTGGTGGCCGCCTTTATCGCGACCCGCCCGGATCCGGATGCGGTACGGAACCGTACACCCGAGCCTTAGCCACGGCCTTCCAAAAGCTGGCATTGAGAAATGGATGGGGACAAGGATACAATAAGGACCATGCACTGACTGAAAGGATAAACCATGGTCTTTCCCAGACTCTTACGTGTTCTTGGGTTTCTCTGCCTATCCGTATTATCCCCCAGCGGCCTTTACGCAAATGGACTGCAAAAATTGAGTTGTACGGACGCCGAAGCGCTTGAAACCAAATGCAAGGCTTACGATGCTGAAACCAAAGCCTGTGAGGTCCAGGCGCAGGCGGAGGGCAAGGCTCAGATTGATGCGGCAAAGAAAGCGCAGGACGAGTGCAAAAAGAAGCACTCGTTTAACTATGTGGTCAAATGCCAGTCCGAAATCAAAAAAGCCACGGCTCTCGTCAACACCCCCAAGCCCGCCCTGAAAATGAAAGTTCAAAAGGATCTTGAGACGAAGCCCGAGAGCGCCTGTGCCAAGGCTGCTGCCATTGGCAGGGAACAGGCTCTCTGCAAAGGACCGAAAAAGGTTATCGCGACCGCGAAAAGCAACTGCATAAAAGATATGTGATTCTGTGTTCCCGATTTCGCGGGTCCCGGCGAGCCTCTCAGCCGCCGGGTGCCTGAAGCTGATCGGCCACGCAAAAGGCGGCCATCGCACCGTTGGTTTTTACTGTCGTCGAAATTTGCCCATCACTGAGTATTTCATAAAAAGCCTGAGTTGAATCTTCAGGCACAGTTTCCCCCGACCAAAACCAGTCGTTAAAACCTGTCACAAGATCGGCTCGCAGGCGATGCAGGCGGGTGAGCTCCTGCCGGCTCGGGAGGCGCCATGGGCCCTGCCATGGGCTCAAGCCATCGAGCTGAGCACATAGATTTTCCGCATTGATGAAGGGTATATCACCATGCAGGGGATTGCTGACAAAGAGGAGTGTGACGGGATCCTGATAGATTTTACTCCAGGGGTCAAAACTCCCCAGGGTCGCGGCTGCCACCGCTTGATGATTCAGTTCCGTGGTTCGATCGATCAGGAATAAGGACGCTCCCGCGCCGGATTTGAACTTATCCTTGCCGAGACGAATGGTTTCAGCCTGTGTGTCGACAGCGGCCACCACTTCGACAGCATTCTGCTGAAAATAATCGGCTCGCACAAGAAACTCAACGTGCCAGCTGCTTGTGGCTGGCAGGAGTTCCTGCCCCAATAGATTTTCAGGTCCCGGGTTGGGTTCCATGGACCAGGCGATGGAAATCCCTGTCGCTTTCCTGCCTGCCTTATCCTGCAGCGAGCAGAGAATGCGTGTGACAGAAACTGTCGTCAGGGCAGAATCAAAGGTATCACACTGAACAAGATAAGCGCCTGCAATGTTCTCCGGTGGCACCACCCCTTCATTTTCATAAGCCTCGGCAGTAATCTCTTTCGTTTCAATTTCTTGTGAACTTCGGGCTGCGTCCTGGCCACGAGACGAGGTATCGAGCCGCGCCAGGTCTCTGGAATCACAGCCAGCGATCAGAAGGCCGACGGCCAATGGAAAACAGACAAGCGGTTTTAGCCTGAAGGGACCCATGCTTGATTTCCTTTATTGCGTTACTATCTGATCGGCGCATTTTGGAAACCAGACAAGGAAAGCGGATTGATGCGTCCATGCCTTGATAATTATTAGGAGTTTTGAGCCCTCTGAGCCGATTTTTTGGACCGGAAGCCCGCGTGGGGACGCGGGCCGGGTTCAGGCATTTTCCTGGATCCACTCCAACACATCCTCATGATGCGTCTTGGTATTCACCTTCGGCATCACGTGCAGGATCTTCCCGTCCTTGCCAATGATAAAGGTGGAGCGGATCACGCCCATGTATTCCTTCCCGTAGTTCTTTTTCTTGCCCCAGGCGCCATAGGCGTCGGCCAGGGCATGATCAGGATCGGAGAGCAGATCGAAATTGAGCTTTTCCTTGACGCGAAATTTGTCCAGCTTGTCCGGTGTATCCGGGCTCACGCCTAGAACCACTATCCCTTTGCTGGTATATTTGCGCTTGCTATCCCGAATCCCGCAGGCCTGAGTCGTGCAACCCGGGGTCATGGCTTTGGGATAAAAGTACAGCACCACAATCTTTTCGCCTTTGAAATCCTTCAGGCTGATCGTTTCCCCATCCTGATTCAAAAGCGAAAAGGCAGGGGCTTTGGCTCCGACTTCCAGGAAACTGCTCATCAAACATCCTTTCCTTGCTTAACTTCCAGCGACACTCAGGCCACCGAAACGAATTTCGGGGCTGAAAAAGCTCCACGACGAGCTGGGCTCCAGACGATCGCCGACCGCCTGAATCTGCTGCAGGATCTCGTAGAAGTTCCCCGATAGGGTCACATCCTTCACATACTGCTCGGTCTGGCCGCCTCGCATCAAAAGACCTTCCACGGCCAGCGAGAAGTAACCCGAGATCGCATTCGTTCCCGAGTGCAGACCTTTCAGCGAAATCACCTTGAGCACAGTGCCCGCATAAAGGTCCTTGGTCGGTGTGCGGCCGGCGTCAAACACCAGCTGCGTGCTGCTCGTGCCAAGCGAACCCCGTGGCCCGCGGGCCGCGTGGCCGGTGTTCGGCACTTTGAAATAACGGGCCGTGGCACTGTTATGGAACATGCTTTTCATCACGCCCTTGTCCACCAGCACCATATCCTTGCGGATGACGCCTTCATCATCAAAGCCGCTGTACGAAAAACCATCGGCATACTGCGGACAGTCGCGAATCGTGATGTCGGTGGAGGCGATGCTCTGCCCCAGCTTTTCCCGATAGTAGGCTGTGCCTTCCATGGCAGCCTTGGCGGAAAATGCCCCGAGGAAGGCCCCCATCAGACTCTGCCATTCATCGATATCAAAGATCACATCGTAACGTCCGGTCGGCACAGCTCGGGCTTCGAGCAGATGCAGGGCGGTTTCCGCGCTCTGCTTCACGCAGTAGACCGGATCGAGGCCGGCAAAGGTCCGGCTGACGCTCGAACCCGAATACATGGCCTGCGTGCTGCCTTCGCTCGCCAGAGCGGAGGTATAACAGGAAAAGCTGCGTTCCTTCTGATAGCAGAACGTTCCGAGATGGTTCGCATAGAAATGCTCCCCTTCCCCATCGGCATAGCCGTTGTAAGGCGCGTTGCGAATCCGATTGTCCTGGCTCAGCACTTCGTTTTCCAGGCGCAGCGCAAGGTCCACTTTTTCCTTCATCGAAGCCACGTCCGGCTGATTCATGGCCGGCTGAATTTCGATCAGGTCCTGCGAATTCTTCTGTTCAATCGCCTGATAAGGGTCCGCGCTGGAATAACGGGATGTCTCCAGAGCCTGCTTGACCAGAAGTTTCAGCGCCGCCTCCTCAAGGGACTCACTGGCGGCAATCCCGGCCTTGTGATCCTGCAGCACGCGAATCCCGATCACCTGCGTGCTGGTGACTTTCGATTTGTCGATACGCCCCTGCTGGGCATTCATGGAAAAGGACTTGCCGCGCTCCAGAATCACATCGCATTGCTGCACGCCCAGATCGCGGGCCATATCGAGCACCTTAAAACAGATGTCGCGACCTTGTTTCCACTCCATCAGGCTTCCCCTCCCACCAGAATTTCATCCACCTTCAGCGCCGGCTGTCCCACCGTAACAGGAATCGATCCGCTGACCGATCCACACATGCCAGGGGACAGTTCCAGATTTTGTCCCACCATGGAAATTTTCTTCAGCACGTCAGGTCCGGAACCAATGAGTGTGGCGCCACGAACCGGCCGATCGATTTTCCCATTTTTGATAAGGTAGGCTTCCTCAACCGCAAAGTTGAAATCACCCGTGCCAGGGGTCACGCTGCCGCCACCCATGACCTTGGCGAACAGTCCTTCCTTCACTGTGGACAGCATCGCTTCCACCGTGTGAGGACCCGCTTCGATAAAAGTGTTCCGCATGCGCGAGGCTGGGGCGTGCTTGTACGACTGCCGCCGCCCGGAACCGGTGCGGGCATGGCCGGTCTTCATATGACCCAGGCGGTCCACGAGAAAGGCCTCCAGGCGACCATTCTTGATCAGCTGGGTTTTCTGCGTGGGCATGCCTTCATCATCCATGTTAATGGATCCCCAAAGTCCCGGGATGGTTCCATCATCGACCGCACTCACGGCTTCATGCGCGATCATCTCGCCCATCTTATCGTGGAAGACGGAGGCTTTTTTCTCGACCGAAGTCGTTTCCAGAAGGTGACCACAGGCTTCATGGAAAATCACGCCGCCGAAACCGTTGTCGATGATCACAGGCATTTTTCCTGCGGGACAGGGATCGGCGTGCAGAACGGTCAGAGCCCGTTTCACCAAAAGATCCGCCATCTCCTGAGGATTCAAATCTTGAGTCAATTCCCAGCCGCACGCCCCGCCAGGACCGTGAAAGGCTCGGGCCTGTTTGCTGCCATCGGCGGCGATGGCGGTCAAGGGCAGACGGGTATAATGTCTTTGATCCTCCATGGCGAGACCCTCGGAATCAAAGACCTGCACGGTTTGCCATTTCTGAAGGCTGCCGATATCCATTTGCACGATTTTGGGATTTTTCCGGGCAAATTCATCGACCTTCATCAGATACGCAATCTTCTCTTCATAGCTGGCATCCCGATCCAGACCGCGCTGGGCAGGCTGGCGATCGGCCATTCGCTGAACTTTCAAATTCCGCGCCCGACCGGATCCCGACTTTTGGTCGAGGCCACAGATCAGACCCACAATGCGCAAGAGTTCGTCGCGTTCGGCGATGTTGGTGTAACCATAAACGGACTTGTCACCGAACAGCGCACGGATGCCAATGCCGAAGTCGGTTCCGGTTTTAATATCTTTGACTTTCTGATCCTTGACCGCGATCACGCTGTGCACCGTTTGTTCCACATAAATGTCGACAAAATCAGCACCAAACGAAAGTCCTTGTTGAATCAATTCCTGAGCTATCTGGACGTCTAACATGGTTTGGCTTTACTCCATCGTGAGAGGGCACATCAAGACTGAGCACTCTTCTTAACGGAGTGTAACCACTCCGGCTGTTTTTGGCCACAGTCATTAAGTCGCGATAAAAAAAGCTGACTGACATAGGTCTCGCGCTTCAGCTACATCATCTGCAGATATCAAGGATCGAAAAGATAATGACGCATGACAAGGGGGTCCTTATGCGTATTGGCTTTTGGATTGGCTGTGGCTGGCTCGCACTGACATCCCAACTCGGGGCCACCGACTGGTCGCAAGAGGCGAGCATACCCAGTGAAGGTCGCGGTAATATTCTGCAGCTGCCCGCGGAAGATGAGGCCCGATATGTGCAGGCCGGTTGGATTCACGCTCTGGATTATCCGGTGGAGGTTACGGGAGTCACGGTCCCACTGGAGCTTCTGCAGGATCTTCTGATCGATACCTACGAGACGCCCCTGCGAAAATTTCTGCAAAAAATATTCAAGGGCCTCTCCGGACTGCACACGTTCGACGATTTTGAAGCGCTGGTGGGACTCGTCCCCGAACCGGACCCCGCTCATAACCTTTATCAGATACCCGTGCAAAACAATGGCATTTCCCACCGCCTCGGCACGTCGATCATCGCCACAGCCAACGGACCTGGCGTGAGTTTCAGCTGCGCCGCCTGCCACATGTCAGAACTTTTTGGTGTGCCCGTTCCTGGTCTGACCAATCGTTTTCCCCGGGCCAATGAATTTTTTATCACCGGCAGGACCGGAATCGCTTTGGTCGAGCCGCATCTCGCGAGCCTCACCTTCGGCCTGAGCGATGCGACCCGTCGCATGCTGCAGGATGCGAAAAAATCCTTGGCGCGTGTGGATGCCCGCATGCCGATGAAGGATGGACTGGATACGTCACTGGCCCACGTGGCCCTTTCCCTGTCCCGCCGCAGCAAGGATTCCTATGCCACGCCTTCGGGTTGGTTTGAAACCTTTCCGCGACCGGACCCCATCCGCGACATCGTTTCCGATAGCAAGCCGGCTCCCTGGTGGAACGTGAAATACAAAAACCGCTGGCTGCTCGATGGTTCCGTGGTTTCCGGCAATCCCATTTACACCAACATCCTTTGGAATGAAATCGGTCGGGGCACGGACCTGCAGGTCCTGGAAGAATGGCTGGATGGGCATGAACAGGAAATCGATGAGCTGACCGCCGCCGTTTTTGCCACCCGCGCGCCGCGTTACACCGATTTTTTTCCAGCCGCCTCCATCGATCTTGAAGCCGCCAAACGCGGTCAAAAACTATTCAACGGCAACTGCGTGCGCTGTCATGGGAGCTATGAAAAAGCCTGGGATCAGGCCGATGCCGCGCAGCTGAGTCCCGAGGACCTGCTGGCCACAGTCAGGGTTCGCTACTTCTCCCAGACCCCTGTGGTCGATGTCGGAACGGATCCGCAGCGGGCCGCTTCGATGCAGTCCCTCCTGCAACTCAATGATCTGGCGATCTCGCAGCGCAAGGGCATACGCATCACTGTGCAGAAGGGTTATGTGCCACCACCACTGGAAGGCATCTGGGCCCGCTGGCCTTACTTTCACAACAATGCCGCGCCCAGTCTTTGCGCTGTTCTCACCGCCGGCAGCAAGCGGCCCGCTTTCTATTATGCAGGGGAGGCCCGTGATAAGGATCGTGACTTTGATGCGGTCTGCAACGGCTATCCTCAGGGAAACCGGGTGCCAGCGGAATGGAAAAAAAATCCAAGGCGGCGCTATAACAGCAGCATTGCAGGGCTCAGCAATAAAGGTCATGATGAAGGGATATTCTTGAAGGACGGACAGGAGATGTATTCAGATGCTCAAAAAAAGGATCTGATTATGTTCCTCAAGACCTTATAGGAAGATGGTGAAGTGGGGCTTTCGCGAGAAGCGAAGGCCCTGTGTTCCACGACCCTTACTGAATGGCCGCACCGCTCACCGACCAGAATTTGTCCCCTTGGAAGACCAGAACGTCACCCGTGACTTCCTTTTTACTGGAATCAATGCGCATCGCGATCTGTGAATAATCCGCATGCGCCGCCAGAGGCACCTTGGCGCGCGCCCAGGCGAGGTTGAGCCCTGCCATTTCCAGAAGCGCCACGGTTTCCTTGCTGGCAAACCAGTAACCGTTGGATTCGGTTTCACCTGCGGCCACGATGCTGCCGCCGTCCAGGGCTATGGGCAGCGTGCTACTGAACTGGCTCAGGGATGGAGTCCCTGTTCGAATCGAAAGCACGGCGATATTGCTATCCAGATGCAGGATGATGGTATCAGCAGCTGCATAAAGCACTTTGACTTTGGTCCAGTCACCTTTGATCGTCTGGGTATTGAAATTTTCCACAGGGACGGCACCACCGGCCCCTTCGCCTGCCTTGCGACGTCCCAGGGTGTTGGGTCCCACCAGCCAGAACTTGCCCTCAGGCAGCGTATAAAGGCCGAAACCATCCGGCTGAACGATGGCGGGATCCATCTGAGTGGGTGGGGTATCCGCAGCTGGATTATACAGCCAGGATTTTCCATCCTTGCCAAAGAGCACGATTTCATTGGCTGAAACCTTGTTCACGAGCACGAGATTGGTTTTGAATTCGGGGGTCAATGCTTCGTTGTTCCGCGCTTCCACCAGGGTGGGACCAACAAAGTCGAGAGTGGTCGTTGTGGTGCTTGGTTCCGTTTGCACATCGCCATCACTGGTCACGGGTCCAACCGGCACGCTGAGCCCAGCTGCCACTTCCCCACGCCGATTGACTGCTTCTCGGGAACAGCCAAACGCCAATGAAAGCAAAGCCATAGCCACGAATGTTTGCCATAAGCTTTTCAAGGCCCAGTCTCCCATCCTAAGTCGCATGACATCTTATCCTTTCCTTTTCGACATTTTCTAAGATTTCTTGAAGAAAAAAAGCTGAACCTTCGCGAAGAGAATAATTTTCATTAGTCAGATTCTTACCGTAAAATAAACGATGATCCAAAGTCACCCTTTAATGCCCCGCTATGACTGGCTTCATGAAGCCTGGATAAAGTCCTGCTCGCAGGTTTCCGATAATTTATTGAGCCCTTCCTCGAGGAGTCCCAATTGATGCGCCGTTATCTGACCCACATTCTGCTTCTGGCTGCTACCCTTGCAACTCCGGGTAACTCATCGACTGTTTATGCCGATTCGGATTTTAACCAAAATCTGAAACAGGCCCTAAACACGTTGAAGCAGCAGCAAGATGAAAAATCGCGTAATGCCCTGAATGCTTTGGCAGAACAGGTGCAAGGCGATATGGAACCGGCCAAGCGTTTGCAGGCCGCGATCATGCTTGCCGCCTTTTACTGGGACAGCAACTACCGGCTGTCGCGGACTTACCTCGGTATTGCGGAATCATTAAGAAATCCCACTGTTCCGGAATTGAGCCGCTTCGATGCGGAAATCGATCACATGAAGGTGCGTTTCCGTCATGCTGCGCTGCTGGATCCTGAAACCAAGCGTGAGCTGGAAAACCAGTTGCGGGCTGATCCCCCCGAGCCGCTGCGTCTGTCGCTCGTGGAAATGCTGCTCGATACCAATGATGCACTCAAGCTCAACGCCGATTTTATCGCGATCTATAAGCGCTACTATACGCGCTATCCGCGCACGGTCCGCCGCGATCGTTTTCTGCGCAAAGCCGCAGACATTTATTACGCCCAGGGTGATACCCGAGCCTACTTTCAGCAGCTCGAAGGTCTATTGGACCAGTATCCGGTCAGCGAAGAGGCCAAGGCCAGCCTGGATCGCCTGATCGAGCACGCCCATGGCAAGAAACAGCCGGCCTATTCGTTTACCTACTCTCTTTTGAAGAAGGTCTATCGCAATTCCTCGCATGACCCGGAGCAGCAGAAACGCATTCTGAGTCTGGTATCGACTCCCATGCGCCGCACCTCCAAGGTTCCCGCGAAGAAATTGGATCTCATCGATCAGATTCGTCTCTATACCTATCTGCAGCTCTATGATGAAGCCTTGGGTTTGACCCAGACCGGCCTGGCCCAGGCGAATGTTCCTCAGAAATTGCGGGATGAGCTGACCCAATGGAACGCCTACATTCTTTCGGAAAAAGGCGATCACCAAACAGCCCTGACCCGGTATCCCAGCACGCGCTCGATGGATCTTTTCTTTCAGGAATCCCAGGCCAAGAGCCTGATGAGTTCCCAGCAGTTTCCCCAGGCCGCTCAGCTCTATGGGCAGCTGATGAAGCGCAGGGATCATCCCCGCTATCGCTGGTATTATTTCTGGAACTCCCTGGCTGCTGGAAATCTGGATGTCGCCCGTCGCTTCGTGAGCACCAAGGGTGAGCAGATCTTCAACGAGGCGGGCTTCCGTCGCGATGCGTCTCTCTACTGGCGTGGACGTGCGGCCATCAGCAGTGGCCAGCTCGAGGAAGCTCAGCAGCTCTTTAAGCCCTTTATGGATCGCCCTCAGCCGGGTTATTACGGAATGCTGGCCAAGAGCGCCCTGGCCCAGGGCCGCAAGCTCGCGGAAAAAAGCAAGTCGGCCATGGCGGAGTCCGAGGACGGAACCGAATCATCAGCTTCTGACGATTCCGTTTCACCCAAAGCCTTGCTCGCTGCCTATAAACCGATGGATCGCCAGGAAACCGAGGAACTCAAGTCCGCGGTCACTGTACCGGCAAGTGGCGCTCGGAATGAGTCGATTCCGTTTGCCAACTATGTCTATGAGATTGCCAAGGTCGCCGAAATGGACCCTTATCTGATTTTGAGCATCATCAAGTCGGAAAGCGCCTTCAATTCACGGGCTCTTTCCACAGCCGGCGCTCAGGGTCTGATGCAGCTGATGCCTTACACTGCGGTGCGTCTGGCCCGCCTGCTCGATGATGAGGATTTCCGCCTGGATCAACTGCAGGCTGCGGATACCAATCTTCTTTATGGAAGTCTGTATCTGGCTCTCCTCTTGAATTACTACAATGGACACGAAGTTCCTGCCGTGGCCGCGTATAACGCGGGTCCTCATGTGGTGAACAAGTGGTTGAGTGAATGTCAGAACTGTCCCGTCGATGCCTTTGTGGAATTTATTCCTTATGCAGAGACGCGAAATTACGTCAAAAAAGTACTGAATACCTATAGTGGATATTATCAGGCCGAGCCACAAAGAGAGCCCGATTATCTCTTTAAAGCTCTGCCGACTGAGTTCCCCGACACGCAAATCTTTTGATTTTCAAGCGGGCGCAGGCGCTGTTATCCTCGAATGATTCCATCATGACAAGGATTCCAGCATGCGCCGTCTCCCGCTGTTTCTTATTGTTATGCTCGCCTGCATTCTGGTTGCTTATCTGACCTGGAGGCTCCGGGCTCCCCTTGGCAAGGAAAATCCCATCATTTTGCGCGAGGAAGCTACCGAGGAGATGGAAATCATCTTCTTCGGTGATTCAGGCAGTGGCCTGCCCGAGCAATTCAAACTCGCGGAAGCCCTCGAACGCTACTGCCTGACTCATCCCCTTCGAGCTGTGTTTTTACTCGGCGACAACTTCTATCCGGCCGGCGTGCAGTCGGTCGATGATCCCCAGTGGCAAACCAAATTTCGGGATGCCTATGAAAAGCCCTGCCTCAGCCGGATTCCCTTCTATCCCATCCTCGGCAATCACGACTATAAGGGCCATCCTGCCGCGCAAATCGCCTATACCCAAACGCAAAAACATTGGCGCATGCCCCATCGCTTCTATAGTGTGCAATTTGGTGAATTGGCAAAAATTATTGCGCTTGATACCAACATCGCCGATATCTGCGGCCTGGCAGAACACTGCACCCTCGATTTTCTGCGTGAGTCGCTCAAGGACACAAGCGTCACCCACCGTATCGTGATCGGCCATCATCCTATCTACAGTGCGAGCGGAAAGTATGGTGCCACGCTCCTTGGCCGGGTCCTGCGTTCCTACCTTTGTGAATCAGGGGCCCTTTATATTGCAGGTCATTCCCATCATCTTGAGCATCGCCATGACGCGGATTGTTCGCTGGACCTCTTCATCAGCGGCGGCGGTGGGGCCGATCTTTATGAAACCCGTTCCAACGATCTGGGAACACGTTTTGTGCAATCCAATCACGGCTTCCTGCGGCTCAAACTCAGCAAGGCCGGCAGGGAATTGACCTTCTTCGATAGTGAGCTGAAGGAACTCTATTCATTCCGTGACCGCTAAATTTATTGAAGGCGCGCAAAACACTTGCCTCGCCCGTTCAATCAAGCTACCTTCAGGGAAAATTATCATTCTCTGCTAGTTTTGGAGGAAGTTCACAATGAACCGTTCCGAGCTTATTGACGCTATCGCGAAGCAAACCGGGGCCACAAAAGCTGATACAGACCGCTTTCTGAATGCCTTCACCTCGACCATTGAAAAAAACATCAAGAGAAAAGAAGGTGTGAAACTGGTCGGCTTCGGCACATTCTCGATTTCCAAGCGCAAGGCCCGTCTGGGACGCAATCCCCAGTCCGGTGAAGAAATCCAGATTCCTGCGCGGACCGTTCCTGTTTTCCGTCCCGGCGCGCTGCTGAAGCAAGCCGTCAATACCGCGAAATGAATGATGTGTAAGCGTTCCCGTCCTTGGGGCGGGAACGTGAATGGCTTAACAACTCGTCAAACTTTCTTCCTGATGCATATCCTGCATCCCGGTATAGACGTCTGTTTTTAAAAACTCGCGTTCCACCGGCAGCTGATCCTCCAGCACATCCTTGAACCAGACGCGGCGCTCGTTATCCCAGCGATAACGGTTGGTCCGGAGCTTGTCCTTGGTTTCAAAGGGCGCCCTTGTGGCAAAAACTCTCACCTCGCGGTAGTAACTTCTTTGCACCATTTCGGCAAAGTACGGCTCCATAATGCGGAAGGTCGTGGCACAATCAAACAGCGCGCGATGGGCGAAGGGATTGACAAAGCCATGATCGGCGGCGAGGTAGTTCAAGGCCCGGGTGCGATAGCCTTTATTTTCCCAATCAATATGTTTGAAGCTGCAGGCCCAGTGCAGATCAAGTCCGGCATACTCGGAACGTTTCTGCATAAAACTACGGTCGAAGTCCGCGTTATGCGCAACGACGATCGAAGCCCTCTCCAGAATTTTACGCACGAGGGGCCAATCAATTTTTTGTCCGCGGACCATATCATCCGTCAGACCCGTGAGTTTCTGAACTTCGGGACTGAGGGGCAGCTCGGGATCTTCGAGGCCACTATACATGGTGATAATTGCGGGTTTCCCCGACTCACCGACACCGAATTCGATAAGGCCGATTTCGATAATGCGATCGGTTTCGCAATTGATTCCCGTTGTTTCCAAATCCAAGACCACACCGTAATCCATGCATGACTCCTAGGTTGTTTTTGCCTCTTTTGCTAGCACCGTCAGGTTGATGTAAAATAAAGGCATGAGGACGATCCCGGCCACCGGCCCTTTTTGGGGATCTCATCTTATAGCGAGTACCCATGACTTCAAAAGCCAAAGAGCATAAGCCCCACGGCAGGAGCGGCAAGACACTGCCGATTCAGGTCAGCAGTTTTGTTGAACTCACGGCCGCCTTGAACCAGGCTACTGAATTGGCGGGATATCAATTCGAAGTTCCCATGGACGGAGTGGTCAGCCTGCAAAAGGATGATATCACTCTGATCTTCTTTGAAGATCGCGCCTGGCAGGATACGACCGCTGTCAGTGTCTTTTTATCAAAAGCCAACGATTCCGGCCTCTGCTTTATTTGCACCGGAAACGATGAAGACCTGGAAGCCATGCCCCCGGCGCTCGAAACGGCCAACTTTCGCGCCCTCGCCTTGCCCTGCCGTGTACGCCAGCTCGTGATCGATGTCCAGAACTTCCATCGCCTGCAGTCGATGGTTCTGCGTTCCGAGCGCACCAATAAGAATGTCAAGGAAACCAACGAGCACGTCAAATATGTTTTGCGCGTATCCCGTGAACTCAACGGCGTGCGCGACAGCAAAAAACTGCTGTCGCTGATTCTGCAAAAAGCCCGGGAAATCACCAATGCTGACGCCGGTTCCATTTATACCGTGGACTGGAACGACCAGCGCGAATCGGATAGCAAGATCATCTTCAAGGTCACGCAGAACGAATCGGTGTTCCAGGAACTCGAGGAATTCGTGATCCCCGTCAGCGAGCACTCGATGGTGGGCAGCGCCGTGCTGCATCAAAAGGCCATCAATATCCCCGACCTCTATCATCTGGACGAGGATCCCAACAAGAATCCTTATCACGCCAAGCACGATAAGACCTTCGATCTGCGCACCGGCTACCAGTGCCGTTCGATGCTGACCATTCCGATGTACGATATCAGCTACCGCGTGATCGGGGTTATCCAGCTGATCAACCGCAAGCGCCCCAATACCAAGAATCTGAAGGGCATCCAGGATTTCACGGAATACGTTCTGCCCTTTGATGACACGGACGTCGAATACGCCGAGATCGTGGCCCAGCAGGCCGGCATCGCCCTCGAAAACGCGATGCTGACCCTGGAAAAGGAACAGCTGTTCGAAGGCTTTGTGCATGCGGCGGTGACCGCGATCGAACAACGGGATCCCACCACCAGCGGTCATTCGCATCGGGTGGCGAAGCTCACCGTGGGTCTGGCCGAGATCATCAACAAGATCGACAACGGCCGCTTCAAGGATACCCGCTTTGATAAAAAGCAGCTGAAGGAGATCGAATACGCCTCGCTGCTGCATGACTTCGGCAAGCTCGGTGTCCGCGAACAGGTGCTGGTGAAGGCCAAGAAGCTCTATCCTTGGGAACTCGATCTGTTGCTCGAGCGTTTCGAACACATTCGCTCCCGCTTTGAGATCGAATACCTGCGCGAGTATATTGCCTTCCTGAGCGGCAAGACCACCATCGCCCCGGGTTTTGGCCCGGAAACCTTCCGGGCGACCTACGAAAATCGTGTCAATGAACTCGAGGATTTCCTGCAGTTCATTTTGAAATCCAATGAACCCACGGTTCTGGAGCAGGGTGGCTTTGAACGCCTCAAGGATATTGCCAACATGTCCTTCAAGGACGGTCGGCAGCGGACCCGTCCCTTCCTGAATTATCGGGAACTCGAGGCCTTGTCGGTATCGCGTGGATCCTTGACCCGCGAGGAATTTGCGGAAATCCAAAGCCACGTTGTGCACACCTATGAATTCCTGCGGAAAATCCCCTGGGGCCGGTCCTTCCCGAACGTGCCGCAGATTGCCGCCAAGCATCATGAAAAACTCGACGGCACAGGCTATCCCGGTGGTTCGCATGACGACGAAATACCGGTGCAGACCCGTATGATGACGATCGCCGATATCTTCGATGCGCTGACCGCATCCGATCGTCCCTACAAAAAGGCCGTTCCGGTGCCACGCGCGATTGAAATCATCGACATGGAAGTGAAAGCCGGCAAAGTGGACTCCGACCTTTTCAAAGTCTTTGTCGAATCTCAAGTTTATCAGGCTGTTATTGATAAAAATCAGCAGGCGTCCTAAGACTGAAGGAATCCCCACGTTCCGAGACAAAGGCCGCGCTGATGCAACCCATTCTGACTCCCGAACTGCTGCTTGCCGCCTATCGACACGGTTATTTTCCGATGCCCCACCCGGAAACCGAAGAGATCATTTGGTTCAATCCGGACCCCCGGGCCGTTTTACCCCTGGATGGCTTTCACTGTTCCCGCTCCCTCCGGCGGTCGCTGCGCCGTAACCAATTCCGCGTCACCATCAATAAGGATTTCTCCGGGGTCCTGGCCGGCTGCGCCGAGCGCACGGAAACCTGGATCAACGCCGAAATCACCGAAGCCTATGAACGTCTGCATCGGCATGGAGACGCGCATTCGCTGGAAATATGGCAGAATGACGAGCTTGTGGGCGGGACCTATGGGGTGGCCATTGGTGGAGCTTTTTTCGCGGAGTCCAAGTTCCATCGGGTGACCGATGCTTCGAAGGCCGCTCTCTATTACCTTGTGGAGCATCTGCGCGCCAAAGGATTCAGTCTGCTTGAGGTGCAATTCCTCACGCCGCATCTGCGCACGTTAGGTGCCATTCAGATCCCGGCTCGGGACTATGAACAGCGTTTGCAGCGCGCCCTGCGTCAGTCAGTCAGCTTCGAACCCCTGGTGCTGCCTGAGCTCAAGCCCGACCATGGCCCTTAAAAGGCCGAAAAAACATGCTATGGGGTAAATATTCTCTGGAAATCGCTCATAATATTGTTTAGGATTGGGCTCCAAATTTCCCTCTGCCCATGTGGTCGAGGAATGTTGAATGCTATCTATCTTGGGGAGTTTATGCCAGGAGTAAGACTTAAAGAGGGTGACAGCGTCGAAAGAGCTTTGAAAGCTTTGAAAAAGCAAGTCGAAAAAGCCGGAACAATTTCGGAGCTCAAGAAACGCCAGCACTACGAAAAACCCTCCATCAAGCGCAAGAAGAAGCAGGCTGCTGCTCGCAAGCGTCTGATGAAGCAGTTGAGAAAACTGGGCCTGGCCTGATTCCCCTCGCAACGATAAGTTGAAGGTGTGCCTCAGCGCGTCCTACTCAGACCTCATCGCATTGAACTCATAGAAAAGCACTCGCGTTTCATTGGGATTGGCTTTCCGTGCCAATCCCTCGACGCGTTTAAGCGGCACAAGGCGGATCTGGAAAAGGAATTTCCCGATGCGTCCCATATCTGTTTCGCCTACAAATTTTTCGAACAGGGCCAGCTGCAGCAGCGCTTCTCCGATGCCGGGGAACCCTCCGGGACCGCAGGCAAACCCATACTCATGCACATCGAAGGGCAGGATCTGATCCAGATCGTGGTCTTTGTCGTTCGCTATTTCGGTGGCATCAAACTCGGTGCCGGCGGCCTCGTGCGCGCCTATGGCAATACAGCCAGGCAGCTTTTGCTGGAGGCGGAGACGGCGGAACACGTGCCGATGGTCGAACTCGAGGTGACTCTGCCCTATGCGGAGCAGAATCGCCTCGATTATTTGGCTCGCAAACACAAAGCTGTAATTGTGAATCGGGAGTTTGGAGAGGACCTGCGGGTGCGGCTGGAGCTGCCGGAAGCGGAAAAGACCGGCTTTCTCGATAATGTCACACCTTATCTAAAAAAATAGCCAGGCCGCAGAAAGCAGCCTGGCCCGCATGGGCGATCAGTTCATAACCCGCCACGTGGCTGGTGTTCGCTGCTGCTGAGGAACAGCCAGTGTCCGTTGCTGGGGATACGGCTGATGCTGCTGAGGCTGCGGCGGACGCACCACGCTGGTCTGCGGAGCCGGTTCCACCGTATCCTTCATGCTGGCAATCAGCTGTTTGAAATCCTCGATTTTCGCCACCAGAACTTCATCCGTCCGCGGCTGAACCTCGCGATTCGGAACCTCATCCGTGGTCTGCACGCGTTCCAGGCAGGCGGACAAGGTGGAAATCGTGTGCCGCGTTTCGGTGGTGAAGCGAATCGAATCACTCAGCATCGGGGCACTGGAGGCCAGAATCTTCTGGCTGTGATTCAACTCATGATACTGTTTCGCGAGCAGGGTCGAAATCTTTTCCGAATGGACTGTGATCTGGCTCGTTTCTTCCATGATCTTCATTCCAAATCCGTTGTGGCTCTGAAGATGACGATCCAGCTGCCCCATCAGCTCCGCGGAACTCAGGCCCATCACCCGGGTTTCCTGCAGCTTCTTCATGTGAATGTTCACTTCCTGCTGCAAAAGGAGCAGTTCGGATGCGCTGTGTTTCACGGCCGCCACGCTGCTGCGATAGTACTCACCGCACTGGTTCACCGAGACAAAGGCCTGATCGGCTTTGGCACCGGCCTGGGCCAGATACGCCGAGGTCTTGTTCACCTCATCCTGCACATCATGAATCGCATCCTTGATATGCCTTGCATAGGTATGGAACTTGGCCGCGAGGCCGCGCAATTCGGTTCCCAGAGGGAAGAGATCCGTCACACCCTGACTGTTCGTCTGACCGCGCACCAGTTCCAGCGAAGCAGCGAGCGACTGGGCGTTGATTTTTTCCGCCACCTCGTCGATCTGTTCCGTCATATGAACCAGCGAATCCCATTTCTGATTCAGTGAGTTCACAAATTTGCTGGCACCGGTGATATTGTCCCGCGACTCGCCGATGATCGAAATCATCGTATCGTGAATCTTGTTGCCGCCATGGGCACTGTTTTGAATCTTTTCGAGCTGCTCCTGAGCCCGCGTGATCTTGTCATTCAGAATGGTCTCTCCATGCAGCGACTCTCCGAGGAGACGCAGCGTGGAGGCATGAACACTGTTGATATTCTTGGACAGATCGACCACGATGTCGAGGTTCTGCCGCATCTGACTCAGAATATCGATCAACTTGTTCTTCTTCCAATCCACACGGTTGGTCGCGGAGTAGTTGGCGCTTTCACGGCACTGCTCCATGAGCCTGTGAAGACGCGTGGCCGCTTTTTGAATCTCGTCGTGACCGGCGATCAGGGTTTCATAGGTCGCGCGGGTCCTGTTTTCCAGCAGACGGACGTTTTCATGCACGGATTTTACCAGCATGCTGTCGCCAACCACCGTCATGGGCTGATTCCTCAGGCAGTTTTCCAGCTCCTCAAGCCCTTTCTTCAAATTCTTATACATGCCGCTTGCCATCGGATCGGCAATCTCAGGCTCAGGGCGGTACGGAAGCTCGGGTTCACGAGGCAGCACGGCTTTCCTTTCCTCGGGCTTTACCTCATCATCTTCCCTGCGACGCGCCACAACCAACGGACTGAGGCAGCCTATCGACAAAAGTATGCTCCCCATCGCGCCCCACTGATAGCCGGCAACTCCCTGGCTGCACTGCAGTTCCTGCAGGCGGCTGACTCCTTCCGTGGCCACCTGCCCTTCACGGATGCGACGGTTCAAGCCCTCATCAGCAAGGGCGTTGCTGCGCAGGCTGGTCGCCTGGAACAGGAGATAGATCGATGAAACCTGGAAGAACAAAGACGCAAAAAGGCCTGGAGTCTTGAGCTTGTGTAATCCGTCCATGGAATTCCCAACTCAAAGAGTGTGTGAATGAAGATCGGGAGCGAAATGCTTTCGTTCCCGATCGAATGTTAGTAATAATTTGCAGGTCTTATGTCAACTGCTGAACATGAAGTCAGCCTTTATCCGGACTTTCCTTGGCCAGCCTGGAAAGCGCCGGGCGCTCAACCAGCTCCCGGTGCACTTTGGTAGCCGCTAAAAATTCCGAATAAAAGTTCCTGCTCGCGAATCCAAAGCTGGGAGAATCATACAGGAGTATGATTTCCGACAGGTCATTTGTTTTCAATTTGGCCATTGCACGTTTCATACCGCCCCGTCCGTGGTTATAAGCCGTCACGGCCAAAGGCCACGCTTTGAGCGCCTTATAGTTGCTCCGCAGAACGCTGGCAGCAGCCTTGGTTGCAATGAGAGGTGAGTTTCGTTCATCACGCTTTTTAGTTACTTTAATATACTGACGGGCCGTGGCTGGCATGAGTTGCCAGAATCCGGACGCTCCCACCTTGGAACGTGCCTTTAAATTGAACATCGACTCCACAAAGACGATGCGTGTGAGATCGGTTGGCAGACCAGCCTTGCGAAAAATTTTCTCCATCAAGGGCAGATAAAGTTCCGCCCTTTGCGAAGCGGATTGGAAGGTATCGGCCAGCCCACCCTGCACGCGGAGTACGGCTTTGCCGGAGATCAGATGCCGGACGGCACTTTTTTTCAAATAGGCGTTCCAAATTTCCATTTCCCGCTTGCCCTTGAAGCGCGCCCCCGCCCCTTCTGTTTCGAATCGGCGTAACGCCTGGCGATAGGATTCAATCTCATCATCAGGTGAAATAATAGGCAGCTTCATGTTCCGGGCCTTGGCATTGATATCATACGGGACCTTGATGGAACCGATGATGATGGCAAGGTTATCCCGATCATGCAGGACAAACTCGTTGCTGTTGTACTCTCGAAAAATCTTTTCCCAGAAATCCATTTGCCTTTGGATCACGGGCGAAGTGGGAAACAATTCTTTCGGTTGGGCTGCTGCAAAGATGGAAGACGACCAGAGGAAACTGCCGCAGATCAGGATAGAACGGAGTTTCGAACGCATGGAATAGGACCTCCCTGTTCACATTTTTCTGGGTGTTGCCGCCCTCGTAGCTGCAACTGAGCTTTTCTCAGCTTCCATACTTTGAGCCGAACCACGGACCGCTGTGAATTCCGTCATGGCTCGCTCAAGTTCCTGCATTTTGAAAAAAATTTCGTCCAGCTTCTGACCATGACCCTGGCGTTCTTCAGCATCCCGCTGCAGAGACGAGTTCAGCGTCTGTTTCAGCTGGGTTTCCCAATAGTCGTAGCATTTGCCTGCATAGTATTCGCGCAAGTCAGGATTATCATACTGTGCATTGCGTCGACCAAACGAATCACCGACGACAAAGCCTAAAATCAGGCCTGCAAACGTCATACAGATGGCCAAAAGGGTCAAAGCCGCCGTGGACAGCCACGATCGCTTGGGAGCCGCCGCAGCGGCCAAACGACCGGCGCCCATGGGGTCATAAGGGCTGAAAATAGGAGGTTCCCGGTCATGCATAATAGTTTTCTCCGTTCGCTCTGCGGCTTCAGTCAAGTTCTGATTATCCGAATCCTAGGCAAATGAAAAGTAGAATTAAATAAGAAGACGCAGCGTCACGACCCGCAATTGATCCGGAAAATTGCGTGTGCCATGGCTTGGCGACTGTCTACTCCAGGAACCATGTGCAGCTAAAATCATGCAACATGGAACTCCCAAGGTACAGCGAGGCGGACGAGGACGATCTGCGGATTTAAACATTGAAGAGTGTCAGAATCCAAGTCAGGATAGAAGGAGCGCCCCTGCTCATTCTTCCGGGAAGGATAGCCGTCCATGTCTGCTGATCGCTTTGCCATTGAAGCCCTCCAACTGACGAAGACTTTTCCAAAAAGTTCGACGCCGTCTGTGGACTCGCTGACGTTTTCCATCAGCGCTGGCGAAACCGTGGCATTCCTGGGGCCCAACGGCGCGGGCAAAAGTACAACCATCAAAATGCTCTGTGGCATTCTGAGCCCTAGCCACGGCACAGCCCGCATCCTCGGCTTCAAGGCCGGCAGCCAGGATGCCAATCAAAGACTGGGCCTGGTCTTCGGCACGCGTTCGCAGCTCTATCAACATATGACTGTGGAGCAGTGTCTGGATCTTTCCGCCGAGATTTATTTTCTGAGTGGAACCGCCAAGGTCCAACGGATCCGGGACATGGTGGAGGCCTTTGCCCTGGAGCCTTACATCAAGCGTCGCGTGCGTTCCCTGAGTCTCGGTGAGCGCATGCGCTGTGAAATCGCCGCAGCCCTGCTGCATAAACCTCAGGTTTTGCTGGCCGACGAACCCACCATTGGGCTCGACATCGTGGCCAAGAATAGCCTGAGGCAGATCATACGCAATTGGCAGAAATATGAGAAAACCACCTTCATGCTTACGAGTCATGATCTCTCCGATGTGGAGGCTCTGTGCGAGCGCTGCATTCTCATCGATCATGGCACCAAGGTGTTCGATGGGCCTCTGGCGGCTCTGAAGGGTCCTTTACAGCATCTCCGGCGCATCCGTGTGACGACCAATAATGCGCAGAAGCCCGTGCTCATGGAAGGCTATCGCTTTCGTCTGACGCAAGCGGAAAATCCCTTCAGCCACATTTATGAAGTTTTAACTCACGAACAACCGATGTCGGAGAGTCTTTTCGCCCTGTCGCAGCACTATGGGGAATCTCTCCAGGATATCAGCATCAGCGAAGTGACCCTGGAAGAGGTGCTGGGAGCCCGCTATGGCTCTCGCTAGGACGCTGACTTTTTATGGGCGTTATGGTTATTTTCAGCTGAAGGAACGCTTCTCGGATGTCGGACAGGCGGTCACCTATATCGTCTTTTATCCCCTGCTTATTCTGGTCCTGACCGCCATGTGGAATCGCTTCAATGCCTATCTGGGCAACTACACGCGGGCCGAAATCTCCGCCTACATTGCGATCGAAGAGCTGTTGTTTTTGACCTTTTTGCGTTCCGCCTTTTTGCAAAGATCGCAGGCGGATTTCTCGATGGGCCTGGCCCGCCCACGCTCCTGGCTCGGCCTGACCTTCGCGGGACAGTTCGGAGCCACTCTGGGAAGCCGCCTGATTTATCTTCTGTGCGCGATCCCGGCTCTTCTGCTCATGGGTGTACCCGCCTCCCTGATGGGTGAGTCCCTGGGGCGTCTCGTGCTCTTCCTGCCGCTGCTGGGCATTATGGAATCGCTCATGGCCAGCATTCTGGCTTCAGCGCAACTCCTCTGGCAGGAAACACGCTATCTGGTGCTGCCGATTACCAAGATCTTCCTGGCCCTGGGTGGCGTCTTCTGTCCTTTGGCGGATTATGGAGAACCGGGTCGCAGCATTTTTCTGCAGAGTCCTGCGTCCGATCTTTTCTTTCAGGTGGGTCATTTCTGTCTGAAAGGTGAATTTTATCAGCTGAGCGTCCCTCATTGGTTGTTTCGGGTCCTGGTTTGGATGCTGATCTTCTATGGATGCAATCGGATGGTTTTTCATTATGCCCGCAAACGGCATCAGAGCTGGGGAGGATAAATGATACGCTTTCTCGCCAAGGCTCTGCGTTATAATATGAGCGCGCACATCTCCAACATTCCCAATCTCCTGGCCGCCACATGCGGCATGCTGCTCAACAATATCATCTTTCTGCTGGGCTTATGGGGGATGCTATTCGCCGGCAAACCGGAAAACCAGGACCTTCTGCATTACTATATCGCTTTGAATATACTGATCATGACGTCTTATGGTGTGCTCTGCTTTTTCTTCGGTGGCTGGATCGAGATGGGCGATCTGATCATCAATGGTCACTTCGAATCCAAACTCGCCACCCCGCGGCATCCTTTGCTGCTGGTCGGCACGCATGCCCTGCATCCTTCCGCGCTGGGTGATCTGCTCCTCGGCCTGGCGGGCGTCGGACTGCTCTGCGGCCTGGGCGAAACTGAAATGGCCATTCGCACCTTTTTCGCGAGCATCCTGGCCATCTTCGCCTTCTATTCGCTCTTCGTCCTCTCGGGAAGTCTGGCCTTCTTCATTCCTCGTGGCAACGTCGTGGCCCATCTCGTCAATAACCTGGCCATCATTCTCTGCAGCTATCCCGTGGGCAAGATCTTCCCCACCGGCGTCGGCCGCACCCTGATGCTCCTCAGTCCCGTCGCCGCCATATCCCTGATGCCGATGGACTGGATTGAACAGGGCACGCTCGGCGACTTTGCGCTGGCGGCCGCCGCGATTTTTCTTCTTTGGCTGGTGGCGATGGGAGTTTATCGCTTTGGTGTGAAGCGCTATCAGGCTTTGAATTTGGTGGGGGCGCAGAGTTAAACAGGTTGATCGGAGCGCCCCCGGATGCGAATGCGCGCGGGCCCCTAAATCTTGCGGGCCAGCACGAAAGTCGAAAACGCTGACTCGGCCGCTTGAGGCGAGGTTTGGAAAAGACGATCCAGAGGTTTGACCAGGGCCGAGAAAACCCTCCAGGAACGGCAAACCAGCGTCCGAATCCCGAAAGCCTTCGGCAGGAAGGTCGCAAACATAAAACCCACCAGACTCAGGAACGCTGTGAAGGCTCCCATGCAGACACCGGCCTCCACAACTTCAAATCCACAACGCCGATAAAGTTCGGCATGACCCTGGTGCGTGAAATTTTGGAAATGATAGGGATAGCCGTGATAGGAAATCAAAAACGGGGTTGCTGAGTAGACGTAGGCTCCTGGTTTCATGACCCGGTACATTTCCCGGACGACCTTATCCGGCTCGCGGATATGCTCCAGGACATCCTCGCAAACCACACTATCAATGCAGCTGTCGACATAAGGCAGCACATGCGCATCCGCGACGATCTCAACATTTTCAAAAGCGCCAAT
Organism: Oligoflexus tunisiensis; assembly: GCF_001748245.1. GTDB lineage: Bacteria > Bdellovibrionota_B > Oligoflexia > Oligoflexales > Oligoflexaceae > Oligoflexus > Oligoflexus tunisiensis. The sequence continues at coordinate 1,717,031 of NZ_BDFO01000001.1, read as the reverse complement.
GTTCAAATTCACTGACCGTGGGTGCGAGCGCGTGGGGCCGCCGCCGATGGACAGGCAGATGCCCTCGTCCGGGATATCAAAGGTCTTGCGATGGGCCGCTATGGAGCGCTGGGATTGATAGGTGGCATTCAAAAGTTGCGAGAGACGCAACTTCAAGCGATGCATGCTGCTGTTGGATTCAAAATCCCGATATTCGCTGACCATTTTTTCTGAGGCCGACACGTAAGTGCTCGCCTGATCCGGATCCGGAACCAGGATGGGCACCCCCCGGCGTACGGGATAACGAAGGCCACTGCGGGTTTGCAGGGCGTCCTTGTCCGGCGCGAAATCCAGAACTTCCTTGGTTTGAGGGCAGGCCAGCACACCTTTTTTGATCTGCAGCTGAAGGGATGCCGGCTGCGCTTTGGGATAAAGGTGATAAAGAGCCGATGTATACATGCAAGGCCTCGTGCGATTATGGGATCCTATGCTTCTGGCACTAGCTCGATAAAAATTCAAGCGGATCGAAGCATGTCAAAAATAACAGAAAAACCTGTTTATGGAGTTTTCCTTCATTCGCCAACAGGTTATAACGTACAGTCATGGAAAAAAGGTCTCGAGAGGTCCACCGGATGGAATCCCAAGCGCAGTGTTCGGTTTGTTCAAGCCGTAGTTACAGTACCATAGTCGCCGCCGAAAAAATGTTCGGCATGGGGGGCCACTTCCAATATCGGGAGTGCCGCGACTGTGGTCATGTGGAATTGACTGAGGTTCCTCAGGATATCACACGATACTACCCGGCCAATTATTATTCCTTCCGACAGCCCTCGGCGATCAAGACTTTTCTTAAAACCAAACGCTCAGCCTATAGCCATGGCCAACGCACCCTTATTGGCGCGCTTATGGAGCGCAAGATCGGCCCCGATCCCACCGCAGAATGGTTCCGGCACGCCGGTGTCAGGAAAACCGATCGCATTCTGGATGTGGGCTGCGGTTCGGGGATCTTTTTGCGTGATCTTCGGGAAGCGGGTTACACCTCCATCATGGGCATCGATCCTTATATTGAGCGTGATTATCAATACGGCCCCATTCATATTAAAAAAATGTCAGCCTACGATCTGAAGCAGAAGTTTGACTTCATCATGCTCAATCATTCCTTTGAGCACATGCTGGAGCCTGTGAAGATGATGCAGCAGCTGGCGCGACTTGTTGATAAGGGCGGCACCCTGCTTATTCGCGTTCCTGTCATCGGCGAGGCGTGGAAAACCTATCGCGAAAACTGGGTGGGTCTGGATGCTCCCCGGCATTTCTTTATTCCCTCCGTTTCCAGCTTTTCTATCATGGCTGAGCAGGCCGGCCTGCGCATCCACGATGTGGTGTTCGACTCCACGGATTTCCAGTTCTGGGCCAGCGAACAGTACAAACGCAATATTCCCCTGGAGTCGTCCCAGTCCTATGATCGCAATCCCGGTGGCTCCATTTTCAATGCCGATCAGATTCAGGACTACAAAAAGCGGGCGGACCAGCTGAACCGTGAACAAAAGGGCGACCAGGCATCCTTTTATCTTAAAATCAATTAGTTCAAAAAGGATGACAGCGGTGGCTTTGGAAGCGGCGTCCTCGTCTCGGCAAAAGCGCGTTGCCCTTGCCCTACTGATCGGTTTTATCGCGGAGTTTATCAATAAGATCTGCCCGCTGATTACCCTGTCCGTTGCTCAAAAACGCCTGGGTTTGGGCAGTCTCGGTTCAGCCCTGTTTGGGCTCTCCATTCTGGAAATCACACTGCCGCTGGTGATGTTCGGCTACACCTATTACGGGGCGCTGCAGTTGCCCCGCCTGGCGGATGATCGCGTCGGGCAGTCCCGCTTGGTTTCACAAATTGTCTGGCTGCGTTTGGGACACGCCGCGCTCACAGCTTTGGGTTTGTTCGCGGCAGCCCAGTTTATCACGTCCTGGGCCGCGCATCGTGATCTGCTCTATAAGCTTCTGCCCTTTCTTTTCATCGCAGCCTTTGACATGACCTTCTTTAATTTTGGCCAGCAGCGCATGGCGCGTCTTTCCTTTTGGGTGGGCGGATTCAAGCTTTTGAATCTGATCGCTGTCCTGCTCCTGGTGCAAAGCCCTGACGATGGGCACCTCTTTGCTCTGCTTATGATCGGAGCCAGCGCGGGCGTATCCGTGGCATCCGCGATCTGGATGCTGCCCAGGATCGGGCTTCACCTGGTTCCCCTTCAGGATTGCTGGAATCTACTGAAAAAAGCCTCCGGGCTTGCCGTTGTCGTCTTTCTTTATCCGCTCTATGAACGCTTCGATATTCTGGTGGCCGAAAAGATTCAAGATGCCGAGCTGCTCGGATCCTATATAGCCCCATGGCGCCTTGTGATGAGCCTTGTGCCCATTTTCATGGTCATCGCCACCACGTTTCTTTCCGAGAATATCGCCGCCAGGGATCAAAAAGCCGTGGAAAAGGGCTCGCATTATGCGCTTTTTCTCAGCCTGATCCTGACCTTTCCCGTTTGCGTGGCCGCGCCCTTTCTGGGTGGGGATATCCTGGCCTTTGTTTTCGATGACAGTTTGCGGGATGCGGCTCCGCTTTTTACCATCTTCACAGCTTCCATTCTCGCTGAAGTCTTTGTCTGCATTCTGGGAATGCAGATCCTGCTCCTGCGCCGCGATCTTGTATGGCTGGCCATGTCCATGGGCACGGGAATCCTTGTGGGAAGTCTGGGTGCCTATGCCTTGCAGGATTCCCATGGCGCCATAGGAAATGCGATGGGTGCCGTCCTCGGTCGCATCCTGACCGTTGGCATCATCTGTTATCGCATTCCCTCCATCCTGCGTTCGCTGCCCTGGCGCGATTATCTTGCCATTCCGGTCGGCGCCGTGGTCATGGGCCTGAGCCTGATCATGATGCCTGATTCCTGGCATGTTTTGATTCGGATTATGCTGGGTGGGATGGTTTACCTGGCAGCACTGGGAGCGCTGCTCTGGAAGCAGCTGACTCCCCTTTTGCAAAAGGTCCTGCGCCGACCCTCAGGCCCGCCGTGACCGCTTCTTCTTCCGCCCCCGTGACTTGCTCCGCGCCAGCTTCTTATCGAACCAGGGCAGATCCATCGCATACTGCGTGACCTTGGAAGGGTTTTTCGCCTGCAGCTCCAGGTTGGACAGCAGCATGGCGGGAGCCACGGTGGAAACGGGAATGGTGCCCGATTCCGCGCCGCAGAATCCATTATCGACCACCAGATCGCGGCCGACGCCGATGATGTCGTTGAGACTGCTGAGGGGCGTGCCGACGAAATCGACACCACGGACGTAGCGTTCCTTGCCGTTGGGATAGATCTTCACCGCCACTGCAATCTGCCCCAGGAAAGCCTGGAAATTATAGGCTTCCGTCTCGGTTTCGCCGCCCTCCACATCAAGCAGGATGATGCCGAAGGGAAGCTTGCGGCGCTTGATCTCGGCGATCAGCATCTTTTTCAGGTCGTCCCAGGAATGCGGGCTGTGGCTGCACACCACGAGGTTCGCCATCCGACTGATCGGGCGCTCATCGCCATGATTGCGGGCATGACCGTTGGAATGATGCCCGCGTTTTTGTATGGGGCTGCGTGTGGTCAGGAAACCCTTGAGCACACCCTTTTCCACCAGCACCGCACGGGCGGCTGGCGCGCCTTCATCATCGAACGGATAATGCGCGATCAAGGATTGTCCCCCGACCGCGGACAGACTCGGATCATCCATTAGAGTCAGATCCGGGTGCATGATGCGACGATTGACCTTGTCGCGGAAGGTGCGGCCCTCGCTTTCTGATAAAAGACGACTGCCTTCCAGACGATGGCCGACCACTTCATGCAGAAAAAGACCGGCCGCTTTCGGAGCCATCAGCACAGGTCCGGCATACGAGGTCATCTCATCGCCATGCGCGACCTCACGGAACTGCTCCACCTTCTCTTCGATGGTTTTCTTGAAACTTTCAAGATCTGGCAATTCATCGAAACGCGCGACATGTCGCACGATGCTATAGTCCTGATCCAGATCCCGGGTGTGATACCAGAAGTAGGCGCTCAGGCTGAACAGAGGTTCCTGCCAGATGCGGCAGACGCCTTCGGAACTGACAAAGATCTTGGTCACCATATCGGCATTAAATTCCACGTACGAGTTTTTAATCTCGGGGAATTTTTTGAAGACCACGCTGGCTCTTTTAACAAACTGTCGCCAGTAGTCCTGGTCCACTTCAAAGGATCGGAGGGGCTCAATGCTGGATTCGCCCGTCAGTTTTTGAAAGGACGGCAGACTGCGGTTCTGATCGAGAAAGCTCACATCCCGCGATTTTTTCCCGTGGAATTTGCTGACCGCGTCGCGGAATTTGGCATCGGTCAGACGCCAAAGACTGAAGCGGAAACTATCCAGATCGTTCTCAATCGGCAGTTCCGTCACTTCATAGTTGGCTTCACTCTCCTCAGTGGTATCGCTGAGTCCACCCTTGCTGGTGTTGTCATAGCGATAGCTGCCCACGCGCACATCGGCATAACAGATGCGCTTATGTTCGCGCTTATCCTGATAGAGCGAGCCATAACGTGCCCATACGCTGTAATTTTCGATATCGCGTACGAGGTAGCTCATATAGTAGGGACGCGGATGCCGCGGGGCTCGCAGCTGCTCCATCGAGCGCTTGAGTTCCACGTCCATGGCTTCAGCGAGTTTGAGGGCCTCTTTACGTATCATTTTGGGACACTCCCATCAAGGAGTTGGTGGACAAGGAATACGTTTCTACCTGAGGGGACCAGGCGTCGCAAGTTGCAGTGTTTGCGCGCCATATCGGTCCGGCAATGGAGGATAAAACGGGAGGTCCAGGCTAGATTTTCTGTTGGATTTTCATACGCAGTCCGCTGGTGCCAAATTGAACATGCTCGACCTGACCGACCAGATCACCCGGCTGATCAGCGCCACCCATGCCGTCCTTATCAAAACGAACCTTGACCCGCATGTAGCGGGGCGCCCGAGCGTCCGGATTCATGATCTGGAGTTTTTCCTTCGTCAGCGCGAATTCGATGGGCTGACTGAGGTCGGCCGGCAGGTGCTCCTTCATGGCCCCATAGGGCATAGGCATCGGTGATTCCTCATCAAAAATCGTCACAAACATGGTCTGGATGCCCGCGGCATCCGCCTGATACTCGGCTGGCAGCTCGACCGTCCCGGCGACGTAAATAGGCGATTTTTCACCAGTATTGAACGCGACGCTGACCGCGATAACGGCCACCAAACCCACGATGAGGATCCCTATCAATGTAATACGCTTCATTCCTAATCTCCCATGAACAATCCAGACTATCATACCGGGAAAATTTTCCCTAACCAATTGTTTTGCTTTTACTTTTATATTATTTTCGAAATTACGTCAAAATAACGTTGACACAAAGGCATGGCTAGGGTATCTACCTCATAACGTCGAACTGGCGTTGCGCAAATTGGACTTGAAGCTGTTGCTGTTTTACTGAGGTGGATTATGAAGTTGCTGAATCTCCCCTGCTCTCTGGCCCTGATCGCCTTGATCACGCTCTCTACAGCCTGTAACACCGCGAAATTTAGTGGGAAAAGTGGACTTAGCGGTGACGAAAATTCGACCCCTACGGATCCAACGACCGACACTCCCGTGACGACACCGGAAACCCCAGGGACCACTCCTGAGACGCCAGGCCCCTCCGATCCTGAGACGCCTGTGGATACCCCTGATGATGATAATCCAGGTGATCCAGGACTCCCGGACAATCCCGGGAATCCTGGAACCCCTGGGACTCCTGAGACTCCGGACAATCCTGGCAACCCCGAAGATCCCGGCACGCCCGAAGATCCAGGGACCGACCCGGATTGTTACCTGACGGGCACCTGCCCTATCCCGGACGAGTGCCTGCTCTATGGCATCAACTGTCCAGGCCAAGGTCCTGATGATCCAGGACAAAGTGATGACCCGGGTCAGAATGATGACCCAAGTCAGAATTGAATGAGAGTCATCCCTGTCGGGGCCCTGCCCCGGCAGTTGACTGATGGCGCGGTCCTGGACCGGCATGAAGCGCAAAACGCTGCGCTGGCCGGGTTTCCGCCCTCCTTAAGATAGTCAAAATTGCTTGACTTGCCTGGATTTTGTGCTAGAAGAACGACACGTCCAAAAGACGTCTTCGCGCAGAACCCAATCACTATCGACCCTGTGAGGTTTTTAAGATGCGTAAGCCAATGATCCCAAGCCTTCTGCTGACCCTTATCTTTTTGGGCAGCGCCTGTGACAATGCCAAGTTCATGGGCAAAGGCAAGAAAAAGGACAAAAAGGACTCTGAGCTTGTTGTTGAGCCACCCGTTGTCTGCCAGCCCGGCGAGACCTGCGTGACCATCGATCCGAACAAGTGTACCCCTGGTACCACGGATTGCCCCACAGTGGACCCGACACCAACGCCCACCCCGACCCCGACCCCGACACCAAATCCTAATTGCGAGGAAGGTGACAAGGACTGTCCGGTTGTTCCGCCGCCCCATTGTGATGATGAACCAGGTCAGAATCCTGGACAAAACGATGACAACGGCAAGAACTGCCCCAACCCCAACGATGAACCGGGTCAAAATCCTGGGCAGAACGATGGCAAGGATGGCAAGGACTGTGATGAAGACCATGACCACGATGAAGATTGTGATCATGATGACGAGCCGGGCCAGAACGATCCCGGTCAGAATAAGTAAGCTTCAAGTTGAAAACCTCCCTTTGGGGAGGTTTTTTTATGTCCGCCGCCTTTTTCCCCCAAGATTTACCTGCGAACATTTTTTTCCAGACTCCGGAAACCATGAATGAAATGAGGCGCCCTGGGCTCCTGCTTCAGGGTTGGCCATGGCAGCCGATCTTTATGAGGTCACTCCTCACAAGGACGACTGCAATGAAGATCAAGCGGTACATCATCTCGAAAGAGACGCGAGCCCGTTGCCGCATTTTCCAGCTGTCCGAAGCGGCCGCCCATCAATTTCAAAGCATCAGTCTGGAACTCTTTCACTACCTTCTGGAAGTGAAGGCCATCAGCTTCACCATTTATTTCCGCGTCGATGACGAGATGATTGAATTCATCGTACCGGCATCCTTTTCCCATCAGCTCGTCCATCAAATCATTGCGGCCCGCAATCGGGAATATGATAACGTCGATATCTGCGTCGAAGCCAAGGACTTCAAACGCTTTGAGGCTTTGATCAATGAGGTTCGTGAAAAAAAGATCGAGCAGCTGCTGCGGCGGGATCCCTTGCTGGACCCTCAGGTGATTCGTTCCTTCGTGAATCTCAGCCGCGCCAGCCAGATGATGGTACGGGGTGGCCTAAGCCCTCAGGTGGCGGCCCAGGCACGGGAAGCCGCCAGCATCCTGGTGAGCAGCCTCATGGAATGTGAAGTGGCGGTTGGCACTCTGAGCCGCATGGTACAGGCGGATCCCACGCTTTATGATCACAGCGCGTCGGTGGCCATGATGTCCGGGGTCATCGCCCGCACCATGCTCGGGCGCAACCGTGAGGACTCGGTTATCATCACCCAGAGCGGGCTTTATCATGATGTCGGGAAAACCTGTGTGCCGCATTCCCTTTTGAACAAGCCTGGGCGGTTCACACCCGAGGAATTCGAAAGGATGAAGCTGCACACCACGCTGGGCTATGAAGAGATTTGTCGCGCCATCGAGCAGGGTTCGGTCATCGACCGCAATGTCGCCCGTGTAGCCCTTGAACATCATGAAAAATTCAACGGCCGCGGCTATCCCTTTGGCAGAAAAGGCCGTGCGGAGGAACATGAGCACGGCATCCATCTCTTTGCGCGCATCGTGTCCATTGCCGATGTGTATTCCGCTCTGCTGATGAAACGGGTTTACAAGGAAGCTTATAGTGCCAGCGAAGCGCTGAGCATCATGCACAATGCGGCCGCGGATTATGATCCCATCATTTTCCGTAATTTTGAAAAGCATATTCAGAAAACGCTGATTCGCTACGATGTTTTGGAGAAGAAGGCTCTGGCGGCGGGGAAGATCATCATGGTGGACCCGGGCCTTGGCACCCGGATTCGCAAGAACAGTGCCTGATTCAGGCCTGGCACTTGGGACAGGAACCTTTGGGTTTATGGCAGTGAGGGCAGATCGTGATCGGCTGCCCGCTGCCCAGGGAATCCGCATCGGGCCTGGAACCGACCTTTTTCTTCTGCATCACGTGCCGCACGGCAAAATAGGCGATCGTCACCAGGACAACAGGCACGATGAGGCGCCAGCCGAGCAGCAGGAGCCTCATGCCACCCTTGAAGAAAAAAACAATCAGGGCGGCCAGCACTACGCCTTGGATCAGAATCTTTTTCAAATTGCGTCTTCCGCCCCTTGTGGAATTTTCGGTCGGGAGAACCAGGCCAGAGCCACAGCAATCACAAGCAGCGCCAAGCCAGCCACCCAGCCGATGATCCAGAGCCGGCCACGACCTTCGGGTATGCCCTGAAGCCCCAGCTGATAGGTCTGTCCGGCTTCACCCTTCATGAGGGTATAGGTATCATAGGTCCGACCCGAGAAATCCACGTTCCGCCGAATATCAAGATTCGGTCCGGTGATCTGGAATTGGCCTTCAAACACAAACATGCCGAGCGACTCGAAGGCTTCGCCGGCCTTGATCGTCATGTTCCCCGTGCCGAGGTTGGCCGGAACCTTGAAGCCGATCGTAATCAAGGTGTCCCCAGGCGGGAAGGTCTTGTCGATCGTGAGACCGCCGTCGGCTCCCAGGTTCAATTCGTTCGGGGCCAGACCTTCCTGGGCCTGAAAGTCGATGGTCTCGGTCGGCAGCATCACGGGGAAGCTCAAGCGTTCCGGCTGCTCACCTGGGTTTTGAACCATAAAGATATAACTGCCAAACACTGAGTCGACGCCGGGATAAAGGACGAAGATGTGTTTGTTGCTGACCTGAGCCGCGGCCGCGGCCTGCATGGAAAAAGCCAGCAGCAGCGTCGCGAATACGAATTTCAGTTTAACCATGCGTGGATCCCTTTCCCTGGCTTGTGGCAGCGGCCTGTTCCTTGGCCAAATTCTGCAGGTAATCCAATCGGCGGGCCGCATCGATATAGCGGTTGCTCAGATACTGCCGCCGTTGTTCCCAAGCCATCTTCGAGATCCTTTTTTCTTCAAAGGCGCGTTCATCTTCCAAAAAGCGCTTCAGGATGCTTTCCTTGACCGCTTCAAGCTTATCCAGAGAATTGATGGAGGCCGCGGCCTGCAACTGCCCGCCCTTGCCAAAAAAGAAAGGCGAAAGAATGATCAGCACCGCGAGCACGGATATGGAAGCCGCAAAGACAATCATCATCCTTTCTTCTCCTTCATGAGCTGCAGCCGATCATGCATTTCCTTGATCAGAGCTTCCGTACTGCGGACCCCGTGGGCATTGAACTGCACCCGGCGGCGCCAGACCAGGAGCCAGATCAAAATCGGGCCACCGATCAAAAGACCAATCGGCAGGGCCCAGGCCAGAAGGTTGAAACCTTCCTTGGGCGGTTCCCGCATGATCCAGGGTCCATAGCGGTCCACGAAGTATTTGATGATATCGTCCTTGGATTTGCCGAGCTTCATCTGCTCATGCACCTGATCCTTGATCTGTACCGAAAAGCTGGCGTCTGAATCCAGAACACTCAGACCGGTACAGGTGGGACAGCGAAGCTCCTTGGCGATATCACGGAACTCGCCATCGTTATCCTTGTCGGAGCCCAGGAGCCCTCTGTATCCGGCTTCGTTGCTCTCAGCCGCTTCCGAGGCGGCAGGCGCAGGCGGCATGCCTGGAGCCGTTTCCGGTGCCTGAGCCAGGGCCATGGTGGATGCGAACGCCAGAAGACCGGCGGCCAGCGCCAAACGAAACTGTCTCATCCATTGACCTCCCAGGCACCAGCCACCACATCACGACTGCGATTGCCGCGATATTTGTCAAACATGGCGATCAAACCTCCCAGAACCATCAGCACGATCGCCAGCCAGACAAAGCGCACCGTCGGATTCAGGTTCACCTGGAAGGTGACGCGTTTGCCCGTGACCTTATCAAAGTCGACCAGCACCACGTAAAGATCATGCCAGATATTGCCCGTGATGGCGATTTCATTGAACGTCTGATCCTTGGTCGGATAGCGGCTTTGCGCCGGATGAGCGTCCTCGATCATGACGCCATCCTTCTCCCGGAAAATCTTGAGGTGGGCTTCATAGTTCGTGGCGTTCTCCACCTGCTTCACCAGAATCCCTTCCTGTCCAAACTCGAAGCGGTAGCCGAAGAGCGAGAAGTTTTCGCCCGCGTGCACCGTGACGCGTTCCTCCAGCCCGCGGTAGTTGCCGAGGAAACCGATGATGGCCACCATCATACCAACGTGGGCGACCCAGCCGCCGAAGTAGGCGAGGTTGCGCTGGAAGAAGAGGCCATACTTGAAGCGCAGGTCCTTCAAGCGGAAGTAGAGGTCACCGCAGAGACAGCCGATAGTCCACGAGGCCAGATAAAGACCAACCAACTGCGCAATCAGCGACGAGGTCTTGCGCGTGGCCATCACATCGCCCATGTAAATCAGAAACATGGTGACCGGTATGGCGAAGATGATCGCGCCCATGACAATTTTCTTGCCGTTCGGGATCTTATCGGACTGATAGCGCATAAGGTTGCCGATCGCGATACCAAGAATCAAGCCCAGGCCCACCCAGGGAGCAAACATATTGAAGTAAGGCGCCTGCACCGAAATCCTTTGACCGGTGATGGCTTCCGACACGATCGGAAACATGGTGCCGATGAAAATAATCGCAGCGAATGAGAGCAGCAGGAATTGGGTTATGACCAGAGCGGATTCCTTGGACACGCCCCACACCTTTTCCGTGTCAGATGGGAGGATGGAGGGCGCGCGGAACGCATAAATTCCGGACGAGATAATGATCGTACTGGCCAGAAAATAAAGATAGTTGGGACCGATCGGGGATTCCGCGAAGGAGTGCACCGAGGACACCACACCCGAGCGCGTGAGGAAGGTTCCCACATAGCTCATAAAGAAGGCGCCGATGCCCAGAACGATGCTCAGCCTTTTCAAGTGACCCAGCTTTTCCTGAACCAGCAGCGAGTGGAGCAGCGCAGTCCCCAGAAGCCAGGGCATAAAGCTCGAGTTTTCCACCGGATCCCACGCCCAGTAACCTGCCCAGCCGAGTTCCACATAGGCCCAGCGTCCACCCAGAGCGATACCCGCGGTGAGGAAACAGAAGGCCGCCAAAGTCCAGCGCCGCACGGTTTTCAGCCAGCCTTCGGTGATATCACCGTAACACAGAGCCGCGATGGAGTAAGCGAAGGGCACACCCAGCAGTGTGTAACCGACGAAAAGCGTCGGCGGGTGAATGGCCATGTAATAGTTTTGCAGAAGCTCATTCATGCCGCGACCGTTGGGGGGCGCCGGCAGGTTGCCAACGAAGGGATCGGAATGCGTGATGGCCAGATAGAACATCCAGGCCAGCACCGCCTGCAGCGACGCCGACACGTAAGGCATGATATGTTCGTTGTCCTTGGAACTGGTCCAGACAGCGATCGTGCCCATGATAGCCAGCAGCGACGTCCACAGCGTATGGGAGCCTTCCAGCGAGGACCAGAACGCGGTCAACGTGTAAAACGCGGGCAGGTCGTTACTCGAGTTCTTGAACACATACGCCACCGAGTAATCCCGGTGATAGAAGGCGTAGATCAAAAGTCCCGCGGCGCTCAACGCTGCGGCACAGGTGACCGTCATGGCCAGTTTGGAGGAGAGATAGAGCCGTTTGTGCCGCCAGTAAGCAGCCAATATGGCTGATGCAAACCCGTAGACACTGCAAAGGAAACAGAGAAAGATCAAAAAGAAGCCGTAGTTCGCGAGCATTGGCACCTCACTGCGCACTTACTCCCCATGGTACGGGATATGTGAGGTTTCATTCTACCCCATCACGATCCCGCCCGTCATCAGCCCAAGGCTTGAAGCTGCCACATATAAAGCATCGAATTCCCTTCTCAAAGTCTTATCTTGCCTTCCTGGCTCGAATTCCGTAAATCTTGCGCGTGTAATGACGTTCAGTGGATGATCAAGGAAAGCGCGCTATGCCAACCGTGTACGTAAAAACTTTGGGCTGCAAGGTGAACAGTTACGACAGCCATGCGATTGAAAATCAATTCAAGGCGCTCGGCTATGACCTGGTCGATGATCCGTCTGCGGCCACGGTTTCTGTCCTGAATACCTGCAGCGTGACCGACAACGCGGACAAGGAAGCACGCTACCTTTTGCGCAAGTTCCGTCGCGAAAACCCCGAGACCATCGTCGTGGCCACCGGCTGCTATGCCCAGACTGATTCGCAAAGGCTGGTCGAGATGGACGAGGTTGATCTCGTCTTTCCCAACCAGACCAAGGATCTGATCGTGGAGGCCACGCATGCTTTCGCCGATCGCAAGGCCCAGGGCCTGGCCGCGCCGGTCAGCACCAAACTGCCTTCTCACGTCAAGGCTGTGAGCGGCAATCGTCAGGGGCATTTCAAATCCTCGCTGACCATGCTGGAAGCCGACTCCACGCAGACCCGCGCCTTCCTCAAAATCCAGGACGGCTGCAATGGGTTCTGCACGTACTGCCTGATCCCTTATGCCCGCGGCGCATCCCGCAGCGTGGCCCCGGCGGAAGTCACCCGTGAAGTGCGCCGTCTCATCGACCTCGGTGTGAAAGAAATCGTTTTCACCGGCATTCATATCGGTGACTATGGCGTTGACATCGGCCAGGACGATGGCTTCGTGGCGTTAATTCGGGAACTGCTCAGCTGGCCCGATATGGTGCGCATCCGCATCTCGTCGCTGGAACCACGGGAGCTGACCGAGGATCTTTTGAAGGCGCTGAGCCAAAGACCTGACATCTTCTGCGACCACTTTCACCTGCCCCTCCAATCGGGTCATGATCGTATTCTGAAGTTGATGAGAAGAACCTATGACAGCCGCCAGTATGCGGAAAACGTGGCGATGGCGCGCAGCTATTTTCCCAACGCCAACTTTGGTGCGGACGTGATTCCCGGTTTTCCGAGTGAAACCGACCAGGACTTTGCCGCCACGCTTGAGTTCATCGAACGCACAGGTCTGAACTATTTGCACGTGTTCCCCTATTCCAAACGCCCCAATACCGCGGCGGAAAAAATGCCCGGCCACCTGGCGCCGGAGGTGGTCAAGGAACGGGCCCGCCTGCTGCGCGAGCTGTCCGATCGCTTGAAGCATGACTACACGCGGCGCTTTATTGGTCAGGAGACGGAAGTCCTCTGGGAAAACGATGTGGACAGCCAGGGACGCCGGCTCGGCAAGAGCACAAATTATCTGGAAGTCTGCGCCCCCAGTCACGCGATCGCGGAAGCCGGTGTGATCCAAAGAGTTCACCTGAAAGGTTTTGTGGAAAATCAGCGGCTGCTTGGCAAGATTTTGTCGTGACCCAGAGACAGCTGCGGTTTGAGAGGCATGGTGTTACCATGAAGAGAGTTCAGTATCAGCGGCTGTCACTGCAGCCTCTGGCCCTGCACTCACTGCGATAACCCCGTTTGCCCAGACCAGCGTATCACGCATGAAAAACGACCGGCCCTGGCGTTTGACGTCTGCGTGAACGGGGTTTTTTCTTTCACGACCGCCTCGGTTTTTGTTACAAGGGAAAGAGCCTTGTCGCACGAGGTGGCTTCTGCCTGATCTCCCCTCCCGACAACCCCAGGTATCAACGCAACCCAATGCCGTGAACGGAGACAGCCATGAAGTATCTTCACAGCATGCTGCGCATTCGCGATGTGGACGAATCGCTGCATTTCTTCTGCAAGCTCCTGGGCCTTTTGGAAACACGGCGCAAGGAATCGCCGGAAGGTCGCTTCACCTTGATTTTTCTTGCCACCGCACCGGGTGAACCGGAAGTGGAATTGACCTATAATTGGGATGTGCCCGATTCCTATGGCAACGCGCGGAATTTTGGACATCTCGCCTATGAGGTAGATGATATCCACGAGATCTGCCACCGTTTGCAGGCCGGGGGAGTCACCATCCTGCGTCCGCCTCGTGATGGGCGCATGGCTTTCGTCAAGTCGCCCGATGGCATCTCGATCGAATTGCTTCAGAAAGGTCCGGCCCTGGCTCCGGCTGAGCCCTGGGCGTCGATGCCGAACACGGGAAGCTGGTAAATCGCGCTTCAGGAAAGGACCTGCATGGAACAACTTCAACCTTTTGCCCCCACACCGGCCGCGGCCGCCTTCAAAATTCTCTGCGATCTCGACTTCCGGGCGGACGTCCTGGAGCTTCGCTATCGCGTGCAGGGGCCGATTGATGACCTCGCGCTGCCCATGATAGTGGTCAATCCGCAGTTCCGCGATGAACTCTGGACCACGACCTGCCTCGAAATCTTTTTGCAGGAGGCCGGGCAGCCGGCTTATGAGGAATGGAATTTCAGTCCCAGCGGGAACTGGGCCTACTATCATTTCCAATCCTATCGTCAGCCTTCAGGCGAAGCGCAAAGGCTGCAGCCCCTGGAACCTCTCCTTTGGATTCGCAACGACCATCAGCTGCTCTTGCAGGTGAAAATTCCTCTGCCTCAGGCCTTCACCACGGACCGGCACGAACTGCGTTATGGATTGACGGCGGTTTTGCATTTCAAGAGCGGGGAAAAACAATACTGGGCTTTGCATCATGCGGGGGACAAGCCGGATTTTCATCGGCCGGAGAGTTTTCTGGGCGAAGGCCGTCCGAATTAAAGGACGGCCCAGCACGATTCAGAAGCGGTTTTGAAGATTTTCGACAGCTTCCAGAATCGCCATGTTGGTCTCTTCGCCCAGGGTCATGTCGTAAGCGGGTGAGGCCTTCACAAAGGACTGGCATTCCTGATCGGCACCGGTCCAGCGTGTGGCGACCACTTCACCTTGAGCATTGAAAGTCAGAACCACGCGGCAGCTCTCTTCACTGTCCGCCGAGCTGTACTGGACAACCTTGGAATCCGTACCGACATTCACTTCCTGTGTGGGCTCGCCCCAGGTTTGCTTCACCGTGCTGGCATCCATACCAAGCCAGGAGTCAACCTTGCCTTCCACATCAGCCTGGTTTGGAATCGTAGTGCATGCACCTGTGAGAGCGAGACCAAAGACGATAGCGAGAAATCGCATAACTTCCTCCTGGGGAATTTCCAAAGCGATGAAACACTCCCCATAATGCTAGCCTGGATTCAGGGTTCCGTCCATCCACCGAGAACCATGAGTCGCACTCCTTGCAATATGAGCCCCGGAACAAACAGGCTGTCAAGTAAAATGCTCAAAATTTCACCATCGCCTCCGGTACAGACGAGCTCCCACTGCGTGCCTGGCCAGGCCTGCTCCAATTCCTTGCGCAGTCCTATAACCGCCAGACTGGTTTCGTGCAAAACTCCATGCAGCATGGCCGAGCGCGTGTCGCGGCCCAGGAGTTCCCCGCGCGCCAGCTTCTTGCCGTCGAGTTCGGATAATTTAAGTTGCGGCAGACGCGCCGTGCGTTGATGCATCGCGTCGAGCTTCATCTGCAAACCAGGCAGCACATAACCGCCGAGATAATGGGTGTCGCCATGCAGGACTTCAATGGTCACGCAGGTTCCGGCGCTGACCACGATCAGATTGCGTCCCGGCAGAGCTTCCTGCGCGGCCTCGACCATCGCCACGCGATCAATGCCCAGATCGGAAAACTGATAACGATCATAGCGGACGTGCAAGGGTCTTTTGGGAACCGCCACCAGTTCATAGCCGAGATCCTTGAGCACACGGGCCACCACCTCGCGCCCCGGATCGGACACCGAGATCGCATGCACCGGCCAACCTGCGGGTAGACCGGCCTCCCGCAGGGGCTGCAGGATCTCCAGCAGTTTTTCCCGCGGATCCTTGGGATGAAAGCGCATGAAAATCGCCTGATCCCCACGAACGCGCGGCTGCCGAAAGAGGGCGAGTTTGGTGAGGGTATTGCCGATATCGGCCACCACCAAAGGCCAGCCCTTGTCCTGCTGATAGATCCATTGATAATCGTGTCGGACCGAGGTCAGAACCTGCTCGGCATTCTTCTTCATGTCGTGCACATGCAGGGCGCCTTCGGCATCCACATGATGAAGACGCACAAGGTGCCGGGCGGCATCCACCCAGATCTGTCCAGACTCCAGCGCAAAGTCAGAAAATTCCTGCAGGAGCTGCGGCTGCGGCAGGGTGCTATGAAGATGTTCGGCCAGCGATTCCGCGAGCGTGAGCAGAGGCGCCGCGGTGGGCCGCCCCAGGATACGATCGATGGAAATGCTGCGTTGCTCGGTGACGGAAGGCGCTTCGTGCACATTGATGCCAACACCGAGCAGCATGGGCCCCCACACACCGCCCTGCACGCTGCTCTCGCAGAGGATGCCGGCCA
The DNA here is from genome assembly GCF_001748245.1 of Oligoflexus tunisiensis. Classification (GTDB taxonomy): domain Bacteria; phylum Bdellovibrionota_B; class Oligoflexia; order Oligoflexales; family Oligoflexaceae; genus Oligoflexus; species Oligoflexus tunisiensis. The sequence goes on along the minus strand of NZ_BDFO01000001.1, from coordinate 1,700,633 downwards.
GCTTTTGTCCGGCATAGAGCAGATCATTGGGCCATTTGATGGTGGCACGGAAACCAAATTCACGGCGAAGCCACAGCGCGGTGGCCGTGGCGGCCAGGAGTGGCCATTGGCCCTGTTTGGTGTGGGCGAGTTCACGGCTGTCAAAGACCACGGTCAGGTAAAGTCCACCCTCGGGACTCGCCCAGGTCTTGCCCGAGCGCCCGCGGCCTTGCGTTTGTTTTTGGCTGATCACGGCAAAGGGCGGGAGTTCCCCGCCTTCGAGCAGGCGGGTGGCATGAGACGAGGTGGAATCCAGAGTCTCAAAGCGGAATATCTTCATACATCAAAAAGAAGAGAAAGATCGGACCAGCGGGCTCCGGTGATGACCGATGAGGTGGAAATGAAATCCACACCCGACTGGGCGATGTCGCGGATATTGTGCAGGCGCACATTCCCCGAGGCTTCGACCAGGGCCTTGCCGTTGATAAGCGCGACCGCTTCCTTCATCAGCTCCACGCTCATGTTGTCGAGCATGATGATATCAGCACCGGCGCTCAGGGCTTCCTTCACTTCATCGAGATTGGTCGTCTCGACTTCAATCTTCAGCGTGGGCGGCAGGCTTTCATGCAAACGACCGAGCGCGGCGCTGATGCCACCGGCGGCGCGGATATGGTTTTCCTTGACGATGACGCCATCACAAAGACCAAAGCGATGATTGCGCGCGCCACCAATCACGGTCGCTGATTTTTCGAGTATACGCAGACCCGGTGTGGTCTTGCGGGTATCAAGCAGCTGGGTGCGGGTGCCTTCCAGAGCCTTGACCAGCTCGCGGGTCAGCGTGGCGATTCCACACATGCGAGCCATCAGATTCAAAGCCACACGCTCCGCTTTCAGAATGCTGCGCGCGCGGCCCTCGACAAACAGGAGTTCCGTGCGATTGTCCGCGGCCGTTCCGTTGGGAGCTTTGATCTGGACGTTGAGTTGGGGATCCACTTTATGAAAGACAGCGGCGGCGACATCCACACCGGCGACCATGGTCGCTTCCTTGCAAATGATGCGGGCGCGCGCGGGACGATCGGCTTCCACACAAAGGTCGGTGGTCCAGTCGCCGTAACCCCAGTCCTCTTCCAATGCTTTTTGAATAATGGGTTCGATCTGGATACTATGCAATTCGTGCATGATAAGCCCCCTTGGCGGATGGCGACCAGGTGTCGCTTCCGAGGAATACAGCCTCAGGGGGTCCGCGTCAAGCCCACCTCAATCCATCAGCAGACGACTGCGATCCTGGGTCAGGCGATCGAGTTCCCGTTGAATAAGGTCCCGTGCGATGCCGGCGAAATGCTTGCGGCAATAATCCTCGACTGCGACACGCACGAGCTTTTCCATTTCTTCCTGCAGCATCGGCTCCAGAATATTGCCGAGATGACTGCCGGCCGCACGGGGTCCTTCCCAGCCGGTTTCAGCACGACCTGAAGGCATGGCCGCAGCCGTGGGGGGTGGCAGAGCCTCGTCATCTTCCAGCGAAAAGCTCACCGGACTCTCCTTGCGACCGTATGATCCCGAAGCGGTCATCGCATGGGCAGGGGCCGCGTGCTGGGGAAAGGCGCCGCGATCGGCAGCCGGCGCGCCTTGCATGTGACGCAGCTCAGCGGCCACCTGTGATTGCGCCACACTGCGAACTTCCGAGACGATGGTCTGGGCCATCGTTCGCGTATCCGCCCCTGGAGCGGCTGCCACGGACATTTGGGAGCGGGGATCCGGGGCCACCGTGCCTCCACGATCATGCAGGCCAAGATCAAATCCCTGATGCATGGCGTCCTGTCCAAAACCTGAAGGGTCGCCTGCGGAACGCGCCGAGCGGACCGGAGGCGGTGGCGGCGGCATGGTCATGGTGGGTTGCGCATGCGCCTGGGGGGCTCCGGCCGCAGCAGCAACAGCGGCTTCACCACGATAAGGCAAAGCCCGTCCCAGAGCCTGGCGGGTGATCGAAAGGAGCTGCGCACCATCGAAAGGTTTTTTTAGAAAATGCAGAAAGCCTGCTGAGCGAAACTGCGCTTCATCAATATTATCGTAACTGCCTTCCAGAATAATAAACGGCGCCCCGGGAGCCCGAGCCCTGAGAGCGAGAAAATCCTGCACGCCCTGCACGCCACCAAGCGCAGCATCGGCAATCACCAGCGAGGGAGGATGGGCCATGATTTCACGGGCCGCTTCCTGACAAGTGTCGGCTTCGGAAATGACGACATCATAGCCTTGAAAAGCCAGCTTGATAACACGTTGAATGGTGGATGAATCGTCGATGACCAGCCATCGCTCTGCCATAAAACCCCCACTGACGGTGTGGGGTTCATTTTATCACAGAGCGTTGGGAATTGTCGCGGCATCAGGAGGCGAGGCGGCGTTCCAACTTCTCGTTGACCACAACCAAAATCAGCTGACGCACATGATTGCGGTTTTCTTCAATGGCGCGCAGCACCAGCGCGTAGTCATCCCAGGTGAAGTGGGTTTCACGACGGCTGTTCAGTTCCTTGAAGCACTTCATGCGGAGATTTTCCAGGTACACGGCCTTGGACTCATAGAGGCTTTTCAATGTCTCCGGATCCAGACCATCGGCAAGGATGGGCTTGATCAGTTCGCCCATGATTTCCTTGTAGGTTTCATAATCTGTCGGATGGCGCTCGCCCATGTAAACTCTCCACAGCATTCGTCGTGATGATCTTATAATCCCTTGTCGTCGGTTGACGGCAAAACTTAAGACCGCATTCCACAGCCCCTTTGGGCGATCCTGACAAAAATCGGCAGCAGTCTGACCCATTACGCCGGTTTACCGCCCTTGCCTAAGCCGCAGAGTCCGACTACACTCATGGGACCGGAAAAAAGGAGTGAGTGCGTGAGTCTCCAGAATGGAAGTTTCTCCCTGACCCGTTATCAAGTGTTGGGGCGGAAAAAGCGGCTTTCTGTCGCCGAAATGAATCAAAAACTGCACGGTTTCCAGGCCCGACCCATTTCCCTGCAAACCGCGGCACGTGAAATCGACTATGGCTGGGTCCTGCCCGACAACCCGGAGCTTGAGGACTTTATCGAACGGCAGACCGCCTGGGATATCAGCGACTGCCTCTACGAAGACGGCGTGCTGCTGCGCCTGCGCATCGAGCGCCGGTCCGTGCCGGGCCAGCTGCTTCAGGAAATCGTCAAGCAGCGTTGGTCGGAACGGGATAATCAGCAGGATTCCGAGGAACCCTCAAGGGTTCTGAAAAAACAGGTCGTCGACGAAGTAAAGGAGGAGCTTCTGCGCATGAGCCTTCCCTCCGTCAGCTATGTGGACGCTTTCTGGAAGGATCAGGAAGATCGCATCTATCTGTTTTCACAGAGCAAAATGGCGCGCGAAGCCTTCGAGGACCTGTTTGGCAAGACCTTTGGCAAGCCGCATAAACTGGGCCTCTTCCAGCTTGTACCGCCCTTGCTCGGCATTCATCCCGAGGCCTGGCAAAACCCCGCCGAGCAGAACGAATATCTGCAACGCATCGTTCATACGCTGCCGGTTCGCTCTGGTCGCGCCATTGAGACAGAGGCCCCTCCCTTCTGAAACAAAAAACTTTATAATTTGTGTCAATTTGAAGTAAGTTGGCGCGTTTTCAGCTGCGTACGACAGAAATTGGTTGTAAAAGTATAGTCCTTACTGACCGGAGAATAAGTCGATGTTTGATAAAGAGACCCGCGTGGAGCTTGGTGAATGGTTTTTCAAGGCGCGTGACTATACGCCCATTCCCCTGATTTTTCTGCTCTTGATCTTCGGTCATCCGACCGTGAAATCGGCCACGATCGGTTTGCTTCTGATCATGCTGGGCGAACTTTTCCGGATCTATAGCGTGGGATTCATCGGGACCATTTCGCGTACGCGCTCCCAGAGCACGGGGCAGCGTTTGATTACGGAAGGCCCTTTCTCCTTCGTCCGCAATCCGCTGTACGTTGCCAACTTTTTGATTACCCTGGGCTTCACCGTGTTTGGTGGTAGTCTTTGGCTGTTGGCGCTGACCGTGGTGCTCTTCGTCGTGCAATATTATTTCATCGTCGCGTATGAAGAGAACCTGCTGCTCGCGAAATTTGGTGAGGAGTATGAAGATTATCGGATGCGGGTGCCGCGCTGGATTCCCGATCGCTGGCCCAATCTCGATCAAATGATGTGGCCGGATACGTTCACGCCCGCTCTGAAGAGCGAGAAGCGGACGTTGACCACGATCTTTTCGTTGATCTTCCTGCTGGCTTTGTTTGCATAAGATAAGCGCCCCTGCGATTGTCACGTGCGGGGGCGGCTTCCGCCATTTTCAAGCGAGCAGCGTGGCGGGTAAAAGGTCCTCTCTCTCGGCCAGCCGATCGCAGAACGCCATCGGCCCTTCCTCTTCCAGCCAATGCCAACCCTTCAGGCCAAGCTCCGGCCAGATCATCATCAAAAAGCGATAGGATTCCTGATACCAGCTGAGATCCAGCCCGGGCACGATCATGGCATGAATCACATTGAGCATGCGACGCAGCTGCCGTTCCTTCAGGAGCGCCTGCAGGTAATCCACATAGAAGACCACCGTTTGATCACCGATTTTCAAGGCGCTCAGCAGTTGATGGAGCGCCTTCGGTTGCAACTCTTCAAAGAGGAAGGCCAGAAAACGCTGCTCGGCTGCCGGTTGGCGTGGACCTTCCAGAACGCGCATGAGTATGCTCAGAACTTCCTGCTGCTCCTCGCGGTTGGCGTTTTCACCGACCAGACGGAGCACAAAATCACTGGCATGACTGCGGCTGATCTGAATGCCTGTTAAAAGACGCAGGCGATCGCGCAAAAGATTCCAGCGTGGTTCCGATGGCAAGGGATGGCCCTTGGGTGGAGCCGCGACCGGCGTGGGCACGGGTCCGGGCATGGAGGGCGGCGGCGCTTTGGATTCCGGGACTTCCTTGGGGAAGGGAATGGGATCCCTCACCGGAGTCTCACGTATTCCGGCAAAGGGATCGCGTGGCTTCGCAGGAGGTGCGGCCTCTTTCAAACCGAAAGGATCGGCCTGGTTGCTGGCTTTGACGAAGGGATCATGCACCGGCGCAGGAGAACGAGACGGCGCAAAGGCTTCCGGCTCCGGATCACGCGCGGGAGTAAAGACGTCCCGTTCCATGGGATTCTGGTCCCGCACCGCAGCGAAGGGATCCTTGGCCGGCTTTTTGGTCGGTGCCTTCACTTCCTTCTGGACCGGGAAATCAAAGGGCGGCAAATCAAATTCACGCGGGGGAAAAGCCGGTTCGATCGGCATCGCGGCCTGGGCCAGCTCCTCGGGATCCAGCTGTTTGGTGGCTTCATTATCAAAGGGTATGGCGGCGCTCATCAGGTTGGATTCAGGCAGTATCTCGGTATTTTCCAAAGGTGAAGCGGCCACGGCAGAGGAACCGGCCATATCATAGGAAAAAGCCTTGCGACTCTCCTGGCGCGTGACCACACTGCGAACGGCCGATGTATCCGGAAAATGAACATGCTGAGATTCCTGAAACAGCGCATTGGAATCCGGCACATAATCCTGGGAGTCATAACCCGAGCGTGACTTGCCCTTGTTGCTCGTTTCCTTGGAGGAGCGCGCGGCTTTTTCCTCCATCGGTGCGGGATCGCCGACTGGAACGGAGTTCTGCTTGGGTGCAAACGCATCCGTCGTATCAAAAACGGATTGGATATTGCGGGGGCGCGGAGGATCCCGATCCTCGGGCGTTTCCAAAAGATTGGGACCCACTTTCAGACCTGAAACTTTGGAGAGCGAGGAGCGCCGGGAACCATCCGGATTGTCGTCGGATTCCTCGAGGCCCTTATCGTAAAATTCCTGTTTCCCCGTGAACGAGCTGGAACTTTCCGATGAAGAACTTTTCCGCTTGGGCGTATAGGTGAAAAGATCGGTTTGATAATCCGAATCCAGAGGGGACTGCGGTGCGAAGGGCTCCGGCATCATCGGTGGAACCGAGCGTTGTGCCGCACGTGGCGGTGAGGGAGGCATGGCATCGGCTTCCGCCGGGATATGCTGCGCGGTGCGTTCATCATCCTGAGCGTCATCCTCCAATTCCGGAGAGGGAAGACGGAAATGCACGCGGGCCTGCCGCGAAGGCAAGGGCACATCCGAAAAGGCTCCCTGCTCAGGTTCCGGTTCCGGCTGCGGAATATGGGGCGGCGGAGTTCGGCCGCGCGTGATGGTGTTTTCGCGTCCCATATCGCTATGCAGTTTATTGATCTCTTCGCGCACCAGGGCTGCGTTATCCATTTTCTCCAGTTTAAGAAAACAGGACTCCACATCCTTCAGGGCGCCGATTTCATATTCCTTGGTGAGCTTTTCCTTGCGAGCTTCCTGCAGCTCCAGGGCTGCCGCTTTCAGGGCCGCATAGGGATTGGGGGTCAGCAAAAGCCCCACCAGCTTTTTCAAATAAAGAATGCGCTCAAGGACATCCTCCTCAAGCACCAGCGTGACAAAGCGATCGATCAATGTTTCATTGGTCGGCTTGGCCTCGATCCGCTTCAGAAATTCTTCGAGTCCTTCCTTCATCCACTCTCCCTCTTGCTTTCATTCTAGCAGCTCGCAGGCCTTTGCACGCGGGGCTGTCTGGGAAAGCTTTGCAGGGATCAGGAAGGCTGTTTTTGCCGGGGCTCAGGAATCGATGAGAAAAATACCGCCGACGATCAAACCGGCAGCGACAATTTTCCGCCACTGAAAGCCTTCCTTGAGAACGAAAAAGCTGAGGATCATGCCCATGAGGACGGAGGTTTCCCGCAGAGGGCCGACGAGACTGATCAGGCCGCCGATGTGCTGGGCATAGAGGAACAAACTATAACCGGCCGTGGACACCGCACCCCAGAGTATGGTCTGCCGGACGAAGGGCCAGCGTTCCGCCGCCGGAATGCTGGCGAATTCCCGCAGCTGGGGTCGAGCCAGGATCGCACACTGCCCCACGTTGGCAATGAGGCACACGGTCATAGGCGGCAGGACCTTCACCGACTGATGATCGATCGAGGTATAAAAGCAGATGCAAACAGCCACCATCAAGGGCCAGGGCGAATGCAGGAGGAGTCCCAAACGATCCTTGAACGCACCGGGTGCCGTGGCCTGAATGCCGATCAGAATCAAACCCACACCGACCAAAGCCCAGGACCCGGGCCTTTCCTGGAAAATCAAAAGACCGGCGAGGACGATAAAGACCTGAGCCAGGCCGCGCGAAACCGGATAGGCGATCGAAAAGGGCACCCGACGGTAGGACTCAGCCAGGCAAAACGTGTAGGTGGCATGCGAAAACACGGAGAGCAGAGGAAAGAGCCAGTGCATGGGAGTCCAGCTGATGCGCGACCACTCATAAAAAACCACGAGCGGAAAAATGAAGAAACAGCCCCAGGCCGTGATGCACCAGAGGAAGGCGCCCTTGTACAGAGTTTTCTTGGCCTGAAGATTCCAGATTGCGTGGAGCAATGCAGACAGAAGAACAATCCAAAACGGTAGCTGATCGGACATGCGGGACACCCCTCTCACTCCCTTGTAGCAAAGAAGTGCGTGGAATTCCAACTTGCTTGAACGCGTGCTTTTATGGGACAGTATGCCAAACTTTTCCAGGAGGTGCCTGTGTTGCGTTTATGGTTGCTTCTTCTCGCGCTGACTGGCGGGGCCTGTGTGTCCACGCAACCCGCGGATGAACTTGTCGAGCTGATGAGCGCCGAGCAGCTCAGGGCCATGATTGAGGCGGACGTGATCCTGCTGGGTGAGCAGCATGACAATCCCCATCACCATGGCATCCAAAGACAGGTGTTGGATCTCATAGGACAGAGGTCGGAACTCGGCAGCGTCGTCTTTGAACAGGCGCACTGGAAGCAGCAGCCGGTTCTGAACGCTTTAAACAATCGCTCGCTCGGGGAGCTCAAGCAGAATTTGAAATGGGAGAGCAGCGGCTGGCCTGATTACCAACTCTATGAGCCCGTGTTCATGGCCGCCACACGTTACAAGGCTCAGATGATTGCCGGCAATATCGCCCCCGAAACCAGCAAGATCATCCATCAGAAAGGTTATGACGCCGTCTTCACACCTGACGAGCAGAAAAAACTGGGTCTGGACGTCAGCCTGGAACCCGAGGCTCAGGCCGCACTGGAACAGGAAATTTTTGAAGGCCACTGCCGTCTTTTGCCAAAGGATCACGTGCGGACCATGGTTCCCGTGCAAAGAGCGCGTGATGCGGCGATGGCCCTGGCCTGGCATCGTTTGCACAAAAAGAACAAGACCGTGTTCATCGTCGGTGCCGGACATGCCCGCAAGGATTTTGGCATTCCCTGGTATCTGAAGCGCTTGAAGCCGGGCCTGAAAATTTACAGTATTGGCATGACGGAAACCGGAGCGGAACCCAGGTCTGAGGCTTATGATCAGATCATCACGACGCCGCCGGTGGAACGCGAGGATCCTTGTGTAGGTCTGAAGGAAAAATTCTCCAAACCCAAATCATGAGGCCTGACGTTCCGCGAACTGCTCCAGGATGCGTTCCAGGTCCTTGCGTGTGAAGGGCTTGGCCAGGAACTCATCCATGCCCGCGTCGAGGCAACGACGACGATCCTCTTCAAAGGCGTTGGCGGTCATGGCCACAATCACCAGATGTCTGTGTTTGACCCGCTCCCGGATCCTGCGGGTGGCGGTCAGACCATCCATACCGGGCATCTGCATATCCATGAAGATCAAATGGTAATCCCTCAGCTCCAGCTGCTGCAGAGCCATCAGCCCATCCTCGGCGACATCCACCTCCGTATAGCCGAGAATCTGCAGAAGGGAGGTCACCACGATCTGATTGATCTTGTTGTCCTCCACCACCAGGATGCGCCGTCCCGGATCAACGTTCCGCACGCGTGTGATGACATCTCCAACGGCAGACTGCAGACGTTTATCCCGCGCGATGTTCAAAGGCAATTGCAGGCGGAAGGTCGAGCCACGACCCGGCTCGCTCTCCATTTCCAGCCGACCGCCCATCAATTCCGCAAGGGACGCTGAAATGGTCAGACCCAGGCCGGTGCCTCCAAAGCGGCGGGAAATTGAGGAATCCGCCTGGGAAAAGGCCTGAAAAAGCTTATGCTGATTCTCCTGACTGATGCCGATGCCCGTATCCTTGACTTCAATCACAAAATGAAAGCATTCGTGGCCCTGGGCCTGTCCACCGAGGCTGAGACGCACCTCGCCGCGTTCGGTAAATTTGATCGCGTTGCTGAGCAGATTCAGAAGGATTTGTTTGAATCGGGCGGCATCGCCGATGACCATCCGCGGAAGGTCGGGACGGCTGTCAATGTTCAGCGGCAGATTCTTCTGCGCCGCCTGCGGCAGGAGCAGCTTCACCACCTCCTGCGCACTGTGCTGGATATCAAAGGGCACCAGTTCCACCTGCAGGCGCCGGCTTTCAATGCGGCTGAGATCCAGCACATCATTGAGGACCGTCAGCAGACCTTCACTGCACGATTCGACCGTATGGAGCATTTCCATCTGCGCCTGGCTCAGCTGGGAATTCTTGAGCAGCGACAGCATTCCGAAAATGCCGTTGAGTGGCGTCCGAATCTCGTGACTCATGTTGGCTAAAAAATCAGATTTGGCACGCGAGGCTTCTTCCGCTTTTTCCTTGGCCTCCTGCAGACGCTCCTCGCGTTCGACCTGCTCGGTGGCATCCCAGTTCACTCCTGTGACGATCCTGGTCCGGCTCGCAGAATCCTGAACCAGCCGGGCGATGGCCCGCATATGCCGGATGGAGCCATCCGGATGAAGAACCCGGAACCTGGCATCCATCGCCTTTCCGTTCTCGATAATGCGCTGCAAACCTTCCGTAATGGACGTGCGATCATCCGGATGAATCGTGGCGACCCAGCTTGCAAAATCCGGAGCAAGGGTTTGGCCATATATCGCATGAAGCTGATCATCGCGGAAGACGTGACCGGTGTCGACATTCCACTCCCAGATGCCGACTTTCCCTGCTTGCAGGGCCAGCTCCAGGCGCTCCTGCGCATGCCGTGCCTGCTCAGCCAGACGGCGGCTCTCGGTGATATCCTGAAAGGTCGTGACAACATGTTTGGGTTTGGCTTCATCCTGTTCAAAGAGCGGTGCGGAGTTGACCGAAAGCCAGCGTTTCTCGCCATTGGGCCAGCATACGCCCATGATCATGTTTTGAATAATCTGTCCGGTGGCCAGGGTAATCATGGCGGGAAGGGACTCACCCGGAATGTTCGAACCATCCTCATACACGGTCTGCCAGCGAGGATCCAGTGTACGGCGCCCGAGGAGTTCGTCTTCCGTCATGCCGAGGATTCGGTGCGCGGCGATATTGAAGCCCACGACGGTGCCGTCGGCCTGTTGCACGATAAAACCATCGAGCATGGTGTTGAGTATCTTTTCATAGCTGGCCTTCTGCTTTTTCAGAGCCCGCTGATGAAACTGCCAGACCTGCAGGAGGAGCAGCAGAGCCACAGAAAGGGTGACGAGCACAGCCAGAAAATGTTGCGATAGGAAATCCAGCATCCCGATCCTCTAAGGCTTGAGTATCTTAAGGCTCATCGGTTGTTTGGGGACGCGGGTTCTTACTTTGAAGGCAGACGGGAACGCGAAAAAGCAGTTGGGAGGATCCCAACTGCCCGTAAGCAAACCATCGAACCGTAAGACAGGGATCCTGCCTTATTCGGGTAAAGTATAGTGGATGTCGATGCGGGCCTCGGCCCCAGGATCCTGAGTGAGCGCAATGGACGAGCCGCTGCGTACAAAGTCCTTGGTGGCTTCACCATTGATATAGACGGTCCAGACGCCGGCTTCAGGATTAGCGACATCGAAGACTTTGAAAATCTTCACCGTTTCGATGTATTTGTAGTTCAAAGTAAATTCCATCGCGTTTGTGATCACACAGTTGCTGATCAGTCTGTCGTCCACGATCTCAAAACCAACGCCCAGATCGCAGTCCCCCTGCGCGTCGACGATGTCTGTGCTTCCGGCAATCGGCAAGCGGCCGAGTTCGAATGCCTTGGTGCTGTTATCCGGCACATCATAGCTCAAGGTCAAAGTCCTGCCGGCCTGGAAGGCATCCGCACTGATGGTGAAGGTGTTGCCATTTTTGGTAAAAGCCACCGGCTGCGTCTGATCCAGAATCTGGAAGTTTCGGCCGTCCGGACTCACAGGAGGCGTATACTCAAGACGCGGACCTGCATTCTTCTTATAGCCGATCTCAACCGTCTGGTTATCCGCGGGCAGATTTTTGAGTACAACCTCGCGTTTGGCAGCATCAAAGGTAAAGTCGGTCGTGGCCTGGCCGTTGACGCTGACCTTGATGGAACCTGTCACGGGATCAGCCGTGGTTTTGAAACGATCGAGAAGCGCCTTGTTTTCCCGATAGTCGAGCGTGATCGTCGCCATGTCCGCGGGAGCGTTGGTAAAGGTTACCGTGCGGCCGCTGACCGTATACGAACCGGCCGAGGCGGCCGCTCCATTGATTTTGGCGATCACGGTGCCCGCGGCCGGATCCTGGCTCAGCGTGAAGCTGCTCAGGATGGGTTTGGAACCGGTCCGGTATTCCGCGACGACTTTGGAACCAGCGGGTGGTTCCTTGCCAGCCACAAAGGAAATGACCTTGCCGTTCCGCGTGTAGGAGCTGGCATCCAGGGCCCGCGTGGTGTTATCACTCAGGAGCAGGCTCAGTTTCAGAGTGCCATCGTCCGGTAAAGTTTTCAGCTCAAACTGATTGTTCAGCAAAAGGGCGATGCTATCGGAAATACGATTGAGGGTGGTCTTGTAGCTGCCATCACAGATGTTGCCATAATTGACCGCACCGTTCGCCTTGTAATCGAAGAGGCGCAGGTACTGCGGAGCAGCGTTGCCGGCGGTCGAGCACAACGCCTTCGAAGGGGCCACGATACCGTAGAATCCTGCATTCTTGCCGATGGTGCGCTGCAGGGTGTTTTCCACATAATTGGTCAGATAGGATTCCTTGGCCCAGGGCAGGCTTCCGCAATCCGAACCATCGTTACTGCAGTTATCTTCATCGCTGACGATCAGGACCGCCAGAGTGGATCCTGTCCGCACCCAGGGTTTTTCCGTACAGCGCAGACCGACCACCGACTGGCGAATCCCCTGCTCATTGCCGCTGCCGGAGATGCCCGCATTCACAGCCGTGGCAAACTTTTCTGAGGCATCCGCTTCACCCGACTTGATGAGAGTGGTATTGCAAAGTTCCTTGCCTTCCGCCGCTGCCGTGTTAACGGAAACACCGGCTGGCACAGCGGGAGCGGTAGTGATCACACTGATCTGCCAGCTCGCGTCCTTGATGGACACCAGCAGTTCATTGAGCTTGGAGGAAAGGTTGGTCTGCTCCTCTTTCATCGAGCCTGAGTTATCGATGACCACCAGGATATCGGCGAGGCCTTGACGGGCAGCCTGATCGAACTCCTCACGGATCGTTGTTCCAGCATGTCCCTGGGTAAAGGTATCGGTGAGGGGCTGGCGATTGATTTGCGTAAAGTTATCGGTCACTGGAGCCAGATTGTCCTCAAGGGTGAACTCCGTCTTGACACCTTTGGGTTCGAGTTTGAAGCGGAAACTGGCCTCCCGCGTCTTCGAAGACTCAAAGCTGTTGATGATGGTATCCGGCTTCTTGCTGGATTCCATGGTCGTTTCCACCTGGGCCGGAATGTGATTCGAAAATTCCGGGGTGGCATCACCGGACTGCGCCTGGGCATCTGCGGCAGCCGCCGTTTCCTGCTCCAGCGTGAGTGAGTTTCCAGATTGAAACCCGGCATCATTGCACGCGCTGCCCAGACCAAGCGTCAGGGCTAAAATAATCGCGGGCGTAAACTTTCCTTGTCCGCCCAAAATAATTCCGGGCGTAAACTTTCCTTGTCCCCAAATACGAGTCATTTGCAGGCTCCCCTCTCGTGATTCTGATAAGCAGAACTAAAAACCTTATCGGACCCCACTCTGGTGGGTCTTGGGGAATCGGGATTTTTTTTTTATGTTTGAGGCTTCGGTCGGTGATTCAAGTTTGCGGAAAAAAAGTCGAGGGAAGTTTTGGGTCAATGCTTACCCGGAGAAAGAATGGGGAGGCGGGCTCCCCGGAATTTATTTCTTTACCTTTTCCACGTATTCACTGGTACGGGTGTCGATTTTCAGAAGATCGCCTTCCGAAATATGGAAAGGAACGGTCACCACAAGGCCGGTTTCCAGCGTTGCCGGTTTACCGCCGCCGCCCGAGGTGTCGCCCTTGATGTTGGGTTGGGTTTCCTTCACGCGCAGTTCAACAAAGTTATCCACCTCGACCGTCACTGGACGGTTTTGGAAGAACGTCACGCGCACCATGCTGTTCTCGATGATGAAATATTTGGCATCATCCAGATCTTCAGCCTTCAGAACGACCTGATCATAGGTCGCCATATCCATGAAGGTATAGCTCTGACCATCGTTGTACATATATTGCATTTCTTTGAAATCAAGATCGGGGACGTTGACTTTCTCGCCAGCTTTAAAGGTAACTTCAAGCACCTGAGCGGTTTCCAGGTTCTTGATGCGCGTGCGAACGAAGGCCGAGCCTTTGCCAGGGTTTACATGCTGAAATTCCACGATGACATAGGGTTTGCCATTGTATTCAATCTTAAGGCCCTTCTTAAAGTCAGTCGTCGCGTACATGAAAATTCCTTCTTATCATTCGTGGAGATGCCTAAGTCAAAACAAACCTTAAGCAACGTTATGCAATTTCGAAACGTCCTAACCTATCTCAAAAAATGAGAATCGCCTAGTCTCGGATGTCCTGGATAGGGCTTCTCTATTCCGTTTTGGCGTCGGAAAGGCGGCTGCGGCTGAGGGTGAAATCACGTAGCTCCCGCACCAGATCCACATGTCGTAGAACCCGCAAAAGAGGGCCCCGATAGTGATCGATCGCCACGCGGCGCTCGCGCTGAATGCCAAGGCCGGGGCCACGCAGATCGCGGCCTGAGGTGACATGGATGATATCGCCAAGGCCCTTGGGATGCTTTTTTTCGAGCATCACGACATGACCGTCATAGACCAGAAGGTCACCGGGTAAGGCCCGCTGGCTGCGGTTTCCCACGTCGACCAGGGCATATTTTTTCAGGAGAGCATCCGCACCCAGGTTATTCATCAGCGCCGTGGTCAAATAAGTGGCAGGCAGACCCGCCAGCTTAAAGACTTCATGGATGAAATGACTGCAATCGAGGCTGCAGCTGGCACAGGTCGGGCAGGCCCGGAGACGGGAATCCTTGTCCGGTTTTTTTGCGCCCAAACACTGATTGCAGGCCTCACACTCCCGGACATCACCGAGTTTATTGCCGCCCATCACATAGGAGATGGACCAGTTGTCGAGCATATGCCGCGCCTGTCCTAAAACCTCCTGGCGTTTGGGCAGTGTCGTCCCCTCCGCCCGGGAAAATCCGGCTGCCAATAAAACTAGCAGGTAGAAAATGCCGCGTCTCATAGCTATCCCCGTCACCTCACCCTATCTTATCATATCTCCAGGACCTCAATTGTCAGGCAGAGTAGGCTCTCCCCCTTGCTTTTGTCAAGTTGGCTGAGATATATGCAAAGGATCCAATCTTGTCGAGGCAGTTCAAAATCGCGCTGACCATCGAAGTGGCCATTATGCTTTGCCTCTGGAGCATAGGCTACCTCTTCTGGACCACTATCTGTGGCAACTCGCTGGATCAATGCTTCACCAATGACAACTTCTGGACACGATCCGGCTTTCTGATTCTTTCCGTTGTGCGACCCTTTTTCTTTTCGCCTCTGATGCAGGCCGCCTATATCGGAGGCGCCAGCTTTGGTCCCTTCTGGGGTTCGATCCTCACCGTTGTGGGAGCCGCGCTATCCGCGATGGCTGTTTATTATCCTGGCCATATTATTGGTAAGAAAATCGTAAGGCCCTGGCTCAGCGCGAACCTGCCTTCGACCTGGCAGCTCCTTCGAACCCAGGATTATAAGGTGATCTTCGTCACCCGCTTTATTCCCCTCTTTCCCTTTGACCTGATGTCCCTGCTTTATGGTGTCGCTGACTTTCACGCCAAGCGGGTTTTTGTCTTCACCCTGATTGGTGCCATCCCGGAAGTCTTTTTCTTCGCCAGTTTCGGTGAACCCGCAAACGATGAAGTGATGATGCGCGGCCTTCGCAACATCGCCGTGTTTGGCTTCATCACGCTTCTGCCGCTTTTGGTTTATGAATTCATCTCAAGGAAGAACGGCAGCAGCCTTTGGACCCGTCTGAAGCGGGTTTACTACGAACTCCTTTATGAAGCCCGGGTCAACAATGAGATCATCAAACGCCATCAGTACTCGTCCGATAAAATTCCGATCATCCTGCTCTATGGTTTTGGGTCCTCGCGCAAGACCTTGAATGTCATGGAAACGCTGCTGACCAAACGGGGTTTTGAAGTGATGAGCTTTAACCTCGGCGGTTCCCTTGGTGTGTTTTTCACACGCGGTATCAAGGAAACGGCGGACTTCATCGACCGCAAGATTCAAAGGCAGATGAAGCGCTATGGTTTCAAGAAAGTGCATATCGTGGCTCACTCCAAGGGGGGGCTGGTGGCGCTCTGGTGGCTCCTGCGCATGGGCGGATCGGAATACTGTGATCGCCTGATTACCATGGGGACGCCCTTCAAGGGCACCTGGCTCACCTATCTTGCTATATTGACCCCGTTCGGCTTCTTCTTTAAAGACGTATGGCAGATGGCACCCGGTTCCTACTTCCTGAAGGAGCTGCACAAGAGCCCGCCGGTACCCGGGCTGAAGGTCTATTGTTTCTATTCCATCCGCGATAAAGTGGCGATTGGCACCAAGGCCATATTTGAACATCCCAGTGATGTCACAGCCATTCCCATGCATCACGTGTCGCATTTTCAGTTTCTGGCCCGCCGCGATGTCACGCAGGCCATTATCAAAATACTCCGTCAGGATGCTGCCCATGGACGGGGCCGCCGTGGGCGCGACAACGATCCTCGAAACCAGCCCGAGAGCGGGATCCAGGATGACGAGGAAGATCCGCAGTCGGATCCGGGTGACGAGGAATTCGATTCTCACTCGGGCGCAGTCTGATCTATACTGGGGGCTTTCGATCGAATTGGCAGACATCCCTTGGAGCGTCGTTTTCGCATATGGATCCACAAGGCCCCAGCCTCGCAGCTAAAGAATCGTGGTGGCACTACGAAGGATCGGTGCATTTTATCGTGCGCGCGCAGCCCTTTCGTCTGCTGATTCGCGCCCGTGGACGCCGCATTTCCCACCGCGAACTGATCGCGGAACTTGATTACCTCGAACATGATTTCATCTTTTCACCAGCGGATTTGAGTGAACTCTTTCCGGTGGGCGCACCCCTGAATATTCAACTGAGCGCTGTCGGACCTGAGGCCGGTTTTGTCGTGGCCACGGGTGAGGTGCTGCACCGCAATCTGCAGGGTCACAGCCTGCAGCTGCATGTCGGCTTCAAACGTGTCGATGAAGAACTCGAAGACCTTTTGGCTGAGCTGGGTGCCAACGGTGGCCGTTCCATGGGTGCCTTGCACTAGGTGCCTGGCCGAAAATCCCTTCCGGAATGTGTATGTAATAAAGTTCCAAGATCTTGATGCCTCTGCTGCAAGCTGCTATGGATGTTACTCAGTTTTTCAGTCAAATTAACGCGACGAGTGGGCCCGTGAAGAAGAAAAGCAAAGCCGTGCACCCTGAAGCCAACTATGAGAGTCTGCTCCGAATCTTCACGGTTCCTGAGAGCGAGAACAGTACGCTCGGCAAAATTGAAAAGCAGATCTCCGAAAACCTGATCGGCTTTCTCAAGGAGCATATTGTTTCGCGCGTGATCGCTCCCAACGAGCTGGAGCGTAACTTTTTGGATTCGCAGATTCCGGAAGACCCTACGTTTGTGTCGGAACAGGCGGATTTTCTGCTGAAAAACGTGGTGGCCGAATCGGTGCACGTCGCCTCACCGCGCTTCATCGGCCACATGACCTCGGCCCTGCCCTATTTCATGCTGCCGCTCTCGAAGATGATGATCGCCTTGAATCAAAACCTCGTCAAAATTGAAACCTCCAAGGCTTTCACCCCGCTCGAGCGTCAGGTGCTCGGCATGCTGCACCGCCTCATTTACAATCGGAATGCCTCGTTTTACGAGGAACATATTCAATATTCGGGCAGTGCCCTGGGTGCTTTCTGTTCCGATGGGACGATCGCCAATCTTACCGCGCTGTGGGTGGCCATCAATCGCCTGTTCCAGCCGCAGCAGGATTTTGCCGGCATCGGCGAAGAGGGTCTGTTCGCCGCCATGCAGCACTACGAATATCAGGGTGCCGCCATCCTTGTGTCACGGCGTGGCCATTACTCCTTGAAAAAAGCCGCCAACCTTTTGGGGATTGGCCGCCGCAATCTGATTTCGATTCCAACCGATGCGAACAATAAAATCATCGTATCGGAACTTTTGGAAACGATCCAGCGTTGCAAAAAGCAGCGGATCGCCATCGTTGCCGTCGTGGGCATTGCCGGCACGACCGAGACCGGCAGCGTCGATCCTTTGAATGAGCTGGCTGACATCTGCGAAGCCCATGATATTCACTTTCACGTGGATGCCGCCTGGGGTGGTCCGACGCTCTTTTCCAGGAAGTACAAGCACCTGCTCAAGGGCATTGAACGGGCGGATTCCGTCACCTTCGATGCGCATAAGCAGCTCTATGTGCCGATGGGGGCTGGCATGGCCCTTTTCAAGGATCATAAATCTCTGACTCTGGTGGCTCACTATGCGGAGTATATCATCCGCAAGGGTTCACGCGATCTGGGGCGCATGACGATCGAAGGATCGCGGCCGGGCATGGCCATGCTTGTGCACTCGGGACTGCGCATCATGGGACGCAAGGGTTATGAGCTTCTGATCGACGGCGGCATTGAAAAGGCGCGGACCTTCGCCAATATGATCAACGCCACCGAAGATTTTGAGTTGATCTCGGAACCTGAACTCAATCTTTTGACCTATCGTTTTGTTCCCGCTGATGTACGCCGTTTCATGGCTACCTGTTCGCGGGAGGAACTCTTTAATATCAACGCGCACCTCAATCGTCTGACCATTACCATCCAGAAAGAGCAGCGCGATCGGGGCGCGTCCTTTGTTTCGCGGACCGCACTGGAGCCGTCCCGCTATCATGGACAGCTGATCAACGTCTTCCGTGTGGTCCTGGCCAATCCCTTGACACAGGTGCAGCACTTGGAGGAAATTCTGGCTGAACAGCGTGAGATCGCGAGACGGCTGCTGTCGGGGGAACTGGCCCTCGACTACTCGGAACAGGACGAAGGCGAACCCCGCAAAGTCCTCATCCAGACTTCATGAGGCGCGGTCTCCCGCCAAACTTTGCGGAAGGGATGGACTTCATGACCCAACTGTCAGCTTCCCTGGTAAATCGGATCGAAGTGTTTACCGTTAAGCTGGAAGGCCGGAAGGTATGGAGTGCATGGTATTCATGGAACGCAGCAAGGCTCTACTGCTGATTGCCGACGACGAGGAGATGAACAAGACCATCCTCGCCCGTCGTTTGCGCAAAGAAGGGTTCGTGACGATCGATGTCGCGGACGGATCACAAGCTGTTGAAAAAATTCGTGAATTATCCAAAAACGGCCGTCCCGATCTGGTCCTGATGGACATCAACATGCCCATCATGGATGGCATCGAAGCCACCCGCATTCTGAAATCCGAGTTCGAAGATCTGCCCATCATCGCCGTCACCGCCTGCATGACCCCGTCAACCGATTATAGACGCTTTGGGTTTAATGAACTCTGCACGAAACCCATCGATTGGAATGAACTCCTCGCCAAGATCGACAAACATTTGAGTCGGAAATCCGATTGACTATCGTGTAAACAAAGAGTCAAGAGGGAAGACGCGGGCAGCCGACCGCACAAGCCCTAACCTTGTTGATGCGACAGTTTATAGGAGACTCAACATTCATGTCATACCAAAGGCGCTATGCATTGGTTCGTCCTCTGCCCCGATCGTTTTCCTTCGCTCTGCAGCAATCGCCAGCCCCCATTGATGTCGACCGCGCGCATGTCCAGCACGAGCGCTATACCGAGGTTCTGCGTTCGCTCGTCGGTCAGCTGATTGTGGTGCCCGCGGATGAACGTTATCCGGACTCCTGTTTTATCGAGGACACCGCGATCCTGGTGGAATCCACGGCGGTGATCGCCCGCATCGGCGCTGACAGCCGGCGTGGGGAAAGTTCGGCGGTGTATTCTGTCTTACACAAACTGCAGCAGATCGAACCTTCGCTGCGCCTGCACAGACTGACGGAACCGGCCACCCTGGATGGCGGTGATGTTCTGCAGATGGGTGGAAAGATATTTGTCGGACTTTCCAAGCGTACCAACAAGGAAGCGGTGGCACAGCTTGAGGCGCTCTTTCCAGGTCGCGTGGTGGCCCTGCCTGTGGCGGCGGGTCTGCACCTGAAATCCGTGCTGTCGGCGCTTGATGATGCGACGCTGCTCGTTGCGGATCAGCCGGCGGCTCATGAGATGGCAGCCCCCATCCTCGCTGCCCTGCCGGGCGCCTCCGCGATTCATGTGCCGGATGCGGCTGCAGCCAATGTGGTGCGCGTGGGGGATGCGGTTTTGATTCAGGATGGTTTTCCCGCGAGTGAAACAATACTGATGGATGCGGCCCGCGTTCGTTCGCTGACCGTACATAAGCTGGATATGAGTGAGCTGATCAAAGCGGATGGCGCCTTGACCTGCTGCAGTCTGTTGCTTGCGTAGGTTTTCAGGCCAGCTTCCGCTTCAAAACTCCGGCACTGAAAAATGACAATTCTGTGGGCGTGACACCGGACAGACCGGAGCCACGCCCCTTGCGATTTTGATGTAAAGATCCCGAATGTGCGGATAGTTCTGCAAAAGCGTGAGGGTTTGCAATTCCACCAACTCCTCGCTGTCAATCATGATGCTTTTATTTCGTTGGTCACGCAGCCAGCGTTCTCCCGCAGCGCAGTCCTGCTGATGCACCGCAGCAAGCAGGGCTTTGACAGTAAGGAATTGCTGCGATGTGAGTTGGTTCTGCGCCTGACAGAGTTGATAAAAGGCGCCTTTTTCAAGGGGATCGGCAGCTTCTGGAATAAGCGGCGGCAAGGGTTTGCCGGGCTTGGGATCGGGTGGTGGATTCACATTCACACCGGCGATGCCTTCATTGGAACTCTGCCCTGCCGCAAAGAATCGTTTGTCTTCTTCTTTCGTCGTGCGACAGCAGATCAGAACGATGCTCGTGAGCAAGCTTACTACAAAACGCATGCATCAACCCCTTTGATAAACGAAAACCCTATTTTTACAACATATCTGGACGGTCAGTCAGTATCTTGTTTTTGAATTTCGTGTGAAGTTTATTTTTTTCCTGCCGACATCTGCCCTCATGAAAATAAAACCTGCATAATAGGAAAAAGTCATTCATGGGAGTCAGGATTATGTTGTCCGAGATGAAGCGGCGCTACCGCTTCTGTATGTTGGGTTTGGTGTTGCTCGTGGATCAGGTTCAGGCAGCACAGTGGGGTGTCATTGCTTCAACGTATGATACTCTCCGCGAGTTTTCTGTTGTTTCGGAGGCCAGCATCACCGAAACCTTGCAGGAAGCGATTCAAACCTGTCGCAAGAAAAGACCAGGTCAGGACTGTTTTGCCGTCGCTGCGGTTCAGGACGGTTGTCTCGCCTGGGCCGTGGATCGCCGGGGTCACTATGGTTGGGCCCAGCTTCCCGGTGTTCGTCACAGCGCTGAAGCCCTCGCGGCCATGGAGCGCCAGGCTGTTGAACAATGCCTCCAGGATCCGGCCGCTGGACGCTGCCGCGTCGTCAGCACTCTCTGCACCGAAGACCGCGACCTATAAGCCACTGCGAAATTTTCCGGAAAAAACCCGCAGAGTTTCAAGGATATCATCACGATTGTTGTGCGCGTGCGGCGACAGTCGAAGCCCCTGACCACGTCGGGCGTGACTGATTTTATTCTTCTGCAGGGCGTGACTGATCGCCTCCACATCTCCCAGGACTGTGCGTGCTCCCGCTGTGACATTGATCAGCGGCGTCGTCAGCCTGGGGCCGTTAGGTCGCGCCACCTGATAACCGAGATCGCTGAGACCATCCGCGAGCATCTGGCTCAACTCCAGACTCTTTTGCATCAGACGCGCGGGACCCAAACCACGAATCAGACGTGCGGATGTCCCCAAGGCCAGAATTTCAAGCACCGGTCGCGAGCCGGATTCATAACGTCGGGCATCCTTGCCGTTCTCCAGGGTTTGAGCTCCCACATTATGCGGTCTCAATTCCCTCGCTCGTTCCGGTTTGATGCAAAGATAAGCCGCGCCCGCCAGTGACGTCATCCATTTATGCGAACCACCCATCAGCGCATCGATGCCCATATTGCGAAAGGAAAAGGGTCGTGCTCCGATTGCCTGGATGCCATCGACCACGATCCAAAGATCGCGATCTTTTTTTAGCGCAACCAGAGGTTCCAAATCGGTCAGAGCTCCGGTTTGAAATTGTACCCACGACACCGCGATGACCCGCGTGCGTTCGGTGACCTGGCTCAGAAGGCGTTCGACGGGTGTCCCGAGATCTGGCGCTGATGCCGCCAGTACGAGCTGCGCTCCTGAACGCTGGCAGGCTTCCTGCCAGGGATAAAGATGCGAACCGTTTTCCTGGTCCCACATCAAAACTTCCTGCCCTGGTTTGAGATCGATTTGAAAGGCCACCTGACTCACGGCCGCTGAGGTGCAGGAGAAAAATGCAAGCGATCCCGACTCAGCATCCAAAAACTGCGCGAGATCCTGTCGCGATTCCTCGATCGCTTCCAGACCCGCCTCATGGCAGAACATGCCCTCACGGCGATAGCGTTCCGCCCAATGATGCACGATGGCTTCCGCCTTGATATTGATGGGCGAAAGGCCCGCATTGTTCAAGTGAATGAGACCCGGCTTGCTGGCAAAGTACGTGCGAAAATCCTTGTCCATGGGCTGTGATCCTTGTAATTGAAAACCGGATGATCGTGGCCAACTTCGAAGCCATGCAAGGCGCAGGATCAGACCTGTGCCAGGCTTTGCTTCCGTCCATTTCCGTTGGCCCAGCGTACCCATGCTCCTCGGAATGGAGTCCTGCCCGCCTTGGGTCATCCCGGGGAACTCTGGGTATGTCGCAGCCAAGGTTCCATGGACAGGGTGCTCCAGGGAGCCCAGGAACATTGGGCGACGGCGGATCCGAATTCGGATGTCGAGTCAGGCTGCATGCCATTCGCCAGGCTCCACGGCAGGATTACACCCAATTCAGTTTTTCATAAACTCCCGCCGCTGAAAAGCCTGGGATCACCCTGGGCTTTATGCTAGATCAGAAAGTTCGAGAAACTCTGAAGGAGACGTGAAACATGCGATTTGGACTCCGCATCCTGACCCTGCTGATCGCTCTTTCGCCAGGCCTGATCCAGGCTGCCAGTCCGGCAAAGCCGGCGGCGAAAGCGGACAACATTCTGCCCTTTGCTGTGACGGAAAAAACCCTGCCCAACGGTTTGAAGGTCATCGTCGTGCCGACCGGTTTTCCCAATCTGATCTCGCTGCAAATTCCTGTGCAAACAGGCTCGCGCAATGAAGTCGAGGAAGGCAAAACGGGCTTTGCTCACTTCTTTGAACACATGATGTTCCGGGGAACGAAAACCACACCACCGGAAGTGTATCAGGGTTATCTGACAAAAATGGGCGCGCGACAGAACGCTTATACCACGAATGATTACACCAATTACCATACGACCTTTTCCAAGGATGATCTGGAATTGATGCTGAAGATTGAAGCGGATCGTTTCCAGAATCTGGCATATCCGGAGTCCGCCTTCAAAACCGAAGCGCGCGCGGTGCTCGGCGAGTACAACAAGAACAGCGCGAATCCCATGTCCAAGCTCTATGAAGTGACCAAGGACAAGGCGTTCACGACCCACACCTACAAGCATACGACGATGGGCTTTATCAAGGACATCGAGGATATGCCCAATCAATATGCCTATTCCAAGGTCTTTTTCGACCGCTGGTATCGTCCCGAGAAAACCGCCATCATCGTGGCGGGTGATGTGGAGCCGGCCCGGGTGGTGAAGCTCGTGGAAAAATACTGGAGCAACTGGAAGCCGGGTTCCTATAAGGTGAACATTCCCAAGGAACCGCCCAGCAAGGGACCCGTTTATGTTCACGTCCCCTGGAACAGTCCCACTCTTCCCCTGATCTCCGTCGCCTTTCACGGGCCGGCCTTCTCCACGACGGATCGCGATTATGCGGCTCTGGATCTTTTCTTTGATGTGGCCTTCGGTGAAACGTCGGACATATATAAGCAGCTCGTGATCGACGAGCAGAAGGTCACGCGTCTTGCGGCCATGTCATCGAGTTCGCAGGATCCCGATCTCTTCACCGTGAGCGCCATGGTCAAGGATCCCAAGGATGTGCCCTATGTCCGTGATGCGATCCTGAAGGTTTATGCCAGGTCTCTGGCCGAGCCGGTCAGCGCGGAGCGTTTGAACGAAGTGCGCTCCAACATTCGCTATGGCTTTGCCCGGCGCCTCGACAACACCGAAAGCATCGCGGCAACATTGGCTTCGTTTGTGCGCTATGAACGCAAATACGATACGCTGAATCAATACTTTGTCGCGAGTTCGAAGGTCACCCCGGCTGACGTTCAGAAGGCCGCTCAGAAATATTTCACCGACAAAAATCTTGTGGTCTCAACGCTGTCGCATGAAACCCTGCCGAAGACGACGGGTCAATTGCCTCTCCTCGCTTCGATGAAACCAGCTCCTCTCCCCCGGGCGAACATTCCGGTGATCGCGCAGAAGAATAAAATTCCTCTTTTGAACATCAAGCTGCAATTCAAAGTGGGCTCGGCCCAGGATCCGGCAGGCAAGGAAGGCCTCGCGTATCTCGCCGCTTCGATGATCTCCGAGGCTGGTTCGCAGCGTTATCACTATGATGAATTGCAAAAGGCTCTCTTCCCGATGGCCGCCGGTTTTGGCAACCTCACCGACAAGGAGGTGACCACCTTCACCATTCAAACGCACAAGGATCATGCGCAGAAGGTCATCGGTCTTCTAGCCCCCAGTCTTTTGACGCCTGGTTTCCGTGACGAGGACTTTCAGCGTTTGAAGTCGGTGCAGCTGAATAACCTGAAAAACAGCCTGCGGAATAACAATGAGGAGGAGCTCGGCAAGGAGCGTCTGCAGGAGTGGATTTTTGCCGGCACACCCTATGGCCATCCGGTGATCGGGACCGTGGCGGGATTGGAAAGCATCACGCTGGATGATGTGAAGAAATTCGTGAAAAAAGCCTATACGCGCAGCAATCTGACCATCGGTGTGAACGGTGATATCGCCGAGGATACGCTGAACCTTCTGAAGACGGAACTCAGCCAGTTGCCGGCCGACCCGGCTCTGCCTCCCGCGAAAAACATTGCGGGTCAGAAGCCCAAGGGATTGGAAGTCAACATCATCGAGAAGGGCACCCGTGCCACAGCGATTTCCTTTGGCACACCGATCGAAGTCACCCGTTCCCACCCCGATTTCGCTGCGCTCTGGCTGGCCCGCTCGTGGCTCGGGGAGCATCGCAGTTCCATGTCGCATCTTTACGAGCGTATTCGCGAAGTCCGCGGTATGAACTACGGTGACTATGCCTACATCGAAGCCTTCCCCGGCGGCATGTATTCCTTCTTCCCCAGCCCCAACATCGTGCGTCAGGCCCAGCTTTTTGAGGTCTGGATCCGTCCGGTGCAGCCGGAGAATGCGCATCATGCTCTGCGCATTGCGCTTTATGAGCTGGATAAACTGGTGAAGAATGGTCTGACTCAGGAGGATTTTGAAAAGACCCGTGAATACCTGATGAAGAACGTCTTTGTGATGACCGCCACCCAGGACCAGCAGATCGGCTATGCGCTTGATTCCGCCTGGTACGGCATAGGGGAATACACGAGCCACATGCGCGACCGCCTGAGCAGGCTGACGCTTGATGACGTGAACAAAGCCATTCGGAAGCACTTCTCTGCCCAGAATTTGCGCATCGTCATGATTACTCAGGATGCCGAAGGCCTGAAAAAACTCCTCGCGTCCGACGCGGTTTCCACCGTGAAATACGATGGCGAAAAGCCCAAGGAACTCCTGGACGAGGACAAGCGGATCGGCTCCCTGAAGCTGAACATCCCAGAGTCCGCCATCACCATTACCAAAGTGGATGATGTCTTCAAGGACGCAGCTCCGCTCCGGGCCAGCGCTTCATCGGATACGCATCACTGAAAAAAGTTCTTGCAAGGTGGAGGGAATTCAGGCAAATCTACAACTTCCTGAGGGGGTTTAGCTCAGTTGGTAGAGCGTTAGATTTGCATTCTAAAGGTCAGCGGTTCGATCCCGCTAACCTCCACCAGGGAAGACAAAAAGGGCAGGGTCGCGAAACCCGGCCCTTTTTGCTTTCATTTGTGAGATCAAGTACGCCGGCTTGCCCCTGAAATTGACTCGTTGCTGCCAGGAATTTCAAGTTGCTGTTGAACGTTTAGAGGACTTTATCCTTTCACCCCATGGCATCAATAAAAATTATGGAAACTGACTCGGTCAGCTAATTAAATCCTCTGCCTTTATTACTTTTGTTACGATTTGCCGGGAATATTCGTTCTCCAAAACCCCGCTCGAGGATATCAGGACAAGATTAATACTTTTTTTACTTTTACTTTCCTGCCGATAGACCTGGATCTTGCTCAGCAGACTATCGGCGTAGCTCTTGCTTATCACAAAAGTTTTGTCATAGTATTTGATTTCACAGAGAGTCGTCATCCCATCACTACGATCCAAAAGCAAATCAATCTGAGCCCCTTTATCCGGCTCTTCCCGATTGAGTGCAATGGCGTTCGGTTTAGACTTCGTGCCTGAATCTATGTCATTCGGATCTTGACCCACTTTCCAATTGGCCTCCTGGACTTTCTTTCGTAACTTCTGTTGGGTCTAAAACGCTGCCTATATCGACCGACTCGAATGAACAAGGCTGAAAAACATTCAATTAGGCGCTTCTTTCCTGCGGCGAAAAGAATTGGCAATTGGTCACGGATGCTTATCAAGCAATTCTTGAAATTGACGCGAAACGGTTCGCACGTGGTTCGTTCTTTTTTTTAATATAGCGCTTTTTTCGGAAGCTTTTTTCGGCTAAAGGCAAGTTTGATTCAATTTCATTCGAAAATATTCTACCCAAAGTTATCAAAAGCATTTGCGCGAATATCTCTTGTTTTACTGACGACTCACATCGTCCATGGAAAGTCTCTATTTCCGTAACCCGCTTCAAAGTTTTGAAAAGATCCTCTATGTCCCATCGTTTTGCGTACAGATCCATCAGCCGATCTGGCGAATAGGCGTCCTTGTCCAGCAAAGTTGTCACCAAATAATATAGATTTCCTTTGATTCTGTATTTTACAAGACGGAGACGAATGCGATCCAACTGCCTTAATCTCAGTCTGGCCTTTACACGTCTCGTGTATCGTGAGCTATCCGGCTTTATGTCAATTTCATTGTCCATCGTGCGACGCTCAATAAGCTTCTGGAGTCGACCCATGTTCCCTTTACTTTTTATTCTAAAAACAGCATGAATGCCTCGCGCTATGTGCTCTTTTGCCAAGTCGTAACTGAAATAACCTCGGTCATAGACGACCACGTCTCCTGCCTTTAGATAATCGAGATGCAGAGGAACACATATGCGCTCACTCATGAGTGGCTCAAGCTGGAAATCGTATGGGATCTTTGATGCGAGATCAAACAAGCAACTTAATAATCCTTGTGGATAATGGCACGACTTATTCGACGGCATGTACCCATTCTCTTTGAGTTCTACTGGGAGATTGATTTTACTGGCATCAATCGCAAATATGCGGTGTCCAAGCCACTTATTGCTTTCGCCGCGGCCCTGCATGTATGCTTCAATAATTTCACAATGGATATCTCGAAAGACTTTGGGGTTTAATTTGGATCGCGCTTCAGAAAAGGATGAAGCTGATATTGGCTTTGAAGAGCGGAGTCTGGGAATAGCGAACTGCACTGCAGGCCAAAGTGAAGAAATGCTCGAGCTATAGCCTTGCCTAGAAAATGATATGCGAAGAAGAATTAGAATGAGAAGAAAAGAATCAACCTTGCGTTTTCTTACTATCCACTCTTTGTCATACCGGGATGCAATCTTTCGGACGATAGCGGAAATACTATTCCAGAGCCTTGCGAATTGATCATCGTCCATGATTAGAATTCTCCAACTTGTGATAATAGAGTCACTTGAAGGAGTCTATCCCATCATTTTATCAACTTTAATAGGAGGTTATATTCATAACCGAATGCCATTGCGATTGAGTGTGGGCGACGCCCCGAAATCAATCATGCACATAGGTTCAAAAGCCTCAGTCTGTAGTTTTTGAACTTCTTAAACCCGTAAGCTCTTCTCTGACAAAGCTTTGCCTTTCTGTTAAATCCTTCCACCCGACCATTGCTCATGCCGTTATAGCGGTGGTAGTTCAGAATCTCATCCCACCAATCCAAAATCACTTTTCTCAGTTCGAGCACATCCTTGTTTTTCGAGTACCCCATGCGGTCACAGATCCTGCCAAGGGCCTTTTTAGCCCGCTTGTATCCGCGAATTTTGTAAAATCTTCGCATGGCCTCCTTGAATTCGTATATTTCCTTGAGTGCCGGATGAAAGCCAAGCCATTGCCATACGACCCGCTTTTCGTACCATTCGAGATCTTCCAAATTTCGAAGAAGGAGCTTTCGCATCGGATGCGATCTTTTATCTCCCGTGATTCGTTTACGGAGTCGATTTACTTTCTTCGTGAATAGTCTTTGAACGTGGAATCGATCCGCGATCAAATCAGCATTGGGAAACCACGTCCTGGCAAGATCTCGATAGGTGGGAGAAAGATCCAGGGTGACCTGTTTTACGTTCTGGCATCCTTGCAGCTTTCTCAGGCCCTCTTCAACCTCCGTTTTCGAACGGCCCTCCATAAGATCATAGACGCGCCTGTTCCTGTGATCGACAAGCATCGTCGCATAAATGGTGGCTTTGAAACGTGGCTTTCGTATCGAATGTTCATCAATGCCGATCGCAGAAGGCAAGGGGTATTGCCGTTTTCTTTGATTAAGTTCGAGCTGACCATAGGTTGCCCTGTAAACTGTATCCGCAGAGCACCTGTAAGTTTTTTGCACTGACTTCAGGTCTGAATAAAGCTCTGCAGCGCGGCAAACACTGGCCTGAAATCTATGAGTTGTACGCCTGCCTTTGCCAATTCCCTGCACCGGCTCCATAAATGGTTTTCTGCAAGCCTTGCAGAAAAATCGCCGCTTTCGAATCACCAGAAAAACGCTCTTCGAGCGAAGTGGCTCATCCTTAATGGTCACGTTTCTATGATCATAAATCCTGTCAGCCTTCGATGCACATTTCGGACAGACTTCAAATTCTGAGGTCTTTATGCACGTCATGGTGATGGTATTGCCTGAGGCATGCTTGACTTCAGTAATTTGCAGTTCAGGAAGGGCAATGATCCGTGCTAGGTTGTCCATAGACATAGGGTAAATCCCTGATTTGGTTGACGTTGTGGTAAACCAAACCTAATCAGAGAAGCCCTATGTTCCTATTTTCATTTTCTAAACGATGACCCACACTCAACCGAGAAGACCCCTTTATCCTTCTCCAGTTTTGCAACTTTTTTCTGCCAAACCGCAGCCTCAACAGAGATTTTTTGCAGCCCCAAAGCAGCTTTGACCTGCTTGAGATGCTGGAACACGACATTTTCGAAAGCAAAGCCTGACCAGCTCTCATAAGCCTGCGTGGATTTCTGCAACAGAAAGTGATCGTGATCATCCGCCAGTACCCCTTTGCCAGCGCCTTCAATCCAGCGAAGGTGAAACAGCAGGAACTCATCGATGACGCGATAGTAGGTCGTCTTCTTTTTACCCTCCACGAACGGGATCTGACTGATAAACCCACACTGTTCCAGATCCTGCAGCCAAAGATCCACACGCCCGCCGGTACTGATATCCAACTTCTCGAGCAATTCTTTGCGAGTAAGGCCGCGACGTTTCTCTGCCAGGGCTCGAATGATCGCTTCGTGTTGGCTGTGTTCAGAAAAAAGAGCCTTAAACATAACATCAAACTCATTGCGCAAAGCGCCATGGCCAAAGCAAAGTCGAGATATTGCCTGTGTGGGCGATTCCTCGGATCGCAAAAGACTCAAATAATAGGGTACACCGCCAAACGCGAGAAAGAGTTCGGTCACCTGGGGAAAGGCGTAGTTTAGACCGCGGTCTTGCAGAAACTCTCGCACCTCACTGAGATTGAAAGGCTGCAGGGAAATGGTCTGGCTCAACCGATTGTGAAGTCCTCCCTTGGCCTGCACTATATGTTTGATCATCCATTATGTGGCACTGCCGCATACGACGAGTTTGACCTCAGGAATCAGACTCAATTCGGTATTCCAGATGTGATCCAGGGCGTCGAGCAGTTTGGATTTGCGCGTATATAGCCATGGCAATTCATCTAAAAAGACAAGGCATTTCTTCTGAGGTTCTGCGACAACGCTTATTTTGGCCTCATATAATTTTTATCTGAGGCCAAAAACTGTGAGTTGAGAATTTTCCAATAATAATAGATAAATAGCTTGATATTCTGAGCTGGAGCTAAAGGGGGCGACGTGCGTTTATCACCCCCTGAGTTCATTCCCCATCCAGACAGCAGGCGGACAGCGGGCCAGGCGGGACACTGTCGCGATCAGCTCCAGGGCATCGAGCGGTTTGGTCAGGTGTGCATTGAATCCGGCCTGCTGCGTATGGTGACGTTCATCCACCATGGCGTGCGCGGTCAGAGCCACGATAGGATTTTTAAAACCCTGTTCCCGCAGCTTCTGGATGGTCTGATAACCGTCCATTTCGGGCATCTGGATATCCAGCAGAATAATGTCATAAGCATGGGTGCCGGCCAGCTCGATCGCATGCCGCCCATCGGCAGCCGTGGCCACGATGGCTCCACTTTTGGCCAGAAAACTTTTCACCAGAAAAAGATTGTCGGGGGAATCATCGACCGCCAGCACCCGAACGCCACGCAGCTGATAGGCGTCCATGGACGGCGCCGGGCCTTTTAATTGAGGCTCGGCCGTGGTCGTCGCTTCCTGCACTTTGAATTGCAGGGAAAATGTGGAGCCCTGTCCCGGCGCCGAATGCGGAATGGTGATACGACCACCCAGCGCTTCCGCCAGACGCTGCGAAAGCGCAAGACCCAGACCGGTTCCACCGAATTTGCGTGTCGTGGATTGATCCGCCTGGGCAAAGGGCTGGAAAAGTCGCTCCTTTTGCTCCGGACTGAGGCCGATGCCGGTGTCCCTGGTATCGATGGTCAGGTCAAAACCATCGCCATGTTTCGCAGCGCGGCAGAGGATTTGAACACTGCCTTTGTTGGTAAACTTCACGGCATTGCCGACCAGGTTTACCAGGATCTGCCGCAGACGCAAAGGATCCGAGGCGATGCGTTCGGGCACATCCGCGGCGATATCCGCCGTCAGCTGCAGGTGCTTCTGCTGGACCCGGTCCTTGAAGAGCAGGAGAACTTCATCGATCAATTCCGGCAGCGAAAATTCCAGATGTTCCATTTCCAGCCGCCCGGCCTCAACCTTGGCCAGGTCCAGAATATCATCGATGATGCGCGTCAGGGCCTGGCCATTTCTCACGATCGTGTCCACAAAAACCTCGCGCTCGGAATCCGGCAGGTTGGGATCCCGCAGAAGCGCACTGAAACCCAGGATGGCGGCCAAAGGTGTGCGAATTTCGTGGCTCATATTCGCAAGAAAATGGCTTTTCGAAAGGCTGGCCGCCCGCGCTTCATCACGCGCCCTGACCTTGTCGGTGACGTTGACGGTATGGCTGAAAACACCATAGGGCTGGCCCATATCATCGTGAATGCGGGCCAGACTGAAGTCCAGATAACAATCCTCCAGAGGACCTCCCTTGCAGCGGGCGACTTTTGCGGGGAATTCGCTGGCGACAAAGGTTTTTCCCGTTTCATACACCTGCCGCAGGAGATTTAAGAAGGGCTGGTCCAGAAACTCCGGCAGGGCTTCGCATAGGGTTTTGCCGATGAACTGGCGACCCTGAAAAAAACGTTCGAATTGCGGATTCACCAGCTCAAAGACAAAATCCGGCCCCTTCCAGAGCGCCATCGACGCCGGCGCCTCGCGAAAAATCACTTCAAACTTATGCTTTTCCGCTGACAGCTTGAGTTCGGCCTCCTTACGCTCGGTGATGTTGCGCGAGGTCCCGAAAAAGCGCAAAGGCTTATTGTCATCATCGTAGGTGATTTCGCCCTGCACCTCGACCCAGACTATCTTGTGATCGGACGGCCGCACCACCCGGCACTGAGTTGCATAGGAGCACCGCTCGGCGATCGCGCGGCGTCCGGCAGCCCTGATCTGCTCAAGGTCCCCGACATGGATCATGGCTTCCAGTTCATCCGGAGTATAGGATTCCGCATCCGTGCCCCAATCCAGCCGCATCTGGCGGTTCAAATGAATCAAATTCTGCCGCATGTCCCAATCGAAAAAACCCACCTTCGAGACGATCGCCGCCCGGCTTAACTGGTCCTCCGTCTGCTTCAGGCGCCGCTCACTGAGCTCGCGCCGCATGCGATGCTGAACCTGATCGGTGACGTCATAGTGCAGGGCGATAACCCCGCGCGGGGGAGAACCGACATCACCTAGAGGATAGTAACTGGTATCAATCCAGCGCTCCCCCTGGCCCGTGCCAATACTGGCCAGCACCTTCAGTTCCTTGAGGAAACACGGCTTCCCCGTGGCCAAAACATTCTCAATATACGGCAGATAGGGTGCGACCTCCTCGTGGCTAAAAATTTCCTGCAGAGTCATGCCAAGAACCGGACGCGCGACAAAATCCAAAAAGGAGGAATTGGCGAACGTCACGCGCTTCTCTTCACCCATGACGACACAGATCGGAATGGGCACGAGCTGAAAGAAATCAAAAAGGCGCTTTTGGGCTTCGCGCTCCACCTCCTCATGGGTCGAGGCGGCCGCTTCCAGACACCGATCCAGGAAGCGATGCATGCGGCTGATATCCACGTGACCCGATAGAAACGTTTCCAGCACGTCGCGCAGAAGGCCGAGCTCGCTGACGATGGAGCCCAAGGGAACACGCACATCCAACATCGGGGGTTTGTTGTGTCCGTTGCTGGCATCAGCCAAAGCCAACAGAAGCCCGTCGAGCAACTCAGGCAATACAGCGGCAAGGCAGGAAGAGTCCTGCCCCTGCGCCCGCAAGCGTTCCAAAAAATGGGACTGTATGCTGGGCTTGAATTGACTTAAAAGCGCGGCAGTATTTGAACTGCTGACAGGCTCATGGGTTTCCATTCCGCGCCTCCTTGCAAGCACTGTATCCTTAGCTCCTTCTAACAGAAAAGAAGACGAGGGGAAATCATCGGTCCATGACTGTCTGAAAATCTGCCAGTCCAGGACAACAGGCTTCGGCAGGTTTCCATGAGATTTCATAGGTTTATTCAAAAAATTACACGAGGTCAGGGTTCAGCTACGGAACCAACGCCAGGGGTGCAGCGTTTTTTACTGCATTTATCCTGACTTGCATCAAAAGCCTGAGATCCCTGTTTTTTTCCTGGCATATGACCCTCCAGCACCAGCTGTCGGAGTGGAAATAAGCAAGCAATTTCGGAGGATTAAAATATAGCATGACGGTATGAACATTGCTCTTTTCCCTGCACCATGCAGGTTATAAGAGGGCACAGTTATGAAAAAAATGAGTGGCGATTTCATCCGAACAGTCGAACAGAAAACGGAGGCCATGTGCAATGCCTTCGCGGGAACCAGGGTCGAGCTTTTACAGGTGCTTCTGGCCAGCCTCGCTGCCAAGCCAATCGATACAGCACCCGCAGCTCTGGAGGCATTCTTTGTTGTTCTCAGGATCATGGATCTTGATATCAGTCTGCAGGCGCTCAAGGAACGGGATAAACAGCAGCTGCGTGAAACAGCGGAACGTTGTCTTTTGTTTTGCCAGATTCAACCCGTGTCCTCCCAGAACAGCTGGCTTTACTCCAAACTTCATTTGAAATTTGCGGAACACAGACTGCAGGGTGGTTCTCACTGGGAAAGCCTGGTGCATACCATGATCGCCGACCATATGGGTCGTGATGCACGCGACTGTGTGGAACTTTCACCTCTCCTGCGCGGCACCCAATCCTGGCGTCTGGGTCATGTTCGCGTCGCCCAGGTGGCTCTTGCCGTTTATGATCAAATCATGCCTGAAGCTCTCGAAGAGCAGTGGCTGGGTCAGCGACTGCTTCTGCGCATTCAGAGGCTCAGCGGTGACTCCGCGCTGCTGCAGGCCCGTCTTCAGCTTTTGCAAAGCATTTTTCAAGAGGATCCGGACAAGGCGCGGCTGCTGGAATATGAAGAGACCGTCACGCACATGCGTTTGACCGGTGATCCTAAAAATCTTATGCTCTGCCTGAAAAGGCTCAAGAATAAATTGGAACCGCTTGATGTGTTTCTGGGGCAGCTTTGGCTTTTTGCTTCGAAACAACGGGAACCCTGGAAGGATCTGACCGGCACCGTCCGGCAAAAGGCCAAGGAAAAAACCGAAGAGTTGTATCTTCTGGAAAGTCAGGCCAGCCGCCTCGTTCAATTCATGGAGCAGCTTTATAATTCCGATCTGGCCATGCTGCACAAAATCGAAAGGATTGGACGCCATCTGAAGGACCTGCATGAGCTGGCCGATCCGGAGCTCGCGCTCGTGTTCCTGGCCGCCGTCATCCGCTGGCTCTATCGCTGTCGGCAGAATCAGTTTGCTTCGATCCTGACGGATGAATATCGTGCGCTCTCGCTCCGTTATTCGGATGGTCACACGGAGGATGGCCTGGGCCTGATCAATGAGATTGCGAATGCCCTGCCTGCCATCGGGATCCAGGCCCTCGCAGGATCCAGGCCCTCGTCGGAATAGGACGAAGGCCCTGGACGTAAGTCCTGACAATTTCACTTCACCAGCTGGGCATCCAGAATAATTTTTGCGTTCAGGAGTTTGGAAACGGGACAGTTGGCCTTGGCTTCGGCGGCGAGGTCCTTGAATTTCTGTTCATCGATTTCCGGAACGCTGGCTTCGAGCGTTAGCCTGGATTCCTTGATCGTAAATCCACTGCCTTCCTTATCCATCGATACGGCCGCTTTGGTTCTGAGTTCACGCGGTTGAAATCCGGCCTCAGCGAGACGGAACGCCAGAGCCATCGAAAAACAACCCGCATGCGCGGCTGCAATCAATTCCTCAGGATTGGTGCCCTTGCCCTGTTCAAAACGTGACGTAAAACCATAGGGAACAGCACTCAAGGCTTTGCTTTGGGTTGTGATTTCACCCTGACCGGACTTGCCGTCGCCACGCCAAACGACATTTGCTTCTTTCGTGATCATGGGATACTCCGTTGTTGAAACTTCGCGGAGTATCACAACCTGGAATCGCGGCGAATCGCAAGTTAATTGTCGCTCTTTTGGGTGTTATTAGGTAGCAGAGGACCTGTGCCGGGAGCACCATGGAGAGGAAGACCATCTTTCACTACGATCCAATCCGCCTTGCTATCATAGTGAACGTGAGCCTGGGGAGCTTTATCCAGCGGATCCTTGAGATGCGCAACGGCGATGTGAACTTCATCCGGCCAGTTTTGGGATTCAAAAAAGAGAGGACTGCCGCAGGTTTTGCAAAAGCGGCGGCTGGCCCCTGGTGTGGAATGATATGTGCCGATCAATTCCGTGCCGGCTGTGATCCGGAACTGATCCGCTTTCACGCCGACCCAGGTGACAAACGGAGCGCCATGCGCCCGAC
Source organism: Oligoflexus tunisiensis (assembly GCF_001748245.1). Lineage (GTDB taxonomy): Bacteria > Bdellovibrionota_B > Oligoflexia > Oligoflexales > Oligoflexaceae > Oligoflexus > Oligoflexus tunisiensis. The sequence goes on along the minus strand of NZ_BDFO01000001.1, from coordinate 1,665,736 downwards.
GGCAGAGCGAGCAGTGACAGTGCGCCACCCACTTGGAGGGCATGCGCAGTTCAAAGCGAATGCCTTCGCAAAGGCACGAACCTCGGACAGGATTCATCATCAACTCCTGGTGGCTGCCAGGCGTTCAATTGCGGGTTGGCAGCTTCGTTAAATCGGCGATCACGTGAAAGCTCTTGCCATGAATCGTATAGTCCTTGTCTTCAAAGGACAGCGAGAGCTCACCATCACGCTCGCATTTCAGATCCACAGGAATGCGGCCGTTGAGGGGCTTGCCCGGAAGTCCGTACAGTTCGCCATCGGTGAGGCGCCCCTTTTTGGGCAGCTTGGAATACTTGGGCTGTCCGACTCTCAACACAGCCGGCACGGACACGTTCGGGCCGCCGGCCTGCACGATCACCACCTGACTGAAAACAATTTCCAGTTCGTTTGAACCGGTCTTGACATCGGCGATCTCGGAACCGTGAAAATCGATTTCCAGTTTCATGTTTATCCCGGGCTATTAAAAAGGTTTCCCTTAAAAATACCCGGCTTCACGAACCCTTGCCACAGCATTTCTTGTATTTTTGCTGAGAACCGCAAGGACAGGGATCATTACGTCCCACCTTGACTTCTTTGCGAACGAAAGGTTCCTGATGATGGTGGTGATGGGAACAGTTGGGACCATGCACATGACCGTGCTCGATTTTTTCCTGACTTTGTTTTTGCTCTTCCATCGAAGACTCCTGACACAAAAAAGGGAGCTGGACCCGCACTCTACCTGGATGCGTCAAGGGCGGCAAGAGCGAGATACTGTCCTCGAAGCCCAGGCTGCGATGGGAACCGGGGCCGAGCCAGGTTACACTGGCCCTTTCATCATCAGAAATCGGCAAGGATGGCGAGCATGTCTTCTGAACAACGTATTCATTCCGGGGTCTGGCTTTCCCTGGCCCTCCTGGCGGCAGGTAACATTCTAGGCATAGCTGGTATTGACCTGGTGCTTCCCGCCGTTCCGAGTCTGCCCGAGGCCCTGGGGGGAACCGCAGCCGAAGCCCAGTTCGTTCTGGCCAGTTTTGTCGCGGGCACAGCCGGCGGACTTCTTCTTTTTGGTCATTTGGGTCATCGCTTCGATCAGCGCAGGCTGCTGATGATTTCGCTCGTGCTTTATGCGCTGCTCTCGCTGGCCTGTGGTCTTGCTGACAATCTGCCGACTCTGATTGCATTGCGCCTCCTGCAGGGTGCGAGCGGCTCCGCAGCGGTGGTTTTCGGTCCAGGATTTATTCGGAGGATGCTGGCGCCGGATAAGGCGGTCCGCATGATCGGGCTGATCGGCAGCATTGAATCGCTGGTGCCGGCGTTTGCCCCTGTGGTCGGGGCCTTTCTTTTGGTGCGCTGGGGTTGGGACGCATCCTTTTATTTGAGTGCTGTTCTTTCGGGTCTTCTGGCTTTGGCTGGCTTTTTTCTTTTGAAATTCATGCCCGAGGTTCCGACGCTGACCACGCCAGGCAGTTATGGAAAACTTCTGCGGGATCGCATTTATCTGCGTTATGCCTTGAGCCAGGCCTTTGTTCTCGGTGGGCTTCTGACCTTTGTCTTTGGCGCTCCGACGGTCATCGTACAAAGTTGGGGCGGCCAGCTGTCCGATTTCATTCGCATGCAAATGATTGCCGTCTTCACTTATATACTCGCAGCGAACTTTGCTCAGAAAGCGGTGGCACGGTTTGGAAGTGAGACCATGATTCGCCTGGGAACCTGGCTGGCCGCTCTGTCGGGACTGGCCCTTTTCCTTTATGGCCTCGCGGGTGGTCGCGATCCCTGGATGTTGATTCCTCTTTTCATTCCGATGAATGTCGGACTGGGACTGCGCGGCCCGCCCGGATTTTTTCAGGCGATCATTGCGGCCAAGGGAGATGACGCGCGCGGCTCAGCCCTCGTCATCCTGGCAATCATGGGAACCTCAGCCGTAGGAACGGCTCTGGTGGCGCCTTTCATTCAACACGGGCTGCCGGCTTTAGGGGCGGTGACCGCTGCGATTGGAGTGGGAGCCCTGCTTATCATGCGTTTGAAGTGATCATCATGGTGGCTTCATTTTTTTCGTATGGACATTCCGTGGGAGAGATCCTAGCTTGCGATGGAATCTTCACACCACGAGTGATATATGGAAAGACACCTGGGCGGCCTTGAGCGGCAGTTCCACCATCAGAATCTGGTGGGCTCCACGAATATATGCGCGGTCTTAAGACTGCGAGGATCCTGCGATCGGGCACGCTGGCAGGAGGCGACCCGCCGGCTCGGGGACGTCTTTCCTCTCCTCCGCGCTTCGATCGTGGCTGATCCTTTCCTGCGTTTTTCCCTGGCCTATGCTCCGGCCTTCCTGCCGTTTCATGTTGAAAAAATGCAAGGTGATGAACACTGGCGGCGGCTCCTGGAAAAGGAAATGCAGCGGCGCTATGCGGTGGGCGATGGATTGGCCTGCGTGCATGTGCTCGAAAGCGAGCGAGGCTGCGATGTCCTCCTGAGTTTAAGTCATGCGCTGGCGGATGGGTTATCTTCGAGTTATCTCTGTCGAGCTTTGCTGCTGCTCTATCGTGGGGATTCCCTGCCGGTGGCCCCACCATCGTTGCCCATGGAGCAGCGTTTTCCTGCGAAATTTCGTGGGTTTCGTGGCTGGTGGCGGGCCTTTTGTTTTATCTTCAAGCTTGGAAAGATGGGACCGGCTCTTCAGGTTGGTTCAGCGGCCTGGACGCAGCAGACCCTGTCCCATGGCTTTGTCTTTCATCATGCCCAGGAGCTGAATGCCCTTGCCCGCCAGCACGGAAGCAATCTCTTTGGAGCCTTCTGTGCTTTGGCTCTGCAGACGATTTATGAACTTTATGGGAACGGCGAAATCCAGAATGTGTCCTTGAATACGCCGGTCAGTTTACGTGCTGGTGTCGGTGCAGGACCCGAGGAGGTCGGGCTTTTCATTGCGGGGCATATGGCCCTCTATCAGCTGCATCCCGACATGGATGTCTGGACGCTGGCCCGCCAATGTCACGACACCTTGCGCGCAGGTGTGGAGGAAGGGCGTCCCTACCTGCTCGCTCTCCTGGCCCGTGGTGCGCGCCAACCCAAAGCGCCCATGGATTCAACCTATGCCTCCCAGCATCGGCCCACGGTGAGTATCAGCAATCTGGGACGGATTGAGAATTTTCCTGAGATCGAGGGGGCTCAGGTTTATGAGCATCATGCGCTGAGTGCGCAGGGCGTGAAGGATCCTTTTGCTCTGGTGCTGATTACGTATCAGGGACGGCTTTACGTGGATCTGCAAACCTCGCTGGAAAAGATGGGACCTGATGCCGGGCCGCGTATTCTGCAGCGGCTGGAGGAGAAAATGCTGGAGCTGGTGGGTGCGACGGCGGACAAGGTTCGGATCCTGCGAGCCTATTCGAAAACCGCAGAAGCCTGGTCCTGACATTTCAGAGTCTGTCCCGGCGTAAGAATTCCAGCCAGGCGGGAGATTTTTTATTTTTTATCGCGTCGCCGCAGTTGAAAATCTTAAAATTTTTAATGATCTGCCACCGGATGGAAGGGGCAACTCGATGAAGGCGACACGATTTCCGATGAAACTTGTAGTATGAGTTGAACCATCTTAGGACTCAAGGTCGAGCCCCATATGCTGAACTATGAATCAGACTACACGAAGTGGATTGAAATTATTGCCGCTTACCTGCGGCAAACATACAATCGCGATTACAAAACCTTGCCCTATGCTTTCGAATTACGATATTTCAGTGGCTACTCGACAAAGGATGTCATTCACGAACTGTCCCTCACTTTTCCTGATCTGCACGTGAAAAAATTCTCAGACGACCTCGTGGAACGAGCGCTGAGGTCATGAGGCTTCAATTGCGGAAGGCCTTCCTGCCGCGATGCGGGCTTTGTTGATGCTTTATCAACGATACTGAAGGAATCCCCACATTTTCAGCCGTAGCGACGCTTATTGAAGCTGCTTCTCAATAGCCGTAGCCAACTCCTCGGGCTTCACGCTCGAGGGATACCGCCCCACAACCCGGCCCTTCCGATCCACGAGAAACTTTTCAAAGTTCCACTTCACTGCGCCCTTTTCCGGCGCATTCCTGGTGAGGTAATCGAAGACGGGATCAATATCCTTGCCTTTGACGGAAACCCGCTTCGCAAGAGGAAACGTCACCCCATAACGCAGTTTGCAGAATTCGGCCACTTCCTTGTCCGTCTTCAGCTCCTGATCAAAACTGGGAGAAGGAAAGCCGATCACGGTGAAACCTTTCGCCTGGTATTTCTTGTGGAGTTTTTCCAGACCTTCATACTGACTTGTGTAGCCGCATTCGGACGCGGTGTTCACGACCAGCAGCACCTTGCCCTGCCAGGCACTCAGGCTTTGCTCCTTGCCCTGGATGCTGGTGTATTTCAAGGCATGGAATTTTTCGGAGGACAGACCGGAGGCACTGGAGAGCATCAAGGTCAATGCGAGAACTAGGTTTTTCATGGATGGACCCTTCTTTATTGTGGTCCCTCCATTGTACGATATTTTCAGGCTAAGCGTGATGCAGCACCTGAGCAATAAACGTCCGGGTCCGCTCCGACTTGGGCTGCGTAAAAAATTCCTCGGGCGCGGCTTCCTCGATAATCTCGCCTTGATCCATAAAGATCACCCGATCCGCCACCTGACGGGCAAAGCCCATTTCATGCGTCACGCAAACCATGGTCATGCCACTGCCCGCGAGTTCCACCATCACATCGAGCACTTCCTTGATCATCTCAGGATCCAGCGCCGAGGTGGGTTCATCGAAGAGCATGATCCGCGGATTCATACAGAGCGCCCGGGCAATGGCCACGCGCTGCTGCTGACCGCCGGAAAGCTGCGAAGGATACTTATGCGCCTGGTCGGGTATCTTCACCCGCTGCAGATACTCCATCGCCTGCGCTTCTATTTCCTTTTTCGGACGCCCCTGAACCCAGATCGGTGCGAGACAAAGGTTTTCCAGGACGGTGAGATGCGGGAAGAGGTTGAACTGTTGAAACACCATCCCCACCTGACGGCGGACGCCATCAATGGACTTGGGGGAATCGTCGAGCCGAATGCCATCTACGATGATTTCCCCCTGATCATGCGCCTCCAGGCGATTGATGCAGCGGATCAGGGTGGATTTCCCTGAACCCGAGGGTCCGCAGATCACCAGTTTTTCCCCGCTTTTCACCTGAAGGTTGATCCCCTTCAAAGCATGGAAACCGCCAAACCATTTATGAACAGCATTCAACTGCAGCATTTATCCTGTCTCCTTAACGAGCCTGCTCCAGACGTTTTTCCAGACGCAGACTGGTCCGCGACATCGAAAAGCAGAAGAGCCAAAATACAAAACCGGCGAACACATAACCTTCCATGGCAAAACCCATCCACTCAGGATCGGTTGCCGCCGCCTGCACCATACCAAGCAGATCGAACATGCCAATGATCAAAACAAGGCTCGTATCCTTGAACAAACTGATAAAGGTATTCACGATGCCAGGAATCACCTGGCGCAAGGCCTGGGGCAAAACCACAAGGCCCATGCTCTGCCAATAGCCAAAACCCAGGGCCGCGGCCGCCTCATGCTGGCCTTTCGGAACAGCCGCCAAACCAGCCCGCACCACTTCCGCCATGTAAGCGCTCGTGAAGAGCACAACACCCACCAGACAGCGAAGCAGCTTGTCAAACTCGACGCCCGGCGGCAGAAAAAAGGGCAGCATCACCGAGGCCATGAAGAGCACGGTGATCAGCGGCACACCGCGCCAAAGCTCAATAAAGGCGACGGTGATCCAGCGCAGGAGCGGCAATTCCGAGCGACGTCCCAAAGCCAGAAGGATGCCGAGCGGCAGCGACAGGGAAATGCCGATCGCCGAAATCAAAAGTGTGAGCATGAGCCCGCCCCAGCGCGAAGTCTCCACCCAGGGCAGACCCCAGAATCCTCCGCGCAGAAGAAACCAGCTGCCGACCGGCAGGAGCACGAGCAGAAGCGGCAGGATCCATTTTCTTCCAGGAAAATGCGTCCAGCGCAAAGGAATAAATCCCAAAGCCCAAAGACCAGCGACCACCATGGGTCGCCAGCGCTCACTCTTTTCATAAAAACCAAAGATGAACTGATCGAATCGTTCCCGCACGAAGACCCAGCAAGCGCCTTCCCCCGTGCAGGCACTGCGGTCCGTGCCGGTGAATTGCGCCTTGAAAAACAGCCATTCCAGAGCCGGCCAACCGAGGTACACGAGACCGATCAGCACGATTCCCGACACGAGAAGTTGCAGCGGCGATTTTTTGGCAAAACGAAACCATGCCATCGACGAGGTCGCCATGCGTTTAACTCCTCTGACCCAGATAGTGCAAAGTTCTCTTCTGATAATGGTTCATGGCCGCGCTGATCGTCAGACTGAGCACGAGATAAACCAGCATCACCATGGCCATGATTTCCACCGCCTGCCCCGTGATATTGATGGCCGTTCCGGAAAAGACCAGAACGAGGTCCGGGAAGGCAATCGCGGCAGCGAGCGAGGAATTTTTCACCAGGTTCAAATACTGCGACGTCAAAGGCGGAAGGATCACCCGCAGAGCCTGAGGCAGAATCACCAGACGCATCGTATCGAAACGCGAGAGACCCAGGGCCTGGGCGGCTTCCATTTGACCTTTCTGGACGGAAAGAATACCGGCTCGCACAATTTCGGCGACAAAGGCCGCCGTATAAAGACTGAGAGCCGCGACCAGGGACACAAATTCGGGAATGAGCTGCAGCCCGCCGCTGAAGTTGAAGCCTTGCAGTTCCGGCCAGCTGAACCGCCACTGTCTGCCGAGCATCACCAGCAGGGGCAGGAGCAGGGGCAGCGCATAAGGCAGAAGATGCCAGACCGGAAAACGGCCGCGTTCCACACGCTGCTTCACCGCCGCCTGGCGTGCGTAGTGTCCGACGATGAGTCCGATGACAAAGGCCAGCACAAGGTAAAGGGCGGCCATGGGATTCTGAGGGAAAGGAATCGAGAGACCCCGATTATTCAAATAAGCGAAGCCAAGGAATTCAAGACTCTCCCGCGGTCCCGGCAGATTCCGCAGAACGGCGAAATACCAGAAGAAGAGCTGCAGAAGCAGCGGCACATTCCGCAGCGTTTCCACATAAAAGGAGCCGACGAGCCGCAGCAGGGGATTCGCGGAGAGGCGCGCCAGCGCCACCAGCAGGCCAAGGATCGTGGCAAAAACCACCCCGATGGCCGAGACCAAAAGCGTATTCAACAGCGCGATGAGAAAGAGCCAGCCAAACGTCGAGGATTGATCATAAGGCAAAAGATGAAAGGCGAGGTCAAATCCAGCCGGCTGACTGAGAAAGCCAAAGCCGGACGCGATCCCGCGCGCATCAAGGTTGAGGACGATGTTGCGAATGATAAGCCCCAGCAGGCCAGCGACAGCCGCCAGAGCCAGGGCCTGCAGGAGCAGGCTACGCCATGGATATTTTTTTCCCGAGACTTGAGCCATGCCTCAGCCCATCAACGGAAGGGCATGGCATATTGCAGACCACCTTCACGCCAAATGGCATTCTGTCCACGGGCAATTCTCAGGGGTGTATTCATTCCGAGATTGCGTTCGAAAATCTCCGCATAGTTGCCGACCTGCGTGATCACCTGCAGAGCCCAATCCGGTTTCAATCCCAGATTCTTGCCGATGTCACCTTCAAAGCCGAGCAGCCGGCGCACGGCGGGATTGTTGCTGGTCTTTTGTTGAGTGACATTGGCGGACGAGAGCTTCAATTCCTCGGCTTCGACCATCGCGTACAGCGTCCAGCGCACGATGTCCGCCCAACGATTGTCGCCATGGCGAACGGCAGGACCCAGGGGTTCCTTGGAAATCAATTCAGGCAGAATCACATGATCATCCGGTTTTTTCAGGCGCGTGCGATCCGCGTACAGACCCGACTGATCCGAACTCATGACATCACAACGGCCGGCATCGTAGGCGGCCACGACCTCATCATTCTTTTCGAAGGCGACCAGTTTATAAGTCATCTTCTGCGAGCGGAAATAATCAGCCAGATTCAACTCGGTGGTTGTTCCCAGATTGACACAGACCGTCGCCCCGTTGAGATCCTTCAGAGTCTTGACGTTCAACTTTTTCGGGACCATGAATCCTTGGCCGTCATAATAAAGCACGCCAGGAAAATCGACAGCCAGCGAACTATCGCGGACGATCGTCCACGACGTATTGCGGGACAGAAGATCGATCTCACCCGATTGCAGGGCCGTGAATCGCTCCTTGGCCGACAGGGAGGTGTATTTCACTTTCTTCGCGTCGCCCAGGGCAGCTGCGGCCACGCCACGACAAAGATCGACATCAATCCCACGCCACTGGCCGGCTTTATCAGGACTGGAAAAGCCAGCCAGTCCCTGACTCACGCCACACTTGAGATAGCCGCGTTTCTTGACCGCATCCAGCGTGTCAGCCTGCAGCCAGCTGGTGGACATCAAGAGGGAGAGTCCGCATAGACTGGGCCAAAAGGATTTCATCATCTATCCTCCTTGTCGTATTCGAGGTCGTTAAGTTGCAGTCTTATAGCACAAGACGGCTGGCGTGCAAACCACGAGCTGACGGTGGTTTTTCGGGCGGCACGCACAAACCACGAGCTGACGGTGTTTTCGGGCGGCGCACACAAACCACGAGCTGACGGTGGCTTTTTCGGCTTGCATGCAAACATCGCACTGCGCCCATCATTTCCAGCGGGCGCTTGCCCCCCAGGGCTATATCGGTTAAGTTCGAGGGACATTTTTTCCGGCCTGAAAGTGCCCATACGAGCTGACAGGGAGCAGGTTTCGAGCATGACACAATTACAAAACTCCATGTTCTTTGACATCCTCTTTCCCGCGGATGAGGATGATGCCCAAGGCCATAGTCAACTGTTTCTGCAAAAGGTCCTTCGTCATCAACTCGCCGGTGATGCGTCGGTCCGCAATGCGACTCTGGTCATCTTCGACTTTGAAACCACCGGCCTGGACTCCCTGCGCGATCGCATCATCGAGGTGGGGGCCATTAAATATCAAAACGGCGAGCGTGTCGCTGATTTTTCCACGCTCATTAAACCCGACATCCCGCTCCCCGAGGTCGCCAGCCGCATTACGGGTATCACCAGCGAGATGCTCGAAAATCAGCCAACGATCGAAGAGGTCCTGCCGAAGTTCCTCCAGTTCATCGATCACACGCTGCTCGTGGCCCACAACGCCGAGTTCGATATGGCCTTCCTGAAGAATGCCTGTCATCGGCTGGGTTATCAGATCGAGTGGTCCTGTTTCTGTACCCTGAAACTGGCCCGGCAGCTGCTGCCGGATCTTGAATCCAAGAATCTTGATAGTTTGGCACAGCACTACGGCCTCAGCTTCGCGGCCCGTCACCGGTCCATCGGTGACTGCGAGGTGACCGGGGCTGTGCTTCAATCTCTGTTGCGCGGCGAGGGGGCCGGTCTGCAGCAATGGAAGGATTTTTCCGCCTTCCAAGTGGCGTGATACGTGGGGGTCTATGCGCATCTCATCCAGGATCGATCGGAACAGTGAACACTTCCAGCAGAATGTTGCTTATCATCAGCAGCTCGCGCAGGAATTGAACAACCGTCTGGAGGAAGTCCAGCTCGGCGGCGGCCCGCAGGTGATCGAAGGCCTGCGCAAACAAGGAAAATTACCGGCCCGCGAACGCATCCAAAAGCTGGTGGATACCGGTTCGGATTTCCTTGAACTGTCGGCGCTCGCCGGCCATGAACTTTATGATTCCGCCGTGCCCTCGGGCGGCATAGTCACCGGGGTCGGCATGGTTCAAGGGCGGCCCTGCATGATCGTGGCCAACGACGCTTCGGTCAAAGGCGGAACCTACTTTCCGATTACAGTCAAAAAACATCTGAGAGCTCAGGAAATCGCGGGGCAGAATCATCTGCCTTGTATCTATCTCGTGGATTCAGGCGGCGCCTTCCTGCCGATGCAGGATGAGGTGTTTCCCGACAAGGACGACTTCGGTCGCATTTTTTATAACCAGGCGCGCCTCAGCAGCCTCGGCATTCAGCAGATCAGTTCCGTCCACGGTTTCTGTACCGCGGGCGGCGCCTATATTCCGGCTATGTCCGATCAGAGCGTGATCGTGAAGGGCACCGGCACGATCTTCCTCGCCGGTCCTCCGCTCGTCAAGGCGGCCACCGGGGAAGAGGTCACGGCCGAGGAATTGGGTGGCGCCAAGGTTCACACCTCGATCAGCGGCGTGGCCGATCACATGGCGGAGAACGATGATCACGCGCTGCAGATCGTGCGGCAGATCGTCAAGTATCTTGGCAAAACTGCTGAATGCCCGGTGAAGATCGAAGCTCCCGAAGAACCGCACTACGATCCCGAGGAAATCATGGGCGTCGTGCCCATGGACGCACGCAAGGCCTACGATATACGCGAGGTGATCGCCCGCGTGGTCGATGGCTCGCGCCTCTTCGAATTCAAACCCAACTACGGCACGACCCTGGTCACCGGCTTCGCCCATATCTGTGGCATCCCGGTCGGGATCATCGCCAACAACGGGGTGCTTTTTTCGGAAAGCGCGCTGAAGGGCACGCATTTCATCGAACTTTGCACGCAGGAAAAAATCCCGCTGCTCTTTTTGCAGAATATCACCGGCTTTATCGTCGGCAAAAAATACGAACACGGCGGCATTGCGAAGGACGGCGCGAAACTCGTCCATGCAGTAGCAAATGCCAATGTTCCGAAGGTCACCTGCGTGGTCGGCGGCAGTTTTGGGGCAGGCAACTATGGAATGTGCGGACGCGCCTATGAACCCCGCTATCTCTTCATGTGGCCCAACGCCCGCATTTCGGTGATGGGCGGTGAACAGGCCGCGGACGTGCTCGCCACCGTGAAGGTTCAGCAGCTGGCGAGGCAGGGCAAGGTTTTGACCGCGGATGAACTGGCCGCGATCCGTGACCCGATTTTGAAAAAATATGAGAAGGAAAGTTCCGCCTATTATTCCAGCGCCCGGCTTTGGGACGATGGCGTGATCGATCCGCGGAAGACCCGGCAGGTTCTGGCCATGGCTTTGGCGAGCACCCTGCATCATAACTGGGAAAAGACGGTCAACGGCGTCTTCCGCATGTAAAGGACAAAAAATCATTCTCAAGAGGGGCATCACATTATGAGTCAGAAGAAAGTCATTCGTATCGGCAATGCGGGAGGCTACTGGGGCGACGATCCGAACGCTCTGGAACGTCAGGTCAAAGGCGGCCGCCTCGATTATATCAGCATGGATTTCCTCGCGGAAATTACGATGTCGATCCTGCAAAAGCAGCGTTCGAGCGACCCCGAGATGGGTTATGCCAAGGATTTTCTCGGCATGCTGAAAAGCGTGCTGCCCAAACTCATGGCGGATAAAACCACCGTCATCACCAACGCCGGCGGTGTGAATCCCCAAAGCTGCGCCCGGGCCATTACCAATCTGGCCAGCGAACTGGGACTGCAGCCGAAGATTGCCATCGTCTATGGCGACGATATTCTGCCTGATTTGCAGAGTCTGCAGGCCAAAGGCTGCAAGTTCGCCAATATGGAATCAGGCGAGGATTTTGCCTCGGTTCAAAACCGGATCCAGGCGGCGAATATTTATTTTGGGGCCGCGGCTGTCGTGGAAGCCCTCAAGTGGAATCCTGACATCATTATCACAGGGCGCGTAACCGATACCGGCATCACCATCGCGGCGATGATTCATGAATTCGGCTGGAAACTGAATGACTGGGATCGCCTGGCCAGCGGCATCGTCGCCGGTCACATCATCGAATGCGGTTCCCAATCGACCGGTGGCAACTTCTCGGACTGGGAGAAGATTCCAAGCTTCGACAATATCGGCTATCCCATCGTCGAAGTGAATGAAGATGGCAGCTTTGTCGTCACCAAACATCCCGGCAGTGGTGGAATGGTGACCATGGATACCGTGCGCGAGCAGCTCTTCTATGAAATGGGTCATCCCGAAGCCTATATCACACCGGATGTGGTGGCTGATTTCAGCAGCATTCAGCTCGCTCAGGATGGACAGGATCGCGTGCGCGTTTTCGGTGTGCGGGGCTTTGAGCCCACGCCGCTTTACAAGGTTTCAATGGCCTTCGAGGACGGTTACAAGTCCATCGGCTCCATCATGATTTCCGGCCCCAATGCCCGGCGCAAGGCGGAGGCTTTCGCGGAAATTTTCTGGAAGCGCTGCCCCGGCCCATTCATTGAAACGCTGACTGAATATGTGGGTTTCAACGCCTGCCATCGCTCGCTCGTGCATCGGGACGAAGGAAACGAAATCCTTCTGCGTCTGGGTGCTCGTGCTGCGGAAGAAAAGGATTTGCGACTCTTCGGCAAAATGATTCCCTCGCTGATTCTGAGCGGACCTCCGGGTGTGGCTGTGATCGGCGGCGTGCCAAAAGCTCAGAAAGTCATGAGCTACTGGCCGGCCCTGATGCCCAAGGATGTGGTGCATCCGCGCATCGCGCTCTATGAAAAAGGGGAAATCACGGGTGAAAAAACCGTAACGACCACACCGGTCGGACACTATGTGCCGACCGAGGCCAAAGCCCAGGTGGCCACCAGGGCCTCCAAACCCATCGCGCAGGTGATCAAGGAATACGAAGGCGATCACTTGCAGCCCTTGAGCCGCATTTGCCTCGCGCGTTCCGGGGACAAGGGGGATATGGCCAATATCGGGGTCATGGCGCGCAGTCCGGCCGCTTACGAATTTCTGGATCAGTACCTCACCGCACAGCGCGTGAAGGATCTCTTCCAGGAACTTTGTCACGGCACGGTCACCCGACACAATCTGCCCAACATGCAAGGCTTCAACTTCCTTTTGGATCAGGCCTTGGGCGGCGGTGGAACCATGACCTTGCGCATCGACGCCCAGGGCAAGACCTTTGCTCAGGGACTGCTCGCGCAACGTGTGGCCATACCGCAGAATCTTTTGTCCTGAAGGAAGCTGAGATGTCTATCAAACGTGTTTTTATCGCCAACCGTGGGGAAATCGCCCGGCGCATTGCCCTCGGTGCCCGCACCCTCGGCATCGAATCGGCGGCCATTTATAGCGGCGACGCGCCACCGGCTTTTCTGGAAGGCCTTGTGCATCGGTTTATCCAGGTTCCCGAGGAAAATCCGGCGCTTTACCTGAACGCGGAGCTGATGGTGCAATTCGCGCAGCAAAGCGAATGCGATGCCGTGCATCCCGGCTTTGGTTTCCTGTCGGAAAATGCCCGCTTTGCCAACCTTGTGGAAGAAGCCGGCCTCACCTGGGTCGGTCCCACGGCCTGCTCGATTGCCGAGATGGCCTCGAAAGCCGAGGCCCGGGACATTGCCAAAGCCCATCAGGTTCCTGTGGTCCCGGGTATTGAACGTCTGCCGATCAGCGAGGACGGCAGTCATCTGAAAATCGTGCGCGACTTTGCCAGGCAGCATGGCTTTCCCATCCTTCTGAAAGCCGCCATGGGCGGTGGTGGCAAAGGCATGCGCGTGGTGCGTGCGGATGAGGAAGTGGAAGAGGCGATCCGCCGGGCGCAGTCGGAGGCGATCAATGCCTTTGGTGATGGCACGCTGATCGTCGAACGCTATCTGGAATATCCACGGCACGTGGAAGTGCAAATCTTTGGCGACAGTCATGGACATGTCCTCGCGCTGGGCGATCGCGACTGTTCGGTGCAAAGGCGTCATCAAAAGATCATAGAAGAGGCTCCGGCTCCCGGTCTGAGTGCCGACACCCGCGCGCGCATGCACGAGGCGGCCATTCGCCTGGCCAGGGCGGTCAGCTATCGTTCCGCCGGAACCGTGGAATTTCTGGTCGACTGGTCTCCTGAGCAAAGGACCAAAGCCGAGCAGCAGTTTTATTTCCTCGAAATGAACACCCGCCTGCAGGTTGAGCATCCTGTCACCGAGCAGATTTTCAATGAAGATCTGGTGGCCTGGCAGTTCCGTGTGGCCAATGGGGAGACGATCAAGGATCGCATGCACCAAACCCCGATCGGGCATAGTATTGAACTTCGCCTCTATGCGGAAGACACGCGCAATAAATTTCTGCCGGCTCCCGGCCCGGTGCATGGTTTCCTGCCCTATCATGGTCCGGGCATTCGCTGGGAAGCGGGCATTGATCCCATCGATGAGGTGACGCCACGCTTTGATCCGATGATGGGCAAACTCGTGGCCACGGGAGCGGATCGAACCCAGGCCATTCAGCGCCTGATTCACAGTTTAACCCACACCGTTCTGGCAATTCCGACCAGCAACATTCCCTTTCTGCTGGCGGTCCTGCATCATGAGGCTTTTGCGGCCTCCATTCCCACCACCCGTTTCATTGATGAGCATCTGGCCGAACTTAACGAATGGCTGGATACGCGGCAGCAAAAGCAGCAAAAAACCGCGGAACGGATTCTGCAGAAAATTGAACAGAGAGATAAGCCAAGGTCACAAGAGACGCCCGGCGTCCTGGAACTGACGCGCGATATTTTCCAAAAGGAATCCCGACTGACGGATTTGGAAATGCATCTGCCGCATGTTCAGCAGGTGGCCGTGCCGCATCGTTTCCGCAATCGTCTGGCGGTGCTCGGTCGTGGGCTTATTTTTGAGCAGGGACATCGGCAGAGTTTTTGCTTCTGTCAGGCCAGATACCAGGGCCATCGGCTGACCTGGGTTGGCCTGGACGGTTTGCCCTATTGGCGGGAGGAAAAACCTGATGACGTCCTGGCTTCCGGCCGTTCATCCGCACAAAGTGCTGACATTTGCGCCCCTGTCCCAGGAAAAGTTGTGAAAGTTCTGGTGAAAACAGGTGATAATGTGAAAGAGCGGCAGATTGTTGCCATCCTTGAATCCATGAAGATGGAATTTGAGGTTCAAGCCAGCCGCTCAGGGTGCATCGATGAAGTCCTCGTGGCAACGGGTCAACAGGTTCAGGCTGATGAGTTGCTGGCCCGCTGGCGAGTGGCGGCACCCTGAGTCCGGAACATGCTCCGCGCTGGACAATCCGCGCGGAACAAGACATTATGGCATTATTGCTCGAAGCAGGAATCAGGCTCTCTTCAGAGAACCCAATGGGAAAGGAGGCCCCATGCCATTTCAAACTTTCATGACCGAGTCCGGCTTTAAAGTGCTGGCGATGGCGCGACTCGGTTCATGTGAATACAGTATCTGCCTCTATCTTCTGAATTGTGCTGTGTCCAACATGCACGAACTGATCACGACCGAAAAGGAATTCGCGTCCCTGATCGGAGCGGAAGAGGACGTTCTGCACGCCGCGATGCAGAATCTGGTTGATCGCAATATCGTGCATGTAAAAGTGCACGATTCGGGACAACCCAAAGGGCGACAATCCCTACGCATCGGTCTGCAGTATAATATTCACCTCTGGCAGCTCAATTTCGACAAGGGTGTGACCAGCCACGACGCCGTGCTCTTCCCCTTCAAACGCGAGAGCAATGTCCGTTATCTGCATGACCGTGATCAAAGCGATATCACCCCAACCATCAAGCATCCGCTGCCGACCTGGAAGCGCATCCTCGAAGCCTTCATGGAAGGGCGCGACGACGTGAACGAGCAGGAGATTCTGAACGCCGAGCGGGATGCCAAGATTCTGGTCGACACGCATCCGGTGGATCAGGTGCTGATCGTGGTTCGGCATTTTGGAACCAGGATTCCCACCCTGAGTCTTCTCGCCAGCGCCTGGCATCACTACCAGACCCTCTTTGAAGAGGAGACGGAAAAGGTCGATATACTGGAAGCCAGGCACAAGCACATCGAGCTGGATCATCGCCTGCGCGATTCCGTCGAACTTCTTTTGCAGCAGAAGCAGGAGATGAAGCTCACCGATGAAGAGGTCAGCGTGCTCGAAATGCTTTTCAATCATCGGCATCCGCGGCGGCAGCTCTTCTGGGCCTATCAATCACGCGGCCGTTACCCGCATCTCGGGGAATTCTTTGCTCAGAACAGCTTCCTGATGCTTCCCGTCACATCTTCAGGTACCATTTTTAAGAAAAAGCCCCATCAGGATTAGACAGCCAGGGTTCCCCCCCTGGTTTTCAGGGAGGAACCGCATGCGTTTCACGGCTTTCATCATCATGAGTATGGCCCTGCTGGCCGCCTGCCGAACCACCCGCAAGCAACCCTCATCGGCTGCCACCCTCGATAGCGTGGAAAATGAACAACAGCTCCCGGCCTGTGATGACATCACAGTCGGTCGCGTGTATTGGGTGAGAAGTTTGAATCAACAGCTGCAATGCGCCGCGGGCGGAACCTGGACGCCGCGCACGGTGGAACCCGCGGGCACCGACCATCCAGGGGCGGGCCCACGGACCATTCCTGATCCAGGCTGACCAGCCCCTGGATTATCAAAAGCTTTCCTTCTTTTTTTAGCTTTCCGACCAGGTGCTGGCACGCGACTGGACCTGGTGTTTTTGAAAATCCTTCCGCAATCGTACTTATTTTTCGCAAATTTGGCCTCATGACATTGATTTTTCATACGAAAAGCAGAGGAGACGTCACGAGGTCGAATCATGCGAATTGAACGGTATGAAGTCATTTCCAAACTTGCGCAAACGGCTCACAACGAGATCTTTCTGGTTGAGGATCCGGCTGTCGGTGCCAAGTTCATTATAAAAAAGACCCTCAACCTCCATGATGATCCCATTGCCGAACAGATGCTGCAGCGGGAATATGAGATCATGAAGAGTGAGAATCTTGAGTACTCCATTCGGTCCGTGCGCATTTTCCGAACGATCGATAGCCTGTGCATGGTTATGGAGCATTTTCCGAGCTTTACCTTGCAGGAGCTGATAGAGAAGGAATATTTCTCGCAGAATTTTTCCAACTGGCTGACACTGGCCCGGACCCTGACCCTGGCGATTGCCGAGCTCCATGACCACATGATCGTTCATAAGGACATCAATCCCCGCAATATTCTGCTGACCAGGGATCTCTCCGCTGTCCGAATCATTGATTTTGGAATATCGACGCGTCTGGATCGGGAGACGCCCAGCATCAATGAGTTCGAATCGCTTGAGGGCAGCCTGCCTTATCTGGCTCCCGAGCAGAGCGGAAGGATGAATCGCCCCGTCGACTACCGCTGTGATATCTATTCGCTCGGCATCACGCTCTTTGAAGCGGCGACCAACCGCCTGCCATTCAAGGGTCGGGATATCCTGGAGTGGGTATCTCTTCACCTGACGCAAAGTCCACCCCTGGCGCAGGACATCCAACCGGCCTTTCCTCAGGCTGCCAGTCGCATACTCCAGAAACTTCTGGAAAAAAATGCTGAGGATCGTTACCAGAGCCTTCTGGGTCTCCTCAAGGACCTCGAATATCTGCAGCAGTCCCTGGATGCATTGCCAGCGGATTTTGTACCGGGCCGGTTCGATGTTCCGAACCGCTTCATGATCAGCTCCAAACTCTATGGTCGAAAAAGCGACATCGATCTGATCCATAATCAGTTTGAAGCAGTGATCAAGGATCGTGAAGCCCGGCTGGTTCTCGTGACAGGACCATCCGGCATCGGCAAAACGTCGGTCATCAATGAAGTTCTGAAACCTCTCACGACCCGGCGCGGTTTCTTTATTCAGGGAAAATACAATCAATATGGACGTGATGTTCCCTATGATGCCCTGGTCCAGGCTTTTTCCCAACTGGTCGATCAGCTCCTGTCCCTGCCCGAACAGGAGCTCGGCTCATTTTGTGAGCACCTGGTCAAACAACTGGATGGCCAGGGCCGGATCCTCACCGATCTGATCCCGCGCATGACCAAACTCATTGGCCCGCAACCCGAAATCGAACAGCTGAATCCCGGCGCGGCCTCGGACCGATTTCTGGCGATCTTTAACCGCTTTCTGGATGTCATATCCATACGGGATCGGCCCGTGGTCCTCTTTATCGATGACCTGCAATGGGCGGATATGGGGTCCCTGGAATGTCTGATCGAAGTCTTTCGCCATCGACGGGATCGTCAGGTCCTGATCATCGGCGCCTATCGGAATGGCGAAGTGGATGGCCTGCATCCTCTTACGGCAACCCTGCGTTCCATCGAGGAATTCCACGGGGTCATTGCCAGGGCGGAACTGGCCGCGCTGCGCCGTGATGAAATCATGAATCTGCTGGGTGACACGCTGCACCGTGACGCGGGGAATTTCCAGGATCTCGCGGAACAAATCATGAGCAAGACCGAGGGTAATCCCTTCTTTGTCAGAGAGCTGATTGAAAAACTTCACCGGGACGGATTCATCACATTCTCGACGGAGTCGGGCGGTTGGAGCTGTGACAAGGACAGTCTGAATCGCCTGGAGATCACGGCCAATGTTGTGGATTTGGTGATAGCCCGGATCAAGCAGTTCGATCCAAAGACCATCGAAATTCTTGCGGCGGCCTCCCTGATTGGCAATACCTTCTCGTTGAAGGAACTCGCCCACATCACCGGCCAGCCGATCGCGGAGACTCATTTGTGTCTCTGGAAAGCCTGCCGTGAGGATGTCATCAGTCCCTGGAGCCATGAGTCCCGCCTCTTTTCCCAGGGAATCGATCTGAATATCGGCGAAGGTGAAGCCCGGAAGTTCGTTTTTCACTTCAATCATGACAGGATTCAGCAGGCTGCTTATACCCTCCTGAATGATGAAACCAGAAAAGACCTTCATCTGCGGCTCGGAAGATTCTGGGCCGAGCAAAGACAGCCAGGCCAGGGACAGGATGAGGACCTGGTCCGCATCACCGAATCCTATAATCACGGAGCCGAGCTGATTACTGATGACGCCGAGAAAAAATTCCTCGTCGAACTCAATTACCTGGCCAGCGTCAAGGCTAAAAATTCCAGAGCCTATCGAACAGGGCTTGTCCTGTCCCAGACGGGCTTAAGCCTGCTGGCAAAGCTTCCTCCCGATGAAAATATTCCGATGGATTTCGATCTGTCACTGATCGCCGCTGAGTGTGCGTACTACAGCCATCAGCCCGACATTGCGATGCCACTTTTTGAAAAGCTCTTGAAAGCGCCTGTGCCGCGCCGCAGAAAAATTGAAGTGTATTCCAGCCTGATGGAACAATACCTGAATCTTGGCCAGGTGCATGACGTGGTCAACCATGCCCGCCAGGCTTTGCAGCTTTATGGCTTTGGTCTTCCGGAGAAACCCAGCCTGGCTTCCGTTCTGATCAACCTCGTGCACTCGAAATGGATGATGAGCCGGGTGGATATTCCCAGCCGTGCCGCGGCGCCGCTTGTGTCGGAC
This sequence comes from Oligoflexus tunisiensis, assembly GCF_001748245.1. Classification (GTDB taxonomy): domain Bacteria; phylum Bdellovibrionota_B; class Oligoflexia; order Oligoflexales; family Oligoflexaceae; genus Oligoflexus; species Oligoflexus tunisiensis. Next base: position 1,646,504 of record NZ_BDFO01000001.1, on the reverse strand, counting down.
GAGGCCGTGGCCACTCCCCTGCAAATTCTGACAAGCTTCTTCGATTGCACCTTTCAGGTGAATGAAAATCTCTATGCCTGGCATGTGAATCATGCCTTTCAACTCATCCTTCGTCACGGGAACGCACCCGGAGCATCCCTGTCCTATACCACCATGGGCATTGTTCATGCGGCCATACTCAAGGACTATGATCAGGGAGAAAAACTTTCCCTCGTCGGCCTGGAATTCGCAAGAAGGAATGATTCCCTCGCCTGCCTGGGTCAGGTGATTTACCTGCGCACCACATTCGTCAAGCACTGGTCACACGAGTTGGATGCCGTCACCGATCTGATGCTGGAGGGCATGCGGGTTCTGAGCAACGCAGGGGAATTGAATTGGCTCGACTATACCCGAGGCTGCAGGGATATCATGATCATCCTGCGTTCACGCAGCCTAGGGGACCTCGAGGATGCCGCGGCTGCATCCAAGGATGTGATGAATTTGCGTTCATCCCGATGGGCCCGGCCGGCTTATCTTTTCCTGAGAAAGTTTATCTGCCTTCATAAGGGACTGCAGACCGACCTCAAGGCAATGCCAGACGGAACAGCCCCTTCCCTGATGAACGAAGAGGACTGGATCACCAATGGCGTTCGTGCGCCCCTTCACAGCATGCTCTATGCTCTGGCCGAGGTCATCTACGGCGACCATGGTGCGGCCTATGCTCGTCTCCATCAGGTGAATCCCAAAGGGATCATGTCGACCATCTATGAAGTCTATTTCAACTTTATTCTGGCCCTGAGCGCGGCGCAGCTCCTCCAAAGTCCCAAGGCAGGAGGTCATCCTCCCAAGGATCTTTGGCGTCGTGTGAAACGCTTTCGGCGGGACATGAAGGCTGTGGCGCCCCGTGTGCCATCCAATTTCGAACATATCTCTCTTGTTATTGAAGCGGAATACCAGAGTCTCAAGGGCCGCAACCAGGCCGCTCTTTCGCTCTATGAAAAGGCTTTCGAATCAGCCGTGACCCATGAGTACGGCTGGCTCGTGGCCCTGATTGCGGAACGGGCTCTCCTGTTCGCCCGGAAATTCTCAACCTACACGGCCATGGGATTTTACCAGCTCGCTCTGCGACATTATGCAGCCTATGGGGCTACACACAAGGTGAGTCTTCTGCAAAGGGACCATGCGCAAGCCTTTGCCGGAATCACCGGCTTCACCCGTTCCCCCTCGGGTCGCGGTGATTCCACGATCGCGCATCAGACCATCGCGCGGGCCGGTTCTTCATCCACGACGTCCACGGTATCCGTCCTCTCGATCGATGAGCTGTCGCTCATCAAAGCGGCTGAGGAACTGTCAACAGAGGTCAGGCTGGAAGGGATATTGAAGACTTTGATGGACCTCCTGAGCAAAACCGCAGGCGCCGAGAAAGTCATGATATTCTTGTCCGATGCGAACGGGAACCAGGAAAGCTGGCAGCTCAAAGGCGCTATGATGAAGGGGCAAAGCGATATCAATCTCGACGATGATACCGCCGGCCCATGGCAGGACCATTTCTGCCAATCCATCTTTGACTATACGTTGAGAACGGGTGAAACCGTTGTTCTGGATCAGGCCTCGCGCGAGGGGCAGTATCGAGGCGATGCCTATATTCAGAGAAACTCGGTACAGTCCGTTATCTCGATGCCCATCACCTCGTCCGAGGGAATCATTGGCATCCTGTATCTTGAAAATAATTCCACGCCCTATGCCTTCAATCAAAAGCGTCTCAAGGTTCTGCAGGTTCTGTCCAGACAGGCGTCGATTTCCATCGAAAATTCAATGCTCTATCTGAGCCTTGAGAAAAAGGTTGCGGAGCGCACCCGTGAACTCGATGAAAGATCGCGGGAAATCCAGAACATGCTGGAACATCTGCCCCAGGGAATCTTTTACCTCGGGTATCAGGCTTTGACGGGCAGGATCGTGATCATGGAGGGATACTCCAACCATCTCGAACAGATTCTGGAAACCGATCAGCTGGCGGGACTCCCCCTGGATCATCTTCTCAAGATGACCCGGCTCGGCCCAGGCTTGAGCGACCAGATCCGCTCTGTTTTGCAAGCGATCCTGGGGCAGGACAGGATTGCCTACGAACTCAATGAAGGGAATCTTCCAGGGGAAATTCCCTTGGAAACTCTGCGCGGTACCCATAAAATCCTGTCGGTCCAATGGATTCCCATGACCTCACCGGATGGAATCATGACCAGGATACTGGTGAGCCTGCGGGATGAAACCGCACTGCGGGAGCTGGCTCAAATCAGCGAAAAACAGAAGCGCAAGATTTTGATCTATTCCCAGGTCTTATCCATGGGCATGGATGCGTTTGTCAACTTTATCGAGGACTGTCGGGAACACGATACCGCGATCGACGCCTTGGTCATGACGGGCCAGTGGCAGAATCAGATCGAGGTCATCGCCCGGCATCTTCACACTCTGAAAGGATTGTTTCGCTCGTTTCAAATGCGGGACCTCATGGATCTGTGCCATCGCCTGGAGGATGACCTGTCTCAGGCGGGACAGGCCAGCCCTTCGGGCTTTTTGGATCGACGGAGGCAACTGCAGGAGGCTCTGGCTGACTATACCGCGCTCTGCGAAGAGCTGCGTCTTGATTTTGCGCCCAAGGCCCGAGACGGAATGTCGGCCGCATTTCTTCAGGAGCTGGATGAACTGCTCGCCCTGTCCCACCAGGGGAATTCTGTTCTGCTGACCCAAAAGCTTGAGGCCCTGCGCGCCTCGATCAACCAGCCCCGGCAGCTCCAGCACATTTTCCAACCCATCGTGAAAAGCATGGCGGCAACCGCCCAGGCCCTTGGCAAAATGCCTCCCGGCATTCAGTTTGAAGAGCGGGCTCTCTGTGAATGTGAAACCAGGGAATTGAAAGCGCTCCGGGAGGCCTTCCTGCATTGCCTGACCAATGCGCTCGACCATGGCATCGAAACCGCTGTCGTTCGCCTGGCGAAAGGGAAGCCCGCCCAGGGGAGCATTCATCTCAAAACCCATAGCGACGATCATTTCTATCATGTTGAGATGTGGGACGATGGCCAGGGTCTTGATTTGGATTCCCTGTTGAAACGTGGCCTGGACAAGGGACTCATCGCCCGTGATGAAGCCGCCAGTGATGAACGGATCGCCGAGCTCATCTTTGCCAGTGGACTCTCCACGGCGCAAAACATCACGGAGTTTTCAGGTCGCGGTGTTGGGCTGGATGCGGTCCGGAATGAATTGCAGAGGCTGGGTGGTGATATCCAAATACGTTTCACGAGTCCGGACAGGGTTCACGGGTTCCGCAGTTTTGCTTTTGCGATCCGCCTTCCCCGAGGCACACAGAAAATTGCAGCATGAGGATCAGCCGCCTTTAACGTTCTGACTGCTGCAACCCTTGGTTCCAGGGCAGGCGGAGCACGCCCCGCACGAGGATTTTTTCCGGCGTCTTTGCCAAAGATAATAGCCGGCCCAGAAAACCGGAATAAATACGAGATAATCCCAGGGCTGCATAACAGCTCCTTCAGACCAGGGCCTCGGTCAATCCGTGGGCCATCCACGCAAAGATCCAGGCCAGTGCCAGAAGATAAAAGAATCCGGCTGCGGTCATGCGCCAGGATCGGGTTTCCTTTTGCATGACGGCAAAGGTCGCAAAACATTGGGGCGCGAACACATACCAGACGAGCAGCGCGACGGCCGCCGCCAGGGTGAGCTCCTGAGGCAGAATCGAAGTCAAGGCCATGACCTGCTGCTCATCACCCAGGGTATTGTCGATCGCATAGACCATGCCGAGGGCACCGACCAGAACCTCGCGGGCCGCAAAACCAGGAATCAAAGCGACCACAATTTTCCAGTTCCAGCCGAGGGGTGAAAACAAGGGTTCGAGCCACTGCCCGAGTTTCCCGGCCAAGGAATAATGAATGCTCGGCAGCGTCGCCCCCTCGGGCGGCAAAGGAAAGGTCGAAAGGAACCAGAGGATAATCACGACAGCCATGATAATGGTCCCGGCTCGGGTGACAAACGCGAGGCCACGATCATAAAGCCCGCGCATCACATTCAGGCTACTGGGGAAACGATAAGTCGGCAGTTCCATCACAAAGCTGCTCGATCCTCCGACCCAGCCGAACTTTTGAATGACCCAGGCCACGGCCAGAGCGGAGCCCAATCCGCCGAAATAAAGGGTAAACAGCACGAGGCCCTGGAGATTCAGAAAGCCAAACACCATGGTCCCGGGAATAAAGGCCCCGATCAGCAGCGTATAAACAGGAAGGCGCGCGGAGCAGGTCATCAGCGGTGTGATTAAAATCGTCACCCAGCGCTCCCGCCGACTGCCCATGATGCGGGTCGACATGATGCTGGGAATCGCACAGGCAAATCCGGAAACCAGGGGCAGAACCGAACGTCCATTCAGCCCGACACCACGCATGAGCCGATCCAGCAGGAACGCAGCGCGCGCCATGTATCCGGAATCCTCGAGCACGAGCAGAAAAAAGAACAGAATCAAAATCTGCGGAAGAAAGACGACGACCGCCCCCACCCCGCTGATGAGGCCATCGACGAGCAGGCTCTCGAGAAGCCCATCCGGCAGCACAGCCCCGACCTGGCTACCCAATTCCCCCATGGCCGCTTCAATCCAATCCTGAGGTAAACTGGCCCAGGAAAAAATCGCCTGAAACACGAGCAGAAAAATCAGGATCATGGCGATCGGTCCAAGCCATGGATGCAAAAGCCAGCGATCGATGCTATCGGTCAAACCATGGCGTCGTTTGGCTTGAGGCTGAACCTTTTCCAGGAGCTGTTCGAGAAAGCGAACCCGTCCTGTGGGATCCTGCGGCAGCGGCAAAGGACGCGGCCTGATGCCCTTGGCATGCACCTCACGAATGGTCGCCATGAGTTCCGGCAAACCGCGATTTTTCAAAGCGCTCACCGCCACCACCGGAATGCCCAGAGCCTCCTGCAGTGCGGCAAGATCGGGCGTGGTGCCCATTTTTTCCGCCTGATCGATCATGCTCACGGCCAGAACCATCGGCTGCCCCAGCGCGATCACTTCCATCACCAGGCGCAGATGCAAACTCAAATTGTTCACATCGGCAACGCAGAGGAGGACATCGGCCTGCACCGGATACTGACCTTCACGACAGATCACCTGTTTGGTCAGCCGCTCATCATCGCTTTGCGGATTCAAACTGTAGGTTCCTGGCAGGTCCAGGATTTTTACGGAAGGGCCCAGGTGCTTGCGACTGAGAGCTTCCGCCCAGTCCACGGTCACGCCGGGATAGTTGGCCACTTTATAATTGAGTCCGGTCAGGGCATTGAACAGCGCGGTTTTTCCGCAGTTGGGACTGCCGACCAGGGCCAATGTTGGGATCTTGGTATCTGACATGATGGGCGCTCAGCTTAAGGTTGGAGGAGGGACACGTGAATGCCACTCGCATCATCACGCCGAACAGCAACCCGTGTACCGTGGATCATCACCAGAATGGGATCGCCTCCAAAAGGAGCCTCTGCCAATACTTCCAGATTCGCCCCCGGGACGAAGCCAAATTCCTGCAGACGCTCACCTAGTCCTTGTGACTCGGGAGCACGCATGACTTGAGCTTTTTGACCTTTTTTAAGTTCGCCGAGGGTCATGATAACCTCAATGAGTCCGATCAGACGTGTTGAGAACGATTCTCATCATCAAGGCATCACAATATTGATCGGAGCCGGGCTTGTCCAGGATTGATATTCACGAAGCCGCTGGGAAACTCGTTTTCGGATGGAAAAGGCGCATCCCGTCAACTTCGAGTATATAACCCTCGGTTGTGCTGGTTACCGATACACTCTGAACACCAAGCCGGAAGTTGCGTTCCTCGCCCAGACCCAGAGCGCTGAGATCAAAGTCAACATAGGCACTCGTATCGAATGTGACGCGCATGTGCTCGTCCTGGAAGGTAATGGCGCTGACCTTGAACTGCTGGCGCGGCACCGAGCTCTGCAGCTTCTGTCCGTGCTGGCGTGAATTGATATGAGCCAGTTCAGTTGGACCGGGCTCAGGGAATTCTTCCATCGTTTCATTGATGGGTTCCAGCACCTCGTCCTCTTCTTCAACAAGCTGTTCAACATCCGCGGCGCTGAGCGTATCCGTGTCCAGCGACTCTCCGTCGGCCTCAATCGTTTCCAGTTCATCATCACTGCTGATCACTTCCAGCTCGTCATCCACGATCATCGGGTCATCCAGAATCGCGTCATCATCCGCTATCATCGGATCATCCAGCATCGCATCGTCATCCGCTATCATCGATTCATCCAGCATCGAGTCATCGAGCTCGATCGCATCCAGATCATCGTCCTGGCTCTCGGAATTTTCCAAAAGACTCAGGGCTGCCGCGCGGTCTCCAAGATTGGTATCCTTGTCTTCCTTGGCGATGAGAGCGCTTTCCTCATCAATGGAAGCCTGCAGTTTCTGTTCGAATTGATTTTCCTCTTCATCGGAAAGTTCGGGAACATCCGTCGGGAGTTCCTCACCGAAGTCTTCCGACAAAGCCGCTGGAGCTGGAGTGGCAGCCTTGGCGACAGCCGGAGCTGGCTCAGGCAGATCGTCCATGGCAAGATCCTCATCGAGTTCCGGAATGGCTTCCAGATCTTCATCCATGGGCGTCTCGGTTTCGGACAAGGCCATATCACCGTCCTCGATGTCTTCCGGCAGATCCATGGAAAGATCCTCCGTCAGCTCCGCATCATCCAGGTTCATCGGTTCATCGAGGCCAATATCATCCGTGACTTCCGGCATGGTCTCCATGGAGTCATCCAGACTTTCCAATTCCGGAGCTTCCAGATCGATATCATCTTCGGTAATGGCGGCGGCCGGATCGAGAGTCAGATCGTCACCATCCAGGCTGAGTTCCTCTTCAAGCAGGCTCTCTTCCGTCACAGGTTCCGCATCATCCTCGGAGAAATCCACTTCATTCAGTTCCAGAGAGGCATCATCGCTGCCAAGGGACAGGTCATCCTCCAGGGATCCCTGGCCACCTCGTTCGATGGGAATTTCATCGAGAGTCACATTATCCAGCGACTCATCCATAATGCTCAGGTCATCCTCAACAGCGGCGTTGGTTTCCTGGTCCGCGGCCGGGCTGTCTTCCAAGTCGAGCGCCGCATCATCCAGCGACTCCTCGTCAAACTCATCGGCAGGCAAAGCCAGGTCATCCACGGACTCCACGGTCGCCGCTTCCTGAGCAAAAGGATCCTCGCGCTGGGCTGCATCCTGGCTATAGGGAGCCAGAGCCTTCACAAAGTCGGTGACGCCGCAGCGTTCGATCACATCGTGCAAGGTCTCGCCGTCTTCCGCGAGATTCTTATAGGTTTCAATCACTGCCTTCAGGCGTTTGGGCAGTTCCTTGGCTGGAACGCCTTCCGCAAAGTAGCTGGCGAATTCAGGCATCTGCCGGGTTTTTCCACCGAGGCTGATGCGATAGCCGCTCGAATCCCCCACTACCGCGATATCGAGCGTGTGGCAGGGTGTACAGCAACGGGCGCAGCCGTTGATACCAATCTTCAAAGGTGCATTCACCTGAAGACTGGCGATTTCCTTGGTGATATCCATGGCCGTGGCCATGGCGGGCTGCTCGTGATCTTCACAGAGTTCGCCGAGGCAGGACACCGGCTGATGAAGACTATCCTGATAATGACGGAAGCCAAGACCCATGGCCCGCAGTTGCTTCGCCACGTTCTCGACTTCGCTTTCCTTCACGAACAAGGCCAGCCGTTGGTCCTCGGTGGCTTTGACGATCGCCAACTCCTTGGAACACAACTCGGCAATTTTCTTCAATTGTCCGGAGTTATAGATACCGCCAGGCGCTTCCGTTGAAAGCAACACGGTTCCATTTTTAAGTCTAAACAGCTGGCTCATCTGTCCCGCCCTGGAGGGTAAAATTACACTCTCAGCCTTCCATTTGACTTTCGGCCGGCCCGGCTTTTACTTTAATTTATGGGTGATAATGAGAGCGGGACGGCGGGGCCGGTTTTTCTGTAAACCATGAATCCACTTACAAAAAAACCCGCTTCCGGGCGGAAGCGGGTGATTCGATTTCATGGGAACACGATCAGTTGTGGAATTCGAGGAAATCCCGCAGGCGCTGGTTCATGAGCGAACGCGAAACCCAGAACATATCCGCCAGCTGACGGAGTAAATCAAATGAGGTATCGATGCGATCCACTTCGCGGCGGAGCATTTCACCCGGGACCAGAAGGGCACCGGCGAAGATATTGGATTGAATATCGAGGATTTCCGCCGGGCTGCCGGCAAACATCTCCGTTCCTTCCGACTGGCTGGTGACCAGGTGTTTAAAGAGGGTCTTGGCGGCGATAAAGCGAATATAGGGTCGGGTTTCCGATTCACGGCTGATGATCACCGTTTTCAGTTCGCGGCCTTCGCCCTCCTGACGAATGGTGAAGGGCTCTTCCTGCTCCACGCGGGTGGCCAGCTGGATGGCCGGGACCATGCGGAGGATCTCAGGTATATAGATAGGAGCTTCGGTAAAGCCGCCGTTGCGCACGATCTCATCCGCCAGGCGGACGACAGCGTGTCTTTGAATGTCGAAGACATCTTCAAAGGCTGTGGTCTGCTGACCCGTGGATTGCCATTTGCCTGGGTTCTTGAAGTATTCCTTCTTCAGGCTTTCCAGTGGTTTTCCCGTCAGCGTGAACTGACCGTAGCCACGGAATTCAAAAACCGCCTCATCCAGGGAAACCTTGCCCGAGGTGATATCGATCAGAAGGGATTCGTCCACATTCAGGTGATCGGCGATGCTGCGCAGGGTGCTCAGCGAGCGGATATTCTTCTTGCCCTTTTTCCAGTGGCTGCAATCTGCGGGATCGTAACCAAGGATGGCGCCAACGTCCTGGTCGATGACCTTTACGTTGCCGTCATAACGGATTTCCAGCGCTTCTTTGCAGAACCTGAACAAGGTTGCCGAATGGGGATAACGGTTTGCCTCAACCTTCTTCATCGACTCTCCCATTGCCAGGTATGAAATAGCCTCCTGATGCTCAAGGGCGTTTCCCTTCAACTGACATCGTTCGGCTTGGCGATTTGAACCTTCTCCCATTAGAAACGATTTTATAATCCAGGTCAAGTGTTGCAGGGAGGGTAAACTGCACCAAAAATCAAGGATTGGCCGCTTTCATCCGGCGCGCGAAGGCTGGAGGCACGAAGGGAGTGAAATCACCGCGATGCTTGGCGATTTCGCGCACCAGGGTGGAAGAGATGAACGCCCGTTCCGGGGACGTGGGCAGGAAGACCGTTTGAATCTCGCCAGCCAGACAGCGATTGGTGTGCGCCATGGGCAGCTCAAACGCCAGGTCGGTTTCATTGCGCAGGCCACGGATCAGAAACCGTGCCCCTTTTTTACGCGCGAAGTCGACCACCAGACCGGAGAAGGCTTCGGCCTTGATCCGAGGGCTCTGGGCAAAGGTTTCCAGCAAGGCCTCAAGACGCAGCTCGGTGCTGAGCAAAGGAACTTTGGTCGCACTCTGGCCGATCGCAATGATCACCTCATCGAAGAGATCGAGCGATTGCTCGACAATCTGCTGGTGACCGATGGTGAAGGGATCGAAGCTCCCCGGAAAAATGGCGACTTTGCTGGATGTTTTCATGCCTCGTTCTTTCTTTTGCTAAAGAAGCTCACCCCAATTTTACCATAGGCTTTCTGCTTCTGAAGATGCCACATTCCTTGCCCAGTGGGGTTCAGCAGGGCGGGAATTTTTTCAAGGTCAGCGCTGTCGCTCTCCACGACCAAAAGACCGTCGGCTGCGGCCACGCGATTCAACTCGGGCATGAGGCGGGGCAGGAGCTCGGTGATTACGGCGAAGGGCGGATCGATCCACAGAATGTCAAAACCCGCCTCCGGACACTGAGCGAGCGCCTTTTCCGCCGATCGACCGAGCACCTGGATGCCGATGTCGAGACTCTGGTTTCTGGCTCGTCTTGTGACTTCCTCCAAATTCCGCTCCAGAGCCTTCAGCGCGCCTCGATCCTGTTCGATGAAGGTCGCCTGGCTGGCTCCACGACTGAGCGCCTCGATACCAACGGCGCCGGAGCCGGCGCAGATATCAAGGACCCGCGCCCCTCCGAGTCGCAACTGCAATGCATTCCAAATGGCGCTTCTCACGCGACTGGCGGTGGGACGAGTCACCGATGCAGGATTTTCAAGACGCATGCCCTGGCAAAATCCAGTGGATAGACGCAAGCTCATCCGTTGGTTTCCTTCCCTGTCACGCCTGACCCCGAGGTCAGCCTGTATATTCCTAACGACTTACGGAGTGGAGCTTAGTGGGTTCCGCTGCCTCTGACAAGGCGCTGCTGTTGGGCTCCGATCATTTTTTCCCCAGGGGGTATTAAGGCTTGCAATTTGCTAGCGATTCACTAAAGTATCGCTACTTTAGGTCTCTTTTGGCGGGGAAAAGCTTATGAATATCCAGCAGATACAGGAAGCTCGCGAACTCTACGGCATCGACGGCTGGGGCGCCGGCTATTTTAGCATTGCAGACAATGGCAATGTCGTCTGCCACCCCACAGGTGAAGAACATTTGTTTATCGATCTGCCGGAAGCGATCAGCAAAGCAAAATCGCTGGGAATTCACCCGCCGATGATCATGCGTTTCCCGCAGATTATCGACAACCAGATCGCCCGTCTGCACACCGCTTTCAAGGAAGCGATGTGGGAATACAATTATCAAGGAAGCCACCGCGCGGTGTTCCCCTTCAAGGTGAACCAGCGCCGTGAGTTTATCGATAGCATCGTGCAATGCGGCCTCAAGTACAACTACGGTCTGGAAGTGGGTTCCAAGCCTGAGTTCATTGCGGCCCTTGGCTACGATTTGAGCCCTGACGCCCTGTTCGTCTGTAACGGCTTCAAAGACCGCGAGTTCATCGACCTCGGGTTCGTGGCCAATGCCATGGGCAAGAACTGTGTGCTCGTCGTGGAAGGTCCGGATGAGCTTCAGATGATCCTCGATCAGGCGAAACAGGATCCGAAGCACTGCCCCTACATCGGGATCCGGGTGAAGCTCTACAGCCGCGGTTCCGGTAAATGGGCGAAGTCCTCGGGCGAATCGTCGAAATTTGGCCTGACCACAATTGAAGTGCTGCAGTGTCTGAAGATGCTGGACGAAGCCAACCTGCGCGATCGTCTCTATATGCTGCACTTCCACATTGGTTCCCAGGTGACCGAGATCAAGCGCATCAAAAACGCGATCAAGGAAGCCTCGCGCGTTTACGCCAAGGTTCACAAGATGAACTTCAAGCCGGTCTGCCTCAACATCGGTGGCGGCGTAGGCGTGGACTATGACGGTAGTAAAACGTCGTTCGCGTCGAGCGCCAACTACTCCCTGCAGGAGCTGGCCAACGACGTGATCTACGAAATCGGTGAGGTTTGTAAAAACGAGGAAGTGCCAAGCCCGCAGATCGTGACCGAATCCGGTCGCGTGATCGCCGCCTATCACTCCATCGTGATTACGGACATCCGCGAAGTGCAAAGCACCGAAAGCTTCTCGGCTGCCGGTGAATATGAGTTCTTCCCCCAGGAGAAGAATGGGTCGCATAAGGGTCTGGCCGAGCTGAAGTATATTCTGGACAACATCAACCGGAAGAACTTCGTCGAGTACTACCACGATGCGATCGAATACTATGAAGAGATGTTCACGCTCTTCAACCTGGGTTACGTGACCCTGCAGGATCGTGCGAATGCTGAGCAGCTGTTTTACCGGATCTGCCGCCGGGCCCTGTTCTTTTCGTCTTACGAAAAGCACCAGCCCGAGGAATTCGAAAACCTGCAGCAGCGCATGGTGAGCAAGTTCCTGGCGAACTTCTCGATCTTCCAGTCCATCCCGGACTCCTGGTCGATCGATCAGCTGTTCCCTGTGATTCCCTTGTCGCACCATGAGAAGAAGCCCACGCATAAGGCCACGATTGTCGACATCACCTGCGATTCGGACGGTTGCCTGGAGAAATTCATCGACCGCCGCGACATGCGCAACGTGTTGGATCTGCACTCCCCTTCGGCGAAGCCCTACTACCTGGGCTTCTTCCTGGTGGGTGCTTATCAGGAGAGTCTGGCCAACGAGCACAACCTCTTCGGCGCGATCAATGAGGCGGAAATCATCATGAAGAACGACGGTCGTTGGGAAATCACCAAGACCACGACCGGCGATCCGATCGAAGAACTTCTGACCAGTCGCAACTATGAGATGCCCTTACTCTGGGAAAGCTTTTTCAGGCAGTTGAATGCGGCCATGAGTAAGAATCTTTGCACCGAAGAAGAGGCCGAGCGAATCAAAGCCCGACTCAAGGAATACCTCGAATCGTCCCCGTACCTTCGGGAAAACAAGTAATTTCAACAAGTTAAAACTTGACCCCAGGCCGCCTCGTGCGGCCTTTTCTTTTTTGCCTCAAGGATTCGGGTTTCGATCCGATCCAGAGACTAGTGTTGTGCCAGCGATGGGATACTGAGAGGGATTTCATGGGGATTAGCATTCAAATCGTCCAAAAGGATGGATGGGACCATGTGAACTATGCCGGCCCGATTGACGCCGAAGCCGAGGTTCATCTGAGTCAATTACTCCCCAAGCTGGGCAAGCAGGTCGTATTCAATTTCAAGAACGTTGATTCGGTGAATAGCTGTGGAGTTCGCAGCTGGATCAATTTCATGAGAGACCTGCAGAAAGACCAGCGGAGCATCATCTTTGAAGAGTGCACGGGTGAAATCGTAATGCAGATCAATATGATACCCAGCTTTAAGGGCAATGCGGAGATCCGCTCTGTTTATGGTTGTTATGTTTGTGACGAATGTGGTCATGAAGAAGATATACTCTTCGAAGCCGGAAAAAATCTTCCCGAAAATCCGGATGCTGGACTCGAACCTGTAAAGTGCAGCGCCTGTGGTGCCGAGATGGAACTGGAAGAGATGGAAGAAGAGTATTTTGCGTTCCTCGCAGCCTAGAGAGCTGAGGAACTGGTGGCGAAGATGCGGTCCTAAGAAGGTGCGGGCATGTCAGAAGCGGTAAAAAGTTTGGACAACCTGGAAAGCATTACGACGGAATTTGCACGGTTCGAGCATTTCGTCAAAGTACTGCTGGACGCCTACGTGGTGATTGACGCCCAGGGCCGCGTTATCAAAGCCAACCAAATGCTGGCGCAGGTAACAGGACAGAAGCTGCGTCAGGTCCTGAAGGCGGAAAGCCTGGATTCCATCATTACTTTCTCTTTGGATGGCAAGCCTCTCGGCTTTAAGGAACTCCTTGAATACGACAGCCCCATTCGGATCGATGAAGTGCGGGGCCACCTGGCTGGAAAACCCGAGAACGAAACCCTGAACCTGATCCTTGGGATTTATCCCTTCGTGCAGCAAAGCACGGGTCAGAAACTGGGCTTTTTCCTTTTGCTCCGCGACGTGACGGCGGAAACCAATCTGCAGGATCAATATAAAGACAAGGCGATTCAGTCGATCACCGATCCACTGACCACCCTCTTTACCCGGGCCTACTTTGAAGAGTATCTCCCGAGCCAGGTTTCCCGTATGGAAACCCTGCCTGAGAATGAGCGCTATCATATCTCGGTGGTCATGTGCGATATCGACTTCTTCAAGAAGATCAACGACAAGTATGGTCACCAGGCTGGTGACTATGTTTTGAAAAATGTCTCCCGGATCATGAAACAGACTTTCCGCAAGACCGACGTCTGCTGTCGTTACGGTGGCGAGGAATTTCTGGTGATTCTGCCCGCGGCATCCTTTGAAAACGCGGCGATTGCTGCGAACAAGTTGCGTCAGGCGGTACAGGATGAAGTCATGATCTTTGAAGAGCAGCACATCCCCGTGACGCTGAGTTGCGGTGTGGCCACGATTCAGATCGGCAAGGAAACCTATTCTGAAGCCATGGCCCGCGCGGATGCTGCCCTTTACGACTCCAAACACCAGGGTCGGAACATGGTCTCACTGCACGACGGTGCGAAGATCATCAACACCGCCCGCACGCCGACCGGTTCCTGAGCGGCCCGCATACAGGGCCACGATAGTACTCAGGATCACAAGTCCCATACGAACATCCGAATCATAAAAAGCATTTTGCGTCAGCCCTCCCAGGATGAAAATCCATAGGGTCTGGGGCCCGAGCGTTTTCAGAAAAGCGGGAACGGACGGGTCCTTCAGCACCCGGAAACTGAAAAAAAGCCAGGCCAGGAAAAAGCCCAGAGCAATCAGTCCACCCTCGGCGAGCATCTGGATGTACTGGTTATGAGCGGGATACTTTTTCTTGAAATCCCCTAGACCAATGCGTTCATAATACGGCTGCCGATAATCCAGGCTGATGTGCACACCGTGACCCAGCACCGGGCGCTCCTGAATCATGACCGCATGCGCATGCCAGAAGGCCAGGCGATCATCCGGGTAATCGGAAAAGTGATAGTTTTCCTCGGTGCCATGGATCAGATGCCGGAAGCGTATGGAGACCGGGTTTTTGGTCAAGGCCAGGACGAGGCCGAGGAGGGCCATGATCCCCAGGATCTGCCAGCGACGCCGTCCGGAAAAAAGGTAAAAGACATTCCAGAGAACAAGGGCGGCGGCCAGCGCCTGCACCGTGCGCGACATGGAATAGATCAGCATCAGCGCGGTGCCGACGCCATAGGCCCAGCTCGTCCAGGCGCGCGGTTTTTGAAAAAGCCGGAGGACGGCAAAAGGCCAGATCAATAAAGCGGAATAAGCCAGAGTCAGAGGATGGGAATAAAAACCCTGTGCCCTGGGAATACCACCCGCGACGGGCATGCTGCCCACCCAGCGCCAGGGCCAGAGCGTTTGGCTCAGACAGGCGACGCCCCAGATCACAACCACGATCGCACCGATTTTTTCCAGCCGCTGCAATGTCGGCAGGGACGGTGACGGCAGGGAGCCGGCGAGCCAGGGCAAAATCAGGATCGGGCTAAAACCAATAAAATAGGCGATGGGCTCGGAAGCATTGGCTGGATTGAGCAGGGAACTGATCACATTCCAGACCAGAAAGCCGAGCATGCTAAGGGCGGCCCAGCGCAAAGGACCCGGAGCGGGCCACGCGGGCCTGCTCCGCCTATGGACGAACGAGCGAATGCAGAGAATGACGGCGAGCGTCATGGCTATATTTTGCAAGGCCGGACCGAAGGGAAATGCACAGAGCAGAATCAACAGGACAACGCCACTGACACCCATAAATGCCAGCCTCTTCAATGCATGGCTGGCGAGCCGTTTTTCAGCAGCTGCTCGGCGAGTTCTTCCAGTTTCAGATTCAGAATCTGGCCGCGCATCTGAAAATCGACGGCTTCATACTGAAAGTCGGCCCAGTCGATCGGCAGATAAATCTCCTCATTTTCCTGGGTCAGATACTCGTCGAAGTAGGCATCAATGTAATCGAGAAGGAAGAGCGCCGCCTCACCGCGCTGGAGTTCCTCCTTTTCATAAAGCACCCGCGCTTCCACGGGATAGTAATAGCTGCGATCCTGATTGGACAGGATCACTTTCACGAAGACTCCACGACCTTTGACTTCCGCTTCGACTTTAAAGCTCCGGCCTTTCAAGGCCATGGCATATTTGGATTCCATGGCCTTGGCCAGAGCATCGCAATCATCCTGATTCAAAAAATCAGACTCATGTCCCTGATTCATGTCGATGGCACCTCACTTTGTGAATCATGCGACTGACGGCTGGCACGTGGCAACACGATCAGTCCATGCAATTCCTCATGGATCATATCGATAACGGCATCCACAATCTCATCCAGGCTATCCTTTTCACCGACCCACCAATGAGCCGCTTCTGCCGTGAGGCGCTGCCGCCATTGTTCGAGAACCCGTGGCACATTGCTGTCTTCACCGGCCCGGCGAATCGTGGCCATGGCCGATTCACGCAGGATCAGATCCACAGGCTGATTCAAAGGCAGACCACTCCAGGTGGCAGCATAGAGATAGCCCATGATGGTTTGAAGATTTTTTTCCAGCTGAATCAGCTCCCGCAGGTTGACGATCGGCGCAAAGATAATGCGGTTTTGATCCTGCATCATGCGCATCGGCACCATGGGGAAGCGATTGAAAAGCCCTTTGAAAATCTCACCGGCCTGCAGACCCACATGGGTCAACCAGTGGCGGTCGAGTTCCAAAAGAATCTGGCCCCACTGCCGGGCCGTATAGAAGCGCCGCATGCGTTCGATGCGAGGCCATTGCATGCCTTCGAGGCGTTGGATGACTTCGTCACGCACGACATCGACGAGGCTCAGCCCGACCCGGAACAGCGTGCGGGCGCTTTCGCCCCGAACAATTTTGATCCCGAGTCCCAGATCGCCCTGACCCAGATATTCCAGACCGAGACTGACCAAAGCCTTGCCCTGTTCCAGGAGACGATTGAGGCCGGCAACATCCTCCGGTCCCACCTGCGCCGCAGCACAGAGGGCGTTGGCGAGCTGCAGAAAGCTTTGATGCAGATTATACAGTTCATCGATGGAAACATTCTCTTCCCGCGCGGCAAGGAGCACCGCATCCAGGAAGAGACCCGAGCCACCTTGCAGCGCGAGGCTGGTCAGATCCTGCGATTGTTCCAGCGGCGTCCATTTCCGCAGGAAGGCCGTGTGATCAATCGGCGCGAAAATGCCGAGGCTTTCCTCATAACTGACAAAGCCTTCGTCTTCCAGACGCCCACGACGGAAACGAGCCACCTGAGCCAGCGCTTCACCGGGCGGCTGATACGTGGCATGGCCCAGAACCGCATACGCATAGCGCATGTTGTTTTCCCTGAGCGATTCCATCAGCTCTTCGATAAACGCGACCTCGTCCGGATCCTCGCTCAGGATTTCATAGAACACCCTGTTGCAGGGCATGCGATAGGCCTTTTCCGCGATGGCTTCCGGCAGATCATAGGGATCCTCGACTTCATGGACTTTGAAGAAGCCCTGCAGCGCGGCCAGCTGATACTCTTCATCCAGATCAGCAAAACGCTCATAGAGCTGTTCGCGACTGATTTCGCCAAAGGGCTTGAGGAACTCGAAGAATTTTTTCGGAACCAGTTCATCCTGTGACCAGGCATCGTAGTCGAGCATGCGCTCAACCTGCTCCGGACTCAGGAGTGGCAAAAGATCGAGGACTTCCTCGATGCTCTGTTGTTTTAAGGCATAATAGAGCGCCTGGGTGGGCAGCTCGGGCACGATGTCGGCAGCATTGGGATCGGCAAGGATCGCCTTGAGATCAATACCCGCTAAGAAACCCGAAGGTGGTCCCGGCTCCCAGGCCAAATTTTGATGCCCAGCATCCAGGCTGGCGGCAACAAAGGAGTCAGAAAGTCGATTTTCCATGGGCAGGCTCCCTGGCAAAAGGTCAGGCTGGATCGGAAGGTTTTCCGGTCAAACTTTGATCCTTACACCTGTTTCCCAGGAATGTCCACGTCTTGTTGGATTAGGACAGCACGCCAATCACCACCAGAATGGCGATCAAAACCCCCATCAGGCTCTCGCCCGCAATAAAGCCGGAACCGATTGGAATGACTGACTTTTCTGCCAGTTCCGGACGCTTTTTCTCGAGCCAGAGCGCAATGCAGGCGCCGATGAACATCGCGATGGTATTATACGCCGGCATGGTAAAGGCCAGGCCGAGTCCAACCGGTGAAGGAATGAATTTTTTCCAGCGCGGCAGATAGCGTTCCAGCAGCACGAAGGCAATGCCAAGCAAGCCGCCGACCAGCAAAGCGACCTGAGCTGTCGGATGCAGGGTTTCGAAGCCTTTGACCAAAAGTTCCGCGACGCTTTTCCAGGTTTGAGCCCCGGGTGCGGGCCACTGATCCGAGCCGAGGACATCAGGCGTGGGAATCAAAAGGTGATAGGCTGGCACAACAAAGAGCGAGCCGGCGGCCACACCTAAAAATTGAGCCCAGAACTGCTGCCGGGGATCGGCCTTGAGAAGATATCCGCTCTTGAGGTCGGTGAGCAGATCCGCGGAATGCAGACCCACGCCGCCCGTAACGTTGGCTGTCATCAGGTTGGTTGTGACATTGCCGGCATCCAGCGCCCCAAACGTGATCTGGGTGATCTTGCCGAGGGCTCCGGTGGGCGTGGTATCGGTTTCACCCGTCGCGCGACAGGCCACGATCGCGATGAAAAAGCTCATAAACACCGCAAGGATGCCCATCCAGATTTTGATGTCAAAGAGATACCACTGGAGGAAAATGACGATCGGCGCAAAAATCGCACAGCCGATGAAGAACCAGGTCATCGGCACTTCCCGCGCATCCAGGTCCTGGCTGCTGCCAAAAGCATGAGACACACTGCGCACGGCTCGCACCACCGTTTTCCACTGAAACGCAAAAGCCAAAAGTCCACTGGTTAAAATCATGGCGGACCCAAACCAGACACTCCAGCCGACGATCACGCGATAGCCGAGTTTTTCCTCGAGCACACCGTTCTCATAAAGCCAGGGAGCAAGACCTCCATAGTTGATCACGGCGCCGAGCATCATGCTCCAGGCCGCACGAAATCCCATGATCATGCCCGCACCGATCAGAATCAGACTGCTTTCCAGGGCAAAGGTGTAATCCACCAAAGGCCGGCCGGCGAGTGTAACCCCTGGGATGGTGAATTTAGCAGGGAAGTTGAAGGGAATAAAACGTCCATGCGCATCGCGCAGGAAGGCCAGGACCGCACCGGAGATGCCAGCCCAGGTCAAAAACCTGGCCTGCTTGTTCTCGCTGGCCTCGCCGTGCGCATGCAGAGCCCGCAGAGTTTCCGCCGCGGCCGTTCCCGTGGGAAATCGCAGCTGTTCCACATTGATCATCTGCTGCTTCATGGGAATCGCCATGACCACACCGAGCATCGCAATCATGCTGATCCAGAAAAACATCGACCAGGGGTCCATCGTCTCGCCCGTGATCATCATCAGGGCCGGAATCGCCGCCACAGTTCCCCCGCCGGTCATATAACCCGCGGCACTCGCCACCGACTGCATGGCATTATTTTCCAGCATGCCGAACGCGGAGCGCACGATGCGCAGACGCAGCAGCAGTGAGAAGATGGCAAAGGCCAGGATGCCTGCTGTGATCGAAACACCCATGCTCCAGCCGGTTTTCAGCGAAACATAGAGATTGGATAGACTCATGAACCCGCCGAGCAACATGCCGGCTATGGCTGCGCGAACGGTCAATTGGCGCTGTGGTTGTGCGTGTTGCATGGAAAAGCCTGCCCCACCGGTAAAATCGTGAACACGAAATCCTGACGGCACATGCTTTCGCACGAAAACGCTGAACCTGTTCAGGATAGAACCTGAGGAATCTAGCCGTTTCCCGCGACCTGCACAAAAGAAATTTTGTGCGTTCATTTTTTAAACAGAGATATTCATTTGACCGGTATATTTTTACAGACCGCCAACTATAACATCAGCTATGATGATGCAAACAACTTGAAGGAGAACGCTATGGTATTGAGACCACAGGGGTGGGCTCTGCTTGGCTGTCTGGCATCCAGCCTGCTTTTGAGCAATTGCGCCATCCAAAACTATCCCGGTCAGCCGGGGGTTCGCACGAACGGTTTCGCCAAGATCGATCTGGAAACGGTCGACGAGGTGGGACTCTGGGTCTACGAAGTGACGTACGATAATTCACCGTCGGGTGCAGGCGTCGAGCAGATCGTCACCAAACTTTATCCCAATGCTTACACTTACACCTCCAACGTTCGCACCAACGCCGACGGAACCACCTACCGCCACAAGTTTCCTTACAAGGGCGCAAAGATCGAGATGATCTCCATTCCCAAGGATGCCACGATCATTATGCCACCGGACAGCCAGGTGCAGCTTCTGGTCGACTACGATATTTCGATGGACGAAATCGATGACCGCAACCTGAGCGAGGAAGGCCTTTTCTCCCGCCCTCAGGCCTTTGTCGAGCGCGTCGCGGAACAAACCCGCATGAAGTGGGAGATGCTGCGAGCGGGTGAATTCGTGAGCGGTCGTCTGCACTATGCCATCGGCAAGGTTCGTGTCGGCACCGAGGAGCTGGACTTTGCCGCCGCTCCTGTCAAGCTTTCCACCAACCTGACACAAACCGGCGTGATGCTGAATGTGGGTCCTGAGCAGAAACAAAAAATGACTTCCTTCATCAACGAGAAGTTCCCCAAAGGCTATCAGGGCCCTGTGGAATTGATCCTCACCGATGGCACGAAGTTCAAAACCCATCTCGGTTTGAACACGATCGAGACCGCCCGCGCCGCCGGTAAAAAAATCGTCATTCAGAC
The DNA here is from genome assembly GCF_001748245.1 of Oligoflexus tunisiensis. GTDB lineage: Bacteria > Bdellovibrionota_B > Oligoflexia > Oligoflexales > Oligoflexaceae > Oligoflexus > Oligoflexus tunisiensis. The sequence continues at coordinate 1,626,242 of NZ_BDFO01000001.1, read as the reverse complement.
AGTCAACTGAGGAGCCTGATTTATGCTGAATAAATGGACCCTGCTCTTGGTCTTATGGGGATGGACAGCAGCTCTGCATGCTGAGTCCTATATCATTCTTTTCAAAAATCAAACGAACCTTGTGGTCGGCAATGAAGCTCACAAGCAGCAGATGCAGAACAAGCGTGTCAACAACAGCGCGAGAATCGACAAACTGCTCGCCGCTCTCGGCGTGAGCAAGGCCAGCGTCCGCTATCAGGATCTTTGGCTGGTGGCCGGCATGGAAATGCAGCTGAAGAGTGAGGATCTGCCTCAGATTGAAAAGCTGGATTTCGTGGAGCGCGTGCTCGTCAACAAAACCCGCAAGTACATTGCGCCCGTGACCCGTGACGCTCCGGTTGTGGTCGATCCAGGCTGGGGTCTGCGGCGTCTGAGTGTCGATAAAATCCGTCAGGATTTTCCTGAGATTGGCGGCCAGGGCGTGCGCGTCGGCGTGATCGATACCGGCATTCAAAGCCGTCACCCGGAGTTTGAAAAGAAAAACACGGTCCTCTTCAAGGATTTTGTCAACGGCATCGCTTATCCTTATGATGATAACGGCCACGGCACGCACGTCTCGGGCACGATCGCCGGCGCCACCACCGGCATGGCTCCCTTTGTGGACCTCATCGTGGCCAAGGCTTTCAGCGCAACCGGCAGTGCCAGCGACGCCTGGCTTCTGACTGCGATGCAGTGGATGTACGATCCGGACGGCAATCCTGAAACCGAGGACTTCCCGCACGTGATCAGCAATTCCTGGGGCCTCGACATTCCATTTGATATCAACGATATGGCGGAATTCGAAGCCTTCCACCGCGCGATCATCGCCTGGACCGAGTCGGATATCATTCCTGTCTTTGCCGCCGGCAACAGCGGAACCTCACCCAACGGCATGCCCGGTGGTTTCCCCGAAGTTCTGTCGATTGCGGCCATTGATGCCGTGAACAACATCGCGGAATTTTCCAGCCGCGGTCCCAACTACTGGCGCATCAGCAAAAATGTGTTGAATGTGTTCAAGCCGGACCTGGCCGCCCCTGGTGTGGATATCTATTCGGCGATGCCCGGCAATAGCTATGAATACATGTCGGGCACTTCGATGGCCACTCCGCATGCCACGGGCAGTATCGCTCTGGTACTGCAAAAATCCGGCCGCATGTCGGTCGCCGATCTGAAATCGATCCTGCTCTATTCCATGGAGCCCAAGTTTGATTTTGACTTCGGTTCGGGCATCATCAGTCCGCTGGCCGCCCTGCAGATGCTGAGCGAGCCTGCGAAGCGTTCGCTGTCCCGCTAATCCCAGGTAAACCTGAATCCTGCGGGATTCAGGTTCCTCCCACCTGCAAAAAACTCAAGGTTGAAGGTTCAATTTCAGAATCGACATCCGTGACGCCAATCAATAATGAATGCTCGCTATAAAGACTCTGCTCATAAAGATCCGTCCCTTTTTTATGATATGCCGCCAGACCTTCGACCTTGCCAAATTTTGAGAGTTTGCCTGGCTCATCATCGCCGGGAGCCTGATGAATCGTGCAGGTGCCGTGGCCGGGTTGGTCCATGTTCTCCCACACCAAGAGCCCGGAAAAAATAACCGCACCATCCTCTTGTACCCCCTGGGCATTCTTATATTCAGCCTCAACGGCCACCGGGATAAGAACGGTGCCGCGACCTTTTACAAACCCGAAGAGGGCATCATTCAAGGTCATGGGAAACGGAGTCGCCGCAGGATCCGCAGGTGATGTCACGCGAGGGGTACGGATTCGAACGGTACGCAGCGGCTCAAGCTTAAGCCAAAGCGCCGAGGCTTCCTCGAGATCAAGTTGCTGCGCAGCCTGAAGCGTATGATACCAGGCTGCGAAGTCGAATTCGATCAGCGCGTTGTGTCCATTGCCATTGATGTTGCCGCGATGGTAAAACCCTATCACAAAGCCGGAATCCTCGGGACGAATCGTCACGCCTTCAAAATTGATTTCAGCCGGGCCCATCGCCGTGTCCTCGCCGATCAGGGAGCGGTTCCGCTGCATGTGCAGATAAAAGGGGAGCAGGTCATAGGCTTTCAGAAGATGACCTGCGCTGCTCAGCACCAAAGCCTGAGACCGATAGGAAACGCCCGACGCTTGATACTTCACTATATCCGAACCGGAGGCCAGGACGAGGATCGTGCCGTCCGGCATCGTCGTCATCGCTTCGAAATCCCGTTTATACTTCTTCCGATAGGAATCATAATCGCGCCGGTCATCCTCCCATGCGGCGATGTTTTCCGGCGTATCCACGGGGATGGCGCCAATGGAGGGAGCATCGAGTCCGGTGGCTTTTTGAGGCTCCGTCTCAAGGGCCTGAAGGGTCATGCCATAGGTCGCTAAACCAATCTTCCGCCGGGAATCCTGGGCCACCAGGATGGCAAAGGAATCATCCGTTCCCTGCCGCGCGATGCGAACCCCGGAGGCGGCACGCAGGAAGCTGTCGGCGTCTTCAGGAACTGGATTCAGATGCGTGGAACCGGGGGATGATTCATCGGCAAGAGGAGTCGTACGCGGCTTCGGACCCATCGGATGCCTGGCAAGAGACCGATAGATCCCGTCCTCGGTCTCGGCCAGAGTACAATCAATAGTTTCCTGCGTCGGGCCAGCCAGCATTCCGCTGTGAGCTGAGATATTGCTGCAGGCCCCATGGCTGAAAACGAGGGGAAGGGACATAAGGAGCATAGCGACTTTGGAGTGCGGCATGGAGGTCTCTCTTTCCTTAAATTTCTCGTCGTGACGAGATTAACTGCCATCCCACCCCCACAAAGTCAATGATCGGCCCGACTGGGAAAAAACCTTACCAGCTGCTTCCCACGCCTAAATGAAAAGTGGAAGTCACCGCCACGGTCTGATCGAGGAACACATCCCGCAGCGCGTCGACACTGACACCAAGACTGAGGTCGATATGCGGATAGAGAAAAACACTATGCAGGGATAAACCCAGGGCGAGACCACCTACGGTCTGCTTTTCCGTGAAGTCGCGATCCCCGTAAACGCTGAGCGAGCGCTGCACCATCAGCATTTCCGGCCCGACATGCCATTGCCAGCGGGTTTGAATGCCACTTGCGCGACGGGACAGCCAGGGGATGTCCTCATGTTTGCCGAGCGCCAGCATAATTTTTTGAGCCGTAATGTCCTGATCCGTCATGTCATAACTCTGTCCGGCTCCATCATCCTCCAGGTCGATCACCACATTCTGCCGCCGCGCCGCATACTGCGAGAATTGGGCATGGAAGTTGAAATCGCGCCAGGCCTCATCCTTTTGATAGCTGAGCTGCCACCCGCCCCAGGGTTTGGGTGACCAGCGATCCTTCAAATCGCTGGCCATGAACTGGAGGGCGGTCGGACCCAGCGTAATATGATGCGTGGGCTGACTGACAAAAAGTTCGGAGAGGGAATAGTCGCGCCCCTTTTCAAATTCCACCACCCGATCGAGCACGACTTTTTTGGTTTGGGGGTCCATGATCACCAGCTGATGCTTGCCATCCGGAATGGGCAGGGCGCCCTCTTCCAGGGTTCCCAGCGGGGAACGGTTCACAAACACTTCATACTTTCGAAGCGTCCACTGCCAGGCATACAGAATGGAAGCTCCGACTTTTGTGGACTTGCCGCTGACCAGCACCGGATCCTTGCCCACGAATTCAACCTTGGCCGTCGGATGCTGACTGCCCTGGGTATAGGCGATCACGCGATTGCTGGCATACTGATGGGCCTCCGAGAGCGACACCGCGCCGTCACCGTCGAGGTCGGATTTGAAACCTTCGAGCAGGAAATACGTGTAAACACCGTGCCCCAGTTTTTCGCTCTCGCGCGCTTCCTCGGCCCAGGCACTGGCCGTATAGATGGCCGCACTTTCCACGACGGTATCCTGCGGCTCCTGCATGGCCCCGGCGCGTTGCTGGGCCAGGATGCTCATGATCTGCGGGGTCAGGTAGGCCTTGCCGCCACCGGCATAACAGGAGTCGATGATCAAAGCCTTGCGACGGGAGCGCAATTTTTGAAAACGCTCCAGGAGTTCGTCGATGCCAAGGCCCGTGTCCGGCTGGGCGAATCGGGTGTCACCCATCACCAGAAATTTGCGAAGGCCCAGGCCTCCGGTCTCCGGACGCGGTCCGCTGGCGAGCGTTCCATGGCCGGAGAAATAGATGACGATGGTATCATTTTCGCTGCGGTTTTCCTTTTCCAGCTGGGCAAAGGCATCGAGCACGCGCTGCCGGGTCACAGCTTGGCCCGTGCTTTGTGGCGTCAAAAGCCAGCCGCCATCAAAATTGTTTTTGAGGGACTGGTAAACCGCCGCCGCATCCTTCTCCACATACTTCAGCGTCGGCCAGCGCGTGTCTTCAAAATCGCCGATACCGATCGCCAGAACCAGCTTCTGATCACGGATTCTATCCTGAGCCGAGGCTGTGAGGGACGGCAGGACGCCCAGCATAAGAACGAAGGCCAACCAGAAGTGACGCAAGACTTAAACTCCCTCTGAACGTGGTTCATTGCCCTCTTCGGCCGGATGCAGATCGCTCTGCAGGAGCAGGGGCTCGGCCGTTTGAGGTTCAGGTTCCCTGACGGCGACGACTGGACCCTCCTGACGCGGAGGGATCGGCAGACGCTGCATTTTGCTTTGAAAATAGAGTGGACCAAGAATCAGGGAAGGCAAGGGTTGCCAGCCCGATTCCGGAAATTCCCGACGCAAAAGTCTGAGCATCAGGACCGCCCAGAGAAGATGCAGGAGGACAATGATGCCAGGCAGAAGGGGGGACACCTCCTGAAAGGTGGAGGGCTCGACCAGAACCTGAATCCCGCGTGTGGCCAGAGCGGCTGCAAAGATGCCAAGGGAAAGCCACATCAAGGAACGCGAGGCCATACTGCGTCCTGTTTTGCGCATGCGACGATCAGCATCGGCATACCAGAAAAGAGCAAAGGCGCCACTGCTGAGCACCAGCATCAGCAGCATGAAAAGAATGGAACGTCGCGGCCAGATCATGCGACCGCCGGCCCAGTCATCACTTTGCAGCTGCCAGCCGATGGCCACCAGGAACAGAATAAACAGACCCAGAATCTGAGGAAACGCCACGGTAAAGCGTTCCCAGAAGGACGGTTCATTCTCCGGTTTGTAGGTCACAAAACGTCCGAGCTCCTGACGAACCTCCTCCGCATCCTGAAGATACTGGGCGAGGTCCTGCACGGCCACATGATCCCCGAGGCTTTCCCAATCATGGACGAAGCTGAGAACGCCATCCTTAAAGACTTGATTCATGTGATAGCGAAAGCCGGCATTGATAATCTCCCGCTCCTCGGCCGGCACAGACCAGGGTGCCGGCACCACGATGTCCTGCCGATGCGTGATATGCAAAGGATGCATCTGAGCCACAGGATGCAGGCGCTTCACCTTTTCGGGCTGCATCATATACTGACTGATATAGGCACCGGCCGCTACATCCAGCCGCCAGCTGCCCTCATCGGCCTCCTGCCAAAGCCCGGGGACGACATAACTTTCCGTCACCGTCAGTTCGTTGGTGAGACGATCATCCTGAAACACGGGTTCCTGTTGAATCTCGGCCGCGGGATAAAGCTTTTTGATAAAGTTGGCCAGACTATCGCTTAAAACCGCCGAGCCCTGCGTGGCCAGATCGGAACGCATTTTTTCCGCCTGCCAGCCCGTGAACCGGCTTTTGATGGTGAGCAGCAGAGGCTCCTGGAAATCGCGGCTTTCATAACGCTCGGTGTATTCAATGCGGCCCTGCGGGATGAGCTGCGGATCCTGCTTCAAAAGCTCCTTGTTGCCGTCCACAAGGGGCAGGCCCTGATGCAGATGCGGATAGTCCCTTGATTCCAGCTTGTAGCCCTGATGCTGGAGGGTCCCATCGACCCAATAGAGTTCGCCCGTTTCAGGATCCTTGACCCCTGTGATGACATGGTTGAACGCGAGAGGCGTCGGCGGCTGCCCATCGATTTCCTGCCCCCCTTCGCTGCGCACCAGGATGGGAAAGGCTTCATAGCCCAGCTTTTGAATCAGTCGGGTCAGCAGCAGCGTCTTGTCCTTGCAGTCACCAAATCGTTTGCGCAGGACCTCATCAGGCTGCCGGGGAACAAAGGATCCCGTGCCCAGCTCGATGCCGACATAGCGAATGTCATCCTGAACAAAACGAATGGCCTCCTCCACCTGAGCCTTCTGCTCCCGCACGCGCTCCCGTATTCTTTGGGCCATCGCCTCAACCGCCGCATCGCCGGCCGGCTTCACCTGATAGAAAGGCAGAGCCCAGCGCACGATTTCCTCCCAGCTTTGCCAGTTGCTGAAGGCATAGGTGTCCATCGGTTCCATCCAGGCCGGAACCTGATCCTCTTCGAGCTGCGGCGGCAGCTTGCGCCCGGTCCATTGCGTGATGAGGTGGGAGCCTTCCACGCGCTGCTGAATGGCAATATCCGGTCGACTGACGCTCCACCGCAGTTGCGTCTGGGTGGGCCAGAGCTGACGAATCTGAGCTTCCAGGACCGGCACATTCCAATTCAGATCATGCCGCCCGCTATATTTTTTTCCGAGGAGCGGATGCTGCCCGATGATGCTGTAGGCATAGTCGACGATATCGCCGACCCGCAGATCATGCAGAAGGTAGGATGCCGTCAGGGTTCCATCGAAAATCTGCCGTTCGCTGTCCTTTTCCCGGCGCATCAATTCAAAGTCGCCTGGCCTCAGGATGATGGTGGGCTGATCCTGATCGCGTTTGATTTTGATCGCGTGAAAAATCAGCTTCTCGAAGCCCGGATCAAATTCCGCAATGATCTGACTCAATTCATCAAGCCCAGCGGGATTGTTGATGCGCCCGACCAGCCGGAAATAGGACTGCGGCACGGCGCCGACAAAGGAATCCTGGCGATCCACCAGAAGGTAAGTGACCGGTCCATCAAAGGCACTGACCGATGCGGAGGCGGCCTCATGCGGCTGCACCCAGGCCGGGGTCGGGCCGATGGTCAAAGTCTGAGCTGCCGCGTGCCCAACCCATCCAAGCCAACCGATGAAAAAGAGCCAGATTAGGGGCGATCGCATAAGGATTCCTTTGCAAACCAGACTTAGAATGAGCCGCCCCAGAGCTTCAAAAGCGGCAGGGCACAGGCAGTTCCCAGAAAATAGACGGAGCTGGCCAATTCAACAAGACCAAACAGCTCATCAGCGAGGGTCAGACGCTTTTCCTGTTCCCGGGTTCCGGTCAATAGCCAATCCTCCAGGAGCTGAGTCTGTTCATCATGCAGATCACGGCCTGTCAACTGCCCTCTTTGCTGAAGCTTGATCCAGGTTTCATGCCAGGGTCCGTCCTGACTTTGACCAAGCCAGGCGCTGGTGAATTTTACCTGTAATGCTGTGGAACTGGCGAGGGGATGGGGTTTCAGGCGACTTAACCACAGCATCAGAAGGCCCGCATCACCGAGCAAAAGCAGGAGAGCCGGAGGATTGCTACTGAGCCGCAGAAACCAGGCGCCTTCAAGGATGAGACTGGTCCCAAGGCCCAGGGCTGCGGCCAGGCCGAGGCGCACAGCGGCCCCATAGCCCACGCGCCGCCGCTCCGCATCGGCCCGTTCCAGTGTGCGGATCTGTGTCAAAAGGGATCTAATGGCCTGAGGCTCAAGACGACCGCGCCGCATGAAGGTGTGAAACACAGCTCGAAGCGGCTGGTCCGCGTCGTCCCAGATATACTGTCGCGCCTCCAGGTTTCGCAGGACTTCCTGGCTGGTCTGCAGCCAAAGCCCGAGACCCTGTCGGCCCCGCCAACGCTGAAGTATAAGAAAATGGAGGATGAGAAGAGCAAGCAAAGCATTCATGGAGCAAGGCTTTAGCAGCCCGGCTCGATGTCATCCAGCGACATGATAGGGTGAGGGCATGTCAGCCGTGACTTCGCAGATTACGAAGGACTGACATGAAGCAGAAATGACAGCATTCAATGGCGAGTCAAAAGATGCTTGAGAGCCTGCTCGGTGGCTTCCAGGGCGCGCTCCAGGTCCGGCAAACTGGATTCGATTTTCGCGAAGCTCTCTTCATTAGCCGCAGCTTCAATGTTCCCGAAGATTCCAGCCAGCCGATTGTAACCGGCATCCAGGCAGGAGCCTCGCGCCGTATGGGCCTTGCTATTCAGATTTTTCTTATCACGTTCGCCTACATGATTTTTCAGGTAGAACGTCGTCTGCCTTGCCGTTTCCAGACAGCCTGATAGCAACTCATCGACAAAAGGGGCGTCGTCTGTGTCGTATTTTCTGAGCTCGTCGATGCGCTCCAGAGCTATGATGCGGTTATCCATGACTCACCTCATTGCATCCCACCAATTTTCCAGACTTAGCTCATTTTCAGGCGAGTTTAAAGAACAAATTCATCGATTTCATCAAACCGATTGCTGACTTATTGGGCTGGGGGAGAAAAGGGTCGGGCTGGGGATAGCGCCGGAGTTGGTGACAATCTCCGGCCTGACCTGGCGTCCGATCAGGGCTTGTTACAAACTTCGTGGATATTCACTTTCTTGGCCTTGCCGCTTTCTATATCGACGAGACCCAGTTTTGCCCCGCAGACATAGGCGATATCGAGATGCTCAATGTACTTGGCTGCAGAAATATCCAGGCAATAAAGTCCCTTGGCATTGTCGAGGGCCAGGTTAACACTTTCGATGGAGGAGGCGGACACAATATTGACGAAAACCACTTCCGCGACTTCGCCGGTCAGCTGAATATTCGACTTCAGCAGCTTATCGACGTTAACGTTCACTTCACGGATCTCATAGGTTTCCGTGCCCGCGCCTTTGTCCCACTGAGGCCAGCACTTGGCGAGCTTGTCCTGAACATCCTTGGGAAGTTCCGGGGTCTTGGGCGTTTCCTTGCCATCACCCTTCCCCTCGTCCGGAGTGATGACGCCTTTGCCAAGCGAATCGATGACACCGCCGTCGATTCCTTTATCAATGACGATCGTATCTTCAGAAGGAACAACGACAGCGTCCTCACTACCCTGACCATAGTCTGTGCTGCCGAAGCTCGCACTGAGCGAACCAAAGCCCCTATCATCGCTACTATTTTTCCCACTACAGGACAAAAGCAGAGCGACAGCGGTCAAGGCGGAAATGCGGTGCATGACGTTTCTCCCTGAAAATGATACCCAACAGGTAATATTCTGCAAGGAATGCACCACTAATAAATTATTACAATGATTGAATAATTAAATGATTTCAGCGTTTAAACCCAAGACACTGTCGAGCCCAAAGGAATGGGCAAATTCTCAGGAAATCCTTGGAATCCTGGTGGAAAAACGCCGCGGATGCACACGCAGCCGGAAACCCTGGGGCTTGATGGTCAGGTTTTCCATGATCCGCAGTTCATAGTTCTGATAGTCTTCAAACTCAAAATGCTTGAGCAGCAGGGCCAGCGCAAGAGTCGCCTCCACGCTGGCAAAATGCTGACCAATGCAGATCCGCATGCCGGTTCCGAAGGGACGATAGGCTTTTTCCGGGCGATTCTTACAGTTCTCCGCAGAAAAATGCTCGGGATTGAAGAGCTCAGGTTCAGGGCCCCAGATTTTGGGATCGCGATGCACCGAGGGCGTAAAGACCAGCACGCGATCCCCGGGCCGCACGTGATAGCGACCCGCAAGGGTTGTGGCACTGTGAGGCGTGCGGGAAAAGGCGGGTGCCGTGGGCCAGAGGCGCAGGGTTTCCTTCAGCACCTGATCGAGATAACTGAGCTTCTGAATATCGACGAAGGTCGGATCCATGGCATTGTCATCGCTGAAGACGCTGTCGACTTCCGCCACAGCACGGGCCATGATCGCAGGATGCTTGATCAGGAGATAAAGGGCAAACGAGAGCCAGCCACTGGTGGTTTCATGGCCGGCAATCAAAAATGTGATCAGCTGGTAGCGAATGTTTTCCGCATCCAGGCCGGTACCGGTTTTGCGATCGACGCCTTCCAGCATGAGTCCCATGAGATCCTTCTGTCCCGGTCGTGGATGGGCAAGACGTTCGGCGATCACGGCATCCACAACGCGGAACATGAAGTCACGGTCCAGGTTGAATTGCCGACGGCTGCGAAAATCAAGCAGCCTCCGGAGGGACGTCGACCGCATCTGCCGCCGGCAGTCGGCGAGACAGCCCATCATCGCATGAACGAAGGGATGCACCTCATCGCTCTCAAAGGAATTGAATCGATAATCGAAGCCGCAGAGCGCAATGGTATCCAGCGTCAGGCGGGTGAAATCCTCGGCGACATCCACGCCCATCGGATCATGGACCGACCACTTGTCCACCAGTTTTTTGCCCATTTCGAGCATGCCTGGAAAATAGCCACGAATGGCCTTCATGCTGAACGCCGGCATCAGGATCTGATGGGCCTTCGCCCAGTTTTCCTCGGTGTTCATGGCGGTAAAGAGGCCATCGCCCGCAAAACGCCTGACGTGCTTGAGCGGTCCACCGACGCGTTTGCCAAAGCGTTTTTCATCACAAAGTTCCTCGGCCAGTGCGTAATCCGTCGCGACCAGGACGCGATCACCCGGCATGCGCAATTCAAAGAGAGGACCATACTGCCGGGAAAGTTTCATCAGACCGTGAATAAAATCCGCGCCGATGAAGTGATGCGCATGCCCGAGGATCGGCAGTCGCGGCGGTTGTGGAATGGCTTCTGTCGGCAAAAGAGAAAGCGATGCAGTTGACACGAGGTCTTGCTCCTTTGTTTCCAGAGTTCCACTGGCATGGGTGAAAACTCGTGATGCTGACGATGACGTTGCACTTCCATGTTTATCTCAGCACGGATCAGAACGCAAGAATGGGACTCACGGCAGCGGTGGAAGTTCGTAGTTTTGGATGGCGGAACGATAGGCAGGTGAGCGCTGAAAGCGTTCCAATTCCAGGCGATCCCGGATCACGGCTTTTTTTGCATCTGCATCGGGCAGGGCGAACGCACCACCCGAAGCTTTCCACTCCGGTGGCGCTGATTTTCGAATGATGAGTTTGCGGCCGATCCAGGTGAAATCACTTTCATCCTGCATCCGGCCGGGTGCCAGACCCAGGGATTGCAGAGTCAAAGGCAGGGAATTCTCCTGAAGGGTATCCATCAGCTCCTGGATAAGAGCGGCCACACGCGGCTCATGCAAATTCTCATAAATAACCGCACGCAGCATGGGATCACCGCGCAGATCCACGATCTTCAGGCGCTTATCATCCAGCCGCACAATGCGCAGAAAGGCTTCGGCACCGGTTGTGATGCGGCGGGCTTTCAACGGTACATCGAGAGCACCCGAGAGAATGCTGGCATCGATCACAAGCTTTTGTCGAACCGTTCCGGAGCTGCCTGCTTTGAACTGATGCCCGGGAAGCAGACCTCTTTTTCGCGGCGCTCGGTCTTGAGGTTGTGTGATTTGTCCCTGCATGGCTTTGGGCAGAAGATCTCCATAGCGCGGAAGGTCGACCGCCGGGGTCGGGGTTGGCCTGGGCTTTTCCGAAGAGGTTTCCCTTCCTGATCCTTGTTCCGAGCTTGGTATGCGTGGCCTGGCCACGGGAGCGGGCTTTTCCACAATGTGCAGAGCCACCGGCACCGGCGGCGCCTTCACCTGGGGCCGGGGCGGCACCCAAAAAAGAAAGGCCCATCCGAGAATCAGATGAGCCACCAAACCATAAAATAGGGAACGCAGGATCATGCCAGACCCTTAGGCCAACTGTCCGCTCATGAAACCTTCCCTCTGCTGCCAGCGCAACATTTTCAAAGTGAAAGCTTCATCCTCTACCGATTTTTTCTCGATGGGCTTGGCCAGGGTCAGAAACACGAGCAGGCCTCGCAGATCTTCACTGCTCAGGCGATAGTGAACGCCCTTCCACATCGAGCAAAGATCGATGCTCTGCTGCTGACAGTTGCGAGGCAGGATATCCGGCAGATAATTGCAAGGTTCCACCTGCATCCGCATCTGGGCCAGCTCCAGGACTTCCGCGAGCGAGCTGCGGCAATTGGCTGTGTGACGTCGATTTTTTTGCAGAACATTGGCGACAAAGGGCAGACCGGTGATGGTTCGCCACATTTCGCCAAGGTCATAGTAATGGCGGAAACTGCAACGCTTTTGCAGCGCTTCATTTTCCGTACGCAGATCCAGGCTGGGGCCGTCGTCGCCGCCGTTCCAGTTGCTTCCGGAGCCGTTGGCCATGCGCAAAAGCGAATCATAGGCCTCGGCACCGAAGATCAGGCGATACAGCACGCGCGCGAGAACATTCCACGACGACGATCCTGTCACCAGGCGCATCGTGGGAAGATTTTCGAGGCGCGGCACGGGCAGACCGGCGAGTCCCTGATTCAAAACCGTCATGGCCTGCTTCAGGTTTTCCGTCTTGTGAAGTTGCGCCCAGCGAAAGACATCGCGCAACGCTTCGATGCGCGCGTCGATGACACTTTTCAAAGGCATATGGTGATTGCTGAGACCCCAGAGGGCAAGAGCGCTGCCGCTGTCGACGGCCACGCCCACGGGCAGGGCCATTTCAAAGTCGGCATGACGAACCAGACTGATGGAAGGGCAGAAGGCCATGCTGACCTCACCCTGCTCCAGCTTGCGATTCAACCCCATCCCATCATCGCGAACGATTTGGAAGCGGGGGGCGTATTTTTCGAGTTCCTGAACCAGAGGATGCGAACTCCAGGAGTTGGCACAACCTATGAAGGTCGTATCCTGGCGGTCTGTACTGGCACTTTTCATTTTAATATTGACTCAAGTTAGCAAAAACATGATCAGCTGCTTCGAGAGTCGCGGCTATTTCCTTATCGCCATGAGCGAAGGAGACAAAACCGGCCTCGAATGCCGACGGAGCCAAATACACGCCGTGGTGCAACATCCCGCGGAAGAAACGCTTGAATTGATCGATATTTGCCTGCGCTGCCGCCTCAAATGAGGTAGGCAATTCTGAGCAAAACATGAAGCCGAACATGCCGCCTTCACTGTCGACCGAAAGCGCTACACCATGACGTGCGGCTCGCTCCTTCAATCCCAGAACCAGCTCTCTAGTACGACGGCTCAAGTCTGTAAAGGCATATTTGTTTTGGAGGAGGTCAAGTGTCTTTATTCCACAGGTTACAGCGACCGGGTTTCCGGACAAAGTTCCAGCCTGATAGACCGGCCCAGCCGGCGCCACCTTATTCATGATTTCGGCCTTGCCGCCGTAAGCCCCGATGGGCATGCCGCCGCCGATGACCTTGCCGAGGGTGGTCATGTCCGGCTTGATTCCCTTCAGTCCCTGCACACCTTTGAGACCCACGCGGAAACCCGTCATGACTTCATCAAAGATCAAGACGGTCCCGTACTCTGTGCACAGTTCGCGCATCAGCTCCAGGTATCCGTCCTTGGGTCGAATAAAGTTGCCGTTGCCGACAATCGGTTCCACGATCAGGCCGGCAATGTCCCGGCCTTGTTGTACAAAGAGGGCCTTCAGGGCTTCACTATCATTGAAGGCAAGCGTAATGGTGTCCTTGGTGGAACCCTGTGGTACGCCTGGGCTGCCTGGAATGCCCAGTGTGGCCACACCGGAGCCGGCCTTGACCAGCAGCATATCCGCGTGACCGTGATAGCAGCCGGTGAATTTCACGATCTTTTCGCGCCCGGTATAACCGCGCGCCACACGGAGAGCGGACATGCAGGCTTCCGTTCCACTCGAAACGAGACGCAGCATTTCAATGCTGGGCAGGATCTCCTGCACCTTGCGTGTCAACGTAATTTCCTGTTCACAGGGAGCGCCAAAGGAAAAGCCGTGGCTCAAGGATTCGCCGACCGCCTGCACCACTTCGGGATGCGCATGACCCAGGATCGCGGGGCCCCAGCTGCCGACATAGTCCACAAAACGATTCCCATCGACGTCCCACACATAAGCGCCTTCAGCTTTCTTAATGAAGAGCGGATGCGCATCGACCTGCTTGAAGGCCCGGACCGGGGAATTCACCCCGCCTGGAATAATCTGACAGGCTTCCTGAAAGAGTTGCTGACTGCGTGTGAACGAGAGAGTTTTGCGACTCATCAAAGCTTCCTTTGCACTGAATTCAAGACCCGGGATTACCAAAGTTCATCGTCCTGAAGCCCTGCATCCTCTTCGATTTTCTTGCCTGGATCCACCTTTTTTTCCGCACCGGACGTTTTGTCCGCAGGCCGAGCCATCGTTGCGTCGGTTCGCACGCCAGCTGGAGCGGACGGCACCGCGGGAGCGACCCCTGCCGGAGCGGGTTGCGTTGGGCTTCCCGCTGGGGCTGCAACTCCGGCCGTTCCACGTCCCGCTTCGCCCTTCGCAATCGGAACGGGTTCCATGACGGGCAGAACCGGAATATTGCCGTCACGCGCGGCCGCATTATTCTTGCTCGGTTGACCTTCGATCAGTTTGGGACCACCTTGATCGCCATCCTGCTTCAGGAAGGGCTGAAACGCACGACGTGGGACACGCGATCCACCACGGAGAACCGTTGCAAGGTTCACATAGGTACGAACGCTGGCACTCCGGGCAAATTCGTTTTGAAAGGTTTCCCCTTCCTTTTCAAAGTTGGTGAATTCATAGCTATCACCATCACCACCGCCCTGCATCACAAGACCTTGAGGCATATCCACAGCCACCGGGGCCGCGCAGGTATGGGTTCGCGTCGGCCAGACTTGAACGCCGGACATGCCTGGACTGGTGGGATCCAGCAACTTTTGATAGCCGGTCTCCTTGATCATGGCCTTGGCATAATCCGTCCAGACAGGAAGGGCACCATAAGCGCCTGAGATGCGGAAACCGCCCCGACGCATGGTCCGGTTATGGTCGTAGCCAACATAGGACGCGATAACATGGCTATGAACCATGGGTTCCAGGGCTTCATTGGGCTTCACCGGGAAGGGCACATACCCGGCAAAGTAGGCGGTTGTGTAATCGTTGGTGGTTCCGGTTTTGCCGTAGGCAGGGACACCGATTCTCCGCAGCCGGTCCGCCTGACCTTCGATCGGATATTCAATATGCAATTCACCGCGAGCGCGGCGGCCGGTTCCATGCGTCACGACCTTGCGGAGGATTTCACTGATCTGGGATGCGTAGCAGGGATCGACCAGCTGGAAGTCCTGGCGCTTCGGTTCATACAAAAGGTTCCCTTCACGATCCTCAATCCGTCGAATGAAGTTCAGCTGGTTATCCGGACCATCCTTATAAAAACGATAGGTCTTGCCGTTCGAAAAGGTCTGATACACCTTCGCCACTTCCGCGACGCTCACATCGTTGGTGCCAAGGCCAAAGGACAGGACCGGCTCCAGATTGGAGTACACACCCATCGAGCGCGAGAGGTTGACCAGATAACGCAGGCCCACGATGATGCGGAAGTCATGGTGGTTGAAATACTGATAGAGGGAATACTGATCCTTCTGCGATATCACGGACTGATAGAGGTTCTCCATCGACTGCGCGATGCGATCGTAGTAACGCAGAGGCAGGAAGCCACCCAGGTTCACATCCTCAAGGCTGACACCACCGCCGCCCCAGATCGCCTGCGCATCGAGCGGGTTGAGGGGACGACCGACCGGAGGATCGATCGTAATGTGCCGACCGCGGGGACCCGGTCTGAATTCCTCGCCAGGCAGTTCCTTCACATAACCCAAAGCCGGACGATGACCGGCCGACAGCACGCGGAAGCGGGAAACCAGAGCCAGTGTCTGCGGATCAGTGAAAATCGACTCCGGACCGTACGAAGCCACGCGGGCTTCCAGAATATTCCAGTCCTGACGGGCATCGAGAGCGAGAGTGGAAAGGCGCTCCCAGTTTTTCCTGACCAGGTCCAGACGCAGATTGCGTTCGCGATCCGAAACATCGGTATCGTCGAGGCGGTAGATGTTCTGGAGTTCGGTGATATAACCACGACCCCACCAGATCTTGCTGACTTCGCGGAGCAGTTCCATGCGGCCGGAGAAAATCAGGTCAGGTTTCAGCTCCTCGATCGCGCGATTGAGCATGTATTCCTTGACCCCATTATTATCGAGCTGCACACCGGTGGCCTTGGCCACACGATAGTGGAAATCGCGAGGGGCTTCACCATCGATGGGCATCAATTCCATGGAGTTCAGAAGTTCCTTGAATTCCTCGAAATTGAGCTTATCCAAAAGATGGGCCGTGAGGTAAACCGTCGCAAGGTTTTCCGACTTCACCCCGGCCCAGACGATGGAAACATCTTCATAAGGGCTGCTGTGGTCAGGTCTGGGCAGATAGAATTTCCCCTGGAACGGGAAGATGCGCCGCTCGTTATCGATGCGATCCAGGATGGTCCAGCCGAGCTGCAACGCAGCGAAAAATACCACGGACTTGAAAACCGAACCCGGCTGCCTTGTGGCAAACACCGCCCGGTTGAAACCCTGGGAGTCAAAGCCCGAAACCACGGCCCGCACTTCCCCTTCATCCACGGCGATCAAACCGCCGTTCACTTCGGGGCGTTTTTTCAGTTCCAGCACACCCTGATGGGTTTCCTCGTTGTATTCAAGGACCTCGACAAAGACGACATCACCAACCTTGATGCGATCGAGGATCTCCTTCAGATGCTCTTCGAAAGGACGGTAGGTGGGAATCGATAGAGTTTTCGCAGTTCGAATCAGGGCCTCGCTCGGAATGATCCCTTTGGGCAAACCGAAATCGACATGAATCTCGGGAGTCTTGCCCTTCACCACCTTTTCCACTTTCCCGTAGTAGAACTGATTGACTTCAATATCACGGAGGGCGCGATAGAGTTTCTTATCCTCAACCTGGTAATCTTCGAGGATCATTTCCAGACGGGACAGGTTGCGCCGCATCTGGAGCTGGGCGGCGTCCTGCAGTTTTTGGTCGACGGTCGTATAGACTTTCAGGCCCGCGTGGTTCAGCTCCGAAATGGATTCCATGTCCAGGGCTTCCAGGATTTCCTTTTTATCCAGCTGGCCCCGGATCAGGGAAACGAGAGCCACTTCCTGAGTGCGGAATTTGCCCTGGTTGAAGGGGACCTTTTCGTTGAAGGCGGCCTTGAACTCGTCCTCTTTGATCCAGCCCTGCTCATACATGCGGCGGAGCACGTAGTTTTTCCGCCAGTTGGCATTGTTCCAGGCGGCTTCCTTGTCCTCGCGGGTATATTTAACGAAAGGATTGTACTTATTAGGAGCCTTCACTGAACCGGCGATAAAGGCCGCTTCGACCAGGTTCAGTTCCTTCACGTCCTTATCGAAATAATAGCGGGCCGCAATCCCGATACCCTTGCCGTTGGCCGTCACGTGAAACTGGTTCAGGTAGAATTCCAGGATCTGCTGCTTCGAATACATCCGTTCCATCTGGATCGAACGAATCAGCTCATTGAATTTCCGCTTAAAGGAGTGTTCGCGACGATCCATGATGTTTTTCACGGTCTGCTGCGTGATGGAGGAGCCCCCGCGCCTGAAGCGGAAACCATTCTGCACCCCTTCGGCGAAGGCCAGACCGATCGCGAAAGGATCCACCCCGAAGTGCTGGAAGAAGTTCTTATCTTCGGCAGCCACCATCGCCTGGATCATGTGCTCGGGCACCTGATCGATCGTCACATAGCTGCGATGCGCGTCATCGAAGATGGAACCGATCTTGGTCTCTTCATCGAGGGTAAAAAGAGTTGTCTCTTCGTTGATACGGGCGAGAATGGTCGATTTTTTTAATTCCGACACATCGCCAAAGTACACCAGGTAAGCGGTGACGCTTCCCAGGACAACACAGCTCAACACTCCGGCCCCAACCAACGCAAGAAGGACGGCCAGGAATTTCTTTTTTTCGAGTTTCAAGGGCACCTCTTTTGGCATGTAACCGTCTGAACTCCCAAATTATCGCGCGAAGCTCGGGCGAAGTCCACAGCTTCTCTGCCCGTATCTGATGGGAGTGGCTTCTATGCTATACTATTGAAATGAAAATTTCAGGAGAGAAAAGCCCATGAAAAAGACTGCATGGCGACAGCTCGGTGTGCTGTGGTTTCTCATCAACGCACTCCCCTCCCTGGCAGAAGCACGCATTTTTCAGAGCTTTCATGAGGTCGTAACGCAGATTGAGCCCAGCGTTGTGCATATTCAATCCAAAGAACGACCGCTGCGTCCTGCGAATGGGACGGATCCCTATGCCTGGTTTTTTCAAAGTCAGCCGCCTCAAAATAGCACCAGCTTTCCCCTGGGGACCGGTTTTCTCATTCAGCCGGCCGGCTATTGCGTGACATCGTTTCAGATCGTCGATGGACTGCAGCACCTGGAAATTATTACAACGCAAAAAAAGCGTTATGCCGCGGAATACGTGGGTGGGGATCGGCAAAGTGATCTGGCGCTTCTCAGAATCAAGGATGCAAAAGGTTTGCGCACCCTGGATTTTGCGGACAGCGATCGTGTGCGAGCCGGTGATCCGGTCCTGGGCTTTGGTTTTCCCCTGGGTTTCAAACCCATGGTCACCTCGGGCATGATTGCGGCACGCGGCCAGGTCATGGGGGCCGGACCTTTCGATGCCCATCTCATGCTGGATTTGCCAACCCATCCCGGCAACCTTGGTGGTCCCCTGGTGGATACGCGTGGACGTGTGATCGGTCTTTTGGCAGCACCCGGAGGAAACCTGGCCCGGCTCGGCTTTGCTCTGCCGTCCCGCGTCATGCAGCGTCTGATTCAGGATTTGATTCGTGATGGCAAACTGAGTCGACCCTGGCTCGGCCTCGTCGCCAGAAATCTGCCTTCACTGGATAGCGTGGCCGAGCTTTACGATCCCAGCATCCGCGCCGGGGTTTTGGTGGATAATTTGATCGTGGAAGGACCAGCCGCGCGCGCCTCCCTGCAGGTCGGCGATCTTATTCTGTCTCTCGGCGAACAGAAGATTCAAAACATCAGCGATCTGCAGGACTTTTTGCGGAAGAGTAAACCGGGACAAAGGGTCCAGGCCAAGGTCTTTCGACGCCGCGCCGGGCAGGTTAACATACCGATTCAACTGGGAGAAATCCCAGGAGCCCAGGACCTTCCGCAGGAGCGCGATCTCTATTAGGTGACATTCCTGCGCGGCATCCGCCGTCCCCAAACGAAGTGATTTGACCATCACTCCCCCCACCGCTATACTCCCGCCGCCACCCATAGTATTCCGAATCGAGGACATTTCCATGAATGACTTGCAAACGATTAATGTGCTCAAGGGCCTTGTCATCGACGGCGTTGACAAAGCAAAATCAGGACACCCAGGCGGTGCCATGTCCAGCATGGATTTTGCCTATCTCCTGTTCCGTGAGTACCTCCGTTTCGATCCCGACAACACCAAATGGCTCGGCCGTGACCGCTTCGTTCTGAGCGCCGGCCACGAGTCCATGTTGATTTATAGCTTCCTCCACAGCATCGGCTGGCTGCCCATGGATGAACTGAAGCGCTTCCGCCAGCTGCATTCAAAAACTCCAGGTCATCCCGAAAATTTCATCACCGACGGCGTGGAATGCACCACCGGACCTTTGGGTCAGGGCGCGGCCATGTCCGTGGGATTTGCGATCGCAGCCAAACATCAGGCGGCCGTGCTCGATGCCGAACTTTTCGGTCACCGCACCTGGGCCCTGCTCGGTGATGGCTGCATGCAGGAGGATGTGACCCTCGGTGCCGCGTCGCTGGCCGGTCACCTGAAACTCGACAACCTGATATGGTATTACGATCGCAATGCGGTCCAGATTTCGGGCAAAATTTCCCGCTCGGCGTCGGATGACTATAAGATGGTGTTCGAAGGCATGGGCTGGGACGTGGCCGTTGTCGATGGTCACGATCATGGCCAGCTGCGCAAGGTGCTCGACGGCACTGAAAAAGGTTTGAAAAGGCCTTTGCTCATCATCGGCCACAGCACCATGGCCAAGGGCGCTCACTCGCTCGAAGGCAGCGAGAAAACCCACGGTTCCCCGCTGCCGGCTGACGAACGGACCAAAACCAAGGAACGTTTGGGTCTGCCGACCGACCAGGCTTTCTTCGCACCCCAGGAATTCTACGAAAGCTTCCGCAAATACTTCGGGGCGAAACGCGAACGCGTGGCCAACTGGAAAAAACGCCTCGAAACCAAACAGAGCGATGCGAATTTCAAAAAACTCTTCGCCGCATATTATGAGACCCACGCCTGGCGTAATCTGCCTCAGGTGCAGTGGCCGCGCGACAAGGAACACCCCACCCGCAACGCGTTTGGTGATGTGATCCTGAAATGGGCGGAAGCCTTGCCGAACCTGATGGGTGGCAGTGCCGACCTCGAACCCTCGAACTGTCTCGAAGGCTTTGCGCATCTCGTTGGCGACTTCCAGGCTGAGACGCCACAGAACCGCAACATCGCCTTCGGTGTGCGGGAGTTTCCCATGTCCGCCATCACCAATGGTATGGCTCTGCACGGCGGCATGATTCCATTTGATGCGACGTTCCTCTCCTTTGCCGATTACTCGCGCCCAGCCCTGCGCCTCGGCGCAATCCAGCGCTGCCGCGTGATTCATGAATTCACCCACGACTCCTTCCATCTGGGTGAAGACGGTCCGACTCACCAGCCGGTTGAGCATCTGATGGCGCTCCGGGTGATTCCCAACTTCTACCTGATGCGTCCGGCGGATGCTTATGAAACCCAGGTCATGATGGAAGTTGCCCTGAATCTGACCAATGCCCCTTCGGCCATCTGTCTGTCACGGCAAAAACTTCCGATGCTGCCGGTTTCGGCGGAAACCGTGGCGCAGGCCCGCTTTGGTGCTTACACGGTGGTCGACGCCGATCAGCCGGACCTCTTGATTATCGCGACCGGTTCCGAAGTCGCCCTGGCCCTGGAAGCCTTGAAGCTTCTGAATGGCGTGAAAGCCAAAGTGGTGTCGATGCCCTGCTGGGAACTCTTCGAAGAGCAGCCCAAAAGCTACAAGGACAAGGTGCTCAACCCAAATTGCAGCAAACGAGTGTCCATCGAAGCCGGTTGCACCCTCGGCTGGCAGAAATATACCGGCAGCGACGGCCTGAACATTGGCCTCGATCGCTACGGTGACAGTGCCCCAGCCGGGGATCTGGCCAAGGCCTACGGATTCACTCCGGACCAGGTGGCGTCCCGTATCAAAAGTTTCCTCGATCTGAAATAAGTCATGACACCCTGTTCGTCCCGGGGCGAACAGGGTTTTGCCTTTTCATAAAACTCCTCATTACATTTTCTCAAAGCCCTCAGCACACGTCTGTCTTCTCATTCACGAAAGCGGACCACAGCCCATAAACGATCCCTTGAAACAAAAGAGAATTTGGTGAAGCATAGGCCAGACCAAATGCAATGGGCTGACGTGCGCGGGCGGACAGTGGACAAAACGCGCATGGGGCTGACGGGCTATGGACCGCAACCGACTACGAATTTTTTAGGAGTTCATGTATGCCGCTCAAAATACGCAGAGTTGCTGTACTCGGTGCTGGTGTGATGGGGGCGCAGATCGCAGCCCATCTCGCGGCAGCCGGGGTACGCACCCATCTTCTCGATCTGGCAGCCAAGGAACCGCACAAGGATCCCAAGATTGCCAAACTCATCGGCAAGAATTTTCGTTCGACTCCTGCTCTCCTGGCCATTGAAAATCTGAAAAAGCTGAAGCCTTCGCCCCTGGCCTCCGACTCGATTCTGGCCAATCTCATTCCCGGCAACTTTGAAGATGATATGTCGGTGGTGGCCGATGTCGACTGGGTGATCGAAGTGGTCGCCGAGCGCCTCGACATCAAGAAGAGCATCCTCAAACAGATCGCCGAACGCGCGAAGCCCCATATTCCCGTGACGACCAACACCTCGGGTCTGTCGCTGGAAAAAATGTCGGAAGATCTCGACGAGCATTTCCATCGCCGCTTCTTCGGCACGCACTTTTTCAACCCACCGCGCTATATGAAGCTCCTGGAAATCATTCCCCACTCCAAAAGCGACCCGCAGCTGGTTGCGGAACTGTCCGACTGGATCGAAAAATACCTCGGCAAGGGTATCGTCTACGCCAAGGACACGATCAACTTCATCGCCAACCGGATCGGCGTCTTCAACATGATGTGTTCCTTCAAACACATGGAAGACCTGGGCCTGACCGTGGAAACGGTCGATGCCTTGACGGGCAAGCTGATGGGACGTCCGGCTTCGGCGACCTTCCGCACCATGGATGTGGTGGGGATCGATGTCTTCGCCCACGTCGCGAAAAACGTCCAGCTCTATGCACCCAATGATCCTTATATTGAAATGTTCGCCGTTCCCAAGTGGATCGAAGGCCTCATTCAAAAGGGAGCCCTCGGCCAAAAATCGAATTCGGTCGGTGCCTATAAAAAAACGACCAACGCCAAGGGTGAAACCGAGATCCTAGCCTATCGTCCGCAAAACGATAGCTATGTGGCCCAGGAGCCGCAGTCCTTCCCCTGGATGGAGCAGACCAAAAAGGTTCCCGATACGATTGAACGCCTGAAACTGATCCTGGGTCACAACGATGCCGGCGCCCAATTTATCTGGCGGACGCTGCGCGATACCATGGCCTATTCCGCGATCCTGCTCGAGGAGATCGCCGACGGTCAGCCGCTCAGCATCGACAACGGCATCAAGTGGGGCTTCAACTGGGAATGGGGTCCCTTTGAACTCTGGCAGGGCCTCGGCTACGACACCGTTCTGGAACGCATGAAACTCGAAGGCGTGAAACTTCCCGACTGGCTCAAGGCCGGTGTGAAGTTTTATAAACCCACGCCCAACAGCGTCGACTGGCATCTGACCGGCGCGGTCTCCCAGTACATCGGTCCGAAAGGCAAGGATCAGCCGATTCCGAAGCAGCCGCACCTTTTCTATCTGCCCAAGGCGCACAATCCGGAAGACAAGCGCGTGGTGATCGGCAATGCCAGCGCCAGCCTCGTCGATATCAAGGATGGCGTCGCGGCCCTGGTTTTCCATTCCAAAATGAACTCGATCAACGCGGAAATCACCGACCTCATCCATAAGGCTGTGGACAAGGTGAAGGCGGATTTCGCCGGCCTCGTGATCGGCAACGACGGGGAAGTTTTCTCGGCCGGTGCGGATCTCAGGCAAATTCTGGGCGCGATCAAAGAGAACAAGTTCAGCGACATCGATGCCCTGCTGCGCCGCTTCCAGGGCGTAATGCAGATGGTGAAGTATGCGCCCTTCCCGAGCGTCAGCTGTCCCCATGGCCTCGTGCTCGGCGGCGGTTGCGAAGTGTCCCTGCATACCTCCGAACAGATTCTGGCGGGTGATACCTTCGCGGGTCTGGTTGAAGTGGGTGTGGGTTTGATTCCGGGCGGCGGCGGAACCAAGGAACTTGCGGTGCGGGCCTATAAAAATGCGGCTCTCGGCGAAAATACCGATCCGATGCCGTTCCTTCAGCGGGCCTTCCTCCTGATCGGGATGGCGAAGACTTCGACCTCGGGTCTGGAGGCGATTGAAATGGGTCTTTACGGACACAAGGCCACCGTCTCCATCGCGCGTGATTATCAGATCATTCGTGCCAAACGTCGGGTGCTGGAGCTGGTGGAAAATGGTTACCAGCCGCCTCTGCCTGCCACTCAAATCAAGGTGGCCGGTGATCCCGGTATTCAGACTTTCAATATGATGCTCTACAACATGGTACACGCGCGGCAGATTTCGCCGTATGATGCTGTGGTGGGTGAAAAGGTTGCGACCGTGCTCTGCGGTGGTGAGATCGATGGCGGCCAGATGGTTTCGGAAGACTACCTTTTGGATCTGGAACGCCGGGTGTTCGTCGAGCTTTGCAAGGAAACCAAAACCCAGGAACGCATCGAGCACATGCTGAAAACCGGTAAACCTTTGCGCAATTGATCAGAAAGGACTTTTCCATGAAAACTGCTTATATCGTCAGTCCCTTGCGTTCGGCGGTGGGCAAGGCCTTCCGTGGCAACCTGCGCAGCAAACGGCCCGATGACCTGTGCGCGGATCTGATTCGCGCGGTCATGGCTGCCAATCCTGGTGTCGATCCGAAAGAGATCGATGACTGCATCGTCGGTTGCGCGATGCCGGAAGCCGAGCAAGGCATGAACGTGGCCCGTTTTGCCGTTCTTCTGGCCAACCTGCCCGAAAATGTTCCCGGTGTGACGGTCAACCGTTTCTGTTCATCCGGTCTGCAGACCATTGCCATGGCGGCTTTCCAAATCCAGGCCGGCGCCGCTCACTGTATCCTGGCCGGTGGCACCGAGTCGATGTCACTCGTGCCCATGATGGGGCATAAGGCGGTCGGCAGTCGGACCATCATGAAGGAAGGTCGCGGTGATTATTACCTCGGCATGGGTCTGACGGCTGAAAACGTATCGAAAGATTACAAAGTCAGCCGCGAAGATCAGGATCGCTTCTCGTATGAGTCGCATCAAAAGGCGGTGGCTGCCATCCAAAAGGGTCATTTCAAAGCTGAGATTGCACCCGTGAAAACCACGATACGCACCCCTGGTCCAGGCGGGGTCGTGGCGCTTCAGGAGCTGACGGTCGATACCGATGAAGGCCCGCGCGCCGACACCAGTTATGAAGCGCTGGCTTCATTGAAACCCGCTTTCCGCACGGCTGGTGTGGTGACGGCCGGCAACTCCTCGCAGATGTCCGATGGGGCCGCCATGTGCATGGTTGTGTCCGAGGAGTTTGTCAAAAAATACAAATTGAAGCCGATGGCCCGCTTTGTCAGCTTTAGCGTCGCCGGTGTTCCACCCCGTGTGATGGGTATTGGTCCGATTGAGGCGATTCCCCGCGCCCTCAAACTCGGTGGCCTGACGCTCAAGGATATCCAGCGCATCGAACTCAACGAGGCCTTTGCCGCCCAGGCTCTGGCTGTCATGCGGCATCTCGAAATCGACCCGACGATCGTCAATCCCACCGGCGGCGCCATTGCCCTGGGCCATCCGCTGGGCGCGACCGGAGCCAAGCTCACGGCCACTCTTCTGCACGGCATGGAGCGTGACAAACAGAAGTACGGTATGGTTTCAATGTGTATCGGAACCGGCATGGGTGCTGCGGGCATCTTCGAAAAGCTCTAATCTTCCCCGGAATCATTTCCCACATCCAGGGGACGCGCCATTGCGTCCCCTTCGTGTTTTCCCTTGTGTTCCCGCTTTCTTTTGCCGAGCAATGATGAGATGATAGGCTTCAAACCAGACAGCCGGTAATGTTGGAGAAGGTGCTCTATGGCGAAGATCCTGATCGTGGATGATGAAATCGACATTTGTGAAATGATGTCCTTCACCTTCGACAGCCAGGGCTTTGAAACGTTCGTGGCTCACGATGCAGCCCAGGCTTTTGAGATCGTCAAGGCCAAGGATCCTGACCTTGTCGTCAGCGACATCCGCATGCCCAAGGGCGGCGGCATGAAGCTGCTCGAGGATATCAAAAAGCATAACCCTAAAAGACCTAAAGTGTTTTTGATTACCGGTTATAGCGATAAAACGCGCGAGGAAGCGCTGGCGGCGGGTGCGGAAGATGTTTTTGCCAAGCCTATCAAGCTCCAGGATCTGATCGATCGCGTGACCAAGGCCCTCGACCTGCCCTGACGTTTACAAATGGGTAACAATTGCCTGGGTTCTGCACCCAGGATCGTGCATCGCTGGCAGATTCAGCCCCCAAAGCAGAACCCCAAAAAAAGAAAACACCATCCAAGTCTGGATGGTGTTTAATATTTTCTGAGCAGTACCGGATTACATGGGCGAAGGCAAACCGTCGACGCTCACAGTCGACTTGCGGGATTTGCGCTTGGCCTTTCTCTTGGCCTTTTTCTTGCCGGCGGCTTTCTTGGTAGCCTTTTTCTTGGCGGCTTTTTTAGCCTTTTTCTTGGCTGGCTTTTTCTTAGCGGCAGCTTTCTTGGTGGCTTTCTTGGCTGCTTTTTTCTTCACAGCTTTCTTGGTCGCCTTCTTCACTGCCTTCTTCTTGCCAGCTTTCTTCGTAGTCTTCTTCGCCATAACTCTCAATTCCTCCTAACTTTGGATGTGATATGAGCCCCACCCGGGACTGACGGGATCTCGAGGACCCCGGTTACCACCTTACGAAAGAACTGAACCTTGTTTTCATCTTAACACACATCTTTTGTGTGTGAGAAGGATCTCATGCTCACCTTCTCTCAAACTTGATGTTTACCTATCGGACCACATGCTCAGAACTAAAGAGTTGCCGCTTCATTTTCTTCGAGAAATCCTCTCTCAAAAAACCTTTAGCATTTTTTTTCTCTGCATTTTCCCGACCTTGGAGCCTCACACCGACGGTGTTTTCAGGCTCATTTCCGCCCTCATTTCCAACCGATTTCCGACGAATTTCTCAACGCTCGTCGTCAGCTTCGATCGCGATGACCACCAGCTTGTCTGCTGGCGAAGACTTCAAGAGCCGCCTTGGCCTTCTCCGACATCACCGACTTCGCCGCCGGCTGCGGTGCAGGTTGGGTTTGTGAAGCCTTTGCTGCAGTTCGTGTTCCGAGGTTCACGCCAAGCTTTTGGATCATCTCGACCAGGACCGCATCCTCGGTCAGGAGGAGGACGAACCCACCATCGTCGGCATGGTCGAGCTGCTGAAGCAGGGCGATCCGTCCCTTGTTCCCCTGCGCTCCGGCGCTCCAGTGATAGGAAACGAGCGGATGATCCAAGGTTTCAGCAGCGAAAATCTGCTCATTTTTCAGGGCTTTGCTATCTTCGATCAGAAGGCGATCCAGGGTGAGCCATTCAATACCGGAGGCATAAATTTGTCCCCATTGCTCGGTCGGCATCGCGAGCTCACCGAACCCGATCTGAGCGGCGAGTTTCTTCCAGCGCGTGAGCAGGTGAGTAAAATCCTGGTCGATCCGCTCGCGGAGCTGGCGGAAGGCCTCCTGCTTGCTTTCGATGGCCCGGATCTTTTCCAGCTGGTTCTTTTTCTTGGCGACATACTGGAGCACGCCGCGCGCCTCGGCCAGGATCAGGTGGATGTTATCGAGCGCGAGCGACTTCTGACTGCCCGTATGGGTTCGCCACTCTTCCAGAAGGCGGCCGAGGTTTTTCACCTGCGTGCGCCAGGTCGCGAGCTCTTCCTCGAGTCGAGCCTTCCTCTGGGAGAGGAGAGTTATCTTGTTGTAATTATTTATAAAATTAATGAGCGAACGCAGACTTGTTTCCGCCGGCAGTTGAGCCTTGCGACTGACAAGCAGCCATTGCTCACGAGCCTTGCCGTACTCGGTCACCACTTTTTCATAGCGCTCATCGAGGTCCTGCAGTTTTTCATCATGCAGCTCGGCATGACGCTCAAGGTCGGCATAGAGCTTGCCTATCTGATTGAGGCAAAGGTTCACGGCCGCGCGGGCCTGGTCGAGTTGCTGAGCCGCACTCTGGACCGGCTGTCCGGGCAATTCGCCCTCCTTCGCCTGCCAACCCAAAAGTTTATTCAGTTTGACCGCGAGCCCATCCTTTTTTCCGGTCTCATCACCTTCGGCCCGCCGCACGCCATCGGCGATCTCAGCCAGACATTGTTCCAGTTCCCGGATCAGGTCGCGGTCGATCTGCAGGAAGCGGCTCACGGCTCCCCGGTATTCATCATAGGCGGGTTTCACAAGTGCGCGGGCGTCCTGAACGCTTTTGCGGGTCGCCTTTTCCAGCTTTTCATAAGCCACGTAACGGGTCAGAGTCTGGAGGATCAGACTCCAGTCGATGTCCGCATCGGGGGCCGGCAGAGTCTTGAGTTCCAGCTGCGCGCTCAGATGGAGCAGTTCCTGATTCACTTCGGCGAGGCGCTCCTTCATAACCTTGGGACTTCGGGCCGGATCAAGCAAGGGGGCGGCGGTGTCCTGGATCTGCTCCAGCTGCTTGAGTTCCTGTTCCAATCGGCTGCTGAGACTGGTGTCCAGCTGATTGAAATGAGCCGCGGCTCCACCGACATCCCGGGCCTGCTGTCGCAAGGCCAGGTTCCGGCGCATGATGGATTCGCCATTTTGTAAAAGCTGCTCGATCTGGGTCCGGCTCGGCAGCTGATCCAAATTCAGGAGAGTTTGAAGACTGAGGCGCAACTCATCGGCCCGTTCGCGAACCTGACGTTCGACGGAAGATTTCCGCACGCGCCCAAGGGATCGTGGTTTGGCCTGCAAAGTACTGCCATCGAAACCCAGATCGTATTCCCGCAACACATCGGTGAGCGTCACCGCTTCCTGATAACCGGCTGGCAAATAATCCTTGAGTATTTCCTTCAGGCAATTTTCCGAGCGACCGTCAAAGGCCTGACGGTTTTTATAGGCTCGCAGCTGATCGACGCTGCGATCCAGGATCCATGCTGCACCATCGTTGTCCGTGAGATGAATCATGGCGGCTTTGATGCGCGGATCGCGCGGTCCCCCGAAACCCCAGCGCAGCGCGGCCATGAAGAGTTGCTGCTCATCATCGGACGCCTGAAGAACACAAATATTCCGATGAGCGCCCTGATCATTCCGAAAGCGCCAGAGACGCGGCGTGTCGCCATCCTGCAGGATGATTTTCATACCTTCGATAAACATGTGCGGATTCCTTGTCCCAAGGACCTGAGCCCCGTTGGCCTGCATTGCGCGAGGCGGGCTGTCTTTCGACGAAACGAGTGGTTTATTTCTTTCAGTATAACATCGAAGTCAGCGGTTTGCGTAGGGGACCATCCCGAACACTGAGAGTGTCATGGACAACTTTATGGTTGAGGAGTTATTGATAACCGTCGTCCACTTTCTCTGCATGGGTATGTCATGGAATCAAGTCGCGTCCTTCGCAACAGTAGCCCCACAACCCTCTTCGCCCGTTGGGGCACGGCCCTTCTGCGCCTTTTGCCGGCTGAACTCGCTCATGATATTGGCATGTGGATGCTCGAACGCGATCTCATCGATATTTTGCCGCTGCCAAGTTTGTCACCATTACTCGATGGGCTCGATGCGCCCGTGCCAGGTATCGGAGATTTGGCGCATCCAATTGGTCTGGCTGCTGGTTTCGATAAAAATGCCCGCGCTCCCAGGGGTTTTTCCCGCATGGGACTTTCCTTTTTGGAACTCGGCACGATCACACCAAGACCCCAATCCGGCAATCCCAAGCCCCGGCTTTTCCGTCTCGAAGATCAGAACGGACTGATCAATCGCATGGGTTTTAACAGCCATGGCGCCGAGCGTGTGCGGAGCCGCCTCGAGAAACTCGCCTGGAATCACGACCCCGTTCCCCTCGGGAT
Source organism: Oligoflexus tunisiensis (assembly GCF_001748245.1). Taxonomy (GTDB): domain Bacteria; phylum Bdellovibrionota_B; class Oligoflexia; order Oligoflexales; family Oligoflexaceae; genus Oligoflexus; species Oligoflexus tunisiensis. The sequence goes on along the minus strand of NZ_BDFO01000001.1, from coordinate 1,597,090 downwards.
CAATTTAGGCAAAAATAAAGATACGAGCGAAGAGGCTGCCATCGAGGATTACTCGCACGGACTTGAAGTCTTCGCGCCTTATGCCCGCTATTTTGTGATCAACGTGTCCTCACCCAACACCGAAGGTCTGCGCGGTCTGGCGAATGAACATTTCCTCAAGGAACTGGCCTTCCGCCATAAAAAAGATCTGGGAAAAATCTGGGTGAAGCTGGATCCCGACATGCCGCGAAAGACCTTCCAATCTCTGGTGCAGGCCCTCGCGGAAGCCGGTTTTCAAGGTCTCGTACTGACCAATACCCATCGGGTGGAGCAGCCGGAAAAAGGCGGGATGAGTGGGCATCCGATGGCGCTGCAGGCCAATGCCTGTCTGGAATGGGCCTATGAAGTGACCCGGGGATCCTTGCCCTTGATTGCTTCTGGCGGTATTCTTTCTGGTCAGGATGTGTATCAACGCATCGCCCGTGGAGCATCCGCGGTGCAGATTTATACAAGTCTTGTGTATCGTGGTCCCCTGGCTGTTTATTTCATGCTCCAGGAACTGCGCAATGAAATGGATCTGCGAGGCGTCAAATTTCTGTCGGATGTGAAGGGCAGCTACTATCATGAGTCTCAATCTCGTTCGTCGAATCCGTGACAATCTTCATGGCAGCATTGATATTACGGAACTCGAAGATGCCGTCATCGCTCATCCCTTCTTTCAAAGGCTCCGCCGTGTGCGGCAGCTGGCTTTCCTGCATTATGTTTTTCCGGGTGCCACGCATTCGCGCTTTGAACATTCCCTGGGTGTTTTGCACCTGGGTTCGCTCGCCTGGGAAAAACTGAAAACCAACCAGGCCCGTCTCAGGAATTCCCTGGCCCGCTATCAGGATTTCGCCGGCTCGGAACCGCGTGGGGAAGGCAGCCACGGCCGCCTCGCGCCGACCTTTGGGCTAATGGATGCGGTTTTTTCCTCGGATTACGTTCTGCAGTGCTTCCGTCTCGCCGCCCTTTTGCATGATGTCGGTCATCCTCCGTTCTCGCATAGCGGGGAACATTTCATGCCGACCTGGACGGAGGTCCTGCAATCCAATCCGGACCTGCCGGATTACCTGCAAAACTACCTCAAGGATCGCATCAACGCCATGCAGGCCAAGGGCCAGGATCCTGCCAAGGCCCGCGTGCGACACGAGATTTATTCGATTCTTCTCATTGAACGGATGTTCCGCGATATCTATCGAAGCTCGGTGGGCCATCTGCCGAAGTTTGATGTGCGGGATGTGATCGCCATCATCAATCCCGCGATTGCCCCATCCGAGAATTCGCCCCTCCTGAAAGTCGGCGCCTATCCCCTGGTTCGCGAGCTGATTTCCGGGGAACTCGACATCGATCGGATGGATTATCTTCTCCGGGATAGCCGGGAGTGCGGCGTCGTTTATGGCGTTTTTGATGTGGATCGGATCCTGGATTCCCTCTGCGTTTATTATGATGATAACGATCAGCAGCTGCATGTGGCCATCATGCTGTCCGGGCTCGCGGCGTTTGAGGATTATCTCAGGGCCCGCTATTCCATGTATCTGCAGCTTTATTTCCACAAATCATCCGTCGCGGCGGAAGCCATGATGCGGCATCTGACCGATATCCTGCAGGGCTGGCGTCTGCCGGCGCGGGTCGAAAACTATGCGGCGATTGATGAATACAACATCGGCCAGGCGCTGTATGAAGCGGCCCGCCTGCTGCGCTCCCCGGCGGAACGTGATGGTGTGGTGGTGCTGGTGGCGGATCTTCTCTACAACCGGCGCCTCTGGAAACGGGTTTATGAAATTTCCGGGCCGGCTCAAACCCTTTCCATGCAAAGCGTCGAGGCGGTGCAAAAGATTCTGACCCGGCATGGCATCCGGCATCAGCTGGTGTCGTCGGGCAACTCCCTGACCCGCTTTCAACCCCGGGGCGCCGAGGAGCGGAGCCGCAACTACCTGCGTTTGATTCGCAAGGATGAACGGCAGCTCCCGCGCATCGCGCCGATCGAGGATCATTCGTCACTGATCGCCAGCAACGATTCGGTTGCCATCCACCGCATCTATGCAGTGCCTTCCGCGGGGCATGGCATTCCCGATATCAAGGCGTTGATCACCGACGAGCTGAAGCTTTGAATCAGCTCTCGGTTTTGGTCGGGGCTGGGGCCGGCGAAGCAGCTGCGGGAGCGGCTTCTGGACTTTTGGCCGTCGATTCGCTGACCGAAGAGCTTGTGCTTTCCGGTTTTTTGTTCGACTTGCCGTCGTAAGCGTCCTTGTACCAGCCACTCCCCTTCAATTGGAAAGCCGGCAGACTCATAATTTTGGTAAGAGTCCCTTGGCCGCACACCGGACAGGTGGTGGGTGACGGATCGGACATTTTTAGCTGAAATTCCGATATCTTGGCGCATTCCCCACAACGAAACTCATAAAGCGGCATCCCTAAATCTCCTCGTAACGTGACTCTACCGCACATAAATCATGCCGGTTGAGCTGGTTGTCAAGAGGGGGAAACATCAAAAACCCGCGCGGACCCGGAAGCTCCTGCGCGGGTTGGATTTTTTGAGTGGTCGTTTAGGCAGGCTCCAACAAAGGAAAAGGTATAGGCTTCAGGCTTCGCCTCGTTTGATCTTATCCATGAAGGCGGAGTCCACACGCTGTTTCAGCTCCTGGCCCGTTTTCCAGAAAGGCAGGCGCTTCGGTGGAACCGTGATCTGTTCCCCGGTCTTGGGATTGCGGCCTTTGTAGGATTTGTAGTCGCGAACGGTAAACGCACCAAATCCGCGGATTTCGACGCGATCACCCTGCGCGAGGGTTTCGGTTATGCTGTTGAAAAACAGATCGACCACTTCTTCAGCCTTGGCCAGTGTTATGTCAGCACGTTCGGCCAGACTCTCGATCAGTTCAGACTTTACCATTGATTTCCCCTTGTTAGAAACTCAAGCCCAAGACCTATTCTATCAAGACCTGGTGAGGAGACGCAACTATTAGCAGTGGATACTGAAACTTAGCCAGACTTCGTGGCCTTTTGAGGCATGTTTCCGTGCAACATCCTCGTCACAGTCCTGTCTTTGGGAGGTGGACAAGCCGAAGTTCTCTCGCCATACTGACCCGCAGACCAGGACCCTGAATCCCGGAGGATCAGAACATATCATGACGAAGTCCAACGTCACCCCCAAGCGCTCCATCCAGGCTTCGCCTTCAGCCCTTCCCAATGATGCCACCGTGCTTTGTGGTCGGGATAAATCGTTGACCCATCGCGCAGTCATGTTCGCTGCTTTGGCTCGCGGCGAAACCATCATCCGTGAACCATTGCTCGGCGCCGATTGTCTGTCAACGATGAGTTGCTTTCGGGCCCTCGGAATTCAGATCGAAGCCCTCGATGCGCGCAGCATTCGGGTCCGATCGGAAGGTTTTTCCGCGTTCAAAACCCCGGCGGTCGACCTTGACTGTGGCAATAGCGGAACCACGGCCCGACTGATTTCAGGAATCCTTGCCGCGCAGCCGGGACTCAAGGTTCGTCTCACGGGTGACGCCAGTCTTTCCAGTCGCCCCATGCGCCGTGTGGTGGATCCCCTGCGCCGCATGGGAGCCCGGATTGAAGGTCCGGAACAGGGCAATTTTTTGCCGCTCACCATTCAGGGACAAACGCTGCAGCCCCTGGCGCATGAGGTGGACAAGGCCAGTGCGCAGGTAAAATCCGCCCTGCTTCTGGCTGGTCTTTTCTGTGAAGGCGAAACATCCGTGCGCCTGCCGGCAGGATCACGCGATCATACCGAACGCATGCTGCAGCGCATGGGCGCGAACCTGGTGTCGGAAATTCATGACGGCATGGAACAGGTGCGGGTGCGCGGTCCCTTTGCGCCTCCCCCCGGACGTTACATGATCCCGGTGGATCCGTCCTCGGCCGCATTTTTTTGCGTCCTCGGCCTTCTGCGCAAAGGAGGAACGGTGCGTTTGCCGGAAGTCCTCGACAATCCCACGCGCACCGGCTTTTTGAGAGTGCTGCAAAGAATGAGTTCGGCCCTGGTGCTGACCCCCGATCCCGATCAGCGCTTTGTTGAACCCGTCATGCAAATCACACTGGAGGGCGGCGCGGCCCTGCGACCCACCGATATTGAAGCCGCCGAGGTGCCGACGCTGGTCGATGAAATTCCTGTGCTGGCGGTGGCAGCCGCTTTTGCGGAAGGCCCCTCGACCTTTCATGGCCTGGAGGAATTGCGCGTCAAGGAAAGCGACCGCCTGAGCAAGACGGCGGAACTTCTGCGCCTTGCCGGGGCCGAGGTTTCAGTTCAGGGTGACTCGCTCAGAATCGCTGGCCGCCTGAAGGAGGTTCAGGCTTTCACCTATGATGCCGTCGGCGATCACAGACTGGCCATGGCTGCGGCAATCATGGCTCGACGCAGCAAAAAGCCCTGTTGTATTTTGGATTCGGAATGTGTAGGTGTTAGCTTTCCTGACTTTTATGAGATGTTGGACAGTATCGTTTGAACCGCGCTTTTTTCGGGAGATTGCATGATTCCCTCTGCCCCTTCATCCCGAACTTGCAAAATCGTGGCTGTCGATGGTCCCGCGGGTTCCGGCAAGAGCAGTGTCTGTTCAGAAGTGTGCCGACAATTGGGCTGGACCTACGTCAACACCGGTTTTCTCTATCGCTCGATCGCCCTGATTGCGCGGCAAAGAAATCAACGTCTCGATGATAATGAAGCGCTGAGCGGAATTATCAATGAATTCTGTGAAGCCCTGCAGTGGGATCCCAAGACGCAGGCCGTGGGCTTTCACGGTCAGAACCTGAGCCCGCAGCTCTATACGGACCAGGCGGGCAAGGACGCCAGTTCGATCGCTAAAAATCCTTTGGTGCGGGAGCTGCTCCTGCCTCTGCAACGCAAGCTGACCCTGCAATCCCCCGTCGGCGCGATCGTCGATGGACGGGATATTGGAACGGTGGTTTTTCCTGATGCGGATCTGAAAATATTCATGACCGCCTCGCTGGAAGTGCGGGCCTTGCGGCGCATGGGCCAGCTTCAGGAAGGGCAACAGCCTGATCCCGCCGAGCTGGAAGCCATCAAGACCAGCATTCTGCAGCGCGATCAGCAGGACGCCAAACGCGGGACAGCGCCTTTGATTCAGGCGCCGGATGCGATTGTTTTTGATACGAGCGATCTGGATATCAAAGGCTCGATCGACGCCATGATTCAGCTGATCAAAACCCATATCAAGGTGTGAGACGCCGGCACGGTCGGAAAGCCGATCGACGGCCTGCTTCAACCGATCAAAACCCGCCTCAAGGTGCAAGCCCCTCAGCATTTTCAGAACGCACGACTGGCATCCGTTTCGCACGGATGTGCGGGGGCCTGCGGGTGCTGCGTCTCATGGGTGCGGGAGCTGGTTGCGGCGGAGGCGCCTCCTCTTTTTCGGTCTGCTTCAGAATCTGATTCTGCCCGGCCTGAACCGCCGCCAGCGTGTCCTGCACCGCCTGCCAGGATGCGGTCAGGCTTGCTGTTTGCTGTTCGATGGCTGTGTGCAAGGCCGCTTGGGCAACTTCCATATCACGGCGTAGCGCCTGCTGCGCCACGAGCAGAGCCCGGATGTCCTGATGAAAGCTGCCGAGAAAAGCCCGTAAATCCTGCAGCTCCTTATGCCAGGCGGACAGCATTTCATTCTGGTGCTGGATCTGATCGAGCGCGCGCGCCTGCTGTTTTTCCTGGCGTTCGCCGAGGCCGCGTTGGATTTCCGCCTCATCCCGCAGCGTCTGAAAGCGGTCAAAGCCCGCCGCATCGAGTTTATGCAGCTGCTTTTTGAGAAGGCTGGTGGAACGGTCCTCATACTGCAGAAGTTTTTCCTGCAGGACGACCAGGATATCGCTGAAACGGTCATCCAAACTATCGATGGCCTGTTCAATGGCGCGCGAGGAACTCTGATGCGTGGCCGTGGCCCGCGTCCATTCCTGATAATCCCGCACATCGGATTCCCGATACACCGGCCTGAGGTAGCGATCCCGGCGAATGCGCGCCACGCGCAGTTCCTTGCCGGAAATTTGCGTCAGGCGGGACCTTTTGATGCCGAGGAATTCCATCACCTGATCGGCATCCCAATTGAACTCATCCACCAGGTCCTCATCCCCCCGCAGGTTGATGATCATCGGCAGCTGGCGGTCCTTTTGCGAAGCGGGAATATCATGCTCCATTCCAGGTTCCTCTAGAAAAGACGAGCGGCTTTGATGGCCCAGCGGTCCAGTGATTTGAACAGCTCAATGTTTTTATAGTCCTTCTTGTTCTCGAAGAAAAGCTGGAACGACATGAAATGCTCGCCCTCACGGAAACGGGTGAGGTCGAAATAGAGGCCCAGATTCACCGGGCTGTCGACGATCGGTTTGGTTTCGTTGTTATTGCGCTTCTTCAGATCATCGCCACCCACGTCCTTCACATAATAATAAGGGACATTGCCGTCCTGCAGCATCTGCGCGGAGGGTCGCATCAGGACATACATCATGCGGTCCTCACCAATCAGGCTGGCCCAATATTCCTTTTCGGGTTTGACTTCCTTTTTCAGAAAGCTGAGCAGACTGCTGCCCTGCCCGGCTTCCTCATAGGGTTTCATATTGGTGCTGAATTCATAGCGGTTCGGGCTCTCCCGCAGGGCAAAGCCATAGTAAAACCCGCTCCCTTTGTTAAGGCTTTTGACCCCATCCAGCGGGTTATAGATAATGGCCGGCAGGATAACGGAGTTGCTGAAAAAACTGACTTCGGTGTACATGCCCACTTCAAAGTTGAGCTTCAGGAATTGATAGATGAAGGTCACCCGCACGATGGTCCGCACAGGCCCGCTCTTGAAGGCCTCCAGCCGACTGTTGACCGACCGATGATTCACCTGCAGGGTCAGGAAATACTTGAGGTCCGCCCGGGCATAAAAGGTCGAGGAATCGATGAGCGGTACATTCTCCGGCCCCGAGGGAAATCCGGGTTTGACCATCTCCACCCCATTGACCACCAGATAATTTTTCTGATCAAAGCGATAGCGGTAACGCGAAGTCAGAATTTCCCCGGATTTCAGATTGAAGACGACATACTTGTCATTGACCTGGCTTGGGATATTCTGCAGAAAGACCGCGACGTACACCGCACCTTCGCTGGTATTCGGCACGCCCGCGGGAGGCGTAATGCGGATTTCAAAGACGGCATGCGGCTTCTGCGTCCCGGGCCAGGTTTTGGGTGGACTCACGGGGCCGACGTCATCCCCCATGAAACTCAGCTCATCCAGATGATTGAAGACACTGTCACCCGTCTGCAGATTGGGCTGCGGCCCCTCGTTCAGAACATAATCACCAATGCCGTTGATTTCATCAATCTGAAAGGGAATCGGAATGGCCTCGCCGGCCGGACCGCTGCGAAAAAGCCGATAATTCTTGACCGGGTATTGCGCAATGGCCCGCATTTTATGGGCCGGAATGACAATCGGAGCGCGGTGAATGCCTGCCTCCAAAGGCGCCATCCAACCCAGCAGCAACAGAGCCAGCCCCAACTGCATGCGAGCGACCCAATCCGATCGTGCCATCTTTGACCCTCCACTCCGCTCCATGATCTGGGCCATGGAATCAGGACGTATTTTAACATACAATAGTCAGGGTTTGATCAACTTCACCAGGTCCGGGTGGTTTGATGCTACGTTTCCCTGCTTGCGTCCTTGCTTTTCTCCTTGCGCTGCCGTTGGCGTCGCCCTTGTATGCGGCCGCGCTGGCGAGTCCAGAGGAACCGAGCAGCACGCGTCCCGGCCATCGGTACTTCCGCTTTCCCGTCACCTGGGAACTCATGCGTTCCGGTTTCAATGCGCTGGATGTGGCGCTGGAGTCGGAAAATTATGCGGAATACTGGGCCATCCTTTATGTCAGTCCCGATGAAATCGTTCTTTTGACGCCCAGGGGTCGGACCCGTGTGGTTGGCATCTCCAGCGATCTGTCCACGCCCTCCGGTTATCCGGATGTTCTGGTGGTGAATGCAGGGGATTTTGCCCGTCTTTTGGGGCTGGAGCCCGATCCGTCCGCGTCGGCCGAGCAGGCGATCTTTCTGTCCCTGCCGATGCATGATCAAAGCGAACAGAACTTCACCCTGAAGGCCAGTTCCAAATATTTCGTGAACGTTCAACTGACCATGAGCTTTTAACAACTCAAGGATGATGCATGGAAACCACGATGCACCCGATCATGGAATGCAAGAACTGCGGGCGTCTGTTCTACTCCACCGAGGATTTCCTCGCGCACACCAGCCGCTGGCGCATCTGTGAGGAAGGGCATCTTTGGTTCAATTGCGCCTGTGAATCGACCAATGTCATCATGAAGGGACGTCACGACTGGTATGACCCGATCGGGCGGCTGAGCCCGCAGGCGCAGTCGATTTTCAATCAGATTCCCGCCCTCAAGACGCTGCCGCGGCTGCCGACCTCGGTGATGGAACTTTTGCAAAAAATCGATGATGTCAACGCCGATTCCCGTGATCTCGCGGCGCTGGCACGACATGATCCGCTGCTTTCTGCCAAGATCATGCGGATTGCAGAAAATCAAACCATGCATGACGGCGCGCGCCCCAAATCCCTTTCCCACGCCATTACCCTGGTCGGACGCCAGCATGTGAAGGAGATCGTTCTGCTCGCAGCCATCAGCTGCGTGGAGCCGAAAACCAGGGTCTTTCATACCGATGAGTTTTGGGATCATTCCATGACCATCGGCCGGATCGCCGAACATCTGGCGCGCAAATTCAAAGTCGGTCTGCCGGATGACGAGGCTTATATCACCGGCTGTCTCTGCAATCTCGGCAAACTGGTGCTGGCTCTGGTCCGACCGGATATCGCCGACCGCTTCCAGGTGGAAGTGAATGACATTCATACACTGGGTCCATGGACGGCGGCCGAACAAAGACACGCCGGCTATCAGCATACGGTGATCGGTGAAATCGGTGGGGCGCTCTGGGGCCTTTCCGAATCCTCCATTGACGCCATCCAGGATCATCACAGCGTCGCGACCAGCGATCAGCCGGAGCCACAGGACCTGATCGCCTTCGCCAATCAGTTTGCGCACTGGATCTGGCTTCAGCCGCATCAGATGGATCGCGATCTCTTCCATCAGCTTCTGCATCGCTTCAAATTATCGCAAAGGGATGCGGAACTCCTGGCCGAGGAAATGATGCCGCTCGCCATACAGGAACGGGCGAGCTGATGAACAAGGGGGTGCTCATCATGCTGCTTACACCCTGGGTTGGCGCCTGCAACAGCCTCTTTTACTATCCGGTGCAGCAGGACCTTTATGACCCGAAAAAGCTGGGTTTCCAGTACAGTGATGAGCGCATCCCCGAAGGCAGTGAGATCATCCTCGCCGCCTGGTGGTTCAAACCCCTGACACAGCTGGGCTATAAAAAACTGATCGTGCATTTCCACGGCAATGCCGAGAACATGAGCTCGCATTTCATGTTCACCGCCTGGCTCACGCAGGAAGGCTTTGATGTTCTGACTTTCGATTATCGGGGTTATGGACGGTCCACCACGGTGCCGCCGACCCGCGAGGGCCTGGTCAAGGATGGTTGCGCGGTCTTTCGCTGGGTGGAGCAGCATCCGGTGCTCAAGGATTATGAGCTTTATGTCATTGGCCAAAGCATCGGCGGGGCGGTGGCGATCAGCGCGCTCGGCAGCTGTCCCACGGATCAGGTCAAGGGTCTCGTGATCGATAGCAGTTTTTCGTCCTATCGAAAGATCGCGCGGCAAAAGCTCGGCGCCTCGTTTCTCACCTGGCCCTTGCAGTATCCCCTCTCCTTTTTGATCTCGGATGACTGGAACCCGATCGACAGTATTGAGCGCCTGCCCATGAAGATGCTCTTCTTTCATAACCTGAATGATCCCGTTGTGCCCTATGAACTGGGCCGTGAACTCTACGAAAAAGCGGTCGCGCCGAAGGAATGGGTGGATGTCACAAGCGAAGGTCATACGCGAGCCTTGGGAGATCCGGACAGTCCTTATCGTCAGCAGCTGATTGAGTTTTTGCGCTGAGCTTCCGCTGAGAATCTGCTATGAATTGCCCAGACGCTCCGGCGTCCTGGACGAACACATCAGCAGGAATACCCTATGCCAAATCATAGATACACCCCTCAGGAACTCAGCTCCTTGACCCAAAAAGTTCTGAAGGATGGTTACTGCGTCCTCGAACAGCATTTCTCACCCGCGGTGATGCAGCACTGGAACGAGCAATTCATGCCCCTCCTGCGCGCTTACATTGATTCCGGCGGCAGTACCGTGGGCCGTGGTCCCGCTCGCTATTACGTAACGCTGCCTTTTGAGCAGCCCTTTGCCGATCCCACGATTTTTGAAGACGACGACATCCTCAGTATTGTGGAAGGACTGGTGGGCGAGGACTTTGTCATGTGTCAGCTGGCAACGGATACGCCTCTTTTGGGCTCGGACTATCAGGACGTTCACCGCGATGCGCCGCCGCTCTTTCCCGAGTTTGGCATCGAGACGCCCCCGTTCCAGCTGGCCATTAACTTCCCCCTGGTGGAGGTGACCCGCGAGAACGGGCCGTTTGAGATCGCAGCAGGAACCCATCTTTGGACCAAAGCGGAGCGCATGGAACGCACGGAAAAAGGGGAGGTCAAACTCGAACCTGTGCCCATGAAACTTGGCGACGTCATGGTCCGCGACGTGAGGGCTTTGCATCGCGGCACACCGAATCAGACCCCGATTCCAAGGCCGATGGTGGTGATCGGTTACAGCCGGAAATGGCTGCTGAGGCCGGAGGTCTCCATCGACATTCCGCGCAGCATGGTTGGCGAACTTTCGCATCGGGCGCGGCGCATGCTGCGTTATAATCCGATCGTGGATGCTGCCTCTCCCCCCACAAAGCATGAGACCTACGATACCTATTCCTACTGATCCTCGGGCAACTGGTTGAGGGACACGTGAATCGATTCCAGGGACTCCCGCACCTTCTGCAGTGCGGAGATCCCTTCCCCTTCGATCACAGCATCCATCGCGGCCATGACCTCGCTCACCCGTTCACTGAGCAGCATCTTTTCGTTTCCGACTTCAAAAGGCGTAAAATGCCGATTGAGAGCAAAGCTGAGGCCGGCATTCACACCGGGATGCTCAGGATGCGCCGGCAGCTTCGTCAGATGACGGGCGGTGGCGGACAGAGCATGCATGAGGGTGAAGGCGGCGTTGAGCAGAATTTTCTTTTGCGCCGCGGGACGGCTTTCCATCGAATAGACCTGCACAAGAAAACGCAGCATCAAGCCATAGAGGGCATTGGCGAGATCCATAAACCGGGCGGCGGGTTGCGCCTGCACCCAGATTCGCCCATCATCTTCCGCCGGACGGCGCATGACAGGATTCCGGGCGCTGGGCCGGGCGGGTTGAAAATGAGGATTGGCGTCGAGCAGGGTCAGGTATTCCTCCTTGATGTGACAGAAGGAAGCGAAATGCGAACCCTCCTGCCCTTTGCCACCTTCACCCTGTTCCACAATGGATCGTAATGCCTGCACAGCCGCTGCCGAATCGGTGATCAAAGTCAAACCCTCCAGCTCGACATCCGCCGGTGACAATTGCAGGGACGCCGGCCCGCAAAAGAGAGCCTTCTCACCTATTTTTTCGCTCAGATAATGAAGCCCATCCTCCACGGCCTCATAGAGCTGCCCCACGGTTTGATAGTCGCCGACATGGGTCATGAGGCGGCCCCGCGGCGCATCGCGGCGATAGTCATCCTTGTCCTGCGCGGTGGCAGCATCCTCCACCGGCAGATCCTCCGGCCGCTCCAGAAAAATAAAGTGCTGCAGCGTATCGAGATCAAACGGTGCCAGCTCCATCACGAAATCGGCGGGAAAATACCCGGGCTTCATCGGAAAATCACTGCGGAAGAAATGAGCGGTGCCACCGACCGCGGTGGTGAGGTTCGAGACCAGAGCCAGATGCGCCATCTCCTGAACGCAGACATCCAGCATGGTGCGTCGCCAGCGTCCCACCGCGTCCCATTCCGCCCGATTTAAGCCTTCGTCCTGCGACTCCTTCAAGGTGAAGACCGCGTAGAGATAAAGGCACATCAGATTGTGCTCCAACTCTGCGGCCTCGGCCAGAGTATTCAGAAGATGCTCACGGGTTCGAATGGCGATGGTTTTCATAGGTATTTTCCTGGATCCGGACGCGGGTGACAGCATCAAGGGTCCAGGCGCCGTTGCACGAACCACACCAGGGCCAGAGCAGGACACTGCCAGGGTTCCTGAATCCGCGCACGAGTCTTGCTTCCTTGAGAAAGAGCAATGATGGCAAGGAGGCGGCCCATGTCGGAACAACAGGACAAACACAATCAAAAGACTGAAAAAGAAGCAGACATGATGGAGGAACGCGGACTGGGTGGAATGGGGTCCGATGGGGACAGCATGAGCCCGGACGCTGATTCAAACAATGAGCAGCGACGTTCGATCGACTTCCTGCGCGCCAGCGATGTGGCAGGCGCCGAAGGCTGGGAAGGCGGTGAACCCAGGACCACACCGCAGGAGGAAAAGCGCAGTCATCGCTGGGGACCCAAGGGTAATGCCGGGCTCGGCCCCAAAGGTTATCGTCGTTCCGATGACAGCATCAAGGAGGATGTTTGTGAACGACTGACTCAGGATCCGGTGATCGATGCCTCTGATGTGGAGGTTCACGTGCAGGATGGTGAGGTCACACTCACGGGCACTGTCGCCGGACGCATCGAAAAAAGTCGGGCCGAGGATATCATCCTCGATATTCGTGGGGTGAAAAACGTTGAAAATCGTCTGAAAGTGGAAGGCGCGTCCCAGACACCCAGGGACGATGCGGCTTCCTTTTCCGGTGCGGGAGCCCCCTGAATGCCGAGCCGGTGTTCCCGCGGCTCCAGACAGTTATCACAGGACCGCAGGCCGAACCCGCGTCCTTTCCGAAGGAACCGCGGATGGAGGCCATGCGGCACTCGGCTGACCGAGGAAAGGTTTCCTACCTGGCATGAAGGGCTCTTGGACTGGCCTCGAAATGTTCAATCAATTCCCGCACGAGCTCGCAGTTCGCCGACGAGTAAGGGAAGTGTCCATACTCAAGCGTGTAGAGATCAGGGACCAGAAAATCCTCCTGAATGCTCCTCAGACAGTCGAGGCTGGTATAAGGGTCGTTGGTTGAAGCAATGATTTGCATCGGGATGCCGACATCAATATCCAGCGAACCGAGGCGGGCTTTTTCCCGGGAATAAAGCTTCCGCTGAACCTTGCGGGCAAGACTGGCCACGATTACCTGGCGATAAACCTTGCGGATCATGTTGTACCAGGGTTCCAGCTGGGGATCGACGGTGCCACCAGAAAGTTTGATCATGGAGGATGTGAGACTCCAGGGTGCGATCTGTATCAGAAACGGATGCGGGTTCTTCAGAACATCGAAATCACGGAATGCCGTATTCAGAAGAGTCAGACGGGCGTGAACCCGGATCTTCCTCTCCTGCAATTCCAAAAGCGCCTTGAGCGCCATCACTCCACCAAAATCATGAGCGATGATAGAAGCGGGTCGCAGCCGGCGGATTTCCTCGGCCACGAAATGACCCCACGTACTCATGTCGGAAGTCCGCGTGGCTTCCAAAACCTCATGCAGAGTCAGAACCGTTGTCCCGGGACCCAGAAAGGAAATCCAAGGCTCTTTCGGACAGCCAAAACCACTGATCATAAGACGTTTCACAGGGGGTCCTTTCACGCAGGTGAGCCGCAACATCAGGACATGAACAAAACTGCATGATCCATTCCAAAAGTTTATTGTGCCTTCACAAATGCGCCTCCGAAGGAAATACCCGACCGGGCTCTGCTGCGACAAAACAGGCTTGCAGGGCCACGATGGAGTCGTGCGTGCCGTCTGCATCCGGCGACTGATTCCGGTATCTCTTGCCATCTTCACCGCTATCGTGATTTTCTCCGCTTACGTTTTTGCTCTTGGGAAGGGAACGCATTCACGCCAATGACAAAACCTCTTCGTTCGGTCAGTGGCACAGCCCTTGCTCCCAAGAGTCCGACTGCTGCGGACTTGAGATCGGTTGAGCCCTATCGTCGCGTTACGCTCGCACGAGATTCATTAAACGCAATAACTCTTGTTTTTTGGTGTTTCTTCGGTGTGAACGACGAGCAGGATCAAGATTGAGGTCCGTGATGGCCGTCACATTTGATGACTTTTTACATTCTTTGGAGAGCTTCGATGGTGTTGAAAAGGCTTCCCCATGCCTTTGTACTGGTTTCCCTTCTGATCAACTGTAGTAAAAAAGATTCAGACAAAGACAAGGACACGAATCCAACGACGTCTGAAGGCCAGGTCTGCCAGGGCCTTGCTGAAGGCGCATCGGCATCCTTGACCTGGTACCGGAAGGAGCGTGCGGCCTGGAATGAAACCTGCGCCAGCCTTGCCCTTCAGGTGAACGGCACCTGCACGAACGGTCAACTGCTGGTTCAGGAGGAAGCCTTCCCCGCTTGTGAGGAAACCTTGCTGCAGAAACTCACGATCAAAGCGGAAACGATGACGGTCAACGTAAATGGTGCGCCCTTGCTCCTGACGCTGGAGGGTGTGGACCAGAATGGACAGGCCTTTGTCATCGATAACAATGAAGCCACCTGGACGTCATCGAGCGATCAGGTCACCGTCAGTGCCGATGGCCATGTGACAGCTCTAGGGAGTGCCACGGATGTGATGATCAAAGCCGTGGTCAAGGATGTTGCGGCTGAAATCAAAATCACGGCCACAGCGGCAACGCCTGATGCTGGCCGCAGCTGCGAGGGGGATACGCCCCACGGTGCCACGAAGGAGTTTCCGCGATTCAAAGCCGCACTGGTCAACTTTCAATCCGTCTGCGAATCCTACCAGGCGACCGCTCACTGTGCGGACGGCCAGTTCATTTTCAAGCCCGAGGATTCCATCACAGAATGCCGCGTGGCTGCGGTGAAAGCCTTTACGGTCAACCCTCAGGCCCTGGCCATCAAGGCCGGTGAAAGCCGTCCGGTCACCGCTGAAGCGGTCGATGAAACGGAATACAAGGGAGCTTTGACCTTCCAGGATGTCACCTGGACTATCGAGGCTGGCTCCGATGATCAAGGCAAGATTACCGTCGCCGATGGCGCCATCGCTCTGTCCGCAGATCTGGTGGAAGATGCTGTGGTCAAGGCCCAGTTCCGCGACTTCACGCAAACCATCACGCTGGCCAGGACGGTCGTGGAACCCACCCGGATCGCCTTTGAAAACGAGAGCCATGTTCTGAAAAATGGCGACACCCTCACTCTGCAGGTGCTCGGTTTCGCCGGCGACAAGCCGGTTGACGTTGATCCCGCCAAACTCGTTTTGGAATCCAGCGATCCGCAAAAGGTTGCCATCGAAAACAATGCGGCCAAGGTTTTGAATGCCGGTGGCAGCGTCACCATCACTGCAAAATACGCCGGTGAAACCCTGAGTGCTCAAACCCGGCTGGACATTGAAGACGAATTGAAGTTCGTCACGATCGCCTCCAAGGATGATGTTCTGATTGCCGAAAAACCCTGGGTTGTGGCCGCCGTTCAGCTGAAGCTGGAAGGCCCGGCGCTGGAGGCTCCACGCGTCGAGTCGCAACACAGCACCTGTGTTTTCCGCCCTTATCTCAGCCGCGAGCAATGGCTGGTCGATGTCGAGCTGAAGCCGGCCTCCGATCAGGAAATTCCCGCCGCCTGCCAGGCTGAAGTTTCGGTCGCGTCCGCTGCCGGACAAAAAGCTGTCCATGCCTTGAATGTGCCGGTACGCTTTGTGGCACTCGATTATCGGGAGCACAGGCTTCAGGACGCTTCCCGCCCGGACAATGTCATCGCAAGTCTGAAATACCGTCTGTCGAGCAATGTGAAACTGAGCGGCGTTGCGGTCGCAGCTCATCAGGTGGCAGAACTGACTCCCGCAGCCTGCAAACTGAGTGCGCGTGAAAGCGCCGGCCTGATTGAAGTTCTGGCCGACATCAGCGCGGCTCCTGAAACAAAGTTCTGTGCGGGCTTTCTGACCTTTGTCGTCGATACCAACGGCCAGAAACAAACCATCCGGGAGCAGGTGACCATTGCCCCCTATCGTCCCTTCCGTGAGATCTGTGAAGATCGCAACAATACAGCGGCGCAAAAGACCATTGATGCCATGAGCGTGGCCCTGAGCATCCGCAATGATTGCGCCATGCTCGATAGCCTTCTGCGGGAAAAGAATAGCGCTTCGATCTTCCGCAATCGTGGCTTTACCCTGTCGATGGCCAGTGAGAATCTCACCGACCTGGAACCTGTGGCCCGCCTCACGGGACTGCGTGAGCTGATTCTCACCGACAACCCTGAACTCACGGACCTGAGTCCTTTGGCATGGCTCAAAACTCTTGAGCGTCTTGACGTTGACTTCACCAGGGTCACCGACTTCAGCCCGCTCTATAAACTCGACGCCATGAAACACTTTTATGCCGATGCCGAAAGCATCGATTGCAAGAAGAGTGAAGTGACCAATAAACCACTGGCTAACCTTTGCACTCAGGAGTAAGCACGATGTCGAAACATAAGATTGCAACCGGTCTTCTCATCGCCCTCCTGGCTGGATGCGAAGCCCCGCAAACGTCCAACGTAAAAGATGAATGGGATAACGCCAACAATCCTGTGACCATGATGGCCAAGCAGCACACCTTTGAAACCCATTATGAGTCGCTGCCCAAGACCGGCGTGCCGCGCCGCATGACCTGGAGCGACAACTACTGGCCGACCTATCAAGGGGGTGTGACCTATCGCTGGAACGATCCGAAGAGCCGGGAACTCAGCCGGATGGAGGCCCAATCCAGCGATCAACTCTATCGCGGCCAACTGGATGATAACGCGGACCTGCAAAAGAGACGAAGCGAGGTTTATGGCTATGAGCCCTACACCAAGGAAGAGCTCATGGCGATGTCCGAGGCTGAGCGTTCCGCCACGATTCGCAGCCTTTCGCCAGCAGAAAAGTATGACATCTATCGCGGGGACTTTACCTACGCGACGGTAAAATCCGAGCGAACCCGGACCGGTATCCTGCAAACTCTGCGTGATCATCCGTCCTATAAGGACGACAAGACGATCGAAACCTGGTTTGGCCTCTGCCATGCCTGGGCTCCGGCCACGGTGATGTTCAAGGAACCGGCAGCCATCAGCGTAACGAGCAAGGATCAGATCAAGGTGGACTTCGGGGCGTCCGATATCAAGGCTCTGCTCACGCATATGATCGACGTCGACGATGGCACGACACGCTTCAACACGTTCATGGGCGTCCGTTGCAACAGCGACATCAGCCAGACCAATGCCTCGCGCCTCGACCGGGAGATCTTCGGTCAGCTGGAAGCGAACAATAACGAGAAAGTGGAAGAAGCCATTGATCTCCTGTTCAAGGAGAAAAGCATTGATGTGGCCGTCAAGGTAGGATTGGCTCCTTATATTCTGGCTTATGCTGACTCGGGGGAGTACGCCCGGAAGCGTTTCCAGGAGGTTAGCGACAGCCTGAGGAAATATGCGAAAGCCAGTATCATCGAGGACTTCAATAATGCTGTGAGCAAGGCTCCCAAAATTCTGGAGCTGGCTGGCACCGGCAACCTCACGCCAGCGGAACGACTGGAGGGCATTCATGATGCTTTCCGGACCAAAGGCTGCAGCGACACCAACGCCGGAGCGTTCCACCTGGTGTTGACCAACATCGTAGGCATTCAGAAACAAAGTTTTGTGGCTGACATCACCCGCGATCGCGAAGTCTGGAATCAGGCGGTGGCGGCTTACACGACGAAGGAAGCGGCCACCTTTACCGGCGCGGATATTTCAGAGAATGCCGCGCCCGGCACGGTGAAGGAAGTGGAAATGGCCACCACTTTCTACTATACAGCAGAAATGAACCCGTCCTGGCAGCCCTTTGGTGATGGCACCAAACTGGATCGCCGCTATCACAAACCTCTGCTCTACCGTTATCGCCTCGAACTCGATGTCAACGGCAACATCATCGGCGGCAGCTGGCTGTCGACGAGTCGCCCTGACTTCCTGTGGGGCGCTGGGAATATGGTCTTCAGTCCCGCCTATGCGGATCTGAAGAAACTCTACTACCAGGCTGTGCAAAATCGTTAAGAGTGTTGAATCCTGACAACGGCATCTGCCTTGCGGCAGATGTCGTTTTTTTTTGCACACGTCATCTTTTTTCGCGGTCGCCATTTTTCTGCGTCAGACTCGCGACAAGGTTTTGCGCAATGGCCGGATTTGAGGCCCAGTGACCGTGGGCATAACTCGCCAGGATCCGCCCCCGGGCATAACCCTCCTGCACCACCGCGCTGGACCTTTTGCCCCGCAAACGCCAGACCTTCGGAATATCCTCCTCTTCCTGCAGGAGCGAATAACGGAACTGATGCGCCCGAAAACGCAGGCCCGCCGGCCCCAGCATGGTATCCGTTTCCTGTTCCACTTCCGTATAACCAAGCGCCTGCAACCTGTCCTGCATGATGGTCCGGGCCGGCAGGAGATCGAGCATGGGATACTCATGTCCATCCAGCGTTCGAATACTGCGGCTGAGATACATGAGCCCTCCGCATTCCGCATAGATCGTTCCGCCTTGCGCCGCGAAGTTGCGGAGGGACGTGCGCATGTCCTCCTGAGCGGCCAGCGCTTCCGCATGCAGTTCGGGGTATCCGCCGCCGATCATGACGGCCTGGATGTTGGGCGGCAGGACCTTGTCCTGAAGCGGGGAAAAGTAAACAAGTTCCGCCCCAGCCTTTTGCAGAAGCTGCAAATTGTGGCTGTAATAAAAGTGAAAGGCCTCGTCATAGGCCACCGCAATGCGGCAACGGGATTCCGTTCCGGTCTGGGCTGGTGTGGGTTCAACCGCCAAAGGAGGCGCCCCTGAGGCAAGCTCCCAAAGGCGATCCAGATCGAGCCACTCCTGAGCCAGGGCGGTCCAGGTTTGAATGCGTTCCTGGTCAAAAACATCGGACAGAGCGGCATGCAAACCCAAATGCCTTTCGGGAATCGTGAGCGCCTCGTCCTTGGGCAGTCCACCGAGCAGCTCGGATCCGCAGGCTTTTTTCAGGAGATCGAGATGCCCGCGCGAACCCACGCGATTGGCGAGAAGACCACAGACGTTGAGTTCAGGATCAAAGTTCCTTAACCCCAAATAAAGAGGCAGAAGCGTGCGCGCCACACCTTTCGCATCCAGGGCACAGATCACGGGAGCCTGTAAAATACGGGATATTTCCGCCGTGGAACCCGTATCACGGGTGGGCTCGGCTCCATCAAAGAGCCCCATCACGCCTTCAATCAGGGCCAGATCTGCATCCTGGGTGGCATCAACAAAGGTTTGCAACACAGCCTCGCGGCCCATCATCCAGCTGTCGAGGTTCTGCGGTTCCCGCCCGCTGGCGCGTTTATGCCAGGTCGGATCCAGATAATCCGGACCACATTTAAAACATTGCACGCGCAGACCGCGCGCACGAAAAGCCAAAGCCAGGAGGGCCACCAGCGTGGTCTTGCCGACCCCACTGCCAGCCCCTGCGATCACAAGCCGTGGTACGGAATGCATTAGAAATCCACTCCCACCAAAGCCTTTTGCCCTCGATCAAAGGGATGCTTGACCTTGTTCATTTCCGTGACACAGTCCGCCACATCCATGAGCCCCTGCGGGGCATGCCGTCCGGTCAGGACCACGCTGGTCCCTTCCGGTCGTGACGCCAGGACCTGCAGGATCTCATCGAGCGCCAGCCAGTTGTAATGGATCGCATAGGTGATCTCATCGAGGATCACTACCTGATACGCGCCGCTCTGGATCATTTCGCAGCTTTTTTCCCAGGCTTTTTGCGCCGCTTTTTGATCGCGCGTCAGATCCTCGCTTTCCCAGGTGAAGCCCTCGCCCATGACATAAAAATCGAGCCCCTCGGTACGGGACGCCTGCTGTCTTTCACCCGTCATCCATTTGCCTTTAATAAACTGCACGACGCCGACCTTTTGCCTGCGGCCGAGAGCCCGAAAGGCGAGACCCAGAGCTGCCGTTGTTTTGCCTTTGCCTTGCCCGGTATAGACCAGAATTTGTCCCATAATGTTCCTCATTGCCCAAGGGCCGCCGAGTCTGCCCGATTCTCTTCCCATGCCGTGAGCCAGGATTCCACCCCCTGGTGCAAGGCTTCCCCAATCAAGCAAATTCCCGGGCGGTTGTCGCTATTTTGTTCCACGGCATGCACGAGATCCCTCAGGGCCGCACGGATGATGGCCTGATCCTCCCGCAGGGCGGACTGAACATAAGCCGCCGGTGTTGCCGGTGACCAGCCCTGATTCAATAAATCATGCAGCAGATTCGCAAGCCCGTGCCGCGGCATATAGATGGCGAGTGTTTCCGCCGGATTCTGTGCCATCACGTGCGGGCTCCAGGTCAAAAGTCGCAGCGAGGTGGCAAGGCCTTTACGCGTCAGAGGCCAGCATCCCGCGGCCGCCGCAGCCAAAGCCGCTGTGATGCCGGGCACGACGCTATAGGAAATCCCTGCTTCATCGAGGCGCTGCATCTCTTCCGCAGCCCTCCCAAAGATCAAGGGATCCCCGGATTTCAAACGAACCACCTGCGCGCCGGCATGAGCCGCTTCCAGGATGCGGTCATGCAGAATCGGATGCTGCGCCCCTCCGGTTTGAGCCCGATAACCGATCGGCAGCAACTCACAATCCGCTTTGACCAGCGCAAGAAGTTCAGCCTCGACCAATTGATCATAGGCCACGAGATCCGCGGTTCGCAGCAGTCGTTCCGCACGCAGCGTGAGAAGGTCCAGGGGCCCTGGCCCCGCTCCCACAAAATACACCCAGCCCTTAGCCTTCATACCAGAGGTTCCTCGACTTTGGCCTTGCGATATCCATGCGAAAAATCAGCCGCATACAGCCGTGATTCCGCAAAATCCGTCGCGCCCAATACGCGGCCTATGATGATAATGGAATGACTGGTGATCTTCGCGTCCGTAACCTGCGCGGAAATCGTTTCAAGGGTGCCGCGCAGAATCAATTGGTCCGGCCATGAGGCCTTGTAGACGATCGCCACGGGACAGTCATCCCCGAGGATGGGGCGCAGCTGCCTTGAAATTTTTCTAATCATGGCCACGCTCAGAAACAGCACGAGGGTTGCCTTATGCTGCGCGAGGGCCACGAGGTCCTCACCCTGCGGCATGGGCGTGCGACCTTCGCAACGGGAGATGATCACCGTCTGCGAAAGTTCCGGCAGCGTCAGTTCCTGCGAGAGCGCGGCCGCGGCGGCAGCATAGGAGGAAACGCCGGGAATAACCTCATAGGGTATGCCCAGAGCCTCCATGCGCCGCATCTGTTCCGCGGTGGATCCATAAATCATCGGATCACCGGTGTGCACGCGTGCCACATCCTGTCCGCGTGCGTGAGCCGACTTCATGTGCCCAATGATCTCATCGAGGTGCATGCCCGATGTATCGGCAATCATGGCACCCGGGGCTGTGTCCTGGAGAAGTTCACGCGGAACCAGTGATCCGGTATAAAGAACCACCGGGCATGTCTGAATCAATTTGCGGCCTTTGACCGTGATCAAATCCGGATCACCTGGTCCAGCTCCAATAATATAAACAGTCAAGCTTCACCTCATGAGCAACGTAAAACGGAATCCCGTACGATCTCCCAGATACCCCGCGGTACATGCCGCAGCCAGTCGGCGTCGATCACCCCGTCCACGGGTTCAGGACTGTACTGGATGCAGAGCCGCCACAGTCTTTCGCTGACCGATCCATTGCGAAAGATCAGAAAGGAATCGACGAGCAACTGGGGCAGAGCCTCGCCTTCCAGATCGATCGTGAGCCTTGGTCCCTCAAGAGCGAAAGCCCCACGTTTTTTGAGCCTGATATAAGGCTGTGCGAGCACATGACGCTCCGGGGGCGTCTCGAGACCGTAGCGAGGAAATTCACAGGGTTCCTTGCAGTCTCCGACCAAATAAATATCGTCACCGGTTACGGCAAGGATGGCTCCGACGAGCCGGCCGACTTGAGCCATGGTCTTTGCACCTCGGAAAGGGGAACCTTCAGCGTATGGCCCGGGGTTTGACCGGGGCGCACCGCGCTGCTGTCCAGATCATATTTATTGCGATAACCACGGGGCGTGATCATCAGCCCTTCGTAACGATAGGTTTGAGTCGATCCCACCAGCACCGTGGTGAGCATGCCGATATCATAGTCGAGCATGGAGTTAAGATTCGTTTGCACGATGTCCTGACGGTAGCGATAGGCACTTTTAACAAGAGCCACCGGTGTCTCCGGGCTGCGATGCTCCAGAAGGATTTCGCGGGCCCGTGCAATCTGTCTTTGCCGACGGCCGCTGGCAGGATTGTAAAAGCCGATCACAAAATCCGCGGCCGCTGCATGCTGGATGCGTTTTTCGATCAGGTCCCAGGGCGTGAGAAGATCGCTCAAGGAAATCATACAGGCGTCATGCCCGAGCGGGGCCCCGACGAGCGACGCACAGGCATTCAAGGCTGTAATTCCAGGTATCAAAGCCACCTCCGGTGATTCCCCTTGTTTCCAGCCGATTTCCTTCAGCACCTCCAGAACCAGGCAACCCATTCCATAGACTCCCGAGTCACCCGACGAAATCACCGCCACCTTGCGACCCGCGCGGGCGGCATCGACCGCAGCCCGGGCGCGACCGATTTCCTCGGTCATGCCGGTGCGAATTTTGTCCTTGCCCTTGATCAGTTTACGGACCAGGGTCATATAGGTTTGATAGCCGACCACCAGCTCCGCCTCTTCCAAGGCGGCGAGGGCTCGCGGCGCAATCAAATCATGAGCACCGGGACCAATGCCGATAATCCAGAGTTTGCCGTGTTCACTCATGCAGGTCTCCTGTTCGCAAAGGGAAAGGCTGTCTGGTGATGGCGATTGTCGCGCCCAATCATGCCGGGTCTCCTGCTCGCAAAGGAAATGGCTGTCTGGCTATGGCGATTGTCGCGCCCAATCATGCCGGGTCTCCTGCTCGCAAAGGAAATGGCTGTCTGGCTATCGCTATCGTCATCTTTTGCTTGATATCCGGTTCTCCGTACTTTTGCTTGGGAACCAGCAGTTCCGCAGCGCCTGACGCCAGAAGGCAGGATGCTTCCGAGACCGAACGGGTGCCGACATGCTCACGCACCTTTTCCGATGGATTTTGAATCGGCAGTACGGAATCAAGTTCAGGAGCACTGAAACATTGCAGCGGCCTATTGAAATGCTGACAAAGCTGCAAAAGACCAGGCTCATCCGCCTTGACCGCCGCGCTGGCAAAGCCGGCAATGGACTTTGGCGAGAGTCTGAATTCCCGCAGAACACCCTCCAAACCCCGTTTCAACATTTCATAGGGCGCATCACGATCACAGCCGATCCCGATCCAAAGCGTGGGTGGTCGATAAACCAGACCTTTGGCATAAAGGTCCGGATGCAGAGCGGGGATATCGCGATCGGAAATGATCAGAATGCGTTCCCAAAGTTCAGGGTCCACCGCTTCGATGGAGCGTGTATAGTGAACGCCCGGCGACCAGGCTTTCTTCAAGGGCCAAAATTCCGGCTGGCCGCATTCCTGAATGATCAGGACCGGCCGTTCATTCACCACAGCCGCGCAGCCCGTGGTGACATTGTGCTCCTGATCCTCTAGCACCCAGCCCAGTTCACGCCCCAGTATATCGACGGTCAGGGTTCCCTGAACATCCGAGGCAGTGGTGATAACCGGCTGACAGGATAAAGCGGCCGCGATGCGCTGGGTCTCGCGATTGCCACCCCCCACATGGCCGGACAGAAGACAGATGGCAAACTGCCCGGCATCATCCACGCAGACCACGGCAGGATCCTGCTTTTTATCTTTCAATAAAGGAGCAATCATGCGAACGACGGCGCCCACACTGATGATAAAAACATGCGTTTCGTAAGCATGAAAAACTTCATCGAGCAAGGGACCAAGGGGCAATTTCACAGGCACGACATGAGCACGGGCTTCCTGGGATATTTTATTGGAAACATAAAGCGTGCTTTCCGGAAACGCCTCCTGAAGTCTCTGCGCCAGCGCAAAACCATGACGCGTGATGGCATGAATGGCGAGCTTCCTTTTAGGTGACATGCAGGGTTTCCTTCTCAATTTTGGGAGCCTCGCCCCGCAGAATTCCATTCCGATGTTTTTTGGTGACGACCACCATGGAAAAATACACACAGCGATCATTACGTATGCGGCGCAAATCATGAACGATGCGCTGCT
Organism: Oligoflexus tunisiensis; assembly: GCF_001748245.1. GTDB lineage: Bacteria > Bdellovibrionota_B > Oligoflexia > Oligoflexales > Oligoflexaceae > Oligoflexus > Oligoflexus tunisiensis. Next base: position 1,572,846 of record NZ_BDFO01000001.1, on the reverse strand, counting down.
CATCCGTCGTTGCGCGTTCAACATAAACCGAGGCCTCGAGCAGACCTTCATGCTCCAGGACCTGAACGATCTGGGGCATGATGCTGGAAACTTTCATCAGCACCACGGAATCAAAACTTCTGAGTATGTTCCGCAGATCCTCGATTCCATAAGTGGCCGGGATCACGGCGAGGCGCTCCTGCCCATCGACCAGAGGACGGCCTGCCACGTTTGGAACCGCATTGATGGAACTTACGCCAGGCACCATCTCGACCTCAAGGTCCGGGATGTCCACTTTCAGGGATTCATAGACATAGATAAATGTGCTGAAAACAAAGGGATCCCCCTGTGTGACGAAGCCGACATCTAATCCGGCGTCCAGCTTTTCCCGAATGGCCGCAAAAGCCTTGTTCCACGCTGGAAGCAGGATTTCCGGATCGCGGCTCATCGGAAATTCAAGGAAAAGATGCTGCTGCCCTGTTCCGGTCGGCAGATGCTCCTTGATAATGCGAAAGGCCAGCGACGGCGTCCAGGGATTGGGTCGCGGAATCGCCAGCACGGGCAGCGTCTGCAGATGCCGCAGGGCGCGCAGGGTGATGAGGTCACTGGCGCCAGGCCCCAGGCCAATACCGATCAGTCTGCCCGTTTTCATGCTGGTCCTTCCTTGCTCAATGAAAAAATATGGATGGGATTCAAGGCTTCATAGCGATGATACTTTCCCGCCAGCAGCGAACTGCGGGCGATCTGCACCAGGTTCACATCATAGGCAAGGCCCATGGCATTTAAAGTGTTCACGGTCTGCCCGACATTTTCCATGGTCACCGCATTGATAACGAGGCGCCCACCCGGATTGAGTCTCTGCCAGACGAGCTGAATCAGGGCGTCGAGTTTCCCTTTCGATCCGCCGATAAAAACCGCATCCGGCTGATCGAGCCCTTCCAAAGCATCCGGCGCTTCCCCTGCAATGAGTCGCACGTTATCGGCTCCATGCTTCAGAATATTTTCGGCACAGTAGCCCTGGCTTTCCTCTTCACATTCGATGGCAAAAACCCGGCCTTCACTGGCGATCCGTGCGGCCTCGATGGCCACCGAACCGGAGCCAGCTCCAATATCCCAGACCACCGCCTGGGCACGAAGTTGCAATGCGGCGAGGGAAAGAACGCGAATCTCACGCTTGGTGATCAGACCCAGCTTGGGCATGCGGCGGGCATAGGCTTCCTCCGCTTCCGCGTAAAATGCTGGAGGACAACGCCAGTCGGCGGAACGGGTGAGGATCAAAATATTGAGTGGAGAGACATCGGTCAGTTGGCTGAGCGATTTCAAATCCAAGGGGCGAATCCGTTCGTCGGTGCTGCCGAGGTTTTCGCACAGGATCGCATCCCACGCGGCATCATGATATTCCAAAAGATGCAGGGCCACCCGCACCGGGGAATTCTCGGCATCGGTGAGCAGGGCCACCTTGCTGAGCCGGCGCATTCTTTGGCAAAGTCCTTCGATGGAGCGGCCATGCACGGAAAGGCAGGTGGCATCGGACCAGGCGAGACCCGCTGCGGCAAAGGCCAGCTGCATGGAGCTCGGCTGCGGAATGAAACCACAAAATTCAGCTCCGAATATTTTCACGGCCAGACTGCCGACTCCATAAAACAGGGGATCGCCCGACGCGAGGATCACAATATTGTGATCACCGGATTCATCCCGCAGACTTTCGAGCGTGTCCTTGACCTTTTTTCCCAGCATCACGCGACGACCTGGATAGTCGCTGAAAAATTCCAGCTGACGGGCGCCGCCTACCAGAATCTGGGATTGGCGGATACAATTGTAAGCGCGACTGGAAAGGCCGAGGCAGCCGTCCTCGCCGATGCCAATCACAATCACCGCAGGCTGTCGCATCAGACGGCCTCCACAGCCAGGGCAAAGAGCGCATGAAGAATCGCGACCGCGATGGTGCTGCCTCCTTTGCGTCCGCGGGCGGCAAGCCAGGGAACCTGAGTTTGCGTCAAGAGTTCCTTGGATTCCGCAGCCGCCACAAAACCGACCGGAACACCGATAATGAGAGCCGGGCGCAGGTCCTCTTCCGCGATCAGGCGCAACACTTCCAGCAGAGCCGTCGGCGCATTGCCAATCGCGATGATGGAGCCTTCGAGGTGGCCGAGCCTTTGCAGCTTCTGCATGGATTCAATGGCCCGGGTGGTATTCAACTCCCTGGCTCGGGCGATGACATCCGGATCGGATATGCTGCAGAAGGTTTGGCAACCAAAATGATTCAGGCGCTCCTGATTCAAACCGGCTGCAATCATCTGCACATCGAGCACCAGGGGACAGCCGCGCTGCAGAGCCCTGATTCCCGAAGCCACAGCCTCCGGATGGAAGGCCATGAGATCCTTGAATTCAAAATCAGCAGTGGCATGGATCACCCGGCGGACAATCTGCCACTCAGCAGCGGGAAAACCATGGGGGCCGACTTCGCTGTCGATGATCGCAAAGCTATCGCTTTCAATGCGGCGTCCCTGTTCCGTCATCTGACGCATATCACTCATGAGGGTTCCTTTCGCCGTTCATCCCGGCCCAGAGTTTTCCCATCGAAATCCACCATCGTGACTTCGACCCAAAGTTTATCCCGCGCGAATTTTTCACAGATGAGGCGCGTGCGGGTGCAGATCATGCTCGGCATTTTTTCCAGTTCATGCGCCTGGCAGATCTCAAGCACATGCCGCGCGGTGTTTGCGGCGCGGATCTGCGTTTGAACAGCTTCCGGACTTCCGTGTTCGGCGGCCAGGGTCGCGAGCAGTTCCATATTCACTTCCGAAGCCGAGGCATGGGTCATCATCCGGCCATCGGCCATCTTCGAGAGTTTGCCCATCATGCCGACGATATGAACACCCTCCATGCCGCAGCGCACGGCATTGCGCAGGGCAATTCCCACATAATCACCGACCTGAATAAAGCAGCATTCCGGAAGCTGGGGCAGAAGGCGCATGGCGTATTGTTCGGAACGACCGCCTGTGGTGAAGACCAGCTGCTTTTGCCCTTCCGCGGCCGCCAGCTGTATGGCCTGAACGATGCTGGCAATAAACGCGGATGTGGAATAGGGCAGGACGATACCCGTGGTGCCGAGGATGGAGATCCCTCCCAAAAGCCCAAGCCGGGCATTCAGGGTTTTCTTCGCGCGTTCCTCACCATCCGGACAGGAAATTTCCACCTCCGCCCCGCGGTAGATACTGTCATCCAGTTCCAGCCGCACCATCTCGGCAATGTTTTGCCTCGGCACGGGATTGATGGCCGATGTTCCCACCTCAAGACCGAGTCCAGGTTTGGTCACGCGGGCGATGCCGACACCACCATAGATTTTTAAAGATTGATCATGATGCAAGCGCACCCGGGCGATGATTTCCGCTCCATGGGTGCAGTCCGGATCATCACCTCCATCCTTGATAATGCTGCTCAGAGCAAAGCCCTCATCCCACTGACAACGGTTCAGAGCAAAACGCACCGTCTGACGGTTTGGCAGTATGCTTTCGATCTCCTGCAAGGGCACGCCGCAGAGAAAGAACTGGCTGGCCGCACGTGCGGCCGCGGCGGCGCAGGCCCCGGTGGTAAATCCGCTGCGCAGTGGTTTATCCCCGGTCTGCTTTTGCATCGCTCAGGTCCTGGCTGCGGTAAAAGATTTCACTCTGGAGCTGATCCTCGATGAGACCCTTGGCCCGCAAAAAGTTGAGACAGCGTTCGATTCGGTGGCCTTCTCCTGCGGCGACAAATCGCTGCTCCGGTCCTGCGTTTTGCAGGTCCCTGAGAGGGTCATCGCTCAGGCTGCGTTCATGCATCGCATGGGCCTCGGACAGGCATTCCCGCACCATGGCAGCCGGCAGAAGTCCCTGTTCATCCTTGTACCAATAAAGATCCACAGCGCAGTCAGCCGGCACACTCGCCAGATAACCCAGGATGCCTGTGATGCCGCTGCCAAACGCGGCCGCCACAACCTTTTTTTCCCGGGCCTCCGCAGGCCAGTGAAAGCGTCCCCAGGGTCCGGTGAACGTCAACCGATCCCCTTCCTGAAGGGAACCAAGATAATGGGAGGCCACACCAGCCGCGACAGGCGCTGCCGCGAGGAAGAATTTTTGGGTTCCAGGCTTCACAGCAAAAAGGCTGTAAGCCCGTTTCACTATTTTCCCTTCTGCATTTTCCAATCCGGTATGAACGATGATATAACGCCCACCCTTCAGCACAAGGTCGGGATGTCCTTCCAGCTCCAAAGCCAGAAGTGCACCACGGCTCTCATCCGAAAGATTCGCCAGCACCCGAGCCTGTCTGTGTTCTGCCATGGCCTTGCCCCTTAATCCGCAGGATAGATCACATGCATGTGATCATGAACCTGCTCCAGGTCTTCAAAAAACTGCGAGCAGTAGTGATAAAGATTGGCCAGATCCGCTTCGATTTTCTTATTCAGAACTGCCAGCGTTTGCACATAGGATCGCTCCGGATCGTCAGGCTTCATCTGACTCAAGCGGTCTTCCAGTTCCGTACGGGCCAGTTCAAAGGCATGGTTGAGGGACTGGAGATCCTGGGCCTGGCTGAGCAGACGCAAGGGCCCCGGTTTTTCACCGGCCTCGCCGAGTTCGGCCAGTTCATGTTCGATCAGTCCGGGATCCTGAACTCCTAAAATGCGCATCATGCCGAGACGCAACGCGGCAATTTCGTGACATGCCATAGGCATACTCCTCATAAAATGGAATCTATACGCTCACTGAGCAACTGATCCCTTTGCAGATGCTGTGCCACCAGCGCCGGCACATCCTCTTTTTGAAAATTGCGATACCAGATGCCATCCGGATAGACAGCCACCGTCGGTCCTTCCCCACAACGCCCGAGGCAACTCGTACGGGTCACCCGATAGTCGCGATGCAGGCGCTGTTTACGGAGACTCCGCTGCAGCTCTTCAGCAATCACGGTGGCACCTTTGCTGTTGCAATCATAATTGGTGCAAACCAGAACATGTTTTTTCATGGCCGCATGCGCATGCTGATGCGGCTTGCCCTGCTGATGGGTGGCCTGGTGCCGCACACTCCAGAGCAGGCTTCTGAGGCCCCCGACCTGATCCTGCAAGGCTCCCAGGGGAACCCGATACTGGCAGCTGACACAGGGCAAAGCCAGGCGCGGGGTGCCGCGTGCTTCCGCGATGCGATCCTCGACCGCTTCGCACAAGGCTGTCGTTACACCCAAGGGACCCACGCTCTGGCCTTGGATCCAGGGATGCTGCTGCAGGAAAGCATCAAACATCTGCGCGACGCGATTCGCCAGAACACCTGGAAACAAAAGATAAGGCACCATCAGAATGCCTTGGGGCCTGAGGCGCGCGAGACGCTGCAGGGTTTCCCCGAGGCGCGGCCAGGTGATCCCGATATAGGCGATTTCCAGCTGTTTCATGCCGGCACTTTCCGCGAGCACACGGGCGATCTGATAAAGCTGACCATTCGCGTCGGGATCGCTGGCACCGCGTCCCACCACCAGAAGAGTCCAGCTCGCGACATCAACCTGAGGACAACGCTCCACCTGCCGTTGCACAGCCTGGATCAACGCCGCATGCAAACCCAGAGCCTGGGTTACGGTGAAACGCGGGCGGGGAAACTGGCGCCGAAATTCATGCAGCGTCAGGGGAATATCGTTCTTCACATGAGCGGCCGGCAAAAGGCTCAAGGGCACAATCACGATATCCTCGTGCTCTTCTGCCAGCTGGCGCAAAACTTCACCGATAAACGGTGGGCTTAGCTCCAAAAATGCATGCGCAAAAATCCGCCCAGGATGCAGGGATCGGTAAAGATCCATCCACTGTAAAAAAGCGGCTTCGGCTTCAGCATCGCGACTTCCGTGTCCGACGATCACGGTCGCAAAGCTCATGGCTCCGGCTCCCCATCCCCCGAAATCAGGCGGTCCGTTTCACGGCTACAGAATGTTGGATAAGGCAAGAACGCGCTTGTTGAACAAGCTCCTGCCAAAACCTCCCAGACCCCGAGGACGTTTTGAATTTGTGCACTTTGGGCAGGTTTCCTGGCTTGTAGTGAAGCCGGTGGGAGCCGGCGCCGCCATCGCCTTCCCCAGCGAACTGAGTGGACCTGATGGCGTCTAACTACTTACAGTGGCGGGACCGCGACGGTCTTTCACCGTCTTCCCTTCTCTTCCTTGCGGAAACCCAAAGCTATGCGACTATACGCATGGCGTTTATTTCACCGGCCCTTGCTCTTGTCAATTGCTTTCTCCGGAGCAAAAAAACATTCAGCGCGCTTCGACTTACCCGCAGGGGCTGCTGGTTGGATGGGACAGATTCCTTCCACCCGGTGGCAGGAGCCCTATTTTTCCTACGCCCTGGAAGCGCAAAACCTTGATGGGTCGGGGCGGGAATCAGTGGATCTCACGGCACAGATGACGTTTTCTAAGCAGCATGTCGTGGAACCATCATCCGAATAGGAGCGCGTATGTTGTCTCACGGTCCAGCCGAATCCATATCCTTTTGGAATTTCCGTACGGCCCCCATGCGGGCTTTTCACATGAGCTGGTTGGCCTTCTTTTTATGCTTCTTCGCGTGGTTTGGTAGTGCAGCCCTGATGGGAATCATCCGCGAGGAACTGCAATTAACGAAGACTCAAATCGGCCACATCATCACCGGCTCGGTTGCCATCACGATCCTCTGTCGCCTCCTCATCGGTGGCCTGCTCGAACGTTACGGTCCGCGTCGGATGTATGCGGCGCTGCTCATCCTCTGCGCGCTCCCTGTCATCGGGGTCGCTTTCACTCACAGCTATGAAACCTTTCTAATCGCCCGAATCGCCATCGGTGCGATCGGCGCTTCGTTTGTCATCAGCCAGTATCACACCACACAGATGTTCAGCCCGCGTATTGTCGGAACAGCCAACGCCGTCACCGCCGGCTGGGGCAACATGGGAGGGGGAGCCACGCACCTTCTGATGCCACTGATGTTTGCCGGGATCATGAGCCTTGGTTTTTCTGAGTCACAGTCCTGGCGTCTCTGCATGATCCTCGTCGGCCTCCTCTGCCTCATCATGGGCCTGCTCTACTATCGCTACACCCAGGACACTCCTGAGGGCGACCTGATCGATCTCCGTCGTGACGGTCGCCTCCCGCCTCCTCACAAAACCTCCCGCAATTTCTCACTGGCCTTGCGGGATTATCGGGTTTGGGTTCTGGCCCTCATGTATGGACTTTGCTTTGGCCTTGAGCTCACCATCGATAACATCGCGGCGCTTTACTTCATCGACTACTTTCAACTCGATTGGAAAATGGCTGGATTCGCGGCGGCCTCGTTTGGGATGATGAATATTTTCTCGCGTGCTTTGGGTGGTTATCTGGGTGACGTCTGGGGTCGTCGTCTGGGACTCAATGGACGGGTGTCCTGGCTGGCTCTCGTAATCTTCGGGGAAGGAATTTCCCTGATCGGCTTCGCCCACATGCAAAGCCTGGGACCAGCGATCGGCCTGATGCTGGTCTTCAGCCTTTTCTGTCAAATGGCCTGTGGGGCCACGTATGCTGTCGTTCCCTTTGTGCAGAACAGGGCATTGGGTCCTGTTGCCGGTCTTGTGGGGGCAGGTGGCAATGTGGGTGCGATCGCAACCGGTCTGCTCTTCGGAGGAGCCGTGGCCTGGCCCACCGCGTTATTCTATCTGGGAGTCGCGACCACGCTGATGAGCGGCCTGGCTTTCCTCGTGCGGGACAAAGCTCCGCATCGTGTGCGGGACGCAGCGATCGCCTATGGTCCCGTGACCGAATCCTGATGACGAACTAGGCGACTTTTCCTTCCGGGTGAACGCTCGCCCTCGAGAAGGATCGGGAGTGGCGGGCGGACAAGCGAATGACGACAGCAAACGCTCGAAACCCCGGGCTGATCGTTTCTGACAAGGGGAGGATCTCAAGAGTCAGACTGCCCCCGCCTTTTTCCGCATAGCTTTTGATCGCCGACATGCCGACACCGCGACCGGAGATCTCCGTGATCGACTGGGTTGTGGAGAAACCTGGTTCGAATATCAACATGGCAAGTTCATGTGGACCAGGATTCGCGGAAGGCTCGATGAGACCGCGAATCAAGGCAATCTCCTTGATAGTCTGCAGGGCCAGGCCACGTCCATCATCGCAGTAATGAATCTCCACTCCATCCTCAACCCTGGACACGGACACTGTAATGGTACCCTCCGGAGCTTTACCGGAACTCAACCGTTCCTCACGGGTCTCGATGCCGTGATCCATGGAGTTACGAATCAAGTGGCTGAATATATTCCGCAGGATCTCGGCCCCTTCGGGTGAGAAATAAACGTCCTGATCCGCAATTTGAATCTGCGGCTGCTCCTTGCCAAGATCCTTCGCCAGCTGATTCGCGGCCGCAAAAATCTCTTTGAATAGAGTCTGTGCCGGTTGATACAAGGCCTTGGACAGCACGAAGTCAATCGTCTGGACATGGGCCATGGATGAGGCAGGAATGGGATGCCGATAAAGTTCGGCAATACCTTCCAGCATCATTTCCACTTTGGCAATCTCAATCTCGACGTTATTGCGACCCGAATTTCGTTCCAGGATGCGATCATTCACATGGCGGTAGTATTCGAAGTTCTCTCGGACCAGGAACAAATCCTGGAGCAAGCGCGTCTGGCTCCACTCCGCCTTGCCTTTCTGCAGGAGGCCGGCAAAGTGCTCGGCATTATGCACAAGCTCCGTCAACTTTTTAAAGCCGAGGGAACGTGCTGTGCCTTTGAGAGTATGCAGATTGATGAAGATGATCTTGAGCGCCTCGAGGTTGCTGGTTGTATTGAGCTTGATGAGACGCTCATTCTCCTCCAGGAGCTTTTCACTGGAGCTGACGAAGCGCGCAAACTGCTCTCGGGAAACGGGTACGATTTCCGCGATGAACTCCAGCTCTTTCTTCTTGTCGGCGGCGATGGACTGCAATTCCCGAAACTGCGTAACATCCCTCACCGTAACCAGAATTTTCTCCACGATACTCTTTCGGTTCAGGATCGGGCTCCAGTCGATCTCAAGGATCTTCTGGCCATCCTGCGACTTTCTCCTTATTTCCTTCGTTAACGCGGCTTCGTTCATATCGAAGGCCAATCCAGGCTCGCCGATTGTACTTTGCAGAACACTATCCACCTGGCTGGAGACATCGTGGTGATCGTCGTCGCCTTCAAAGAGCAGATCCACAGCCTTCCGCCCGCCCAGGTTGCTGGACTCGAAAATCTGTTCCAGGAAGGCTGAGTAATCCTTATGGACCCGCCCATCCTCAACGATGGTAAAGATTCCCAGGTTGATATGCTGGAGCATGGATCGAATATCCCTGGTCTGCTCCTCAACTCGTTCCTCCAGGTGTTCGTTTAACGCCAGGACCCTTTTGTGCTGCTCCTGCAGTTCGCTGTTGAGCTCCTTGATCGTATGATGGGATTGATTTTGTTCAAACTTCATCTTATGACCCAGGGCAATGGACAAGAGCAGCAGCTCCAGTGCGGATCCTATGTAATTGCTGTTACTGGTGAAGAAGCCCGGCTTCAGAATTCCAAAGGGAATCAGCTGGTGCACGAAAAGGCCGACCAAAAAGATGGCAAAGGCTATCGTGAAATACCGGGCCGGGCGATAACCTTTACGCAGGCAGATGATACCGGAAACCAGCAGCGCGGGCGAACCGACCAGAGTGAGCGCGCTGGTCGATATAATTCCAACCCGATACGAAAACAGAGACATGATGAGCGTGCCGATTCCCCAAACGATAAGAACCTGAAAGAAGCGGTGCATGAAGGTGGAATGCCGCTGCAGTCGGAGGAATTTTTCGGCAAACAGCAGCCCAAAGATGGTTGCGCCTGCTATCCCGACCGGGACGAGAGTGTTCGAGAGCCAGGGCCACTCTGGGCTGACGTATTGGTAAGCCAGACCAAACACTGAAAAATTCGTATAGCCGTGAAATAACACCGTAAGAACGTAATAAAGATAACTTCGATCTCTGATAATCAAAAATACAAAGAAATTATAGATCATCATGGCGAACATGATGCCCAAATAAGCGACCAACCCAAACAGCTCATCACTCGCTCTTTCCACGAAACGCTCGGGTTCCCAAAGGGTGATGAGGCCCTGAAGGGAACTTTCCGATCGGATCCGAAGATAGATCGTGGCCGTCTGGTTGCTCCCGGTTCGGAACGTGAAATTGGGTGTTCGGTATTTCACATCCCTGGCATCGAACGGCAGAAGGTCCCCGCCTACCTTGTGAAGGACGTCTCCTGAGGAATCGACCAGGTAGAAATCTATATGATCCAAAGGAGCATAATGCAGCTCGGCAATCCAGCGGCGCATCTCCGAACCCTTGTCCGTGATGCGGAAAGTTAACCAGTAAGCATGCTTGGAAAAGCCGAAACTGAAGGCCGCCTTCCCATATTCCTTCCAGTCGTCCCGCTTCTGAACGTCAGCCAGGGTCAGCAGATGGGTGTCATCCACCAGATAGTGAAAGCTATCAATCTCGACCTTGTCCGTGTCAGGCAGAAGTTCGAAGACCTTGGATCCCATGGGGCTGGAAAGCGCGATATGGGGCCATAGACCAAAAAATAGGATGATGACGAATGAATAAAGCATCTTGCAGGGTCTCACCAGGTTATCGAAATGCACATATTTCAAGAGAGATCAATCTTGAACATATCGGCAATCCGAATCCAGGCTTGAGCCTGCCTAGGGCTGGATTCCAGCCGAATCCTGCAAGCCATCCGGCTGAGCGGGCCGGGCAGGTCGATCATAAATCATGCGGTGTACCATATCCAGGAGAGCCGGACTTCTCACAGGTTTGGAAAGATGGGCATCGCATCCCACCTGAAAACACTTCTCTATTTCGCTTCGCATGGCGTGAGCTGTGATGGCAACCACGGGAACTTTGCATCCGAGCTTACGGAGCCTCTCGGTAGCCTGATAGCCGTCAAGGTTTGGCATCTGGATATCCATCAGGATAATATCGTAATCGCCATCCATGGCCATGGAAACCGCTTCTTCCCCATCGTTTGCCAGTTCCACATGGGCTCCAGCAAGGGTCAAATAGGTGGACAAAAGAAACTGGTTATCGACTCCATCGTCGGCAATAAGAATGGAAAGACCATCAAGGCGGATATCGCCATCTTTGTTTGGCTTTTGAGAGGTGCGAGGAGACGAGCGGTAGGACGCACCCTCAAGAGCAACCGTAATCTCAAAAACGCTTCCCACACCAGCTTCGGTTTTAACCAGGACGGTGTCACCACCAAGGGCCCGCGCCAGACGCCGGGCAAGATCAAGTCCCAGCCCGGTGCCTCCAAACTTACGAGTCGTGGTCGAATCCGCCTGAGTAAAAGGTTGAAAGATCCTGGAAGCCTGGTCTGGCGTCAGACCTGATCCGGTGTCAGCCACGATAAAATGAAGTTTCTGCTCCGTTTGGTCCACTCGGATTCTCACCCGCACTGACCCTGCCGCGGTGAATTTAATGGCATTGCCAATCACATTGCTGAGAATTTGCTTCAGTCTTACCGGGTCGCAAAGGATGGTACGAGGCAAGAGATCATCCGCTGTCAGGGAAAATTCGAGCCCCTTTTCTTCAGCAAGGTGTCGCATCACCATTTGAATATCGGCAATGAGCTCCGGCAGGGCAACCTCTATTCTCTCGATTTCCAGCCTGCCGGCCTCGACCTTGGACAGATCCAGTATCTCATCAATCAGTCGCAGGAGGAGATCAGCCTGCCGCTTGATGCGTTCGCCGAAGTTGTTCCGTTTTTGCTCGCTTAGATTGGGAACGCTCAGGAGTTCCGAGAAGCCCATAATAACGTTGAGTGGAGTCCTTATTTCGTGGCTCATCGAGGCAAGGAATTGAGTTTTGGCCTGGGTCGCAATTTCCAGTGCCCGATTGAGCTCTTCCGCGCGTTGCGTGAGCTCGTGTTGCTGCATGGCAGAGATCAGCAGGGCCTGATTCATTTCCGCCGCGCGTTTTCGGAACCTCACATTCTCAGTCGTGTCCGTTATCTGGATCATCACCCCGGCTGGGAGGTCTTCAGTTCCGAAAATTGCCCAACAGGAGTAGGACCAGTAGCTTGCGGGCTCGCTGGAATGCTCCTGATCATCGAGCAACTCAGGCTCCCCTGTCCGATAAACTCTCTCCAACATGGAAACACATTCATTATTCCTGCCTTCTGCAATGGCTTCAGAAAAAGGGCGCCCAATCATGGCATCCCTTTCCTGGTTAACCAGTCGACAAAAAGCTGGATTCACATAACGTATGATATGATGGGAACCCTCAGCGGCAACCATAGGCTGCGGTGACAGTTCTGAACAGTAGCGGCATATATCTGCAAAATCAGGTCGACTCTTGTCCGAGCTCGATCCTCGATCTAAGTTCATACTTTTCCTATTCTTCCTGCTATGGTTCCTCCTGGCCCTCCTGAATCCCATAATCCCAAGGTCCAGGAATTCCGGATGTCAGACCACGATAGTCCTCAAAGCGCCGTCCAACAACGAGACCTTTTGAAGTGATTTCATACTCATGCATGTCCGTACTGTGCTGGCTGTTTCGCATTTTGATCACCACCAGCAATTTGCGGAGCTGGCCCTTAATTGATACGTAACGCAGACGAATAATATCGTCCGAAAGGAAGGAGACATCATAATTGCTTAACCCGAAGCTCGTGAAGGTCTCCTGGGTCTCAACCGTGCTCAGAATCGTCACGCCGAGTCTTGTGAGCACAGTTATCATTCTGTAAAGCGATTCCCGGAAATCTGTGCGGAACCCCGGCGCCAATGCCATCTCAAATCCCGCAAGGGAATCAATGACGACACGCTTGGCACCGATCCTTTTCACGGCTGAGGTGAGTTCGAAAACAGTCTCGTCGACGGAGAGATCCAGGGGGCGCAGATAAAGGATTTCCAGCAAACCATCCTTCATGGGCTTCTTGAAGTCCATTCCCAGCTTGGCAGCCCGATAGACATAAGCATCAGGGCGCTCTTCAAAAACGATGAGGACCCCTGGTTCGCCTTTGACAATGCCTTCATGGATAAATTGAGACCCGAGCAAGGATTTCCCGGAGCCCGAAGGGCCTGAAATCAGAATGCTATCACCTTCTTTGATGCCACCATGCATTAAAGCATCAAGGGCAGGGACCCCTATGGACAAAAGGCGCTCACTGGCTTGTTTATTTATATCATCAGTGAAGCCAAAAGTCCTTGGGAAAGCTTGCAGTCCGGATTCCGTAATACGAATGGTATGCATTCCAGGCACGGAGGCTTGCCCACGCAATTTCATGATTTGCAGTTTGCGTACGATGGAATTTCGTTCCACCTGTTGGGACAGCCAGATCAATCCATCCGCAACCGTGAAGACGGGATGATTCTGAATCTCGCCTTGCGTGTACTCGCCGATGAGAAACGATGTGGCCTGCCAGCTGGCAAGGTGAAGGGCCAGGCGCTGAATGAAAGCCTGAAGCTCGACCGTAGGATCACCGGACTGGAGCTTCCACATCACCGTGCGAAAGGAATCCACAACGACGATGCCCGGGTTCACCGCTGCCACCTCTTTCACAATCTTGTCCAGGACGGCATTCAAGTCCTCTTCCAGAGCCAGCTGGCTCAGATTGATGAAATGAATGGAATTTTTCAGCATGTCATGATTGAAGAATTTGTATTGCTGTTGATAGCGCAGCATTTTGAGCGCAGGTTCACCCAGTACGGTGAAATAGAGAGCCGGTCTTTCCGGGGTGGCGTTCGTGAAAACAATTTGATGCGCGAGTGTGGTTTTTCCGCAGCCCGGTGTCCCACCAATGATATTGAAAGAATATTCGGGCAGACCACCACCCAGAATTTCATCGAGGCCGCGCACACCGGTCGGTAGCTTTCGAATTGTAACCTTCTGGCGCTCTCTCATGACTTCACCTCGCTTCTCAGGTCGACTGTGTCGAAGGATTCGCTCGGCCATGCGTCACTAAGCAGGGTTACCATGAGAGATTCTCCGATGAATGTATCCAAAAGTCCAAGCAAATGAGCCACGATAACGACTCCGGCGCTCTCTCGGCGTTGCTGGTCTGATAGTAAGGGGTTTTTATCAGCATCAAGAAATTCTCTGATACTGCCGTCTACATGAACGGAGATCGGTTTCAACTCGGGGATTTCCACCTTGGCCAAAGCCAGGGCTCGGGACAAAAGGGACGAATAACCGACAGGACCTGCAAATTTGGTGAGGGGCTGTCGCAGCCTCTCGCAGACCATGACGACACAGGCCATACCCTTCTCGTCAGCATCGACATGCTTTGTTTCGATTATGAACAGCTGTCGGGCGAGGTTTAGCATCGCCGGTGAGGCCTTGCTCATGAGTTTTGCCTCTTAAGCCTCTCTGCTTTTCCTGAAAGCAGGTTCGTCCCATGCCAGTACGGGATTTCGTCGGATATCCTTGACATCGGTTCCTGCATATTTTTTCCCTCGACTCGACTGTTTATGGGTCACAAAAGGGAAACCCATAAGTAGCTGAGAAAGTGAAACATGACGATAGAAAAAGAGGGAGTAGTCGAGTCTGCTGGCTGGCTTTACTGCGTCCACCCCCAGGGGCAAACCCAGGGGTGGAATGATCCCCTCACTTGCCTGCGAAAGCTTTTTCCAACGCTGCAATATTCAAGCGTTTCATCGGCAGAAAAGTCTGCGTCACCCGCTTGATTTGCTCGGGCGTGCCCTTGATGAGCATTTCGTCCATCCGCGCGGGCACAATCTGCCAGGAAATGCCAAAGCGGTCCTTGACCCAACCGCACTGCTCGGCTTCCGGCACCGCGGTCAGGGCGTCCGTGTACCGATCGATTTCCGTCTGGGATTCGACGTAAATCATGAGGGATTGCATTTCGTTGAACGTAAAGGCATGCGGGATGGCACTGTCCATCACCACAAATTGCTGCTTCCCAAGGCGGAAACGCGCATACTTCAACGTTCCTTCCTTGTCCGGTCCTTCATCGCCCTTATAGCGATCGATATGCCCGGGCAGGACTTCACCATCACCGATAACTTTGATGTAAAGGTTCATGGCCTCTTCAGCCCGGCCGCTGGCCTTTTGCGTAAACATAAGACAGGGCGTCAGCTCCTGGACCTGCTGCCCACCGTTGTGCATGATCTGCCAGGACACTCCAAATTTATCCTGCAGCCATCCGAAGCGCTCACTGAACGGATAAGTATCAAGAGGCATCAACGCCATACCACCCGGTATCAGCTTGTCCCAAAGATCATTGACTTCCTTGGCAGTGGAACAGGACACCATGTAGGAAAACGAGGGATTGCGATCCGCAAGGGGACCGGCGCTGAGAAACTGAAATTCCTGCCCCAGGAGCTGAAGCATAACCGAGTGAGCCGTTCCCGAGGGCGTGTCGGTCAGCGTCACCTCGGCGAGAATTTTTGAATTCTTGAAGATACCCGTGTACCAGAGCGCAGCTTCGTGGGCCTGAGTCTCGAACCATATGTGAGGGATAATTTTCTGCATAAGCCAGTTCTCCTCTGTTAACATGATGGTGGTTGGGGGGATCATAGCATGATTCCCGCAACCAGCCAGAGGATTCCGGCGCCATGAGCTGGCTCATCTTTTTAGGTAAGAACGTCAGTGGGCTTTCTTGATGAAAACAGCACACATTTTATAGGACGGCTGCCGAGACTGGGGATCGAATTCGCTCGGAATCAGGCCGTTCACCCCATCCTTATGCATCGAAATAAAAACCTGGCCCGGCTTGACCTTGCGCGTGATCACGCAGCGAAATTTAGCCTGTCCATGCGCGGACGAAACCTGCACCCAATCCTCCGCTGCGATTCCTTCCCGCCTGGCATCTTCCGGACTGATCTCAATCATGGCTTCATCACGGTAGAGCCGTTTCAGAATCGGTGACTGTCGTGTGCGCGTTTCCGTGTGCCACTGGGCCGATGATCCGCGACCCGTCAGCAAAAGATAGGGAAACTCCGGATTCAATCGCTCCCGCGGCGCCTGCGGCTGTCCAAAGATAAACCGCGCCCGACCATCCGCATGATAAAAGTGTCCGTCCGCAAAAAGACGACGCTGCTCCTCCACGTCACCTGCAGGCACTGGCCACTGAACGCCGAGCGGGCTGATATCATCATAGGTCTGCAGTCGCGAAAAATCACAGGGCTGCCCTTCCGAGAGACGACTCAAAATTTGGAAGACAGCCTCCGGACTTCTCCAGGCGGCAAACTCCGGCCCCAGTCCCCAGGCCTCCGCCAGCAAACGAAAAATATGAAAGTCCGCCAGCGCCTGCCCCGGGGCCCGCGCCACCTTTCTGATCCGACCGATCCGCCGTTCCGAATTGATAAAGGTTCCGTCCTTTTCCCCCCAGCCTGCGGCCGGCAGGATTAAATCGGCCAACTGCGCGGTTTCACTGGTTCGATACATATCCTGCACGACCAGAAACTCAAGCTTTTTAAAGGCCTGTTTCAAACGATTCTGCTGGATCCAGGAATGCGCGCTATTCGTCGCAATCACCCAAAGACCTTTGATTTCCCCGCTTTCGATCCCGTCAATAATCTGATCATACGCATAACCACTGGTCTCAGGAATGCGTGCGCCATCAATCTGTAAAATATCCGCCACCTTTCTCCGATGCGCCAGATTCGTAAAATCCCGTCCACCGAGTAGGCTCGCCGTATTGGAAAAAAGCCGCGACCCCATCGCATTGCACTGACCTGTGATGGAATTCGCTCCGGTCCCTGGACGTCCTATATTTCCTGTCATCAACGCCAGATTGATAAGAGCCTGCGCCGTCAGCACCCCCTGATGACTTTGATTCACGCCCATCGTCCACCAGAAGGAAACCCGTTGACCTTCCGCGATCAAGCGGGCCAGCTCCTCAACCTCGGCCACGTTCATCCCACACTGCTGCGCGACAAACGCCGGAGTAAAAGCCTCCACATGAACCCGGAATTTTCCAAAATCGTTGGTATGGCGCTCCACAAATTCCCGATCCCAGGCCTTCCATTCCAAAAGCAAATGCGCCACACCATAGAGCAGAGTCAAATCCGTCTTGGGTTGCGGTGCATAATGATGCGTCGCCGCCTGGGCGGTCTCCGTGCGGCGCGGATCCACCACAATGATGCGCGGCTGATGCGGATTTCGCATCACTCTCTCCCAAAGGATCGGATGGGCGATGCAAAGATTGGATCCCACGAAGACCAGAGTGTCGCTCTCCTCGAGGTCCTGATACGTATAGGGCGGAGCATCGAATCCAAAACTTTGCTTGTAAGCCACCACCGCACTGGCCATGCACTGACGCGTGTTGCCATCGCCATGCAAAAAACCCATTCCAAACTTCGCCAGTGTGCCGAGAAACGCCAGCTCCTCGGTGGGAATCTGCCCCGTTCCTAAAAAGGCCACGCTGCCCTTCCCATATTTTTCCTGCAGCGCCTTCATGCGACTCACAAAAGTGAGCACCGCATATTCCCAGCTCACCGCAGTCCAGCCCCCATCCTCGTTGCGCCGCCAGGGCACCACCGCCCGCTCGGAACTATCCAGGACCCGCAGCGACTCCCAACCTTTGGGACAGGCCATGCCGCGATTCACAGGATAACGCCCATCCGGACTTAAATTGATCGCCTGCCCATCCTTCATATGAATCACAAGGCTGCAGCCGGTCGAACAGTAGCCGCAGACCATGGTCGTCAGAGCATCCGGCTCTAAACGCGCCGGCAGATGGCCGAGTCCCAAACCATTGGACTTCAGACGCAGCTCTTCGGTCAATTCTCCATCTGCGGAGCGCAAAAGCTCCTTCATCGAGGGCACATTGAACATAAAGTCTCCCGACGCGTCAAAGACCTGGCATTCCGCGCGACAGGGCACTGCGGAAAAAGAGCGAGCGTTCACAATATTCGCCGATAAAACAGGCGGCCGCTGCGAGGACAAGCCAGGACGCGGGACTCGCACCAGCCAGAGCGAGGATCAAAGCGCTGGCACACACCCAGGCCGCCATCCACCGTGTCAGCGTCCATGATCCCAGCAGTTTCCATTGCAAAAGAAGAGCGCGAAGCGGCAGGGAAGAGCCGGGACGCAGAGGCCAATGTTCACGCGCTTCGAGCAGACACTTCACCACCAGAAGCAAAAGGGTCAGTCCAATAACCGGATCATTCCTGGCCAGCAGCAGAAGGCCGAACAACCCAAGAAGGAGCGTGCTGCCTCCAAAACGCAGGAAGCAGCGAAAGCGGCTCCAGGTGGCCCGGCGGGTTTCAACATAAATCATGCCGCTGCAAAAGATACCGAGCAGCCCTGTGCCGAGCAGCAGAGATTTTCCCAGTGTCCAGCCAGGAGCATGAAAACCTTGATCCCAAAATTCCACGGCGGCGGACATCATGAATAAGTTAAAAGCCAAAATCTCCCGACTCATCCAGGACGTTTTCAAACCGAGCATGAAACGCCAGGCTTTCAAAGGACGTCCCAGGTGCAGCGTGGCCAGAACCAGGGCTAATGCCACAAGGCCCACGGCCACGGGCGTGGCCCACAAGGAAGGGCGCCATTCCAAAGACAGGGAAAGAGCCTGCCACAGAAGGAGGCCCACTCCGGCCTGGGAAAGGAGCAGCATCCAAACCAAAGGCTGATGCGATGCTTCCGCTTGCAGTTGAAAATGATTTGCGGCCCGCAGTCCCTCGGGCAATCCGTCCCGTTTTTTATAAAGGGTGGATGGCACGGTCACATGCGGATCCGCAGCTGCAGGAAGAAAAGGTTGAGCGGAAAGTTCCGCCTGCTCCACGATCCCTATGCGAATCGCATCCGTGGGACAGGCCTGCGCACAGGCTGGTGCTTCGCCCTGAGCGAGCCGCGCGGAACACATATCGCATTTGCGCACGATGCCGAGGCGGGCGTTGTAAACAGGGACATCATAGGGGCACATCATCATACAATACTGACAACCGATGCACTGATCATCCAGATGTCGGACGATGCCGGTCACCGGATCCTTTTCATAAGCCTTCACCGGACAGCCAAGGGCGCAGGCCGGCTCGAGACAGTGATGACAGGCGCTGGTCACGGTTTGACTGAAAGGCAGAGATCCGGTCTCGGTCTGTTCCAGAGTTCCGACTTTCCTCCAGGTTTCCTGGCGATCGAGACCATTCATGGTATGACAGGCCGTGACACAGGACTTGCATCCGGTGCAGGCGTCGAGATCCACTTCGAAGCGATACTGCTGGCCCGGACCGGGGCGGGACAAAGGGATCAGACTCTGGTATTTGCCCGTTCCGGATTCCTTCCTTTCGGCAAATATGGTCACCGCACTCTGCAGCGACGTGTCCTGCTGCTGGCGCAAAAGCTCGCTGACCGTTTTTTGCAGATCAGCTGGCACCACGGTGCTCCTCCTTGTCGGGCAGATCAAGAAAGACCTGCCCGGCCTCCACCTTCACGCGATAGGTGGTGAGACGCCAGTCCTCATGACCACCAAGATGCCGGCCATCCTTGAGACAAAAGCTGTTCTTATGCAGAGGACAGGCCACTTTCGGAGCCCCTCCGCTGTCACCCAGGATGCCACGGGCGAGGACCGCCTGCCCATCATGCGGACAGCGATTGTCCATCGCATACCAGGACGTGCCGTTGGCAAAACGAAAGAGGGCAATCTGCCTCTCACCCCATTTGATACAGGCCCCGCCATTTCCGGGAACATCCTCAATATCACACACGGCTCTCCACATGATCCTCTCCTTGCTTCAAGGGGAAACGCTGACAGGAATCGGCGCAATCTGGCCGCGCTGCCGGGTAAACTGAATGCTGTTATCCGGCTCGTTGCTATTGACAAAACTGCGGAATTCCTTCAGGCGTTCCGGTGATTCCAACGTGGTTTTCCATTCGCATTGGAAGGAGGCCACGAGCGCAGCCATCTCCTCCTCCATCTCGGCCCCAATGCCAAAGGCATCCTCCAGGATCACCTTTTTCAGATGCGCGAGCCCACCCGGAAGTTTTTCAATCCAGGTGGACGTCCGCATCAAGCGATCCGCGGTGCGAATGTAATAAATCAGAAAGCGATCGATGAAGCGGATGAGCGTCGCATCATCCAGATCCGCCGCCAGAAGATCGGCATGCCGGGGCTTCATCCCGCCGTTGCCACCCACATAAAGATTCCAACCCTTCTCGGTGGCGATCACGCCGACATCCTTGCTTTGCGCTTCGGCACATTCCCGCGCGCAGCCCGAAACAGCCATCTTGATTTTGTGCGGCGAACGGATGCCTTTGTAACGTTCCTCGATGAGAATGGCCATGGCCACGCTATCCTGGACACCATAGCGGCACCAGGTGGAACCCACACAGGATTTCACGGTACGCACGGATTTGCCATACGCATGACCGCTCTCAAAACCGGCGGCAATCAATTCCGACCAGATGAGCGGCAGTTGTTCGAGACGCGCTCCAAAGAGATCGATCCGCTGACCTCCGGTGATTTTCGTATAGAGCTGATACTTTTCCGCGATCCGTCCAATGATGATCAGCTTCGCGGGCGTGATTTCGCCGGCGGGAATGCGCGGCACCACGGAATAGGTGCCATTTTTCTGGATGTTCGCCAGGAATCGATCATTGGTATCCTGCAGGGTGGCGACTTCAGGCTTCAACACATATTCACCCCAGAGCGAAGCCAGGATCGAGGCCACTGTGGGTTTGCAAATCTCACAGCCATGACCGGAGCGTCCATAGCGACTGAGCAGGTCCTCGAAGGTTTTGATTCGTGTGCTCTTGATCAGCTGATAAAGCTCGGGGCGCGAGAAGGCAAAGTGCTCGCAGAGAGAGCGGTCGATCTCCTCCCCCAGTTTTTCCAGTTCCTCGTGCAGGATATCCTTCACGAGACTGAGGCAGGAACCGCAACCGGTTCCTGCCCGACAACTCTTTTGAATGGCTTTGACATCGCGGGCGCCTTGGGCGATGCACGATACGATATCGCCCTTCGGTACATTTTCACAGCTGCAGATCAAGGTGTCCGATAACGCAGCCGTCAAGGATCCGGTGACAAAATGTTTCTCGGGCTGCTCATCAACAGCCGCCCCTTTTTGGAAGAGACCATAAATCGTCGGATAAGGCGCCGTATCACCCACCAGGATCGCTCCCCGCAGACGCCGGCCGGCCTTGTCAAAAACGAGCTTGCGATACAGCCCGCGATCCCCATCCCAGCTCGTCCAAAACCCTATATTTTGGCCGGAAAGAAAGGGATCACCGATACTCGCCACTTCAATGCCCAGCACTTTCAAACGCGTGGACATATCCGCTCCGGTAAAGGACTCCGTGCCCCCACAGAGCTGCCGCGCCAGCGCTTCAGCCATACGGTAACCAGGGGCCACCAGTCCATAGATCATCTCTTCATAAAGGGCACATTCGCCGATGGCGGAAATGGAAGGATCATTGGTCCGCAGCTGCGTATCAATGCAGATGCCGCCACGCGTCCCCATCACAAGGCCGCTCTCCCGCGCGAGTTCATCCCGTGGACGAATGCCGGCGGATATCACCACCATATCGGTTGGAAACTCGCCTCCGTTCGCCAGGGAAAGTCCCTGCACGCGATCCTTGCCCACGATGCCTTGAATTTTCTGCGAGGTGAAGACCTGAACACCCAGCGCTTCGATGCTGGATTTTAAGAGTAGGGCCCCCTGTTCATCCAGCTGCCGCGGCATCAGGCGATCCGCGACTTCCATGACGGACGTTTCGAGGCCCAAATCATAAAGAGCCTTGGCCGCTTCCAGTCCGAGAAGGCCGCCCCCGATGACAAGAGCGCGGCGGCAGCGGGAACTGTAATGCTGAATGGCCGCCAGATCATCCAGGGTTCGATAGACAAAGACACCGGGCAGCTGCGTGCCGGGAATCGGCGGTACAAAGGGAGCCGAGCCGGTGGCGAGCACGAGGTGATCATAGGAAAAGGTTTGGCCCTGAGCGGTCATCACCTCACGGCGTTCCCGATCGATGCCGATCACCCTTTGTCCAAGGTGCAGATCAATGCCAGCGTCCCGATACCAGGCGGCCGGAGCCAGCTCCAAATCCGTAGCGGATTTCCCTGAAAACAGCTCACTCAGATGCACCCGATCATAGGGTGGCACCTGTTCCTCACCGAGCACGGTCAGCTGCCATGTCCTGTTCGGATCCTCATCCAAAAGGCGTTCGCAGAAGCGATGCCCCACCATGCCCAGTCCGACCAGCAGTAATTTTTGTTTCTTCATGGGATTGACCTCGGCAGCTTTTTTTCACTTTCCTTATGAAAAAAAAAGCGGCGCGAGGAAATGACGAAGCTCAGATTCGGAAGGAACAGAGAGGAACGATCGGGTGATGATTCCTGGCGAAATCAAACCAAACGGTGTGGAATTCTGATAAACGGGAAAGAATGCCCCGCATCATTCCTTCCCGGGCGTCGTTTCCTGGCGGGCGATTTCCAGCGCCTTATCCCAAAGGGACTGCAGCGTAGGATGTGCAGCCTGAAAGACATCCGGGAAATACCCCTGCGCAGACGTGAGCGTCGTGCCGCCGATGACCACCGCAGTAAATTTGTAAAAGCGTGCTTCATCCTGGCTGCGGATGAGATCCACGAAGGCTTTCACGGTGCTGGGACTGGCGAAGCATACGACGGAAGGTTCGCCGCAAAGTTTCTTCATGGCCTCAGGTTCGAAGTGCTTGATCGGTTCTGTCCGGTACATTTCAATGTCGTGGACTTCGAGATTGTGGGCTCGCAGATGATCACCGATGGCAAAAGCAGGCTCTGCGGGGCGCGGAAACCACACGACGGGTCCTTTTTTCATTTCCGCCGCAAGGGTGTGCGCAAAATCCTTGCCGTTCTGAACAGGAATCAGACGAGCCTTCAGATTCTGGCTGACCAGAAATTTATAGGTTTCCATGCCAAAGGTCACAAATTCGGCTTTATGCAGCTGATCCCGGATGGACGCTGTTTGACCCAGAAAACCCTCGGCTGCCTTGCGACTCGTCAGCAGCACCACCTCACAGGGCTTGGGAGGCAGCTGTGGAGGTATGCAAACCTGTTTAGTGACTGGGAAGCGTAGCACAGGAAGATCGAGCTTCACAATCTTCTGATCCTGCGCCCAATCCTCGGCTGGTCTTGTCCAGATGATCCTCTTCATGTGGTCCCCTTACGTGTGTTCCGCTTTTCACCGGACTCTGGTTGGGCTACAATCGAAGCGACGCTGCAGGAGCCCGACGCCCGTGATGACCCTTGAAGCCGTTTCCAAATCATACGACAAGATCCCTGTCTTGAAAAACATCAGCTTTCACATCAAGCCGGGAGAGCGGGTCAGTCTTTTGGGACCAGGTGGCTGTGGAAAATCGACGATTCTGAAGATACTCCTGGGTTTGCTGCCTCCGGATCGCGGCGCGGTTCAGTTCATGGACCGCGATATGGTGGCCGCGAGTGAAAAGGAAAAGCAGGAAACGCTGCGAAAAGTAGGAATGGCTTTTCAGCAGGGTGGCCTCTTCGATTTTATGACGGTTGAGGAAAATTTGACCTTTGCCATGGAACATATGACCGATATGAGTCCCGAGCAAATGTCGCAGCGTATCGATGCCCTTTTGAAAACGGTGAAACTCACCCGGACACGTCGCATGTTTCCGCATGAGCTCTCCGGCGGTATGAAAAGGCGTATTGGAATTGCCCGCGCCCTGGCCACCGATCCTGTCGTCTCGATTTTTGATGAGCCCACCTCAGGTCTGGATCCTGTCACCTCGACTATTATTTTAAACATGATTCATGAGCTGGGCGTGAGAAAGGATGACGGAGCGCAACTCGTCGCCACCTCGTCCGTGGAAATTGCCATACGCTTTGCCGAACGCTTGATTCTGATTGATGAGGGCGAGGTCGTGGCCGATGGCTCATGGAAGGATTTGATTCTGAATTCCACCGACTGGGTGAAACACTTTCTCAGTGTGCGGCTGATCGGGATTGATATCGAGTATGCGCGGGAATTGGGCCTGCCGGATGAATTCATCCGGCAGCACTGGAAATAAAGCTTAGTGAGCAAGCGCTGCGGTTTTGCCTTCAAAATAAGCCTGGTATTTCGGCCAGGAATAATCCGCAATCTTCTTGCCCATAATCAAACCTTCATTATTATCCGTGCGGATATGGTAGCCGCCCCAGAGACGGGACATCGCAGCCATTTCTGCTGTTGCCTTGAATGTGGGCAAAGGCAGGCGGATTTCCTTGGACTCAGGCACGTCCTTCGCGGGCTTGCCGTTGCGGGCCTGCATCTGCGAGGTGGGATAGGCGTCTTCGGTCAGCTCACCCGCCTTGCGAATCGCCACGGCTCCGAATTTGTCCGAACCGGTGAAGAGTTCGAGAGTCCGAGCGGCACCGGCGCTGGCCGTGGCGTGGCCCGAGACATAGCCAGGAAACGGCGGCGTCACGAAAATACTGGGGGAATAGGGATGCCATTCCTTGCCTGGAATCTTGCCCACGCCCTTGCCGGGTCCCTTCCAACCGAGAATATGCTTGTTGGGAAAGTGCTGACGCACCCACCAGTAGGGTCTTGAGGTATCGTAGTAGCGTTTCGTATCCCAGCTGGAAACGAAGGTATCATGCACGACGTTGGCGACGGCGAAGAACATTTTCACATCGCGATCCAGATCGTTTTTATCACGGCGCGAAACATCCTGAGCAAAGCGCAGCCAGTGACCGGATTGTCCCGTGGAACGCGGCCCATCACGCATGAATTCCACGATGGCCTTCTGCTCCAAACTCAGGTTGGCGTTCACTTCCGCGCATTCCTCCACTTCCTTGGCCAGCTGCTTGGAACCCCATTCAGGCGGAGGAGGGGACCGGAACTGATCGGCACGTTCCAGGGCAAAGGGTTTCACACGATACCAGTGCGCGGTCAGGAAGTTGGGAGCAAAGGTTTTGCCGTCCTTGCCCACGAAGGGAATGGGCATCCAATAGGTTGGGTTCTGCACATCATTCGGCTTATTCACGGAACGATAGTAGGTGTAGTCAGAGTAGGGTTTGCCATTGCTGCCGGCTTCATCCCCGTGCTGATTGGAACCATCATGACGACGATATTCAATGACAGCGGCGGCGGCCACGTTGCCAATGCCTTCCGGTTTGGTGCGATCCATGCTGTTATTATCAGGATCGTAACCCATCTTTTTCATTTGTTCGCGAACCCAGTCCTTATCATCCCCCCCATAGAGATCGAGCAGGCTGCGATAAGCCGCGTAAGCGATGGCGGTTTCCTTGTTCTTTTGGGTACGTTCCTTTTCAGGGCGACGCAATTTATCGCCGAAACGGGTCCCGATGGCTTTGGCATCATAGGCCGCCCAGGCGTCATACATCGCCGTCTCCACGATCGCCATCGAACGGGCCAAAATCGTGGGCCGTGCCCCGACGCGATCGACTTCACGGGCGCTGGTTTCAAGCAGAATATCCAGCCACTTGTAAGCCGCGGTGGGTTCTGGATGCGAGGCCTGATGAATCAATTCTGCAGCCTGCACCCGCAATCCTGTTCCTGCCCAGAGAAGGCCAATGAGCCAAAGGCTCCGCAAAAAGAGTTTCACCATATCACCTCTGATTTGATTCTTTTGTGATCATTATACCCATATCGACATGGTGCCACAATGTAAGGAATTGCCCATGTGCCTGATATGAGATGGAAAGCCCCGGCCGCTGGAATTCGCGCCGCCCTTTGGGTTAAAGCCCCCGGTTTTTAAAACTTTTTTTGGAAAACCTTCTCCATCTGGTATAGAACAGCGTGAATCACCAAAGCGAAGCCTGTGCTTCGCCCTGTGGACGGGAGCAGCACCTTGGAAAAAGCCGGCAAACTCATTGTGCTCGATATCGACAACACCGTGTTCAACTGGGTTGAATACTATGTGTCCTGTATGGATGCTCTGGCCCGGACGGTGGCCTTCATCATAGGAAGCACGCCGGAAACGTTATTCCATGAGTCGCGGGTCATCTTTGAAAAGGAAGGTTCCATCGAGTATCCGTTCCTGGTCCAGGAATTGCCCACCGTCATGCAATATTATGGCAGCGACATCGAACGCATGCTGCGCGAGGCGGTGGAGCCCGGCCGCATGGCCTTCAACGCGGCCGCGAAAAAAACCCTGGTGCCTTATGCCGGCGTCATGGAAACCATGCAAACGATCAAGCAGCGCTGGCCCCAAATTCCCGTGGTTGCCCTCACCGATGCGCCGCGTTATGTGGCCATGTGGAAGTTGAATAAGCTGCACCTTCTGCCGTTTTTTGATGCGGTCTACGGCCTGCCCGATCCACGTATTCCGGCGGATATCAAATCGCAGAAGGTGAAAGTGGACCCCGAAATCCTGATGAAGCATCTGCAGAAGAGCAACTTTGATTTTGCCGGTCGCATTCGTGTGCTGCCGGATGACTATGAAAAGCCGGGGACGAAAGGTTTGAAAACCGTCCTCATGGATTTTGAGATGGAATCCCATCTGAAGGATGTCCTCTGGGTGGGGGATAATCTGCGCAAGGATGTGGGACTTGGCAAACGTCTCGGCGTTCACACCGGCTGGGCCCGTTATGGAACGGCGATACAGGATGCTTCGAAAAAACTGCTCCTGGAATTCAGTCCACAGAACAATGTGGCAAAGAATGTGGCTCTGGATCCTGCCAGTCAGGATACGCCGCAGCCGGATTTCGTCCTCGAAACATTTGCTGATATGATCCCGGCGATTGAAAAACTGCTGACGCCTTAAAGAGACCCTTACATGACAAAAGAAATAGCCCCACGCGAGACCGGTCGGCTCCTGCGGCTCGCGGTTCCTGTTATTTTCACTCAAGTCGGCAACATGCTGATGGGTCTGGTCGATACCATGGTCGTCGGTCAGTATTCATCGCTCGCGCTGGCGGGTGTGGCTGCGGGCAACAGTATTTTCTATACGGTGGCCATGATCGGCATCGGCTATTTGGGAGCCATGGATCCCATCGTGGCTCAATCCCACGGAGCGCGGGAACCGAAACAGGCTCTGCAGTGTCTGGCTACGGCCTTGCAGCAGGCTCTGCTTTTCTGCCTGGTGGCCACACCGCTTCTTTTGTTCATCGCCGCGCATCTGGATTGGACCGGTGCGACGCCGGATGTGGCAGCCGCCGCTCAACCCTTTCTCCGCACCATGGCCTATGGTCTTCCGCCTTTGATGATCTTTCAGGTTCTGCAACGCTACTGGCAGGGCATGGAAATCGTGCTGCCCTTTACCCTGATCATGATCCTGAGCAATGGGATCAACTATGTTTTTGCTCTGGCCTTTGTCCAGGGCCGCTGGGGTTTTCCGGCCATGGGCGCGGAAGGCGCCGCGTGGGCGACGTTCATCGTGCGCACGGTGTCGGTCACGGCTGCAGTCATTTACACTGTTCAGGTTTGGAAACGGAGGCCCTATTATCGACCGAATCCCCTGCGGCTGCGCCCGCTTTTGAAACAATTTCAAAGGGTCATGCACCAGCGTCTGTTCCGCTTGGGCCTGCCGGCTTCGATGCAAATGGGCCTCGAGGTCTGCGCCTTCTCCTTAACGACGCTTCTTATCGCAAGGCTCGGGGCTCAGATGCTCGCCACGCATCAAATCGTTTTGAACATTGCCTCCTTTGCTTTTATGTTTCCACTTGGTCTCTCCGCAGCGACAGCCACACGCGTTGGCTATCATATGGGGCGCAAGGATGGACCTCAGGCCTTGCGCACGAGCTGGCTCGGCATCGTCATCGGCACCCTGATGATGGCCAGCTCCGCGCTGATTTTATATGCCATACCGAATCAGTTGCTCCGTCTTTTTACCCAGGACCCGGCTGTGATTCAGCTGGGCGTTTCCATCATCTTCCTCTGCTCGCTCTTTCAAATCTTTGATGGTGTCCAGGTCGTGTCCGCCGGCGCCTTGCGCGGTTTGGGTGATACGAAGACCGCGCTTTACGCCAACCTTTTGGCTCACTGGGGCCTCGGTCTGCCAACCGGATTCGCTCTTTGTTTCTGGCTCGATAAAGGTCTTTGGGGCCTTTGGGTCGGGTTGGCTTTGGGTCTCTTTTTCACCGCAGTTTTTAATACTTATGCTATTCTCAGAAAACGCCTGACATAACGGGACTTCAGGCGGGAACTGATAGCAAGGAGAACTGCAGCGTGGGCCTTCGATTCCCTTTTCTTGTTGTGCTACTGACGTTTTCCACTCTCGGTCTGGCTCAGGTTTCCGGCAGAGCGCCATGGACCGAAACTCCGGAACGCTTGCAGGATTGGGCCGAGGACGCTCAAGACCGCGATAAAGATACCAGCCATATTCTTCTGCATGAAGTGAACATTGAACTCGATGAAGCCGGTCGCTTTCATCGGCGAACTCATCGTATCATCACCATCCGCAATGATCATGATGTCCAGCGCTGGAGCAATCTCAGCGTGCCCTGGCGCAAGGATTATGAATCGCGTCCTGAAATTCAGGCGCGCGTGATCAGCCCTGACGGCAAAGTGCAGACACTGGATCAGGCCACGGTGGTCGAGGCTCCGGCCGGTGAATCCGAGACGGGAGAATATTCGCTCGGGGTTATTTTGAAAGTGCTGCCGCCTGGGCTGGTCCCTGGCAGCATTCTGGAAGTTGTGGTCGTCGAGCACGAACACAAGGCCCGCTTCCAGGCGGGACGCTATGATCAGGTGCCTCTGCGTTCGGTCCAGCCGATGGAGCGTCTGCAGATGACCATCGCCTGGCATCCCTCACAGAATCTGCGCTATCGCTGGGACGAGGCGATGGATTTGGAAAAATCCGAAGGCAAAACCGCTGCCGGCTGGCCCCAGATAACCTTGAAGGGGGAACGCATCGCAGCCGAGCCCATGCCTGAGCCACTGGCCCTGCCTGATGAGGCGACCAGCAGCCATCTTGAATTATCCAGCGCAGAAAGCTGGGCCCAGGCCGCGTCCGAGTATCAGACCATTGTGGAACAGCAGGCCCGCCAGAGCAAAAAAATTCCGGCCCTGGTGAAAAAACTAAAAAAGGGTCGGAAGACACCAGCTGATGTGCTGGCGGCGATCACCTTTCACGTCCAGAATGAAATTCGTTACAGCAGCCTCGCCTTTGGCGAGACTTCGATCGTACCGCAAACGCCGGATGAAACCCTGGAACGCGGCTATGGAGATGGGAAGGACAAGGCAACGCTGGCTCAGGCCATGCTGAAGGAAGCAGGATTCAACTCCCGACTGGTTCTTCTGAACGCGGCACCGCATCCACGGCAAAGCGATGATATGCCCGGCCTGGATCGGTTCAATCATGTGATCCTCGCGGTCCAGCAGAATAAGAATTGGACCTGGGTGGACCTCACGGCCGACTTTTTTCGACCCGGTCTTTTACCGCCGGCCGTGGCGGGACAGAAGGCGCTGCTGATCGGACCCGAGGGAAAGGAACTGCGAACGACTCCCGTCAACACAATGGAAGACAATCAACTTCGCATGACCAAATCATTCAAACTCTCCCGACTGGGTCCCGCCCGCATGGTGCGCACCGAGAACGCCCAAGGCATTTTTGATACCTTCTACCGCCGTTCCCTGGCCACAGGATCCGCCAGTGAGCTGATGAATGAAATCGAGCAGACGGTGGATCCAAATGCGGAGCTGGAAAGCGCAAAGGCGTCCGATCATAAGGATTTTACGAAACCGATGCGTTTGGAAGGACACTTTGCCAATGTCGGCACAGTCGATGTGTGGCCCGCCGGCGCCCAGGTCTTTGCCTTCCCCCATCAGCTGTTTTCGGGCATGCCTTCAGCACTCGATCCCCTCAATGAACGGGATGTGCGCGGGAAGATTGCCGAACTGAAAAAATATCTGGAGAATCGCCAGCACCCTGTCACGCTCTCCTTTCCCTTCCAGCGTGACTATGTATTTCAATTTCAACTGCCACCGCACCTGGACATCAGCGTCCGGCCTGAACCCACCCGCCTGGAACTGGGACCGGCCTCCTTCACATTGAAAACCCGATCCTGCGGGGCATCCTGCTTTGAACTGCATTATGCCTTTGCCACAGGTCCCGCCCTGGTATGGACAGCGGCCGAGGCGCGTGACTATGCGGATGGGCTGGGGCGCGTGCTGGATGACAAACTTTATACGGTGGCGATCAAACCCAAGGCCTTTATCCTGAGCGAGCAAGGCCAGCTGCGCGAAGCCGTGCAACTCGCTCGCAAGGTGGCTTCTGGCAAGGATGCCCAGCCGGTGGATCGTCTGACTCTGGCCCAGCTGATGAATCGCGTGGGTCTGCTCGAGGAAGCCCAGCAGCTGGCGCGGGATGCTGTGAAAGCCCAGCCCCAGGAAAAACGCATCATCCTGCATGCGGCGGAACTCTTCATCCGCGGCGAAAATCAAAAGGACTGCAGCAAGGGATCGGACTGCGCCGAAGCCCGAAGGCTCTATGAGCAGGCTCTGAAGCTCGATCCTGCGGATCGTTTTGCCCTGCGAACTCTGCCCTTGCTTCTGGTCTATAACAGCAAAGGCATCCGTTATGGTCGTGGCGCGGATATAGCGAAAGCGGATGCAGCCTTTGCCAAAGCCATGAAGGGTTCACTGGCCGAGGATCAGGAATTTTTTAACACGTATCTGCAGCATCTAACCTTTACCGGGCAGTGGATTGCCATGGACCAGGCGCTGCGCCGTCCACCGGAGACCATGCTGCCGGCTGTCGTGGATGCCTGGCGCGTGATCGCCCTGATTGGCAATCAGCATCCTGAAGAGGCTGAAAAGGAATTGGATAAGCTTCTGAGCCGCGAGGAAGGTCCGGCGAGCATGCAGGGCCTGATCAAGGAATTGATGCAGGATCGTCGCTATAAGGAGGCTTCGCAACTCTTTTCCCTGCTCGGGGATCGTCTGCCACAAACCAAGGGCGCTGCTGATGCCCTGGCTCTGATGAAGCCCTGCCCCGAGGAGCCCAAACCGGATGCGGACCTGAATACGTCCGTGCGATATTACATCTGCACGATGCTGTCGCCGGATAGCTCGCTGAAAGAAGGCCTGGAGTTTGTGCCTTCCTTCGTCCGGCAGCATGCGGACTATCAAAAATACTTTGAAGAGGTGGAATGGGAAAAACGGCTCGATAGTGCACACGCCGATCCCACGCTTCCGCCCTACTTCCTGATCGATTCCGCCAGCACAGCCTATGATGTGAATCCAGCGCAAAAACTGCAGGAAGGTCAGGTCCTGATCCTGCGAAATACCAAGGTCTTTGCCGCTTCACCCTTCGCCTCGGAGCAGCCGGAGGAAGGCTTTGAGCCCAGGCTTTTGGGTGTGAAAGAGCAGGGCGTATGGCGTTTTATTGGGCTCGATGCACCCAGCGTCCTGAGCGTGCTTTGGTTCCGTGCCCATGAAAGTGGAAACGACAAGACGGCTCAGGACTATGCGCAGCTTTTAGGTGATCTACTGGATCGGTCCATGAGCGTGAATACGGATGAATCGAAAATGAGTCCGGAAACTCGCCACTATCGCAGTATCGTCAGTAATTTCCGGCCGCTCCTGAAAGGCAAGGCCCACGAGCAGCAACTGGTGGCGGCGATTTATTCGCCGGATGTCCTGAATGAAAAGACCGTGGAGATTCTGAAACGCGAGCTGACCAAACCCGGACTGAAACCGGAGCAGGCGGAAATACTCGAGGTGCTGATCGCCGGCCGTCTCGTGAGCATGAAAAAACCCGAGGAGGCTTTCCAACGCCTGATGGCGCGCAGTGAAAAAGGCCCCATGACTTATGCCATGATGCAAACCTTTCTGGCCCTGGCCCGCACGGGCGATATCAAAGCGGAGCAGTTCAAACCGCTGCTGACCAAACTGGAGCAATCTGAGTTCGACGAGCGGCTGAGCCTGCTGGCTGAAATCAAAAGTCTGCTCGGTGATCAGAAAGGTGCGGAAAAGGTTTACCATCAATGGCTGGAGAAGCCCTCACCCAATGGCCTGACCGAAAACAACTTCGCCTGGTTTTACTTCACCACCGGCCGGTCCAATGACGAAGCTCTCAAGCTCGCGCAGCATGCAACCGAAGCGGCCAAGGAATCAGTAGCCAACCTGAATACACTCGCCTCCATTCAGGCTGAACTCGGCATGACCCATGAAGCCGTCACAACCCAGATGCAGTATCGAAGCCTGCTCGGAGATCGTGATCTGGGCGCTGCGGATGATCTGGTGACGGCCATCAATGCTGAAAAGCTGGGTCTGCAGGAAGCTGCCTTGAAGCGTCTGAAGAAGATCAGGATGGAACCTGAGACAGCGGATTTGAAATCGCTGCTTCATGCGAAGATTCAGCAGCTCGAAAAAGGGGAATCGAAAACCCGTTAGAACAGGCCGGGCGTCTCCTGCTGACACCCATCGCACCCTTGCTGGCAAAAGACTTGCAATCGTGGATCGGGTGTATGAAGCAGGAGACTTCCATGCCGACAAAAGCTGCAAGGTGTCTGAAAAAACTGAGTCCTGAAGATGAAGCAAATCTGGCTGGCCTTCGCTATCTCCCGCCTTCGGTTGCCGGTTATACCCGAAGAAAGATGGGTAAAAACTTTTGCTATGTGGACATGAAAGGTCGCCTGGTCAAGTGCCCGAAGCTCAAGAAACGCTTTCAGGCCCTGATGATTCCACCCGCGTGGAAGGACGTCTGGATTTCACCCGATGCCCGCAGCCATATTCAGGCCACCGGCTTCGATGAAAAGGGCCGCAAGCAGTATCGCTACCACCCCGGGTGGCGGGCTCAGCGTGATGGCAGCAAGTTTCACCGAATTCTGCAGTTTGCCGATATGCTGCCGGGCTTGCGCCGCAAAATTCAGGAGAATCTGCGCGCGCCCGCGCTCTCCAAACCCCAAATTGTCGCCACGATCGTACAGCTGCTGGAAACCACACTGATCCGTATTGGCAATGAATCCTACGCACAACAGAATAAATCCTATGGTCTGACCACGATACGCACGCAGCATGTGGAGATTTCGAACAGTCGCGTGACGTTCACCTTTAAAGGAAAAAGCGGTGTGCCCCATAACGTCGAGCTGCGGGATGCACGCATGGCCCGTATCATCGCGCGCTGCCATGATCTGCCAGGACAGATCCTCTTTCAATACCTCGACGAAAAAGGGCAGCCTCATCCCATTGGCTCCGCGGATGTGAATGCCTTTCTCCGCGAAACAACCGGTGGCGCCTTCACCGCCAAGGATTTTCGAACCTGGACGGCATCGGTCATGGCCGCCAGGGTTCTCCGTGATTACGATCCGCCCACCTCGCTGACGAGCAGCCGGCGCAATATTAAAGCGGCCATCAGTGAAGTGGCGCGAGCCCTGCGCAATACCGTGAGCATCTGCCGGAAATGTTATGTGCATCCGCAGGTGATCACCGCTTACATGGATGGCCAGCTCGACCGCAGCTGCGCCGATCGCTACGAGAGACTGGCCAGCAGCTTTGTGAAAAAAGGTTTCCGTGATGACGAGGCGTTTTTCCTGGCTCTCCTGCAAAGCTGTTCCAAACGCAAAGCCCAGGCGGCCTAGGTCACAGGAAAGGGAAGGCATGCGAACCGAACGCGAAAAAATGCTGGCCGGTGAGTTCTATCAACCTCTGGATCCTGAGCTCGTGGCCCTGCGCGAAGAGGCCCGGGATTTGACTCAGGCTTACAATGCCACCCGTGAAGTGGAGCAGGGTGATCGTCTGTCCCTGCTCAAACGTCTGCTCGGATCCATGGGCGCGGACGTCTGCATTCAGCCGCCTTTTTTCTGCGACTATGGTTTCAACATCCACCTGGGTGATCGGGTCTTCTTCAACTTCAACTGTGTGGTCCTCGATGTCTGCGAAGTCCGGATCGGTGACGTTTGCCTCTTCGGCCCGGCAGTTCAGATTTATGCAGCCACCCATCCTATGAACGCTGAGCTGCGCCGTCAGCAGGAGTTTGCCCGCCCTGTTACAATCGGCTCGGATGTGTGGGTCGGGGGCGGTTCCATCATTTGCCCGGGTGTGACCATCGGGTCCCGGACGGTGATCGGTGCCGGCAGTGTCGTCACACGCGACGTTCCGGGCGGAGTTTTCGCCGCTGGCAACCCCTGTCGGGTCATCCGCGAGCTCCAGGATTGACCCATTTCGGTGAAAATTTTGCACACGCCCTCTTTTCTGTCCAAACCTTGGACAGCTCGGTGAAACTTTTATCAACATCATGATTTCATTTGGTTTTAAATTAAAATTTAAGTTTTTCCCCTTTTCGACCGACATAAGAAACCATGGTTGGCAAATCGAATTTTAGGAGAATCCCATGAAATTTTTTGCACTGGTTTTAACAGCCTCGGTCGTAACGGCTTGTGGCGGCGGACTTTTCAGCTCCCGCCCTGTTTCCAAGAGCAATCTGGTCGGTGCTGAGCAAACTGCGGTTGATACAGCTTCGAGCCAATCCTCCGCAGACCAGGTGGATGGCAATGCCAGCGGTACAACCAGTACCTCAGCCAGCGTCGATGGAACCGAAAGCGCAACCCCGGCGGGTGATGCCCTGGCCAAAGCCCTGGACAAATGTCCTGGCGCGGATCCTGCAATTCTGGATGCCCTGATCAAATCAGGTCAGCCCTTTGAAGTGGAATGTGAAGTGGAAATCGAAGTCGGCGCTGAAGCCGAGGACGAGGCTGAAGGGGCCGAGGCCGCTGGCGCTGAGGCGGATGACTAAGAATTAACTTAACCAGTGCAGCGGAATCGTCCCGACCTCAATGGCCTGACGACTTCCGCCTTGGGAGGGCAGGAACCCTCCTGCCTGAACTAGACATGACTTTCCTGCCTGTGCCGGATCGTCGAAATGATCTGGCTTTTTTTCGCCGCCAGCACCGCACCCGCAATAAAGAGCACATTCACAAACGCGCTGACGTAGAAACCGGAAAGGCCATGGATCAGAAACGCGGAGATGATGCTACCCAGGGAAACACCAAACAATATATGACCAAACCAATGAGCCAGGGACAGGGGCAGCCAGTTCCGATTGTAGGACTCGCTCGGATGGCGTGATCCCAGGGCCGTGACGTAGAAGTTGATCATGACAAATCCCTGCACGAACCCCATGAAACCACCAATGCCGCTCGATATGGTCACGGAATCAAAATTGAGAAAACTCAAAGCCTTATAATAAAACCACGAAAGCAGCATGCCGGACACGAAGTACATTATCATTCCCATGGTAAAGAACTTCTTCGGATCCGTTGTCACATCCGTGCCCAGCAGCCGAATCATATCCCCATGGCGAAATCCATCCCAAACCAGCGTATACATCACAGCCGCCATCACCAGGGTGGCAATCACGGCTCCCGTAACAGTCACGAAGAAATCCATAAATACTCCTTGGTTTTTGTGCCTGCCAACGCCCTCAGTTCACCACAGCCCATAATAAAAGTACAGCTCGAGCGGATTCCCCAAATGAAACGAGGAGCCTGCTCCAATCCTGATATCAGGATTGAGAGAGACTCCCCCGGGGTTTAGGACTCTATAAATGAATTAATTTGGAGCAGGATTGTAATTCAGCGTGACCTGGGAACCATCCTTGACCAGATCCGTCTTGAGAATGGTGACAACATTTTGTGCAGCATCATAAGCCCAATCCGCTTGAGCCAGCTTCTTTCCATCGAGCGTCACGATCACAGCCTTGGGATTGCTGGGCTTCTGGCTCAAGCCAAAAGTCACACTGCGTTTGACGATATCGTTGGATAGACGCGTGATGAGGTTTGACCAATCCACGCTGCAGATATCCAGAGCCGAACCTTTGGTGCTTGTACTCAGCGTAATATATTCCATACCGACATTGGACAGTTCACAGTCATTGTTCTCCACCGAAGTCGGCAGACCCACGATCGCGTTGAAGGTGGCATTCAAGGTCTTCATGGGATCAAAATCCGCGGCAAGGTTCCCATTCCCCTCGCCGTTGTCATCGGAAATCACAACCACCTCCAGCTTTGCATCCTTGCGGAATGGCAAAGGCGTGGCGAGCGGTGCACCTTGAGCATCCCGATAGCTGCCGTCAAAGGTCCCGGCAAATAAAGCCGTGAGACGGCTGATGGCATCCTCCGAGCCCACTCCCTCGTCGATAAAGGCAATTTTACCCGGATCGACGCCCACCGGCAGAGTCAGCAGCTGATCCATCATCAGATGGATGCGCGAATCCAGGCGCCCCGAATTCAGAAGGCTGATCATGCGCCCAAGGTTGGCCTGGGTCGCGGCGATCTCATCATTCATACTCGCACTGGTATCAATGGCAAAGACAACGTCCACCTTGAGCGAAACCGTGTGTTTGTCCGTCAAAGCCCCCAGAGCATCGTTGTTGGACGTTCCATCTGCGGAAGCCCCACTGTCGACGTCGGTGGCAGGAGCCGTCGAGCCGATGGAATCGGCCGAATCAATCTGAGGCAGGGTAACGGTACCCGAGGCGCCTTCATCGACTGCCCCGTCATCGATAATAGTCCCTTCCTCCGCGACTTCCGCCACGACCTCCTGCGGAGCGTCCGGTTCAGGCACCCCGCTCTTGAACGCAGACTTATCACTACAGGCCCAAACGCTCAGACTGAGTGTGAAAGGCACCAAAGCTTGCATGAATTTCATAACCGACTCCCTGTGTGTCAGGTTCAAGGCCCATGATCAGGGGCTCGCTGTTGTTCCTGTGCTTATTCCATACTGTGCTTCTAGCAAGCCACATTCCAAAACCTGCGCCACGACTGAGAAATCGTTTAACAGACGACTTTTATTGTTTATTGATGTCAGCGTAAATGCAGGCGAATCTTACCGTATCCCCGATGCGGTAACATTTCCGGGCTGCCCGTGAGATTGGCTTTTCCGAAATCAGTTGCAATTTCAAGCAATTAAAGAAATAGTTGTGTTTTTCGAGTCAGGTTTGGCCCCCTGCTCGGGTTTGACAAGTCAGATTTTTCATCTGTTATATCAATGGATTGTATCAAATCACGCAAGCCCTTCGCAGGAGATTGAAATTCCCAGTGTCCAGGACTGCAATTCCTGCCCTCCCGACATTGGGGGCCCTCTTCTAAACTGTAAGAAGGCCTCACCACATCTTCGGAGCTGGCGTGATCGAGATTCAGAATCTTCGCAAGGATTTCGCTCATGATGAAATCATCAAGGAGCTCAATCTGGCCATCCATCCCGGCGAGACGCTGGGCCTATGGGGTCGTCCGAAAACCGGTCTGACCACACTTATGCATTTGATGGCTGGCATTCTCACGCCCACCACCGGACGCGTGCTCATTGATGATCGTCATGCCGTCGTGGATCGCCCCTATG
This sequence comes from Oligoflexus tunisiensis, assembly GCF_001748245.1. GTDB lineage: Bacteria > Bdellovibrionota_B > Oligoflexia > Oligoflexales > Oligoflexaceae > Oligoflexus > Oligoflexus tunisiensis. The sequence goes on along the minus strand of NZ_BDFO01000001.1, from coordinate 1,535,670 downwards.
TAACAAAGGTCCTTTCCTATGTTCCGGAAAAACTCGCCCTGCCGGCCGGCATGCGCGTGCGCGACATCCTGCATTTCGCAGCCAGCTTGCGCGGTCTGACCAATCCCCGTTCCGTGGCTCAAAACCTGAATGAAAAATTTCAGCTGCAGGACTGCTGGGACCTGCGTTTCGGTTATCTGCCGCCGAGTCTGCAGAAGCTGGTCTGCGTGGCTCAGGCTCTGATTCATGAACCGAAAATCCTCCTGCTCGATGAACCCTTGCAGCCGCGCGACAGCTGGCAAAAACAGCGACTCCTGCAGTGGCTGAAGGATCCGACACCTTACTCCATTCGGATCATCAGCAGCCATGTTCTGGAAGACCTCGCTCCCCTCTGCGGACGTATTTTGGTTCTGCATGAAGGGCGCCTCGTGCACAGTTACACCTCCGAACAATTGCAGACACCGCAGCAGATGCAGGCGGCGTTGCATATCGCAGCCGAAGGTGGAGGGATATGAAAACCTTTTTGACCCTCATTCTGCGGGAATGCCAGGCGATCTTCCGCATCCGTTTTGTGCCTCTCTGGGCGGCGCTGTGGCTGTTTTGTTTTGCTCTCTGGACCTTTTTTGGATCCCGTTTTTTTGAAACAGGCGAAGCCAGCCTGCGCGGACCTCTGCAGGTCCTGCCCTGGCTTTTCACCGCTTTGATGCCGCTGCTGGCCAGCCAGCTCTGGCATGCCGAGGCGCGTCCTGGCTATGAACAGTGGCTGCAATCCTCAGGTCTCGGCGGTCTCAAGCGTATCACCGCGCAATGCATCGCCGGCAGCCTTGTCAGTCTGGTGCTGATTCTCGGAACCGTGCCCATGGCCCTGACGGTTATGCTGATGGGTCCGCTCGATAAAGGCATGTGGCTGTCCTCGCTGCTCGGACTCTGGTGCTTCAGCGTATGGCAGCTCGCCCTCAGTGGACTCTTCATGCGCCTTTTCAAGCGCATCGGCACCGCATTGCTGGCCAGCATGATCGTCCTTTCCCTCGTGCAGGCGATGGGTTCTCCCGATCTTGTCGATCAAATCACCCGCATGTTTCCCTGGATTCACGGCCACGTTCTGAATGGCATCAGTCCCCTCTCGCATCTCGATACGATGAAGCGCGGCGTGGTGGACAATCGCAACCTCAGTTTTTTCTTCGGCGGCACGCTCTGGCTGCTCGCCGCTCAGATTCTTTTGCAAAGAAAGCAGCGCACCCTCTCCCTGCGTGGACAGTATGTTCCCCCCAGGGCCTTTTGGGTGCTGATGGATCTTTGGTTGATCGCGGGGCTGGTCTTTGTTGCACTCACGCAAAAACCATTCATGCGTTTTGATCTGAGTGACGAAAAGCTTTATTCCCTGTCCGATGGAAGCCGCTCCCTTTTGAATGCCATGAATGAATCCGTGTCCATCAAGCTCTATTTCTCCCGTTCGCATCCTTTGATGGACCCTCTGCAGCGCATCCACGGGCATCGCATCCAGGAGCTGCTCGAAGCGTACGTGGCCTATCTGCCGAAGAAAATGAAGCTCGAAGTTTTGGATCCGCGTCCTGATACGTCCCTCGAGGCGGAAGCCCGCTGGGAAGGCTTGAAGGGTCTGCGCACGGCAAAGGGCGACATTTATCTCGGCGCGGTCTTCACGCAGGGTCAGAAAACGCTGCGCATTCCCTACTTTGATCCGCGCAAGGAAACGCAGATCGAATACGAACTGTCCGAAGTCTTCGTCAAACTCAACCAGACCGTCAAGCCCATCCTCGGCGTGATCACATCCCTTCCCATGGTATCGGAACGCGATGATGAGGGGCCCCGCCTGCGTCCGGATTGGGCTGTGGTGGAAGCCCTGCGCGGTTTCTATCAGATCACCCGTCTGCCCGTTGACGTCAAGGAAATTCCGGAAAACATTTCCTCGCTGATGGTCATTCATCCCAAATCCATTTCCGAACTGACCGAATATGCCATCGATCAGTTTGTGCTGCGGGGTGGCCATCTCGTGCTCGCGGTGGATCCCTTCTGCGAAACCGAACTGTCCTATAACAATCCCGGCGGATCCAATCCCCTGAAAATGAGCAGCACGCTGCCGATCCTTTTCCCGGCCTGGGGCGTGGACTTTGATCCCACCCGCATGGTCGGTGACGCGGCGCGTTCGGGACGCCAGGTGACGCTGCAGAAAGTGGCGAATAATCCCTTTCATGTGAATCTGATCGACAAGGACCTCAACCGTCAGCATCAGATCACTCGCACCATTCACCAGCTGCTCTTTCCCGAACCAGGCTGGCTGGATATCAAGCCCCAGCCGAATCGCAAGTGGGAAATCCTGGTGCAAAGTTCCGACAAGAGCGGGCTTCTTTCCACCGAGGCCGCCGCTTACATGTCACCGCAGCAGCTGACCCAGCAGCTGAAACCCGACGGCACCATGCGCACCATCGCCGGCATCCTGTCAGGTCACTGGACCACGGCCTTCCCTGAAAAGCCGTTCGACAGCCCCATTGTGCAGCATCGGGAAAAAACCGAGCAGCCGACCAGCATCGTGCTCTTTGCGGATACTGATTTTCTTGCGGATCCCCATGCCGTGGAAAAACTGCAGGTCATGAGTCAAATGCTGATCCGCCCGCGAAATGACAATCTGAGTCTTCTGACTCACGCGGTGGAATTTTTGGGTGGCAATCGCGATCTCATCAGCATCCGCAGTGGCGGCAGTGTGCATCGGTCTCTGACGCGTCTGGAGGAATACGAGGAGCAGGTGCGACAGCCCTGGCTGGAAACCGAGGACAAACTCTCGGCCCGTATTGCTGATATCGAAAGACAGATCGGTGACCTGCAGGTGCAGGAGGAAAGCACGGCGAGCATCCTCTCCAAGGAGCAGGAAAGGCAGCTCAGGCGTCTGCGCGAAACCGAAGCCGGACTTTGGACCGAACGGCGCCTGGTCCGCGAAAAAGCCCGCTTTCAGCCCGATAACATCCGCCGTTTGATCGTGACGGCGCATCTCGGCTTTCTGCCCATTTTGATTGTCGCTTTGGGTTTTCGACGCAAGCTGCGCGAGGTTCGTGAAGTCCGTCGCGCCCAGCGTCACCTGAAGGAACAGACCTGAGCCCGATTCAGTTCATGTAGGATTGAATCGTCGGCGCAATATCCAAAGGATGCACACCCAGATCCGCGATCGCACGCGACCAGATCTCCTGCGAGGGCGTATTGAACAGAAGCTGGTCATCCAATGGCTTCTGATACCAGTGGCCTGATTTCAACTCCATATCCAGCTGCTTGGCGCCCCAACCGCAATAGCCAATGACGAAGCGATAAGGCAAAAGGGTTTCACCCTTTTTCAAGCCGTTCGCCTGCACATGCTCGATATGCTGAACGAGCCCTTCCACAGCCTCCTCCGATGAGGAAACCCGCAGGTCACCCGAAACGGTGGTGGCCGCACTGTCGCCGCCTTGATTATGAATCACAAGGCCTTGATTGCTGCCGATCGGTCCGCCCATCCAGACCGGCACATGGTTTGGAATTTGATAACGGTTTTGAAAGACGACATCGCGCAGGGACATGGGCATGGGGCGGTTGATGATGAAGCCCAGGGCCCCATCCGGATTATGCTGAATCAGAAGCACCACGGATTTTACAAAATGAGGATCCATCAGCCCAGGCAATGCGATCAAGAGCGAGGGCAGATTCAACTGCTGAGCCATCAAGGGCGCTCCTAAGGAAGAAAATGAAAGCATGAACCTCCAGGCTAAACGCTTTGAGGTTCGAGGTCAAAAGGAAAACCCATGAGGCAAAAAGCCTAAAAATAAAGGCGGACTGTGAGCATGCGGCCGCGTTCACGACTGTCCAGACGCTGGCCTTCCTTCTCCTCAGTCCAGGTATGATCGTATACGCCATAGATGAAGCGCACGTTGTAGATTTCCAGAAAGGCGCCGTAATCCAGGTGCGAGGCCTTGGCTTTCGCGTCCTCGCTGACCTGCGGCTTGAACGCAAGGTACTCACCTTCGGCCCCCAGGAAACTCAGGAAATAAAGCGCCATTTCTCCACCGTAATAGCTGCCACTCGTGCTGGCGAAGGGGGAATCCGTCAAGCCTGAGCTGCGATTGAACTTGCCTATTTTACCGACCAGAAACGAATCCTGCTCGTTGGCACCGAACAGCCGCAGGTTGACACCACTGTACTGGATTTTATCCGTGGCGGTGGTGAGGGCGGGAAGCGCGGCGGGTTCCAGCGTCTGCTGCTCCACCATGAAGCGATTGATGAAACCGGCTTCAAGACCCAGATCAATATCGAGCGTGCGCAGACCGGTGGTCGCGGAAACGAGGTTGGTAAACCAGAACTGCAAATGCCCCTGCTCTTTTTTGTGATCGGTTTCCCGACGCGCCCAGGTGCTGTCGCTGAAATCCGCGGCATCCCCGTAGGTGATCTGACTTGATCCGTGACTTTGGCCATACTGCAGACTGAGTTCCGGTGCGAACTTATCCTTCCTGGGGTCAGAGAACATGGCGAGCCAAACGTCCATCATCTTCATGCGCTCTTTGATGCGCAGCCATTCCGTCAAGGTCCAGCGGGTGGATCTCCGTTCCTCCTGGACATCCTCGATATATGTGACGACGCGTTTGCCCTGCGCCTGGAGTGAAGGGGTCCAGGCTGTCATCAGCAAAAGGGACAAGAGGTAAGATTTGCGAAGGTCCACCATTCCATTCCTCCAGGACGTACGTATCCGCACCAGCTGAATGATCGGCAGACTTTGGCAAGACTTCAAAAAATTCCATCTTAGCGCTGTTATTACGCGAAATTAACAAGGCAAAAACCTTCCAGAAGGCGCGCCTCGTGGCCGAGTTGTGACAAGACCCACAGAAAGCGCATGGTCCTTGGCAATTTCATCTTGCCTCTTGCGTCCAGGCTGGGCATAAAAGTCTCTCCTTGTCCCTCATAAATGTAAGAGTCCGCGCTAAGCCTTTTCTTTGTTGCAGCACAGGAGGTCGGTTTTGGTAGTTACTTTGATTTACGGGTCCGCGGTCCTGGCTATGTTAACCGCCGCATTTTACGCCCAGCGCGTACGTTCCGTTCCCATCGAAGGCGACAATGCGCAGCAGGTTGCCAAATTCAATGAAATCTCGGGTGCTATCGCCGAAGGGGCCATGGCGTTTCTTTCGCGCGAGTACCGCTATGTTGCGGGCTTTGTCGCTGCCTTCGCCGTTCTGATGGTTCTCCTTCTGAACAATGCCGAGACGGAAATCCATGAGGGCGTGTTCAGTGCCGTGGCCTTTCTGCTCGGCGCCTTGACCTCCAGCGTGTCGGCGTTTCTTGGAATGAAGATCGCGACCCTGGGCAACGTGCGCACGACGATCCGTGCCCGTAAAGGTCTGTCGGAAGCGTTTAAAGTCGCATTTGAATCCGGCTCTGTGATGGGCTTTGGTTTGGTTGGTCTCGCCCTTTTGGGTTTGATGTCGATCTGTCTGATCTTCGGGCAATTCATCGAAGAGCAGGAACTGTTGATGGAAATGGTCGCCGGCTTTGGCCTCGGTGGATCATGCGTCGCTCTTTTCGGCCGCGTCGGTGGCGGGATTTACACGAAAGCTGCGGATGTCGGCGCTGACCTCGTCGGCAAAGTCGAGCAGGGCATTCCTGAAGATGATCCACGCAACCCTGCCGTAATCGCTGACAACGTCGGTGATAACGTCGGTGACATCGCCGGTATGGGCGCTGACCTTTTCGGTTCCTGTGCCGAAGCCACCTGCGCGGCGCTCCTGATCGGTGCCACGTCCGCAGCGATCGTTGGCTCCGACAGCGCCCTCTACTATCCGATTATTATTTCCGCCGTGGGTATTCCTGTCTGTTTGTTCACCGCTCTGTTCGCCCGTTTGAAGTCGGACGCGACCTCGGCGGAACCGGCTTTGAAAAAGCAGCTGTGGATTTCCACCGTCCTGATGTCGATCGTCATGATCTTCGTGACCAAGGCCGCCATGGTGGATGTTTTCGAGATCCATGGCAAGATCATCACCAACACCGGTGTTCTGGTTTCGCTGCTGTCCGGTCTTTGGGCAGGACTTTTGATCGGAATCGTGACCGAGTTCTATACCTCGCACGCTTACAAGCCTGTGCGTGAAGTCGCGGATGCCTCGCAATCCGGTCCGGCCACCAACATTATCTACGGTCTGGCTCTCGGCTATAAGTCTTCGGTGATTCCGGTCATCGCGATCGCCGTCACGGTTTATGTCTCCTGGACCCTCGCCGGCATGTACGGTATCGCCATCGCCGCTCTGGGCATGATCTCGACCATCGCCACCGGTCTGACCATCGACGCCTATGGTCCGGTTTCCGATAACGCCGGTGGTATCGCGGAAATGTCGGAACTCGGTCCTGAAGTCCGCCGCCGCACCGACCTTCTCGATGCCGCTGGCAATACCACCGCTGCGATCGGCAAAGGCTTTGCGATCGGTTCCGCGGTTCTGACCGCACTGGCTCTCTTCTCCGCCTTCCTCGTGCGTTCCAACATGCATACGCTGGACATGCTGTCGCCGCTGGTGTTCGCCGGTCTTTTGATCGGCGGCGTGCTGCCCTTCCTTTTCACCGCTCAGACGATGAAGGGTGTGGGTATTGCCGCCTATTCCATGATCGATGAAGTCCGTCGTCAGTTCCGGGAAAAACCAGGAATCCTGACCGGCAAGGATCGTCCTGACTATAAAACCTGCGTGGCCATTTCCACGGAAGCGGCCATCAAGCAAATGATTGCTCCCGGTGTTCTGGTTCTCGCCACCCCGCTGGTTGTTGGTTACATCTTTGGCACCGAAGCCCTGGCGGGTGTTCTGGCCGGTTCACTGGTGTCGGGTCTGGTGATGGCTTTGTCGGCCTCCAACTCGGGCGGCGGCTGGGACAATGCGAAGAAATTCATCGAAACGGGCAAGCTCGGTGGCAAAGGCTCCGACGCCCACAAGGCGGCCGTGGTCGGTGATACCGTGGGTGACCCGTTCAAGGATACCTCCGGTCCTTCGATCAACATTCTGATGAAATTGATGGCAATTCTCAGCCTGGTCTTCGCTCCCTTCTTTGTGCAGCACGGTGGAGTGATCCTGAAGATGTTCGGCTTGAAATGAGATGACGGGCCGTAGCGGTGATCCTGAACGGCCGCAGGGATGATCCCGGCCCCCAACCGTCCGCCCAATTCTGATAAATCAGGACGAAAGCCCCCGCCCTCTTTTGGGTGGGGGCTTTCACTTGATAAGATAACGGCATGATGAACCAAAGACGAGTATCATGCACTGGCAGAACATACCACCGACGACCCTTCTTCGGGATTACGGCTCCTGGATCATGCCGCGCCTTCTCTGCAATAATCGCGTGATCGGCCTTTTAGGTCTGGCTGAAGACCCTTACCAGCCCGTTGCCGATGCCAATGCCTGGGTCCTTCGCCATACCGATGGCCACATCCTGCAGATCATGGTGCAGGCTCCCCGCGAGGTCGCCCTCGTCTATCATCCCGACTTTCAACTCGATGCCGCACAGGTGGCCGCTATCCACCGGCGCTTTCCAGGCTCCTGGGTGCTCACCTGTCATGAGGATCAGTGTGACAGCTGGGAAAGGTCCGCCCGCTCGCTCGGCGTTCGCGATGTGCCCCTGCTCACCACCTGGCTTTATCAGCTGGCTCCCCATCAGCTGCGGCAGAAGCCCTTGCCATCGGACGTGCGCTTTGAAGCCCTGCTGCGATTTAATAAACAGATCGGTCGGTATATTCAGGGTTTCATGCTGGATGCCCTGCAGCAGAAGGTGGATGAAGAGGAGGCTCGACATCGTTTTGGAAGGCAGGAATTCTTCGGCCTATTGCAGGGCGAGCAGCTCCTCTCCATCGCCGCCATCACCCGCCGCCTCTTTCATGGGCGCTGTCTCTCCTACGTGTACACACCGACCCGATTTCGTGGTCATGATTATGCCGGACTCACCGTCGAATATCTCTGTCGCCACATTTTTCAGAATCCGTCCATGCAGCAGATCTTTCTTTATGCCGATCAAACCAATCCCTGCTCCAATCGCCTCTATCAAAAGCTGGGCTTTGAAATGGTCTGCATTTCCAAAACCTTTTAGAGCCTTCTTCAAGGTCGCTTGGGATAAGGTCGCGTCCGCCTCAATGGAAGACCAGCTAGGAGGGAGCACGATTTTATGGTACCATCCCCAGCTGGTATGATTGATTAGGAGCGTGTATGTCCCGTCGCCTCATTTCACTATGTGCATGGCTCACCTTATTTTTTACCCCGATGGCGCAGGCTCAGGAAACCAAACAGGACCTGAAAGCCAAAATCAAGACCTCGCAAGGTGACATCGAAATCAAACTCTTTGCCGACAAGGTTCCGCAGACCGTCTCGAACTTTTACAACCTTGCGAAGCAGGGCTTTTACAACGGCATTATCTTTCACCGGGTGATCCCAGGCTTCATGATCCAGACCGGCGACCCCAAAGGCGACGGCACCGGTGGCCCCGGCTATACCTTCCCTGATGAATTCCATAAAGATCTGAAACACGATAAAGCCGGAATCCTGTCCATGGCCAATTCCGGTCCGGATACCAACGGCAGCCAGTTCTTCATCACCGTGGCACCCACGCCGCATCTCGACAACAAGCACTCCATCTTCGGTGAAGTGACCGCGGGCATGGATGTGGTGAATGCCATTGTCGGCGTCAAAACCAATGGCTCCAAACCGCAGAAGGATATCAAGATCCTGGGCGTGGAGATCATCGGTAATTTCAAGCCGGTTGAAGTCAAAAAGATCAAGCAGATGACTGGTGACGATCTGAAAAAAATGACCAGCGATTATGCCACCAAACTGCTCAAGAAAATTGCCGAGGTCGAGGACTATGGCCGCTTCCAATCACTGAATCTGGTCGATTCCCGTTCGCGCGGAACGCAGGCGCAAATTTACTACAAGGCTGATTTCAGCAAGCAGAAAAACCTGCAGATCGTGCTCATCGGTAACGTGAAGAATAACAAATTTGCGATGGAACAGTTCCAGTTCGCGGAAGTCGCTCCGTAATTCCAAGACCCTGTAATTCCAGCTCTCTTTCTTCTTTTTTAAAGTATGTCCCCTAGGACTCCGATCGTGCTCTGCATTGAGAGGAGTTCACTATGCGCATTGGAACCGTCCTGAGCCTACCCAATGAATACAGCCGCTTCGCTCGCGTCCAGGACGCCGACGGCAGCAGCTACACCGCTGACCCCAGCGTCCTTCCGGAAGGCGTCAAGGAAGGCAGTGAATTGGCCTATAAGGTCGAGATTTGGGGAAATGACAGTGGTCTGGTCTACGACGCCTCGAAGAAATAGGCGAATCATGACACCAGAAGGTTCGACACTTGCAGAAGGGGAGTGGATTGTGGCTGCCAAGGAAAAATCCGTCAAAGTCGCCATTACATCCCGCACGAAGGATGAAGGCGACATGCTGAGTCACGTGGCACGTGCCTGTGGCTTTGAACAGATCCAGATCTTTAGCAGCCCCCGTGTGACCCTGGAAGTCGCCAAGCGCAATATGTTTGATCTGTTCATCACGCATCATGATTTTCCGGATCTGACCGGCCTCACGATGATCCAAACCCTGCGGTCCACCGGAAATTATGGGATTGAACCGCATCTCTTTCTGGTTGATGCGCTGACGCCTGACATCATGCTGGTTCTGAACGAAAACAATATCCATCATGTCCTGACCAAACCCTTTTCCACCGACCGCACCCATCAGAAACTGGCCCATCTGTGGCAGAGTGAAGTTCATATGACTCCATCCGAGCAGGAATACCGCGAGGCCCATGCCGCGATGAATTCCGGCCTTATGGAAATGGCACAGGAACTCGCCATCAAAAACCTGCGGACCCATGGTCCCACGGAAAAACTTCTGCTGCTCCTCGGGGACGTGGAAACCAGACTCCAGCATCCCGTGGAAGCCCGTCGCTACTATGATGCGGCGCAGAAGGTCAACCCCAAATCATCCGCGGCGGCCCAGCGGCTGGCCCAGACCTATATGCTGGAAAAGGATTTCACCAAGGCTGCAGAACTTATGAATGAGCTGACCCGGCTGAATCCTTTGAACATCGAACTCCTGGCCAATGCCGGTCTGTCCAACTTTGAGATTGGGAATCTGGAAGAGGCCAAGGATGCGATGACCCGTCTGCAAGGACTCGACAAGGAACGCAAGGACGCCAGCGAAGTCCTGGCCAAGGTTGCCATTCAGGAAGGCGATTACGATACCGCCATGCAGCAACTTCAGGGTACGCATGATCAAAAGGAACTCGTCCAGCTCCTCAACAATGAGGGCGTGCGACTGTCCCACGTCAACGATATCAACGCAGCCATCGCCATGTATCAGAAATGCATCCAGATCATCGGCGGCGAGCATCCCTATGTCTATGCTCTGTACTTTAATATGGGGCTTGCCTACCACAAGCTGCATGACAAACCGAACGCCATCACCGCGTTTCGCAAGGCTCTGGAGCTCAAACCTGACTTTGAAAAAGCTGCGAATGCCCTGAGCAAACTGGAAGCGAAATCAGCCTGATCCATCACCCAAAAACTGGCTGCGCAAAAGGCGCCAGAGCTGGGTGAAACCTACATACTCATGCAGAAGCCAGAAGAAAACGGCCACCATGGCAAAGGCCAGCACCATGGCCAGCTGCGCCCACCAGCGCGGGCGGGGCCGCAGTTGATTCATGATATGGCTGAGAGCCGTGGTCTGCGGCTCGGGGGTTTCGAGAAAACCATAACGGGGCAGCTCGGCCAGATCCTTGTAATCCAGACTGCCTTCCTTGCGAACCAGCTCATCCAGAATCTCCAGCTCCGCATGCACATCCACTTCCTCGCGATAGACGATAAAGGCCGTGGCCGGCAGGGAAAAACCATAGCGATAGCGCAGAAGCAGCAGCTGCGTCGCATGATGGCCGAATTCCAGCAGCTTGATTTCCCAGCGATAGGCCTTGGCCACGGTTTTGGGATCCTTGTGCTGGAAACGGTACCAGGTCTCCAGAAAATCACGGGCGATGGGCCGCATCGCCTCTTCGTTGAATTCATAGGCGAGCTGAAACAGACGGGCCCGGATCTGGGGCTCGTCCATCTGCGAGTGCAATTCATCCTTCATCTGCCGACACACTTCCCGAGCCATCACAGCCGCGCGGCTGCGATCGCCCGTCAGGCGAAAGATGAAGTCGACCAGATCCTCCTGCTGCTGCTCCACAAAGCGGGCACTGGGATCGATGATCAGGGGCTCATCCGTCATGGGCACATCCCGTTATGAGCTTTGGGTCAATTGAACTTTCACTTCCGTTCCCACCCGCCAGAGCAAAAAGAGGATCACCATATAAGGCGGCAGCACCCAGACAATCACCCGGTCCACATCCTGCTGGATCAAACCGAGCAGGCGCAGGACCGGCATCAAAAGGGTGCCGATCATATGCGCCAGCACATAGCGCCTCAGGAAAAGCGTGCCTTTGACCGGCAGCTGCCAGCCCCGGCCCTGCACCAGGATCGCACAGGCCCAGACCAGCAGAATCGCATCAAACGGCCAGAATAAGAGCATATTCGCATTGTGATGCAGATCCAGATGATCCGACACCACCCAGGTCACCGGCATCAGAAAACCGACCAGAGCCCCAAAGGCCAGAAGAGGCAGACTCACGAGGGCAAAGATGCGATAGATGAGCGGCAGGAAACGAATCAGCTTGTGACGCATGAAAAACGCAATACCGAGCAGGGAGAGAGGCACACCAAAACCCAGAAAGACCAGGATATAGCTCAGGCCCGGATAGGACTCCGGCCTTGTGAAATCCGCCAGAACCTTGGGTTCACTCAGCATCGGCTGGCCTTCATTCTCCGTCCCCAAGTAAACATCGCGCATATGCAGGGGATGGAACATCCGCTCCCAAATGGTCATCAGTCGATCGATATTGCTGTTCATCGCAATATCCAAAAAGAGGTCCATGCCCGGGGTATAGGAGTAACCTTCATTCACCATATCGCGAAAGGTTTGCGGGGCATATTTCAGCTCGGTTTCGGCCTTGATCGTGTTGCCCATCGCCTCATCCAGATAATCGCGGATGCGCGTCGAGCAGTTATCAAAGAAATAGTGATAGGAGTAGGTCCGGTTTTCCGGTTTGCTGTTCCAGATCAAGCGTTCCAGGAGCTTCTGCTTTTGTTCGCGGGTCAGATGGATCTTATCCTCCCACACCTTCCGCCTTTCCACCTCATAGGAATGCATGGCCGCTCGATAGGAATAAATGCCGAGCTGATAATTCAGAATCCCCTTGTAAAACTGCAGACCGAAGATGATGGGATTCTGAAAGGTAAAGATGCCCCAGTTGAAGACCAGATCCCGGCCGGACACCTTATCATGCACCCTGAGGGCAGTATGACCAAAGTTGTTATAGATCAGGTTGCCGACATCGACCGTATGCAGATAAATATCAACCTGATCCAGATCCGCCGGCATCTGGGAAAAATTGTTGGCCACGGCCCGGCCCTGCAGCGACGTCCAGAGCCCAAGGCAGAGAAGCAGTATCCGCGCGAGTCGATTCATTCCTGCTCCCCGCTCCGCTTTTGCCGTTCTTCATTCTGCTTTTTCAATTCCAGACGCGAGAACCGTCGGGCCTTGGCTTCCTCGTGGCGGCGCTTCTGTTCGTCGGTTTCGGGCAGGACGGGCGGCATCAGGGTCGGACGGCCGTTGCTGTCCAGAGCCACCATCGTCACATAAGCGGTGGCGGTATGAAAGGATTCCCCGGTCCGCGGATTTTCGGCGGTGACTTTCACCCCCACCTCGCAGCTGGTTTTCCATACGAAATTCACCGACGATTTGAGCGTCACGATCCAGCCGAGTTTGATGGGGGCCAGAAAACTCAAAGCATCCACGGAAGCTGTCACGACCTGCCGATGGCAGTGCCTTTCCGCACAGATTGCGGCGGCGATATCCACCCATGACATCACCACCCCGCCGAAGACAGTGCCGATGGCATTGGTATGTTGCGGCAGGACCATTTCGGTCATAATCGCTTCGCTTTCACGCGGCGAACGACCGGATTCCAGCTTCAATTTGTTTCCCATGAATCTTTTTCCTTCATCTCCCGCGGCGGCACCCCCAGGACCGGGTTGCCGACCAGAACCACCTGGTTCTTGCCATGCCGCTTACTCTCGTACATACATTCATCGGCCAGGGCCAGCAATCGATCTTTTTCCTGGGCATGTTCGGGAAATGCAGCGACGCCGATCGATGCCGTCACATGCGCCGTGGCCCCGCCCCCTACGGAAAAGCCGGTGTACTGGATGCGTTCGCGAATACGCTGGGCGGTTTTCAGGCCATTGCGGGCGTCGGATTCAATTAGCAGAATGACGAACTCGTCGCCACCGTAGCGGAAGACAAGGTCCACATCGCGCAGGGTGCTCTTCAGAATCTGGGCCACCTCACGCAGCACCTGACTTCCGGCCAGATGTCCGTATTTGTCATTAATGGGCTTGAAATCATCGAGGTCGATGAAGAGCAGGCAAAAGGCCGAATCATAGCGTTGCGCGCGTTTGATCTCACGCTCGATGGACTGCTCCAGATACCGGTGATTATAGAGGCCGGTGAGGTCATCCAGATGCAGAAGGGTCTGGGTTTCGGAAAACCGCGTGAGCCAGCGGCAGGTCGTCTGCAGCTGCTTGATCATGAAATCCAGGGCGAGGTCGGAGCTGTATTTTCTCTCCTGATTCGGCTCGCCGTCCAGCCGGGGTTCGCTCCAGATCAGGGCATACCATTCATTGGCGGAATCACCGAGCATGGCAAAGCAAAGGCTGAGCCCACCGGTTTCGAGGTGGTTGATGCCCGAGGCATAATCCGCTTCCTGCAGAGCGATCTGTTTGAATTGTTCCACGATCGCATCGAGCTGCGCCTTGGTCCACTCATGACTGGTCTTGAGGCGCAGGGGAACGCGTTCGCCCCACAAACCGTCGCCGTTTCCATGCAGTTTAAGCAAACTCAAATCCGAGATGCCGAAGTTATTCTGCAGGAGTTTCATGGTGCGCTTCACCATGCTTTCCAGGTGGGTCTCCCGCCAAAGGGCTTCACATCCCGCGACCATCTGCGTGAAAACCTCTTCCGAACTGCCGGGACTGACGGTAAAGCGTCGGATCGATTTGGGTTTGATCGCCACTCGAGATCTCCGATTAGAAGGTAATGAGATACTCCGATAAATACTGACCGAACAGCAGATAACTTGCGGCCGCAATCGAGAGAAAAGGGCCGAAGGGTAAACGTGTTTTCAGATCCATCTTCCTTCTGACGATTATAACACCAAGACCGACGAATGAGCCGAGGATCGAACCCCAAAAAATTGTGGTGAGGATCGATTGATAACCAAGCCAGCCCCCAATCGCAGCCAGAAGCTTGACATCCCCCATGCCCAAACCATAATCACGACGAATTAAAAAATAAAGCCAGGCCACGGTATAAAGGATGCCACCACCCAGGATCACACCGATCAGCGCGCTCTTCCAATCCAGATCCGGATGGAGGTAGACGACCAAAGGCGTGGCGGCCAGCATGGAGAGACTGAGAACATCGGGAATGATCTGATGTTCAAAGTCAATCACCGAGCAGATGAGAAGAAGTGAAGTGAAGGCCAAGGCATGAAAGCAGCGCATCATTTCCTCGGAATCAACCACCAGTCCCGTTTCCCAGCTGATCACAAAAGGAAAGAGCCAGTACACGATGGGAAAGAGCAGGGCTGTAAAAAGTTCCACCAGGAAATACTGCACTGGAATCCGGGCTCCGCAGCAGCGCGCCTTGCCACGCAGGACGAGCCACGAGATGATGGGGATATTATGCCAGAAAGGAATAGGTTGCCCACAGCTCGGGCAGACGGACCGGGCCTCGGCAAAAAAAATCTTGCGCGGGATGCGATAGATGCACACGTTGTAGAAGCTGCCCATCATGGCACCGAGTATCAAAAAGAGCCAGGTCAGCGGGCTTTGGAGATGCGCGGACACTTCGAAGAACAATCGCAGCATAGGCCTTCCTTGGGAGTGGGAGACGACGGTGCCTGTCAACTTGCTGGCCGCGTCCATTATAGTCTCTCCGCCGCAAATTATAAAATTATTAAAGCGGAGCCTTGGTTCCAACCTTTCCCTGGACGCGGAGCCCAGGGACATCAGGACCATCAGAAGCTTTTATGAGCTTGATCTCACGCGGGTTGCCAGGGACGATGTTAGCCATGCCGGTGACATCGTGTGAAGGAGGCCATGAAATTTCCCTGGGGACGAAAATGGCCGCCAGAAAAGAAAGGCCCCGTCGGGAAACAAAATCCAGGAACAACCCATGCATAGCAGGCTTGTTCCCCCTGAGGAGCCAATATGATGGGCCTTCTCCTTCATATTCGCTCTCAAAAACCCTGGAAAATTATTATAAGGGAAGGGACCGGCCTCGTGGCCCGTCTATTTCCCTCTGAGGAGTTTACTGTCGATGATCCAAGAGTTGACCCTTGAGAAACTGCAATGGCCCCAGCTTCTTGAGCATCTGGCTCAGGAAGCCCAGACGCTGGAAGGGCGTGACGCCTGTCTGCGGCTGAAGCCTAGCTTTGCAGCTGATGATATAGAAAAACGCTGGCAGGACGTGCTGCCCCTGCGTGACCTTCTCCGTTCCGGCTATCGGCCGCCCATTGGCGAGTTGCCTGAGATGCGGCCCATCTTCCGCGGCGCGCTGCTCGGCCAGATTCTGGACGGCGAAATGCTCTGGAGCGTCTACGTCCTTCTGCAGACGGTCCGCAACGTGCATCAGTTCGCGGCCGATCGGATGGACCGTTGCCGCACGCTGCAACGCTTTCACCGGACCATCCATCCCCTACCCAAACTGGCGCGAACCATCGAAAAAACCATCTCACCGGATGGGGAATTGCTCGACGATGCCTCACCCGAACTGCAAAGAATTCGCGCCCAAAAACTTTCGATGCGAAAAAAGATTGAGCAGATGATTCGGCAGCTGCTCACCGACCAGCAACTGGAAACTTACATCCAGGATAAATTCTTCACGGTGCGCTCCGACCGCTATGTGGTGCCCGTTCGCCTCGATGGACGCGGCCGCGTGAAGGGTTACATTCACGATAGCTCGGACAGCGGTCAGACTCTGTACATCGAGCTGTCCGAAATTCGACCGCTGAACGACGGCCTTTTGGAACTGGAATCCGCGGAGAAGATCGAAATACTCCGCATTTTCAAGGAACTCAGCGCGCAGGTGGCGGCCGAGCTCGATATCCTGACCGTCAATTATGAAGCGTTGATTGAACTCGACGTCCTCTCCGCCGAAGGTGGCCTTGCCGTGCGCCTCGATGCGGGTCAGGCCATACTAAGAAAGGATCCAGGTCTGCGCCTGTCCTTTGCCCGTCATCCGCTTCTGGTCCTGCAGGAAGGGACCAAGGCAGTGGCCAACACGGTCACGCTCGAAGACAATCAGATCTCGCTCATCGTCTCAGGTCCGAACGCCGGTGGTAAAACGGTGGTGCTGAAAACCGTCGGCCTTTTGCACCTCATGGCGAAGTCCCGGCTGCTTGTCCCCTGCGATGAACATTCCGAACTTTATCTCTTCAGCAATATCTTCGTGGAAATCGGCGACGCGCAAAACCTGAGCGCCAACCTTTCCACCTTTTCGGGCCACCTGATGGGTCTCAAACCCATCCTGCAAAACTCAAGGCCCGACGACCTCGTGCTCCTCGATGAGCTGGCTGTCGGTACGGAACCGCAAACCGGTTGCGCCATCGGCCAGGCCGTGCTGGAGGAACTGGTCAATCGCCGAACGATCAATATCGTGACCACGCACTTTGATAACCTCAAGAGCCTCGCGGTCAATGATCATCGTTTCCGCAACGGTTCGATGGAATTTTCCACGAAGAATCTGCAGCCGACCTACAAACTCATGCTCGACCTGCCCGGCCAGTCCTATGGTATCGAGGTCGCGGAACACATCGGTCTGCCGAAGCATGTCATCGAACGTGCCAAGGATTTGCGCGGTCGGTCAAGCAGCGCGATGGACCAGATTCTGGAATCCTGGCAGACTCTGCGTGAAGAGGCGGAACGCGAAAAGAAAAAATACGAGCAGCTCAAGATCGAAATGGAAAGTCAGAAATTCCGTTGGGAGCAGGAGCGAGCCGCACTCGCCAACGCCAAGGCGGATATCTCAGCCAAGATCAAAGCCCGTTATGAGGATCAGATCGATGATCTCAAACGCAGCTACAATGAAATTCTGGACGAGATCAAGCAAACGGTTCAGGAACAGAAAAAACTGCACGCGAGCCCCGATGCCATCCGTGAAGCCCTGAAGGACAGACAGAAACGCGCCGAAGGCCTGGGTCGTGAACTCAGTACGGGTCTCGACCGGCTGGCCAGTGAATTCCGTTCATCCGTTGAGCTTCCGGGTATACCGGCCGACATCAATCAGCTGAGCAGCGGCAGTCGGGTTTACATCGTCTCGATGGGCAAGGAAGCGGTCGTCAGCAAGGTGCAACCCACACTCGAAGTGACTGCGGGACTTTTGAAACTGCGTCCATCGATCCAGGACCTGCGCGTGCTCGTGGAGCCGACCGAAGCGAAAAAAACCACGCGGCCGCGCGGACCGGCCGCAACGCCCGATAAGTCCCAGATAGGACTGGTGATTCCGACGCCCACCAACAGTCTGGATTTGCGCGGAATGGACACGGATACCGCTCTGGATCGGACCTGGAGTTTTATCGACAAGGCTGTTTTGCGTGGTGAAAACTGGGTGATTCTGATCCACGGCCATGGGACCGATACGCTCAAGCGCGGTTTGCGCAAAGCCCTGACCAAGGATGCGCCATACGCTTTGGACTTCCGCCCTGGAGAGCCTGAGGAAGGCGGCGATGGAGTCACGGTGGTTCAATTGCGCCACTAAGAACTGCAAAGTCGCAGTGGTGAAATTTGCGGAAATTATGGTACGAATTGGTCGGGGACCTCACAAGAACTCGCAATTCGGAGCATAACAGCTATGGCGAAGAGTAGTAGCAATAAGAAGACGTTGCAGTGGGAGCTCGACCTGAGTCCAGCGGAAATCCTGGCCGATTATCGCGTGGCTCTCTTGAGCCGCGAAGTCAGCCTGCTCGGCAGGAAGGAAGTGCTCTCCGGCAAAGCGAAGTTTGGCATCTTTGGTGATGGCAAGGAACTCGCACAGATCGCCATGGCTCGTGTCTTCGAAAAGGGCGACTGGCGTTCCGGCTATTACCGTGATCAGACCTTCATGTTTGCGCTCGGCGCCTTGACCGTCAAGGAATTCTTCGCTCAGCTTTATGCAGATACGGATATAGAGCGTGAACCGCACTCCGGCGGCCGGCAGATGAATAGTCACTTTGCCAGCCGCTTTGTGAATCCGGATGGCAGCTGGAAGAGTCAACTGGCTCAGTACAACACCAGCGCCGATGCCTCGCCCACCGCGGCGCAGATGTCGCGGCTTCTTGGTCTGGCCTACGCCTCCAAACTTTACCGCCAGTTTCCGGAACTGGATAAGGAACAAAATTTCACCCGAACGGGCAACGAGATTGCCTTTGGCACCATCGGCAACGCCAGCACTTCGGAAGGCGTATTCTGGGAAACCCTGAATGCCGCCGGTGTGCTGGAGGTTCCGCTGGTGATTTCCGTATGGGATGATGGCTACGGTATTTCCGTGCCCAATAAATTTCAAACCACCAAGGAATCCATTTCCAAAGTTTGCGCCGGCTTTGCCCGTGAAGACGGCACCAACGGTTATAATATTACGGTCGTCCGCGGCTGGGATTATCCTGAGCTGCTGAACGCCTATCGGGACCTCACCAAGGCCGCGCGGGAGCAGCATATCCCGGGCCTCCTGCATGTCATTGAAATGTCCCAGCCGCAGGGTCACTCGACCAGCGGCAGTCACGAGCGTTACAAATCCAAGGACCGCCTGGCTTACGAGCAATCGATCGATTGCCTCACCCGCATGCGGGACTGGATGATTCAGCATGGCATCAGCAACGCCAAGGATCTCGAGCAAATGGAAGAGGAGATCCGTCGCGAGGTTCTGCATCAACGCAATGCCGCCTGGGAGGAATATCTGGCGCCCATGCGTGCGGAGCGTGAGCAGCTTCTGAATCTTTTCGAAGCGATCAGCAATGAAGGCGCCTCACCGGCTTTCACCCGTATTAGCGAAGCCTTCCAGCGCTATCCGGCGATCACCCGCAAATCGATCCTTTCGAGCGCACGGCGGGCGGCCTATATTCTGCGGGAACGCGATACCGAAGCGGCCCAGGCCCTGCGGTCTTTCATCGCCCGGTTCACCCAGGAAAACAGGCAACGTTATAACAGCAAGGTCATCGTCGAAGGAGCCCGCTCGGCCCTGCAGCTTCCCGGCATCAACCCCAGCTTTGAAGGTTCCGTGGAAAAGGTTGATGGCCGTCTGATCATTCAACGCTGCTTCGATCATCACCTTTCGCGTGATCCGCGTATCTTTATCGTCGGTGAGGATGTCGGCAAGCTCGGGGGTGTGAACCTTGAATTTGAAGG
Organism: Oligoflexus tunisiensis; assembly: GCF_001748245.1. Taxonomy (GTDB): domain Bacteria; phylum Bdellovibrionota_B; class Oligoflexia; order Oligoflexales; family Oligoflexaceae; genus Oligoflexus; species Oligoflexus tunisiensis. Next base: position 1,516,169 of record NZ_BDFO01000001.1, on the reverse strand, counting down.
CCTGAGCGATAAACACGGGGATTTCCGCGTCACCGACACGGGCATTCGGGAGGCCACCATCTTTGGTCAGGGCCTCGGTGCAGCGCTGCGCGGCCTGCGTCCCATCGTCGATATCCAATATCTCGACTATCTCCTATACTGTTTCCAGTTGATGTCCGATGACCTCGCCTCTCTGCATTACCGCACCGCGGGCGGTCAGGTCGCGCCGGTGATCATCCGCACCAAGGGTCATCGTCTCGAAGGCATCTGGCACACCGGATCGCCGATGGGCATGATCATTCACGGGATTCGCGGCATTCACGTCTGTGTACCACGCAACATGGTGCAGGCGGCCGGGATGTATAACACACTCCTGCAGTCGGATGACGCCGCGCTGGTGGTGGAGGTCCTCAACGGCTATCGCGTGAAAGAGGATGTGCCGACCAACCTCGAGGATTTCCAGGTTCCGCTGGGCGTTCCCGAAGTCCTGAAAAAAGGCCGTGATGTGACCGTCGTCAGTTATGGTGCCTGCATCAGCATCATCCGCGAGGCCCTGCCCCTTTTGGATCAGGTCGGTATTGATATCGAGCTCATCGATGTCCAGACCCTTCTGCCTTTCGATCGCTTCGGCATGATCAAGGAATCCCTGGAAGGAACCAATGCTCTGCTGGTCGTCGACGAGGACGTGCCCGGCGGCGCCAGTGCCTTCATGCTCCAGCAGATTCTTGAGGTGCAGAAAGGTTACGAATATCTCGATGCCCAGCCGCGGACCCTGACGGCGCGGGAACATCGGAGTCCTTACGGTTCCGACGGCGATTACTTCACCAAGCCGAGCGTCGAGGACGTCGTGGAAATTCTGTATGAGATGATGCGCGAACGCGATCCGCAGCGTTTTCCTGACCTGGGTCTGCCTCTGCGCGGATAAACAATGAGCCCCACCGCAGTGGGGCCAGGTTTCCCATCCAATATGTGGGCTGACAGGATCCTAGGAGCGGGTCCGCTTCTTCGCTGTCGTCTTGCGTTTCGCGGTTTTTCCTTTGCTCGCTTTCTTCGTCGTCGTCTTCTTCTTCGTCGTTTTCCTGGCAGCTTTTTTCGCTGTCTTCTTTTTAGGAACCTTGGCCCCTTCCTTCCTGGCTTCAGACAGGCCGATCGCAACCGCCTGCTTGCGGCTCTTCACCTTTTTCCCGGAACGGCCGCTTTTCAGCTTGCCCTTCTTCTTTTTCTTCATAGCCTTCTCCACGGATTTTTGGGCCTTCTTTCCATAACGTGCCATGGTTATCCTCCTTGAGGTGAATTGGCGTTTCCTGGAGAAAGCAAAATCCGTACCTTTTCCTGCTCTATGACGGAAAAGGAAGCAAAGGCAGCGTCAGGGTTAAAGGTTTCCCCTGTTTTCGCTTTTTTTGACAAAAGGAGCGGACCCATTTGGGATCCCATCGGCAGCGTTCGCGACGTCAACATCCCCGTGATATAGTAAGCGGATGCATATGCGACGGGGAGGCTCCGGATGTCAAAGGACGTGTTCTTTAACACGCTGAACTATTCCATGGCAAATGAAGACTCAACGTTCGAATGGAGCATTTGCCAGGCCCTGCGACCACGCCGTATTCTGGCCATTTGCGGCAGTGGTGCCCGAGTTCTGCCTTTGGCCGGCACAGCCCCCGAAAAGATCACCGCACTGGATCTGGCCGAACAGCAGCTCGCCTTGGGTGAACTTCGCAGCGCGCTCATGCGGCGGGAGCCTCTGGAAAGTTATAAAAAATTCCTTGGCTACCCTCCCTTTGCCACCAGCCTGCATCGTGCGGAACGGGCCGCACTCTTCGCCGATCTGAAGCTCAGTGCTCCCGCGCGGGCTTATTTTCAGGACCATTTTCGAAAGAATGGCTGGCAGGGTCTGCTCTATGATGGGCGCTGGGAAAAAACCTTTACCGGCATTTCCAAAAAAGTTCGCCTGCTCGTGGGTTCACGCTACGACGAGATTTTTGAGTTCAAAAATTTCGCCGAGCAAAAAGCCTATTTCGATCTTAAGCTGCAGGATCGCACCTGGAAATTCGCTCCTGGCGCAACCCTGATGCTCGTGGGCAACGCGACCTTCTTCAACGCCGTGCTTTATGGTGGGCGTTTTCCGCGCAAGAACCTGCCCGGATCGCATTTTCGCTTCTACGTGGATCGCTTCAGCCGGCTGCTTTATAACGGCCTGACGCGCGAGAACTTTTTTCTGCAGATCATGTTTTTGGGAGGGCTGCGTTATCCCGAGGGCTGTCCCATCGAAGTCACGCCTGAGATTTACAAGGCATCCCAGGCCGCGCTCCAGGCCGGAACAGAGATCGAGTTTGTCGCCAAGGACCTGCTCACCTTTTCCGAGGAAACCAGGGAAAAGTACGACTTCGTCTCCTTGAGCAACGTGCCCTCTTATTTTTCAGGCGACATGGAGCGCACCTTCATGAGCCGGCTCAAGGCCTGTCTGAATCCAGGCGCCGTCGTGGTCGTTCGCTGCTATCTCAGGATACCCGAAGGAACGGATCTGTCGGGTTACGTCGACATCACCAGCTCATACCAGGAGCCGGCCCTGGCGGAGAAGATGCAGGTTTATAATATTATGGTCTATCGCTTTGTCGGTTAGCACGTTGAGTCGAGCCAGCCTTAGGCCGCGACCGGCTTCTTTTGATGTCCGCGGTTCGCGATGAAGTAATGGCAGTTCTCCACCAGACCCGGCATGAAATCATAGCTCCGGAACGTATGGGCCATGAGATAAAGGAAGAGCCGGCTGAGAACAAAATGATAGACGGAATGATCAAAGGTCCGGCGCCACTGCTCGGCCTCAAAGGTGCGACCCGTGACTTTTTCCAGCTCCTGACGGTGCTGTTCAATAAAGCTTTCGATCAGCTGTGGATCCGTCGTCGGCGTTGTCGTATAGACCAGGAACTCGGCCAGATCCCGCGTGGGATGATGCAAGGTTGCCAGCTCCCAGTCATAGAAGCAGACGGTGAACCCATCCGGCCCTTCACGAAGCGCCATGTTCCGCGGATTGCAGTCGTTATGAACAAGCGTCCGCGGCTGCTTCTCAAGACTCCCCCACCATTCTCCGATCGAATTGATGAGACCCGAGAAGCATTCGACAACCTCGGGCCGCATGATTTCAGGAAATTCCTGAACCGCATGATTCAACTGAGCCTTGAACAGATCCACCTGCTCCAGCATCGATTGGGTGTTATGAATGTGCCCCAGCCAGGAGTGATCCTTGCTTTGAGCCAGGCGCTCGAACCAATACCCATGCGAATGAGCCATCCCCTCGACCACAGCGGAAATCTTCTCCTGATTCCAGAATTCAGGCTGCGTGCTGGTCATGTGGGTATGAGCATTCCGCAGGTTTTCCATGATGATCACAAAGATTTCCCGACTCTCATCACGAACCGTCGCATGGATGCGCGGTACATACCGGGTGAAGCGGGGATCCTTTTCGTTGTAGATCGCCAGTTCCTTGATATGGCAGTTGCGGGCCTCGTTTTTATACTTATGCGATTCGTAAAGTGAGCCCAGCTCCTTGCCGCACATGCCGGCCATCTTGTTGGCCAGAAGGATCACCTCGGCATCGATGGGCTTGGACTTCACGACGACGTCCAGGTCCTGCCTGCCCTGCTTCAATTGGAAGGGGAAAATGCCAATGAGCTTGGTATGGCCGCGTGCTGTGAGCTCACCGACGATGGAATCGGAGATTTCAAGATCCGGCAGGCGCACGACGTCCTTGATCTTAAGATCAGGGGTACCACTCCAGGCCCGCATGGCTGTTTCAAAAAACTCCTGATTCAAATCCGACTCTTTCAGATAGGTCACCGGACGGTTGCGGCCCAAACGCTCATGCGCTTTGACAAAGGCCCCGTTGACCAGCGCGGAGGCCGTGGACAGGTCCAGCGCCAGGCAATAGCCGGCAATGATTTCGGCCAGCCGGGACGCCTTATTCGGGCCCGAGCAGCCCATCAGTTTCAGATAATCCGACTGCTGCGGCAGCCCTGATCCACCACCCACCGTGCCGACGATCAGCGCCGGCAAATGCATGGTGGCGTACACGCCGCCTTCCGTTTTTTCGATATGCAGGGTGGCCAGCGAGGATTCATGGACACAGGCGATATCCTGACCCGTCGCTACAAAAATCGCCGCGATGGTGTTCGCGACGTTGACGTTGGCTCCAATGGCCCCGGCCTGAGCCATGGCGGCAAGGCCCGAGGTGAAGTATCGCACAAGGTCGTCTGACGAGACCTTCATGATTGACCGGAGCTTCTCCTCTTCGATAAAGGCCTCGGCAATCACCCGGATGCCGCGTCCATCGAGGAAGGATTTGAAATTCACTTTCTTGTCGCTGCTCATGCCTGCTTCGATGAAGAAATTCTCCACAGCGATATGCGGGAAATGTTGAATCTGATTCAACGCCCACTGACAGGCATGCCAGGTGGCAGCCGTGGTCATATTCTGGCCTGCGGCATCACCCGTTGCATAGATAAAGCTCGCATGCACAAAGCGTCCGGTTAAGGTCACATCGATATCAATGATGCGGGCATGTTTGGAGACTTTGGTGACGACCTGCTGCAGCTCATCCATATGCTCCTTGAGCCAGTCCCCAAAAAATATCGCGGCATCCAGGGAATTCATGGCAAACATCGGCACCCGATTCATGCGCTGACTGATCGTTCGCGTGGCCACACCACCGGATTCTGAAAGCAGCTGGGCCCCACGACTGGCGGAGGCGACCAGGGCTCCTTCGGATGTGGCGAAAGGCGCATAAATATAGCCTTGCGCGGTGCCTCCATTGAACAGAAGCGGACCCGCGAGGCCCACCGGAATTTCCACCCCACCGACGTGATTTTCAATATTGCCCGACAGACGCTGGGCCACCAGCTGGGAATTCCGCAAGGTGGGAAGGCTTTGGCCCACGATGTTTTCGATGAATTCGAGGCGTTTGAGCCGGGCATCCTCGGTATAAACGCCCTTTTCCGGAACGCGCAGCGTGGCCGCCAAGGTCACATCCGCTGGTTTTTTCTTTTCACCGGGAACGACGGGATTCACGATCGCATAGATGATGCGCCAGACCATGGCTCGGCTTTTTTCATCATCCAGAAGAGCGCGAATCCGGGTCTTCTTATCCGCGTAGGTCAGTTCCTGAACCTCGATCACCACCAGACGGATATCATGGATCTCTCCGGTTACATCCACCAGCTTCGCCACCTGGCTGGCTTTGAGGGCATCCAGCTGACTCTTATCCGCCGCGACCTGGGACGCGGCACGCAGGCCACTCTTGGAAAGATCCTCGATCACAAACTCATAACTCTGTCCTTCCAGGGTGAAGGTCAGGGTCAGCCTGGCTTTTTCACCAGGCGCCACTCGGGTTTGCTTGCGTCGATCCACGATACTAGCCAATGGAGTGCCTCCTGGTGATGCTATCCGCCACTCATGGTGCGGGATAGAAGGATGTATTGATGCTCCCAAATCGTCTCACCATGCCGGGCGTAGGACTCGCTGGCAAGACCCTTAAAGACAAGCGCAGAAATGTAGCAATCGGCCAGTCCCGCGGCGATTTCCTTGGCAATCCCATGAAAGAGGGCATTGCTGATGCCCTGCTTGCGCCAGGCAGGATCGGTCGTGACGGTTTTATAGACGAGCTGATTGTCCTCGATAAAGCCGAGAGCATAGGCAATGATCTTCTGCTTGTCATTGGTGGCGAGCAACAGACAGGAAGGCTTGTCGCTCTTGCCCGCCAGGTAAAGGCTCGCAAAGGCTTCAAAGCTGATCGGAGAAAACAAATAGTTCCCGGCAAAGCCGGCCAGGCTCAGTTCATGAATCTCGCGGAATTGAGCCGGCGTCATCTGGTCCGGATAGGCCCGGGTGATGGTGATACCGTTGCCAGTGACCTTGGCCAGATCCGCGGCGGTCTCACTCATGAATTTCTGCAAACCGCGCGTGCATATGCTGGTATAATGCGCATCACTCTCAAATTGATGCGCTTCTAGAAACTTTTGCAGCTGCGGCTGCCGCACGGGTTCCCAGGGATAGGCCCGATGGTCGTCATCCACGCGCAGGCGATAGTTGAACCAGGTCAGACCATTGATGGGACCGACCAGCTTTCGAGCCGCGTGCTTATCCCCGAAGGCCCGCAGCAGGGCTTCAAAGGCAGGACGTGGGCCAGCAAAGAATTCAGGCGTGTCGCTGGCCATAAAACCAATGGAATAAATGCCGCTTTTCCTATCCACCGGACAGAATAGGCAGCGATAGCGCGGAAGACCTTCGTCCATGACCAGTCCCAGGGTAGCGCCGATCGTCAGCAGATAACGAACCAAATCCCGTTCATGCTCCTCACTCTGGCGCGTGGGATCAAAGGCTCCGAGTCGGAACCACTGTTCATAGGGCGTGCCCGTTTCATGAAACAGAATGTACGAGGATTTATGCAAGCTCTTACCCATCCAGCCTACGACTGTGTCTTTCTCATTCTACCATGACCTGAAGCGGCAGGATTTGCCCACCAGCTCCTCTCATATTTCGGCACCAGCTGCCGAAATCCTAGGCGTTCACTTCATTCTTCAGGATCGTAACGATGTTTAAAATCGCTCATCCTTTCCCAAGGACCCTTCGAACGGAACAGGGCTTTTCCCTGGTCTCGGTCATGATCATCATGGGCATTGTGCTGGTGGCCGTGCTCCTGATCACCCAGTCGCGCGTAAATCAACAGAGTGCCCAAAAAACGATACGACTCAAACAATCCTACCAGGATGTGAACCAGGCTCTGATCAATGATCTCGTCAGCCAGATTCATGACACCATCACGGCAGGCGCGCCCTGCATCAACCTGAGCGGGATCAACAACGCGGCCCCCGCGTATGTTTATGCCAGAACCATTCCCACCGGACCTGGCTGGCCTGCGCTGCACCGCGAGGCGCAAAAGCGCTGCTCCAGACCGCGTCTGCCGCGCAACGGGAACAACCCCAGCGATAACAAGGCCTACTTCTGCGTCCGCCTCGGCAAGGATCAAGGGGCCCCAACGGATTCCATTCTTCACGCCGATCTTGCTTTTGCTGAAGTCGCCCTGGAACTCATCGACCTGCAAACTCAAAAGCCCATTTCCTGCGCAACCTATGTGGCCAGGAAATCCGATCCCAAGGATGGAGCGGCAGGCATGGCGGTCACCATGGGCCTTTACTGGCAGGCCAAGGTTGGTGCGCGTCTGTCCTACTCGCAAAAAGCCTTGAGCTACATCGCCAACCAGAACTAAGCACAGGAGAGTCGGCCATGGCTCGCAAACGTATTAACTCATCCCAACGACGGAAGCAAAGAATTCCCACCTCCTATGGAGTGCTCGGTGTTCTCACCCTCGCCATCATCCTCATGCTGGTCCGCGGGAACAACAAGCCCGAGAGCATGAGTCTGTCGGCGGAAGTTCCCGTATCGAACGCCAGGGATGCTTCAGCTTCCATGGTGTCCAGCCAGCCGTCGTCCGTTGACGTGCGTCAGTACCAGGAGGAACTCAATCGCCAGCGCGCGCAGTCCGCCCAGGCCCGCGAGCTGGGTCTCAAGACCCTGCCCCTGAAGCCTCGGGGTGATACGATCAGCATTCCCCTGTCCTTCGTCCCCCAAAAGATCTGGTGTCAGGGTGGTGACCTCGACACCATCAAATACGCCACCAAAAATGATCGAGCCAAGGACCTCCTCATTACCCTGGAAGGCATCGATCGGGGCGGAAAAAATCCTTTTGTGCGAACCAGCCTGCAGCAGCTCACCCAGGGTGCGAATTACACCTTCACGCTACCCAGGCCCAGCGAAGCCACCGCCTATGGCCTTTATATCTGCAGCGACAGCCAAAAGGAAAACAGCTGTCAGCGGAAAAACCTGCAAACCCACGCGAGCCTCAGTGAACAACTCGCCGAAAATCCTGATGCAGCCCGTGCCGCGGATCGCATCTTTTTCTTTCAGAACCTCGTGATCGACGGCAGCCGTGTCGAAGCCTGGCGCACGGACGACTTCAGTCATGAATTCCAGAGATCCATCAGCAACCATCTGCTCAAAAAAGGCCTGAGTGCCTCGGAAGTGCAAACAGCCTGGAAGACGAGCAGCACCTTGAAGTCGGCTCCGATTGCGATTCGCAAGGACCGGATCGTTCTGAGCCTGCCCTACAATGATCCGCGCTGTCTTCAGAAGCGGGTCCACTAACGGTGCAGCGAGAACCGCTTGCGCTGGCGCGAGACCTCCAGCTTCCCATCCTTCTCATCGATGGCAAAGAGCAGCCAATCCACCGAGGCTCCGGCGGTTCTGCGGTGCGGCTGCAGGTACTGGGCGCAGGTCAGATTCCGGCCGGTCTTCTGGTCCTGCAACTGAATCGAGACCTCAGCAAAAATAAACGGAGTCTGCAGGAAGCTGCCCTGCGGTGCCTTGAGATCGCGTTCCACCTGAAGACAGAAATGAAAGCGTCCACCCGTGCCCAGCACGGATAGGGAGCAGCGGCTCAAAGCGGATCCCGCAAAACTGTTTGCGGCCATGGGACCTTGAAAAAGGTCATTCCAGGCCTTGGCCGACAGCCCCTCAGGCGGGGACGCCCGCGCCTGCCCCAGGCTGCCCGTATAAGGACGCAGATAATGATGCGATTGAAAAAATTCAGAGGGATTGGCACAGGGCACCCGGGTGCGAACCAGCTTGGTGCGGATCAGATTGCTCAGGGCCTCCTGCAAGGCCTCTGGAAGCGATATTTCAAGGCCTGGAGTGTCGGCGGCCAACCGCCTTTGCGAGGGATAGCTCACAATCAAAACGACGACCGCAGCCAGGACAACGCCCAAAAGCACGCTGACCCGGGTAAAACCTTTCTCGGTTTGGCTCGTTTGATTCTGTTCCATGAAAGCAACTATCGGCAGGAAGCATGGGCAGACGTGGTATCCGTGATTTGTTCAATCTTGGGAGGGTTCTGCGGCGATGTTTACCGCGCGTAAGGTCCGGCTTAGGCCACATTCTCCCGCGGCACGACCTTCGGCGCTTCCTGCTCCTGCTCCTTCTCCTTGATGCCCAACTGCTCCTTGATAATCTTGGCAGCCATCGGACGGTGCAGAAGGAAGCCCTGGATCAGCTCGATGCCCATGTCCTTGAGCACAGACGCCTCTTCCCAGGTTTCCACGCCTTCAGCCAGGATCGTGGTATTCAGAATCTTCGCCGCTGTGACCAGACCGCGTACATAGGCCTGCTTCACGGGATCCTTGTCGATCTCCTGAATCATGCCGCGATCGAATTTGATCACATCCGGGCGAATTTTAATGATGCGTTCCAGTGAGGAATAACCTTTGCCAAAGTCATCCGCCGCAATACCCATATGATGCCGTTCCAAATGATCACGGGACTTCAGCATCAAATCGAGGTTATTGATGGCTTCCGATTCCGAGACTTCGAACATGCAGTTCGGAACACTCTCGAAATGGAGTTTCAAGCGATCAATATAATAAAGGCTCCGCGGCAGGATATTGACCATCAGCGTGCCGGGCAGCTGCGCCGCCTGCTTCGCAGCCTGTTTCATACAGGCCTGGTCCAGCTCCAACGCCACATTCGTATACTTGGCCAGAGAGAAGAGCACATCCGGTCGCAGGTATTTCGAATCAATGCCGCTATCGAAGCTGTTATGGCTGGCGACGGCATCCTGATTCACGCGAATCAGCGATTCAAACCCGAAGATATGCTGTTTCAGGGGCGCGATGCTTTTCAGCTCGGCCGCTTTTTTCACCGTTTCATGGTCGATGCTCTGCAGATGGAACACTGCCTGGTAATGCGCGGTCAGCAGATCATCCGACTGAATCAGGGTCTGCATCAGCTCACGCTGCCGTTCGCGGCCACGCTTCAGCTGAGCCTGAGCCATTTGCTTGCTGGCTTCGAGTCCCGTATCGAGAATCTCATGGACATCAATACAGGGGTTGTTCAGCACCCCGAAGAAACCCACGCCCAGCAGCGGAATGCTTTGCACGCAATCGGGTATGCGCCGTTGATTGCGGGGTGCAAACAGTTCCTGCCACATGGCGTTGTTGATGGCATTGGTCAGGCGATCGGCCACCTTTTCCAGAGCACCGGGATAAGGCAGACCACCCGTTTCACGGGACCGATTCATAAAAATGAGATAGGAATTGCTGGTCGCCGATCGACGGCACAGCACATCGCTTTCCCGAATGCAGCCCTGCACACCCCAAAGGGTGAACAGAACATCATGAAGAACGCGCTTCATTTTATTGTAAACATCGATACCGTAATCGACTGAGATCTTGTTGAATCCGGAGGCATCCAGAGTCAGGATACCGAGCCCGCCGAAATTCTTCAGCATGCTGATGGGAATTTGCGGGTTATAAAATGGGATGACCGTGCTCCGCGCCTTCAGCCCTTCGGTTGGGCCACCCGAGAAAAAACTGGCGGTGGACAGGATTTCATCATACTGATCTTTGGTAAGAATGGTCACATGATCGGTGAAGTTATCCCCTTCACGGATCTGGCTTTCCTCTTCAAAGCGTTTGTCTCGAATCACGAGCACGGAGACCCGTCGACCCAGGGCATTGAAGATATCGAGATTGGCTTCACGGGGAATCCCGGGAGCCTCGTCGTCAGCAATGACTGCGGTGACGTCAGGGTGGTAGCATTCGCGCAGGAAGTTGGGATCGCTCAGCTGAATTGATTTTGCTTTCACTCCGCGCTGGGCAAGATCTGCGTTGAGCTTCTTTGCGAGGTCAGTATGTTTCGTCGCAATCAGAATCATCTAACGACTTCCATAGCAGTTCATAGGGGACGCCGAGCTAAGCCAATCAATTCCTCTATCGGACCATGTTTTGAAAAGTTGAGGCATAAACCCTCTTTCCCCAGGAATATAAAAAGACCTGTCATTTTCGTTGAGAAAGCCGGGAGGAAGGCTGGACTTCGGTTTTTGCTGACTGCATATTAGCTGCTTGGTAAGAATTGGGCCGTTCGATAGGGAGGGGATATGAAGGTTGAAGCTTCGACATTTGTTAGAAAATTGCGGCAGGATGCGAGGAATCTCGGCAGGGTTCTGGCTTTACCGGAAAGTACGGACCCGCGCGTACTGGAAGCCGCATGGCAGCTTCTCAGTTATGGTGCCGCCCGTTGCATTCAACTCTTTGGTGAACCGGAACAAATTTTAGAAATCGCCAAAAAGAATGGCATAGCTCTGCACAGCTATCGACAGGCTCTGCGCTGGTCCCAGCCTTCTGATGCGACTCTCATTCAAAATACCCGGGAGCATTTTGCAGCCCGTGCTGCGGCCCGCGGCAAACCACTTCCTGCTCATGAATTGGACGCCTTGGCTCAGGGCCCTCTGGAACAGGCAGCCTTCCTGCTCGCCACCGATCAGGTGGATGCTGTGGTGGCCGGTTGCGTGGCCACCACTGCAGATGTGATCCGTGCCGCCTTGCGCGGTGTTGGTCTTTCGCCAGGCAACCGCACCGTGAGTGGATCCTTTGCCATGGTGCGGGAACGCCCCGACGAACCGAAGCAGCATTTCATGTTTGCCGATTGCGGTGTGGTGATTGATCCCACACCGGATCAGCTGGTGGACATCGCGAGTGCAACCGTGACGACCCACCGGGCGCTGTTTCCCCAGGAAACGCCGGTGGTCGCCTTTCTGTCCTTTTCAACCAAAGGCTCCGCTCAGCACCCGCATGCGGAAAAAATGATTCAGGCGGCCAAGGCGTTTCAGGCCCGGTTCCCTGATGTGGACAGCGACGGTGAATTGCAATTCGATGCGGCCATCGTCCCTTCGGTGGGCGAACGCAAAGCTCCCGGCAGCCGCGCCGCCGGCCGTGCGAACTGTTTCATTTTCCCGGATTTGGACGCCGGGAATATCGCCTACAAGATCGCCCAAAGGCTCGGCGGATTTGATGCCTATGGCCCTGTTCTGCAGGGAATAGCCAAACCTTTCAACGATCTGTCCCGCGGGGCCAGCGCCTATGAAATCGCGGCATCCGGCCTGATCGCAATGCTCCGCGCCAAGGGCTGAATTTCCCAAATCATTCCAGGGCGGCTTGAGACGGAGCGCGGGTATTCCGATAAAGAGGATTGGTTTCGGAGCCGCCTTACGGAAGGACGCCCCATGTTGGTCCGAAGACTTGCCATCCTGCTTTGCTGCACCGGTCTCGCCGCCTGCGAGCCATCGGCTTTGCGTGGCCAGGCACAAAAGTCCAACACGGTATCCAACGACGCCAAGGATGAAAATGATGCTGATGATGAGAAGGTGGATCCGCCCAACAATATCAGCGGCGCCTATCTGCACTGCGTGACTGAGAAGGAGCCCACGGAAAGCACACCCGAGGCTCTGGTCGGTTGTCGATTCGATGATGCTGCGGGCAACCGCGTGCCGGCCGCGTCGCTGGCTGCCAGCGTAACCTACACCTATAAAGCTCTGAATGACCCTGAAATTCAGGTTTATGCGAAACCGCTCGTGAATGACGCCCGCTACGACGCGGTCTATCTTTTCTTCGGCCCGAATCGCACGACGCTGTTAAACGCAGTGCAGAATACACAGGTCCTTGTCCAGTTGAAAACCACAGTGGCCACTGGAAGCGATCTCTTGCTGGGTGATCAGATTCGCGACATCAGCCGCGATAAGAATACGATTCCGGAAGCTCCGAACAACGACTACAATCAGATACGTGATGACATTCTGATCGAAGCCCAGCAGGGTCAGGTGACCCCGCCTTTGCCTTGAGGTCAGGCCTCTTGAAAGGCCTCGCTGGTTCATGCTGATAACGGAACTGATTCTATAAAGGCCTCGCTGGTTCATGCTGACAACGGAACAGATTCTACTTCTATTTTTTTCGACGATCCTTCTCATTGGCCTGAGCCTTTACCTCTGGCTCAGAACGCCGCCTCCACTGGAGCGTCTGCCGCCTCGTGCGCAGGTTCCGCCGGTCAAACTTCCCTCGGTCACGCTCAAATGGATGGACGATGTTCCCTTTCATGAGAGCGCACAATTCATCAATCAACCCGAGGAATGGCGCCGGCGCATGCTGAAGGTCGGACAGACTTTGAATGCAGCCGGTGTCAAACAGATTTATTTTTTGCATGGCACCTTCACCGGTTCGGATCCCTTCAACGTGCTGCCGCCGTTCAAAAGCCTGATGCCGCAGCTCGCCCAGCAATGGGAACAGATGATCGAAAGCAAAATGAAACGGGCCGTCGACATCCTTGCGCGCGACATCGGCAACTTTTCCAACGATTACGTGCAGCTCGTTGAGGACGCCACGGGGAAACGGATACCCTGCCATACCCTGCACTGGTCCTCGGCCAATCACCATTGGGGGCGCCTGCAGGGAGCGCTTCGCCTGATCGAGGATCTCCATCAGCGGTTTCCAAATGGTCCCGAAGGGCGCATCCTGCTGATTGGCCACAGTCATGCGCGTCAGGTTTTCGCCCTATTTACCCAACTGCTCACGGATAGCACTTTGGGCCAGGACCTCTGGAAAGTGATCGAGGACGAGCAGCTCGGGACCACGGACCTGCCTCTCATCGCCCGCCAGCTCTCGCACGGGCACTATGATTTCGTCACGCTGGGAGGGCCTCTGCGCTATCCCCTGGCGATGACCGATCGCATGCGGTTTCTGCACCTCGTCAACCATCGGGGCAAAGGCGAACTGGCGGAAAATATGCTCAATCTTTGGACGACCGCCGGCGGTGACTACGTCCAGCAGTGGGGTTGCCACGGCTCCGATACCCTCGCGACGACCCATAAGGAACGCGTGATCAATCGCAAACTCGACGCGCTCCTCGGAAAGGGCATCGACACGCGGGTTTGGGTCCATACTGTCGCTACCAGATTAAGAGTAGGTGATGTTGGACAAACGCTTCTTATTGATTATGGAGATCAGGGAGGCTTTCGAATCAACTGTCTACCCACCGTTTTCGGTCACGGCATCTATACACGTGGTCGTGTCATGCTTTTTAATATGGAATTAATCTGTCGTTATTTTTACGAATAAGAACCGGGTATACACTGTCAGAGAGAAGGTCGGAGGGCAGCGTGAGGTTCTGCCCTTCAGAAGAATTGGGGGGACCTTATAAAGGCCGTTAAGGATGGCAACCGTTGACAGAAGCTCTCGCCTCAAGGCGCCCAGCCGCCGATAGCAGCTGAACAAATCAACGGGGGGAGAACGATAGTCCCATGACGCGAGTTTCGCGGCTGGCATCATGGCGGCGGTCCAGGTGGCTTAAGACTCACCACTTGACCACACAGGTTCGGCCCGATATAAGGAGTACGATATGCTACTACCTTACAGTTACCCCAGTTTTCGCTGTTCTTTTGGGGTAACTCTTCCTCACCTACTACAAAAATCCAAACTCAACCCCATCCCCACATTTCTGCAAGGGCTGTTTATTTGGAGGTCTTTCGTAGCGTTGACTACCTGTTAGCGTTCTCCCAAACCAGCCGATTTTCGTCAATGAACTATGAATCCCTCGCGAACATTTTCGAGCGGGGTGAGCACATTCGGGGATGACAACCGCTCAGCTTAAGCACATTTCATTTGCAATGGTTCGGTGAATATGTTGTTCTTCTTAAAACATGATCGACAGTTTTCGCCTCTTTCGCACGTTCTCACGGCAGAGGATCCTGTCTTTTTTCGCTAGGAAGCGGTAGGGCATGGTAAACGAGCAAGCACTGCTGGCAGATCTGGTGGATGCAATCAACGCTTGGCTTTCGGGCAACAAGAGCCGAAGCCTTTCGAGCTTGTCGCGCCGCACAAACGTTGCTTATTCAACGATTCGACGGATCGCGCAGAACGAAAGCGTGCCGCATCCCTATACGGCGCTGGCCATTGCTGAGATCGTCATGACTGTCCCGCAACGTGTCGAGTTCCTCAAAAAGCATTTCCCAACCATCGGCAATTTGATGGAGGAATACTACAGCGGAGGCATGCGCCGCGACCCCAACGAGGAGTCCTTGCGCCGCTTCCTGCGTATGGAACCGCACAACCGCATCTTCAATATCGCAGCGACCCGTGCTGGCACGAATCGGAAAGCTGTCCTGCAGTTGGCCGGACAGATGGGCATTGATGCCGTGGAGGAGATGCTCGATGCCGGTCTGCTGATAGAGACAGTCGATGGTCGACTCAAGTACACCCACGACAGCTGGGCGCTCGGCAATGTCGATGATGCGCTCGACCAGATCCGTCATTCCATCGATCATTTTCACAAAAGCCTGGTGGGCACCGATGGTGCCAGTCTTATGCACGCAACCGGTGCGATCTCAAAAGAAATGGTCCCGCGCTTGAAAGAACTCGTTTTAAAGTTTATTAAAGACCTAAACGCCCTCAAAGACCTGCCAGAAGCGGAAGGGGGCATCCATTTCTTTTGTGATATGATGTACTCACTTTATGATAGACAAGAGTGGGATACGAAACAGGAGCTACTTGAATGAACAGGCTTATACTCGCGATTTTACTACTGTTTTCATCGCTCGGCGCTACGCAAAGCTGGGCTTCAGGATCGAACACAGTATTCCTTCCCGTGAAATCGCGTCAGTATTATATGGCGACCGCCTACCCTGAAAACATTGGCAACCCTCAGCTCCAGTCCTATGTCGAGCGAGTGGAAACACGTGTCTATATCGCACGCGTGAGTGAAAGCGTGTGGTCCACGACCGCTTATTATGCGGTCAGGGGTTACGATGTACGCCTTGATTTTGAAGGGCTTGAGTCCATCACGTTCCGCTATTATGCGAGCCTGGATGCCATGATCGGCTTCACATCCTATGACAATCCCGTCATACTCAGCTGCTCCAACTGAGGCCAGCATGCGGGTCCTCTTTGTCTGCCTTGGCAATATCTGCCGTTCTCCAGCTGCCGAAACGGTGCTGCGGGAGCGGCTTGAACGCGAAGGTCTGGCCGAGGCCGTGACAGTGGATTCGGCTGGAACGATCGACTATCATCTGGGTTCCGAACCGGATCCCAGAATGCGCAAGGCTTTGCGGGCACGCGGCTATACCCAATGGAGCCGCTGTCGTCTCGTTCAGCCTCAGGATTTTTTTGATTTTGATTTGATACTGGCCATGGATCAGCAGAATCTTCTGGATCTGAGGCGCCTCTGCCCGCGTCCCGAGCTGCTGGATAAGCTGAAGCTCGCCGCGAGCTACTGCACCCGCCATAACGTAACGATTATTCCGGACCCCTACTATGGGCAGGCGGCGGATTTTGAGCATGTGCTCGATCTGGCTGAAGACCTCAGCCAAAACCTGATTCAGGCCTTCAAGACCCAAACGCCGCTTACTTGAATGTTCCACCCTGAGCATCGCACATGCCGGCAGCCGCTCCCGAGCCGAAACCCACACCGTAATAGTGCTGGGTGCCAGGCGCCGGTTTTTGTGCCGTGGTCGGCAGCGAGCAGGTTCCGATCGTGCTGGCGGGACAGGCCGCCACCGCCCAGCTATAGCCCTCGTTGCTGCGCAGTTCACATTCGCTTCGGATCGCCGAGAGCGTGGTACCGCTCAGATCCTGATACTGCGTGCAAAGGGTCAGCTCCCCATCTTTTTTCACACTGCAGGAGAAGGTCGAAGCGTCGGCCGGGCTGGAACTTTTATCACTGTTATTGCAACTCGTCGTAAGCACCAGCAGAAAAATTGCGGAAAGGCGAATCATAAGCTTCATCGGGGGCCCCCTCAGGAAAAGATGAAAGTCCGGCCATAGAGGGAGTCTAGCATGCCGGGGCCCGGCAATTTCTGCTCAGCGCTTCGGTTACCGACGACGCCCGACCGAGAAGTTAAAGGTTCGGCTTTGCCCTTCGTCATCCTGAACCGTCAGCTCCAGAAGGTGATCGTCCTTATCGTCAAAGGTCATGAGCACCGAAGTCCCTTCCGTTCTCTGGCCTTCAAAATTCCAGAAGTAATGAAAGCCATTCAAATTGATCCCGGGATTGGCGACAAAGTTATTCCGCGTGATCACGGTGTATTGAATCACGCCACCTTTGGCAATGGCGCCCAGGTCGACGATGGAAGGCAGGGCCTTCTCGGCGAATTGCGCGCTACGCGAACCCGCAGTGTTCAAAAGAACCTGCAGGGAGTTTTCGATTTCCTGTGGTGCATTCACGACCGGACCTGTCTGATTGAAGGAATCAGCCTCGAGCGCCACGCTGGTTTTCATCAGAGCCCTGTTGTTATCGATATGCCGGGCGCCCAGCGAATGCGCGATTTCATGCGCGATCACATGCACAAGCTTGGTGCGGCTCGCGGCTGCATCGCCCGGTTCCCTGAGGTCTCGCGAATAGATGAAGAGGATATCGTCTCCCGCGCGATTGCCGAGATCCAAGGGTGCAATTCCCACGACCCGCGGGCGGCCGGTGAAGTTGCTGCCGCCTATGTGCACGCGATTATAAACGGCGGCGACGGGCTGGGTTGTCGTCAATCGAATGTCGACATCCGGGAACAGAGGGATCAGACTCTGCACAAGGGACAGTTTCAAACTCTCGCGATTTTCATTCGAACCGATATCAGCCGGCATGAAGGGGGGAATCACAACCTGATTCAAACCCGCATTGGCGACGATAAAGGATTCCCTGGAGGAAACCGTGGCGCCTTCAAAATCCAGCCAGAATACGCTGTTAAAACGACCCGAGCCGATGAAGCTTTTTTCATTCATCTCGAAGGGCTGAAGGTCAGCATCCGCCAGTCCCTGCTGATCCCTGTCAGGCCAGGAAATGCGGACGGGGCCTTGATTGGTATCTTTTTCCTCTTTGGGTGTGCCACAAGCAGGCAGAATAAAAAGCAAAGTAAAAAACCAGAAACGGTTGATTGGTCTTGCGTTGCGCATAAGATAACATCCTTCACGTTCAAGCTTTGGCGTCCTTATAACGTAAAGCGCAACCAAGTCAATAGGACTCTAAACTACATTGTAAGTGCCAGGCAGCAAGTGAGCTGGCACTTGCCTTGCATCGCGGACAAGCCTTTTGAATAGGGGAGAATCATGGAAAAAGAGAACACATGGATCGCAAGGCTGAATGATCTGGATTATCTCGGTCTCACACTCGCGCAGTGGCTGGCCCTGATCATCCTGTCGTTTGTCCTCTGGTTCATCCTGCGCTTTGTCGTGCGCCAGGCGATCAAGCGCTTTCAATACGTAGCCCGGCATACGAGCTCACACTGGGATGATCTGATCGCATCGATGCTGCAGCGGACAAGCAGCCTTCTCATTTACGTGGTTGCCTTCTACGCTGCGGCCTTTCTGGTCGGAGCCTCATCGGAGACCCGCATCCTTTTTTATAAGGGTGTGGTGATTGGCCTTTTCATACAGGCCGCCATCTGGGGCAATCAACTGGTCGAATATTTCCTGCGCCGCTATCTGATGAAGCGCAATCACATCACAACGGATGACGGCCTCGATATCTCGGCCTACAGCGCCATCAATGTCACTGCCAAGTGCGTGCTCTGGGCAATCCTCTTTCTGCTTCTGCTCGATAATCTCGGGATTAACATCACGGCGCTGGTCACCGGCCTTGGAATCGGTGGGATTGCCATTGCTCTGGCCGTGCAAAATATCCTCGGCGATATATTCGCGTCCCTCTCCATCGTTCTGGATCGTCCCTTCGAAGTCGGAGATTTCATCGTGATCGGCGACAAGGCGGGAACTGTTGAAAACATCGGTCTCAAGACGAGCCGTATCAAAAGTCTTTCCGGTGAGCAGCTGGTTTTCCCAAACAAGACCTTGATCGAGACCGAGATCAGAAACTACAAACGGATGCAGACCCGGCGCGTGGTTTTCAACTTCGGCGTGGTCTACCATACGCCCCAGGAAAAACTGAAGCAGATTCCAACCATGGTGAAGGAGATCATTCAGTCCATCAAGGAGACCAGTTTCGACCGCGCTCACTTCACTAAGTTCGGAGAGTCCTCGCTCGACTTTGAAGTCGTCCATATCATGCAGACCCCGGATTACAATACCTACATGGACACGCAGCAGGCCATCAACCTGGCTCTCTTTGAGCGCTTCACTGCGGAAGGAATCGAGTTTGCCTTCCCCAGTCGGACTATTATCCTTCAAGGTTCGAGCCCAGAAGGCAACGGCCCCGAGGTCCGCATGCCGGCAAGTGCCCAACTGCAGCCACGTTAAGGATTATTACCCAAATCCTGCCGCGAACTTACATTGTAAGCAGACAAAGGCCCGGAATTTCACTCTGACTTACAATGTAAGTAAACCGACCTTGAGGGAACGCTGCACATTACATATTCAGACTGCGATCAAAGCGGTCCCGAACCGCGATCAACCCGATCGTGCATTGAACTTCATCCTGCGCAGGCAGGCAGAAGCGGACAGAGCGGACAGGACAACAGTCTGCCGCTCCTCATTGTCAGGGGGCCTGGGCCCCCTGATGTTCCCATATGGCTCCATACGCCGCTGAATTGAGCGGAAGACTCTGTATTTGAAGATTTGGGTTCTTACCTGCAGGTAAGAACCCTTTTTCATTCTCCGGGAAATCGTCTCAAATCGCGCGCCCATCGCTCCAGCCGCGTATGCAATCCCCTCTTCAACATCCCAATAAAGCAGGCGCTTCAAGGTTTCCCTCAATATTTCCAAACGCCGGCCGATAGCAGGCCGCTTCCAGAGTTGTCGTTTTAGAGGGGGGACAAATCGTGAGAGGCTCAATAAAAGGGATAATTCTCATCCTATCCGCTTTGGTTTTATCCACAGCCTGTCAAAAAAGATCCAAACACAGTGGATCCGTGAACCTCGCCGATGCTCCCGCCGACGCGCCTATCGCTTCGGAGGATGCCAGGCCGGTTCTCAGCATCAAGCTGCCGGATCTCGTGCGCACCAACAAGGAAACTTTGGTCAAAGCCCAGACCACCGCGGCCAACGCCTGGGAATGGTCACAACTCACCGGTCCCGGCACGGTGATCTTTCAATCACCACTGTCCGCGGAAACTCTGATGCGGGCGGACAAGGACGGCGTCTACACGGTGCGACTGACCATCCGTAATGAGGAAGGCCAGTCCATCAGTAACGACATGACCCTGCAATGGGATACCCGTCCGCCTTCCGTTTTCGTGAGCGAGGAGATTCGCACCTTCCAAACCATCCTCGTGGATGGCAAGGCCGGCTCCGATGCTGACCGCGTGGAATGGCTGCAGGTCAATGGTCCCGGCACCCTCGTCTTCACCGAAAAAGACAGCAAGTCGACCAAAATCACCGCGAGTCAGGACGGAACCTATACCGTCCGCTTCAAAGCCTGGGATGATCTGGGCAACGAAGCCGCAGCCGACATGAAATTCATCTGGGACACGGTCGCGCCTGCAGTGACCGTGGGCCAGGATCGGGTGACCAATCAGGAAATTATCCTCGATGCCGTCACGGTCGATGCCGCCAGCTTCAGCTGGACGATGGTTTCCGGCCCTGGCGTCGTGACCTTCAGCTCAGCGGCTGCGGAAGACACCACAGTCAAGGCTTCGATGGACGGCACCTATGTGCTGCGCCTCACGACCACAAAAGCCACGGGCGCGATCGCGTCCGATGAATTGACTTTGGTCTGGGATACCGTAGCGCCCATCATTTCCCTGGGTGACGACCGCACGAGCCGCTATCGCGTTACGCTCGATGCAACCACCGAAGGTGGCGCCATCTATCGCTGGTCGAAAAAATCCGGGCCGGGCACTGCGACCTTTTCCCTGATCAACGCGGAAGACACCTCGATTACGACCAACCTGGCCGGAGAGTATGAATTCGAATTGATGGTGACCGACCTTGCCGGCAACTCCGCGGCCGATGTGGTCCGCATCACCTTCGAAAACGATCTGCGCGTGCTGGCCAAACAAAT
Organism: Oligoflexus tunisiensis; assembly: GCF_001748245.1. Lineage (GTDB taxonomy): Bacteria > Bdellovibrionota_B > Oligoflexia > Oligoflexales > Oligoflexaceae > Oligoflexus > Oligoflexus tunisiensis. Next base: position 1,495,388 of record NZ_BDFO01000001.1, on the reverse strand, counting down.
CAGCAGCGGCGGCTCCAGCACCTGTGCTGTGCTGGATGATGATGCCCTCAGCTGCTGGGGTTATAACTTTGAAGGGGAACTCGGCTACGGCGATAACAAGGATCGCTACATGCCGCCCTCTTTTGGTCTGAACATCGGCTACGGAAAAACCGCGATCGCGGTCTCCGCCGGCTTCTCTCACATTTGCGCCGTCCTTCAGGATCGCAGCGTCAAATGCTGGGGCCAGAACGTATCCGGCCAGCTGGGTTATGGCGATCAGCTCTTCCGTGGTCTGGCACCGCAAAATTCCATCAACCTGGGTCTGGGTCGCACCGCGCAAGCCATTGCCACAGGCTTCGCTCATTCCTGTGCCATCCTCGACAACGGCTCGGTGAAATGCTGGGGCGCCAATGGCTCCGGTCAGCTCGGTTATGGGGATCGCAGTATTCGACTGGCCCCTTCGCCGACCGCCGTGAACCTGGGTGAAGGCCGAACGGCCCGCGCGCTATCCCTGGGGGCTTATCACAGCTGCGCTCTGCTCGACAATTTCACCATGAAATGCTGGGGCAGCAACTCGGATGGCCAGCTCGGATACAATGATAAAATTCAGAGAATCGCCCCGGATGCCGTCGCCATCAACTTTGGGGACAATATCACGGTGCGTTCGATGAGCGTCGGAACCTATCACAGCTGCGCTGTGCTGAGCGATAGCTCGCTGCGCTGCTGGGGCCGCAACTCGGATGGTCAGCTGGGTTATGGCGATACCACCGCACGCCTGGCTCCTTCCGCAGCGGGCATTGATGTCGGCACCGGCTTGACTCCACGTCAGGTGACAGCAGGACTTTCGCATACCTGCGCGGTTTTTGATGAAGGCTTCCAGTGCTGGGGTGCCAACGAGGAGGGACAGCTCGCCTCCGGTGATAATGTGGCCCGCACGGCGCCCAATCAAACGCCGATCAGCATTGCACCGGGGCGCGTGGTGGTGGATCTCGCAGCCGGCCGTCAGCATACCTGCGCCCTGCTGGATGATCGCACTCTGAAATGCTGGGGCAGCAATACCTATGGGCAGCTCGGCAACGGCAGCACGGGGAATCAGCTGACCGTTCCCGAAAAAGTGATCGAATACGGCAGCAAGACGAGCACGCTGGTCACCCGGCGTTGATCATACTCGCACGAGGGGCACATCCATTTCCAGTCGATGGGTGGATGGGCCCTTTTTTGTTGCAATCAACCGAACATTTGCATCCACATCGTGCAAAAACTCCTGAGCCAGCGAGAGACCGCCTTCGTGATCGCTCATGTTCAGGTCAATCCGAATTTCAAGACGCTCCCTCTGCAGCTGCAGATCAACGCCCTGGAGCTGAACTCTGGGATTTTCAATCAGTTCCCACAGGGACATGGACAAAAAAATCAGGAGATAAAAAGCCTGGCCACCCTGCACACGAAAATAGGGGCCAGGAGCTCCGATCAGCCGGATCGCAGGAAAATCCGTAAAGCGTTTCAGAATCTCGGGAAATTCCTGCAGCGCCAGCCCTTCGCCTGCTGCAGCCAAAACCCCAACCGACAAGGGTTCATAACGTCGGGCCACATGCACGATCCTTTGCAGAGGCTGCAGAACCTCGTCGGCAGCCTGCAGGACATCCTTGCGTCGAGGCAACTCATGCCAGGCTTTTTCCAGCTCCTTCAGTTGCGGCTCCATTTCGCCGACCAGAACCTGAGCCAGACGCCCTAGAAAAGTCCAATCCCTGCGCCCTTCCATGCGGTCCACCAGGTCCCGCGCCTCACCATGACAAAGCACCATGAGTTTTTCGTAGCTGCCCAGGACCAAAAGCGGCAGGAGATGACAGAGCAGGACCGAGATGAAAAGCCTTTGTTGAAAAGGTTCGGCGCGCCCCTCTCCTGGCAGCATATGGACATCATTGAGGACAAAAGGCATCCCAACAACGGCCAGGGTTGAGATTATGGAAACCAGGGCCACCACGGTACCGCGGCGCAGACCGCATAACACGTAACCGCCAAAGATCACCACGGGACCCCAATGGATCATCGGAGTGTTGGGACTTCGGCTCCATATGATTTCGAGCAGGGCCCCCAGCCCCATGACCAGGCTCAGCAGCACGCAGGCCAGGGTTTCAATCTGTCGCAAACGTCGGGAGATGAAAAGACCCACGAGCAGCAGCACGCACACCGTGCCTCCCATGGCCATAAACATGAGCGAAGGATGCCCCATCCACGCCGCAAGAACTTGTGCGAAGCAGACCAGGGCCAGAATCAGCATCATCACGGTAAACGCCCGACGTCGAAACCGCTGTAAAGGATCGCCTGGGCCGCAGGGTCCGCCTATACGGTCGATCAGTTGGACGAGATATTCCGGAATGCCTGATTTGGATGGCAAAGGTTTGTCCTTTTCATATCTGTTCACGGAAGCGGCAGACCGATTCGAAAGGAACCGCCCTGCATGGCATCCTCATAACGTATGAATCCACCACGAATCTCGAGCACCGCCTTGGCGCTCAAGAGACTCAGGCCCAGATGCTGGGAACCGGCCTTGGTGGAATGAAAGGGTTTGAAAAGTCGGGTCCGCTGTTCACCCGTGATGCCGGGGCCGGTATCCCGAATGACGAAGACCAGCCACTGAGGATGGCGCTCCACACATATGCTGACCCTTTTCTCGACACTGCTTTCCACGGCTTCACCTGCATTCCGGACCACAGCCGTGAGGATCGTAAAGAGTTCGTGTCGCCGCCAGGTAAAACTCAAATTCATGGTTCGGTCGATAAAATCAAGGGCTATGCCCTGCAGACGAAACGTTTCCTGGAATCGACCCAGGATATCATGGCAGAGATCCCGGATGGATATCGACGTGACCTCTTCATGAGAATCCGGGGTGGCCAGGACCTTCAAGTGTTCCACCATAAACCGAATCTTTTGCAGAGCCCGCTGCGAAGCATCGGGAAAACCCGGTTGAAAATCCGAGGACACACCGCGTCTGGCGTGCACCTTCAACCGGTAGAGCTGGGCATGAATGATGGAGAGCGGATTGTTCACATGATGGTTCAGCTCACCCAGCATGCGGCTGAGATCAAAGGTCCGTGCGGAACGAAACAGTCGCTTGCGGTCCTCATGCAGGCGTGCGTAATCCTGTTCCAGGCTCCCTTGATAGAGCCAGGATAAAAGGATCATCATCAGCTGCGATACGATCAGACTGAAAGCCAAAATTCCGGAATAACTGGCCAGGTCCAGCTGATAGGGCAGCTGGTTCGCATAGGCTCCATTCCAGGACACCATGATCAAAAGGATGATCGTATGGAGAGCGACCAGCGGGAAGGCCCATCTCCATCCCAAAATAAAGGTGATCGCCACAACTTCCGTACCAATGCTCGTAAAGTAGACATTATGCAGCGATTGGCTTTGATAAAACACTTGGACCATATGAGCCTGCTGAATCAGGAAATGAGCGGCCGCGGCCAGACAATATTTCCCGGTCACTTTCGTATAAATCAGGACAGCAGTCAAACAGCAGAGTTGAAAGAGGAGAGGATTCAGATAGGGAGTTTCATGCTTCTCCACCGGCAGGGCGATGCCCAGAACGATATGAAGGACGACATCGAAAATCAGGATAAAGATAAAGGTACGGCCGCGGATACGATCACGAGGTCCAGCGAAGTTTGTGCGATCGAGGAACCAATCGGCGAGTGCCATCAAATGCTGCATGCATTGCCCTGCTGAAGTACGGGGGGTTTACCTCGGCTTAATGTGCCCCGTTCTTCGCAGCCATGCAAGGAAACTGATGAATATAAAGCACGACATCTCAACGTGAATGCAGCGGATTCAACTGCGGCTGAACTGTTTCACCAACAGTCTCTGACACCCGACAGTCATAAGCGGCTGCATCAAATTGGAGAGTTTTCAGACGAAACGTAAAGCTGAATCCCGGCCAGATCGTGGTGTTTTTGCCGCTCGGCGTCTGATACCAGCTGCGGCAGTGTTCACGACTCCATACGGTCGGCGCGAGGAGTTTTTGAATCTTATCATTGAAGGCCACCTGCACGTCCGGTCGAACCTCAACCGAGGACCACCGTGAGCGCAGCGCCTGACGCAGGGCATCCATGATGTATTGCACCTGCGATTCGATAATAAACACGATCGAGTTATGGCCCAGGCCGGAATTGGGTCCGACGATAATAAAGAGATTGGGAAAACCGGTTACCGTGGTGCCCAGATAAGCCTGCGCTCCATCCTTCCAGACTTCACTCAGGACCTGCCCACTCCGGCCGACGATTCGAAATGGGGCCGTGGCTTCCGCCACCTGAAATCCGGTGGCGCAGATGACCACATCCAACTCATGTTCCACACCATCGCGCGTTTTGATACCGCCGGGCTTGATCCTTTCAATACCATCGGTGATCAGCCGGGTCTGCGGCAGACTCATGGCCTGATAAAAATCATTGGACAGAAGCACACGCTTGCAACCCATGATATAGCGCGGCGTCAACTTCTTGCGCAGCACAGGATCCTTGACCTGCTCCTCCAGGTATTCCATGGCCATCTTTTGACCAAAACGCATCAGCTTGGGTTTGAGCAGCGCGAGAGCTCGCATTTCAAAGCGCCAGTACAGGGCTTTCCGCAAAAACCAATTGCCGGCCTGAGAGCGTTTGGGTAAAACCCCATCCGCCTTCGGCAGCACCCAGGCCGGAGTCCGCTGAAACACCTTTAATTCCTGGACCTCATGCACCAGTTCGGGAATCACCTGGATGGCGCTGGCTCCGGTGCCGATCACGCCAACGCGTTTGCCGCGCAATGGCACATCGTGACGCCAGGCGGCCGTATGAAAGAGCGGGCCCTGATAATCCTTGAGTCCTGGAATATCGGGATAAGCTGGTCGGCTCAGACCGCCGGTTCCCAGGATCAGGAAGCGACACATCAGCGCGGGCTGCCCTTCGATATGGACCGTCCAAAGACCACTTTTTTCGTCGAAGCTCGCACTTTGAACAAGCGAGTGAAAACGGATATGTGAGCGGATCTGATATTTATCCGCACAATGCTTCAGATACTCCAGGATCTCCGCCTGAGGCGAAAAAACCCGTGTCCAATTGGGATTGGGTTCAAACGAAAAGGAATAGACCGGCGACGGCACATCACAGGCAGCACCCGGATAATGATTGTCCCGCCAGGTTCCACCGACTTCATCGGCCTTTTCCAGCAGCACGAAATTTTCAATCCCCGACTTCTTCAGACGAATCGCCATCCCAAGTCCGGCGAACCCCGTACCCACAATGACGATCGTTTCATGCGATAAACTCATGGAACCTCCGCACGGTCTCTCGCAGCTGGAAATTATTATACTATTCTACGCCGCAGCCCAGGTGTCAACTCGCGTCTCAAGCCCATGTGCCTCCTGCTTTTTCCGTCGCTGCCCGGGCTGTCAACTCCGTTTTGGTGAGCGGCATCAGCGGGTTCAGGTTTTCATGTCATTTGATCCAGGCAATAACCCCAGCTGGACCATGGCGCCTCCTGTCTTTAAAGTCGTCCTGATCAACGTCAAGGAGAGGATGAATATGGTACAGGTCGATATTTTCTGGAGTTATGGAATTGGAGCAGGACTGGCGGTCGCTGCGCATCGGCAGATTGCGAAGCAAAAGGAAGTGGCGGTGCTGGCGTCACCGTATTTCAGCCAGATGCTTTTATTTCTAGGTCTCATCTTTGTGCCGTCCGGATTCTGGCTTCTGTGGGAGTTCAGCAGCTGGGAAACGATGCACGTCGGTGATCGCAATCTTCCGGTCTGGCTCGTAGGGCTCTTCGCCATCACCAATGTGTCTCAGGGCGTACTGGGTTTTGTGATCTGTTTCCACCTGATCCGCCGTAGTAAGCTTTATGCCGCCTGGCTCCATTTCATCGCCGCCTACTTTGGTTTTTTCTTCATCCTCATTCACGGCTGGGATGGACAGGGCTATCAGCGTTTTTTATCGCCGGATCGCGCGGCCTTTGAGAACTGGAGCTGGTCCACAGCCGCGACGTGGTTGACGTCCGATGTGGCGCTCACACTCTATGGAATGGGGATCATCCTTCTCCCCGTGCTCGGCGGCATGACCGTTTCGTGGCTTCGCAATGGAGCACGTGAGGCCGGAATTCGCAGCAGCCCGCTCTCGATACTCGGAGGATTCTTCGGTTCCGCGCTGGTGTTTGCCTTCGGTCTCGCGCTCGTCTCCAGCGTCCTGATCATTCAGCTGGGACCTGTGATCGGAGTGCCTTTGAGTTTTATCATGATCCTGGTGCTGTCGCATCCGCGACTGGGGATCGGACTGTGGTTTTATCGGACGATGACCGTCGCGACGGATGGTCAGCTCACCCGTGCCGCCGCAAAACCTGTTTATTCAAACTAAATCCAGGCGCCGGGAGCGTCTGGTCTTTCATAAAAGCCTTTCCTGCGAAGGCTATCCTCGATGCGGGCCCGGTGCGCTGTTTCCCAATCCTCCAGGGATTCGGCGGCGTCCTTGGCCGCTTTGGTGACCGCCCGCTGCAGGATATCATCACAACGTTCCTCCGGGATAACGACCACGCCCTCTTCATCGGCCACCACCATGTCCCCAGGCGCGACCTCAACCCCACCGCAACGAACGGTGACGTTCAAGCCTTCAATGGAATTCTTGCCACCGGGCAGGGGGCGGACGCCACGACCCAGCACCGGAAATTCATGCGACCGAATATCCCCGATATCACGCACAACACCGTCGACAATAAATCCGGCGATGCCATGTTTTTTGGCGACAGCACAGACGTTGCCACCCGCCACCGCATAATCCAAATCACCTGCCTCGACCACGATGATCGATCCTGGCGGCGCCCGATAAATGGCCGCATGCAGCATGAGATGATCGCCCGCAGTGCAGCGCACGGGATAGGCCGGGCCCGCGATGCGAGGCATGGGATGCCAGAGCGGACGGATACCGATATCCATCACCTGATCGGTGCTGAGAAAATCCGCCAGCGTTGTAGGAGACAGCTGAGAAAATGAGGAAGCTTCGGCCATGGGGAGTTCTCCTGATCCAGGGTTTCCAGGTTGCGAACACCCTAGCAAACATCCCTTCCGGCCGGCAAGTTGTTCTGTGAGTCAGGAATCGCTGAGCATGCTCGCATAGAATTCCCTTTGGGTTTTCATAAAGAGGAGATAGGGCCCATAGAAGCGGCGATGCCGATGAGCGAAGCCTTCCCGGATTTCAAATTCACTGAAAGCACTGGGAATTTCCAGCAAAAGCTCGCGAAAGGATTTTTGATGGGACAGCTGATAGCTGAATTCGGAGGGCAGGCCCTGCACGATCATCTGCGGCGTTTCCCCCCGTGCCAGGGCGCTTTGACAATAGGCCTGCAGGCGCAGGGATTCCTGACTGCGATGCTCCTGATTCAGGATGATTTGATCGAGCAGACGGATCTGATTTTCAAAGACGATGCCAGGTTTTAAATACTGGCGAATGGCCTGGTCCTGGGGCGTGCTGCTGGATTTTTCCTTGAGCAACCGTTCGCGTAAATACGCGCCATAGGCATCCAGAATCTGCTGAATCAAGAGAGCCTCCGGAACATCCAGAAGCTGCTCCTCGGCCGACAGGGCTCGCAGCAGACCTTTGAAACCAGCCACCTTCATCCGAAAATATGTAATGCGTCCGTCGCGTCGTGAGCTGAGCCAGCCGAGGTCCTCATAACGTTTCAGCCAGCGTTGAATCTGCACGAATTGAATCTCGATCGACCGTCCCAGGAGGCCCTTATGCATGACGTCCTTGATCAGATCCAAATAGAACATCACATCCTTCTGGCGAAAATCCTGACGCAAAAGTCCGACCGTGAGGATCGCACACTGGATAATCACCGACAGAAATGTTTCGACGCTGACCTTGCTGGCTGGCTTGCTCATGGTGTAGAGAACCCCGATGCGCGTTTATTCGACTCTCTTATGATTCACGAAAATGATGAATCTGGCGAGTTCAGGATGCTTTTTATCATTCTTTTTGCCATAATGAGTGGCCACGCCTCATTCACAGGGGTATCGGTTCTCAGGTTCAGGAGGATACCGTTTTTTTATGGAACATTTTGTTTGGGACTTTTCCCCCGAGATCTTCAAATTCGGTAGTTTTGCGCCGCGCTGGTATGGACTGATGTTCGCCATCGGTTTCATGGTCGGCTACTCGTTCATGCAAAAGATTTTCACGCGCGAAGGCTACAATGAAGAGGACCTCTCGTCTCTGCTCTTTCACGTCATGCTGGGGACCATTATTGGGGCCCGCCTCGGACACTGTCTGTTCTATGAACCGGAATACTATCTCCGCAACCCGATTGAAATGCTTTTCATCTGGAAAGGCGGACTGGCCAGCCATGGCGGAACCATTGGTGTCATAATTGCCGTCTGGCTCTACAAGCGCAAGCATCCCGATCAAGGCTATGTTTGGCTGGCCGATCGTCTCTCGATTGCGATCGCCTTCACCGCGGCCTGTATCCGCATTGGTAATTTTTTCAATTCCGAGATCCTCGGCAAACCCAGCGATGTGCCCTGGGCCATCGTTTTTGCACGCGCAGGCGAAACCGTGCCCCGGCACCCGGCCATGCTTTATGAGTCGCTCAGTTATCTGGTTCTGACCGGAGTTCTCTACTGGCTCTACAAGAAAACCGAAGGCAAAAAACGCGGCCAGATGATCGGTCTCCTGTTCGTCTGGGTTTTCACCTCGCGTTTCTTCATCGAGTTTTACAAAGAGAATCAGGTGCCCTTTGAAAACGATCTGCCGCTGAATATGGGGCAAATTCTCAGCATCCCGTTTATTATCCTGGGTCTCGTGGCATTCTCCGGCAAACTGGTGGAGTGGATGCCCTGGCTCGATGGGGCCAGCAGTCGCCCGGCTCCACAGAAGAAAGCGTGAGGAATGAGGAAGGCCCCGGCCTTCCTTTTCCCTTTCAGGGTTGTGATACTGGCTCCGCTTCCGGATTATTTTCGATGTTTTCGATGTTTTCCGCAGGTTCGTTCGGCTGGTTTGCGGATTCCTTGATCCAATCCTTGATATTAAAACCGAACTGCAGATAAAGGACCACGGCCAGCGCAAAGGCCGTTAATATTACTCGTAACCACATGCTGCGACTCCTTCTTTGCTGCCATTATAAGACCAGCACGGGCGGAGGGTAAAGCTTAGGTTAAGGAAGGCATAAGGATCTTCACATGGTGCGCGGGCAAATCCTTCTTCTCACAGTGTTCATGTCAGGTGCTTTTTGCAAGTCCCAGTCGGAACCCGGCCAGGCGCTCCTGCCCTGGGACGAAGCGCGGGTCCGTCGTGCTGTGGAAGTGCTGACCGCGGAACCGCATCCAATGGGATCCCCGCGCCAGGCTCAGCTCGCCGATTGGCTGCAAAAGGAAGGGGAAAGCCTCGGTCTGAGTGTGACCGTGGACACCTTCCCCGTCTCGGTTCCTGATCCGACTCTGCTCGATTCCTCCGGCAGTGTCATGCAGAAGCTGACGCTTGATCTGACCGCGCGCAATGTTTATGCGAAGCTGAAGGCTCCCCAGGGCGACTGCGTGGTTCTCGTGGGTTCGCATTACGACAGCAAACGTCTTGATACAGGACCGAGCGTCGGAGCCAATGATTCCGGTTCCACCTCGGCGGCTCTCCTCGAGATCATGCGTCAACTGAAAGAGCGTTCCGATCTGAAATGTTCAATCATGGCGGTGTGGTTTGATGGTGAGGAAGCCTATCTTCCGGGATGGCGGGACGGCGAGGATCGTCACCCGGCCCGGCAGCAGGATAATCTTTACGGCAGCCGGCATCTGGCCGGGCAACTGCAAAGCTGCGCGCCGGCTCAATGTCTGCCGGATCACCTGGGTGGTGAAAAGGTCAAGGCCCTGGTGCTGCTCGATATGATCGGCATGCCGGGGGTGCGCCTCTCCCTGGATTCCATGTCCGATCCCAACCTCCTGGCCATGGCCGTTGACCTTGATAAGAAAATGTTTGCGGGCGAACTCTATGGGCGTTCGTATGTCCGGAGTTCCATCGACGATCATGTTCCCTTTATGGACAAGGGTGTCCCTGCCGTCGACCTGATCGACTTCGACAATCTCCAGACCTGGCATCAACCATCCGATCGTCCGGAAACTCTGGATTACAAGAGTATCGAAAAGGTCAGCCAGCTGGCGATGGCTCTGGTCGTGAAACTTGCGCAGCCTGGCCCCTGAAAACCAGTATGCAGGATAGACGCGTAAAAAGGCTGTAAAACGACCGAAACGCTTGAACCTTTTTCCAACTCCCTCCCATTTGGAAGCTTTCTCCTGCAGGCAAACCCTCATCTTTTATAAGGGCTTCGTTTTCATTTTGGAAACCCTGTGATATTCCCTTGTTTTCAGGTTCCCTATCCCAGATATTTTGGCGCTACCACAGGAGGAGACTATCGCATGAGCCTATTGTCATCCGACACCGTGTTCCACCCCATTCGTACCATCGACCGTCCTCGTACGAGCGACAACAAACTGGCTCGTGTTACGGACTATTTTGGGTCCAATGTTTTTGACCTTCGTGCCATGCGCAAACGTCTTTCCAGCCAGGATGTTGAAACGCTTGATAACGTCATGAGATTTGGCGGAAAGATCGACATTCATCTGGCCAGTCGCATTGCAACCGCGGTTCGTGAGTGGGCTTCGGAGCGTGGCGCGACTCATTATTGTCACTGGTTTCAACCTCAAACCGGCGCGACCGCGGAAAAGCATGATGCCTTTCTTTGGTTCGATAAGTCGGGTTCACCCATAGAGCGATTTACGGGCGCTGAACTTTTACAGAGTGAGCCCGACGCCTCAAGCTTTCCATCGGGCGGTCTCAGGGCCACGTTTGAAGCCCGAGGCTATACCGGCTGGGATCCCTCAAGTCCCATGTTCATCATGGAAACGGAAAGCGGCAAGACACTCTACATCCCTTCCGTTTTCATCAGCTACCACGGCGAAGCTCTCGACTACAAGACTCCTCTCCTTCGTTCCAATGAATCCCTGAACCAGGTTGCCGTCAAAACCATGCATCTTCTCGGTGAGAAGACCGTCTCACACGTTGTGACCACCATCGGCGCCGAGCAGGAATTCTTCGTCATTGAAAAACAATACTATGACCAGCGTCCTGATCTCAGCATGACCGGCCGCACGGTGCTGGGTCATAAGCCTCCCAAGGGCCAGGAACTTGAGGATCATTATTTTGGTCACATCCCGAGCCGTGTGCAGTCGATGATCAACGAAGCCGAGCTTGAGCTTTATAAACTCGGCGTGCCCCTGAAAACTCGTCACAACGAAGTGGCTCCACATCAGTTCGAAGTCGCTCCGATTTTCGAAACCTCGAACATCGCCGCCGACCACAACCAGCTGCTCATGAAGGTCATGAAGCAGATCGCGGTGCGTCACGGTTTTGTCGTGCTCTTCCATGAGAAGCCTTTTGCCGGCGTCAACGGCAGCGGCAAGCACCTCAACTGGTCGATGGCCGACAACACCGGCCGCAACCTTCTGGAACCCGGTCATACGCCTCATGAAAACATCGTGTTCCTCACCTTCCTCTGCGGAACACTCCAAGGGATCCACGATCACGCAGATGTACTCCGAGCCTCCATCGCAACGACCGGCAACGACCACCGTCTCGGTGCCAACGAAGCCCCTCCGGCCATCATCAGCGCCTTCCTCGGCGACACCCTGGATCGCATTCTGAATGCATTGGAATCCGGAAAAACCGAGGGTCTGTCCGCGGAACGCGTGATGCTCGACCTCGGTGTCAGCCATCTGCAGGAAGTGGCGAAGGACAACACCGACCGCAACCGCACATCCCCGTTTGCCTTCACCGGCAACAAGTTTGAGTTCCGCGCGGTCGGTTCCAGTACACCGATCAACTACCCAGCCACGGTCCTGAATGCCGCTGTGGCGTCAGGCTTGAAGAAGGTGAATGCGAAGCTGGAGGCCAAGGCGAAGAACGGTGTGGTATCGCCAGAAGATATCATCAGCGTCCTGCGTGGTGTGATTGCGGACACCAAAAAAATTCGCTTTGAAGGCAACGGCTATTCCCAGGAATGGCGTGATGAAGCAGCCCGCCGCGGCCTGAGCAACTTCCCCAACACGCCGGCGGCCCTGGAAGTACTGTCGGATAAGCGCAAAACCGAGTTCCTGGTGGAAGGTCGCATCTTCCGCTCCGAGGACGTGGCGAGTCGTATGGCGATCCAGCTCGAACGTTATCTGAAGCAGCGTTTGATCGAGATCAACTGTGCTTTGGAACTGACCGAAACAGCCATCCTTCCCACTGCGTTCACCTATCTCCGGGAACTGACCACACTGGTGAAGAACACACAGGAACTTGGCATCGAATCCGGCGCCAAGGATGTGGCGATGATCCTCGGCAAGGAAACCGCGCTGCTGGCCCACAGAATTCAATTGCTCCGCGTGGCGGTCAACAAACTCACATCCGGCGACGCGATGGAGCACGATCATCTTCTTCCAACAGCAAAAGAGATGGCCACCACCATCTATCCACAGTTGGAGGAACTGCGCGACGCCAGCGACCGCGTGGAAGCCTTGCTCCCACGTGACTTGCAGCCTCTGCCTACATACTCTGACATGTTGTTTGGTATCGGTTGATGAGTAGCTGTTACCCCTTCGGGGGTAACAGCTTCCCTGACGTCGATCCTTCTCCGTGACGTTATCCCCGAAGGGGACATCCCCACCGTCGTCATCACCGAAGGGGACATCCCCCACAAACTGAAGCCTTTTCCCCGCCCAACCTTTGGTGTACGATGCGCCCAAACTTGCCATAGGGGACCGTTTCGATGACCCTCAGCTTCGCCGACTTCATTCTCAACAATGAAATCATTGGATTTTTCGATAAGCCGCTGACGCTAAAAAGCGGCCGACTCAGCCACTTTTACGTAAACTGGCGCAAATCCACCAACGATGCCTGGATGCTCGATCAACTGACCGACTACCTCGTCAACTTCATGCGTGATCAAAATCTCGCCTGTGAAACCCTCTACGGCGTACCCGAAGGTGCCACCAAAACAGCCGTCATCGCCGCCATGAAGCTGGCCAAACAATCACCCAACTTCAGCCAGGGCAGCCATGTCATCGCCATGGGCCGCGCCAAACCCAAATTGCATGGCGTCCCTGCGGATCGCTTTTTCATCGGCCAGCCCCAAGGCGCCACCTTCGTGCTCGAGGACACGGTCACCACCGGCCTCTCGCTCTTTGAATGCCTCGATCAACTCCTCGAAGCCGGCATCAATGTCCGCGGCGTGATCTGTCTTACCGATCGTTGTGAACGTCGCAATGATGGCAGCACGGTTCCTGAATATCTGCACGAAAAATACGGCTCCCATATCAGCTATCATCCGATGAGCCGCGCTCCGGAACTTCTGCGCCTCGCCATCCAACAGCGTCAGCCTCCGCAGGCCTTGGTGGAAGCCCTGGCCAAGGAATTGGGCCTCTCTGTCGATCAACTGGTTTAAAGGATCCTGACTATGGATTTTCGTCAAAAATGGCTCGCTGCGGTTCAAAGAAAAAACAGCCTGCTCTGCGTGGGAATCGATCCCGCGGAAGCCGCCCAACGACACGGCAAACAAATGCCGGACGGCGTGAACAAGACCGATTGGACCCTTTCCATCATCGACGCCGTGGCACCCTATACCGCTGCCATCAAACTCAATCGCAATTACTTCAAGGATATTTCCCGGGACGCCATGCGGTCCTTGAACGATCGCATCCATGCGCAGGGCATGGTCAGTATTGATGACAGCAAGCTTGCCGATATCGGCGACACCAACGACGCCGGTATCTATCACGCAAAACAGGAAGGCTTCGACGCCATCACCTATGCTCCATTTCCCGGCAATACCCTGCAGGCCGGTGCGCAGGCCAAGGCTCATGGTCTGGGTCTTATCCCGCTCGTGCTGATGTCGAATCCTGAATACCAGCTGATGAAGAGCGCCCTCATCCAAGGCGAACCCCTTTACCGCTTCCTCGCCAAGCAAGCCGCCGAAGCCCAGGCCGCGGGCATTGTGATCGGCGCGCCCAGCTCCGGCAATCACATCACCATCGAGGAAATCAGCGAAGTCGCCCGCATCCTTCCCGAGGCCCTGGTTCTGGTTCCCGGCATCGGCGCACAGGGCGGGGACATCGCCCCGATTCTGCGGATTTTCGGTCAGCGAACGATCGCCAATGTTGGTCGCGCCATCATTTACGCACAGGATCCCGCCCAGGAAGCCAAGACCTATCGGGATATGCTGGCTCAGGCGCGGGGTTGATGGGCATCAGCTCGGTCCAGGTGGCAATTTTCCCGAAGTCCCTGTAAGAAAAATGTGGGATCCAATCGAAGGGGGGGCCTCTCATGCAACGTACTTTGGACCGACTTCCGCCCTATCTCCGGGCATACTGCACCGAACACGACACCAGCAAATACACCGCGCGCGATCACGCGGCCTGGCGTTATATCATGCGTCGGGCGATGGCGTTCTTCCCGGAGCACGCGGTCAGCACCTATGTGCCAGGTTTCAAAAAAACCGGCCTCCAGGTCGATCGCATTCCGCACGTCGATGAAATCGATCAGGCGCTTCAGGAAATCGGCTGGGGTGCCGTGCCGGTGGTGGGCTTTATCGCACCCTGGGCTTTTATCGAATTTCAGGCCAACCGGATTCTTCCCATAGCCACCGACATGCGCAGCGCCGAACACATCGCCTATACGCCCGCACCGGACATCGTCCATGAAGCCGCCGGTCACGCTCCTATTCTTCCCGACAAGGACTACAGCGATTACCTCGCCTATTATGCTTCATTGGGTTCCAAGGCCATCTATTCCAGGCAGGACCTGATGCTTTATGAAGCGGTGCGTTATCTCTCGGATATCAAGGAAAAACCCGAAAGCACCCAGGCCGTGATCGAGGGCGCCGAGCAGCGCCTGCAGCAGGCACTGAAAGCCTTCACCTATACCTCCGAGCAGGCTCTCGTCGCCCGCATGAGCTGGTGGACAGCCGAATACGGCCTCGCCGGCTCGCTGGAAAATCCAAAAATTTACGGCGCCGGTCTGCTCTCTTCGGTCGGTGAATCCAAACATGCGATGACCGCCAAGGTGAAAAAAATCCGCCTCAGCATCGATTGCATCAAATATTCCTACAACATCACCGAACCGCAGCCCCAGCTCTTTGTCGCCGACAACATGCAGCATCTTCATGATGTGCTGCATGAACTCGACGCCATGCTCGCCTATCGTATCGGCGGGATCGAAGCGTTGAAACGCGGCCGGGAAGGTGAAGCGGTCTGTACCGTTGTGCTCAACACACGCATCGGCGTAACCGGCCGTCTCGCCGAATTTGAACACGCCGGCGATCGCGTGGACTTTGTGAAATTCTCCGGCCCTGTTCAGATCAGCTACCGTGATCGCGAAATCGCAGGGCAGGGCACAAGCCGCCATGCGCATGGATTCAGTTCGCCCATTGGCCGCCTTGCGGGTCATACCGATCGCTCTCTGGCAGGCATGAGCGACAGCGAATGCCGCGACCTCGGCCTTGTCGTCAATCAGAACACCACCCTCCGATTCGCCTCCGGCTTTGAAGTCAGCGGCCGTGTGCTGCGACTGCATCGGGAGGAAGGCCAGCTGGTTCTCGTGACCTTCACCGACTGCTCCGTTCGCAAAAACGGTCAGCTGTATTTTGATCCAGCCTGGGGCGAGTTTGATATGGTCGTCGGTGATAGCGTTCCTTCCGTCTACGGGGGACCGGCTGATCGGGAAAAATATGGCGAGCAGGAAATCACCCCGGCGTCCACCACACCGGCGCGTGATACTCCTTATTCCAGTGCAGAGCTTGAGAGCTTCGCCTGCTATCAAAAATTGCGCAATCTCCGCGATGCGATGCATCAATCCGGTGCGGACCGGAAACGGGGTCTTGAGGAACTGGAGAGCCTGGCTCTCACCGTGCAGGAACATCACCCCAAGGAATGGCTGCTGCAACTCGAAGTCTATGAACTGGCGCGCGAGTATCTCGATGCACGCGGGCAGGAAACCAGCTGGGTCCGCGATCTGCGTCAGCGCCTGGAACCCTCCCGGCAGCCCACCGACGATACCCGTGAGCTGGTTGCGGAAGGCTTGCGTATCCTGCCCTGAAGGGTCAGCGGATGCCGCCATGGACCCGGCGCCATCCGCTTCATTCCGCAAAGGATTTCCCTCCCTTTCCGTCAACTCACCAAAAAGCAGGATTTCAGGAATAACTCCCTATTCCGATAGTCCCTTATCAACAGTCGAGAGGAAGGGCGTGCTCGTGCGACGTTTGGATCCCAAAACACCGAGCGAAAGTTCCGTGATCATGACCCAACTGGTTTTGCCCCAGAATACTAATCCGCAGGGCACCATCTTTGGGGGCGTGATCATGTCCTGGATGGATATCGCCGCCGGCATCTGTGCGCAAAGGCACAGCCGCACGGAAGTGGTCACCGCCGCGGTCGATAC
Source organism: Oligoflexus tunisiensis (assembly GCF_001748245.1). GTDB lineage: Bacteria > Bdellovibrionota_B > Oligoflexia > Oligoflexales > Oligoflexaceae > Oligoflexus > Oligoflexus tunisiensis. The sequence goes on along the minus strand of NZ_BDFO01000001.1, from coordinate 1,478,934 downwards.
CCTGCATTTTCTGAGTCCGGTGAAAATCAGTTGGGTCGTGACCTTGAAGGCCACGGTCAACTATGCTCGAACATCAAGCTGTGAAGTCGGCGTTCGTATTGACTCGGAAAATCTGCTGACCGGCGAACAATTTCACACAGCCAGTGCCTACTTCACGATGGTGGCGCTTGGCAGTGACAAACGTCCGACCCGCATCCCGCCTCTGAAGCCGGAAACGGCTATTGAAAAGCAGCGTTATCAGGAAGCTGAATTCCGCTGGCAGGAACGTCAAAAACTGCGGAAACAGGCGCAGGACTGATCAGTCCTCCGCCGTGTTCACCATCCATCCAGAAAAGCCCTCAAGGAATTTCTTAAAACCTTCCAGATGCTCCACGGGAAATTGATAGCGTTCGGGCTGCTCCAAAACCCTATAAAAACAGGCCAGCCATTCACGGCGATGCGCGTCCGTAATACGAAACGGCAGATGCCGGGCCCGCATGCGCGGAGGTCCATAGGTCTGCATATAAACAGGCGGCCCACCCAAAAGCCCGATGAAAAACAGCGCGGACCGTTCCGAGGCCCGCACGAGTTCGCGCGGAAACATTCCTGCAATCGCCGATTCTCCGAGCTGCAGATAAAAATCACGCAGCATCGCCTTGATATTCTCTTCACCCATGGCGGCATAAATTTCGCGGCTGGGAGGCTCAGCACCACCCGGCCCGGAATCAGGGACATGCAGCGGGGAATCCGCCTTACGGAAAAACTTCTCAGTCATGGGAACACCTCCCGGTTGCCAGACTTGGGCATAGCCGGCCCCCGGGCTTTCGTCAACTGCGCCTTGGCCTAGAGCGGCAAAATGCTGCACTCATCCTTCGAAGCAATCCAGCAGATTTCCATGGACTGCGGTTTTTTGCTGGGATGATTGATAACAATTTGACGGCGAATACTCATCTCAGAGGGAATCCGCAGGGCTCCACTCAGCAGATGGTCGCGGCTGTAGACCGCCGGCCCGTATTGCGCGGACTGATGACTCTTGTGAATATCCCGACCGACGGCTGCGGTCGTCCCACCGAGCATGACCGCGGTGCCGGCGTTACTCGCTGCTTTTCCGGAAGCGCCCACCGCCACCAGGGCTCCGGTCAGGATCAGGCCGCTCAGAGCCATGGCTGTGTTGTGATCGCTGCGCTTTTGCTGAACGGCCATGGCATCCGCCAGGGCCTGCATGTCGTCAGCCGGCACAACCTTGACGTCCGCCTGATCCGGAAAGCGCACCGAACGAATTTTCAAATCCTGCCAGTTGCGGCTCTGATTTTCGAGGGTACAGACGATGCCCGAGATGCTGTTCGTTTGGATGTCCGCTCCATAGCTGCAGCTGACTTTGACGGGAGCCACGGCCAGTGGCACAGGCGTGGTCGCATGGGTGGTGACGCAGGCCGGAAGAAAGGACAAGAGAGCCAAGGTTGAAATGAAACGTGATTTTTGTTGAAAGTGTGACACAGGAACCTCCTTCGGCCGCCTCCCTTGCAAAGGATGTGCACCAAGGACTTCGCAGATTTCTTCAATCATCTTCACGGGCCTGCTTGTCCTGACCAGGATTGGCGCGTCACGCTTCGCACACACATGGTGAGGACCAGGCACAGAATTTTTTTCTGCAACACATCCGGGGTGGAGCCGCTGCTCCACCATCGAGGGGATCAACTTTGGAGTTTGGCCTGTACCAGGAGCTGGCCACCGATGGGTGGCTGCAGCCAGCGCGGCAGCCAACGGAGCGAACGCATGGGAGCCAGCATTTGCACGGTTTTCAGCCCGGTTTTACGGAGCAGAAAATCAAGGCTGTACCTTGAAAAAAGAATGCGGTGCTGAGGATCAAAGGCTCCGGACCAGCTGTCCGGTTTCAGCAGGCGCTCCAGGGACTGAACGTTCGGCGTCGTCAGATAAAGCGCACCGTTCGGGCTGAGGAGCTTCCGGCATTGTTCCAGAAAAGCCACCGGACTGCGCAGATGTTCGATGATGTCAAAGGCCAGTATCATATCAAACTGCTGCAACGGCAATTCCTTGAGCCAGTCCTCTCCATCGAGGTTGGCCTGCACAAAACGCCAGCTATTCGCTTCAAAGACTCCGTCCTTGGGTTTCTCAATATCAACTCCGACACTCACCAGCGCGCCCTGATTTTTGGCCAGACGGGCCAGAAACCCCGAACCGCACCCGAGATCGAGCAGCCGGGTACCGGCAAAGGATGTCACGCCCAGATTCTGCAGCCATTCCAGGTGCACCGCATCAGACACGCGCGGCGCGGGATTTTGAGCCAAAGGAAGCGAACCAGTCTGGGCCGTTGACATGAAAAGACTCCAAAAATAGCAGGGCAGCGATCGATGCTACTGCATCCCCTGCGGAATTGCAACGCGCCTCAACCCGACACGCGTTTGCGCGATGAAGGCAGAAGGAGCATCAGAAGCAATATCCCTTGATTCAAGGTTCCCTGCCGCCAGATAACGCCTTTCAGGTAGAGCCAAAGAGGCGACCAAAAACCCCAGCGTCGGAGCGAAACCGCTTCAATCAAGCGCACCTGATCCTCGCTGAGACGCGCCCGGTAGAGTTCCAGAAAATGGGCCACCATGGGTTCGGGACGGCGTTTGGTCCAGCGCCCCTGCCGGAAATTGCTCCAGCGCTGCTGCACGTCCTGCCAGCGCGAGCGCGGCGTTCCCAGGGAATTTTTTCCATGCTGCCGGTAAAGAATATGCGGCTCCGGATCATAGACCAGCGTGCCGAGCGCGCTCAGAACCAGGTAAGCCCACCAATCATGCGCCACGATCCGATCCGCCCGCGGCCGAACTTCCTGAAGGAGCTGGAGCGCCTCGGTGTTCAAGGCGATCGTGCAACCGGTCATCTGACTTTCAAGCAGGGCATTCCCCAGACTCCAGCGTGAGATCAGTGGCGATAGGTGCAAGGGCTGCAGCGTCTCATCCACCACCGATAGACGGCCAAAGTACAGAACGGGTCCCTTGGGAACCTTTTGCATGAGCCGACAGGCGGACTCCACCTTATGCGGCAGCCACACATCATCCTGATCGCAGAAAAAATAGGCACTGGCATCCGGTGGAGCCGCCGCGATCAGTTCCAGAAAGTTGCCGACAAAGCCCAGATTGGGTCCCTGCATGACCTGGAAGATGTTGGGATAGGTCGCGGCATAGTTCGCCAGAATTTCCATCGTCTCATCCTGCGATCCATCATCACGCACCAGGATGCGCAGGTTCTTGTGCGTTTGAGCAAAGAGACTCTCGATCTGCTCCCGCAGAAAAGGTTCGCCGTTATAGGTGGCCAGGAGTATCACGACCATATCACTCATGACAAAGCCTCACGCCAGGCCTGCAAAAAAGCCTCTTCCGTAAACATGCTGCGCACCGTTTCCCGTGCCCCCTGTCCCAGACGCTCCAGATTTTCCGGATGCAAAAGGAGCTGCCGGATGTGAGTGCGGAGTTCAGCCGGTGTTACGGCCACGAGTCCATTCACTCCGTGCACAATGGGAGAACTCGGATTGGCTATGGTCACGACCGGCAGACCGATATTCATGGCTTCGAGCATCGCCGTGTTATAGCCATCCCCTTCCGGCTGCTGAATCGTATACACATAGAAGTGTGCGGATGAAAAAAGGCGAATGAACTCCGCATAGGTTTGAGGTGCCACCGCAACGGGAATCTCGGGATTGCGCCCCAGAACGCGAATCGGAAATTCCCGCAGGAGCGGCCCCAGAAGATCCCAGCCGAGTTCCCGGCCGCGCGCGGCAATAGCGTTGCCGACCACGACCGGCACCACACCCTTGCTTTTCTCTGGCGCTAACAAGTCCGGAGGAAACGGCACCGGAAAGAATCGCACGACCGGCCCGGAAAAACCCCAGGTCATGCGTTTCCATTCACTGACCGCCACAAAGCGAAAGCGATGGGTCAGGCGATAAAGCCAGACCGTGGCGAGCTTGCCCAGGCTTTTCACAATACGCGTCGGCCGGTCCCAATAGAGGGGGATATGCGCGACAAAAATCGTGAGCACGCGGTTGATCCAGAACAGCCAGAACAGATTCTTCACCGTATGGGCCACGACCGCATCGTAGCCGCCCTTCTTCAACTGCGCCCTGGCCTCTTCAAAGTCGATCAGGCGGAAATTTTCCGGCGGCTGCCGATTGGCCGTGTTCCATGACAGGTCCAGCGGACCTTTTTTAATGACGATATCGAAGTGGTGCCCCAGCGGGGCCATGGCATTCAGAAAGGATTCATGATGATTGAAAGTCAGAATGCGCAATTGTTTGGCCACGATCAGTCCTTAATCGATAATACCAGCACCGAGACAGAGTTCACCGTCGTAGATCACCGCATACTGTCCCGGAGCGATGCCGCCATCCGGCTGTCCAAGGTCAACCGCCAGGCGGCCCTCCCCGAGATCCGTGAGACGACATTCCGTGGTGCGTTCGCCATGACGAATTTTCACGGTATAAAAACGTTCCAAATCCGGCTTCTCTTCCAGCCAGTGCATGCTGCTGACCGTAAAGTTGAGCTGCGGTCTTTGCAAACGCCCTTCTTCCGACGATACGTAGACAATATTCTTAACCGGATCCTTTTGCACCACAAACCAGGGACCGCCGCTCAGACCAAGGCCCTTGCGCTGGCCGATGGTATGAAACCAAAAGCCCTTGTGCTTTCCCAGAACCCTATCATTCGCGATATCGACGATATCACCGGGCCATTCCCCCAAATGGGCTTTGACGAAATCACTGAATTTCAGTTTTCCCAGAAAGCAGATGCCCTGACTGTCGGGGCGCGACTGGGTCGGCAGATCATACTGCGCGGCCAAAGCCCGCACTTCGCGTTTCGGAATATGCCCAATCGGAAACATGGCCCGATCGAGTTGCGCGCGGCTGAGACGCGACAGGAAATAGGTTTGATCCTTGATGGGATCGACGCCCTTCAAAAGCTGCTGATGCCCCTGATGCCAGCGCTGCCGTGCATAGTGGCCGGTGGCAATCCGCTCAAAGCTGTCATCGATGAGGTCGCAGAAGGCCCCGAATTTCACATTTTGATTGCAGAGTATATCCGGACTCGGCGTCCGACCCGCTCTCAATTCCGCAATGGAATGGGAAACGACCCGATCCCAGTAGGCGGTTTGCAGGCTGATGATTTCCAAAGGCACGCCGAGTCGATCGCAAACACCTTGCGCATACTGCAGGTCCTCTTCCCAGGGACATTGCCCCAGGTACTGCAGATCATCCTCGAGCCAGATTTTTAAATAAAAGGCCTGGATCTGGTGCTTATCTTCACGCACCAGCTCCGCCAGAGCCACGGAACTATCGACACCACCGGAGAGCAGCATGGCGATCTTCATAGAGATAACTTCCTTCTGAATCCATCGGTCAATTTCCAAGAGACCGTCTATGGCACCAGGACAGCCCTTTTAGCATGGAATAGCGGGGTCTGAAAGCCCTGTTTTCAGCTGAACGCTTGCCCTGAGCGAACAGGTTGCCTATGTTAAGCCGAACCCGGAACCAGGAGATGGGCATGGACATGGAAAGCCAGGATTTGACTGAACAGGACCGCGTCAAAAAGATTACGGTTGCTCAGTACAAGCATCATGAGGCCGGCCTGGACCTCGTGCTGAAGAATATGTCCCTCTACCTTTTGAATGAAGAGGATTTTGGGATCAATCCTGATCAATTTGACCCAGAACGCCACGAGCATGCGATTCCCAAATATGAAATGGCGCGTATCTATCTGCTGGTCTGCGCTCTGACCGGGGATGACCTCGGCTTTACGCCCGAGGATCGGGATGATCCGGTCTACCATATTTACGAAAAGGCATACCAGCGCAGCCTGGAGCAGGAAACTGAGCCGGAGCTGCTGCGGCGTCTCGACCAGATCGCACAGACCTGTGGATTTGTCCGCTCGGGGACCTGATATTTGTCCGTGATCCCACGTAAAAAGTCTTGGGCCAAGGGGGAAAAGCTGTTAAAAGGGGCGCGTTCCCCCACCTTGGACCAACTTTTACATTTGGATATCGACATGACTCAGCTTCCCGGCAAACCATTGGCCTTGATCTCGGTCACCGACAAAACCGGTATCGTCGACTTCGCCCGTTCCCTGGAACAATTGGGCTTTCAAATTTTGTCCACCGGCGGAACCGCCAAACTCCTTGCTGAATCCGGCGTTGCCGTAACCGAAGCCGGAGCGCATACCGGCAGTCCGGAAATCCTCGACGGTCGCGTGAAGACTCTCCATCCCAAAATTCATGGCGGCATTCTTTATGATCGCACGAAGGATGCTCATGTCGCGCAATGCCGTGAACACAGCATTCAATCCATCGACCTTGTGGTGGTGAACCTCTATCAATTCGCGGCCAAGGCCGTGGACCAGCAGCTCGATCTGCCCCAGGCGATCGAATATATCGACATCGGTGGCCCCACCATGCTGCGGGCCGCGGCGAAAAACTATCGCTTCGTGGCGCCGCTGCTCGACCCCCAGGATTACCCGCGCTGCCTCATGGAACTCAAGGCGGGGGGCCTGACGGATGAGTTCCGACGCTACCTCGCCGCCAAGACCTTCCGAGCAATCTCCGCCTACGACAGCATGATTGCCAGCTACTACGAAAAGAGTCTTGAAGCCGCCCCGACCGAATCCCTCGCTCCTTCCTACGACCTGCACCTCGAATCTCAACAGGAACTCCGATACGGTGAAAATCCCCATCAAAAAGCCCGGTTTTACCGCTCGAATCTGAGCCTCCGCGGTGGTCTGCAGGACGCCAGGGTTTTACAGGGCAAGGAACTTTCCTATAACAACCTGCTCGACTGCGACGCCGCTGTGCAGATGGTGGCCGATTTTCCCGAGTACACGGCCGTCACAATCATTAAGCACAACAACCCCTGCGGCGCCGCCCTCGGTCGTTCCGCGGATCGCCTTTTGGATGTTTATCAGCGCGCGCTCGCTGTGGATCCCAAATCCGCATTTGGTGGGATCATTGCCGTGAACAAAACGATCGATGCGGAAACCGCCGACGCCATGTCGCAGCTTTTCCTCGAATGCATCGTCGCTCCAGCTTTCAGTCCGGAAGCCCGCTCGGTGCTGGCCAGCAAGAAGAATCTGCGTCTGCTCGAACTTCCTTATCTTTTGCCTCAGCACAGCGTCACGGCTCCGAAACAGCTGGACATTCGCTCCGTGCTCGGCGGTATCCTGATTCAGGATCGCGATCAGGTGCGGGCTGAAAAAGGCCGCTGGGAAGCCGTGACCAACCTGAAACCAACGGAATCCCAGGCCGAGGACCTCACCTTCGCCATGCGCCTTTGCAAGCATGTGAAGTCGAATGCGATCGTTTATGTGAAGGATCTCGTCACGGTCGCCGTCGGCGCGGGCCAGATGAGCCGCATCGATAGTGCGACCTTCGCGGCGGAAAAAGCCAAGGAATTCGGTCGAACCGTCCAGGGATCCGTGATGGCCAGCGACGCCTTCTTCCCCTTCCGCGATACGGTGGACCTGGCGGCCAGGCTCGGCGTAAGCGCCATCATCCAGCCCGGTGGTTCCATGCGGGATGAGGAATCGATTCAAGCTGCGAATGAACATAAAATTGCGATGGTCTTCACCGGCGTTCGCCACTTCAAACACTAAAAATGAAAAAGCCCGGTGGGGAGTCCCACCGGCGTTCGCCACTTCAAACACTAAAAATGAAAAGGCCCGGTGGGAAATCCACCGGGCTTTTTTTCAATGACGCAAGGCTTTGCCTAAACCGGGTATGATCTGTCCCACAAACCACTTGGAATTCTGCACGCTGTTGGCATCCGATCCAAACGTTTGCCCGCTGAAATTCCGGGTTCCCGCCTGACAACGTCCATACAGAATCGGACAGGTGTCCAGCGGGTAGGACTCACCAAAGAAAACCGTGGTGCCGATCAGTGAATTCAGGGGCGAAAGATCGGACACGCTCGTCCCGCTCATATCGAGCTGAGTCAAAGCCTTCAGATTTTCGATCCCTTTGAGGTCCTGTAACGGATTGTTGCGGAGCGAAAGCGTCTGCAGGGCCGGCAGCTCCGTGCGAGCGCCAATCGATTCCACGCGACCATTCTCCATGACATCAAAGGATCCTTCGGAATCCAGGGTCAAAACCTTCAGCCCGGGATGCGACAGCGCCTCAAGACTGGTCCGCGGAAAATCCGTGTAATTCATATTCACAAGCTGCGGCATCTTCTTTATGAAGTCGAGCCGCGTCTGGACAAAGCCCAGGTCCAGGTTTTTCAGCGCCGGAAGACCGGCCAGAACATCCGAGCTTGTCAGAACCGCATGACGAATCGTCAAACTCTCCAGCTGGTTTAGACTTTTCAGAACCCGCGTATCATAAAGAGCGGAGCGCGCTATGTATTCACTCACTTCGCCCTGCACCATAAGCGAGCGGGCATCCTGGAGGAGCAGCTCAAGATGAAGGCAGGTTACATCTCCGTAAAAAAGGACAGGTAGATTCTGACTCCGCAGCAGAGAGGTCACCATGGGAGCATAAACATAAGTCCTGTCTTCCACCGTATTGCGGCAGTAGTCACCGACCGTTTGAGGATTCAAAACCCGATCCAGGGTGCACGTGATACCGCTGGGGCATGTGGCATCCGTCAGCGGATTGTCGCGCAGGTCCAGGGTCTTCAGGGCAGGCAGTTCCTTCAAAGGTTTAGCACTTTGGAATTGGTTGCCATCGAGCACGGCGTTCGTCAGTTCAGAAAAACCGGCAGGAGGCAGATGCTCCGACGTCAGACCATTCAGGGACACGTTCAGGTCCTGAATACCCTTGTTTTGAAAGAGTTTCATGAGATCCGGCCGGGCCAGGGCTTCGCGACCAATGGTCAGGGACCGAAGGGATTGAATGGCCTCACTATCGAGCCACTTCAGATCGGTGGCCTGTTCGGAGCGAATCTCAAGGCTGTCCAACGCGATGGGGCGAGGCAGCTTGATTGGCGACTGATAGTTCCAGTTGAAAACACGCAGGTTCTTCAAGGCCGCGAGACCGCTCAAATCCAAGGTCACATCGTCCTTGCCCGCCGTTGCCGTCAGGTCCAGTCCTTCGAGCTGCGACAGGGCCGCGGCCGGAAGGGTCTGCAGCTCCGCGGCCGTGTAGTTCGCAAGATTCAAAGTCTTCAGACTGCGTCCGAGTTTTTGCAGAGCCTGGAAACTCACCGTCCCGGAATGCCCATCGCGGGGCGCGGACAGGACGAGGGAGGTCAAGGCAGGTAGCCGGGATGCGGCTTCAATGCCGGCAAGGGCCGCCTCTTCCTTCAGCAACAGGGTTTTCAAACCGGTCCAGGTCGCCAGCGGGCGCAGGTCGAGCGCCTGATCCTTGAAATACTGGGCCTTCGTTGTACTCAAACTGAATTCAAGCAGACTTTCCTGTTCCACGAGCGCCTGGGAAAAGACGCCATCATTATAAATACGAATGAGTTCTTCAGGCTGAAGATCCCGGTAGTGGTTCTGCAACAGGGTGCTCAGCAAATGGTTGACGGTGTTCCAGACTTCATCATTATGATAAGGATACTGAACCCATTCCGCCCAGGTCTTCGGCTCGGCGACTTCCGCTGCTCTGGATTCCCCCTGGATCAGGACAGGCGGCGTGCTGCGATCCGGATTGCTCTCCGGTTTTTGCTGGAGCTCCTGACTCGATGTCTTCTGCAGCCAGGGAACATAGTCGCCCATGAAGGTATAGATATCACTGCCCGACTCGCAGGACTGGGAGGGATCCTCATAGCTTTCGGGAGTCAGGTAAATGGTGGCGCCATTGGTGACACCAATCAAATACCAACGGTCCTCAATCCTGGCATAAGCCGGTCCACCGGAATCACCATTGCAGGCGCCGCCCAGACCCTTTTCTGCATCTCCTTTGAAGACGAGGAGACTCATCAACCTTGGGGAATCGTAATACCTGTCGAGGGCGGTATTGGTTTCCAGGAGCTCGTCATTGCAGGTATACAGCAGGCAATTGGTTTTTTCATAGCCATAGCCTGCCAGGCGGATTTCCTTGGCTTCGTTCAAACGGGCAGGATCCCGCAGGATTTCCATAGGTTGGAAGCGTGCCGGCACCTTCGTTTTCAATTTCAGCCAGGCGATATCAAAGTTGGGAAATGCGGCGTCGCCATAGGGCTTATAAGTCTCCACCTTGTCCACGGCGATCTTTTCCATCACGCCGTTCGGCTGACCAAAGACCACATAAAAACCTTCTCTTTTGTGCACGCAATGGGCGGCCGTCACGACCATATCATCGGCGACGATGCTGCCCGTACAGAAGGTGGAGAAGCCATCCGAACTGAGGCCCACGACGTTGTTCAAGGCCGGACTATCCGGTCCCAGAGGACGTCCCCGGATGATATCAAGATCGCTGGTCGCGGCGCGATCGCAGGCGCCGGTCAGACTCAAAAAAGCCAAAGTGGAACTGAACGTGATAAGTTTCGAAAGTTTCATCGTGAGCCTCAACCTTGCTGCGGAACGAATTGATTCAAGCGGCCTTCCACAAAGCATCCCGTTTTTACGGAATAGCTTCCCAGCTTATCCACCGTGTGGACGTCCTGGGATAAACCGCCTGGAATGCGGCTGAGACGCAGATAAGTGCCGCCACGGCCTTCCATGAGGTAAAGGATATCGGGATCCGTCTCGTTCACACTGAAGCCAAGCATGACCTTGGCATTTCGTGGAGCGCAGCTGCCCTTCACGTGTTCCAGTTGAATCTCGCGCGGGCTCGCCTGAAACGTGCCCTTGAACGTATGACGTTCGGCCACGATCTGGCTTTTGCCCTTGCCGTAGATCAAAAGGCTCATCAGCACCTGACCATCTTTTTGAATCGTATAGGTCACGTTCCCAAAGTAATTGGGATCCGAAAAGTTCGATTGCCAGTCACCAATCATGGATTCCCAGGGCAGTCCCTGCGAGCCCGGAGCTGGCGTTGGGGTCACTGTGGGTAGAGGAGTTGGTTCCGGATGGACAGGCTGAGTCGGTGCAGCTGGTGGCTGACTCTTCCGGCTGGAAGAGGAGGAACAGGCCGTGAAAATGCTGACAAAAACCAGCATCCCGGTCGAAATCAAATGCTTACAGGGCATGGCGCGCTCACGTTTGGGGTGAATCCATAGGTCCAGCTATCAGAACGTGGAGGTGCCCTCTATATTGCAAAAAAAGCCTGGAGGTCAAGCCATTTAGACTTACCGAACGTAAGTTTTCCCGCCCGACTCTCCCTAAATCCCGTGTCCCCCAATTTATTCGCGCTGTAAGAACCCATGACAGCTCAGCGGAATCCTTGAGAAATCGAACCCTTTTATAGTTTTCGATCCTGTAACCGAATGAACTCTTAATCGGTGTGAGGATGGTCCAAACACCAGAACAATAGAGTAGGAGCCTCACATGAGCATTGCCCGCCATCTGACTCTTGCAACCTTCCTTATGGGAAGCTGCCTCTTCACAACGGCTTTATTGGCCCTAGAGAATGAAGTTGAGACAGATGAGGGACTCGCGGCTTTCGTCTATGGCGGTGAATGTAGCCAGCTGGCAAAGTTCACCCGTCTCCAGATTCAGGCCGTGACCCATGCGGTGCATGCAGAAAATTTCGATCGCTTCTGCTTTGTGCAAGGCATTTATAGTTGCAGCGATTATACGGCACTGCTCCAAGGAGCGGGCACGCTCGTAGAAAACGATAGTTTCGGCTGTAACTTCGTGCCGGCCAGGCGTTGAGATCAGACAACTGAATAGTTCGTAAGCAGGGCGGTCGTCGAGGAGACGACCGCCTTTCTCTTTGTCAGGACTTAAAGAAGTTTTGCGGCTTTCGAGGCCAGTTCACTCCGCTCACCCTTCTGCAGGGTCACGTGCGCGGCAATCTCTTCCTTGCGGAAGCGTTCGATCACATAGGTCAGACCATTGGTCTGCGAATCGAGGTAAGGGTTATCGATCTGGTAAGGATCACCCGTCAGCACGATCTTGGTGCCTTCGCCGGCACGGGTCAGAATGGTCTTGATCTCATGCGGCGTCAGGTTCTGTGATTCATCCACAATGAAATACTGCGCCGGCAAGGAACGTCCGCGGATATAGGTTAGAGGCTCGACCGCCAGCATGCCCTGATTGATCAGCTCCTGATAGCTCTTGTTAAAGCGTTTCTGCCGTGAACCCGGCGAACCGCCCAGAAGCAGGTCAAGATTGTCGTAGATGGGCTGCATCCACGGATTGAGTTTCTCATCAATGTCACCGGGCAGATAACCGATATCCCGGCCGAGCGGGAAAATGGGGCGCGACACCAGCAATTTCTGATACTGGTCCTCGTCCGTGGTTTTCACAAGGCCGGCGGCGATGGCCATCAAGGTTTTGCCCGTTCCGGCCTCCCCGCTGATGGTCACCAGCCTGATTCTATCGTTCAGGAGACACTCCAACGCCATGGCCTGTTCCATGTTTCTGGAGTAAATTCCCCACACGCCCTCATTCCGGGGCTCGATCATCTTGATCACATCTTCATTCGCATCGTAGATCCCAAATACGACCGAACTCTTGTCGTTTTGGTCCTCGAAAATCACAAACTGATTGGGGTACAGCTTCTGATCCGGGAGGCGGATTTCGCGATTCGTATAAAAATCGTTGATCACATCCGGGGGAACGGTCACCGTGACAAAGCCCATGTAGAGGTGGGAAATGTCCACCTTGTCCGCCGCAAAGTCTTCAGCCGCCAAACCGAAGGCATCCGACTTGATACGCAGGTTGGTATCCTTGGTGATGATCAGCACCTTGCGCGTATCGCCGAACTGCTTCTGCAGCGTGAGTCCAATGGCCAGGATGTGGTTGTCCGTGCTGCTGGCCAGGAGCTCAGGCAGGATGTCCATGTTGTGACCAAGATACACGTAGAGCTGTCCGGAATCTTCGCGGTTGTCGAAGAGTTTAATGCCGGACGAAAGAGTGCCCTTCATTCTCAAACGGTCCAAGATACGGGATACTTCACGGGCATTGCGGCCGATATCGCTCTGGTCCTTCTTGAAGGTATCAATCTCCTCGATGACGGAAATGGGGATAACTACGTCGTTATCGTCAAATTTAAAAATGCTGAGGGGATTGCTCAATAGAACGTTTGTATCCAGTATGAAGACTTTCTTCATCAGGGGCCCTCGTAGCTTGTTGACTTGTATGGCTCTTTCTCACCATTAGCATAATTCTCAGGGCACCAAAAGTCGCGATTCGTGAATTTCCTAAAAAAAGGCAGTGCCCTGCCTGCTCTTTCTCCGTTATAGGGCCTTCCCACCTGGAAAGTAAAGACGATGACTGTCGCTGACAAACGGTGCCGCTCGGGTTATGCTGGGGAGAATGAACTTTCTTCGTCAGCCGGAGGCAGGACCCATGGCAGAGGCTACAGATCTCCTCTATCAACTCAATCAGCAGTCGCGCTCGCTCTTTCAGGAAAGACAGGTCATCCTGAGTTTCAGCGGTTTTCTCCGAAAGCTGCGGGAACGCCCGATTCCACTCATTCGCAACTCCTCCCAATATCTTTACGACACCTTCAATTACTTCGGCCGCACCGAGGCAGGCAGTGGCTTCGAGGACTGCGCACGCTGGAAAGTATTTGACATCGGCACGCATAAAAACGTCCCCATCGTGGGATCGGAAGGCGTCCAGGATGAGATCTATAAAGTCATCACCGGCTTTGTCCGGCAGGGCTACTCCAACAAACTCATCATGCTGCACGGGCCCAACGGTTCCGCCAAGACCTCGATCATCGAATCCATTGGCCACGCCATGCAACGCTACTCAGAGACCGAGGACGGCGCGGTCTATCGATTCAACTGGATCTTTCCCACCGACAAGTCGCTCACGTCCAAAGCCATGGGCGCGGTCGGACCGATCGGCTTTACCGGCATGCGGGACGATGACAGCAGCCTCCGCGAGGATTCCTTTGCTTTCCTCGACGAAAGCAAGATCGCTGCAAAAATTCAATCCGAATACAAGGAAAATCCGATCTTCCTGCTTCCCATGCCGCAACGGGCGGAATGGCTCAAGAAATGGATCTCCGAGGATACCGGCGTTCCCGAAGCCGAAATTGAAATCCCGCAGCACATTCAGCTGGCCGGTCTCTCCAAACGCAACCAGTTGATCTTTGAAAACCTCCTGGCCGCTTATGATGGGGATCTGGGAAAAGTTCTGCGCCACGTGCAGGTCGAACGCTTTTTCTTCTCCAAGCAGTATCGGGTCGGGATCGGCACCGTCGAGCCCCAGATGTCGATTGACGCCTACGAAAAGCAGCTGACGATCGACAGGAGCATTGCCAACCTGCCGCCCGTTCTGCACAACATCAGCTTTCATGAAGCGGAAGGCCCCTTGGTCGAAGCCAACCGCGGCATCCTTGAATTCTCGGATATGCTGAAGCGCCCAATCGAAGCCTTCAAATATCTGCTGACAACGGTGGAAAAGGGCTCTGTGAACCTGCCGTCCTCCACGACCAACCTTGATATCGTTTTCTTCGCCAGCACCAATGAAAAGCATCTGGACGCTTTTAAAACGATTCCTGACTTTGCCTCGTTCCGCTCGCGCTTCGAGCTGGTGACCGCTCCTTACCTCCTGAAGCCAAGTTTGGAACAGCAAATCTATGCCCAGGATGTCAAGGCGCTGGCGAAAAGCAAGCCGGTGACACCACACGCCCTCGAGATGCTCTGTCTTTGGGCGGTGATGACCCGTCTGAAGCAACCCAACCCCGACTACTACGATTCCAAGTATCGAGCGCTGATTGCCCGCCTCGATCCGCGGCATAAGGTTCGACTGTATGAGGGCGAATCCTTGATGCCACTCTTCAAGCCCCAGGAGGAGGCGACCCTGCGGGAACTTCGGCGGGCTATTCTGGATGAATATCAAAACGTCGTGGCCTATGAGGGGCGTTTTGGGGCCTCGCCGCGTGAGGTGCGCAGCATCCTCTATCGCGCGGTGCAGAATTCCAAATATACCACACTGACGCCAATGGCTTTGTTTGACGAACTCGAGCGCCTCGTCAAGGACCGCACCGTTTATGAGTTCCTCCAGCTGGAGCCACGCGGCAAGTATCACCAGCCTCAGGAATTTATCACGGTCTGCAAGCGCGATTTCGCCGACATCTTCGAACGGGAAGTCACTGCGTCCATGACTCTGGTCGACGAAGAGCAGTACGAAACGCTCCTGAGCCGTTACATTGAAAACGTGGTGGCCCAGGTGAAACGTGAGAAGATCTATAACAAGATCACGGGCAACTATGAGCAGCCCAACGAGAACCTGATGCGGGACGTCGAACGCATCCTGAAGGTCAACGGGCCGATTGAAAAGCACCGCGAGGCGCTGCTCGGTCGGATCGCGGCCTTCAAGATCGACAATCCCGTGGCTCCGATCGTGGTCAGCAGGATCTTCCATGAGTACATGGACACGATCAAGCAGCACTACTATGAAGAGCAGAAAAAACAGGTGGAGGATAACTTCAAGGTCATGATGGTCCTTGGCACCGATGAAGCCAAGAACTACAAAGAGGATGATCTGCACCTCGCGACGAGCACGTATCAGAATCTTGAAAAGCGTTTTGGCTATCCGCGCGACGCGGCCTACGAAAGTCTGAAGTTCCTTCTGACCTTCCGCAGCCAGCAGGCCTCCAGTTGATCGCAATCCGAAGCTGTGGGCTCAGGCCCACAGCCTTCATGCCACCAGCACCTTGCGCCGCAGCATTTCCGCCAAAAATCCCTTGCCGTTCTCGAGAGCCTTGACCGCAGGATTCATCAAAAGGTTGGCATCCAGTTCGCGGGATTTTCCAGCAAAAAGGTCCAGCACAGCTTTTTCCGCGGCCGTGATGCCGAGCGTCCAGTCCATCACCTTGCTGCCTTTGCGCGGGTAGTAAAAGATCATATAGGGCTTGTCCTGATAAAACTGATCATGCGGCGACTGCCGCGGATTGCTTTCAATCCGGACCTTGCCGCTCAAAGCAAAGGTTCCTTCCGGCAGATACCAGAGTTTCCAGTAGGCTTTGAGCACATCCTGCCAGATCACGCTGGGACGCACGGTGTCACCGCCCGAGTCCTCAAGATCCTCGGGATCGATCTGATCCTCCAGACGTTTGGGAACGGCTTTCACCATGGCCTTATCGAAGCGCGCGGACTCGCGGATGGGCTGACTGTTGGCGATCTCCCAGAGGTTTTCACGCTCGCGCACGATGACCGCGGCGCAGGCCCGCATCAGTTCCTTTTCGCGACCCAGCCAGTCTCCCCAGAGCAGCTCCCTTGCCGAATCCTGCCAGCCCTGCTGACCTGAGGCTTTATGAATGTTCCTGCCGAGCTGATCGAAGGCCTTGAAGTAACGATCCAGGTCAAAGCCCGCCTGCTCCAGAGCCCACTGACCCAGAGCCATTTCCACCTGACTGCCCAGGACCTGGAGCTGATCCCAGAAGCCTTCGCCCGCGTCCCCGTGATCCTTGTAGCAAAAGAAAGTGGAACACACGGCGTTGCGAAACGCATGGATATTGCAATATCCCGTGCTCTGATCCAGGTTCGGGCACAGCACCTTTTCACTGCGACCGAAGGCATCGCTCTGCAAATCATCCAGATAATCCACCCACTGGGCGGGCGCGTAGTGCATGCCTTCGGGAATCAGCATGCCGCGATCCATGATATTATCCAGCACGCGCTCGCCGACCGGCGTTTCCAAAGCGAGGCCGAGCAGAAAATTGGCGACGCGTGGATGATAGGTACAGCAGCGATAGTCAGCCCGGAAGCCTTCATGCGAGGCCTTGGGGCAGTTCATGCAGGTCGCGCGACGTTCCTCCGGAATCTGCAGTCCGAACAATTCGCGCGGCATCATCGCCGTCCAAATACCAGGAAAATTGTGACTCCCGAGCCGGGACGGACGCAGAAAGGGATCGTCTTTTTGCAAGAGAGCTTTGAATTCATTCATGGCAAGATGGTCCGGTTGGAGTGTGTCTATGAAAGGCGGCAAGGCTATCGAAATTCGTGGCCCGTGTCCAGGACTCCCCTCGGAGGATAACATGAAATGACGGATGATCTCGAATCGAAACTCCGCGCTGTCAAGTCCCAGCTCCCCGCAGCCCGGACCCAACTGAGTGAAGCCGCGAAGGACGAGCTGATCCGGGCCGTCGGAGGCCCGCGGACAGCGGAAAGTATCCGCAAGGCCATGAGCAAATTACCCCACGAACGGATTCCCTGGCTATTCAGCAGTCTGGACAGCCAATTGGTCGTCGATATCATGAGCAATGATATGGAAGCGGCCATAGCCCGGGCCAAAGCGGGTCAGAACCGCGAACATTCATGAACTACGCACTTTTTTTCATGGACGACCCTCCGTCGGGCCGTTATATTAAGGTTGCCAAACCCGGACTCGGCCGTATGAGCATACGTGGTCATTGAATGGCTGAGCCATGGGTTTTGCCAGGTTCCAAAGAACCGATCGAGTTAACGAATAGGAGTAAGATCTTTTTGAAAGTACTAGAGCGTTCTGACCTGAGAACCATAAAAGAGGTTCGACTTGTTGGCGAAGGTCGTAATGACATTGTCACAGCAAGTGAAGCACTTCGCCTCGCCGAAGAAGAGGGACTTGACCTGGTCTTGGTGAGCGCCCCGGAAGTCAACCCACCCGTTGTCCGGATTGAAGACTACAAAAAGCTGCAGTACGAGAAAAAGAAAAAACAGAAAGCCAATCGGCAGACTTCGGATCTCAAAGAGATTCAGCTGAAAGCCAATATCTCGGATCACGATCTGCAGACCAAGGTGAACAATATCGATCGCTTCCTTGAACGCGGGGACAAGGTGAAAATCGTCGTCCGCCTGAAAGGTCGTGAACGCGACAATCCTCAACGCGCCCACGATTTGATCGACAGAGTGATCGGCACTGTCACGATTGCCTGTAAATCCAACAAGATCCCAGGCCCCATCGCGACCGCGATCCTGGAGCCCGCTAAATAATCGCTTCCATAGAGTCTGATAAAACACCCGCGTCGCCTATGGCAACGCGGGTGCTGGCATTTGCACCCACATAACTCTCCTCATTGGATACCTTCCCTTCCTTCGCTATCATCAGCCCATGACCAACACTTCGTCCGAAAGGAGCGGAATATGACTCAAGAGGACAATCGTGCCGTCGACGCCATCTGGAAAACTGATCTGGAGCATGCCAACGAAAAATTGGTGCTCTATCATTTGGCCAGTAAGCATGAACTGGGAGACCGTTATTCGTCTGCATGGAAGAGTTTGGATCGTTTTCTGGACGAGTTCCAACCACGCTGGTCGCACCTGAAGGACATCAAGGAGGCCACGCAACTGAGCGATGTGAAACTGCAAAGAACCATCGAAGCTTTGCAAAAAAGGGGCTATATTGAAAGTCAGCCCAACAACGAAGTCCGGCATCAGGGAGGACTCGACGCCTTTGTCTATGGCATTAAGCCCAAAATTTTTGAAGACTATCGTCTCAGTCAGGGCCGGAGGAAAAAACAGGCTTGATTGGGAATCTGCGTTGATGACCTGCGGACTGTGGCTTGCTGTTTCCTCAGAAGCCACAGCAGCCGTTCCTCTGACGACCGCGCGCATCGGTCTGGGCCCATCATGGGTGCAAGCCTCGGATCGCGATATGACCACCTGGGGCAGCTACGGAGCCTTTCGTTTTGGAGCCTTTCAGGAGCGCCTGAACCTCATCGCCGGTCTTGATCTGACCGCATACCTTATCCAGGACGCCCCCGACAAGGGATGGCGTTACGATATCCACGGCAACGATGTCCTTTTTTTTCTGGGTTATGCCCGGGACTCCTGGACCCTTTGGGGTGGGATCGGGGCGGGCCAAATGCGGATCTACGATCGCGAGACGCCGCAGGAAGGGAATGAGGGCGATCCGATTGTCAACGAGTATGATGAACGCAGGGCGCATCGCTCCATCAGTCAGGTCACGGAAGCCGGGGCGAGCTATGACCTGTATCGTTCCCACTATGGGAAAATTGATGCCAGCCTCACCTGGAGGCGCATGGTGCCCGAGAAAGGCTGGCGTTCAGCTTACGCATTGTCTATGATCGACTGCCTGCAATTTGAAATCGGCTTTAAGTTGTTGGGCTGGTGATCCAGCGCATAGGTAAAGAGCATCATGCCTCAAAAAAATAATACAGCCGTCATCATTGGCAGTGCCTGTCCCGACCTCGGACAAAGCATCTGCCGGCATCTGAGAATTAAGCCCATCCAATCGGAAGTCCTGACGTTTAGCGAGGGAAATACGTTTGTGCGGGTGCTTGAAAGTGTGCGCGGCAAGGACTGCTTCATCATCCAGGGTATCTGCTTTCCGGTTGATAAGAATTTCATGGAACTCATGTTCTGGGTTGATGCCCTGAAACTCGCCTCGGCTTCGAATGTCACGGCCGTGATTCCCTTCTTCTCTTATGCCAAGGGTGATAAGAAGGATGAGCCGCGGGTGTCGATCCGGGCCCGGGTTTGTGCCGATGCCCTGGAAGCGGCCGGGATCGATCGCGTGCTGACCATGGATCTGCATAGTCCCCAGATTCAGGGCTTTTTCCGGAAGCCGGTCGATCATTTGAATGCCCGTGGAGTTCTCGCAGCTTATTTCCGCAAACAGGATCTGAGCGATTGGGTTGTGGCTTCCGCCGATGTCGGTTACGGCAAGAATGCCTTCAAGTTTGGTCAGGAACTGGGCTGTCCGGTCGTGATCGGGAACAAGACGCGGAAGGATCACAGCGAAAGCGCTCAGATCTGGAATATCGTCGGGGATGTGAAGGATAAGAACATGCTCATCGTCGATGATATCGTCTTCACCGGCGGTTCCCTGATTGCGATGGCGCAAGCCGCGCGGGCCCAGGGCGCGAAGAAAATCGTCGCGGCCGTGACCCATGGGGTGTTAACGAACGGCGCCATCAGCAAGTTTGACTCCAGCATTATCGATGAGCTGGTGATTACGGATACGGTGGAGTATCGCTTTGAAAAGCTGAGCGCCAAGGTCAAGGTGGTCTCCGTCGCTCCGCTCTTCGCAGAAGCGATTCGACACATCCATGACCACGAGTCGGTCAGCGAGCTCTTCCCGAATTGAAGCCGCGCAACGACAGGGGCCGCGCGCAATGTCACCCAACCCGGCCGCTCAGGCCGGACAACCGGTCCCTTCTGCCGTCCTAAACCCCGGCCCAGTCTGCCTCCCAGCCACCTCACCGAAGCTTTTGATGCGCCAAGCTTTTGTTGTAATCAAGCCACAGTACGGGAGCTTTTCTTGCCCTATTTGTGCGTAGCATCGTGACATGCAAAAGAAATTAGGGTGGACAGTTCTGAGCGCACGGGTGTATTGACCAATGATCACCTTGTTCCAGGCACGACACAGGTGATCCATCTCAGAGGGATCAAGAGAGGAGTCAAAAGTGCAAGGTAACGTTTTATCAAAAACCTGGGCTCTCGTTCTAGGCGGCTCCAGCGGAATGGGCCTGGCAACAGCCAAAAAACTCGCTCAAAACGGCTACAATCTTTTTGTCGTTCACCGCGACCGTCGTGGCTCCATGAAGACTGTGGATGCTCATTTCGATGAAATCCGCGCCATGGGTGTGAAGCTCGAAGCGTACAACATGGACGCGCTGAGCAACGAAGGCCGTCAGGCTATTCTCAACAGTATCGCCGATACCCTCGGTGATGGCAAAATCCGCGTTCTCCTTCACTCGATCGCTCTTGGCAACCTGAAGCTGGCCGCTCCGAAAGCCAATCCTGATTTGCCATTCGATGACAGCAATCTCCTGAACGAAGAGGACGTGGCTCAAACTATCTATAATATGGGAACCAGTCTGCTCTTCTGGGTCCAGGACATTCACAAGCGCGGGATGTTTGCCCCGGACTCGCGCGTGTTTGGCTTGACCTCGGAAGGCAATCAGGTCGCGTGGCTTGGTTACGCCGCGGTATCCGCAGCCAAGTGCGCTCTGGAATCGATGGCCCGGACCATTGCCAAGGAATTTGCACCTCATGGCATTCGCTGCAACATTCTGCAGCCCGGCATCACCGATACTCCAGCGCTCCGCCTGATTCCTGGCAGTGAAAGCATGAAAGAACATGCCATTGCCCGCAACCCACTGGGTCGCATGACCACGCCTGAAGACGTCGCCGGGGTTGTTTATCTACTCAGTCGCGACGAAGCTTCCTTCATCAACGGCGCTTTGATTCGCGTTGATGGCGGCGAAAGCATCAGCGGCTAACGGAGCTGAAAAACCTATGACTGCTTATCAAGATCTGCCGCTGGAAGAAAAATTTACACGGGTTCTGTCCCTGGTCCCTCAACAGAAACCTTTTCGTTTCGTCGATCGTATTATTGAAGTCGACGAACAACGAATTGTAGGCCAGTATACTTTCCGTGAAGATGAATGGTTCTATCGCGGCCACTTTCCTGGCAATCCGGTCACCCCTGGTGTGGTGCTGGTCGAATGCATGGCTCAAATCGGGCTGGTGGCATTCGCTATGCATCTAAAATTGAGTGCGGGTCAGGACCCCTCAGAATATGTGACCCTGTTTCAAGAAACCCAGGTGGAATTTCTGAAGACAGTCTTGCCAGGCGATACGGTAACCGTGAAGGCGGAACAGATCTATTGGCGCCGAGGCAAACTCAAGGCCAAAATCGATCTCTATCTTCCTGGTGAAGTTCTGGCCGCGTCCGGTACGATGGCTGGCATGGGAGTGAAGAGTAGCAATGCATAAGTTAAGACGAGTGGTCGTCACCGGCCTTGGGGTCGTGGCTCCCAACGGAAAAAATTGCGCGGACTTTACCGCATCGGTGCGGGCGATGCGTTCGGGTTTGCGTTTTGTGCCCCGCCTGCAGGAACTCGGGTTTGCCTGCCAGGTCGGTGGGATTCCACAGGGCATGAAAGAGGTCGCCGAGCAGCTTTTCTCGGAAGACCTGCGTTTTGCGATGAATGAATACATCAGTTATGCGGCCATTGCCGCTTTGGAAGCGTTTGCGGATGCCGGTCTTAAGCCGGTGCCAGCCAACGCCGAGCGGGCCATGGACGATACCGGTGCCATCATTGGAACCGGCATCGGCGGTTTGGATACCTTCTCGGATAAAGTCTATCCCAACGTCGCCGCTCATAAGATCAAGCGCCTCGGTTCTTCCGTGGTCGAACAGATCATGGCCAGCGGGGCTTCGGCTCGCGTCGGCGGTCTGCTCGGTTTGGGAGGCCAGGTCAGCAGCAACAGTTCCGCCTGCAATACCGGAACAGAAGCCATTGTCATGGGGACCCGCTCCATTCAATGGGGTCTGGCCGATCGCATGGTGGTGGGTGGTGCGGAAGGATCGGATCCTCATATCTGGTCCGGTTTTGATTCCATGCGCGTCCTCAATCGTGGTCACAACCATGAACCGGAAGCCGCCTCACGCCCCTTGAGTGCCAGCGCCGGTGGTTTTATTCCCGGCAGCGGTGCCGGCATACTTGTGATAGAAGAGCTGGAAACGGCGCTGCGGCGTGGCGCGAAAATCTATGCCGAAATTATCGGAACAGCCACCAACTCCGGCGGGATGCGCGCAGGCGGCAGCATGACGGCGCCAAACCCCTACGGAGTGCAAACATGTATCCGAAAAGCCTTGATGCAAGCTGAGATTTCTCCTGATAGTATCGACTACATTAACGGTCATCTCACTGCGACAATGGCTGACCCCATGGAGGTTCGGAACTGGTCTGAAGCATTGGAACTCGGTCCTGATCGATTCCCCCGGATCAACTCCACCAAATCCATGATCGGACATGCTCTCGGTGCCGCTGGTGCAATCGAATCGGTTGCGACCCTGCTGCAGATGACCCATGGTTTTGTCCACGGGTCGCGTAACTGCGAAGATTTCCATCCGGAAGTCGAGGCTTTCGAACGCTGTGTGCCCAAACAGTCTGTCGACATGCCGATCTCCATCGCGGCCAAAGCCAGTTTTGGATTCGGGGATGTGAATAGCTGTATCATTTTCAAGAAATGGAGTCAGTGACATGGAACAACAGGAAATTTACTCGAACGTCGTCCGCATCATCTCGAAGCACGCGAAAAACGAAGATGCTCTGAAGAATCTGGGACCTGAAACCCACATCATCAACGACCTGCAAGTAAACTCTGCACGTCTTGTGGATATCGTTCTCGACTTCGAAGACACCTTCGACCTCGAAATCAGCGACGATGACGCCGACAAAATCAACACCATCGGCGATGCGGTCAAGCTCGTGAAAGACCTGCTGCACTGATTCTTAGCAATCAAGGTACCCAGCTCGCCTCTTGAGCTGGGTTATTTTTTTGGAATGCCCGACTGTGGAACTCGCAGCCAGACATCGCATATCCCTACGCGTCCAGAAATTCTGGGGCTATATCAACTTATTTTGGTTCGGCCCACTCTTTCTCTTCCTTCTTCGCTATGCGGGAGGCTATCGCTGCCGGGATCGCGAGGCGGTGCGTGCCAAACTCGATGGCATTTTGAAGGCGCATCCGAATCGTCCGGTGCTGCTCTGCGCGAATCACATGACCATGATTGATTCGATGCTGATCACCCGCTTTCTTTTTCCCTTTCCTTCGCTTTTCACGAATTTTGAACGTTTTCCCTGGAACATACCCGAGCTCCAAAACTTTGGTGTCAATCCTCTGTCACGCCTCATGTGTTACCTCGGCAAATGCGTTTACATCGAACGTCATGGTTCGGTGGAATCACGGAAGCTGTCCTGGTCGAAGGTCACCTGGCTCAATCATCAGGGTGATTTCATCTGCGTTTTCCCGGAAGGGGGTCGCACACGGATCGGGCGCGTGGATCGCGATGCCGCTGTCTATGGTGTAGGTCAGCTCCTGCAGGACAATCCCAAAACCCTGGTGATCTGCGTTTACCTGCGTGGCCTGGGTCAGGAAAATTTCAGTTTCTTCCCGCGCTATGGCGAGGAATTTTTCCTGGATGTCGAGGTCTGTGAATGCACAGTGCTTCCGGGCCGTCGCGGCCAGAAGGAAATCACCATGCAGATGTTTGATAGCCTCGAAAACCTGGAGAAGAAGTATTTTGCGGCTCGGCAATGACATCGTCGATCGCGCTGCCACCCGCGAGCACAACCCGCGTTTTGTCGATCGCATTCTGAATCCCGAGGAAAAATCGCGGCACCAGACCTGGTCCTTGGATGAACCTTTGCTCTGGCTTTACTGGGCCTGCAAGGAAGCGGCATACAAAGCCATCCGGCAATCCCGGGACATTCCCTTTCATCACCGTGAATTTATCGTATCTCCGGATATGACCACGCTGCGCTATCACACCGAAACACTGCGGCTCAGCACGAGACAGGAAGGGGACGCGCTGTTTGCGCTGGCCACGGATGCTGATCCTGTTCGCTGTCATTCGCGGATCCTAAGCTTCGACACGGAATCTGATCCCGCTACTCAGAGTGCCAAAGCACGCTCTCTTCTTTTGGAACTGACAGCGACCACACTGCAGTGCCCTGTGACGGACCTGGCCATTACCTCGACCCATCGCATTCCAAAAATTCTGCAAAAGGGCCGCGTTCTTCCCCATCCGGTGAGTCTCACTCATCACGGTCGATACGTCGCAGCTTCCCTGGCGATTTCATAAGCCCTGGACAGATGCATGGTCGCCCTATATGCTCTTTGCCCGTCAAACACGAGGAATGACGCATGAGCAGCCTGGAATTAACGGACGCCGAGCAACGCCTGATCAGGGAAGAGGAAGAGATCTTCCGCGACGTGATCGAGGCCATTTATGAAGCCCGCCGCAAGCGACAGGCCAGCCAGGAACATCTGGCTCAGCGCCTGGAGGATCTGCGTGAAGAGGCCTCCAAGGCCAAGACCGCGGACCTGCCGGCTCTCTTCGATCAGATGAATACCCAAAGAGCGCTCATGGAGCGTCAGCCGAAAAGCATTCTGCCCGATATTCAATCGCCCTACTTTGCGCATATGGGGCTCGAGGAAAACGGCAAGCGTCGCGAGGTGCTCCTCGGTCATTTGACCTTTTTGGAAAGCCGCAAGCTGCCCATTATCGACTGGAAACACGCTCCCATTTCGCGGATCTTTTTCAATTACCGCGAGGGTGAGGAATATGAAGAGGAACTGCCGGGCCGCGTGGCGATGGGCACGGTCATCAAACGGCGCGTGGTGACGATTCACCGCGGGCAACTGGTGCGCATTCATGCCTTTGGCCAGAGCTATCGCCGGAAAGATGATGGCAGCTGGGTGCGGGATACAGCCGGCTTTATACCCAATCTTGCCGGCGGCTCGGGAACGGCCAGCCGCACGCTGCAATCGGGCCTGGGTTTGACCAATACGCCCGGTCCGGATGTTTCCGCACTTTTGGATCCGGAACAGTTCCGTATTCTGACGGCCGATCGCGACGATCCCCTGCTGATTCTCGGCGGCGCCGGCTGCGGAAAAACCACAGTGGCCTTGCATCGCATTGCGTTCCTGCATCATCAGCATCCGGATACCCTGCCCCAGAACAAAATCCTGGTGGTGGTGCCCGAAGAGGGCCTTGTGCGTCTCTCGCGGAAACTGCTCGATAGCCTCGGGCTTTCCGCTGTGGAAGTGCGGACCTTTGATGCCTGGGTTGAAGTGCAGGCCCGGCGCCTGCTGCGGTCCCTCCCGGGGCGCACATCGGACTATACGTCGTCCAATGTCAGCCGCTTGAAACGCCATCCGGCTCTCCTCAAACTCTTCCCGGAAATCGTCCGGCGACAGATCGAAGAGATTATCAAGCAGCTCGATCGGCACATTCCCGGTTCGCAGCATCTGCACGCGCTTCTGCGGGATCGCACCGACCTGACCATGCTCGATCGTCTGAATCAGGCGGAAGCGCAGCTGAGCAAGGAGGCGGAAGCCCATGCCGGTCATACTGCACCGATGCAGCTGCAGAACATTAAAAAGTTCTTCGATGATCGCCGCAAGCGTTACATGAATACCGTGGGGGATCGGGCCGATCTTTACACCAACCTTGAACTCTTGCAGCTGGCCGCGGCGCATTCCGATGGGCAGATCACCGAAAGCATGATCCGTGACACCATCAGTCATGTGATGGAACAGCTGGGGCAGAATGCCGAGCAGCAGTACAGCGGCTATGCGAGCGATGTATTGGAAACGGTCGATGGACGTTCGCTCATTGAGGATGAAAAGGAACAGTCGATGGCCGACACCATCGACGTCGAGGATTTCGCCGTTCTTTTGGAACTGCATCATTACAAGACCGGCAAGGATATTTCCCGGCATGGCCGTCTGAAGACATACGCACACATGGTGATCGATGAAGCGCAGGATCTGGCCACTGTGGAACTCAAGGTGCTGGGACGTGCCCTCGAGGAAGGCGCCGCGATCTCCATCGCCGGCGATGCCGCCCAGCAGATTGATCCGACCCATAGTTTCGCCTCGTGGGAGCATGTGCTCGATGAACTCGGCCTGCCGCGCGTCCATGCCAACCATCTGCAGACCACCTATCGTTCACCGGAACCGATCGCAGCGTTTGCGCACGCCATCCTCGGGCCGCTGGCACCAGCCCAGCGTCCCAAGGCCATTCGCGACGGCCTGCCTGTGGCCCGCACGCTCTTCCCTGATGAAGGTCAGATGGCTGTGTTCCTGAGCGATACGCTGACCAACCTGATGCTGAATGAGCCGCAGGCGTCCATAGCGATCATCACCAAAACCTGGGATTACGCGCTCTCGCTTTATAAACTTTTGGAGGATATCCCGAAGGTGCGCCTTGTGGAAGGCGGGGAATTTGAATTCCGTCCTGGCATCGACATCACACCGGCCTCCGAGGTCAAAGGCCTGGAATTTGATTATGTGATCGTGCCGGATGCCAATATAGGCGTCTACCTCGACAAGCCCGAGGATCGGCGCCTTCTGCATGTGGCGGCGACACGGGCGATTCATCAGCTCTGGGTGATTTCCGTGGGCCGTGAATCGCTCATCCTGCCACCGCTCGACGATTAACTGGGAATAATCCCCTGTTTCAGCATTTCACGTACTCCTTTCTCCTTTTGCAGATCGCGGGGGGAAAGGCCTTCCTCCTGAACCAGGAAATCATAGGCTGGTTTATACGGCATCGATTCCAAAATGTGACGGGCCAGGTGCGACTTTAAAGTGGGTGTGCGTTCCGAATTGAACTCATGGATCAGGGTCTCTTTCGCTTCCGGATCAAGAATCAGAAGTTCCCGGATGGCTTCGGCTTCAAACTCACTGTATTCCCGCACACTTTCCTTGCGCAAATACTGGATGAAAGCCTTCAAGGACTTGAATCCCCAGGACCACTCCTGCTCCACTTCATCTTCGAAAAGTGAAATGTTAAAGAGCAGGGTTAAATCGCTTTTCATATGTTGGTTTCCTCTAAGAGGTCATTCCAAAACAGAACCGGAAAGCATGCAAAGCCGGTGCCCGGTCCATGGAACATATAACTATTTAATATTTATAATTAATTCGAATTGCGATCTGTCGAGACATTGGCCGTTGTCGAAGTCCTGGCAAACAGGTTTCGCGTGGCGTGTCCTTGGAGAATCATCTTTACTTCTCGAAGAGTAGGTAAGATTTCCCCTGCAGTTTCCCGCTGGATTGTCGATCAAAGGCGGTGTGATATTGCGTTCTTGCGAGGGAGATTTCCGCTTATGCAAAGATTGTGGTTCCTGCTCGCTCTTCTGTATTTCGGGGTGAGTCCGCAGCGGCTGGGAGCCCAAACCATTGTCATTTCGGACAGCATGCAGGGACTCGTCGTGGGACCTTCCTTGAGTTTCCTCGAGGACGCGAAGCGGGAACTGAAGGCTGAGGATATCTTCGCCATGGACCGCCGCGCGTTTCGTCCAAGTCTCCAGCAGGATCCCAACTTTGGCTTCACACGTTCCGCCTACTGGGCCCGCTTTCAGATGGAAAATAGCAGCGACCAGGTCCAGCGCATTTTCCTTGAGTACGGATATCCCAACGCGGATTACATCGACTTTTATAGTCCGCTTGAGAATGGCCAATATAATAAAAAACGCTCCGGCGATCAGTTGCCCCTGAGTGCCCGCGAAATCCCCTACCGTCTGCCGGTCTTTATCGTGGACGTTCCGCCCGGAGTTCATACCTACTTTATGCGTATTGAAACCGAAGGCGTGGTGCAATTTCCTTTGCGGATCTGGACACCCGATGCCTTTCATTCGAAGCGGGTTTCGGAAACGGGTTTTCTGGGAACGGTCTATGGTTTTTTCCTGGTCATGATCTTCTATAACCTTCTGCTCGGGATCAGTGTCCGCAGCCGCAGCTCGCTCCTGTATGTTGGATTTATTCTGGCCGGCGTGGGTAACTTTTTTGGTTTCCAGGGTCTTTGGCTGGTGTTCTTTCCGGACTCGATCGGTCCCGTGCTGGCCAACCACGGTTTTATCATGTCCTCAGGCTTTTTCGCCTCGTTTGGTGCCCTGTTTTCCTATGCCTTTCTCAATATCAAGGATCATCCGCGGGTGATTCGTTGGCTGATTTATCTGGGAAGTAGCATCGGTTTCTTCGTCGTTCTGCTCTGTCCCTTTTCCTATAACCTGGCGGCAAGAATTTCGGCTGTCAATGCCTTCGTCACAGCCTTTGCCGTGCTGGCGGCATCGGGTGTGGCCTGCTACCGGCGCTTTCGTCCGGCGTATTTTTTCACCTTGGCCTGGCTGCTCAGTATCACGGGAAACCTGCTCAATCCTCTGGCTTTGGCGTCGATCATTCCCGTGAATGTCTTCACGATTTGGGGTTCATTCCTGGGTGTGGCAGTGGAAGTCGTTCTGATTTCCCTCGCACTCGGCGACAAGATGCGGCTCGCGCAGGAGGAATCGGAAAGGCAGATCCGTGAGTTGAACTCCGGCCTGGAACGCAAGGTGGAGGAGAAAACCCGGGATATCATGGCGATCCTGAAAAACATCAAGCTCGGGATTTTCGCGATTCAGAAGGAAAATTTCTCGATCCATAAGGACTACTCCCACCATCTGGAAGACATGGTTCGGCAAAATCAGCTGCACAACCGGCCGGCTCTGCCTCTTCTTTTTCAAAACAGTTCCTTGAGCGAGGATGAAAAGCAGCAGGCGGAATCAGCGCTGCAGGCCAGTCTTGGCGAGGACGAAATCGCCTTTGAAGCCAATGACCACTGCCTGCCGCGGGAAATTCATTACCATCCGCCGCATCCGGAGCAGACCTTTGAGCTCGACTGGAATCCGATGCTGAACCAAATCGGTCAGGTGGAACGAGTACTGGTGACTTGCAAGGACGTAACCGAAGTCCGCCGTTACCAGAGGGAGGCGGAACATCGGAAGAAGGAACTGAACTACATCGCCGAGCTGATCAACGTCAGCCAGGAAAAATTCAGCCGATTCTCGACCTCTGCTCATCACTTTATCGAAGAGAACCAGCGTCTTCTGTCCACAGCCGTGTCCAGCCCCGAGGTTCTCAAAATTCTTTTTATCAATATGCATACGATGAAGGGCGCAGCCCGTTCGCTGGGCCTTAAGGAATTGAGCAATACCCTGCATGAAGCCGAGAACACCCTGACGGTTTTGCAGAAAGGTGACCAGGTCTGGGATCATGAACAGCTGACCCGGGAACTGGATGCCGTGACAGCTTCCCTGGCCCAGTATGATTGGATCAGCGCGCATCGCCTGAATCGTTCACTTCATACGCTCGACAGCATCGAGATTCGCGTGGAGGATCTGGAGAAGGAGGTGGAGGCCATCGAGGAGCTGCAGAGCAGTCCGGACTCGAAAAACATGGCGAGTTATCTGACTCAAATGAAGCAGCGTCTGGCCCGTTATGCCTTCCGCCCTGCCGCCGATGTTTTCCGTGAACTGTGCGAGCCGGCCCCACGTCTGGCCAAGGACCTCGGCAAGCTTCCTCCTCAAATCAACATTGAGGGCTCCGACTTTTGCTTTACCCATCGTTCGGTGGAGCTTCTGCGTAATGTCTTCGTTCACATCCTGCGCAATGCTCTGGACCATGGCATCGAAAGCGAGGCAGAACGCAAGGCCTCGGGCAAGCCTGCTCAGGGCACCATTCATATCAATCTGAAAATCGAGGCCGACCGTCAGCTCGCGATCGTGGTCCATGACGATGGCCGTGGCCTCGCCCTCGGCATGATCAAGGAAATCGCCTTGATCAAAGGCTTCCTACACGCCGACACCAGTCCCAGCCCCGAAGCCCTGGCTCAGTTGATTTTCGAATCCGGCTTCAGCACCAGTTCCGGCATCAGTGAAATTTCAGGCCGTGGCGTGGGGATGGATGCGGTGAGACGCTGGCTGGAGAATGCAGGCGCCAGCGTGAGCATTGAATTGAATCCAGCGTCCCGCTCTGACCTGCAGTTTGTACCGTTCCAGCTGAAAATCAGGCTGCCGTGCGGCCTTTATCGTCAACTGGAACCGGAACACAGTCTGGCGCTTGTGGGCTAGGAATCAAAGACTCTGCGCGTGATAATGCGCCACCAGCTGCCCCATCGTGGGCAGCCCGTCCTCGAGCTTCTGCGCTTTCAGGTACTCGGGATTCCAAAGTTTGGAAAAGGAGCGCTCGCCCAGATCGCAGGCGAAGGTCACGATCCGATGACCGGGACCGAGCTGCAGAGCGGTATGAAGGGCGGCGGCCGCGTTCAGGGCGGAACTGCTGCCCAGGACAAGGCCATCCTCATCGCGCACATAACGGGCGACCGTTATCAATTGCTTGTCCGTCACGCGCACAGCAGCATCGACCTTGGCCTTGGCAAAGTTGGCGACGAGACGCATGATGCCGATGCCTTCGGTCAGCGAGGAACCCTCGCTCTTGAACTCGCCGGTCTTTACGTAGGAAAAGAGGCCCGAACCTTCCGGATCCGCCAGCACAACTTTGACATCCGGCAGTTGTTCCTTCAAATAGGCCGAACATCCCCCGATCGTGCCGCCCGTCCCCGCCGCGGAAACCAGCGCATCGAGACGACCGCTCATCTGCTGCAGAATTTCCGGTCCGGTGAAATCATAATGCGCCCGGAAATTCGAGATGTTCTCGAACTGATTCGCCCAGAAATACTGCTCAGGCTTTTCTTCGGCGATGCGCCGCGCGGTGTGATAGAAATGCTTCGGATCCTTGAAGGGACAGGGATCCACCAGCATGAGCTCGGCGCCATGCAAAGCGATCATGCGTTCCTTCTCCGGAGTCTGCCCCTTTGGCATTACCACGAGCATCTTATAGCCAAAGGCCTTGGCGGCAATGGCGAGGCCGATCCCGGTATTTCCGGCGGTCCCTTCGACGATCGTCATGCCGGGTTTCAAGCGCCCGTCCTCGATCGCATCCTGAACCATGGCCAGGGCTGCGCGATCCTTAATGGATCCGCCTGGATTCATGAACTCACATTTCACGAAGATATCACATTGGCTCAAGCGGCTGAGAGAAGGGATTTTGAGCAGAGGCGTACGACCGACCAATTCCACGAGGTTATGTGCAAGCATAGGCTTCATGGGTAACTCACTCCTATGGGAATCCCTTCAAAGTTGTTGTGAATGCACCACCGACCTTGCCATATATTTTCTGAAGTGGCCAGCTCAGTCTTGCAAGACGCAGCTTGCGCCAGCCTGGGCGTGCATCTGTCAGCCAACAATGATGTGGGAGATAAAAAAGATATTGACGAGCGAACGAGGGCCTCGTGTTTGGCGATTGACACTCGCGTGTCATCGGGAGGAGCCAAACAATATTCCTCTAGCACCTCTGTGCCAAGTCCCTCATCCACTCGCCCTAAAGGAGTCTGCAACGTTATTGTTAAAGCAAGGGCTGGGCCACGGACGATGATCCTCCCTATGGACGCCAAGTCCTTGATTCCAAAACCTTTTCTCATCCCGAAACCGACGCTTTTCCTGTCGCAATCCTCAACATGATCAGAAGTCTGACATCACGTTTTTACCAACTGTTTTTCCCACTTGATTCAACGCATTAAAGAACTCTTACCCGGCAAGTAAGTGGGCCTGCTTGAAAACCTGGGCAGTGCGTTGCTCCCGGCATACGCCTTGCACAGGCGAAGCTGTGGATTGTTGCTGCTCCTACTGCTGTTGCTGAGGTACTGAAAAATGAAGCTGATATACCTGCCTGTTCTGAGCCTTGCACTGGCCGCGACGGCCCCAGCGGCTGATTTTTCTCCAAACAAAATGGGCCCCTTGCTCCAAAAACCCTTGCCTTCAGCGGTCTATCGCCTGGGACTGGATTATGTTCAGTCCCATGATGAATCCGACCAGCAATTCATACAGCGAGGACTGAATCTGGCCATTGGTTTGCCAGCTCAATTTGAATTCGGTCTGGGGCTGCTCGATACGCAGGAACCCCGCGTGGATCATCGCAGCAAACCCCTTGGAGGCTTGGCCTGGCTGCGCTGGAACATGGTGCAGTCCTCGCTCTTTTCGTTAGCAGCCACGCTGCAATATCAGCCCGGACTCTCGACTTACGAAAGCCAGTTTCAGGCCAATCAGGATCGGACTTCCATTGGCGTTGATATGGGCGTGCAACCCTGGTCCTGGCTGTCGAGCGCTGTCTACGCCAACTACAGTCGTCGTCTGGACGAACGCTTTCATGCGGTGCGGCTCGGCACGGAAGCGGTCGTCGGAGCCCGCCTCAGCTTGGGAACCTCATCCTACGGAATCTACGGGGACGGCTCCCAGCGGCATCTGAACGCTCGCCATAGCCGAACCGGGGAAAGCGGGCACATCTTTGCCCGCGAGTGGCAGGCCGGCCTTTATGTGGGAACGAAGACTCTTCAATTCAAAACCTTCGCCCTGATCCCGGACACCCAGCGTTACCTGGGAATGCCCGAACGCGGCTTCGGAGCCTCGTTCACCATGCTCATCGGTAGTGGTGCAGAGGCTCCGGTCGATCCACGTGACAACCCGGGCGATGCCCTCGCCGCGATTGCAAAGGCTGAACGTGAAAACGAAGACGCCGAAAAATTGACGGAATCTGACATAAAAATTCTGGAAACGAACGAACTGGATGAGTTCCAACTGCTCGAGAAAAAAATGCAGGAGAAGGCCAGGAATCAAAAGGAAACCCCTGCCGAGAAAGCTGAACGCGAAATGCGACAGAGTCTGGAAGCTGAAAAGAAAATGGCCGCGCAAAAAGCCTTGGAAGACGAAAAGGCCAAACGTGATGCGGACCAGGCTTATCAGCAGCGCGTCCAGGATCGTGAAGACGCTTATCTTGAATATAAGGATGAGGTCAACGAAGAGGTCAATCGTTATACACTGCCTGATCAGGACGATCTCAACTGGAACGGATTGACCCCTTAAAAACCGTCAATTTCCCACACCCGAAACCAATCAACTGTTTGGGTTAAAATTCGCCCAAATAGCTGTTGCAAAAGACTTGAGGCTCCATTAAGCAAGCTGGAGCTTCAATGATCTCATTTTGCTATCGAGGTGTTTCTTGAAATTCAACTTGCACGGACTGTCCAGCCTGCTGCTGGCTGCTGCCTGTTTCGCCTGCCAGCCCCACGACGGTCAGAATTCCGAACAGAAGATAGTCGACAAATCGCATCTGGATCGCGATCTGCTGGCCACAGGTCCCTTCGCGATCGAAGAGTCCTTTTATAAAGTCGCTCCTTCCATTGACCGGGATATCCTGCCTGCACCACCCTTCGGCCAGCCGGAGGTAAAAACCGATATTCGCGGCAAACTCTATCTGCCCAAGGGCAACGGTCCATTCCCTGTCCTGGTTTTCCTGCACGGCAATCATGGAACTTGCGGCAAGGTCACAGGACCAGGCAATCCGCGCCTCGACCTTAACGTGGATTACACGCTCACGGGTCAATGTCCGCCCGGCATGATCGAAGCGCCCAGCTTCCTTGGTTATGAATACTCCGCGAAGCATCTCGCGTCCTGGGGTTATGCGGTGATTTCCATCAATGCGAACCTCGGCATTACCGGTCGCGATGGTTACAATTCCCGCGACGCCGGTCTGGTCTATGCTCGCGGCGCTCTTGTGCTGAAGCACCTGATCAAGCTGCGGCAGTGGTCCAAAGCGGGCGATGAGCAGGCTCTTGTTAACAAGGACCTCGACATCAAAAATAAATTCGACTTCACCGAAGTCGGTGTCATGGGACACTCGCGCGGCGGTGAGGGCGTGCGCTACGCTTACAATATTTATGAAACGGCAAAAGCGGATAGCCTCTGGAAGCGGGAGCTGCCGGATCTCAAAATCAAAGGCGTCTTTGAAATCGCCCCGGTTGATTTTGGAACGGGCACGACACCTTTGAAAGTGGAAGCCCTCGGCACAGCCTGGACCGTTTTGATCGGCGGTTGCGATCGTGATGTCAGCAACTTTATGGGCAGCAACCCTTATGCCCGCATGCTCGGAGCCCAGGATGGTTATCCGAAAGCCATCTTTGCCATCTGGGGTGCCAATCATAATTTCTTCAACAGCGAATGGCAGGTTTCTGAGGCACCGCACCGTTGCTTCGGCAGTCAAAAGCCGCTTTGGAATACCAACGCCGATCCCTTGCCCGGACCACTCGCCATGGAAGATCCCTATGCATTGGAAGGCGTGACCGGTTCGGTGGCTCAGCAGACTCTGGCCAAGGCGCTGATGTACTCCTTCTTCAAAGCCAACGTCGGCAAAAATGTTGATTCCACATTGATGCACACCTTTGATTCCCAGTATGCGCTGCCCCGCGCCCTGGATCAGCTGGCGCCCAGCAGCCGGGAATTCATTCTTTCGAATAACACGGTACGCGTGGCCCGGCCTGGCAAAACTCTGAAGGCCAAACACACCGAAGGAGCCATCACCTGGCAAACGTTCGATGACAAACTGCAGGCTGATCTGCCTCTTCTGCAAAAATATTGGGACGCGTATGCCCTGGACAACGGCTATTCCCGCATGATTGTGACACTGGTGCCTGAAAGCTTTGCGCGTCCGGCGCTGGTGTTGGAAGGCCCCGTTCTGAACGCCGCACAAACGATTGATATTCCCTTTGATGCCACAACCAACACCGAACATTACTGGACCGTGGATGCAACCCTCGCGCGTCGCACCGGTTGTTATGTCTATCCGGAAACGGACTGCGTTCCCGACTCCAGTGTCGCGGAAGTGGATGTGGCTCTGATTTATGAGGATGGCAGCAGTTCCGACTTTGTGCAATTGACCGACTACATCAAGCTGGAAAATTACCATAGCAATTATTTTGAAATGGCGTATTCAGAACCCATTGCAAACTCGGGCGTTTCCTATAGGCTGGGTTTCAGCTACGTGCCTTTGCTGTTCAGTACAGCCCGCTTTGAGCTGACCGATTTTGCTCTGCAGAATCCGAACATCAAAGGTCTGCGCTTGAAGTTTCCGGCCGGCAAACCGGTCGCTCTGGCTCTCGACGAGATTCGCCTGGTCAAGCGCGCGAACGTGGCTCATTGAAAGGATTCTGAACGGAGCCGCCTGACGTGACGTTAATGACCCTGCGCAAGATGAAAACAGAGTTTCGGGAAGATAAGCCGGTCCTTTACTTTCTGCAGCCGGATGAACCTCCGCTGAATGAACGTCTGGGGACCACCGTAACTCTGCGCGCCAGCGGCTCCATTTTCTGCATCGCCTGCGGCCGTAAAACCAGCAAGAGCTTCAATCACGGTTATTGCTTCCCCTGCATGCGGAAATTGGCTCAATGCGACAGCTGCATGATCAAGCCCGAGCAGTGCCACTATCACCGGGGCACCTGTCGGGATCCCAGGTGGGGTGAAGCGTCCTGCATGATCCCGCATCTTGTGTATCTCGCCAATTCCTCGGGCATCAAAATCGGCATCACCCGCGCCTTTCAACGGCTGACGCGCTGGATGGATCAGGGAGCCGTCCAGGCCATTCCTCTTGCCACTGTCAAAAATCGTCTGGATGCGGGTCTGATCGAGGTCGTGCTCAAGCAGCATTTTCCGGATAAAACCAACTGGAGGGCCATGCTCAAAAGCTCGGCGGAAAGCCTGGATATGGAAGCCTTGCGGGACGACGCCCTGGGCTTTTTGCCCATGCATCCCTTTACGGAAACGTCAGACGAACCCGCGGTGACCCTGCACTATCCCGTGCTGGAGTATCCGCAGAAGGTGCTGTCCTTCAATCTGGAAAAACAGCCGCACATGGAAGGCACGCTCCTCGGCATCAAAGGGCAGTATCTGATCTTCGATACCGGCGTCATCAACGTGCGCAGCCACGCCGGCTATGAAGTCGAGGTCAGCTGAATTTCAAGGGCTCTCAAGTTCCTGAAAGCCGTCATCCATCGGGACGATTTTCGTTTCCTGGCGATCCTCTTCCTTCAGGAAATAGACTTCCTCAACGTTGACATCATCATCCGACAGCTCTTCCACCTTCAAATCCTGAACCTTGCCGGCCGGCGTGGGCGTCGGCGTGGCGGCAGGTGGAACGTCCAGTCCAGCGGCCACCTGCTGAAACCGCACCCTGGCGGCCTCGGACAGAGGACGGCCGGCCAGCTCCTGATTGATCCAGCCATTCACCTTGATATTGGGATCATAGGTGGCCGCGACCAGATACAGATCATTGATCGGGTCACGCCGCCTGATAAGGCTTTCGAGGATCACTCGCCTTGTGCCGGCATCCATGATCCGAATGGCCTGGCGCATGATATAGATTTCCCCGCCCGTGGCCGCGCGGCGAAAGCGTCGGAAATAGTTTTGAATCAAGGAACGCCGCGTGGAACCAATGCCGGCTTCCACCGTATCGATGTCCACAGCCACACCTGACTCCGCCAGCGCGATCAGAGCCTCCATGCGGGTCCAGAACTTGGGCTGGGCCAGCGCATCATTGAGCAGATTCTGGGAGCCCTTTAAACGGGCCTTGCGCATATCGATAACAGTTTTATAGCGTTGCCAGACAAAAGGGTGCGCCAGACCCTGACGCCAGCGTTCCTCCTGCGCTGGGTTGAGTATCCCCCCTTCCGGACCTGTCGTATTTTCCAGAGGATTGGGCAGGGCCCAGTAAGGGTTCTGAAGATCGACCTGAGGGGTCGGCGGGGTCTCCACTTTCGGTGGTGGAGCCGGGGCCACCTGCTGCGTGGTGGGAGCCATCATGGTCGGGGCACTTTCGGGCATCATGTCATCCGCCGGGGATTCCGGTGCCATCTCACTGGTCGAGCCGAATTGACTTAAGATCTGCGACAAAGGACTTTCCGTACCATCACCACTGGTCAGATAAAGCGCGGCTGCCAGGGCCAGCACCAGGACGCCCACTATGATATAGTTGCGTGTGTTGCTGCCACTATCAAATCGACCAAAAATCTCGGTCATTCGGGTGAGCGAGGTTCCAAATGAGGATCCGGTCGAAATTGAACTGAGGGGTCGCACATCCGAGACCTGATCCAGGTCGCTGGCGGCCGACGTTTCCGTTTGAAACTGATCGCCTCCCGCGTACTGCGGATTGTACATTACATTCGCGGGTTTAGGCGCTTCCTTGCCCTGGCCTTGAAGGCCCCCGATATCATCGAGACTGATGGTCTTGATCGCGTCACTCATTTGACACCCTTCCGTCCCTCCTGGGTCTTCTTTCTTCATCGTCAGAGTTTCCGGAAAACTTAAATTCACAGGGAGGGTATGCGACGGAATTTGCCGGGTATTTTACGCAGCTCCTGAATCCGGGTCCATGTCAGCCAGACAGGAAAGGGGAAGTTTTGATTGTTATTCGCGCTGGAATTACGTATAAACTTCGCTTGAATTTTGAGGATTTTGTGTTACTTAAACATCCTCCCGTGCGCTTATTAGCATGTTGTTTCAATCTTTTATTACCGCAAAGGTTTGCAGCCCATGAAACTCGAGAAGCTCAGGAACATTGGTATCTCGGCACACATCGACTCCGGAAAAACTACCTTGTCCGAGCGTATCCTCTATTACGCCGGTAAGATTCATAAGATCGAAGAGGTTCGGGGCGGCGGTGACGGCGCAACCATGGACCACATGGAACTCGAAAAAGAACGCGGTATCACGATCACTTCCGCATCGACCACGGTCTATTGGAAAGACCATATGATCAACCTGATCGACACCCCGGGTCACGTGGACTTTACGGTGGAAGTGGAACGTTCGCTCCGCGTCCTCGACGGCGCTGTCCTCGTTCTCTGCGGTGTATCAGGCGTTCAATCGCAGTCGATCACGGTCGACCGCCAGATGAAGCGTTACAATGTTCCTGCTTTGGCCTTTATCAATAAATTGGACCGCGCCGGTGCCAACCCTTTCAAGGTTACAGGCATGCTGCGCGAAAAACTCGGCCACAACGCGGTGATGATGCAGCACCCCATCGGCGCTGAATCAGACTTCCTCGGCGTGGTTGACCTTATCACCCGTAAAGCCATCTACAACGACGGCGAAAAAGGTGACAACATTCGTGTTGAAGATTGTCCTGCCGAGCTGAAAGACAGCGTGGAATCCCTGCGCGCTGAGATGCTCGACAAGATTTCGATGTTCAGCGATGAAATGACTGAAATGCTTTTGGAAGAAAAAGAAATTCCAGAAGATTTGATTCACGCCACCATCAAGAAAGCAGTTTCCACCAAGGAGATGACCCCAGTCTTCATGGGTACCGCTTTCAAGAACAAAGGCGTGCAGACTTTGCTTGACGCTGTTCTCCGTTACCTGCCTTCCCCACTGGAGCGCAAGTATTACGGCAATGACAACGACAAAGGCGAGAAAATCGAAGTTTATCCTGATCCGAAGAAACCGCTCTGCGCGATGGCTTTCAAGATCACGGACGAAAACTTCGGTCAGCTGACCTATACCCGTATCTACCAGGGTACGCTGAAAAAAGGTGAGAGCTACTACAACCCACGTATGGGCAAGACGCAGCGCGTGGGTCGTCTGGTGCGGATGCACTCGAACGACCGCGAAGACGTGAACTTCGCCGAAGCTGGTGACATCATCGCCATGGTCGGTGTGGAGTGCGCGTCCGGTGATACCTACTGTGACGAAGGTATCAACGTCACCATGGAAAGCATGTTCGTTCCTGAGCCTGTGATCGAACTCGCCATCAAACCTGCCAAGCAGGAAGACCTGGTGAAGATGTCGAAAGCTCTGAACCGCTTTATGAAAGAAGACCCCACCTTCCGCGTGAGCGTGGACAAGGAGTCGAATGAAACCCGTATCGCAGGTATGGGCGAACTTCACCTTGAAATTTACGTCGAACGCATGAAGCGTGAGTACAAGGCCAACGTGATCGTGGGTCAGCCGAAGGTGAACTACCGTGAAGCGCCGACTCAGAAGGCCGATTTCGATTACAAACATAAGAAGCAGACCGGTGGTTCGGGTCAGTACGGTCACGTTGTGGGAACTCTGCACGTGAACGAGAATCCGAAGTCAGAGGAAGATTCACACGAGTTTGTTAACGCCACGGTGGGTGGTTCGGTTCCAAAGGAATACATCCCCGGCGTGGAAAAAGGTTATCGCGAAAGCCTCGACAAGGGTCCTTTGGCCGGCTTCAAGGTGATCAACACCAAGTTCGAGCTGAAAGACGGTACCTATCACCCTGTTGACTCCTCTGAGATGGCGTTCAAAATCGCCGCTCGTCAGGCGTTCAAGCAGGCGTTCCTTGAGTCGAAACCTGTGATCCTTGAACCGATCATGAAGGTGGAAGCGGAAACCCCTATGGAATTCCAGGGTACTGTGCAGGGTGACCTTTCGTCCCGTCGCGGTATGCTGCTCGGTTCCGACATGCGGGATGACTATGCGGTTATCCTCGCTGAAGTACCACTGGGAGAGATGTTCGGTTACTCAACTGACCTGCGCTCGAAAACCCAGGGTAAAGCAACCTTCTCCATGGAATTTGCTTGTTACCGTCCTGTTCCGTCCTCGATCCAGGAACAGCTGGTCAAGAAATTCCGTGAAGAGCAGGCTAAAGGTGGCAAGAAAGACGACGAATAATCGTCTGAAGCAACATGCTGTTCTCAGGGCTCCGCAAGGGGCCCTTTTCATTTTTCCCAAAGTCCCGCCTCAACCCTCTTCATTCAGCTTTGAAAGAATCTGCCGATACGAAAGCATCGCGCAGGAGGCGCCCATGGAAAACACGGAACGAAAATCCCGCTTGCGTCTGGTGAAGGCGAACGAGGATCAGACGGCGGACGAGCGGCACGAGCAGCCCCAGACGGAGCAGCTGAAAAGCGCTTTCGCAAAACAGGTGAATGGTTTTGCGGATGAGCTCGATCGCATGATTGCGACGATTCTGAATTCGTAAAAACTTTCGATGTTAAAGCATCATGCAGAATTGCGTGGGTTAAGATTTCTTAACCGCGATTCTACATGATTTTATCCAAGATCCTGCTTCGAACTTGCACTCCTCCTTCCGGTATGTGCTGCAAAATCTTATACTGACATGAAGAGAGAGCCCTGGCGTAGAGCTCGGACCATCACTTGGGAGTTCCACCATTTTTCCCTGGCTTAACAGCATCACACGCGGGCTGATGTTCATCAGTGCGTTAAGCTTTACCATCCCGGTTCCGGCGGCTGACAAAGCGAAAATCATCACGATCGGTTCGCCTTTGAACAGTCCACCCTATGTCTACGAGGGGGAAGGTCGCGGGATTGAGATGGAGCTGGTTGCATCCATTATCAAAAAAATGGGCTATGGTTTTACCTGGCGTCACCTGCCGCCCAAGCGCATGCGCCACCAGGTATTACAGCGCGAAATTACCGTGGGCATTCGTTCGCAACCCGTACCCGGTGACAAGCTCTTCTACAGCCGCCCCTATATACAGTTTCAAAATGTTGCCATCGCCCTGGATCCCAATGTCCAGGTGAATACCGTCCAGGATCTGTCGAAGTATAGCGTCGTGGCCTTTCAAAATGCCAAGGATGTCCTCGGCCCTGAGTATGCCAAGGCCGTCTCCAGGTGCACGGTTTATATGGAAGTAGCCAACCAGGCCAAGCAGATTGAGACCCTCTTCCGCCGGCGGTCACAGGTCATCATTCTCGAGAAGCATATCTTCAATCACTTCCGCGACATGTTCGATCCCAAGAGTGAAGTGAAGATATTCGAGATTTTCCCGCCAACCCAGTACTCGGCGGTCTTCCACGATAAGACGATGCGGGATGAATTTGATAGGATTCTGCAGGCCACCCAGCCATCGCTCACCCGGGACTGAGCCGCGAGGAGTTGGACCAGGCTGCTAACGGATCAGGCACGCGACGCTGTGATTTTGGGTATTGAAGCGGACCGTGCCGATGCTTTCGCGACTGCTGTTCCGCACCACCCAATGACCTTCTCTCGCAGGTTCCACGGTATGCGCGGCCAGATCACAGATACGGCTGGCGAGATAACGCCGAATATCGGCGCGGAGCGTGCTGCCGTCCCAGGTTCCATAAATCGTGAGGCTACTGGATCCGCAGGGCAAGGGGCTATCCGAAGCACAGGTAAAGACCGTTTCCGGTTTTTCAGGAATGGGCAGGACCGCGCTCAGATCCGCGACGGCTTGGTTCATCACAGCGACGCTCACGCAGGGTCCGGAGCAGTCGTGATCGGACGCCGCGCAGTCCGCATCGTTGGCTCCGAAGCGGAATTCCCGCCCTGTCCCATCCACCAGGATCAGAAAACGTCCCCCATAGCCACCATCAATGGCACCATAAGGATTGCAGCGTGGCACCTGACGAATGCTCGCCTGAGCCAGACGGTCCAGGAACTGAGCCCGGGACTCAGCCGACCAGGACGCATTTTTCTGCACCACAAGCGGTTCCTCAGGAGAGAAGGGAACCGGATCAAACTGCCGCTCCACGTCCAACGTCAGCTTTTCAGGATCGAGGCGAAAGGTCAGGGTATCGGTCATGACATAACCATCCTCGAAGAGTTCGAGGACGCGCAGGCTTTTGGTGTGAGGAAGGATCGCATTGAGTTGAGTGATGGTGACATCAAGTCCGGCAGGATCCCATTCCTCAGGAACGGAGGGCCCCCGCCGATGTTTGCAGGAATTCAGAGACCACAGGCTCAGCAGGCTGAACGCCAGGATACCACGCTTCAGCCGTTGATGGTTTGGGCTCGACGTTCCCAATTGCGGTCCGCCTGTGTTTCATAGATGGTTTTTTGAAGGCTCGACAGCTCGTGTGAAAGCTCCAGCGTCGGCTGTTCCAGCTGCTGCAGGAGCACGCGCGCCAGACCCTTCCAGTCGGACTGGGACTCCGCCACCTGAATGGCCCGATGCGATTTTCCGATCATCTCACGCATGGACGTGACATTGGTGATATCTATGCGGCGGTCGATCAGAACCAAAATATGATCCAGAAGCTCAATCATCAGGCGAGCATCCTCGATCACCGCCCGCGCTTCCATGCTCAGGCGTGAACCCTTGTATTCCCAAAGGTGCACCGCAACCGGCTTCAGGTTGCGACCGATGGCCGTGCTGAGATTCCGCAGGGCATCGATGGTCTGAATGCAGATTTCCATGGGCGAATCGATTTTGCAGCGTAGATCGGATTCCGGCGTCAGAGGCAGTGCCGGTACATACAGCACTTCATCGTTACCGAGGTCGATGTCCCGACCATCCAGGGTAATCCGCGTGATGGTGTGGTCGGGCCGCAGAAGGTGCTTTTCAATCCAGGCAACGGCATCAGACAGATTGTGAACCGGCACGGGAACCGGGATTTTCTTGCCATTGATCAGCAGTTTCTTCAGCATATCAGTCTCAACCGTTGGAAGTCGTCAACTTGCTTTTCTGTTGTTCAAATTCGGTGCTGGCCTGCTTCGCCAGCGCGGCAGCGCGCTTGTCACGAGGATCAGCTGCCAGAATCTGCTTCATCAGCCCCAGACACTCGCTGAAGCGCCCCAATTTGTAAAGGATGCCGCCCAGCGTATAGATAAAGTTGTAGTCGTTGGGATGAATCTGCAGATAGTTGCGGATGGCTCTCTCGGCTTCCGCATAGCTTTCGCTTTCATGCGAGATGCGGACCAGTGAGTAAAGAGCGGCCGTGTTCTCAGGGTTGATCGACAGCGCCTTCACAATCCAGCGGCTGGCTTCGCGCAACTCGTTCATGCCCTGGAAGGCG
This sequence comes from Oligoflexus tunisiensis, assembly GCF_001748245.1. GTDB lineage: Bacteria > Bdellovibrionota_B > Oligoflexia > Oligoflexales > Oligoflexaceae > Oligoflexus > Oligoflexus tunisiensis. The sequence continues at coordinate 1,436,016 of NZ_BDFO01000001.1, read as the reverse complement.
AGACCGAGACCGAGGTTGGCCATCTCATCATCCGGGGCCAGGCTGACCGCTTTCTGAAAGTGCAGGACGGCGATATCGTTGCTGCTCTTCATCAGACCGACGGTACCAAGACCGACGTAGACGCGCGGGGAATAAGGATCCAGATCCGCGCCATGCATATAGGCGTCCTTGGCTCCATCGATATCACCCAGCTTGGCAAAGCAGTCACCGATCAGACGGTAAAGGTTTGCGCGGTGATGGACCGGCACTTCATCCATGCGGAAGACGGTTTCGATCGCGTCGACGGCTTCGACATACTGCTTGCTGCGAACCTTGGCTTCGATTTCCAGAACGCGATGATCGAGGCTGCTGAGGTCGGTGCTGTTTGTGGCCTCGGCAAAGCGGTTCAGAAGGTCCAGCATGCTGGCCCGGACGCGCTCCTCGGTGAAGCGCTTGCCGGCCTCACTCAGGTTTTTCTGGACGATGTCATGGACGATCGAAGGATTCGAGCGCATTTTATTGATGGCTTTGGCCAGGCTGAGTGGCGAGGACACGCAGAAATCGATGCGGTGCTTGCCGCAGTATTCCTCGACCAGGGCATGACGGGCGGCGATCACGGGAATGCCCTGAACCATCGCGCTCACGATGCGGTAGGGGTCCCCTTCCAGGCGATCATGCGAGGCGATCGGCGAAATATAAACGGCATCGGTGGCCTGATGAATGGCCCGGATGCTGTCACGGGTGGGGGCATAATAGAGGGCGCAGTTATCAATGCCCATGTTGGTGAAGAGATCACGCAACTCACCGGCATAGGTACCCACACCGCAGAAGACGATGCGAAGTTTGGACTGCAGACTGGGTTCGCGCTTGATCAGAAGGCGGGCTGCGGCGGCGAGATCGGAAAGACCTTCCTCCCATTCCATTTGCCCCATATAGCTGATCACGAGATCGCTTTCGGCGATGCCCAGGGTCGCCCGCGCCTTGGCCCGACCGGCCGGCGTGCGATCCACACGGGCTTCCACCCAGGTGCCCATTTCCATGATGCGATCAGCATGCACGCCTTCAAGTTCGAGCGCGTTGCGGGCCGCTTTGGTTTGAACGATGAATCCGTCCGCAGCGTTGGTGATTTCGGTCCGGATGGTGCGCATCTGGTCCACGTCATGGGCCGGGTAGGGCACCAGGTTATCGACCCAGACCAGCAGGCGGAACTTATGGCGCCAGCGGGCTTTCAGAGCCTGATAAGCATAGAGGCCCAGGCGTTCCTTCACGATCACAATATCAAAGTCGCTCAGCACCTTTTCCAGGCTGGGCAGAAAGGTTGGGTTTTCATCATGGTCGCGCAGGACCACGCAGGTCAGATCCTGGAAGTACGAAGTCTGGGTCAGATAACCACAGATCGATTCCGAGCTGATCACCTGAACTTCGAAAGCGTCGATCAAGAGGCGAAACTGATCAACCTCTTCGACGCTGGGCAAGCTACCCAGGACCAGGGCTACCTTTTTCTTCAACTCACCCATCGAACGCCTCCGAATCTAAACCGATTTTTGAAAGCCTGCCTGTTCTTGAACGCCTGAATAAAACTTACCGATTCTGGCTCGGTGCTGACTGATCTTCGCGAGTTTCTCGCTCAAACGAACTTTCGCCTTTTCCATTTCCTGCGCCAGGCGTTGGTTGACCGCTTCCAGTGTGGTGCCCAGACTTTGCAGTTCAGGTTCAGCGAGGTAGTCCGCGCGTTGCGATCGTACCAGATGATCCGCGGCCCGGAAGTTATGGAAGGCGGCACTGCGCCATCGCATGGCGGAATCGAAGCTGTTCCAATCCTCTGACACGAGCGCCGCGAGGGCCGTTTCAGAGCGCGCAAGATAGACTTCCAGAATCCTCTTGATGCGTTGAAGTTCAGCGTCCATGACAGCCTCAATGCTGATGCATATCTTCATTGTATGGGAGGCGGCTTTTCAGTGTCAATCGAGCGGGATACCGTTCCATCGCTTGCCGGACGCGCATCCCATGGCAAGGACTCAGGCTTTCACCGTTCCTCATGAACATGACCAGGCTCGAAGTAATGAAAAGAAATCAAGGGCTGTGTGAAATGAAGGCAGCGGGGGTGGAAATACGAAAGGAGCATGGGAGCCGTGCGGCTCCCGGACGGGATCAGCCGCTGCCTTCGAAAGCCGGGCGGGCTATGGAACCGCTGATCTTGTAGTTCAGCTGCCCCTCGTTGCCGCCGACAACGCTCAGGATAAAGCCAAAGTTCTCCTTGAGCGTGCCTTCGAGTTTGAGCGGGATGGTGATGTCCAGAATGGAATTCTGGAAGGGATTTTTCAAACTGACCACGCCGCGCACATCGGTCTTGATCTCCTGCGTTTCAAAGCCGGATTTATTGTCGATCTGCAGCCGGCCGCCCTTCAGGGAAGCCTTGACGATCGCCCGTTTGAAGTTTTGCTTGGCCACCACCAGCGTGGGGTTGGCCAGATCGAGGCTGGCCTTGTCAATCTTGAGCTCCACATCCCCCGTGGATTGCAGCGGATCGTCGATGGCCAGCTTGATTTCGCTTTGACCGCTCAGGTTGCCCTTGAAAATGAGCTGGACCAGAAGGTCCTTGATCATATCATTGGCGGTTTTCGAGGCATGATGCAGCGCCACATTCACAAGGCCGCCCAGCTCAAAATCCTTCGCCTCAAGCGCGATACGCCGCGGCACATAATTCTTATCCACCAGCAGCTGCCAGATGCCCCAGGAGACGCTGGTATCCAGCGTTCCATTGTTCCGGCTCACGAGCTCGACATCGACCTTGGCCCGGCCGATGAAAAGGTTCAAAAGCGAAACCGAGGCATCGATGCTTTTAAGCTCCATCTGCGCGCTGCCATCAGCCGTGGAAATCCGCACGCCACTGGCATCCATGCCTACCAGGAACGATGGTCCCATTTCCTTGACCCGCACCGTAAAACCGGTGGCCTGGGAAATCTCGGAAACGATGGCCTCCTTGAGCACCCCATAAGGAAAGGTGAACAGGAAAAAAATGAGAAAACCCAGGAAAAAGAGCAGGACATACCAGGCGGCATTAAAGACCTTGCGCGTTTGTTCTGTCACTTCCGGCACTCGTTATCCCCCTGTCTTATAAGCAATAACTTTCGCGTTGGTCTCAAAGAACAGACGATCCCCATAGCGTGTGCGGATCTGCAGACTGTGCACATTGAGGCTCCCATTGGATTTTTCCACTTCCTCCATGAACTTCAGAAGGCGCGGCAAGGAGACTTTGGGCAGTTTGAACTCGACCTGCGTATAGCGGAAATCCGCCGCGAGGGGGCTTTCTGCGGGAATTTCCGTGTCCTGCGAACGCAGGTCGGCAATCTGAACACCGACCTGATTGGCTTTGCTTTCAAAGAAAGGCTTGGGCTTGAAGTCCGCGGCGCTGCGGCTGATCGCCGATTTCAGTTCCTGGTAACGCTTCAATTCCTGCTCATAGGTGGAGCTGAGGCCCCGCACTTCCGTCAGCGCATCAAAGCTGGCATTGAGTTCATCCTCCAGCGCATTGATGCGGGTATAGTAGATGGTAAAAGCTCCCAGCACAAAGACCAGGAGAAGCCCAGCGGCACCCGCCAGCACACCGGTTTGATGCTCGGGGGACAGTTTGTAAAAACTGTCCATGATAAAGTCGATGCGCTCATTGTTGGCACCAAAGAGCGAACGACGAACCCGGTCGACCACACGGGCCACCAGCGATTGAATGGAGTCACGAACATTCTGCAAAGCGCTCATAATTGGGCCGCCTCACTGTTGGGATGAACATATTCCGCCTGGATGGTGAACTCGATCACCTTGCCGTCCGATCCGGGCTTGGCACCCGAACTTTTTTCCTCGACCTTGCGCAGGGACTTGGTTTTACCCAGAGCCTCGATGATAGCCGACTGGGACGCGAAGTTATCCGTTTCCGCCCGCATGGTGAGTTTGCCGGCACCCGGCTGGGTGGAACGGAAATCAAACTCGGTCACATCAATCTTGACCGTCTTGGGAACGACCTCGCTGATTTCCTTCAGCACCCGCAGGGGCCCGCTTTCGCTGTTGGCCAGAACGAATTCCGAGACGGCGGCCTGCTTGTCGCGAATGCCGGTCCTCAATTTGCCTTCGGCGTCCGAACGCAGTTTTTTGAAGGTGATATTCGTGTTGGAGTATTTCTTCTTGAGCTCAGGGAAGTTGATAAGGAATTCCTGAACGTACTGCTGCTTCACCTTCTCAATCTGCTGATTATAGAAGTAATACTTCACGATATACGTGAACATCAAAAGGACCAGCACCAGCGAGATCACCTTGAAGGCCTGGGCCACGCCTTTCATGATGTATTCGTAGTTCTGGACGTAGGCGAACTCGCCACGACGCAGGTTGATCTGCGAATGCTTTTTCAGGTTGGTGACAGCCCTGAGGCCGATCGCGAGACTTTGCGGCAGGATTTCCTGCTTGTTTTCCAGGGCTGGGTTGATGCTGATATTGGTCCGCGCGATATCAAACTTTTCAAAGTTCAGCTCGAGCTGATCAGTCAGAAACTTATCAAAGTGCTGAAGTTTGGACGTTCCACCGGTCAGGATCACCCGATTGATGGGTTCCTTGTCCCAGGTTTTATAGGCATAAAAGGTCCGGCCGAGTTCCTTCACGATGGCATGAGCCGCCAGCGTTGTCCGCTCGGCAATGCGCTGGTCGCGCTCGTTCAGGTCCTCGCCGCGGTAGTTGGTATGAAAGACCGCACTGACTTCGTGCTTGGCGCGCTGGGCCTCATGGAAGCTGCACTCCAGATCACGGGACAGAAAGTCGGTGATATAACGCCCACCGAGGTTGATGGAGCGGAACATGCGGAGCACGCCGCCTTTGATGATACAGACCGAGGTTTTCTCGTTCCCCACATCGACCAGGGCAAAGCACTCGTTCTCCTGGGCGACGATGGTCGGGCAAAGGTTATAAAAGGCCAGACTGTCGACATCGACCAGTTTGGGATCGATATTCACCCGGCTCAAAAGATCCAGGAAGTTTCTGAGAAAGGCCTTGCGGGTCATGACCGCAAGGGCCATGGTCTGCCCTTTGGAATGACCGAGGATCTGATGATCGACGATCATGTCTTCCATGTTGAACGGCACATATTCTTCGAGTTCGACCGCGATGGATTGCTGAATCTTGCGCGGGTCGCTGAAGGAAAAGGGGATTACCCGGGACGAGATAAACTGCCCCGGCATGGCGGTGATAATACGGTCAGCAGTCAGATTATGTTCCTGGAACAGCTGTTCCATACAGATCGGCACGATCGCATCGAGCGGGACACCGTCGAGATTGGGAATGACGGTCTCGTAGAAGTTCACGACTTCGTAGGACTTGAAGGTATTGACAATCTCGATGGCTTTGATCGAATAACTGCCGATGTCGAGGCCTATGACTTTTTGCATAGAAGCGTTTCCGTCCTGGTCGCTGGCAATATAAAGATTGTGGGGGTGACCCTGGTTGCCCCCAGATCCATTCTATAACATTTTCCAGTAAAGATAGCGGTAGGCTGCCTTGTACTGAATTTTGTTGTCGTCGGCATCCGGCAGCTTCCTTTGCAGGACCAGTTCGATGGTCTTGTGCTGCCCGAAAACTTCGGCCTGTACCTTAACCCGATAGAGATCGGACCGAAATGTGAATTTTTTTGCCATTTCATCATTTTCGGCACAGAACGCGTTTTTCAATTTGTCCTGAATCTGCTCCATCGAGGTGGCTGGTCCGTTTTCCTCAAGTTCAGTGAAGTGAGACACGGATTGCTCGGCACAGTCCGTGGTGGCCTTGGGGAAGAGACAGCCCAGGAATTCCCGGGAGGTCGTATTGAAATTGATCGGGGTCCGGGCCGCGCCGGTCGTGGCGACAGGAATCGGATAAACGGTCAGGTAGGGCGCGAAAATTGTATGCATATCGACGTCCCAGCCTGGGATAACCCGCAGCTCCTCCAGGGTATCGAAGGGTGCATTCTTGGCCTCCATCTTCGGCACCCGATCCGCATAGACGTCGTCCTCGCTGCTTTTGGCGGAATCCTCGGAGGGACGCTCGTCCAGGTCCGCCCAGTCGCGGATATAGGCGACCAGTTCGGGGACATTGATCTTTTTCTTCTCGAGGTATTCCTTTTCCGCCGGGCAGCTCATCAGAGCCTTCAGCATCGTCGCATAGATGGTGTCCCTGCCCGACAGGTAATTGATATTCAACTTGGAACTTTCATCAGCGACATTCAGAACAAAGGCCCCATCGAAGAGTTTGAGCGCATCCATCACCGAGGTGTCAGCGATCGAGCTGAGGTCAAAGGCCTCCTGCATCTGCGAGGCCATCTCCAGCGATTGCGCACCGATCGGAAAGCCGTTCAGCATCCCCCAGAAATCACTGGGGCCATCGGTCGGCATCGTCTGCTGGAGTTCATACGTGCCAAGGTCGATCGCAAGATCCGCCATCAAAAGGAAGGTGGCAAGGTTGACTCCGGATTTGGCGACATATTCGGCCTTCAAATTATCGCGATTGGCGGACGCCAGCTGGGCATCGACCGCGGAATTCACAATCATGTCCGCGCTGAAAAGAGCCATCAAGGTAATCATGAACATCACGACGATCATCGCGATCCCACGTTCCCTGGGACTTTTGCGCTCACCCGACTGAGGTTCACCCACTGGAAAACCCAGGAAGGTATGCGGCTTGGGAATGGATGTTTTCCATCGCAGCTTTTTCAAATCAATGATCCCACTTCAGAGTTTTCGAGCGATCCTTGACTTCCTTGGTATCGACCGCACGCGGAATCATCACCACCGTCCGCAGCGTGGTGATGGGATCTCCTTCCGCGTACTGGCTGGTTTCGTCCGGGAGTTCATTCGTATAGGCATCGACTTCCACCTTCACCATACGGGGAAGGCTGTCACGCCAGTCGGCGCGGCCTGTATTCCATTCCTCGATCCACTTCTCCCCATTCCAGGGGGAAATGCGCAGGGCCTTGATGTTCTTGGCCAGCACCACCATGGGCACGTCGTCCTCGAAATTCATGGGAATCATGGGGGTTTCGCCGCGAAAAAGATGAGGACGCTGGTTGTCCTTATCCTTCTCGATGCGATAGACGACAAAGGTCTGATCGGATTCATGGGCGCTGGCTACGCGCGGCTTATGGGTGAGGGTCGTCAGACGCAGCTCACTGTTATTTTCCCAAGGCCGGACCATAAACAGGGATTTGGTCGCCCGGGTGGTCACGTAGTCGAGATATTCCTGGCGTTTGAAGTTCAAAAGAAAGGCATGCTGGAGGTCGTCGGTGATCCTTTGCATCGCGATCGCCAGGCGATGGTTGACTTTCGACCGCTGCGACAGTTCCAGACGCATGTCGATGCCGTTGGTCAAAAGACTGGAAGTGGAGATGGTCATAACCAAAAGCAGAGTGATGGAAATAATGATCTCCAGGAGGGTCATCCCGGATTCCTCGCTCATCAGTCCCATTTTGTCCTGTCCGAATCGCACTCTCTGTCTTCCTGCTCGTTCGTTCACTTTTTAATATCGCACGCCCTTGATGAGACGAGGCTGAATGATCACTGATTGGGTGCGCCGCCACCATTGGGCTGGTTTGGAGTTGGCGGCGGGGTGCCGCCCGACCCCGGCGTCGGCGGGGTGCCTGGCGGAGTTCCACCTCCTGGCGTAGGCGTCATGGTCGGTGGTCCTGCGATCAGGGTACCGTCCTCGGCGTAAAGGGAGCCATCGGGCCGCCTCAGAACATTGCCCGCGCGGATACAGCCACCACCACCCGGGGCATTGACGGCGCCCTCCCCATCGGCGGGAACGCAGGTGGGACCTGTGGCGATCTGAGGGGCATTGCTCCCCTGCATTTTCTTGATCACGCCATCAAACACACCTTTTTTGGTGAAGAGGTATTCGTCCAGGGCCTTGTTATTGGTCAATAGATAGGTCAGGCTCACGCTTTCACGCCGCGCGCCATCCGGCCAGCTGACTTCCACATGGGCAATTTTCATAATGTGGCCCTGGAAGATCTGATTGAGGATCGCGTCCAGCCCCGGAATGGCGGCCGCCGCGGGGTCCTGTTCCTCCCGGGTGGGATCGTTTTCCTCTTCCTCGCTCTTCAGGCCGCCGTTCATCAGAAAATCGAAGAGCGGGAACTTCCATTCCTGGATATCGACGCTATAGCGATAATCAATTTCCGTTTCTTCCCGGAGGTCGGCGAATTCCTTGTCCTTCACCGAAGTCGTCGTCTCCAGCTCCTTCAGTTCCATGGTCTGGTAGTTGTACTCGACCTGGGCCATGATGCGCTTGGCCAGCCAGATGGCATCATTGGAACGCCGGGCGTACTCCACCTTGTTCACAATATTGCCCTGCCCTCCCGCCATTTCCAAGGCGAAGGCCATCAGCAAACCAACAGCGACGATCGTTTCAAAGATGGTGAAACTCAGCTCGCGGGGATTTTTATTAACGAGCTCTTTCATCACGGGTTATGTCCACCTCTTGATATCCAGATGAAATCTCGGCCAGCCCTTCATAAGGTTCCGTGACCAGGGTATAGGTGCGCTCATCATAGCGTTCGCGATCGTCCGGATCACCGGGCGCGATATGAATCACGGCGCGTTCCACATAACCCTGCGGGAAAAAATAAAGGTAAGCAACGGCTTCGCTGCCAAGTTCTTCAAAGGTTTGCAAGCGGCCGTGGTGTTCGGCCTGCATACTGCGAATGGCAAACTGGGGTCCGAGCTTGCGGACACTCCATTCAGCGTCCTCGACCGCCTTCCATTCCACGGGGGCGATTTTGTCCTTGGCGGCCAACAAAGGCGAGGTCGGCGGGATGGTTCGCTCCTCTTCCGGGTCGTCGACTTCCTTGCCCGCCAGGAGTTTATACTGTTCGAACTCCTCTTCGAAAACCTCCAGGCGGTCCTTGACCTCTTCGGGCGTCGGATCACGATCCAGTTTCTCATCGCCCATATAGAAGTCTTCGCGATCGGTGGTTTCCAGCCAGTAGTCGCCGGTGCCAAACGCAAAGACGAGGCGATGCGGTTTTCGGCTCAACACCGTCGTATCATAGGCCGCGCGGATATCACCCGCCAGGGCCCCCAGTTTCTGGGCAGCCTCGGTTTCTTCGGTGATGGTAAAACTCGGAGCGGCCATCACAAACATCAACGCCGCGAGGGCGATGACGATGATCATTTCCATCAAACTGAACCCACCTTCCCCGGCCCAAGGTCGCCGGGTGCAAGGTGTGTCATGGGTCATGGTGGGTTGGCTGTCAGGCGTGTGTGGCGACTGATAGCCGTCCTTGGTCTGATAGCCGTCCTTCGTCTGAAAGCCGTCTATGGTCTGAAAGCCGACCTGTGTCACGCGCCGCAGGCGCGAATTGAGTCGGCGCCTCCTCGCTTGCATCATAGCCTCATTCCCAGACCTGCAGCGTCATGGCAGGATCAATTCCAATTGTTATTCTGGTTCACCGCCAGCTTTGGGAGCCGCTTCGGGTGGATAGTAGACATCGTCTTCCGTGCCTTCCGATCCGTCTGCTCCGACGCTGATGATCTTGAAGTTTTTGGGTCCGTTCGATTCATAACGGTAAGGCTGACCCCAGGGATCGTTGATCTGATTGGGTTCAACATAGGGGCCACCCCAGTTTTTTGCGGTCGCCGGAGCTTCCAGCAAAGCCTGCAGGCCTTCATCCGTCGTGGGATAACGGGAGTTTTTCAAACGGTACATATCGAGGGCGTTCTTCAGCGACCCCATGCTCACGGCCGCCAGATCCCTCTTGGCATCATCACCTTTATCGAGCATGTTGTTGACGAGCACAGCCATGATCGTGCTCATCAGCGCGATCACGATCAGGATCTCGATGATTGTCATGCCGCGCTCGCTTTCACCAACAGGTCCAAAGGGTCGCTGCAAGACTCGTTTTAAACGCTTCAGTATCATCACTTCGTCTCCTTCCAAAAAACGTTTCCACTTTGATAGCACTTTTGACGGCCAAGCCCAACTGCTACTTGATCTGCTTCATAATGTCCATCATAGGCATAATCATGCCGACGATGACGCCAACGGCGATGATCATAAGGAAAAACATCATGATCGGCTCAATCAGAGTGACCAGTTTGGTAATCTTGCGCTCCACTTCCGCGTCATAAGCCTTGGCCACGTGAGCGAGCATGGTCACCATCTCACCGGTTTTTTCCCCGGTCGCGATCATGTGGGTCACCAGCCCGGGGAATACTCCACTTTTGTTAATCGTGGAGGCCAGACTATTCCCTTCCTGTACATCAATCTTGGCCTGCTCCAGAACCTCAGTCAGGATCATGTTGTTCACAACGTTCTTCGTGATATCCAAAGCGGGAATGATCGGCACGCCGGATGATAACATCGTCGAGAGGGTTTTGGTGAAACGCGAAACCGCGAGCATCATAAACACCGGCCCGAGTATGGGGGCTGATATCAGCCAATGATCGAACTTCCGACGTCCCTTGGGCGAATTCAGCCAGCTACGGCCGAGGATGAAACCCACCACCAGGAGAACCGGAGGAATGAACCAATAATCATTCAGAAAGCCTGAAAAATTGATGAGGAGCTCCGTATACCATGGCACCTGCACCTTCATGCTCTGGAAAACCTTGGCCAATTTCGGAACAATAACCACCAAAAGGAAGACCACGATGCTGAGCGAGGCGACGATCATGATCGATGGATACACCATGGCCTGTACGATTCTTCCACGCACCTGGACCTGGTATTCCATGAAGTCGGCCAGACGTTCGAGGACAAGGCCGAGCGTACCCGACGATTCGCCGGCCTTCACCATGTTTATATATAACTTATTAAAAATATTAGGATAAGTTGACGAAGCCTCGGCCAGGGACTTGCCCTCAGATACCATATCCTTCACAGAAGACAGGGTGTTCCGCAGGGCATCATTATCGACCTGACTGACCAGTGCCTTGAGGGACTCATCAACGGGCACATAGGCATTCTGCAGAGTGGCGAACTGACGAACCATCACAGAGAGTTCATCGAGACTCACGCCCCGTTGCGTCAGACTGAGTCCACTACTTTTGGTGGTCGAGGCCTTTTCCTCTTTGATTTCGGCGACGATAATCTTTTGTCTTTGCCGCAGGGTCGCGCGAGCCGAGCGCTCGGAGTCGGCATCAATACGACCTTTGACGTTCGCGCCACTGGCCGCATCGTAGCCCTTGTAACTGTACATCGGCATCTGGACTTACCCCTTCTCTATGACGCCACTCATTTCGATTTCGAGTTCGTCCGTCTGGGTTTTCCGCACAGCCTCATCCAATGAGGTGTCACCGGTAACAACCTTATGCAAGGCGGCGTCACGCAGGGTAATCATGCCTTTATCAACCGCACGCTTCTTGATGGTTTTGGCATCCTGAGTTTGCATGATCAGCGTGCGCATTTCTTCGTCAAAGACCATCAGCTCGTAAACACCGATACGTCCATGATAACCGATCCCGAAGCAGCGGTCACAGCCATGACCGGCCCGATAGATTTGCCGACCCTTGAGGTCCGCGCGTTTGATCCCGATCTGATGCAGCTCGACATCGCTGGGGTCATAGGCTTCGCGGCAGTTTTGGCAAAGGCGCCGCAGAAGACGCGTGGCCACGATCCCGAGCACAGCGGAGGAAAGCTGGAAAGGCTGCACCCCGAAATCGAGGAAGCGGGTCACGGTTGAGGCCGTATCGTTGGTGTGAAGGGTCGAAAGCACAAGGTGACCCGTGATCGAAGCCTGGACCGCGATGCGGGCCGTTTCCGCGTCACGAATCTCACCGATCATGATCACATCCGGGTCCTGACGCAGAATCGCGCGCAGACCGCTGGCGAAGGTCATGCCGATCTTATCTTTCACTTCGATCTGACCCACGCCCGAGACCTGGTATTCGACCGGGTCCTCGATGGTCAGAATGTTGATATCACTGGTGTTGATATGCATCAGACAGGCGTAAAGCAGGGTTGATTTACCGGAACCCGTGGGACCGGTCACCAGCACGATCCCGTGCTTCTGCTCAATCAAGGATCCGAGGGCATCATAGGTGCGTTTTTCAAGACCCATCTGATCCAGGCGTTTACCGCCCGAAGACTTATCGAGAAGACGCATCACGATACGTTCGCCAAAGGCCACGGGAATGACCGACAGACGAACGTCGATATCCTTGCCGGCGACCTTGATCGAAATACGACCGTCCTGCGGAACCCGCTTTTCCGCGATATCCAGCTTGCCAATAACCTTGATACGCGAGGCCAGCGAACCGGCATGGCGTTTTTGAATCTGGGTCTTATCCTGGAGCATGCCGTCGATCCGGAAACGCACCAGCACCTCGTTTTCGAGAGGTTCGATGTGAATATCCGAAGCGCGTTCCTTGACCGCACGGGCCAGAAGACTGTTCACCAGACGGATGATGGGCTTTTCATCATCCGAGGATTCCAAAAGGTCACGCGTTTCATCCAGATCGCCTTCATCCCCGACGTCCCCGACGTTGAGTTCGTCCAGCACCTTCTGTGAAGCATCATTCGCGCGTTCGAACACCCGGTTGATGCTGTTCTCGATGACCGAAGGCGGGCTCACGATCATGTTGATGTTGGTCGAAAGAATGAGGCGCAAGTCATCCAAAGGATGAATATTCAACGGATCCGCGACCACCACGGTGACATTGAAATCGTCCCGGGCGATCGGCAGAATTTTGTTGTCACGACAGAACTGGATCGGGATGTTGTCGACCAGCATGGGATCGATATCATTGATCGGCAGGCGGTCGTAGTAGGGCAGGTCCAGCTGAATGGCGAGAGCCTTCAGCATATCCTCTTCGCTGACATAATTGTTGGCGACCAGAACTTCACCGAGCTTTTTGATATTGCCCTCTTCGTTCTGCTCACGCAACGCTTCCTGCAGCTGTTTCTCAGAAATGGTCTTGGACTCAACCAGAATCTGCCCGAGCGTCTTGTGCTGCAGGCTACGAAAATCCACGGAAGGCAGCCGTGTCCACTTAGGTGCTGCTTCAGGTTTCTTTGCCGTATTGTCCGTCGTATCCGTCATTGAACCACTTCCTTCATCATGCTGCCCAAATCCCTATTACTCAGGAGGCTCCATTGGCTCCGGCATATCCATGGGTTCCGGGGTCGGAGGCACGGCAACCGGTGGCGGCGGTGGAGGTGGCGGAAGATCGCCGCCGCTTGTATCCACGTCTCCACCCATACCGGGCGTCGGTGCGGGCATATCATCGAAACCGCCAAGAGGCACGGGAACCGTCGTCGGGTCTTCAGGACGTTCCCCTATTCCAGGGCTGGGCACAGGTTTTTCTTCAAGTTCTCCGCGATCCTCCTGCTGCTGACGCCGCAGGATTTCCTGCTCACGCTCTTCACGGGCATCATCGTCATCTGGACGATAACGACCCGCGTCCTTGTCAGGCAGGGATTTCATGAATTCATCATCTTCATCCGTGCCAAAGGCTTTGGCCATCAGATCATCGCGTTCCTGAATCTTCTTATCATAGATGGCCGCGAGGTCGTTGGCTCCATAAACAATATGCGGAGTCAGGAAAATCATCAGACTGGTCGTTCTCTTGTCGATCGAGCTGTTACGGAACAGCCAGCCCAGGATCGGAATGTCACCGAGCAGAGGAATCTTTTGATAGATTTCCGACTCGGTACGCTTCACCAGACCCGAGATCACGGCCGTCTGTCCATTCTTCACGGTCACCAGCTGCGAGGTCTGGCGTTTGTTGACGTTGGGCAGGTCCGTATTGGAGTCGATTCGACCTTCACTGGCTTCCAGATCAAGCTTCAGGGTCACATAGTTGCCCGCGTGACTGATATTGGGCTTTAGCTCCAGGCTCAAGTCGACATCTTCCTTTTCAACCTTTTCGATGGCGCCGACACCGATTGCGGCCGATTGCGTGGCCGTCTTATAGAAGAGCTTGTCACCCACCACGATCTTGGCGACTTCGTTGTTCGAGGTCAGAAGATGCGGCGAAGACAGGACCCGGGTATTTCCGTCAGATTTCAGCATGGTGATCAAACCCGCGGGGGTCACCGAACCGATACCAGGAATTTCAATCGGCTGTCCGGCGAGGACACCGATGGTGAAGTCCTTGCTCAACGCGCTGGCCACACCCGCCTTGGTCGTCGTGTCAAGACCGGTCGACGCTCCCGTGTTGGTGATCGACGAGGCCGCCACGATAGGCGTCACGCCCTGGCCTTGCCAGCCGTAGGACTGGATGCTCTTGCCGCTCTTGCTTCCCAGGAGGATGGAGGTTCCGAAGTCAAAGGTATCTTCGAGGTTCACATCCAAAATATCCGCTTCCACATAGACCTGAGGACGCCGACGGTCGAGCTTGCGAACGATCGCGTTGATCGCATCATAAGCGGCCCGTGAACCGGTGATCAGAAGCGAGTTCGAGCTTTCATCCGCAGTGATCTTGACGTTATCGCCGAGGTCAGCCACCGGGGATGTGCTATCCGCAGCTGTTGGCGTCCGGGTTCGGCTGTTGGTCGTCCGCCCGATCGTACGGACGGGCGTCGTGGGTCGCCTGGTACTGGTCGAGCCCTGAGCCAGCGAGGAAAGGGTGGTCGCCACTTTCTTCGCATCCGCATAATCCAGGAAGCGAACCCGGATGGCAGCCTGGTTGGCAGGATCTTCCACCGGGAAATCGAATTTTTTCACCAGATCTTTGACGTCCTGGATGGTGCGCGGCGGTCCAAAAATCACAACGGAGTTGGAGCGCTCATCCACGCTGACTTTGAATGAGTTGCTGCTCGACTGCCCACCGCGTTTGGTGGTTTCCGAGACCTGCAGGATTTCCTGAACCTTGGAGGAAATTGTTTTCGCATCACCATAGCGGATGGGAACCAGAGCCACCTTGGGCTGCTGACCGGCCACATCCAAAAGTTCCACGATCTGGAGAATGCGGCGAACCTTATAGCCCGTATCACTGATGATCAGGGTGTTGGTGGGCTGATAGGCGATCATGGAGTTGGTTGAAACCAGCTGCGATAGAGTCTGCTGGATCTGTTTGGCATCGATATATTTCAGCGGCACAATCTGGGTTATCAGCTTGTCGGTACGTGGCGCCCAGGTGGTTCCCTGATAAATATGGAGGTTGCCCTTCAAGGCGTTACGGGTGGGCAGAATTTTGATGACCTTGCCCGTTTCCACAGTGGTGTAACCCAGCACGTTCAAGGCGGAAAGGAAGGCCTGGTAGGCTTCGTCTTTCGTTACCTTCTTCGGCGAAATCATCTGCACCTTGCCACTGACGCCCTTGCCGATAATCACATTCTTACCGGTCCAAAGCGCAACAGCGCGGATGATATCCTTGATTTCAGTCGGCTCGGGGAAGTCGATGCTGACGAGCTCCTGGCCTTCCGGAACATTTTCCGCACCAGGAGCTGGCGTGGTCCGATTTCCGTTGTTGCCATTGCTCGGTTGACCAAAACTCGAGCCATTGGGCAGTTGAGGGCTATCGCTCGGTCCTTCCGGTTCATCCGGCATGGACTCTTCCGGCGTCGGCGGTGGATCATCATCCTGAGCCAAGGCTTTCCCAGCCCCAAGACTCAGAAGAACCACAATTGATAGATTTCGTAAGCGAATCACACTCGATCTCCCCATAGTGTGAGCAGGCAGCCTTCCAAGACTTGGCAAACTAGCCTCCCCGCTACTTTATTTCAACGTTTTGTATGCAAGGCGTCTTGCCGCCCTTCAGGTATTCCACGCGAATCTGTTTGTCCGTTTGCAGCGACTCATAGACCGCAAAACCCTTCTCTGGTTGCGCCATACTTGTGCCATTGACGGCCGTGATCACATCACCACTGCCCAAATGGACTTGACTCCAGAGCGATCCGCCTTTAACACCGATCAACTTAAAGCCAACCATCATGTTGTCACGATGATAGGGCACGAGGCGCCCCTGTTCCAGGATTTTGGAGAAACCAGGCCCCAGGGATTCCTCCACGAAGCTGCTTTGCAGTGTTACGGTCGTCGTGGCGCAATCACCGGATGCGCCGGCATCGGGGCTGGAGGCCACATTGGGAACGGCTGAGGCTGAAGGCAATGAGGGCGATGTATTCGGCTTGTTGGCGGCGAGCAAGGAATTGATTTCCAAGCACTCCTTGACACCATTATTGTTGAGCACAACCTTGCCCTCTTCGATCGCATAGATCAGCGCGGCTTCGTTTCCGATGATGCGATCCCCTGCACGATAGATGTCAGCTATAGTATAACCCTTTTCCTGAACGGTCGCCAAAGAGGTCTCGGGATTGCCGGTGTGGATAATTCCCAAAAGGTCGACATTCACGGTAGGTTTCTGACACTTGTCATTGGGATTGAAGGTCGCGGCAGCGGCCCCTTCCGCATTGGGGTCAGCCTCTTCAGGCAATTCGCCTGTGCTGTTGAAGATATTGCGTGCCAGGATCACTTTGCGCAAATCCCGATAGTTCGTGTCCTTGCTGAGACGTGGGCGATCAACCTCCTGCCTCGGTTTGAACCTATGTTGCATCGCAGTACCTGAGAGGAACATAAGGCTGACCGCGGACAGGATGGACGCACAAATATAGGCAGCGAACAGAACGGCAAGACTGCGCCCGGCAATATCCAGCAGGAGGCGGTTCAGATCCTCATAGGACCGCCAAAAGCCAAGCACTTTGTCTTTCCAAGCCAGAATCTGCATTCAACCGTCCCTATTGAATCTGAATCGTCATGTTTTGTGTGACTCCACCCCGATTCAGGCGAACCTCGATTTCCTTTTCACTGCGCAACTGATTCAGCAAACGTATGGCACCAGCGGCATCGCGCAGAGGGATGCCATTGATCTCTTCCACGATATCGTTGTTTTGAAAGCCGGCTTTCTCGTACACCGAATTCTCGCGAATCCGGGTGAGACGGAAGCCTTTGAGTTCGCCGCCGACCAGATTGGGTTCAGCCTTGGCGTCCTGCAACACCTTGGTCAACATTTCCGGCGACAGGATATTGCGCTTGAATTCATCGGTAAGTTTGATGTTCATGCCTTTGCGTTCAAAACCCTCTTCCTGATAGGAATCAGGAGGCGGCTTGGAAGCCAGACGATCGAGGGCCGTGCCAGGGGCTCCAGGTCTTCCACCCTTGCCGCGACGATTGGGGGCGGGCATCACGAATTTTTCCAGCTCAATGTACTCACGTCCCAACTGACGCTCGATGATCACGCGATCATCATAAACTTCCACGAGCTTGACGTCGTCCTGGATGGTTTCACCGACCATGTAACTGCTGGTGCGTTTCTTTTGAGTATTTTCGATCATGGCGAGGCCGTTGAAGGGATCGCCGGCGAAGATCACGCCGGTCAGCTTCAGGGGCAGGTCCGACTTCACCAGCTTATCCGATGAGCGCAGACTGCCTTTGGCGGGACCGTCAATGGCATCCCCCAGCTTGCCTTCGCTATTGAAAATATTGCGTTCGAGGATGATGTTCTGATCGGCTTTGGTCACGCCCCCTCGATCGAGCTTCAGGCTTTCCGCGCTCACGCGGGTCCTGGGACGCGAACTCTTCCCCACAGGCAGGAATACGAAGGACATATACAGCGAGAGGCCGCTGGCCAGAATGAATGCAGCAGCCAGCAGGGCGCAAACCCACTTGAGCGAAAAGCGGCGCAGGAACCGGACGAACCGGAGCAGCTGTTTGCGATCGATCGAGACCAAGACCCTTTCCATACCCACCCTAAGCACGTTGCAATTGTGCTTCTACCAAACGCCCCATGAAGGAGAGCTAAGCAACACGGGCTCCCCATATGACGACAATTGCGCAGGCTCTTTCCTAACGCATCTTTCGGCTATTCGCCTAGTCCTGCATGAGGTTTTTTTTTCGTGTCGGCCTTGGAGACGTGGCAAGAAAGAAGTCAAATTCACGCATTGTCAGGGACTTCAGTGGACAGGAGCAGGTTCTTGATGAATTGTGCGCATGTTCCGGCGGTGGCAAAACTTATGGTCATGGCATAGTCCGCCTGACGATATCGATCGACCCGGCGTTGTTCCATCTGCCCCAGGCGCTCTTCCAGATAGGCCTGGCGCTGCTGCCGATCCGTGATGTCCCGCGCCTCGATCAGCATGGGTCTTTTTTCCAGCTCTTCGGGTCTCTGCATCAGGCGATACACAACCTCCGACATGGGCGTAGCCAGCCAGATGGTTGGTCCGAGTCGACGCATGAGGTCGAGATTCTCCTCGCGTTCGACAGCCCCGGCCCCGGGAATAATGATGTGATTCAGAATGCCACCGATGGCGGAAAGCGCGTCGGTTTCCATTTGACGAAAGGCATCCTCCCCTTCCTGGGCGAAAATGTCTTCGACGCGGCGTCCCTGCTTTTTTTCAATCCAGTCGTCCAGATCCAAAACCCCAAACCCTATCAGCCGCGCGAGCTGATAAGCCACTGTGGTTTTGCCGCTCGCTGTGGCGCCGACCACAACTATGTTTGGGAACTGCTTGCGATTGAGCGTGGGGTATTCGAGGACTTTTTTCAAGATCAGTTATCCGCTATAGATTGTTCCGTATCATTCTTTCTAACATTGCTGGCCCGCTGGGTGAAGGGGATTTATGTACATATCAGTCCAAAAGCAGAATTCCGCTCTGGTCTGGACCATTGATCGTCCGGATCGCTTGAATGCGCTGGGACCTTTGATTGGAGCGGAACTCCTGCAACTCTGCATGCAGCTCGAACAGGAGCTGCAGCCTTTCGCCACCCAGCCGGGCGTGAGCGAGCCACCGTATCGTTGCCTGATCCTGCGGGCACAACCGGTTCGGCGGAGCCAGAATCAACCGATTTGGATTGCCGGTGGTGATCTGAAGGAGCTGGCCCGGATCGAAGCTCCAGCCGATGGCCGGGCCTACGCTTCGGAATGGGCGCGTATCGGCCTTATTCTGCAGGATCTGCCGATTCCGGTCGTGGCTGCTGTGCAGGGAGCGGCCATCGGTGGTGGGGCAGAACTGGCTCTGGCTGCGGATCTGCGCCTGGCCACGCGGGAAAGTTCGCTGCACTTTAAACAGCTCGAAGTGGGTCTGGCCACCGGTTATGCAAGCTGCCAGCGCCTCGTGGATCTGGTCGGACTCGCCCGTGCCACTGACCTTCTTCTGCGCTGCCGGCGACTTTCTGCTGACGCCGCGCAAAGTCTCGGTCTGATCCATGACCTCGCCGAGACTGACGAGGCCCTGGAGCAGCTGATCACAACGGTGATCGATGATTTCCAGCGGCTTTCCGCCAGGAGTGTGATGATTCAAAAGAAGATGCTGCAAGGACCCTTTGTCGATAAGAAATCGCAGTGGGCGGAACGTGAATTGGATCTTTTTCAGCAGCTCTGGATGCATCCGGCTCACGAGAAATTTTTGAGCCGGTTTAAGGGCGGGTGAAAAGAGCGGCCAGCTTTCCAGGCACCACCGGGATGCGTTGATTCAATTGCTGAAGAAAGGTCAGGGCCTGCGCCCCGGGCCACAGACGGGCGAGGTCTTGAAGATTCAGCACCTCAAGTCCCTGGAGCTGACGTGGGGACGCCCAGGTGCTGAGATTCAAATTTTGGCAGTAGCGCTTCCACTGCGGTTTCTGCTCGGCGGGATAATCCAGTCCATAAAATACGGTATTCGGAAACGCCAGACGCAAACCCAAAAGGACGAGGGCGTGCGTGGGATGCGACTGCAGACCTTCCAGACGAAACGCTCCCGATGGAAGTGCGAGCCGCTCCCGAAAAGCCTGCGCGAGGCTTTTTTTCCAGGCGAAAACCTCCCGCTCCTTGAGCCAGCGGGAAAATTCCGCGGCATCGGCCCGACCCACGGCAGGCAGAGGAGCCGCAGTTCCCGGCAGCACACAACTCTGCACCGCACCATCCTTCACGATAAATTGCGGTCCGTCGTGCCAGAGATCTTGCGCCCAGCCTCGAAAGGCGGTGTAGTGAATAGATGCATAGGAAAGATCGGTGAAGAGCGGAGGCAGCTCGCCCCAGGGGAGACGTCCGAAGACTGCAAGACGACCCTCCGGTGTTTCGCAGGCCCAGAAGGCTCCCAGCCGAAACACCGGAAACGGGGCTTGGGGCACCCCATCCTTGTCCAGGGTCCAGATCATACGTTGAAGCGGAATTCCATGACATCGCCGTCTTTCACGACGTAATCACGGCCTTCCTGCCGAATCAGACCTTGATCCTTCAGCTTCGCCCGGGCCCCGACCCTCACAAGATCAGGGATCGTATAAACCTCGGCACAGATAAAGCCGCGTTCAAAGTCCGAGTGAATCACACCCGCAGCAGCCGGAGCCTTGTCCCCTTTGTGAATGGTCCAGGCGCGAATTTCCTTTTCGCCAGCAGTGAAATAGGTCTGCAGGCCCAAAAGGTTATAACCGGCACGGATCAAGCGGTTCAAACCCGGTTCACTCATCCCGAAGTCCTTGATCATCTCGTTCTTTTCTTCGGGAGAAAGCTGGCTCAGCTCCTCCTCGATCTTGCCACAGATGATGACGGCTTCGGCTTTCTCCTGGGTCGCATGCTCCTTCACTTTTTTGGTGAATTCATTATCCTGCGATCCATCGGCCAGGGATTCCTCGACGTTGCAAACGTAGAGCACGCTCTTGGCCGTGATCAAATGCAGTTCTTCATAGGCCTTCTGAACCGCGGGTTCATCCCCCACATAATCAGCCAGCGGAAAGACGCGCGCCGGCTTGAGGTCGTTCAGATGGTTTTGAAGAGCGTTCAGCATCTCGGCGACCTTGACGATATCCTTCTTGCCGGTTTTCATGAGTTTTTGATAGCGGCCGTTGGCGTTCTCAACCGTTCCCATATCCGCAAGCACGAGCTCGGTGTTGATGATCTCGATATCGCGGAGCGGATCCACACCACCTTCCACGTGCGTGATGTCACTGTCATCAAAGCAGCGAACCACATGCGCAATCGCATGAGTGCTTTTGATGTGACCCAGAAACTGGTTGCCCAGCCCTTCGCCCTTGGAGGCGCCACGAACCAGACCGGCGATATCCACGAACTCCATGCTGGCCGGCACAATGCGCTGGGCCTTCACATAGCGATCGAGTTCCTGCAGCCGCGGATCCGGAACATCCACGCGACCCACGTTGGGGTCAATTGTACAAAACGGATAGTTGGCCGAGGCCGCTCCCGCCGACGTCAAAGCATTGAAAATAGTCGACTTGCCGACGTTGGGCAGACCAACAATACCGCATTTAAAACCCATGGCTCTTAGCTCCGCATATTAATGAACTGCAGCGGCAGACCGATCTCGGTCGCGGCTCGCAATGTCCGAATGGTTTCCTGAAGATCGTCGATGCTTTTGCCGGTGACCCGGACCTGCTCGTCCTGAATCTGCGCCTGCACCTTGATCTTGGAATCCTTGATCAATTTGATAATTTTTTTGGCTTCTTCCTTGTCGATGCCGTTCTTAAGGGTCACCTCCTGCCGCAGGGCGTTGCCGGTGCCCTCGATCTGCTTGCCGTAATCCAGCAGGCGCAGGTCAACCGATCGTTTCACCAGTTTTTGTTCAAGCAACTGATGAATGGATCGAAGTTTCAGTTCATCATCGGCCAGGATTTTGATCTTTTTTTCGTTTTTATCAAATTCAACCGATGACTTGCTGCCACGGAAGTCAAAGCGGGTCGAGATCTCTTTTACCGTCTGGTTTACGGCGTTATCGACTTCCTGAAGATTGACTTCGCTGACGATGTCGAAAGAAGGCATATTCAGCAACTCCTAAAAAAGGGACTTCCCATAAACAGTCGATCTCTTTAACCTAAAGGGTATGTCAAGGAACAGAAGAATCATTGCATCCGCCAGCTGCGCCGTATTAGCATACACGGCCGCGGCCCCTCGTCTTTTTGCCGAGAAAACACAGGTCAAACTGGTCGCACCGATGAAACCCGCCCAGGAGCGCGAAGATTACCAGGAGTGCGTGACCTCGGTCATTAGAAAATACCAGGGCCCAGGTTCTGTCAAAAAGAATAAGAGGCTTCAATATGGCTTGGCAGCCTGCAAGGATCGCTACCCGGCCGTCTCCATCATGATCGACTGCAAAAAGGAAATGGCCGCCGCCTATCGGGATGACCATGACGCTCTGAAGGCCGCGCTGATTGAATGCAGGAACGAATACAAGAAATACACCTTCAATCCTAAAAATCCGGTGCCCTTCGTTTTGCGCGGCGAGCAGGTATTTTTCGCAGGGGCGGGCCTCAATCGCAGTCACCAGATCCGGGCGCAGGAGGAGGGCGATCCGAACAATGGCCTTTACATGGGCGAAGACTTCGGCAACTTCTCGTGCGCCTCGCTCCATAAAACCATGTTCCGCGAGCTGCAGCCGGAGTATCTGCTCTTTGGCAACGATCCCTTCCTCTACACGCCCTTGCGTCACGCACGGCGCGAGGAATTTCTGAAGGCTGTGGGCCTAGGCGCAGCCTTGAATAAGCCGACCAGCGCGCTGCTTTCCATGCACCGTGACTTCGGTGAACTGCACTATGAACCATCCACGCAGGAAACCATCAATTACTTTCCGATGAGTTTCTGCAACTTCGATCGCAAGCTCGGACCGGTGTATGAAGGCATGAAAATCTATTACCTGGTCGATCGCATCAGCACGCAGGTGACTCCATACTTTGGAACCGCCTTTTATCGGCAGGACAGCCAGGTTCCCGCCAAGGAACTGGCCGAGCGGATCCGCAGCCTGCTCGGGGCTCAGTATCGCTCCTTCAATCCCAAACCCGGCGTGACCCTGATCTCGCAGGTGGAACCCAAGGACTTTGACACCGAAGGTGACCCGAAAAATGTCTGCCAGAACGGCCAGGAATCGCCGTATATAGCCGTGGTGGCCGAACGGGACAAAACGGGCATGACGTCCTACGCTTTGCTGGCGAATATCAGCAACCTCTGCCGCTATGGCGACAGAATCTCCTCCCGTTTTTTGAAAAAAGGTCCCTGAGACCCCCGCAACCTGCTATGATACCCGCCGTCGCGGCCAAACCGGCTGCGTCCCTGAACTCT
Organism: Oligoflexus tunisiensis; assembly: GCF_001748245.1. Classification (GTDB taxonomy): domain Bacteria; phylum Bdellovibrionota_B; class Oligoflexia; order Oligoflexales; family Oligoflexaceae; genus Oligoflexus; species Oligoflexus tunisiensis. The sequence continues at coordinate 1,413,046 of NZ_BDFO01000001.1, read as the reverse complement.
TCAGCATTGGATCCCTCATGAGCGTCGAAGTCGCCAAGCAACGCATTCTGCAAAGAGTGCCGCTCGCTGCATTGATCGGCGAAACAGTCGCCCTGACCACACGCAGCGGTCGGCAGGTTGGACTTTGTCCCTTTCACGGGGAAAAGTCCCCGAGCTTTACCATTTTTGATGATCACTATTTTTGTTTCGGCTGCCGTGCCCGTGGCGATGCCATCACCTTTGTCCGGGAAATGCAGGGTCTTTCCTTCCTGGAGTCCCTGCGTTATCTGGCCGAGAAATTTGGCATCGACGTTCCCGAGCTGGAACATCCCACTCACGATCGACAGGCCCGCCTGACCGAAGCCAATCTTTATAAAATTTGCGCGGAAAGTCTGAGCTTTTTCCGCGAACGCCTGCATGCCAGCAATGGAGTTTTTGCTCTCGAGTATCTGGAAACCCGGGGCTTCACCAGGGAATTCATCGACCAACATCAGTTTGGTCTGAGCCCTCAGGAACCGCAGTTTCTGGTGAATCACCTCCTGCGCAAGGGTTTTGCGATCAAGGATATGATCACCGCTTCGGTCGCCAACAGTTCCCAGTACGATAACAAGGCTTATGATTTCTTCAATCAGCGTTTGATGATTCCGATCTTCGACATGCATGGTCGAGCGATCGCTTTCGGTGGCCGCTCGTTTGGTGATGAGCAGCCCAAATATAAGAACAGCCGGGAAACTCCACTGTTTGACAAGTCCCAGGTTCTCTATGGCTTGCACCTGGCGAAGGAACCCATCCGTCGCGATCGGCGGGCGATCGTCTGCGAAGGTTATATGGATGTGCTCCAGCTTTGGCAGGCCGGTATTCCGCACGCTGTGGCCTGTCTGGGCACGGCACTGACCATTCATCATCTGCGGCGCCTGGCGGCTTTAACGCCTCGCGTGTATTTGATCTTCGATGGCGATCGTGCCGGTCGCGCTGCAACCCTGCGCACGGTGTCCCTGGCTTTGGAGGTTCCGCAGTCGGAATTCAAGGTCGTGGTGCTGCCCGAGGAGCATGATCCGGATACTTTTGTCAAAGAATACGGCGTCGCGGGCATGGAGCAGCAGCTGGAAACGGCACAGAATCTGCTGGAATTTGCGATTCAAGCCCGGCTGATGGAAACGCATGACCTCGGTGTGCCGGACCTCATCAACAAGGAATTTGTTCCCTGGCTGCAATCGGTCGAGGATCCTGTGCGGCGGCAGTACCTTCTGGTGCGCATTGCGGAGCTCACCGGAGTGCCAGCGGCGGATCTGGAGATTCGCGTGAAACCGGAAACCGCGAAACGGGTGGCGGCATCCCGCGTGGAAGCGCCGCCTCCGCCGCCGCCTCGACCCAAGGTCATTGAACTGAAGGGCGCGGAACTCGAGTTTATGGGGCACCTTTTCCATTCACGTCCAGGTGAAATTGATCTCGATGGCTTGGAGCAAATGCTGAAAACGCAGCTGGAACTCGATGAGCTCTGGCTCGACTTTGCCCTGGAATTGACCAAGGCTCTGAGACGGAATCTCGTTCCATCGGAATTGAATAAATCCCATTGGACAACGCTGGTCATTCCCGAAGCGTTGACCTTGATCGAGCGACTCGAAAGGGATGCGCCTCTGTATGTCACGGCCGCTCGTCAGCAGCAGCTGGAAAAGCTGGCGAAGGAGGTCCGGCGCAAGGCGTTGAAGGAAAGCCTCGCGCGTTTGAAACAAAATCTGATGCGGGGCACGGCCGAGGAGCAGCGGGAAATTCTCGCTGCGGTCGCGCGCATTACCAAGGAATTAAATGCCGCGGGTCTTGAAGTTCGTGGCGCGAATTCATAGGCGAACAAAAAAGCCAATTTATCAACAAAGGTTCTTTGCTATGCACGAGGTCGTTTACGCTGGTTTTTGGCGCCGTTTGGCAGCTGTTTGCATCGATCATGTCCTGTTTGGAATGACGCTTGCGGCGGTGGGGTTTGTCCTGATGTTTCCGGCTTTGCTTATGGGCTTCATGTCGATGATCAGCACGGCAACGATTACAATTTTCACGATCGTTCTTTGGTTGGGTGTGCTGACGCTTGTCGTCGGATCCCACTGGCTGTATTACGCGGGATTTGAAGCCTCATCTCTTCAGGCCACGCCGGGCAAGCTGGCTCTGGGACTTAGAGTTTGCGACGAACAACTCCAGCGTCTGACATTGCGTCGTTCAACCATTCGATATGTAGGCCACTTTTTATCAGCTCTGCTGCTTTATTTTGGATATTTGATTTCCTTTTTTACGGCCAGGAGGCAAACTCTCCATGACCTGATCAGTGACAGCCTGGTCGTACGAGAGGAGAGTCTGCCGAAAGTACTTACAGAATCACAGAGCAGTGTTCCGCAGCTGGTGCCGGAAGTGAAACCGGAGCTGGCTTAAAAAGTGCAAGAAAGGGTGTCAGAGGAGCTGTTTACAGTCACAATGTCACATAGAAGCGTTCGGGCAAAGGTTAATTTCCCTTAAATTTCAGCTGCGATCTGCATAGCAGAACGACTGCAGCGAAAGTATAAGTCAGGAAAGTTAAATACTTTTTGCCTGCAACGCCGCTTGCATTTTTGGCTAGCGGTATTTATAACTATAGATTAAACGTGCTGTTCACTACGCACGCCTTCTGGTAATCAAGCCACATCGACACATCAACAGCTGCGGAGAATCTTTCTACGTATGGCTATCAAGAAAAAAACCGCCACAAAGGCCAAAGAGTCTGGGAAAGCAAAAGCAGTGAAAAAGACAACTGCCAAGAAGAAACCAGCAACGAAGGCCAAGAAAGCTACGGCCGCGAAGAAACCATCTGCGGCTGAAGAAGCTGAATTGTCTGCGGTGCCTGGCAAGAAGAAGTCCGCCAGTAAAAAAGGCGGTGAGAAAAAAGCCTCAGAAAAGATGCATGACGATGCCGATCTTGAGCTGATGGATGATGAAGAAGATGATGAGCTGCTGGACGGCGACGATGAAATCGACATCATAGCGGATGACGATGAGGAATTCGATGAAGCCAAAGCAGCTCCTGTTGAGGATTTTGACGAACTCCCCAGCAAACCCAACAAGAAAGAGATCAGCAGCAAGCTGATCAACAAACTGAACGGCATCTATCAAAAGAAAGGCTCCTTGACTTTCCGCGATGTCGACGCTGCCGTTTTGGATGAAGATGCTGGTCCCGAAGTGATCCAGTCCGTTTTGAGCGAGCTCAAGACCCGCGGGATCAACGTACAGGATACAGCGCAGGATGAATTTAACGACATCAAGATCGCCGGCGCCTCCAAAGGTGAAGACGATATCCTGATGACGGATGATTTGGATTTCGCGGCCACCGATGAACTCGGCATCGATGACGACATCGATATCGATGTGGAAATCGATGTGGAAGTGGACACGGAAGTCGATGTTGATGCGGCGCCGGACGTCGAGAAAAAAGACACCCGAGCCACCGAAGACTTCGGCAAGTCCAACGACCCTGTGCGCATTTACCTGCGCAAGATGGGGAGCGTGGCACTTCTGTCCCGTGAGGGCGAAGTTGTCATCGCGAAGAAGATTGAAGCCGAAGAAAACCGTATCCTCGAGCAGGTTCTGAAGCTGGCCATCGGGCGTGACACGATCATCGACGCCGCGCGGAAGTTCGTGTCCGGTGAGATCCGGATGAAGGGCTTCATCAAAGGTTTCGATGATGACGAGGCCTCGTCCAACGAGGAAGCGCACTCGGACAAACTCCGCAAGGTGACGGAAGTCTTCCTGCAGGAGTATGACAAGTTCGAAAGGCTCCTGCTCGAAGGCGGCGGCGTTCAGCCGAAGGCAGCGGCCAAAGGCAAGGCCAAGGATCCTCTTCAGGCTCAGAGCGACAAGATCTTTGATATTCTGAAAGAACTGAATATCAACAGAAAGCTTCTGACCAGCGTGATCGATCGTCTGGCTCAGCACGCCAACGTTCTGCGCGAAGCGGATCAGGATATTGCGTACTATGCCAAGCGCATGGGTACCACCCGTGAAAATCTGGTGGATCATGTCAGCAAAAATCCGGGCGTGCCTTTGAACAACGCCACGGAACGTGAGTGGCAGCGTGTGGTTCGCAACGTTTCCGCCGCGATTGAAAACGTCGATCGCGTGCGCAACGAATCGAACATGCACCCTGCGGATCTGATTGAAAACTACCGTGCTCTGCATTCGATGCAGCAGGCGGCAGAGTCGGCGAAGAAAGAGCTGGTGGAGGCGAACCTCCGTCTTGTGGTTTCGATCGCCAAGAAATACACCAACCGTGGTTTGCAGTTCCTGGATCTGATTCAGGAAGGCAACATCGGTCTGATGAAGGCTGTGGAGAAGTTCGAATACCGCCGTGGTTATAAGTTCTCAACTTACGCCACCTGGTGGATTCGGCAGGCCATCACCCGTGCCATTGCCGATCAGGCTCGTACGATCCGTATCCCGGTCCACATGATCGAGACGATCAACAAGCTGATCCGCACCAGCCGTTATCTTGTCCAGGAAATGGGTCGCGAGCCCACTCCGGAAGAGATCGCCGCTCGTATGGACATGTCGGTCGACAAGGTGCGCAAGGTCCTGAAAATCGCCATTGAGCCCATCTCCCTTGAAACCCCGATCGGTGAAGAGGAAGACAACCACATCGGTGATTTCCTGGAAGACAAGACCCAGTCGTCCCCTTCCGAGTCTGTCATCGCCGGCAGTCTGGAAGAGCAAACGCTGAAGGCCCTCGCAACGCTGACGCCGCGTGAGGAAAAAGTTCTGCGTATGCGTTTTGGTATCGGTGAAAAGTCTGACCACACCCTTGAGGAAGTCGGTCAAAACTTCGACGTAACCCGCGAGCGGATTCGTCAGATCGAAGCCAAGGCCCTGCGTAAACTTCGCCATCCATCCCGCAGCAAGAAGCTGCGGGCGTTTATTGAAAGCTGAAGCAGCCAGCCCCAGGTTTTTCTTTACCGACCTGGGGCTTTCTGTTACTTATTTCGTCATTCCATGCCTCATGGGTCCATAGCTCAGTTGGTTAGAGCAGCGGTCTCATAAACCGCTGGTCCCCCGTTCAAGTCGGGGTGGACCCACCATTTCTTCCTAGTACAAAATCCTAAAGCCAGAAGAGTTAGACGCGGGCCTGCTGCGCAGTCCCTTGGGACAGTTTGCGCCCGCGTATGCGGGCTGGAAGGCCGGTGTTAGAAAGCGAAATCCAGACGGGCCCAGTAAGAAACCTCGTACTCGAATTCTCCGTATTCACCAGGTCCATCGCTCGCCCAATCCAGGCTTGATGCCCGCAGGGTTTGCTCCCCCGTTTCCCGGACGACGACAACTCCGGCAAGATTCTTCATGGAAAAAGCAGAAAAGAAGAACTCTTCCGTCACAAACGAAGAGCCGCATCCAATAGCATAACAGCCAGTCGCATACTTTGTTCCACCCAAATCTGGATCCCAGAGTACTTGACCAAACCCATTGACGAGTTTGATTTCACTTATGGACAAGTCACTGTAGTTCACGACTAGTCGAGTCGCCTTCGTCCTTGATTGATGAGCACCACATGCAATATGTGTGAGACCCAAGACAAGCATAGTGGCCCAGGTTTTTTCTCGGCTCAAAGCCACAATTAGAAAGCTCCCAACGTTGTTTCAATGCTCATCGGCATCTACAGCGACTTTTCGGTCCTTCGGCCGGTGAAATGCGTATTCCTTCGTATTCTGTATTTTAAAACCCGAATCCCCGAGACTTTTCGCTAGTCCCGTCCCGTGTTCCCGTCACCAGCGCACTTTTGCGGCCTGAGACGGAAGAGTGGATCCTTGCGCCTAAAATCTGAGCTGCACAATCCTCCTTATGGACCTGCTTGGCATCGCGGATTCGCCGTCCATCACCCGCCAGCTGAATTCAGGGCGCACCACGGCCCTCCGGATTCAGCGCCGGCTCCAATTATCCCATAGCTCAGTTGGGCTTCGGTATTCAGTTGTCAAAGATCGACGTGGTTTTCTTCGCGTGAACCTTACCCACAACCCAACGTGAGTCTTATGTTCATAAAACAACGTTTCACCTCCTTTTCATATCGCCTGGGAAATATCACAACAGTCCGCCTTGCCCTTCGCACCACCTGACAGGCAAGCTTGACCAGTGTAAATCGAATTCGCTTCGAAAACATGGGCTTCGTAGGGCTCATGACCAACCCAACAAAGCGCATGAAGTTATACGCAAACGCAGCAATCAAACCATAGGCGCGATTGGCCTTCAGCTTCTGACAGGGAAAATGATGAAGATCAAAGCCGTTCTTCAGTTCGCGGATAAAATTCTCCGCGTTTCCGCGCTGACGGTAAAGCTCAACAGCAACCTCGGCTGACAGCTCCGAGCTGCTTTCCGTGGTGACATACGCCTGATAAGTCCAGTGCCAGTCGGCAAATATCTCGCGTTCACCCGTGCGCGGCCTTCGGATGAAGATGACCCGGAAAACCTTCTCGCAAAGCTTCGAGTAATAAAGCGATTCACCAACCTCAGCCTTTTCCTTTTCCAGCTCCTCACCCTTTGCCTTCCGCCATTTGATGCGACGACGCAAAAGCGGGCTGTAAAGGTTTTCCCGCATCGCCACCAGAAACCCAAATCCGTTCTCCTCACACGCCTTGAACACTGAATTGTTGCAGTATCCGGAATCCGCTCGTAGCAAAGGCTGTCGGCGCGTTGCATGTCGCGGCAGATGGCGCGACACCTCACTGATCACAAACGGGGCATCATCAGCGGTGAAAGCATTCCCCTCCCGCACATTCAAATGGTAAAGGAAACCCTTCTGATCAAAGACTTCAATCGAGTCCAGGCCCCACACCTTTTTATAGTTATAGGCCAACCCCTCCATCTTTTCGCCATGCTGCTCATGTCCCGTTGAATCAATATCCAGGATCAAACGCTCCGCGGAACCGCTGCGGATATGGAATTCCCCGGCCAAACGACAAAGCTCCTGATTCAAACGCTGCAGATGAAATTCTGAAAACTTGCGTAGATAATCGCCATAGCTCGTCGAGCCGACAAGAGTCCCATTGACTTCACGGAACATGGGGTCGCTGCGAAGCCTGTCCATATCTTCCAGACATTCCGCTCCGCTCAAAAAGCCCAGCAAAAGAGCGCGAAATTTATCAAATCCTGAAGCGCAGGAGGCTATATGCTGGCGAGGCAGAGCCTCGCCAACACGCTCATCAAGCCGGCTGCCCACAAGCAGCTCCTTGAACAAAAGCAAACCACCGAGCGAAGACAAATTCCGGTCCTGAAAAATCACGCGATTCATTATGTCAGCATCCTGCCTGAAGCAACCCCTTCCGTGAGGCTGGTGCTGAACGATTTACGCTCCTTTGGCCTGACTGTAAATCCGGCAAATTGAAGAATTTTACCCGAGGGTGAAAAGGGATCTTTGGTTGTACGACAGTACAGATGAAGGCTTCGTCAGGACGGCAAGGTTGAGTTCTGGGGATCTAGGTACAAACGTGCTCGACAAGATGCCAAAATCCAGGCAGGTCGAGGCGAAAGGCATGCTGCACGAGATATACGAGGCTGAGACGAAGAAAGAGGCTGAGAAGGCATTTGACCGCTTTATTGAAGTCTTCGAACCCAAGCACCCGAAGGCTGCCGAATGTCCGGCGAAGGATCGCACCCTGATGCTCGCATTTTATGATTTCCCTGCAGAGATTGGCGACACATACGTTCGACCAATTGGATTGAATCGACGTTTGCCACCGACCCTTCCTCGCCATTTTCTTCCAGAAAGAAATTGACGGGGAAGCGTCGGCTCAAGGCTGCTTCAGCATGAGACTTGCGGACGACGATCGTGGTCTGGCTGGCTCTGGTAAAGATCAAGGCCATCGGCATCAGCAAAGAGATTTTGTCCGCGGAGCGAAATTATGAAGCCCAGGAGCTAGCCGAAGGTATCTTCCATGAAGGCTTCTCAACGGCCAAAAGTGTGGTAGAGATTTCCGGCCGCGGCGTGGGTATGGGAGCCGTCCGTGAGATGATCGCTAATCTTGGCAGGATCTTTGACTTGGAATTCACAGGTCACACTCAGGGCGACAATGCTCACTTCCTATTCACCATTCAACTTCCCTCAAATCACATCAGAACAGAACAGACCCATCACATCTGCAGATCCTTCAGATCAGGTCGAATCCGCTTTTCGAACGGATATAGCGAAGGGGAACTCAGTCGCCGTTGTCGCTCTGCATCACGGAGTCATCTATCACAAAAGGTCCTATGGTTTCACCGTTTGAACTTACAAATTCCACAGCATAACCAATCGAATCATGATCCTTTAAGACAAGCAAAACCACCCCCCTTCTGCCTTTTTGAAGGCCATGTTCAGGGAGATCAACTTTCAAGATAAAAGTATCATATTCATCAAACTTTTGCATTTCATGCCTTTGTAGGAATTGCAGTTACGAGTTTTACGTTACCAGCGTTGTCTTTTATCCAGGCAAAAGTAACATCGATTTGTTTTCCATTCGCCCCTTTAATTGAAATCACCTGATTATACATCGTTCCGTATTGATTGACTTTTGTCTTTACTGCAGTTGCTGGGTTAAAAACGATCTGCTTCGCAAAGGCTTCCATGTTTTCTCGGCTATAACCAAGAGCTTGAAGAAACCATTTGGCTTTGGATCCTCCAACAGGATGATCTGGATTCAGCAAGTACCGAGTCAGTTTATCCTTGACGCTCTGATATGTTAAATACTCTTCAAAGGTTTTGAACCCAAGCCTTTCAGCTTCCTGGGCAGCGTCCTTGAGACCCTTGTCTAGGTTTCGACTGGCATCACTGGCCAGATCAACATATTTATTCACACCACGGAAGACGTCAGCGGCTTTCTTGCCTTTCCGCATCCACGAAGGAACAAGAATGGAAACAAGGTCAACAATCATGTTGCCTGACCCATCAATCCCCAACTCCCTCTGTCCGGTAATCGGGTTGACTGGGTACTTCTCGCCCCAAAGATAGGCATCCTTGATCAATGCAGGAACAGCGGTAAAATCCAAAGCAAAGTTTGCAAACTCGTAGGTATACTGAAGAGCCCTTTGGGTATAGAAGGTGCTAAACCGATTGAATTCATCGAGACCCTGATAAGCTTTGTACACTCCAGCCGCGACAATGAAACGTATACTCTCACCGCGCAGGCTTTTCCCATCGTCTTCTTCAAGCCGTTCATCAATGAACTTCTGACTGGCATCCAACTGCCTGTTCTTGAGTGCCTCCTGCTGCTCGGGACTAAGTTTCCGGAGGTCGCTCGTCAGAGGAACCCCAAGTCCATACTCGTTTTGCATGGCGATGGTATCAGCGAGGTCATCGACGTCATCAGCAAGTGCAGGATCTTTCGAGAGAACATCCTTGCTTAATGTATCCAGAGCGATTCTCAGATCTCTCATCAACACGGGATCAACTTTGCCGCCTTTGATCATCTCGTTGAGTTTGACGAGAATTTGCGGGTCAATTCCGTTCTGAAAAAGTTTAGGATCAAGGCCGGACAGTTGAGCAATGCGAGTCATCACATCCAGGATATGATCCTGGCTGCCTACACTGTGCCCTTTTGTTGTCGTTTTCCTGCCGTTCTTGTACTTGCCGGGAGGCAGGTTTTCGGCAGATCCTGGTCTATCATTTGGCTGTGATGAGGAACCCGAAGCCCCTCCCGTATTGACTGAAGTAATATCCGAGCCTGTCTCAGACCCCATGCCATCGCCGCGATCTGGTGCGGCTTCAGCCATTCCACCAGTGGCGATGAATGCTCCTGCTCCCCCCACCGCTCCCGAGCCTGCAGCCGCAAATTCGACTGATGCCACCTTTATTGTCTGCCCGCCGACCTCAACAAGAAATGCGGCTTCACCGGTGACTGCTCCACTGGAAATAAGGTAATAGCCTCCGTACGCAAAGAGAGCGATGGCAGCCACGACGATAATCGTCTGCTTGTTATCCTCCAGAAACTTTCCAATCCTGTGATCAGGGTCGATCCGACCCAAAGCCTGGCGGAAATCCGAATTCCGGGACATCACGTCCAGTTCCTTGACGGAATTTGTCAAAGCATCTGCACCTGCGGCCACGCTGAGGCTTCCATTCGGGTTTGTAGGGTCAATGTCAGCCAGAGTCCCGGTAAGAGTCTTGATTGGATCCTTTCCAGCCTTTTTCACCCAGTCTTTGATCTTTTTGACGCTGATGCCCTCGGGCTGAATGGAGTCCAGCCTCTGCTCACGCGCAGGATCATAGGGTGAGAAAATTTCCGTGAGAGCTATCCCCACGTTCTTGCGCAATTGAGGATCGTAACCCAGGTGAATGCCAACCAGCTCACCGTTCTGAAAAATAGGGGCACCGGAATAACCAGGCTTGGTATCAAGGTCGTAAGATAGGAAACCTCGTTCATCCCGGGCGTGATTTTGTGTCTCCTGGGTATATCGCTGCCAAACCATGTAGGAGTACTTATAAGGCTCAAGGTTTTGCGAGGCCGGACAATTGCAGCCGCTCGTCCAGGGCATGGTTTGACAGGTCCAGGCGTCGGGCGGAGTTGACATGCAGGCGTTCGAACTTCCACGCACTGGAATGGGGGTGAGCTCAGGCCTGAGTTCGGGCTTGGAATTAGGTGAAGGCGTCACCCATTCTGTAATCACGACCTGCTTGGGCGCGGTCACAATCCTGAGAGGCTCGCTGCTATCGTAACTGTCAATCTGAGCCATAGGAACCGAGGACAGGTCCACGGGCGAAACCAATCGAAGTTGCGCGAGATCGAGATCTTCAAATATATCGTAAATGCTGGCAACTTTGCGTTTGTCAGTCGAACTGAAGGATACTTCAACATCCTCCAGCAGCTCAAAGGAGCCATCTGTGCGTTCATTCAGGATACCATCGAGGCAATGGGCCGCCGTTGTCACGACATCAGGCGATGTCAGCGTCGCGTAACAAACAGCTGACTTCCCCCCCACCCTCTCGGTTTTGCTCAGGACGCCAACGGGCCAACTGCTCCATGAGACGCGTTCCTCAGTACGATCATCGAGTCCAATAATAGCCTTGGTACTCGAGCGGGGTGTGGGAACCATGCCGCACCCCGATGCCAGGTAGGAGATCAATGTCAGGATGGTGATGAGCTTTGTCTTCAATCGGCCAATGCTATCGGTGATTGTCCTTGTGCTGGAAGCAAGGAGAGCTGGCAGCAGGAATTTCTTCGACTTCATATTAATCCACCCAATCAACTGGTTCAGCGAGCAACAGCGCGAGGTTAGAAGCAGAATTCGCGCCAAAACAACACGAAATAATATGAATAACTTATCAGTCAGTCTGATTGTCCAAAAAAAAGACAGATCGAGCCTTACCTCCGTTTTGCCACGAAATTCAATAGTTTCAGCCTACATGCAAGCGTCAATTTGCTTAACTCATTAGGATTATTTACGGTAAAGTGCATTAATCGGCCAAGCCCGGAACATCCCGGCAAGGCTTTGACTTGATCTTGGTCAAGGATCCGGTTGGGCATGGCCTGCCGCGAATTCCGGATCACGGATTCTGACAGTGGTCATGCGAGGCAGAGGCAGACGCCGCCTTCGCCATGCTCCATCTCGCTTCTGCTGCGCAGGCGGCAAGTGTAAGACGGTGCCGGAGAAGCCCCGCCGTTTCAAGGTCAAAGGCGATGCACAGGAGGCGCACGAAGCAATCAGACCGACGCATATTGAAGTCGAGGGGGCCGGAGAAGATGAACAGCAGCGGGCTTTGTATCGATTGATCTGGCAGTGGTCTGTCGCCTTGCAACTCGCCGACGCGTAATACAAAGTAAACACGCTGACACTCGAGGCGAGAGAGGGAGCGGAAACTTTTGAGTTTCGGGCCAAAGGCCGTGTCCTTGTGGAACAAGGATGGCGCGCTCTTCCTGCCCGCGATGCCGTCAGGGAGGATGGTGAAGGCGAATCCGAAGACGGCAGCGATGGAAAAGTGCCAATGCTTGATATTGTATCAACCAGGAAGGCTGGCTCCGGCAGGCTGCTTCGAAAGGAAACGCAGCCGCCCCCGCGCTACACCAAAGCGAGCCTCATCACGAGGCTCGAAGCTGAAGGCATCGGGCGACCGGCTATATATGCCTCGATCATGCAAACATCATGAGCAAGGGATACCTGAGCGAAGTCAAACGGTTCCTGGAGCCGACGGACACCGGCTCGCTTCTGGTTGATCATTTGATCAAGGCCGGGTTTGCATTCATGGATCTTGCATGAAGCAATATGGTTTTGGTCCGGAGCAGCTCTGAGCTCGTGATGGGCTGAAATGTAAAACCCCAGGATTGTGCCCGGGGCTTCTTGTCTTCACTTGGGTGTCTGTGGTTGCTCAATGAGTTTGGGCCCGTTGGGTTCGATAGTTATGCAAGTCATACCACCTTTCTCGCACACCTTGATTTTACCGCCACCAACAAAACTGATGCTGCATTGGTTATCACACTTCCAGGTGCCATCTGGATTTACAACAATAGCTGCAAAGGCCAGAGTCGAAGCAAACAGGCTACTCCAAACAATCCAGCTCTTCTTCATCGACTACCTACTCCCTATAAATAGTAAACTTAGCCACTCCCGGATCATCCTGTTGTGGCTGAAGGTCCATCTTGTTACCTAACCATGGGTTTTGCTGAATTAATTGTGCCACAGCAGTCTGGAAGAGCGCAGGAGAGTCTTTTGCACTGGCCTCGATTGTGCATACTTTGCCTTTGCACACAATTGACTGAACTTCGACATACTTATCAACGTCTGAGCCCTTCTGTATTAGTAGCTCGTTAAGCTTATCTTCTCTCGCTGTATCGACTAATGACTCTGGGTTCTCACTCTGGGCTTCTGAGCTATTGTCTTCGGAAGCAACTGAAGGTTGAGTCTCTAGAGCTTTCACCGGAGCCGAAACTTGTTCTTCTCCAACAGGAGCGGACTGATCAACTGGTGTAGGGGCTGACGTCTCGGAAACGGTTGCAGCTCGATTAGGTTTTTCGTGCGGCTTAACTTCAGCGGTACTGTCATCAAGCGAAACTGACGAATCCTTCTCAGACCGTGACACTGCGTAGCCGATCACCCCCAAAATAACTACTAAAGCGACAATTACTTTCTTTTGCATTCAGTCTAATCCTCATCAAAGCCAGTGTTCGCCTGCCTTATATCGCATCTGCTGAAACAAAAAAAGCCACCAAGGTGGCTATGGGTAAACTAATCGTTTTCAAGTAAAGGAATCTTAACCGTTGCCTATGCCTATCACTGAGCCGATGGCTTTCTCGGGTCGAATTGTCTCCTCCGAACTCCGACCTCCAATTAGGTCTGAAAATCGGCGTTAGGAGCTGATTCTGTGATCCGAGGAAATTTGAGGAATTTTAGCCGAGGGTGAAATGGGAACGGCGGCCGTAGGCCAAGGCAGACTATAGTTTCCTCAGGAAGACAGGGATGAGTTCCGGGGATCCAGGTTGCAACATTCGGTCTATACACGGTAATTTTTTTTAACTCGATTCAAGTCAAGGGAAGCCGACATTCAATTCTGTTGACAGACGGAATTGCGACATTTTTGGAGTTTGTAAGTGAAAAAATTACTCGTTGTAACTATGCTTTTTGCCAGTTTTCTATCAGGATGCGGCGAAAAAAAAGAAGACTCAGAAGCCAGTGCTACAGCCGCAACGGAAGAGGCTATGGAAGGAACCTGGCTGGCTTGCCTGAAAGAATACGATTCAAAGGGGAACGCCATATCCTCTTTGACCAGCAGTTTTCAATTCGCAACCGATGGTACGCTCCATTCCATTTTCCAGTACTACAAAGATACCAGCTGCACCGAAGTGGACGGAGAAGCCTATGAATCAGAGGGAACCTATACCGTCGGCGAAATCGACGGCAAAGACTTCAGCGCGCTCAACCTGGTTTATACGGGCGGCAATGAAGATGGAACGGATTCAGCCTGGTTTACAATAGTCAAAGTGGACGGAGACAAGATGTACTTGGGTGTGGAATCCGATGAATTGGACGGCAGCACCGAGGAGAAAAGATCGCAGGAACTTGACGTCGAAAACGTTTGGGCAAGACAATGATCGAAAAGGCCATGCTTTTCATGGCCTTGCTTACTGCCTGCAGTCAGCGCGTGGCTTCGTATAAAGCCATCGTGGAATTGGAGGCGCAGCCGCGCGATAATCAGGCGGCCACGCCGGAATTTTATGAATACTATCTGGAATCCGACTATCCTTCCGGACTCGTTCTCGTCGCTGACAAAAAAATCAAAGCCCAGGCTCGACAAAAAATCCTGCAGGTCGCCAATGAAAAAGAGTTTCGCATATTGAAAGAGGAAACGAGCTTCCGTGTCGATTACTATCTCATAAATCCCCCAACACTGAAGTCAGAATTCAAACTCACGTCGAAACCTGATGTGGCGGGGCAGGCTCTCACCAAAGCTGATGTTGTCAATTCCATCGAGGAGCATAAGAAAAACACCGAATCGGTCAATATGTTGTTTAAGAGTCCTTTGAATATTACGGCGTTCGCGGATGGGCATACTTCACTTGGTTATGATCAGGAAAGACCGCCTGTACCCGGGGTCCATGTTTCCAGCCGGGGGTTTGGAGTATCCAAGACTCTCTGGAGAATCAACGATTATTATACATATAACGATGTCAGGTTGTCTTTGGCTCACTTCGTCGGGAAAAACTTTGTTCGCGAGACGACAACTCTCGACTTTTGCATCGGCGGCACCTATGCGTATGGATGCGCTTCTGCTTTGGGAGCATCCCGAACTTCACAATTATTCTATACCGAGAAAGTAACTCGCGAGGGTCTGTTCATTATCGGCGGCAATGAATTGGCAGCGGAATTGGGTGTCGTCTATTCCAGGGTAACCTTCCTGTGGAGGGGGGATGCTTTCAAAGAAAAAAAATACCAATGGAACCGCTCTTCGTTTGGTCTTTCCTATGCTCTGCAATAGGCGACATTCTTTTGCGCCGTAATAATCTTCGTTCAGTATTTGGTCACGTTTGAAAAATTGAGTTAAGAATTCTTTACCAATTATTATCCCCACTTTTCCTGGGAATGGAACTTGCTCTTTTTCTGCACCACAATCTAGAGATGAGCACATGAAAACACGTTGGATTTGGCTGATCCTGGTTTTGCATGCGTGTACACTTTCCCCAAAGACAGAGAACCAAAGAAACAGGAACGCAAAGACGAATACAGAATCTGGAGAGGTTTCAGCGCCCGCGCCGCAGGGTCATTGAACGCTTGACTCAGTGGCTTGAAGCGGACGTTATGAAATGCGAAAGAGAATAAGCAGCATGCGTGTGGTGGTCTGGCCGGGATTCCGCCAACGGATGGGACGGTTTCGATTGACCAGAATGGAATCCCCTGCGCCAGCGTTATACTCGGTATCATCCATAAATACTGTAATTTTTCCCTGCAGTACGACCAGCAACTCCGCGCCCTTGTGATTCGATAAGTGTCCCTCCACAGACTCGCCTGGCTTCAATTCCACCGTATGAACCGGATTACCCATAGACAAATACCCTGGAATCAGGGGTCGGGAATTGGCATGCATGCCGGCTGCGGGGAATTCCTCGGCCTTTGACATGGGATAAACGGGTCCCTCATGTATGACCTGACTTGATTCAAGCAAACTTCCCGAACCAGGGCCAATGACCTCAGCTATCTTAAGGAGGGCTTGAACGGAAGGATAGAAAGAGCCGCCTTCGATCTGGGAAATCGTGCTGGGTGTGACGCCGATGGCTTTGGCAAGATCTGACTGCGAAAGACCCCGGCGGGTACGGAGGGCCCGTAGCCGCCGGCCGAATTCATCAATGCTGCTATCCTGATCAAATGCCTCACTTAGAAACTGACCGTCGCGCACTCGATAGGGAATGGACGTGCCAACCTGTGCAGCTTCACGCCCAGTTGCTTTCACAATTTGAAAACTGCTCATCCCTCGTTTAAGTTCCAAATCGATCACAACCTGAGCGGTTCGATTCATCATGGCTTGGTTTTTTTTGGATTGCGATTCCTTTGAAGAGACCCAATAAGCAAGCGCTCCCTGATCGAGAAGCCGCGGGCAGCAGGCCGCATAAAAATTTCGGATTGTTTCATCACTGCTCCAGATCTGGTTCGCTGCCGAGAGTGAGTTAAAGACGAGGCCTAAATCATGGCCCTTGTCGCTGCACACGGCAAAGAGCGAGTTCACGACCTTGGACATGATATGAGGCTGCTCGATCTTGACGAACTTGCATCGATAACCGGCTTCCGCTTGCTGATAAAAATCAACAAAGGGTTTGGCGCCATCGCCCTTGCCCCAGGTAAAACAGTCTACAATTGTCAGTTTGGGATAATTGGTCAAAGGACCTAATATGGATATGAGTGACGACGGCGCCTTATCGAAGGTCACGTAGACCAGGGAGCGGCCTTCATTCATGGAACTTTGTAAAAAGTTTAAAAAGAAGATTTCCGAGGATGCTGCCTGGGTATCATACCAGATCACATTATCGCCTGTACGCAGGCCATCCATTGCTCGATCCAGAACTTCAACGCCCGAAGAAATGCGCTTCGGTGATTGCTTCATATCAAACCTTTCAGGCAAAACCCGTCCATCCGGGACCTCGCCAGATCAGTCCATCGAAGGGTCCCCCTTGCATTACTTTATACAATCGGCTCCTATTCGTCACTTGGCGAAAAACGATAAATTACTCGCCGATTGCACTGAAATCACGATGGAGCCTGTCACGCTGCAGCCTGCGCCGCTTTCCAGGTTGTAATTTCTGCAAGCGCCTCATTCGCGGCCTTTTTCAAGCGCTGCACACCGTGGACCTGATTGAGACTCCTGGCCCCATCACATAGCTTCTGAACGCCCACAAATTCTGCGACTGTGGTTCCTGGCCTCGGAATGCCTGCTTCGTTGCATCGCTGCAAATTGTAAGCTGTGAGACAGAAGTTGATGTGTGCCTCGAAAGCCTTGAAGTTCGCCGAGCGGCAGTCACCATAGCCATGATTTTGTTTCATGTCCTTGAGCCAGGATTCGATGGCCCATCGATTCCGGTAGGTCTGCACGGTTTCCCGCGCTGCCTGGGCCGTATTGCTCGATACAATATATTTCCTCGACTTAGAACCATCCCTTCCTGACTTCTGAATGTACTGCCAAAACAAGCCCAAATCCTTTGATCTTAACGTTCGGCGCAATTCGCACGCGATATTCCTTTCGCTTCATTTTTCTGCCCTTCATGGCCAAGAGCCAAAGGGACTGCCACGGGATGATGCGCTGCCTGCGGAAATATTCTTCGATCGATAGACCTTTGATGAGTCTGTTACTCTTGATACACATGGTGAAATGGCAACCTTGAACTTTCTTGGCGTCATAGCCTGCATCACATACGAAGTGTAGGCTCTGCATTTACTGCAATCGCTGAGTAAATTACGAGGCTCCTTCCTGAACAGGCACGCTCACACAAAATCGGCTATGAGTTGCGGGTGAAGTCAGGAGCTGACCTCCATAACGTTGTAAAAGACTCGCTCCAACTAAATATTCGACCGCGTTCTCCAGCTGTTTATCGTCCAATACGCTGAAGGCGCTATCCGTCAGAGTAATCAAAAGACGGTTGCCCTGACGTTCGAGCCCTATTTTTACCCAGCGTTCTCCCAAAGGGGTCACCGATTCCACACAAAGTTTCACAAATCCAAGCAGAATCATTTGAAACAGAGACGGACTGAAAAGAACCCACGCATCTTCACACATCTCCTCCACAATCAAATCAGCAGCCACGCGTTCCGTATGAGGACGAATAAGCCTGTGGGTTTCATCGATCAATTCCCTGACCAGAATTTTTTTTTCACTTTTCCCTGGTAAACCCAGACTCAATGAAGCCAATCGTTCATGGAAGGATTCCAGCGAGGAAGGTTCCTGAATCAGCTTGCCTGGCAAGGAATTCTGTGCCTGGAGTATCCAGGCCATATATTGAAACTTGTTGTGCAGCTCATGGGTCTTTTTCTCAAAGTCATGCATCAAACTAAAGTCACGAAAAAAGCAAATCAACCAATCAACATGCGCTATGGTTAACATTGAAAGCTTAACCAGGACATGGCATTCTGTCCCATCCTTGCGAAGAGCGATCAGCTCGCGGTCGGCGCCACGCGTTCCTGAAAACCCGCTACGGAAAAGAATCTCGCGATCGGCTATATGACGAATGCGGTAGCGAGCTGGAAGGAGCACTTCACTCGGCTGACCTATGAGCTCACTCTCTTCATATTGAAACAGCCGTTGAGCCGATGAATTCATATGTCTAATTTTTCCACTATGTTCCAATATCACAGTCGCATCAGGCAACTTATCAAGTAGAGCTTGCGCATCCAAATGTTTCAGCACCCTGGGTTCCCCTTCGTCTTGATGGCAGTATTTTTAGTGTAGCTTAATTTTACACCTTGTCACTTAGACCTGCATATCTTATTAAATTTAATCAAAATAATGAACAAATTATCGTTTTGTGCCCAAGGTTCCCTTTCCAGCGGCGACAATTTCTCCCCTAAAATATCAGTAAGATCTGAACAGGGCTGAAGTTGCATCTATTAGATATACTTAACTTTTATTATTCCCCTGCTTTGCTTGATCAGTTTCTTCTCAATTCTCTACATATGCCGCCGATCGCTTTGACAAGTGAGACATGAATATTTCTCGCGCTCTTTTTCGAGGCAGTATATATGGATGATATGGAAAGTGTGATTCGCAAGACTTTTCTGGATGAAGCGACACAGCTTCTTCAGGAAGCTGAGCAATCCTTTCTGCTCCTGGAAACCGCACCTCATGATATCCAAAACCTCGACCGCATATTTCGTATTGCTCACAACATCAAAGGCAGTGCAAAAGCTGTACAACTGGACGAGCTCGGTGCCTTTGTTCACGAGCTCGAATCGATACTGTTGAAACTGAAGAAAGGTGAATTGGCCATTGATACCAGGGCAGTCAACCTTCTGTTGCAGTGTCACGATTTGCTCCTGGCTTGGATTGGTGCACTCCACAAAGATGACCGCAGTACGGTTGAATTCAGACCCCTCCTTCTTGAAATGCAGAACTTTCAATCGGCCGCACCAACTGTTCCCAGTCTACCTCCTGCCGCTTCCAACGGCTTCCACGAATTTACGGATACGCCTGCTGCTGCAGCACCGGCTCACAAGGATGTGTCGCTCCGTGTGAGTCTCAACCGCGTGGATACTCTGGTCAATGATGTGGGCGAGCTTGTGATTCTGCAGACAGTCCTGAAACAAAATAAACATCAAATTCCGTCGGTTCTGCTGCAGAAGACTATTGATCAGCTCGCAAAGATTACCAGAGGAATCCAGGAATCCTCGATGAGCTTACGTATGGTGCCGTTGCAACCGGTTTTCCAAAAAATGCAGCGTGTGCTGCGTGATACATCCAAGTCTTTGCATAAGGATGTCGTTCTCCACACAGCTGGTGAGGATATCGAGATGGACAAGACGGTTGTCGATAATCTCGGCGATCCCCTGGTGCATCTCATCCGTAACGCTGTGGATCATGGCATCGAATCCACGGAAGGGCGGCGGCAGGCAGGCAAACCGGAACGTTCCAATGTCTGGCTTACAGCCCAACACCAGGGTGGCAGACTTGTGTTGGAAGTTCGCGACGACGGAGATGGGCTGCGGGCCGCCAACATTCGAAAAAAGGCTGTGGAAAGGGGTCTGATAGCACCCGATGCTGTTCTCCCTGACGCGGAGATTCATCATCTAATCTTTGCTCCTGGCTTTTCCACCAAAAACCAGGTCACCGACGTATCCGGCCGTGGCGTTGGCCTCGATGTCGTCAAGACCAACATCAATCAGTTAAAGGGCGAGCTGCAGCTGGAATCGATCGAAGGCCAAGGCACTTGCTTTCGTATTATCCTTCCCCTATCCCTCGCTATCATCGATGGCATGATTGTACGTTTGAATGATTCCGAGCGTTATATCGTGCCCACGTCCCAGGTCCACGAAATTATTGAGTTGAGTGCCTCTGAATTCTGCGCGATGGGCCGGAATCAGGAGGTTATCAGCCGACGAGGGGAGACCATCCCGCTTTTTCATCTGGATAAGATTCTGGGCAGGACAGCCTCGAGAAAAAAAGGCTCCCGTGGTGTAGCCATCATTTCCCGTTTCAACCAAAAAGAATATGGCTTTCTCGCTGAATCCATCGTGAGTCAGCAGCAGGTGGTTATTAAACAACTCGGACGTGATTTGAAGAAGATTAGCAGTGTCAGCGGGAGTGCGATCCTTGGCGACGGAAAGGCTGCTCTGATACTGGATCTCGAAGAAATAGCGAAAGGAAGGTCTGCATGAGTACATCGCAATCTGTCAACGCCCACACGAACAAGGGGGCCGATCGGCACCTTATCTTCGTCCTCGGCACTGAAGAATATTCGGTGCCGCTGCTGAAGGTCAAGGAGGTCATCGAAGTTCCCGACATCACGCCTGTCCCGCACACGCCGCCTCATTATCTTGGCATCATGAACCTGAGGGGCCAGGTTATCTCCATTATCGATCTGCGGCTGAAACTGAAGGGCGTAAGACAGGAACTCGAGAAGAAGACAGCTGTGATCATTCTTGACTTCGAAGCCTTTAGTCTGGGCATCGCCGTAAGTACGGTCACCCGGGTCCTGGCTCTTACTGAAGAAGAGATCAAAAAGACGCCAACGATGGAATCGACCGAAAACCTCGACTACATTATGGGCGTTGTCCATCGCGACAAGAAGTTGATCCTGTTGCTCGATATCTCGAAGGCCCTCAACGTTGAAGACCTTAATCTCATTCAATCACAGAAAAATCACGAACAGGCGGCATGAGCCGCATAAAGGGAGACATCATGTTCAATTCCTGGAGTCTGCGAACAAAACTCATCAGTGCTTTCAGCTTCTGTGCTGTGATTCTTGCCATTGTTGGCATCATAGCCTTTATGCGACTTTCAGAGGTGGTTTATAAATACAACCATGTTGCTAATGCGAATTTGCCCAACCTAATATCGACGGCGGCCATCAGTGATGC
This sequence comes from Oligoflexus tunisiensis, assembly GCF_001748245.1. Lineage (GTDB taxonomy): Bacteria > Bdellovibrionota_B > Oligoflexia > Oligoflexales > Oligoflexaceae > Oligoflexus > Oligoflexus tunisiensis. Next base: position 1,392,055 of record NZ_BDFO01000001.1, on the reverse strand, counting down.
AACGCGAAGATACCAGATCATGGTCAATTATCTCATCGGGTCAAACTTGAGTCCGGAGGAGTTTAGGGTTCAGGAAGCATTCCTTGCCCAAGCCATTAACGATATGGAAGCAGGCAAGAAAGCATATCTCGAGATTCCTTTTGAACCTGGTGAAGACGCAATAGTCCAACCGCTCTTAGAGCATATAGGCAGGATCACGGAATACGTTAAACGGACTTTGGAAATGTCCCGGACCAATGATGAAGAAGCGCTTAAGAAACGAGATGAATTCGCATTGAATTATGATTCGGTACGAATTCCATACCGATCAGCCTTGGAAAAAGTGCAGCAATTCCAGGATAAGGAAGCAGAGAAATGGTCGGCAGAGGCAGAACGTGCAGCAAATTCGGCGACTCTAGTCGTCCTTATCCTCGTTGGCGTAGGAGTCGTGGCTTCATTCTTCCTTGGCCTCTTCATCTCCTCGTCCATCACCACAACCATGATGCGAGTTTCCGGACAGCTGTCTTCCGGCGCGGATGAAGTAACCTCCGCAGCCAGCGAGATTTCGTCGACCAGTGAGCAGCTCTCTTCAAGCGCCACCGAGCAAGCTTCCTCGCTCCAGGAAACCGCTTCCTCTATCGAAGAGATGAGCAGCATGGTCAAGCAGAATGCCGACAACGCGAACCGTTCCGCCGAAACCGCTCGTTCAGGCCAGACCTCTGCGAATAAAGGCAAAGTGGTCATCGGTGAGATGCTTGAAGCTATGAATAGCATTGATGCAGCGAACAAAGAGATTAGCGAAGTCGTCAAGGTTATCGGTCAGATTGGTAACAAGACCAAAGTTATCGACGATATCGTCTTCAAGACCCAGCTGCTCTCCTTCAATGCTTCAGTCGAAGCTGCGAGAGCTGGTGAACACGGCAAGGGTTTTGCAGTCGTCGCAGAAGAAGTCGGCAACCTTGCCCAAATGAGCGGCAATGCAGCTCGTGAGATCAGCGATATGCTGGAGCAAAGCCTTGAGCGCGTCGAACGCATGATTTCGACCTCCAAACAAAAAGTCGAAGTCGGCATTCAGGTTGGAAAGCGCTGCGGTGATGTCCTTGACGAGCTGGTTGGAAGTGTGGGTGAAGTCAATACGATGGCTGGGGAGATCGCGAATGCCTGCCAGGAGCAGTCACGAGGCATCAATGAAATCACCCGCGCCATGAGCCAGTTGGATCAAGTCACTCAGCAGAACGCATCGGCTTCTCAACAGTCTGCATCGGCAGCTGAGCAGCTGTCCCAGCAGGCGGAATCCCTGCGCGCATCGGTGGGAGAATTGATGCAGCTGCTCAATGGTTCCGCAAGCATGACTGTCTCTTATCAGAATCCAGTTCAAGTTGCCAGACGTCCAGCCATGGCTTTGGCTAACAAAAAGGCAACGAAAGCTGCGGTCAAAGGCCCTAAGAAAACCTCTGGCCATTCCGCGGATGGGGTGCCCACTGCCCAGCATGAAGGTTTTGACGAAGCAGCCTAACAAGAAATAAGGGCACATTGATTATGCATGGAATGCCAGATATTGATGATGATGATTTCTCGTTTTTTCAGAGGAGAATCTTGTCTCTGTCTGGCATCCACTTGAGTTCGATGAAGAAGGATCTGGTACGGGCCCGGCTCATAGCCCGTCTTACAGACCTGGGACTGCCCACAATCAAGGCTTACCGACAATACCTCGGTACTCTGTCATCGCACGACAGCGAATGGCAGCAGCTGATCAATCAGATTACCACGAACAAGACTGATTTTTTTAGAGAGCCAGCCCATTTTAAATTCCTGCTCGAGACTTTTTTGCCTAAATGGAATGCACGTAATCCTGGGGGTAAACTCCGCGTTTGGTCAGCTGCCTGCTCTACCGGTGAGGAACCTTACACACTAGCCATGGTTTTAAACCGCTATTTTCATGATGATAGCCGCTTTGAAATCCTGGCCTCGGACATCGATACTGAAGTCCTGGAGAAGGCGAAGAATGGTGTCTACCCGATCAATCGGCTGCCTGAAATACCTTTTGAGTATCATGCTTCCGGATTCGTTAAAGGCAAGGGTGATGTTCAAAAATGGTTCAAAATCAAAAACAATCTGCAAGCGCGCATCAAGTTCACCAGGATCAATCTGGTGGAACTGGAGCAGGATGATGTCGGGCATTTTGATCTTATTTTCTGCCGAAACGTCTTCATTTATTTCAAGCCGGAAACCATCCAGGAGATCATAGGTTCTTTCAATCGGGCCTTGAATTCCTACGGAGCTCTCATCCTTGGTCATTCCGAATCATTGAACGTGGACCAGAAGCGGTGGAAGCCTTTTGGCTCGTCCATTTATTTCAAAGAATCGGCAGGCCTGAAATCCACTGGGACTAAGTCCGAAAAGATTACTGTAACAGCACCGAAGCTTGTAAATCAGAAGAAAAAGGTGCTGATCGTCGATGATTCCTTGACCATTCGGCAGTTGCTCAGCACAGCTCTGGCTCAATCAGATCGACTGCAGGTCGTGGCAGCTATCGGTGATCCACGGGATGTGGAAAGCGCGATCCTGAGGTTCCGGCCGGATGTGATCACCTTGGATCTTAAGATGCCTCATCTGGATGGTTGTCAACTGCTGGAGCAGATCCTGCCGAAATTTTCGATTCCTGTGGTGATTATAAGCGCCGTCAGCCGTGAAGAGGGTCCGCTGGTCCTGCAAGCCCTCGAGTTGGGTGCCGTTGATTACATTCAAAAGCCCACTCTTCAGGATTTGAAAACCTCGGCCTCAACTTTGGTTGATATTGTCTCCCAGGCGGCAGACGCGCATGTGCATCGACAGAAAAAGCATGTACAGGCCGATAGAACTTTAAAAAAACGATCTGTAAGCCTAATCATTGGCAAGCAGGTGATCGTGGCCATCGGGTCCTCAACGGGAGGCATTCAAGCTCTGACTGAAATACTGACGCAGATGCCGGATTCAATCCCTCCTATTCTTATTGTGCAGCATATTCCCCAGGCCTTTTCCCGGGCGTTTGCTGAACGTCTGAATACACTCTGTGCTTTTCATGTGAAAGAAGCCGAGGACGGTGATCTCGTTTATAACGATCAGGTTTTGATTGCTCCTGGTGGCCTGCATATGGAACTCGAATCCAGCCCGAAAGGCTTTCGAGTAAAACTGCAGGATGGTCCGGCAGTGAATCGACATAAGCCTTCGGTGGATGTCCTTTTCGAATCCGTAGCCCGTCTGCTCGGATCGCAGGCAATTGGCATTATTTTGACCGGTATGGGGCAGGACGGTGCCAAAGGTCTAAAAGCCATGAAGGATACTGGGGCTTTGACTATTGCCCAGGACGAAGCCACGAGTGCCGTTTATGGAATGCCTCGGGAAGCGGTGCGTCTCCGCGCTGTGGACCACGTGCTCCCGCTCGACAAAATTCCTCAGAGTCTGCTTCGCTTTCTACAGGACAAAAAGGGCCCGAAACGGGCATGAAAAGCCGGGGAAGGAACGCATTGTGCACCAAGCATCAAATCGAGCTCGCAAGTTCACCAAAGATTTCGCTCAAAACCCAAGGTCTTTGGCCACAATGGCTATGGACTGACCTGGGCTTTGGGCAAGGCCGACCAGCCTTTGAGTGACAGCTTGGCAAAACGAGCATCAAGAAAAGAGAAAGTTAGAGGGTCAGTCATGGAAACGGCAGATTAAATCAAGCTGCATGCGGAAACCACGGTGAGCAGCATGTTGATTCCGAGGCATTATCCATTTCGATGGAACGATCCAGAACGACCAGCCCAGGGTTCCCTTTTCCCTATGGGATAATATATTGATTCGATGTTTCCAGTTTGGCGGCAGGACATTTCCATGATGCACGTTCCACGATCTTTAAAATGGCTTTTTGCTCCCATCATCTTAACTGCTTGCACCGTGAAATCCCCGGTGCATGCCCGCATGAGCGGGGTCTACGATTTCACTCATCCGACCCCTTACTATCTGGTGGTCTTTGGCAGAAAGCCGAAAAACTTCATGGCCGATTATCCCTACCTGGTCATGCCTTATGACACCAGCAAGGATTTCGCCCCTTTCGCAAAACCCGAATTCCATGAGATCAGGGAGGTAATGAAGCTGAAAGTGGACTATTACGTCTATGACTTTGCAGTGGATTCCGGCGGTGAGTTCTATTTGGCAACCGAGATCACAGGCGGAAGGAAGATGACTATACCCAAGGCTTTCGAGAAATACCTGAGGGAAGCTGGAAAATGAGGGGCGGGTTGCCCTGCAGACCCGCTACGCTGTTTACTTGATTTCGAACTTGTAGGCGCCTGATTGAAGGTCCTTGGAGACGATCACAGACCCCATATGGTAAGGCGGGCTGGCATTGCCGGCGCTGCCCGAGGGAGTCGAAACAACGGCCGAACTGGTAAAGGTTTCGGTTCCCGCTTCGATCGTGACGTTGGCGACGTCTGATCCCGAACCGGAAAAAAAGTTCAGCTTCACGTCATAGCGGCCTTCAATGAGCTTTTCGCAGGTCGAGTAATAATGCACCGGCCCATAGCCATTGGTATCATCGACATCGAGGAAACCCACTTCGCCAGACCGATTCGAATAATAAACATGGGAATTCGGCTCGAAAACGTGCAGGTCGATATTAGGCTGGCTACCCCAGGTCAGGGTCACCGTAATCGGTCCCTGGCCTGCTGTGGCATCAGGCTGCCTCGCGTGGGCGAAGGCATCATTAACATGTGACTTGATCCTCGGGCCATAGTGGGTCGCGGAGACCAAATTTATACCGATAGAAGGTTTCCTTGTGCTGTTTGCCTTGGGGCTCGATGTCAACCTTGATGTCGATGTCGACCTTGGGTCGATTGGATTCATTGTCACCGATCTCATTGATGAAGTCTTGGCTGACCTCGATACGATCCCAGCGGCTTTCGGCCTGCACACTGGCATAAGAGGCCAAGAGGCCAAATACTGCAATAACCTTGCTCATAACGGTTCCTTCACGGATATAATCAGAATATATATGGTTTCTCTTTTCGGTCGCGTTTTCGGCAGATCTTTGGCTTTCAGATTTTTAGCTGTCGTGACCTGATTTTTGACGAATCCCTAAGGCCGGAATCGGATCAGGCCGACGGGAACTGAAGTTCCTCAGAATATCGGACACCGGGAATGTATAATGGGTGGATAGCCCTTACATCGAGGTGACAAGTGGCCGACAAGAAAAAGCAAAAGCGCTATACTAAAGAATTCAAGATTGAAGCGGTAAAGCTGGTCACTGAGAAGGGAATGAAGGCTTCCGATGTGACAAAGGATCTTGGGATAAGCCAACCAGCCTTGGGATCCTGGATCAATGACTACCAGCGCGGTGGCTTGGCTGTCTGACAGGATTATGCCTTCCTCCTGAACCTTCTTTTCCAGAGCTTTCAAGCGTTTCTTACAGGTCTCAAGATTGCTTCGCATCCATGCACAGCCTACTCCAGCTGGTGAAACAAACACTCCGCGCTTTCGAAGCTCGTTGCTTGCTCTGACCTGACCATAGGCCGGGGAAACTTCACCCGGCTTCACGAATCGCTGTTAGCTTCGCAATCGCAACTACTCCATACATGAAATCTCGGGGAACGAAGTCGGGCACGTGTATGCCCCCGCACCGGTGACAATCAGTTGGGATCCATTACCGTTGGTTGAAAACTCGAAAATTCCGACGCTTGAATCCGCCATGATTTCAATACTGGTCAGGGCCCCATTGCCAAGGGCCCGATTCCAGATCCGCTCGAGACTGGTGCCTTGCAGCGAGACGATCGCGCGCGCATCATTGCCAGTTAGGAAGAGGCAAATGCCTTTGACTTTGTAGTATGCCCCAACGTTGGCCGGAGCGAGGTCGACGATAACCTCCTGGTTATTGCCCTTAACTTTTAAGGCCAGAATATCATCGGGCCCAAGGTTAACCTTGCCGCCTGACGTGTAGGGCACAATTTTACCCTGTCCGTTGAAATAATCGTGGCAGCCCTTTAATTCGGATTCACCAATTTTCGATGTGCTGCCTGTGGTCGCTGAGATGGTGCCATTGTTGAAGATTTCAACCTTAAATTCAGAAGGCAGAGCCGAGCTCGCCGTTGATGTTTCCGTATTGGTGGTTGCAGCGCTGGAGCTGGGAACAGTCGTCGCAGCAGTTTCCAAGATCGGACTCGAATCCAGAGGTTCCGCTGTGGGTGGCGATGAACCAGTTCCGGCCACTTCGGGGGTCGGCATTCCACTGCTGCTTGAGGACTCTTGGCCTGCGGCAGACTCGTCGCTCATGGCCGCGCTGCTAATTTCCGTTCCCGCTGGACTCGAGGAAGGGTCACTTCTGTCCGCAGGAGGAAGAACCTGGGCCTCCATGGCATCCTGGTCACTGCTTTCATACGGACGAATCGCTCCGTTCTGCTCCGCGAGAGCGTCTTCGCCCAGCGACTCCGCTGGATGGATAGCGACAGTGTTTGCGGAAAAGGTTGTTCCCGAGTTGTCACAACTTATATGACCGACAAAGATCAATCCGAGACAGGCGAGTCTCATGAATTCTCCAGTTTGATGTGTGCTACCTAATTTATCGGCCTCGCGCTGGACCCTCTGTAGTTCGAGGCAATTCTTTCTGAATAGAAGTGAAAGCTTCGTCCCTTGGCGCATCGATTCAAGAATTCAGAGAGTCCGAGCCAGCCCAACTCTCAAATCTTACAGGAAAGGAGAACTGGGATTGCTGGGAGGAGATGCCACCCGCTTCATGCGGCCGATAGTGAGAGGCAGCGCCAGGGATGCTCGGTCCGAGTCCGCCTTGCACTGCCCGTTACTCATCCAACCCTTCGACTGGTGTTCCGTCGCGTCGTGGATGAAGGGACGGGGAGAAAAGCAGCCTTGACTTCCTGGTCATCTGCTGGAAAAACCGGCACCAGTGAAAAAGTGGTTCACAGACGAAGAGATATTCGGATCATCTGCGCATAGCAATCTTCATCGGCTTGGCTCCGAGTGTGGATCCTCAGCCAGCATCCTAAGATAGGGATCTCCGGATGGATTCGGCCGCCACCAATCGCAGGAAACAGATGTCTGCACAGCATTGCAAGCCGCGCCAGCCGTGAATAAAGCAGCCGACGCTGTGCTACAGGACAGTGAAGGTTAAAGATCTATGTTGTAGAGCAGACCTAAACCGAAGGAGGTACTGTTCGCCTTGACTTCATCCATCGAATCGTCGGAAACATCTATCCCGTCGATTTGATAAGTAACTTTATTGAAAGTTGCTCTATGCGCAGCAGCAAAAGCAGAAAGTCCCCAGTATTTACCCCAGAAATAATCGTAACCCAGACGTAGGGTAGCCCGAGGCCCGGAAAATTTTACAGACGTTTTGCTGCCGTTCAAGTCCGTGGTTTCTGCTTCAAACGATCCACTACCAAAACCAACCCCGAAGTAGGCAAGGCTCAATGTATCCCCGTTGACGCTTTTGATGGCGTTCCAATCCAACCGAACCATGCCTCCACCTACGCGATAGTCCACATCATCTTGAGTCATACTCTGGGATGAAACCTCAAAGTAGATAGCCCACCAGGATTCGCTGCGAAAGCCAATCAGGTCCCAATTCACGCCAGTATAGCTTTTTGGATAATCGAAAACCTCAGCCTCACGCTTGAAATCGACCGATTCCTGAGAAATGTTGAAGCGGCCCTGGATACCTTGGCGCCAGCGGCGAGCCTCGTCCTTGACTTGGCCTGAATCCGTGGTCTGATTATTCACCTGGTTGTTTGTCTGTTCAACCTGGTTGCTATTGTTGACATTAATAACAGTTCCGGCGGCACTTGGCTGGCTCTCGGCATTATCAGAAATTTTTTCGATCGTATATCGCTTCACAGTGACTCGACCCATTTCTGCGGTATCAATGATTAAGTCGGTTTGATTCATTTCAACTATGACGCCTTTCAGAACGCTCCCGTTTTTTAATTTCACGACTTCAGCGAAAGCAGAACTCGAAACTAAAGCGACAACTACTAATATAAATACCAAATTCATAATAGTACCCATTTGAGGTTTACGACTCGTGATATGATGTCGGAATTTGATAGGGCATCCATGAATACCCAGACCAATAATTTTTGAGGAAGTCTGGGTAAGAGGCCTGCGCTAGCTGCGGAAATTGTTAGCCAATGCTGGGTTTCTTGGCGGAAAAGAAAGGGTCGAATTTTCAAGAAGAAGCGTCGCAAAGGCAGGTGCCCAATGAACATTTTCATGGAATGGAGCACCTCGGGCGTGGCGGGGATCGCAGGCCGAGGTCGCATCACTCGTTTTGAGGGTCTCTCAGCCGTTCTTCGATGAGCTCGCCTGGATGCAAATTCCAATTTTGTCCTGAGTCTTGCATAGGAATAGGACAGCCTTCGACAGGCTGGCATGCGCTCATATGATAAGGAGACGGAACATGTTTTGTAGCATCTACAAAAGGATTTCGGGGGCTTGTCCGAGTGCCCCGCTTGTCCTTTTCCTATCCTTGCAAAGTCCGCATCTGCAGGCCGCGGAAAGTGGAAGCTCCAAAATCTCGAAGGATGAGATCCAGGCTCTGGTAGAGCAGAGTTCGCGGGGGGATTTCCCCGTTGAACTGACCCGACCCGTAATGAAACGATTGAGTTTCCTGCTGAACCAGCCGGCGCAGGTCGAGGGACTCAAACAGGAGCTCAACCGGATGGAAAGGTACCAGTCCATAGTTTTGCCACAGCTTGAGAAATCCGGCTTGCCTTTGGAACTTGCAGCGATTCCGATGGTTGAGACCGGTTATAAAAATCACCCTCCTCACAGGAATGGGGCCGGTCTTTGGATGATCACCAGGAACACGGCTGCAGCCTATGATCTCTCAGTCGCTGGCAAAAATGATGAGCGCCTGAATCCAGAAAAAGCCACCGAGGCTGCGATCCAGATTCTAAAAGACTACTATGAGCGGTTTAACGACTGGCTGTTGGCACTCGCAGCGTATAATCAGGGACCGACTCATGTGGCAGACGTGATCCGTGAAACAGAGATCCGTGATGGATGGCTGCTTATTGCCCAGGGTCATCTCAATGATTACGCCGCGAAAGTCATTGCCGCGGCTATTATTATCGAACACCAGGAGGCTTTACTCGGTGATGGCTGAACATTGATGAAGTGTAGTAAGTTTATGCTGCGAATAGGGTTCGAATATAAGGACGAAATCTTGCTGACAAACATTGTGAAGATTTTTTTCGACGGTGGATCGCGAGGCAATCCAGGCCCCGCTGCTGGAGCCGCCTTTGCGGATTATGAAGGCGGTCGCGAGCGGGTCTGCTTCATGGAATCGGCAACTAATAATGAGGCGGAGTATCGCGGTCTTTTGATGGCGATTGAGCTGGCCAGGGAACTTGGATTGACTCAAGTCCAGTTTCTGGGTGATAGCAAACTGGTGGTCATGCAGGTCACTGGCGAGTGGCAGGCCAAGCATGCGATGATGAGTGAACTCAGAATGCAGGTCCTAAAAGCTTTACAGAGTGTCCCGCGATGGCAAATTCAGTGGATTCCGCGCGAACAGAATGCGGAAGCTGATCGCATTGCCAATGAGGAGATGGATAGGCAACTGGGCGTTGAACGCATTTCGGTTGTTGGGTCGATACCGGCGCCGCCGAGCGCAGGAGACGCTGAGATCCCTTCGGCTGCCTCTATTGCGAAATTGAATAAGCTGGGTGCCAAGGCTGGCTTTGGTGATCTGCGTAAACTGAAGGTGGGAGGAACAGACGCTTTTTCGCGTATAAGCCTGGAAAAACTAAGCCAAACTCTTGCCGGGTTTGCCAACCTGGAACAGGCGTTTTTATCGACATTAAACTCGGATGTGCTGACGAAAGATCTCAGCGAAGACGCGAGGAAAAAACTTTTGCTCCAAGCTCTCCGCTGGGCAGCTCGAGGCTTACAGAGTGATCTGCCCTTGCGTAAGGTCCTGGTTGATTTGGAGATGGCCAACAGTATGCGAGATAAAAGAAAGTAAAGAAATATACGGGCATTCAGCACCAAATGAACAGTTCACTGCGCACATCGCTCATTGAAAGAACAGAATATGGACCAGGAGGGATAAAGGAAGCGTGATCAGCAGGCTATCTAAACGATCCAGCACGCCGCCGTGTCCAGGAATGAGCGTCCCGTAGTCCTTGATCCCGAGAAAGCGTTTGAAGAGCGACGCAAACAGATCCCCAACCTGAGTGAAAACGCCCCAGATGATCCCAAGCAACAGCATCGCCCAGAGAGGCAGGGGGAGATGCAGGATGCTGCTGTAAATCCAGCTGAACAGGGCACCGGCGATGGCCGCTGCCAGATAACCTTCGACGGTTTTATTGGGGCTGATATGCTTCAGAAAGCGATTCCTGCCCAGGATCTTGCCGCCCAGAAAGGCAAAGGCATCACAGGTGTTGGTAAGAAAGAAAACGTAGAGAACATAGCGGTCACCCTGCTCCGTTCCCCGCAGGAAACCCAAAAGACCCAGCGAGGCAGCGACAAAGAGCAGGAGCAAAGCCGCGAAGACTTTCCCCACGGCCCTGGACACGTCGGGTTCCGCCAGGACGATCAGGGTCAAACCAAGCAGGTAGGCGATCGCCAAGGACAGCGCATAGCGCATGTCCAGGACATAGGCCAGTGCGAAGAACGGCAGCAGCATACCTGTGAATATTTTCAGAGATCGGGTTCTGCCGAGGACCTGCTCCCTGGCATCGAAAATGGCAAAGACCTCCCGCAGGATCTGCAGCGTGGCCAGACCACAAAAAGCGACGGTCACGGCCAGGGGCGCGGCGAGTATCGCATACATCACGAAGATCATGACGATCTGCGACACGATCCGCGTGCGATCGAAGGAGCTGCGCAGCGTCGCAAGACGCATGAAGATCACGAAGCCAACACAGAAATAACCGAAATTCAGAATGTCGGGATTAAGAGGCCACATCAGACTTCTCTTCGTGAATTCCCATTCTGTTCGCGACCTCGCTCCCGGGCTTCCACCCAGTCCTGCCAAAGGCAAAATGCCAACGTTCCGTCCAATTCTTCGCTTTCACAACATCCCCTATGATTGCGATCCATTCCTGGAAGAAAAGCCGGAAGGGATTCAATGACCGCTGCTTACCCGCCAAACCATACTGGATGACGATATCACTTTGTTCCTCCTTGAAAGTCCCGAACCAGCGGTCGAAAACAATCAAGACACCCCCATAATTCTTATCGAGATATTCCTGATTCGTAGCATGATGAACCCGATGATGACTGGGCGTATTGAACACATATTCAAACCAGGGGTGCAGCCTGGGTATCGTATCCGTGTGCACCCAGCCTTGATAGACAAGATTGGCCGAATACATGAGCGCCACCGACTGCGGTGAGAATCCGATCAAATACAAGGGAAAGAAGAACAGGAAGTTCAGCGAAATGAAACCTGTGAGGCTGAGCCTGACTGACGTGAAATAGCTCATGGAAAAAGACGAGTGGTGCACGCTGTGGCTGGCCCAGAACCAGCGGTATTCATGCCCCCAGCGATGCATCCAGTAATAGACGAATTCGAAGGCGAAGAACAGCACGATCACATTCAGCGGCTCGCTTATGGGCAAGGTCAACAGGCGATAAGCATGGACGGATTCATAGAAAGTACTGAAGGAGGATCGCTTCAGGTTGAAGACAACATACATGCAGACCATCATGGAGACCGACACCAGGCTTTCGGCCCAGGGATAGGTTCGATTCTGCTTTCGCGTGAAATGGATCTCGCACATCACAAGCGTGACGAAAATGAGTAATGCCGCGTAAATGACGAGATTTGAGACCAACGACCTATTCCTTTTGGAGTAAAGATCACACCTTATCGGCTCCCGCCTTCGGCGATGTGAGGAATGCCTTATAAGATCAATCGAAACATAAGGAAGCGTTCATGTTTTGAACGAAGTTCAAGTTACTTGAGGTTTTTCCGATAAGGCTCAGAATTTTCAGACACCCTATCCAGCCCGACCAGGAAGGCAACCCAGCGTGAGCCACAGTTCCAGCATGTGGAAATACACCGTCTCGCGCTTCGGCACGACAGCCACCCGCGTATCCATCCAGACGATCCTCCTGCCTCTGGTCGTAAGCCAGGTCTTTGGCAACACAGAGAAGGCCGCTTATTTATCGTATATCTCTGTGGTTTCATTGGCAGCGGGTTTGCCTGTTTTCCTCGGGTCGGCTTACCTTGGCGACATTCTGCCCCTCGGTATATACCGGCGGCGCCTCTTCATGATATTGGGAACCTTGATAACATTATCGGGCATCGTCGCCAGCAGCTGGATCGATGACAAATCCACTCTGACGATCGTGGGGCTGTTAATTTTTTGCGGCATCTCCATGACTGAATCCAGTCATTCGGCTCTGATCCCTGATAATTTTTCGAGCGGTTCCTATCTGCTCGCCTCGACCTGGCTCACCAAGTTTTCCTTGCTGGGATCGCTGGCCGGGCCTCTCCTGGCTGGAATGCTCCTGGACCATGGGCTGCTCGACACGCTGAGGATCGGTCCCTCTCTGCAGCTGGTTCCGGTCAGTTGCATGCTTGGTCTTCTGCTTCTCAGCTGCACCTGGCTCAATTCCACTGCCATTCAAGAGACATCCCTGCCCCGTTCGGTGACGCATGGCAGCCGCCATGGTCTGAAAAAGCGTCTGATGCAGCTGGATAGACCCATGCTGAGATTCCATTTCTATCTCGTGATGCGAACGTTCGCCCTGTTGCCAGCCATGACCATGCCGAGTCTCCTCTTGTTTTTCCGGCAGGATGTAACTGGGGGCCATCCTCTCAGAGACACAGTCCTGTCCATCCTGGCAAATACTGCGGGTGCCGTCCTTGGAATCATAGTCCTCAGGAAAACAGCGATGCGGCGCTGGCACGAAGTCCGGATCATGCAACTCAGTCTTGTCTTGATGGTGCTGTCCCTGAGTGGACTGGGCCTCGATATTCTTTTTCAGAAAGGACTTTGGTATCCAACGATATTTCTGCTGGGCATCGGCTTTAGCACCTTTTTTACCTCATCCTTCAGCTATGGTTTGCATAGCATCCCCGACTTGCGCTGGCGTGGGCTGTTTTCGGCCCTGATCTCGGCCACCACCTTCATTGCCTTTCTGCTTGGCATGATGCTGGTGAGCCTGATCATTCCATCCTTTGCGGCCGATGACAGAGTCGTGGCCTGGTTTGCGCTGACAGGTGCATTTGCCAGCTGCCTCTTGCTGGCCCTGGCATTGTTGACATTTATAAACCATGTCTTCCCCCTTGGAGAAGATGGAAATATGAGCGCCTGAAGGCTCCCACGCAGGAGGAATCCATGTCGAAGAACCAGGATGGTCATCAGCACAAGGACGGCTACAGCGCTTATCTGGGGGTGAAGGGGGCAGCCCTCTTTCAAAAGCTTCTCGAAGCTCTGCTGCGCATTGTTTATCCTTTGCATCCAAATACAGTGACGCTCATATCCTTGCTCTTTGCCATCATCGCAGCCAGCTTGATTGCATGTGGCGGCGTTGGTCTTCTGCTGGCGGCCGCCTTTGTCTGGTTGAACCTGGTCTTCGACCTCCTCGACGGAATCCTGGCAAGACGCAAGGGTCTCGCCAGTCCACAAGGGGACTATTTGGACAAGGTGGTGGATCGCCTGGCGGACATTATCCTGCCCGTGGCCATAGGCCTTGCCAATCCGCTGAATCCCTATCCTGGTTTCGTATGCGCCATTGCCCTGCTGCTCTCGTCCTATCTGCGGCTCTTCCATGCTCAGGCCGTGGCGGCCGGAAAATATGGTTACCAAACTTTTGCCGGTCGTGCAGGCGTTCTGATCACAATGTTTTGGATACTCATCGTCCAAGGCATTGCATCCCACTGGGGCTATGCGAGTTTCACTCTTTTTCAGAAACCGTTTGCGATTCTGGATTTCTGGGCCATGGCGATTACGATGATCACGTTGAAAAGTTGCTGGTCGGTGGCACGGGATACCTTCGCACAATTGGCCAACAGACGGTGATGGCCGGTTCCCAGGAATCGCTGCATTAAGGCTGTCCTGATCATGACTTTCAGTAAGAATTTGACGGTCTCTGGTCTCGCAGTTATTTTTCTCTGTAACAGTCCAGTATCATGTCCCTATTTTGCAGACGTTCCAGGTGTGCCCTGATATGACCGATACATAGCTATCCTTCCCTTTTGTTTTGAGGAGCCAGCGGTGCTGAAACACCTCTGTTATTACATGGCGATTGTCGTGGCAGGTGCCGCCTGCAGCCGTGCTACTATTAATAAAGCCCCTTTGCTGAACGGTCAGGGGTTTGATCAGGCCATTCCGAATACAGAAGCCGAGCAGCTGGAAACGCCTGTTCCTCAGGAAACGGCGACACAGCCTGTACCCATGGTTATGGAAACCGATGCTGCGGAAGAGGGTGTGAACCCGCCCAATAATATTTCAGGTTCCTACCTGGTCTGTTCGGAAACAAAGGCGCCAACGGATACCAATCCCGAGTCACAAACCAACTGTGCCTTGCGTGACCAGACGAGCAATAACAAGATCGATCTTGCGTCTTTTGCCTCCTATTCCTGGAGTTATCAGGCACCGGAGGCGAGCAGCCTGACTGTGACTATGTCCGAGCTGCCTCTCAATCCGGAGTGGCATGTGGTGATCAGTCTTAAGGCGCCTACCCTCGCAGAGGTGCGCGACCAGAGGATGAATGTCAAATTTTTCCTGACTGTACAGGACAGCGCTGGAGTCAAGCATCAGGAGTCAGCTGGTGTCAGCGCTTCCGTTCTGCAGTGGCTTGCGCTTGATGGAGCCAGGGTCCCTGGTACGGCTATCCTCTCTGGGATTGACTACGATGGGACGACAAGTCTCTATCTCTGCCGGGTCTATACCAACAATGAGGTCATTCCAGGCAAGCTAATCAATCATTATGCCGATCCCAGCAGATCCATGTGCCTCACAACATCGAACGGAGCGAATATTATCCTATCGCAGAGTATGGATGCCAGGACCATGCTGCGGAAGAGTGATGTTCTGGTGATCAATCAGGGGAGCTTTGACGATTACTTTGAGTGGGTGGCTGGCTCAGGCGGCTCCATATCAGCCCGGGCTGTCACCTCGGGAACTGACGTCAATGGCAAGCCTCAGTATACATGTCGGGGACAAAGAGGTAACGGCCCTCCAGGCGATCTCGTGCCTGGGGTGATACGGACCGGAGCCACAGTTTGCGCTCATCTTTATTATGATGATGGAGTCGAAGTCACCCCATCGTATCAGGTGCTTAGCTGGAAGGCGGACGCAGCCAGGAAAATCATGGACAGTCGATCGATTCCACCGCCTTAAGCGTCTGATTCGCGCCTAACCGAGAGAAATGGTACGTGTGAACGCCAGAGGCGTGCGATATATGCGCATGCCTGCCGTCCCTCCTTTCCCGGAAAATTCTGTAATAGTGTCGCCAAATTAAAGACATACATTTCTGAAACAGAGCTGGGGCTGCTGGGCAGTGACCTGCAATAATTCAAGTTTTTTTGTGGGCAGGCGATAGACCCTCTGAGAATTTTTTCTCATATATAGAGGGAGATGTAACATGATGGTTCGGAGCGGTGTGAAGGTGAACCTGGCACTGTTGGCCGTGCTGGTTGTGTCGTGCAGCAAGAAAAGTGACGACGAAGGCAAAGGCGGAACGATGAGTACGATGGCTCTGGGCAATGCGCTCGCCATCGAAGATGAATCCTTGGGTCTTCAGCGCAATATGCAGCTGCTGGGCGTGAAAGCACCTCAATTGGTCACCGATAGCTCCGAAATTTTTGGGCATAGCCTGGCCGATGGCATCACAGCACTCAAGTATCGCATCAGCTCCATGGAGCTTTGCGGAAGATCGGATGGCTCAACCGGCGACGCTTGTAACGAGCGCCCCTTCAGCCTGTTTAGTTCCCAGGATTTCGCGGACTATGACACCTTCGTTCCCACGGATCCTTCGGCTGCGAGTTTCACGGGTTGGACCGACTTCATGACCCCTGGGTCTCTGAAGGACCTGGTCGGGACCGTGAGTTACACGGATACTCATGTTGGTACTTACGAAGCGGTAATCGTGAATTTCTTCCGCACCTTTAAAGTCAACGCGAAGGTTCTCCTTAACAATGGAGAAACTCTTTATACCAAGAACGTCACCGAATTCTATTCCAACAACAAGACTGGTTTGGACGTCACCTACGCTGGCAAAAGCACTACGATGACAGAAGGCCCTTCCGAGGAAGGTCTGTTCTTCCTGCCCAACGGTGGCAAAACCTTCTTCCTGCAGCATCCCTTCGAAATCACAGAAGATGATCTGAAGAACGAGGTTCCCTATAAAATGGTCCTGGCCTTCGATCATGCGAACTTTATCAAAGGGGCCGCTCAGTTCCCGAACACCATGGACACAAACACCAGTGATTGGGTGGAAGGACAGATAGACGACGCCAAAGGCCGCCGTATCGCGCCGGGTTTCCTTGAATTCGCACCCATCCTGGCCCGGGAAAGCGAAACCGTGATGCGCGAGACTTACATTCTTTCGACCAACGGCATTCCAGGAACGGACGGGTCTCTGGGCAATCAGCCCTTCAGCGCCCGGGTCACGTTTTACTATGTGAAAGAGGATCCCACCCAGGCCATCCGCGGTGTCACGTCCATGGCCTATTATAACGAGTATTCCACTAGCTATTTGAACTTCAATCCGGTGGGACAGATCCGCAGCATCAAGGATGGAAGCACGTCCGGTACGATCGATGTTCTGCAGGGATACAGCGGTGTCGTGAAGCTATTCAAGGATTTCAAACGTCTCACGACTGTGGGTGAAAGTGGAACAGTTTCGGGGGAAGCCTGTATGAGCGGTTTCGATGCCTCGGGGTGTTCTGTTCCTGTTCAGAATGTGGACTGGGTCTATACCTACGTGGGATCAGCGGAAGCCGAAGCTGAGCTGAGCATCAAGGCTGTGCAGCCACCACCGCCGACGGAAGATGGTGGTGAGGGCGCAGAGTGATCAACAGACTCCAGGCGCGGGAGCCTGGGGTTAATGTTCACCGTCCGATTCTGTCGTCTTGAGGCGCAATTCGCTTGGAAAATGGTCCTGACCTCAGGTTCGGATTGGGAGTGATCCATCGTACCAAAGTCAGCTCAGTTGACCTCCGTACAGAAGGTGGGAAAAGCGATCAACCCGATGTGCCCATAAGGTTCCACGAAAGCCTTGAAGTGGCTGCTCAGGAAATCACCCAAGGTCTGCCCTCCGGGACTTTTCAGATAAAGTCCCTGCAGGGGCTCGGTGCCTCTCTGGGCTGTCATGGAGAGGGCGAACGAACCATCCGCTTGCTCGATCGGCACGAACTTATACTGTAAGCGTCTATCCTTGCGGTAGAGATAGGGTGTGATGCGGTGCAGACCCGAAAGCTCCGCATAGGACGCCAGTCTGAAACCTGCCGGGCGGATAACAATATCACAGATGGCCGCCCCACTCGGGTCTATCGTAAGGACTGCATAGTCCTTATCCACAGAAATGATGCAAGCACCGCTACTGAGATTGCAATGTGAATAGTAGGAGAGATTCTTAAAATCTTCAGGCGGAATAAGTGTCGAAGCCTGAGCTGAAACGGCCAGCGCAGAGACCATACCAAGCAAAGCGAGAGATTTCCTGGAGAACAGCATGGACTACCCTTTGATTTAATGGCGACGTGTTATCGCTATAAATTTAGGACGTAGGGAAATGAATTTTTATTCTCATATTTTGGCAGCAGCTTTCCTTTTTCAGTTGCCTGCAATCACAACTAAATGACATAGCGAGCGGAATTCAGTGCTCTGGCAGAAACGGGTGGCATATGACCAAAGTCCGGGCGGCATCGAGCTGAGCGCAGAAGGTTCCTGGTGTCCCAACGTATCGGGAGAAACCCCACCAGGTCTGCCCGGAAAACAGCTTCTCTTCCTTCTTCTGCCAGTCGAAGCCGACGTCATACAGGGTCAGCTTGGAGCGCACGGCTCGATTTCCACGGTTGTGGGCATTGGCTGCAGCGTGACCGTTATCGTAGTTATAGGATATGCAAAGCTTGAAATCGTTGAGGTAGTCTGTGCACTCCTGCTTATAGTCGGCAACAGCAGGATGACTGAGGGAGAGCATCACGGGAAAAGCCAACAGGATCCAGCGGCGCCCTGGGAGGGCATTGACTTGTGATAAACATGGCATGAGATTCTCCTTTTTCGATGAAACCCTTTTGGGTCCTTCATACGATGAACGCAGGAGTTGAGCCATGCGATAGCTGCCTTTCCTGTTTTTGCTGTTTTCAATTTGCCAACATTATCCATTGATTCCTGCTGAAACAGGTTGAAGTTGAGATCAGGCTCATCCACAAAAGTTCCATTGCAGGAGTAATTTTTCCCACTCCGCTTCGCCTTATCATTTCTCTGCAATTTCGCATCATTTCATTTCAGGACTTCCAAGCCCAAATCATGAGACGCGGCCTTTCGAATGAACTAGTTTCGGGCGTAGGGACAAAGAGCTTTTCTTCGAAAGGAACTGCAACATGAAAATCATTCTGACAACCCTGATTCTGGCTGGATCCCTGCATGCAAACGCTTATGGAGCCATCCCCGCGCCTTCCCCTGCCGAGGAAGTGCCAGACACCGCTGTCTCCGAGGACGTGGATGAAGACATCCCGGAAGGCGAGGTGCCCGATGCGGAGGACGTTGCTATCGAACAACCGGAGGCGCGGCCCACTCCTGACACGACCAGCACCAACACCCCATCCATGGATTGGTACAAGGACATGCATCAGCAGCTTTATGATATGCAGCAGCATGCTCAGGCCATTCAGCAGTCTTACTATTCCTATGAACTGACCTACTACGCGGCCTATCTCTACCATGTCCTGGACAAGCTCTATCATTCGACTTATGACTCTTACGGCAAGCCCAAAAAATACGGCTGGGGTTATCCGACTCGCGGTGACTTCAACTACATCTACTATTACTGGATACGGCCTCTTTACAAAAAAATGATCCACCACGGAGGCCTCTACTACAGCCACACGAATCCATACTATCACCAGGCCTACAAGAAAAACTTTCAGAGTTTCTATTACGGCTACCACTCGCTGACCCGATGCATGTATGGAAAGAACAGCAATGATCCCCAGGCTGAAGATGATACCGCTTGGGTCAACATGGAAGCCAAGGCAGGCTTTTTGAAGCGGTGACCGATTTCTGTCTCATCCTGACGTCCGGGAACATTCAGCTGCTGTTCCCGGGCCGCTGCACGTCCTGTTCAAATCTTCACTCCCCGAGGAGTTCTTGATGCATTTGCGCTCGGTGAACTCTCAGATCGATGTCAATTCATTTCGTAGAAAAGTTGGAAGCCATGTTGGCCTGTAAGCAGGAAGGATTGAGCAAAGTTAGTCGGTTTGTTCGTATGGCTGCATTCTGTCATCTGTGCTAGCGTGATTCCAGCTGAGAAGTCATCACAGGATTCTCAGTCATTCCGTCGGATCAATGATAAGAAAGGAACCACATGAGCTATGTAGATTTCTTTTGTTTGCCACTTCCAAAGGGCAAAGAGACTGAGTACAAAGCCCAGGCAGAAGTTTTCGCGACGGTTATGAAGGAGCATGGCATGATTCACTACTGCGAGGCTCTTGCAGACGACGTCCCGCGAGGAAATGTTACAGATTACTATCGCGCGGTCCAGGCCAACGAAAATGAAACTGTCGTCGCTGCCTATTGCGTCTGGCCCGATAAGGCGACTCGTCAGAAGGCTTGGGACGTAGCAATGAAAGATCCGCGTATGAATATGGCTCCGGAGTCCATGCCCTTCGATGGCAAGCGGATGTTTTGGGGGGGCTTCAAGCCTATTCTCGAAGTTTGAACGGCGCCGGTGTGAGTTCTTTTTCGGCCTCTGTCACAGACCCGAGGGAGACCTCAACACCCACCACCAACGCCACAGGAGCGGAGCTCGAGTCTGTCGCCCATAAGCTCATAGACGCAGTTTTCGAGGCCTTCATATCCAATATGATCCAGGAATATGAGCTTTCGGTCCCCTTCGATAGGGAGCATTCCTTGATAGCTTACATTCAGACCGTAGCTTCTCTCTCCGCCGCAGTAGAGACTTCTGTTCTGCCAGAGGATTTGTACCTTTTCCGCCCTGTGCACCCGCACGATGGAAGCGATCGCAAGATCCCCTAGGCCTTTCAACGGCCTTGGCAAGGAGGAGCAGAACCTGCCCGTCAGGGTTTCCTCGACAAAGTAGAGGTTCGCGTCCGCGCTGGTCTCGAGCGACGTGATATCCACAGCTTCGACCCTTTGATTCTTTGTATTCAGGGATGGATGCAAATGCTTGGAACGCTGCTCATTCAGAGATGACTTGATGACCTTGGCATCGCGACGATCCGCATTCCCTGCCTTGACCACGTGTCGACCACGACTGCAAAGGACCAGGCTTTTGGCAAAGGACGCGGGGGTCTCGAGCGGAAGGCCAGGTCTTTCACCACACATGAATTGGTCTTCGACCGCGTGGGAGGACACTCGTGATTGGAGAGTGGAGGTTTTCAGTGACGTGCAAAGAAGGGAATCCAGCTGCGCCCGCGAGTTGCTCAAGGTCAAGGGATCGAGGCCCGGGATCGAAAGGACGGGAAAGACGTTGCCCCGTTCGCTGACATAACCTACGAAATCCTCTTCGACCAGTGGCCGTTCTGTGGCAGGAGCCACAGGCCGCTTGAGCGTGGAATAGAATTGGCGAAGTTCGCTTTCCTTCAGCTCCGCAAAGTCGATGCGTGCCTGTTGAGCCAGGAACTCCTGACGCCTCAGCGCTTTCTCACTTTTGGCTTCCACGTTTTGGATGCTACCATCCAAGTGCCTCAGCCAATGGTCGTCCCGCGGACCTATCGCCCTGGCCTTCCGATAGAACTCCAGTGCCGCATCAAATTGTTCGACGTCGGCGTAGAGATTAGCCATATTCAGGTGATAATAGGCTTTGCATCCATCATCCTTGCAGCGTGAGATCTCCAGGTCCGCGAGAGCCTTGAGTCGGTCGAGATAGAGCCTCGTCTCCTCCCCTCTGTTCAGTGCATGGGTCACCCGCAGAGCCCTGGAATAGAGGTTGAATCCCTTCACATAGTCTGGCGAACCGAGTTCCTTTTCCAGGCGAACGATTTCTCCGTATGAGCCTTCCCAGTCCTTTTTTTCCAGAAGCTTATCGATATTGCGAAGCCTGGCATCAAGCTGAGTGGGATCGACCTCGGCGAAGAGGATGAGGTTAAAACCAAAAGACAGGACGAAAGCGATGGAGGATAATGGACGCGAGAATCTGACGAGAGAGGCCATGTGTTTCGCTCCGCAAAATAGATCTTCGTGATCACAGATCCAAGTCCATCATACTTCGATAGGCTTGAAATGTACCAGCGGCACCTCCCGAAATAGGCCGCGATTCTCCTGAAGAAAGTTTAGACAGCGCCGCGCCTTGGGCATGGGTTGCCCAAGCCCATAGTCGACCGAAATCCCGTAACTTGCTGATATTTGCTGGGTTTGAATCGGGCTATTCCGTGGTCCATTTGATGCATCGAGGAGCAGACCGAATTCCAATAGGAGCACAGTGGGCATGACTCCAATTATGCTTGCAATATCAATAGCTTCTGCAGCCTTGCTGTTTCCAGCATGCGGCGGCAGACAGACCTTGGATCCTTCCACTGACGAGGGAGCCAAGCAGCCGATCACGACCGAAGATTCAACTCAAGACGTAAGTCCAGAGAAACTGCCCCATTTGATTCAGTTCAGTTTCAGCAGGAAGTGCATCGAGATCGATGGCGGTCGAGCAGATGATGAAGCACGTGCCATCCAGGTTTCGTGCAATGAGTCCGATCGTCAACTCTTTATGCTCCTATCGAAGCCCGGTGGTTATCAGCTCCAAAATGTTTTGACAGGGAAGTGCCTTGCAGCCGCACAGTTCGGCACAAAAAATGGCACTCCGATTACTCAAGCCCCATGCCTGAGTGCCAATTCGCAACTCTTTGAGAAAAGCAGTGCAGGGAAAGACTCATTTTATCTCGTTCACGTCAACAGCAAACGCTGCCTGCAAATCGAAACCAATCAACCGAACGATCGGCTTGGCGTTGAATTGTTCGACTGCCTTCGGAACGAGACGCAGAGAGTCATAATCAACCCCATTAATCACGATTTGTAGCGCCTGGCTTCAACCGAAAGGTTGAGGCCTACCGCGACGAAATGCGTACCCTTCTCGTTCACACCGATTGGCACGATGCTGCTGCTCTCAAAATCTGATGGCTACCCACGCATATTCATGTGCGGAAAATCCCGCGTTCCTTACCTTTAATTCAGCTTCACGCCCTTTAAAAAACATCTTCATCTGCTATGCTGAGGCAGTTTCCACCGAAGAAAGAAAGGAAATACAATGAAAATACCCTCCTTCCTGCTGGCTGCGAGTATGAGCTTTTTCGCCTCATCATCCGGATTTTCGACTGCTCCTCAGGAACCTTCGCACTCGACCATCAGTCCCGAGGAGATCAGTTGGCTTCCGGGTCCTGCTTCCTTGCCGGAGGGGGCGCAGATTGCCATCTTGCAAGGCGATATTAGTGCAGCAGCCCCTTTTACGTTCAGGGTGAAATTTCCAGCGGGCTATAGCATCCAGCCCCATTTTCACCCTAAGGATGAAGCCCTCACCGTAATTTCAGGGAGCCTCGCGGTCGGGTTCGGCGAAGTCTTCCTCACTTCGGACCTTATCAGCATCCCAGCGGGTGGATTTACCTTCCTGCCGGCACAACATGCTCATTATATTATGACCAAGGAAGAGACTGTGGTGCAGATCAATGCTTTCGGACCCTGGGGCATTACCTATATCAACCCTCTTGATGATCCCAGGAATAACTCTGGCGAGTGATGATGGTAATATCGCCCAACCTCTCGTCCGCTACCTGAGCGGATACGACGAGTATGGGCGATGCTATCTCTAAAAATACGCTTCTTCGGTATTCTCAATGTCAAACCTTAAGTTTTTGCTGTCCTCAATATTCACATGCCAGAAGTCGCCGGCACCTGTGAATAAATTCAAATAGGCTCTGTCACCAAACACAGCAAACAGAGTATAAACTCCAGGCTCGATATCAGTCGAATAATGACCCTGCGAATCCGTTTTGATTCTGGCCCAAAGGTTTTCCGACTGGAGCAGATTTTCGACGGCTAAGCTGGCTGAATTTGTAGGTGCTTTCACTTTTCCTTTCATTACGAGTACTTCAGTTTCAACGGGTAAAGTCGTACAGCTGGCCGACCCAGGCATGCAATCCCCCACGACCTTGGTAACGTATCCTGCAACCGAGGACGCCATGGCTGAGTGTGCAAAGACCAGCGAAGCGATAGTGAACAAAGACTTTCCTGCAGCTGTCATCATAGGTTTATCCTCTCAAAAATCCACTAGAGTGGCACGACATCTTAATGCTGTTAGGGTGTTCTGCTGGACTGGCCCAGGAATGCTTTCAGGACTGATAAGCCCGCCTGCTGACGTTTTGATCAGCACACCATTGACCTGGAATGTCTGGCCCCTGGTGGTCATCACAACGGGAACAATCAGGGTATAGTCGATCGACGCATCATAGATATTGGCAACGGACACAGAAGCCTGATAGCCCATCCTGGTTTCCTCCAATTCAGTTGCGGTGAGTTTCTGTCCTGCAAAAGGACTCCCGCTGAGGTGAAGTTGAGGCTCTCCCGTCAAGCTGGAGGTTGAAAATGAGACTTGCGTATTGCGTCCCTGGCAGTCATAGAGATTGGCCTTGCTGAGATCGGCGGAGAAGGACGGTGAGGATGCAAAAGTCATCATGGCGACTGTCAATATGAGTTTCATAAGGCCTCCCAAATTTTGTTGATTTATCGGTTCAGTTTATTCGCGGCATTTTTCCTGCTGAACGATTTCAATCTTGATTTCATGCTTGACGGGAATTTTGCTGAGCCCGGTCGGTTCCGTTTTGGAAACTTTAACCAGGATCGTGCAGCTCTCGGCTGGATCCTTCGGTCGGACGACGAAGGTTGCGCTGGCCCTCAACCCTTCAGGACACATGGGGTCCGACCAAATGTAGTCCCCTGTAGCATCTCTTACTTCAACATTGGTCATAGCGGTTGGTTCGATTTTCAAGGCCGTGGCCACATATCTCTGCATGTCGCGAGCCTGCTCGTCAAGATTAACAGGCGCCATCGTACATGCCTCAGCATACTGAGCAAGGCCGCTCATTGCGAACATGGCTGCTGCCATAAGATATCCAGATATTTTCATCAAGACACTCCTTCAAAATTATGGAATTCCCTTTGCAATCGAGATGCCAGCTCCCACGGGAAGGCGAAGGAGCCGATTGGCGCCGCAAGTCGAGCCGGGGCGAGCGAAACCACCAGGAAAGTGTCCGAAAGGTTGGACATTTCAACACACCCTGTCCTGTTTCCTGTTATGGGTAAGTTTCGCTTCGCAAAAATATTTACGGTTTCAGCTCCTGGCGGCAGTTTTCATCCTTAATTTCCTGACCCTCGCGCAGATAAGCCAGACGCTTAAGCGACTGCGCAATTTCGTTAGGACCGAAGATTTCTTCGTGCCCAACCACCAACACATAATCCGCCACACGACCTTGAGGTTCCCACACGATAAATTCATAGGCCCCAGGCCTCGTCACGATCAGCTCGGCGCTTTTCTGCTGAAAATAGCGGGTCCCGGTAATCTTCTCTTCAATCACATGGCCCTGCTCTGTGTTAGCTATAAAATAAGCACCTTGATTCTCGGCCAGAGGCAAGGGCAGCGGAAGTTTTCCAGCTGACGGCAGAGCATCCTGTGTCGGCCCCACCAGAACCACGCTCGGAAGAACTGCAACATAGGGTGCGCAGGCTGGTACGATGGTGTTGAAGGTGACCTTGCGGCCGGGACGGCCCACGGCGTCCATCACGACTTTTTCATTCTGAAAATCCGCCTCTGACAGCCTGAACGTCACACGGTCCTGATCGGTGGCGCTATTGAAACTTGAATAGATCGCGTAGGATTTTTCAATGGGTGGCTCCAAGGCAAAGGCCTGATCATCCTGAAAATCAAGGCCTTCCACGAACGGAACATGAGCGTACACAGGAACTGCGAACAACAGACTCATGGAAATCGTCATTCTCATGGAATTCTCCTTTCCCGGATTGCGAGCGCACCCCTGCAGTATTCCGCGGCGCTTCGCAATTGTCGAGGATCCTGCATAATCTAATGGTGCTGGCTGGAGAGGATACCCAACAAACCCCATAGTCTCTCCATGGGAAGCTTGATACCCCCATGGGCTGTCGTGGTTAATGGAAAGCTCTTAGAGCGTAACCCCCCAGCGAGCGTAGTAGAAGCGACCGATCAGGTTATGGGCACGGGCATCGATGTTATCGTTGAAGCCGGCATCCGTAACAGGTGGTTTCTCGTCCAGGACGTTATTGATACCGACGGTGAATTTCCCGTAGTTCATGAAATCATAACCGGCGCGCAAATCATAAGTCGTCCACTGCTCGAGGGTTTGATACTCCTCGGTGGTGCCTTGGGGCGCATCCAGTTTGGACACGGTATTGACTGTAACTCCAGCATCAATGCCACGATTCGCCCAACCGATGTCCAACAATCCTTTCCATTTTGGAATCGAACCGCGCCCATCGCTGGCGGAATCGACGAACTTGCCAACGATATTTTCGAAAGGTGCGCTCTTGTCAGCCTGGTTCATGTACTTGATGTAGTGACCGCCCATCAGGTTGAACGTGAAACTACCTGCAGCTGTATTGCGAAGGGCATAGTCAAAGGCAAGGTCCACGCCTTCGACTTTCCGGGACGCGAGGTTCAGCGCAATGGCCTCGATCGTCAGAATGTTATTGTTGGCATCGAGCAGGACTTTGTCGGCATACAAACCGTTGGCACGGAACTGGTCCACAACAAACTGCGCACTCGTATTAATGGCGTTTTCCGTCTTGATCGAGAAGTAATCGATCTTGGCATTGAAATCGGCAATCGAGTACGTCAGGCCATAGGTGAAGGACTTCGATTTTTCAGGATCCAGGTCCGGGTTTCCACCCTCCAAAGCCAGAAATTGGATGATGGTGGGATCCGATTGAACAGTACAAGCTCCTGGAGTCTGACAGGGATCACGCAGCGAAGCGAAATTCTCCTGCTGACCTTGATAGAGCTCGACCAGGGAAGGAGCCCGGAAACCTGTCGAATAACTTCCGCGAAGCGTCAGGCCGTTCAAAGGACTGATTTTGAGGCCGGCCTTCGGGTTTGTTGTTGAACCGAAGTCGTTGTAATCCGAGTGACGCGCGGCGAGGTTAACTTCAACCAGCTCTGTGAACGGAACGGTCAATTCCACGTAAGCTTCTTTTACGTCGCGGTCACCGGCTGTCGATTTTTCGTTTGTGCTGCCAATCGTGTTGTACTGCTCGGAGTTGGGATCGGTGTCGCTATCGTATTTTTCTGTACGGACTTCGGCACCAACAGCCAAACCGATTGTACCCAGTCCTGTTTTAGCCAGGTCACCGGCAAAGTTCACGGTGTAGGCGTCCGTTTCGGTTTTGGTGTAGTCGGTGGCTTGAATTCGGAGCCAGTCCATCATTTCAGGTGTAAGGCTGCCATCAGCCCCGGTGATATTCACGGGAACGCAGCCAAGGGTCGCTACGGCTGTGCAGTTCGCGGGGTCACCAATTCCGAGTGCCAGGTTGGTTTTGTTCACAATGTTTTTAATCGTCGCCCTGGTCTTGGATTCTCCATGGTTATAGGCAAAGTCCCAGGTCCATTGATCGAGAATTTTACCTTCAACCCCGACCACGCCGCGGAACGTATTGGAGTCTGCTTCCGACGCGCGAGGCCCGAGCTGAAGAAAGCGTTTTCTCACATCGGTCAGCTCAACGCCGAATGGGTTATAAGGGTTGTTCGCCGCAACAGTGAGCGCACCGGTTTCGCGGTTGGTGAAAAGCGGTGTCGGCGCGGAATTATATTTGCTGAATGTATTCGTGTAATGGGTGTCGACGAAGCCCTTCAGGTCTTTTGCCAATTCGTAATCACCACTCAGGAAAAAGCTGCGGCGATCCTGAGCCATGATCGCATCGGTGATCGACGCGAAATTGTAGAGATCGGTATCGGCATTGAAGGGCCGGTAGTCACTGGCCGTCTGGGGCGTGCCACCGATACCTGCGTGTGGCAGCGCAATCAGAGCGGGCTGGTTGGGAACTCCTCGGATGCTCGCATCAGGTGTCGCCGAACTGGGACCCAGCGCCACCTTCGAAACGTCACGATCCCTGGATTTCACGGAACCTTGACTGTAGACGTTCACACCCAGGAGTATGCCACCCTTGTCATTGGTCGTTCCGTAGGTCAAATCAATCGACTTTGTCTCGAGGTCACCGCGTGAAGACTGGCCGTAATAGAGGCCGAAGTCCATGCCGTCCCAGTTTTTGATGGTAATGATGTTGATAACGCCGGCGATGGCGTCCGAACCGTAGATTGCAGAGGCTCCCTCCTGGAGAATCTCGATGCGGTCAATGGCAGCGACCGGGATCGAGTTCAAGTCAGGGCTCGATCCGAAGGCATCCAAAGGAAGTCGGCGGCCGTTCAAAAGGACGAGAGTCGAAGACGGGTCAAGACCTCGCAACGCGATGTTACCGCTGCCGTTGGTACCACCATTGGTTGTCGTGGTGGTCACGGAGTTGCCGATCGACGCAGGCAGACTCTTGACGATATCGGTCACCGTTTGCTTGCCTGTCGCCTGGATTTCATCTCGGCTCATGATGGTCAGAGGGGCAGCGACATTCATGTCGACACGTTTGATTCGGGTACCGGTCACCGCGATCACTTCGGCCTTCTCTTCACTTTTTTTCCTGTTCGTGGTCGGGCTGTTCGCTTCAGTCGGTTTTGTCTCAGTCGCCTGTTCCTGCGCATGCGCTGGGACAAGCGCCGCCAGTAGCACAAAACTGATTGCACTAGCGATGGATGTCTTCATCGTTACTCCCCTAATTTTGAATTCAGAAACAATTAATGGGCTTATCAGCCTCATATCAGCTGCCTGCTCACCCTGGCCTTTGCCCGAATTTCGAACTTCTCCTGCCACAAACCTTCGTCGAAGATAAGGCGGATGGCCTTGATCAGTAAGGACTTGTGATCCGAGGCCGGTCCTCTTGGGCGGATAAGATGAAACGATGCATACCTGCACGTAGATCTAGTGCAAAAATTTCAAATACACAACTTCTGGTTATTTGGCCTTTGAATCGATGAGGCAGGAGGGACATATTGCCCTGACATGAGAGTTCTTTCCCATGAAGGATCTAGATGTTTTCGTATTCTGGCAGGATGACATCATCGCGAAACGACCTGACCACGAAATGATTCGCCACCCACGGAATGTTTGAAAGCCTTGCACCAAGGTTACGCAGCAGAAGATGTAACTGCGAACGAGGGGCAAAAAACTCGGCGAACTGAATCGCTGATTTCTGCTTTCCGGCTAAAAATGACTGAAGAATCCTTTCATAGTTCTGGAAGGCCACAGCAAAATTTCCGTGATTTCTGTGCAGCTCTCCAGCAAGAACGTAAGCCTCTGTCATGGCAAGTCCCGTGCCTTCTCCAGCTAAAAGGGAAGCACAAGCCACCGCGTCGCCCACGAGAGCGACTCGTCCCTTCGCCCAACGGGTCATTCTGATTTGACTGACACGATCAAAGTAAATCTCTTCGTCCTGCATGTGGGCTAAAATTTCACGGGTCTCCCAACCCATTTCGCCAAAAACCTGCTGGGATGTAGCGCGGATTTCTGCCATCGTCTCCGGCACTTTCTCGATGCATTCGGCACGACAAATCAATAGGAATACGGTGACATCATCCCTCAGCGAAGCGCGAATCACTTGTTTGCCAGAAATTGTATGGCTAACGACTTTTAGATCGTCCCGATAGGGATAACCCTTCACTTTGAAGGCCGTGACATAGTATCCCAGCGGCTTTTCAAACTGGGCCTCGTCCCCGAACACCAGTGACCGTACTTTGGAATGCAATCCGTCGGCGCCGATGACCAGATCAAAGGCATCTTCAGATCCGTCGGAAAATTGGACGCGTGTTGAATCTTTGAGATCCTGGATTCCAGTTATGGAGACCCCAGATCTAGCATCGACACCTTTGCAGGCATTGAACAATATTTCCGCCAAATCTCCGCGCAGAATGCTGGTCAGTCGATTGTTGACCAGGGTTCTCATGATTTCAAAATCCAACCGCGCGACACGTTTTCCTTCGTGGTCAACCATTTGCATGTCGGAAATCAGGTAACCCTGGCGATTGACTTCCGGCAGGACACCCATCTTTTCAGCAATGTCATAGCCAATGCCCCAAAAATCAATCAGATATCCGCCCGTACGCAGGACAGGCGATTTTTCAAAGAGCACCGGTTCATGACCGAACCGTTTCAGCCACCAGGCTAATGTAGGTCCCGCTATTCCGATGCCATTGATAGCGACCTTCATGCAGTTCTCCATTGCCCTTGGAGTTAATTTTCAAGGGTATTATGCATAGCTGGGTCGTCAAAGTGAAGTGCAAATATGCGCAAATTTTAAATGGTCAGCAGTAACTCTCCTGCAAAAGCTGCAACTTTCTGATCATAAATCATGGAGCGATTGACTTCCTTGAGGAAGTCTTTAACTTTCGGCTCGAAAGGGGCGACAGCAGCTAATATGGATAAAGTTTCCATTTTAACTCTTAGGGAATCCTTATGGATAAACGTTTGCATCAAGACATCGACACAACCTTTCCTTTCGATATGTCCAGCCAGTGCCTGAATGCCTTCAATGATAAGACCTTCTCTGGGATCATTGAGAATGACCTGGCTGATGAGAGAAAAAGATCGTTCCCCTGGTATATGTTTGAGCCCGAAAAGAGCCTGTTCCATATGGGATTCCACCCCGGAATCGATATAAGATGCGAAGACATCGATATGCGTGGGGTTTTTGGTATTGCTTAGCGCAGCGAGATAAACGCTGACTTCATTTTTTTCACCCACACGAAGACCGTCCAGGATTTTGTTTGATGCGCTGAACGCGTGCTCGGTTTGCTGCCCTAAAGTTCCCAGGCTCAATAGGCCAATGGTTCGAAGCTCTTTGACCGGTGATTGCGCAAGATCATCCAGAAAATGGAAGACATCCTTGCTGGCTCCCTTGAGTTCGGCAAGTGCAAATGCGGTTTGCTGGGTGATCAGCTCGCTCTGCTGATGGCGTCGACTGTAATCGAGGAGGGGGCTTTCGACGTCTGCCGCATTCATACTGGTAAACGCTCCCATAACGATGCTGAGCTGGTCGGCGAAATTCTCGTCCTCAATGCTCCTGTCGAGATGCCCCATAAGTTTTACAGCAAACTCTTTGTTCAAAGCTACCATCGCTTCCAGTCTCAGGAGTAGATCCGGTACACTTTCGTCTTCCAGGGACTGAATTTTTGATACTGACGCCAGCATCTGCTCAGGGGTTATGCCTTTGATCACTTTTCGAAGCTGTTCCAACCTTTCTTCCTCGGACACGTGAGGCGCCTGGTCAGGAGCTACAGTATCGAGACGACTGCGCAGGGAACTCAGCAGCTCAGTTTCACCGAGATCGCTGCGATAGTCAGTAGCTAGTAGGTTTATGACAAGTTTGCTTGCAATTCCCAGGCCTGATGACTGGTTTCTTACGTTCATTTGATACTGCAGAGCAGACAGTTGTCGTGTTTTGGATTCAAAATCAAAAATGCTCATGGAATCATCGCCGATCCTCATGCCATCCGCATTTCGAAGATTGAAATAGGTCTTTTTAATGATGAACTCGTCGTGATCGGCAGACGTGAGGTAGGTAACATCAAAAACTCCGTTCTGGCCTGCTTCCTGCTGCTCCCATTTCATATCACTTTCGATCACACGGCCCCCGTTGGGCTTCTTCAACTGAAGCGCCAGGGCGATGGATTTCAGGCCATTGACATAGATCTTATCCATGCCATCATTTATCAAGAACTCAGTGACGCCGCCATCAACCGTTAAATAGAAAATTTCCCCGGTGTCTTTGCCGAACTCATCGGCCTCTTGATCGTTGATGAAGAGTCGCGCTTTTTCCATCTTTATTCCCCAAAGCATGCCTTCCTGGGTATTCTGATAGCTTCGAAGCACAACGTCGCCTGAAATATCGAACTTTTCCTCTAAATTTTTCCCGTTTGACGATAGATTGACTTCGGAATGGATTCTGCCGCTAAAGGCAAGTCTCAGACCGGGAATCAGATGAATGGCTATACTCTTGCGACCATTACCCAGGAGGATCTCCGATGATCTTTCATGAGGCTGGATGAAATGCTTTTTGATGAGGGAACCAAGTCCCAAAACCGCAATACATATCAGCAGGCAGGAAAGAACGCGTTTCATTCTGAATCTCCGATCTGATTCATGCTTTTTAAAGTGCCTCGACAATATTTTCGTTAATCAGGTTCCGATTTTCGTTGACCCCTTTGAAGGAAAAGATGGACTTTGAAAACTTCTTGTCTCGCCGCAACAAGCGCCGGATCTTGGCGAAGACCGAAATATCTCCACTGAGAAGATTGATCTTATGGTCGACTTTCAAGCCCGCCCTCAACTCCCGCTCAAGCGGGTCAACTGCAGCGTTGAAGGCCGATGTAAGCGTCGTGTTGATGAATGTCAGGGAACCTTCGATTCCAGCCACAACCAGGAGAAGATCAACTCCTGCACTGGCAGTTCCCTTGGTATTGATAAAAGGAGCGACCGACCCTTTAATGCTCAGTCCCTCTGCTTTATAATCAAGGTTTGCGCCCATGGATCCCGAAACCTTTCCCTCCACGCGAACCGGTATGATCCCCAAAACAAAGGTTTTACCGGCGCCTTTCGTCCTGGTAAAAGATTTATTGGCACGCACCGTGCCATCGGTCGATACAAAGACATTTTGATCAAAGACCTTGATATCAGATCGTGTTGTCTTGGATTTGGAATCAGATTTTGTCGTTTGCGACAGAACAGTCAATCTTTGGCCGAAAACAAAGCCACCCCCTGAAAAAGATTGATCCACCTTGACGTCTTCTGTTTCGCCTTCAGTTGAAAAGCCACCATTCTGGAAGGCACCAAAAGTTGCGTTATTGCCAAAGGTTCTTGTTAATGAGGTCACAATCTTTTTACGTTCAACCTTTTTCAGAGGCTGCCATTTTTTTGCGGCATCTTCCTGCTGCTCCAGGTTTTTTCTTTGATCAATATCCTGAGGGATACGAAAATCTTCTATATTGGCCTGCAGATCGCTATCCCACACCCGAAGCGTCTGGGTGTCTGGACCGCTATCCTGGTCGTAAAGCCTTTCCATCTTCTCTGTCCATTGGTCCATGCTGGGCCAAACGTTTCGAGCTGGCACATCCTTGGTGCCGATTTTTTCACCGCGGTCGTTGAGAACTGGGAATTTAACAATCGTTGCGGGATCCTCAATGGACGGCAGACGTGAAGTGTCTCTTGGGCTCACCATGGCGGTGGTTCTCCATGCTGTGTCATCTGCTTGCAAGGGACCAGCGAGGACGATCCCCGACATGAGGACTGGCATGAGAGCAAGGGCCTTACTCTTCATAATGGTTCTCCTACGTTTTGCTAACTGGTTGTGGCTGCGTGTCAGTGATGGGTGAGGCTAGGGGATTTTGCTTGTCGTTGGAACTTACTTCTCATACGAAGATGAGATGCGATTTGATCCGATTCGGGGCATTCTAGCGGGTTTAGAATCTCGTGCTGACGGACAAATAGCCGATCGTTCTCTCCTCATCGAACAACGCAAATTCCTGGATCCCGGGCAGCTCGATGAGGGTTCCTTGAATATAACCCGCACTGATCGTGAGGAAAGAAAAGCCATAGCCTGTAAAGACCTTGAGCTGATAGGCCTGATCCGAGATATCCCGATCGCTGGAATTCAAGGCCTCTTCTTCGATCTTATGGTAATAAACCTCGCTGAAGGTAAAGCCGTAGCCCAGAAAACCAGCATTCAGAAAGCTCAAGCGTGTATTCTGTTCAGCGTAGACGTCATAGTGCGGAAGAGCAGCTCCACTCCCCTCTTCACCGATCGGCTCGCTGTCGTACGTATTGAAATGGTAAGTAGCGCCCAGGCCAGCCCCCACGGTGAGCACCTTCCAGGCTGTATAATCGGTGCCAGCGGAAAGACTGCTCATAGTTCGAACCTCATTCCGTTTCGATCGTTCCGATACCGGCACAGTTGTCGATAGGGAACCATAAAAGCTCATGGCATCTTTCGGGTTGCCAGACGTTGCCGTCAAGGAAAGAACGGTATCATTTACGGCGAACTCGTCTCCATCCTGATTAATGAGATAATTTTTTGTGAAGGACTGCGAAATTCCCAACTGCAGACTCGGAGTGGCCCCATAGGACGCTGATAAACTCGCCTGCGTAATGGGCTTGAGCCTTGCGCCCTGCAATTGAGTGAGACCTAGCGAAAAGCTTGTCGACGGGACATGCTCCTTGACGACCGCCTTGCGCGTCTTCGCGAGCCCAGGCGCGCCCGTGGCCAGCAGGAGCATCGCTATAAGACGTCGACTCAGCATAAGTCATTCACAGGTCAAGGATGGCCTGCTATAGACCATCTTTTGGTAGAGCGTACCCAGAGACCGGGCACCCGCTTTATCATTGTCCAGGAGGACCGCGGCAGACATGGGGTTAAGCCTCTTGCCTGCGGTGAGCACGACATCTCCGACTTTCAGAGCCACGACACTTGTTTCACCCGCATAGTCAGGGTTCAGGGTTTGATTGATCGTCGTGATCTCGGTCGCGTTTTCCCCAAGACTGGCTGCAGGCGTGCCAAACCTGGTGGCAAAAGTGCTGAGATTATAGCAGTTCACGCGCAGAAGCTGCAGATCACTCAGATCGCTTGACAGCTCATAGGCGCTGGCAGCCGAGTACGCATAGAACGAACGAATGGTCTCCGTGAATCCAGCGTACATCTCGCCACCTTCAACGAAGATATCGCTTATGTTCATGTCAACAAAAGGTTTGAGTTCCGGTGAAGACTTGCGGATTGAAAGCACGGATACGGGTGTAAAGCCTTTGTTGGGATCGAGAGGGAAGGCGTCATCACCCAGCATGAACATGCTGGCAAAGATCTTGTCCATGGCAATGCCCTGCTGAGCAAGCGCGCCTGTGGACTCTTCAAAGCGGTCGGCGAACGAACGATCGAAGGAACCTTGCTTGATCACGCTCCTATAGAAGCTCAGGACCAGCTTAACGGCTTGCAGCATATCAGCCTGCATGCCCTGGGTGAGCCTGGCCGTGGACTCTGCATCCTGCAGCGGGTATTTTCGCAGCTTATCCCGCACTTCCACGGCTCCGAAGGCCTGCTCGTAGAAGCGGATCATTTTTTTCAAATCGAACATCGTTCGGAATACGGATCCACTATAGCCCGAGGTATTCCAGTAGGATCTTCCATAGCGGAAATTGCGGATCCAATAGGCATCATCGTAGCTCAGAATATGATTTTTTACGATTTCACTCGGTGTTGCTCCGCTATCGAAGCGATTGCACATGGGATTGAACACCGTATGATGGTCGGTGCAGAAGAGATAGGGAGCTGGACGGTCCCTGCTGATGTCCACCTTCCCATCACTGTAGGCATAGAGTAGTGCTGCCTGATCATAGGCCTCCCAGTCATAGGCCTGGCCTATTTCGTCCTCCATGGTGAGGTAGTCCATGACCGAACTGGTGGTCTTGTTCGGATCTCCACCTTCCTTATGGGCATCGATTCTCGCACCCACGGTGCCATAGAAGTTGTGTCTGAGATTGAGATTGTGACCGAATTCATGAATCGCCACGCGATAGAGTATATCGTCGATGATCTTCTTTTCATTAGACAAATCGACATTCGCCAGGCCAGCGACCAGACCCTCATTCAGATCATAGCGGGTCGAAATGGATGGATTGTTGTAATATTCGCGCGTCCTGTAGGCATTCGTGGCCTCCTCCAGGGCCAGCTTCGACCGATTCAGCTGCTCGGCCATTTCCCGGTTGGCCTCCAGGAATGCCGGCTGATCCTTCATAACCTTCTCAAGACTGTCGAACTGCAAGGGAACCTCCCGGCCGGCAAAGCCCGTACCGGGAAGTTCATACGTGAATTCGGGTATGAGATAGCGGTATGTTTCTGCGATCCTGGCGTCTTTCAAAAAGCTGCTGGTCGAGCTCCAGGTATCGACGCCCTGACCGATTGTTTTAGTGAGTTCAGCAATGATAGTGGATGACACCGTTTCGTTCCGCTTCTGTCTGTCTCGAATCTGCTGGACATACCACTTCAGGTCGTTGGTCCAGAGCACGCTATGGGCGGAAATGATTTCGCCTGTGCGCGGGTGCGCTGTCATAGGGCCGTAACCAAGCGGCGCACTCAGATCAGGTTCATTGACGAAATGGACGAAGGAATACCTGATATCCCCGAATTTCTTACTGCCATCGTTGTCCTTGATCTCGAAGCGCACCGGAAGGCCTTTTTCCTCAAACAGTTTATTGGTCCGAGGGAAAATTCCAACCTGGGGATCATTATAGATCCACTTGTATTCTTCCGGGAAGTTTTCAGAGAAATAGAACGTATGCTTCTTATTCGGGTTCCAGCGGTTCATGTAGAATGTATTTTTCGATCTATTGTTCTCATCATAGGAAAGTACGGTCGTATTGAAATAACCGTACTTGTCCATGAGAGGATCGTTCTCCCCGGTATAAACATAGGGTGCATATCCAGCCACATCGGGCTCGGGCATGAAGGAATACTTATAGTGAATGGTCAGGGTAAAATCGTTGTTATCGTAATCGCGATTGCTGATACACTCTTCTTTAATTTGGTAGTTCACGGCCAGCACAAAACCGATGTGCTCTGAAGTGACTTCCTCCTCACCATCGACCACCTGGGAAGAGAGTGGCGACCAGCAGTCGTTGTCGAGGCCGAAAAAAGAGAAACTTGCGCGCTCCTTGATTTCAGCGGTACTCCAGTCAACCTTGAAGAATCTTTTCTCATTCCACGGAATATCGTTATTCTCTGTCTCTACATTGCTTTTGCGGCCATCAATGACTTTTCTGTGGATGTCGGTATGGGTTATGTTCCAGGCGTTGATGACCTTTTCTGTATTGGGACCATCCGCGTAGTTCGCCTTCACCTCGACGAACCGCAGTTGGGATTTCGTGATATCAAAATACCCAAGGCGCGGAGTGCTCTGCAGACCGACAAAGCCGAACTTGCTATTGAGACCGTTATTGACGATGGTCACGCGATAGAGCCAAGGCCTTTCCGTCAACACGGTGGCCTTTTCCCAGCGCATGCCGTCGAGATCCTGAAATCGTTCGACCGGTCGCTTCTTGACACAGGATACGAGTGCAAGGATGACTAAAATGAGTTTATAATTCATAATCACAACTCCGGTCTTTCCGGTTTTCAGCTACCCATTCCGAAATAGAGCAGCTTCCGTGACGGATCATTGCTGAATCCGAAGAAGCCTCGTGCCAGCTGAATTTCAAGCCCCTCTTCACCGGGGATCATGGCACAAGTTTCAAGCGCAATGCAGTCCTCGGCAGGGTTCTCAAAAAGTCGATGCAGCGCTTGCATCAGCTTTGACCCATCGGTATCGTCGGGTGCGAGATCAGCGAACGAATCGCCCAGACCGCGTGTAGCCGGGGTGATTCCAGGCAGAGTGAATTTGCCTTTATAATCCGAACGCGCCATGATGAAACTAGGCGTATTCATGGCATTCCAGATGACAAGAAGATTAAAGTTATCGTAAACGTGGACACCGTTCTGTGGGTTTACAGAGAGAGGCGCGCCTATTCGAACTTCCGTATCGGCCTTGGTGGAAGCCAGGGTAATGCCCCCGATGGATTGGTTATAAACAAGAGGATCAAGCAGGAACGGCCGAAGCTCACGCGGCGCGATGAAATACATGATGTCCAAGGAGAGTTTCTCGGCTTTGGACAGCAGCAAAACGCCCCGCTTATATTCCAGGATCATGTAAGTGTCGTTTTCATCCAACCGGCACGTGAAGGCTTGCTCGCAGTCATATGTTGCCGCGGTATTGCCTTCGAACACTCCGCCGATCTTCTTGAGCAGCGTACGGATGGGTTCGGTTGCAGTGGAATCCAGGAACGTCTCAAAGGATGTCTGCATGCCGACCATACCGAGAGTTTCACCCAGGTTGACTTTGCCTTTATAACCCGGCCCAACGATAAAGAAGGCAGGAGTTTGCGGTTCCTGGCTTGTCCATTCGATGCGGATATCTTC
The DNA here is from genome assembly GCF_001748245.1 of Oligoflexus tunisiensis. Taxonomy (GTDB): domain Bacteria; phylum Bdellovibrionota_B; class Oligoflexia; order Oligoflexales; family Oligoflexaceae; genus Oligoflexus; species Oligoflexus tunisiensis. The sequence goes on along the minus strand of NZ_BDFO01000001.1, from coordinate 1,354,802 downwards.
CGGAAAGAATTCGAGGCCGTTGAAAGTCCCGACCGATTTTGCGAGCCGATCGTGAGCCTCATCGTAGGTTGTCGCCATCGTGATACCGCCCGCGCCGACGCCGAACTCGATAGGCATGACCTCATTACGCATTTTTCTCTGCAGGCTCTCTTCGTAGCTAATGTCGGGAACGCGCCCGGCCACCAGCCCGCCGTCCGGATTTGTTGGTTCAGTTGTGACCTTGTCAAGAGGCCGTTTCGGGCTCTTGAGCATCTTGATGGACGAGCGACGATTCTCGCTCATCTCAGAGCTCTTGCTGCAGGAGAAGACCAAAGCAACAAGAGCGATCCATCCAAGCATAGCCAATTGCATACGCGCACCTCCAGCTTGCAGAGAAGACTCCACTAAACCTTGGCTAGCCGGCCAGTTTGCAGGTTTTATGCCGGAAATTTTGTGTAAGGTTTAGGCTAACTTGGACGAAGAAAAATACCGTGCGTAAAGAATCTAGACGGCGGAAGGGCTGGTTGCTAGACAAAAGGAGGCCTGAGCATGCTGAATAAAGTACCTTTGGAGCAGTGTGGCGGTGAGCAAAGGAGTCGCAAGTTCCATGTACTTACCTGGATTTCGACTACTCGATATTTTCAGACCAGCTCACTATCAATATGGAAGAGCACGAATATTCCTTTGATTGGCCGAAGTAGGAACTTGAGCTCCTCCTTACTTCATGGTACAGCTTTTCAGCGACGAAATTCCATCCCAGGATAAATTCTTGGGATTTTTCTTTTGAGCAACAATCCCCGTTTTCCCGCTGCAGTTCCTTCCTCCTGCACCGATCAGCCTGTTTTATCAGTCCAGGACAGAGTCATGCTGAAGCTTTCACACGCCATCCTATTCAGTCTGTTGCTGGCCTTTATGGAAAACGGCCAGGGGCAAACTCTTCATGAAGGCGAGCTCGACCTGCGGTCCTGGAATTTCGACGAAAAGCCCCTGCTGCCTCTTCGGGGCAGCTGGGAATTCTACTGGTCACAACTCCTGACTCCTGAAGATTTTCAGGAGGAAACACCGGAAGGTCGCGAATGGATACGGGTGCCCGGCAGCTGGAGCCTCGTCACGCCCCATCCTACCTATGGAGTCGCCACCTACCGACTGCGCGTGCACTTGAGCGAGCCGCGGGCACTAGCCCTGCATGCCCCCTGGATATTGTCCGCCGCAAAAGTCTTCATCGATGGAGTTCAGGTGGAGAGCCTCGGTCACATCACCAGGCAGCGGGAGCCGGGCAGCGGGCAAAGTTATGTGCGTGAAGACTTCTGGGTCTTTCATCCGCTCAAGTCAACATTTGATATCGTGATTCAGGTAGCCAACCATGAATCGATGATGGCGGGTCTTCCGCATGCCCCGAAGCTGGGCTCCGCCCGGGCGATCAAGACGGCCTACCAACGTGAGATCGCAATAGCCCTGGCCTTGATGGGCAGTATTCTGCTCATGGGAATTTATCATCTTTGCCTCTTCGCCTTGCGGACAAAGGTACGCTCGACGCTCTATTTTGCCGGAGTATGCGTTTCTGTCGCCTTTTATATCTTTGGTGCGGAAGGCACTGTGGTCGCCACCTTCCTTCCTGAAGTGGAATATCCCACGCGTCTGCGGCTCATCCTCAGCTGGATGCCTGCCTGTCCCTTGTTTCTCTACTTTGCCCATGAGCTCTTCCCGGGTTACTTTTCCAAACGTTTCATCCATGCATATGCCCTCATCACCCTGGTTCTCTTCAGCTATTTTTGGCTCACGGACATTACCGATATAGCCTATAAGTTTTACGCCTATCAGCTGCTCACAGCAGGCATCATGCTGCACGGAATCATCGCTCTGATCCGGGCGGTTCGCAGGGGCGAGGATGGCGCCTGGATTTTTGTTGCTGGCCTCTGTGTGGTGGTGGTTACCGGTGTCAATGACCTTCTGCGCGCGGTCATCGACTCGCCCCCTCTGGCTGGATTTGGGCTTTTGACTTTTATCGTCTGCCAGTCCTTTCTGCTCGCTCGGCGTTTCTCACAGGCTTTCCGGGACCTGGCTCGATCCGAGCAACAGGTGCGCCAGCTCAATGAGAACCTGGAAGTGTTGGTCGAGGAAAAGACCCGTGATATTCGTTCCATTATGGATCATATACAGCTGGGCATCTTCGCGATCACCGCTCCTGGTCGTACGATTCATAAGGATCATTCACGCCACCTCCAGACCCTGTTCAAACAGGAAGATTTGACAGGGCAGGACGCGGGCAAACTGCTTTTCCAGGACAGTCAGCTCAGTTCCGATGAGCAGCATCAGGCCTGCCAAGCGCTGGAGGCGATGCTCGGGGAACAGGGCCTATCCTTCGACATGAACAGCGAAGCTCTGCCCAAGGAAACCCATTACACTGAAGTGCAAGGAAACACTCGCATTCTGGAGCTGACCTGGCATCCGGTCATCAACAGCCAGGACATCGTTGAAAAGATCCTGGTCACCGCCCGGGATGTTACGCAGCTACGCGCTCTGCAGGAGGATGCTCATGACCGTGAAGAGGAATTGCAGTTCATCCAAGAACTGCTGAATATTTCTCCGGAAGCCTTCCATCGCTTTATCCAAACCTGCGAGGAGTTCCTCGAGGAAAATCGCAGGCTGATCAACTCTCGCTGCATCGCCTTGCGCGACATGGAAGCCCTCAAGCTTCTCTTCATCAATATGCATACCATGAAGGGCGCCGCGCGTTCCCTTTATCTGAAGAAAATCACGCGCATTTTCCATGATGTGGAACAGTACTACGCGGTGCTGCAAAAAGAGCCCGAAATCCATTGGGACATCGAACGCATGAATCAGGATCTGGACGAGGCACATCACGTGCTCGAAACATATGAATCGATCAATCGCAACAAGCTGGGCCGTCGCATGAATGAAGATGGACACGTCGATGTCTCGGCTCCGGACCTGGTCCGCGTATATCGGCAGCTCCAGGATCTGGAGGCTGACCTGGACTCAAAAGCCCAGGCACGGATTCAGGACATCCAGCGTTTTCTTTTACCGCTGGTTTTCCGCCCCCTGCAAAGCATGCTCGAGGAGACAGCTCTCTGCACGGAAGCGCTGGCGCGCGACTTGCACAAGGCGCCTCCTGTCGTGCTCATTGAGGCTCATGGCTATAATATGGAGGAGCGCACGGACCATCTTTTGCGTCGAGTCCTGATCCATATCCTCCGGAATACCATGGATCATGGCATTGAGCTTCCGGCCGTTCGTCTGAATGCGGGCAAGCCGGAATCCGGGCTGATACAAATACGTGTGTCACGCAACACGGCACAGGTGCTTTTGCACTATCAGGATGATGGACAGGGACTGGATCTGATCCGCCTCCGCACCGCCGCCGAGCAGCAGGGCATGATCATGCCTGGCGCCATTCTCTCGCCCCAGGAAAGCGCCGAACTTATGTTCTGCTCGGGTCTTTCAACCTCATCGACGGTCACTGATATTTCCGGCCGCGGCGTAGGGATGGATGCCGTGAAAAAATATCTGGAAGCGGCAGGTGGAGAGATTCGCGTGGAACTACGCGAGCCAGTTCCGGGACAAAGCGGTCGGCCATTTTCGTTTACGATCGCGCTCCCGCGGTCGCTTTTTGTCTTTCCTTCCAAAGAAACTGATGTTGCCGCAGCTTAGTAAGCTGTCGTATGCCGTAAAACCCTGAGGATCACGCGCATTTCCATGGGACGATGACCCTTTATTATAGTATGACTGCAGTTCCGTCTGGAACCTTCCGCAAGGCAGATTCAAGACGGAGCGAACATCCAATCGCCCAAAATCTCTTCGCCCAGGATGCTATTGTTGAAAGAATCTCCAGATCAGCGCTTCACTGATGTATTATTTACGTTCAAATCAGCATGTTATACATGCACCCCCATCGGCATGAGTATTGAATAGGCGATTTTTGTGAGCACCTGAGCTGGAAATATTGATGAGGCACGTTACGCAATGATAAAGATGAACCTCCCCGCGATCTCAATCGTCTTCAGCCTACTGACCGCCTGTCATAACAAGCCAACGGAAAGCAGACTGGCAGCGGATTCAAATGCAGGTATGTTGTCCAACGTCAACACAGAAACCCAATCTCTCTATTCGTATCTCAAAACCGTTGCCAAAAAAGGGCAGTTTATTTTTGGTCAGCAGAAAGCCACTCTGGTTGGTATAGGTGAAGAAGGCAATAGTCCCTGGGGCGACTCAGATTACGGCAATCGAACGGATGTCGAGGCTTATGCAGGGCAAAAAGTCGGTATGATCGGTATTGATGTTTGGGATCTAGCCGCGAAGAATCCGACCTGGAATCAGCCCGTCTATAGCAAGGCCATTCGCGATTTCTATAATTCGGGTTCCGGCGGTGCCGTGACCCTTGACTGGCATATGCGTGGCTGTTCTGTGAAGCCGGTCAAGGATGGAGCAGGAAATGAAGGCATTCCAGGCGATGGATTCAAGGTGAATGATTGGGAGAACGATCCCAATTCCGACTGTCTTTGCAAGATTGTGAACGAAGAGCCCTGGGAAAATGGTTTGACATGGAAAGACTGGTTTCTGTCCCAGAAGCTCGATAAATTCCACCAGAAACTCGTTCAGGAATCGCTGACCGGGATCCCCATTATCTATCGCCCTTTTCATGAGCAGACAGGCAGTTGGTTCTGGTGGGGCGCAAAAGGCTGGGATTGTGAGAGACAATTGGGGAAATCCAACGTTGTCAAAGGTGCAGAAGCCTATAAAAAACTATTTCGGATGACGGTTGATTACCTCCGTAAGACCAAAGGTCTCAAGAATCTTCTGATTGCCTTTGCTCCCGACAAGCTTTGCAAGCACGATGGTCACACGTGTAGCTCTCAAAACGCGATGAAAGATACTCCAACGAGTGAAGAACTCAGAAATGATTATTTGAACAGCTATCCTGGTGATGAGTATGTGGACATCCTTGGGATTGACCTCTATTACTCTCAGAAATTCGGCAATCCCTGGGAAGAGGCCGATTATCAAACCAGGCTCTTTACGCAGTATCTTCGGGTTGTCAGTACGATCGCTGATGAAAAGTCAAAGGTTGCGGCTCTCACCGAGACCGGCAACTACAACTTACACAATGAGTCGAGTACTGGGAGCCAATGGTATACGAAGCAGCTGCTGGCAATGCTGAGCGACCCGGAAGTGAAAGTTGCTTATGTCCTGACCTGGGAGAATAGAAAGCTGGACAGCACAGAATACTATATCCCGCATAAGAAGCATGCCGATTATCAGGACTTCGTTAGGTTCTCTGAGAGTGCATCCACACTCTTTTATAATGACTTAAGTGAAATGTACAAGACGGCAGCGCCGAATCCAGAAGAGCGCCCCGAGGCCGGCGTTTATCCAGCGTGTTTGAGCAAAGACAGCGACCCGGATGGGGATGGCTGGGGTTGGGAAAACGGCCGCAGCTGCCAGTGGCGGGACGTGAGTTTTGCCACTTGCACGAGCGTATCCGTGGACTCTGATGGCGATGGTTGGGGTTGGGAAAATAACCAGACCTGTCGCGTCCGATTGGAAAGCTACCCACGGTGTGGCAGCCCGAGTTCAGATCCTGATGGTGACGGCTGGGGTTGGGAAAACGGTCGCGCTTGTCAATCGAATGCGAATGCGTTTCCAACCTGCTCGAATCTCTCGACAGATCCCGATGGCGACGGCTGGGGATTTGAAAATTCTCAAAGCTGCCGTGTTCGTTTGGAAAGCTACCCTAAGTGCAGACAGAATTCGAGTGGCCGGGGCGATGGCTGGGGCTGGGAAAATGGTCAGTCCTGCCGCCAATAAACCATAAAAACTTCATCATGACGTCGGGTCGCACGCCTGCGCCCGATGCGTTCCACACAGACTTGGGTAATCGCAGCCTCCTGATTCTCAGGGCAATTTAATTTGATTTCCCCTCCCTTCGCCATATATAAACTCCACAGCAGGAATCCCGGTCGACTCGCAAAGCACATCGATGAGGGAAATTCGCCCTTGACGGAAGGATCTGGCCAGGCATGACTCAAATGGATCGAGGGCTCGTCAACAGCGCGTTTTTTCTTTTGCCCTTTGCCCTGCTTGGTGCCAGAGCTTTGCAATCGGGAGGCATCTACATCCTGGGCATCCTCGCCCCCTTGCTTCTGCTGCATCGCCGCGCGAGAGCTGGTGCTGCCAGGTTTCCCTGGACCCGAGTCGGCTTTTTGCTCGCGGCAGCTTATGCCCTCTTTCCACTGAACAACATTATCCTATGGCTACGGCAGCCCAAGGAGATAGATTCCTCGATTCTAAGCAGCAATTTAAGTTCCGCTGTCCTGGTTTCAGGAGTCATGATGCTCCTCATAGGCGTGCTCGACAAACGACCTATAATCTCACCCAATGACTCTTCCGGAGCTAAAACCACCCTGATGGAGAGCTTTCATAAGGGAGTGGTCTGGGCCTCGCTCCTGTTTGGACTCTACCTCCTTGTGCAATTTTTTAGCGGCTTTGACTTTTTCTCACAGTATGCTTTTCGTGAGGATCGTCGCTTTTTGAACGGGACGTACCGGGTGACAGGATTCACCAGTCATCCCGTGACGATGGCCGGTGTAAGCCTGGCGTTTTTTGCTTACTACGGAACGCTTGCTGCCAAAAATCGGGATACTCGGGCCTTTTTGGTAAGTGGGGCCCATCTTGTCTTCATACTTATGACCGGCTGCCGTTCGCCTGCACTTACTGCCGGCGCTATCGGCATGCTGCTGCCTCTCTTTGCGGGATCAGAATTCTCCAGGAAGCAGCGCCTGGCCTGGGGCTTTGCGGTGCTGGCCGCATCCGTGATGTTGGGATTCCATCTCGGTATTTGGGAGCGGTTCAAGGAACTGCCTATGCAGCTTGAGACGACAGGCCTGGCCGATGCTCGAATTGTCTTTTGGAAGGTTCATTGGGCGATGTTTCTAGATAGCCCGTGGCTCGGACAAGGCGCCTATTGGATGGATCAAGCGATAAGACTCGACTACTACGAAAAGCTCGGTTTCGGTGATTTTCCGAGGAAATACAACTCACATAATCTCTTCCTCGAAATATTGAGCACGGTCGGCATCGTAGGGGCATTGTGTCTTTTCATTCTCGGTTTTCTCCTTGTTCGCGGCATCAAAGAATACTTGAACCAACATTCATCGCGTGAACTCAAACTGGCCTTTTCCTGCTTCTCAGTGGCCTTCTTCGCCAATCTTCTGCATGGTCTCACGGAAAACACCTACTTTGATGCGCCCATTGCCTATGTATACATCGGCTTTCTCTGGGTACTCACTTGGGCTGGAGTAGCCGAAAGGCTCGATTCGCGATAGACCTGAAGTGCCTTCTCCGCCATGAGCTGGGCCGAGAATTTTTCGAGCAGGAGTTTCCTGGCATTTACTTTCATGGTCGATGCCGCTTCTGGGTTCTCATGCAGCCAAAGAATCCCATCTGCAAGCGCCTCAGCATCGCCCTGCGGGACCAGGAGGCCAGTCTCCTGATGACGGATGAATTCGCACACACCGCCTGCATCCGTCGCGATCAGAGCGCAGCCACGGGCGGCGGCTTCAAGGAGCACGGTCCCCAGGCCCTCTCGAATCGACGACAGGGCAAAAATATCCGAGGCTGCCAGCAGCTGATCCAGGCTATCGAGCTGTCCAAGGAAATGGACCCGACTCTCGATGCCAAGCTCCTGGCAAAGCCTTTCCAGGCGCATTTGAAGGGGGCCTTCACCAGCCACCATGAGGATGGCATTCATCCCCATCCGATGCAGCTTTGCGAAAGCCATGAGGAGGGTTGCCTGATCCTTCTGCTTCGTCATAGCCCCGGCGTTGGTAATCCAGATCGCATCCTCCAGGACGCTGGTGGTGAGCGACAGATTGCGTCGTGCTGTGAGGCGGTCCACCGGGATGTTCTGGTTGTCAAGGGAACTCATGATAACCTCTATGGTCTCTTCCCGCACACCCATGGACTGCAGAACACGTTTCACGGCCTGGGAAACCGCAATATAGCGAACTATTTTCGGGGATGCATATTTCCATCGATGGTAGAGACTGCGCGAGGGAATGTCGTCAACACGCCTATGAACAATAATTTTAAGGTCCTTCCGAAAAGACGCAAGAGTAAGCGCGACCGTATGGGCCTTGGATCCGTGCGCGTGAATCAAAGTTATCCCATGCATACGACAATGGAAGCAAGCGAGCGAGATGCTGAAGAGCATTCCGAACAACCCCGTTTCCCAGGTACAGCAAGGGAAGCCAGCACCCATTCTCTTCTGGGCTTCGTGCCCTTCCCGCAGGAGCAGATGGCTGCTTACAGCACCCTGTGGGAGGAACTTGAGGAGCAAACGCAGTTGATTCTCACCCCCGCGCCAGCCTTTCTCCAGGTTCACATGCAATACCGCGAGGGTGTTAGGGTCCGGCGTTTCGAACGTCTTCAGGATGTGATCGCTGGCACCTGCGAAATTCGTTAGAAATGTGCGGGTCCTGCCGTTATTTTCCGCAATCCCGACCCTGTTCCACCACGCGACCAATTCCTGAGCAGAGCGGACCGGCGCAGCCAACCCCTGCTGAACAAAGAGTTCCGCCTCGACCTGGTCCTGGTATTTGGGACCAAAAGCTATCGCAAGACCGTAGGCCGCTGCCTCCAGGATATTGTGCACACCCTTGCCAAAGCCTCCCCCTACGATTGCCAGCTGGGCACAGCCATACCATTCGGCGAGACGCCCCAGAGTATCGACGATCAGAAAATCTGGCGACGCAGTCCCTTCACCCTGATATCGGCTCCAGCGGCTGACGCTCACGGAGGCTCTGTGACAAATGCTTTCCAGCCTCCTCAGCGAGACCTCGCTAATATCATGGGGAACAACCAAAACCTGCCAGGGCGTTTCCTGCTTCGCGATAAAAATCGGCCAGGCTCGCAGGACCATCTCCAGATCCTCCGGCCAGGCACTGCCGATGATCAGCCTCTGAGGCGAGCCAAACCGTTGGACGAGAGCATTCCGAAGCTGTTCAAAAAAGGGTCTTTCGACACCAACTCTTTCAAGGACGCGATCGTATTTGGTGTCGCCATGCTCACGGACTGTATAAACCTGATCAGCTGCAGAGAGAAATATCTTCTTGATCCACTGTTTCACGCGACCGCCGAGACTCGGTGTGACATCGACGATGATCAAGCGGGAGTACTCCCGCGCGGCTGCGAAAAAACCTGGCCAATATTCATTGCGAATCACGAAGACCGCATCCGGTCGCAAGATCGCCAGGATGCGCAGCCATCGTTGATAGGAATCCACGGGAGCCAGGCTATAGGTATGGGCAACCTTCTTCATCGTCAGGTGGTCCATGCCTGAGGGTGAATGAAGCACGACATGAACATAGGTGGACGGCATCCGCTGACTTCTTTCGATGAGCGGAACGGCCTGCTCGTATTCACCTGCACTGCTGCAGAAGAAGAGCAGAACCCTTTGATGCATGATCCTGGCCTCCTGGAACTGCGGTACGAGTTGGAAAATGACCCGGCGATTCCTGGAGTATCGTGCGCACGTCCTGTTGAAAGGGGACAGCATGCGCATCACGATGTAGAGACAATCGCAGAGAAGGGCCAAACTTTGTAGGAATGCTTTTGAAACTGCAGACGGTGATCGATGGTTTCGAGGCGTCATCGGTCAGCTTCCTTCCATAGCCATAGGATTTGCCCGGCCACGGCCTCGGGATCAATTCCCGTAAAACATCGGCGATCATGATAACGACAGTTTGTGGCGCCATCCTTGGTACAAGGTCGACATCCGAGAGGAATGGAGTGGGAAGCACTCCCCGGAAGAAAGGGTGCGTAGCCAAACCCTTCGATGGTTGGCCCGAAAAGAATAGCGACGGGCGTGCCTACCGCCTCCGCGAGGTGTCCCAAGGCGGAATCATTTCCAAGAAACGCCTGGGTGGAACGCAGAATCGCGGCGGCCTCGACGAGACTCGTCTGACCTGTGCAATCCAGTATCCTGCATCGTGTTTGGAGCTGACGGCAGAACTCTGAAGCCCTGCCCCGAATGGTTTCATCACCTAAACAGATAATGCTGATCTGCGAAGGGGGAATACCGGCCTCGGTCGACTTGCGTAGAAGCACCTCAACGATGGCAAGGAAAACGGAGAGGGGAGCCTCCTTTCCTGGGTGCAGGGCCCCGAGTCCAATCCCAAGCCTGTATTGCTGCTCTCCTTGATGCCGCAAACCAGGCGATAGCGGCAGTCGCGGTCGCGCTTTCAAGAGGACTGCACGATCAGATAAGCCAAGAGCTCGATGGAGACACTCCGCCATGAGAAAATATCGTGGCTTGAGGGATCTTTGCTCCTGCTCAGGGCACGGCATGCGCCTCCGAACCCGGCCCTGGATCACCATCAGTGTGCGAGCCATGCTGGCTTTATTCCAGCTATGGACGCGCTTTCGGTATCGCAAGGCCAGTCTCCAGCAAATCAGCTGGGACCTTGCGGATTTCTGCAGGTCAATAATCAGATCCGCCTGCGCCACTCTCTTGAGAGCATAGGTGAGGTTGGCCCCTAATCCTGCTGCGCTATCGATCGCAAGAGGGACTATGCACCGATAGGACTCCGACAGGATACTCAATGTTGGTTCGCGACCCAACCAATACACCTTCATGGGCAGGCCCAGATCCATAAGTATGTCCATGCATGAAGTGGCTAGCACAACATCACCTATGCCACCGCTACGGTAAATCACGACGTGGACGTATTCACTTTCCATGAGAGCCCTGGTTCAGGTTGATTTTTTCTACGAATCAAACTATTTACCATGGAAGTCAACCCTGGCCATACTGAGCAAACACATGTTCGACATAAATTTCGTACGCCGGTCCAGCGAATTGCGCCAGGCTGTTGTCAATCAACGGAAGCCCCCGAACATCGGTGAAGAGTTTGAAAAGCTGAGAGACATCTCGCCACATGTTTACCAGATCGAAACCACAAATGTCTGCAACATGAAGTGCGTAATGTGTCCACGCACGACACTCATGACCCGCCGGCTCGGGCACATGCCGCTGGATCTTTTTAGTCGCATAACGTCGCAGATCGCTCCGCATGATGGTGAATCCTGGAACGATTGGAGCCAGCATGTGCACCGGGATCGCATGCCGGGGTCCGTTGCCATTGCCGAGGATCGATTCTATTATGAAATTTGTGCGCGCTCCTTGACGCTTCATGGCTTCGGTGAGCCGGTTTTCGATCCGAAACTCCATGAAAAAGTGGCTTTTGCGGCAGCCTGTGAGCTTCCCACCTATTTCTCGATGAATCCCACCAACATTCGTCTTGAAGTGATCGATGCCTTGGCTGATGCTGGGCTCACCTATCTGAAGTTCTCCCTCGACGGGATGGACCAGGAGACTCAGAAAAAATACCGTGGACGTATCGACAAAACATATGACGAAACGCTGGGCAAGATCTTCGATGTCCTGAACCTTTTGGAACAAAAAAACCGGAAAACCAGAATTGTCATGACGAAGTTGAGGTTCCGGGCGGATGATCCTGCCTGCGATGAGTTCCTGAACTTCTGGGAAAAGCACAATGTTCTTGTCTATGTGAAAAACCAGCATAATCGCTGGCTCTATGAAGAGGAGGGAGCACCTTCCAATGAATCGGAATACATGCTCCGTTACTGCGAATTTCCCTGGTCATCCATGACGATACTCTATGATGGAACAGTCGTTGCTTGCCCTCTGGACTACGAGGGCCACATTAATCTCGGCAATGCGAACGAGCAGTCGCTGAGCGAGATTTGGAACGGCAAAGCTTACCAGCAATTGCGGGCGATGCATACCGACGGTGGATTTCCCGAAGGCCACTTCTGCAAAACACAATGCGATATTCCGGTGCTCCATGAATTCTACGAATAAGACGACTCTTTATTATCGAGAACGCGCGCACCGCTTCATTCCCGCCGGAGCTCATACCTATTCCAAAGCCGACGATCAGTTTCCCGGGAATGCTCCCCCCTTCATCGACCGTGCATCGGGTGCACGCTGTTGGGATACGGACGGACAGGAGTACATTGACTACGGCATGGGTATCTTCGCTGTTTCCCTCGGCCATGCCTTTCCTTCCGTCACGGAGCGCATCGGCAGGCAGCTCGAACGTGGCAATGCCTTTACCCGTCCATCCATACTTGAGGGTGAGCTGGCCGAGCGGCTTTGTAATCTCATACCGTGCGCGGAGATGGTTAAGTTCGCCAAGAATGGATCGGATGTCACGTCAGCCGCCATACGATTGGCCCGCTTCCACACCGGAGGTTCCTACGTCGTACGCTGTCAGGAACAGCCTTTCCATAGTTTTTGTGATTGGTTCATTGGATCGACTTCGCGAGCCGGCGGCGTGCCGCAGGCTGTCCGGGACCTCACCTTGAAATTCCGTTATAACGATCTGGATTCACTTGAACAGCTCTTCGCTGAAAAAGGGCGCGACATAGCCTGCGTGATCATGGAGCCGGCCGATGTCCAGAGTCCTCAGCCGGGATTCCTGCAGGGTGTTCGAGAACTTTGCGACCGCCATGGGGCGCTCTTGATATTCGATGAGATCATTACCGGATTCCGTTGGCATCTACGCGGCGCTCAGTTCTTCTATGATGTCACGCCGGATCTGGCGACCTTCGGCAAAGGCATGGCCAATGGCTTTCCATGCGCGGCTCTCGTGGGCAGGCGTGAAATCATGGAACATGGCAACATGAATGGTCCTGTGTTCCTGCTCTCCTGTACCTATGGCTCGGAGCTGGTAGGGCTGACCGCTGCACTGGCAACACTTGATAGGTTCGAAGATCAGGATGTCATCGCCCATATTTGGAAGTACGGCGCTGACCTCCAGGAAGGACTGAGGCTGCGGATTGAGCGCCATGGTCTCTCCTCAAGGGTTGAAGTTCGTGGTCTGCCCTGCCGCCCCAGCCTGTGGTTTGCTTCTGAGGAGGGCAGCTTCTCCTACGAGTTGAAAACACTCTTCATGCAGGAGATGATCGAGCGCCATATTCTCATGGAGCGCATCTGCATAAGCCTGTCCCATGGACACGACGAGCTGACCATGACCCTTGCTGCAGCGGATGAGAGCTTTGCAGTGCTGGCGAAAGTGCTGGAGGCAGGAACCATGCGGGAGCATCTCCGCGGCCCGGTCGCGAGACCTGTTTTTCTTTACTAAACCTCGGAGCCATTATGAAGGTAATCGTCCCAGCGAAAGCTCAATCATCAAGGGTAAAGGACAAGAACTGGCGTCCATTTCACGAAGGTCGCTGTCTGGTGGATATCAAGATCGAACAGCTGCTGCGGGCTTTCGAGCCTCAGGACATCTTTGTATCCTGCGACGATGAGAGCAAGCGCCCGATCGTAGAACGTCACGGCGTTCACTTTCTGCTGCGTGATCCGGTTTTTGCCGACGATGTGACCCCATGGTCCGATGTCGTCACCCATCTGGTCGACACGGTTCCGGCTGATCCGGATGAGGCCGTGGCCTGGGTGGAAGTGGTGGCCCCATTATTCGACGCCTTTCAGGCTGTGCGCGACTGTTGGAACACGATCGAGCATGAGCATGATAGCCTTGTGACAGTCAGTCCGGTTAGACAATTCCTGTTGGATGAACGAGGCCAGGGGGTGAACTTTAACTTTGGCCCATGGCACCCTTGGTCACAGGACCTGCCCCCGCTCTATTCCTTCGAATCCATGGCCATCATGAGGAAACGGGATATCCTGAAGTACAATTATGTCATTGGACGGAAACCTTTCCTTTTCCCCATCCGTGGTATTTCCATCGACATTGATGAGCCCTTTCAATTCATGCTGGCCCAAAAAATATATGCGGAAATGAACTCATGATTGGATTTACGCTGGGTCGCCACAGGATAGCTCCGGATATGCCCTGCTACGTGATCGCCGAGATTGGACACAATCATCAGGGTGATATGGGTCAGGCTATAAAAATGATCCGGCATGCGGGTGAATGCGGCGTGCAGGCCGTGAAGTTCCAAAAGCGGAATAATCAGGAGCTTTTCACTCCTCAGTTCTTCCATAGCCCTTATCGGAGTTCGGCAAGCTTCGGCCCAACTTACGGCCTGCATCGTGAAGCCCTGGAGTTTGACTTTGATCAGTATCGAGCCCTGAAGGACTGTGCCGAGAGCCTGGGACTGGATTTTCTCGTAACGCCCTTTGATAATGCAAGTGTCGATTTTTGTGAGCAGCTTGGCGTCGTGGCCTACAAAGTGGCTTCGGCGGACCTTACCAACATTCCTCTGATCGAATTCATCGCGCGTCTGGGGAAACCTCTGCTGATCTCAACCGGGGCTGCGACTCTTGCCGATGTGGATCGGGCCTATGAGTGTCTGATGCGATTCGAGGTGGATTTCTGTTTCTTGCATGCTGTCGCCATGTATCCGACGCCGGCAGATAAACTCAACCTTTCGCGGATTTCGTTGCTGAAAAAGAGATATCCGCGGATTGCGGTTGGATATTCATGTCATGGCAAAGGAACTTTGCCTGGCGTTCTGGCCCGCAGCCTGGGCGCCATGGTCCTGGAAAAGCACTTCACGCTGGATAGGCAGCTGAAGGGAACTGATCATGCCTTTTCTTTGGAGCCGAATGAATTGCGTCAGCAGGTTGAAGAGCTTCGGGCCACGGACCTCGCTCTTCAGGCAAGACGCGACAATGACCTTCAGGAACAGGAACCGGCTCGAATAAAAATGGCAAAATCAATCTACGCACGGACGGCAATCCCCGCTGGCACTCGGCTGACCGAGGAACACCTCTGTCTCAAATCGCCAGGAATTGGTCTTGCCCCCTACCACTTCCACGAGGTTTGCCATAAGATCTTGAACCGGAACCTGGAGCAGGATGAACCCATCCTTTGGGCTGATCTGGCGGAATCCTCAAGCCCTGAGCAGCCTGGTCAGGAAGGCTTTCAGCTGGAACTTGTGCAAGCTATCCGTTAAGCCTTGCAGATACTTTCTGCCCTCAGGTGTCTTTTCGAAACTCAAATAGTGGATATAAGCACTGCAGTCTTCGTTGTAATCATCAATATCAAGGTCACTCATAGGCAGCCTCCCATAGGTTTCAACCATTGTCGGCCCATCAGACACCTAACTTTATTGCCGTTGACGGCACCCCAAATATCGAGTCATTTTAGAGTCTTATCTGTGTCGATATCAAAATGCAAGACATCCTCTCGCGTCCCCATCGAATCATAAAGTCTTATGGCAGGCTCATCCCCTTTATCAGCCTGCACATAGATAACCCACGCTCCGTAACTCTTTGCCATATTCTGCAGATGATGGATGAGCCCTCGGGCTGCCCCCTTCCTTCGAAACCCCTCACTGACAGCAAGGTCATAAATATAGATTTCGCTTCTTTCCTGCTCGAATTTTTCAAGCACATAAGCCGACAGCCCACCAACAACTCTCCCTTCATGCCTGGCTACGATTGTGATAAATGTCTCCTTGGCCAGAAGGGCTCTGAGGTAGTCATCGGAAGGCGGGCGGGACCTATAGGAAGCGGGATCCTCGAACGCAACAGCATAGACTTCCAGGAGCTCACGCATGGAATTCAGATCGTTCGGAGCTACTTTTTCAAAGACAAATCGCATCTCTCGCTCAATCCCCATTCTTCGTATCCTTGGTATCAATAAATGGCTGTCCCTGCATGTGCTCTTCCACCTCAACTGAGGGCAGACTGAAAACCTTAAAAAGGCAATACACGAGCAGTCCAATAACAGATGTCATGGAAACCAACATAATCAACCAACCTGTTCCCGTCATCGCCTTGCCTTTTCCGCTTGAGTTCCTTTGGAAAGCCCCGCACCCTCAAACCGTCCGTCCTTTTCCCATCTCTTGCCCGCGATATGCGCCAGGAGAAACGTAAAACCCAGGATCACCAGAATAAACAGCACGGACAGGAGAGCGACTGGATTCCTGGAAATCGTATCAATATATCCAGGAACGTTGTTGTAACAGAACGCAATAAATATCGCCGCCAGGAAAACCGGCGAGACATACTTCAAAACATACTGAACCGCCCGAGGCACTTGAATATGAGCCCCCCGATGCAACTCAGCCTCACCTTTCTCAATCCCAAAAACCCATCCATAGATGAAGACCTGCACCATCCCCAGCACAAAGATCAAAGTCGTCCCTACCCAAAAATCAAACATATCGAGGGCAACCAGACCTTCCGAAAAATAGATCACGAAGCCTGATCCAATCGCCGTAATCAGCCCAAGGAAGGCAACGGAAGCATGCCGCTTGAGCCCAAACCCTTCTTCCAAAAATGCGATCACAGGCTGCAGCATGGAAAGACTGCTCGTGATCGCCGCCAGAAACAGCATAAAGAACCAGAGGAACCCAAAAAACTGCCCCCCGGGCATCAAGGCAAAAACATTCGGCAAGGCGTTAAAACCCAGAGCAAAGGTTCCAAACCCTCCGGCCGCTGCTCCGAGAAAGATAAAGGCCGCCGGCAGGGTGATCAGTCCACCCAGACAAACCTCAAAGAATTCATTCATGCTGCTGGCCGTCAGCCCACTCAGGGCCACATCATCCTTGGGCTTCAGATAGCTTGCGTAGTTGATAATGACCCCAAATCCAGCCGAAAGAGTAAAGAAAACCTGCCCTGCCGCCGCGAGCCAGGTTTTCGGATCCATGAGAGCGTCAAAGTTCGGATTCCACATGAACCCAAGCCCACCCAATACAGACTGTTCAGGTCGGCTGGGATCGGGTGTACCCAACGTCAGAACCCGTATAAGAACACAGCTGGCAGCGATAACCATCACAGGAATGGCCACTTTACAGAACTTCTCAATCCCTTTGCTGACGCCGCGATAGATCAAAATAAAATTGAGCAGGAAGGTAAACAAGACGAAACCAAGGACCTGGCCATGGCCGCCCGTGTAGAGAAATCCATTGCTTTCCACGCCGACAAACTTATTAAAGAAATTGCCATACGCTCCCGGCTCCGCACCCAGGAGCAGCGCCCCGGAGAGATAATGGAAAGCGTAACCCAGACACCAGGCCTCGATCACGACGTAATACATGTAAATCACAAGCGGAATCATCACACCCAAAGAGCCCGCATATTTCGCCAAAGGATTTCTCCAGATGACGCTGAAGATGCCAGGAGCCGAATTGAAGCCTTTGGATCCACCATAACGGCCCATGGTCCACTCAGCCCAGCAAAGCGGGATGCCGAGCACAAGGAGCGAGATGAAATAGGGAATCATGAAGGCCCCGCCTCCATTTTGAGCGGCCTGACCGGGGAACCTCAGAAAATTTCCGAGCCCTACGGCGGATCCTGCAACAGCTAAAATGACCCCGATACGCGAGCCCCATTGTTCCGGGGCTTGATTTTTCCTGTCCTGCGCCACCACTCATCCCTTTAAGCCATCAAAGAAGTATACCCTCTGCCAATTTTCTAGCGGGACCTCGGTGTTCTGTCCAGCTGAATCCGAATCCAGTCTTTGGGTTCCGTTGATGGTATCAAGGTCCGAGTCTTACCAAGAACTCAAGTTTGGAAATTCCACTCATTTCAATTTGTGCCGAAAATGCTTTCAGGACGTTTTGCATTTACGGTCATTCGTTCTAAAACGAAAGAATTCACAGGAGCAGGTATGGAACTAGCGGAAAAGGCCTCTCGACTTGATGATCAAACTGTCAAAGCCTTTTGGCAAAAGTGTCTCACTGGTATCGGCCGCCCTCTGAATTATGAATTGAATGGCCTCGAAAACCTTGCTCAGCAATGGCATCAACGTGTCAAGGAATCGGGTCATAAGGAGGCAGCCCTATGCCTCGGCCATGCCCATACCTTTGCCGAACTTGACGCGTTATCCGACGCGGTCGCAAATTACCTCATGAACCGGCCAGGCATGGTGGTGGGGGATCGCGTGGCCATCATGATGCCCAATCTCACGCAATATTTGATTTCCTTGATCGGCGTGCTTAAGGCGGGGTTCATTGTCGTCAATTGCAACCCCCTATATACGAAAGATGAAATCGAATACCAGCTGCGGAATTCAGGGGCGAAGATTCTGATCACGCTCGAGAATGTTGCCAAAAGCCCAGCGGAAGCCATTGTTCCCGAACTGCAGGAAGTGATCGTGACCCGGGTTGGGGACCTTCTCCCCTGGCCCAAGCGCACGGTGCTGAACTTCGCTGTACGGCATATCAAAAAAATGGTTCCGGCCTATGCGTTCGCGGCCAACCTTAAAACCACAGAGTTTCGCACTATTCTCGCCCAGCCCTCACCCGAGCAGCTGGCGGCCATTCGCGCCAGGGAAAAGAACATCAAGGGCAAGGATATCGCGTTTCTGCAATACACCGGCGGAACTACCGGTGTTTCCAAAGGCGCGGCCCTTTCCCACATGAATATGCTGATCAATTCAAAGCAGGCGGAAGTCGCCTTTTCAGAAGAATTTCGAACCCGTGTGACCATCGCCCGACAAAGCGCCGACGCGAACAATATCAAGGTTGTGCTTCCGCTTCCCCTCTATCACATCTATAGCTTGACCTGCGGCTTCTTTGCCGCCACTGTGGATCAAGGGGCCACCATTGTGACCCTTCCCAATCCTCGCGAACTGAAGAAACTGATCGGTCTGTTAACCCTGCCTGATGTTGCCCTATGTGCCATGATCAATACTCTCTTGAAGGCCCTGCTCACCAGCAAGGACTTTGAAAATGTTCGGCTGGACCCTCGCCTGGTTATCGTATCCGGAGGCATGGCGACCTCACCGGACGTCGCTGTCGAATGGAAAAAACGCACACAGACCACCATTCTGGATGGCTATGGTTTGACCGAAACCAGTCCCCTGCTCGCTGTGGCCGATGTCAAACGCCTTAAAGTGGGATCGGTCGGCTATCCTTTGGCCCAGACCCTTTTGAAATTGCGAGATGAGCAGGGCCAGGACTTGCCCTTGGGCGCAGGCCCATCGGTCCGCGGTGAATTGCTGGTCAAAGGCCCGCAAGTGATGCTTCAATACTGGAAGATGGAAGCAGAAAACGCCCGTATCTTTTCCGATGACGGCTATTTGATGACGGGGGATATCGTCACGATTGCCGAGGATGGAATGATTGAAATCGTGGATAGAAAGAAGGATATGATCCTCGTCTCGGGTTTCAATGTCTACCCCAACGAAATCGATGCCAAGGTCATGGCCACAGGCCTGGTCAAGGAATGTGCCGCCATCGGTTTACCGGACGAAAAAACGGGCGAAAAAGTGGTGCTCTATGCCGTGCCTCTCGATGAGAGCGTGACCAGGGAGCAGCTTCAGAAGGCTCTGAGCGAAGTGTTGACCAACTACAAGCGTCCCTCGCAGATTGTTTTTGCTGACAATTTGCCGAAATCGCCCGTGGGCAAGATTCTGCGTCGCGAAGTGAAAAAGCTGGCGACGAGCAGCAAGTAACTCATACGGGCCTTTGTCCAAAGGCCCGTCCCTCTCCCCCACCTCTGGTTCACCCTTCCTCGAAATCAATCCATGCCACTTTATGCGTGCAATATTGGCTTGATGGGTTAACATATTCCATCAGCATTAACCTTTGAGGAAAAAGTCATGAAAGCAGTCAGGCTGGCCACAATGATGGCCGCAGTTTCATGGGTTCCCATGACAAACGGATGTGTCTCGCTGTCGGCAAAAAGAGTCGTGGAAGAGATCATCGACAGCACGGCCGACCTCTCGACGTGCGCGATACAGACCCGCTCCATTACCAATCTCTACCCAACCGGCGCGAACACCCAGGAGATGACCTTGATTAGCAAGGACTGGAAGGAAGGTGGCACGGGAATTACCCTGAGTTGCCTATCCCGTGACACGGTCGGCTCCCGGCGGATCGATGGAACCGTCAAGCTGGACGGCATGGACATGCAGTATGCGGGCAGGGGCGTTTATTCCAGCACCTTCGATGGGCTCGATCATAAGCCCAGAACGATCAGCATCGTCACGACCAGCGGTCAGACGACGGAAATTACTGTTCAGCCGCCCCAGGCGTTGAAATTGATTTCTGTCAATGGAGCCTCACAAGCGGCCAGGGTCGATCTATCGAAGGACATGACCTTGGAGTTCGCCGACTTTTCTCCCTACTCCTTCGTCCGCGTTGCCCTGGTTACGGAGGGCCTGGAAGGACGCAACTTCGCCCACATTGGAGTCTTCAAGGCTGACAGAATCCTCAAAATTCCCGCCGTCGCCTTTGGACATCATTCTCTCGGAACCTCTTCAAAAATCGTTGAAGGTGCAAACTACGTGCTCGTGGAGCAGTTCAATGTCATGCCCGGGACAGTCGCCGGGGTCGGCTCGGCCCAAAATATTGCCATGGCCTGGGCCTGGATGCCTGTTACAGTGAGCGGCCAGTCTCCTGCTGTCGCTGGAATTGAAGTATCAGGGACACTGCCCGCAGGAACCCGTAAGGTGGCTTACGCCGTCAGCAAACCGAATGCATCCCATGGGAAACCTCTCTCCCAGGCCAGGAAATTCGCGATAGCCTCGCTTTCCATTCGCGGCAGGCTGCACGAGAAATCGGAGAATGAGGTTCCCCTCGCCTCTTGGGATAACGCTCTAAAAAAATTCCATGACGGCCTCAGCAGGATGTTTAAGAAAGAATTCGGCATCACCATCATCGCGCCTGAGAAAGTCCTGAACTCTTCAGTCTATAAGGAATTCGATGCCATCCCCGATGTCTACACAAAGGAAAGCATCTCCCGCAGTTTCAAAGGAATGAGATCCCTGAATTCCCCAAGGCTGACGTCCTCGACCTTTCCAGCCGACAAACCGGATATGCAGCTGATGCGCGATCTGGGTGTGGACGGATTGATTTCCGTTGAAATTGAAGTCGATGGGATGACCACATCCATGACCTTTCGCATCGTCGGTGAGCCGAATGCTTATACCGTTCCCACCCTTTATTCCAAAGGTGAAGTGCACGATGAGCCTGGCATGCCATGGACCGGCACCAGGTTCACGCACATCCAATCGCTCGACACTGTTCTTCGCAAAAATGACTTGATTGCTGGGATGAAGAAGGCACTCAAGGAACAGGAAGCCCAAGCGAGGACTTTGGGATATGAGTCGATTTGGAATATGCAGTCCGACAGGAACAAGGCCCGCGATTTGGTCCAGGATTTCGAAATTCTTCCGACCTATGCCTCTGGCCAATAAGCAGTAAAATCAAAGAAATAAACTGTCAGAGGACCCATGCCTCTGACAGCCCCCAACTTCATCAACTTTCATCATGAGTATTCTTATGGTATGACACCGTGTGTCATGGAACTCACACAATCTCATATGGACCCTATGAAAATACCGAAGCGTTTACAACCCCTCGTCGATGCGCAGATGATCGAGAGCATCGTGGGTCAACTGCAGAGCGGCAAGGAAGCCGAAGTCTACATCGTCCAGGCCGAAGGGCAGCTTTGCTGTGCCAAGATCTATAAAGATGCGAAAAACCGTTCGTTCAAGCAAAAGGCCCAGTACACCGAAGGGCGCAAGGTTCGCAGTTCCCGTCGCGCACGGGCGATGGAAAGCAGTAGCCGTTATGGGCGGCAGGAGCGCGAGGCGGAGTGGCAGAATACGGAAGTCGACGCCCTCTATCATCTGGCAGCAGCCGGTGTGCAGGTTCCCCAACCGCTCGGCTACCATGAGGGCGTGCTCCTGCTCCAAATGATCACCGATGAGAATGGTGAACCGGCCCCGAGGCTCAATGATGTCCAGCTGACAGCTGAAGAAGCGCGTGACTATCATCGCGTTCTCATCCGTGAAGCGGTGAAGATGCTTTGCGCAGGCCTTGTGCATGGAGACCTTTCGGAATTCAATGTGCTGGTTTCCAAGGATGGCCTCGTGATTATTGATCTTCCACAAGCCATTCAAGCCACAGCGAACAATGCCTTCGCTTTGTTCGAGCGGGATCTGGTGCAGCTCGCGGCCTTTTTTGGACGTTATGCTCCTGAAATCCTCGACACCAACTACGCCAGGGAAATTTGGAAACTCTATGAAGGCGGCAAGCTCAAGCCGGATACTCCGCTCACCGGTCTCTTCAAAGAGAGCACGAAGAAGGCCAACGTCAAAGCCGTCCTTGATGAGATCGAAGACGCACGCGAAGAGGAAATGAGCCGCCGCGGATTGCGGAAAAAGTCCGAGCCATCTCCCTAAGGCCCACTCTGCGTGATGGTAGACATTATGCAGAACCAAGGTGGAGCCTGCTTTAATGGGTACTTTCCTTGAGGAATCAGCGGAGAAGTCGGATGACTCGTCCATTCTCTGAGGGTATATTGACCTCGATGAACGACACCATGAAAGACAAAATATGACCTGAATCCGCACAACCGAAAAACCAGGAAAGACTGCCTCAGGTTTTCGAACCCATGGACCGTCTTTCAGATAGGATCGGTGATCCTTATGATCAAGATCAAAAAGGGTCTGAATCTGCCGATGACGGGCGAACCCAGGAAGCAGATTAAACAGGTTACCATCAACACTTTAGGCCTGGTTGGCGATGACTATCTCGATCTCAAGCCAAAATTTCTCGTCAAAGCCGGTGATCTGGTGCGACGAGGGCAGCCCTTGTTTTTCGATCAAAGCATGCCGCGTGTTCTCTTTACTGCTCCTGCGGCTGGGCACATTGCGGCCATTCACCGAGGGGAGCGGCGGCGATTTGAAGTTCTGGAAATCCATAGGGATCGGGAGGAAAGCGTCAGTTTTCCAAGATACCGCCTCAGTGATCTCCCCTCGCTCCCACGCACGACCCTGGTCGAACAACTCCTGACAGCTGGTCTTTGGCCTTCCCTTCGCACCCGTCCCTATAACAAAATCCCTGCGCCTGAATCCGAACCTCACAGCATCTTTGTCACGCTGATGGATAGCCATCCGCTGGCACCGGATGTGGCCACCGTTATCCACGGAAACACCGAAGACCTGCACTGGGGATTGATCATCCTGCGAGGTCTGACCCAGGGGAAGGTTTTCGTCTGCAAGTCACCTGATCTTGAGTTGGCCCTCCCGCCCGAAGTTACCGTCCAGAATTTTGCAGGGCCCCATCCCGCGGGTCTCGCCGGAACGCATATTCATTTCCTGGATCCGGTCGGCCTGCAAAAAACCGTCTGGTTCTGCGGCTATCAGGATGTCATGGCCATAGGCCACCTCTTCCGCCAGGGCTTATATCAAAGCGAAAGAGTCATTTCGGTGGCGGGACCTGCGGTACGGGACCCTCATCACGCTCGCGTCCCCCTGGGAGCGAATCTCATGGAAATCACCAGTGGTCAGCTTCACGAAGGTGACGTCCGCGTGATCTCGGGTTCCGTCTATAATGGTCGCCGTCTGCAAGGGACGGAAGCCTTCCTGGGACGCTATCATCAGCAGGTGGTGGCTCTGCATGAAGGGCGTGAGCGGGAATTCCTTGGCTGGCAGATGCCGGGCTTGAATAAGTTTTCCGTGAAGCGCGTCTTTGCATCTTTACTGCGACCAGGAAAGAAGTACCCGTTGACCACCACGACCGGCGGCAGTCCGCGGGCCATGGTTCCTATCGGCAGCTATGAGCAGGTCATGCCTCTCGATATTGAAGCGACGTTCCTCCTCAGGTCCCTCTTGATCGGGGACAGTGAGTCCGCTCAGCAGCTGGGAGCCCTGGAGCTGGATGAGGACGATGTCGGTCTTCTCACCTTTGTTTGTCCGACGAAAGCCGATTATGCAACCCTGCTGCGTCACTGTCTTCGCATCATTGAGAAGGAGGGATGATGAAAACGCTTCGCGATGTCCTGGACCGCATCCATCCGCATTTTGACAAAGGCGGAAAATATGAGCGTTTTCATGCGATCTATGAGATGGTGGATACCTTTCTCTATACGCCCGGTGCTGTGACCCAGGGATCTTCGCATGTCCGTGATGCCATCGACCTCAAGCGCATCATGTTTACCGTTGTCATTTCCCTGCTGCCTTGCATTTACATGGCCATGTACAACACGGGCCTGCAGGGCAACCTGGCTCTCGATCGCCTGGGTCTCACGGAAGCTGGTGGCTGGCGTTCGGACGTCATGAATGCGCTTGGCCTTGGTTTTGATGCCACAAGTTGGCTTTCCAACTTTGTCTATGGTGCCCTCTATTTCATTCCCGTTTTTCTTGTGACCAATATTGTCGGCGGCCTATGGGAGGTCCTGTTCGCGTCTGTCCGCAAACTCGAGATCAACGAAGGATTTTTGGTAACCGGCGTCCTGTTTCCTTTGACCCTGCCGCCGACCATCCCCCTCTGGCAAGTGGCGATTGGCATTTCGTTCGGCGTGGTGATCGGCAAGGAGGTATTCGGAGGAACCGGGAAAAACTTTCTGAATCCGGCCCTGGTCGCGCGTGCCTTTATCTTTTTTGCTTATCCTGCGCAAATGACCGGCGATTATATCTGGACCGCCATGGACCCACAGACGCTGCTCACTGCCACGCGCGTCGATGGCTTCAGCGGAGCGACAGCGCTGAGCATTGCAGCCACTCAGGGTGTGGAAGGAATCAAGAGCTCGGGTCTTGACCTCAACACAGCCTTCATCGGACTGATGCCCGGCTCCATGGGAGAAACGTCAAAGTTTGCCTGCCTGTTTGGGGCCCTTGTCCTGGTGCTGACCGGGATTGGCTCCTGGCAAATCATGGTCAGCATGCTGATCGGCGCGGCCGGGTTTGCCCTCCTGCTCCAGAGTATCGGCAGCGACACCAATCCCTTGTTCAGTGTTGACCCCATCTGGCATCTGGCGATCGGCAGCCTGGCATTCGGAGCCGTATTCATGGCCACCGATCCGGTTTCGGCAGCCATGACCCGTGCTGGCAAATATATCTATGGGTTTCTCATTGGATTTCTCACGATCATGGTGCGCGTTCTGAACCCGGCTTTTCCTGAGGGCGTGATGCTGGCCATTCTGTTTGGCAATGTCTGCGCGCCGCTGATTGATTATCTGGTTCTGAGGCAGAATATCAAGCGGCGGGCTGTGCGTACCGGAGGGCGGGCCACATGAGTGCCAAGGAAAGTGTTTCCTATACTCTTTTAGTGGCTCTTGTCCTTTGCCTCGCCTGTTCCGTTGTTGTCGCAGCATCTTTTGTTATCCTGCGGCCCCAGCAGGAGTTCAACAAGGCCCTTGATAAAAGGCGCAACATACTCCTCGCGGCAGGCTTGCTTCCGAACAATGAAGATGTGGACGTCAATGCAATTTTTGAAGCCAAAGTCAAACCCCGGGTCATCGATCTGGCCTCGGGTGAGTATATGGATTCCATCAACCCGGAAACATTTGATGCGCGTCAGGCAGCCAAGGAACCGGAGACCAGCGTGGCTGTGCCTCCTGACCGTGACATCGCAGGCATCCGTGTTCGTGCCGAGTACAATGTGGTCTATGAAATTTACGAAGGTGATCAGCTGGCCACCGTGGTTCTGCCTGTTCATGGCAAGGGCCTTTGGTCAACCCTTTGGGGTCTTCTGGCCCTTGAAGGCGATGCCAACACGGTTGTCGGTTTGACCTTCTATGAACATGCCGAGACTCCAGGGCTGGGAGGTGAAATAGATAATCCTGCCTGGCGAGCCATATGGCCTGGAAAAAAGCTTCTGGACGCAAATGGTCAGTATCAACTTGAAGTGATTAAGGGTCAGGTCAATCCACAGAGCTCTGAGGCTGTCCACAAGGTGGATGGACTTTCGGGTGCAACCATAACAACCGACGGCGTGGATGACTTGCTGCGCTTCTGGACGAACGAGGACGGATACGGAGCCTATCTCGAAAGACTGAGGAGCAAAGGAGGTTCCCATGGCTAGCGAGCGTCCCCTGGATGTGCTTTTCGATCCCGTTTTTCGAAACAACCCCATCACCCTTCAGATCCTTGGCATCTGCTCCGCACTTGCCGTTACCAACAGTCTGGCGACCTCAGCAGTCATGGCACTGGCGGTCATATGCGTCGTCAGTTGCTCAAACTTTGCCATCAGCCTGATACGCAACCATATCCCGAGCAGCATTCGCATCATCGTGCAGATGACCATCATCGCCTCGCTCGTGATCGTCGTCGATCAGGTCCTGCGCGCCTATGCATTCGAGATCAGCAAAAAACTCTCAGTGTTCGTGGGACTGATCATCACCAATTGCATCGTCATGGGACGGGCCGAAGCGTTCGCCATGTCCCATCCTCCTGGAATCAGCTTTTTGGATGGTCTGGGAAACGGCCTGGGTTACGGCGTGATACTGCTCTGTGTGGGCGTTGTCCGGGAATTATTGGGAACGGGATCCCTGCTCGGCTTTGAAATACTGCCGGTCCATTCCAATGGCGGTTGGTATCAGCCCAACGGCCTGATGCTTCTGCCGCCGAGTGCTTTTTTTATCATTGGTGGCTTTATCTGGCTCCTGCGGATGTGGAAAAAAGAACAGATTGAAAAATAGAAAGTTCTGGTTATGGAACATTATTTCAGCCTCTTTCTAAAATCCGTCTTTGTTGAGAATCTGGCCCTGGCCTTCTTTCTGGGCATGTGTACGTTTCTGGCCGTTTCAAAGAAAATTGAAACGGCCATTGGCCTGGGCATCGCTGTGATGGTGGTTCAAACCATCACGGTCACGGCCAATTATTTTGTGCTCAATCATCTGCTGAAAGAAGGTGCCCTGGCCGGGATCGGTATTCATGTTGATCTGACTTTTCTTGGCCTCATTTCCTATATCGGTGTCATTGCAGCCCTGGTTCAAATCCTGGAGATGGGACTGGATAAATATGTCCCCTCGCTTTACAGCGCCCTTGGCATTTTTCTTCCCTTGATTACGGTCAATTGTGCAATTCTGGGTGGCTCGCTCTTTATGGTGGAACGCGGCTATACCCTGGGTGAAAGCGCGGTTTATGGCTTTGGTTCGGGTTTTGGCTGGGCTCTGGCCATCATAGCCTTGGCGGGAATCCGTGAGAAATTGAAGTACGCGGATGTTCCCGCTGGATTGCGTGGGCTTGGCATCACGTTTATCACAGCGGGTCTGATGGCTCTTGCGTTCATGTGCTTTTCGGGCATCCAACTGTAGCAGGAGAGGGGGTGAGCGCATGCTGGAGATTATCCTCGGCGTCACGATGTTCACCAGCATCGTACTGGCTCTGGTCGCCATTATTCTTCTGGCCCGCTCGCGACTGGTGAGTCTTGGCAACATTACGATATCCGTCAACGACGAGCGCAATATTGAAGTTCCCACGGGCGGCAAACTCCTGAATGCCCTGGCCGCTCATAAGATTTTTGTTTCCTCCGCCTGTGGAGGCGGCGGGACCTGTGCCCAATGTAAAGTGCGGGTTTTGGAAGGTGGTGGCGAAATCCTGGCCACCGAGCTCAACCATATCAGCAAACGTGATGCACGCCACGGTATTCGGCTCTCCTGCCAGGTTCCCTGCAAGCAGAACATGAGAATTGAGGTGCCGGCGGAAGTTTTCGGATCGCGCAAATGGGAATGCACCGTACGTTCCAATGAGAACGTGGCGACGTTTATCAAGGAACTCGTCCTCGATCTGCCGGAAGGTGAGACGGTCAACTTTCGGGCGGGCGGCTATATCCAGACCGAAGCTCCGCCCTATGACATTGCGTTTAAGGACTTTGACGTCGCGGATCGATTTCGCGGCGATTGGAATCGCTTCAAGTTCTTTGAGCTGCGATCCCAAACAGATGAGCCCACGATTCGTGCCTATTCCATGGCGAACTATCCCGAGGAAAAGGGCCTAATCATGCTCAATGTGCGCATCGCGACCCCGCCTCCCAAACAACCGGGTGTGCCTCCAGGGCGAATGACCTCCTACCTTTTCAGTCTGAAGCCAGGGGACAAGCTGAATATCTCAGGCCCGTATGGAACATTTTTCGCCAAGGATACTCAGGCGGAGATGATTTTCGTCGGTGGCGGGGCAGGCATGGCCCCGATGCGTTCGCATATCTTTGATCAGCTCAGACGCATCAAAACGAAGCGCAGGATCAGCTTTTGGTACGGGGCGCGCAGTCGCAACGAGATGTTCTATGTGGAAGACTTTGATATGCTGCAGCGCGAAAACCCCAATTTCACTTGGCATGTGGCGCTGTCCGATCCGCAGCCCGAGGATCATTGGGAAGGTTATACCGGCTTTATCCATAAAGTGCTTTTCGACAATTATCTCAGCCAGCATGAGGCACCCGAGGATGTCGAATTCTATATCTGCGGTCCACCCGCCATGAACAAAGCCGTGATCGATCTTTTACACAGTTTGGGTGTGGAAGACGATAACATCCTGTTTGATGATTTCGGCGGATGAGGAGGTTTATGAGGTGATTTACCTTTACGCCCTCCTGGGCTTTGTCATCTTTTTCCTGCTGATGGCCCTCGGGGTGATCCTCAGCAGAAAGCCGTTGCGCGGCAGCTGTGGCGGCATGCGTCGTCTCATTGGCAATTCATCGCCTTGCGAGATATGCGGGGCACCGCCTGAGGAACAGGACAAATGTCCAAAAAGGCAGGAGGAAATCGCAAGGTCGGCAGGCATCGAAGGACCGGATAGCCCGCGATCCACTCCTGGGATTTAGCACGATCTGATTACAACTTCGCTTGCGCTGCCTGCTGCATGGTTTCAAGGGCGATCGTCGAGTGAGCGAAAGCAGCACCCGCACGCATTTCGGAGGCCACCCAGATCGCCTCCATAATTTCCTGTTCGCTCGCCCCGTGGCGCAATGCGCTTTGGGTATGGCCCTTGATGCAGTATGGGCACTGAGTGACATGGGCGACCGCCACGGCAATGATTTGTTTGACCTTGGCCGATAACGCCCCGTCGGCGAGTGCTTTCTTACTGAACTCCGCAAAGGCCTGGCTGATCTCGGGGGTCAGCTCCGATCGCTTCTGCGAGATTTCCTTGGATGGGTGCGGATACATGTGATTTTCCATTCGATCCTCCATGGCATGGCTATTTCGACTCTTTATGACAGACAACAGTGATTTGACCTTCGCCTTCAACATACGCGGCCTTAACTTCTTTCAAATCATCAATACCCTGCAGACGTAAATGTTCCATCAATTCATCTTCCGTCAAAAACTCACGCCGCATATTACGACGAATGAGTTGACCATTGCGTATGACTTGCAGCGAGGGTGCAGACACCAGACGCTCGATCAAGGGAAAATGAAAACTGAGGAAGTTGAAGAGGAAATTCCATCCCATCAGGATTGTGATGACAATCAAGCCATCGGTTACGGTCGAATATCCCCCCAGCGCATGGGCTGCGGCATCGGCGATCAGAAACAGGAAAACCAGGTCCATCGTAGCCAACTCACCTCCGATGCGTCGGGGCATAAGCCGCAGAAAGACCAGGATGGCAAAATATAAGGTGGATCCGCGCGCAAAAAGTTCAAGGAGCGGGGCTTCAGATGCAAAGATGCTGGACCAATTGTCGGGAAAGAATTTCACAGTATATTCTCAATCCATGAGGCGATGCACACGTCAGGGTACACGCCGGGCCTGTTTAAGAATATCCTGCATCTTACCTAACGCGGTACGGCTCCTTCCCGAAAAACCCCCATGTGCCGTGGCTCCCTGCATGAAAAAGCAATCACCACTGTATTATTTCCGCGACAGGTTTCAGCGATTTCCGTGGACACGTCATCATTGAAGCTGACTCTCATCTGTTTCCATTTTGGAACAACTTCTGCAAAAGGGGCCCATCATGAGACCGAGCTGATGAAGCTCAAAAATCCCTATTCCCATAGGAGACATCATGAAGTGTTGTCAGACGTTTGCCTTTATTCTGCCTTTGCTCGTTCCCATGGCCTGCCAGGGAAAAAAAGATGAGACCAGGTATCGTTACATCGAAAATCAAACCAATGTGGGCAAACCCCCTGATCAGCCCATCACCCCCACCTGCAAACCCGAACTTCAGGTTCTATGCAGTGAAATCCAGGCGAAGATTGATGCCAAGGAGCAGGAGGTCAAAACCCTTGCAGAAGCTGGCGATGTCAACGCTCTCTATGTGGCTCAGCTGGATCTCAATGAACTTATGGAGATTCGTGATTCCTACCTCAAAGGACAGCTCGATGTAACGTCCATTCAGGAGCGATACGCATCATTGCGGCAGATCCTGGCTGCCCATGATGAGGATGAGCCTATTTCCATTTCCTATCAAAAGGAAGAGACGGACGCCGTTCGTGAAGTTTTTGAAGCTTTTGGTGAACTGACGATCGATCCCGCGATCATTGCGGACAGCGCGACGGATCGGAGCAAAACGGTAACCTACAGCACGCCGGAAGGGGAAACCCCCTGGGCCGCCTACTGGTATCCCAAGCTTGGCAAGGAGATGTATGAGGGTGAAAATTCTCCTCTGTGGAAGCTGGATGCCTGGCTTGCCACCCAGGGCCTTGCAAGTCAATCGGTCGGCTGGGAGAATGAGCACTATGATAGCGGCGTAGCCGGATGGGAAGGTCTTTGCGATGCCTGGGCGATGGCCTCCATTCTGACCAGCGAACCGCAACGAGGCGTGACCGTGGATGGGATCACCTTCACAACCGCCGATCTCAAGGCCATCGCCATCAAATATTACGAAGGCTATAAGCCAAGGATTTTTGGTCGTCGCTATCAGGGCCTGGCGGCTACCGACGGACTGATTCAGGATTTGCGTCCTGAGGCGTTCCACCGCCTGATCGAGGAATTCCTGGGCCATCAAAAGAAACCCCTTATTATCGACGAGGAACCAGGTCCTGAAATCTGGTCGAAACCTCTCTTCCGCATGGCATTTAATATACATAAGGATCCCCACAAGCCTCAGGCTTTGATTGTCAAAGCCTTCCCTTGGATGATCCGCCAGCGGCCAGGGGTCAACGGTTCCTCAACCAGCCTGGCCTCGGATCTTGCGGCGCCAGCCTACGAATATCGTCTCTATTATGACGCCAGGCCTACGGCGGATGGCAGGCTGAAGATCCTGGCCGGTGAATGGCTGAGTTCGAGCGTAAACTTCCATCCTGATATGGTTTTCCTGCCCAACGGCATGGACAACAAGGATCAGCCCAATCCCGAGATTCATAAGCACGGTGACGCGATCCGAAAACTTTTGAAGCTGGCCGGGATGATCAAACCCTAATCCGGGTTTCATTCACGTGGGAGTTCGGGGACTATGGTTCCCGCTCTTCCCCGGAAAAAATTGCCTAAAGCTTCACGGGGTGCTGGACTTTCGGTAAAATGAAAGGGATGCCACGCCCGAGTGAATTGAGGCCTATATGAAATCCGTAGCAAAGTTCCTTCTTTCCATATCAATCCTGGAATCGATGGCACTCGCCAATGCCCCTGAGATTCGCTACTGCGCGAACGAAACCTCCGCGTTCTATTACTTAAACAAAGCCGGCACAGAAAAGAGCGAATTGCCTGGAATTCTCATCGATTTCATTCTCGACGTCGAAAAGAAGCTTGGCATTCCCGTGAAGATCGTTCGTCGGACCAGGCGGGCCTGTCGGACTTTGATCGAAGCGAATGAAGTCGATATCTATGGGCCGGTCGCCTATGAAGTCAGCCGGGATAAGGGCTGGGCCTATCCTCCGCTGAAGAACGGCGAGCCCGACCCACAGTATGCTTTTACAATGTCGGGTTATACCCTCTTTTATAATCCCGGCAGCACATTCAGTTGGACAGGCGAGCGTATTAGCGATCTGGCCAAATTCACGATTGGAGGACTGGAAGGCAACTCTGTGGTGGAAAACCTGCGGAGCGAAGGCATTCAGGTCCAGACTTTCAAATCAACGTCCGCCATGCTCAAACGTTTACAAAACAAGGAATTGGATGCCATCGCCGTCCACGACAATCAGGTGGAGCGCGTGACCGAAAAGATGGGCATCAAGCGACATGAAAAGACGCTCTACATGCGGGGATATTTCCTCGTGTTCTCGGACAAGTTTTATAGCAGCAACAAGGAACTGACAGAAAAAATCTGGAAGTTCAGCAGTGACTACATCAACACACCAGAAGGTCAAAAGGCCAAGAAGAAATACGATAGCCTGGAAGGCTTCTGATCAGCACGGGACGAGGCGCTACGTCTTGTCCCCGAGTCTCTTTCCCTCAACACATCCCCGCCTTATCCTGTCTTCAATCCATGACAGCTCCATTATTTGATTGTGAATCCGCACGCAGTTAGGCTATCAAACTTTTGCCTATACAGGCACTCTGGTCGGACACTTTCGAAATAGGAGCATGACTGTATGAGACTCACCCTCTTTTCATTTCTTTTTATCATCATCAGCTGTGGCAGTAAACCCGATGCAACGCCGGCATCGGAATCCCAACATTCCGTTCGATCAGAAACGGACGGCATCACCCTTTACGCCGAAAGCCTGGGACAAAAAACGGGACGCGTGCTCGTATCCAACGGAGTTCCTTTTGCGCCAGGTCGGGTCACATCCGTCTCGACCCTGGCCCTCTTCCAGGGGAACGAGGAAATCCCCGTTTTCATCAAACCCCTCGCTCAATGGCCTGACGGCTCCGTGCGATCCGTCCTTTTGCAATTTGAACATTCCGCCGACCAGCTTCCCGTGGAACTCACCTTAAGGCTCAAGACCAGTCCCTCAACGCCAGCCCGCGCCGCCGCTCCCATCCCCCGTGAACCCGCCGCTGTTGCCTTTCCTGATGCGGCGTATTTAACAGAAACCACAGCCTTCGGACCCCTGCTGCCAGCCGGGAGCGCCTCCGTTTTCCCGGACGCCCACCATCGCGAGCTGGTTGAAAATTACGACAAGAGGCAGCAGGAAGGCTTCGATCGGCTCAAGGGCTCGGAAGATTGGGGGAAGGATGCGCGCTTGGATGGTTACTACTCCACCAGCCTCAACTGGTATCTTCACTTCGTTCGAACGGGCAATCTCGAGGTTTTCTCCTGGGCCCGCCGTGAGCTGCTCCACTACCGTGAGGATCAAATCATTCAAAGCGGTCCGAATGCCGGTAAAATGAATGGCCGCAGGGAAACCCGCTACCTTTATCTTCGGGCTTTGGAAGCGGATTACCTTTTGACCGGCGATCCCGAAAACCTTCGGGTCGGCAAGCTCATGGCGGATTATCTGCTGAAAGCCACCGCCGTTGATTTCTTCTACTTCCCGAAAAACGGCCGCAAATTCTGGACGGAACGCGAAGTCGCCTTTCCCATTCTCGGGCTCATCACCTATGGCCGCATGAGCGGTGAAACGCAATATCTTGAGGCTGTCAAACCCCGCATCGAAAATCTCCTCAAGACCCAGGATCAATATCCGGATGGAGGCTGGATCCATAATCTTTATAACCACGATACCGAGGAATGTCCGGATGAGAATGCCTACGGTGGTTCACCGTTCATGACCGGTCTGCTCTTCGAGGCTCTGATCGCTTACCACGAATGGTTCGCTGATCCGCGCATCGTGGCGTCTGTAAAGAAAGCTGCGGACTGGCTCTACCGAACCGCCTGGCTGGATCGGGGTTTTGCGTATATGACGGCCTGCGGCTATCAAAATGGTGGCGGCTATCTTGAGGATTTGCGTGGCCCGCAGCCTGATCTCAACCTGTTGATCGTGCAAGGCTACGGCTTTGCATACTGGGCCGGTGGCAAGGATAAACGCTATCTCGAGATGGGCTGGGAGATCCTGGATAAGGGTGTAAACTTCGGCCATATCGGGAACAGAAAGCAGTTTAATCAGGCCTATCGCTCCAGCGGTCCCTTCCTCTGGTATGCGAAGCACTGACAACCAGAAAAACTGTCCAAGGCGCTGACACAGTCCGGGCCTTGGACAGGCCGCCTCCGCCAAACCCTCAATTTTTCAGGCCCACGGCAAGGCATGATTATTGCTGCCTAATACCGTCACATCAGGCACAGAACATTAGGAAATACCATGACGTCGAACAAAAAATCCTCCTCCCTGGAAATCCATGCGTCTGGAGTATTTCATGCGATGCCTGATTCCTGTTCTTGGCCTTTTGCTTCTGTTCAGTCTGGCGGCCTGTTCTAAAAAAAGTCCACCCAAACCCAAACCTGCACCATCTGTGACCTCACTGGATGGCGTTCCGCTTGGCGCTGATCTTGCCGGCGGCTTGCGAGCCAACCAGTATCAGGGACTGACCTGTGAGGACAGCACGACGCATCGCGGTCTGCGGGCCTGGCGTCGCCTGAGCAATGTAGAACTGGTCAACACCATCCAGGATGTTTTCGGCTCTATCGAGGCTGTGGACTTTGGTGAACTGGTCAACGATATTCCAAAACATGAAGCCTTCGATACCGTCATCACGCCTGAAAACTTTTTCAATAGCAATCGACTCAAAGGCTATCTGAAATTTGCCGAAACGCTCAGCAGCCGAGTCGACATCAAACGCCTCTTCCCTTGTGTGAGTGAGGGTGCCGGCTGTATCCGACAGACGATTCCCAAGGTGGGCGCTGATATCTGGCGCCGCCCCCTGGCCGAGGACGAGATCGCGCGTCTCGTCAGCCTCCATGAAACTCTGACTGCGGATGGAGCGGATCCGGAACAGGCCATGCGCTTTGTACTCCAGGCTCTGGTTCTCTCGCCGCATTTTCTCTATCGCCCGGAATTTGGTGAACTCCAGGCCGATGGCAGTTTTCTCCTGACCGACTGGGAAATCGCCTCCTCACTTTCCTATCTGCTCTGGCGGCGGCCACCCGATGCCGCCCTGCGGGCTGCGGCCCAGTCCGGGGCCTTGCGCAGTCCGGAAGGAGTCAAAAGCCAGGCGGAGCGTCTGATGGCCGATCCCAAAGCTCGCGAGGCGATGGCTGATTTCGCCGGCATGTGGCTGAATGCCGGCCGTGTTCAGACCGTGATGAAACCCCAGGCTCAGTTCACCGCTGATGTCAAAACCCGACTCGTGGATGAAGCCAAAAACTTTTTCGTCCATACCATGTTTGATGCTGAGGCCAAAACCTTTGATCATCTGATGAACGCCGATTATACGATCGGTGATGCCTCCGTCGGCTTTATCTATGGCAGCACACCCGGATCAGATGGACGTCTGCCCTTCGTTCAAAGTCAAAGGCGCGGTGTTCTGGGGCAGGCAGGATTTCTGGCGAGCCATGCGTTTCCAGACCAGCCAAACCCCATCATGCGCGGTGTTTTTGTGGCTGAACGTTTGCTCTGTGTTGGCTTTGTCCCGCCTCCTGCGGTCAATATTCCTGAACCCCAGGCGGGACTAAGCAACAAGGAACGCTTCCGCCGTCACTCGGAGATTCCGGCCTGCGCGTCCTGTCACGCCACCATTGATGCCCTCGGTTTTGCGCTGGAAAACTTTGATGCCATCGGCGTCTTCCGCGACACCGATGCCGGCCAACCCATCGTCGTGGATGGCAAGCTGCGGGTTGATGGTCAGGACGCGACGATCACCAGTCCCCAGAGTTTAAGCCAGCTTATCGGCAAATCCCGGCAGGGTCTCCAATGCTTCGTGAGGCAGAACTTTCGCTATGGTCTCGGTCGCATGGAATTTGCGCCACGGGACATCCTGGGTGCGGCCGTGAAAGCCAATGATTCGGTACAAAGTGAACTGGACCGTTGCCAGATCGAAGCCATAACGGCAGCCATGGAAGCTCAGGGCGGCAATCTCCGCAACGCCATCCTCGAACTGGTGGCCAGTCCTGCATTTCGCATACGCCTGATCGGTGAACCTGAACAATAACAAACCTGAAATCGGAGAATACTCCATGAAAATAAAAAACAGTGTCTCCCGTCGTCAATTGCTGGAATCCACCACGAGTGCGCTGCTTCTTCTGCCTCTCCTTAGGATATTCCGTGAAACCGAGGCGTATGGTCAGACAGCCAGCACCGCGCGGGCGCTCTTTGTGTATTTCCCCGCGGGTTCCTACAAGGATAGCTTCTGGCCCAAGGCGGCAGGCGGAGGACTGGGTCCCTTGCCGATCGTGACTTCGCCTTTGGAGCCGCACAAGGCGGACCTCACATTCTTCTCAGGCCTCTCCACGCGCGGGGAGTCCAATCACTACGGTGGGCCGCGCCAGGTCTTTGCCGGCTGGGGTGGCACCGGCACCGCGGGGGCGAATGCTGCACCCTACTCCCTGGATCAACTGCTGGCCGATCGGCTGGGTGGCAACACGCTGCGGCGTCTCGTGGCGCTTGGTGTCTATTCGAGTTTTGATGGCCAGAAGCCGGTTTCATTTCGCGACAACGGTCAACCTCAGCCGGCTCAGGACAATCCGGGTGCGGCGTTTGCCGACATCTTTGGAAGCTTCACGCCCAGCACGGGCGGTTCGGGGGCTCTGCGTCTCGCGCAGATCGACATTCAACAGGGCCGCAAACGCATCATCGATTTTATCCGTGATGATCTGCGCCAGGTAAAACGTAAACTGGGTCCCCTGGAAGGCTCGATGTTCGAAGCCCATGTGCTGGCACTGGATGATCTGAGCAAGGAGATCCAAAGGCAGGAATCCATCACCCAACAGACGGCGCCGGTGTCCAGCGTTTCCTGCAGTCCCAAGGCTCTGGAGAGTATGATTCCGACCGCCGGCAACGTCGATCCCAATAGCTGGCCGAAGTGGTATCACCGGACCGAAGCCACGGCCGCGATTAACAAGGTCAATCGTGAAATGCTGGTCCAGGCTCTGGCCTGCGGCATCACACGGGTGGGACTTCTGCAGTATGGCTTCTCGGATCTGGACCGGGAATTTGCCTTTGAAGGCAGTCCGGCATCCGGGATTGCCTATCACAGTCTTTCCCATGCGAACGGCATTGGCTTTCACAACATTCAAAAATCCATCATGGCTGAAGTGGCGACACTGATCACACAACTCAAGAGTGTGAAAATCGGTGACAAAACTCTATTCGATGAGACCCTCATGCTGGTCGCCAGTGATATGGGTGAGAATCCAAACAATCATGATGGTGTGAATATTCCAGCGTTTCTCGCCGGACGTTTGGGTGGGAAATTGCCGGGAGGGCGTCTGATCGAGTATGCCTACGATCAATATAACAGCAATGCCAACACACCCTGGAATCATCTGCTGGTAAGCGTTGCCCACCTGATGGGACAGACGGATGTCCAGTCGATCGGGAATGCCGCGTTCAGTGGTCCGCTCAAGGAACTCGTCGGCTGATACAAGGCATGATCCGTTGCGTGCGGATCATGCACTCTTCACGGCAGGCATCGCCAGCTTCCGCATGAGCAACCCGTCGGCGGTGGAGTGCATGACGTGAAAGCCGTTGCGTTCAAAAAATGCGACGCCAGATGGCGACACGGCTTCCGTAAGAATGCAGTCCGCATCCGGCAGCGCATGCAGAAGTTCGCAGGCAATGCTCTTGCGTTGCGATGAAGGCACGACGGCAATGCCGAAAATAAAGAGGGTCCTGCTGGCGGGACAGTAGAGGTCCACCATCTTGGATTCCTTAAAGTCGGGATCATCGGAAAAGCTGGGATCGATCGGCAGGTAGGTGAGAAAGCCGATCGTTTCATGCAGGACAAAACATTGATGTTGGATGATGAAATCCAAATCTTCAGCACGTATGCGCATATCCAAGGGAAAACACTGAGCTTCAATTGTACGAATACGTTCTACGGTCTGGCTCAAAGACGGGCTTATGTGTGTTGCCATGTTTCCAACATAAAGAAAAGGGACCTGATTGGTCCTTCCACTCTCGATTTTAACATGGAAATACCAGCCAAACCCAATACAGTCACTTTGACGCATAATGAGCCCAATGTTTCTTATATAGCCTATTTCGATAGCATCTGGTACATGCCCTCTGTTCACTCAAACTCGAGCGGAGAGACGCATGAAACACGCGCCCTATCAACTTTTGCTGGCTTGGATCCTGGCAGCCTGCGGTGCCAACAACCCTTCCCACCTGGCGGAAAGCACGGACCGCATGCCGTCGATCGCCGCTGCTCCGGCCCAGATTGCCGAAGCGGATTTTGAAAACCAATTCGACACTTATGTCCTGCCTCTCATGGCTCAGGGTGAATCCGCGTACTTCACCGGCGTGGGCGGCAAACAAATCCATTTCTTCCGTCTGGAGCATCCGAGCGCCAGAGCCGGCGTCGTGATAAGCCATGGCTTTGGGGAATCGATCCTCAAGTACCGCGAATCCATCTACAACCTTTATGCCCTCGGCTACTCGGTTTATATCTGGGAACACCGCGGTCACGCCCACTCTGATCGCCTTCTGGCGGATCGTTACAAGACCCATGTGGACGACTTCGACCACTATGTGGACGACATGCAAATCTTTATGAACACAAGGGTTCCTCACGATAAACCTTTGTTTCTCTTCGCCCACTCGATGGGTGGTGCCATCGCCCTCGCCTGGCTGGAACGCCATCCCGGTGTTTTCCAGGCGGCGGTGATGAATGCCCCGTTGCTCGAACTGAACACCGCCCCTTATCCAGGCTGGATCGCCCGAGGCCTCGCCGGTCTTCTGGATTTCGCGGGCCGTGATGAGGACTATGCTCCGGGTCAGAAAACTTTCACTCCTGAGGGCTGGGTCTTTGAAAAGGCCTCCACCAGCTCCCGCGTCCGCTTTGAACGCAACCGCACCGATAACCTGGCGGAAGACCTCGCTATGGGCGGCGTGACCGTCAAGTGGCTCCGCGAGACTTTAAAGGCGACCCGGCATTTGACCAAAAGGAATACCATCCGCCAGGTGACGACACCGATCCTGATGTTTCAGGCGGGTCGGGATACCTTTGTGAAGCCGGAAGCTCACGACCGCTTCTGCGCCCAGGCTGCGGACTGCACCCTGATCAAGGTCCAGGAAGCCCGTCATGAGATTTTCAATGAAACCGACGCGATCCGCCTTCCTTTCTGGGACAAGGCGGCTCAGTTTTACGAGTCACATCTTTAAGAAAATCCGGGCGTGAGGTAACGTGTTGGGGAGAACAGCTGGGAGGATGTCTCAATGTGCTACTCCGCCTTGGTAAAACGATGGACTGACAAAAACAGCGGATTGCCCATCATGGTGCGGAATCAGACGGATATCTTTGAACGGGCTTCCGCCGCCGATCCGAAGAAATTTCCCCCACTCCGCGAGCGGATTTTTCCGGGTTCCTATGGTCCTGTGATTCATCATGGCTCCGGTGACAAACTGGTATCCGAGCTGATGCGTTATGGGGCCTATCCCCCGCATAACATTCCAAATCCCAAAAAATATACAACCTTCAATGCCCGGCGTGACAATCTCCTGAGTCCTTTCTGGTCCGTGGGCTTTATGAAACATCATGGGTTTGTGGTGCTCGAAGCCTTTTATGAATGGGTGGCGGTGAAGGATGTCCTGCGAGCTGGAGTCGTGACGCTGGCCCAGGTCAAGGCGGAATTTGAAAAGCAGGCGGAGGAGCGCAAGGCCCGCATCCTGGCAGCCGGCAAGAAATATAAGCCGACGCCGACCGAACTCAAGGATCCCCGCTTAAGGCAGATCGTGATTGAATTCAAGCCGGATCATAACGAGCCGCTCCTGGTCCCCACCATCTTCTCCTATTCGGAGGAGGGGGAAGGTTTCGATGGCGGAAGGGATGTCGGCTTTTCGATCATCACCGATGTGCCGACGCCGGAAATTGAAAACGCCGGACATGACCGCTGCCCGGTGATTTTGAGTCGCAAGGAAATCGAGCTGTGGCTGAATCCAAAGTCGATGAGCGAGGAGGACTTTCTCGAGTTGCTCAATAATCGGAAAAAACCGGTCTTTGAACATCGACTGGCGGAGGCAGCTTAACGCGGCGGTTGATTGCGGTTCGCAACAGCAAACGGTGATGCCACGCTGAACTCAGTGCTCTTCCAAAAGCGGTTGAGTTTTTTCTCCTCATCTCCGTACATATACCCCATCAGGGCCACGGGACTGTTTTTTTGATCGATCAACCGGGCTGCCATGAATTTGCCGGCCTTGGTGCGAAACACAGTGCCGGTGGGTTTATCCGCCCAGCTGCTCATTTGCGTCGGTGGACTGCCGGCCTTATAAACCTTCGTCGCTGAGACGATGATCCGTTCCGCAAGGTTCGGAACATAGGAGATGGCAAAAGCGGACTGCCGCAGGGGAGAGATGGGATCAGGGCTGAAGGTCACCATCAGCGCATCATGGAAGCCAGGCGAACCCGGCGAGGTGATGGTCAGCTCCTGAGCGGCTATCTTCAGTTTCCCATCGACCCGACTGATCGAGACACCGGCCATGAAATTGGGCCGCAAACGCTGGGTCGGGGCCAGGAACTCAGCCCATTCCGCGCTCGATCCGGAATAACTCAAGGTCATTTCGGAAACGTCCACCCGGAACATCGCGGCCACCGTTTCCGGGGCCAGCATGGATTCATGGGAATGAAGGTAGCAGGCCACATCGCTCGGTCGTGGCGTGCACAGCAGAGCCGCCGTCGTCTCAATTTCATTGACCTTCCAGCTGTACATGACCCAATTGCGGCCCTGCAGGTCAGTCACCAGGGTGGACACGGCGGGCTTCCCGAGTGTGACATAAAACAGTTCCTCGTCGACGATCTTGCGCGGGATCACCCGGCCGGTGGACAGTATGGAATCCATCAGTTCCTTGGGATTGTTCACGAGGGCATCCAGTCTTTCACCGCGATTCCGGCCGATAAAAAACAGGGTTTTTTCCGCTATTTTTTGCTGAATGATTCGCCTTTTGGTGCGTCGGTAGCGTTCCAGTATGCCTTCGTCACCATCGACCATTGAAAGATCCTGATTGACGAATTTAACCTGAGTGAAGAAGGCTCCCTTTCGCGGATTGCGGTAATAAGCCTGAGCCGCCCTGGATTTCATGACTCCGTTTTTGAGCCAGGACGACTCATAGGCCCTGGCCATCTTCAAGAGGTGATCATTGGTGCCGGCCACCAAAAGCCGCAACCAAACCATCATGGGCATCGGCTGATTGCTGCTCATGAGCAGATCGCTCTTGGCGAACAGCGGCTGGACCACTTTGCTTTGATAGCCGAGGTCCTTCTCCACATATTCCAGTCTGGCCTTCAGTTTGGTCAACTCATTGAACGGCGTGGCGATGTTAAGGTTCTCGCCTTGAATCTTGCGGATCACAATGCCGATGGCCCTCCCGCTGTTATCGATCAATGGACCACCCGAGTTTCCAGGGCTCACCGGCGTGGAAAAGAAAATCTCATTCCATTCGCCGTTTTTCGGTTCCGGGGTCAGTGATGAGATCTGGCCACCACAGCGCAGACTGATGCCCTGCCCCAGCGCGTTACCGGGCACACAGACGTCATCACCGATGTTATAGGTCCTGGCCACCGAGATGGGAACTATGGTCTTCGGATAGGTTTTCAGTGTGAAACTGACGATATCAAAGCGGTTGGAATAAAGCGTCACCGTATCCACCGGGAAGATCTGACCGAAGATGTTGCGCACATAGAAATTTTGCGTGAAGGGCACAAAGTTCGCCTGGAAGACATGCGCGGCCGAGAAAAGCTCCCGATCATTGATAAACCAGGCTGTGCCTATGGAAATGAAGCGATCCGTTCTTTGCTTGAAGGGAATCTTTTGAAAAGGAATGGGACGGTTGAGCTCGGCCTGTGGATCCTTGGAGCGCTCGATGACCACTTCCATGACCGAATACTGAAAGGTTTTTTTGATAGGATTCGCCCAGCCCACTGATGAGCTGGCCCCACCCACGAGGGCCAAAGAGATGAACAGGCAGAATTTCTTGAGCATGTTTCACCTCCCCCACATAAGTGCCCACCCCCTCATTCCTTGCGGAAAAGGCGGTCGAAACCCGAGATGTTTGCTCTGTCAAAATTGATGCAAGTTTCGTGAAAACAACTGCAGGTTGGAAAAATGGCTGATAATCCGCGAAAACAACTGAAAAAATCAGGGGTTTCGCGATCAGAAGGAAACCGCCACGACTGTCCAAAAAACAAGGCTATTTCGTCAGTGGAGTGCTTAAATTTCGGAAAATATAAAGGAATATTTGAGTAACAGTGTCAAAGCCCTGGCATTTTCCCGCGTAAAACCGTTCGGGAACCTGTATCCCATGGAAACCGCTTCGTAAAACGCATACCCCCGCGTGAGGCGGGAGTATGCCTGTTCAGCTATTCATCCGATGGAATCGGATTAAAAAGCCTCGACTCAAATCGGAAAAGATCAGGCTGTGTGGTGTCCTCCTCCGCGGGAGGCTGACGACCGGCCGGATTTATGGCCTCCACATGGCCTTCAGGAACGCTTTCCACTTGCCCTTCTGCGGGCGGCTCGACCTGTCCTTCATCAAACTCGCGACCTTCTGTCGCTCCGGATGGAGCCGCACTATCACCTCGCGGCGGGACCTGAGGTTCACGTGGCACGGTCTGCTGTTCCGCTGTTTGGGCGAACATCAGTGACGGTGCGAACACGAGGAGTCCCAGGCAAAATATTTTGTTTAACATGACACGACCCTCCCTCCTGGTCCTCTTCCAAACCCTGCAAAATTCGGGCCCTCACAACTTGTGACGGAAGACTGGATTGTTCAGACGGAGCGTATCCTCGGGAGCATGCTCGTGTGGTCGCAATCGAAGACAGCGACATAGACATGGGGTGCCGTTGCATCATCCCGCACCTGAAGCTTGTGCTTTTCGAGTTCGAGGCGTCGAAATTTTTTCTGCAGCTCAGGCGGGCAGGATTCCAACGTGCGGGCTTCAACGCAAATGATGTCCCCTTCGGGCACCGGATAATAACGGCGGTACTGCTTTCTGAATTCCTCATAACGTCGCGCCATAACCAAAGGCTCACCGTACACATCATAAACCTTGATGCCGACCCGCGTATAAAACGAATGGACGAGGCCGGATGCGATGCCAATGGCACAGTATCCATCGGTCAATCCCAGCTCCTGGCGTACCTCTTCCGTGATGCGCTGGCACTGCAGGGCGACATTCACCGCTGTTTCATAAGGGGACTGATGCGATGGCTGCGGCAGGGGAAAGCCGACGATACAGATAAAGCCGTCACCCATCTCCTTCAGTTTATAGGCGGTCACCTGCAGGGGATTATGAGTGTATCCCGCAGAGAAAACATCGTGGCAGCGCTCCAGGATCACCTGCAGGAATTGATTCAATTTCTCCTGCGGCATACGCGTGGAATTCTGAATATCGTAACACACCACGGTCGCCTCACCCGAGCCCACCGGCATGGTTTCCTCGAGGTTGTAGCCGACCTTCATCAAATCCAGCTGATGCGGAAAGACCAGTTTCTGCAGCTGACTGTGGGCATGCATGAGAGACGCGCTGCCGGTTTCCGTATGATAGTAGTAGAGCTTCAAAACCTGATTTTTAAGGTAACCCGTCGCCAGGGAGAAGGCGGCGCCAAAGATAATCTCCATCTTGAAAACATTAATCAGATCCGGAGCCACCAGGTAAAGACAGAGGGTCTCAAAGATGACAAAGGCTGCCGCTTTCATGTAAACAGTCGGCAGCGTGCGACTGACCGAAATGAAGTTGCTCGTGACCAGGAGGATGGCCAGGGACCCATTGCTGCTGATTTTATGGATGGCTCCGCTTTGGTTGATTTCCCAAAGGACGAAATTGAATCCGACAAACATCGCTGCGACCACGATATCCGCCCAAAGAATGGCTTTGCCTTTCACGGCATAACTCAATTCGAAAAGAATCTTATAGAGCAGAAGCAGGACCAGCACGGGCACATAAGCTATACCCACCAGCCAGCCGTATTTCAGACCATTCAGAACGGAAAATATCACCAGCGAACAGCCCACCAGGAGGGCCACGGGCGACAGCAGGAGGCGATCGGCGACAAAAGCGTTCAAATACTGTCGAAAGCCTTCGCGGTTTTGACGACAGAACATGGTGACACTTGAACGACTGCTAACGATCTTCTATAATTCACAGGCGACAGGTCTCGCTCAGATCTATGAAGACGTCTTGAATCCTGAGTGCCTTTATCAGGGTGAACCCGCGATCAATAATATTGCCACCACATCTCATGCACAGGTCACAGTTGGGATTTCGACCCGCCTGAAGGTGCGTCTGAGCATTTATCGCGCCATGAGCCGCATTCTGAACAGAAAAATTCTGGCCTGGATGTCGCCCGCTCAGCCTCATGTGACTTCGCGTCGCCCCTAACGGCTGGCTGATGCAGTTTATAGCGGAAGACCGGCAGGCGGCGGCTGCTGC
The DNA here is from genome assembly GCF_001748245.1 of Oligoflexus tunisiensis. Classification (GTDB taxonomy): domain Bacteria; phylum Bdellovibrionota_B; class Oligoflexia; order Oligoflexales; family Oligoflexaceae; genus Oligoflexus; species Oligoflexus tunisiensis. The sequence continues at coordinate 1,310,787 of NZ_BDFO01000001.1, read as the reverse complement.
ATGGGAGCGTGAGGTCTTGGAAAAGAATCTCCAGCCTCGGCGGACGGGAATGCTGTCCTGGAACTCAAGTGCCGATGCAAAGGCGGAATCGCTTCACGCAGAGCCTCCTCCATATCATCCACCAGGAAAAACTGCAGAGCGTGGCGGGTGCTCTCCGGAAGCTGGTCGAGATCCCGCTCATTGGCCTTCGGCAGCATCACTTCATGAATACCGGCCCGATGCGCGGCGAGAATTTTATCCTTAATGCCACCCACAGGAAGAACCAGACCACTCAAAGTGATCTCACCCGTCACAGCAAGGTCCTTGCGCACCGGATGATGCGTATAGAGCGAGGCCAGGGCAATGGCGATGGCCAGACCCGCACTGGGTCCATCCTTGGGTGTGGCACCGGCCGGGATGTGAATGTGGAGACCCGCGTGACGGTAACGGGCCTTGTCTGATTCCAGGAGTTCGGGCCGCGACCAGACATAACTGATGGCCGTCTGCACCGACTCGCGCATCACCTCGCCCAGATGTCCAGTCATTTTAAGATCCGCCTTTCTCTGCGGCAAAAGACAGGCTTCGATATAGATCAGATCACCGCCGGTTTCCGTCCAGGCGAGGCCCGTGGCCACACCAGGCGACCATTTTTCCCGCACCTGTTCTACAAAAATGAGGCGAGGCCCGAGGTATTTGTGCAGCGAGTCCGGCTCCAGAGTCACCTCTTCCGTTTCTCCCTGAGCGACCCGCATCGCCACCTTGCGGGCGACATGCGCAAGACGACGTTCCAGTTCCCGTACACCTGCTTCCCGGGTGTACTGACGAATGATCTCCTGCAGCGTGCCATCCGGAATGCGCAGCTGCGTTTCCTCCAGACCGGATTCCTTGATGCGTCGAGGCAAAAGGTAACGCTTCGCGATCTGAATCTTCTCTTCATCGGTGTAGCCGGACAGTCTCAAAATCTCCATGCGATCGAGCAGAGGTCTTGGAATGGAATCGGTGCTGTTGGCCGTGGCGATAAAGAACACATGGGAAAGATCAAAGGGCAGATCCAGGTAATTGTCATGAAAGGCACAGTTCTGTGCCGGATCCAAAACCTCCATCAGCGCCGCAGCCGGATCACCGGCAAAGTCGGTGCGGAGCTTGTCCACTTCATCCAGCATCAACAGGGGATTCTTTGATCCGGCGCGTCGCATGGCCTCGATAATACGACCCGGCATGGCTCCAACATAGGTGCGCCGATGCCCACGCAGTTCCGCTTCATCATGCATACCGCCGAGGCTCATGCGCTCAAATTTTCTTTCCAGGGCCCGGGCAATGGATTGACCGAGCGAGGTCTTTCCCACACCCGGTGGCCCCACAAAACAGAGGATGGGGGCCCGGGCCTGAGGATTCAGCTTTAAAACTGCCAGCTGTTCCAGAATGCGATCCTTGATATCCTTGAGCCCGTAATGATCCTCATCCAAAACCATCTGCGCCCGCCCAAGATCAAAATTATCCGGGGTGCTCTCCGTCCATGGCAGATCGGCAATCAGCTCCAGATGGGAGCGGATGATCTGATATTCGGAAGCGGTATCGGTCATGTGCGCGAGGCGTTTGATTTCCTTATCCACTTCAATCCTGACGTTTTCGGGAAAACTCTTGGCCTCCAGTTTTTCCGTCAGATCCCTCAGCTCCTCGCGGGCATTGACCTCATCCCCCAGCTCCTTGCGGATTTCACTCAACTGCCGTCGCAGAAGATATTCCCGTTCCTCCTTGCCGAGTTCATTGGAAACCTCGCCGGCGATTTTCTCCCGCAGCTTCTGCACCTTGTACTCATACGAGACATAGGCATGCGCCAGGCGACAGAGTTCGCGCTTGCTGGACGCTTCCAGCAGGGCCTGCTGCTTGTCCATATCCAGATTCAAAAGGATGGCGATGAGATAAATCTGCGTGACAGGATTGGCGATGCGATGAACGAGGTCGGCGATCGGCTGGCCGGTTTCCGAGACGACGTACAGGTTCATTTCCTCAACAAGCTTGAGCGTTTCCTTCAGCAGAGCCGTGGCCTCGGGATCATCCTCGCGCAGAAACTCCAGGACGCGCACCTGGGCTTCCAGGTAGCGCCCATGGTCGCTGAGTTTTTCCACCATGACCCTTTGAATGCCGTTCAAGACGATATTGATCTTGCCATGCTCACGCTGCAGGCGACTGATCACAGCCTGGGTGCCCACTCGCGATAATTCATAATTTCCCAGGGGATAACCGGCACGCGAGGTGCTTTGCAAGGTGAGGGCAATCAGATTGCGATCAGGACGCTCGAGCGCCTCTTCCGCGGCGGCTATCATCTTCTCATCGTCGACGACAAGGGGGAGAAATGTACCCGGAAAAAGCACATTGCCGAGGACCGGCATCACAGGCAGCTGCTGGTGGGTTGTGGGCTGATCATTCACTTGCGTGGCAGCCATCACGACCCCTCCTTCCACTGAATCCCATTCAGCTTTGGCCTTTGGATCGATCGAGAGGAGAATAGAAATAATTCCCCTGTCGCTCCACCCGTAAAAGGACTCTTTCCTGACCCTTGGTGAGATTCCAGAAATCCTGCGTTCGGCTCACCGGCTGGTGATTGACTGTCAGAATCACATCACCGACCTTAAGCCCCGCCTGATCACTCGCCGACCCAGGCTGAACCGCTTCAACAATAAGCCCCGTGCGGCTCGCCAGCCCATGCTGTCGGGCGAGACTCTCCGTCATGGGAGCCAGACTCAGGCCATAAACTTCATCAGGTCGCGGACCGGCAGGAGCTGGCGTTTGCGGTGTCGTGGCCGCCACGCTTTCTTCGGGATAGCTCCCCAGCGTGACCTCCACCTCCCGGCTCTTGCCATCGCGCAGAAGGGTGAGTTTCACTTTGGTGTTGGGCAGCATCAGACCAATGGTATTGGCCAGATCCGAAGCATTCCGCACTGGAGTTTCATTGACACGTGTGATGATATCCCCGGCCTGAAGGTCAGAGGCGCGAGCCGGGCTGTTTTCGGCGACGTTGGCCACCAGCACCCCTTCCGTTCCTTCAGGCAGGCGCATCGCTTCCGCGAGGGATGGATCAAGAGGCTGCAGCTGCACTCCAAGATAGCCGCGCTCCACCTTGCCTGATTTAATCAGCTCATCCGCAATCCGTCGGGCAAGATTCGAGGGCACGGCGAAGCCAATGCCGTTGTATCCGCCTGATCGGGAGAAGATCGCGGTGTTCACACCCACCACCTGGCCTGCAATATTCACAAGAGGGCCTCCGCTGTTGCCCGGATTGATGGCGGCATCGGTCTGAATGAAATCACCAAGCTCTGTGATATTAAGATTTCCGCGGCCGATGGCCGAGACCACTCCAAACGAAACGCTCGCTTCCAAACCAAAAGGTGCCCCCAGCGCGACCACAAAGTCACCTACCTTGGCCTGCTGTGAATCCGCAAAGGCTAGAGCGATCGCGCCTTCCTTTTGCAGATCAGGGCTGCTGATCTTGACCAGGGCGATGTCCGTGCGCGCGTCGCGACCGACAACCTTGGCCGGATAGCGGCGACCGTTGGGAAGTTTCACATTGATTTCATCCGCACCTTCCACCACGTGGTTGCTCGTCATGATCAGGCCCTGTTCGATGTTGGTGAAAAAGCCTGATCCCAAACCCTCCTGTCGCAAGACGGGTGGTTCACGGGGTGTCGGACGACGGCCGGGGTTGGGTCCGAAGAGATATTCAAAGAGATCGAGCGCCTCGAATGGTGTGCCTCGAACGGTGCGCGCGGTGGAGATGAGCACCACACCCTGGTTGACTTTACTGGCCACAGCCGCCACACCACGGGAGAGATTTTCCAAAGCAGTGACAGAGGCAGCTTCCTGGTTACCGACCGGAGCTGGAACGAGCGCCGGCGTTGGTCGCGTCGGGTCTGCTTCGCGTTCCGAGGCGCGCGTGCACGATGCCGTAAGCACAATAAGGATGCCATATAGCAGAATCAGGTGGCGGCGATAGAGGCATAAAGCTGGTGCCATGATGAGCCCTCCTGATGAACCTGAGCCATGCGTCTGCCCGTGCCATCAGGTTTTACTTTATGCCTCCTTCATAAAAAGTCCAGCCAGGGAAAATCCCCTACATCATTCACTCAGGGATTTTTCCTCAATGGGCTGCTTCCACCGGAATGCTGTATTGAAAGCCCATGGACAGAATGCGACCGCCCATATTCAAGTTACCGAAGAGCTTGCGCCCGACGGCAAGATCGGTCATCTTGATTTCAAAATCCACATTTTGCAGAAGGCTGCTGTTGATCTGGGTTCCAACCTCCCAGGAGGAGGAAAGACCGTATTTCGCCTCGCTGGAATAGGCTTGGTTGGTCACATCATTTTCCGCCTGCGACTGCAGGGAGACAAGGCCCGCACTGGCACCGAAGAAAGGTTCCAGACCAAAGCCAGGCTCGGTCTTTTCCAGAAAGGTTTTTCGAAAACCGGTTTGCAGAGCGGTCAAACGCACATCACTTTCCAGGTTGGCCACGCGATTATTGAATTCATAGTACACCAGCGTCGACGACCAGCTGAGGCCGTTGCTCCTCGGCACCGCGAAACGCAGGAGATAGCTCGGGGCATCATTTTTGTACACGCCGTTCACAACCCCATCGAAGGGTTCATACTGCCCGATCGAAAGGCTGATGTCATAGGCCAGAGCCTGGCCGGCCTGACTACTCAGCAGAAGAATCAGAAATCTCTGGAAGTTCAATCTTGAAGTCATCGTGTACTTTTCCCGTGTGATCGATGGTTCGCAGCTGTAATGCCGTTTTCAAATAAGACACCTGGAGATAATGATAAAAAGCGGCATCCGTGCCGGCATCCGCATGCAGCGGTGAACCGGCACCGCCTGTGATCACGTAATGAATTCCATCCTTTTCGATGCGGGAGTAACTATGCTCATGACCAGCGAAAACAGCCGTGACCTTGTACTTCTGAAAGAGGCTGTGCAGGGTTTCCACCGGCTGCAGGGGCTTATCCCGATGATGATGCTGAGGAAACAAAGGGCGGTGGGTAAAGACGATGCGAAAGCGGGCTTTCTGGGCCGCCTCGGAACTCAACTGCGCTTCCAGCCAGGCCAGCTGCGTGGGCCCGATTACGCCTGGCCGGATTTCAAGATCTTCCGTGTTGGTGATAATGCAGAAACATTCGCCGATGGACTCAACTTCATAACCGGTAGTGTCCATCTGCGGAAAGGCGGCCAGAAAAAGATCGAAACTGCGGGCATCTTCCACATCATGATTGCCGATGACGGGATAAAAGCGTGTGGATTCGAAATAGGTTCGCGTCAGCGACACGAACGAAGGCCACTGCTCGGTGCTCTTGGGCGTCGAGATCATGTCACCCAGATGAATGGCGGCCAGCGGCTTGCCCACGGCGATGGAACGATTTTGCAGAATAGAGTAAATATCATTGCCGTCGCGACTGTCGCCGAAGATGCTGAAGTAGTATTCACCCCCTTCCGGCAACTGATCGGGATTGGAACGCTCCGAGGTTCCACAGGTTGCCAGGATCATGGCCCCACAAAGCTTGAGTAACGATTGCCAATTGCGCAAGACAGCCTCCGATGGAAGAGAGAATGGAGCCAGGATAACTACGGCTTTTCTGAGGTAAGAAAATTTTACTGGGTCATGGGGGCTTTGAGCAATCATGGAAAAAATTAGTCTGCCATAATAGTCCGAAATGGCTGATCCACCGTTGTTCCGCCCGCGGCCTTCGTATAAGCTCAGGCCCGACACAGAAAGGGGACTCCGTATGGAATGGGAACAAAGCATAGTCACGATTGCATCCACTGGCGGCCGCAGCATTCTCATCACCGATAAGATCGTGCAGGCCTGTCCAGCTCTGACCCGGATTCAGGTTGGTTTTTTACAGCTTTTTCTACGGCATACCTCGGCGTCACTGACCATCAATGAAAACGCCGACAGCGATGTCCGCCGCGACCTTGATATGGCGCTCCATCATATTGTGCCCGATCAATTAAATTTTCGTCATACGGTGGAAGGTCCGGATGATATGCCGGCTCATGTGAAATCGTCCCTGATGGGAGTCAGTCTGCAAATTCCCGTGCGCGAAGGACGTCTGATGCTGGGAACGTGGCAGGGAATTTATCTCTGTGAGCATCGGGAGCGGAGCCATCAGCGGGAAATCATTTGTACGGTTTACGGGCGTTCCTGAACGCAAAAACCCCCTCTGCAAAAAGAGGGGGGAGAAACGAGGGATCAAACAAGAGCTATCGAGGGCCCAGCACACACGATGGCATGCTGGAGCTGACGACCGTCTTTATTTAAAGGCGAGTACATCAAAGGTCGCGTTGACCGCGGGTGTGCCGTTGTTATTGCCCACATAGGAGCGGCAGCCATTCGGCAGATGCGCACCGGCCTTACCGGGAAACTGTGCATTCACTCCCAGGCAGATAAAAAGCTCCGGCCCCACAGTGGCGCCGGTATCATCGGTGCCAGCGACAATGGAACCATTCGGGATCGCCGTGGCCGTGGCATCGGCAGAACTCCGAATCCAGCGCACAAGATCAGCCGGGTTGCCTTTGTTGGCCATCAGCACATCATAGGCGGTGCTCCGAAACACAACGCCGCCGTATTCATAATTGCAGCTGCCGGCCTTCAAATCAGCGGGATTATCCATCGCACCCGCCTGGATGCCCCGATTTTCTCCATCAACGAAGTGACGGGAACGGCAAACATAGCGCTTGTTATTGGCGCGAGCTTCCAAACCCAGCTGACCCGGCTGGATCAGACTCTTGGGAACCCAAAGCAGCTCCTGCTTGCTAAGCGTCAGGCCGCGGGTCAAGGGAATTGAATAACGTCGCGCGGTGGTATAAGCGAAGAAGGTATAGTTCCAGCTTTCTTCATTCTTCACCGACTTGTCGACAAACTCGGCCATGGGACCGGCAACCATAACCGTGCCGTTGCCCAAAGGCTGATTCACGGTGTATTCCTTGCCGTCCTCAGGCATGGCATTCAAGGACTCGCGGCTGCGAACGATCAGCCAGTTGCCGCTGGTCACCTTGGGGATGATTTTGATTTCGTTTTGGCCATCGATCAAATCAATCTGATCGGTCATGGTAGGAAGCTCAGGCGTCCAGACCCAGGTGGCCATGCTCGGAAAATTCTGCGTTTCACCGCTGGCACTTTTTCCAAGCACGCAAACGGCAACAATCGCAGGGCTTTCCGCGCGGGCTGCAAGGTCAATTTTGATGGGCGTAGCGGCCGGAACGAAATCAGAATATCCATCCGTCGCCCGACATTCCGTAGCCGAGGCTCCGACTTTCCACTTATATTCCGCTACACCAGTAACGCTGATTTCATATTGAGCATTGGGGCTCTTCGCTTCCGGATAACCCGCAAGCTTTGCCTGCACCGTTTCGGCCGGTGGGGTGTCTGGGGTTGGTGTTTCGGTCTCAGACTCCGGTTCCAGCACGGACGAATCCGGCGCCTTAAATACCTTATCTGTTACCTTCTCACCTGGTTGAAGATTTTTGCAGCCGCTCCCGATTGTCAATCCCAATAGCACACACAAGGTCTTTCCAATCCATCCCATTTCCGTCTCCTGGGTTCGCGTCTTTCGGCAATTCCTGCAAGACGAAGGCCATGCGCATCGAAGTGAACAAACTCCTGTTTTACTGTAAGAATTGGCCCGTATGGTCCGCATGGACTATCGAAAATTCAGGTTCGCCGCCAGGATTTTTGACAATTTACGGGGGGGTGGAAGGCGCGGCCTCACGATGAAATGCAAAGGTCAGGGTATCCGCCGGCCCCTCGCTCGCGCTGGTATCCATACGTGTTCCAAGCCAGGGGTGCTCGCGCAAAAGGTTTTCCATCTGGCTGCGGAGCAGGGCCGGATCACCCTTGGGTGAGGCTTCGATGATACAGGTCTGGCCCTCGCAGTGGATGCGATGAATATCGGCATGACGAGGCCAGGCGGAATCCTCCTCCTGGAAGAGTTCGGCCAGGCGCTGCTCCCGCTCTTCGTCACTCGCCGGATCAGCCTCGGCTTGAACCGTAACACTGGTCCCGGTGCCGCTGCGGGAAGGGGACAGATCCAGCGGGATCGGATCCTGATGACCGCCACGGGTGACGAACAGCCAGCCGGCCGCGATGGCAAGAACAGCCGCAAAGGGCAGGACAGGTTTTTTTTCCATGGCGCGCGTCTCCTCTTCGCAGTTCTTTCACATTTGTACTAAAAATGGACTGGCAACGGTAGCCGGGCTCGGTATGTTCCCACATACCCCCACGCAGGACCTGCACCCTTCAGTTTCTTTTTCATTTGACTCTCACCGCTTGTGCGATAGCATGCATCGTCCTCCCAGAAAACGATGGGGCCAGCACCATGAGTCAGGATGCAGATTTTGATTTCGTCATTATCGGTTCCGGTTTTGGCGGCAGTGTTTCGGCTCTGCGTTTGACGGAAAAAGGCTATAACGTCAAGGTTCTGGAACAAGGGCGCCGTTTCGAAGCGCGTGATTTTCCCCGCACCAATTGGAATTTGAAACGCTGGTTGTGGCTCCCGCTCCTGAATTTTATGGGGCCATTCCGAATCTCATTTTTTGGTCATATCACCGTTTATTCAGGCGTCGGTGTGGGCGGAGGTTCCCTCGTCTATGCCAACACCCTGCCGGTTCCCAAGGACGGTTTTTTCAAAGCTTCATCCTGGTCGCATCTTGCCGATTGGAAGCAGGAGCTTTTGCCCTATTATGACAAGGCCAAACGCATGCTGGGGGTGGCGACCAATCAGCACTTTACCCTGACCGATCAGGTCATGGAAGAGATTGCGAATGAAATAAACTGCAGGGATAAATTCCAGGCCACCGATGTCGCCGTCTTCTGCGGAGAGCCGGGAAAGACCGTGCCCGATCCTTATTTTCAAGGGGAAGGGCCGCCGCGCACCGGCTGCACCTACTGCGGCGCATGCATGACAGGCTGTCGGGTCGGGGCCAAAAACACCCTTGATAAAAATTACCTATACCTGGCTGAAAAAAGAGGCGCCACGGTAGAACCCTTGTCGCGCGTGGTGGCCGTGCGCCCGGTTGCGGAGCAGGGCTATGAGCTTACCGTGCAACGACGCCGCGGTTGGCTGTTTTACCGCACGGAAAAACTTCGGGCGCGGCAGGTCGTGTTCAGCGGCGGGGTGCTCGGCACAGTCAGGCTTCTGCTGAACATGCAGCAGGATCCCAAAGGTCTTCCCCATCTGTCGCCCGCTTTGGGGCAGTTCGTTCGAACCAACAATGAATCCATCATTGGTGTGGTGACCAGCCATTCCCAGTATGATTTTTCCAAAGGCCTGGCCATCAGCTCGATTCTTCACACCGACGAGCATTCGCATTTGGAACCGGTTCGCTATGGGTCGGGATCAGGTTTTTTCCGCCTTCTGATGGCCCCGCACGCACCCGGACCCAATGCCTGGAATCGCAGTCTGACCATGGCCAGCACGTTGGCTCTGGACCCCATGCGCTGGCTGAAGGTGATCCTGACGCCGAATTTCGGCCGACAATCCCAGATTCTTCTCTATATGCGCAGCCTGGACGGCACCTTGCGTTTCGTTTTGAAACGAAGGCCCTGGCTGGCCTTTCGGCGAACGATGAGTTCCGCGCTCGGAGCGGATGGTCAGAAGCCCCTGGCGTTTATGGAGGAGGCCACCCAACTCGCGCGCCTCTTTGCAAAAAAAGTGGACGGGCTGCTCACCAGTGTCTTCACGGAATCCATCTTTGGCATTGCCTCCACCGCCCATATTTTAGGCGGCTGCTGCATGGGACGCGATGCGAGTGAAGGCGTGATTGATTCCCGCCATCGGGTCTTTGGTTATGATGGCCTTTATGTGGTCGATGGGGCCGCGGTTTCCGCCAACCCTGGCGTCAATCCCTCCCTCACCATTACGGCTCTGGCCGAGCGGGCCATGAGTCTGATACCACCCAAGGATAGGAGCTGAACATGACAAGGACGTTACCCAAGGTGGCCATCATCGGTGCAGGTTCGAGCGGCATGATTGCCTGTCGCGAGCTCAAGGTTCGCGGAATTCCTTTCGACTGCTTTGAAAAGGGCAGCCAGGCAGGTGGCAATTGGATTTTCAAAAATGATAATGGCATGTCCGCCGCGTATCGATCGCTGCACATCAACACCTCGCGGCAGCAGATGGAATTTCTTTGCTTTCCGATGCCCAGGCACTATCCCACGTATCCCCATCACAGCCAGATCGCGGAATACTTTGATGCCTTCCTCGATCACTTCCGTCTGAAAGAGGATATCACCTTCAACACGGAAGTTAAAAAAGCCGAGCCGCAGAAGGATGGAAGCTGGCAGCTGACGCTCGCGAATGGCACGCAGCCGGTTTATGATGCCGTGATCGTGGCCAACGGTCACCACTGGGATCCGCGCTGGCCGGAGCCGGCCTTTCCGGGTGAATTCCATGGCATCACCATGCATTCCCATGCCTACCTGGATCCCACGGAACCCCATGAATTAATCGATCGCAATGTGCTGGTGGTGGGCATGGGCAATTCAGCCATGGATATTGCCTGTGAACTCGGCAATCGTGGGGTGGCGCGCAATGTCTATCTTTCCGCCCGTTCCGGCACGCATATCATGCCGAAGTTTTTTGGCAGTCGGCCGGCCGATGCCTTTCTGCGGCATCCAGGTCGCGAGCCGTTCTGGTGGGAACATATCGTGCCCTATCAGTACTTTGAAAAAGTCGCGTTCCCGCTCATTTCCTGGAAAATTCGCCGGGCGGTCGGGCGACCCGAGGACTATGGTTTGCCGAAACCTCGACATGCCTTTGGCATGGCGCATCCCACGATTTCGAGCGAGGTTCACATCCGGCTCGGCAGTGGCGATATCAAACCGAAACCCAATATCAAGGAACTGCAAGGAGACAGGGTCCAGTTCGTGGATGGGTCCGTGGTACCGATCGACGCCATCATCTATGCGACCGGATATAAAATCAGTTTTCCCTTCTTTGATAAAACGGTTCTGCCCTATGAAAATAATGATCTTCCGCTTTTCAAACGGATGATGTCCCCGCGTTACGATAATCTGCTGTTCCTCGGCCTTGTCCAGCCGCTCTGTTCCATCATGCCGATTGCCGAACTGCAGGCATCCTTTATGGGTGACTACCTGCTTGGCACCTACCGCCTGCCGGATAAGGACACGATGGACAAGGTCATGCGCGCCGAGCATGAGATGATGAAGCGTCGCTATACCGACTCGCAGCGCCACACGATTCAGATCAACTGTCTTGAATATTCCTACGATTTGCGCAAGGAATTCAAGGAGGGGCGTAAACGCGCCGAACGCTGGGCAGACAAACCCGAGCGTGTCCCCACAACCTTTCCTTCAGCGGTGCGCGTGTAATGGTGGAAAAGGAGGAATGGATCTACAGTTCGGTCGAAGACCTTGCGCCAGGTATCCGGCGGATTCTTCGCATCCAGAGCTGGGTTCCACCTCTGGAACGCCTGCCGATACCGATCAGCCGTGTCCTGATGGAATGCGCCTCCCGCATGAACAGCCCGCGGCGCAATCCCAGGGTCAAGGAAACCCTGCATATTCCCTTCGCCCGTCTGCCGCTCACCATGCGCCACTGGGAACCCAGAGATTGGAGCGGACCGCGGCCGGTTGTTTTCTTCATGCATGGCGGTGGCTTTGTATTGGGGAGCAGCCGCTCCCATCGCGCCTTCTGTGAACTCATGGCGGATGAAGCCCGTTGCAGCGTTTTTTCCATCGATTATCGGCGTGCCCCGGAACATCCCTACCCAACCGCTCTTGAGGACGCCGAGCGCCTCTTTCAATGGCTCCAGGAACAACGCGAAATTTGGGGCTGGCAGAATCAGCCTCTGGTGGTGGCCGGTGACAGCGCCGGAGGCAATCTGGCAACAATACTCTGCCGTCGCCTGCGGGATCGCGGGGAACCCCTTCCGGATGCCCAGCTTTTGATCTATCCGCTCACGGATTTTGCGCAGAATACAGTCTCCTATCAAAAATATGGTCAGGGTTTTGTTCTGACCCGTTCCCTGGTGGACTGGTTTTTCCTGCATTATCAGGCGGCAGGTCAGTACGATCATCATGATGTCTCGCCTCTTCGTTGCGAGGATCTGCGAGGCCTGCCGCCGGCCTTTATCGCGCTGGCCGGCTGCGATGTGCTGCTCGATGAAGGCCGCAACTATGCCCGCCGTCTGCAGGAGGCAGGCGTCGCGGTTCAGCTGCGCGTCTTTCCCAACATGATCCATGCCTTTGTCAATTTGCTAGTGGTCCCCGAAGCCCGTGCGGCTGCCATGGAATGCATCGCGTTTCTGCAGGATCTCTTTCAAGGTGACGAAGGGTATTCGCTTTCCGCTGCCGCCGATAGGCCATTTCCCTGACGTCTCTTCCAGGTCGTTTTGCCAACCTTTATGGAGGGGCGGTCCTCTCCTATAATCATCTGAAGATTATTCATCTGAGGACACAGCATGCGCTACCTGATCCCGCTTCTGGTCATGGGCTGTTTGGGAGCCTGTGGGAAAAAATCGCGGTCGCACGATCGTTTGCCCAAAATCCCTGACTTTCCTGGCGAACCCTCCGCAGCGGACGACTGGTTCAACCTGGACAGCACGGAGGGCGGGATCAATATCAATCAGGTCTATGCCGCCAGCAGCCCGGCGCATGATGTAATCGTGGCCGTGATCGATTCGGGAGTCAGCACCACCCATGAGGATCTCAAGGATCATCTGTGGACCAATCCCAATGAAATCCCGGATAACGGGATCGATGATGATGCCAATGGTTATGTGGATGATATTCATGGCTGGAACTATATGGTGGCCAGCGATGGTTCCAGCATCTATGTGGAAACCTATGAGGTGACCCGCGAGTTGCGACGCCTCACACGCCTGCAGCAGCAGCGCGAGCTCACGGAGAGTGAAAGCATTTATCTGCAGACGGTGCAGGAAGCCTATGATCGTGGCAAAGCCGGGGATCCCTTTTCCCGCCAATACGATCTTGACTGGCAGCAGCGAACGGACGATCCCGATGACTTTACCCCGATCGATGCGCAGCACCCTGCCTACGGCAACAATAAGGTCATTGATGACAATAGTCATGGCACGCATGTGGCCGGTATCATGGCTGCAAGCCGCAGCAACGAAGTGGGAATCCGAGGTGTGGCGGACCGCGCCCGCATCATGATCCTGAAAGCGGTTCCTGATGGCGATGAACAGGATAAGGATATCTATCATGCCGTGCGTTATGCGGTGGATCACGGAGCGCGGGTGATCAATATGAGCTTTGGCAAGGATTTTTCACCGCATCAGGATAAGGTACGGGAAGCCTTTCTTTATGCCCATGAACATGATGTTCTGCTCGTTCATGCCGCCGGCAATTCAGGTTCGAATATGGATACGTCGCTCTTTTTTCCTTCGCGTGCTGTTCATCCCGGTCAGGCGTTCCTGGAGAGCTGGCTGGATGTCGGCGCAGTGGGACGCGGTGCGGATTCACCTTTGGCTGTCTTCAGCAATTATGGAAAGGCCAACGTCGATATCCTGGCTCCCGGGGTCAACATCAGCTCCTGCGTCCCCGTTGACAGCTATGCCGCCTATTCCGGAACCAGCATGGCCGCACCGGTGGTCGCGGGCACCGCGGCCTTGATGTTCTCCCTGTTTCCGGATTTGCCGGCACGTGAGCTGCGCACGCTGATGCTGGAGTCCGCCCGCACCACCGGCACGGACGGTCAGATCCTGCCTCTCGAGGACAAGGCCATAGCGGGCGGTGTCATCGATGCCTTGGCGCTTATGCAGAAGATTCAGGAGCATCAAGCCACGGTCCCTCAATAACGAGATGCACGATCCCCTTTTCATGGGTCGTGTCAAGAGTGGCTGACATGGAGGCGAGCAGCTCGTCGGTCAAGGACTGGCTGATCTCATCGTCGAGCTGCTCCTGATCATAGGGCGCGGCATAGGCAATCGTAATTTGCAGGCAGTCCTGACGCTCGCGCACCTGGATTCGCAAGGGACTGCCGGGTTCTGGCGCTGGACTGGCAAAGGTCGGCTGCAGGCAAAGGACAACGAGCATGCTCAGTCGCCCCAGGGGTCCAACCATCATAAGGTCCTCCGGCTCAGAATTCATCTGCAGATCCCAGGATTTTTCCGTCACCCGCCGCAGCACAATATGGGTCAGATGCTCAAGCCAGATGGCGGCGGCCATCCGTTCCGCCTTCTCCACCTGTTTCGGATGGGCGAGCAGGGAAAACGATTCCGAAATGCGTGTCACGGATTGCAGGTCCTGCCCTATGCTGTCGAGAACTTTGATATCATCATGCGGATCAGCCTGATCCTTGAGGAGAGCGGCATGATGCGCCTGCAGATTCAAAAGCGGTTTTTCAAGGAGAAAGGCCGCGCTGATCGCCAGTTCGCTGAGTTCCCGCATGCGGGCCGTTTGCAGCTGCCATTCCTTTTCCTTCTGCCAGACACGGCGATTGTTGCGAGCCAAAGCCAGAAAGGCTATGACCATGAGCAGCATGATAAAGCAATTGAGGACGAGCGAGGACACCAGGCGGGTCATGTAATGTTCAAATGTCAGATTATAGGGAAGATTGAGACCGAACTGACGAAGATAAAGGATCTGAACGATAAGAACTACGATCATACCCCCAGCTATCCAGCAGGCCAGGCGCGGGCGGGTCACTAAAAAAACACCCAAAATTATTGAGGGATACCAAAGCAGACTGACAGAAAGAACGCTGCGGTCATAAACGGACATGAACAGGACCGTGACGAGAAAAATAAACACGAGATACGCCGTGCCAAACTCCTGGGGCCGCGCGACCCATTTCAGGGCGAGCAAGGACCCGCTTATAATGGCAAGAAACACATAGCCCGACACGAGCAGCATGCCAGCCGCATCTTCTGTATGCAGCTGCAGCAGATGCAGCGAGGACGACACCAGGGCCACGCTTATCATCAGAGCGGTACTGCGGGCCCGGAAGCGATCGCCTGCAGGCCAGGCGCGGATATGTTTGGGCAGAAGCGCATCCAGTGCCCTGAGGGAGACAAGAGCCAAACTTTTCGGAATATAGCCCATCAGCTCTTCATTCCCATCCAAGGCAGGGACAGCGGCAATGTCAGGCGAAAGATATTTTCCCCCTGCAGCCTTTGAAAGTTCAAGGATCCCCCGTGCTCCTGGACCAGCTTGCGACAGGCATTCAAGGCCAGACCACGGGTCCGCTGCCCATTCCATGGAGAACGATCACTGATCTGAATATCGACCCGTCCCCCGGGCTGACGCTGAATCTGAACCCGGACCTGGCTATCATTTTGATGATAGGTGGCTTCAATCACCTCATGCAGAAGCGAGAACAATACGAAAGCAATCTGCTCCGGCCGGCACAGGACAAAGCTGCGCTCATGACTCTCCTTCCAATCCACCGTCACGCCACGCGATTGAGCAAAACTTCCGATTTGATTGCGAACCCAGAGCAGGATCTCCTGCAAGGGCGACGCCTCCACAGGAAGTTGTTGTTCCCCTCCCGCAAAGGCATTCAGTCCTTCCGTCACCACAGCCAATCGTTGCAAAGCCGTGTCCATCACCTGGAGTATCCTTTCGCGTTCGGTCCACGTCAGCTCATTTCTAAGGATCTTGATGCGAAACTGCAAGGATGCCGCATGAACAATAGCCAGCGGATTGTTCACCTCATGAGCCAATTGACCGACGAGCTGACCGATAGCCGCCTTGTGGGAGCTTTGCGCTCGGGCAATATGCTGCCTCTCGATATCATTCTCAACCTGTTCATTGAGAAAGGAGAAGGTGAGAGCAATTAAAGTCACACCGATTTGGGTCAGAAACGCGGGAGCCAACACATGGAACATAAGCTCATCCAGACTCCCAAAGATTCCCAGTTGCGGACCATAGCCGCTGTTCACACTGAGCAGAATCAGCGAGGCCAGCAGAGTCAGCACACCGGAGATGGCAGCCAGCCGCGATCCATCCATGAAACCGACAAAGACGATCGACCATTGAATCCAATGATAGGCCCCCATATACGGCGTCTTCTGCACCAGACCCGCCAGGAAAAACGCCATAAGTAGAACGGACGACAGAAAAAACGCTACATAGCGATATGCACCTGATTGTTTGAGACGATACAAAACAGCAGCGGCAGCGAGCAGCAGGGCGAGAGCCAAATGCCATTGTCCTTGCAGGAGCAGGAGCGGCGCCGGGAGCAGGGAAAAGAGTGTGGTCGCCACCAGAACGCGACCGCGGTAGAGCTCGCTCTTCTGGCGAATCTTCAGATCCTCGGCGAGAAAAAGGTCCAGCCATTTCAGGCTTAATTGTTTGCCACTCATGAGGATCCCTTCAAAGAGGCCGCGTTAAGGCTAAATTTTTGGGATCATAACCAAATCCCTGCGAACTGTCCAACCTGCTCAGGCACGGCCATCCCGTGCAAAAAGTAAGGATGGACCGGAATAACTTCGCACGTTTTCTGCCGAAAGGAATGCAGAATTCGACCTTTAGGAGGCAGGCATGGGCCGCACATTCCGCGAAGCCTGCGTCGCGAATGAATCAAGTCAACCGTGTATGCAGTGTCCTCCTACCGGGGTGGGTGGTTGATGCGCCTTTTGCTGCTCTTGACACTGTTGATAACCCCGGGTCGTCTTCTGGCCGAAGCGCCCGAGGCTCAAAAAGGCGTCCTGGATTTGCGGGCGGTTGACCTTGACCGCGTGGGATCCGTGCGGCTGGAAGGTGAGTGGCGCTTTTATTGGAATCAATTCGTTCCCCCGGATGCCATCGAACAGAATGCCGACTTCAGCTATCAACAGGGTCCTCGGGACTGGATGAACTATCAGCTCAATGGTGAAAACCTTCCGTGGAGCGGCGCTGCGACTCTGCAGCTGAAGGTGCTGCTCCCACCGCTAACGGATGAGCTGGTCATGCGGGCTCACCCGATGGTGATGGCGGGCCGCGTTTTCGTCAATGGGCAGCTCATCCATGAAGCCGGCACGCCGGGGCTGGACCGTGAAACGCCAGGCCATACCTACCAAACGGAACTCCTCTTCCTGGGGCGGGATCTCAAGGAGCTGAACCTTGTGGTGCATGTCTCCAATCACATGATCACGCGCTCCGGTTATGCCGCATTTGACATCGGTCTGCGTCCCAACATGATTCGCTCCGAATCTCGTGCCTCCAACAAGACCCACTTTCTTCTGGGTGGCATCTTTCTGATGGCCATCTATCACCTGTGCCTGTTCCTGATGCGGCGCACGGAACTGTCCAATCTTTATTTCTCTGCCATGTGCCTCGGCAACGGCATCTTTCAGTATGCGGCATCCGGTCTCGCCGCCCTGCATTTTCCCGGCATCAGTTCGGAGCGGGTTTGGGATATCTTTTTCATCGGCTGGTATAGCGGCGGGCTGGCCTTTGCCTGGTTTGTCCAAAGCGTCTTTCCTCGGGAGTTTAATAAGAAATATGCCCACATTGGGACGATTATTGCTGTCGGAACCATTCTCACCGTGATCTTCGGCCGCACGGATCAGTTTACCTTCGCCCCCAAACTGCACAAGCTGGGCAATACCCTGCTCTTCCTCTATATCTGTGTGGTCTGTGTCCGGGCGATGAAAGCTCGCATCAACGATGCACGCCTTTTCCTTCTGGCTGCGGCGATCTATTACGCATCGGCTGTGAATGACATGATCGTCACCACCGGCTATGCGAAAGGCGAGCTGCTTTCTGCGACCGGACTTTTCATCTTCCTCTTCGTTCAGTCCATTCTGCTCTCCCGCCGTTTCTCCAATGCCTTCCATCGGCTGGCGCTCGCGGAGACCGAAATACGCACGCTGAACGAAGGGCTGGAGCATAAGGTTCAGCAGAAGACCCGGGAAATTCGCGCCATCCTTGATCATATCAAGCAGGGCATTTTCACCCTGCGGCTGAATCCCAAAGCCGAGATTGTGATGGGCGAGGACTATTCGCGGCATCTGGAAGAGATACTCGAGGAACAGGACCTGAATGCCAGAAAATTCCAGGATGTTCTGCTGGCCAGAACCGACCTGACCAATGATCAAAGAAGTTCGATTCGCAGCACCATCGTCGCCGCTGTGGGCGAAGACGAGGTCAGTTTCCTCGCGAACAAGGACAACCTGGTCCGTGAGTTGCGCTTTCTGCCAGCCGACCGCGAGAAAATCCTGGAACTGGACTGGGAAGCCATGCACGATGATGCGGGCCGGACGGAACAGATCCTCGTGAGCATGCGCGACGTCACTCAAGTCCGGCAGCTTCAGCAGCAGTCGGTCCGTCAACAGAAGGAACTGGAGTACATCAGTGAAATCGTCAACACCACGCCGGATCAATTCGCGAAGTTTGTGGACATGTCCTCGGCGTTTCTGGATGAGAATGAGCGTCTGATCAGGCAAAACCGGCAGAAAAATCTGGAAGTCATCAAAATACTCTTTATCAATATGCACACCATCAAGGGTACCGCACGCACCTACTATTTCCATAAGATGACCGGCATCCTTCATGATACCGAGCAGCATTATGCCGACCTCCTGCGCAAGGACGCCGAACCCTGGGATCAGGACAAGCTCCTCCGTGACCTGCAGGAAACGCGCAACATCATCCAGCTCTATGAGCAGATCAATAACGTCAAGCTCGGTCGCAAGCGTGATCGAAGCCTGATCGAGGTGAACCGCAAGGTGGTCGAGGATAAGGTCAATTCCCTGAACCTGATCGACACCTCGGCGATGGATGCACGGACCCGTCATATCATCGAGGATACGCGGCGGACCTTCAATGAAGTGTTCTACAGCCGCTCCATCGATGTGCTGGAGGATATTCTCTCGGGTGCGGAACGGGTGGCCCGGGATCTCGGTAAGGAAGTGCCGATCATCAAGATCAACGACCCCGGCATCTCCATTAGCCAGGAGGCCCTGGAACTCTTCCACCAGGTCTTCCATCATATCATCCGCAATTCACTCGATCATGGCATTGAAACCGCGGAGGAGCGCATCCAGGCTCAAAAGCGACCGACCGGGACGCTCTATCTCGACCTTATGGAAAACGCCGACGGTTCCCTGCTCATGATTTATCGCGATGATGGCCGGGGTTTGAATCTCGCCAAACTCGAGGAACAGGGCTATGCGAAAGGTATTCTGCTCCGAGGTCGCGACTATACACCGGAGCGCATCGCGGCCCTCATCTTTGAGAATGGTCTGTCCACCTGCAATCGACTGACGGAGATTTCCGGGCGTGGGGTCGGCATGGACGCCGTGCGTCAGTATCTGGACCGGGCTGGTGGCAGCATTCAGGTCGTCCTGAATGGAACACCTCACCATGGATTTTGTCCCTTCGCCTTTCACATACACGTTCCCAAAAGCCTTTACACCACGGCGGCCTGACGCTTGATCGCGGTTTCTTTCTGTTGTCGGCGTTCAGGAAGTATGGCAGCCTTGGCTTGCGTGCCGAAGGGAGCTCTCATGCGCTACATACTTTCAGGGTGTCTTGGTTTGGGCAGTCTACTCGTAAGCCCTGCTGTGCAGGCCTTTCAGGTTCAGTATCGCGCCTTTCAAAGCCAGACGCGATTGTCTCACAATCGCTCGCCCGTTCCGACCGAATGGAATGG
Organism: Oligoflexus tunisiensis; assembly: GCF_001748245.1. Taxonomy (GTDB): domain Bacteria; phylum Bdellovibrionota_B; class Oligoflexia; order Oligoflexales; family Oligoflexaceae; genus Oligoflexus; species Oligoflexus tunisiensis. The sequence goes on along the minus strand of NZ_BDFO01000001.1, from coordinate 1,291,197 downwards.
AGCCTATCTGAACGGCGCGCCGCAAGTAACAAGTCGCTCCCGCGCGGGGGACGAAACCGTCTTGAACAGTCTGGGCCATGAACTCAGCCTGGGCACCGAGCTCTACTATCCCTATGTCTACATGGATGTCGGGATCGCGCAGACTTATTATTATCCTGGTCCCGATCAGAAGATTGAAGATCTGGCGCCCAAGGCGGGACTTCAGGTTCTGACCAACGTTCAGGATCGCTGGATGCCCTTCCTGCGTGTTGGCGTTTCCCAGCATCGTCTGAAGCTGATCTCGCGTCGCGTCGAAATCCGCCCTCTGCCGGAGGCTCTGGGTCTCACGGCCACCGCCGATCGCTTTGGTGTCACACGCGAGTGGATCGATAATCCGCGCCTATGGAACGGCGATCTGAGTCTCGGTTGCAAACTCTATCCCGTGCCTACCACCGCGATCGTCCTTGAGTATCGGTACAGTCAAAGCCTGGGCGGCATCACCGTCCACGAGAAGGAAACCGGCATCAGCTCCTTTGCCAATGAAGCTGGTTTTGTGAGTGACAGCGAACTGCCAGGCTTTCGCATGATTTCCCAGGAACTTAGTCTGGCCATCGAAGTGGAACTTTAGCCGGAACTCAGTCTGTCTCATGGTTTTTTTACCCGAACCTTGACGGGACGGCGGCGTTGCGCCGGCACATCCCCTTCCACGGCCTTCAGATAATCAGAAAACAGGATCATGCCGTACAAAATCACGAGCTGAAGGATAAACCCGAGCAATAAGTAGTTCATACTGTTTCTCCTTGTGAGGATCAGTCTTGGACGATCTATTTTTTGGAACGGGAGAGGCGGACCTTAGTCAACCTGCTCCAGATGGAAATCCCCGCTGACACTGTTAAAGCTCAGCTCGCCTTTGGGATCCGGACCGAACGATCCTTTGGCGCTTGTATTGGCTATGCCTTTTGAATGGATTGTGTTCTTGGGCAGTCCTTCATAGGATGCGCTGACGCCTTCCATTTCAAAGGTGAATCCCACCGCTTTATTGATCTTCAGGTTCACATCTCCCGACACGGATTTGGCTTCGAAGCTTTTCACGGGAGAGTTCATGGTGGCATTCAGATCACCGGACACACTGTTGAAGTCCAATTCCAGGGTCTTTTTCAAAACGGCCGGCTCGAAGCTGACGTCACCATTCACATTATTGACGTTCAGATGCTGAGACGGCGCCGCCTTAAACTTCAAATTACCACCCACATTGGTCAAATCCAGTGTCGAGACCTGGGCCAGCGCCTCGGCTTCGATGTCACCCATGATGCTGTTCATATGTACGGTGCCCGCGAAGTTTTTCGGCAACTGCATTACCACGGACAGAGGACCTTTTCTGGTCAACTCCAGTTCCAGTTTCCCGGTCGATTCCGTGAGAGTCCATTCTTTGGGTGGCAGATAGCCTGTGAAAACAAAGCGGATATCATCATCCGGACTGTCAACAATCTTCCAATCGGTGATATAGCTTTTGATGACGATCTCTTTTAAATCCTTGCCTGCCAACTTTTCGGTGAAAGGCTCCTTCTTCCGGTTGGGGTTGTCTTCGTCCCCGCCCAGTTTCCCTTCATCATCACCGTTTCTAAACCTGATCTTGCGTTCCTTATCCCCGCTACCGATCAGGATGTTGTCGTCGTCATCCAGATAGATATGAAACTTTTCCAGACCCTTGAGCCCATCTTCCGCGTTGGCGGCGAAGGCCTCGCCGATGCAACTCGTTTCACAGCGGGAATCAAAGAATTTGCCGAGGCCAAGAGAGGCCAAAGTAAAGATGCCGAGGCCGATCACGAAATTCTGCATGCGCTTTTCCATGGAAAGTTCCTTCCTTGTCCCGTTGTTAGTCTGGTTGAATCACTTTGGCGTTCAATTTGATGTACTTCATCAATCCCAGCAGGAACCATCGGCTCAAGAGATAGAGCACGACACAGGCCAGGAGAGATGCACCGAAAATCGAAAAACTGTAAAAACTCAAGGCAAGTTTGGCTGAGAGCCCGACCGTGACCGGGGCCGCGAAATTGCCAATCAGAACCGCGATACCAAAAATCAGGCCGACGATTACAGCAACCCCGGCGAAAACCCAGGACATTCCGAGGATGAAGGCCAGCGCCAGAATCGGCCACAGCATGAAGAAGAAGTTAAAAGCCAGGATCGACAGCACCACCAGAGACGCTCGCGCCATATGATAAAGACTTGTGGTAAACTTCTGACCCTCAATCGGATTGGTGATGCGGGTCAGGTGATAATCCGCAACAAAGGTGCGTCCCAGCGTCCGCGGATCGCCCAGAGCGGCCGCGATTTCCTCGTCCGACTTGCCGCGTTCGCGGGCTTCAAATATATGCGCGCGGTAATCAGCCAGCACATCCTCGCGCTGGGTCGCAGGCAAAGGACGGAGGGCCCTTTCAAGTTCCTTAATGAAGTTATGCTCTTGCATGACTGTCCACCTCTTGCAGAAGATTTTGCATGGCCGCCGCGAACTCATCCCATTCGGTCCGCATTTCCAGATACACCTCGCGACCCTTATCCGTAATGCGATAGTACTTGCGCGGTGGACCCTGGTCCGATTCCTGAAGATACGTCTCAAACCATCCATCGTTCAGGCAGCGTCGCAGAAGGGGATAAATGGTACCCTCTGATATGTCTATATGGCGTGATATCTTTTCCACCAGCTCATAGCCATAGCGATCAGCCTGAGACAAAACGGCGAGAACGCAGAGCTCAAGACTACCTTTTTTCAATTGAGTTCGCATGTTGCGTTCCTTATACCGAAAAACCAGCCCTCATGTGCAGGGACAGGTATTTTGTAACACACGCTACGATGCATTACAAGGTACCGTGTTAAGAACTTTACGGTAGACCCCAGTGGAAACTTGAGCCCATAAGTAAAGATCAGTCCTTACGGCCTATTGCGGGGATCGCATTCCCGCGGAAGAATGCCAACGTTACGCTTTCTTACTCGAAGGGAGTATTTTTGAGGCTTCGACTGCAGACGGATGACCCTCTGCTGCAGGAGAGTGACCTCACATAACGCAAGGCAGGAGAGACTCATGCGTATGCTTCGCTGGCTTTTGACACTGAGTTTTCTGATGACAGGAGGCCATTCCATGGCGGAATCCAAGGAGGAGGCGGTGGCCTCTGTACTCGATCAATTTCATAAGGCGGCGTCCGCTCATGACTTCACGAAATACTTCGGCCTGATGACAGCTGATGCTGTCTTTATCGGCACCGATGCCAGCGAACGCTGGGATGTGAAAGCCTTCAAGGATTATGTGAAACCGCATTTTGATAAAGGCCGGGGCTGGACCTATCAACCGAAAACGCGTCACATCAATTTTTCCCCTGATCATGGGGTCGCCTGGTTTGATGAAATCCTTGAGAATGCCAAATACGGAACCTGCCGTGGCACAGGTGTTTTGGTCAAGGACGGCAAAGTCTGGAAAATCGCCCAATATCATCTGACCATTCCGGTACCGAATGAACTCGCGTCCACGGTGGTGAAGATGATCCAGGCTCCCAAACCGAAGTGAGAACATTGGACTGGCACGCCGTCGATGGTAACCTGAAAGGAGGCTTGCCACGAAGGAGTTCGCGATGCCCATCTATGACTACCAATGCCAGCACTGCGAAAAACAATTTACCGTTCAAGCCAGCATGCAGGATCCCCAGCCGACCCAGGGTCCGGCCTGTGCCGGTCCCTGCCAGATCCGTAAGTGTTTAAGCCGGGTCTTTGGTCAGGTGGCCGGTGCGCATCCGGCTCCGGTGGAAAAACCAAGGAGCCAGCCCAGGGAGGCTCCGTCGCATGTCTGTTCGAAATACTGCGATCTGCATAAATAAGGCTTCAGGTCGAAGCCGCCTTTTCCGCCATGAAACGCCTGTGCGTGCTCTGCAAACCGAAGACCGCCACCAGCCAGCCCAGCAGCATCAGTCCCGCGGAAACAAAGAGTGAGCGCCCGCCTCCCATCGACTCATACAGAATACCGAAGGTCGCCGGTCCCACGATGCGGGCCAGCGCCCCCAAAGTCTGGGATGTTCCCAGGGCAAAACCCTGCATGTGCTGCGGTGCGAGACGACTGGTCAGAGATGAGATGGACGGATTGGTGAAGCCCGAGCCCGCCGCCAGTGTAAAGAGAAAGAGATAAAGAAGCGGCAGACTGGGCGCCACCAGAGGCAAACCGATCATGGTCAAGCCGAGCAGAAACTGTCCGATATTCAGAGTCCGCACTTCACCCAGTCTTTGAATCAAAGGTCGGGTCAGTCCTCCGTTCACAAGCACCAGCATGAATCCAACATACATGAAAGCATAGTACTGCTGCCGTTGTTCCGTGATGAGGTAATCATCATTCAGCACCAGCGACAGGACCGACTCCACACCGATAAAGCCGAAGACCTGAAGAAAGCCCAGCAGAAGAACGATACGAAAGCCTTTGTCCTGGATGATCTGCCGGAAATCCTGCCACCAGACACCGGAGGTCTTATCCTGGGCCTTTGTCACCGTGGATTGTTTTACGTGCTCCATCAGTTCGCGCATTTCGGGACCGCAAAGACCATGATGCGTTTCCGGCAAACGACGTGCGACCACCACGAGGTTAAAGACATTCAAGACTGCGGCCGCCATCCCAATGCCGAGCAGGGAATGATCCGGGAAAAAGAGACTGACCAAAGCTCCGATGGCAGGCCCGAACGAGAATCCGAGGCCAAAGGCGATTCCAATCAGGGCCATGCTGCGACCGCGTTCCTGGGGAGTGGTGACATCCGAGATACAGGCCTGAGCCACGGAGATATTTCCCGAGGCCATGCCGGCGATGAAACGAACAGCCAGCAGCACAGGATAAGTTTGGGCGAGGCCGGTTAAAATTTGGGCGACGGTGGAAACCGCAATCGTACCGAGCAGGAGTTTCTTGCGCCCCATACGATCCGACAAGCGGCCAAGAATGGCGACCGCCAGCAAGGTTCCCAGCGAATAGAGGCTGGCGACGGCGACCGCTTCGCTGTCCGACGCTCCAAAGCGGCGAGCGACCAAAGGAATCACGGGAATGAACATGCCGAAACCAACGAGATCAAGGAATATCGTGAGGAACACGGATCCCAACACATTTTTCCTGATCTGATCCTTGGTCCTGCCAGCGCTCATGATTCCCTCCGCCTATGATCCGCATGAGTCGGTATTTTACCACAGCTCTAGCAAAGTTCGGGGAGGGATAAAAGCCGAATCATTTGACGCAGAAACCCCAGAGGGGTGCTTCCCTCTGGGGTCTGAAATGCGAGGGGACTGACTCAGGATCAGGGAGAAAGAATCACAATCGTCTTCACCGTACCAGTCAAGCCCGTTTTAATGGTTCGGGTGTAAGGTGCGGCTTCCAGCATGGTACCAAAACTGTAAGCGTTGGTGCTGAAATCGAGACCATCGTAATACAGTTTGCCGTCTTCGCCCGACTCCGAGATGTTGTAAGCTTCGAAGTTCTCGGCGATGGTGACAGCCGCATTATTCTCGTATTTTCTCAGCAGGTACTTGCCTTGGGTCGTGTTGTAGGACGAGAAGTAAGGCTGATCACCCGCCAGCCACAGGCTGATGGCCTGCTCATCGGTGCCTGAAAGCAGGGTCAGGGTTTTGGATGTGGTATCGACCTTGGCGAGGCCTTTGTATTCATCCGTCCAGTTGTAGTTGTTGGTGCTGCCGTCGGTGCTCTTCACCTGGCAGTTCATCCAGCCGCGAGTATACTTGGGCGTTGGGTTGGGTGTACCGTTGGTTGCCGTCACGGGGGTCGAGTAGAAATCATCGTTCGACAGCATGTTGGCATCGTCCGTCGCGCCACAGAGATTCGACACCGCGCTGCTGTAGTAGACATCACGGTAATTCCAAGTGGAAGCAGCAACACAAGCACTGTGGGTCGACTTCGTCGAGTCCGTACACCAACCCTCCTGAGTCCATGTTCCGCCTGCGTCCTGACATAGGTCTTCCGTTCCGTAGGTGGTATCGCCAGAGAGATAGGGAGTCCCCTTCAGCACGCAGTGCCCACCCTTGATATTGAGACTACAGGTAATTTCGCCTTCTTTTTTCTTGCGGATCTGACCAATCACATAAACATCACCCGTCGAGGTCTGCTTGATCGAAGAAATCTGCGAACCACCACCGGCAAAAACCTGGCCGCTGCTTTCGCAACGGGATTTGAATTGCGTAATCCAGGCATCCGAAGGATTGCTGTTCCCGTTGGAATAACCCGTTCCATAAGCGGTCACGTCCGCAGTACGAGTCAGGTTAATCCAGCTCCAGATATCCGAACCGCAGGTAATGGCTGGTGTGATGCGATCGCTGGCGGCCGATCCACCGTTCGGGTCAAAGTTAAAGAGACAGGCGCTATCCCAGGAGGCCGTTTGGGAAATCGTGGGATCCGGACCGAAGAAGATAGCCTTGTCACCGGTGGCCGAGGCGGATGGTTCGAACACGAAGTTCCACCAGTCCCGGGCGATTTCGATGATGCTGCTGCTGGGAGAAACATAGCGGAAGAAACCGCCGCTGCTGCTGCCGCTTCCATTCTGGCAATTGCTCGAACCGGTGTAGAAGATCCCGCCGGCTTTCGTCACCAGGAAGTCCTGCACGCAGATATTACTGTTGATCATCTCGGAAACTTCGCCGGTAGGCGTGCGTTTATAAACGACCATTTTCCCGTTGCCGTTGGGGATCGAACCAGGATAGTAGACATTGGAGGCATCATCAAACTGGAAGACCGAATTCCGCTGGGCCTGCCAGCTGTCAACAAAGTGAAGGTTATCGAGACACTCAAGGTTCCCGGCATCTTCAGGAGGATTGGCGATCAGGTCTTCAATCGTGCCGCCTTTCACCTTAAAGATTTGACACATATTACCTGAGGATGGGTCCCAGGCATCGCTCCAGTCGCCATCTTCAGGAGCCTTGTAAACGAAAGGCTGCTCGAAGTGGAGGTAAATTTCCTTGCTGGGGGAAATCGCGATGGTCTTGACGGATGGAAGTTTGGGCTTGCAGCACCAGCCGTTGGCCTCTTCCTCGTCATCACCGGAAGATATCGCGGATTGAACTTCACCATCCGAACCAACCTTGGCCAGCGAACCATCACCGGATCCTGAATCAGAATCGGCCAGCGAGAGGTTGACAGGTCCGTCTTCACCACCGATCAACCGGAGTGAACCCGTGGTTTGTGTGGGGTCGATCACGAGCACGCCCACTGCACCGGAGAAGTCGGCTTTGACATCCGTCAAGGCTTGCTGGCCACCATTCATTGGGCCACCACCGCCACCGCCGCCGTTGTCTTTTCCACCGCAGGAGGCCAGGAGAAACATACCTGTAAGGCTTAATGATAATACTTTCACTGTCTTGATACGCAACATAGTTCAGCTCCCTCTTTCAATAACATAGAGGGATTCGTCTGATCTTAATACGCCCCGAAGCTATTCTGTTAACACCAGGGATTCGTTCCCATAACAACCGCTCATTTTCCACGACTTATTTCGCTCGGAAAGGGACTATTATTGAATTTGGTAAGCATTCTTACGGGAGGATCTACTTTTTGTTCGCGTTGAGATAGTTGATCAGCTTTTCCTTCTGCGTGGCGCCTTCCTGTTCATCAATTTGTGTCAGAACCTTTTGGGCCGCTGCGGGGACGCCTTCGCCACCCGTGGCAGCCACCTGACTGAAGTTCTCCAAAATATTGGTGACATCTTCATCGGTCATGCTCTCCAAGCGTTCCGGATCCAGGCTACCCGATGGCGTCACCTGGGCGAAGCGGTTGATATACATGATGCTATAGGCCGACTGGTAGAATTCCAATTGAACGGCAGCCCCCGAGGCATAGGCAACCTCGGTGTTGTCCTTGCTTCGCAAATCAGCGGGTATGCTGAGAAGAGTATCCTTGGCCAGCGCCATCCTTTCGAGCTGTTCCGTCGTCGGATCCGCTGGCAAAAAGGAACCCATGGCATCCAGGAGTGATCCCGAGCCTCCTACATCCCCTTTTGCCACTTCGATAATGTCAAAACCAGCGGACGCGGCATAAGCGGCAGCCAGATAACGATAGCGTTCATAAACCTCGGGTTCCGCCGCAATGAGTTCCTGATAAATTTCGATCGCCTTGTCATAGTCAAGGGCGTCGAGCGCCTCACGGGCCTCTTCATCCTGGGTCAGGGACACATAGGACGTGGCCTGGCTGCTGGTACCGCAGCCGCTCAACGTCATCATCAAAAGCAGGAGTAAAGACCGCATCGCCCCTCCTAAAAACCAAAGCTCGTATAAACCATGACCATGTTGCGCTGCCGGTCACCCGGATAGGTTCCCAGCTCGCGACCATAGGCGGTGATTCCCAATTTAAAGAGGAAAAGGTCCAGGCGGATCCCGGCTGTGGGAATCCCCTGATAAAGTCCGCAGGCAATCCCAAACATATTTCGCAGCATGAAGCGGGCTCCAAGATAAACCTTCTTGAAGGTCTTCTCCTCATATGCGTTGGTAATATCCCGATAGTCCAGGCTGAGGTGCAAAACCTCCTTGCTGCCATGCAGAGCCAGTCCAAAACCGACATTGTAGGTCTGGGGAAAGGCGGCCTGATCCCCGGTGAAGCGGGTGCCTCCGACGTCCTCCACCTTGAGTCCCATGCTCAAATCCAGGTGATGCCCCTGCATGAGGAAGAGCATGCCGACATCAGCGCCGGTCCCCTGATTCATGGCGATTTCGTTTTTAAGATCTGCCGTATTCTCGGTGAGCTGGCGGATTTTTTCCTGGTCGGTAATGGGAATTTTGAGTTCGGGCTCACTCGCATAAAGATGCTTGGCCGTCATTCCCAGGGAAAACCACCGCACGGGACGCAGCGCATAGCTGGTCAGGACCCCTCCATAGGCTTCCACACCGAAATTCACGCTCGGCATACCGCTGTCGCCAAAGCGATCCCCGGCAATATCCACTTCCACCCGATCAAAGACGCTGACGGCGAAGTTCTGGTTGAGAAAACTCAGCGTGGCCGTCTGCCCAAGATGCAGCGACCGTGAAAAGAGCTGCTCCACAATATCGCCGTCGCCACCCGCGGTCGTGCTGATGCTTCCGCCCTGGGCGCTCTGGGCCAGATCACGATCCAGCATGATACCGGCCTGAAAACCCATCCAGCGGATCCAGGCGCCACCCAAAGGCAGCAGAGCGGGATTGGCAAAAACGATTCCTTCCTGGCTCGCACGGGTCAGCGTGGTGCCGCCCGCCGCCAGATCAAAAGGCTCGGTGTAAGGCAGCTCATTGCTGCTTTTGGCCGTCAGCGTTCCAGCCGGGATCCCAAGTCCCAGCAGCGCGATGCTTACCTTACAAAAAGAATGTTTCAAAAACATAAGAGAATCCCGCTTCTTCTCAACTTGTATCGGGCGCCGCACGCGAAATCTGAAAGGAATGTACGATAAGAGGAATGATCAAAATCGTGGGCATAATCCACGCGGAGGCCAGGGCTTTGTTCCGAATCTTTTTACGAAAAAAGCTGCATTCGGGTCGAAAATCCAAAAAGCGCAAGCTCCTGGGCCGGGGATTGACTGCAAAAAATCGCCGCCTCTATGAACGTTATCAGGTCGATCAACAGCACCTCACCGTGATGAATGACCAGGACATTCTGGTGATTCGTGATATTTCCGCCAAAGGCTTCTGCAGTGATGTCTCGCATCGCGCCTATGATCGTTTTGAATTGAACGATATCTATGCCGCCCGCATGCGCTACCACGGGGACGTGCAGGATATCCAGGTGAAGGTCGCCTGGAAGCGGCAGCAGCAGGTGGGCTTTGAACTCTACAAGCCCGATGCCCGGATGCTGACGTTTTTCCGCCACCTTTTGCGACCCATCGAACTGGCCAATTCCCTGTCCCCGGTCGATGCCGCCTTCATGCGTGATCAGCACGCGGGACTTGCCTGGTTTCATGGCGAGGACGCCGACCTGCATATCTGGTTGACTGAAGAGGAAGGTGTTTCCGCGTGGCAGCTGATAGCGGACAATCACATCGTGGAATGGTCCTCGGTGCATGGCATTAAAACCGGCTGCATCAAACACAACAGCCGCACGGAACTCGGCATACTGGAGCCTGGTGAAGCCTTCAAAATTATGGATCAGGAACCTGACCCGGACCGGGTCCGACTCGCAGTCGATGTGATCGCGGCGCTGCCCTTTCCCGAACGCAGTGATCTGGCCAAAACTCTGGATGAGCTGGCGGGTTGAGACTGGACAAACATCGGGTTCCCGGCTAGATTAGCGCTGTGTAACGCTGTGTGCTGGAGAGCTGATCCATGAAGAAAACCTCGGAACGTGACCGCGTCGCCAAACTCTTTACACAGTATCTCGTCGGATCCATCGGCCGACGCGGCGACAAAAATGACACGTCGGTTTCGGGAGCCAAGGAATTTCTCACCGCCATGGCCAGTTGGGCTGGTAAAGGCAAGGACGAACTCGTACAGGTCATCTGCCGCGAGATTGGAACCGCCACCGCGATGGTTCTGAAGGAGCCTTTGGGCAAGCTGCTCGAAAACAAGAAAATTCATATTACGATTGAACTGGTTCCGCATGAAGACTCGCAAAAGAAAAAGGTCCGCAAAAAAACCACTGTCCGCCTCGAAAACATCTGACCCGTTAACACTGACACTTGAAAGCGTGGCGTTCGGCGGCGATGCCCTGACCCGATGCGACGGCAAGGTTTATTTCGTCGGCGACGCGCTGCCGGGTGAAACCGTTTTGGTTGAAGTTCAGCAGAACAAGGAGCGTTTCGCCAAAGCCCGGGTTCTGGAGCGCGTGAGCCCTCCCGACTATGTGGTCCCAGCCCCCTGCCCTTTCGCAGAGCGCTGCGGCGGCTGTCAGTGGCAAAGGGTTCCTTATGAGCGGCAGAAGGAGTGGAAGGCCGGTTTCATTCAGGACGCCCTGCAAAGAATCGGCGGCATTCCCGCGGGCAGTTATCCCTTTCTTATGCAGGGATCACCCCAGACTCTGCATTATCGCAATCGCATCGAAGTGAAATGGCAGCTGCAGACCGATGGCTCGGTGCAGCTCGGATACTTTGCGAAGAGTTCACACGATCTGGTGGCGATTGATCACTGCTGGATCGCTGATCCGCGCATCAACGGAGTTCTGGAGCAATGTCTAGCCTTGCATTTCCCAGCACGCGAACGGATTTTTCAAACCAGCCTCGAATTTCAAGTGATCGCGGATGGCCGCGTTCTGGTTTCCGGTCAGGATCTTCCGGAAGATTTCTGGCAGGATTTCAAGGATGCCGTGAACGGCGATGAGGAACTCAGGAAAGTCCTCATCATCGATGATCCCAGTTTTGTGCTGCTCGAGGAATGGGAAGGTCTGCGCTTTCATACCCGCGCCGGTCAATTCCAGCAGGTGAATCTTCCCGCCAATCGTTTTCTGCGGAGCTGGGTGCGGACCTTTGCCCGCCAGCATCACGTTCGATCCGCAGTGGATCTTTACTGCGGCAGCGGCAATCTTTCGCTGCCTCTTGCCCGTGAGGGTATCACCATTTACGGCGTCGAGGCCTTTGCCCCTTCCATTGCCGCGGCCGTCTACAATGCCGAACAGAATGGTTTGGCCGCCGCGCATTATGCAGCTGGTGATGCGCAGGATATTCGGCAGCTGTTTCCGGAGCTGCCGTCTCTCGATCTTTTGATTGTGGATCCGCCCCGACGCGGCATGGTCGAGGCCGTGAAACCTGTGTTGCACCTGGATGCGGAGCGGATAATTTATGTCAGCTGCGATCCCAATACGCTGGCGCGGGATTTGAAAATCATGCTGGCGGGCGGTTATGCCTTGCAGGAAGTCATGGGTCTGGATTTTTTTCCGCAGAGCTATCATGTGGAAACGGTCTGCGTTTTGAAGAAAAACCCCTGACGCGTCGGCATCAGGGGCGTTGGACTCAGGAAAGGGCGCTGTTCAAGGCCGCCTGCACCTGGTCGGGACTGGTCCCGCCGATGCTGGATTTCTTGCGCAGCACCGCCATGATTTCGAGCGCCTTGTAGACATCGGTGTCCACGAGGTTGCTGAACCTGTGATAGTCTTCGAGTGAAAGTTCATGGAGACTGCAATCCGCTTGGATCGCATGCAGGACGATCTCACCCACCAGATGATGGGCTTCACGGAAGGCCATGCCCTTGCCGACGAAATAATCGGCGAGGTCGGTGGCGTTCATGTAAGCCTTTTCCGCTTCCGCAGCCATACGCTCCTCGTTGATCGTCATGGTTTCCAGCACAAGACGCATCACCCGCAGACAGGCCTTGTAGGTATCCAGGCTATCAAAGAGGGCTTCCTTGTCTTCCTGCAGGTCCTTGTTGTAGCAGGACGGCAGACCTTTCAGGACAGTCAGCATACCCATCAGATTGCCGACGACGCGACCGCTTTTCCCACGGATCAATTCAAGGGCGTCGGGATTTTTCTTCTGAGGCATCAGCGAGGAGCCGGTGGAAACCTGATCGCCCATGCGGATGAATTTGAATTCATCAGAACAGTAGAGGATCAGATCCTCGGCCAGGCGGCTGAGATGCACCATCCCCAGGCTTGCCGCGCTCATGAATTCCACGGCGAAATCCCGGTCCGACACCGCATCGAGGCTGTTGGCCGTGATCCCGTCAAAGCCAAGTTCGCTGGCCAGAAACTGCCGATCCACGCCCATGCTATTGCCGGACAAGGCCCCGGAGCCGAGGGGAAGGACATTCAAACGCCGCCGCGCGTCCTCCAGACGACCGCCGTCACGCTTCAGCATCTCGTAGTACGAAAGCAGATAATGCGCGAACAGAATCGGCTGAGCCTTCTGCAGATGCGTGTACCCGGGCATCACCGTGTTGGGATGCTGGCTGGCCACGGTCGCGAGAGTTTTCTGCAGATCCTGGATCAGGCTGACTGTCGTATCGAGTTCGCCGCGCAGGTAAAGGCGCAGGTCGGTGGCAACCTGATCGTTACGGCTGCGGCCGGTGTGAAGTTTTTTGCCGAGGTCGCCGACCTTTTGGGTGAGCTGGTATTCGACAAAGGAATGAACGTCCTCGTAGCCTTCCCTGAGAGCCTGGATCAGGCGTTCCGGTTGGCTTTGAACTTCGTGCAGGAGTTCATCCAAACCCTGCAGCACGCTGGCAAGTTCCGCTTCCGTAAAAATGCCGCGACGCTGCAGGCCTTTGGCGTAAGCCTTGCTGCCGATGATATCAACTTCAGCCAGGCGCATGTCAAAGCTGAAGGATTCGTTAAACTGGAAGAAGAAGTCGTTCTGCTTTTCGCTGAAGCGACCACCCCAAAGAGATTTCATAGTTGTTGACCTCAAGTGTCGCCATCATTCCGCGTTTCCCCCAAAGGGGGCAACGCCATTCACCCTCGAAGGGGCACCCGTCACCCCCGAAGGGGGCAACGCCATTCACCCTCGAAGGGGCACCCGTCACCCCCGAAGGGGGCTGCCTGTCACCCCCAAAAGGGAGCCGAAACTATTCCGTCACCCCCGAAGGGGGCGCCGCCTTTCACCCCCGAAAGGGAGCCGAAACTTACGTCACCCCCGAAGGGGGCGCCGCCATTTATCCCCGCAACTGAGCCTGCCGGCGCAAACGCAAAGCGTTCAGCTTGATAAACCCTTCCGCATCCGCCTGGTTATAAACCTGATCGGCTTCAAAAGTCGCCAGCTGCTCACTATAAAGCGAGTAAGGCGAACGCCGACCAAGCGTCGTCACATTGCCTTTATAAAGCCGCAGCTTCACCTCACCCGTAACGTTTTCCATCATGCCTTCGATCATGCCCTTGATATGCTGAAACTCAGGCGCGAACCAGAACCCATTATAAATCAACTCCGCAACCTTGATCGAAAGCCCATCGCGCAGACGCATCACCTCACGGTCGAGCGTGATGCTTTCCAAAGCCCGATGCGCCTGATGCAGGACCGTCACACCCGGAGTTTCATACACACCGCGCGACTTCATTCCCACAAAGCGATTTTCCACGATATCCACCCGGCCCACCCCATTGAGCCCGGCCACTTCATTCAAACGGGTCAGAAGATCCACAGGACTCATGGCTTCACCGTTGATTGCGACCGGCACCCCACGTTCAAAGGCCAGCGTCAGCACCGTCGGCTCATTCGGCGCCTGCTCCACCGATTTGGTGAGCAGGAAGATATCCTCAGGCGGAGCCGCCCACGGATCCTCCAGAATACCCCCTTCATAGCTGATGTGCATAAGGTTGGCATCCATCGAGTAAGGCTTGGCCGCGGTCGCGGTCACCGGAATATTATGTTCCTTCGCGTAATTGATACAGTCCGTCCGCGACTTGAACGGCCAGTTCCGCCAGGGTGCGATCACCTTGATATCGGGCTTCAGACTATAATAGGTCAGTTCAAAACGAACCTGATCATTCCCCTTGCCGGTTGCGCCATGAGCCACCGCATCGGCTCCCACTTTTTGCGCAATCTCGATCTGCCGCTTGGCGATCACCGGGCGGGCCACGGAGGTGCCAAGCAGATAGCAGCCCTCATAAACAGCCTTGGCCTTGATCGCATAAAACACATAATCGCGCACAAATTCATCGCGCAGATCCTCAATAAAAATCGAGGAGCAACCGGTCGACAGAGCCTTTTCCTCCAGCCCTGACAGCTCTGCCCCTTGACCGATATCGGCCGTGAAGGCGACGATTTCACAACGATAGGTTTCCTTGATCCACTTCGCCATGACCGAAGTATCCAGTCCCCCGGAATACGCGAGTACGATCTTCTTAATATCCTGCACGATTGCTCCTTCCATCTTGAACGTGTGTTATGGGCTATCAATCAAACAGGGCAAAGACGCGTCTCAAGACTTTGGCCTGCTGCTGACGGTTGGCGACTGCGACAAAAATAGTGTCATCCCCCGCAATGGTTCCCAAAATCCCAGGAATGTTTGCGCGGTCGATCACCACTCCGGCACGGTTGGCATTGCCAGGCCCGGTCTTCAGAATGATGAGGTTGTCGCCGGCAGTTGTGGCATCGAGTCGATCCACTTTGCTGGATTCACCGGGCGCAATGCTGGGCGTCTTATAGAAACCCTCGACTTTCACCACACCCAGCTTTTTCAGATCGCGGGAAATGCTGGACTGCGTGGTATCGAATCCCCGCCCTTTCAAGTGTTCCTTGAGATCGTGCTGGTTGCTCACCTTATTATTGCGAATAACGTCGGCAATGATGCTAAGGCGGTTCTGGTCGAGCATGGCTGACACCTATATGCGTATCATGTGCATAAATAGACTTAACATACGCATAACTACACTATTATGCAGACTCACCCAACAAAAAAATGGGGGCGCTTTCATAATTTTTTTGGGACACTGCAGAAAAGGTCGGGAATGGACCGATGTGTCCCAGCCTGGACAAGGCTTTGGTACTGGCAACTTATCGAAATCAATGATCTAAATGTATCAGTCAGTGGGAGCGGGGTGCCGGTGACGACCTTTTGATCTTGCGCCGGCTATGCGCATACTTGTAGTAATATGCACACGGATGGAATATTCAGATTGGAAGGTAATCGCATGGGTTTTTCAAGCAAGGCGGCCGGTATTTACGGAAAATTCGAATGGTCGGATAAGAGTTTCCTCACCAATCTCATCGCTCTCCTGTGTTTTATGTTCGGTTTTATCAGTCCCATCTGGGGCCCTCAGCTTAAAGCCATTGGCTCCTACGCCCTCTCCGGTGCCATCACCAACTGGCTCGCCATTTACATGCTGTTCGAGCGCGTGCCGGGGCTTTATGGATCCGGCATCATCCCGCTCAAGTTTGAGGAATTCAAACGCGGCATTCGTAAATTGATCATGAAGGAATTTTTCACCCAGGAGAACCTGGAACGCTTCCTCGGCAATCAGGCCGCCCGGGCTATCGAAGCCGATGTGATCATCAATGCGATCGACCGCGATATCCTTTTTGAAAAGCTCATGAGCGCCGTGCAGAATTCGCCCTTTGGACCCATGCTGGCGATGTTCGGTGGCATCGATGCAGTGAAGGATAAACTGCGCCCCTCCTTCGAACAAAAAATCGAGGAAGCCATTCGTGAGATCGTCGCCTCACCGAAATTCGGCGAAATCCTGCACAAGGTCCTGGCCAAGGACTTCTCTGCCCCGGGCCTCATGGACAAGATCGAACAGGTGGTGCAGGCCCGGCTCGAGGAACTGACGCCGCAGATGGTGAAGGACATCATCCAGGACATGATACGCTCCCACCTCGGCTGGCTGGTGGTCTGGGGCGGTGTCTTCGGAGCGATCCTCGGTCTGGGTGCGAGCTTTCTTTAAACAGTTTGCTGCAGCAAAATTCCGGATCCCATCACCAGCACAAACCAGCCAAAGGCTTTTTTCAACCTGTCTTCCGCCACAAAGCGGGAGGCCCAGGTTCCCAGAAAAATTCCGCTGATGGCAATGGCTGCGATCGAGAGAAGGAGCGTCCAATCCACAAGAGCCTGCCGCTGCAAATCACCGATAAAACCTGAGAGCGAGTTGATGGCGATAATGAAGAGCGAGGTGCCCACCGCTTTTTTCATCGGCAGTCCAACCAGGATCACCAGCGACGGAACGACGAGAAATCCGCCACCGGCCCCCACAAATCCCGTGACGCAGCCAACGCCGAGCCCAACCAAACCAATCATGACATTGCGTTGGATGGGACTCCATTCAGCCTTGAGCTGCGGGGTCCTGCGGCGAATCATCGAATAGGAGGCCAGGATCATGAGCAGGGCAAAAACCGCCATCATCAGCGTGCCTTTGCCCATGTGAAAACCGGCCACCTGAAAAACAGGATCCGGAAGATTCGGGATCACCCAGGCGCGGGTCAACTGGACTCCGGGAAAACTGCAGGCGGCAAAAATCAAAACGGTTTTAAAATCCAGCGGCCCACGACGGAGTCCATACAAACCACCGACGAGCGCGGTCAGACCCACGACAAAAAGCGAATATCCTGTCGCCACCACGGGCGGTAAGGCAAACAGATAGACCAGGATGGGAACAGTAAGTATGGAACCGCCACCTCCAATCATCCCGAGCGAGAGACCCATCAAAATACTGGCTGTATAACCGAAAAGTTCCACGTCGATATCCTTCATGTGAATGTGATCCCGCCCCACGCGTATCAAGTCATATGCCAGCCTCAAGGGCCATGCTAATAGGTTGAAATTTTGGATGATTTCAGAGAACTGGGGGGAGCGGATGCTCCAGATGTTTCATCATCTTGCAACATAATGGCAACGCTGTGAAACGTCAGGCCGCGCGAATGCTGGTTTCCAGGGAAATCTTGAGTTCCGGCAGGGTCACACAGATGCCATGCGTCGTCTGCTTGATCTCCAGCTGGTATCCTTCGATAACCAAAAGATGGGTGCCGTTGGCCAGAAGGTTGGCCGGTGACAAACGCACGATGCTCCCGCCTTGAAAGCGCAGGCAGAGTTCACCGGGTTCATCCCATTCCGCGGCTTCCAGACTGCGACGGTTGTTACTCCGCGGCATGCTGCTGTCGGTGACCGTGGTTTGATGCACATCAGGGTATTGGACGCGCGTGGCATTCGGCACCGTGGTGCTGGACGTCGACTTTCTACCGGTGCTGGCTTCCAGCTCATCCACACCTTCCAGATGGCGGCTCATCGTATGATGATGCATAGGAGCGTCATCATCGAATTCAAAGTCATCATGCAGGGCGGGATCATCATCCGTCATCACACCCGAACGGATCTGGGCGATCACATCGTATTTTCGGGAGGATCCCATCGGTTCGTTGAGGCGATAGATGGCGTCGCCAGGCTGCAGTTCATGACCCTGGCTGGGGAGCTGCGCGGCCAGGTTCACCGACTCATCGAGGTCCATACTGAATGAAACACAGAAGAACTGATGCTCGCAGCTAAACCAGAGCTTCACATTATCGCGGCGGGTGGCGTAGCTGGCAAAGATTCCTTCGCTGGCTTCGATCACCGAGGGTGGATTGAGTTTCAGCGTCACACCATAGGGCAGGAGCTTATTTTTCAGCCGGCCTATCAAAAGGTTGCTGAGTTCCCCGAGCCAGTCATGGAGCAGGGAAGCACGGTCGGGATCGCTCGGATCGAAGTTCGGATAGGTGCGTTCCAGAAAGGCGGCATCACAGCCCAGAACCGCGGTGCCTTGCATATTGTTGCTTTGAAAGCTCATGATGCTGACCAGGATCGGATCCGGCCAGTGGACCATGTCTTCGTCCGAGCTGTCCTCGATGCGACTCAGGCCGGCCTGCGGCAGCGTTTGGTGCATGGCTTCCTGGACAAAAGACTCAAAGACTTTCAATTGCTCGGTATTCACCGTAAAACCTCACTGTTGGCCTCAAGGTCTTTTCGGTGCAGGAGGGCTGTTTCTTAAGGTTTGGGGGAATCAGGACCCGGGTCCGCGGCCGCCAGGTCCGGCAAAACACAAAAAAAAGAGCTCCGTTTTACCGGAGCCCCAACTGTTGCGATTAGATAGTTCAACCACCATTAGGCGGTGATGGATTCCGGTCGGGTGATCTCAGCGTGACCGCGGGCGGCAGCATCAGGCTGCAGCGTTTCGCAGACGATTTCCTGCAGCTGATAGCTGATCAGGGACTTGGGCACCCAGAAGATCGTCGCCAGTTCGCTGATGACGTTGCGGCGGGTATCCAGCTTGCTGAGTTCCGTCTGCAGCATCGAACGGGGCAGCAGAAGATTGGCGACAAACACCTGCTCTTCGTAAGCCACGAGTTCAGCCTGCATGGGACCGAATTCAGGGAAACGACCGCGCTCCCCTTCAAAGATGATACGCGCGAGGTCCTTGACCATCGACATACGGGTCTGAGCTTTCAACTCGCCTTTTTTATACTGAATACAGTATTGGCCAGCCTTGACGCGCAGGATACGGCTCAGTTTATCGAGCATATCGACCGGTTGCGTGCTGATGAAAGCAAAGGTCCGCATGACCTCTGGCAGGTACAGTGGCGGCGTCTGGAATTCACATTCCTGCTGAATACGCTGGGTGAATTCAACAACGCGTTCACGAGCGGCCTTCAGCTGCTCATGCTCCACTTTTTGAATTTGTTCTTTGAGCGCACGAAAGCTCTTCGCTTCCTGATACTCAAAAAACGCCTCATCCAGATCAGCGGTACCGCTAGTGATATCGTGAATGAGTGTGGTTTCAACGCTCAAGGCATCGGCGAGTTTCGCTAATGCGAAAACCGACCGAACATTTTTCTCCCCGCGTTTCCAGTGACTGCAATCCGAGGGATTGAAATTCAGGATCGAGCCCACCTCCTGGTCCCGAACCTTGGTACCCTTTTGGTGCATCATCACTTTCTGACAAAACTTAAACAGTTGCACCGAGTGGGGGAATTTCACAGCTCCCGAGCGCTTCATGGCTTTTCCTCCGACGTCCTCGAGGACGCTGGCCAAGTCATTCATTTACTTTTAAAAAGGCTTATAACAACTATACATACCACATCTTGAGACTGTCAAGGATGCCCGGTCAGGAATCCCCAGAGCCCTTGACTGAGGCGGCGCGTGGAGGCTCGACGTCATGGCTGAAATTGTGCAAGCAAGTTTCGCCGAGGGTGGCACCGGAAACGAACCGGAAGAAACACCAGTAGCAGCCAAACACAATATAAACTCCGACCATCAGAGCCCAGCCATGAATCTGTCGCAGGACCTGGACGGGTGCAGCCTGCATCCATGTTCCAGGGTGCAGAGACATGTTCGTCGGATCGAGGACGAAGCCGAGAACAATAAAACCCAGCCCCAGACACAGCCCAACAAAACCAAGATCAACGCAGTGGGACAGCACGTAGAAGAGCCACCGGCGTAGGCTGCTCTGTGGGTTGTGGGCCATGGTCATCAAGGGTTGCTGGGGATGAGGGATCGCTGGAATCGGGGGCGTTTGCAAAGATGCCGCAGGCATCTCACCGGGTGTTGGATAGTTCAAGGGTGCGGGTGTGGGTGTCGATCTGGGATTTAGATTTTTTGCAGCCGTCGTTTCGGGCTGTATCGGAGTATGGGCCAGCTGTGGGTAGAGGCTGCGCCCGGAGCTGATTTCGCGTTTCACAAGGCCGAGCCCCATGGGTTCGGCGAGGACACGAATATTTTCCGTTTTCAGCTCGCTGCGGAAACGGAAAAGCTCAAACTTCATTTCGTCATCCCAAAGCGGATGTTGCATGCGTTCCCCTCTCGCTGATGCCTTTGCTCCATTGTAGTCGAAAGCGAGGGAACCTGGGCAGTCCCGGGTTGGAAGGGGTATCGGTTATGGTAAGTTTTGTCTCTAAACCGAACCGGCCTTCAGCGAGGTCAGTGGTTTATCTGCGCGGGTCTTTTCATAAAGGTCGGCAGCCTGCTGCTTTTTGACCTTGTTCTCTTCCGAACCGGGGGCCTGGCCACCGGTGGGCGTCAGAATATTCTTGATCGTCTGCACGGCCGCTTCGAAATCCTTGTCGGGCAGCGTCAAAAGTTTATCCCGAATGGCCAGAACTTCCGAGGACCGTCGGCTATGACTCTGACGATCCAAACTATCACGCTCCACAGCATCGAAATAATACTGCAGCTCCGAAACGTCGATCATTTGTGATTTGGATGCACCGGACATCGATGTCGATCCTCCTGCCTCATTTATCGAACGACGAGCCGGAAACTTGAGGCTAAACTGCAGCGATGCAATGGACACGCTCCGCTTGCGTCTTGTATAAGAGTGATCTGGTCGTTTTTGCCCAGATATTATGACAATGTTTTTGGTGCCTTAGGAGTTATCGTGCGCGAGATCCATCTCCTCAACACACTTACCGGAAAAAAAGAAAAGCTGGAAACCCTCGAGCCGAATCACGTCAGGATGTATGCCTGCGGTGTCACCGTCTACGATAATTGTCATCTTGGCCACGCAATGCAAGCGGTGTACTTCGATGTGATCCGCAGCTACTTCGAATACTGCGGTTATCGCGTCACCTACGTGCGTAATTACACCGATGTTGACGACAAGATCATCAACCGGGCCCAGGAACGCGGCATCAGTCCCAAACAGCTGGTGGACGCGATGATCGCCTCCTCGGAAGAGGATATGGCGCTGATTGGAGTGCGGCCGGCCAATCATGAACCGCGCGTGTCGGAATCGATCCCGCAGATTATCACCATGATTCAGGCCCTTGTGCAGAAGGGTTATGCTTACGCCAACGCGGAAGGTGATGTGTACTACCGCGTGCTCAAGAAGAGCGATTACGGGAAACTTTCCAATCGCAAAATCGATGAACTGCGGGTGGGGACACGCGACCTGGTCGCCGGTGACAAGGAATTCGACATGGATTTCGCCCTGTGGAAACACGATGAAACCGAAGGCGCCTCATGGGACAGCCCCTGGGGTCGCGGCCGCCCGGGCTGGCACATCGAGTGCAGCGCGATGGCGAAAATGTTCCTCGGGGCCACCTTTGATATTCACGGCGGCGGACGCGATCTGGTCTTCCCCCATCATGAAAATGAAATAGCCCAGTCAGAAGCCGCCAATGGCTGCGGTTATGCGCGCTATTGGATGCATTCGGGACTCCTGACGATCAATAAGCAGAAAATGTCGAAGAGCCTTGGCAATCACATCATGATCAAGGACTTCATCGCGCGTTTCCCCGGGGAGGTGCTGCGGCTCGCGTATCTGCAGTTCCATTACACGTCGAATGTGGACTTCTCGGAACAGGTCTTCCGTCAGGCCGCGCGCCGTCTCCTTTATTTCTATGAAAGCCTCCAGGATCTCGATCGCCTCGCGGCGGATGCCCCGCTTCAGGAAAAACTGGTGCCGGGCTTTGATCCGCGGGCCCTGGTGGAAGCTTTTCATCATGAGATGAGCAACGACTTTGGAACCGTGGGCGCCATGCGCGAACTTTTGCAGGGTTTCCGCCGGGCCAACGAACTGCGGCAGGGCAAGAAAACGCCCGCGAAATGTTTCACGGCCAAGGCCTATGTTCAAACCCTGCGCGAACTCTTTGGGGTGTTCGGCCTTCTGCGGATGGAGCCGCAGGCCTTTATTTCCCAGCTTAAATTGCAGATTCTGAAAGAGATGAACCTCGCGGAAAGCGAAGTCAACCGCCTGATCCAGGCGCGCAATGAGGCCCGGCAAAACAAGGACTGGGCCAAGGCCGATGCCGTGCGGCAGGAGCTTTTGCAGTTGAATATTGAAGTGATGGATACTCCCGAAGGAACACGTTGGACGATCCTGTGGAAAGATGATGAGGCCTGACCCATGGCACAGCTGCTAATCAAGAACTGCGGACAACTCGTAACCCTGGCACCTTTGGCCACAGAAAAGCGGTACATCCGCATCACACCGGATGACCTGGGCGTGATCGCTCATGGCTGGCTGGCGATCGCGGATGGAAAAATTCAGGACATGGGCGGCGGCGCGATACCGGAACGATTCGAACGCTGGCCCCAGCTTGATGCCCGCGGGGCTCTGGTAACGCCCGGCTTGATTGATTGTCACACGCACCCCATCTTTGGTGGTGACCGTACGCATGAATTCGCGATGCGCCTGAGCGGATCCACCTATCAGGAGATCGCCGCCCGCGGCGGTGGCATTAAATATTCCATACGCAGCACACGCGCGGCGGATGATCATCAACTGATGCAAAAATGCCTGTCACAGCTCTGGGTTTTTCTGCGCAACGGTGTGACGACGGTCGAAGCCAAGACGGGTTACGGTCAGTCCGTGGCCGAAGAGCTGCGCCTGCTCCGGGTTCTCAGACAGGTGGGAGCCGCGAGTCCGCAGACCGTGGTGGTAACCTGTCTCGCCCTGCATGATCTGCCGACCGATATTCCTGATAAATCATCCTATGTGCAGGCGATGCGCGATGAGCTTCTGCCGGAACTCGCCCGCACCGGTCTTGCGGATTGGGTCGATGCCTTTGTCGAGGACGGCTATTTCTCGGTCGCCGATGCCGAGAGCTTTGCGCAAAAGGCGCTCTCGCTGGGCCTGAAGCTTCGCGTGCATGCGGATGAATTCAATGACAGTGGCGCGGCTTTTGCAGCAGCCCGCTGGGGGGCGGCCAGCGCGGATCACGTCCAGGCAGCCAGTGATACAGGCATTCGCGCCATGGCGGAAGCAGGAACGGTCGCCGTTCTTTTGCCCGGCACATCCTTCTATACGAAGATCGCTTATGCCAAGGCCTCAAGGTATCGCGATGCGGACTGTCCGATCGCGGTGGCCAGTGATTTCAATCCGGGCTCCTGTTTCATTGGCAATCTTCCCTTTGCCGCCAGTCTCGCCGCCTTGTACTGCGGCATGAGCGCAGCCGAGGCGCTGGTGGCCGTGACCTGGAATGCCGCCCGGGCCTTGCGTCTTGAAGAACATAAAGGCGCGTTCATGCCAGGCTATGATGCCGATGTCGTCGTGCATGGCGTGAACTCCGTCGAGCAATGGATCGCGCACTTCGGTCAAACCAAGCCCAAGGAGGTTGTGATCGGAGGCATGCGTTTGACTTAGAGCACGCGCTTAATAATGGGGGCGATCGGCCGGGATGGATGAAATATGGGATGGCGTGGTCGCCGAATTTTCCGATCTGCCGAGCCTGCAAACCGCAACACGCCTCGTGATCCGTCTGCTGGTGGGCGCTGTCCTCGGCGGCTTGATCGGTTACGAACGCGAGTGGCGAGGCAAGGATGCCGGTCTCCGCACCCATATGCTGGTCTGCCTGGGAACCGCCTTTGTCGTTGCTGCCGTGCAACAGGCACACATGCCCTTCGAGGATATGAGCCGCGTGATTCAAGGAATCATGGCCGGCATCGGCTTTGTCGGAGCTGGCTCCATTCTAAAACGCACCGACAAAAGAAAAGTCGAAGGTCTGACCACCGCGGCCAGCATCTGGTTTACAGCTTGCATCGGCATCGTCGTCGGCCTGGGCCGCGAGGCGAGTGCAGTGATCGGGACGCTGTTCGCCCTGGGTGTACTGGCTTTGATTCCGGATCCGAAACATGACAATTGAGTGTGTGCCTGGAGGTGATGAAAAGGCCCCTCAGGCAAGGCGCGAGAGAGGCGAGCACCGGGGAGTGTACACGCTGGTACATGAGGAGCGGAGCTGACCGAGCAACGTAGAATGAGGGGCCTTTTCATCACCTCTAGGCGGCGGCAGCGGCCTGGATGAAATGAGACGCAGGAAAATCCAGAACGAGGGTCGTGCCCGGTCCTTCCTGATTATTCTCAATGTTAACCCGTCCCTGCACACTCGTGACCAGCGATCGAATGGCAGCCAGACCAATGCCACGGCCACTGGTGATGGTCACCGAATCCGTGGTCGTGGTGCCGTCCATAAAGAGCACCTCCAGAACCGACGCCTCATCCTCGATCGGAATGCGTTTTTTGACAGCCATGGCGCAGATCTTCAAAATATCCAGCCCGGCTCCCTGATCCATGATCCGAACCTCGCCATGCGTGGGCAAAAGACGGGCCTCGATACGGAAGGTCGGTTCCGTGCGCGACAGCTTGCCTTTGGGAGTCAGGATATAACCATGATCCGCAGCATTGATGAGAGCATGAATGAGGACCTTGTCGAGAATCTCGATGATGGGCTGCGGCCAGATGTTGAGGCTGTCGCGTACCGTCAGGCTGAAAGTGGCGAAGCCGTGACCCTTAAGATGATCCGCGAGAAGAGGAGCCTTCTGACTGACAAGGCCGAGCAGATTTCTTCCGGCGCTGCCTGTTTCATTCCTGTTATCCAAAAGATCCGCCAGCATCGTGCCATAATCATGGAAAAGACCGTCCCAGGTCGGGCGCAGTTCATCCCAGAGCGCAGCCAGGGAATCCGGCTGTTGCACCTCGGCCACCCGATCCTCCAGCGCATGTAAAAAGCGGCCCAGGTCCCAAAGTCCAAGGCTGCGGGCCACACCCTTATAGGTATGCACGTCGCGCTTGAATTGTTCCATTTTCCCGGATTCAAGACCCTGGGCAAGGAGCCGTGTCACCTGCTTTAAGAGGTCGGCGGCACGACGGCGATCCGTCTGCGCCAGCTCACTGAGCAGCCTCGTCAGGCGATCGCTCTTCTGCTTTTCCTCCTGGACCCTGGCTTCCAAAAGACGCCGGGCCGTAACATCCCGCAGACCGAGGAGAAAGCCTTCGATCTGCTGACCGCGGTTCATCAAAGGCACCCAGTTGATGGAGATATGGCGATCCTTGTCCTGTTTTTTAATGACAAATTCAATGGGCACGTGACCGCTGTTCAGCTCCCAACTGAGCATATCGTTGCCCAGGGAGGCCTGCAGGGACTCACGCAGCAGAGTCAAAGCCTCAGGATGCAGACTCGAATGCGTGGCCAGGGGCGCTAAAACTTCGTGGCCGGCCAGGCTGCTGGAACTGCCTTCAAAAATCTTATGAACATGCCGGGAATAATGCGGTTCGATGCGAAGGGAACGATCCACGGTCAGGATCCCTTCATCGATGTTATCCAGAATTCTTTGCAGTTTCTTCCGGCTCTTTTTCACTTCGCGGGCACTCCAGAGCGAGAAGCCGAGAAAGCCCATCATGAGAATGGAAAGCCCCAGAACCACGCTCATATAGAGGCGCAGCCGTTCGGCGTCCTCGATGCGTTGGTGCTGCAGTTCATTCTCCTTCAGCAGCATGGCGTTGCGATCCTCTGCCACCTTCAGGCCGAGGCGGACCATCAGCTGCGAGAGGTCCTGATTGAATTTTTCATTATTCAATTTCTTATGAACGGCCACATGTTCCTTGAGCGCCGTAAACGCCGCATCCTTGTTGCCGAGGGCATAAAGATTGAAGGCTCTCTGCTCAAGAATGCGGTTATGATCACCAAGATAGTCCGGGGGAAAATAAAGTTCCGCATTTTCCAGAGCCTGTTCCGCTTCACGATGGCGGCCAGCAGCGGCCAGTGCCTGTCCGAGGTTCAGGTACACTTCCCCCAGCCAGACGATCTGTTGCATTTCGGTAAAAAGAGCCAAAGCCTTTTCAAGATATGCGATGGCCTTGCGGTTCTCCTTCGTCCCGATTGAAATGCGAGCCAGCCCGAGGAGAGACGCTCCGACGGTGATACCATCATCAATCGCCTGGGCCTTGCTTTGTGCGGCTTCATAAGCGGTCCGGGCCCTGGTCCTGGCTTCAGGATCAGCCTGCTTCTCATGATAGGATCCAATATTCAACTGTGTGGTGGCAGCGAGATAATGCAGCTGCATCCTTTCACTGAATTCCAGGACCTCGCGCATGAGTTCCAGCGATCGCTCGGCCTGCCCCAGACGCTGATACAGCTGAGCCATGGCGCTCTTGATGGTCGCCTGATCGGTTTCCGGAAGATCGGAAGCCTGGCCGATCAGATCCTGAACCTCGTTCTGCAGCTCCATGGCTTGCAGAAACGCGCCCTTGTCGGTCAGAAATATGGAAAATCGGGTGAGAATGCGGGCTTTGACCGCGGGAAGACCCGCCTGGTCGGCTTCCAGACGCAGGGCCTGGAAGGCCTTCTCCTTTTCCTCCGTCGTGGGATACGCCTGCCCCTGCTGAATCAAAAGGAATTGAACCAGAAGATTTTCCGCCAGGATTTCCGGCTCGCGACTGGGAGAGAGAGTCTTTTGAAGCTTGGGAATGAAATCTTCCAGGCGGGCCGTATTCCCCAACTCCACGAGACCTTCCGCATAAAGACGGGCGGCGCGAAGGTGCAGTTGAGGCGGCAGGTCCGTGCTGCCCTGGGTGACCAGAGGTTCCAGGACTTCGATGAGCTGGCGCGGGTTATCCAGCATCATCTGTTGCGCCTTTTCCGTGGACAGGAGGTCCCGGACGTTTAGCTCCGCCAGGGCCAGCGAGGAAAGACCGACACCGAGGACAAGGAGGCCCAGCCTGGAGAATGCTGTCAGCATTTTCCAGAAACTGTTGTACCCCTGCCGCGACCTGGTCATGCTCACCCTCAAATATCGACGCGGAAGCTGGCGTAGATGGAATCCATCTTATCCTTGGTTTTCGCGCTCTCGGTGACAATATTGCCATCCGCATCGGCATAGATGGGATAACCCCACTGATAGTCCGGCTGACAGCGGGCATAGCCCAGCTTGAGGCGCCCATAGTGTTCCACTTCATGGGTCACAGAAAGCTGAAACGCTGTTCCGCGCGTGGAATAGAAACTGAAGGGCTCTTCCGGAATATCATCATAAAAATGATAGCCCTTGGTGCTGGTCAAATACTCCCCGTAAAGGAAGGGGCGGAAGGATCCCAGTGAGGCCTGATAGCCTATACCCACGAGCGAGGCTGAACCATTCAAGGTATAGTTTCTGTCCGTGCCGACATCATCCTTCAGCATGGAAACGACATGCGAGACGTTGAGCGAAATACCGCTCTTCGCGATATCCACGAGTTCCACGTAGCCCGTGGCAGTGGAATGGGAATACTTGCCGAAAAGCAGATTGCCGTCGTTATCCACGGTATCATAGGGAGCGCCATTCATCTGGATATAGATCCCGATGATATTGATGTCCCGGGCGATGGCGGAACCGAGAATATTGTAGTCGAGCATGAAAGTATGAAGGTCGGAGACATCCGGCAGCACCTTCACAACGTTGCCATCGGCATCCTTCACTTCATGTGACTGGTAGTTCGGACCTCGGGTTTTCCAGTCCGTATCGGTCGTAATTTGATCGACCCAGCCCTGCGGGGAATAAATATAGCGGAAGACCAGACCCGAATTTCCGGGTATTTCGTAGGTCATGCCATAGCCATCAAGGATATAGGCATACGACAGCTTAGGATACGATCCCTGCCGTGTGGTTTGATCGGGCACATGCGTCGGCGGGCCATCTACAGTCGGCAGACGTCCGAAGGAAAAAGTCAGGCCCTCGAGAGGACTGTAGTTGGCATAAGCCCGTTCCATATAAGCCTGGGAACCGTTATACGTACGACCTTCGGCATAGGTGATCGCGCCCGGGTGTGGGTCTCCATAATTGATATAGACCTTGCTCATGGTGTAGCGGCCATGAAGGGAAAGTTTAGGCGTGAGGTTGGCGCTCATGTTGAGTGAGAAGAGCATGCGATTCAGGTTGACCGTATCCTTTTTTCCACCCTCTGGGGTGTAGCTCAGAAGATCATAGCGTGAATCAAAGATCGCACCGAACTCGATGGGATTTCTGCTGACTTCGATTTCCAGAGCCTCAACACGTTTCTCGAGGTCATCCTGGGCCAGGGCCGGCGTCGATGTCGCAGCAGCCAGCAGCATAACAATGGATTTCATAGGCATTCGGAAGGCTCCGCTTATTGTGATAGTCTTCTGCATCAGGTTCTGACCCTGGCCGTATAGCCACCGATATGGTTGCTTTGCTTCTTGCAGCTCAGCACGCAGTCATCACTGATTTTGAATTGCGGATTCACACAGTGGATGAAGAGAACGATCGTTCCCGTGCGTCCGGTCGTTGCCAGTTTTTCCGCCTTTTCCTTGGGGAGCTGGCATTGTTCCACGACTGCCTTCACAAAATTTTCTTTTGGGTTGCCGAATGCACAAAATGGGGCAAAAAGCGCTATCCCTAGCATGACTTTATACAAGGTGGACTCCTTTACCTTGACAGGCCTACAGGGATCTATCGGAAAATTTTCTCAAGGATTGATTTGCGTTGAGCCGCAAAGGACGGAAAATCGGCGAGTGAAAGGATGCAGACCAGGGAATGAGCCCTGGCCATACGTTGAGCTTGAAGGTTACAGGGCGGCTTCGCCCTGCGGCGGCGTGGGCTGCAGGGCGGAGCTTTCCGGGGTGCGACAGAGTTCCGTCAGAAGTTCCTCGGGACCTTCGCAGACGGCGGTGGCTCCTTCAAAGTCCTCATCCGACCAGCCTCCACAACGGAGGGCGATGACGCTGATGCCTGCCCGCACGGAGGCCTCCACATCATACGGAGTATCCCCTATCATCACCGCCTGGTCCGCTGAGGTTCCGGCTTTTTTTAAAGCGGCGGCGATAATGTCCGGATCCGGCTTGGACGCCTCGGCATCGTCGGACGATGTCATGTCGGGGATGCGACCTTCCAGGCCAGTGGACTTCAGGATGGCATTGAGTTCCTCCTTGCTGGCCGAGGTGGCAATCACGATTTTTTTGCCTTGTTTCTGCAGGTAATCGACGAGTTCGCTGGCGCAGGGAATGGCCTTGACCCGGGGGGCGTAGTGCTCGATGAAGATTTTTGTCCGGGCTTCTGTAATCTCTTTTCCTTCTGGACTCTCCGCGTCAATACCAATCAGCTCGGGCAAAATTTTGTCACCGCCCTTGCCAATCAGAGGCCAGACCTCGGCGGCGGTGATTTCATGTCCAAAACGTTGCAGCACTTCAGCCCAGGCACTGGCATGCATCTCATTGCTCTGGACCAATGTGCCGTCCACATCAAAGAGAACGGCCTCCTTATCCGCCAACAGGCTCTTCACATTTTGACCCATGCTAACCTCCGTGTGTCGTATATTCAAGCGGTCCGGCCCACCTGGGCGCTACAAATTGTAGGCAACCGGGGACGATTACAGGATCCTTCACTCGCAGCAGCCCGGCAAGGAGTAAGTTGAACCATCCGTCTTCAGCTGTATATTTTGGAGCACGGATGTCGCCAGAATTGCGCCCGCAGGTTATTCGTAACAGGTCAAATTTATTGATTAAAAATATGGATCACGGCTTGCTCCTGATCCCTTTGCGAAATCGTTTCGCAGATTAGGCATCAAGGAGAAACATCATGGGTTCCAAGTTTAGCGTCCTGACTCTCGCCTCGCTCGCCACTTTTGCCGCATCCCACGCCTACGCTGATGCCATCGCCATCAAACCCAAGCTTACCCATAGTCAGATCCGTGCCGAATCCGACGGCTATGGGCTCAGCCCGCAGCAGGGCCGTGATGCTGATGATACGGTCGCGGGCCTCGGTTTCGGTGTGGATTTCGAATTCCAGCTGGATGATCGCGCCCGTTTCGGCAGTGAAGTGTCCATGACCAACTACGAGCAGAATGAAGCGGAATCCTCTGATATGGCTCTGGCTGGATACTTTGCTTATGATTTTATTTCCCAAAGCAATATGATCGTATACGGAAAAGGTGGACTCAGTCTCCATCAGTTCGCTCTCGAGGATTTTAATTCCGCTTCACTCTTGAACGGCGATGTCGGTGTCGGCCTCGCTCTTGCGGTCGCCCCTTCCATGGATTTCGGTGGTGAGTATCGCTACAGCACAACCCTTGGCCGGGACGATATGAGCCAGGATTCCGCCAACGGAATCAGGCTGGATGATGTCGCCATCGAGCGCAATGACCTTTCCGTTTTCGTTTCTTTTAAGTTCTAACGAACAAAGAAGTTTATGTACGGCCCTTGTTAACAGAAAAATTCTGTACATAGGATCCTGTCTTCATTTGGGCTCAGTTGTCTGCACTCCATCCCTGCTGTATGGATGGAGGTGGACAATGTTTGAAACCTTTGAAGACGGGAGATTACGATGAAGCTTTCCCTATCGCGTTGGATCCTCAGCAGCCTGCTCTTTCTTCCCTGTGCGGCCTCATCCGAGACACTTACGGTGAACGACAAGGCCTATTCAGTCAACATCCCGGAAGGCACGACCATCGAAGTTCTGAACACGGAGATGCAGGGTCCGCGTTTCATGGCGTTTGCGAGCAACGGTGACCTTCTGGTCGGTTCCAAAGCCGGTGTGGTGTATCGCCTGAAAGCGCCTTACAAAAAGGCGGAAGTGGCCATTCAATTTGGTGGCTATCCGCACAGTGTCGCCTTTCGTCAGACAGCTCAGGGTGAAGAGATCTGGCTCGCGGAAACCAACGGCCTCTACCGCGCTCTTTATGAAGCCGGCCGCACCTATACCAAAAGCGATTTCACTCTGGTTGAGGCACTGCCAGGGGGTCCTGGTCACAACAGCCGCACGGTGGGCGTAGGCCCGGACCAGCGCATCTATGTTTCGCTGGGCATCAGCGGCAACTGTTCGGACGAGTATCTGAGTCCCAGTTATCCGGTCAGCAAGCGCCGCGGTGGGATCATGGTGCTCGATGAAGGTGGCAGCAAGCCTGTGCTGCGGCCCTTTGGATCAGGCCTGAGAAATCCGGTTGGTTTTGATTGGGATCCGGCCACTGGCATCCTCTATGCCAGCAACAACGGTCCGGATCATCATGGTTTTGATGAACCCAAGGAGGTTTTTGTTGCGGTCGAGGACGGTGATTTCTTCGGCATGCCCTGGTTCCAAACCGTTGAGGGAACCGTAACCCGCGACACCTGCATCACGAGAAATCCACCGCGGCCCATCACCGAGGTCAAAAGACCCGCCGCTTTCCTTCCCGCGCGCAGTGCACCCATGGCCGTTGCCTTCCCACGCAGTTCGGATTTTAACGGCCGCTTTACCGGCCAGGCTTTTGTCGCAGTTCATGGTTCCTGGGGAACGCCCCCCAGTGGCGCCGCCACGGGTGATCTGGCCGGACGTCGTGAGCCCAGAATCGTGGCGATCACGTTGGGTGAAACGGCGGCCGCTTCCATGGCGAACAACCTGGTTCATGGCTTTCAAAATGCCAGCACGGGTGATCGCTGGGCGCGACCGGTCGGCCTCGCCTTTGGACCTGACGGAGCGCTGTACTTTACCAGCGATGCCGGCAATCAGGGGCTCTTCCGCCTGAAAGCGGCTCCTTAATCAACGCGCCAGCGGTACAACCGACCAGACTTTATCCCCGGAATCATCCGCCACGAGGATGATTCCGGAATCCAGAACCCTGACACTCACCGGCCGTCCATACACTTCCGCCGTCGCAGCGTTCACGACAAATCCTGTCAGGAAATCCTGCAAGGCCCCGCTGGGTTTGCCATCCTCAAAGGGTTGGAACACGACCTTGTAGCCCGCGATGGTTGTGCGATTCCAGGATCCATGCTGGGCGATGAAGGCACCCTCGTCCCAGGCATCCGGGAGATTCTCACCGCGCGCAAAGGCCAGACCCAGCGATGCGGTATGGGCTCCGAGGGGCACATCGGGCACGACGGCTGCCGCCACCAGCTGAGGGTTCTGGTTAGGCACACGTGGATCCAAATTCTGACCGAAATAGGAATAAGGCCAGCCGTAAAAACTGTTTTCCTTCACCGAAGTCAGGAAATCCGGAACGAGGTCATCGCCCAGAAAATCCCGCTCATTCACCACGCTCCAGAGCTCCCCGGTCTCCGGGTTCCAATCCATACCCACAGGATTGCGCAAGCCGCTGGCAAAAACCTTCTCGCCACTGCCGTCCAGATTTACCTGCAGGATATTGGCCCGACGTGTTTCCTCCGTTAAGCCATGCTCCGCAATATTGCTGGCCGAACCCACGGAAATATAGAGTTTGGTTTGATCCGGACTCACCAGAAGGTTGCGGGTCCAATGATTGTTGTAGCCACCAGCCGGCAGATCCAGAATCTTGCGGCCGGCAAAGTTGATGACAACATCACCGGTTTTATAAGGAAAAACCATAAGGCTGTCGGTGTTCGCCACGAAGAGCTGCTCACCGACCAGAGCGATGCCGAAGGGCTGATTCAAACCGGAAAGAAAGAGGGCCCGGGAATCGGAAACACCGTCCCCGTTCGTGTCGCGCAGGATGGTGATGCGATCCGCGCTCTGGCCACGCCTTGCGGCCTTGTTGGGATCCAGATTCTCCTCCTGCGGTCCTTTGCCTTTGGTGTTGGATTCCACCACCAATATATCGCCGTTCGGCAACGCGTAGGTGTTGCGTGGGTTTTCCAGACCACCTGCGAATTCCTTCACTTCAAAGCCGGCCGGTGCCACCGGTTTTTTGTCGGCAGGCCAGCCGAGGACCTTGCTCAGGGTCCGGGCATCATGCGCCACATTCGGTACGGGCAGACCATCGGCAAGACCGGCCGCCTCCTGGCCCTGATCCGCAGGCGGAGGGACGTCATTATCCTCGTCGTCATCGCCCTTGCAGTTATTCAAAAGCAGAAGACTGCCACTGATCGCCAGGACAGGAAGTATTGCTTTCATGGTGATATCTCCCAGGTTGGGGTGAACTCCTGGGAGGAATTTGCAAGGATTTCGCCAGCGGCCGTGAGCCGCCAGGACATGATTAAAATTCGGGGAGACGGCGTCGGGTCAGCCAGCGTCCGAGGACCACGACAAAACCGAAGAGACCGGCGATCATGAAATGTGAGGAGCCACCGCCCAGGTTCTGCCAGAGCATTTCCCAACGGCTGGTTTTCTGCTGGGAAGGACCGGCGACCAGACCCACCAGTCCATAATCCGCCGTGCGATGATAGAGTGCGTTGAAATCCTCATAGCGATAGCCTTCATCGAAGGCCGACCCTGCGATCACAGCCTGCATGGAGCGGGTAATCGCGGCCAGCTGATCCATGGGACCAACAGCATTGAGATGGATGGCATTCTCACGGCCCAGAATCCGGACCGCATAATTCAAGGTGCGCGTTTCATTGCGGCCAAAGCCAATGGTCTTGGCCCAGGTGATCTGATGCCGGCGGCGATCATACTGAGGCTCCAGGGCCCAGTCCAGACTCGTCACAGGAGCGGTACCCGCGGCCTTTCTTTGGCTGTTCATGCGCTTATATTCCTTGCGCAGAATCTGCAGAATGCTCTCGTTATCGATGCTTTTCGCATCCTTGTCGGGAATATGGCCATCATGGGAAGCGGTCATGACGATGCCCCAGGTCGAACCTTTGGGAAAGTTTTGATCGACGATCATGCCGAGAGGATTTTGTTCCATGACGTGCGGCGCGGGGTTGCCCCAGTCCTCAATCATGATGCGCGCGGTTTCCTTGGCATCGATAAAACGCAGCCTGGAATCGAGACGCAAGGAAAAATGTTCATCATCGAGTCGATAAACAGAATCCGCCAGCGCCCCATGCGCAGAGAAATGACAAAACAAAGACACCACATACAGTAACAGCCTACGCAAATTCATCATGAGCAAGTCCCTCAGCCTCAACAGGTATGAGCCTTACCATACAGGACCCATGCCAGAGCCCAAGCTTTTGAAACGACTGGGGGGAAGGTGTCAAGAACCTGGACAGCCTCAGGGGGCTCGTCATATTGAGGCCGCGCAGGCATCGAGGGACATGCAAAGGCATGCGTCCTCAATCCGGCGTCTGGTCATTTTACGGCGATGATTAGTAGGAAATGCGTACGATCGAGTACTCTTTGGTGCCTTTGGGGACAGCGACTTCCACGGTATCGCCGGGGCGACGACCCATCAAAGCCTTGGAAAGAGGCGAACCAATGGACAATTTGTTGCGCGTGATATCCGCTTCGAGATCACCCACGATGCGGAAGGTTTTCTCTTCACCACCATCTTCATCGATGATGGTGACAAAGGCACCAAACTTCACCTGATCGGGCTGGTCACCGCTGAAGTCGATAATATTCGCGCGCGCGATCTGATCATCCAGCATGGAGATGCGGCCCTCAATGAAGCTCTGACGCTCCCGCGCTGCATGATATTCAGCATTTTCTTTCAAGTCACCGTGCGCCCTCGCATCAGCAATCTCCTGAATCACCTTGGGTCGTTCGACCGACTTCAAGGTGTCCAATTCCGCCTTCAGCTCTGCGTATCCCTGGGGCGTGAAAGGGACGGTTTCTGTAGCCATTGTGCCACCTCTAAAAACTGTGAGTTGCCGATAAGGCAAACGTATACGACCGGGCTTCCACAGTCTGTATGTTGGCTGAGTTGCCGATCTTCTGGGCCTTGCCCTCACCATCCTGGACAACCAACCCACCTGCAACCTGACTGTTTGGCTGCACCCAGCCGAAGAACAAAGAATAGCCCATGTAGTCGATGTGGTCCGCCTGATTTACCTTTCCACTCTCGACTGCAGGCCTGGTATCATAATTCGTAAAGATGCCAGTCCTCACGGGTATTGAAGGAGTTATATAATATTCAGCCCCTGTTGCAAAGTTGGTAACAGCCTCCCGCTTGAAAATGTCGCCTTCGGCTGCCGTATTATGGATTACGTCAAAGGACCATAGAAACACGGCTGAGGGAAACCACGCAACCCCCGCCCGGACTTCCATTGGCAGATCCTTGAGTGGCGTCTTGAATTTTATGTCAGCGTTCCCGCGTACCGTATCCCCTGGTGTGCTACTGCCCGCTGGGAGATTGGTGCTGTTATCCTGACCATAATCATAGTTTTCAGCCATCAGGCTCCGCAGGCGCGTCACCACTCCAAAGGAAAAGGTCCCAACCGCATACTGGGCGCCGATTGCCGAGTCCAGCGCGGAAGCGGTCAGATGTGTGCGAATATTCTGCGCAAGGAAACCGGTATTGGCATATTGAACGTCCTGGTATTCCTGGACGAGCTCATCGACCACGATCCAGCTGAGCGACACCCCGAGTGAAAAGTTACCGCTCAGCCGTTTGGCGGCACCGAGACCGTAGCCTGTGGTGTTCGAACGAATGTTCGAGGTCCGGTGAAAGCGCTGCAGACTGCCGATGTTTTCAATCACATCATCCTGATCCTTGAGTTCAGAATCGAGCGAGTACATGGCGAAGGCGATGGCCAGGCCCTGCATGGTGTCGTCGAGCTTTTGCAGACCGCCGAAGAAGGGTGACAGCGTCCCGCTGCTTTCCTCGGTGAAGTCATCATTGGCGATCGTTTTCTTATAGACCGTTTTTTTCGTATAGATGGCATTGGCCGAACCCGAGATATCACTCGACAGCGCAAAACCCAATCCGGCGGGATTGTAAATCACCCCGGAGGCATCATCGGCAATGGCGGAAAAAGCGCCACCCAGACCCATGGCCCGTTCCCCAACGACGAGATTGTGATAGTGATACTGGTCCGCCATTCCCTGAGTGCCCCAGAAGCCACAGCCGATCAAAATCAAACGCCAGGACTTACGCATCGGTTATTCCTTTCCTTCCGTTTCAGTATCGACCTGAGCTTTCGAGGCTTGTTTCAAAGCGCGTTCCTTGATCACCGTGAAACGTTTTTTTCCTTTTGCGCCGATAATCTCATCCGCTTTCATGGCCACCAGCACGTCCTTGATATTGCTGACGCGCAGCGGCACCGCGGGGTGGGTTTTGTCGAGAATGGTGGAGGGTTCGCCCTTGGCCACGGCATCCTTCAGGCAGTAATCTCTGGGTTTGCCGCGACTGACTTCCATGCGGCAAAGGAAGTTGATCAGAGCCTTGGGATAATAACCGGCGCCCACGGCATAGCGGGTTCCTTCGCGATCGGCCTCGTATTCCAACTCAGCCCCGAGGCCTTTTTCCATGATCACCGACATACCGGCTTTGGCGGCCTGCAGAATATTCAAACCCGCTGCGCTGCCTGACAGATACTTGGCAATCGTGGCTCCGAGTTCCGACTGTTCGGGCGCGGGACGCATGCGGGCCTTGGTTTCCTCGGGAATTTCCGTGGCCTTGCCACTGGCGTCGGCATTCTTTTCCAACTCTTCCTTGCTCATTTTATTCAGGGCATTGTACATGTGCTTATGCCCGACATGAGCCACCTCATGCCCGAGCACGTGGGCCAGCTCGGCTTCATTCGAGGCATTCTTGATCGCGCCGATGGACACCAGGATGTATCCACCGGGACAGGCGAAGGCATTCACCGTATCGCTGTTGTAGACCTCAAACATATACCGGCGATCAGGATAATCGCTGTATTTGGCGACGAAGTTACCGACTTCGTTCACATACCGCACGAGTTTTTCATCGGGATAGGCGCCGTAGAATTTCAAGAGACGGCCTGCCATGTTACGACCGATTTCGAGCTCGGCACGTGCTTCATCCAGTTTCTTTTGCTGTTCGGCATCCGGTTGCGCTTCCGCCTGGCCTGCCTTGGGTTGACTGCCGAAGGAGCAGGAACCCATCAGGACCAGGGACAGACCGAAAGCCAGGACATCGCGTGCTCGCGACAGCTTGTGACTGTTCATCGCCATTCTCCTGGGAATAGAGGACAATCCCGCTTGACGGAAGCAAG
Source organism: Oligoflexus tunisiensis (assembly GCF_001748245.1). Classification (GTDB taxonomy): domain Bacteria; phylum Bdellovibrionota_B; class Oligoflexia; order Oligoflexales; family Oligoflexaceae; genus Oligoflexus; species Oligoflexus tunisiensis. The sequence continues at coordinate 1,254,351 of NZ_BDFO01000001.1, read as the reverse complement.
GTTGTTCAATCTATATTGTACCTGACTGATGCCGTGAAAGGCAGATGGGGGAAGGGAACAGAAGCCAAGCTCCTGGTCCCTTGGAGGAATTAAAGGTTAGAAGCCAAGATACCAAAGGTCATTGAGATAGCCGTTGGTAAACTGACCATAGCCCACGCCGCCGAAGATCCAGACGTTGCCATTGCCATCAGGAAAGGCCATGGCACCCGTGCGTGACCCGGGTTTGAAGGTTCCTGGCATATCCATAGGTCCAAATTCACCATAATGATTCGGGGCAGGAACTTCCGCACTTCCCCAGTACTGAGTGGAACCACTGACCCAGGTCCACTGCTGCGTGGAAGGATCAAAGGTCCATAGGTCATTCATGGAACCACCGCCAGCGTACATGGAGCTGAGCCCATCGCCACCGAACATCCAGAATTTGCCATCCGGACTTTGCCAGGCGGCGGCCTGAGTCCGTGCTCCCGGCCAGATATGAGATGAACTCACACCCCGTAAACCATTGACCAGCCAGCCTTCGATATAATTCGGACCCCCGCGACGGGCCCAGGTATTGCTGTTCGGATCATAGGACCACAAATCATTCAGACGACCCATATTGCCGTTGACAGGATCAAGGGCATGACCGTAGCCGCCGAACATCCAGAAATCTCCCGCGGCATCGGTCCAGCTCATCGCTCCCTCGCGAGCCGAAGGCTGACCGACGGCTCCGGGCTGGTTGACCAGGTTATCCCCATTGAGGAAGGTCCAGGTGCTGCTGGCATAATCCGTGGAAGGATCGAAGACCCAAAGGTCGTTCAATTGTCCCTGCATCCCATTGTGAGCGGACGACCCGTCCGTGTAACCAAAACCGCCAAAGAAATAGAGTTTGTCACTGGCATCGATCCAGCCGATGGCACCGCGGCGGCTTCCAGGAAAATTGGTGTGATCAGGCGTTCCCGAGGTGCCCATGACACCCTGGACATTGATGTCGGCTGGGTTGCCGCTCATCATCGCCCACTGATTCAGGCCGATATCATAGACCCAAAGATCGTTCAAAAGACCGACAGCCGCAGAGGAGTTCAACCCTTCACCACCGAAGAGCCAAAGTTTGCCTGCGCCGCTCGGATCAAAAACGGTCATGGCATCGGTACGGGCACTTGGACGATTGGACGGATGGAAGACTCCCATCGCTGAAGCCAGCATGCCGTTGGCCATTCCATAAGTACCGTCAGGCAGAAGCGTCCAAGTATCGTTCGCCATATCATAGCGCCAGAGGTCGGCGAGAAAGGTTGTACCAATCCCATCGTCCCGCCCGTACCCACCAAATATATAGCGATACTGAGAACCGGCAGGTGACCAGACGCCTGCATTGGTGCGGCCGCCGGGATGGGACATGGTATTGGCCGCGTTGGGTTCGCTCGAACCGGAGACCCAGGTGCCCTGGGTAATCCCAAAGAAGTCATAGGCCGGGCTGACGGAAACCTTGGGTGGATCAAAGGGTGAACCGCTGCGATCGAAACGCAGCAGATATTTCTGAGCCGGGCTGATGCCTTCGGCGACACTGAACGGCGCCACATGCGTGACGTTGAACATATTGCAAAGAACATCCGCCTGGTTGCCACTCAGACTCGGCTGGGAACCCCCGGCCAGACCACAATAGGAAGCATAACCATAATAATCGGAGCGGAGGCGGAAGGCGTTGCTGGTGGTGGTGGGAACCCAAAGCAATTCTTCCACGCAGTTATCAACCTGGCTAAACGTTTTGGTAAACGAACTGCTGTGATCCACTGCGGATGGTCCATCCAGTGTGCTGGTCGTGTAGCAATTATTTGAGATGGAATAAAGCGAAACCTTGGAATTGCCTGGGCTATCATAGTGAACCAGAATCTGATAGTAGGAATCCGATGAAAGGGTCCCAAAGAAGTCGCCTGGTTCCCCCACCGAACACTCCATGGACACGGAATGGCCCGATACCGTGGGATCGGCATAGCCGGAATTGCTGTCACGTCCGCACTGGATGCTGCTCCCGGGCTCGGCGATATGGAAATAAGGGTTAAGGCCGGTCTCCGGTGTCTTGAATTGATAAGCATAGTTACAGTCGCCAATCCTGGTCATGCGATTGGCAGGATCAGGGAAGGCGGGTCCATTCAGGCCAGGCACGTAAAGGTCGGGACAGCTGGTGCTGGTGTGATTGGCAATGCTGATTTTCGCTCGATCATAACCCAGGCGGAAGTCCAGGTTCACCTTGTATGTTTTGCCATCCACAATACCCGTCGGTGTGAAGGCGATGTCGGAATCCAACATGTAGTTCGAATGGCAGTAAAAGTCCGTGGCCGGGCCACCGACAGCCGGATTATTATAGCCCGGATACCTGCCGCAGCGCGTGGCAGGATTATGACTTGGAATGAACGCCAGACTGCGATCGGCTGCAGTGGGCGTCCAGTCGTACTGGTAGATACACTCGCTCACCTCGGTCAAAGCCTTTTGGATATCCGGACGGAAACCTGCGGTCCCACTCTTGACCGCATAGAATGCGTCGCTACAGATCGTGGTCACGGAGGCGAGATTCAGAGAGCTCGGTTTCCCGGTCGTGGAGTCCGTACTCAAATCGAAACGCCAGGCACCGTTGGGCGCCACGAACGATTGCAGATCGATGGCCACCGCGTTGGGACTGCAGTCGAGGGTAACGTATTGACTTGGTGTGGTGGCCGGGGCTACACCACATTTTTCCGTGCCCTCGCCGACGCCAATGAAGAAGGGGGTGAAGGCGGTTGGACCCTGAAGCCAGACATAACTGAAAGTACAGGCCGAACTCTTGCTGAAGCTATTCACACCCATCTGCCGGTTATTGCCGGCTGACGTCGGTCCCAGCACATAGCGGTTATCCATGCACAGGTCGATTTCCGAGGCCCAAAGATAGGGCGTGGTGGTGGGCTTGCCATTGACATCCATGTTGGAGCCAAGATTCAGCACATAGTTATAGCCTTTGATATAAGGTCCGTACGCCGTCTGCATATAATAGCCGGGCGTCGCCCCGCAGCTGATGGTCTTGAGGGTATTTGAATTTAAGGAGGTACCATCACCACAGGAGTAGGAACCGTTCAGGTTCTGGATACGGACAAAGAGGGAGTAATCGTTAATTTTATTGGCTTGCGCCGTATACTGACAGCCCCCCATGTGAGTCATGCGATTGGTCGCGACGGGTGCCGGCCAGTTGTAATAATCATTGGTGGTCAGCAGATAGAGGTCACCCAGTTCACAACTTTGCAGGCTCAAGGAAAGTCGGGGACTCGTGGCGCCCGATTTGAAATCGAGCTTGATGGTGTAGTTCCCAGGCGCCAGGGGCATTTGCGGGGCGGTTGCACCGGAAGCCACGCAGCTGGCTGCCTGTTCGCCCATCTGCAGGTTTTGCGTATAGCAGCTCGTTTTTCCGTCGGCGGTCTGGATGGCGAAACTCGAACCCCAGATCGAGTCCACATCCACGGTATACACACAGGAACCGAGAGCGGTCATGGCTCGGGTCGTGACCGGAATGGTCGCCCCGTTGTATCCCACGATCACCCGCAGCTCCGGAGGCGTACTGTTGCAAAAATCATGAGTCGGCTGTGTCACGACTGGTGTGGCGACCACACCTGAGACCGCCACGGCCGAACTCCAGGGAGACATCGTCTGGCGGCCCTGATCATCCTGACAGCGGAAGCGGGCGTACAGCGAATGAGCTTCCTTTTTCACGATCGTGTAACGGATGGTCAGGGATGCGTCCGCTTCCAGGTTGATCCCGGACGTCGCCGCGGTTTTTTCAAAGAGGTCCACCTTGCAGGCGCTCAGCGTGCGACCAGCTCCAATGCTGGCGGTGGCTTTCACCGATCGCGTGTTGGCATCGAGACTGAGATTGACACTGAGCCATTGCACAGGGGGAATCGCGGCTTTCTTCACCACTTCGGTTTCGGTCACCACACCCGTATTGGTCACGACGGCGACGTTTTCCTTGTTGACGATAGGCTCTTCGGTTGTGACTTCCAGTTTTTCCTCGATCGGAGAGCTGACTTCCGCCAGCCAATAGGCACCGAAATAACCTTGGAACAGCACGGATCCACTGTCCGACATCTGGAGTGCGTTGGTTGGAATCGCACCGGCTTTCAATTCGCCGTTCACGAAGTATTTATAGAAAACTGTATAGTATTTGCTATTCAAGGACAGGGTCTGGCTGAGCCAGCTGCGCAGCCCGCCTGTTGGGTTGATCGGCATGGCAATCGTCAAGGGCTGGGTCAGGTCCATATCCTCGGTGGGACGAATGATCAGACCGGAACCGACGGGTGTAATCGCAATATCCGAATTGATCGACAGTGAGGTGGCCACGGAAGTTTCCGACAGAGGAACCGCTTCCTCCACCACCAGCTCGGCGGCGATGGCCAAGGCACCGGCGGGCAGAGTCACGGACGAGCCAGCCAGAGCTCCGGAAGGAGCCGGGATGGTCGTTGCCACCTTGGAGTTCGGGTCATAGGCGGATATCGCTTTGCTCTCGGTCGCTGACACCGGTGCCGCGAGGCGCGGTGACTCGTCGAGTGTGGAAACTTTACCTTTGGACTGGATCGGCATATAGAAGCAGCCGGTGAGCCCCAGGTTGAACAGTATGATTCCAGTCAGTACTCGCATAGGCGAAACCCTCCGCTATGCATGAACAGGTAACACAGTTAGGCTATCGGAGGGTTTCTTGAAAAGATAAGAAAAGGCGCTTTTCAGCGCCTTCCTGGAATCTTACAAATCTGTTCAAAATCTTACGGCTCTGAGCCGTCGGCATGTTTACTATGAGTGTTTTCAATCTCTTTCATAATGAGGTATTCGAGGCGATTGACCCGATTGTCGGCCACGACCCGATCTTCCATCCGATAGACCGCACGCAAATCGGGACGGATATTGCCCGCCATGGCAGTGTCCTTGGACTCGTCCAGACCACGCACACCCATGACTGCGGATCGCGCGCGGGTGGAATCGCTGCCATCATTATTCTGTCTGGCCTTCAACGCTTCATCACGCAGAGCCGAGGCCAGAGCGGAATCCTCTCCCGCCTGTCTTTGCACCAGCATCACGGAAACAAAACCGGACTTGCCGTCCTTGGTTTTGACTTTCCAGAACATGCCTTCACGATCACCGGCTTCCAGGACCTCACCTTTCTTCAGCTCCACGAGGACGGTGGCACCCTTTTTCGGTTCCGCAGTGACCTCAACACCATCCTTTTTTGCTGCAACGGGAGCTGCCCAAAGGCTGGAACTCAGCGCCAGCAGGCTGGCTGTCAGCATTGCATTTGTAATTGTGACTCGAGGGCATAATTTCATGAAAACTCCTCCCGCAAACCTTTTCCACTAGTATATAGCTTCGGCGCGAAAGGGAGGGAGTTAAGCTCTTTGGATGAGGCATGGATTTTCCTCGAAAATCCATGCTCTTATTCAACTATTTGGCGAGCTTTAAGGTGTGATAGGATTTTTTTCCTTTGCGAACCAGGACGCCTTCCTCGGTTTTGAGGCGGGCCACGGCCAGGGTCGCGGTCGTGCTGGTGACCTTGTCATTGTCCAGGCTCAGGCCACCGCCTTCGATCAGGCGGCGGGCCTCGCTCTTGCTGGCAAAAATACCGGCGAGCACCAGGACATCGACCACACTGACTTCATCTCCGGGGGGCAAATCCTTGGCCACCACCAGCGCTTCCGGTGCCTCCGGTTTGCCACCAGCGCCGCCAGCAAAAAGCCCGGCGGCCATGGTTCGGGCTTTGCTAGCCTCCTCCTCACCATGCACAAGTTTGGTCGCTTCATAGGCGAGCACGATCTTGGCATCATTGATCTCGCGGTCACGCAGGGCCCCGAGACGTTTCACTTCCGCCACCGGCAGATCGCTGAAATAGAAGAGGCATTGCTCGACCATATTGTCATCGATATTGCGGAAGTATTGGAAGAAATCAAAGGGCGGTGTGAGGTTGGGATCAATCCAGACCGCACCCTTCTCCGTTTTTCCCATCTTTTTGCCTTCGGAGGTGACCAGCAAAGGCAGAGTTACACAGAAGGCCTGCTTTTGTTCCTTGCGCCTGACGAGTTCCATGCCACCGAGCATGTTGCTCCATTGGTCATCGCCACCGAGCTGGACCGAGCAGTCTTCCTGCTTGTTCAGATGATAGAAATCGTAGCTCTGGAGTATCATGTAATTGAATTCCAGGAAGGACAGACCCTTTTCCAGGCGCAAACGCACCGATTCCGCGGTCAGCATCCGGTTGACGGAAAAGTGAACGCCGAATTCCCGCAAAAACGGCAGATACTGGAGCTGCAAAAGCCAATCCGCATTATTCAGCACGATGCCTTTTTTGGGATCCTTGAAATCAATAAAGGGCGCGAGCTGTTTTTTGAAATGCTCCGCGCGGGCGCTGATGGTTTCCGCATCGGCCATCTGCCGCATATCGGTTTTGCCGGTGGGATCCCCCACCAGGGCGGTGCCGCCACCGAGCAGAACAATGACCCGATGACCCGCCTGCTGCCAGCGCCGCAGCCCCAGAACCGGCAGAAGATGTCCCACGTGCAGACTGTCGGCGGTTGGATCAAAGCCGGCATAAGCTGTACGCACACCACTGGCCAGATGAGCCCGCAGCTCGTCTTCGTGGGTTACCTGCGCCAGCATTCCCCGTTCCTGCATTGTTTCCAAAAAGCCCATGTCCGCGTCTCCCTCTCTGGATGAGCCCCTACATTTATCAATCGGAGGCTGAACAGACAAGGCCGACCTGCGCCTGGAGGACGAAGCGGTGCGTTTTCTATGTTAAAATTACTTATTCAGACATGGAGGCTCCTTATGGTACCGCAACCCGCACAGTATCCTGCTCTGGCCACACCGGTTCTGGTCCTGGGCGCTGCCTATACGGGAAAATCCGAGCTGGCCCAGAAGGCTCTGGATCCCAAGCGCAGGACCCTGGTGATTGGAACCGCGGACATGTCCGAGGGTCTGATCGCCCTGAGGGTCGAGGAGCTGCGCCGCAAGCGGCCGGCGCATTGGGTGCATCATGATGGGCAGCTGGATCTCGCGGCCTATCTGCGTGCGCATGCGCAGGACTACGAGCAGGTCCTTATCGATTCGATCAATCAATGGGTGGCGAACCTTGTGCTGACCCACGCGCAAAAATATTCCCTGGACCAGCTTCTGCCGCTGTGTGAACGCGAAGCCTTCGATTTATGCGCGGCGGTGGAAGAGACCAAACAGAAGACCCGCATCGTTCTGGTGTCGAGTGAAGTCGGCGCCGGCATCAGTCCACCCAAGCCCGTGGCCCGGCTCTTCCGTCAGCTCGTGAGCCGCATCAACTGCCGCCTTGCCGAGCACGCTGAAGCCGTTCTGCTGGTCAGCGCCGGCATTCCCATGCTGATCAAAGGGGAATGGCCAACCCTCCCTCAATGAGGCGCACCAAAAAAGAAAATGTCCTTGTCCCGGTAAATGTCATTAGACGATGACCGGACGAGCCTGTTAACAAGAAGGGGCAGGCATTTTTTTTTACGGTGAATGGATTGACCACTGTCATAATAACTGAAAAACCTTCTGTGGCTCGTGATATTGCGCAGGTCCTGGGGCTGACACGCCAGGGCAAGGGCTATATTGAGGGCCCTGATTATAAAGTCGCGTGGGCCTTCGGGCATCTCGTCGGGCTTGCCGAACCGCATCAGATGAATCCTGCCTGGAAATCCTGGCGTCTGGCGGATCTGCCGATGCTGCCGGAAAACTGGCCGCTGGAAATCATGCCGAATACCGCGGACCAGTTTGCTGTCGTGCAGGCTCTCATGAATGACGCGCGCACACAGAAAGTCATCTGCGCGACCGATGCGGGGCGCGAGGGTGAACTGATTTTCCGTTACATCTATGACAAGGCGGAATGCCGTAAGCCTGTGGAACGGCTGTGGATTTCGTCACTGACGCCGGAAGCCATCCGCCAGGGACTGGCCCGGTTGCGGCCGGCACGGGAATTCGATGGCCTGGCGGATTCCGCACGTGCGCGCAGTCGTGCGGACTGGCTGGTGGGAATGAATCTTTCACGCGCCTGGTCGCTTGTGAGTGGGGAACATTACTCCATCGGTCGCGTGCAGACCCCGACATTGGCCATGCTGGTCGAGCGCGAGAAGGCGATTCAGAATTTCGTCGTGGAGGATTATGCGGTCCTGCAGGCGGAATTTTCTCAGGAGGGTTCCTTTGCCTATTCCGCAGAATTTTTTGTGCAGAATGATCGCAAGACGGCGCCGGTTGCCAAGCGCTTTCGGCTGGATGATCCCGAGCTTCCCGCTCTGCAGGCCCGTCTGCAGGCGCAGTCCTATCGGGTGGCCAGTCTCAAGGAAAAGGCCAATCGCCTGCCGCCACCACAGTTCTATGACCTGACGGAATTGCAGCGGCATGCCAACCGTATCTTTGGCTTCAGTGCGCAGCGGACCCTGGATCTGGCCCAGGATCTTTATGAGAAGTATAAGCTCATCACCTATCCGCGAACGGACAGCCGTTTTATAACTGAGGATCTGCAGAATAAACTGCCGGACATCGTCGGGAATTTACGGGATTCGTATCGCAGTCAGCTGCCGGACTCCTTTGTCTGGCGGCCGCTCGGCAAGCGATTTGTCGATGCCGCACAGGTCAGCGATCACCATGCGATTCTGCCGACGGGTCAGCGTTCGAGCCGGCTGGGGCCGGATCATGAAAAATTATTCGATATGATCTGTCGGCGGCTTTTGACCGCTTATCTTGATGACTTTGTCACCAAACAAACGGATGTGGTGGTCGCCGCAGAGAATGGTCCGGCTGACGAGGGATTTTTCACGCGCGGACGCAAGGTCGTGGATGCGGGCTGGAAGGTTTTGGACTTCGGGCGGACGCATAGCGGGGAAAAAGAGCTGCCGCCTGAACTTGCCGTGGATCGGGTGCAAACCCTGGAAAAACTGGATCAGGATCTGCGCAAGACCGTGCCTCCGCCACGGCATACCGATGCCTCCCTGCTGACCGCGATGGAAACGGCCGGGGCGAATCTGGATGACAAGGAGATGTCGGCGGTGATGCGGGAGCATGGGCTCGGAACACCGGCCACGCGCTCGGGCATGATTGAGACCTTGATCAAGCGGCAGTATATCGAGCGGGATAAGAAAACCTTTCGGGTGACAGAAAAGGGTCTCAATCTGATTGCGCTCGTCAGCGATGAAATCAAGAGTCCGGAGCTGACGGGACAATGGGAATTAAAGTTAAGTCAGATGCGTCGGGGTCAGGGAAGTCTTGAGGAGTTTACGCAGGAGATTATGGATTTCGTGCGGGAGATGACGCGGGATTGTCTTGAGAAAAGACCGACGGGTGATAGGGCGGCGAAGCGTGATACCGGAGCGACCGCACACATGGCACAACCAGAAGAGACAATATCAACTCCACGAGTGTCAGCTGCGCGACCATCGAAGGCTGCCTCACGTGTCGCCGCTCGGGCTGGAGCAACCGTGGATAGGGAGGATGCTCCCGTTGCTATCCTGAACCATCCAGGGGTCAGCATCACACGGCAGCCGGTCGCCCCCACGCGGGAAAACCTGCGACGCATTTTGCAGCATCGTTTTGGATTCCCCGAATTTCGCAATCATCAGGAGGCCACCTGCCTTGACCTCGTGGCCGGACGGGATGTCCTCCTTGTGATGCCCACGGGAGCTGGAAAATCCCTCTGCTATCAGCTCCCCGGTCTGGCTTTGGGTGGCCCTACTTTGGTGATCAGTCCCCTGATTGCTCTGATGGACGATCAGGTGCAGCGCCTGCAAAGCATGGGTCTGCGCGCGGATGCGATTCATTCCGGAAAAACCCGGCCGCAGTCGCAGAAGATCTGTCAGCAGTATGCCGCCTCGGAACTCGAATTCCTCTTTATCGCTCCCGAGCGTCTCGGTGTTCCCGGCTTCGTGCCCTTCCTCGCGAAACACAGGCCGGCTTTGATTGCAATCGATGAAGCCCACTGTATCTCGCAGTGGGGACATGACTTCCGCTATGACTATCGACGTCTCGCGGAACGCCTGGCGCCTCTGCAGCCCGCCGTGACGGTGGCGATGACCGCCACGGCCACCAGCCGCGTGCAGAAGGATATTATCGATAATCTGTCCTTGAAACAGCCCGCTCTGCACGTACATGGATTCCGTCGAACCAATATTGCGATTGAACATATCGAACTCAGCCGCAAGGATCGACCGATGGCGGCCATGGGTCTCTTGAAATCACCCGAGGCGATGCCGGCGATCGTTTACACGCCCACGCGCAAGGATGCCGAAAGCCTCGCACTCCTGATGGGTCGAAAATTCCGGGCGGCTGCCTATCATGCGGGTATGGATCCGAAAAGCCGGCAGAAGGTGCAGACGGATTTTCTGGAAGGCCGGCTTGAAGTCATCGTAGCCACCATCGCCTTTGGAATGGGGATCGATAAATCCAATGTCCGCACGGTTGTGCACATGGCCGTGCCGAGTTCCATTGAGGGCTACTACCAGGAAATTGGTCGGGCCGGACGGGACGGACTGCCCTCGCGGGCGGTTCTCTTCTTTTCCTATGCGGATCTGAAGACGCACGAATATTTCCACAAACTCAATTACCCCGAACTGAAGGATCTCCAAACCATTCAGGCCATGATTCCCCGCCTGGGCATCCTGCGTACGGACCTGGCTTCCCAGGTGCGGGATGATGATTTGGAGCAGCGTCTCGAACGTCTTGTCATGGTCGAGGCCCTCGACGAGGATAGCTCCGGTCTGATCACGACCACCGGAAAAGTCGGCTGGGAAAAGGCCTATGAAGAGCAGAAGGCCCATCGGCATAAACAGCTGATGGAAACCATCCGCTATGTGAATGAAATTCAGCACTGCCGCATGCTCGGCCTGCTCGCTCACTTTGGTGACCCGGATGCCCGCGGCGCCGCCTGTGGCATCTGCGACATCTGTTCGCCCGAAAGCAGCCGTTCGAAAGCCGTTCGCAACTGGACGCCTCAGGAAATCGGCATCATGAAAAAAATCGTGCTGCAGCTGGCGCGTGAGGCGCGGCCGGTTTCCACGGGAAAACTCTATCGCGACTACGCGCAGTCCCTGGACCTGCACCGCCGCGATTACGAGGATTTGCTACAGGTCCTCACCGAAGCCGGTTTTCTGACCATGGAATCCGCCAGCTTCGTCAAGGATGGCGAAACCATCGACTATAAAACAGTCGCCTTAAGCCAGCCGGCCGATCGCATCATCTGGGATGAACTGAAACGTACCACTGTGCGTCTCGATCGCTCCGCAGGCAGCAAGGCGCCCTCCACCTCGTCCAGAAAACGCCAGGGTGCCAGCGCCCGATCCTCACGCGAGGAGAGACTGGACAACATCGATCATGCTCTGCTTGAAGAACTGAAAGTCTGGCGCAAATCGGAATCCAAGAAACGCAAAGTGCCGGCCTACCGGGTCCTCAGCGATCGCAGTCTCGAGGCCCTGGCCTCGCAAAAACCACGCGACCGCTCGCGCCTTTTGGAGGTTCATGGGATCGGGGAGGCCAAGCTGGAGTTATACGCTGATTCGCTTCTGGCTTTGATCAGCCGGGTCTAATGGCCCGGGTTTGTGTGCAATATATCGCCCTGTTGGGGTTCTGGACGTCGACACGTCTTGGATAGGAACCCAACCATGAAACACTCTCTTTTTTTCGTAATCTTTTGCCTGCTGTTGACTCCCGTTGCCGCCCATTCTGATGACACAAACGCCGCCAAAATAGCCAGCATCCAGCAGGCCCGGATTCAGATGCTTGAGAAACAGGTCGCCGACCTGCAGAATCAGCTCAGCACCTTGTCCTCGAAACTGGCCAAGGACTATACCACCACCGAAAAGCAGCAGAGTACTTTTGTCAGTAAGAGTGACTTCACTTCAACTCTGGCGGATGCAACCGGCATTGCGTGTGATGGCAGTACCTGCGCCATAAACCGTTTCCTGCGTATCTCCCCGCCCGGACTGGGACGCAACATTCATATTCCGGAAAGCTGGGGTGGGCATCAACCTTACGTTTATTGCGATGCCAACGGTTGTTACGCCCTGCTGAAATGGTAAATCAGTCCTTGCGCGCAATAAAATGCACATAACGGGCAAAATCCCGATAGGGGCTGAGTTTACGGTAGCGGCGTTCCAGGGTCAGAAGATCTTCAAGTTCATGAACATCCTTGCCCTTGTGCGGGAAGTAGTCATAGAAACAGCGCAGTCCTGCATGAAGTTCGATCTTCATGTGCAGTGATTCCAAGGCATCCCGCACACGCTCGGGTTCAATGGGATTGGGAGGCGTCATGGTATTGCTGCTGCCGGCGTAATCCTCGCCGTTCAGGATGCGTTTGAAATCGCCCTTGATCAGGCTGTTGAAGACGGAGCGATGACGATTGTAAATGGTCAGGGATAGATAGCCCCCCGGATTCAGACTCGCCGGAATCAAAGGCAGCAGCGCATAGGGATCATGGAGCCATTCCATGACCGCATGAATGCAGATCAAATCAAAGGTCTGCCCGGATTGCAAAGCCTCCTGCGCCGGCAGCTGCTGCGCGGTCATACGATCCGCAAGACCAAGCGCCTCGGCCTGCGCACGGGTATGCTCCACCATGCGTGCGGAGATGTCGGTGGCCAGCACCTGATGCCCCTTCGTCGCGAGCCATAAGCCCATGTCGCCCAGACCGCAGCCGCTGTCGAGCACCTTGAGTTTGCGGCCCTCATCAGCAAGAACCACTTCCAAAAGATCCTCGCGAATCAAGGCTTCGCGCAGCAAACCCTTTTTATTGGTTTTAATACGGGATTGAAAACGGTCGAAGATTTCATCGAAGTTACGGTCGTGACCCATGTCCGCTTCACTTTCGGCAGGCAGAAAAAAAAATCCGGGGAAAGACCTTCCCCCGGACACTGCGGAATCAGCTCAGCCGATCCCGATAGTATTCATAACCAAAGGATTTAATGAGTTCGTAGCGATCATCCGGATAACGCAGGACAATGGACGGCAGACGCACACCATTGAAGTTGCTCGTCTTCACCATCGTGTAATGCGACATATCGAGCAGCACAATGCGCTGACCGATCTGGAGAGGCTGATCAAAGGAATAGTCCCCGATCACATCACCGGCCAGGCAGGTGAGGCCGCCGAGGCGATAGGTATAGGGTTTTTCCTGGGGCATCCCTCCATCCACGATATCAGGACGATAAGGCATTTCCAGAACATCGGGCATATGCGCGGTGGCACTGGTATCCAGAATCACCAACGGCATCCCGTTCTCAACGATGTCCATCACCGTCGTCACCAGGACGCCGGTGCGAATCGCAATCGCTTCACCCGGTTCCAGGTAAACTTCCACTCCGGGATAACGCGCCTTGAACCCTTGGATCACCCGCACGAGGCGTGCGCGATCGTAATCAGGACGCGTGATATGGTGGCCGCCGCCGAAGTTCACCCACTTCATACGCGGGATGAATTCACCAAACTTCTCCTCGACCGCCGCGAGCGTCCGCTCGAGAGCATCGGAGTTCAGCTGGCAAAGATTGTGGAAATGCAAACCCTCGATACCGTCCAGTTCTTCCGGATGGAATTGGGCCCGGATCGTTCCCAAACGCGAAAAGCGCGCGCAGGGGTCATAAAGCTCAACTTCCGCTTCACGGTGCTCGGGATTCACTCGAATGCCGCAGGAAATCCTGCGACCGCTGCCCAGCACCTTGGCCTTGTGCTGCCGCCACTGGTTAAAGGAGTTAAACACCACGTGATCGCAAAGTTCCACGATCTCGTCCATGTCCGCATCGCTATAAGCCGGGGCGTAGGCATGCACTTCCTTGTTCATTTTTTCCCGAGCGAGACGGGCTTCATGGGGCGAACTCGAAGTGCAGCCCATGAGGTACTGTCCGATCAAAGGAAACGTGCTCCAGGTCGCGAAGCCTTTCAAAGCCAATAAAATCTTGCAACCAGCGGCCGCCTGCACGTCCGCCAGGATTTTCAAATTGTCTTCGAGAGCGGCGAGGTCGATGACCCAGCTCGGTGACTCGGGCACCTTATTGGGATCAATCGCCAGCATGCCCTTTTGAGGCCGAGCTGTTGTCATTACAGTTCCTTCACATGCCATGGCAGGCCGTATTTGGCCAGTTGCTCGAGGAATGGATCGGGATCCATTTGCTCCATATGCTGCACGCCGGGTTTCTTCCACTTGCCGGTCACCATCATCATGGCCCCGACCATCGCCGGTACCGCGGTGGTGTACGACACCGCCTGGGCGCGCACTTCCTTGTAACATTCCGCGTGGTCGCAGATGTTATAGATAAACACTTTTTTGGGTTTGCCGTCTTTCACGCCTTCGATGATGCAGCCGATCGAAGTCTTGCCGGTGTAATTTTCCGCGAGGCTCGAAGGATCCGGCAGCAGTGCTTTCAGGAATTCCATGGGAATCACAGGGGTTCCCTTGTAATCCACGGGATCGATGCGCAGCATGCCGACGTTTCCAAGCACGCGCAAATGCGTGAGATACTCGTCACCGAAAGTCATCCAGAAGCGGATACGCTTCAGACCTTTGAGGTGCATCACAAGGGATTCCAGCTCTTCATGATAAATCAGATAAGCCTTGCGATCGCCCACGCCGGGGAAATCGAAGACTTCGGAAATTTCCATCGGCTTGGTTTCCACCCATTTGCCGTTCTCCCAGTAGCGGCCATTGGCCGTCACTTCCCGCAGGTTGATTTCGGGATTGAAGTTGGTCGCAAACGCTTTGCCGTGACTGCCGGCGTTGCAGTCCACGATGTCCACCGTGTGGATTTCATCGAAGAGATGCTTCTGCGCATAAGCACAGAACACGTTGGTCACACCCGGATCAAAACCGGAACCGAGCAGAGCCATGAGGCCTGCTTTTTCATATTTTTCGCGATAAGCCCATTGCCATTTGTATTCGAATTTGGCGACATCACGCGGCTCGTAGTTGGCCGTATCCAGATAGGGCACGCCCGCTTCCAGACACGCATCCATGATGGGCAAATCCTGATAAGGAAGGGCCACGTTGATGACCACATCGGGTTTCACTTTGCGAATCAAAGCCACCGTTTCAGGCACGTTATCCGCATCAACCTGGGCGATATCGATATCGCGGCCTTGCAGTTCCTTGACCTGCTGACGAATTTTCTCGCAGCGAGCCAGTGTCCTGCTGGCCAGGGTAATATGATCAAACACATTAGCAGCCTGGGCACATTTATGCGCCACGACGCCACCAACTCCACCTGCACCAATGATGAGAACCCGACTCATTTTTTCATCCTTTCGTCCAAATTGTCTCAATTTCGACAAGGGGTCTCTGTAGCTTTTGTGTCCTGGAATTGCAAGCAAATAGGCCAGTCCTGACCGAAGACCGGGAGGAAGGCTGCCCCGGAAAGGACGTCAAAATGCCTAAAAGAAAAGGGCCAGCGCATACGCGACCGTGGAAGCGTCGAGCCACGCATAATTGGCCATTTTTCATGAAGCTGGTTAATTTCTGTTACAATCAAGGTTCGACTCCACACAGGATGGGCCAGCATGTCTGAAACAGAAAAAGCAGTCGCCACGGGCCAGGGCCGCCTCCGCGAGAGCGACTATGCCGCGGCTTTCCAGCAATTCATTATTCCGTTTTGGAAAGGCGGCATCAGCGGATTTATCAAGGCCGATGATGGGCTGCGCCTCCATATCTGGTATCGTCTGCACCCCGAGGCCCGGGCTCAGATTTTTATTTCCCATGGTTATGCCGAGAGTACGCTGAAATACCGGGAACTGGCCTATGATTTTTATCAGCAGGGTTATTCCGTTTTCATGTGGGATCATCGCGGGCATGGCTGGTCGGATCGGGTCGGTCCGCAAAAACATAATGTGGATGTGATCCGTTTCACGGACTACAGCGATGACCTTCGGAAGCTTGTGGAAACCCTGCCTCGCAATCCCGCGCTCCCGACCTTTATCTTTGGCCACTCGATGGGCGGGGCGATCGCCATTGATTTCATGCAAAAGCATCCCAGCCAGATCCAGGCCGCTGTGCTGTCCTCACCCATGCTCGCGCCGCGGCTGCAGGGCATGCCTGTGCCCCTCGTCACCTGGCTGGCGAAATCCCTGGCCCGGCTTCATGCCCCGGATAAATGTTCGGTCCGCAGTGAAGGGACGGCCGATCATTTCTGGACCTTCCGCCTGGCGGGCACCCGTTCCCGGGCCCGCTTTGATCTCTTCAAAAAGGATACGCTGGAGGCCGATCTCCGCCTGGCCGGTCCGACCAACCGTTGGGTGATCACCGCCTTTGAAACCGCAGCGGGACTTCTGGCACCGGAGCGCATGGCCCGCCTGCACATGCCGCTGTTCGTGGCGAGCGCCGGATACGATCGACTGGTGCGTGCCAAGGCCATTCGACAGTTTTGCGCGCGGGCTCCGAACTGTGAGGAGCATGTTTATCCCGACAGCTTTCATGAGATATGGAATGAGCGTGACCCGATCCGCGATCCCTATTTGGATGATGTCCTGGCATTTTTTCAACGCATGGAGAACACATGATCAGAGGCTGGAAGTTTCTATGGATGTTCTGTCTGGTTTCATCGCTGCTGAATGCAGCCCCCTTGCAGCAAATGCAGCCCTGGCTTGGTGTGGCGATTGATGAAAACAGCAAGGGCGGGATTCTGATTAAAACGGTGATCAGCGAGACACCCGCCGCGAAAGCCGGATTGCAGGCGGGCGATCTGATCACGGCCGTGGACACCACCCCTGTAAAAAAACGAGAGGAACTTCTGGCTGTTCTCCGGAGCAAGGGCGTGGGCAACCAGGTGACCGTTCACTTCACGCGGCAGGGCAAGGCGGAAAAGAAAACCCTGAAGCTGGAAGCTCTGCCGGATCGGGTTGAACTCATGCGAAAGCAGGTGATGGATAAACCGCTGCCGGCCTTCTCGGTCATGAATCTTGCCGATCGCAAGACGATCACCCAGGAGAACCTGAAGGGCAAGGTGACGATTCTGGAATTCTGGGCCACCTGGTGTCCGGCCTGTCGCGCGGCGATTCCTCGCCTGAATCAATGGGCAAAGACACATAAAAACATCCAGATTATCGGCATCACCGATGAAAAGGAGAATGTGGTGAAGGAATTTTTGAAAAAGGAAACCATCACCTACACCCTGGCGGTCGACACGGAACAGCAGCTTCAGGCGGCCCTTCAAATCGGATCGATCCCCACCTTCCTTCTGGTCGATAGCCAGGGTGTGGTCCGTGATATCGCGCTGGGCGCCGGTGACTATCTTGAGGCCCTGATCAAAAAAGCTGAACGTCTTCACGCAAGCCCCTGATCCTGTGGCAGGGGCTGCGGCTCCTGCCTTAGGCGAAGCGACGGAAACGGGCGGCGGCGAAGCAATAAACCGCATAGCAAATAAAGCCCGCTGCGATGATCAACAGGATCGCTTCCCCCATCGGCAAACCCAGAATATGTTCCATCACCCCTTTGGTATCCTTCGTTGCTGACGCATTCGCCTGCATGCCGGCGCGGATAAAAAAGTAACCGATGATGCCAAACGTGAAACCACGCGCTGGCAATCCAATCATGCCTGATTTTTCGATAATATCCCGCTCCTTCTCCGTCATGCGCCCTGTCTCGTAGTATTTCATAAAGCGTTTGCTGAAACCTTCGATGGCCTGGGCAATACCCACACCGATGATGATGGCACCAGCCAGCATCACAAGGGCGGGACCGGCCGGCATTTCGAGAGCCTTGGCCGTCAGGGCCATGCTGCCGGAACCATCCTGCACGCGACCCTCCGCAAAACCGCGAAAGGCCAGTACGGATAGCGAAAGATAGAGAAGACCACTGATGGCATAACCCACTCGCTTGGCGGTGTTCATCGCCGTATGAGGTTTGTGCTCCACATTGAAAACAGCCTGAGCGAAACGCCAGAGCACATAGCCCAGGAGCGAAACGCCCATCGCCAGCAGCAGAAATTGTCCGAAGGGCTGGCGATTGATCACGCGCAGCGCGTCGGTCGGATCAGAAAGCTGACCGCCCATGCCGAGCGTCAGCATGAGAGCCATGACACCGATAATCAGAAAAACCAGACCCTTGGCGGCGTAACCCAGCCGATACATGATGCGAACGGTTCGGCTCACTTCGGTACTGCCTGGGATATTGTTCAGACTCTGACGCAAACCACCGACAGGCACCCGAAAGCCGTGTGAATGTTGCATTGCCATAACGTCCCTTTCCTGGCCATCTTGAGTTAAATTTCACAGCAATCCGTCATCCGGATCCAGGATGACAAATGCAAATTCGAAGCCACGGATGCTCACGCTTTAATACCTGGCGACCGGACTCAAGCATTCGAAAAAAATCAATAAGACCTTTGATGTTTGCCAAATGTTTATGACGCCTTTATTCTCCTCGCTTAGATTGCAGCAACAAAAACTTATTCCCGTTGCCATGGAGATCTCCTGCATGAAGACTCTCGATCGCCGTAATTTTCTCGCGAATTCCTTGGGTGCCTTGGGAGCATTGAGTCTCGGGCCTGGCTTGACGTCGATGGTTTCTGCGCAGCCTTTTCTGGATTACAGAACTCTGAAAAATCTGGGGCCTTTGCAGGCGGCCAACGACTTCGGCATGCGTGTGCCAGCCGGTTTCACAGGGCAGCTGATTGCGACGGCGGGCAAGAAAGTGCGGCGGTCGGATGGAACGGAAACAGCTTATAAGTGGCACACTTTTCCCGATGGTGGCGCCTGTTTCCCCACCGATGATGGCGGCTGGATCTATGTTTCCAATAGCGAATTGCCCTTCAGTACTGGTGGCGCCGGTGCGATTCGCTTTGATCGGGAAGGAAACATTGTCGATGCCTACCGCATTCTGGAAGGCACATCCAGCAACTGCGCCGGCGGGCCAACTCCCTGGGGTACCTGGCTTTCCTGTGAAGAGTACAGCGGCGGACGGGTTTTTGAATGCGATCCCTATGGCCGGAGTCCCGGTGTCCTCTGCGAGGGCCTGGGCAAATTTAAACATGAAGCCGCTGCCGTGGATCCCATCCACGGGCATATCTACATGACCGAAGACGAACTTGATGGGCGTTTCTACCGCTATACGCCAGACGAAATTTACAGTGATGGCCGGATGAATCTGCAGAAAGGCCTGCTGGAAGTCGCGGTGGTGGATAACAACGGAAATGTAACCTGGGTGGAGTTGGAAAACCCTGTGCCTGGACTCTTCCAGACACCCACGCGCTGGCAGATTAAAAATTCTCAAGCCTTCGAGGGCGGCGAGGGCATCTGGTATCACGAGGGGAAAGTCTACATCACGAGCAAAGGGGACAACCGCGTCTGGTCCTATTCGACCGACGATCATACCCTCGGCATCGTTTACGAAAAATCCATCGCCAAGAATAAAACTCTGAGCGGTGTGGACAATGTCGTGGTCAGCAAGGACGGGCATATTCTGGTGGCCGAGGACGGCGACGACATGCAGATCGTGGTCCTCGGGCCTTATGGTGACTCCTACCCCATCGTGCAGCTCGTGGATCAGAACCATTCCGAGATTACCGGACCGGCGATCAACCCTTTGAATAATCGCCTATATTTCAGCTCACAGCGCGGTCCGAAGCCCCTGTTTGATTCCAGTGGCCTCACGTATCAGGTGAGCGGCCAGCTGATCTGATACGCAGGGGGCGGCTCGTCAGCCGCCCTCATGGCCGTCGTCCACCGTGCGATAGTCCCAGGTGAGCGGCAGGTTTTGGGCGGTGACCGCGCGATGGAACAGGCTTTCAAATTGTTGACGAAAGGCCTCGTGCCCATGAGGAATGCGCACGAGATGAACTACTACCACCCAATCCTCACGCGCTCCGGCGAGCGTGGCAGCCGCTTATCGATTCGCGGCTTTTGGTATGGGTGGAGGGGCGGCTCCTGAAGGCTGAAACGTGGTATTTTACTATACTACACGATCAAAATAAGGGGGTAAAACCGTGCTCATACGTCTCACAAAACTCACAGATGAAAAGCACAGAGTGGATATCGTACGCGAAGACGGAACCTCTGACCATGCCGAGCTTGAGACCCGCAGTTTCCTGCTGCATGATCTCATACACTATGCAGTGGAGACGGAACTGCAGATACATGACGGTTTTTGGGGGACTCTCGCCGCAGGTGCCCCTCTTACGCCTTTAAAGGACGGGTCCATGGCCCCTCCGTTGACCGATGGTGCGATGCGCGCGGAGAGAATCGTATCGCCTTTGCAATCTCTCTGGAATGGTCGGATCAGTGAGGAGCATTACCTTTCCATAATGGAAGGAATGCCCGATGTTGACGCCGGGTTTGTGAAGCGCGTGATGAACCGCCTGCGCAGTCTCTGGGGACACTGGCGCGCGACGCCTTATCGAGCGTCCATGGACCTGGCATGGCCCGCCCGTTCAACCGATACCCCCTGACGTCTTCAATTGGGGTTCCAGCAGTAAATGCTTTTCTCCGTACCGTCCGCTTCATCCCGAATGCTGATTTTGATACCGCGGCCGCGATTCACCTGCCGGCTTGCCAGAAGACCGGGCATGATATTCACACAGTCGGGATCTGATTCCATATCCGTGAACTTTCTTTCTGTGCCATCCTCAAACTTGAACGTTCCAGAGATCGGCGGCGGCGGCACAGGATCTTCGCCTCCGCCCTTATCGGATCCGGACTTATCACAGGCAAAGGTTGTAAGACCGATCAGGATCATCAGCCAGCTTGGTTTCATGGTTCCTCCCGAGAGATATAAGTTTCGCGACTCAATCGATAAACAGCTTCTGGCTGAGTATCCTCTCCTGCAGTTCCACCGTCAGTTGCTCAGCGAGGCGAGCCCGCACATCCGAGCGATTCACCAGAGTGTTCAGGTAGCGCAGATAAAAGGTGGACACGGTCCCATCAGCAACCCTGACATCCGTAATATCGAGACTTTCAATCTGCAGGGCGATGTCCTGAGCGTCGAGACTCATACCAAGTCGGGCCTTGACATCAAGGGCTACGCTGCTGTTGAGTTCATTAATATGGAACTCCAGATGAGATTCAAGGTTGGGTTGACCGTTCGAATGGATGTAAATTCGTTTCGTATCGGCGGAAAACCGGCTGGCCTCGGTATCAACCCTGGCACTCCAGGTACTGTCGCTCAGTCCGATGTTCACCAATCCGCCGAGTGAGTAGCTGCCATCCATCACTCCATGCATGATCATCTCGTAATTCTCAAGCATGGTCTTTATCCACAGGTACGGATACTCGGGACCTTTCGCCTGTTCGACCAAATCAGATTCCCGCAGATCCAGATGGATTTCGTTCACATTCGTATAGCTTCCTCCTTGATAGGGGAAGGAATACGTGACCCTCCCCAACAGAAAGTTCGCCGATTGGGCCAGATCCCTCAGAAGGTCCAGCTGCGATGGGGTGAGCTCCAGGCGGTAGTAGAGTAAAGATTGAAAGTACTGAATGTTGTCCGGGATCAGCTGCTGACTCACCGTTCCGACCGATGCGGGAACATCAAGAAAGCCCTCACTGATATTCTGGGGAAGCGGCAGCAGAATCGCATGAGGATTATTGTTCAAAATCTCTCCCATGCGGTGTCGGGCCTGCGAATAGTCAGGGCCCAGCACGAAGGAGAGGGCATAACCCCCGGTACTGGGATTGCGTTCCAGAAAGATCTTGCGATCGTAAAGACGCCAGGTACCTGGAACGATGTAGTAGAGGTTGGGATCCTCGGTTGCGAAACCGACGATGCGCTGCCCTTCGTGGATGGGAAGAGTGGGCTGAACGATCGCGCCGTGGAGGGACGCGCTCCACAAGAGAAAAAGCAAGGCCAATATATTCTTCATGACGATTCTCATTCGTTCTCACCAGTTGATTTCTATCGGCAGGCCCAGATCAGCAGGTGCATGGACACTCGACTGTTCCACGAGCTGAACTCCAGACCTGTCCACCTTGTAGGTCGGAAGCACGAACGTCTCCCCCGTCTTGACCAGCAGCTGGACATAGAACGCTTCGTTCTTACGAAGTTTTTCGAGAATTCCACTGTAGCTGCGCATGTTAACGTTTGCGCAGTTATTGGGATCGGTGAAATTCACCGTATTCACACAGTTGATGACCCGTCCGATCCCGGCATTCCAGTAGGTGAGCGTCTCCACTTCACAGGCGACCTTGGTGGCATCCGTCAACCCGAGTTTGAAGTAGTCGCTCGTCGCGCGATCCACAGCGAAGTAAGTGCACTCCTGATCCCCTGCTCCATGCGATTCCAGAACCAGATGCCAAAGCTTCTGCTGGGCGATATCCGCTTGCGCGCTCATGCGGAAGGCCCGAACGGCTGATGGATGATCGTTCTTAAGACTGCCGCTTGTCACACTGACTTTATCGGCGGGAATATGGTGAGGAAGATCAAGAGTGCTCTGCGGGTTGACTTCCAGGATTCGCCAGAGCGGGTGGATCGTCAAGGACTGGCGGGCTCCTGTCAGGGTGCTGAAGCTGAATCCTTTGACCGTATGAGTTTCCTGAAAGGAATTCACAGTGGCGGCATCCGCAACCCTGGTTGGAAAGGCCACTTTAACTTTGGGCTGTTCCATGGCCTGCCATGCGACAGGCAGGGGGCAGTCAATCTCCAGAACCTGGACAGCTTGCGATGGTTGAGCCTGCTCTTCGGTGACCTTGATCTTGAAATTGCGGACTCCTGAGGGGGCGATCGAAACATAGCTGTCAGTGAGTTCCCGCTTGATCTGCCATCCATGGGTGGCGTCCCATACATTGAAGAGTTCAGCAATGTTGCGATGATCATCGGCAAGCCCCAAGGAAGGGCGGTTCAGGATTTGCGGGCATAGTGTTTTATCGACAGCCGCTTTCAACTGCGGCGACGCGAACAGGGCAAGCAATACCAGGGCTGCATCCATATGTTTCATAGTAGTTTCCTCGTCATCTTCCGGTATGAACCTTGGGTTCAAAGATATGTGTTGATGGCTTCATCATAGGCCTTGGCCACTTCCAGATAAGCATTCTCGAGCCGCTTCTGCTGTTCCTGAAGGGCTACGGCTTTCTCTTCAAAACGTTCATTCAGTTCGGTGAGTTTATCCTTGTCGATGTTATTCAGGATGGCCGCGTTCAGCTCCTCCCGGAGAACCTGGACGTCCCGCGAAGCGGCTTCGACTTCGCTTCTTACCTTTTCGAACTGCTCCGCCTCAGAATGAACCGCCTCCTGGATCTTCGCCAAAGTTTCATCCTGGGCCGCGGCTTCCGGGTGATTCTGCCGGTAGTCCGCCGCAATACTCTGAGCCCGGGCCACGAGTTCCTGAATATTTTCCTGTTCGGATGCCTGGACGGCAACCTCCTGCGGTGAGCGGTTTTGGCCAGACTCCGGGACCGTCTGTTGTTGATTCTTATAGAGATACAATAGCGACGCTCCCAGAGTGAGAGCCGCCACCAGGGAAACAACAAGTCTTGGGCGCTTCATAAGGCACTCCTGATTTTTTGTCATGCCAGGGATGGACTGAGCGGTTCGGGGAAGCGAACTTCCCCGAACCCGCCTTATCACAGAGTTACAGTGAGGTCGATAGTCGCTTCACCTGGCTTTGTGATGTAAGCTCTCTCGCTGTAGGAACGTGAAATTGTGCCTGAAATATGCTCCTGACCCGAAGCCGATCCTCGCGTCGAGCCGAACAGTTCAGCCCCATTCTTCAGGACAATGGCCCCAACCTGGCAGTAAACATTGGGGCCGCAAAGGGCCTGCAGAGCTGTGCCAAATTTCTGGGCCGGGGCTGCAACATTCGGTTCAACAGCCTGTTGTGAGGCCTGGAACTGATAGCTCTTGGCGTAAGTCAGGATAAATTCAGCGGCCATATCCTGCATCATGGCCTGGCGAATCGTATCCAGGCGGGCCTGGGTATCCCCTGAACCGCCTGTGCCCGTCTCGCTAATATCGACGTTACAGGCCAAACCCGACCGATCGACTGCGGTCCTTTCCTCTTTGCTCCACTTCTTCCGCCAGAAGAGGAAACCGCTGTTCCCGCTCTGACTGACCCAACTTCTGAAACGGCTGATATCCATGGTACAGGTGACGGCAATCGGATCCGTCTTGAGGTTCATGTCATACTCAAGAGCGACCGATTGAGCCAGGATATTCCGGTTGCGTGGCACATATTCACCGACGGGCACATCAAAGCGCTTAAAGCGCGAGGACACTTCGCCCGGCACTTTAAAGATGTTAACTTTACGATCGGAATCACCCGTGCAGTAGGCGCCGCGCGTGATCAAACGCGTGAAGGAACCCGAGCCTGCTCCCTGATAGAGATCCGTCTTCGGCTGGACAGGTTTGCCGTCTTTTTCAAAGACTGTCAGGGCTACACCTTCTCCCGTTGTTAAAGGCGTGGTGCTGGAATCCGTGCCCCGGTTTTCGATACTCACAGCGTTGTCGATGCTGGGGGTCAAGGACGGTACGTTAGGCATCTGACCCGGCACGACAGACGAGGGCTTATCGCTCTGTTGCGGCTCTTTGAAGCGGATATTGAAGATGGGGAGTCGAGCGACGGCCGCCCTGGCACCTGGTTTGAGGCTGGCCCGGAGCCGCGCTTCCTCATCACTCCAGATGGAATAGGATGCATTGGCCGTTCCGACCGCCGCCGTCTCCAGCGTGACGAGGTTGGTGTTCGCGGTCGTATAGGTTTTCGTAGCGAACTGGTTGAGGCTATCAAAGACAGTGCTTAACGTGGTGATGCGGGCTTGAACGGCCGTTTCATCCGGAACCACGGCATCATACTCACCTTTCGCTGTGGCATGAGCCGCTTCGGTCCGGATGACTTCCTGATTGGCCGCGACCAGTTCCTCACGCAGAGTGGGGAGTCGCTCTTCATACTCCTTACGGATGGCGGCCACCTCATCCTGGATCAGTTTGATGGCCTCCGGAGACATGGCGAGTGCCATTTGATCCTGCTGTTGCTTAAGGCGTGCGGCGTAATCCTTGATCGCTCCATCCGCCCGGGTATAACGCGCCTGAGCTGCCTCCCAGGCCTGCTTCGCCTTTTCATAGGCACTCGTTATCTCGGGATGCTGCTTGCGAAGCTCGTCGATTTGAGAAATTTTCAGGGCCATTTCTTCCAGGATGGGCGCCTGGCGAATATAGTTGCCAAAGTTCAGGTCGAAATAAGCCGAGTAGGGACCAGCTTTGGCGCGATTCCGCCATTCCTCGAGGGACTCATGGGGTACGGCATAGACCAGCGTGTATTGATTGGCGAGGATCTCGCAAACGGGGGAAGCTGAGATTTGATACTGACCGGCCTGAGTTTTTCGGGAAGCTGGCGAAACATAAAGAAGACCTTGATCGTCGTGGTCGGCATAAATGCTCACGGTCCTGAGCACGGCGTCACTGGCGACTTTCTGCGCATCCACCAGGTTCATAACCTGTGATGTCTGATAGTAAGGCATCGCGGCTGCCTGACCACTGCTGAGCAGGAGGCCCACAAGAGTTCCGGTGGCTGCGATTTTTTTGTTCAAGAGAGCCCTGGTTGGTTTCATTTCTTTTCGTAACATTCTTTTCTCACGATTAAGTGTGTCTAACCGATTCGATGACAGGAGACTCGCTTCACAGGAATGCTGAGTAATTTACACCATAGGACCTCCTTGAATTTGAGCCGCTACGCTTCACTTTTTTGATAACCACTGATGAGACTAAAATCGCGAACGCATATTGCGCTCTGTCTTTGAAATTTATGATGCAAGGGAGGACATCGTCGGTAGGAGCGAGCGAAGACTGTCATACATATTATGGATAGAGCAGCCGTCGTCCATGACGGCTGCTGGAGTTCAACTTTCCGATCGAGCGACTCTATTACTGAAGAGCCATGAGGCGGTTCCAAAGCCTATAGTCGACCATGGACTTGGGTGCAATCCATTCTCCAGGCCTTGCTTTGATGCCTGAGGTGGCAGTGAATTCTGTCGGCTGCTCATCACGAAGATTGGCGTAAATAGCCCCTTCCCTTAGCAGCTCACCCTCGGCCATGATCGGAACGGTCCGCATCTCGTCGCGGGTGAGTTGAAAACGCTGATGAGCTTCCTTGATATCGTTCAAGCTCTTATGCGGTTGCTTTTCCTCCTGGGATTTCATGAATTCCTGAGGATTCAGATCCTTCAGATACTCATCGGGATGACGGTCACGTGGAAAGCGAGAGGGATCGGACTGGTTATGAGTCGAAGCTCCTGTTTGCTCTGTGCTCATGATTTCCTCCTGTCGATAATCAACGTTTGGATCTTCGGCACAGGAATTATTTTGCATATTATGTGCCAGCGTCTTATCGCTGAGTTCGGCTGAACATGGAGTTTGCCTTGACAGCCTGCAGCGCGCGGCCGATGATTTTCGCCAGGAGGAGCTTCGCAATGACCATTACCATTACAGCCTTTGAACGATCACCTGATGGCGGCCAGGGACTGGCGCGTGATACACGCGTCCGCTGGGCCCTTGAGGAAGTGGGCCAGCCTTACGAGGTTCGGCTGGTTTCGTTTCGTGCGATGAAGGAACCCGCGCATCTGGCCCTTCATCCTTTCGGTCAGATTCCGACCTATGAGGAAGGCGATCTCGCCCTGTTCGAAACAGGAGCGATCGTGTTCCATATCGCCGAGCGCTATGCAGGCCTCCTGCCAAAGGATGCCAACGCCCGCGCGCGTGCGATCACGTGGATATTCGCCGCGCTCAACACGGTGGAGCCGCCAATCCTGGAACTCTCAACCGCCAGGATCCTGGAGAGCGACAAGCCCTGGACCAAGGAGCGCCTGCCTCTGGTCGAGGATCGGGTCCGTAATCGGCTGCATCAACTTTCCGATCGCCTGGGCGATGCCGACTGGCTCGACGGTGGGTTCAGTGCGGGAGATCTGATCATGGTGTCAGTGCTGCTCAGGCTCAGATCATCGGGCATCCTGAACGAATTCCCAAATCTGTCCGACTATGTCGCCCGCGGTGAAGCGCGGCCCGCCTACAAGCGGGCATTCGCTGCTCAAGCGGCGATTAACAAGCCACCAGCCGGCTGATTGAATTAGTCAACCGAGTGCCTAGGAAGGTATTCCGAAATCCCCCACCCGCGCTTCAGCTTTCTTCCAGGCTGGACGCTGGTGAATGCGGTTCACAAAATCCTGAACCTTGGGATACCGGCTGGGATTGACACCGCGTGTGAGACCTGCCTCGACCGGATAGCTCATCTGAATATCGGCCGCTGTGAAATCGGGGCCGGCAAACCAGGGTTTGTTCTGCAGCTCCTGCTCCATAAAACCATAATGAAGTTTGACCTGAGGCCCTATGTAGGCGGCATTGACCTTGCCTACGATGCCGTTCACGATGGGTTTGACAAAGAACGGCAGTTTCGCCTTCTGCACTTCACTAAAAATCAAGGCCACCACAAGAGGCTGCATCAGGGAACCTTCCGCATAATGCAGCCAGTAGTTGTAGGGAAGACGTTCCATCGCACCTGGCGCTGGACGCAGGGTATTTTGAGTGTCGTAGCGATCGAGCAGATATTCGATGATGGCGCCTGATTCTGCGATGACAAGGCTGTCATCCGTGATGATAGGGGACTTGCCCAGGGGATGAATGGCCTTCATTTCCGGAGGGGCCATTTTCGTTTTGGGATTGCGTTTGTAAACTTTGACTTCGTAAGAGAGGCCGAGTTCCTCGAGCAGCCAAAGCACACGTTGAGAACGAGAGTACTCGAGATGGTGTACAGTAATCATGAAGCATATCCTTTCTCAAGGTTCTGCTCCGTCATAGCACACAAACTCTACCGCCCCAACTGCCTAAAAACCTGCACCCTGGAGTGTTTGCATGAGAGGCTCGATGGGTGAACCGCTGGTCCAGAAGGCATCAAACTGAACTTTATTGAACCAGGTTTCCTGCCGCTTGGCATACTGCCTCGTGGCGATCTGGATTTGCTCCGGCAGTTCCGCTTCCGTGATTTTACCTTCCAGAAATTCCACGACCTGGGCATAGCCGATGCTCTGCATGGGTTTGCAGTGCGGATCCACACCAGCGGCGAGGAGCTGGCGGACCTCTTCGACAAGACCGGCCTTCAGCATCTGATCGATACGTTGACGGCTGCGCTCCTGCAGAAGGGGGCGCGGGCAGAGCACGCGAATGGCAAAGGCATTCTGGCGTTCATCGGATTTTGGGGTTTGGGCGCTGAGAGGCTGGCCTGTCAGCGTGACGATTTCCACCGCACGTTGCAGACGATAGCGATCATTGCGATGCAACTGAGCCGCACGCACCGGATCGAGTTCATGCAGGCGTTTATGCAGGTTCTCATTCGACCAGGCTTCCAGCTCCTGGCGGAGGCTTTCACTTTTCGGAAGGTCGTGCCAGTTTTCACGCCATAGCGCACGGAGGTAAAGACCGGTGCCACCGACCACGATAGGCAGGCGCTGTCGGGCGCGAATTTTTTGGATAATAGTTTCGGTGTCCTCGGCAAAGCAACGGGCATCATAGCTGTCATCCGCGTTCACCACATCCAGAAGATGATGAGGGATCAAAGCCTGCTCTTCCGCTGTGGGTTTGGCGGAACCGATATTGAAGCCGCGGTAAAGCTGCACGGAATCGCAGTTGATGATTTCTCCGCGGAGCTTTTGCGCCAGCTCCATGGCCAATGCGGATTTGCCGCTGGCCGTTGGACCGGCGATGACCACATATTCCTGTTTTGGCAAGACAGCAGCCTCCATCAACGATCAAACCAGGAGGCCACCTGCGCGAGTTTCCACCAGCGGAAGACGCGACGTCCGTGTGGACAGTTGTGATAAAAGTCGACGGACTCGGCTTCACGCAGCAGGGTTTTCAGTTCCGGCTCGGGAAGTTCCTCGCCGGCTCGAACCGCGGCATGGCAGGCCATGGTCGCGAGCACATCATGGGCGAGCTCGGAGGCTTTATCGCGGCCACCGAGGATGGCCGCCAGAAGACTGTTGAGGTCCTTGTTGACGAGCAGACTCGGGACGGCGGTGACTTCGATTTCCGTATCACTGACGCCATGAATCTGAATGCCGAGGGCATCCAGTGCATCCTTCATATGCACAAGGCGCTCGCATTCCGTGGGGCTGAAAACCAGGACTTCCGGCATGAGCAAAGGCTGGGTGCGCCGGAGAATATCGGGATTTTCCACAAGGCGTTCATAGAGGACGCGTTCATGAAAGGCATGTTGATCGATGGCAAGTAGCTGCTGCTGGTGCTCAAAGAGAAGGAAGCAACGGGCGAAGGGGCCAATATATTGCAGTTCATTCCATGGAATGACCGACTGGCCATCCGGTGAAGGAACGGAAGCTTTCAGTTGACTGACGGCGGATGGCGGTCGGGCCTTGGAGGCTTCAGCACTCACCGAGCGCAGGTCGCGATTAAATGGCGCCGATTTTGTTGGTGCGCCCGCATCAGAATTTCTGGAAACAGTGTTCGTCTCGGGCGCTTCGGATGCAGAGCGCAGCGATTTGTGGGATGACGAGAATGCCGCCTCTGCAGAAGGCGTCGAGACATGTGAAGATGACGATACATTCGACGCGTGACGTGTGGGCATATCGGATGAGGCGCGTGGTGCTGAAGCCGATGCAGAAGGCTTCGAGACATCATGCGAAGATGCCGAGGACTCATTAGAGGCAGAACGGGACGACACTTCAGATGAGGGATCTTCAGATGCAGAATGCATTGAGGCACCACGTGCATTAAGCGTGGAGCGCGACGACATTTCAGACGACGACGGCGCCCCGGAAGCAGAATCCGTCGAGACACCAGATGGAGCACGGGACACAGCCTCAGACGCGGAACGCGCCGATGCCTCCCGTGATGATCGCACCGACATCTCAGAGGTGGAAGGCGCAGCCGACAGACCCGCGGTCGCCCCATTCCGCACGGGTTCGTCCCTTGTCAAATTCAAAGGCGGTTGCACACGCGTCTTCGGTTGCGCCGGCATTTCCGCCTCAAAGCGCATGACGGTACGTTTCACCTCACCATCCTGTGGCAACGCCAAATCAAAATCATCCGGCGCCGGCACGGAAGGCAAATTATCCACAGTCTTCACAGGCGGATTCGCACTGGCCCAGCTGCCTTCCCGCAGCGCTTCCCGAATCGCATAAACCAATGCATTCTGGACTTCCTGGGCATATTGGAAACGCAGCTCCGCTTTCGCCGGATGTACATTCACATCCACCAGAGCCGGATCAATCGTCACATAAAGCAGCGCAATCGGAAATTTCCCCTTCATCAGGTGGCTGTGATAACCCCGCTGCAAAGCAAAACGCAAAAGCTTATCCCGCACCCAGCGACCATTCACAAACGTAAAACAATGCCGCGCCGTGCCCTTATCCAAACCCGGCGGCGAAATCAAAGCCTCAACATACGCATGCCGATCAGGGCGCTGCAGATAGATCAGCCGCCCTGCTTCCTCTGTCCCAATCAAAGCTGCCGCTCGCGCCCGCATCGACGCTTCCCCGCGCAGATGCCCTTCCGTCTTCAGGGCCGGGCTCACCGAAAACACTTCGCGGTCATTATGCAGAAGCGTAAATCCCACAGTGGGGAGCGAAAGAGCCAGCGCCTGCATATACTCGTGGCACGCCGCAAATTCCGCAGCCGCCGTTTTCATAAACGCGCGACGCGCCGGCACATTGTAAAAAAGATCCGCCACCGTCATGCAGGTCCCAGGTGAACCCTGCCAGGGGGAATCACTCTGTTTGCCGTCTTCAATATGCACGCGATGTCCAGGATGCTCACGCGACTGCGTCTGCAGCGTAAAGCGGCTCACCGAAGCGATCGAAGCCAAAGCCTCACCGCGAAAGCCCATGGTCCTCACCTGAAAGAGATCATCCGCCGCCTGCAGCTTGGACGTCGTATGACGTTTAACAGCCAGAACGGCATCTTCAGGCGCCATGCCGGATCCGTCATCCTGCACTTGAATGAGCTGGCGACCACCATCCTTGAGGATCACCTTGACATGCGTCGCCCCAGCGTCTATAGCGTTCTCGACCAGTTCTTTCACTACGCTGGCTGGCCGTTCCACCACCTCTCCGGCTGCGATCTTGTTAATCAGCTCGTCATCGAGTAAATGTACCCTGGCCATCGGCTACCCTTTTTCGCGGAATATGAGGTCTTGTCAGACATGGATTGCAGATATATCACCAGCGCCCTTAAACCGGAACAACTTCCTGATTTCGCGCAACCGGAAGTTGCCTTTATCGGCCGCTCCAACGCTGGCAAATCGAGCCTAATCAATGCCCTTTTGGGCCGTCGTACGCTCGCCCGCAAAGGCCGCACACCCGGTCAGACCCAGATGATCAACTTTTTCTCGGTTAACGATAAAATGGTGGTCGCGGATTTGCCAGGATTTGGTTTCAGCGCGATCGATAAACACGTTGCCGAGAAGTGGCAGCCTTTGGTTGAAGCTTATGTGCGGCGCACCAATATACGGGAATTCATGTTCCTGATCGACTGCCGCCGTGAGTTAACCGACGTCGATGATGAGCTGATGTTTCTGCTCGGTCGTCAGCTTCCACTCTATGTTTTACTGACCAAGACCGACAAAATCTCGCGCCAGGCCTTGCAAACACGCGTGCAAAAGCTGACGAAGGAATTGGATGCCAAAGGGATTGCTGTGAGAAAAATTGTCGGTGTTTCAAGCATGAAGCAAACCGGCCTGGAAGAGGTTCGGGCCGATTTGTTCGCCTGGATGGAGACTGAGGAAAGTCAGTCGATCTGAGCCTGCTTTTTCATAACCTTTTGGCATACATGCCAGAGTTCGTCTTTTTCTTCCAGCCGATTCATCAGGGTCCCAAGCCTATGGGACAGCACCCCGACCAGTTCACGGGGATCGATGTCATCGTCGGTGAGGTGACGCAACAGGACCTGATCAATTTCATCAGCCATCTTAACAAGCTTGTAAGTGACTGTTTCTTCACGGCGTTGTTCCGGGGTTTTGAACTCAAGGACTTTGCCCATAGGACCTCCTTGTGCGAGCCTGCTCGGCCCAATTTCCCTATAAGTCTTGTCGGACGAAAGGTACGCCCAACTTTAACTATACCAAATATTCTCTTTAAGGTTCACCATTTAATAGTGTAAGTTTCCCCGTTATAAATTGAGCCTCGGCCTTGCCGTCGAGCAGATTCCCCCATTTCCGATCCCTCGTCCCTCAGGGTTGCCCCGCCTTGTCTTCGAACAAGCCGGACCTTGATCGGGGTTGGCCGGGGTGACCCCTCGCAGGAGAAATATATGACAGCATCCTATGATCTGGTGGTGATTGGTTCCGGTCCTGGTGGTGAAGTTGGAGCCCTTAAGGCGGCGCAATTAGGGCTGAAAGTCGCGCTGGTCGAAAAATCAGAAAACCTCGGCGGCACCTGTCTGAACTGGGGCTGCATCCCCACGAAAGCCTTGCTGCATTCCGCAAAAACCTGGGACAAACTTCAGCATCTCGAAGAGCAGGGTTTTAGCACGGGCCCGGTGGCATTTAACTGGGCCAAAATCATGGAACGCAAGGAAAAGATCGTCGATCAGCAGCGCAAAGGCCTGCGATTCCTGATGAAAAAAAACAAGATCGATACCTACGAAGGGCACGGTCGCCTGGAAAGCAAAACCTCCGTCAGCATCACCGATAAAGCCGGCAAGGTCACGACCATTCAAACGAAATTCGTCCTGCTGGCCACCGGCTCGCGGGTTCGTGAACTTCCTTTTGCGAAATCGAATGGCAAAAATATTGTGAATTCGGATCACATCCTCTTCATCGATCATATTCCCAAAACCCTGGCGGTCGTCGGCGGCGGCGTGGTGGGAACGGAATTCGCGTCACTCTTTGGCCGCATGGGTTCGCAGGTCACGATCATTGAACTCGCGCCGCAGATTCTGCCAACGGAAGATGGAGAATGCGTCAAGGAACTTGAGCGTCACTTGAAAAAGCAGAATATCACGATTGAAACCGGCAGCAAACTGACCGGCGTCACCGATGATGGCAAGCAGGTGAAGCTCTCCGTCGAAGGCAAGCCCGACCGTTTCTTTGACAAGGTGCTCCTGTCCATCGGTCGTGAGGCCGTCACCGATGATATCGGCCTGAACAAGGTCGGTCTGACCACCGAAAAAGGTGGCTTCATCAAGGTTGACGAGCACTATAAAACAGCCGTGTCGAATATCTTTGCCATCGGCGACATCATTTCCACGCCAGCCCTGGCTCACACTGCATCGGCGGAAGCCTATCACGCCGTCGAAGTCATTGCCGGTCATGTTCCGCCTCTTATCAACTATGCAGCGAACCCGGCCGCGATCTATACTTACCCGGAAATCGCCAGCATTGGCCTGACCGAGGAAAAATGCAAAGAGGAAAAACGCGAGTACAAGATCGCCAAATTCCCCTTTGCACCGATGGCCAAGGCCAAGATCGAGGATGCGACCGCCGGTTTTGTGAAGATCATTTACGAGCCCAAATATAAGGAAATCCTCGGTGTGCACATCGTGGGCAACACCGCCACGGAAATGATTTCCGAGTTTGCTCTCGGCAAGGTCCTGGAAACCACACTCGACGAGATCGCGCACACGATTCACCCCCATCCGACCATTTCCGAAACCATCGTGGAAGCGGCGCACGTGGGAACCGGCGGCGCGATTCACATGTAAGGTAGGGCGGGTGCACGGCACCCGGGGCACAGATATCAGACATCTACGGAGTTCATGATGGCAAAGGTCACAGAGGTTTTGATGCCCTTGATGGGTGAGGGCGTGCATGAAGCGACCTTGACCAATTGGTTGATCAAAGAAGGCGAAAGCGTTACCAAAGACAGTCCTCTCCTGGAAGTATCAACGGATAAGGTTGACACCGAGATCCCCGCACCGGCTTCCGGAATTCTGGTGAAAGTCCTCGTGCCCGTGGGAAGCGTGGTGAAAGTGGACCAGGCTCTGGCCATCATCTCCAGCGAAGCCGGCGCCACCGTGAGTACCGAACTTCCGGCCGCACCCTCTTCCCCCACCACCACAACGCCGCCCATTCCACGGGAAACCGCTGCGGCGCGGGATGACGAGCCGCATGAAGACGGCCCACTGCGCAGCTCACCGCTCGTGCGGAAGATGGCCCAGGAACGCGGCATTGATTTGAATCAGGTGCGTGGCAGTGGAATGCACGGCCGTATCACGAAGAAGGATCTGCTCGATTTTGAACAGGATACCCCTCAGGTTCTGAGCAAACCGGCGCCGACAGTTCCCGAACCCGCCCGGACACCGATGCCGATGGCCACGCCGCACACACAGCTGAAACTGAGCCAGGTCGATGGCCAGGAACTGCTCGAAGGCGTGCCGGTGCGTCGGGAACCGATGTCCCGCATGCGGCAGCTGATTGCCGATCATATGGTGGAATCCGTGCGGGTCTCGCCGCATGTGACCACCGTGTTCGAAATGGATCTGCATCAGATCGTGAAGCTCCGGGAAAAGCATGGAGCGGAGTTTCAGAAACGCGAAGGCTTCAAGCTGACCTTTACGCCCTTCTTCATTCATGCCGCCGTGCAGGCGATCAAGAAGCATCCGATTGTGAATACTTCGGTCGATGGTTACGATATTCTTTGGAAGAAGGACATCAATATCGGCTGCGCTGTGGCTTTGGAAAACGGTCTGATCGTGCCCGTCATCAAGCAGGCCGGTGATTTGAGTCTCGCGGGCGTGGCCCGTCGCTTGAATGATCTGGTGGTGCGGGCCCGCAACAAAAAGCTGAAGCCGGACGATGTGCAGGGTGGAACCTTCTCGATCACCAACCCGGGTGGCTGGGGCAGTATCACCAGCAATCCCATCATCAACCAGCCTCAGGTGGCGATGCTCGGCATCGGTGCGATCGTGAAGCGTCCGGTGGTGATTGATGATATGATTGCGATCCGGCCGATGATGATGGTGAGCCTGACCTTTGACCATCGCGTGATTGATGGCGAAGGCGGTTCGAAGTATCTGGCCACGTTTAAAGAGATCATCGAAAACTACCGCGAAGTTCCTTTGTAACTGAATGGGCGCGCCAGCGCCCTTGCACCGTCAACAGGTGATCTTTTTTCGCTGAAATCCGCTTTTTTCAATGATCACCAAACAGACC
Source organism: Oligoflexus tunisiensis (assembly GCF_001748245.1). Classification (GTDB taxonomy): domain Bacteria; phylum Bdellovibrionota_B; class Oligoflexia; order Oligoflexales; family Oligoflexaceae; genus Oligoflexus; species Oligoflexus tunisiensis. The sequence goes on along the minus strand of NZ_BDFO01000001.1, from coordinate 1,219,324 downwards.
ACCCAGGCCGTGGGAACTTTGACGTTTTCTTTTTCAGATAACGGCCTGACCCACCGCAAATTTTGGAAGCAGTACGGCAAAAAATATCCAGCCTTTCGTGGTAGACTGGGTCTGTGGTGGGATTCCTTTCTTGAGCTTGGGCTTCCTTTTGTGTCATAAATGCCCTGGCTTCGATCCATCCAGTCCGAGGGGGCTTCACTTGAATTTCTATCATTTGGGTGTCATATCAGCCCTGGTTGCATTCGCTGGATCTTCAGGGCTTTACTTGCACAGCTTTTCCAAATCCAGCACGCAGGAGAAAATCCATCGGGCTGCCTATGGACTTTTCATGCTGGCTGCGTTTCTGATGCTCCTGAATACAGTGAATGTGTTCCTTCATAATGTAAAACATCTCACCAGCAGTTTCGTTCTCATCACCACCACCGCCTGGCTTACCATCTTCGCTCAGGTCTTCTTCAACCTGCGCATTGTGGGCTCCATCGTCGCGCCTCTCTCCACTCTGATCATGCTGATCCAGTTTTTCTTCGTCGCGCCCCATGGGGAAGCCGCGGCCGTGGAAAGCACGGGTCTTCTCATGTCAGTTCATATTCTGGTCAGCGTCGTCGGGGAAGCCTTTGCGATCATCGCCTTTGTGATTGCCATCTTCTATCTGATCCAACAGCAAGCCTTGAAAAAGAAACAGCTCAGTCGACTCCAGCACACCCAGGTCTCGATCAGTAAACTGAACCAGGCCCTTATTCTCTCCATTTGGCTTGGATTTATCTTCCTGACCTGCGGCCTTATCATGGGCGCGGTCTACTCCCAGTTCTATTACACGGGTGATCGCATGGCCCTGCTGGGCAAGGTTCTGTGGGCCTTCCTGGTCTGGCTCTGGTACCTCATCACTCTTTTGAGTCGCAATTTTTTCAATCTCTCTGCCAAACGACTGGCATGGATGACGATTCTTGGTTTCGTCCTGTTGGCCATCGGCTTGTTCGGCATCAATAACTGGAGTCATGGGTTTGGCTGAAAAAGTCCCCATCCTATTTTGCGTTGGCACCAACCACGAGTCAGCGGGTTTGGACTTCCGTGAAACATTGTTTCTGAGTCGGGAAGAGATCGACGTCTCACTGCCCCAGGTGATTCAGAAGCATGGTTTACGGGAGGTCATGGTCCTCTCGACCTGCAACCGGCTTGAGCTCTATGGTGTCATGGACAGCTCCGAACTGACTTCGCATCATCTGCGCGAAGTCTTTATCGATCTGCAAAGATTTTGTCCGAACCCGAAAAAGGAACTGGACGAGGAAATCAAACACCGCAGCTACCACTATCTGCATAAGGATGCCGCGCGTCACGCATTTTCCGTGGCCTCCGGTCTGGATTCGCTCGTGCTCGGGGAAACCCAGATCACCGGCCAGTTTAAAAACGCCGCGCAATTCGCGCAGGAAAGTGGAACCCTTGGCCCAATCCTAAAGCGCCTGACTCAGGAAGCCTTTTCCTCGTCCAAAAAGGTGCGCAGCAACACCGATATTGGCAAAAAGCCCGTTTCCATCAGCCACGCGGCCATCGATCTCGCCAACCGCGTGTATGGGGACATCGCTGACTGTCGCGTCCTGATCATCGGCGCCGGTGAGATGGCGGAAGTCGCGGCCAAGTATCTTTTGAAATATAACCCTAGGGAACTCTTTGTCTGCAACCGCACGCTGGCCCGTGCCGAGGGTCTGGTGGAAAAGATCGGCATCGGGATCGCCTATCCCTGGGAGGAACTGAATGAGGTTCTCACCCTCGCGGATGTGGTGATCAGTTGCACCGCGGCCAATGAGATCGTACTCGACAAGCCACGCATTCAACGCTCGCAGACGGCCCGCAACAAGCCGGTTTTCCTGATTGACATTGCGCTGCCGCGGGATATTGATAAGGCCTGTGCCGAGCTCGAGGACGTCTATCTCTTCGACATCGACGATCTGAAGCAGGTGGTCGGGGAAAACTACGAGGAGCGGCGGCGCGCGGCGGAAAAAGGCAAGCAGATCATCGTTGAAAATGCCGAAGGTTTTGACAAGTGGTTGAGCAACCTCAACCTGAAGCCAGCTCTCGGCAGTTTCCGTGAATACCTGGATGCCCTGGTGGCTCAGGAGTTTCAAAAATCCTTTGGACGCTCGCCCTTGAACTCGCTCGATGAGAATCAAATCAAGGCGGCTGAAGCCATGCTGAAATCCATAGTCAACAAAATCAACGGCGATGCAGCGCGGGTTGTGCATAACCCTCCAGTGGGCTACACCTCCGAAAGCATGGCCGAAGCATTGAAAAGCCTCTTTTCCATGGACAAAAACTCATGAATACGATTCGCAAAGTGCGCATTGCAACCCGCGGCAGTCAGCTTGCTCTCTGGCAGGCCCATCACGTGGCAGGACTTCTGATGGCCCGCGGCCTCAGCACCGAACTCAATATCATCAAAACCACCGGCGATCGCGTGCAGGATCGCTTTCTGCATGAAATCGGCGGCAAAGGCCTCTTTGTGCGCGAGCTGGAAGAGGCCATGAAAAAAGGCGAAGCGGATATCGCGGTGCACAGCCTGAAGGATTTGCCAGCCCGCATTCCCGCCGGTTTTCAACTGGGCGCGATCCTGCCCCGGCATATCCCGCAGGATGCCCTGATCTTCAATCCCAAATCCCTGGATCGTTTGAAGGTGCCGGCAGGTCCATTCCTCAGCAAGGCGGATCTTCAGGCCTTCGGTCCTTTGACGATCGCCACGGCCAGCCTCAGACGGCAGGCTCTTCTGAAAGGTCTTGGAAGCGATGTTCAATGCGTTCCCGTGCGGGGCAATGTCGATACCAGAATTCGCAAGCTCAACGAAGGTGACTGGGATGGATTGATTCTGGCCGGTGCTTCTCTGCAGCGCCTCAGTCTCGATCACCTGCCGCATCGATTGCTGATGGATGAATGGTTTGTCCCCTGTGCCGCGCAAGGCGCCCTCGCGATTGAAACACCCGAAGGCAGTCCTTTCACAAAGGACCTGGCGGAGCTCAGTGATCCCGCGACCTATGCCTGTGCAACGATGGAGCGTCTGATTCTGGAAAAACTCGGCGGCGACTGCACGATGCCGTTCGGCGCATTTTTCTTCCCGGATTTGAAAAAAGGCGAGACCGTGGCGCGCGCCCTGGTCCTTGATTACGAAGGACAGGAAGCCCGCTATGTGCATACCTTCCCGGGTCTGCCGCAAACCCTGGATCAGGCCGCCTGCGCCCAGACCATGCTGGAAGGTTTAAAGAAAGTTGGTGTGACAGACATCCTGCATACGCTCAAAATCAAGGCCCCCATTCTGGGTGAACTCGCCTGAACGTATCCTCAGGGATGGGGATACTGGCCGATCTGGGCTTCAAGGCCCATCATGGAAGCCAGAATCTCCCTCTGCTGCTGAATAAATTCCACCGTAAACGCATCCACGGAATCGACGACCACATCCGGAGCATACGCAAAGCGGCTCAGGTGCTCCTTATGGGTGCCGCCGGAAAGCACGAGGATCGTGCGGAAGCCCAGCTGCACGCCACCCAGGATATCGGTTTCCATCGTATCGCCGACCATGATCGTTTCACCGGTCTGCAGACCCAGGCGTTTCCTTGCGGCACGGAAAATCACCGGACTTGGTTTGCCCGGACTGAAGGCGCGGAGACCGGTGGCCTCTTCAATCATCTTCACATAAGCGCCACAACCGGGACGCAGGCCACCATCCTGTGTGGGACAGTTGGCATCCAGGTTGGTGGCGATCAGCTTCGCACCCTGCAGCACGAGGTGCACCGCTTTCTCCACGGTTTCCAGGGTAATTGTGCGGCCCTCGCCCACCACGACAAAATCCGGTTTATGATCGACGATGGCAATGCCCACACGATCCAGGGCATTCAAGAGACCACCTTCACCAATCACGTAAGCGGTGCCGCCTGGCTTATGTCCGGCCAGGTAATTGGCCGTGGCCTGGGCGCTGGTGAAGATATGTTCCTGCGTGACGCTAAACCCCATACGTTGCAAGCGGGTGGCAACATCCATCGGCGTCCGCTGACTGTTATTGGTTAGAAACATGAAGGGCACTTGAAGCTCTTGCAGACGATTGATAAACTCCACAGCGCCGGGAATAATCTGGGTTCCCCGGTAAACGACGCCGTCCATATCAATCAGAAAACCCATCTTCATAAACGCGCTCCTCTTCCGTTACTTGCGGTTCACCGGGATTGTCGCCCCAGCGGGCTCTGAAATTCAAGTACAAACGGCCCAAGCTCGGCCGTTGAGTCGCCTTTAACCTACCGTATCGACCGGCAAAACCGGTTGGTAATTGACTTTTTCCCGGTATTTTCTGTATCTTAGCCCGATTTTAGCGACCGAGGTACCGCATGCAAAAGCCGCATTTTCTTAACTTTTCCCGCCTGGAATACCGCCAACTCCTGAAGGATTGGGGTATGCCTTCTTTCCGCGCGGACCAGATTGCTCACTGGATTTACAAGGCCGGGGTGCGCGATCCGGAACACATGAGCAATCTCGGCAAGGATATGCGGCAGAAGCTCTTTACAGAACTTGACTGGCATATGCCGGAGATTATCAGCAAGCTGGACTCGGTGGATGGCTCGACCAAGCTGCTCTTGAAAAGTCACAAGGGTCACACCATTGAGTCGGTGATTCTGCGTTACGAAAACCGCACGAGCCTTTGCGTGTCGAGTCAGGTGGGCTGCAAACTCGCCTGTGATTTCTGTCAAACCGGCAAGCTCGGTTTTGTACGGCATCTCGAGCGTGGCGAGATCCTGGCTCAGCTTTATCTGGCCAATGAAATTCTCAAACCCGAAGGTCTGCGTGTGACGCATGTCGTCTTCATGGGCATGGGTGAGCCGCTCGACAATTATGAAAACACGGTCAGTGCCGCCAACGTGATGATGGCGGAGGATGGTTTCTTTCTCTCGGCCCGTCATGTGACTCTTTCCACATCCGGCCTGGCTCCTGAGATTGAGCGTCTCGCAGTGGACACGCGCGCCTCGCTGGCTCTGTCGCTGCATGCCTCGCGTGATGATCTGCGGACCTCGCTGATGCCGATCAACCGGCGTTATAAACTGGAGCGTTTGAAGGAGGCTCTGCTTTATTATCAGAAGACCACGGGCCGCAAGATTACGATCGAATACATTCTGATCAAGGATCGCAACTGTGGTCTGCGTGAGGCCAAGGAACTGGTGAAGTTTCTGCATGGGCTCCGCACCAAGGTGAATTTGATTCCGTTCAATGCGCATCCGGGTCTGCCTTATGATCGGCCGACGGATGAGGATATCCGGGCCTTCCAGAAGCATCTCGCGGATCGTTCGATACCGGCTCCGGTGCGTTACTCCAAAGGTCTTGATGTCTCGGGTGCGTGTGGACAGCTCGCCGCGAAGCACGCGGAATCGATTCATGCGATTCCGGAGCGCAAGCGTCTGGTGATCAAGGATGATACCTTGATTGGAATTTCAGGTTAGAGGGAGGAGGAGGCATCCGCCTCGGGCTGCAGGGTTTCAAAGGCTTTGAAATAGCAGTCGCAGCAGGTCGGCAGATACTTTTCCTCGGTCCCGAGTTCCACCGTAGGCCCGGCCTGAGTCGGGCGCCCATCCAATAGCTTCAGATTGAACACAGCCTTCTTATTGCAAAACGCACAGGTGGTTTTGATTTCCTCGAGGGCATCCGCCAGTTCCATGAGGCGTTGCGCCCCAGGGAAAAGGCGCGTGCGAAAATCCGTGCGGAGTCCGTAACAGATCACAGGGACATCGAGCAGGCGGGTCACCTGCCGCAGCTGTTCGATCACCTGCGGCACGAGGAACTGCGCCTCATCCACCAGAATGCAATGATAGCCGCGGAGCATGCCGAGTTCGAGCTGGCTGCTCTCATCCACCAGAAGGTCGGCATCGCGCGTGAGGCCGGCCCGGGAACGGATGACTTCCGCACCAAAGCGCGTATCGATCCGCGGTTTGATGAGAAACACCCGCTTATCCTGCTGCTGATAGGCATGAGCCACAGCGAGAAGGTTCAAAGTCTTCGCGCTGCCGACGGTTCCATAACGGAAGTAAAGTTTTGCCATGGTGCGCCTCAGCCTTCGCTACCGGAATCATTACCGTTGGATCCGTTGCCACCGGATGGATTGCCACCGGATGGATTGCCGCCGGATGGATTTCCGCCGGATACACCGGATGCATTGCCACCGGATGGACTTCCGCCGGATGGATTTCCGCCGGACGCGTTGCCGTCGGACTCACCGCCGGCAGGTCCGCTGCCTGCACCATTCTTATTATCAGCCTGAGCCCGCGGAATAATCTTCGGCGCGATCTTCGGCCGTTCACCCGGAGGCATTCCGTTCGGTTTCGGCTGCAGCACCTGACCATCACGTGGCGGCCGCTGCTTCTTGCCTTGGTTCTGCTGATTTTGTTGATTTTGATCCCGCTGCGGACGCGGCCCTTGATCGCGACCCTTGCCCTTGCCTTCCTGTTCCGGACGCGGTCCGCGGCCTGGACGATTATCCCGATTCTCACGAGGTCCGTCGCGACGCGCACGGTCCTGCGGCTGAGGTTTGCGCGGACCTTCACGCCCATGGATCGGTTCGGCGGCCGATTCCCTTTGCTGCGCGACCTCCTCGCTGTCATCCAGCGCGGCGATATCACCTTCACCCATCAGCGAGCCGAAGTCGAGATCGCTGCCCCAGTCATCATCCACCGCACCCTGACGGGCATCGACCACTTCAAGGTCCTTGATGGGAATGGAACGCTGCTCGCCGCTGTCCAGTTCGACCAGCATGGTCTGATTCAATATATCGCCTCGGATGACATCACCGTAGGTGTCATCCAGAAGCTTGACACGCGCCCCTTTCGGCAGAAGCTTCTGCCGCAGAGCGGTGTAGGTGTCGTCTTCATAAGTCAAACAACAGAGCAGCCGACCACAGCCGCCCGATACCTTGCTCGGATTCAAGGCGAGATTCTGATTCTTTGCCATCTTGATGGAAACGGGCACGAATTCCCGCAGAAAACTCGAGCAGCAGAATTCCCGGCCGCAGATACCGATGCCGCCGGAGAGCTTGGCTTCATCGCGGGCTCCAACCTGCTTCAGTTCGACCCTGGTCTTCAAACCACCAGCGAGTTCCTTGACGAGTTCACGGAAATCGACGCGGCCCGGAGCCGAAAAATAAACGATGACCTTGTTGCCACCGAATTGAATCTCAACGCTGATGACCCGCATCTCGAGATTCAGGTCTTTGATCTTTTGCTTGGTGAAGGATTCGGCGAATTCGGGGGTGAGGCGACCGGAGGAATCCCGGTCCTTGCGCGAGGCAATGCGTACGATCGGTTTCAAGGTTTCGCTGGGCTCAGCTTCGATGTACGCCACGCGTTTGACTTCCGCGAGGCTGGGTCCCCGCTCGGTTTCAACCACAACCCGATCGCCGATGCTGAGGCGAAAGTCCTTGGCATCGAAATCATATATTTTGCCGGCTCGTCGAAACTGGACCCCGACAATATTTATTCCATTCATCGAACGATTCCTTGTTGCGATTAAAAAGCAGTGTCTGAACCCAAAGCCTCAGCTGCCAGCTGGGCATTGAGGAAGTTGTGCCCCTGCCCGCCCCCGCGATAGATTTGCTGCAGAATACGGCGTCTCTGTCGCAATAGCCGAGGGTCTGGCGCGCCAACTGAGGCAGGCCAATGCGAAGGCCGTTCTGCGATAAGGCCCAGGCTCCATTTATAATATCGATTTAATAGCAGCTCGAAGTGCTGAGCAAGCTCATTCGCCTTCCAACCCTGCTGTTTCAGCAGGTCCTGAAGTTCATGCAGATCACGTCCCTCCAGGGGCTTGAGCAGGAGGGAGGCCAGACGATGCTGGGCTTCCTGTTCCACTGAATTGGCCATTTTCAAGGCCAGGAGAGCCCGACCGGGAGCCAGACTGTAACGTTCCAAAGCGTCGCGGACATCGGTTGTGCTGAGCGTGAGTCCAGCTTCCTGGAGCGCATGCATCAGCCAGTGCTGACTGAGTTCGATCGGTGGTGGCTGCACATGCCAGCGCACAAGGCGGGAGGTAATGGTCGCAAGCAGCTGACGGGCCCGGCTGCTCGATATCAAAACGAGGGTCCGTGGTGGCGGTTCCTCGAGAGTTTTCAAAAGGCGGTTGGCGGCCTGATCATTCATGTCCTCGATATCAACGATGACCACCACACGTTGCGCACCGGAGGACTGATAACTCAAATGATCCTGAATGGCTTCCGCTTCCGCGACCTTGATCGGCCCATCCGCTTCCACCCACAAAAGATCGGCCTGATAACCATGAATCACCGAATGACAGCCCTGGCAATGGCCACAGCCCTGTCGGCTTTCGCAGTAAATCGTAGCGGCCAGACGGGCCAGGAGTTTTCTCTTCCCGATGGCCGGTCGACCTTCAAATAAAAGGACCTGCGGCACGCGATCGCGCGCCGCGAGCTCATGAAAGGCGGTGATGATATCCTGAAAGCCGACGAGGTCCGCAAAGGAGCGGACCGGGCCGCGGGGAATGTCAGCTGGTTTTCGCGAGGATTTGCTCATATCTTCCAACGTTCACGTATCACGCGCATGGCACTTGCCACCATGACTTCGGGCGATTCCACCGCATTGATCAAAACAATACGTTCCGGAAATTTTCGGGCCAGAGCCTGGTAAGCGCTCCGCAAGTGCTGGTGCAGGGCCTGCGAACCACCATCATAGCGATTGAGGTCAGCCTGGTCACGACCTTTCGCTTTTTCCCGAGCGACCGTGCGTTGCATCGCCACCTCTGCCGGACAGTCCAGCACAAAGGAGAGGTGCGGATGACAGTTTCCGACCGACGTCGCGATGATCGGTTCCAAAACCGACTCATCCAGTCCGCCGAGGGCTCCCTGATAGGCGCGGGTGGAGTCATAAAAGCGATCACAAAGAACCCAGGTTCCCCGCTCCAAAAGCGGTTGAATGCGGGTCGCCACATGCTGGGCACGGGCCGCGGAGACAATGAAAAGTTCGGTGATGGCGGTGGGTTTATCATCCGCAGGCGGATGCAGGAAGAGCTCACGCAGACCATCGGCCAGTGGGGTGCCACCTGGTTCGCGGGTCAGATCCACCGGGATGCCGGCAGCGGTCAGGGCACGGTTCAGGCCATGGGTAAAAACTGATTTTCCGGCTCCTTCGCCGCCTTCCACTGTAATAAATCGCGATTGCAATGCTGAGACCCCTTGTTAAGGCCGGGACTTAAACTTTCATTATTACCAGAAAGTCGATCTTTGGGCTGCAAGATTCAGTGCTTGGAATTTGACCAAAGGCGGCGATGAAAGGTTTCGCCTACACTTTTTCCGGAGAGCGCCGAAACAGCCATGGGATAGCCCTGTTAAAGGAATGCAGGAAGGTTCGATGGCGAAGAACACTTATGTGTTAGGCAGACGAATTGCCCGAGGCGGTATGGCCGAGATTTATCTTGGCATAGCTGTCGGTGAGGCTGCCTTTCAAAAAATTGTCGCCGTGAAACGCATCCTGCCGCACTACGCGCAGGACCGCGAATTTATCGAGATGTTCCGCGATGAAGCGCATATTTGCAAGCGATTGCAGCATAACAACATCGTGCAGGTCTACGATTTCACGGAAGTTGACGGTTCCTATGCTCTGATCATGGAGCATGTGGATGGTGCTGACCTGCGTTCGCTGCTTTCGGCCTGCGAGACGGCCAAGACCCGTCTGTCCTTGCCGATGGCCCTGCATATCGCAGCCTGTGCCGCCCGTGCCTTGCATTACGCGCACACGAAAGCGGATGAGATCACGAGCGAACCGCTCGGGATTGTGCATCGCGATATTTCACCGCAAAACATACTCATTTCTTACGAAGGTGATGTCAAGATCACTGACTTTGGCATCGCTTCCGCTGAAAACAAGCTGACCGAAACCAAGCCCGGTGTGGTCAAAGGCAAGTACTCGTACATGAGTCCCGAACAGGTTCTGGCCAAGCCTTTGGACGGCCGTTCGGATGTTTTCAGTCTGGCTGTCGTCTTGTGGGAAACACTGGCCATGAAGCGGCTCTTCGCCGGCATGTCCGAAGTGGAAAGCATCCGCAAGGTACAGAACTGTGAAATTCCTTATGACATCTGCGAATTGAATCCGGAAGTGGATAAGGATTTGCGGGCCATCGTCATGAAGGGCCTCGCGAAGGACCGCAAGGAGCGTTATCAGACGGCCGCGGCCTTTGAGAAGGACCTTTCGCGTTATCTCCACTCACGCTATTCCGAATTCACCTCGCGTGAACTCGGCAACTTCCTGAAGCGCATCCTGGCCAAACGTCGGGATAAAACTCAGGAGGATATCCGGGAAACCCTGGCTCAGGCGTCCAAACCAGCGGCCGTGGCACCCACCACGAATATGGCTGTGGGTCAGACGGGCTCGAATGCAGCCCCGGCGATGGCGGAGGCTTCGCGGAGCGCGCACAATGAATTGCCGCTCACCGATGCCTCACGTCTTGGCAGTGGCAACAACCAGGCGCCTTTGATGGACGATCGCACCATTACGCTGTCCGGTGGTTTCAAAAAGAATCACCCTTCGCGCATCATGGTGGTGGATCAGGCCTATCAGCAGGCGGACAGCACGGCCACGCGGCAAAGACCCCGCAATCATGTGGTGCATCACCCGCGTCGCGCGAATCGCAGCAAGATTCCGATGATACTTCTGCTGCTGGGCATGCTGGTCGGTGTCCTCTATTTCAATCGCGATGAGCTCGTGATTGATAAAAAACTGCAGATCGACCTGCGCACATCCCCCGAAGTCATCACGCTGAAAGTCAATGGCGTGAAGATCTATGATGGGGCCTATGTGAAGTCGCCGGTGAAATTGCGTCTGGCCCCTGGCGCCTATGAGATGGAAATCAGTCGTCCCGGCTATCAAAGGGAAGTGATCCGCTTCCAGGGTGAAGCCGGTGAAACGCTGAAGCCCGAGAAGATATTCCTGAAAAAGCTTCCGCATGCCCTGCTCTACCCTGTGCGTCTTCTGTCCTCAGGCAGCAAGGTTTTTGTGGATATCGACAACGGTCTCTTTGAAGGCGAAACACCTCTGCTCGTGGAGCTGACGCCTGGCCTCTCGCACTTCGTCACCTTCCGCGCTGTCGATGAAAGCGCGCAGTACAAGTGTGAATTCCGGGTGGACCGGCCGCCGCAGGGTGGTGTCCCCTCAACCCTCGTGATCACCCCGGCATCATCGGGACAAAGGGCCCGTTGCCAGATCAAGAATTAGCTTTCCAGCGATTCGGTGTGAGGAGTGCAATCAAGTGTCCCGTCTGGTTTATCGCATTCCGCCACCGGTATGTGCGGCTTCCAAAGCAGAGAAGTATTCCAGTTTCTTTGCTTTGGGTATAATCGATGTCAAAGAAGCTTTCCAGCCTTAAAATCCTCAATGCATCTTTCACCTGTGCAGCATGAATGTCATCATAATTTTCCTTGGGGCTGTCTGCTCGATCCGTGAGGGCGAGGATGTGGCGGCTCCAGATCGGTAGTTTGCGAGCCTTAAGCCGATCCGTTCCGCTGAAGCGAACTCAGGCTGCCTGCTGGCTGGAATCAAATTGGAATAGACTGAGCGGCAATGTGATGATAAAGGCAAACGCACAGAACCCATCGTCCACGCTGCGATTCTTTCTTAAGCTGACGTCGATAGTTCCCCCTGCCTCCTGAATCAATTCTTTGACCGCCGTCATGCCAATGCCACGTCCTGATAGATCGCTCACCTTCTCTGCTGTGCTTAAATCAGGATGGAAGATCAGACGTGCCACATCGTGTGGATCTGCATTCTGGGAACTTAACAGGCCTCTTTTCAGCCCAATTTCACGCAACTTTCTCAGGTTCAGACCACGACCATCGTCTTCAAGGGAAAAGTCGACCATGCGGCCTCGTATGCGACCGGTGCAGCTGATCCTTCCACGCGGGGCCTGACCTCGCGCCTCTCGCTCGGCAGGGCACTGCAATCCATGATCAAGAGAATTACGCAGAAGATGGACAAGACAATTACGGAACATGTCCTCGACCGGGCGATTCACCCAGAGTTCTGGCAGATCCACATGGAATTCCGGCGACGCCTTGCCAAGCTCCACTGCCAAGGGTTCCATTTCTTTGAAAAGCTGCTTCAGCAGGCCAGTCATCGACACAAAAAGAGCGTTGCGAATCATGCGAAGCGCCTCGGACAGACTCTCGTCAGCGTCAACTTTTAATCGCTCGTAGATATGGAGGATGGGATCCCTGGGCATGCTAACCGCTTCTGCATTGGTCACGTCGCGCCCGAGCTTTTGCTGCGCTATGTTCTGATACTCATGGAAAACCGATTCGATCGATTTCAGCTTCTCGTGCAGCACAATTCCTTCAATATTGGAACTCCCTCCCCGAATGCAGTCGGCGAAGAATTGCTCGATGCCATGGATGACCTGGTTCATGCGACGGAGGCCGAGCGAGCGGGCATTGCCCTTTAGCGTATGAACATGGATAAATATCGCTTTTAGAACGCTTTTCGGATCTCCACCAAGACGCAGTGCCTCCAACTGCTCATGGCTCCTTTGCAGAAGGATCTGGCTGTTTAAACAGAAATGAGACCAATCTCTTTCGCTGCGCCCCAGGATTTCACTGATGATCCGAAGTTCCTCATCTTTCCTCGCTGCAGCTGCTTCCAGGCCTCGGAGTTCGGTCACATCGTTGATGGTAATCAGAACACGTTCGATCTGTTGCTCGTCATCGCAGATCGGGATCCAGTCCAATTCGAAGGCATAGTCCTTATCACGGTTGACATTGAGCGTGCGGGGCAGCAGGTGTGAGTTAAGATCAAAAGCCCATTCCAGCTCGCCAAGGCACGAGAGCATGGCTTGCTGCGCCTGATCGATTTCATCTGCGGTTAAAGATGATCCCCTGAAGAGAAGCGACAAGAGAGCCTTTTCTCTTAAATCCTCCTCCCCTAGCAGGCCTTCAAGGAAGGCGGAATAGTCTTTATTGATGTGAATATCGTTGCCTGAGACCGTGCAAATCCCTATTTGGATGTGCTTCATAATGCTCTTGATGTCCCGGGTCTGTTCGATGACACGAAGCTCAAGCGTCTGATGCAGCTTTGAGATCTCGTCCCGCTCGACAGCGAGTTGCTGATTCAGGCGAATGTTCTGCAGGGCGATTGCCCCCTGGGTCGCGATGGGCTGCGCAACCTCAACGCTTCGTTTGTCAAATAGATCGTAGAGCTGGGAGTTGGCCAGATAACAGTAACCTGCAATGATGCCTTCAGACATCAGAGGCAGCAGCAGGGCTGAACCCGATGTCGTGGCTCGGCCATAAAGCTTATCCTGAGCTTTGCGAATCACATGATTCGTCGGCCTGGTCGAGAGAACCTTGCTGACGAAGGATTGATCGACTTTGTTTTTGAAATTCTCACTTTGCTCAATGCGAATATTGTGGGACACGAGCGGCACCCAGCGTCCGTTTTCCTCGAAATAGAGGATCGCCAGTTCCGAACCTGTGGCCTGGCACAATGATTCCATCAATGCGCGGAACAGGGAACCTGTCTCATTGATGGCGCTCAGTTTCAGAAGGACGTCCATCAGTGCCTGCACTTCCACCTGCTGCCGTAGTCCAGTGCCGCGGCGGGTCAGGTCTCCGCGCTGGGGGCTCTTCATGGTGTGAGGGGTACCCAGTTCGGTCCGGGCGTGCTTCAGCCGGTTTATCTCTTTGTCGCATAAGGTTTCATGAAATTTCCAGTGTCGTTCTTGAAAGTGCTCTTTGGCCATCCGGACAAAGGCAGCCGCAAGATCCGGATCTCTGTTTTCCAAACATCGACCCAGCAGAAAGCGCCCTTCAGCGGCAGGAGTTGCCCAGCCTCGCTTGCTGGCATAACGGATGCCGCTCTCCATCACGCTGCGACCGAGCCGCGGCCAGCCCATGGCAAAGAGCCAGCGGCCGGTTTCAAAGCAGGTGTGCGGACGAAACACCCGAATCTGGAGCAACTGGTTTAACCAGGCCAGTGCAAGCACCCAGAACGCACGCCAATGTTTTTTTCCATGAATCAGTGTACGCGCATAGATTATCGGCGGAAAAAGTGCATAGGCCACCCGATGGCTACGGATAGCGCTGATCCTGAAAGCCCGTTCCGCGAAACGTTCAGCCTCTTCATACTGCCCAACATAATCATAATATTCGCCAATACCAAGACAGGCAAAAACTGAGTCAATGGAATCGTAGCCTTGATTCTGGATCTGAAGATCAGCTTCTTGAACTTTCTGCAGGAGAAAATTCACCTGTTCATCATTGGTATCTTCCATATAGTGACGGATGGCGCAGCCGAGTGGAGTCGCGGCATAGCGTACTTTCTTCCACAGTTCCACCAGTTCGTGAGAGCGAATGGCTGCCTGCCCCGTCTCCGCTCCATAATAATCCAGGAGGAGGAGGCCGAGTATCGATATCGACCGCCAGAATGATTCTCCGACAGGTGCGAGATTAAAAACAGCCTCTTCCAACTTCTTTTGAGCACTGCTGAGATTACCTCGAGGCAGATCCAAGGTGAAACCCCAAGTGAAGAGCACGAAACCCTTATCGACAGGATTGCCTGCTTTGTCAAAGTATTCATAGGCATGACGAAAGCAGACATCTGCGATACGTGTAAATCCGAATGCGGCGCTTGCAATGCCCCAGTAGCCGATGATGGTGGCCCGATAGCGGTTGTCCTTGTACCTCAGCAATTCAAAGGTAAGGGGAATGATATTGGCTATGGCAACGATCGGCTGCGTAAAGTATTGCGATATTTCGCTCTTGATCAGGAGCAGGAGCCGAATGTCCTCAGCCTCCGTTGTGACTTCCTTGGTTTGTTTGCCGAAGGACTTGAAGAAGAGGCAGTAGGCGATCAGCACTGGGATTGAAACGAGAATATAGAAATAGGACCACAGTTCAGTCGTGAAGATGCGCTGCCCTAAAACCTTGAGCGCGGCCTCGGCCGCCTGCCTGGCGTCTTTGTAAGCGAAGAGGCTCAGGCAGAATTCAACCTTTTTCGCATAGATATGGGCGCGCTTGATAGGGTCGCAATCAAAAGCCAGCAGCTTATCATAAATCGCCATTGCGGCTGCAATTTGATCGGATATCGAGAGGATATCCGCCATGAGTTCCAGGGCATTAAACTTCTCGTCCGCACCGACATCCGCCTGCGCATCGATCGCATCGAGCAAAGTCTGCAGATATTCTTTGGCCTTTTCATAGGCAAAAACCCGCTTGGCAGCATTGGCTGCAACAATGAGGAAGGCTCGCACATCAGCATCCAAGTCTGCTCGCCGGCCTTGGCAAATATGATAGGCCGCTTCGAAGAGGGCAGCGTCATTCACTTTGCTTGTAGCTTGGGAGATGCTATCGATGCAGATGAGGCCAAAGGCGTGATGCAGAATCTTCTGCTCATGTTCCGTCAGGAGCGAATAGGAAGCTTCCTGCACCTTATCGTGAAAGAAGGCAAAGCGATCGGTATCTGGTGTCAGTATGTTTTTCTGCAAAAGTTCTTGATAAGCGAGTTCCAGATTCTGATCATCATCACGGGAACCCAGCTCATCCGTCTTCAGCTGGCGATGTTCTGAAAGAAGCGGCAGGAGTAACTTCAGGGCAGAACGCCGCATCGCATGCCCGGCGACGCTGGTTATGCTGACGAGGGCCTGCTGCAAAGGGTTCAACGCTCTGATGCGTTCTGCCACGAGCCCTGCCACTCCACTTGACAGGTCGGCCTCATGGAGGCGCTCCTCGTGGAATCTCCAGGCTTGGTTCTTTTCATCAAGAGCGAATATGCCGGTGTTAATGGCAGATTTCAAATATTCATAGATGAAGAAGGGGTTGCCTGCCGTAAAGCGGTAGCAGACATCCTGCAGCTTTCGGACTTCTAAACCGGCTTCATCGAGCAGATGCTCGACCAGCGTATCTGCATCATGGCGTTCAAGGGGACCAAGCTCAATGAGGCTAAACTGGTGCTGCAAGTCCAAAAAGGTCGGAATGAGCATGTGACCTTCTTCGATTTCGTTCGAACGGAAGGTTCCCATCAGCATGGTGCGAGGGGCATCGGCATCAATGATCTTTTGCCCGAGAACGGAAAGAACTTGCAGGCTTTGCCAATCAGCCCACTGAAGGTCGTCAATCAGCAGTAACTGGCTTTCCTGGGAAGCGGGCAGCAGGCTCAGGAATTCGCCCAGGGTTTGGTTGAAAACCTGAAATCCGTTGTCCTTCTCAAAGTCATGGAAGTTTTCTGTCACCGGGAGAAAAGGAGCGTAGAAGCTGTAGCGTTCAATGATCAATTGAACCCGAGTTCCTAGCTTTTCCTTAATCACCTTCTGCCATTTGACCAGTTTCTCGCCTGAAATGTTGCGCAGATAATGACAGTGCTCAACCAACAAAAGCGTCACAGCGCTGAGCGGAAGGTTACGCTCGTATTCGGAGAATTTCACGTAGCTGATCAGCGAACCAAACTGTCGGGCCTTATGCAAAATTTCAAAGGCAAGGCGGGATTTACCCGTTCCCGACGGCGCCCCGATGAGTGCCAGAGCCTGCCCACCTTCCTGAGTTAGGTCAAAGAGTTGATGGAGCGAGGCCATTTCCTGCTGGCGCCCAACCATCGGGATACGATAGTTCAACTCTCTCAGTTTGTCTTTGGTCCCAAGGGCAAAAGGCAGAAGTTCTTCCTGGTTTCGCAGGGTTTTCAAACAACGCTCCAGATCCGCAGCGAGACCGAAGGCTGAATGATAGCGGTCTGCCGGATCCTTGCGCATAAGTTTGCTGATAATATCGCTCAAGGCCACAGGAAAATCTGGAAAGATCTCATGGATTGCCCTGGGCACTTCATAGAGCAAGCGGTTGATCAGATCGCGACCGTCCTGGCCTGCAAATGGCGGGCTGCCTACTGCGCATTCATACAGAGTGACGCCAAGTGAATAAAGGTCGCCACTGGCGTTGCCAGCAAGTTTGACAAATCCAGTCCGTTCCGGAGGTAAATAGGCAAAGGTTGCCAGATTCTCATTGCGATCGAGGATATTCCCTTCCAAGAATCCTGCATGCCCGAAGTCAACGATAGCGATTTCCAAGGCATCACGATTACGAAGGCAAAGATTCTGAGGTTTCAAATCACCATGACAGAGGTTGTTCTGATGCAGAATGGCTAGAGCGGAACTGATCTGAAATCCAAGCTCCGCGATTTCCTGAGCCGTGAAAAGTTGCTTTCCCGGGACGGCCTTCTGGCGGCGGATGGTGATCAGCTGTAAAAGGTCGCCACCACCGAAGTATTCTTCGATGATAAAGGGTATTGGCGCATCCAGGTCGATAAGGTGGATGGATACGATTCCCGGGTGGGAGATCTTGCTGACTGCAAGACTTTCTCTGTGGACCAATTCTACAGCTTCCATCCCGGATTGCTCCAGAACATAGGGATTGAAGCATTTAAGTGCCATGACGGCACGCTGATCACCCCTGACAAGCGCGACTCGATAGACTTCGCCCAAGCCGCCACTGCCCAGCTGATCGATGATTTCGATCTCGCCTCCCCGCAGCGTTTGTCCTGGCGTAAAGAGTCCTGCCAAAGCGAATTTCACCTTATACAGATTATAGGTCTGAAGTGCTATCGGATCACGAAACTATTGAGTTAAGCGGCCTTTTGCCCCGTCATTTGGCAGAACAAAGAATTCACGAGAAAACACTTGGATTTTCAACCGACATAAGGGATTTTGTAAAAAGATATAACAAACTTCGGGATCGAACATCCGAGTGAATCCACACGCCACATTCTGTAGGGTTTTGGGCGCTGCGAGGCGCTCGAGCTTGAAAACCCGTGCCGAATTCTTCGCCAGCACGGCTTCCGCCTCGGCATGCGAATATAAACTCCTCCTCTGGCCAGAGCTTCCTGAAAAAAATGCATTTGCTTAGCATAAATTCAACTAATCTGATGGTCTCTTCTTTTGAGAGTGGCCCCGGGAAAAAGCACGCCGCCTTTGAAACCGAGACCTCCCAGATAAGAGTTAAATTTCACGCATTAAGATGGATTCCAGTTTAATCTTCTGCATGACCCATTTGTAACGAATTTCCACAGCCTTGTATTCTGTCTCAAATAAAATTTCGGTCGCGTGAGCGACATCAGGGGAATTCTTAATGCCCCGCTCGTATTCTTCAAGGGTGGATCTATAGTAACGTTCCGCAGACTCTTTATTGCTATCAAGAATCTGTAGTTTCTTCTGCTGGTTCTGCATCGCTGTCAGGCTTTGATCGACAAGGAACCTCGCATCCACATTTTCAGCTGTTATCATGGCTTGCAGTTTTTTCTTCTTCATCAAAGTCTCTTGCAGCTCGGCATTTCTTTGGAGACTGTTGAAAAGATCCATTTTTGCAACAATCATTATGTCAAAGCGCGCCTTATTGTCATCAGTGTCACCTTCCTTCGGAAGAAAGCCGGCCCGTCCTTCCAGGTCCACTCTGGGGCCCCACCTGGTTGACTGCAACTTTTCTTCAAGTGACAAGCCTGATAGCTCTTTCGCCAGAATCCTGCTGGTCGGACTGATATCTGTAAGACCAGCGACCGATATATCGGGCCGTTTCACCTTCTCAGGAAGACTAAATCCTTCGATGTCGTCGACCTTGGGTTCTCCAGTCAAAAGGCTTAAGGTCCTGAGATAGGCGCCTCTTTCTGCAATCAGAGTTTCGATGTCATTCCTGAGATTGGTTTTTCTTAAATCAAACTCAAGTACATCGGTTTCACCAGTTAATCCCGCAATCCTTCTCTCATTTGCCTTGCGACGGTGTGATTCAAATGCCTTTATTTCCTTCTTTTTTACGGAAATCACTCTATGTCTCATTTCGATCTCCGTAAACAACTCTTCAATTTTCTTCCTGAGCTGAAAGCTCTTAAAGGGAATCTCAGCCTGGACTTTATCAACATGAATTTCAGCAAGATCTTCCTGGATTCGCGTTTGTCCACCGTTATATAAATTGACCCCTGCATAGGCATAGGCGAGAGGCAGTAGATCCCTATCCTTGGCAGTACCTTCGAATTGTCCTCCGCCTGCTACACCAATGACTGGACGATTTTGAAATCGGGTTACATTCAGCCTGGCTCTGGCTTCGGAAACCTCAGCCTCCAGCACATTGACTTGAGGGTTATTTTTGGCTGCAAGAGACTGCGCCTCAGAAAGCGTCAAAGTCCTGGCTGCTGCTTCATCAGCAATGACACACAGGGTCCCAAAGGACAGGAGTAGAACCAAGTACTTCATAACATTAACTCTGATTTTTTCCTGAGTCCGGCCCATGCTTCTGAGATCAAGTGGAATGATGACTTCAAGAAAATCCCGGCTATTATGACACCAACTGCAATGTCTGGCCACTTGCTCTGTGTAAAAGCAACCGCTCCAGCTGCAATGAGCACCCCAGAATTGGCAATAATGTCGTTTCTCGAGCAGATCCAGGTTGACTTCATATTGATGTCATCTTCCTTATGCTTCAACAGCAGTATGAGACACACAACGTTCGCAGCCAGCGCCAAAGTCCCAACGACTCCAATGGTTGGTGCATCAGGCATCACGTTGCCCATAGCCTTGTAAATTGCCTCTCCAAAGACACCCAGGCCAAAGGCCAGCATGATGAGACCCTTCATCAAGGCGGCGCTAGCCCTCCACCTTTCGCTCTTATATAAGACGTAAAGGCTAAAGGCATAAACAACAGCATCCCCAAACATATCGAGGGAATCGGCGAGGAGCGCGGTCGATTGCGCAATGATTCCTGAACCGAATTCAATGAAAAACATTACCGAGTTGATGAGCAAAACAATTTTCAGAATTTTCGATTGACGGGCTCTCAATTGAACCAGAGCGTCTTCCTTCGCTCCACAACAGTCCTTGCCCATAGGGAATCCTTCGCTTTAAAGAGGCTGCTCGAAAGCAGCTTCGAATCAAATTCAAATGTTATCGATACCGAAATCCGCCACAACCTTCTTGCCGGCCACTTCAATGTTTACGTGCATATCGTAACGATGGACCTTGGTGATCCCTTTAACGGTAGCTTCGTAGTAATCTCCAGCTTTCTTGAAGGTCACCGGTTTGCTTTTTTCCTTGGGGAACTGAACGTCACCGGTAAGTTCAGCCTTCTCCAGCTTTACGGGTTTGAGCTTTTTATCGTAAACATAGAGCTTAAGATTATCGCCATTGATGACGATCTCAGCCTTATAATCCCCTGCATTGCGAAGTGTTCCGCCGTGGGGCGCTGCTTCCACAGCGGCTTCATGATTATGGCCTTCGTGAGCCATGAGGGGAGCGGCTGTTCCCAGCAAAAGTGACATCGACACAAGAAATGCCTTCATACAAAGTCTCTCCAAGTTAAATTTCAGACGAGCCGCTTATCGCGTCTCTCATATGTTTCACAGCCCGCTCGGCTGCTTTACGACCAAATCTATAAAAGATCGCTGGAGTCACAAAAATGTCAAGGAGCGTTGACGACAGGAGACCGCTGACAATAACAACGGCAACAGGGTGCAGAATTTCCTTCCCCGGCTCTCCTTTTGCGAACAGGAGCGGCGTCAGGGCCAGCATGGCTGTTGAGGCCGTCATGAGAACTGGCACCAGACGCTCCAGTGATCCACGTATGATCATCTCTTTGGAAAAGGCCTCGCCCTCTTCGGCCATGAGGTGAAGGTAATGGCTAATCATCATAATGCCATTTCGGCTCGCAATTCCACAAAGCGTAATGAAAGCAATGAGGGTTGCAACGGAGAAGGTGCGATCCGTGAAATAAACGGCAAGGACAGCTCCAATCAGGGCCAGCGGAATATTGACCATGATTTGAATCGCAATGAAGAATGATCGAAAGTTGATGGCCAGTATGAGACAGATTCCAAGAATGGAAAGTCCACCAAGGACCAGAACCATGCGGATGGCCTGCCTTTGACTTTCATACTGACCGTCGAATTCAATAAAGTAACCTGGTGGAAGGTGTACGGCCTTCTCGATTCGAGCTTTGGCGTCGGTAACCGTGCTGTCGATGTCGCGCCCGCTTGTATTGAAGGAGATGGCTATCCGCCTCTGTTGATTCTCCCGCTCGATAACGTTCGGTCCACTTGTTTCAAAAACGTCAGCTACTTCAAACACTGTGACAGTACGCCCTGTTGGGAGAACATGAAGCGGTAGCTTCTTGATATCATCAATTGTCCTTCTGTATTTTTCTTCGAGACGGACATAAACATCGAGAATCCTGTCCTCTTCAAAAATGCGTGTGACGGGCACACCCTGTAGCATAAGCTCAAGGCTCTCTATGGCATCACCGGGAACTATCCCATATTTGGCCAGATCGGATCGCATGGGAAAGATTTTGTATTGTGGAAAAAGAGACTGCCCTTCCATCTGAAGGTCCACCACGCCTTCCACGCCCGTTATGGCATTTCGGATCTCGGCTCCCTGCTGGCGAAGGATGCGAAGATCAGGTCCAAAAAGTTTAATGGCAACCTGGGCTTTGACTCCTGAAAGGATATGATCAAGCCTATGTGAGATCGGCTGACTGATACTAAAGTAGCCATCCGGCGGCAGTGCAGACTTTACCTTGCTTCGGATATCAGAAAAAATTTCCTCTCGCGACCGCTCCGATTGCTTGAGTGCTACCTCCCATTCCGAGTGGTTGACTCCTGCCGCATGATCATCCTCCTCTGCCCGTCCCGTACGTCTCCCTGTGGATTGGACTTCAGGAACGGAAAGGATGGCCTTCTCCACATTCATGGCCAGCTCACTGGACGCTTCAAGTGAGATTCCAGCCTTGACGGAAGCCTCAACCATGGCACTTCCCTCGTTGAAGGGAGGAAGAAAATCACGGCCCATCAAGGGCACCAGTGCGATTGATCCGAGGAAAAGAGCCGCTGCGAGGCCGATGATGATAAAGGGGCGATCCAGCGTCTTGTTCAAAACGGCTCCATCCACCCTCTTTAGGAATCTGACGAGCCCGCTTTCACGCTCAGAAAGAGATTTGGCTTTTCCCAGGAGGAAATAGCAAAGGACCGGGGTGACTGTAATTGACACAATCAGCGAGGCCAGAATGGATATAACGTAGGCTATACCGATGGGTGTAAAAAGCCGGCCCTCAAGCCCAGGGAGGGCAAACAGCGGGATAAAAACCAGAATAACAATGACGGTGGCCAGGACTATTGAATTACGAATTTCGCTCGAGGCTTTGTAGATTACTTTAAGAGCCGGTTCAGGGACCTGTCTCTCCCTGTTTTCCCGCAGCCGCCGAAATACGTTTTCCACGTCGACGATCGCGTCATCCACCAGCTCGCCGATGGCGACAGCCAGCCCACCAAGAGTCATGGTATTGATACCGAGTCCCAGAAAATGAAAGACTATGGCTGTAATCAGAAGTGAAAGCGGGATGGCCGTAAGCGTAATCAGAGTGGTTCGTACATTCAAGAGAAAGAGGAGAAGCACGATTGAAACGATTATCGTCCCATCGCGAAGGGCTTCGATAACGTTGCCAATGGCGGCTTCTATGAAATCGGCCTGTTTAAAAAGGTTGGGTTTAAGTTTGACACCTGCGGGAAGCGTCTTCTCAAAATCCTTCAGGGATTCATCAATGAGTCCTGTCAGAGCGAAGGTATCAGCGGTGCTCTGCTTTTGTACCATGACGATGACTCCGCTTCTACCATTTATGGAAGCGTCGCCTCGCCTGGAAGCTGGACCTCTTTGAATCGTAGCCACATCCTTCAGCAACACCGGGCGGCCCAGGTGCGTGCCAATTGGGGTATCGCCAATATCTTCAAATGCTGTGATGCGCCCGATGTTTCGGATGAGCCATTCCTTCTTGCCATCTGTGATAAACCCTCCACCTGTCGCGATAGAGAGGGACTTGAGACGCTCAGCCAAATCACGAGGGCCTATCAGGCGCCTTTGAAGCTCAATGGGATTTATCAGGATTTGAATTTGCTCCTCTTCCCCGCCAATAACTGTCGCCTGCGCAACACCAGGGATAGATAGAAGCCTTGGCCTAAGCTGCCACTCCGCAATGGACCGGAGCCGCATGGGATCAAATGAAGGATCGTCTGCTATAAGACCCAGCATTTGGATTTCACCCATGATGGATGACGTTGGCGTGAGGAACGGCTGCGCATCCTTGGGAAGTCTTGCTTTCACTGCACCAAGGCGTTCCGAAACATTGAGCCTGGCTGTCTTCAGGTCTGTATTCCACTGGAATGCGACTCGCACAACCGAGATGCCTGTTGCTGATGACGAGTAAACGCGGATGATTCCGGGGACTCCATTGACCGCTTGCTCAATGGGCCGACTGACAGCGGCCTCAATCTCTTCAGGTGCCATTCCCTCAATTTCTGTGACGACATGGACGGTGGGTCGATTGAGATCTGGAAAAACATCAACACTGAGCTGCCTCGTAATGAGGGCACCGTACACCACGCAGAATGCAGCCAATGCAACTGTTAGAAAGCGCTGTCTCAGAGAATATTTTATTATAAAGTCAAGCATCTATAATTCCAACATGACAGTCCTGTCCCGATAAGCCGATACATCAGGGCATTACAGTCCGCAATAACGCGAACCAGAGCTTTCTATTGTATGTTGCTTTGAGCTTAGACAAATCGGGGAGGATCAAGGAGTCTATTGGAATATGGAAACGTGCGACAGGATATGCGCCATAACCCCGAGAGGGATTCCCCTGATGGGACTTCAGGCAATACGATGGCCATGGGCACCACAACCGGGACTAATGCACAACTTTCACAACTGGACTGGCATTCTGAAAGCGGGCAACCACAGTCCTCTTCATCTGGATGCTCATCAGCAGAAAGGCCTGCTCCTGATGGGTTCGAGTCCACTTCTTCTGAACACAACCGGGAAGGGCCTTGTATCCAACCCAAGGCAAAAATGATCAGGAGATATTTGACAAACCAGTGTTTCAAAATGTGCCCCAAAATAGGCTTTCAGGATAACAGAGCCGATTTTCTCAAGCAACGCTCGATAGCATACTATCGGCATTATGGAGCCAAAGTATACGCCGCAACTTATGGCCGCCACTCCAAACCTTTAGTTATTGACTTCATTCGATTTTTTGACAAAATTGCCCCACTCCGACGCGACCTGTCACAAACCCAAACTTTCAGGCGTATACGAGCTGAAACTGGATAGGGCAAATCATGAAAACACTCATCACGCCTCACCTCGTCCTCCTTATCGCGCTATATGCGCCATTAATGCTTGATAAATCCTGGGCAGCCGAAGCCTCTCTTGGACTTGAGGCTGTCATTCAAAAGGCTCTTGCATCCAATGCCGAGCTCAAGGCTCTTCAATCGGAACTTGATGCTAATAAAGCGCAGATTGGACCAGCGGGCACTTTGGATGATCCCATGCTGTCCGTTGAAATGATGAACGTCCCAACCAATTCCTTTCGCCTGAATGAATCCGAGATGTCCGGTGTTCAAGTTTCCTTATCTCAGAAGTTTCCCTATCCAGGAAAGCTTGAAGCCCAACAGGAAGTGGCAACGTTGCGAAGCGAGGCCCTGGTGCATCGTTTGAAGCAAATGCAGCTCGAGATCGCATGGAACGTCAAGCGCATCTATTATGAGCTCTATCTGCGAACCAAAAAGAAGAACATCCTCGAAAATCAGCGCACCTACTTGCGCCAGACTTTGACAACCAGCCGGAGTCGCTATGCTCTCGGTCAGGTTTCCCAGGCATCCATCCTCAACCTTCAGGTGGAAGAGGCTCAGCTGGTCAACGAGCAGCTGCGTCTCAGCAGCGAAATGAAAGATCTGGAAGCAGAGCTGGCTCATATTTCAGGCCATGCGGACCATTCTCCCAGGATGGAGTTTCAGTCCATTCAGATTGACCGCATCAACCTTAACAAATGGACTGATAAGAAAATTGCCGAGAAGGTCATGAGCAGTTCTGCCTTGCGGGCACTTCAATCGGAGGTTATGGCAGGTGATGCTTCGGTTGCCTTGGCAAAAAAGAGCTACCTTCCCGATTTTGAACTCATGGCCAGCTACACAATACGAGAAAAAGCAGTGGGAATGGCTACACCTGGAAATGGTCAGGATATGATGGGCGCGAAAATCGGCCTCTCCCTCCCAATCTGGGGAGCGACGAAGCAGTCTCAGCAAATCAAAGAGGCTCTGGCTGGCAAAGAGAAATCCGCGCATTACCTGGACCATGCCCGCCTCATGCAAATACATGAAGCCAGAGCTCTGCTCGCTGAATTAAAGGAATCCATTCAGCGAATTGACCTATTCGAAAGCGGACTCATGCAACTTTCCCGGCAGGCCGTCGCAACCGGAACCTCGGCCTACCTTACCGGCAAAGAGAGCTACTCAACGCTGCTCGACGCCCTGAAACAACAGCAGGAAACCGAGTATGGGTACCAGGAAGCTCTGGTAGCCTATCAACTCCAGCTGGCCAAACTTGAAGCCCTGATTGGGCAAAGCCTGGGGAAATGATATGACCAAAACATGGAAGATCGTCGTTCCTTTCCTGCTGGGCCTTGTGCTTCTTAACGTTGTGGGAATTTATTTCTGGCAGCGCAGTCAGCAGCCCATGCCTGAGCAAACCACCCAGGACACCACAGAAAAAAAAGTCGTTTACCATTGTCCCATGCATCCCCAAATCACGTCGGACAAACCGGGTCAATGCCCTATCTGTGGGATGGACCTGGTTAAAATAGAGGATCACGCCGAAGGCCACGACCATGCAGACAACACTTCCGTTGGAGGGCGCGCAGAATTCGCTCTCAGTGAAGAGAGTCAACAAAAGATTGGCGTGACGAGCGCGCCAGTCGAACGACGATCCCTAACCCAGGAGATTCGTGCAACGGGCCGGGTCGCGTATGACCCGGAGCTTTATGCTGCGATTGAAGAATACCGCCAGGCGTTGATTTCCCGCGAGCAACTCAAGGACAGCAGCTACAAGGGTTTTGTCGATCAATCTGCGGCTCTCGTCAAAAGCGCCGCGACCAAACTCAAGCTCCTGGGGTTGACGGAGGAGCAGATCGGTAAAATCGGGCGAGGCGGCTCCAATGCCATCAATCTCATACTTCCGGAAGGTCGCGTCTGGGTTTATGCGGAGGTTTTTGAGTATGAAGTCCGGGGGCTGAAACCAGGACAGACGATCGAAGCAGAGGCCCCTTCGATCCCCGGCGAAACATTCAAGGGCAGGATTTCCAGCATTAGCCCTGTGCTCAATGCGCCGACACGTACCATCCGGGTGCGGGCGGAAGTTCCGGATCCCAAAGGCTTGTTGCGGCCGGACACCTTTTTGAATGTTCGGATCATCAACGACCTTGGTGAAAAGCTGGCGATACCGGAAGACGCCGTGCTTTTCAATGAAGGTCAGGCCTATGTTTTCGTCAAGGACTCCACGGAAAGGTTTCAGCCGCGACCTGTCCAGCTCGGCGTGAAAGCCAAAGGCTTCTATGAAGTGACATCCGGTCTTTCTCCAGGGGAGAATGTGGTCACCGGTGCCAACTTCCTGATTGATTCCGAATCCAGATTGAAGTCTGTTCTGATGGACAAAAACTCGCGCTAAGACCGGGGGAAGGCACTTGATCGAAAAAATAATAGAATTCAGCGCCCGGAACAAATTTTTCGTCCTGGTCCTGACAGCGGTGGCTTTGATGGCTGCGCTGTGGACTTTGAAGCGTCAGCCTCTGGACGCCATACCCGATCTTTCGGACACTCAGGTTATTATTTATTCCAAATGGGATCGATCGCCCGATATTGTCGAAGACCAGGTCACCTACCCTATTGTTACGGCCTTGCTCGGCACTCCGCATGTCAAGACAGTGCGGGGCATATCGGACTTTGGCTTCTCGTATGTTTACGTTATTTTCGAGGATGGTACCGACCTCTATTGGGCCAGAAGCCGTGTGCTCGAGTACCTCAGCAAGGTAACTCCAAATTTGCCTCAAGGGGTCCAGACTTCCATAGGGCCTGATGCCACCAGCGTCGGCTGGGTCTATCAGTATGCGCTGATCGATGAGAGCCAAAGTCTGAACCTTGCCGAACTGCGTTCCATTCAGGATTGGCAGCTGAAGTTTCACTTGCAAAGTCTTCCTGGGGTTGCGGAGGTTGCTTCGGTCGGCGGGTTTGTCAAACAGTATCAAGTTAACGTCGACCCCAATAAGCTCACGGCTTACAATGTCACGCTCCTGGATCTCGTGAAAGCGATTAAACAGTCCAACAATGATACCGGAGGGCGTGTCCTTGAATTCTCCGGGATAGAATACATGGTCCGTGGCCGCGGCTATATCAAGAATATTGAGGATATCGAGAAGACAGTCGTAAAAACTGATCCTAAAACGGGCGTTCCTGTCCTCGTTCAGCACCTGGGTCGGGTTGAGATTGGTCCCGATATGCGGCGCGGTGTCACTGACTTGAACGGCTGGGGTGATGCTCCCGGCGGAATTATCGTGATGCGACAGGGGGAGAACGCCCTGAATGTCATCCATTCCGTTAAAAGGAAGCTTGACGAGCTCGCCCCAAGCCTGCCTCAGGGAGTGAAGATCATTCCGGTCTATGACCGTTCGGACCTGATTGAGCGAGCCATCGACTCGCTGAAAAGTAAACTTACGGCTGAAATCCTCATTGTTTGCCTGGTCATACTGGTCTTCCTATGGCACCTCCCCTCAGCCATCGTTCCTATTATTACGATTCCCGTATCAATCCTTTTGGCGTTTATTCCTCTCTATTTTATGGGAATTACCACAAACATCATGTCGCTGTCAGGTATTGCGATCTCAATTGGCGTCCTGGTGGATGGCGCCATCGTTGAAGTGGAAAACGCCTATAAAAAGCTGGAGCAATGGATCGCTGGAGGCCGGCAAGGGGACTTTCATGAAGTTCGCTTGAATGCTCTGAAAGAAGTGGGACCATCCGTCTTCTTTTCGCTCCTGGTCATCACGGTTTCTTTTCTGCCCATTTTTACATTGGTCGACCAGGAAGGTCGTCTCTTCAAACCCCTTGCTGTGTCCAAAACCATGACCATGGCTCTTGCGGCTCTCCTGGCCTTGACGCTGGATCCAGCTCTGCGCATGATGTTTTCCCGCATGGAGCCCTTTCGGTTCAAACCCCGTTGGGCTTCGAAAGTGGCGAGTCAGGTGGCCGTTGGGACCTATTATCCAGAAGAAAAGCATCCCATCAGCCGTGTGCTTTTCAGAATTTATGAGCCTGTCGTTCATTTCGTGCTGAAGCACGCAAAATTAACTCTGGCGGGTGCAGCCCTTCTCATGCTGCTGACCATACCCGTCTATATGCGCCTTGGTTCTGAATTCATGCCTCCCCTCAATGAGGGGGCCTATCTCTATATGCCCACCACCTTGCCTGGGATGTCCGTGGCCGAAGCCAAAAGAATGCTGCAGAAGCAGGACGCCATCATCAAGTCGTTCGAGGAAGTGGCCACTGTTTACGGCAAGGCTGGACGGGCTGACACGTCCACCGATCCGGCTCCCTTTTCGATGGTGGAAACAACCATCGTCTTAAAACCCAAGGAAGCATGGCCGACAGTCGAGCGCTGGTATTCGGCGTTACCGGGCTTTTTACATCCACTCTTCACGTGGCAGCAGCCGCAGCACAGGACCTTTGAAGAGCTTCAAAATGCAATGAACGAAAAGCTCAAGTTTGCAGGTTTTCCTAACATATGGACCATGCCGATCAAGAATCGCATCGATATGCTCTCCACAGGAATTCGGACTCCAGTGGGGATCAAAGTCCTGGGACCTGATGTTACCGTGATTCAAAAAATCAGTGAGCAGATTGAAGCAAAAATTCAGACAATACCGGGCACCCGTACGGTCTACGCGGAACGCACGTCCGGTGGCTACTACCTGGATATCGTCTTCAACCGTGATGAGTTGGCCCGTTACGGCATTGCCATGGAAGAAGCCCAGATGATCGTTGCTTCCGCCATTGGTGGAGAGAACGTTTCTTACACGGTGCAGGGATTGGAGCGATATCCTATCAATGTTCGCTATGCCCGTGAATTTCGGGAAGACCTCGAAGGCATCAAACGGGTTCTTGTACCGACTCCTCAAGGGTTGCCTATTCCTATGGCTCAGCTGGCTGAAATAAAAATGGTCGAAGGTCCGGCCATGATTCGCAACGAAAATGGCATGCGTGCTGGCTTCGTATACGTGGACATTGAAAACCGGGATGTTGGAGGATATGTTGAGGAAGCCAGGAATCTCATTGCAAGTCAGGTTTCTCTTCCCCAAGGTTACAGTCTCAGCTGGAGCGGTCAGTTTGAGAATATGCTTCGCGTCAAGGAGCGTTTGAAACTCGTCGTGCCGCTTACCGTCTTTCTGATCGCCATGCTGCTTTATATGAACACCCGATCCTGGATCAAAACCGGTATCGTTATGCTGGCGGTTCCATTTTCCCTTATTGGAGCTGTCTGGCTGCTCTATTTTCTCGACTACAATCTTTCAATTGCGGTCTGGGTGGGCATGATCGCTCTGATGGGCCTGGACGCCGAAACTGGGGTCTTCATGTTGCTTTACCTTGACATGGCTTTTGAAGAAAAGGTGAAAGCGGGTCAGATGCGAACCCGTCAGGATCTGACCGACGCTATCGTTTATGGAGCCGTGAAAAGAATTCGTCCTAAAATGATGACTGTCATGGCTGCATTCTTTGGTCTTATTCCCATCATGTGGTCCATGGGAGCGGGAAGCGATGTCATGAAGCGGATCGCCGCGCCGATGGTGGGCGGCCTGGTGTCCAGCTTCGCGCTCGAGCTTCTGGTTTATCCGGTTGTCTATTTCATCTGGAAGAAGAAACGACTCAGTACTTAATTTTTCTCAAGTATGGAAACGGGAAAATCAAGCGGCTGTGTTTGAGGAGAATCCTAGCGAGGCAAGCGAATGCAACTGAGCAGACGCCATTTTTCCCAATACGTGGTCAGGCCAAGGCCGGCTCACTCGGATCAACCGACCATCCCAACTCAATTATTGCTGGGTCAAGCTTGTCAAGCCAACCTCGGCGAGGTAATAGTCAAAGACAAGCTGAATGTTCTCCACCTGCGTCCGGTATAAGGTCCGGCTGGCTTCCAGCACATCAGGACCGTTCTTAACGCCCCGCTCATACTCATCACTGGTCTGCTTCAGATACTTTCTGGCTTTCTGCAGCTGCTCTTCAGAACTATGAATGAGCTCGTGGATGACCCTCATATCATGCATGTGCTCATGATAGACTGCCTCGATCTGCCTTGCGTTTTGCTGTTTCTGAAGCTCATAAGCCGAGGCTTCCAGCCCTTTTGCAAAGGCCTCATTCTGTGCTGTCAGGTTATCACCGAGCGGGACGCTGACCCTGATACCGGTGGAAAAATCCCTCCTGGGTAATGAACCGGGGACATCCTTGTCGCCTTCCAGGTATTCCTCATAACTCGCGAAGAGATTGACATCAGGAGCCCATTTGCTCACTCCTGAACGGGCAATAGTCTGGGCCTGATCCGTCTGCAGGGCGAGTCTTCGTACAGCGGGGTGAGCATCCGCTGAAAGCTTATATTTACCCTCCTTGGGTTCGGGCGGGTGAGGAAACCTCCTGTCGAGCGAAATGTCAGCATTATCAGCTAATCCCACGAGAATGCGAAGTTTGTTCGACAGCTCATGTTCCTCCTTGTCAAGGTTGCGCTTTTCCCTTTTTAGGGAAGATTCGTGGAGTTCGAACTCGAGAAGGTCTGTATTGGTCGTGACCCCTGATTTGAATTTCATTCGGGCTGACTTTTTCTTTTCCTGTGCGATTCTCATGGCCTCAGACCAGGCCTTCTTCAGCTCCTGGATCGAAGCCAGCTTCACAAAGAGCGCTCGGGCGAGACTCAGCTGGTTCCTCAGAACCAGCTGAGTCTCTTCCTTACGGATCGCTGTTTCTTTTTCCTGAAGGGTATCCTTAAGGGCATCACGACTCCCCCGATAGAGATTCACGCTCCCTTCAAGCTTGAAGAATGGAGCTCTGCCTCCACTGCCATCGATTTCTCTGACGCCCCGAAGACCGGATTCCAGATCCAAGCGCGGATACCGTGCCCGAGCCTGATAACCCTGTCTCGCGGCGGAAGCTTCCATCAGAAGCTCTGCAGCTCTTACGTCCTTGCTATTTTTCTGAATGAGCTTCGGAAGATCATCGTACTTCAAAAGTACGGTCTCCCTGGCAGCCAGAGTCGCTGGCAGAAATACGCATATGAGTAGTGATGCCCATGGCTTCATCTAAAGGTCCCTCTTAGTCAAGATTATCGAACGCCGACAGGAGTTCCTTGTCCTTGGTCTTGAAAACAAAATCGAGGTTGAATGGCTTACCGATGACCGCAGGCATTTGACCCGAGAAGGCCTTGCCGTCATAGGTGATGTCAAAGGCCTTGGATTGCCACTTGCCTTTCTTTTCGGTCGCCATCGTCACCTTTGCCTTTTTTTCCCAGGTGCTGGCATCGACCGGCTTCATGTTGGAATCATAGACATAGACCTGAACCTTGCCGTCCGGCGTGCGGACCAGTTCCGCCTTGTAATGCAGCTTCGCCTTTGGACCAAGGTTGGCCTCTTTTTTCTCGACAACGGCCGAGACCAGGCCTCCGAATTTTCCAGTATCGGAAAGTTTGGGGCCATGACCTTCGTCATGAGAGAAGGCTGGGATGCTGGTTACGAGGCAGGTTGCTACTAGAAACGCTCTCAATTTCATACGAGTTCTCCTTTGTTCGCTTGAAAACGAAGATATTGCTCAGAAGCCTTCCGACCGAAAAGGCAAAAGGCCGTCGGAGTCACGATCAAATCAAGGAAGGTGGATGACACGAGGCCCCCTACAATGACGACGGCCACAGGATGAAGAATCTCCTTGCCCGGCTCGCCAGCTGCCAAAAGAAGTGGAATCAACGCAAGAGCTGCCGTGGATGCTGTCATGAGAACGGGCACAAGCCGTTCCAGGGTTCCTCTTAGAATCATCTCTTTTCCAAATTTTTCACCTTCCTCCTGCATGAGGTGAAGGTAGTGACTGACCATCAAAATGCCATTTCGTGATGCGATCCCGCATAGAGTAATAAAGGCTATAAGCGTTGCGACCGAAAGAACGCGTTCGGTCATATAGATGGCGAAGACACTTCCGATCAAGGCCAAAGGCACATTCAGCATGACCTGGAAACTGAGAGCCCAGGAACGAAAGTGCAGGTAGAGCACTCCAAGGATTCCCAGAAGCGACAGAAGCCCGAGGACGGCGATTCTTCTGGAAGCCTGCTGCTGACTCTCAAACTGACCTCCCAGCTTGATAAAGTAGCCTTCCGGCAGTTTGAGTCCGTTCGCCAGCTTCTCTTGAATTTCGCAGACAGCGGTACCAAGGTCCCTTCCCTCCGTATTAGCCGACACCACAAGGCGTCGCTGCATGTCCTCGCGATTGATCATATTGGGCCCACTGCCCTGGTAAACCTTCGCCACGTCGTCAAGTTTGACTCCCAATCCGCTGGGAAGGACCTTGATGAGTGTCGAGCCAATACTTTCCGGGGTGGAGCGGGATTCATCATCGAGCCGCATGAAAATATCGTGGATTCTCTGGCCGTCGATAAACTGCCCGGCAGATTCTCCGTTCAGGGCAATTTCAAGATCCTCTGCCAACGCACCGGATTTGATACCAAACCTTCCAGCCTCCTCCCGATCCAGGGCAATCTTCAGCTGCGGGATAAGCACCAAAGGCTCCACCTGCAAATCAACGATTCCAGGGATGGTTTCGAGAAGACCAAACGTCTCGCCACCAAGTCGCCTCAGTTCACTGAGCTCGGGCCCAAATATTTTCACAGCAATCTGAGCGCGGACTCCGGAAAGAAGATGATCCAGGCGGTGGCCTATGGGCTGGCCGAGATTCACGTATACGTCGCCAGTGGCTTCGATTTTTTCGCGGATTTCCTTAAGGACAACGGGCCGCGGGCGGCCCTCGCTTTTGAAATCGACATCGATCTCGTGCCAGTGAGCGCCTTCAGCGTGTTCATCCATCTCAGCACGGCCTGTGCGTCTCACCGTCGAGGCGACTTCGGGAACGGAAAGGATGGCTTCCTCGATTTTGATCCCCAGCTGGTCGGAGGCAGCCAGGGATATGCCAGGCGCACCGGCCACACCGATGGTTGCCGTTCCTTCATTGAAACTCGGAAGGAAATTGTGCCCCATCCTGGGAAGAAGGCTCAGAGCAAAGATCAAAAGGCCAATGGACAGGCCAAACACCAGCCATGGCTTGGGCATCGTAAAAAGCACGACTCGGCGGGCTCCATTCTTCAGCATCCGAACGAAAAAGCCGTCTTCCGTATGAGCGATTGCTTTGGACTGAGGCAGTAAATAGGAACACAAGACCGGCGTAATCGTCAGCGAAAACCCCAGCGAAGCGAGAATCGATATAATATAGGCGATTCCCAGCGGCACGAAGAGTCGGCCCTCGATACCCCCGAGTGAAAAGAGGGGAAGGAATACCAGACAGACGATGACGGTTGAGATAACGATCGAATTCCTGACCTCGGATGAAGCCTCGTAGATAACTCGAAGAGGGCTACGAGGATTGGGAGACAGTCTGTTTTCCCGTAACCTTCGGAAGACATTCTCCACATCAACGATGGCGTCATCCACCAGCTCCCCGATGGCAACCGCCAGACCGCCAAGAGTCATGGTATTGACCCCAAGACCAACCAGGTGAAAAACGATGGCCGTCATGAGCAGTGATACAGGGATGGCGACAAGCGTAATGGCTGTGGTGCGCACATTGAGAAGGAAGAGGAAAAGGATGATGGCCACCATGATGATTCCGTCTCTGAGCGCTTCCTTCACATTGTTTATCGCCGTTTCGATGAAATGCGCCTGCCGAAAAAGATTCTTTTCCAGCTTCATTCCGGCTGGAATGGTCGGTGCCATCTCATCCAGTTTTTTATCAATTTCCTGAGTCAGGTCGATCGTGCTGGCATTTGGCTGCTTTTGAATCGTAAGGATGACGGAATGCTTGCCATTGATGCTGCCTTCCCCCCGCCTTGTCTTCGGTCCAAGTTTGACTTCCGCCACATCCTTGATAAAGACCGGCTGTCCTAGATGCATTCCAATGACCGAGTCCCTGATATCGTCCAGCGAACTGACGCGCCCAAGGGGCCTGATGAGATACTCCTTCTCCCCAATATCGAGAAAGCCACCCGTCGTGTTCTCGCTCATCTGGCGAACCGATTCCTTGAATTCTTCGAGGGAAATACTCCGTTTCTGAAGAGCCTGGCTGGAGACGAGAATCTGATACTGCTTGACCTGTCCGCCCATGACTATAACCTGGCTGATGCCTGGAATGGTCATAAGCTGCGGGCGTAGAGTCCAGTCAGCATAAGAACGCAAGTCCATCGGAGAGACCTTTTCATCCGTGGTCATGAGCCCTACAAACTGGATTTCACCCATGATGGAGGTCACCGGCCCCATGACCGGCACGATGCCGGGAGGGAGTCTTCCCTGGAGCAATTGAAGACGCTCCGCTATCAGCTGGCGGTTCTGGAAGATCCCAGTGCCCCAATCGAATTCCACGTAGGATATGGAAATTCCTATTCCGCTTGAGGATCGAACACGAAGTACGCCCGGGGCACCGTTCAAAACCGACTCTATGGGAATGGTAACGAGCGACTCGACCTCCTCAGGAGCCAGGCCGTGTGCCTCCGCAATAACCGACACGGTTGGCCGGTTGAGGTTGGGCAGGACATCAACGGGCAGCTTTCCGGCCACGATAAACCCATAGGTGCAGATGGCCAGAAGCAACCCCAGAATCGTCAGCCGATGATTCAGGGAATAACGAATAATAGCATTGAGCATCAACTTCTCCGAAAGCCTGGGAAGCATCCAATAGCATGCGTGCAGACACAGAGTCCGCTATCGCAGTTGTTCAGTTGTAGGATGGGGTTTCAGTGTTATGAATTCATGCGATGGGAGGCCGCAAAAGGCTGCCTGAGAAGGGGTCGGAAATTGTGGGATGCACTTCAAACACAGGCATATTCAAGGGTATTGAGTCGGGGAGACTGGCAAGAGATACTTGCGTGCAGACTCCTGGGTTTGAAAACAGTCCCCAAATATCCATGTCATGACTATGCGCCGGTTGATTCGGAGCATGCCGATGGCTATGACCTTTTCCTTGGGCTGATTCAGGGGGAGAGTGATCAGCATGGCGCTCATGATCGTGGCCATTTTCACCATGGGAATGCTCTGTATCATGATGGTGCTCATGGTCCTCAGGTTCGACATCATGCAGCGCGACATGAATTACCGTCTTCACATAACTTAATGTGTGAAGGGGCAGAATGAGAAGGGCCGTAAAGATGTAGGCGAGGACAGTTCCCATGACTCAACCGTCAGTTGACAACGCATGTAGGATAATAGTTTCAAGGATAGGGCGCCAGACGTCAATTTAGCAGGGAATTCGATTCTTAAACTCAACCCAGCTTATTTAAGTCACGTTTTTACGCTTGAATTGACCAAATCATACCGTCTGACGTACCAGCTCATTCTCAAGAATTACGTGACTCCGGCAAGCCCGTAATACACCAGCGAAGCGATGAGGCACCAGATCAGCGGCACTATCATCAGAATCAGATTCAGCGCCCCGGGCCGACCCGTCAACAAGAGCCCGATGGTGCCTAACGCTGTCCGCTCAGGTCCCCATCCGAAAATCAGAATCTGGTCTGGACTCTGCCCGAACATCAGTTCGATGGGAATGAATGCCGCTAAAACATAGAGCCCCACTCCAACCAGTTGCCTGATCCCCGATGCAGTCCCAGGTTCCAGTTTTCCGAGGATGACCCCACAGAAAAAAATCAGCAGAGACTCGGCGAGAAAGAGCCAAGCGAAGGATCGCGCCGCCCAGTTGATGGGCTGAAAATATTTCAGGTGGAAGATCAGACCGACCCAAGCCCAGGCCGCTGCCATGATACCGGATATAATCCGGGATCGATGTCTGGTACGAAAAAACAGAAGGCCCAGGATCACAAAGGCGAG
This sequence comes from Oligoflexus tunisiensis, assembly GCF_001748245.1. Taxonomy (GTDB): domain Bacteria; phylum Bdellovibrionota_B; class Oligoflexia; order Oligoflexales; family Oligoflexaceae; genus Oligoflexus; species Oligoflexus tunisiensis. Next base: position 1,183,368 of record NZ_BDFO01000001.1, on the reverse strand, counting down.
AGCCAGCCACAGAAGCTGCCAGGGCCAAAAATCGTGATTATAAGCGGCAAAAACTTCGAACAGGATTTCCTTCGAGAACAGGATAAAGTCCGTGATCCTGTATGTGCTCCACTCCCCCATCACAGGCTCGCCATATACTGGATCATCTTCACACGCGTGGCGGCGTCCGGCAGTCGGCCTCGTCCTGCGCCCATGTTTTCGCGCATGTGTGTAACCACGCGCGTCGCGGGGATGGCACAGGTGATCGCGGGATGCGAAACAATAAACTTCAGAAGGAACTGGGGCCAATTCTGGCAATCAATCTCACGAGCCCAGGGAGGCAAGGGTTTTCCCTGCACACGGCGGATGAGGTCGCCACCATCCAGCGGACGATTGGCGATCACCGCGATGCCTCTATCCTGGGCCAGCCCCAGCAGTCGGGATTCGACAGCCCGATCCCTGATATTGTAGGTGAGTTGAACGAAGTCGAGAGGCTGGGTGCGCATGATCCTCTCGAGCTCATCATGCCGGCGGCCATGGGACGTCGTGACTCCCACGTGGCCGAGCGCACCCGACTCTTTCATTTTGAAAAGTGTCTTCAGATGACCTTCCCAGCCATCCAGATTATGCACCTGGAGCAAATCAAATTTCTTGAGCTTCCAGAGTTTTTTGGACTCCTGAATCTGCTCCAGACCTTCGGTAACGGATGAGGTCCACACCTTGGTCGCGGAAAAAAGCGTTGGAGGAAAGTTCAGTTTCGCAAGGCCGTAACCGACCACCTCCTCCGAAGATCCGTACATGGGGGAGGAATCGATGAGCCCGCCGCCCCATTTAAAAAATTCCCGCAGCACGTCCGTGCGCGTATTCCGCAGTCTTTCGCTGTTGCCCACATTGAAGGTGATCCAGGTTCCCATGCCGATGAGCGGAAGCATGGCGCCCGTCGAAGGGATTTTCCTGGTGAGCGGTTTGTCTTCTGCAGCCACCGTGGCGCCTGAGTACGGCACGAGCACCGCTGAGACTGCCGACAGAGCGATCCATTCCAGGAATTCGCGTCGCTTCATGGGTCTTCTCCGTTTCAGCTCTTTGTCCCGGCACTGAATCCCATGAGACAGCCCGAGCATGTTTCCTTAATAACCGATTGTTCTTTAAGAAAGCCAATAAAAGATAGGAGGGGGAGGGACGGCCGTTCCCGTCTCCAGACAGCGTAAATTCCGACCCTGGGTGCGGGATTTTTGAGAGGAATAAAGCGTGTACCCGGTGCGCTGAATCCTGTCATGGATCGAGCCGCCAGCAAAATCCCCTTGCCGGTTGCGACCAGGGCGGGGCACGACTCGCCCCTTTTGCGAATTCTCACCCGCACGTCCCCCTGGTGTTGATCCAAAAAGGCTTTCACGGAATCGTGAAACCGTGGCGCTTCCGCCCGTGGATGCAGGATAAAGGTTGCGTCTGTTAGATCGGAAAGGTGCAAACTCCTGCGTTGGGACAAGGGATGCGTCAGGGGAAGGAGAACGCCAAGCTCCTCGGAGGCCAGCTGCATGGTTTCATAGGCCGTCGCATCCACCGGACCCTCGCAGAAAATCATATCCACGCGGCCGTGGTTGAGCTCGGTCAGCAGTCTGGACAAGGGATGTGTGGCCAGCTCGACCTTGACGCCTGAGCCAAGCTCCCGATACGTCCACACCAGCGAAGGCAGGCTGGAATAGAGGGCCATCATGGTGAAGCCGAGCTGCAATTCCGCCCGCCTTAACCTGCCGATCCCCCGTACGTTCTGCTCGGCCTCCATCATTTTCGCCAGGATTTCACGAGCCTCCTTGAGGAGGGCGACGCCGGCTGGTGTGATCGTAACGCGGCGCGTTGTACGCACAAAGAGTTCCACGCCCAGGTGATCTTCCAGCCTCGCGATGGTGCGCGTCAAAGGTGGCTGGGACATGGCGAGGCGATCCGCGGCTTTACGAAAATTCAACTCTTCGGCCACCGCGATAAAGGCTTTGAGTTCACTGATTTCCATCAGATGGCCTTTCCCAGCATTGATACCTTTTGGGTATCAATATTTATCCCAATTCAGGAATTCCCAACGGAATGCCCAGCCGATACAGTAGGCAGAAGTGGGGTGGAAAATCCATTTGAAAGAGAAGCACCATGAAATTTGATTATGATGTTCTGATCGTAGGAGGCGGCCCTGCCGGGCTCCAGAGTGCACAAATGCTGGGACGGGCCGGACGCACGGCCCTGGTTTGCGATGATGGAAGGCCGCGGAATCGTCCGGCCGCGCACATGCACTATTTTCCGACCCGGGATGGCCTTCCTCCGGAGGAATTTCGGCGTCTGTTTCGGTCGGATCTTGCTCATTACCCCAGCCTGCATTTGCGCGATGTCAGCGTCACGGATCTCGTGCCGAAAGAGGAAGGTTTCGAGGGCGTCCTGGCCGATGGCAGCCGAGTGTCCGCACGCAAGATTATTCTTGCTGATGGTGTTCAGGATATTCTTCCGCCCATTCCAGGGCTGTCTGAACTTTTTGGGAAAACTGTTTTTCATTGTCCCTACTGTCATGGTTATGAGTTCAAGGGGAAGACTCTTGGAATCGTGGGAAATGGTGAGATGGCATTTGCCATGACGGGGATTCTTCGGGGTCTGAGCCAGGACTTGATTCTCTTCACGCAAGGGGCGTCGGCCTTCAGTTCGGAGCAAGCGGAAGCACTCGCCAGGCGTGGAGTTCCCATTATCGAAGAGACGATTGCATCCTTCCTTGGTGAAGAGGATGGTGTTCTGATCCGTTTGGACAATGGCCGGGAAATTTTCAGGCACGGAATTCTTTTGCGACCTCCGCAAAAGCCGAAGTCCGATCTGGGACTCAGGCTCGGCTGTCGGATCAATGAACAGGGCTTTTACGAGGTTGATACGGAAGCTCAGAGTTCCGTGGCCAATGTTTTTATTGCTGGCGATGGGATGGATCCAAGGCAATCCGTTCTGACATCAGCCTACACAGGGATGATGGCTGCGATCAGTGCCAATCATCGACTTGCTCGCGAGGATATGCTTCGGGATTGACTTGGGTCTAAGTTCAGAGCGTCCGGGCGAGAGCTTCGAGTTGACCGGTTGTCATGGCCCAGCCTTCATGGAAGCCCTTTTCCTCATGCTGTTTCCGTGCCTCCTCGGTCCAATGCAGGGCGCGTACCACATAGCGGGTTCTACCGCCTTCTTCGAACAACTCGATGATCGTGGTCATGAAGGGAACGACCGCGGGTTTGTCGGCTGGAATCCAACCCGGCTTATAGGCGTTGGTGAATACCAGCCGCCGTTCCGGAACTGCTTCCAAAAACACCGCGACGCCGTCAGATTCCTCACCGTTTGGGCCACGCATGACGATGTGAGACTTGCCGCCGGGGTGCAGATCCAGAGTTTTCACCTCGGTTGTCCAGGATTGGGGTGCAAACCATTTCTCCAGGAGCCTGGGCTCCGTCCAGCAGCGCCATATGTTTGCGCTTGGTGCGTTCAGCAGACGCTCCAGACTCAACTCGTGTCCTTCAGTCTCTCGGTTGGTCATTGGTTTTTCCTCTTCAGGTCATCTTTTCTTCCAAGGTCTCGGCTCTGGATCTTGCGCTCGAACTCCTCGGCCGTCAAGTAGCCAGGGACCGCCTGACGTCCACTAATTGTTTGGATTTCACGATTGGATGAAGCGCGCGCTGTCACCCAGAACGATTGAGCGCAGCAAGATTCAGGCTGCTATTCGGCGCATATTTGAAGACAGCCGCAGGAACTACGGAAGTCCCAGAATTCATAAGGAACTTGTTAAACAGGGATTTCAGTGCAGTGAAACGCGATGGAAAGACTGATGAGGGAAATGGGGACCCGTGCAAAAACAAAGCACAAATTCAGAGTCACGACAGACTCAAACCATAAGCTACCGGTGAGTCCTAACGTCATAAACCGGGATTTCAAGCCGTCGGGGCCGGATAGACTTTGGCTAAGCGACATAACGTATACTGCGACCGACGAGGGATGGCTCTATCTGGCGACCGTGATGGATGCCTATTCCTGAAAGATTGTTGGTTGGAGCATTGATTCCCGGATGACTCAGAATCTCGTCCTGGAAGCCCTGGAAATGGCCGTGAATCTGAACCTATCAAATTCCAGCTCGCAAATATTGTCAGTACCATGGTCATCAAGCCTAATGACCTCCGATCGTCCAGACTTGTCTGAGCTTGCGCGCGAGGGGACCGTCCAGCAAAGGACAAAAACAGCAGGAATATAATGATGTAAGCAATAATTTTGCGAACAGGAACACGTCTGGCCTCGTCAAACCTATCAACCCTCTGCCCTCAGCTGACTTAACGAATCCAAAGCCGAATTATTGTAAACCAAGAGGAAGAGACACCGTCCCTTTGAGTTATGCAGAGGAATTGACAAAGCTGTAAACTTTACCGGCACTTCACGCGAAACATCATCTCATTCCAGTCCACCATGCTCTGGCATAAGATATGCTTAGGCCTCGATTCGAGGCTTTCCCTTATGGATGCTGGAGATAGTCATGCGGTACCTTGCTACTGACCTTTGGAATGGAATGATGATGAAATGGATCATGAAGCTGAGTTCGGGATGGGATAGATTCCTGAAGATCATCCTTCTCACGACCTGGGCCTGTCTGGGCGGTATCGGTTGCAGCGATTCTGAAAATTCCAAGACGCAAGCCCTACCAAACGGTGCCGTGACTTTGCCAGCTCATATCGAGGCGGAGAATTTCTCTTCGGCCGTTGATCTCTCTGATGGCAACGCTGGTCCTGCCTCCTGCACTCAGGCAGCCAATCCCGATGTGGATCTCGGAACTTGTAGTGACAGCGCCGGTTGCGGCTGTTCCATCGGCTGGGCTGAGCCCGGCGATCTGCTGGATTATTCTGTGATCAACCCACAGCCGGGCGAGAGCTCATACAATATTGATCTGCGCATCGCAAGCGCTCAGCCTGGTGCCAAGGTTCGCATTGAAATGCCCCCTGGTGTAGTTCGCGGCCACGTCAGCGCCGATGGCGAAGGCTATCAATACGGTTGGGAAAGCTGGGTGACTCGCAAACTCGATCAGGTTCCTATCCGTCCAGGCCGACAGACGCTGCGTCTGGTCTTCGAAGGTCCGGTTAATCTCAATTATCTGGACATCAAAGCTTCTGCAGATTCTTCAGTAAAGCCTGGGTCTCCCCAACCTCCGCCTTCATCGAAAGGCATTCGCATTGCCGGCCGCCAGGTTTTGATAAATGGTCAGCCGTTGAATATGAAAGCCGTATGCTGGAATCCCGTGCGCCGAGGCCAACGCCATCCGGAGGGCCTGATGTTTCGCAATCCCAGCGATGCGGACCTGCAGATGATCGAACGAGATCTGCGAATGATGCGTGAGATGGGTGCGAATACAATCCGCACCTATGAAGCCATCCTTGATCCCAGAGTTCTTAATCTCGTCCAGAAGTATGGACTTTCGATGATTGTACCCGTCCTCAACTACTATGCGACCCCGGAAGAACGCATACGCATGGTCGTTGAACGATTGAAAGACCATCCTGCGACCCTCTTCTGGGAACTCGGCAACGAGTGGAACTACAATCATCTCTATAGTTCAGGGGCGGCCGACATTGGGCTGGAAGGTACCAAGTCCCTTATCAAGAAGACGGCGAATCTGATCCGCTCGCTGGATGCCACCCATCCCATCAGCAGTGTGCACGGGGAACTTCCCTCCGCAGGGCTCCTGGCTGAGCTCAACAATATCGATGTATGGGGTTTGAATATCTACAGTGGGCTCTCATTCGGCGAGCGTTTCAAGAACTGGCAGGCTATCAGCGGAAAGCCCATGTATATCGGCGAGTATGGAGCGGATGCAGTGAACCGTACCGTGCTCGACACGAATTCCCAGGCCAAGGCCGTAACGACCTTGAGCGCAGAGATCCTTCAAAACCTTTCCGCACGATCCGGAGCGAATGCAGCTCTCGGAGGCGCGGTCTTCGAGTGGAACGACGAATGGTGGAAGGATAGCAACGGATCGCCTGATGCGCAGGACATTGGCGGTATTGCGCCCGGAGGCGGACCTTATCCGGATATGGTCTTCAACGAAGAATGGTGGGGCCTCGTCGATATCAATCGCAATCCTCGTCCTGCCTATACGCAGCTCAAGGAGATCTGGACTCGAGCTCCTTGAAGTTGTTGAGTGAGGTCCATGCAGGAATCGGCGGAGCTAGCGGGTCCGTCCATCGTTTTGACAACCCGCTCGCGACACTGGCGCGCATGAAGGAATTGGATCCTTTGGTCATCGTTATGGACCAAAGAATTCCAGGCATGAAATGCGTGGAATTTCCAGCTTTCGCTGTCCAGCTTGTGTCACTCGGTAGCCAAGGCTCCGAATACTGAAGCAGGTTTAGAGTAAGATCAATAATTTCATACTTCCCAAACCTTATCTTTGCCCATAAATTGCCGCTGAAGTTCAGCCAAGCCAACGAGAGCGAGGGATAATATTGCTTTCGGGTTCACCCCATTTGGTTTTGATATATTCGAGAGACATTTCGAATCCCCCAGGGTGCCACTTGTCATCACCTTAAACCTGAAACTGATACAGCGGAGTCCCACAAATCTCAACAGTGGTAGAATTATGACTTTTGAATGCTACTTCACGATTCCCTGATAGATCGGTGCGTAGAATTGCGGTTACGCTTGGGGGATCAAGAGGAGATTGGACATGGTTTGCCGCGCGCTCTTTTGAGCAGGATGCGACACACATAACCAATATGATGAACAACAAAATTTTTGTCATGACCAGCCTCTCCTAAAGGAGTTCAGTACCAAAGAACGACGCTAGGCTCTAAATTTTACTGCAAAAGATTTCGTTTATTTAAAGATTCCCGAATGTTGGCGAACTTTATCAAAGTTCCTATTTAACTTTGAACAAGCTAAGCTTCCCATCGACGTAGGCGTAGCGCTAATCAGTTCGTCCGTCTGACCCATTCAGGGCGAGTCAGACTTTTTGAAAATAAGATTCCAATTGATTTTCGTTCGTCTGGTTTCTGGAGAATCGCCTCCATCCTGATCAAAATCTGAATCAGCTAAACCATCAGGATAAACAGCCATGCGATCATAGAGATTAGAACCCAAGAACACCTCATATCCGTCGCCGTTCAAGTTGCAATTTTTGCTCATGAGACTTGAAGCTGTAAAAGCAGAGAACACAACGTCAGTGCACAGAGAATCCATATTCCAGCTGCTTGCGACCGAGTTCGAAAGTGGTGTGAGCTGAAACCCATCCATCAACCAGTTGATTTTGAAGGTACCATTTGCTGCTTCCTCATCGTGCCCAACCAGTTCGAAATTTCCACTCAATGTTTGTTGATAGACCGCATACCAGTCGAGGCAGTTTGAGCTGTTCGAGTAGGTCGTCGTCTCCTGCGTATAGCGATCTCCATCAAAGGTCAATACTGACTTCCTGTCCTCATAGCAGACTTCCCATGTCCCCTGCATATATTCGCGAACCTTGTCCATATCACTGAAAAGCGATAAATCGGCAGATATCTCTTGCACGGCGCTGGCTCGAGAAAGATTCAAACTGTCGGTGGGATAATGAAATTCAGTGTATTCATCCTTAGGATCTGAAAAAATGTCTGGCACAATATTATAGGTTACTATAAGCGAATCAATATCTGGATCAATATACAATCTGTCTTCATGGGTGAAGCTGGCTTTTATTTCGTACGTATCCGATGAATTCAAACAGGTCCTGCCGATGATGTCTTGCAGACAATAGCTACAGGCAGCCAACAGTGAATGCTCATTGGCTGCAACAATTTTGGATGGGATTTATCAGTTTTGGTTTAGAAGTGATTCTCGCCAAGAGCGTCATTTAGAAGGTAATTCAGCTCTTGCTGGTTCGCCGCGATGAAAGTGATGTAGTCCGGTCCGCATTTTTTCTCATAATAGCATGATTCATAGACTACGAATGACAACTGCAGTTGGTTGGTAAGCTGTCCGTTGGATTTATAAACCTTCTCTACGTCGATGTTTTTTTCCACGCAGGGATTTGGGCCCTTTTCTTTGCTTAAGTCCACGTGCGCGCAGGTTGTATCGCGCAGGATTTTTCCGCTGGGTGTTTCTGTCTCTCTTGTCGTTCCGAAGGTTATGGTGGCGTCCGCAAGCCACTCGGTTAAAGTTGTCCAAAGGCTTTTTTCAGATTGGCTTTTTGTATTTTTGATTGCTTGCGCAACGACCTGCTTCTTGGCTTGCACCTTCTGTCTAGCCTGTTTGTTTCTCTGCTGTTTGGAGGCGTGTGAAGTATATCCGCCGCCACTCGGGTCTTCGGGGCCATGGCCGCAGTTGGGCTCTGCGCAGGCGTGGTCGCCTTCATCAATAGGACCGCTGCTGAAGATTGGACCGACACTCTGATGAGGGATACGGGATCCGGTAACTACAACAGTTTCGCTGTCATCCGCATAGGCATGAGCGGAGGTTGCCAACAGGAGGGAAAGACAAATGTTTCTCATGCATAAAATCCTTAGCGAAATCATCAGCGCGCTACCCAAAGACCATCTTTCGGTGGCGAATCAGCTGATGGATGAAGACAAAAAGTGTTGTAATCATTATCAGGACATAAGCGTCCGTAAGATATTCATGGGATTTGACCCATGGTCTCCAAACGACATGGCTGTTGGAGATCAGATGAAGGATGATCGCTGCTCTTAATCCCAACATGAGATAGGTAGCAGCTGCCGCGAGCCCGAAAATAAAAGTGCTGGCGACGAGCGCCGATGGATAGATCCCGGCATGCATTACAGCAAAAATTATCGAAGATAGAATGATCGCCCAGGACTTTTTCATAAACTGCATGAGTCCTCCCAGAATACCCACCCTGTAAATGAGTTCCTCGGCAATTGGAGCAACGGTCAGTGGCCAGTAAAATGAAAACGATGGGCTCGCAAGCCGTAGTTCCTGACGCTGTGTCACAGCTTCAAGCTGAGTAATTATCTCGGGATTGAACGTTGATGCGAGTTTGCCAATCGCAGTCGCACTTAGAGCGCAGAATGCTAACGCGCCTATAAGAAAAAGAACGAGCCAGCCAAGTTCAAGCGGTGAACGTTTCGGTTCATGTAGCCTAATCCGCCCGATTGCGAAAATTGACCAGATAGCAACAATATCGAGGGCAAACCAGATTGCATAAGATAGCAGCACATTTGATCGGGTCGTCTCCAGGCCCACAACGCTCTGCCAATAGCTCGACACGATGAATGTCGCGGCAATAATCGTCAGCATAATTAGCTGATTTCTCTTCATTTCAAGGCTCTCCTTACTGGATACGAGCAGAAATGTATTGGCCATACGACGCCTCGTCAACAAGTAGCTTTCACTCCAATACCAACAATGTCTTTATCTATTTTGATATAGCATAAACCAGCTAACAAATATTCCTTGTCCCCGTTGAGTTCGCTTGGCTAAAGGGCTGCGGCCCCGAGGGGCCTCAAGCGGAATTGCAATGCGTTTGGTGAGAAAACATGAGAAGTCCAAATCATCGCCCCAACATTGAGCTCATCGCTTAGGCGAGGAATAGCGAATTCATTTTTTTCTGCCAAGCTTCCATTAGACTCTGATCGAAAATTGATTCTTTGATGAATCAGCAATAAAGACGAACAAAAGCTCTTTCTTCAAAATGAGATTTCAAAAACAAGGTGATTCATTGAATCAAAAATCTGCGCCATCTTGAAGTTAGGCTCTTCAAAAGCAGATAATATGAATCGGCTAAACTTCGGAATATTTATATGCAGAATGCCCATCTACACTGCTTTTCATTCGCGATGATCGAGAGCTTTCGCTATAGAATCACCTGAAAGATATTCAAAGGTGGGCGGGAAAAGCAAAATGACGCTTAACATTTGCGATTATTTGCGCGATAGAATAAAGAGCTTTCTTGCAGCAAGAGGCGAAAGCATCCGCTGGTTATCCAAGCAGACCGGCGCTGACTACTCAACTATTTACCGTCTGCACAGCGGTGAACAGAAGAAACTGTCATTTACTAACGCAAAGAGAATTCTCGACGTTATCGAGCCAGGAAACGCTGACAGCATCCTGCATGATTACTTTCCGCGAGAGGTGGCAGATACGCGGGAACTCGGCGCAAAAACTGAATCCGACGCATTATCAGCGCTTCTTGCCGAAGATCTACAATTATATAAAGTTTATGTATTTGCAGAAATGGATGGGATCGAGCGCTGGCATGTCAAAGAACAGTTCGGCAATGAAGGCCTGAAGCATCTCGATAAATTGCTGCGTCTTGGAATCCTGGTAGAAGCAGGTTCCAACTTCAAGAGCACTCTGGGAGGACGCGCTTATCCACCAGAGGATGTCATCAAGAAAACTGCGATTCATCATTTCCACATGGTTCCGCTGAACGTCCCAGGCTCTATTATAGAAGACATCCGGGGAGGATTAAGCGATGAGGGTATTCGCGACTTATACGAAGCGGTCGTCGATCTCCGTGAAAAAGCTCTGAAGATCATGAAAGAAAAAAAAGGCAATCGACTGGTGGTTATGTCTGCGATTGCTGGGCCGGGGGAAATTCTATGAAGTTTCAAATAAAGTGGATCATCCCACTCCTTACGTTTGCCTCAGCGGCATTGGCAGGCGGCAGCCAGGGTGGGGGGACTCCGCCAGCTCTGGCTGATCTGGGCAAGGAAATAATGATGGCTGAACCTGGAAGGGCTGGGATCTTCGACAATGGGACAGGTGATGTTGGATTGCTTGCCAACAGTGAGTTGCTTTCAACTTTGACCCTTAGCACAACATCTTTGCGGTCCAGAAGCATTTCCGCTGGCAGTTTGGTCATATCCGGCGAGGATTTTTCCCTCCTGTCTGTCCGAAAAAAGCCTTTGGATGCGATTGGTATGAATGGTGAAAATGCCAGCTACAAAATTGAGGCTGGGGAGACGATGGATGAAGTTATTTTAAAAGGTCGCCGCGAGTTAGCACGGGCAGCGGTGGGACAATAAAGACCTATGAAAGTGCCTTGCCCTTTGGCACGTGGCATCCTGGAAGACTGTAAAAAAATTAAGAAATCACCGGGACTTAGCCACAGATTGCTTCAGCGCTCGGTGAGGCTATATTCTTCTGACCCTCTGGACACACTAGAAGATTGTCTCCAACGTAGGGTCCCTGCGCTTCAATTTGGATGACGTCTTCGTCGTAAATCTGGTCGTAATCTTCGCCGCTCGGGCAACGATAATAGACGCGATGGGAGAAGCTTTCATCGTGAAAAACTTCTTTCCATTCTCTGGCTCTTTCGGGACTGCAATATAGGCTGTTTCCATAGGGATGGCGAATTAGCTCGATATTGCCTTCGGAGTCTAGACAGGTAAAAGTCTCAGAAATACTCTGTGAGCTGCTGCTGTATTTGCCGACCTGGGTTACGATCAATGGAAAGAAATTTTCCTTTTTTATATTCAAATACCAAACGCTTTTTGGTTGCAGTGGAAGGCGCATGTTCGGCAAAACATTTATAAACACGCTGATCTTCGTAGATATAGGAGCCCGGGTTGCATGTTTTCTTGCCGCAAGCGGAGAAGGCAAAGGCAATGACCAGAGCCCGTGTGGTCCAGCGAAAATGATATGACAGTAAATAGTAATATTTTGATTTTCCAAGCATGCCTTTGCAATCCTGTTTGCAGCCACGGGTCAGCGGGATTCCCTTTTGTATCGGAATTCATCAGTGAAATCTGACATATTGTTTTAGGATTGAATATTCTAAAGATTACAATTAGATGCGAGACTATTTCGAAGAATCCAGGCCCATGAGCAAAAGTCGGTATAGACAAAGCCCTCCACTTTCAGAAGCATAACCTCGCATATTTTCTTCATCACAGGGAGCACTCATGAAAAAAGTAAAACTGGGAAACCAAGGCCTGGAAGTATCACGTCTCGGACTCGGCTGCATGGGAATGTCGGATTTCTATGCCGGCCGCGAGGACAATGAATCCATCGCGACCATTCACTATGCAATCGAACAGGGTGTGACCTTTCTTGATACAGCGGATATGTATGGCCCATTCACAAACGAAGTCCTGGTGGGGCAGGCAATTCGTAACATGAGGAATAGGGTTGTGCTGGCTACGAAGTTCGGCAACGAGCGCACTCCGGATGGAAAATTTCTCGGTGTCAACGGCCGACCCGAATATGTCCGCAAATGCTGCGAAGCATCTTTGCAACGTCTCGGGGTCGACGTTATCGATCTTTATTATCAGCACAGGGTCGATCCCAGCGTTCCCATTGAAGAGACAGTTGGGGCTATGGCCGATCTGGTGCGCGCTGGAAAGGTTCGCTATCTTGGCCTGTCCGAGGCGGCTCCGGCGACGATTCGCAGGGCGCACAAGGTCTTTCCTATTTCGGCCCTGCAAACGGAATATTCTCTCTGGTCACGCGATCCCGAGGAGGAAATTCTTCCCGTCATACGCGAACTGGGAATAGGCTTTGTTGCGTATAGTCCGCTCGGCCGCGGCTTTCTCACGGGCGCGTTTCGCAAGCCCGAGGATATTCCGGAGGGTGACTACCGCCGCTTTCATCCCCGCTTTCAAGGAGAGAATTTCCAAAAGAATCTTCAGCTCGTTTCTGAAGTGGAAAAAATCGCGAAGGAGAAAAAGATCACACCGGCGCAACTGGCTCTCGCCTGGCTGCTGGATAAGGGCGAAGATATTGTCCCGATCCCCGGCACCACGAAGCGCTCGCGGCTCGCCGAGAATATCAAGGCGCTGGACATCGAACTCACGCCGGGCGAGACGCAGCGCCTCGAACGCATACTGCCCCTGGGCGTGACCTCTGGACCGCGTTATGCGGACATGAGCACTGTCAATCGGTAAGGCGTCGGTTGACTGAAATTTCGCTGTGCAATATTGCACGTCATGATCCGTCCTGGTCCATGCTTTATGAATGACCTCTCTTTTTAAAGGAAAAACCAGGATGATCATGAAAAATTCCCTCGTAATGCTTGCCCTTCTTGCTTCCATCGCAGCCTGCGGTGACGACAAGAAATCCAAAAGGACGAATCATGCCGAACAGACCGTAAACACCACCGAAGGCACGGAAGAGACCGGTACGGCCCCCAGCACGGAAACCGAAGTCAAGCCTGAGGAAAAACAACCGGTTGAACCCACCCCAACTCCGGTTGAGCCAACTCCCGTTGAGCCTGTAACACCAGCAGAACCCGAGAAAACTCTGGATATCGTAGGGACCTGGACCAGGTGCAACTCCCTCGGCAAGGGCATCGTAGTTGGCGTCAGCTTGACTTTTGACAACAACGGTGGACTGGAAGTTTCTGCTCAGCAGTTCAAAGACCAGGAATGCAAAGAGCCGGCTTTGAAGAAAGTTGATGTCGAGTCAGCCAAGGCCACCTACAAGGTAGGCGAAGTTTTGTCCTCTCAGGCCGTCTCTCTGGATATCACGAATGAAGACGGTTCCACTGATTACGTGGCTTACAAGATTGACCAGAATCAGCTTTCCATCACGGGCGTCTGTAAAGAAATCGGCAAGGAATCCGGCTGCCAGGCTATCTTCGGTGTTACCGCAGAAACCCGCTCAGTCGACTTCAACAATGACCACGTCACCGTTCTGACTCGCAAATAATCAGCCAGGCGTAGGATCCTCCTACGCCTTAATCCACTCCACAAGTTCCGCTCCCAAATTCTCGCTCCGATGGATCGCCCCGTGACATGGAATCAGCACTTTGGGTCTCACGAACTTCATGAGTTGATCCAGCCAGGCTCGATACGCCGCACGATCCTGAATACCAATCATGTGAAAAACACGGGAAACCCTGAAACCAGGACCTGCCCCGGTCAGCCGCAGCACAGCATGAAATAGCCTTCCCTTGGGCGCTGACATATTAAAGTAAGCGTCCCCCACGACCAGGATACCCTCTCCATTTGGTCCGCGTATCGACATCCAGACTTCACCATTTTTCAGACCATGCGGCTCCACGATCGCCACAGCTGATGGAAGGAGCGCGGCGATGCTATCCGGTGTGGCAAACGTTTCCCCGGTTACCTTTCGCAAACGCGGGATGGCTGAGGACGAGGCCAGCAATTGAACTTTGGGATAGCGCTGGCGAAAGGGTTTGATACCAAGGTTATGATAAATATTGGGCGCCAGGACCACAGCGACTTCGCCCAACTCGTCCAGCTTACGGAAGTCCTCATCCTTCTTCAGGGGAAGGGGACTATAAACGAGAAGCTTGCCATGATCGAGTCGCAGGGCCACCATGCGGAGATCGAAGAAATTGCTGTGACTTTCACTCCAGCTATAAATTTCAGGTGAACTGGAGATCTTTTCCCAAGTTCCTTCATCGGAATAATATGCTTGCATGGGCTTCCCTGCTCAAATGAAGATAAGACGGAAGCCCTGAAACAAGGCTTCCCCTGAAGCTATGCTATCGCAATATCGCGGTTCAGGTAAACGTCCTGGATGGCCTGAAGCAGTTTAACCCCTTCTGCAAAAGGGCGCTGAAAGGCCCGGCGCCCGGCTATGAGCCCCATGCCTCCGGCCCGCTTGTTGATCACCGCAGTCTTAACCGCTTCCGCCAGATCACTCTCACCTGCGGACGCTCCACCGGAATTGATAAGGCCGATGCGTCCCATATAGCAATTGGCCAGCTGATAGCGGGTCAGATCAATGGGATTGCTGGTCGTGAGCTTGTCATAAATCAGCTTGTGCGTCTTGCCCCAGCCTTTGAGTTCCGGATCAAGGTAGCCGCCGTTGTTCTCAGGCAGCTTCTGCTTGATGATATCAGCATGAAGAGTCACCCCAAGGTGATTCGCCTGGCCGGTAAGATCCGCTGCGAGGTGGTTGTCCTGCGTTTTGGTTTTAAAGGCGCCGTTGCGGAGATAACACCAGAGTATGGTGAACATGCCCAGCTCATGAGCCCGCTCAAAAGCATCGGACACTTCCTGAATCTGCCGCCGTGATTGTTCCGATCCCCAATAAATGGTAGCCCCGACGCCGATGGCACCCATTTCAAACGCCTTCTCCACGCTGCCGAAGAGGGTTTGATCATAGGTATTGGGATACGAAAGAAATTCGTTGTGATTGATTTTCGCGATGAATGGAATTTTGTGGGCATACTTGCGAGCCACGGCTCCGAGCACACCGAAGGTCGAAGCCACCCCACTGCAGCCGCTTTCCAGTGCCAGACGCACGATGGTTTCGGGATCAAACATCGCCGGATGCATGGCAAAGGACGCTCCGGCCGCATGTTCGATCGCCTGATCCACCGGAAAAATCGAGATATAGCCGGTGCCTTGCAGCCGCCCCGCATTGAAGAGGCGCTGGAGATTACCCAGCACGGCAGGCTTGCGATCGGTATGAACCATCACGCGATCGATGAAGTCAGGTCCGGGCAGATGCAGCTGGTCCTTCGCAATGGTTTCACAGCGGTGCTCCAGGAGCGTCCTCGCTTCCGGACCCAGGAGATCAGCAATTTTGGATGTGGTGAGCATGTCAGCCATAAGTTTACTCCACGTAGATTGATGACAGGCAACAGCCGCATCTTAACGGGTCTGCAGTAAAAAAACCGCTGCATCCGCCTACACTTTTTTACCAGCGTCTATCTGTTGGTGTCGAATTCACGCCACTTTTTTCAGTGGGATGGAGGCATGCACGTGGGAAGGGAGCCGAATGAAAAAGGCGAAGGGTGCAAAGCCATCATGTTGATCATTCAAAAGCTGAATGTGGATCGATCCTCCGGCCTGTTCCAGATAGGAACGCACAGCATCCATGCCGACACCATGGCCGGAGATGTCAGTAACCTGGGACGAAGTCGAAAGGCCCGGCATGAATATGAGTTCGGCTATCTCCTGCGGATTGGGCTTCGCATGACGCATTATGAGGCCGAGAGCCTGGGCTTTCTCCTGAATCGCGGCCAGGGAAAGACCGCGGCCATCATCCTGGTAGCTCAGCACGAGTTGCCCATCAACGTCCTTCAGTTTCATGGAGATGGTCCCGGCTGCGGCCTTGCCAAAACTGAGACGCTGTTCCCTGGTTTCAAGACCATGATCCAAAGAGTTCCGAATCAAATGGGTCAGGATCACTTCCATCAGTTGCTCACCCTGGCGATTGAAGGCAAAACCTTCCGCTTCAATCTCAAAGTGAGGTTCCTCCTTATGGAGGTCCCGGGCCAGTCGCTGCGCCCGCGCGCATGATTTTCTAAGGACTTCAGCCGCATCCGTATGAATCCGCCCCATCAGGATCGCATGCATCGCATGCAGTGGCGTTTCATGGTGCAAAGGAATCATCAGGTTCCTGCAGGTCTGAATCATGGTCTCCACATCAGCCAGATCGAACTCAACCGTATGGAGGGAACGCCGGCGCCCCAGCTTCTCGACACTGACTCCGACATAGAGATCCAGATGACTACGAATGTGATTCTGATCGTTCTGCAGCTGCACCTTGTCGTAAGGGGCTTCTTGATTCTGCAGTTTTTTCAAATAGGCTTCGGCCTGATGCAGGACATCGGTCAGCTGTTTGAATCCATAGTTGCGTGACATGCCCTTCAGAGTATGCGTATGGATAAAAACCTGCCGGATGGATTCCTGATCTGCCTGGCTGCCGCCTTCGATCAGCTTCAGGTTCTGTTCCACACAGCCATAGGAGGTTTCCATAAAGCGCGCGAACTTATCGTGTGGAATCTCCAGAATCTGGCTGATGTAGTCCAGCTCCATTTGCTGGGTTTGAGTCTGGGCCTGAAGCTTTTTCAAATGGGTTTCATCCCGAATCGCGACCAGAATTTTATCGATGCGGTTTTCCGCTCCCACGATCGGGCTCCAATCGAGGCGCAGGGTTTTCTCTGTTCCTGAAGCCGCCGCTCGATACACAAGTTCATGAGGCAGACAGTGGGCGTTGATGATGAAGTTGATTTCATCCTGCTCCAGACTGGACACCAGAACCGACTTGACCTGATTCATCTCATCCGGCGAGAGGCGGGCATGCTGGAAGAGGAGGTCCATGGCATTCCCCTGCTCAATATCGTTGATTTCGAGAATTTCCCGCAAATGGGACGAGTGATCCTTATGAATGCGGAAGTCAGGAGGCAGGATCATGAAAATACCCTGTCTGATGTTGCTCAGGATGGACTTGATATCCCGCGTCTTTTCCTCGACCTCATGCTCCACATTGCGGATATTGCTTTCCAGTTGCGTGTTCAAACGCTCGATCTTCCCCTGGTTCTGCGCCTGCTCCAGCTTGATCTTGTCCGCCAGGGCCAGGGACAGGAGCACGACCTCCACCGAGGATCCGATCTGATTGCCATAGATCGTGAAAAAGGACGCGGGAAAGAAACCAGCCGTGTAGAGATGATAAATAAAAACTCCGCTCAGGAGGGCCAGCCAGGCGGCAAAGAAGTACCGGGCGGGACGATACCCATTCCGCAGGGACAGAATACTCGCAAAGAGAATGCAGGGAATGGCCAGAATGATCAAGACGGAGCCGAATCGAATGCTCGTGGAGTAGCTCGCGAACAAGGCCATGCCGACAAAGAAATAGGACATGGACAGGAAAAACCGCAGAACCTTGTGGAAGCGAGGGCAGTGTTTCGAGGTCTGCAGGAAATTCATGGCAAAAATCATGGCGAAAAGACAAGCCAGACTGCTGATCACCGGAATGCTGTAGTTCACCAAATCCGGTTGCTCCGGCAGGACGTACTCCAGAAGGAAGCCGCCAATCGCGGCCTGATAAATGGAAAAACAGGAAATATAGAGGACGTAGTACAGGTAACTGATATTGCGAAGCCAGAAGAATATAAAGAGGTTGTAGAGGATGATGACCACCATGATGCCATTGAAAATGCCCAGCCCGAATATTTCCCGATTGATCTTCTCCGCGAGGGCGGTCGGCGTCCAGACCCGCAAAGGGAACTGCATGGAGCTTTCCGACTTGCTGCGCAGATAAAAGTTGCGCGTGACACCGGAGGGTATATCGAGTTTGAAAACGAAGTTCCGATACCTGAGATCCCGCTGCGCAAAGGGGTGCCGGTCCCCCGCCTCCCGCTTCGTAAAGCTTCCGTCCGCCTGCTCGTGAAAAAACTCCAGCTTATCGTGATTGGGATAGGCCAGCTCCAGATACCAGGGTTCGCTGGCTTCACCCACATTCTGAAGGCGCATGCGAACCCAATAAACCTTGTTCGAAAAGCCGAAGTTGGGAACGTCCTCGGGATAGCTTTTCCATGATAATGTCCCGGCAGGGTCCAGAACCTGGTCGAAGGTCAAAAGCCCGGTGTCATCCTCCAGGATTTCCACGATGCTGCTGATATTGTGTTCACCCTGCTCGTTTTGCAGAGGGATAACGCTCATGGCTTCGGCCACCTGGCAGCAGGCCAGAAGTCCGATCAGCAGGAGCCATGATTTGAAGAGCAGATGCATAGAGATCCCGCCATGGGGTAAAGCCACCCGTCCACTTAAATTATCGACTTTTTACAAAGGGAGTTGAGGGGATGCAGGGCATTCAGGGGGCAGGAATTGATACAAGGCGGTAAGGAAATCCCGCCTCATGAATCCGTCTGGATCCTCGCTTAATCGGCTCCAGGATATTCAAGCTTGTCACCCGAGGCGACTTCATCATCACCGACGGTTTCCGGATCACCTGAGTAGGTATAGAGGGATTCATCCTCGCAATCCTCCTCCTCCCAGTCGACCTGCAGAGCATCACATTGAGCATAATCCGCAGCGCTGCCCTCAGGAGTCACCTCCGTGGTTCCCGTGCAGTCCCAGGCATCCGAAGGAAGATCAATCCCATTCCAATCAGGAAGGCGTGGCATCATCTTCGGTTCGACGTAAATGGGGCCACCCGGCTGCCAGGCTTCTGAATCCGCAGCGGCCAGAACATAACCTTTTCCATCAAAATAAGCACGATAGGCGCCCGCGTCGGTGGATGCGTCCACGGTGCTCGAATATTTGTTGATCACCGTTCCCAGATTATGAGCAATCAACGCGGCACTCTGTGTGGTCCAGTTTTCGATAAGACCGTCATCAAGCTCGGATTCGCCCACCTTGGACTCGGCGACAAACGCTATGCCTTTTTCCTCGTAATCGATAAACAGCCGCTCACGGGAATTTCCGTAGGCCGTTTCATAGGCGCCGCGGATATCAAGCTTTGTCCTTCCGGTACGACTCACACCGCTATCAAAGGCGGCCTGAACCGTCCAGGTTTCACCCTCCGCAGCATCCGGATCGGTATGAATTCGAGTCACAACGCCCTTCGCCGTGCCGGCATTGGCTGCTTCAAGATCAAATATATAACGGAGTTTATCATTGGCGCAGAAGGAAATGCGGCGACGGTTCTGGACCGTATCATCGATCCACACTGAATATGTGCCCTGCCAGCCGTCTTCATCAAAGGAAGCTCGAAACTTGCCATTCGGCTTGAACACCTGCGAGCCGGCTTCAATGTAACAGATCTCCTGAGCCATCTCACGGATGAGGTTCAATCCATTCTTCACACTGCGCCGGATCTCGCAGCCCTCGATCGCCCGTTGTCGATCGGCTCGTCTGAGTCCTGGGGTTGAAATGAGAATGGTTCCCGCTGTCGGCAGCGCTTCCTCACCCTGACCTTTGACGGCCGCTGGAACCTCCGTCGACAGTGCTTTGGAAAGACCCATATCAGCGATGTCCGTGGCAATGATGAGCTGTCCCGAGGTCGCCGCCGCATCGCTGCTGGAGGATTTCCCGCTGCATGATATGAGAGTGAGAGCTGCTCCTGCCAGGAGGACTTGAACTTTGTGTTGGTCCGACCTGCTCCGTTGATTCCTTCTCATCTCTCACCTCATCCGGTTTATCCGGATCTGCTATCGGTCAAATCATAAATTTCATGAGGGAGGGCCCCTATAACCACCCATTAAATGACCACCTTACATCACTCATCCCGCTCGAAATCAGCTTTTTGAAACATTTTCTGGTATTCGCAGAAAAAGGGTGTTAAGGTCCCTCAAGAAAATACCGATGCGATGCCAGAACGAGCAATTCGCTCATCGGTTTAGGACCTGCCAACTACTCATCATTTTTGCGCCTATCCTAAGTCTTTACCCAAAACTTGAGTCTGCGATTCATACTCTCAAACTCAATTGTTCATTTTTCGAAAGGTTTTATCATGTCTAACAAGCTTTACGTCGGTGGATTGTCTTACTCCACAACCAATGAAACACTGGAAGCTCTTTTTGAGCGTGCCGGTGAAGTGCTGAGTGCGCAGGTCATTACTGACCGTGATACAGGTCGCAGCAAAGGCTTCGGCTTCGTTGAAATGCAATCAACACAGGCTGCTGCCGACGCCACCACCAGATTCAACGGCAGCGAACTGGATGGTCGTACGATCACCGTGAACGAAGCCCGTGCAAGAGAGCCACGCGCCAGAACACGTTGGTAATTCAAAGTATTGCCTCACCTGCGTCAGGACCCTGACCCAGGATA
Source organism: Oligoflexus tunisiensis (assembly GCF_001748245.1). Taxonomy (GTDB): domain Bacteria; phylum Bdellovibrionota_B; class Oligoflexia; order Oligoflexales; family Oligoflexaceae; genus Oligoflexus; species Oligoflexus tunisiensis. The sequence continues at coordinate 1,162,945 of NZ_BDFO01000001.1, read as the reverse complement.
AGCTTCATAACCGTCATCCACGGTACGAAAATCCCAGGTGATCGGTAGATCCATTTCCTGTGTGGCCTTCTCGAACAGCAGTTGAAACTGCTGTCGGAAGGCCTCATAGACATGGGGAATGCGCACCCAGTAATAATTTTCAAAATTCTTATCAAACCCGGCCATGGTCAGGTTGCCAGCTCCTGTGAAGACGGATCCCAGGATTCCATTTTCCGGTTGGGCATGGTGAAAGATGATGAACTTGTTATGAAACAGCAGCCTGCTGAGGTGATTGCTTTCCACAAATCGCAGTTCGGCTCCTGCCTCGCTCAGGGTGCTCGGACTGTATTCACTGTTATAGGCACTCCAATTGAAAAGGGAGCAGCGCACATTCCGGGCCTGGGCTTCTGACAAACCCCAAAGGCAGTAGGATGTGAGGCTATCCGATTCCCCAAAGACCCGGCCGTCCACCTTCCAGGTCAGACCCTGTCCGACAGGATCCTGATAACCCGCCCAGAATAGTTCGGAATCAACCAGCATTTTCACGCGAAACGTGGGATCACTCTTCAGTTTCCTGATCAGCGCCTGAATAAGATTGGGTTCCGTCATATGATGGGCTGCAATCCAAACTTCGGATGCCTGGTCCACTTCGTCGACCAGCTTATCCAGTTCCTTGCGATCATCATAGGTGCCACCGGTTTTCGGAATGAAATACGACTTCATCCAGGGATCCTGAGCGCGCGCCTCATCCACTCCGTGACGGGCCCGACAATCATCGAGTTCCCGATAGAGCTGGCTGAGATTCCCGATGGATTCCTCATGAATGGCATCGCGCAGGCAGATATGATCCTGACTGAACCAGTGCTGGCGATCCAGGGTGACGAAATTCCAATTTTCATGATGACCCCAGGTCCCTGATGAAACGTTGCCGCTCTGAAAGCTGATGCGCACCTTCTGGTTTTGGTTGTCCACGATGACCAGCGATTTCAGGTGGGCGAGGCGACTGCTGTTTTGAAACTGCAGAAGCTCGACCTGAGGGCAGAGGCGGATCGTATCCAAAGCATCACTTCCGTAATCCGGCTCATGCATGAAAACCTTGACCTGAACGCCACGCTGCGCGGCTGAGCAGGTCCAGCTGGCGACGGCCGACATACTGAAGCTGAAGCTGGCGATAAAGAGTTCATCGCCTGGCGTGGTGCCTTCGATCCATTCCTGAATGCGGTTGATGGGACTGTCCGTCTCCCGGTAGGGATTGACCCCTGCGGGCTGACTCGAAAGAGCAAAATCCTTTTGCTCACAACGGATATTGGCGGGAATGGTGGAACGCCATCCGCCGCCGAGCGTAGGGATACCGGCGGCTTCAACCGGAATCTCCTCCACCGCATCCCGATCGGGCGCAATGCGCACCGGCCCGCGTGAACTCATAAAGGTCTCCGGCGGTGGATTGCGCGGACGGTAGGACACAAACCTCTGGCGCGGACATACGGGATTCGTAAAGAGGACTTCATAGGATTCAGAGGTCCAGCCTCCCGTGGCGAGCGTCATGTTCATAAGGAAGAGCAGCGAAAGCGGATGGCTCATGACGGCGTCTCCTGCGACTGTTTTTTGTGTATATTCTGCACATAATTAAGCGCCATAACTATGTAATATTATAATAGATAAAAGAAAGTAGTCAGGAAATTTCCAATCCAACCGATAAATATTTTGTATACGGCATCAGCAATTAGAGAAAGGAACTTACTATGTCAAAATTCTCCGCTCATGGCGTTCGTCTTATCACCCTCCTGGCATTCGCGACTCTTGTGACCAACTGCGGTGTTGATGAACTCTCTCTGCGTGGCCTGCGTTCGAACAAGAAAAGTGGAGAAGCCGTTGCCCTGAAACCATCCACCGGCAGTGGTACATCCCAGCCAGCTTCCAAGGCCACGGCCGCGTTCAGTGATATCGCGATCATGGACCAGGGTGATGTGAACTTTACCACCATCCTTACTCAAACGCTGAAGACTTCCAATCGCTCGCTCTTTATCGATATGGCTCTCGAATGCGGTCTCCTGACCAAAACCACCGTGAAAAGCAAAGGCGGAAAGAAGGACACTTCCACCGCGTCGGCGGCTGTGATGGTCCGGGTGCTGGTTGACGGCAACGTCGCAGCTCCCGGTGAAGTCACTTACTGCCAGAGAACTCAGGAATTGAGTGCAACCTTTGGAGGCATCCTGCAAAGTTGCACGGACGCCGATGGCGATGGGACCATTCTGGCCAGTGAATGTGAATTTGCAGATGAAGAGCTCTCGCTGCTCCTGAGCACCATGAATGCCGGCTCCTTTAACTTTCTTACGGACAATCTGACTTCCGGTGTTCACACCATTGAAGTTCAGGCCAAAATCTTCAGCTCGACCACGGCGGAAGCTGGCAGTTCCGAAGCCCGCGGCTTTATAGGCAAGGGTTCGGTTCTGACAACGTCGGAGCGCCTGGCCCGCTAAGATTCTCCTTTATACCCCAACACCTCATGGGCTCGGCTCGGATTTCCGAACCGGGCTTTGTCCTTTCCCGGCTGTTTCATGACGTGATTTCACAATGCTTCAAAAAACCTACAGTCGCCGCATGGGGCAGGGGTTGCCGGCACCGTGTTTCAGGCATGCAGATCGGCGGAAACAGGTTTCTTCCGCGATGCAGCTGGAGCACGTCCTTGCACGGCCTGCTGCAGACTCTCCGTGACGTCATCATAGGCTTCCTGCATTTCAACGCCGAGCGTGGCCAGACGCTTCTTGCCGAATTTCTTCGAAAGTTTGGGGAAGTATTCGCCTTCCTCCTCTTCCACGTGATGCTCGATCATTTCCTTCAGAACCGTCACGCGCGCCATAAAGTGTTCATCATCCGCTTCAGTTTGTTTCAATTTCTCGATGAGGTGACGAACCACGCTGTGCTCTTCATAAGCTTCAAGGGTCATATCTTCGTCCACCTCACGCCCGGCCGGATAGAAGATTTTCTCTTCGATCTGAGAATGAGCTTCGATGGCAATCGCCAATTTTTGAACCAGCTGCAGACGGGTTTTCAAAGCGCGGGATCCGGTGTTTTCGAGTTCATCAAAAAGATCCTCGACTTCACGATGCTGGTCCTGCAAGAGTTCAATGGCATCAATACTAACTTCGGCTTCCTGGTTTTTTTTGGAACGTGGCATGATCGTCCTCCTCGGGTTTGCAGATGTGCCGCTCGAAAAACTAGCAAGCCGCATGCCACGGGCGAGGGAATGATCCATGCATACCAAAAGCGAAAGGAGGCCTGGCGACGACAGCAAAGGAAAAACACATGACGCTACCTAAACTTATCGTCATTGGCGGCTCAGCAGGGGCCATTCCCACGGTCCTGGAAATCGCGCGCGGTCTGCCACCCAACTTTTCCGTTCCGATCTGCGTCGTGATTCACTTTCATCCGAATGCGCGTAGTGTTTTGCCTATGCTCCTGGAGTCGACAAGCGGCATCCCGGCAAAACATCCTCAGACTCAGGAATTCCTGATGCCTCGGCATATCTATGTCGCGCCACCGGATCGGCACATGGTCATCCATAAGAATCGTATCCTGTTACACCGCGGTCCCCACGAGAATCGCTGCCGACCAGCCATTGATCCGCTCTTCCGGACAGCCGCCGCTGCATTTGGACCGAGCGTCGTCGCTGTCCTTTTATCCGGATATCTGGATGATGGAACGGCGGGACTTTTGGCGATCAAAAAGGAAGGCGGCACGGTGATCATCCAGGATCCCGCGGATACGCCTTTTAATGATATGCCGCGTCATGCCCTGAGCCACGTCTATCCTGATTATTTGCTACCTCATAAGGACATTGCCGGGACTCTTCATAACCTGACCCTGGGACCGGTCGCGCCCAGAAGGCAGCTTAACGTCCTGCCGAACGATCCGATTAGTGAAGACCTGGTGACCGGCTCCCCTCCCCCTGTTGAAGATCCCGACGCGCCGCCGCAGGATAAAAACATCTGTGCCCTCTGCCAGAAAAGTCAGATTGTCACGCTGAGAGGCAGGGCAGGAGGAGCGCAGGATACTCTGGACAGCGCGCTCTGGAGCGCCTTGCGAGCTCTGGATGAAAAGATCAGCCTGCATCGTCAGCTCATGCAGCGGGCTGAGGAATTGCATCAGACTCTGGCAGTTCGCAAATACAACAAAATCATAGAGACCACCGAATTGCATATGCAGCTGATCCGGCAAATCCTCGAGCAGTACCCCATGGTCCCGCGCCCTATGGACGAGCTGAGTGAAAAACCAGTACCGGATAGACCTTTCCGCACATAAAATAAAAACTTTCCGAACATCATTGCATTCCAGCAGTTCGACGCACTCTGCCAAACGAGGATAGGATGGAAACTCAAGGCCCTCAAGGAACACCGCCCTCCCCGCGCAAACCTCACTATTACGTTTGTCTGGGTTCTACGGGTAGCAGCAAGGTCGTGCTGGAACATATCGTCAGTCACATCCCCACGGGTCGTGGGGTCGCGTTTTTTCTGCAGATACCGAAGACCCCGCTGCCTTTTCATACCACCATGTCCATCACTGCAGCCAAGGATGGAATGCTGATCGAGGCGGATACGATTTACCTTCTGCCGTCCGACATGGAGGCGAGCCTTTCAGGGGATGTGCTGTCCTTGAGTGCGGAACGTTCCGGTTCGCTGGATGCGTTCCTGCGGTCCCTCGCCGTGGAGCATAGGGAACGGGCCATCGTCGTGATGCTGGCCGATGTTCGAAGGTCTTGCTCGCAGGGCATCAAGCGCATCAAGGAGGAGGGCGGTCTGGTGATCGTTCAGGATCCTGACAGCGAGGAATGCCATCCACCAGTCGGCGAATGCCTCGACATGAAGCTCGCTGACCTGGTGGCACGTCCGCTCGATATACCCCAGCATATCCTGCATTGGATCACTCATCTGGGACGTCTGGTGCCCGAATCCGAACCGGTGGTTCTGTCTTCCACCAGCGTGGAACTGCAGAAGATCGTAAGCCTTCTGCGGGCCCACAGCGGGCATGATTTCTCGCTCTATAAAAAGAACACGCTGCGCCGCCGCATCGAGCGCAGGATGATTGCGCAAAAGATCGATACGCTGAGCAACTATATTCGACTGTTGGAAGCGGAGGCCGGCGAGCGGGAAAGCCTGCTGAAGGAAATTCTGATCGGGGTCACCAACTTTTTCCGCGATACGGAAGCCTTTCAGGCTTTGAAGACGGTGTATCTTCCGCAGATCCTGCAAAATGTGATGCAGGACAAGACTCTGCGCATCTGGGTCGCTGGCTGTTCAACCGGCGAGGAGGCCTATTCCATCGCCATGAGTGTGCTGGAAGCCTGCGAAAATCAAAACAGGGATATCGATCTGCGCATTTTTGCGTCCGACATTGACAAGGATGCCATCGACATCGCCCGTGAGGGCCGTTATCCGAAAACCATAGCCGCGGAAGTGTCGGCGGAACGCTTGAAAAATTTCTTTTACGAGGGGGTTCATGAATACAAGATCAAGCCTGAGATCAAGGAACGCATTATCTTCGCTGTGCATAACGCCGTGCGTGACCCACCTTTTTCCAAGGTCGATCTGATCAGCTGTCGCAATCTGATGATTTACCTGGAACCGGTTCTTCAGCAAAAACTGCTGCGGATCTTTCATTACGGCCTGAACCCCGGTGGATTTCTTTTTCTCGGCAGTTCAGAAACCACGGGTGATGCGAACAACCTCTTTACGCCTCTCGACAAGAAGTGGAAGTTTTTTGAAAGGAAAAGCGGCGGCCCCTTCCCGTCGCGCACCCTGGACATCGAAGCCAGCCAGTCCGTCCGTCAAACACCGACCGAGCGGATTCGAGCCGACCTGCCGGGCCTGCGGCGGCCCTCGATCCGTGAGCTCAGCCAGAGTTTTCTGATGTCCTCCTACGTACCGCCGAGTCTGATCTGCGACAGCGCCGGCGATATTCTGTTCGTCCACGGCCGCATGTCCGAATTTTTGGAAACCGCGCAGGGTGAGGCACACATGAATGTCTTCACCATGGCCCGCGATGAGATCAAACTGGAGGTCAGCCGTGGCTTTCAAAAGGTCCTGAGCAGTCGCGAGGCGGTGCGCTTTAAGGATATCAAGGTCAAACGCCACAATGATTTGCTGAGCATTGATATCGTGGTCCGGCCGGTGAGTGAACTCTCCTATCAGCAGCGACTGATCATTATCAGTTTTGAAGCGACCCATGCGGAGCCTCTGACTCCGGAGAACGTGATTCACCTCGATCAGCGTTACCTCGATGAGCGTACCCAGAATATCGAACGGGAGCTTCTCTTCACCCGGGAGCACATGCAGACTCTGGTGGAACAGCTGGAAACCTCGAATGAGGAGCTCAAGTCCATGAATGAGGAGCTGCAAAGTTCCAACGAGGAGCTGCAGAGTTCCAATGAAGAGCTCGAAACGGCCAAGGAGGAACTCCAGGCTGTCAATGAAGAGCTGGTCACGCTCAACACGGAGCTGCAGATCAAAATCGAGGAACTGTCTTCAGCCCATAACGATCTGGACAATTTCCTTTCCAGCTCAAGCATCGCAACGATCTTCCTCAACCGCTATTTGCTGATCACCCGCTACTCACGTTCCGCCACCAAGATTTTCAATCTGATCCCTTCGGATATCGGCCGCTCTCTGGGCGATTTCGCCACGCAGATGAAGTATGACAGAGTGCTGCAGGATGCGGAGGAGGTGCTGAATATCCTGGCTCCGATCGAGCGCATTGTGGAGATGAAGGATAATCGCACGCTGTTCATGCGCATCACGCCCTACAAGACAGCGGCGAACGTCATTGACGGCGTGGTCATTGGTTTTTCGGATATCACCGAGCAGAACCGCCTGGAAAAAAGCGCGGCCATGTACCAGTCAATCTGCGAGAAAATCCCCAATGGGCTGTTGGTTTTTGACCAGAATGAAAAAGTCATCTTCGCCAATGAGGAGTTCTGCAACTGCCTTGGTCTGCGCTCGGCTGAGCTTCCGAGCACCACCCTGAATGATTTGGGTATTCACGGAATTCCGCAGCATGATAAGCGCAGCTGGACCGGAAAAATCCGCTTGCAAGGGGAACTCGAGCATGCGATGACTGCCGAGGCAACCGTCACGGAAGTCAATTTTTTGCTGGCCATGCCGCACTATCTTTTGATCATATATAAACTCGAGTCAAACCCATGAATCGAAATGAGGCTCATCACAGCAAGCTCGTCGGCATGATGGATATGAAGCGCCTGATCCACGAATTGCAGACGCACCGCATCGAGCTGGAACTGCAAAACGAGGAGCTGCGACGAGCCGAATATCAATTGAAGCAGGCGGCCAAGCGTTATGGCGATCTCTATGACTTTGCACCGGTCGGATATTTGACGCTGACCAGGAACGCTGTGATTCGGGAAATCAATCTGAAGGGAGCGGCCAGTCTTCAGAAGGATCGCATTCAGCTGATCGGGGCCCCTTTTCATGATTACATCTTTGATGGCTATCAGGAGATGTTTCACCAGCATCTTCACGATGTGATTCAAAACGGTGAAAAGCAGACCTGCAAGCTGCGCTTGAAAACGTCGGGTTCTGAGCCTTTCTATGCCCAAATCGAAAGCATCGCCTGGCAGGACGATGATCAAGGGGATGTGTCTATCCGCAGCATTCTGAGTGATATAACCAGCCAAACGCGGATTGAAGCTGAGCTGATCCAGGCCAAGGAAAAAGCCGAGCAGGCGAACCTTGCGAAGAGTCAGTTTCTGGCCAACATGAGCCATGAGATGCGTACGCCTTTGGCGGTTATTCTGGGTTATAGTGAACTGGCTCTGGCGGAAAAGGAGCGGGATCCCACGCTCGCGCATCCCCTGCGGGCCATCAAACGAAACGGCGAGCATCTTCTGCAACTGATTGATGATATCCTCGACATCTCGCGCATCGAGACGGGCCAGATGGTGATTGCGCTCGCGCCCTGTCGGCCCGAGATCGAAGTCCGACAGGTGATGGACAGCATGCTGCCCAAGGTGAAGGCCAAGGGTTTGGAGCTTCAACTCACCTGGAACAAAAACATTCCCACCACAATCCTGACCGACGCCACCCGCTTGCGGCAAATTCTTCTCAATATCGTGAACAATGCCGTGAAGTTTACGGAAAAGGGTCGCATCACCGTGGAAGCCTCGGCACAGCCCGGTCCGGATGCGGAGATGCCTCTGCTCCTGCAGATCGACGTCAAGGATTCCGGCTGCGGCATACCTGTGCATTCCTACTTTTCCCTCTTCAAACCCTTCTCACAGGTCGACGCCTCGGACACGCGCAGATTCGGAGGTGTGGGCCAGGGACTTTATCTTTCGCGGCGTCTGGCCCAGGCTTTGGGAGGGGACGTCAACCTTTTGGAAAGTCAGGTCGGTGCCGGCAGTACCTTTCGCATCTGCATTAACCTGCGCGCCGTCGGCGATGGACTGGTCCTGGGGACGGCCCGACATGGGACGCCGCACATTGGACCCTCCGAGCTGCAGGGCACGACGGTCCTCCTGGTCGAGGACAGCCCCGATGTGCAATTGATGGTCCGAAGTATGATCGAAATGGCTGGTGGCAGGGTTTACTGCGCGGCTGATGGAGCCCATGGGATCTCCCTGGCGCTGGAAAAACCGATCGACCTCGTTCTCATGGACCTACAGCTGCCGCTTTTGGATGGCTACAAGGCCACCCGGGAGCTGCGTAAACTCCACTTTGCCAAACCCATCCTGGCTCTGACCGCTCACGCGTTTCATGAGGAAAGGCATCGCGTCCTTCTTTCAGCGGACTTTGACGGCTTTCTGACCAAACCGATCGGTTTCAAACCGCTGATCGAGTCCGTAAAAAAATGGGCCAGCCACCCCCGGGAAGCCGTGAAGCATAAGGTGGAAGAGCTGCACTAAGACTGTCCTCTGTGTCTGCATAATTTTTCGTGTCACGATTTTCCATCAAAAAAAATCCATGAATGTGATTGCACTCTGCCCTGACTCAATTTATTCAACCGGGATGAATTTGATCGTAAAATGAACACACAGAAGGGTCCACCATGGAAGGTTTTTTGAACGTTGTAAGCTTTCCCTCCTTGATTGCACGTCTTTCGGATAAGTGCTTCCTTGAGGCCGAGGAGGATTCCTGCCAATTCATTTATGAGAATGAATATGTAGCCGTCGGCAATCTCGTCCGCACCCAGCAGCTGCGCTCTTCGAAAGCTCTGAATCTCTCCGTTGAAGAACGTGAGTTTGAACTCCTCGTTGTGTCTTCGGCCATGCATGCTGGCGTCACCGGTTCCATCAATCTGGCTTGCGGTTTTCCCGATCTCACCTTTGAACAGAATATGAAATTGGCGGCAACGTATAATGGGCGGCAGCTGTCCTGGGAAGAACCTGCAGGTCGCAAGAGCATTGCCATCAAACGCGTGGTATCCTTCCGTGAATCGATCGGACATGCGGTCGGCATCAAGCATGAGCTTTCCATTCCCGGCAAGCTCCTGACCATCTCCATTGGCTATGGTACGGTGGAATCCGTCCTCCTGCGTGAGGATGGGCAGCCGATTAAGAATTCGATTCATTCGATGAAGACAGGCATTCGTCATGCCGTCAAGGAATTCAGGCGCCGTCTGCTCAACGACTATGCGATTCGCGAGCCGGATTCCGCAGCGGGCAATGATCAGATTTACGATGAGTGGCTTTACCGTTCCTATCATGAGGCCAAGGTGCCGAACCTGAACAGCAATAAAGGCATTATTCCCAGTTCGGAGCTGAAGGATATTGCCGATCAGGTTCTCGAACAGTACTCGAATGAAACCTTAAAGCCACACTTTCGTTCCCTTCTCGACTCACTGGAAACGGATGACCTTCGGATTGCCGTCACGGGTGGAGGTTCCATTTATTCACCGGTCCAGGATATTGCCAAAAAGTTCGCGGACCAGCATAACGTATCCTTTGTCTATGTACCGCGCGAGCTGGCCATGAAATCAGCAGCCCTCGGTTATCGGAAGATTATTGAAATGGCCGCTGACCCCGGCACGTATCTGATCGCTGATTTTGGCAACTCCAATACGGTTTGCACTTCACTGGCGAAAGGAAATATGCATTGAGCAAAGGGCAACGAAACAAAACCATCAGCATTTCCCTGTCGACCGACAATCCTCTGGAATCTCGCATTGCCCAGGCGATTGACGAGAGGCGGCACATCCAGATTGCCGACGTGCTTTACGTGGCGGGACCGGATCTTCTGAAAGCGCTGGCCATCAAAGGCCTTGTGATGATTGAACGGGAGTTCCCGCATCAGTTTGAGCCGTTGCGCCCGGAGCACATGGAACGACCCACGCTGATCAAAAAGAAACCTTTTGTGCAGGAGCGGTCGGATAAGAACGCGCTCGATCTGTGGGGTGGGGCGACAACCTGAATCCCATCCCGCACCACGTGCTGGGGAACTGTTCCCCAGCCCAGCTTCAAGCAAGGAGGAAACCATGCGGATTCATAACAATACGCACAGCATACTCTTCGGTTATCTCCTGTGGATTTTTGGATTTACTGGCGCCCATCGATTTTATTATGGAAAGCAGATTACCGGCACCATCTGGTTTTTTACGCTGGGCCTTCTCGGTATCGGCTGGCTGATTGATGCCTTTCTGATCCCGTCCATGGACCGCCAGGCCGATCGGAAGTATCAGCAGGGACCTCTGGATTACAATATCATGTGGTTGCTGCTGACCTTTCTGGGCGTTTTTGGAGTCCATCGCTTCGTTATGGGCAAATGGATCTCCGGGTTCCTGTATTTGATTTCAGGCGGCCTTTTTCTGCTGGGCGTCCTTTATGATTTCTTTACCCTGAATGAGCAGATTGATGATATCAACCGGCGCAAATACCTGCCGACCCAGCATCCCCAATACCGGTAATATCCTGTATGATGAAACAGGGACGTTTCATCATGGACAAGGATGAGGTCGGGAATGAAATTGAAGGAAGGCTGGGTTTGCCAGCTTGAAACATTGATCAAAGGTCGTGAAAATCGGGACGAGTGGATTGATGACTCCGTCTCGGCTGGAACCAGCGTGGATACGGTCCATATTCAAACCCTGCAGGGCCTCGTAACATTCAAAGTCCGGGCCGATACGTCCTGTAAAGCCGTGACGGAGCTTTTGCGGGCGGCCAGTCAGCCCGATTGCAAGCTCGAGGTGGTCCGTGGACCACGCGGCGGTCTGCGACTTGGCGTGAACGGCAAATATGATCCGAAATTGAATCTGCTTGTCAAAAAATAACAGGACTCTCAAGTTTTCCCGAGTCCGCTTTCCCTCCCGCGCACCCGTTCAGGGGTTTCATCCACTGGCAAAGGCCTTGCATGGCTTCCGCCATCCGAAGAACCCTGAGCGGGAGAAGCCTCATGAAGAACGTGCTTTTGTTTTTTTGTCTCGCCGGATGTGCCTCCACCTCGACCGAAACCATCCCGGTCTCTGCCTATAAACCAGGCTCCCTTCCGGGACGGCCGACGATTTATATGTTTTCCGCCGACCAGTGTGAAGCCTGTCGTGAAGCCAAGCCTTTTCTGGAACATGAGGCCCAGCGGCGTGGGGGTCGGGTGGTGATCGTGGATGCGGATGATGATCGGATCATGCGCAGGCTCGGCTATGGCTCGCTGCCGGTTTTTCGTTTCGTGAAACCTGGAGCGCCGGATCTTGTTCTGCGGGGCTGGGATAAGGAGCGTTTTGTGAGAGCGTATGATTACTTCGACGATAAGAAGGTGAAGGCTCGTTGATAGAGAATGACTTGCGCGATTCACCTCTTCGGAATTTTAGGCAGACGGAAACTGTCCGCTGACTGGAGCTTCAGCGAAGCAGCCTCAGGAAGCTTCACTATACTCGACAGCCTGCAGGGTGATGGGCTTGAGCTGACAAATATCAATTGGGGCGTTGGGGGAACCAACGCCCGGGTGTGCCCGTGGGGGCAGGGTTTTGGGACGGACGCCGCCGTGTCTCCCGCTATCTTTCGTAGCGGTCTGAGCCTGCCACCTTCACCAGTTTATTATAAAGCCCCAGAATCAACAGTGTGGGAGCCCACTGGCCGATAAAATTGCTGGTCTGTTTGCGCCCTTGAATCTGAAACAGGGCCGAAACGGCAATGGAACCGACCGCAGCCCACAGGAAAACATCCGAGGGCAGGCGGGATGTTTGCTCTTCGATAGCCTTGGCGACTGGACCTTCGCTCTGATCCTGGCCGAGTATGTTTTTGGCTGTAACAGTCATTATTTCCTCTCTTTCCGTGAAAGTTGACGAAATCACCGCGGTTTCGTGGTGCAAATCTTTTGCCAACGCACGCCTGTAGGAATCACGTGACAGGGACGGAACATTCACAACAAGAAATCAGAATTCGGCTAATGCATGACGCGCTGGCCCGGGCCTATAGTAAGACTGCTTGTTCGCAACAAGGAGGAACAAAATGCTAGCAGTATCGGAACAGGAGACAAGGCTGGGTCTTGCCAGTGAACTTGCCGACATTGAAATGCGGCAACGGGCCATTGTGCAATGGAATAGCAGCATACGCCGCCTTCTTGCCAACTTTGACGAGGCGCGTGACACCCTGGAGCAAATCGCAGAGGAGGATGAAAAAAATCTCCGCATGTTGGAAACCGTCATGACCAACTTCGGCATGAGGGTCGAGCCGAAAGAATTTACCAAAGGATTTACGGAACTGGTTTCACAAAGAATCGGCGCAGCCAACGCGCCTTTTGTGGAAAAGCTGGGAGCCTATGCTCTGGTCAAACAAAACCAGGCGATGTGTGGCTATCTCGTCCATAAGGTGGCTCAGGTCTGCAAACCGGACGTGAAGGCAGCCCTTGGTCCCTTTGAAGGTGTTCAAACGTCCATGGAAAAGCAGGTCGCTCAGATCTCAAGCCTCATGGAAAAAACCGCCGTGAAGATGATTTCCGGCGAGGAACCAGCCACAGGCGTGACCGGTCGAATTCGTGACGCCGCGGCAACGGTGGCGGGAGCCGTGATCAACACCTTTGGCAAGTCAGGGGATGAAATGGACATCCTGAATATCCTGCGCATGGATCACGCCAAAGCCAAGACCCTGTTTCAGGAAATCGAACAGTCCAACACTGCGGTGGAAAAGAATGACCTTTTCTATCAGCTGCGCGTGGATCTTCTCTCCCACTCCGAGGCCGAGGAACAAACGGTTTATCGACACTTTCAGCAGTTCGATGAGATGAAGGATCGCTTTGATCAGGCCTGGAGCGAGCACGAGGAGATACGCACGGCGCTTGACATTATCAATAACCTTGATGCCTCGAGCCGCGCCTTCGAGGACAGGGTGAAGGATCTGCGGGCCATTGTACAGGATCACGTGGACAAGGAAGAGGACGAAATCTTTAAATTGATACGGTCCAAAACCGACGATGATCTGCGGATCCGCATGTCGCAGGATTTCATCTCGCGGAAAAGCCAGATCCAGCAGCACATCAGTCCCCATATCATCACCAGTCCGATGAGCAGCCCGGGGACTTCCCCTGCCCTGTAAGACGGCTGGCGCCCCTCGGGGCGCCTTCAAGGATTTAGCGCGCATTGCCGCCCGAGTATTCCTCCTGCGTGAAGCCACTGCTTGTGGGGCCAGGGGATCGATACCCGGCACCGGCGGATTCCTCCACTCCTCTCTGCATATAGGCGTTTTCGCCGACGCGGCTTGTATCATTGACGCCCTGCACTCGCGCCGATCCTGTATCCGTTCGTGCGTCCGCACCAAAGGCCCGCAGAAGATCGTCGAGCGTGGGATAGCGGCGGTCGGGGAACAGTTCCATGAGACGGATCACATCCTCCGGCGCCCCTGCCTGAGAGGCCGCGCTCAGGATGTCCTTTTTTTCTGCGGGGAATTGAATCTTTTCAAGATAACGGGCAAGTGCTGAGGTCGATTGACCTTGTATCATCTGTTCCATCGTGTTTCTCCTTCAAGCTTTGATAGGAAAAGCCCTTGCTTTTGTGATAATGGATGATCGACGGACGGCGGTCCATTCAGAAAGGATGTTCATGTCAGATTTAGTGGAAAGGGCGCAGTCATTTGCGGAGGCCGCGCATCGCAAAAAGGACCATCGGCGCAAATATTCGGGCGAGCCTTATGAAGTCCATCTTCGTGATGTGGCGGCAATTGTGGCCTCGGTTACCGCGGATCCCAGGACCATCGCCGCCGCCTGGCTGCATGATGTCGTGGAAGACACGGAGGTGACGCTGGCGGAAGTTGAGGCCGCATTTGGCCCTGAGGTTGCGGTTCTGGTTGAGAACCTCACGGATGTGTCCAGGCCGCAGGATGGAAATCGGGCGCGACGCAAGGAGCTCGACCGTCAGCATTTGGCCCAAGCGAGGCCTGAAGCGAAAACAGTGAAGCTCGCCGATATTATTTCCAACGCTCCCGATATTGCGCGGCATGATGCCGGCTTCGGTCGCGTTTATATCCGCGAGGCGGAAGCTCTTCTGAAAGTTTTGAAGGAGGGCGATCCCGGCCTTTATCAAAGGGCACTCCAGGCGTTACAGGAATCAAAGGACTGGATTCGTCAGCATGAATCCAAACGCAGCGAGGCAAAGTCCCCTTAACCTTCGGCGGCGTCAGCCCCCATCACCCGCAGATCCGGTTCGCCTTCGGGATTGATCACGAACTCAATGGGCACAAGGTAGATGTTGCGATGGTATTCCTCGGTGTTGGGAGGAATCACGCCGGTATAGGAACCTCCCGGCTTCAGCGTTTTATCCACCGCGTGAAAGAGCAGAAACCATCGCCCGTGCTCGTCGCTGATGAAGCTGCCGCGACCGGCCCAGGACAAACCATGGGCTCGCTTGATGGAGCGGAGATAACGCTTCCAGCGTGGGCTTCCGGTTTCGGTGATCAACCGATAGGGGCCGATGGCGGAACTTTCCCGCACAGCCATGATCACATCATAATCATCACCGCTGAAATTTCCGCTGCTTCCGGTGAGAAAGAAGTATTCCTTGCGAGCCAGTTCGGGATCATGGACATAGGTGATGGCGCCGGACCCGGATCGCTCGGCGCGATGAACGATGCGAATGCCGTCCGCATCGACCCGGGTGGGTCGGAACCCTTCCAGCAGCTTGGTGTAATTCAGGAGCGGCCCGCGGCAGGCATCCGGTGCGAGGCTTCCATTGGGGGCTTCGACACTCACAAGACGGACGCTGTTCGATTCAGCCAGGAATGGTGTGATCATGCGGCGCGCGAAGATTTCGGTGATTTCCACCGGCTTATCGTGGATGCGGACCCGGCGGCAGACTTCTTCATGGATCATCCATAATTCCGTGCGGCCGCTTTGCGAATCCCCTGATCCGACCAGTTTGAAGTTGGGGCCATAGGCATGACCGAGGTAATTGCCGGGCAGACTCGGCAGCATTCCAAAGCCTATATAATCGCTGGTTTTGGCTTCGGGTGGAATGGGATTGAAGACGGGTGCGGCGATCACTTCCAGCTGCCCATCCGGTCGTTCCATGATGGGATGGATGCGCCGTCGCCAGTTGTCCCTCGGAAAATCGCCGAGCGTGCCATCTGGATTCAGGGCGATCCCACCATAATACATGTCGCTGCCGGAGCGGATTCCGTTCTGCGCGTAAAACGTTTCAATATCCGGGAAGGCTTCTTTCAGATGACGAAAGGCCAGGCGCAAGGTGTCCCAGATGGCTTCCTTGCCCTGCAACTTCTGGCCATTGGGCAGCTCAACATCCCGACTCAGGCGTTCGAAAGCCCCACCCTACAGAAGAGTACTGAGATCGGGATAACGGAGAAAGGTAATGCCGCTGCCCTCGACCTGCGTTCCATAGATGTAAGCTCTCCCGCTCTTTTCATCGACAAAAGCGACGGGATCCGCCGGCGTTCGCTCCGGAAAGGAAATTTGCTCCGGAAGAAGATCCTGTCCCGTCAGCTGCACAAGGTCATGATCAGGTTCCGTCTCCGATGTCGTGGGATCCATCATCCTGGTCACGCCTCCGTCCCGTTTTCACGCTCAATGCCGCGTTGAGATGGAGTATATTCGACCGTAGGGCGTTTCTTAACAGGCTGCGGATAAAGCTGCATGAGCTTCATGATCTCAATCGGCACATTGGATGAAACCGGTAGACCGAGGCTTTGGGCCTTTTCAAACGTGATCGGATGATCATGCGTCCAGGTTCCACTGGAAAGGGTCTGGGCAATACTGCGGGCTTTTTCCGCAGGCATGTCATCCGCCAGAAGCTCGAAGACACTTTCTTCAATCTGGGTCAGTGCCTTTTCCGCCTGATCCGCGAGGATCAGGGTTTTGTCATCAATGTCGGCGATCGGTTTTTTTTCAAGAACCTTGATGATGGAAGCGGCCGGCATGCCGCCGATCTGAGGATCCACGGGACCCAGCACGGCATGCTCGCACATGGCAATTTCATCGGCAGCCAGAGCGATGATCGTGCCACCGGACATCGCGTAATGCGGGATGAAAACGGTGACCTTGCCCTTGTGCTTGTTCACGGCCCGGGCAATCTGCAGCGCGGCCAGGGCCAGGCCGCCTGGTGTGTGGATGACAAGATCAATCGGCACCTCGGGGTCCGTGAGATGAATGGCACGGATCACCTGTTCGGAGTCCTCGACATTGATATAGCTGATGAGCGGGAGACCAAAAAAACTCATGGTCTCCTGTCGATGCACCAGAACGATGACCCGGGAGTTGCGCTGCCGCTCGATGCGTTCCAACATTTTTTGCCGTGAACTATCGAGCATCTTTTGCCGAAAAGCCGGCTGCAGAGCCATGTAGAATAAAAAGATCCAGAAGAGTGTGCTGACGTCCACGCCTTACCTCCAGAATCCACGGTACGGATAATCGTCGATGGCCTCATCCGGGTACCACGGTCGATACTCTCTTGAGGAGAGCAAAAAGAAGCGATAGAGGATAAAGCCTGCCACAAAACCACCGACATGAGCCCAGAACGCTATGCCACCGACTTCCTCGACAACATCGAGTGTGGCGGTCCCCCGAATCACTTCCATAAGAAACCAGTAGCCCAGATAAAAAAAGGCGCTCATCTCGAAAAAAATCGGGATGAAGAGCACCGGAAAAAACATGATCAGCCGCGCGCGCGGAAAGAGCGTGAAGTAGGCCCCCATCACACCGGCGATGGCCCCCGATGCCCCGACTGTCGGAAGGGTTGAGTCCGGATTGAGAAACATGTGGGTGAGAACCGCGATCAGTCCGCACAGCAGATAAAAAGCCAGAAAGCGCAGGGAACCCATGCGGTCCTCGACATTGTCACCAAACAACCAAAGGGACCACATATTGCCAAAGAGATGGAAAAAACTGCCATGAAGAAACATATGCGTGACAAAAGGCCAGGGTGTAGGCATCAGTTCCAGGGCGGCTCGCCAGTCCGGGGACGTGTAACGGGCTGGCACAAGGCCGAAGAGATAGGCGAGCACTTCGCGGTATTCGAACGGCATGGAGCTTTGCAAAAGGAAAATTACCGCATTGATGATGATCAGCGAAACCGTTGCAATCGGCGCATGCCTGGATGGGATTGTATCGCGAATCGGGATCATGCTGCCTCCCTTTCGCAAGGTAGCATGATGAAGGAGAGGGCGGAATGGAGGATCCTGGCTGCACTGGTGAGATTGCGCAATCCTTCACATTCGCGATAAGGGCTGTGGTCATGCTAGGATCCGGTTTTATCATGAACGGGAGAGTGGCCCTATGCTTTATCTTCACGATCAATTTCCGGCGCTTTATGAACAGCTGCTGCCCGACATCATGCAACAAACCATTCCGCGTGAGACGAAAGCCAACTGTTCGAATTGCGGCATGACGCAGAGGGACTCGGCGCTGGGAGCAGCGCAGCGGCATCTGTTTCGGGCAGATACAAAATGCTGTACGTATTATCCGCGGCTGATGAACTATCTGGTCGGCGGGCTGCTGCAGGACGAACGACCGGCCTTGGGGGAAGGAAAGCGGAGGATGCGGGAAAGGATTCATTCGCGGATTGGGGTGACGCCGTGGTGGGTCGCATCCTCCCTTCTGGATCAACACCTTTACAATCATGCGAAGGATTCCTTTGGGAAGGCGGCGCGTTTGCGTTGTCCTTATTATGCGTCGGACGAGGGAGCCTGTACGATCTGGGCTTATCGGGAGGCGGTTTGTTCGACTTGGTATTGCAAATATGAAGCAGGCAAGGATGGTTTGAATTTTTGGGTCAGCCTGAAGGGTTACATAAGTCTGGTGGAAAGGCAGCTTTCCCGGTATGCGATGCTGCGGCTGGATGCCGAGCTGGTGCTGGATGATGCGATGAATGCCTACTACGGCCAGGAGGGTCTGACTCAGGAGCAGCTGGATGGGGAGGCGCCCGATGAGGCCCTTTATGCGAGACTCTGGCGACAGTATGCGGGGCGTGAAGAGGAATTTTATCGAAACTGTTATGAGATCGTTTCGGGTTTAAGCGCCCTGGACGTTCAAAAGATTTTAGGACTGGACGGGCGGATCAAGAGCATCGATGTGCAGCGCAAGCTGGACGTTTGCAAGGAAACTGAGCTGCCGGATCGATTGAAGCTGAATCCGCAGGTCACCATGCGTTGGCTGGAGAGTGGGGAGATCGCTCTGTCGGCTTATAGTGAGTATGATGCGCTGGCATTGCCGGGCATTGTTTATCCCATGCTCGTGGCGTTTGATGGACGGCAGTCGTTAGCAGAAACGCGGAGGACGTTGCAGAGGGAGTATCAGGCGGATTTAGCGGACGAGGTTTTGCTGGCGCTTTATCGCTATCGGATTTTGGAGAAGGCAGAGGCTGATCGTAGGCCAGCCTCTCCTGGTCTGCCGCCTTTCGTTATCGATTCAGCCGCTCACCATACCAGCGACCCTCGCGGACCTTAACCGTCCCACCACTGGTTGTCTTATAAGAACCGAAAAAGCCTTCAAACTTATTGATCTCTTCATTGAAGCTGAAATCAAACCAACCCTCGCTGCCCGCTGCGGCCCAGTTTCCCGCCGCATGGAAGGCCGTCCAGCGGACCTTGCTGAGATCGCCTCGGGAGCCATTGGGATAGGTCAACTGATAGCCATCGGATGTTTCCACAAAGGAGATATTCACCTCGCCACGGCCGCCATCGCGCTCATTCACAAAATAGGTGGACCACCGTCCCGCAGGGGCCGCGTTCACCCACTTGATGGATCGTCTCTTCAAGGCACCGAGGAAACCGATCGGTTCGTTGCCGGAATGTTCAATGAATTCGGACGAGATAGCCAGAGCGTCCCGCTGCAGCTGGGGATCCTCAAAGCGTCGGAGTATAGCGGTTCTTGCCAGCTCCTTGTTCATTTGCAGGCCTTTATGTCTGACCACGCAGCCGGGTTCATCTCCGACACCCATGCAGACAGCCGTTCCCTTGGGGCCCGAAAAGGTGCGAATCCCATCAACTTCGCTCTGCAGGTCCAGACGAACATTGTTGGGAACACCGGTCAATTCCGCCGGAAGGGTGTACAGCATCACTCCATTTTGCACCTCGAAACTCAGAGGAAAACGAGCCAGCGGCTCCTTGTCCTTGCTGGTGGGAGCGTAATAGTCCTGCGCAAAGAGAACGGATGAACAGAGCGAGATCAGACCAATAAATACTTTCATCATATGTGATTTCCTTCTTCCAGTTGGATGTTTTGCGGTAGTGCGTAACACGTATTGCGGCCTTTTCCGGTGCGCATGAGCAATCCACGTTCCGTCAGGTTCGACAGATCGCGCGACGCGGTGACCTTCGACGTTTGAAAGAGATGCACATAGGCTTGAATATCCACAGTCTCATTCTCCCGCAGGTACTGCAGGATTTTGAGCTGACGAATATTCAGATCGGTTGAATGACTCCTTTCATCATCTTCCGCCGCTGCCACCGGGAGACTTTCATACAGCGGGAAAAAATTCACCTTGATATCGGGGCGCAGGCAATAACCCTCACCATGGGAATTGATCCAGTCCTCACGTGATCCCAGCACCGAGCGAAGCCGGTAGACAAGTCCATAGATCAATGGATCATGTCGAAGTGGGTGGTATGTATAGTTCCAGATCCCTTCCACCAGGGCGGCTTTGGTCTGGGGACCGTTCAGCAGAAGGCGAACGAATTTCTGCATCTGCAAAGTCACCGCCGCTTCGGACTTTATGATATCTCCCTGATCAAAAATAAAGAGCGATTGCGGTTCCAGATCAAAATAAAGGACGCGATCCTCCCGGCTGATGGGTAACTGCTTATAAAGCAAGGACAGCAGGCCTGACTTCAGGATGTGCTGAACCTTGGCCAGAGCGCTCAGATCCGGGCTTTCCAGACTGTCCAGGAAATCACCCATAGGGTCCTGCGCCCAGTCCGCTGTTTGCTTTTGCCCATGCCGTCGCATTTCAATCCGTCTTGAGATGGCATAACTATATTTGCGAAGCCAATGCTGAACAAACCTCTGCATGTCCGGGCTATCTTCTTCCCTACGAATCAGTCGCTTCAGGCCGCTCACCTTGATGAGAAGGCGTTCGTCAAAGTCCTCCCGAGCAAAACGATTCAGATCATCAAGGTACTGTATGGCTGACTGATCACGTCCGCTCAGATAAGCGAGGTAGGCTTTGCGGAAGAGCAGGAGGCCATGGTGTCGACGATGGCCAAAGCGCTGAATCAATCCGCCTGCTTCATCGAGAGCTTCCGATGAGCCCTGCAGATCGCCGCGCAGAGCGAGCTGATGCCCGAGCTCCAGGTAGAGATAGCTGAGCGAATAGTTGTTGGTTTCAAGCGAAAGACTGCCGATTTTCTGGCGCAAGCTGGCCAGCGCATCGGCACCGAAGGGCTTGGTCTCCAGCTGATAACCGGCCAGAGCTGTTTCGATAATTTGCACATGCTGACAATGACCCAGGCTGGAAAAATACTGATGCGCTTTTTCCAGCGAGGCCATTCCCTTTTGGATCTGACCGAGGTTGATTTGCAAATGTCCCATCAGATCGGTGGCCAGCGCACGACCAAAGAAAAATTCAGCGGCCCAGGCGGCCGACAGGGCCTGCTCCGCATAATACAGGGCAATGGAAATGCGATGACGACGCCAGTAATAGAAGGCCGTGGCCTGGTGGCGAAAGAATTGGGACAAAGGCGTAGGATGCCGGCGCTGGATGCGCCCCAGTTCCCGTAAATCGCGCAGAGCCTCCGAGAGACTGCCCTGCCTTGCAGCCGCGATGGCGACATAGGCGAGGGATGCAGCGAGAGTATCGTCACTCAGATGAGGGCGCCACAAACCGAGGAGGGTCCGCGCCTCGGGCAGACGGCCGACAAAGCAGAGTGAGCCGATGAGATAGGGCTGGCCTTCGGCTGGACGGCGAAAGTCCGGTCGATCCACGGTTTCCTTGAGAATGATATGATGTTCGCCGCGTACAAAGAGTTCTTCCAGCTTCTGCAGATCCATGACATCCCGCTTCCTGTCTATTTGGACTTACCCACGCATGGAGTCTCTCATAAAGCTGGTACCGATTAAAGTCAACCAACCTTGACGGATCTGATGTGATTCGATGTGATTCTAAATTTCCAGCCAGCTCATGAGGCCACTCTAACAGGGATAGGATCCGCTCTTCCTGGCTCTTGGCATGCGCTCGAGGACATTCAACACCTCAGGCAATTGCACGGGTTTGGTCAAAAACTCATCGAATCCAGCCTTTAAGCAACGCTCCCGTTCCCCATTCAGGGCATGCGCGGTCACCGCCACGATGGATCCCTTAAAGCCCTGTGCCCGCATGGCGCTCATGGTCTGCATGCCATCCAGCACGGGCATCTGCAGGTCCATCAGCACCACATCAAAATCCTGCCGGGCAACCAGGGTCAAGGCCTCCTGACCCAGGCTCGCTGTTGCCACCAGCGCTCCATTTTGCACGAGCAGATAACGCAGAAGTTCCCGGATATCATCGGCATCCTCGACCAGCAGCAGGCGCCGTCCCTGCAGACGCCGCTGCGACTCCTCCATCGATAAAGTCGATCCGGATGGGGAACTTCCAGCGCTGCAGCTCATCCCGGCCGTAGAGCCGATGGGAAGAATCATCCGCATGTCCGTTCCCGCTCCGGGCGCGCTGCGATGGATCTCAACATCGCCCCCCAGCAGTTGCGCCAGACGTTTGGCCAGCACCAGCCCGAGGCCGGTGCCACCGAACTTTCGGGCGATGGAACCATCGGCCTGCACAAAGGGCTGAAAAAGTTTTCCCTGCTCCATTTCACTGAGCCCAATGCCGGTGTCACGCACCCAAACCTGCAGCTCCTGCGCTCCGGGGCCTCGTTCGACGAGCACGTCCACCGAACCACGTTCCGTAAATTTCAAGGCATTGCTCACAAGGTTATCGAGCACCTGGCGAAAGCGCAGAGCATCCATCATGATACATCGCGGCACATCCCCCTGCAGACGGACCCGAAAGTCGAGCTTTTTTTCCTGGGCCTTCAGGGCAAAACTGTTTTCCAGCTCATGCAGAAGCAGCGCAAGATCCACCGGTTTTTTTTCCAGTTCGATCATCCCCGCTTCGACCTTGGACAGGTCCAGGATGTCATTGATAATAAGTTCCAGCTGCTTGCTGGCCCGCACGACACTGTTGCTCCAATGCCGAATGGTATCGGGTTCCGCTCCACTTTTCTTTGCAATCAGATCCGCATAACCACGGATGACGGTCAGCGGAGTCCTGATCTCATGGCTCATGTGAGCCAGAAAATCAGATTTCACCTGATTGGCTTCCTCGGCCTTATGTATAGCCTCCAGAGCCTGCTGCTCAAAATATTTGCGCGCGGTAATATCGATGGAAATGGCGCAAACTTCCCCCACCTCGCCGTTGGATTGAATCAAAGGGTACTTATAGGTGAGATAAGTATGAAAGGTTCCATCAGCATGTTGGACGGTTTCCTCAGCCTCAACAGCGTGTCCGGCTTGAAATGCGGCCAGATCGTTTTCCCAGAGACGTGTGGCCACCTCATGCGGAAAGAGTTCAAACACGCTGCGATTGATATACGCTTCGGGCGAAGGCCCCTTGAGCACACCGAACATGCGATTGGTGAGGCGCACCACTCCGTAGCGGTCCTTGATTGATATCAGCACCGGCGCCAGATCCACGATGGCCCGCAGGCGGCGCAGTTCCTCGATCTGAGCATCGCTCAGGGCCGGAGCCGGCACCTCATGGATGATCTGCAGAATGCATTCGCTGCCAGATTCAGGCAAAAGATAAATATCAAAGGTCCGATGCCAGGGATCATCCCGCAGGCGACAACCTTGAACGATCTGAACTCCTTCCGTGCCGCAACGCTCCAGGGCGGGTCGGATCAGCTGTTCGCAACTGACGGCATCCCAGACATCCCCAAGACTGCTCTTCACATCATCCCGCAGAGTTGAATCGATCAGCTTGCGAAACGCGGGATTGATGGCCATGTAACGCTCGTCCCGATCGACCCGCGCTCCGGCTCGACCGGATTGAGCCAGCACCGGTGGAACTTCGCTCGCAGCAAATTCCACAAAGCCTGTGACACCGAATTCCTTGTGTCCTGGTTGGTATGAGTTCACAGGTCTGTTGTGCTCCGCGTCAGCATTTTTCATGACAATCAGTCCATCCCGCCCATGGCGCCCACATCTTAGCAATTCTTCTGCAAAGCTGGAATGATCCTGCACGGATTGCATATTTTTCCAGGCCGTCCTGTATGAAGCGGGAAAGCCTGAACACTTCGGCGGGCTTGGCTCGATCGGTTCAATTTTGTGCTGAACCCTGCCGATGCCTCCGCTGTGGAGGCTGGACATATGACAGGAGTTCGACTTTTCTTCATATTTGAAATCATGCTGCTCACCGCCTGCGGGGCTCCGGATTCCGAACCGGCCTCACCCGCGCCGGAGCGCATGGCGAAGACCGCCGATGCCAATGCGAATACGGAAATGTCAGCAGATCCTGATCCTGCGACAGAATCCGTCGACAATCCGTCGTCTCCGGAGCCCCTCGAACCTCTTGCAGAAACTCTGCCCCTTGCCCAATGGCGCAGCTGGGCTCCGCTCTGTGAGGGTCATCCTTCCAAGGGCGACTGCGATGATGGCGACGCTACACTTTTTTCTGGTCTTCTGTGTCTCTCAGGTGAAGAGGCCGGCTGTCAGGCCGTCCAGGCTGCTCAGGATTCCACGGGAAAATTCTGGCGTTCCCCACGGCGCGTAGGCGTGGAAGCGGCCAATTCCTTTTCCCGTGATATGGCTCTGGGTGTGCTCGCCTGGCTCATGGCATCCAAGGATAAAGCCGCAGCGCAGAGCTGGCTGCAATGGATCGATCAGAACTCGGTTTGTCAGATCAATGTCGGCGGCAACTGTCAGCTGCGCACCTACCGCTATTGTCGGGATGACAACGACGGACGCTGTTTTATCACGCCCGGCATGTGGACGATGATGCGTCGTGTCTGGGAATATCTCGAGCTGCCTCTGCATAAGGAAATGAAAACCATCGGCGAGAATACCCTCGTGGCCGAAGCCTCGCAGGCTCCCCTGGGCTATGCGCTGCATTTAAAGGCTGTGATGTTTTTCCTCTACCAGAAAATCGGCAGAAATTTTTCCTTCGAAGGGGATCTCATCAACATCATCATCGAGCGCCAGCCGGACAATCTTTTTTTCCAGTATCTTCAGGAAGGATCGAGAGTGCGTCTCCGGGAGGATCTGGAGAACCTTTGTCCGCGTGAGGAGCCGGAGGAAACCAAACAATGGACCTGGGAACGCGATACCGCCGAGAACGCTCAGCAGCATTCCATGGGCTGGGATTGCATCTTCCTGGGTCGCCTGCTCACCGCTCCCTGAGCTTGCCTCAGGCACTGGCTCGCAAAAGAGTATAGATCTCACCATCCTGACCCGATCGCAGACGATTGCGGCTCTGCAGATTCCCGGCCTCCAGATGCGTGGCCAGGGCTGCGGAAACCAGGGTATCACCCGGTGCACCGCGACCGCAGATGTGTTGCGCAGTCTCCACGCCGGGACCGAGGGCGGTATATTCCTTGCGAGTTTGCGGGCCCAGGCAGCCGACCAGACTTTCACTCTGATGCATGCCGATGCGCATGGCAAAGACCCAGCCGTCGGTTCGCTGCCAGTTGCGATTCAGTTCCTGGAGTTTATCCTGCATAAGTCGGGCACAGCGAACGGCCGCCTGCGCCTGCTGCTCCACAGGCAGCGTGGAAGGAGCGCCAAAGACAGCCAGAAGCGAACCGTTAACAAAGCTATCGATCATCCCGCCTTCGCGGCCAATGATCTCCATCATCTCATTCAGATAAACATTCAGGATGCGCCCCATGCGCAAGGGTCCGAGCAATTCCGTGGCCCGGGTAAAATCACAGAGTTCACAGTGCAGGAAGCTGACGATCTTATGCACCGGCTCCTCATCGAGCCTTTGCTGTCCCGCCAGCACAGCCTCAACCGTTTGCGTCGGCAGATAACGCTGCAGAAGACTTTTGTGCACGCTATCCATAAGATCCTGAATTTTCCGGCGTCGCTTGCGGACCCGGAAAAAATCCACCGCGAAAATCATGGCAATGACCGACACCGAAATGAGGATCCAGCTCAGAACCTCACCCTGCTTGCGACGGTTTTCCAGGTGCATGACCTGCATGCGCCCCTTTTGTTCGAGGCGCCGGTTTTCCTGGGCTTTGTGTTCAAGGTTGAAGAGGGCCGTATAATAGCGCGCACTGTCAGCATTCTTCTGGGCATTCTTTTTCACTTCCAGCCGGTTCATTTGCTCGAAGGCCTCATAGGCCTCCTTCCAGCGTCCTTGCAAAGCCGCGAGACGCCCTTTGAGTCGCATATGCTCCACCCTTTGATCAAGCGGAAGCATTTTTTCCGGGGCGGATTGAACGATCTTCCAATATTCCGCGGCCGCCTGGGCCTGACCCAGTTCAAGGTAAGCGCTCATCAGTCTCTGCGCGCCGTTGATGATCATGGCCCGGTTTTTGGTTTTCAAAAAATACTGATGAGATTTTTTGAAATAAGGCAGGGCTTCGGCCCACTTTTTTTCGCGCAAAAGAACACCACCGATATAACCCTGGCAGTAGGCGAGACCGGTCCAATCCTCAATTTCATAAGCCAGTTGAATACCACGCTCAAAGCTTTTTCGTGCCTTGTCATGCAGGCCTTTCTCAGCATAGGCGGAGCCGAGGTTGCTGACAAAAATTTGCAGGTCCTGACGTCTGGGTTTCGGTGAGGCTTCCGCCTGCTGCACGAGTTCCTCCAGAAGCTGGATGCCCTCATCATAACGAACTGTCAGGCCATCCAAATAAAAGACGGCCAGCTGATTGGTCACCCGCGCATAGGCATCCGTCATGGGCCGGCTCTTGATCAGCTCATAGGCCTGCAGATACTGAATCAGCGCCCCCTGATAATTCAGTTCCATGCGATCGAGATTGCCCTGTTCCGACAGAATAATGGCCTGGGATTCCACATCACCCAGCTTCAGGCTAAGGTCATAGGCACGATCCAGCGCGGTGCCGATGCCATCGATCTTTTCCCCTTCGAAGGCATAGGCCGCCTGGGCGAGCAGCAGATCGATCTCCGCCTTGGGATCGTTTAATTGCGGCAGAAGACGGGCGCCTTCCTCGAGCAGCGCTTCGGTTTGCGTGAAGACTTTGACCCGGCTTTCATAGTCCATCAGCAGGTGAATCTTCTTGAAGAGCAGATCCGGATGATCCTTCAGGTCGGGCCAGGCGCCGATTTTATCGAGCAGGGTCCGGGCCTTCTCAGGAATGTCATGCAGAAGATCCTTGGCCTGGTCCAGCTCCTGGCTGATCTGCTCCCGGCTTTGACCGAAGGCCAGCGTCGCCAGGAAAAGACCCGCGAGTAAAGCTGCAATGTTTACGAACCGTAACATGCCATCTCCTTAAGAGGCATTCACCTTCACCGCAGAGTCAGTCTCCAAAGTCAGTTCGGCGATGCGGATCGGCCTGGAAAGTCCTTTCACCTGCTGCAGTCCGAGATCCCGACTGGCAAAACCCCGGCTATGAGGCAGAACTGTTTCCGAGATCAGACATTGTCCGCCATGAGCCCCGGCCTCGAGCGCATCGGCCACCTGCACGGGCAGACCGAGCGCGGTAAAGTCACTGCGTTTTTCACAGCCGAAGCTGCCCACGATCATGCGGCCTTGATGGACAGCTGATTTCAGAAAGAGTGGCCGGTGGAGACGGGACTGCCATTTTTCATTGAGAATCTGCAGACCGGCCTTCATTTCCTGAAGGCATCGCAAGGCCTGCTGCGCGGACGCTGCAGGATCGAGGGGAAGCGGCGCTCCAAACAGAGCCATGATCCGCCCCCCACTGCATTTGTCGACGGTTCCGCCATGCAGGTGAACCGCACCACTCATGATCGCCAGAATATCGTTGAGCAGCTCCACGTCCTGAGGCGTCGGAAGAGTCTTCGTCCCAGGTCGAAAGCCTTCCACCGAAGCGAAAAGTACGGTGGCTGTCACTTCGCGTGGCTTTTCATCAAATTCCGTCTGCCCCTCGGCCACCGCATGAGCCAGCGACGGCGGCAGAAAGCGGCTCAAAAATTGTTCCCGCAGACGGCGATGCATTTGGAAGAGTTCGCTGGTTTTGCGTTTGACCCGAATAAAGTCGAACAGCAGGGAACATGCAATCAGAATGATGGAAATCAGAATCCAAATCTTCAGTTGCTGCTGCTCTTTTTCCTGTTCAATCTTCAGGCGCTGCAGACTTTCCTTCTCCTGCAGCTCGAGCCGCGCCAACTCCTGACGGGACGCTGCAAACTCCATGAGCATACGCTGGGTGCTATCCGCATCAAGGCGTTTGCTCTCTTCGCGGTTTTTTTCCCAGATGCCAAAGGACAGTTGCGCGGCCTTTTCATACTGACCCCGACTGGCGAGGAGGCGGGCTTTGTATTTGTCGAGATTCCGGGCTTTGGGGCCGTCGATGAGTTTGATCAGTCGTTCGGCTTCCGCAGTTTCGGATCGATGCAAAAGGATATCAATGAGCACCTGCCTGGCACTTTCCACGCGCACCTGATTGCCGACGCGTTCAAATTCCATCAGCGCCTTGCGTGTATTTTTTTCAGCTTCCTCGTATTGTTCTGCCTGCGCCTGTATCATACCCATGCCAAGCCAACCATAAGCCATAACCGTGGGATTACCGAGGGCCTCACCATAACGGAGAGCTTCCTCCATCGTTTCCAGAGCCTTGGGAAGGTTTTCTGAACTCATGTAGGCGAAACCCAGGTTATACATGATCTCAGCCCCTAGAAAGCGGCGGAGCTCCGTTTTCAGAAAACCACGCACCTCTTCCGCCAGCGCGAGGATGGTGCCCAGGTCCGCTCCTTCATGAACGTTCTGATAGGTTACGACCAGATCGTTGAGTATGGAGTAATAGTATTCATCCTTGGGCAGGTTCGGCAGAAGGGCCAGCACCTTCTGCATCATGCCGGTGGCCAGAAGAGGACGACCGGATGCCGAGGCCGCCGCGGCATAACTCGTCAGAGCCCGCGCGAGGATGGAAGCATCCCCATCGCTTTCAATCGCATCGACGAGTTGATCAAAAGCAGGCGCAAGCTCTTCCCATTCCGAAAGCCCCAGGGAGGAACCGGCATCGATTTGCGTCAGCTGCAGAGCATATTTATTGAGTTTGTCATCGATCCAGGCCCCCTGCTTCAGAGCGCTGCTCGCCACAGTACGGGCTTCATCAATCTGTTCCAGTTTGGTCATGGCCAGGGCCTGCAGGGCCTTGATCTGCAGCCACACTGAACCGGCCTTGTCACCCCCGACAGCCTCTTCGAGTTTTGCCGCACGCTGGATCGCTCGCTCCGGTGAATCAAACACCAGAATCTTGAGTTCAGACAGGTCCTTCTGAACGTCAAGAGCCAGACTCACCGAAGATGAGCCCAGCATCCACATCCAAAGTATGGGAAGGATTCGAAACATGACACTCCCGTATTCTTCGGTCTGCATCGGAAGATCCTGATGAGACTGAAGGATACAGGAGTCAGGGACTTAACGACTGGGCTTGGGAAATTCGATAATTGTCGCGCCGCGACCTTCTGATTTCATAACTTGAGGACGTGGGGTGGTTTTACCGCGAGGATCCGCAGACGGGCTGCGGCTGACGATGGGCTCCTCACCCTGGCGGACCATGAGCGTGGCCAGGCCGCCTTCCTCAAGCAATTTGCTTGCCGCGAGACCAGCGCGTATGACATGCGCCGTCCGGATATCCAGGTCCGGATTGCTCGGCAGCCGATCAATCCCGAGATTCTGCTGAGCACGAATGACGACCTGAACCGCCTCCTCGACCTGACCGCTCAGGAGATACAGTCTCTGCATGTCACTGTATAGCAGGCAAAGAAGACGGCGTAACTTCAGCGGCAAAGCCTTGCCTGTCCTGAGTTTGTGTTCCAGATGCAAAACGACGGGACCCAATAATACCACCGATTGCTGGTAGTTACCCATGCGATAATCCAAACGCGCCCGCAGCAACGCTGCAAACAGACGCTGACGCATCAGATAGCCCGCATGATCTGCCAGCTGAAAGAGATGATCAAGACGCCGAAAAAAGCTCAGCGGAGCCGCCAGAACCAGACAGATTCCCAGTCCTAAGGATTCAAGAAATTCCAGCATGATCTTCATAACTCTACTCTTTATTCTCTACCAGCACGGTAAGTGGGGAATCGAGACTCATGATCTACCACGTTTTTCGTGCAGATTCCATTCCATCCGGCTACACTGGTGAAAACAACTAAAGTCTCCTCTCATTTTCGAAAGGTATGACCCATGGCGTTGAACCTTTGGTCCCGTTTACTCACTTCACTTGGTCTGAATCGACGGGAACTGCGATCATGGGCGTTATACGACGTAGCAAACTCAGCCTTCGCCACCACCGTCATGGTCGCGGTTCTCCCGCTCTACTTCCATGATTCATTAGCCAAGGATTTGCCAGAACATTTACGAACGGCCTATTGGGCTTATTTCAACTCCGCGACCATGATCGCTGTCGCCCTGGTTTCTCCCTCGCTAGGCTATGTTGCTGATGTTTTTAGTGCAAAAAAGAAATTCCTGGCTGTCTTCACCATCACAGGCGTGCTGGCCACCACCGCTTTGGCCTGGGTTCAGCCAGGACAATGGCTCCTGGCCGGGCTTCTTTTCGTTCTCGGCTGCTTTTCGTTTTACGTGGGCAACATCTTTTACGAAGCCCTCCTGCCGCACATTGCCAATGACAAGGAAATCCATCGCGTCAGTAACTCAGGCTACGCTGTCGGCTACATCGGCGGTGGTGTGATCCTGGCCCTCAACCTCATGTGGATCATGAGTCCCAACACATTCGGCTTACCTGACACAGCGGCAGGGATAAGGCTGAGTTTCATTTCGGTGGGTCTTTGCTGGCTCTTCTTTAGTCTGCCGCTCTTCCGTCATGTGCGCGAACCCGGTCTCGGCAACACCAGCGGACGCAACATGATGAAGACCTCATTCGAGGCCGTTTTCCAGCTTAAGAAAACCTTTACTCAGCTGAAGCACTATCCCGATGTGCTGATGTTTCTGCTGGCCTTCTGGGCTTACAGTGACGGGATCGGCACCATCATGAATATGGCCACCATCTATGGACGGGAAGTTGGCATCGGCACCAATGATCTGATTGCGGCCATCCTTGTCGTGCAGTTTCTGGGTGTGCCCTGCTCGTTTGCCTTTGGTCCCATCACCGATAAGATCGGGCCGAAAAAAGCCCTGATGCTGACCCTGATGGTCTACACCTTCATTTCCATTGTCGGTTTTTTCATGACCAAAACCTGGCATTTCTGGGTTCTGGCCGGGGGCGTGGCTTCCGTTCAGGGAGCCAGCCAGGCCATCAGCCGTTCGGTCTTTGCCCAGATGGTTCCCTTGAAGCATAGCGGAGAATTCTTTGGCCTCTTCAGCGTTTCGTCGAAGTTCGCAGGACTCTTTGGGCCTTTGGTTTTCGGGGTCCTGGCTGAGCAGACCGGGGGCAGTCGACTGAGCGTTCTCTTTATCGTGCTGCTCTTTGTTGTGGGAATGGTACTGCTCAGTCGGGTCGATATCGAACGCGGCAAGCGCCTCGTTCATTAAGTTTCGAAAGGTTCCACTTCTTCCAGAAAATCGACGAATTTGTAATTCACCAGTTCGGAAGCGGGGATGATGCGCATGTCACCATCAGTGGCATCATCATCCTCCTTGGTGGCCAGATAACTGCCTTCGTTCGTTCCCGGATGATAATTGATGACCTGCCACATCTGCTTTTTCTCTTTGTCAAACACGCGAAACGGTAACATAAGCGACACGACCTCTACCTTTGCTATGAATTAGGAATCCGTATGCGGATTAGAAACTTTCGCTGCCTTTTTTGGTCCGTTCCTTCAAGCGGCGGGGCCTTTCGTGAATGGTACGGGCCTTGACGTCCACGGTCTTCCGGCGAATCAGGGACGGCAAGGATATCTCATAGAGCTGCTCGGTGACAATCTTTTCCAGATTGGACCGCGTCGGACCGCGCTCGATCAGATTAGCTATTGTTTCAAGTAAGGGCGCATGACGCAACGAAAAGCGACGCCCGGCAAAATCTACGACAATCCCAAACCGTGGGAGCCAGGAAAATTTGCGCGAACGGCTCTTTTCGGTGGGGTCGACGCGGAAAAGATTGACGAACATGATGGACTCCATCGCTACTAAGAGAAAAGGAGGGGGGACCACCTCATCCTAACACCGTTTTGCTGCCTTGACTCGGCTGTTTTCCGGAGGAGGGGCTGCAACTTTTCCAAACTCTGCCAGACTTCCGCCTCGGTCACGGTCGCGATCGGTCCCCGGCCCGCCGGAGTTCCGGCGCCGGCCTGGACGGCCTGATGTTCGTCCGTCTGCGGACACCAGGTCGCGGCATAGGTCGGTCCATGGAGCTGCAGGCTGGGCGTATCCGCCGCCACAGCAACATGACTTGGCCCATTGGAATTTCCAATAAAAAGATCACAATTGGCGATCAGGGCCGCGAGTTCGCGGAAGCTGGTTTTGGGTGCGAGGCGCATGGGCTGCTCACAGAAGGACATCGCGTGACGCACAAAGTCCTCCTCACCCGGTCCCCAGAGCCACAGAACGGAAGCCCCCCATTCGAGATGCAGACGATCTGCGATCTTCGCATAGCGTTCCACCGGCCACTGCCGTTCCACGCGGCGATGGGTCGGGCTGATGGCGATGCGCCAGGGGGCCTGCGAAAAATCAGGAGCCTCCTGCAGAAGCTGCATGAGGGGACCCGTATGCTTTTCACTCCAAGGCAGATCGAGTCGCACGCTGACCGGTTGAATGCCGAGATGCTGGAGGTAGCGGAATTTTTCCTGCACGATGTATTCGATGCGACCGCCTTGCGGCACGATTTCCGTAAAAAGGAGGGCCCGACGCGAGGGAAACGCGAGGCGCCGCGGACAACCCGTGGCGCGGGCATAGAGGGCGCTCCGGGGATTATACATAAAGTCCAAAACGAGATCATATTGGGCCGCGCGCAGCTCACGGATCAGTTTCAGTTCCTGGCGCCACCCGCCCTTGGGGTCATAGGTCAGATGCTGGTGCAGATAGGGATTTTCATCCGCGATCAGGCGGCCCATCGGATGGGAAAGAAAGGTAATCCGGGCCTCAGGCCAGGCGCGTTTGATTTCACGAAAGCAGGGTGTGGTGAGCAAAATATCGCCAAGTTGACGAAGCTGGATGAGGAGGATATTCCGGGCCATGGTCGCACTGTGCTCCGCTTTTTGAAACTGAGGGTGCGACCATACCGCAGCGCTTAGAGACCGACAACTTTAAACGCCAGCTCGGCCAGTTCCTTGGCTCCGCGGTGTCCGACCATCATGCCGGTCACACCGGGGGCGGCCTGCCAGGCGATGATGTTCCACTTGTCGGAAGCATAAGTCTGATAGACAAGACCTTCGAAATTGCCGGGTTCCGATTTGGGCAGCTGCTCGAGCCTGCCGTTCCAAAGGAAGAGATACAATTTCTCACGATTGTTTTTGCCGGTGAATTGCACGGCTATGATCTTGGCCACTTCGTAGTCGATGACCGTGCCGCCGTTCAGCTCCCAATTGCTGCCTGGCTCGCGCATTTCCTTGGGTGCGAAGCCAAGTTCCGGATAGCGCTTGAAGTAGGTGTTGAGTTCCTCGAGTTTGTCGGTGGGGAAGTCCAGGCGCCCCTCGGCATCTTCAGCCATGACGATGGCTTCATAGATCAGGGAATCGAGAGCCTTGAAAGGCGCTTTCTGTTCCGGACCAAAAAACTTGTAGGCACCGAACACGAGCAGACCCAGGAAGCTGAGCAGGATGACCAGGCGGAAGGCATTGCCCATCAGTTCGGAGCGACCGACATCATCGATTTCATGGGCTTCGTGATTGGCCCGTGTGGCATCATCCTCGACCAGGTCGTGGATATCGTGCATGTGTTTTTCGTCGAGATAAAGCCTTTGGGCTTCGATCTGCAAACGTCCACGGCGGATCCCGTAGTCGGTGGAGAGGCTATCCAGCTTCATCCGCTGGACCAGCTCCTCGTAGCGTTTGCCTTGATCATTCGGCAGCGTCTCATCCAGATATTCGGAGAGATAGCCATAAATAAGCTCTTCATCGCTCAAAGCCGCGGTTTTCTGCGCCATGCCTTCGGTTCTCCCTCACTTATTCAAAACGAAAACTGAGCAGTCTTTTGCGACCGATAGCCAGGTAGCGACGAAGTTCGGTTTCGTCCATCTTGGTGATCTCGCGGGCCTCTTCGATGGATAGACCCACCACATCGATCAGAAAGAGACAACAGCGGGTTTCCAGATCCAGGGGTTTCAGCAGGGGAAAGAGCACGTTCTCGCTGCTGCTGCCTTCCTGATTCATCTCATGATGCAGTTCCCAGGCTCGTCTCAGGAGCTGCAGGCGGATCGCCGAGGCGTCCTTATTGAGCAGCTCCGGCAAGCTGGGAACGATGGATTCGTAGGTCTTGTAGACAAGGCGCCCGGCGATCTCTTCGCTGAGCGTCATGGCAAAACCAAAGCGAAGCAAGGTATCTGCGTCCTGGCAGAGCGTTTCGACGAAAAACGCAGCGGCCCCGGCATCGTACTTTCGCGCAGCATTTTGAGCCATGTTCCGGCACCCCAAATTTTATTTGAATGCAATATATAGGATACCCTCGAAATAGACTGAGTGGCAAGTATGACTGCCTCAAGGGTATTTTTCTGCAGTTTTTGCTGAGCCTCTGCGTATTCCCGCTTATAATGCCGAGGTTTGTATCCCCTCAGCAAAAAGGCTTTAATGTGATCTGGAATAATTGGCTTATCGTGATTCCCGCTCGACTCAGCTCAACCCGCCTCCCGCAGAAACCTCTGGCTGATCTTGCGGGCAAACCGCTTGTCATTCGCGTTTACGAAAGGCTGAAACCTTTGCTGGACAATGGGGCCGATCTGGTCGTCGCCACGGATAGCCAGCTGGTGATGGACGCCTGTCAGCAGCACCGTGTCCCCAGCGTGATGACCGATCCCGGACATCAAAGCGGAACGGATCGCTGTGCGGAGGTGGCCCGTCTCAGGCCACGCCCCTTTATCATGAACGTGCAGGGAGACGAACCCTTTGTCCACTGCGGGGACCTGGAAGCCCTGGCGCGCCTGATGACGGAACAGAAGGCCGGAATGGGAACCATGATGCACCGGAACAACCGGAAAGCGGATCATGAGAACCCGAACTGTGTCAAGGTTGTGGTTAATGATGCTCATCAGGCTCTTTATTTTTCGCGCTCGCCCCTGCCTTATTATCGGGCACCCCAGACATTTCAAGCGTTCTGGCAGCATCTCGGGGTCTATGCTTTCTCTCGGGACACACTCCAGAAGTTTTGCGCGCTTCCCCAGCATCCATTGGAGTTGGCAGAAAGTCTGGAGCAACTGCGCGCACTCGGGCACAATATTCCCATTGTCGTCAGCGTTGCCGACCACCCCGCGATCGGCATTGATACACCCGAAGATTTAGAGGCTGCCCGTGCTCGCTTTTCGACCTTTACGTAAGCAGGCTCTGCTTGCGCTTGTGCTCGCGTTTGCGCCGCTGATTCCCGAAGTATCCGAGGCCCTTCCCATCGGCTTCGGCCGCAATCAGGGGGACCTTCAATACAAGGAAATTCAAAGTCCGAACTTTTTCATCTATCATGATGCGCGCACACCGCACGAAGGTCAGCTGGTGCTGGAATCGCTGGAATCCGCACGACCGAAGCTGGAAGAGTGGCTGGACATCAAACGGACCGACCCTTTGAAAGTGATCCTGTCCTCCACAACGGCCAATCCCTCCTTTGCCAACTTCATCACCGATGCCGTGGAACTGCAAACACTCGGGCGCGGGGGCCGTGATCTCAGCTGGCATGAGTTCACGCACAGCAGCATGTATCGGCATCTGGATAATATTTTTGGACCGGCGGGCAGCATCATTCATTTGCCCTGGATGCCAGCCTGGTGGATCGAGGGTCTGGCGGAAGCCCTGAGTGTGTCCAATGGCTCGGATCTACAGTATGGCATTGAACGGTACTATGCCTTGACCGGACACTGGCCGAGTTACGACAAGCTGCATGCGCTCTATGATGGCAGCCGTTTCTCCACCATCGGCTATGCGATTTCGGGTTCCTTTGTTTCCTATATTCTGCGGACCTATGATGCGACGCGCCTGCCGCAGATGATGCGGGATTTTTACGACTACAGCATGCCTTGGTGGTGGCCCTGGACCTTTGTGCCCTTCAATGGTTTCATGCCGATGGATCAGGCTTTGGAAAACTACACAGGCAAAAGCGGTGAACAGCTTTATGAGGAATACAAGGCGGCCGCCACGAAATACTGGAAAAGTCAGAACGATCTGGCCTTTTACCGCTATACGAGCAAGGGCCTGGAGCTGAAGCCGCAGGAAACCCTGCCCACCACCACCCCGGGTCTCGGCCTGCCGGGAGAAGCGATCGCCTTTAACTCAACCTATTCCTTCCAAAGCCGTGGTGACAAGCTGATGTTTGTGCAGCGGGATGGAAGCGATCTTTTTGAAGCCGAGGTTCTTTGGAAGAATGATGTCGCTCAGGATTACAAGCGCGGGGTGACGCTGCCCGATGATGCTCTGACCGTGCGTCTGATCCGAAAGAATTACCTGCTCTTCACCACGGGTGAAGTGAACGACAACCTGGATCCGAAGCGCACGCTCTGGATCCAAAAGGGTCAGACCAAGGCCCCGATCATGACGCGGCCAGCCTATATTTCCCATCTGTTCATGAGCGATGACAAGCTGGTCTGGTTCGAGGAATTCCTGGAAAAGAATCAGATTTGCTGGGCTCCCCGGCAACTGGTTGAAAAGGGGCAGCGCCTGAAAAATACGGACATTCGCTGTCCTCTGGTGGCCACCTATCCTCAGAGTCTGCATGTCCTCGGTTATCGTTCCCTCGGCGCCCAGGATGATCTGGCTGAACTCTGGCTCAATCGGTCCGAGGAAACCCTCTACGGGGATCGGCATCAGGTCCTGCGCTGGTCACCCGAGGATGGACGTCTGCGCGAACTGCCCCATAGTTTGCATGGCAAACCGGTTTCGGTGGCTTTCAATGCGCGTGACACCTGGATGGCTCTCGCGGACCGCACGCATCATTTTTTAAGGCGCCTTGACAAGGATGGGCGCTGCATCGAGGAACGGGATCTGGCCAATATCGTCACAAGTCTTCACAACAGCACGAGCGATCTTCTGATGATGGCCCTCTGGCAGGAGAATGGTGCGCTGCTGGTCAAGACCAACCGGATCGATGCGCCCGTGAAACCCTGCCGTTTGCATGATGCTCCCAGTTCCCCGCTGATGCGCGCGATGCATGATACGCAGAAGTCGCTCAAGGAAGTCATGGCCCAGGATAATCCCTGGCTGAACCGCAGCGAGGCCGCGATCGGAGCCGATCAAAAGCGTATGGCGGCAGCACCGATTCTGGGACAAAGGCAGGGCGCTCCGGTCAAGGATGCGACGGATATTCAGTGGCGCGGTCGACCGGTCTTCGCGTTTCCCTGGATTGGCTATGATGCGATGGGGCTTTCCTATGGTATGCTGACTGTGCCTCTCATGGATCATCTGCAGAATGAACATGTGCAGGTCATGGCCCTCTATGGAGCCCAAAGCCGTTACCCCGATGTCCAGTTAAGTGCTTATACCACGCGATTTAAAACGACCTATACCCTGGATGTTTTCCGGCGGCAGACCTGGAACCGCAACTATGGTCCGGATGCCTATTACTTTGATGAGCGCGGGGCCGAGATTGGTGCGCTGCGCTATATCCAGTTCCTGGATCTGGGACTCCGGCTGTCGTATAAAAATTCCTGGATGCTGCCCTATCTCGGCGATCCCTTGCTCTGGGATATCCTGGCCCAGGGTTATTTGCGGGAATTCAATATCGGGCTTACCAAGTCCCATGGTTTCCATTGGGGTTATCTGAGTTATTACCTCAACAGTTCGATCGCCTCCAAACACTTCAATGACAACTATGACTATGAAAAAACCGGTGTCGGCATAAACCTGTCGCTGCCCATCAGGATCGGCAGCCAGCCCACGACGCAATCCTGGGGAGCCTCCTATAGCCGGGTCCGGGGCACGCGGCGCAAGTTCCTGCAGGAATTCTACAGTCCGCTCCGTACCTTTATTCCGGGCAGCGGCGGAGGATTGAATGAAATCAACTCGCAGCTTTATGGTGATCCCTACCTGACCAACCTTCAGTACGGTGACACCCAGGGCCGCCTGCAATTTGCCTGGACCACGCCGCTGGCGACGGATATTGCCAAACTTCTGCACATCGTTTATCTGCAGCGCCTCGATGCCACCGCGTTTTATAACTACGGTCGAGCCTGGGTGCAGCAGATCAAACCGCGCTTTGACAGCGGAACGGCCGCGCATGGATACAAGCTGGATCTGCAGGCCGATGTCAAAGGTGTGAAATTGAATATTGGTCTAGGCACCGGCCAGGTCGTGGGACAGGAATGGGAAGTTTTCAGTCTGATCGGCTTTGATGCCTTGATTGATCAGGATAAACGCTGATCGCTTCAAGCGAACTGGTTGTCTGTTAATATCAATTTTAACAAAGTTGTGTTTGGCCCCATACTCGCATGGTTGGAAACCTCGAAATGAGGAGGAGATGACCATGCGTTTCAAGAAACTGATTTTGATCTCTGTGCTTGGACTCCTGGGCCTGTTCGTTGTTACCGTGACAGGCATCGGTTATGCCGTTTATCAAACCGCGGGGTTTGCCAAAGAAACCCTTTCTACATGGGAAGTCCCGACCGATCTCGATGACAAGGTCGTGCTCCCGAATCGCGGCTGGATTGAGGATTTTGTCATCAGTGTGAGCAGCCTTTGGCTGCAGCAAAGCCTTGCGGAACAGGATACGGTTCAGCTGAAGAACGGGCTTTCCTGTTTTGATGCGATCGGCGGCCCGAGCCCTCTCGAACTCGTAAACTATGTGAAAACCAGGGTGGAGGACGCGCGGATCACGGAGGAACTCGAAACCCTGACCGCAAGCCTTCAGGAATCGGATTCCACAGAGCGGGGACCAGCCGCCTGCGCGGTCTGGATGCTGAATGGCTAAGCTCTGCGGCCCATACAGGCCGGTAAACTTCCCGGGCTGAGGACAGGAATGCCTGGGATCCCCTCTTTGAAATCGGTCCCGATTCGGCTATTACTTCCTTATGAGGCAAGCGTTCTGTGTCCACCTGACGGCGCGAGGCGCCATGGAAGTTGAAAATGGCCAATACATTCGGCGAACTCTTTCGCGTCACCACCTTCGGCGAATCCCATGGCGGAGCGGTCGGCGTCGTCATCGACGGCTGTCCGGCCGGGCATAAGATTGACCTGACTTATATTCAAGAACAGCTCGATCGGCGCCGCCCCGGCCAAAGTCATTTGGCCAGTCCACGCGGAGAGCCCGATCAGGTGGAATGCCTTTCCGGTCTGGTGGATGGCATCAGCCTCGGCACACCTATCACCCTGATCGTGCGCAACCAGGATGCGAAAAAGGATCATTACAGTGATCTGCAGGATGTCTATCGCCCTTCCCATGCTGACTATACAACTGACGCCAAATACGGTGTGAAAGCCCCCTCCGGTGGCGGACGGGCCAGTGCCCGTGAAACCATCGGCCGGGTGGCCGCCGCAGCCGTGGCGGAAATCGTTCTGCAGCACCTGGTTCCGGGATTCAAGGTGGTCGCGTTTGTCGATCGCGTGAAGGATGTGCAGGGCCGCACCGATTATGGGGAATCGTTGACCCGGGACAAGGTTGAGGAGCATCCCCTGCGCTGCCCGGATGAAACGCAGCGTGAGGCTATGGAAAAACTCATCATTCATGCAAAGAAAACCGGTGACAGTGTCGGCGGCACCATATTCTGCGGGATCAGCCAGTGTCCGGTGGGTCTGGGCGAACCCGTTTTTGACAAGCTTGAAGCGGATCTGGCCAAGGGCATGATGAGCCTGCCCGCAAGCAAGGGCTTTGAAATCGGCATGGGCTTCGCCTCCACGTATCTTTATGGATCCGAACATAATGATGCGTTTATCAACCGGGAAGGAAAGATTCGCACGGAAAGCAACCGTTCCGGTGGCATTCAGGGCGGCATTTCCAATGGCGAGTTTATTTATCTGCGCGTGGCCTTCAAACCTGTGGCCACCATTTTTAAAGAGCAGCAGACCGTGGATCGGCAGGGCCAGGAGCTGGTGATGAAACCCAAGGCCGGCCGTCATGATCCCTGCGTTCTACCGCGCGCGGTTCCCATGGTGGAAGCCATGGCGCTGCTCTGTGTGATGGATCATGTTCTGAGGCAGCTGCCCTTTGCTCATCTGCGTGGGCCGCATCACGTTTAGTTCCAGAACGTAAAGCGCCGATGCGCGCATTCCAGCACCACGTCATCCCCCAGCTGTTGGGTGGCGACCAGTTGAAAATCATGCCGCGCATTCAGATCCAGCATGGGATTCGTCGGTGGGGCACTCGCTCCATCCCGTGGATCCAGGCGACCGATGCGATGGCGGCTGCCACCCAATATGCCTGCCCGGATAAAGACCTGAAGAGCATCGAGCAATTCATCGCGCACCAGAAGCGTCAGAATCTGCGCGCCGCCTTCCACCATGATCGACTGCAGTTCACGTCCGAACCGCGTGCGATGCTGTTGATCGAGCAGGCGTAAAAATTCCAGCCAGGAACATTGGGGAGGCATGAGCACGGGCTCGAGGACATCCTTGAACGCCTCCATCCACGGCTCGGGTTTCCAATGCGGAGTCTCAACCGCATGGAACAGGACCGGCCCGGATTTTTGAAGACCCTGACGCAAGTTGTGAAAGACCGCGGATTGTCCGTTGCACAGCCGTCCTTTGGGATCAAAGATGATCTTATGCGGCTGCCTATGCAAAGGCGGAGCGGCCTCGCGCACGGTTAAACTCGGGGCATCGGCCAGGGCTGTGCCCACTCCCACCAGGATCGCATCATATTTCTGGCGCAACCAATGCGTATAGGCCCGGGCTTTATTTCCGGATATCCACTGCGAACGCCCATGATCATCGGCCAGATGCCCATCCAGAGTCTGGGCCCACTTGCCAATCACCACCGGTCTTTGCAGCTGCTGCCAGGCCAAAAAAGGAAAAAGCCAGGCGCGACATTCTCCACCCAGCACATCCGTTTCCACCGCAACACCCGCCTGGGTCAGGGCTTTCAAACCCTGACCGGCCGCTTTTGGATGGGGATCGCGTGCTCCCACCACGATGCGGCTAATTCCCGAAGCCAGCAGAGCCTCGACACAGGGCGGCTGCTTGCCGATCCCGGCGCAGGGTTCCAACGTGACATAACAGGTGGCTCCGACCAGCTGACTGCGGTCCGTCACGGCATCCAGGGCCACCCGTTCCGCATGACGATCTCCGTAAGCCAGGGTTGCGCCCTTGCTCAAAAGGCGCCCTTCCTTGACCAAAACCGCACCAACCGGGGGATTCGGACTGGAGCGCCCAATGCCTTCCATTGATTCCAAAAGGGCGAGTCGCATCCAGGATTCGTCCGGGGACAGCGCCGGCAGATCCTGAACAGCCGCCGCATCAAGGGCTCTGGGGATATAGCCGCCGAAACCAAATCCGGCCTGCAGGGGATGTAAGGGATCCGCTTTCAACACGTCCATCCGTACTTAGCAATTTTTCATAGGCCCTTCCCGGGGCTCTCATAAAGTCCACCATATCTTATTTTCATTTCATGATCAAAGTTGCAGAATGTGAGAGTTTGGAAGCTCAACCATTTCGAGAGAGGTTCATCAGATATATGTTATCCCCGAAGATCAGCCTGACATTTCTCAGTGCCGCCGTCTTCAGCGCAACGCTCTTTGCAGCGCCCTATCAATTCCCCACTCCCGACCGGAACAGTTACTCGGATAACGTGCGCGCCCTGCAGCAGATCTCGGCCGGGGTTGCCGAACTGTCCCAGGAAGCCGCCAAGGGCGTGGTTCTGATTTCAATCTCCAAGATTGTCAAAGGTCACCCGTACTACGAACTGGATCCTTTCGACTTCTTCTTTGGTCCACGCTTCCGGCAACAGCAACCCAATGCGCCTGAACAGAGACAAAAGCAACAGGCAGGCGTGGGCTCGGGTTTCATCGTGGATCTGGCCAAGGGCTATATCATTACCAATAATCATGTGATCGAAGGCGCTGATGAAATTTCGCTCAAGCTGGCCAATGGGGGAACCTATACCGGCAAGGTGCTCGGCGGTGATAAAAACACTGACGTGGCCATGGTGCAGATTACAGATGCGAAGTTCAAACGCGATGGTCTGGCTCAGCTTTCCATCGGCAACTCCGATAACGTGCGCGTCGGTGAATTTGTGATCGCGCTGGGTGCTCCCTTTGGTCTGGAATTCAGTCAGTCCTTTGGCGCGGTGTCGGCCACCAGTCGCGGGAACCTCAATATCACCAGCCTTGGCAACTTCATTCAAACGGATGCGGCCATCAACCCCGGGAACAGCGGAGGTCCTCTGATCAACATGGAAGGCCTCGTGATCGGCATGAACACAGCGATCTTCTCACGCTCGGGAGCCTCGGCCGGTATCGGTTTTGCGGTGCCTTCCAACCTCGTGCGCAGCATCGCCGAGCAGCTTGTCAACAAGGGCCGGGTGGCTCGTGGTTACCTCGGTGTGCAGCTCTCTGCTCAGGAACTCGATGAGGAACTGCTGAGCGGTTTGAATCTTCCCAAAGGAACCCGTGGGGCCCTCGTGTCGCGCGTGGAAAAGGGAACACCAGCGGCCAAGGCGGGTCTGGAATCCGGCGACGTGATCGTGGAAGTGAACGGTCGTCCCGTGCATTCCGGTCAGGAACTTTCGAATGTGATCGGTCTTTCGCCTCCTCAGGCCAAGGTTCCATTATCCTACTATCGCAACGGCAAGCTTCACTCGGCAACGGTGACTCTGGGCGATTATGAACAGGATAATCTCGTGGCACGGCGCGATAGGCCCGATCACAATGCGCCAGGCCCTGGTGGGAAGGCGGAACCCGCTGATTTCCAGG
Source organism: Oligoflexus tunisiensis (assembly GCF_001748245.1). Classification (GTDB taxonomy): domain Bacteria; phylum Bdellovibrionota_B; class Oligoflexia; order Oligoflexales; family Oligoflexaceae; genus Oligoflexus; species Oligoflexus tunisiensis. Next base: position 1,120,470 of record NZ_BDFO01000001.1, on the reverse strand, counting down.
CCGGTCTCAAACTGGAGCCACTGAACAAACAGAAGCATGCGCAGTACATCGACCAGTTCGGCATCGACAGCAACTCGGGTCTCCTTGTGCTTGATGTGGATCCCAGTTCGAAAGCTCGTGCCTCAGGCATACGTCCCGGAGACGTTCTCTTGAAAGCCAATCAGACTCCATTGAAATCCGTGAAGGATCTGATGGAAGTCTTCAAGTCCAGCAATAAGGTCTTTCTGCAACTGGAGCGGAGCGGCAATATCCTCTTCGCATCCATACGCAAGTAAGGTGTCGCCTCGATTCCCTTTGCCCGCGGGTGGAGGGAATCCTTTTTCCCCTCTTCTTCCCCATTCCACGCGGCAAATCTTGCCTCGCAACCGTCCCGAACTTTTCACCGATACAGTTAGGTCAACGGATACCCTTGGATGGGAATGCCATGATTTGCTGGCTGTTTGTCCTGGCTCTCTTCCCCTCGACGCTGTTTGCGGCCGGGGCGTGGGTCCCTGCGCGCGATTATTGGGGGCCCGAGGATTCGGAGGGGTTTCTGCAGCCCATTCTTCCTCCACCCTTTGTGGAGGCACCGAAGGCCGCACGGCCGCCCTTGCAGGTGACCTCGCTCAATAAGAAAGGCTTTCTGCATCGCAGCCGGCGCCAGGCCGAGGCCCTCGAAGAAGGGACCCTGGAGCTGCAGGAGTATGCGCGAATCTATAGCCCGAGTCAGAGTTATCTTGCGATCCGACACGCCGACGATGCACTGATTATTCTGCATCCTCAAACTTCGATCAGCGCGCGCCCGGAACCGGACCACTGGCAATTGAGTCTGACAGGTGATCGTGGCCTCGTGCGCATCACAACGCATCAGCATTCCCTTCCCTTCAGCCTCAAGCCTGCGAATCCGCGGAATGCCTGGCAGAACCTCGAACTGGAGCTACATCCTGGCAGCGATCTTTATCTTAAATACGACAGGGAAACTCTTATCGTCCATCCCATACGCGGCCGTCTGCTGATGCGCCTCGGGGCGACACGGCCTCTGCAAACCACACGCCCTTCTGGATTGCTTCAGACCTGGGAGGAAACTCAGGTCCGGCGCCCGGTGCAGGCTCCCTATGAATTCGATGTTTTTGCGGGTCAGGAACTGCGTCTGGAAGCGGATGAACTCTTTCATTTTCAGATCAGTCTGCCGCGATCGGAAACCTGGCAATCCACTTTACTTCGTACTTCACCACAGCTTGCGGAAAGCGTGGACAAGGACAACCCCTTGACCACGGCGTTGCTGGATCTGCGCAGAACCTGGCTCAAACTTTGGAACGGAGAGGATGCTGCCAACAAGGAAACGCTGTATCGCCGTCTTGAGGCCGGGCGCTGGGAGGAAGCCCATGAAATTCTGAAAACGTTTGAGACGGATCTGGAGTTTCAGGCTCTGCAAGCGGTTTGTCTTTATCGTCTCCATCAGATTGAGCTGGCCGATAAAAAGCAGGCCGGAATTGATGCCAGCAGTCTCTGGGCGGACATCACAAAGCAGGAATACCTGCGGGCCCGTTTGCGCAGCAAGGCGCGTCGCGCGGTGAATCCACCGCAGGATTTCCGTCATGCCGTCATCCCTCTCGAGGAGCTTTATCTGCTGGCCAGCAATGAACAGGCCCGCGGACGCTGGCGAGCGGCGCTTGATCTTTGGGAACGCTGGCCCGAAACGCAGAGCGACGAACAGCTGCAGGAGTCCTATAAGGAATGGCAAAGGCATCTCGATCAAAAGAAACCCTGGCGCTATGAGGCTCAGCTTGCTTTGGGCTGGTCCGACAATGTCCTGCATCTGCCGTCTGATGAGGCCGCTCCGGCCGCCATCGGACATCGATCCAGCTGGCTCCTGCAGGCCTCGCAAACGCTGCCGTATTTAATCGAACGCAGCGATGACTTTAGTGTGCAGCTCGAGCCTACGCTTCACGTCACCCTGTATCAGCACATCGGTCTTGCGGATCTGCAAAGATGGGAACCCGGGCTGGCTCTTCCCCTCCGCATGCAGAGCCTGAGGTTCAAGCCTTATGTTTCGAGGCTGCAGCAAGGTTCAGGAGGGCTGGATCGGTTTGGTTACGAATTGAGCTGGCAGAATCATGCGTGGCTATGGTCTCCCGAATTCAGTTGGACTCAGGAACAGAATTTGGATTTTGCGCCGACTGTGGAGCGCTCGCTTGATCCTTTGAGTGGGGAAAGAATCGGCACCGGGGATCGCAGCGTGCGGCGCAATACCTTGCGCGTGCGGGCAGGTTCTCTGGATGTCCTTTGGCAAAACTGGGACTATCGTTATGCTGGATCGGAAGAGGATGACCGCAATCGTCTGATGGTTCGTGGTCACTATCAGAAGGAATTTCCTTATGATCTGCAGCTGAACGCTTCAGGATCATTGCATCAGGACAGTTTCCAGGGCTCCCGCTCACCCGTCACCGGCCTTCATCTGCGCATAGCGCTCACCTCCCTGTACTGGCATCGTTTGCTGCCGTCCCTCGCCATCGAACGCGAGATGAGGCAAAGCGCTGACAGCACCCGGAGTTTCACGGAAAACCTGATTTTCGCGGGCCTTCATTATCGCTGGTAAGAATGCATCACGCACGAAAAGGACCCTGGATGCGGGATACTTTCTCAAGGCTTGCCACGGACCATTGAGCTTGAATCAAAGGCGCCGAATCTGATGGAAGAGGTCCACCGTATGAGGAGACCGGCCATGCCTTCCTACACTATGATAATAGCTCTTTTGAGTAGCTTGAGTTTTCTATACTCATTCAAGGTTCTGGGTCAGGAAGTGCGGCGTCAGCAAACCGTTATGCAAGCTCTCGGAGGCAATCAGCAGCAGCGCATGGAACAGACCCTGCGTCTGAGCATGGCCGCACTCTTTACCGCTCTGGCCCTGCTCAGCATGCTGGTCAGCGGAGCCTTAATCTGGCTGTAGGATTTCCCACGCTGTCAATCCCTTGGCGCGCCTTTCGTCACAGGCACGGTCGAGCCTCCTGAGTCATCTCAAGGCCTTATACCTTACCAATTTCAGGCACTTAAATTGCACGCCGTAAATACCACACATTTTTTGGGGTTTGACCATGCAACGGCTGATGCCTGGACTTTTGATTTTTGTTCTCGCAGGGGTAGCCTGCCAGAAGGAATCCGAAAGCGCGACAGAGGAAGCGGTGACGGAAACCGCTCAAACCGCAGAGCAGCAGCCCGTCACCCAGGAGCCGGTGACCAAGGAGCCGGTAAAAGAAGAACCCGAAATCACCTGCGATAGCCTCAGTATTCCCAGCTATGAGCTCTGGATTCGTGACCTTTCCGAGTTGCGTTGCGACAGTTGTCACAACGATAAGATCGCCTTCAACGGCATCAAATTTCTTACCTATGAAGGCTGGGTGGCTGTCGCCGAAGCTGCCAAAATCCGCATCGAAACCAATCGACTGACCAGGCCTTTGGATCCCATCGAACAGCGAATTTTTCTCAAATGGTTCGACAACGGCATGCCGCGCCTGGAAAGTGACTGTGCCGACAAGGGCTAAGCGCGTTCCCTGCTTTCATTCCCTAAGGTAAGGGTCCCCCCCATCATCCTTTCCGGCATTTTTCCGACACTGTCCGCAGGAAAAATGCAATCAGGGCTTGGAGGGGACCAATGGCATTTCATACCCAACCTGGTGAACAGGGCTCGGCTGGCGTCACGACTTTGGTCGCGCTGGCGGCTCTGGCACTGACCAGCATTTATGTGATGGCCAATCAGCGCAAGGTGAATGACTCGGTGCAGCATGCCCGGGTGAAGGCCACTCAGGATGCCGCTTCGCTTTCCAACATGAATGCGGTGGCTCAGTTCAAAGCACTTCTGAATAACGGCAAGGTGGACAACGAATACCTTCCGGCGCTGTTCCCCCAAAACTACTGGCTGGCGGATTGGCGTCAGATGACGAAGAATCCCAGAATTCCAACCGATGACGTGGCCTTGAAGGACAATGGCTGGATCAGGATGAGCCTCGTCGATACCGGAGATGTGGCCGGTCCTGCGCTTGAAAATGTTTTCGCCGGCTCCAAAAGTCAGACGGCTCTGAAACAACAGGACGGTTATGTCCGCATTCTGAAGGCCAACTTCAAGCGATCCATGGACTATGATTATGTGGAATCTGTCGATGTTGAGGTCAAAACCAACAAAACGGACAAGGGTCAGAGCAGCAGCCTGACGAGCAAGGCGCGCATTCCAGTGCCGGTGCCGCAGCCCTACAATCCCATTCTGCAAATCAGTCCCGCTGGAACCAATCTCTGGTCGACTGATTTCAGCAACATCGGCATCGGTGAATATGATCTGCGGGTCATCGGCTCGGGAGTGGTCTATAAAGCGGTGATTTATGTGAATAATGATCCGATCGAACTCAGTGTCTTCAACAAGGACACCGGCGAGCCCACCAATCACCGCGCGACCAATGTCCTGGCGCGCAACGAGGTGGTGGGAACCACACGCTATCAGTTCGTGGGTTTTGATGGGGATCCTGCCACCTGCTCGATGACGCCGGCTAACGGTCAATACACGATTCGCGCTGTGCTCTACAATGCGAAAGGCACAGTGTCCGAAGCCCCGCTTCATGAAGTTTCGCATTCGTTCACGCTCGCCAGTGACTGGGACCAGGGCAGGGATCTGTCCGACGCCGAATTCAAGGCCGCCTGCAAGGACGAATGCCCCTATTATGAGGGGGACACCTATAAGACAGCGGCCATCGCCGACATTCAGGATCGAAAGTATGGAGACTACGCACGTGACCATCAGCTGGTGATGCGCAACAGCCAGCTCAAAATCAAAAGTGTCAAATTCTGTGAAAATATCCGTAATCCGGCTGAACAATTTCTGGCGAAAAACGGTCGGCTGCCCACCAACTTTGATGAACTGGGCAGCGTGGGCTGGCAGTCACTGGAATACGTTTATTACACAGTGCCGAGCTGCAAGCGCAAGTTTCTCTTCGTGCGGGGAGCCTGTGGCTGCTTTGCCGAGGAAACCATGATCACGCTGGGTGACGGCAAAACGCAAAAGCGCATCACCGAACTTACCGAGCGCGACCTGGTTTGGAATCCCATCACCCGTCGGGCACAGGCCATCACCCGCATGACGCGTGGACCGGAGAAGGTTCCCATGCTGGATATTCAGATTGAAGGCAAGACCGTGCGTGTCACCGGAACCCATCCCTTCCCAACCCAGCAGGGTCCAAAAGCCGCTTTTGAATTGCAGGAAGGGGATCGCGTGCGGACGGAAAAGGGAACCCTGGGTGTGATTCAAAAAATTGCGAGCGCCCCGGTCGAGGGCAAGGCACCCGTGGTCTGGAACCTGGAGCTGGAAGCCGGGGACGATCTGCGGGATCATTATGTCCTCGCCAACGGTGTGGTCACGGGGGACCTCTACATTCAAACCCGCCTGCAGAAAAATATGTCAGGTACCGATCGGTGGGTTTACGAAAAATAGATCTTGCAAACGCCTGGCGGGAGTCTTATCGTTTGACTCAACAAGGATTTGTGGCCGATTGCAGCTTTCTCTGCTAAAGTGCCGAAACGATGCGCAAATATGCCAAACCTTGGGTTTGGCTTTTTTTGTTTCATCGCAAATCCTCGCAACAATACTGTTGGCGGAGGAAATCTATGTTCCGGGATGCGGGACCTGTACTGGCTTCCTGTCATGACACCTTTGAAATCAAAACCACTCCCTGGAAAGCCTGGCATGCTCTGGAAGGCGATCCGCTGAGTCGCGAAAAGCTGGAGTTTCGCCTGGGTCTGATGATTCAGCTGCTGCTGCGTTCAGAAGGCGGCGACGCCCTGGCTCGTGAGGAGCTCAAGGCGATCAGCTGAACCGCCGCCATTCAGGAACGAAAATTCTGATCCAGAGCCGCACGGATGCTGCTTGCAAACGCACGCACACCTTTGAGGCGGGTGCTGGCGTCGGCCCCTTCCTCAATGAGCTTGACGATGGCACTGCCGATGATAATGCCGTCACCCAATCGGGCGGCTGCGACGGCCTGCTCGGGATTGGAAATGCCGAAGCCGACCATCACCGGTTTTTTCACAAGGCGTTTGACGAGGCTCATCTCCTGATCAAGGCTCTGGGACAGCTGTGACTGCATGCCGGTCACGCCCGTGCGGGAGACATAATAGACAAAACCTGAGGACTGTTCATCCACATGCTGCAGGCGCTTTTCATCGCTGGTGGGCGAAGCCAGAAACACGGTATCAAGGCCGGCGGCCTGCATCATGCGACGGTAGGCGTCGGCTTCCTCGGGTGGAAAGTCGACAATTAAAACGCCATCAGCGCCTGCAGCCCGGGCTTTGTTTGCAAAATTCTCAAAGCCCATGCGATAGATGGGATTCAGATAGGAAAAGATCACGAGGGGTGTTTGATCGTTTCCTTTGCGGAAGACGGCCACCTCATCCAAAATTTTCTGCAGACTCGTCCCCGAGGCCAGCGCGCGTTCGGCTGCTCTTTGATTCGTGGGACCATCGGCCAAAGGATCGGAAAACGGCACACCGAGTTCGATGATATCCACTCCCGATGTCGCCAGCGCCTGAGCGAGGGTCATGGTTTCCGCAAGATTGGGATCACCGGCCGTGATATAGGCCACGAAAGTTTTCCTGCCTTCCTGCTGACGCTCCCGAATCACCTTCTGCAAACGACTCATCCGACGCCTCCTTCCAAATCCTTGTCACCACGACCCGAGAGATTCACCAGAAGAATTTTATCCTTGGCCAGGGTCGGGGCCTGCTTCAGGACGTAGGCTATCGCATGGGAACTTTCCAGCGCGGGTATGATACCTTCCAAGCGGGACAGAAGACGGAAGGCCTCGAGCGCCTCCTGATCGGTGGCATAGGTATACTGCGCGCGTCCCGTTTCATGCAGAAGGGCATGCTCCGGTCCCACGGCTGGATAATCCAGACCAGCGGAAATGCTGTGCGTATCCTGGACCTGACCGTCATCATTTTGCAAAAGCCAGGTAAGGGCTCCATGCAAAACACCCAGCTGGCCGCCTGCAAAACGCGCCGCATGCTGTCCGAGCACAATGCCATGCCCACCCGCTTCCACACCGGTCATTTTCACCGCCGTATCCTGCAGGAAAGGGTGAAAAAGTCCGATCGCATTACTGCCACCGCCCACGCAGGCCACGAGTTCATCCGGCAGACGGCCGGCCGCTTCCAGAATTTGGGCGCGGGCCTCTTCACCGATGACCTTGTGAAAATCCCGCACCATTTGCGGATAAGGATGCGGTCCAAGAGCGGAACCGAGACTGTAGAATGTGGTGCGCACGTTGGTCACCCAATCACGCATCGCTTCATTCACGGCATCCTTCAAGGTTTTGGCTCCGCTTTCCACCGGCACCACCGTGGCCCCGAGCAAACGCATGCGGCGCACGTTCAGAGCCTGACGGGCCATATCCACGCTGCCCATATACACCTGACATTCCAGGCCCAAAAGTGCAGCAGCTGTCGCAGTCGCCACCCCGTGCTGACCCGCTCCGGTTTCCGCGATGATGCGCGTCTTGCCCATGCGCTGGGCCAGAAGCACCTGACCCAAGGCATTGTTAATTTTATGGGCTCCGGTATGAGTCAGGTCCTCGCGTTTCAAATAAATCTGCGCTCCACCCAGATGCCCGGTCAGCCGACGGGCAAAGGTCAGAGGTGTGGGGCGCCCGACATAGGTATGCAGGAGATGTTTCAATTCCGCTTGAAACGCAGGGTCCTGGGAAAAGCGTTGATACGCCTCCTCCAGTTCCATCACGGGACGATAGAGGGTCTCCGGAACATAGCGCCCACCATAACGGCCGTAGTAACCGCGTGCATCAGGGTTTTGAGCCATGGGGATTCCTTAGCTGAAAAAGTTTGCGTAGTTTATCGGCGTTTTTGATACCCGGCGAGACTTCGACCCCTGACGAAAGGTCAAAGGCAAAGGCCGGGACGGCTGCAGCGGCTGCCTGCAGGTTTTCGGGATGAAGACCACCGGACAGAATCAAAGGCCGGGAACTTTGAATGCTGGCGACGAGGGACCAGTCCGTTGTATGACCGGTGCCACCGTACTGTCCTGCAACCGCAGCATCAAACAGAAAGGCCTCGATAGTGGGTTCGAAAGCTGGCAGTTCCAAAAGCTGATCGGAGCTGCGCAGGCGGAAGGCCTTCCACAGTCGTGTGCCGCTCAGGCTCTGACAGAACGCGGGCGTTTCATCTCCGTGGAGCTGCACCGTATCGAGTCCTGAAATTGCCAACGTGTTGTGAATATGATCGGTGGTGGCATTCACAAAGACGCCGACCTTGCGCTCAGGGACCAGACCTTCCGCAGCGAGATCGTCCAGAATCCGCCGCACAGCTGCGGCCGTGATGTAACGTGGGCTTTTCTCATGGAAGATAAAACCGAGAGCCCAGGCTCCGAGTTGCAGGGCCAGACGCGCGTCTTCTGTTCGTGTGATGCCGCAGATTTTAATGCGCATGACGTATGAGCCTCGCCAGGGCATCACCAGGACGACCGGTCCGCATGAGGCTCGTTCCCACCAGAAAGCCGTGAAAGCCTTCCGCGTGCAGGCGGTGCATATCCTCGTGAGTTTCGATGCCGCTTTCACAAATCAGACGCGCACCCGCCGGAGCCATGGGCCGCAGCTGCAGGGACACATCAAGGGAAATGCTGAGATCCTTGAGATTGCGATTATTAATGCCCACCAGATCGGCACCGATGCGCGTGGCGATGGCCATTTCCTCGGCATTATGCACTTCCACCAGCGCGGTCAAGCCCAGCTGCCGTGCCGTGCGCAGGATTTCAGCGGAGCCCTGCTCACCGAGCAAGGCCACGATGATAAGGATGGCGTCCGCTCCTGCGGCCTTGGCCTGATACAGTTGATAGGGATCAATGATAAAATCCTTTTGCAAAAGATAGGCTTCCGGATAAGCCGCGCGGATGGCTTTCAGATATTTGATATCGCCTTTGAAAAACAGGGGTTCCGTGAGTATGGAAAGGGCGGCGGCGCCATTCTCGAGATAGGCTCGGGCCACATCCAAAGGCTGAAGACCTGGAGCAATATCGCCGCGTGAAGGACTGGCCAGTTTGATTTCCGCGATCACATTGAATCCGCGTCGATCAAAGAGCGCCCGAAAATCCTTCGGCTTCCATCCGGAGGCTGCGATACGGGCCAGCAGATCCTGCTCGCTTTCCTGAGCGCGATCCCGTTTCACACGTTCCGCGACAGTCCTTCCTATTTTATGCAAAACACTGCTGGCTGTTTTATCCTGTTCACTCATACAAACGCTCGTATTTTTTCCAGAGTTTGAAAGGCGCGTCCACTGTCGATGACCACCGCGATCTGGTCCGCTCCTTCGCGCCAGGAACTGGCCCGTCCGCTGACCACCAGAGCCGCTCCGGCGTTCATGACCACGATATCACGCCGGGGGCTGCGCTCCCCATGCAGGATCGCTTCGATGATCCGTGCGTTGGCTTCCTTGTCACCGCCTTTCAAGGTTTCGAGCGGAGCGCGGGCGACACCAAAATCCTCGGGACTGAGAGTGAAATGTTCGATCCGTCCATCCTTGAGCTGCGACACGCGGCTCGGACCGGAAAGGCTCAATTCATCCAGACCGCCGTCACCGCATACGACCAGGGCCGATTCCGCTCCCAGTTTTTGCAGAGCCGCGGCCATCATGGGTACCAGATCGGGATCGAAGACGCCCACCACCTGATGCTTCACGGGCGCTGGATTGGCCAGAGGACCCAGCAGATTGAAAACCGTCCGCACACCCAAAGCCCGCCGCACCGGGCCCACATATTTCATTGCGGGGTGATAATGCGGAGCAAAGAGAAACGCGAAACCGCAGGCATCGATGGCCGCAGCCGCTCGATCGGGCTGAAGGTCGATGGCCACGCCGAGAGCTTCCAGCACATCGGCGCTCCCGCAGCGACTGGAAACGGCGCGGTTGCCATGCTTGCAAACACCAAGACCGGCGGCAGCCAGAACCAGGGCATTGCAGGTGGAGATGTTGAAGGTTTCCGCTCCGTCGCCGCCTGTGCCGCAGACATCAATCAAATCCGGACGTCTCGGCTGCAGGGCCACGGCATGCGCGCGCATGCTGCTGACACAGCCGACGATTTCGTCGACCGTTTCCCCCTTGCCGGCGAGCGCCCCTAGAAAACCTGCGGTTTCCTCGACGCTGACTGCGCCCTGCATGATCAGGGAGGTGGCAGCCGCAGCCTCCTCGCGGGTGAGATCCTGGGATTTGAAGAGCTTTTGCAAATAGGCTTTCACAGTTTGGTTCCTCGCTTGGCAGCCAGATCGAGAAAGTTTTGCAGCATATCCATTCCCTTTTGGGTCACATAGGATTCGGGATGAAACTGCACGCCTTCCACGAGATAACGTTTATGTCTGAGCCCCATGATCATACCATCATCCGTGGTCGCCGTGATTTCCAGGCAATCGGGCAGCGACTTGCGCTCCACGATCAGGGAATGATAGCGGGTCACTTCCAGGGGATTCGGCAGACCTTTGAAAACACCCTTGTTCGCATGCTGAATCATCGAGGTCTTGCCATGCATGAGCTTGCCGGCACGGATGACCTTGCCGCCAAAAGCCTGGCCGATCGATTGATGACCCAGGCAGACGCCGAGTATGGGAATTTTTCCGGCATAGGTGGTGATGGTTTCGAGCGTGATACCGGATTCATCCGGTGTGCCGGGACCCGGGGACAGAACGATGGCCTCCGGTTTCAGACGGGCCACATCCTTGACCGCGATCGCATCATTGCGCACGACCTTCACCCTGGCACCAAGGCAACCCAGATACTGATAGATGTTATAGGTAAAGGAATCGTAGTTATCGATCAGGAGTATCATCCGCGGCCCTCCTGCACTTTCTCAGCGACCGCCACCGCAGTCCGCACGGCCTTGGCCTTGTTCAGCACTTCCTCGTATTCCTTGATCGGCTTGGAATCCGCCACGACACCGGCGCCTGCCTGAGCATAACCGTAGCCATCACGCAGAAAAAGACTGCGAATCGTAATGCAGGAGTTCAGATCACCGGCGAAATCCTTGCAAACCACGGCGCCTCCATAGGGACCGCGGGCCTTTCCTTCCAAACCGGCGATGATTTCCATCGCCCGAATTTTCGGAGCGCCTGTGAGCGTTCCTGCGGGAAAACAGGCTCCAAACGCTTCCCAGCTGGATGTGCCTGATTTCAACTGGCCTGCCACCAGACTCACGATGTGCATAACGTGCGAATAGCGTTCGACATGCATGAAGCTTTTCACATCCACCGTGCCCGGTTTCGCCACTCGTCCGATATCATTGCGCCCGAGGTCCACCAGCATCAGATGCTCCGCGCGCTCCTTGACACTGGCCAGGAGATCGCGTTCCATCCTGCGATCCTCCTCGGCGTCCTTGCCCCGCGGCCTTGTGCCAGCGATGGGGCAGGTTTCCACGGTGGATCCCGTCGCCCGCATCAGCATCTCAGGCGACGAGCCGAGCAGAATTTCATCTCCAAAGCCCAGATAATAAAGATAAGGCGAGGGGTTGATCATCCGCAGGATGCGATAGATCGTAAAGGAATCCGCTTTCACCGGGAAACGGAAACGATCCGACAGCACGCATTGAAAGATATCACCGCGGCGGATATGTTCCTTGATGGTGCCCACGGCTTCAATATAGCGTTCCTGTCCCAGCATCGTTTCCGCAGCGACCGGCTCGATCTGAGCGAGATCCGACAGCGAAACGTCCAGAATTTCATCCGGTCCCGCAGCCGTCAGCAGGCGCTTCTTAATTTCCATGAGCCGCTGTTCGGCTGCAGGGACGGCAGACTCCAAACCCGACTCATCACCGGGTATCAGGGTCACAATATAAAGACGATGCCGCAGGCGATCGAATGCCAGGGTTGTACCAAAAAACATAAAGTTCAGCTCGTTCGGAGCGTTGCCGGACTCGGTCGCGGGCAGACGTTCCAGATAGCGCACACAATCGTAGCCAAAATATCCGATCGCGCCCCCGACAAAAGGGGGAAATCCAGGGTGCTTTGGCGTCTTATAGCGTTCCAGATAGGCTCCAACCGCAGCGAAACTCGTCTCCTGGGTTTCCTTCTGGTTCGTGATGAAATTGTGAAAGGTGAGCTGTCCGTCTTTGCTGATCAAGGAAGCAAAGGGATCAATGCCAAGATAGGAGTAGCGACCAACTTCTTCGCCACCATCGGCACTTTCGAGCAGAAAGGTGTGGGTGGACCCGCTTGCGCGCAGGCGCAAGAAGGCATTGACGGGCGTGAGTGTATCCGCTGGAATTTCGATCCCGACCGGTATCAGCGGAAACCCACGCTGCGCCAAACCCCTGATTTCCTTGAGGGTTGGATAGATATTCACAATGTCTCCAGGCTATATTAAGCAAACTGAACATCCTGAATGCGAGCGTGGCCTTGGGTCTGCTTTACTCAGACTTTGTAAATTTCGTACTACGATTCGCCTGAGGTGACAAGGAGCTTTTGCCTTAGGGCGCAAGGCTTTGTCCTCGTCTGTTCCCTTATAAACGTAATGCCTGGCAGAAGGCTGGAAGGATCTTGCGCTTTCAGCCAGCCTGGCGTCTTCACGGATGGGGGCGCCGCTGCGGCTTTCAGCCGCCTATGGCTATTTTACCCCAGGCTGGGCCCGGTTCTCCACCCTTTGATGAAGGGGGGAAGGCGTTATGGTCTGCGCCTGGCCGATTCTGTGCGGAACGCTGGACACTTGTCCAGGACTGAAGACATGGTTTTCGTGTTCACGACCCGCACTTGATTTGCCAGGTCGCTGCTGGTGGCCTTGAAGATGGATGAGATCCATGGCTCCTATCTTGCAACACCTGTGCGCCCGAGCATGGAACGGTTTTTTTCAGGTACCAAGGCAAGCTGATGACGCGACGTAAACCGGTAATTCTGGTGGTAGAGGATCTAGGGTCTGAACTGGAAAAGTATCTGCGTTTTTTGCACGAATTCCAGTTTGAGGCTTTGGGTGCAAGAAGCTTAAGCGATGCGATGGCGATTGTGAGTCAGCAGCATGTCGACCTGATTCTCACTGATCTGTATCTCGGAGCGGACGAGAACAATCCTACAGGTTTGAGCCTCATTACCCAGGCCCGCGAGGAAGCCCCCCGACTGCCTATCGTCGCCATGTCTTTGGATCCCAGAGTAGACATTGCCATCGAAGCGCGGAAACGCGGCGCCGAACAGATGATTCGCAAGCCCATCAAAACCGCGGATGAGCTGGCCATTCATGTCAAGCGTGCTTTGGAACCGCAGTCGATGCCCCTCCCTGCTGCCTGGCCACAAAACCTGACGCCAGCTCAGGAAGCGATGCGGAGAAAATATCCTGACGGCATCGTGATTTCCGAGGAAAACCTACGTTTTGTCGAACTCGTCGCCAACAATCCGGAACTGGTCGTCTGCATCTATGGCGAGACGGGAACGGGCAAGGAAGAGATCGCCAGACTCATCCATCGGCGCCGTTCGGCTCGGCAGAATACGCCGTTTATTTCGCTCAACTGTGCGAACCTTCAGGGTGAGCTGCTGCTCTCGACGCTGTTCGGCCACAAAAAAGGGGCGTTTACCGGTGCTCTGGAAAATTCCGTAGGCGCCATTGGGCAGGCCGATGGCGGCATCCTGTTTCTCGACGAAATCCACCGCCTCTCAGGCACAGCCCAGGAGATGCTGCTGCGCGTTCTCAATAACGGCAGTTACCAGCGTGTGGGCGATACCAAGGAGCTGAAGTCAAGCTTTCAGATCCTCATTGCCAGCACCAGGAATTTGGATCAGGAAGTTGAAAATGGGTCCTTCCTCATCGATTTGCGCATGCGGCTCATCGGACTGGAAATCAATCTGCCGCCTCTGCGTGAACGCAAGGATGAGATGGAGGATTTCATTCAACTGTTCTTTGCAAGGCAGGACAAACCCGTAAGCCTGTCACCGATCGAATCGCAAAAATTGACCGCTCTCTGCAAAAAATTCCATTGGCAGGGCAATATTCGGCAGCTCTATAAGGTTCTGCAGGTTTTCGTCATCATGGCGAGCATGAACAACGAACCGCTCCAGGCCGACCGAATTCCTATCTATAAGACCATGCATCCGCCTGGTGAAGACGGGAATTCAGAAGCCCTGTCCGCGGTGGATGAAGCGATCGGTCTGCTGCGCGCCTGCCAGCGTGAGGACCACCCCCTGGAGCATCTGGTGGCTGCGGTTGAAAAAGTGGCCATCTCCACAGCTTTGCAGCGCCATACGACGATCGCCGATGCCTGCAAAGCCCTGGGGATTTCACGAAGCAATATCGACTTAAAGAGAAAAAAATATCTGATTTGATGGATTGATCCGATGCGTAAAGTTCATAACTATTTGAATGCCGCTCTATCTCTGAACAACATCGCAGAAATGCTTCAAGTTTCAGAATCATACAGCGATGAAGAGAAGTCCATGATCCGGGAGGAGCTCGAAATGATACTCCGTTTCCTGGAAAAGGAACTCCAGGAATTAAAAACATAGGAAACACATGAGATGGGACAAAAAAAGCACCTGGATACTCGGGAAAAACTGATTGCAGGTTTTGAACAGCAAATCCGAACATTTTTTCAACGGCATCGTCCGGAGGATTCCATCCTGATCCTCGACAGCACGGGACCCAGCGCGACCCGGCACTATCTGTTTTTGCGAGCCCTCGGGATGGATCGCTTGCAGCGTATGAAAGCCGTTCATGGATTCTCAGGCGGCGCCTTCGCTTATTTCGGCTTCCAGGCGGTTCACCAGAAGGCCCTGCAGATGCCCATTGAGAACTTCTACCCTTCTTTCGATCGCATCTTCCGTCGCTGTCATCATCGGCACCTTCTTTCCCCGGTTCAAGCCTTTGGCAATATGGCTCTGAAGCGCCGGAGCGCTTTCCCTCCCCAGGTCCTCGACAATGTGCTCCGGTCGATCTTTGCCGAAGAGTTTCTGAACCGCAAACTGTCGTCCCTACCTCGAAACTTTGTGCCTTATATCGGTATCAGGAACCAGGATGGAGTTGCGAATGCACGCGAGATTCTATCCGACGATCATTCCGTGCGCGATCTGCTCCTGGCTGTGTGTCGGGTACCAGCCTTCTATGGCTCACCGACCTGCGAGCAGCCATACTTCGATGCCGCCTTTGCCAAAGGCTACCGAACCGCTCTTCATAACATGACAGCCTCGGGGACTCCGGCTTTGGTTTCGACGCCCTGGCGCGAGGGCTATAAAGGTCAATCCCTTTATGTCAACTGCTTCGGCCATAGGCATCAAAAATGGTCCATGTTCAAGGACTTCACCCTGCTGATGTTGAACCTTCCCAACCGGAACTATCAGCACGATCTGGAGGCTGCCTTCGCATGATCCTGACTCACTCCTTGCTGATAAGCGATGGGGCCCATTCAAACCGGAGTCCCAGGGAAAAAAAGGAAATGGCGCTGCTCCTGGCTCAAACAGCATGGGGTGAGACCATCATTCAACCGGCTCTCGAAAAATTGCGTTCCATGTTCGATTATGCGCCGGTCAAGCGCATAATCGACAGCCAGCTGGTGGATGAGAAAAGACACGAGCGCCTCTATTGGCAGATGGTGCGAACCCTCGATCCTGAATTCCGACGGCTGGCGCCCCCTCGTTACTATCAAAGACTCGGCGAAATGGTGGACGCGAGCCCTTCGCCCTTTGCGCTGATATCCATGCTGCACGTCTGTCTTGAGTCGTTTGCCATGGGCGCTTTGGTTTACAGGGGTCTGGTTTGCCAGGACACTGCGATTCAGGAACTGGATCACGCGGTCGTCATCGACGAACAACGGCATTTGGCGTTTGGTCCCACGCTTGCCGCCTGCCTGCGTGATGAGCAACATACCGCGTCCCGCTCCAGTCTGTTTCAAACTGTGCGTGAGGTGCATGCGGTTTTTCAGGAAGACGACATAGTCGAGCAGTTGCGCCACCACCTGGGATGCGATGAGCCGGTCAACCCTATCGGGCTGGACCTTTATCGCACATCCTGTGAACGCAGCTGGATGCAGCAATTCAAACAGCTGCTGAGGGCAGCATTCCAGGATTACCATGCAGCTCATTCTTAACGGTACCAATCAGTTTTTTTTCCGGCATGGTCTTCGGTCGCATTGTCGGTATATTATCCGACCTCATGCCCTGCACAGAGGGAAATTAACGGAGCGCAGCCTTCGCCTGAGTGTGGAACAGCATCGGGACGCTCTGCAGACCTATATTCGGCACCAGGGCTGGAACTGTTCCGTGGATGACATGATCCACAGCATTCGTGTGCATAGCTACGATGAAGGCAAGGCCTTATGCGTCGACCTCCCGCATTATCTTGTGGATGCTCAGCGGGGTCTGCTGCAGGTGGAAGCCAGCCTTTCCCTCCCCAATTCACATGAGACGTCCCCTCCGCCACTGCCTGACGCCTGGCATGAAGACTTTCATGTTTTCACCAGGCCGCTGTCCGCTCTGGATCTGCCGCCATCCTGCACTTTTTTGCAGCATTTCCTGCGACATCTGCGACTGGAACCCGGCCAGGCCCTGCGGCTGGCCAAAACAATCGATGACTCCATTCCTTATGAGTTGGGCTTCGGCAACAACTTCGTCACGCTGGATTTGAGTGAACGTCAGCTTCAAAAACTGCAGGCCTTGCCGAAACAGATTTGGAAACGCTATCTCGACGTTGCCACCCGGAAAGCTCTAGGGGAACCATCCGCACCCGAGGACATGCCCCGGCTGCCAGTCGTGACGAGCGTCGGCCGGTTGCCCCATCTTGCCATGCCGCTTCCTCAACTCTGTGAACTGGCGCAGGATCTTTACATGTTTCCAACCGCCGTCCCTTTCAGTTCCCTCACGATAACGCTTTACACCCTGGGAAGTCTGGTTTACTGCATACTTTCCGGCGTTCAGGACAAGGCCCTGGGGGATCGCCTGAGCCTGGCTCTGCTCGATCAGGGCTATACGGTCAAACATCAAGGAGCATCATTATGCAGGTCAAAAGAAGTGGCAAAGCCAAAGGGATTCATTACCAGCAGTGGACCAGCGAGCAGCCCGGGCAACCCGTTCTTGTCCTGATCATGGGTTACTCCGGAAGCATCGCGTCCTGGACCGAGGATTTCCTGGACGACCTTCATAAAACGTTTGATCTGGTCCTTCTCGATAACCGTGGCACAGGCTATAGCTTTCATCCGGAACAGATTGAAGATATCACAATCGCCGCCATGGCCGATGATGTTCACGAGGTCGTTCAGGAACTTGGTTTGCAGCGATTCCATGTGTTGGGGTATAGCCTAGGTGGCTGTATCGCGCAGCAGTATGCCGCTGTTTATCCGGAACAGGTGCAGTCTTTGATCCTGTTATCCACCACAGCCGGAGGATCCCTTTATGCCGCTCCTGACAAGGATTTCCTAAGCAACCTGGAGAGCCCCAAGGGCACAACACCATGGGAAATGGCGCTGCACATGTGGGGCCTTTGCCTCTCAGAAGCCCGGGTGGAAAAGCATAAGGAAGCCCTGGGCGTGATCCATGAACGGCAGATGCAAAAACCCACGCCGCGTCGTACTTTTGCAGGTCAAATGAAAGCTTTCCGCAGTTTCGCAGCTGAGAAGCTGTTTCCGGACGGCTGCCCCTTGCCTGTTACGATCATCTCGGGCACGAATGATCGGCTGATGCCTCACAGGAACTCACTCCTCCTGCAGCAGTACTATCCGAACAGCCGTCTCATCGAGATCGAAGACTGTGAGCACCTGCCCTATTTGGAAGAACGCGATGCTTTGATTCAAGCCATTCAATCCATATTGGCCTGAGGTACCTGATGCCTGGCAAGGGATTTTTTTCGAGATTTCTGCGAATCTTTGTCGATCAGGACCAGGAAGCCCTCGCGCAACTGCCCCTGCCGCAGGAAATCAAGGACTTCTGGAAATTATCCTGGAGCGGACAGCTCCGTGAAGCCTTTCATTGGGCTGAGAAGATGGATACCGGGTCATTGCCTTCGAAATTTCAGGATATTATTCAGGCGGATCGGATGCTGCTCGGTGTGAAGATCGGCCTTGGGCTGCCTTCGCCGCAGCCGTCGTTTGCAGCGACCAGCTTCGCCAATCTTATTCTGAATTATGCGCTGTTTTCACATTACTTCTGGATCGACCATCGACGCGCCTATCGCGCCCTGATTTGCATGACCTGGATTTCGCTGTTCTACCCTTTTAGCAAAGCGTTTTGGACCGGATTGTTTCTGCTCGGGCATCTTTTGAGCATCTCAGGTCATGGCTGGATCGGACACCATCTGGCCAAGCTTATCTTTACTCTCACGATGCGCAACCGGGTGAGGAACCGACCGATTCCCAGGTTTTCTGAAAATATCATCCTGGCGGCATATCCTTATACGAACTTTGTCAACAATCGGCTCGATGTCGTGCCGAGTCTGGCGGAACGTATCATTCCGCTGCTGCCGCCCGATCCGTATTATCACACGATATTTCAGGTGTCCTGTCTCTATGCCTATTCCTACTCGGGTGATATCGTTCGCACGGAGATTTTCTCAAGTCTCTTTAAGAAACTCCATCAGGAGAAGAAACTCCTTCGCTACGAGCCCATCTCCCAGATCATCGCTTTCCTGCCTGTGGTTTTAAGAGGCTATGCGCACGTGATCGCGGATGACTTTCACGAGACTTTGAAAGCGCATCACGCCCAGGGCAAGGATCCTGCCATCAATTCCCAGTTCTTCCGCATTGCCGCTCTGATCCAGCTGCACCTCAGGCTTTATGACGACGCTTTGGAAAGCATCGAACAGGCGATTCAGTACCGTATCATGTCCCGCTTCCATTCCTGGCAGCGCTTGGACCAGAAGATCAAGCGGGCAGCCATGATGCGTGAGGAACCCTATAAGCTGGACATTATTTGCATCAAGAACCAGCATCTGTCGGGGCCGCACGTGAATTATTTCCTCACGCGCCTCATCCTGGAAATCAAGAATTTTGTCTCGCATCCGGAAATGTTCAAGGATAATCTTCGTGATATCCTGGCGTCACACTTTTCGTGGACCCAGATCTATACACTCAGGGAATTGCCGACCGTCTATACATCAGACCCCATCCTCAAGGTCGACGGCCACTATCTGGTTTTCAAGGGTCTGCCGCCCGATCGGGCGCGATTCATCAAAAATATCCTGGCTGATTTAAGCCCCTACATTGCAAGCCTGGAGAAGTCGCAACGGCAGATACGCATCATGAATGATCGCATGGCCGGTGTTTCCACCATGATAACCATCGCTCAAACCACGCAGATGCTCGCTCATGATGTCCGCCAGCCCTTTTCCCTGACGCAGAGTTTGCTGGACCAGCTGCGGCAGGCGACCAGTTATTCTGAAGTGATGTCCTATGTGAACGAATACAGCCCCGAGATTGAACGCTCTCTCTTTAAAGTCAATGACATGATTGCTGATGTCATGGAGGTAGGCGGCAAGAGCCGAATGCAGTCGGAAGCCACGGATCCTGAATCTCTCATCACCAGCGCCCTGCTCGATATGTTTCGTCATTCACCGGATCGCCCCCTGTGCTTTGACTATGACTTCCAGCATAGGCACAGGGTCCTGATCGATAGCCTGAAAGTCTCAAGGGTTGTGACGAACATCATCAAGAATGCCTTGGAAGCCATGCAAACCCCGGGACGTCTTTGGTTCAAGACCCGGGAACGGGATGTCTGCATTGAATTTGTGATTGGCAACAGCGGCAGTTATATTCCCGAGGAACAGAAAGCATCGCTCTTTGATGCCTTCTATACGCATGGAAAGAACAAGGGAACCGGCCTGGGCCTTGCCATCGCGAAGAAAATCATCATCGCTCACGGCGGAGAGATCTGGTGCGAGTCGAGCCTGGAAAAAGGCACGGAGTTCTTTTTCACGCTGAAGGCGGCACCGGATCGGGTGGAAGAGACGTCACGTATCCTGCCTCGAACGATCGAGGACATTAAGGAGTATTTCTCACCCGTGAACCGGCCGGATCCTCCGGAGCTGGACGCGGAGCTGGAATTGGAACGCAGCCTAGGCCAGCGCATGAAACGCCGGTTTCATGTTTTGATTGCCGATGATGAGGCCATTTATCGAAAGGTTCTCCATAAGCAGTTGGTCAAATCCCGTGATCTGACCGGGAAACTGGTTGTGCAGCTTCACGCCAGCGCCACGGAAGCCCTCAGTCACTGGCCGTCCTTTCATCCTGATCTGATCATCATGGATATAAATTTTGGCATCCATCAGCTCGATGGTCTTTCGGCTGTTCGTCAGATGCGAGCGGAAGGCTGCAAGGCAACGATTTGCATCCATTCCCATCGGGATACCCTTGAATGTCATGAAGAGGCCCATCAGGCGGGAGCGGACTGCTTTGCCGCCAAGCCCATGTCCCGGGTGGTCCTGCTCGATATGCTCCGCTCCTTGCTCGACCAGGAGCCGCCATCAACGGAAGCCTCGACTGTGCCCAGAAAATTTGTCCTGGTGGAGGACAGCCCCCTTCTGCGCTATCAGTGGTCCTTGAATTCAAACTTTAAACTCCTCGAGGCGTTTGATAATCCGAGTGCGTTTGAATCCAGTCTGCAGCAGAATCAATTCCTCATGCAGCAAATGGATTTTGTGATCATGGATCGACATTTCGAAAATGAACGTGAAGCCGATGGTCTGATGAGCATCCGTTGGCTGCGCTCGCAAGGGTATCGCGCCCCGGTCTTTCTGAGCTCAAACAGCGAACTGCATCCGTCGCTGGCTGCCGAGCTTGATGTCATCGCCATTGCCAAACAACCGAGGCAGGCCGTCCAGCAAATTCTGGCCTGCCTCACCTCAGGATCTTCGCGCGAGTAACGCCTGGGCTGTTTCCTGAATACCCACCCTGTAGGGTGTGGGTGTGATGTTAAATCGCTGGCAGATCTTGGTGGAATCAACTATGTAATCGATCTCGTGCTGATAGATCATCTCCTCAATTTCGCGAATCAGCGGGTTCATGGCGCCGCCGACCCGGGTCATCCATCGCCTGAGAATAAAAGACTTCGGCTTCAGCCCCAGTTCACGAGCGGCCTCCTCAATAAAGGCCCGGCCCGTATAAGGTTCGGTGGCCGTCGGCAGGTGCCAGACCTGGTTCCATACGTCCTCCTCCTGAGCCAGGAGAATCAGGCCGCGGCTCGCGTCGCGGGTATACGCATAGGAGTGCTTCGTCTGATCATCCGCCAGGCAAAGAGCCTTGCCGGATCGGATCAGCTGATCGAACACCAGCGTATTCGGTATGCCGTTGACCGCATGCGGACCGTAAAAGTCGGCCGAGCGCGCGATGAGGGCCTGCAGATGCCCGGACTGCACCTCCTGTAAAAGCTCGGTGGCGATGCGGGCGCGAATCTCCCCCTTCTTACTGCAGGGATTATAGGGTGTGTCCTCGGTCATCGGCCCCCGGACCTGGCCATACATGCAAACGTTATCAAAGAAGATGAGCCTGGCCCCATGACGTTTGCAGCCCTCGATTACGTGACGCATGATGGACGGCCATTGATCCTCCCAAACGTGCGTGTCATACTGCAGATCCAGGAGCAGATAAACCACATCGGACCCTTCGATGGCGGCGATGGCCTCATCCCGTCGGGCAAGGTCGGCGCTCCGGCTGTCCGGTCCTGCCTCCGGGCTGGGGTGAACCCTTCGCACACGGTGATCGGTAGCCTTCAACTCCTTCCAAAGGCTGTGGCCGATGGCCCCTCCAGCGCCGAGTATGGTATGAACTTTCCGCTGACTTCCTGTCTCTGTCATCGCTCGGGCTCCTTTGAAATCCCACGAAAATAGCCGAGGTTTGCCCACGACCACCGTTCATGGCAAAATGCAACAAGGCCTTTGCAAAAGAGACACCATTTCAGAGCTGGTTTTTTCCCAGTGATATCATGGGAGCAAAGCAGACAGAGACAGAACATTCGCGAAATATGGCGAACAGCCTCCTTTTAAAAACGAAGCATGCGGCAGGACTATCATGGCAAACGATTCAGGCCGAACCTGGAAGATCATTATCCTCAGCCTCGGCTGTGGGCTGGTTCTATTGGGAGGAAGCTTCTCCTTTGTGAAGCGCGCGCTGGAAGAATATCTTGAAACGGCACTCGCGGCTAAACTTGCCACAATAGAACAGCTGAGCTTTGGGCTGGGACGGATTGCCCTGGGCTGGGGCGGAGTTCACATTGATCAAATTTCCGTGCGTCGGGCCGCGCCGGAGAAAAGCCCCGAAATCCTCCTGACCGACGTCAACGTCAAGGCTGATGGAAAGGTCCTGTTTCGGGGATTCATGCCGATCGATCAACTGACCATTGCCCGGGTTGGCCTGGGTGCGGAGGGCTATCCCGCTCTCACCGGGATCGTGGCCTCCCTGGAGATGATCGAAGAGAACAAAGGCGTCAAACTCAATTTTACCGGCGGCATGGATCAAGGTCAGGTTTCAGGCACCCTGCAACTGACCCGCCAGGCTTTCGGCATCAACCTTCAGGGTGATCTGAAGGGAAGGGGCCTGCGTTTGTTCCAGCCCCGGATCGCCAGGATACCTCTTGATAGTATTGATGCTGACCTCGTACTGAACGTTCGGCATGATCCGGCTCAGGATCAGCTGATCATTGATGAACTCAAAGTGAATTCCCGAGGCCTGTCCGGCGTTCTATCAGGAACCGTCCACCAAATCAGTCAGGTGCCGCGCCTGGCTCTGGTCCTGACCATTCCCAGCGTTCCCTGCCAGACGCTCCTCGATGCCCTTCCCAAACAGTTCATACCCGATCTGCAAGGCTTTCAGCTGGACGGAAACTATGCGGCTCAGTTTCATCTCGAGATCGATTATGCCAACCTTGAAAAGACGCGGTTGTCCGGTTATCGGGGTTTCCGGGATTGCCAATTCAAAGAGGCTCCCGCTCACCTGAGTCCGGAGCATTTGCAAGGCAGCTTTGAACATACGACCCGGCTCCTGATCGGAGAAAATCAAACCTTTCTCGTTGGACCGGAAAACCCGAACTATGTTCCATTTGCTCAGTTTTCCGATGCCCTTATCGGCGCCTTTTTAGCCACGGAAGATATCTCGTACTTCCAGCACAGTGGTTATGTCGCTGAGTCCCTGTCTCTGGCCATTGGTCTTAATCTTATGGAAAACCGCTTTGCCATGGGTGGCTCGACGATCACCATGCAGATGGTCAAGAACGTCCTCCTCAGTCATGAAAAAACCCTGTCGCGCAAGGTCCAGGAACTCTTTCTCACGGACTATGTCGAGCGCACGTTAGGCAAAGAGCGGATCCTGGAAATCTATTTGAATGTGATCGAATTCGGACCGGGGATCTTCGGCGTTGGCAATGCCGCACGGCACTTTTTCGACAAGGCCGTGACCGAGTTAAACCAACTGGAAAGTGTGTATCTCGCCTCCATCATCTATAGTCCCAGACGCCACTACCCTGCCTGGCGTCGCGGTGAAATTTCCAAAAAATGGGACCAGCATTTGCGGCAGATCCTGAAGCTGATGCATGACAAGAAACTCATCAGCGAGGCCGACTACCTGGCCAGTCACGATCAAACCATTATCTTTCAAAAGCCTGCCCAGGACCTTTAGTCGCATCGATTCGTTTTTTCTAACGAACGACTTCCTAAAGACTAACGAACAGAAGCCGATCCCACCTCAGGACTTCTGACTCAACCGCTTGCAATACCTTACAAAAATATTTCTGGGTCCCGCGGCATGTGGCTTGCTTTATCGAAGCCGCAATCAATGCTTATTCCCTTCGTAAGGAGACACACATGCACGGACCAAATTTAAACATTCAACCCCCCAGTGGTGGAAGTCATGATGTCCACAGAATCAAGGCCGCACTGCCCCGAGACATCTATCAGGTCAACAGCCTGAATTTTGGAATCAAGGTGGCTCTCGCTTGCACACTCTGCGCGGTGGGCGTCCTTCTGATTTTCCAGAGCAGCATCATCCTGTCCCTCGTCGGTGCCGTCCTCACGGGCCTGATGATGGCGCATTTTGTGGAGCTCCAGCACCAGGCCCTGCATAATCATGGCTTCAAGCAGGCCAGGCTGAATCGATTGGTTGGGATCTTCCTCGGCATGCCTATGCTGATTTCCTTCAGCCACTATCAGGCCCGCCACCTCTGGCACCATCGCAAAGTCGGGACACCGGAGGATTCCGAATTCTTTGACTATAAGCTTGAGAACGGCAGGCTGACAATTCGCCAGCTGCTCAGTCACATGATTGACGTCACGATCCTTTATCGCTTCTTCAACTGCCTTAAGCTTTCCTTTCTCGGCCTGCCGCTCGATCAGGATATTCCCTATCGCCGGGAGGTTCTCAAGAAGATTCAATTTGAGTACAAACTCATGGGTCTGACCCTCTTCACCGCAGTGTTCCTGGCTTCCTGGTTCAATGCCTGGGATATCCTCCTCCGGGTCTGGTTTCTGCCCTTTATTCTCGTATCCGTTCCTGTCCATTTCCTCATTGAATGCCCGGAGCACATCATCTGCGATAAAATCGACGACCCGCTGCGGAATACGCGAACGATTCGCAGCAATCGATTCATGGAATGGTTTACCAACGGCAACAACTTCCATGTTGAGCACCACATGTTCCCGTCCATACCCATGAACCGGATGAGCGAAGTCCATCGTCTTGCCCAACCGTTCATCGTCTACCTGCACAGAAGTTATTTCGAATTCTTTAAATCCATTGCGACAAAAGGATAAATATCATGATGGCCAACCACTCGTCCCTGATCGATGCCTACAAAAACGATGAACTGCAGAATCAGCTCTTTCTGTCAGAATACTATGCGGCCTTAACGAGCGACCCTTCCAACCAGCACCTTGTGCCGGATGATGATGAGACTCTGCTGAAAGTCCGTCGGTTGGAGAATGGCTGGAATCTTTGGGAGGAAACACGTCTGGAAGGTGAAGACAGACCGACACGAGCCGAGGATTTCCTGCCCTGGTATCAGGACGTGTGCCGTGAAATTGATGACTGCGGCGAGCCTTTCTATAAATTTCTGGCGGACGAAGCGCCCATGGAAGGTCTGTCCTACTATTTCCTGCTCGAAGAGATGATCGATGGTGCCTTTGATGACACGATTGCCCTGGCTCAGATCGGCATCAAAGGGCCTGGCAAAATGTCCCTCGCCCGCAACTACTGGGACGAAATGGGCCGTGGTGACCCGGACATGGTGCATGGTTATCTTTTCAACAAAACCGCCCAGTATATGCGGCAGGTCCTGCAGAAAAAGGGCATTCAGTTCAAAAGCAATCTCACCATTCCCGGCTTGAAAAATGGCAATATGTTCTCGATGTGGTCGATGAGGCGGTCCTTTTCCTTAAGAATGCTCGGCGGTCTTGGCGTTCTCGAAGACACGGCCTCCCGTCGCTTCTCTTACGTTGTGAAAGCCTGCGAGCGCCTGAAGGTACCTGAGGACGCTTTGGTTTATGCCCGTGAACATGTTCATGTGGACGCCATACACGGCAAGGAGTGGGTGGAACATCTGATTCTGCCCATGATCACCGCAAAACCTGATTGTCTTGACGAACTCACCAAGGGCATATTGATTCGCAAGCACGTAACGGCTGAGTATTTGAACGGAACAGCACGTCAGATTCAGGATTTTCTGCACGTGGTTTAAGAAGGACCCATAATTTATGACAAATCGTGTCGCAATCGTTACCGCAAGTGGCAAAGGCATAGGAGCGGCCTGTGCCAGAAGGCTTCATGCCGAAGGTTACCATCTGGGCTTGATTTCACCCAGCGGCGGGGCTCAAAAGCTCGCCGAGGAGCTGGGAGGCTGCGTGGCTATCACGGGTGATATTACAGACAGCCAGGATTTACGAAGGATATTTGATGTGACGGTCGAAACCTTCGGCCGCCTTGATTGTGTGGTGAATAACACGGGACATCCCCCCAAAGGTGACCTGCTTGAGCTGACGCCTCAGCAATGGCAACTTGGGTTTGATCTCGTTTTAAAAACCGTCCTCGAAAGCTCCCGGCTTGCGGTGCCCCATTTTCAAGTCCAGGGAGGTGGATCCATCATTAATATCTCGTCTTTTGCAGCCTTTGAGCCCAATCTGAACTTTCCCATTTCGTCGGTTTTTCGGGCGGCTCTGGCATCGTATTCGAAACTTTTTAGTCAACGTTATGCGAAGCATGGTATTCGCATGAACAGTGTGTTACCTGGATTTGTCGACAGTTTTCCCGAAAAAGAGGAAATCGTGGCCGGAATCCCTGCGGGCCGTTACGGAAAAGTGGAAGAAGTTGCGGATCTGGTTTGTTTTCTGGCGGGGGAACAGAGGTCGTACATTCAGGGCGAGAACATAAAAATAGACGGTGGTTTGAGCCGAGGCTTGTAACACAGCGAAACGGGAGAATTTGCAATGAAGAGTCGTCATGTGGTGGACCTCCTGGTTCTGGGTGCCCTCTGGGGGGCTTCGTTCCTTTTCATGCGCCAGTCCGCGCCTGAATTCGGTCCCATTCCTTTGATTGCACTCCGGGTCGCCCTGGCTTCGCTCTTTCTGATTCCGATTCTGCTCGTCCGCAGGGTGCGTGTGGATATTCGCGGCCGCTGGC
Source organism: Oligoflexus tunisiensis (assembly GCF_001748245.1). Lineage (GTDB taxonomy): Bacteria > Bdellovibrionota_B > Oligoflexia > Oligoflexales > Oligoflexaceae > Oligoflexus > Oligoflexus tunisiensis. The sequence continues at coordinate 1,093,907 of NZ_BDFO01000001.1, read as the reverse complement.
GTCCCCTAGCGATCGTCGGCGTGATGAATTCCGCCCTGCCCTTCTGTCTTTTTGCCTTTGCGACTCTATCAGTCTCAGCAGGATTTGCGGCCATCCTCAACGCAACAGCGCCTCTCTTTGGAGCCATCGTGGCCTTTTTCTGGCTTCAGGAGCGCCTGAGCTGGGAGCGCATCGTCGGTCTTTGCGTTGGTTTTCTGGGCATTGTGATTCTGGTTTCGAATAGGAGTACACTGAGCACAGGCGGCAACACTCTGGCTGTGGCCGCAGCCCTGGGGGCAACCTTTTTATATGGCGCTGGGGCCAACTATGCAAAACGATATCTTGCGGATGTTCATCCTTTGGCCGTTGCCACCGGCAGTCAGATTGCGGCCTCTCTCGCGCTTTTTCTGCCTGCTCTGTATGCCTGGCCCGCAGAGACACCTGGCTGGAACGCCTGGGTGAACGTACTGGTTCTGGCCGTGGCCTGCACCGGCTTCGCCTACATTCTTTTCTTCCGTCTTATTTCCAATATTGGTCCTTCCAAGGCGATCACCGTGACTTTCCTCATTCCTTTGTTTGGCATGCTTTGGGGGGTGATCTTTCTTCATGAGGAGGTCACCCTGAATATGATGGCCAGCTGCGGCGTTATCATTGCAGGGACCGGACTGGCCACAGGATTTATACGATTGCCGCAAAAGAAGGCGACGGCACACTGAATTGGCCCCGGCTTCCGAGCCTGCTCAACAGTCAGGCGTAATTCATGGTGATGATTTCATCAGGCTTTCGGACTGTCACCCAGACTGTAAGCCATCGCCTGGGCGGCGAGCCATGAGCCCGTCCAGGCATTCTGGAAATTAAAACCACCGGTAATGCCATCGACATCAATGACCTCACCCGCCATGAAAAGACCGGGGCATACCTTGCTTTCCATCCGCCGAAAATCAATCTCCTCGCGAGCCACCCCACCGGCGGTCACAAACTCCTCCTTGAACACGCCTTTGCCTTCCACATTGAGCGGCGTAGCCGTCAAACGTCGCGCAATCTCCTGCAGCTGCTTCCTGCCAGTTTCCGCATAGAGCTGAGCCGCCGAAAGCCCCGACTCACGCAGGAGCGCCTCCCAGAAACGTCGGGTACATCCAAAAGGATTCTCATTGCTGACCTTCTTCTTCGGATGCTCCCGTCTCAAAGCATCAAGCCGTTCCAGAGCCGCTTCATACTTCAAAGGATATTCCCAGTTGATCAGCGCCTGAGCCTTGTAACCACTCGCAAAAAGCTCACGCGCCGCGAAAGCCGACAGCTTCAGAACAGCCGGACCACTCAAACCCCAATGCGTGATCAGACAGGGTCCTTCCTGCTGAAAATCCTGGGCCGCGCCTGGAATTTTCAACTGAATATGCACCCGCGGAAAACTGGTTCCTGATAATCCTTCCAGCAGAGGATCCTTGATTTCAAATGTGAAGAGCGAAGGCACCGGATCCACCAGGCGATGTCCAAGATCCCGCGCCAGCGTTTGACCAAAGGGCATACTGCCCGTGGCCAGCAGAACAAATCGTGAGCGCAGCACCGCACCATCCTTCGTATGCACAAGGAAGTGGTCATCCACTTTCTCAACCCGCTGAACGAGCGTCTTCAGGCGCAAGCCAACCCCGTGCTGCCTTGCCGTCTGCTCCAGGCAATCGATAATGGTCTGCGAGGAATTCGTGACAGGAAACATCCGCCCGTCCTCTTCCACTTTCAGCTCCACCCCATGCGCCGCAAACCAGGCAACGGTATCCCGGGGCTGAAAGCGATGAAACGCCCCGATCAGTTCCTTATTCCCACGCGGGTAACTCATCACCAGCCGCTTCGTATCAAACTGATGATGCGTAACATTACAGCGTCCACCACCCGAGATCTTGACCTTGGTCAGCACCCGCGGCGTCGCTTCCAAAATGATGACGCGGCTGCCCGGCCTGGCTTCCGCACAGGCTATGGCCCCAAAGAATCCGGCCGCACCACCACCGACCACGATCAGGTCAAAGTCTTCCAAGGTCCTGTCTCCAAATCAAAGCCAGCTCGCCACGTTCGAGGGCCTTTTCATAATAGCTGCGCGAGGGTTTGCTGATCTCATCGCTCGTGTGCCAATAGATGCGCCGAGGTCTTTGCACACCGGTCAGGTTTTTCTTCAGACGCTCCAGTATCAAATCCACCGCAGGACGAACAGCGGAACGCACCACCAGAATGGGAATGGTCCCATATTCCGCGTCCTGCCAGGGCAATGCTAAAAAATCCGCATGTTGCCGCAAGGGTTCCAACGGCTGAATGATATCAAGCGGCGCAACATTTTCCCCGGCCACTTGAAAGATGCCATCCGCCCGACCGAGAATGGTCAGACGACCCTGATCACACAGAATGCGATCCGGCAGCTGCATCCAGCCCTCCCTATCCTGCAAGGAAACAAAAGCCTGCCGCTGATAATAACCGCGAGCAGCCGCAGCCCCCCGTAGACACAAGGTTTCCCCCCCATGCTCATACTCCCAGCCTGGCAGAAGATGTCCAACATCACCTTCCTTCGAAGGCATCACACCGGGAGGAAGCGCCGTGCACTGAGCGGCGGTTTCACTCGATCCATAGGTCACCGATACCGGTAAACCTTGATCGATCGCATCCCGCATGAGATCCGGTGATGCCGGAGCCCCACCCAGCATGATGGCTTTGCATTGTCGCAACTGGGAGAGAACCTCGTGATCATGGAGCAACCGATAGAGCTGCATGGGCACAAGTGAGAGAAACGCCGGGCTCTGCTGACGCAAAACATCCGCAAGGGCTTTCGGTTCCGTCAGATGCCAGGTGACGCCGCCTCCCAGAAAACACCGCACGGCAATCTGCAGACCCCCAATATGCGCGGGATCCAGACTGAGCAGCCACGCATCACCGGGTTTCAAACCATAAAATTGATTGGTGGCCCGGGCTGAGCTGCTGAGACTTTTCCAGCTATGCATGATGGCTTTGGGCAAACCGGTGGAACCGGACGTGAAAATTCCAACAGCCAGAGCCTCAGCATCCCAATGAATGGAACCCTCGGCCTCCTCTTCAACCGGCATCGTGGACGCATCCAGACAGCCCTGCAGCGGCACCTGCTCCATCATCAGCTGGTGCTGCGCATCAGGCAGGCGATCCGGCAGTGGAAGCAGCGTGACCTTTTGCCAAAGAGCCGCGAAAAGAAACGCAAAGGTATCCAGTGCCGACCAGCCGCGCACCGCCCAGAAATCACCGGGTTTGGCACCACGATTTTTCAATAGCGTCGCATGCCGCCGCACCCGGCCTTCCAGTTCACGATAGCTGACGGCACCTTCCCGCGTTTGCCAGGCGATTTGTTCCGCACGAGCTGCGAAAAGATCCTGCATCATGCGTCCACCCTCGCAAAAGGCTGGCGCGGAATCGTCACGGAAGGAGCTGCCCACGCGCCACTACCCCAGATATCATCCGGCAAAAAGCGGCCCGTGCCAAAGCCAAGAGGCTGCGGATTCGCACAAAAAGCAGCATAGATCCAGGCCGAACAACGCAGGCTGAGTCCGGAATCAAAGGCATTGCTCAGAACACAGGGAATGTTCTCCGCTGCGGCCCTTTTCAATAAATAAACAGACCGCGCCAGCCCCAGACGACTCGGCTTCAAAATCCAGGCCTGCGCCGGCGGAGGTTCCGCCTTGTCCCAGAGACTTTCATCAAAAGCCACAGGTTCAAGTCCGGCCGCTTCCTCCCAATAAAGGATTGGAAGATCGCCCCCCCGCGTTTTCCAAAACATGACATCATCCGTGCTCATCCCGCGATTGGCATCCAGTCGCAACTGCAGTTGACCCGCTCCATGCCGCACGAGCCTTTGCAAAAATTCATACTCCTGCGCGGCTGCCTGACGCCCGACCTTGCATTTGAAGATGCGAAACCCGGCATCCCAAAGGTCGAGAAATTCCCGCCAGCCGGCATCCCCGTTCGGTGGAATCACCAAAAGCGCCGAACCCTCAAGGGTCATCGGCGCGGGCAGGGAATAGGCTTCGGGATTTTGTCTTTGGGCCCAGCTCAAGAGCAGCTGCTCCAGGGCGGTCTCCACCGAACTCATGAGCAGCTCCGGCTGATCGAACAGACCAAACCCAGGCTCGGTCCAGTTCCACTTTTCCATCAGCAAAGGCTTATCCAACAGCTGAGGTTCCACCACCTGATGCCAGAAGGCCAGCGCCTCCGACAGAGACTCGGGATGAACTCCCGGACAGGGGGCAAGTTCCGCCTGATGCGGAACACCCTGATCATCCCACGCTGTCATAATGCAGCGTGCACGCAGCGCGGCCGCACCTGTTCCCATCCGCAGGGGCCAGGACCAGGGCAGCTCTTCATGCCGCACGGTCAGGGATCGAAAGCTCATAAAAGAACCAGGCTCGCAAAGAGCATGGCGTAGAAAATATTGAAGAGGGCGGTCACCTTAAGGGCCTCATTCAAGAGCGCCCCTTCCCCCTGCAGTCTGGGAGTCACCCGACGCCGAATAAACGACAGAGCGAGCAGCCCCCAGGGGGCACCGATAATGACCTTGCCATGTTCGAATCCATAGAACGCCAGCATCATCGCGCTGCCGATCAGGAAATAGAGCGGGAGCTTGCGCGCGGTCTTTTCCGAAGTGAGCGTGGCGAGAGTATGCTTGCCGGCCGCCCGATCGCCATGACGATCGCGCAGATTATTGATCGCCATAATTGCCGCTGCAATCAAACCGGAACCAAGACCCCAGAGAGCCGTCTCCCAGATCACGCGGCCGGTGAGAAGATAGGTCGTTCCCATCACGGCGATCGGCCCGAAGAAGACGCAGGCCAAAACCTCACCCAGCGCATAATAAGCCAGAGGGAAGGGACCGGCTGTATAAAGATAAGCCGCAAGCCCACAGGCCAGGGCCACCAGTGGAATGACGGGAGCCGGATGCAGCGCAAAAAGTCCCAACACCACCAGAGCCGCGAGAGCAAACAGTGTGCGATACGCGCGACGCACCTGCTGCACGGTCAGGAGCCCACTCTGAACCACACGGATCGGTCCAAGACGTTCCCCCTTGTCCACACCTTTTTCCGCGTCCTTCGCATCATTCACAAGATTGGCCGCCCCCTGCAGCAGCACCACCAGAAGAATCGCGGCCAGAGCCGGCACGAGCACGGAGCCGTCCGTTGCCTGCAAATCGCCGAGATGCTGAATGCCAAAACTGATGCCGATGAACACCGGGCCCAGACCAGCCAGCAGAGTGGGAGGGCGTATGGCCTGAACAAGCGCACGCCAGGATCGAGGTTCCATCGTCGGTGCCGACACGGCAGTATTCATCGATTACTCCTGCTTTTTATAGGCCTGCACATACATCTGATCCGCCAGCGGATCCTGCTGACATTCGATCAGGCAGCTCGTCCCGGACCGCAGGGCTTTTTGATAAAGGTCACGGAAACGCAGGCGATCGCTGCAGTGCTCATAGGCAAGTCCTGCCATCTCAGCCACACCTTGAAAACGAAAGTGATGCGGCGTGGTGATCAAAGGATCCTTCACCCAGCCATGTGCCTTGATCGGCAGAAATTCAAAAATGCGTCCGCCGCTGTTGTTGACGAGAATAAGAATAATGGGCGCCGCTGTCTGCGGCAGGGACAGAATGGAATTCAAATCATGCAAGGCCGAAACGTCCCCGATGACAGCTGTCCAGGCATGCTCAGCTCCGGCCGCCAGACCCAGGGTGGTGGCCACCAGACCTTCGATCCCGTTGACACCGCGATTGGCTTCCACGATCGGCAGTCTTTTTCCGGTGAGATCACACCAGCTGTCAAAAGCGCGAATGGCCGTGGAATTCCCTAGAAAAAGCCCATGATCGCGGGTCGGCACCGCCGCGGCGATTTCCTGAGCCACATCGGCAAAACAAAAGCCCCGATACAAGGGCCTCGCGAGCTGCGTTCGCACGCGTTCCGAGGCGTTCCATAAAGCTTCATGGGCCGGCCTGGGAACAAAAGGAGTGTCGGGCCAAAGCTGGGCCAGACTCACCAGATCAATCATCACCTGACGACGCTCAGGCACGTGACCGGGATCCTGCACGGTGGCATCCGGAGTAAAAACCCAGTAGGCTCTCGGCTTCACTTTCTGCAAAAAGTTATCAAAGAACCCTGTCACCGCACGGCGCCCCAGGTAAATGCAGACATCCGGTCGGTATTCCGTGAGCGCTTCGCTCATGATGGGATGAGTCGGGTCCATCAATTCATGATCAAGTCGGCCCTTCACACCAGAGGTGATATCGGCAAAGCAGGGCCAGCCGAGTGAAGCCGCCAGCGATGCCGCAGCCCTTTGTTCGTCACGTCCCTGAATGCGTCCGAGGATGATGAGCCCTCGCTCGGCGGAACGCAGATCCTCGACCCAATCACGCGCGACCGCCGTCGTGAGACGCAGACTTTGCGTCAGAGGCGGCTGGACTTTCAGGCGTTGCACAAGGTCCTGAGCGGCCGTGAGATCCGCTGCCGTGGGGCGATCCGCTGTTTCCACGGGATCCAGCGGCAGGCGGAAGGGCAGATTCAAATGCACAGGTCCCTGCCGGCCTTCGCAGCTGATTTCGACGAGCATGCGGGCATAGGAAAGCCAGGCCGCGAGGTCCATGGTGGGACCCGGCGCAGGAAAATCCAGACTTTGTTTCACGAAGGGGCCGAAGAGCTGGCGTTGATCGATCACCTGCTGCGCCCCGGCATAAACCATTTCAAAGGGACGATCCGCGGTCAGCACGAACAGGGGGATTTGATCGGTTTTGGCTTCAATCAGCGCAGGCAAATAGTTCGCACCAGCCGTACCGGACGTGCAAACCAGGACAGCCGGACGCCGCGTGGCCTTGGCAAAACCCAGCGCTTCATAGGCGCCGGCCCGTTCATCCATGCAGGACTTGATATAAAGATCCGGACAAGCCTGCAGAGCCGCAATGAAAGGCGCATCGCGATAGCCAGGCGACACAAAAAAACCACGGACGCCAAGCTGAGCTAATCCGTGGACGAGCAGGGAGCTGGCGAAGGTATTCCAGTTTTGCGTCAGCCAGGGCTTGACGGTCGATTCCATAAGCGACTCACTTTGAAGCGTCCTCGGCCTTGAAAAAGCCCAGGAAGTTTTGCATTTTGGCTTCTATTTCCAGCCACTCTGCATCCGCATCGGAGCCAGGCACGATGCCGGCACCTGCGTAAATCCACAGTTTTCTGTCGGCGACCAGGGCGGAGCGGATGCCAATGGCCACATCACCATGATCGCCCTGGAAGACCCCGATGCCGCCTGCAAACCAGCCGCGATCATATCCTTCCGTTTCGAGCATGAAATCAAGAGCCGGGCGGCGCGGATATCCTCCCACCGCCGGCGTGGGATGCAGAAGCGGCAGGAGTTCCGCAGGCCGACGTCCAGGCGGCATTTCACCTTCAAAACGCGTGCGCATATGCTGCACGTGCTGCAAGCGAATGATGGCCTGCTCTTCCACCGGAACAAAAGTCACGCCTTCCGCCTGCAGAAGATCGGTAATCGCCTGGCGCACAAGCTGATGTTCATTCTGTTCCTTGGGCGACTGCTGCATATCATCCGAATAAGCCTGATCGCCAGATGCGGAAAGGCTCCGGCGCCGTGTGCCGGCAATCGCGTCCAACTGAAAGCGGCGCCCCTGCCAGGCCAAAAGCCGTTCGGGAGAGCGCCCCATAAAACAGCGGCCTTCCGGACTCTGGCAGGCAAAAATAAAGGATTCCTCCTGCAGCGTCAGTAGCTGGCGCAAGAGATCCGCTGTCTGCAGTTTTTCCGAAAACTCAAGGCACACCCGCCGACTCAGGACCACCTTGTCAAAGGCTCCGTTCCTCATGCGTTCGTGCGCCTGGCTCATGATCGTATGCCAGCGTTCCGGCTGGGGATGACTCACAAGCTGCGTATAGGCCGGCCTTGCTCCCGGTGAAGGGGACGCATGCAGGGCCTGATAAAAGTGCCAGGCTTCGGCGATCCAACGCGCTTTCCAGCTGTCATCATTCTGCGCGCGAGCCAAAGGACAGGTGATTTCCAGCACCGCCGCGTCCTCGCTCTGGCGCCACAGGAACTTCGGAACAAACCAATGCGCGTGCGTGAACTCCGCCCACTCCGAATGCGACTGACGCGCCGCAGCAAACGGAAATCCACCACAGATGGTCAGCTGCGGATCGATATCCGCCGCCATCAATTCATCAAAGGAAATTTCTTCGGCGAGTCCCCAGGCCGCGAACCAGGCGGAGGCCTCCTTGCTTTTCCAGAAAAAAGCCCAGTCGGGCGGCAGACGCAAAAACGCTTCCTCAGGGACGCGATCGGACAAGGTGAGACGCGCCTGTAAAAACCGGCCGGCTTCCCGCCACTGCCAGCCCGCGCGTTCGAAGTCCCTCAAACTTGACAGCTTCAAGGCTTGTCACCCCGATAGAGATGGACAATGCCGCCGCTCATCGGGCGATACTGAGCATCCGTGAATCCAGCATTGGTCAAGAGTTCAGAAAAGGCCGCACCGTAAGGAAATTCCTCGATCGTTTGATTCAGATAGGAATAGGCTGTGGCGTGACCGGAGAGCATGCGGCCGAGACCTGGCAGAATGCGCCTCAGATAAAAAAGATGCGCGGAACGCAAAAGGACGCTCTGCGGCAAACCAAATTCCAAAATCAGACAGCGTCCGCCCGGTTTCAGCACGCGATAGATTTCACTTAAACAGAGTTTAACGTCCGCGACATTCCGAATACCAAAGGAAATCGTGACAGCGTCAAACGATGCATCAGAATACGGAATCTTTTGGGCATCGCCGACATCCAAAGTAATTTTGTCGCTCAGCCCGGCTGCCGCGATCTTCTCGCGCCCCTTGGCTATCATGCCTTTCGATAAATCGAGACCGCGAACCTTCTGCACATGAGGATTTTTGATCAGCTCCAGCGCCACATCACCTGTGCCGGTGGCGAGATCAAGAACAGTCAAATTCAGTCGTTGCGGCAAGGTGCGGCGCATGGCGCGCCGCCAGAGGCGATGAAGGCCTCCGGATAACACGGTATTAATAAGGTCATATCGACCTGCAATGGCATCAAAGATTCGATAGGATTCTATTTTCGCATGGGGCAGAGGCATGGGTCCGGATTCCCTATGTCGTTGTTCACGACTATATAAACCTTTTGCAAGAGCCCCTTCAACCAAAATCCCGGCCTTGCGTTCCAGCGAATGCGAACGACAATTCGGTTTTTTAAGGAAGGGACTTGCCTTCAAGCCGGGATCGAGGAATAAATAGAGACGCCAGAACCAGGGGTCTTCCTCTGGTTCAATATTTCATGAACTCTGGCCGCAGGATCTTTGTGTGACTATTGTATCGATTGCCCACGCCATATCACCAGCTGTGTTGAACAGTATTCAACGGCTCGACTTTAGTCTGAGTGAATGGCAGCGCAACCCGCGCATTGGCAATTTGCTGGGCAAGACAGTCCTGTCCGGTGGCAAGAGGCTACGGCCTCTCATGACCTTTATGATGGCGGACCTTCTCGGCGTCCCGCATGCCACGATCGAACCCTTCAGTCGCTATATTGAATTGGTGCATGCTTCCACCCTGGCCCACGATGATGTGATTGATAATGCCGAATACCGTCGCGGCGAACCTTCCATTAACATTGTAGCCAGCAATAAGCAGGCCGTCCTTGCGGGAGATTACCTGCTGGCTTATGTGCTCCAGGAAATCGCTCAAACAGGGCGCAACGATCTGGTCAGTGAAATGGCGGCGATCATTGCCGACCTGGCTGAAGGGGAATGGCTGCAGATTGAAAACAGCGTGAAGAGGGATCTCACCCGGGCCGATGTGGAGCGCGTGGCGTTGAAAAAAACCGGCAGCGTTCTGCGCTGGAGCTGTGCCGCTCCCGCTTTGCTGGCCTATCCGAACGGCTATCTTCTGCCGGAAGCGCGCCGCCTTGGGGAAGCGATCGGCATCGCCTTTCAGATGACCGACGATATTCTGGATTTCAAACGTCGCGATGGATCCGAAGGGGCCGATATCAAAAACCGCGTGATCAACGCCGTGATATTTGAAGCTCTGTGCCTGACTCATGATCGCGAGCAATTGGATATGACGCGCATCGATTCAATTGAACCCGAGCCGCGGACCCTCGACCTGGCGATTGAGCGCGTGCGCCAGCGGGTGGATCACCTGGTGGGGGAAGCCAACACGCTCCTGGAAATGCTTTCCGAGGCAACGGAAAGCCGTCGCGGGCAAAAAGATCCACAGTCTCTTGCTGCGCTTAAAGTTCTTGTGAATTATCTGGCCCAGCGGATATGACGAAAAAAGACGATCAGCGTGTCCTCACGGAACTCGAAGAATTTGCCTCGGAAGTTGGGCAATTCATGGAGTATTGGGGATTCAAGAAAGTTCACGGACAGATCTGGTGTCATATTTATCTGTCGCAGACACCTTTGGATGCTGCGGAACTCATGCGGCGGCTGCGCATTTCCAAAGCCCTGGTGAGCATTTCGCTGAAGGAGCTTTTGGATTTTGCCGTGATCGAGGAAGCGGGTAAAAGCGAGCGCGGAACCCGTCTTTACAAGGCCCGTGAAGACCTGGGCGCCACCATTCTCGATACCCTGCGTCGCCGCGAACGCAAGATGATGGCCCGCATTCGCACCTCCCACTCCCTTCTGGAGCGTCTCGATCCTCAGGAATTGCAGGACCATGGCGTGGAACGGCAGAAAGTGGCCCTGCTCGGCATGCTCATCCGTATCGTGGAGCAAAGTCTGGATCAGATGATCAAAAGACAAAGTGGTTCTGTATTCGATCTGCTGGGTATGCTTTCTCAGAGCTTCGTGCCTCAGTCTCCGCCGAATACTCCGCCTCAACGCCCCGAAATTACTTAATAATTGGCACATTATCAAGGAAACTACCCAGGCGACCGATCTTAATAAGGTAGGGAACCGTAAGAGGAGTCCGTATGCGACCGACATACCTGCTGGTATGCTCAGCTCTGCTTTTGAGTTGTGCCCCAGGCGATTCATTCAAGCCTTTCCAGCCAACCAAACGCGAAAACAAAAGCGGGTCGGCTCAGCCTTTGGGCAGTGATGCGATTCCTGTTCCCTCCGAACCAGGTGAAATCCTTATGCCGCCTCCGGATGATCCCGAGGAGGAGGAGAAGGCCATTGAGCCCGCGATCATCGGCGGTGCCTATCTCTATTGTGATGCGAATGAAAAGAAGGATGATAAGGCACCGCCCGAGCCGATGAATGTCGGCTGCCGGATCGGGAATGTGCCGGATGATGAGTGGTTGAGTGCTGACAAAAATATGATGGTTATGAACAACCTCGACAGCACCATCGCCCCGAGTGTCGTGACAGCTCTGCCGAAGGGCAGTCCCTATCATATGATTTTTGATTCAGACCGCAGTCTGCAAAATAACGTGGAGCTGCATGTCGAAGTCATGCTTCCCCAGGGCTTTTTGCAGATGTCCACCACCGTCAATCCCGGGTCTTTGAAGGCCATTGAGCAGCGCATCGGCAAAGGCCTGGCGCTTTTTGCCTCCACGGGTTCCGCAGGGGACTGGCCTGGCATGGATCGTAAAACCTGGAATCTCTGGATGCCGCTGAAGATTCCGAGGTATATCAGCAACTATGCCCCCGGTGGGTCCAATGCGGGACAAGGTCCAGGCGCGGATCAGCCCAAGGATAAGATCGAGCTGATCTTCGATGAAACGGTCTGCACCTATTCGGTTCGGGAGGGCAAACCCGAAGGCATCAAGGGTGCGAAGCCCGAGGACTTTATCTTCGAGTCGTGCAGCCGCAACTGGAATCCTGATGAGTGGGTCCGGGTCAAAACCCTGACTTTGCAGATAAAAGCTGCGGAAGGCGCTGGACGCGCCACGCGGACTGCGGGTGTGGTCCTGCAAACCGCACCCTGATCAGCCTATGATTCGCACTCTGATGCAAGCACCTCCGCGGAATTTCCACTAGGATCTCCGCGGAGGAAGCACGCACAATGTCCGAAATCCCAGCCAAGCCGGCTGCGCAAGGCCATATTCCGGCCCTGGATGGTATCCGGGGTCTTGCCATTCTTATGGTCCTCTGCGTGCATTTCTTTGTGACGTTTACACCACAAAATTTTTTCGAGCTCAGCCTGCAGAAGCTCAGCGGCTATGGAACCCTCGGGATCGACCTCTTCTTTATGCTGTCCGGTTTTCTCATCACCGGCATCCTCATGGACACCAAAGCGGATGCTCAGTACCTCCGCAATTTCTGGGTGCGACGCTTCCTTCGAATCTTTCCCCTTTATTACCTGGTCCTCCTGCTCGTCATGCTCGTGCTTCTGCTTTTGCCTGAGGCTTTGCAACCCGCTTACGCCAAAGTCTGGGATGCCATGCCCTGGGCCTGGACCTATCTTTTGAATTTTTACATAGCCGCCGAAGGCAGCTGGTCCGTTCCCTATATTGGACATTTCTGGTCGCTCGCTGTGGAAGAGCAGTTTTATCTGGTCTGGCCTTTGCTTGTTTACCGGCTGGCGGAACGGCATCTGATGCACCTCTGCGCGGCTCTCGTGATCCTTTCCACAGCTTTTCATTTCTGGATGGACGTCAACGGCATCAGCAAGGTTTCGATTCACGTGCTGACACCCTTGCGTTTGAATGCGTTGTGTCTGGGTGCCTGGCTTGCCATCTGGCTGCGTCAGCCTTCGGTTGTGGTTCAAGGCAAGGTGGTCCTACGACGCTGGGCCGCCTGGCTGTTTGGGGCGTCCCTCCTGACGAAGATTGCGATCATCGCCCTGGTGCAGATGAATCCTTCCATGGACGAGGCCGCGGAAGCCTTCCGGACTTTGTCGTGGCTTGGCTTTTTTGCAGCTTTGCATCTGGGGGCTGTGGCTCTGCCGAAGACGTCGCTCCTGAATCGTGGCCTCTGTCTGAAGCCTTTGCGCTTTCTTGGAAAATACAGCTATGGAATTTATGTGTTCCACCACTTTCTGTCCTGGCCCGCCTATCAGTATCACAGCATTGACTGGCTCACGAGCAGTCTCGGCCATCAGACGCCAGCTGTCCTGGTGAATGCCGCCATCGGCATCAGCGTGGCCATACTCGGCGCCTGGATCAGCTACCACCTCTTTGAGAAGCACTTCCTGCGTTGGAAGGATCGCCTCGCTCCCCGTGTCACCTCCTAAGGCGGCAAAATCTGCCGACCATGCCTGCCTGGGCTCGGCAACACTTTCCTCAGCAGGACCGATAAACTGAAAGAGGATCCTCATCGCTTTTTTTAAAAAAGGGCGTTCGTGCGCATGCGATGGAAACTCTGCAAATCTCTGCAGTTCTGCCTGCTTATGGGCAGTCTCTGGTTTTTGACCAGCGGCTGCGATCATGAGCAGCTTTATGATTTGCAAGGTTCCAAAACTTATACTCTGATGCCGGAAGGCCTCGATGAGCCCCTTTCCTTTGAAGCGATGAAACAGAATGAAAATTTCCTGCCGCCGAACCGGATCGATCATCTGGATGCGTTCCAGGCGGTCTGGCTTCGCTATGAGGTCCCGGCGGAAGCGCTTGATCAGCGTTCGGTTTTGATGCTGGGTTTCTGTGGCAATGTGGACAAGGTCTACTGGGGCGAACGAATGCTGGCGGACTTTCAGCTCAAGAGCAACTTCAACCTCGAACTGAACCGCAACAACAAACCCTATTTCCTTCTGCCCATGGATCAGGGTCCGCAGCCGCTTTACTTCCGCATCCTCCGTTCCCATCGCACGGCCTTTCAACTGGACTGCCGCGAGGTTCGCATCGGGAATGAGGTGACCGTCGTAAGGCGGTTTGCAACCTTCCAGGCTTTTGAAACGCTCACGTCCATGGTCATGCTCTTTCTGTGTGCGATCAGCCTTATGGTCTGGCTCTTTAAGATGCAGAGGACCATACTCCTCTTCGGTCTCTTTTCCGGCTCGGTCGGTGCCACCTTCTTCGCCGTGTCCCATCCGGTTCACTTCGCGTTGCCGGGCATTCCCTGGCTGCTCCACGTCTGGCATTTTGCGGTGATGATAGCTCCGGCGGCCTTCATGTTCTTCTTTTATCATGTGCTCCCGACGCCGATTCCAACCCTGCGCGTGCTGGCCTGGGTGAACATCGTGCCGACCCTGGTGGGTGTGGCCCTCTTCGCCAGCGGTTATGATCAGCATTTGGAACGCCTGCGTATCCTCTTCTTCCAGTTCCTGGGTCCCCAGCTGATCGTGGTCGCCATTCTTTGTCTGCCGCTGCTGATCCGGGCGCCTTCACCGGCTCCGATCCTGACCCTGGGGCTGATCGTGCTTTTCCTTGGTACGGCGGTGGATATCGCGAGCCTGCTCCTCGGCTGGCCCTTCTTTGAAGCCACCTGCCTCGCTCTCATATTTTTTATGGGAACACTGATCACCTATCTGATTCAAATCTATATCGATCGGGAGCGCAGCCTGGAAGTCGAGCGCACCCGGAGTCTCGAGGAATACAGCCTGAAACTGGCCGAGGAGGTCGAGCTGAGATCCCAGGTCCTTCAGGTCAAGACTGAAGAACTCGAACAGTCGAATTTTGATCTGGAAGAAAAGAATATCCTGCTCAGCATCAGTCACAAGCGGCTTGAGGATTTGATTGGCCAGAAGGATGCTCTTTTGAAAAAGGTGGCGGAAATCAGCAGCGATATTCTGCCGAGCCTGACGGATGGTCTGAAGCAGCTTTATGAGCAGCGCAATAAAACGGCTCTGCAGAATCTCAGCATTGAAGTCCATAAAATCGCCAGCCAGCTCGAGCCGGTGGCTCGCTTGCACAGCACCAGCGAGGCGCTCAGAAGCCGGCGCATCTGGCTTTTGGAGCCGGAAAAGCAGCTTCTGATGGTCACCAAGATGGCCCTCGGCGGCAGCCGTGTCGATATCCGTTCCTTCATGAAACCTGATGAATTTACCGAGGCCATGTCCCAGGAGCAGCCGGATCTGACCGTGATCAGCACCGACTTTACCGGCATTCCTTCGCTCGTGCACAGGCAGTTTCCGTCCGTGGCGACCGTGCTCACCACGCGTCATGAGCTGAGCCAGCACATTGACCTTCTGGCGGAAAATCCGGGTCTCTGCCATGTCATTTACCAGGATGATGAGGAGCGTGCCCTGACCCAGAAAAACCTTCTGGTTACCGTAACGAAGATACTCAGCAACGATATTTTCGGTTTGGAGAAGTATCTGAACTGGGGTGTGGACGTCAAGGAATACATCATCACGTCGAGTCAGAATCGGGCTCAGTATCTGGAAGTGGTGGAAAGTGAGCTGACCAAGGCCGGGATCATGACCTCCCATATCCGCAATGCGACGATGATCACCGACGAAATTCTCATGAATGCCATCTATGACGCTCCCGTCGATCGCAAGACCGGCCTTTCGAAATACAATCACCTGTCGCGCCGGGTGGCGGTGGAGCTGGAACCCACGGAATACGGCAAGCTGCGTTTTGCCTTTGATGGTTCGACCATTGCGCTCTCCGTGGATGATCCATTTGGAGCCCTGAAGCGCGAAACCATCACGCGCTATCTGAAATCCTGCTTTGATGGACACTTCGGCAAGATCAATGAACATGAAGGCAAAGGCGGTGGAGGCATGGGCCTCTTCCAAATCATCTCCACGGCGGATCTGATGATCACGAATATCAAACCGGGAGAACGGACGGAGATCATTGCTCTGATCAATGTGATTGGCAAAACCCAGGTCCGCAAACGGCATGGGTCGTTTCATTATTTTGTGGAAAGGTGAAGGCTTGGTCTTCCTCAGGCGTTACAACCTGCTCGCATTGCTTCTTCTGCTTCTGACAGGGCCGATCGCCTGTCGGCAGGGAGGCACGTTTGATTTGCGGCAGGGTGAGCCTGTGCTTTGGTTTTATGACAGCAACAATGTGTTCCAAACACCTCCCCCTTCCGGGACGGGCTGGCAGGAGGTGACCGAGGAATCCGTTGATGACAAGCCCATCAATTCCAAAGCGCGCGCGTGGTTCGCCTATTCCCTGCCCGAGGACCCTGCGCTGCACTATTTGATTCTGACCAAATGCACCAACATCATCCGGATTTTCCAGGATCAGGAGTTGATTCTGGAACGCACGCCGGAGGTGAGCTGGCCCAATAGCGTTCGCATTATTCAAGGGCAGCCCTTCCTGATCCTGCCGCGACCCGAACGCCCCTCGCAGGTGATCGTGGAGACGTTCTATTCGGACAAGAACGGCTATCAGCCCACCTGCCACACGTTGAACGTGAGCGAGCAGGATATGGCCCTCTATCAATTCCTGGCCACGGACATCGCCGACCTCACCGCGGGCTCCATCGTGCTGTTCATGGGCATTGGCGGCTTTCTGCTCTATCTCATCAAAGGCGGCCGCGTTCTGCTCTACTTTGGTCTTTCGGCCTGTGCCATGAGCATCACCTATATCACCGGCACGGACCTGGTTTATGTTCTCTTCTCTCATACACCGCTCTGGCGCCTGATCTGGCATCTGCTGCTGGCGCTGGCCCCGGTTCCTTTCTTCCTCTTTATCGAAGAGATCATGCCCACACGGCAGAAGATTGGACATAAACTGGCCCTTCTCAATGCCTGCATCTTTGTCTTCTTCCTCGGCTCCTGGCTTTGGAGTGACTCGCTCAGCTTTGATGGCTTGCGGCGCAATTACTATAAGGTTCTGATCGTTCAGGTTTTGATTTTCCTGCCCTTTGCCTTGCGGGCCATGTTTGAAAAATCCCAGTTCGGCGCCCGGCTTGGGGTCAGCCTCGTCGTGCTCACGGTGGCATCGCTCCATGATATCGGCCAGCTTTTGTTTTCCGATTCGGCTCGCGGCATGCTCTTCCCCTGGGCCCTGATCGCTTTCATCAGCATCCTGCTCTCGATCATGATTCAAAAGACCATTCAGAATGATGCAGAAATTCAACGCGCCAAGGCCAAGATCATTGCCGACCGCAACCGCACGCTCCAGGCTGAAGTGGACCGGCGCACGGCGGACCTCAACCGGCGGAACAGCGAGCTGGAGCGTCTGCATCTGGAGCTTGAGGATCATCATGAGGCTCTGGCCAACCAGAAGGAAAAGGTTGCGCTCATTGCCCGGGACAAGGATGCGATTCTGAGCCGCATCGCGGATCTGCGCAATCACACGATCCCGAAAGTCTTCAGCTGCCTGCAGCAGCTCCATGTGGCCTTTGATAATGCGTCCTACACGGACCTTGAGAGACATATCAGTCTGCTGACCCGCACCCTGGAGCCGGCAGCCCAGCTCTATGAAAAGAGCCATTCCATAAGCAAAAAGCGCCTTCTGATCCTGGATGCCGATCGCAAGCATCAGCGGATCTATCGCATGGCGATCGGCGGCAGCAAGGTCGAGCTTCAGCTGGCGGAAAACCCGCAGGAATTTCTGCAGCTCATGAGAGAGCATGCCTTTGATCTTCTGGCCCTGCATCACAGCTGGCTGAGTCTGACACCGGAAATCATCCGGACTCATCCGAACACCCGCATTGTGGTGATGTCGTCCGAGGATACCCTGAAAAACCTCGCCATGATGCGACAGAACCCGCATGTGGCCCATATCATTCCCTTGAACCTGCCGCGTCTCATGCTGCAGCAGATTCTCCTGATTCATTTAAGCAAGCTTCTGACCCGTGATATATTTGGAATCGAAAAGTATCTGGCCTGGGGTTTCGAGGTGAAGGAAAAACCTCTGCCGGCGATGGAGCAGCGGGATTCCCTGGTGCAGCAGCTGCGCGAGGATCTGGAACGCATGGGACTTGAAGGCGAGAGCATCGAGGACATGGCCGAGATCACCAGCAGTCTTTTGAGCCTTAAGAAAGCCCATGCCATGGTCGCGAACTCAAACCCACAGACCATCAGCACGCCGCTCCAGCAGCTGCGTTATGGTTTCGATGCGAGCCTTGTGGCCATATCCATGGACCTGCGCGGCCAGCTTTTGAGCCAGCAGGAACTGATCGTCTTTTTGGAAGAGCATATTCAGGAGGGTGAGGGCCGCCGCTCGCTGCCAGGTCTTTCGCGCCTGATGCAGCTGGCTGATGCCCTGATACTCAATAGCGACGGTGATCGCCGCCATGAAATCATTGTGCTGATTTTTCTGGAAAAGAAGGACCCCGGCCATCAACCAGCCGCCTGGTTCCATTTCGAAACCCGCTGATCAGCCGGGACGTTCCACCACAGCCACCGTCAAGGTCACCCGCGCCACCAGCTTTTCGCTGCGTTGATCGCGTATTTCCGTTTCCCAGATCTGCGAACGCCTTCCGACATGGACGGCCTGCACGCGGGCCCGGAGAACATCACCGGGTTTGGCCGGACGCAGATGCAGGGCCTGCAGATTCTGGCCGACGACGGCGAGCGCAGGATCCTTGAGGCTCAGATTGCCAGCCACCGAACCCATGCCCTCCCCCACCAGACAGGAGAAGCCGCCATGCATGATGCCATGCGGCTGCAGCATGGCATCACCGACCGTGAATTCCGCTGTGATGCTGTTCTCTCCAATGTCCACGAAGTTCAGGCCGATACTGGATTCAGCCTTGGGTCGCCAGTCCCGATTCAAAGACGCCAGATCGATCGAAGCAGGGAAAAGACCCATCCCCACGCCCTTTCATAGTGCGAGTACATTCAGAAGATCCAAAAGACTGCGATCAAAATCATTGCGCTTGCTCAGACACTCGTTCAGAGGAGCGATCGCGAATTTTCCATCGCGCACCACGGTGGCTACAGCCTTTTCCCCTTGCACGAGGGCCTTGACCGCCATGTTCCCCATGAAGGAACCGAGGAAACGATCCCGCGGCGATGGGTTGCCGCCCCGTTGAATATGCCCGAGAATACAGAGCTTGGTTTCCAGTCCGTAAGCTTCCTGCAGTTCCTTTTGATAGACGTGACTCAGGCCTTCCTTTTCCCCTTCCGCGACGATGATGATGGACGATTTCTTGCCACGCGTCACACCGCGTTTCACAGTATAAGCGACCGAGGCCAGGTCCACTTTCAAATCAGGGAAGATCACGGCTTCCGCACCTGTGGCAATCGCCACCGTGATGGCGATCAGACCCGATGAGCGTCCCATCACTTCCACCAGGAAGGTGCGATCATGCGAGGTAGCGGTATCACGAATTTTATCGATGGCTTCCACTGCGGTATTCAGAGCGGTGTCAAAGCCGATGGAAAATTCGGTTCCTTCGATATCATTGTCGATGGTTCCCGGCAGACAGGCGACCGGGATGCCATGTTCCTTGTGCAGAAGAGCGGCGCCATTGAATGAGCCATTGCCGCCGATCACGATCAGACCGGAAACGCCCAGGTCCTTCAGGAACTCGGCGGCCTGCGTCCGGTATTCGGCCTGCATAAAGCGGGACGAACGGGATGTGTAAATGATGGTCCCTCCGCGCTGGATGATATTGCCGACTGAGGACAAATCCAGATGAGCGACGGATTTATCGAGCAGACCTTCGAATCCCTTGTAAACGCCGTATACATCGATGCCTTCAAAATAGGCGCTACGCACCACCGAGCGAATGGCTGCATTCATGCCGGGGCCGTCACCACCACTGCAAAGCACAGCTATCGATTTCTTCGTCATACTTTCTCCGCACAAGCGAGTTCCGGGGAACCAATCTTTTACACTCCCCGTTGTAATCCTTCCAGACTTTCCTCTCAACAGCTTTAGCGGCAATGCCTACACCGATGAAGCTTCAGCGAACGACTATACCGTAAATCGGGTCAGGACCTCGTACAAAGGCCCAGGCGCATGATCCCTGGCGCCAGAACGCCGCTTCATGAGGACATACTCTTCACAGGTGAAGCGACCCCAGGCGCGTTCCGTCAAGGGTGTGAGCGCCTCCATCAGCGCATCGGCATCCCCTCGTTTGAAGCGGGCAATGGTCAGATGAGGCGTAAAGGCCCGGCGTTCCGGTTCAAAGCCCAGCCCCTGCACCTGCTCCTCGAGACTCTGTTGCAGGTCGATCAGCTCGGGCCACATGGTCTCCAGATCAATCCACAGCACGCCGCGATCCCGGTGCGGCGGAAAAGTTCGGACACCCTGCAACTCCAGGGAAAACGGCGTGAAGGGCAGGCTCCAGTCCTGGACCGCTGCCAGCAGTCGGGTCATGGCTTCGTGCTGCAGGCCCCCGATAAAACGCAGGGTCAGATGGAAATCCTCGGGATGGACCCACTGCACGGATGGCCATTCCTTGCGTAAAGGGGCCAGATCCGCGGCGAGTTGCGCCTTCAGATCAACAGGGATGGGAATTGCGAAGAACGCCATACAAGGTTCCCCCATGATGTCTGCAGCATGACGGGATCAGGGGGCTTTGACAAGGGGCTATCCATGATTTTTGCGCTCACAAAATATAACGGCAGATGGGCCAACCCTTCTTATCCGGCCTGATCTGATTCGTTAAAAACCAGCGTGCGCTGGTGATAAAACTGAGGGCATCCTGCTCCAGCGCTGGCAGCCAGTAGGCGTCTTCACCTGATGCAGCGGACTCCGGCTGGAGCATGGCATGGGGAACGCCTTCCGGATAAAAACAGAGGCGGGCGTTCCTTGCCTTTTCCACCGCGCTTTGGATGGCGTCGGCATCGACCGTGGCTTCATGAAGGACGCCCACGAATTGCATGGGCACGCGAATCCTTGCGATCGCGTCCAGCGATTCCGTTGCACGCGGTGCAAAGATCAAAAGCCGGTCCCAGACGCCCGGCCCGACAAGGGCAGCCTCGGTGGCCAGCGAGCCGCCACCGGAAAGTCCGGCCAGCACCTTGTCCCCACGCGGCGCGCGGCGTGCGATTTCGTTCATGGTGGTGATGAATTTTTTGTAACGAAGCTCCGGCCGATCCAGTGTCCTGTGCGAAGACTCGGGAAGCAGCGGCAGATACACATCAAAGCCTGCCTTGGCAAGACGTTCACTGAGTGTCGCGAATTCCTGCGGGCAGGCGTTGAAGCCATGAAAAAACATCAGAAGGCCGCGGCGTCCCACCGTAGGATCAGCCTGCACGCGACGCGGCTGGCATTCCGAAGGGATGGAATGCGAAGCGACGGTTTCCTTCACATAATCGTTCCAAAGTTCCTGCTCAGGCGAAGGGCCAGCAGGCGTCGGATGGGGACGCGCGCTGTAACTCGTTTGGCAGGAGACAGCGAAAAGCGCAAGAAAGGCCAGCGAAACGAGCTGTTTCTTCATAATGCGAACCCTTGATAATAGGACATCCCCCTATGATAAGGGTTCGCTCAACGTGGGGTCAATGCGCGGTCACGCGAAAGTTCCGCACGCGCTTTTCAATCAGGGAAAAGAGCATCGGCAGAATAAACAGCGTTAAAACTGTCGCCGACAGGACACCACCGGTGACAACAGTGGCCAATGGCTTTTGCACTTCGGCGCCCATGCCTTTCGAAAACATCATCGGCAGAAAACCAAAAATGGCGACGAGCGCCGTCATCACCACCGGCCGCAGACGGGCGACGGTGGCCTGCATGATCATGGGAACTCCGTTTTCACCCTGCGCCTTGCGCGTGTTGTAGAAACCGATGAGCACCACCCCATTCAGCACAGCGATACCGGACAGCGCAATGAAACCCACACCCGCCGAAATGGAGAAAGGCAGATCATTGAGCCAAAGATTCAAAATTCCACCGACCCAGGCCAACGGAATGCCGATAAAGATCAGCAGCGTTTCCCAGGCATTGCCAAAGGCCGCATACACCATGAAGAAGACCAGGCAGAGCGCGAGCGGTGTCAAAATCAAAAGTCGCAGCCGGGCCTCCTGAAGATTCTGAAAATTGCCGCCCCATTCGATAAAACTGTTCTCCGGCAATTGGATTTTTTCCGCGATGCGCGCCTGAGCCTCCTGCACAAAGCTTTCCGTATCACGGCCGCGCAGGTTCACCAGAACGGCCGCGCGACGCATGCCGTTTTCCCGATTGATCGAACCAAACGTATCCGCGAATTCAAGATCGGCCAGATGATCGAGTCTGGTGGAGATGCCATGGCTGATCCCCACGGGCAGCGAGCGGATCACATCCAGGTCGGAGCGTTCGGCTTCACCGAGGCGAATGAAAATGGGCACCTTCTGCTCATTTTCGTGGATAAAACCGGCCTCCTCACCCCCCAGGGCGGCGGCGACGGTTTCAAAAACCTCCGCCACCGAGGTGCCGAAGCGAATCAGGGCTTCGGGCTTCGGCTCAATCTTGAGCACTGGGGACGTTCCCGCCAGATCCAGCTCCACATCCCCGGCGCCGGGAATGGCCTCCACGATCTCGCGAATTTCCCGCGCCGTGTCCAGATTTTTGTCGAGGTCATTGCCAAAGACCTTGATGGCCACATCCGCACGGGTCCCTTCCATGAGTTCGTTGAAACGCATCTGGATCGGTTGCGATGCCAGATAATTCTGTCCTGGCACCTCCCGCTCCAAAAGTTCCACAATATGCTGGGCCAGGGATTCAAAGTTGTGCTTCCGCCCTTCATGCAAGGGCCAGGTCGCCTGGTCCTTCAGCATGATATAGGTGTCCGAGACGTTCACGCCCATCGGATCGGTGGCCACTTCACTGGTTCCAATGCGCGAAAACACATGCTGAACCTCGGGCACATCGCGCAGGACCCGCTCGGCCGTTTTTTGAAAGGCAATCGACTGATCCAGGCTGATATTCACAGGTCGGATCATGTGAAACGCATAGGATCCTTCCCCCAGTTGCGGCAGGAACACAGCTCCCATGCGGCTGAAGAGAAGGAGTGAGACCGCGATGGCCAGCAGGGCTCCGGTGATAAAGACCAGGCGGAAGCGAAAGGACAGATGCAGGATGGGTTCATAGATGCGGGTGAGAATCCGCATCAACCAGGGTTCGCGACTCTGACCCTTGCCACTCAGCACAAAACTCGCCAGCGCCGGCACGGTGGTAAACGACAGCAAAAGTGCACCGAGCACGGCAATCGAAAATGCGGTCGCCATGGGCTTGAACATTTTGCCTTCCACCCCCACCAGGGCAAAGATCGGCAAAAATACGACCACAATGATGAGCTCGCCAAAACCGGCGGCCTTGCGAATCTCCACGGTTGCATCATGGATGGCCTGCTTTTTTTCGAGCGATGTGAGCCCGCGACCAAGATTTTGGGCCCGGCTCTGAATCATTCGCACACAATTATCGAGGACAATGACCGTCCCGTCGACGATCATGCCGAAGTCGAGGGCCCCGAGACTCATGAGGTTGCCGGAAAGTCCCAGAGGACGCATCAGAAGAAAGGTGAGACTCAGGGTGAAGGGTATGGTCAAGGCGGTGATTAAAGCTGCCCGCATATTGCCGAGCAGGGCAAAGAGCACCAGGGTCACGAGCAGGGCACCGAAGAGCAGGTTATGCTGCACCGTCTGGATCGTGTGATCGACAAGTTCCGAGCGATCATACACTGTCGCCAGAACCAGGTCAGGCGGCAGCGTGCGACGGATCTCTTCAATCCGGGCATCGATGGCCTTGGCCACGGCACGGCTGTTATCGCCCATCAGCATCATCACCGTGCCGAGCACGACCTCTTCGCCGTTCATCGTGGCGGCACCGGTTCTTTGCTCACGCCCGAGGGTGACAGCGGCCACTTCACCGAGCCGTACCACACGCAGGGATTCCAGCTGTTTCACGGGAACGAGTTTGATTTCCTCAGGGCTTTTGAAAAGGCCGATGCCTTGCACCAGAAATTGTTCCGCCGTCTGCTGAATTTGACCGCCGCCCACATTACGGTTGGAGCCTTCCAGGGCCTCCTTCAGATCCGAAAAATGAATGCCATAGGCCTGCATTTTCTCGCGATCGGGTTCGACCTGATACTGCTTTTCATAACCGCCCGTGGTATTGACTTCAGCCACCCCCTTGACCGTCAGAAGGCGCGGCTTGATGGTCCAGTCCTGGTAGGTGCGCAGCTGAATGAGTTGCTGAAAGCGGGCCTCGGGATCCTGGGCCACATTCTTGTAATCAAGCGTGTACTGATAGATCTCACCAAGTCCCGTGGAGATGGGACCCAGGCGTGTGGTGGCTCCGGTCGGCAGGTCGCTCAAAACATTCTGCAAGCGTTCGGAAACCATCTGCCGGGCCCGATAGACATCCACGCCGTCTTCAAAAATCACGGTGATCTGCGAAAGACCGAAGCGCGTGATGGAACGCACGCTGTCGACCTGGGGAAGGCCGCGCATGGAGGATTCGACGGGAAAGGTAATGCTGCGTTCAATTTCCTCCGGTGCGAGTCCGGTGATGGTGGTGTTGATCTGCACCTGGTTGTTGGTGATATCAGGAACCGCGTCGATGGGCAGAAGACGAAAGCCAAAGACCAGTCCACACGTCACCAGAAGAAGCGTCAAAAACAGGGTCAAAACCCTATGAAAAACGGCAAAATGTATGATGCGATTGAGCATGAAGCATCCTTGTCAGTGATCGTGATGGTCGGCGGCGGGACCCATAAGGCTCTGTTCGATGATTTTCAAAAAGCCGATCCCCTGGATGGCCAGTTCATCACCGGCAGCCAGACCCGCGCTCCGGATTTCGGCGCTAACTTTGGTCTTGCGAACAATCTCAACATCCACTGATTGCCAGGAGCCTTCACGCTGTCGCATCACCTGGACTTCCAGACCGGAGTACACCAGAGCCGAGACCGGAATGGTCCAGATCGGACCTGCCTTGAGCCGGGACTTTTGAATGGCAAAGTTCTCCTCGGCACTGGGGCGCAGAACAAAGCCTTCATGTTCATCGAACTTCAGAATACCCTGATCCGGGCCAACCCGCGAAGGACCTGCACCTTCATCCCCATGGGCGAAAACAAGGGGAGCAAAACTGCAGATGAGAAGAAGAAAAATAGGAGTTTTCATCACAAATCCCCCTCCTGAATCTGACCCGTGAGATAACGGAGATTCCAATAGGCCTCCATCGCCTTCCATTCGATCTGATGACGGGACACCAGATGCTCATACATCTGCCGATGCGCTTCAATGATGAGCGACGCGTTCACGCGCCCGGCCAGAAAAAGTTTTTCCATTTTTTCATGCTTGTCCTGGACCGCGGTCTCCGCAAAACCCTGCCGCAAAACCTTCACCGCACTTCGGTACTGATGAAGCCAGCGCACATAGTCCGCGTTGCGTTTTTTCGCATCCAGTCCCGTTTCCGCTTCGGCCAGAGCAAAGGCGGCCTGGGCCACCTCCAGCGTGGCCTTCTGTTGGGAGGCACCGATGGGAAGGCTGGCAGCCAGACCAAAGGCGGGTTTGCCGCTTCCATCTTCAAGGCTCAAGCGTGCCACGGGAGCGATGGACACATCAGAAAACGACTGAGCCTTTTCCTGATCGAGGAGCGCCAGAGCATGAGCCTTGTGCGCTTCCTGTTGACGTTTCCAGGCCGCACGCTGTCCCTGCATCTCCTCCGGAAATTCCGGCCATTGACTGCGCTCCTGGGGCGATTCCTTCGGAAGTGTGACGTTGGTGCAACCGGTCAGATAAGCGAGCTGACTGCGCACTCCGTCCTGTTCGACCTCCAGCTGTCCTGATTTCAAAAGCGTTTCATCATGAGCCAGGCGAAAAACAGCGAGCGTGACATCCTGCTCAGGCGAAAGCGCAGCCTGGGCACTGAGCTGACGAATCAGGGCCCGGTAGGTGGTGACAGTTTCCTTCAGGATTTCCTGTTCATGTTCAATCTGCTGCCAGCGATCGGCGGTAATCGCCAGATCACGCAGGAGTTCAGTTTTACGACTCTCCAGCCCTGCCACGGAAAGGGCCAGCTGGGTGGTGGCCAGGCGCTGCCGTGCCTCCTGTTTGCCGCCGCGTTCCAGGGTCCATTCATAGCGGATTTCGGCCTCCCCTTCCCGACGCAAAGGGGTTCCGGCCAGATACTGCGCTTCGGCCCGGGCCTGAGGTCCCAGCGCCGCCGCTTCGATTTGGGTTCGATTCAGATCCTGCTTTTTCTGCAGAGCGGCCCATTCGGGAGCGGAACGCAGCACCGCGGCCGCGACTCCGGACCATTTGGACCAAAGGCAGGTTTCAGCCCCAAAAAGAGGCCAGGGCAATGACAAGGTCAAAGTCATGAGAAATAAATGTCTCATTCCATACTCGAAAAATAAGGGATGGGGGCAGCCACGAGGCTGTGGAAATCTTATCAGATTGTGGGAAGGATCAGGCGAGAGGAGGACGCATGGGTAAAAAGCGCGGCCCACTCCTCACAATAAAGGAATAGGGCGTGATATTTCTGTGATGATGGCTGTCAGGCTCTTCCATGGGACTGGCCTGCCATCGCGCATGCAAATGTCCACAATGCCCAAAGTGGCAGGATTCGGCATGGCATGGGTGAACATCCTTATCCGTGGAAGACGAGGGATCGACCAGAGCAACCGGCTCATGCGCCTTCTCATCACAAAGCAGCCCCTCGGCCAGACTCGAGATCCAGCTGAGGCTAAGGAGCAGCAGAATGAAGAGGGCCATTTTTTTCAAATCAACCGCCCTGCACCTTGGATTCCAGTTCGGTCCATCGTGCATAAAGCCGATCGACCGTTTCCTGCGCTTTTTGCAGCCTTTCACTGGCCGCCATGAGCTTTTGCGTTTGCGACGCGATCGAGGGATCCTCGACGGCAGCCTGAGCCGCGGACAGTTCCTCTTCCGCGTGCAAAATGGATTCCTCCATTTTCTCATATTCACGCTGCTCATTATAGGACAACTTCACCGCCCGGCCGGGCTTGGGTTTGGCGGCAGCTGAGGTGCTGGCTCCGGCCTTGTCCTTTTTCTGAGCACGTCCCTCATCCAGAAGGCTGCGTTCCCATTGTTCGTAATCCGCGTAGGCCGTGATCCTGCCTCCTGGTCCCAGCCCAAGGAAATGCGTGCAAAGACGATCGAGAAGATAGCGGTCATGCGAAACGAGAACGATGGCACCCGGGAAATCCTCAAGGCTGTCCTCCAGAATTTCCAGGGTATCGATATCCAGATCGTTGTTCGGCTCATCCAGAAGCAAAACATCCGCCTTGCGCTGCATGAGGCGCGAAATCATCACCCGGGCCTTCTCTCCACCCGAAAGAAAGGAGACCGGCGTATCCAACTGCTCCGCTTGAAATTGAAAGCGACGGGCCCATGAGGCTACATGCACGGAACGATCGCGGAAGATCACCGCCTCATGACCATCGGAAAGGGCGCGCTTCAAAGTCCAGTCGGGCTGCAGTTGCTCCTTGGCCTGATCGAAGTACACGATCTCCAAATTCTGAATGGCCTGGATGCTGCCCTCTGTGGGTGGCTCGATGCCGCCCATGATTTTCAGAAGAGTTGACTTGCCGGTTCCGTTATCACCGAGGATGCCGAGCGTCATGCCAGGCGCCAGAACGCAGTCGAGATTTTGAAAGAGAACACGATCACCGTAACGCTTGCTGATGCTTTTCAGCTGCATAAGCTGTTTGCTCTTGCGGCCGGACGCTTGAAAATCAAGATTGGCGCTGCTCGTATTGAGGCGCTGTTTCAGGTCCTGCATCTCGCCCTTCATGCGCATCGCTTCATCGATGCGATAGCGGGCCTTGGTGCCACGGGCCTTGGGCTGACGGACGAGCCATTCCTCTTCCCGCCGCAGTTTATTGGCGAGCGAGGCTTCCTTCACCTGCAGGTCATAGAGATAGGCTTCCTTCTTTTCGATGAAGGAGGAGTAACCGCCATCCTCAACATGCCAGCGGCCGGGATAGGCTGGATGAATTTCCATGATTCTTTGGGCCGTGCGATCCAGAAAGAAACGATCGTGACTGACGAGCACCCAGGCAAAACTTGCCTGTCTGAGAAACTCCTCGAGCCAGATCACCGAACGCAAATCCAGATGGTTGGTGGGCTCATCGAAGAGCACAAGGTCGGGATTGCTGATCAGAGCCTCGGCGATGGCCAGGCGTTTGCGCCAGCCTCCCGACAGCGTTCCCACGATTTGCATGGGATCGGGAAAGCCAAGGCGGCTCAAGAGTTTGTGCGCCTCAATCAAGGCCGTGGCATGATCCAGACCCTCATTTTCGCCCGCTGCGGTCAGAACCTCCTCGAGGTTTTTTTCCGTGGGAAATTGCGGTTCCTGAGTAATGAAAGCAAGCCGCAGACCTTTGCGGGCCGCGATGGTGCCGCTGTCAGGCACTTCCAGGCCTTTGAGAATTTTCAGAAAGGTGGATTTGCCGGCTCCGTTGGGGCCAATGATGCCCAGTTTTTCACCGTCCTCGATCGCGAGGTTGAGATCCTGAAACAGAATCTTGTGACTCATCGATTTCGCAAGGTTTTGACAGCCGATCAAAACGCCCATGGAGCACTCCTTCGTAGCCTGCGCGCAGAGAGGCAGTTCTAGCACAGAGCCGGACCAGGAAAAAAGGGCTCTTGCGGGCATACTGCCAATATGATGCACTAAGATGGGGGATAAAAATCGTGTTCCCGCCGCGGAAATTCGTGAACAAGGACACAAGTCATGAAAAAATTTGCCGTTTATTGCATTTCCGCCGTTCTGCTCAGCAGCAGCCTGCAGGCGTCCGCGACTGAAGAGGCTGAAGCCGGCTCTGCAGCGACGGAATCCACCGCCTCGTACTCGCTGCAATTCTCGGGGCTCAAATGGGCTCAATCCAAAACCAAATACAGTGATGAAGCCACGAGCCGCGACGCCACCAGCTTGATGACCGGGGACCTTGTGGATGCGTCGGTCTGGGCAAGCATCGGCAAATGGAACGTCTATTTTTATCCTTTCCAGGATGTCAATGCACTCGCTTCCGTGAGCTATATGCTGCGCGATGATCTGGAGATCGGCATTGATCTGGGGCTCAATGCCACGAGGGTCAAGGAACCGAAGAATGAAGTCAGCTCGGATCTCTACGGGATCTTCACGACCTGGTCGGTCCCCTTTGAAAGCTTTATCCTGGAAAACCTTGCCGTGCTGGACATGACGCGCGTGGAAACGACGAGTTTCAACAGCACCACCGGCGAAGATGAGAGCACCAAAGTCACCGGCAGCTATCTGAAACTCTCCAGTACGATAGTCGTTCCGCTCGCAAAGAATGCTGCGTACCTGGCCGGCGTCTGGTGGGCTTCGGAAAGCGGCAAAAACGATGGCACCGACACCACAAGGAAGAGTTCGCAGTTTGGCCTGACCCTGGCCGGCCTGCGTTTGACTTTGGATTGAAATTAAATGCGAATCCAGCTCCAGTTGCGACCCGCTCTTTGACCATCACGGCGGAAGGAATGCCAGACCATCGGATTTTTCCGCGTGCAGCTGCGGATGACACTCAGCTGCTCAGCCTGAAATCCGGCCTTGCGCAAGCGCAGGGCACTCAGAAGGGCGAGGTCCAGATGCCAGCGATCCCCCTGCCCTTTGCTTGACGCCCAGGCGAGGGTTTCATCATCGAGGCGATAGGCACCGCGCCGCAGCCCTTCGATGACTTCCGGACCAACTTCAAAACTATCGAGACTGATGCAGGCACCAATCCCGACCTTGCAGGCGTTCAGGGGAATGCCCTCCTGCGCCAGAACCTGGCAGCCGGCACCCAGAATATCCTGAGCCATCCCCTTCCAGCCGGCGTGAATGGCCATGACAAGCTGGGGATGATAAATCAGAACCGGCACACAGTCCGCCGTCTTCACGGCGATGCCCAGCCCCGGTTCGCGGGTCCAGAGGCCATCGGCTTCGGGGAGCGCCTCAGGATCCGTGCCTTTTTTTATTTCCACAAGCCGCGCCCCGTGGACCTGCTTCAGGCTGTAACCCTTCGCAGGATACTCATAACCCAGCCCTTCGAATCCATGAATAATCCCGCTTTCAACCCAGGACGGCAGCTGATGTTCCGGACCTGTCCAGGTCATGCGATTGATCCAGGATTCAATGGCTGTCATGCGCGTTCCTTATGCTTCCGGCTGCGGCGTGCGGCGGCTGCGCCCTTTGGGTTTTGCGTCACGACCCGCCTTGTTCTGTCCAATCAGTTGCTCGGCCAGGCCTGAAAACTCCAGGCTCAATTTATGGCTTGGACGGAAGAAAGGCAAGGGAACACCTGCGCTATGGCTTTCGCGCATCACGACCGAGGAACTCAGGAAGGGTTCAAGTATCGTGAAACCCTGCTGCTGCAGGCGGTCGATGCCGGCCTTGGGAACCTTGGCCTGGGCCTGATAATGATTGATGATGATGCCTTCCACCTGCAGATCAGGCCGGTGATCATTGG
This sequence comes from Oligoflexus tunisiensis, assembly GCF_001748245.1. GTDB lineage: Bacteria > Bdellovibrionota_B > Oligoflexia > Oligoflexales > Oligoflexaceae > Oligoflexus > Oligoflexus tunisiensis. The sequence continues at coordinate 1,063,799 of NZ_BDFO01000001.1, read as the reverse complement.
CGACTTCCTGCACAGCCTGCATAACCTGATGAATGGCGTCCTCGCTGAAGGCATCGCAATCAAAGGGGATGAGCACACGATCCGCCGCGAGCAGCGAGCTCATGCTATAGAAATTCAGAGACGGCGGCGTATCGAAAAACACATCATCGAAGCCCATCTTTTCGATGGCGACGTCGATCGCTTCGCCGAGTTTGAAAATCTTGTAGCGGCCTTCCAGTTTCGGCTGCAACTCTTTCAGCTGCTCACTGGCCGGGATCACGTAGAGGCCAGGATATTCGCTTTCATAAATGGTATCCATGAGCGAATCCTGAAACAGGCGGAAGCTCAGGGTCGAATTGAAAAAGTCGGCGACCGTATTGTTCACGCGCTCCATGCGCGAACCAAGCAAATACTTCGAGGAATTGGCCTGGGAATCAAGATCCACCACCAGGACCTTGCGTCCGGCTTTGGCAAAAGCAGCCGCCAGGTTGCAGGTAATGGAAGTTTTGCCGACTCCGCCCTTTTGATTAAAAACGGCACGTTTCATCGGTCCCCCTTTGGGAAGGTGTGCGCTAAATTCTTTGTGGCAAGAATGCAGGGGGAGCGGAGGGCAGGTCAAGAGCGAAAAAGAACCCATGATGCGAAAGGGGCGCCCGGAAGCCACCTTCAGGACTGTTTGGCAAACCAGGCGTAGAGTCCCGAGAGCCCGCACAAATAGGATGCTGCGCCAAATCCAAAGCAAACGCCCACAGCATGCGGTGCGGAGTACGAATGCTGGCGAAAGGCCTCACGCTTCGCAAGATTGGAAAGATGCACCTCGGCAAAGGGCAATTTCAAACCGGCCAACCGATCCGCGAGCGCCAGGGATGTATGGGTCCAGGCGCCGGGATTGATCACGGCTCCATCCCATCCTTCCGAGATTTTTTCCAGGAACTGCCCTTCATGATTGGTCTGATAAAAGGTGAGCTCGGCGGCATCAAGACTAAAGACCTTGGCCAGATTGGAGTTGACGGCCTTAAGTTCGGCTTCAATACTCGCCAGCGTGGACGCACCATAGATTTCCGGCTCACGCGTGCCGAGAAGATCGAGATTTACGCCATGAGCAATGAGTATACGTTTTCTGGTTCCTTTGGTCATGCCTCTGTCCTCATTTGTAACAGGTCTATTACACAGAAAGACTCGAAATGATCCAGTGTTTATGCTTCTATCAAAGGCGGTGGCAAACGTTTCAAACCAAAAGGAGTTCTTTCATGAAAAAGATGATGATCCTGGTTGCCGGTGCCATGCTGAGTCTGAGTGCGGGTGCCTATGCCGGAGGCCCCGGAAAACACGGCAAAATGACAGAATGGACCAAGGAGCAGCGGGAAACCATGGCCAAAAATCACGAGATGATGGCCACCTGCCTGCGCAGTGATCGATCGGTCGGGGAATGCCATGAGGAGATGATGAAAAGCTGCAAGGATAACGACGCCTGCCCCATGAAAGGTCGCATGGGTATGCATCATGGCATGCATGAAGGAAAAGGCACGAAACCGCAGAACTCCCAGTAAACCTTAAGCCACATCCAGTTTCTCCAAATTCTGGAGCAGATGATTGAGCACAGCGATTTTCTTATCGATCGTCCGAACCTTGTCCATGGCATCGGCCATTTTCGGGTCCATCTGACGATCGATTTCCTTCTGGGCATCGCGCAGTTCCCGGACTTCAGCAAATTCCCGGCGCAAAAGTTCATTGCCGGGTGCTGCATAGGCCAGCCTTTCGTAGATTTCAAAAGCGGTTTGATAGAATCCCTGACGACGGGCCAGGCGGGCCCGGGTCAGCTCATCCAGGTCCCCGGGCTTGAGATCCGGAGCCGAGCGCTTCACAAAAATTTCCTGCACCGGGCTTGAGAAAAAGCCTTTGGCGACGCGCTCCCGAAAATTCTCCTGAGCCAGCTCATCCTCCTGGCTCTTCGATGTCAGGGCGATTTCGTTATTGCGCTGAGCCTGCTGCTTCTGCTGCTGATTGACCCCATCCCAGCCCAGATACTCGGCATAATCCCGCCGCAGCATCACAAAGGTTTTGATATTGATGTGATCGATGACGATGCGCGCTTCACCATCCTGAAATTCCTGAACGGCCAGTTCCCGCGCCAGGCTGCGAGCCTGGGATTCAAAATTGAGAACCACACACAGTTTCAGGCGTAGAATCTGAGCCGTAAGATTGGTGCGCAGCGAGGAAGGGCTCGCTTCGAGGCAGTTCCACGATTCCCTGAAAAAATGCTTTTTGAAAAAGAGCTGGGCGAGGAACACCCGCGCCACCGAATAATTGGGATGACGCTCCAGGCCCTGCATCAGCACCTGAATGGCTTCCTCAATTCGGTGATGGCGGACCAGAATCTCGCCCACCGCAAAAAAACCGCGACCATCCGGCTTTTTGCGGAAATGATCCAGCGCGACCAGCTCGGACTTCGCGAGCTTGCCGGGATCAAGGGCTGCGAGATGATCGATGCTATTCATGACAGACTCGCTTTCGCATCACTGGGACAATGTCGTCGTCGTAAAGGTGGCCACATCCGAATAAAGAGCGCCCGAATGCATCTGAATGCTGACTTCGCTCGAAGAGCCGGCGGGCGGGCATACGGCGGCCACTTCAACCGTCACCACTCCGCAGGAGTCAGAGCACCAGTTATCCTTGGGCGTGATGATTCCTTTGTAACGGGCTGGCGTGAAGACATCACCGTTGATTTCCACATTGGGATTGTGTTCGGGAAGATCCGAACGCAGGCCATTCACAATGGGCTCCACACTGATGAACGGCACCGGTCTTTGGCCCGGCGTATCCCCACCGGTATCAAAGGCCTCCGCCACCAGAAACTGGGCGAAGAACGGATCATTGATCACCTGTCCGGCGGCACCGGCGGCACACGTCACGGTATTGGTTGTGCTTTGCAGGGACAAGGATAAGGGAACATCATTGCTGCCAATGATGGCGCTGCTGCAGTTGAGTTTACAAAGACCTGGATCCTCGGGCTCGAAGGAACAGCCTGAAGCCAGGCTGATCATCGACATCATCAAAATCGGGCGAAACATGGCGCTCTCCTTCACATCACCTGGCTGGGTTGGCTGCTCTTGGCCGCGGAAGTTTCCATTCGTTCTTCACTATTGTTGCCGGATACGATCGTCGGGGTGACCATGATCAGAAGTTCCGTCTGGTTTTCCACCGTTTGCGTTGAACGGAAGAGGGCCCCGAGGATCGGAATATCGGACAGCAGCGGCACGCCCGAAACCGTGGTGGTGCGGCTCGTATCATAGATGCCGCCGATCACTCCGGTATCACCGCTCTGGCGAACCATCTGCGTGGTCAATTCCCTGGTGTTTTTGGTGGCCAAGGCTTCCCCGGTGGAATCGCCCGGCGTATCGCTCTTGATCAGAAGATCCATGATCACAGAACCCAGTGCTGTGATCTGCGGTTTGACATCCAGCTGCAGGTTGAAGGTGACTTCCGCAAGACCCACGGCTTCGCCATTGCCGGCTCCGCCACCGGCCGGAATTTGTCCGGGAATGGTGGCCGCCCCGGCTGCAGGACGGAAGAAGCGCGAGTTACCAGCGAGGATCGAAGCCTTTTGCCCATCCAGGACCAGAACGCGGTTGGACTGCAGAACGTTGGTCGTGCCTTTCTTTTCCTCCATCTTGAGGAGCAGATCAAGATCGACGAACTTGTTCAAAGAACCGAAGCGGAAGCGTCCCACCCCAGCGGTATTAGCTGCAGCGACCCCGGGATCGACGGCAAAACTGGAACCCACCGAGTTCGGGAAGTTCAAGGTGCCAAAGCCAAGGGCACGACCAGGATCAAAGTTGAAGCTGTTGCCCCAGGCCACACCAAAGAAATTGTTCAGGGTCTTTTGCACCTCCACGATCCGCGAGGCGATTTCCACCTGCGGGGTTTCCAGATCGAGGCGTTCAATGATCGCCTTGGCTTTGTTGAGCACCTGCACCGAGGCTTCCATGACGATGGCATTGGTCCGATCATCGGCCTGAATCTTGGTGCGTTGATCGACCTCGATATCACGTGCCAGCAGAGCTGTCAGGCGTGTGGCCACATCACGGGCCACAGCGTTGTTCAAACGGAAGACCAGCACCTTGGTCGGGATGCGGCGCAATTCAAAAAGCTTGGCCTGTTCCAGATCCTGCATGTACTGAGTCAAACGCGTGACCTGATCGATCCGGACCACGCTTTCCCCGATGCGCACCATGCCGAGGCTATACGTTTCCAAAATGCCCTTCAACGCTTCATCCCAGGGCACGCCCTTGAAGTGCACGGTGACCGGTGTGTTTCCGATCTGACTGGAATAAACGAAGTTGTTGCCCGTTTCCTCTGAGAAGCTCTTGAGGACGAGGGACAGCGGGGCATCATAGAACTCCATGAAAATAGGCTTGCCAACGTAAGCCTGACCGCCATTGGGATCGGCCTGACCGGTCATTTCCATGGGCGCTGGCGTGTTGCTGGCGGGCATGGTCATCTGATCCATGGGGTCCTGGACCGGCGCGGCTGCCGGCGCTGGAGCAGGAGCTGGAGTCGGTTCCGCCATGGCCTCGTCGGTGATGGAAACATTTGCGGCCGGGTCGGCAGCTGGCAGTGCCTCCTCTTCCATGAGCGCCGGATCAGCGACGGAAGGAGCCATCTCATCCGCGACGGGAATCGCATTGGGCGTGGCTGCATTCTGGGGCGGGGCGTTCGGTATGAAATTGCCTTCCACCGTTTCGGTTGGAACATTCTGAATGGTATCGTTCGAGACCTCCTGCGCGGCCTCGTTATCCTTCGCCCGCTTCAAGGCGTCAAATGCAAAATTGGATTCCTCTTCCTCTTCAAACGCCTCATTCAAATCATCCTGCCCCACGGAGCTGAGGGAGAATCTTTCGATGTGATAGACCGCACGCTGCTGCCGGGGAGCCGGCTTGCGATTGAAATCCTCGGGCAGACCCTGCTCGTCGGTTGCGTCCTCGCGATAGGAACGAATCACATCCTTGATCGGACGCAGCGCGGTGGGCTCGTCACGGAAAATGGTGCGTCGATGGCCGAGAACGTCCGGACCGTTGGGCGAGGATATTTTGGTTTCCTGGCGCAGCGGTGTTTCGTTGCCGGTCACCAGACTGATGGCCCGATCCTTGATGCGGCGACGGGACGCCCGGGCGTTATTAAAATAAGTTTCCGGGATTTTATAAACGAGCAGCATGCGGCCTTCGCGCGCATAAAACTCAGGCAGAATGGGATCGCGATGGGTCAGCACCACATCCACAACGCCCTTGTCCTTGAATTCGCGCATACGGATATAAGCAACCGGCGAACGGAATTCGCTGGAGTTGATATCCCAATGAATTTTCCGGCGCAGACGCGTCGCATAAAAGCGGATCACGAGTTCAAGCTGCTGGGAACGGTTGGTTTCCTCAAAGATCTCGTAATCGGGATTGCCTTGACTGAAGAGTTCCACTTTCAGCTGGCGCTGTTTTTCTGCAATACGATAGCCCACCCAGCTGAGAACGCTCGACACGGGTTCCAGCTCCTCGGCCGGGGCGGGAGCCGGCTGGGTCGGAGCCATCGGCGCCGCCGGTGCAGGAGCGGGTGCCGCCGCAGGAACCGTGGGGTTGACCGCAGCGGTTTGTTCCACCATGCCCGGAGGCACCTGATCGGAGCCTTCGCCGATGGGATCAATGTTATCCGTGAAGTTGCCCATATCGCCGAATTCAGCCGCAGCGGCCGCGGCCACGGGATCGCCTTCATCCATCAGCATGGCATCCGGGACGGTCGGATTCGAATTGATCAGCGCCGAATCCTGGCCCATATCAGAGGCCGCAAAGGATTCCGATGTCGGATCGATCATGGTATCAGGATCACCGGTGGTATTCACCAGCGTGTTTTCCTCGAACTCATCCCCAAACATATCCTCACGGGAGTTGGATGCTTCATTGACGAAGTTCTCCCCTTCGCTTTCGGCGTTCAGGAAGTTGGCTTCATCTCCGGCATTCAGGGTCGAGCCACCTTCATTGACCATGGCTTCATTGATGGCCGCCTCAGCATTCTCTTCGCTGAACTCCAATTCCGCCAGGCGATCGGCATCGGACGTTTTCGCCGCCTTGTTCGTTGAACTGCAGCTCAGAAGCAGCAAGCAACTGATGAGCGCCAGACGTTGACGGCCTCTTCGCAAGTATTTCATCCATCATCCTCCTGTTCCCGTTCGCTTTACTTCGGCGTGCGGGGAACGACTGGGTCGAGTCCTTTTTCAACGGGCTGAATCGGTTGCACACCGGCTGCAGGGATCGGGGCCACACCACCAGGAGCCACGGCGGGAACTGCTGCCGGCGCGCCAGGAGTAGGCATCGGTGAGGCCGGCGCCACAGGATTCAGTGCCTGGCCCAAAGGCGCCACCGGCATCGGTTTTCTGTCAGCATCGGGATTCACAAAAACAGGATCCTTGCCGGGTTCGAGTTTGATCACGCCCTGGCTGGCATCCGAGCTTCCACCAATTTTCATGCCCACATCTTCATATTCACGCACACCATCGGAACGCAGGCGATAGAGCCGCACGGTGAGCAGTTCGCGTTTGATGCTCAGCACCTTGCCCGAGGAGATGGGATCACCTTCCTTGACGACGACGCCTTCGCCTTTGGGGGTCAGGATCACGGCCCGCACCTCACCGGTGGAGAGCTGCCATATGCCTTTGACATTGAGATCATTGAGAGGATAACGCTGCAAAGGACTGGTGATTTTTATCTCACTGCCTTCGGGCGTAACGGAGGCACCAGCGCTGGTGCCTGGATCCATGAGAGCCGCCGGAGCCTGAAAGGGATCCGGTCGCCCAAAGGATGCGTAGCTGTATTCGCTGGATGGTTCGACGATTTCGCGAATTTTCACCGAGCTGCCCACGTCTATGGTGGAGCGGGTGGGCGTGCTATCCCATTCCTCTTCCACCTGCTCCAAATCGATTTGATTCAAATCGAGGCGCTCAGCCGGTTTTCTTTTCTTGACCGGCTTGGCATTGATCGGTTCCGCGTTCTGAGCCAGTCTCCGGGAATGGGGAATGGGGTCGGCGGCCAGCATGCTCCCCGAGGGCAGCAGCAGGAGAAACATCATTGGGCGCATCCAACACATCTTACATCCCCTTGAACAGAATCAAACGCGCACTGGTTTCCAGAAGCGGAGGTTCGCCGGGTTTCTTGGTCATATCCTGCACGCTATTGCCGAATTGAATATTGCGCACATGAGTCAGGTTCGGCATATGGACCAGGCGATCCAGAAAGCGCATCGTTTGCGGAAAGCTGGCCTGCAGCACGAGATCCACCGGCATTTCCTTGTATTCCAAAGTCGGATTGGGCTGATACTCCTGCCCCGGTGTGAACTTGGCGATTTTCACATCAAGTTCCTTTTCCAGGTTGCCGAGCGAAGCGAGTATGCCATCCATTTCAATGCGATCCGGCAGAATCTGCTTGGCGCGCTTGAGCTCCTCTTCAATTTCTGAAAGCCTGGCCATCAGCGCCGGAAGCTCCGCCACTTTTTGTTTGGCCGCTTCAAACTTCTGACGTTCGGTTGCGACGTCCACTTCCGCTTGCGTCCGCCTGGCTTCAAGGGATTCCCCTTGATTGAACCAGGTATTAAGGGCCGGCAGCAAGGCCAACAGCCCCACGAGCCCATAACGGACCTGGCGTTTGGAATTGCGGTACTTGTCGATCAGATCTTCCAATTCCATGGCGTCCTCAGTTCATACTGGCCTGACCGTTGCGACGGAAATCATCGATAAACTGGCTGAATTTACCTGTACTATCCGTATCGCGACCGGTGCGTTCACGTGAGTTGAGCTGCAACTTGAAGTTGACGTAGTCAGAGGATTTGCCATCCATTTTCTGCGTCGAGACCTGGGAAAAGTTAAGCGCCACATCGCTGAAGAAAAGCTGCGTGCGCAGATCAGACTTTTCATAGGCCTGATTCTGGGTCGTCTTAAGGGCCATCATGAATTCGGCAATCTGCACGTTGCTCGTGGCACTGCCGCTGATTTCAATGACGAAGGGATATTCCGCACCGGCACCATCCAGTGGAATGGCTGCCTGGGGCGCACCCGGAGCGGCGCCATTGGCCGCCATCGGTTGATTCATATCAGGAGGCGGCGCCTGCTGGCCGTCCGCTTTCTTGTCGATAAAGGCCAGCGCGGTCAGCCAAACACCTGACGGTTTCAGGTTCTGAATATTCTCGAGGAGGATGATGGGCAGGAACCGCACCAGTTTCGATTCGGTGATGCGCTTCAGTGAGAATTTTTTCGACTCCAGGAGCTCGATCTTTTGATTCAGGGAGTTGTAGCGTTCCACTTCCGAGGCAAGCGCCTGGGTTTCCGCCGCCATGCGGTTCTTGTCCGCTTCCAGTGCCGCGATTTCAGCCTCCACGGAGCTCACGTAAATGTAGACGCCGCCGAGGCTCAGGAGCAGTATGACCAGCAGCACGGATAGATCCGGAATCCACCAGTAGGGATTCTCGAGTTCTTCAACCGGTGTGAGGTTTATTTTAATCACGGGCCCGTCATCCTCTTAGCCAACATCTGTGAAGTCACGCAAACCCAGGCCCACGCTGATGCCGAACAGCGAACCCTGAGTCATGATATAGTCCATGTCGATGCCCGAGGGTTTGATGTCAATCCTTTGAAAGGGATTGATCACCTGCACCGGGGCTCTTAAAACCGAGGAAATGGTGGAGCCGAGATCCAGCGTGCTGGCGGCACCACCGGCCAGGAAAATATGGTCGACCTTCTCAAAACGCCCGCTCATTTCCTCGCTTTGGAAATAGGTCAGCGTCGTATTGATTTCGACCGCGATCTGATCATTGATTTCCTGGATGGCCGGACGCACCCGATCAGCTATCGCCTGATCGCCCATCGAGGCGGAGATTTTCAGGGATTCGGCATTATCAAAGTCCACCCGCAGATTCTCGGCGATGCGGGCGCTGATATCGTTGCCGCCGGTGAAGAACTCACGAGAGAACAGGAATTCCCCATTGTAGAGGAAGATCACCTGCGTGGCGCTGGCCCCGATATTGACGGCCATCGTCAGGGCATCCGCCACGGGATAGTTATGATCGAACATGTTGGCGAGACAGAAAACGTCGCAATCCGTGATGCCGACTTTCAAACCCACGCGATGGATGAGCTCGACATACTGCTCAATGGTTTCGATTTTCGCAGCAACAAGGATAAAGGAACGCTGTCCCTCATCCACAAAGGCGGATTCAATTTCCTGATGCCTAAAGTACATCTCATCAAGATTCGAATGGAACTGCTGCTTGGCTTCCTCGTAGAGCGCCTCGTCCGTATCCGTATCCTCTTCCACATTCACGGTGACCCGCTTGATGAGAGTGGATACGCCCGAGACGGAGATGGCCACACGCCGGGCCTTGGTTGAGATACCGAGACGATCCATCAGTTTTTTCAAAGCCCGCGAGACCACTTCGGACTCACGAATGATTCCGGCCTCAATCGCTCCACGCGGCAGCAGTTCGATGCCTAAATTGTGGAGCTTTTTCTGTTGCCCGCCCGACATTTCGATCGCCTTGATCGAGGAGGAACCGATGTCGATGGCCAGCAATGGTTTTTTAAATAGCATGCCATAGCCCGCAGTGGTGAATTGTCTGGAAACCGAAGTTTACGGCCAGTGTGACAAGTTGCTGTGAGTCCGGGGACTCCGAAAAACCGGCCTGGTCAAGAATATGACGAGATATCATTCATTATTGTTTCACTGACACCCTTGCCTGTCAACGAGTGCACGGCGTCAAGATTTTGTTACTGCTCGACATGACCTCGAAATTCCTGTGCATTCCTGTTAATTATGGAAGGTGGATAAGAGCCAGTTCACACAGGGATTGACAACTCACTGGCAGCTTCAGGTAAAACCGGGGGATTGGTCCTGTTTTTCCCCTACTAGGAAGGATAAGTGCATGCTTTGCGAAACCATTCTCGATGCGATTGGCAATACGCCTTTGGTGAAACTCCATAGGGTCGGCAGCAATCTCGCCTGTAATCTCTACGCCAAATGCGAATTCATGAACCCAGGCGGTTCAGTCAAGGATCGTATCGGCTATCGGATGGTCACGGACGCCGAGAAACAGGGCCGGATCAAGCCAGGCGACACGCTGATTGAGCCCACCAGCGGCAATACCGGGATCGGTATCGCTTTGGCCGGTGCCGTGCGCGGCTATCGTGTCATCATTACCATGCCCGAAAAAATGAGCCGGGAAAAGCAGGTGGTGCTGGAAGCACTGGGCGCCGAAATTATCCGGACCCCAACCGAAGCGGCCTGGGATGCTCCGGAAAGCCATATCAGCGTGGCCAAGCGTCTGCAAAAGGAATTGCCCAACGCGCATATCCTGGACCAGTATTCCAACCCCTCCAACCCCAATGTGCATTATGAAACCACCGCGGAAGAGATCCTGCGCGATCTGAACGGCAAGGTGGATATGGTCGTGATCGGCGCCGGGACCGGCGGGACCATTACCGGTGTGGCCAAGCGTCTGAAGGAAGCCTGCCCCGACTGCATTATCATCGGCGCGGACCCTGAAGGTTCGATCCTGGGCGGTGGCACCGAGGTCGCGTCCTATAAAGTGGAAGGCATCGGCTATGACTTCATCCCCGATGTGCTCGACCGTGAGCTGGTGCAGACCTGGGTCAAGACCAACGATCGGCAATCCTTCCTGCTCGCGCGACGTTTGATTCGCGAGGAAGGTCTGCTCTGCGGTGGTTCGTCAGGTTCCGCTCTGTTTGCGGCCTTGAGGGAAGCCAAAAGGTTGAAAAGAGGCCAAAACTGTGTGGTTCTGCTGGCCGACGGCGTGCGCAACTACATGACGAAATTCGTCGATGACAAGTGGATGGCGGATAACAGCTTCTCCGGCCCCTCGGCGCTGGAAGGAACGGTGCAACGCCTCGTGGAAGCGAAGCCCAAACGCAATCTCATCACGGTCAGCGTCGATGAAAGCGCGGCAAAAGCCATTGAGCTGATGCGGACCCAGTGCATCTCGCAGCTGCCGGTTCTGAACAACAACTACCTGGTCGGGATTCTGACCGAGGATCACCTTCTGCACTTCCTCAGCTCCACGGATGCCGTGGATGAGAAGGTGGGTGCGATCATGGAACGCTCGGTCCCCACGGTGGAACTGAACACACCCATCAGTTCGCTGCAGGGCGCCATCATGAAGTCGGGCCTGGCGATCGTCCTCGACAAGCAGAACCATCCGCTGCATATCCTCACCAAAATTGATTTGGTGGAATGGATGTCCAAAAAAGTCTAATCCGCCGGCCTTTCCCGTCCACCATCCCTGCCATGCGGGGGTGGCGGCTGGGATGTTCCCCCCATCCGCGTTCTGCCAGCTTCGTTCACTCGGTGAACACAATTCACAGCCTGAAGCCAGGGCCTGGCGACAGCTCCTGACTTCGTCTTGAGTCTCGACAATAATTTGTTAATGTGAGTCTGGAAATTGCTCTTTAAAGGAGAAGTTTATGCGAATGCCGTATTTCCTCATAGGGAGCTGTCTGCTAAGTCTGACAGCCCCGACGGAAGGGCAGGAAATGGTGCCCGATTATTTCGAAATCACGGACGTCATCTTCAATGGTGATGGCTGCCCACCGGGGAGTGTCGACAAGAATGTAGCCGCGGATCGCCTCAGTTTTTCCCTCATTTTTCGCAATTACATCGCGGAGGCGGCGCCTCATCTGAGTCCGAGTGATGGCCGTCGGGCCTGCCAGGTCACAGTCAATCTCAGGGTTCCCCCCGGCTGGCGCTTTGCGGTCGCAGGCTTTGATTATGCGGGTTATATGAATCTCGATGAAGGGATCCATGCCGAGCATAAAACGAGCTATTACTACCAGGCCACCGACAAACAGGGCGAATTCACCAACACCAAAAAGGGCCCGCAGCAGAATCCTTTCCACTTTCAACAGGACGTCAAGCTGCATGACAAGCTCTGGTCGTCCTGTGAGACCAAACGTGCCTTGAATATTAAAACCGCCATCCGCGTCTGGAATAACGACCGGACGAGGTATCCCAATGCCGCGGGTGTGATGGGCGCGGATAGTTTGATTGGTGACTTTCATGATCAGAAATGGAAATTGAGCTGGGCCCGTTGCCCATAAAACGCGGGGTCAGGTCGGACCCTGAAACATTTGAATGCTGAGCTGAAACACCTGATCCTGATCGCGTTCCTTGCCGGTGCGATCCAGAAGGCCGTGCAGCCATTCCCGGATCTTTTGCCTTGCGACATCGAACGACTGCGAATCAATGAGGACATGGATCGCCAGCGAACGCATGGTGTCGGGCGGATCGTCCAGGACAGCCGCCGCCAGCTCAGACATCTCTTCATGGATCCGCAGAATTTTTTCGTGGGCTTTTTCGTCCCCCGTGACCACGTTGCGCTCTCTTTGATGATAGCGGCGCTGGTTCGGATCATAACTGATCATGCCCATTGCCAGGAGGGAATCGAGCGCCTTCTTCACCGCCGTCCCGGAGACATTCGGCGCGAGGCAGGAGGCTATGGCCGCAGGATCAGCGGGAACCGCGGGAAGGGCAATGATTTCCCGAACGATCATGGGCAGCCAGCTGGCCCCATCATGATCCTGTTTTTTCCGTCCCTGGGATTGCGGTTTGCGAGCGTGAGGGTTCACCGACAGCGGAAAAAAATGGCTGAGAATGGTGATGCACTGGCCATCCTCCTTGTTCGTTCCATACGTCCGGATAAAGTCACGCCAGACACATTCCATTTCCCGGGCATATCGTTCCGCGCTGGCTCCGGGGATGGTAAACACCATGGCCTGCAATTCGCGCTGACTGCTTAGGAACGTGGAGCGTCCGAGTTTGGCGAAATCCAGGAAATCTCGCGCGAGTTCGGTTTCCATCAGGTGCAGGGCACTCACGGGATAAAGCGAGGCCGCTCCGGGAATGCCGCGCTTTGTCAGAAGACGCTGCCTTGCGCTCATTTCATCCCGATGGAAAAAGGAGACCTGATGGGTCGCCTTCGCGGGATCACGGGCCTGAAAATAGGCCGCGATGGTTTTCAATTCGGAAAGGCGCGGACTCTGGTTTTCCTCTTTCAGAAAAAAACCGGCGGGCAGCACCAGCGGCAGCTCCAGACCGATCGCCTGGGGCTGATTCTGAACCAGTTCAAGGCTGCGGCGGATGACCTTGCGAAAGTCCTTGAAAAAAGGCGTGCGGCCCGAGCTGTGAACGAGCTTCCAACCCGCTTCATCCATTTCCTCGAACAGCTGCTTTTGGACGTTTTCCTGCAGCAGATTGTGAACGGAACCGACCACCAGCTCCATCTCGTGCCGCACGGGGTGGACCAGAAGGTGATAATCCTTGCCGGCTTTCGTGGGATTCGAACGAGCGGCGAAACTGATGGGATGGTTGACGATGGGCTCGTGAAACTGCGAGGCCCGGGTATAGGCCATCCGAAGCTGGGCGGGATTCAGAGTGCCCTTGATGCCTGCGTTGAAGAGTTTGAGGTTGGCATAGGCTTCCAGCCAGGCGGGATGCCACGACAGGACAAGCTCGTTTCGCGAGGGCAGCGTGATCAGGACCTGATCGTCATGCGTGGTATCGATATCCACGACAAAGCCGGGAAGGTCGGGATAGAGTTCGGCCACCACCACCTGGATCACCTTGATCTCAGGATAACGCGGCAAGGCGTTCCAAACGCCTTTGAGTCGATCCACCGTCAAGTGAAGATGATGCAGACGGTCGGGAATGTGCAGATCCACCTGGGATTTGACGGCCGCCTCCACGAGATGAAGCGGAGGCGTTTCCCAGGCTTTCAAGGAGTCGGCGTGGACATGCAGCAGAAACTTATAACGCCTGGCATCAAATTCAACTTTGAGTTTATCTGGGATTTTATTCATGCGGCTCTCGTTAGGGGCAGCTGAGATCGGACGGCAGGGCCGGAACTTTCAGACTGGCCTTGCCGGGAACGGCGATCCCTTTCAGCCTTTGCCAGGCTTCGGCTCTTTGCTCCGCCGTATAGGTCGTGCCGTCAGGGAGAGGACGGCCTCCACACCAGGAAGGAGCATCCGCTGCCTCATCAAAGACGGTCGTATTGCAGTCGGGACGAAAGATATTATAGGTCACGAATTCGCCGACACCGGCATCATCGAATAATCCCGCAAAATACTCATCGCCTTCATCCTGGATCGTTGCGGCTTCCTCATACCAGTTATGAACACCGGCCAGGGTAAAGGTTCCGTTCTCATACGTGCCCACCGTGTGATCGGCCAGATGGCTGCCGTCCGCACCGGGCAAAGGCTGGCCTGGAGTGGCGGTCAGCCAGACATCGATACTGGATCGCGTTCCCTTCGTATAGGTGATTTCGGAGAGCATGTTGCTCTTGCGCCGCGCATCGACCGGATCGATGGCGTGATCGCGGATCGTATGCACCGAACCGGTCGCCGGCGTCCACTCCACAATTTGAAAGGGCGTGCTGTCGTAACAGATCACGGCCTGGTACACATAGCCGTCCGGGTGATCTGTGAGTTCCAGAATGCGGCCGCTGACCTTGCCGTCCGCGCCCTTACCCGTAAAATCACCCACTGACTGAACAGCATCTGCGTTGAGTCGACTGATCATTTGATTGACCCGATCGATGGTCTCATCAATCCTGCGGGCGGAATCTTCAAAGATGCGATCGGGCAGTTCGGGGGCCAGTTCGTAACCGGACACGCTGGTGGGGATATCATAGTTGATGGTCTGAACAAACCCGGTTTGATCCCCGCCCTCTGCGGGATTTCCCGGGTTGCCAATGATGATGCCGCACGCCCCAAGACTTGTGGACAAGGCCAATCCCAACAGGACCTTGGCGCCCTTTGACTCCTGCATAATCAATCCCAGCCTCCTGGCCTTCGGATGAAAAAGACAAAAATGAGCGGATGTCACCCATCATACCACAGGGGCGAGCACGGCAGGAGGGACGGTGTTATTCCGCAGGCTGGGGTTTACGATTGTGCTCCTGTTCATAAATTCTGAATGCGTCCGTGAAACCCCACAAAACATTCTGAAATGAATGGAAACCCCTCCAGTTTCCTCTTTCTCACAACTGGCATAACTGCTATCAACAGCTCATCTTTCAATCAACAGGGGGAACGGCATACCATGAGTGAACCTATGCTCAAAACACCACTCGATATGTTCCATGAGCGCGAGAAAAATCATCCGAATCGCGTTTTTCTGCGGCAGCCTCTCAACGGCCAGTGGCATGAATACACCTGGGGAGAAGCCGGGCGTCAGGCGCGACGCATGGCCCAGGTCCTGCATGATCTGGGTTGCCAAAAGGGGGATCGGGTGGCGATCCTATCCAAAAACTGCGCGCACTGGATCATGGCCGACCTGGCGATTATGATGGCCGGTTGTGTGAGCGTTCCTTTGTATCCGACCCAGCAGGCGGATTCGATTGAGTATGTCCTGCAGCACAGCGAGACCAAGGTGATCTTTGTTGGGAAACTGGATGAAGGCCCGAAGATGGAGCCTGGCATTCCTGCGAGCGTGAAGCGCATCCGTTTCCCCTATCCGGACCCGATGCAGGCTGAACACGATTGGAAGGAGCTGGTGGAGAATGGCCCCGGCCTGACAGGACAGTACCGGCCGGATCCCGATGATCTGGCGAGCATTATTTATACGTCGGGAACCACAGGCTTTCCGAAAGGCGTGATGCATAGTTTCCGGACGATCGCTCATGCCGCGATGGGTTATAGGCAAACATTCGATTGTAGTCCGGAGGATCGATTTTTCTCCTATCTTCCGCTCTCGCATGTGGCCGAGCGGGTGCTGGTGGAAATGAACGGCATTTATTGTGGGGCCACCATCAGCTTTGCGGAATCGTTGGACACCTTCGCTCAGAACCTGCGGGATGTGGCGCCGACCGCATTTTTCTCGGTGCCAAGGCTTTGGAAAAAGTTCCAGCAGGGTATTCTGGAAAAGGTTCCCCAGGAAAAACTCGATCGTCTGCTGGCCATTCCCGTCGTATCCGGTCTGATCAAACGGAAAATTCGCAAAGGTCTCGGCCTTCACAAGTGCCGTTCGATCGGTTCCGGAGCGGCGCCGATAGCTCCCTCGCTGCAGGCCTGGTATCAAAAGATCGGGATTGATATCCTCGAAGGCTACGGCCTCACCGAGAACTTCGCCTATGCCACCGCCAATCGCATCGGCAAAAACAGGATCGGGACCGTGGGGGCCGCCCAGCCGCATACGGAAGTGAATATCGCGGAAAATGGCGAGATCTGGATTAAAAACAAGGCTGCCATGCTGGGCTATTACAAGGATCCGGCGAGCACCGCGGAGGTGCTGTTCGATGGTGCCATTCGCACGGGTGACATGGGTGAGATCGATGCCGACGGCTGTTTGAAAATCACCGGCCGCATCAAGGAGATTTTCAAAACAGACACCGGCAAGTATGTGGCTCCGGCGCCGATTGAAAATCACTTCCTGGCTGACAATCCCTATATTGAGCAGCTTTGCATCACCGGCAATACGCTGCCCAGTCCGGTGGCGCTGTGTGTGCTCACGGAATCAGCGCGCAAACAGCCGCAGGAATTGATTCTGAAGGAATTTTCGGAATCCCTGCTTCGTCTGAATAAAAAGCTCGACAAGCATGAGCGCATCAACCGCTGCATTCTGATTCACGAGGACTGGACCGTCGATGGAGGAATGATGACGCCGACTTTGAAAGTGAAGCGTCATCAGGTTGAGGCGAAATACCGCCATGTCATTTCCAAAGCGATGCTGGCGGATCAGCCGATCGTCTACGAGCATCACTTGCCACAGTGATTCCACATCCCCTGGCCCGCGGGTTCCTTGATGCGCATCAGGAGCCGGCGCGGTCCCAGGGTATGAAGCCCTGGATTGGGTTCATACGAATCCATTTCAAGTTCAAAATCAGAGATATGCTCGATAAAGGTCTTCAAGGCCACCTTCGCCTCCAGTCTGGCCAGGCTGGACCCCAGGCAATAATGAATCCCGTGCCCGAACGCGAGATGATCGGCTTTTCTCCTGAGTTTAAAAACATCAGGTTCATCGAACACCAGGGGATCCCGATTCGCGGAACCTATAACAGGAATGACAAGCTGCTGAGGCTTCAGCTGGTGCCCGTTCAAGCTCGTTGGAAGTTTTGTCATGCGGTACATATACTGGACGGGAGACATGAAGCGAAGCGTTTCATCAACCCAGGCCTCCAAAAGATCCGGATCGTTCTGCACCTCCTGACGAATCCAGGGGTTTTCAAACAGACAGACGATCGCATTGCTGATCAGGTTGGTTGTCGTTTCATGCCCGGCCGAGATCAGGAGTTCAAACATGCCCAGCACTTCATCCCAGGACAGGCCCGCATCATCCAGCAACAGATGATCCAGAATCGAGGAGACCTGCGCCCCACGCCTGCTCTTCATGCCTGACAAATAATCCGCGATCTCGGTGCGAGCGCTCCGGTAGCGATCGCTGGCCACCTGGGCGTCCGGACCACCCTGAACAACTCTGCTGAGACCGAGTATGCTTTCACTCCAGAGCTTGCACCGGGTCCAATCTTCCTGCGGCAGACCCATCAGCTGGGAAATGGCAAAAATAGGCAGAGGCCCACTGTAGGAGGAGACCAGGTCCATGGCTGTGAATCCCTTCAAACTGGCGATAAGGTCGGCACTCAATTGTTTCAACGGAAGGGATAAGGTTTGAACTTTCTTCGCTATCAATGCGGAGGATACAGTCGAGCGCAGTCTGGCATGAAGAGGCGGGTCCGTGAAGACCATCCAGAGCGGACTTTTGTGATACTCATTGTCCAAGGCGGATCCAAAGATGCTGTGATCAGAAAGCACTCTTTTTACATGGGCATGATCGAAGACAAACCAGGCGTTGAAGTCCTCGGAATAAAAAACAGGATCCGATTCCCGAAAGGCTTGATAGAGGTCATAGGGATTTTTGCGAGCGCTGGGACTGAAGAGTTGCTGGAGGTTCATGACTCAAGTCTCCTTGGCGAATTCAGCAAGGTTTTTAGGGTGGTTGTGATCTGCTGTTTGGAAGGCGTGCTCGTGTGTGTCCACTGGCGCATCAGCCAGTGATGGCAGGTTCCCGTGATGATCATCATCAGGCTGCGGGCCTCGATCGCGTCCGGCAGGTTCAGTTTTTTCGCGAGGCTTTGGAAGAACTGTTCCACAGCTCCAAAGTGAAAGGGTGTGCTGATGCCATGGATCTGGGCATCCATGAACATCCAAAGGTAATGGCGCAGTCGATCCGGATCCGCGTCCCAGAACTTGAAAATGCCATCGATGACGTCATCCCAGGTCTGGATATTGTCCGAGAGCAAGGATTCAAAAATAAGAAGGAAATCCTTTTCCGCTTTCTCCCTGACCTTCGCCAGAAGGTTGGCCTTGTCCCCAAAGTGATGGGAGATGACGCTGAACGTGACCCCCGCCTCGGCGGCAATCATTCGTAAAGACGTCCCTTCATACCCATGCCGGGCAAAAATTTTTGACGCTACGGTCAGGATATTTTCTCGTGTTTGTTCTCCATCCATTCGAAGGCGCATAACAGCCTCTTCTTAGATTGTACAAGTGTACTAACTAATCTTTGTTGACCTGTCAAGCCTTGGCGCTAGAGTCATCAGACATGCCAACTTAAGAGGGAGGACACGCATGATCCACTGGCCCGATCAAAGAATCATCCAGCTCCTTGGTATCGAGCATCCCATTCTGCAAGCCCCGATGGCCGGCGTGCAGGGGGCGGACCTGGCTCTGGCCGTCGCACGGAGCGGTGGCCTCGGTTCCCTGCCTTGCGCGCTGCTGACGCCTGACAGGATGCGTGAAGAGATCCAGCGCATACGCAGCCAATGGAATGGCCCTTTCAATCTCAACTTTTTTTGCCACCAGCCGCCGGCCTACGATTCCGAAAAGGACAAACGCTGGAGGGCGGTTCTGCAGAAGTATTATCGAGAATTCGGATTGGATCCGGAGGCCAGGACGCCTGCAGCGACGCGAAATCCTTTTGATGAAGAATCCTGTCGCATCGTTGAAGAATTCAAACCGGCTGTTGTGAGTTTTCATTTTGGATTGCCGGATGAGCGCTGGCTCGCCCGTGTCAAGGCCAGCGGGGTCAGAATCCTTTCCTCCGCGACGACGGTGGAAGAGGCCCAATGGCTGGAAAAAAAGGGCTGCGATGCAATCATAGCCCAGGGTTCGGAAGCAGGAGGGCATCGCGGATCCTTTCTCGCCCGCGATGTCGCATCCCAGGTGGGGACCCTGGCTCTCGTTCCTCAGGTGGTTGATGCCGTTAAAATTCCCGTGATCGCCAGCGGAGGGATAGGGGATGCGCGTGGCATTCGTGCCGCCTTCGCCTTGGGTGCGGCCGCGGTTCAGTTGGGGTCTGCTTTTCTGCTCGCGACCGAGACCACCATCTCGAATGCCCACAGGCAGGCGCTCCGGTCCGCTCAGGACGATCAGACTGTTCTGACGAATATCTTCACCGGGCGCCCGGCGCGTGGCGTGATCAATCGACTCATTCGGGAGCTGGGGCCGATATCACATGATGTGCCTGAGTTTCCGCATGCGGCGGCGGCCCTGGCGCCACTACGCAGCGCGGCCGAAGCCAAAGGGCAAACTGATTTCAGCCCTCTCTGGGCCGGCCAGGCTATAAGGCTTGCGCGGGAGGAATCCGCGGCTGAGATCGTGAAGCGTCTGGTCGCGGATGTTCAGGGAAAATAATCAAAAGCACTTCCGGCCACCGAGTTGGCCGCCGCCCAGGAGAGCGGCACCACCGTCCTTGCAATCATAGTTATAGTTCACGTCAAAGTTCAAACTGTGGCGGAAATTCCAGGTCTTCTGCCGGGAGATGACGTCCGGAAATGTCCAGGTCTTGGCCCCCGTCTCGATGCAGTTGTGAAACCTGTCATCACGGATCTCAGCTGATTGAGAACGCAGCGAGACCAGCTCATGCTCGGCGAATGTTGCCACGATGGTAAACTCGCCTTCAATGGACAATTCCGCATCGCCCTCGCGAGCCTCCCAGATGGCTGTGCGCCGCTTGACAAGTTCATCGAAGCAGGAGCGGATCGTCTGGCGAACGACGCCACTGTAAAACTCTGCTGTCGCATCCTGAGGTTTTTTCCTGACGGCGAGGTCCTGTCCCTGCGGCAGCAGGGCTGCATAATGCGGAGCCTCGGGCCGCGCTTCGTTTTCCGGAGTCTTGAGGCTGCGCTTAAGATGCGAGGTGATCGGCGCCTTGTCGGCTGTTTCCGGTTCCACGACCGCTGCCTGCGGTTCGCCTGCCTGTCTGATCTGGCTGGAAGCACCCTGCCTGGACAAATAGAAGAGTGAGCCTGTGATGGCGAAACTGGAAATTATGATCCATTTGAGTACCATAAGACCTCTGAGTTTTGGACCTTTATCGGTATAACTTACCAATAACTTGAGTTTTTCTGCGCACCGCCGCAATTTTTGAATTCGCGCGTTCTTCCTTATGTTCCAACCACAAGGAGAACATCCATGCGTTTTGTCAAATTACTGGGAGTTTTCAGCATTCTGTTGAGTTCGGCATTGAGCGCCAACACGAGAGTCGACCTGACTCGCGTGGACAACTGGAACCTCGATGAACATGTGGTCGAGGTGGCTCGTAAAGCGGAGCAGGACGCCGCGCGGGATGCACTGGATCATTCCACAGGGGATGACTGCGACTCATGGGGCAGCTACGTCTGCCCGAGAACCGGCGAGGCTTTCGATTATGATCCGCCGCGCTGTGGAGGGTTTACCAAGCCAGCAGCCAAACGAGCTTGTGAAGCGGCCTGTGCCGTCGCATGCAAGGATCAAGGCTGGCAGTAACAGTGAAGCGGGCCTCGCGCCCGCTTTGCCACCAGCTCTTAAAGACTTTGATTCTGTCCTGAATAGACGAAGGATGAGGTCGGAAGAATACTCTTCAGCCACAGATCGATGCTGCTGCGGTGCCAGGGATCGATCAGCCTTGTATGAATATTGATGGAAGCATAGCCATCTGCGGGATCGAAGAATGTATAGTCAGCATTCACGCCAACCACAATATTCTGACCCACACGGTAAACCGGACCGCCCGAATCACCGGGGCAAAGGCTAAAGCCCGTCCGGTTGCTCTGACCATCATAGCGAACACCAGGAGTCAAAAAGAAGCGACTCGCGAAGAAATCAAGATTGGGTTTTTCCACGTGCTTGCCCCAATCGTTGATTTTGTATGAACTCACCACAGCGCCCTGACCAATTTTCTTGTGAACAATGTTGCTAAAGGTGCCATTGACACCTGCTTCGCAGCCATAGCCGACCACGTCGACCGTATCACCGTCCAGAACATTTTTCACATCCACTTGAGCCGTCGGCCATTGGCTGGGCAGATCCTTTGTGAATTCGATGATGGCGATGTCGGGGGGAGGCAGGAGTTTGACGTCCAGGGACGTTCCACAGTCGACGCCAGAGGCACTGCATTCAGCCGCATATTCATCCTGAATATGAATCGCTTTGATCTTTCCTGAATGCCAGAGACGCGTATCCTTTTCATTGCGTGTCGGGAAGTTGGTAATCTGGAGCGTGGTGCCTGCCGCAAGGTTGGTTTTGATTTTTCCTTTCCTGTCCGCAACACAATGGGCTGCCGTTAACAGGTGACGACTGCTCACCTTCGTGCCGCTACAAAAACCGGAGGGCATCTTGTAATAAACGGCTGAACCATACTGCGTGGCTTTGGCCTGCTTGCCACCAACCAAATTCAATTCGGATTCAGGCTGGGCCGAGCCGCAGCTGATCAAAGGAAATAGACCAATCAATGCAAAGATTTTTCTAAAGGACATGGGTTCACTCCTCGTCCGGGGTTTGAGTTCACGGACAGAGGACGGTCCAGGTGTCAGGAAACTGCAAGTCGCTTCCAGGAAGGCTTTGAGGGAGTCGTTCAAACTCTGACGCCGCTGTCCATGACCCTGACGCCGCCCCCGCCCAACCAAGTGGAATTCTTGGACTATTTCATGGTTATTTTCTTGCAACATTCAACCCAAATTTCGACAACCGAAATCCCGTGACGCAGCAATGCTTGCATTTCAAGGACCTTAAGCAAGTCCGGGTCTCAATCCTTTTTGCTTAAGCCATGCATGCATGACCGAAGACCAGTCATCTGAATCACAGGACTTCCAGAACTCTGCAATGTGAAGGGAATTCCATGACAGTCGCAATTCTGAGAACGGCCATGATGTGCGCCCTGTCCCTCCTGATGGGAGCACGACTGGCCTGGGGGCAGGCTCAGCCCTTGGATCTCACCAGAAACTTTTCGGTCACGGATGATGGAAAAGCGGCATTGACCATACCCATTGTCGCGCCTCCTGGCACCTCAGGGATGCATCCCAATATAAGGCTGGAGTATAACAGCCAATCCGATAACGGAATTCTCGGCAAGGGCTGGAATATCAATGGTCTGAGTTTTATCACGCGCTGTGCCAGGGACCTGGCCCGCGATAACGTGATAGGATCGATCAACTATGACGCCAACGATCGCTTCTGTATGCAGGGTCAAAGGCTTATCGCCATTTCGGGCGCCTATGGCCAGAGCGGAACGAGCTATCGAACGGAGCGTGAAACCTGGAGCGATATCAAATCGGAAGGCGTGTGTGGCAACGGGCCCTGCTCCTTCACCGTGCGAACCCGGGACGGCTTGAAACTCGAATTCGCAACCACCGAGAATGCGCGAATCCGGTTTGCCGGCAATGGCGCCCATGTCTATCTTTGGGCCCTGAACCGGGTGACCGACAAGAATGGAAACTTCTGGGACGTGGAGTATAACCGTTCGGATTATGCGTTCACTCCCAAAATCCTATCCTATACCGGCAACAGTAAAACCGGTCTGGCCCCGACGAAAAACATCCAGTTCATCTATGAAGACCGTAGCGATTACAGGCCACTCTGGGCCAACGGAGTCAGACAGGAAGTTCGCCAACGCGTCCGTGAAATTCAGGTGAACGCATCGAATGAACTGGTCCGCTCTTATAAACTCTCCTACATAAACAGCGCAACCAGTCGGACCAGTCTCCTGAAAAAAATCGATGAGTGCAGCGTCAGCGGCCAATGTTTGCTGGTTTCCGAGTTTGAATACAACCAGCCCAACCCGGGTTTTAACGCCAGCAAATCCTTTGATCTGCCAGGAAAGATCTATCACAATAACCGCGATGGCTGGGACGTAAAAACCGAGGGGCTCCTTCAGGATCTCGACGGTGATGGCATCGTGGACTTTACCCGCGCCACATGCTGGGATCAAAACCTGCCGTGCGACCTTAAAATCTATCGAGGCAACGGTAACGGCTATCATGCCTATGACGGCTGGCAACTGCCAGGACACGTTTTCAAGAATGAATACGCCGGCTGGAGAGTCAAGACGGAAGGTCTCCTCCAGGACCTCGATGGGGATGGGATCGCCGATTACACTCGCGCCACCTGCTGGAAGAATAACCCACCGAATGGCCAGGCCTGCGACCTTCAAATCTGGCGCGGAACGGGCCATGGCTTTGTCAAGGAATCAGGCTGGACTCTTCCCAAACATCTCTTTTTCAACGAAGGTGAAGGCGAGTGGAATTTCAAATCCGAAGGCATCCTGCAGGACCTGAATGGCGACGGCGTGGCTGATTTCAGTACCGGAACCTGTTGGGATAAGGAAAAGCCCTGCGATCTCAGAATCTGGAAAGGGACTCGCCGCGGCTACCAGCTGGTCCCGGGCTGGGAACTTCCCTTCAAGGTCTTTCACAATGAGTACGACGGCTGGCGCGTTAAGGGCGAAGCCATCGTCCAGGATTTGAACGGCGATGGCATTACGGATTTCAGTCGCGCCACCTGCTGGGAAGAGGGCGGCTGTGACACCATGATTTACCATGGCACAGGCCACAGCTTTGTCAATTCCGGTTACAGCATGCCCGCAGGGGAATTTGTCTATAAGAATGAAGGAAACGGCTGGAGGGTCAAGACCGAAGGCGTGTTTCAGGATTTCAATGGCGACGGTATTGCTGACTTCACACGCGGAACGGTCTGGCATGACGGGACCAACAGGCTCCGTATCTACTACGGCACAGGCCGGGGCTATCGCTACGAGAATTTCAATCTCGATGATAAGCTCTTCCATAACAAGTCACATGATTGGGAAGTCAAGACTGAAGGCGTTCTTTTTGACTTCAATAACGACGGCTTGCTTGACTATACCCGTGGGACGGACTGGGATATTGGTGACCCCTACCTGACCGTATTTCATGGCTATGGGCGCGATTTGGGAGGCAGCGATTTCCAGAATTCCGGCTACGGACTTCCCGACAAGTATTTCTTCAATGAATCAGAAGGCTATAGGATCAAGACCGAGGGAGTGCTGAGGGACCTGAATGGCGACGGAGCCATTGATTATACCTCGGGCACCTGCTTTAACGATGCGAGCGGCACCTGCCGCCTCGGCGTCCACCTCAACAAGAGCGTGAACCCCGATACGCTCAGGTCCATTCGCAATCGCATCGGCGGCCAGGTTCATATTGATTACCAGGCCCTGACCAGAAGCGGCATCCATGCCCGATCCATGGGAAGTATTTACCCCAAGGTGGATTCACAGTCGGCAACTTACGTCGTGTCGCATTATGCGTTAAGCGATGGCAACGGGGCTGTCTATAATTTTGATTATCAGTACGAAGGCGCAAAAGTCAGTCAGGATGGTCGGGGCTGGCTGGGTTTTGGAATGATCGCCCAGACCAATCGCGAAGCCGGAATCATCACCAAAAAATACTTTCATCAGGACTTTCCGCGAGCCGGCCTTATGGATTTCCAGGATATTGTCCGGCTTAATGGAAACCTTTTGAAACGTCAGCGCTATGAATATGTTTCCCGCTCATCCCATGCCGGAGTTTATGTCGTCGAAAACTCCAGCGATCGCCAGGATCTCTTTCTGGATGGAAGTTATGATTATACTCTGGCCAAAAACTATGAGTATGACGAGTACGGTAATGCCACTGTGGTCCATGATATCGGGGATATCAACGATCCTTCGGACAATCTTGCCACCTGTGCAAGCTTTTCGAATGATCTTGCATCCTGGCAGCTGGGAAATATCACCGCCATCAAGGTGACCAAGGACCTCAATCAGTGTGAACCGGAAACCCTGCTCACATTCTCCAGCGCCTCTGATTTTAAATTGACCCGTTTCACCTGGGACAGCGAATTCAATCTGGTGGCTGAAGAACGCTACCGGGATACGTTCAACGACTTTGTGAAGACCAGCTATAAATACGATGCCTATGGCAACCGCATTGAAACTCAAAATGCCCTCGGCGCGATCGAGAGTGTTGAATTCGATGCCCTCACACATACCTTTCCGGTAAAATTCCTGTCCGCTCTGAATCAGAATGGTCAGCGCCTCACAACGTCGGCCACCTATTCGCACAAGTTTGGGCAGATCCTCACGCAAACCGATATGAACGGCAACGTCACGCAAAACCGTTATGATGACTTTGGGCGCCTCATCGAACGCCTGGGGGGGTCTGATCAGAATGGAAACCTGGTCAGCCTCGAACAGTTGAGCTATACCGATTGTCCCGGCAGCGGCGTCTGTGCCGCGGGCTTGTATCTTCTGCACCGCAGCCGGCCGACCTGGGCCGACAGTGATGAAGCTTCCTGGCCCTGGACCAAAACATTTGTGGATGGGCTCGGCCGTCAATATCTGACGCAAACAGTTGGTGGAGATCAAGGCGAAAAAATTATCGAGCGCTGGAGGAAGTTTGATGCGCAAGGGCGCATTATCCAGGAATCCAGTCCCGCCTTCCAGGGTGATCCTGTAAACTGGGCTCAGCAAAGCTATGATATCCATAGCTCCCCGACCCGGATGATCACGCCCGATGGTGCCGTCACCAGCACCTGCTATGGATTGGGCAACGATAGCCTCAATATTCAGGATGCCTGTCAACAGGAGCCCACCCAGGGTTTCAGTTTGCTGCGGATGTCACGTCCCGTGGAGAAGGCTCCGGAGGAACCGCAGGATTCCTATGCGGATATCATCGCTCAGATCGAGCAGTCCATTAACAACCAGAGCGCCTTAACGCGTGCGAATCGTCAGACTTTGATCGCCGGTCCTGACCCGCGGTTAAGAAATGACGAAACCTCGCAACTGAACCGTTCCCTGCAGAATTTCAATCCCCAGGGTCTCATGATCCGGGACCAGGCGATTGATGAAAGCGAAGTCACATACCAGTACAATGCCATGGGACAGCTCACCACCGTCAAGGATCGGAGTGGAGCGCAAACCTCCTATACCTATGACTCCCTGGGCAATGTGATCCAGGTGAATGATTCCACCCGTGGCACCAGGACCTATTTGTATGATGAGCTGAGCCGCCTGATCGAAACCCGTGATGCGAGGGGTTCGGTTCTCAAGTTGACCTATGATCGTCTCAATCGTCCGGTGAAGCGTGAAATTTTTGCCGCCGGTCACTCCCACAAACCGGAGTCGAGCAGTGTTCTGGCTTATGACGACCCCAGCCTTGCCAATAGCATGGGCCAACTCGCATCCGTCTCCTGGGATGAATGGGATGAGTCCGAGCGAGCCTTGCTCGAGTATCGCCAGTCGTTTGCCTACGATGCCTATGGTCGCACAACCCTGGATCAGCTGAAGATCAAGTCCGATCGCAAAAACCGGCCGCTGGAATTCCTGGAGCATAACAAGGAAGTGAATTACACATCCTCCATGGAATACCTGCCGACGGGAAAAATAGCCAAACGCGTGTTTCCTGATGGAGCGGTGCTGACCTATGCATACAATGCAAGTTTGCATCTGGAAGCCATCGAACTTCAGGAAACCAAAAAGAATGGAAGCCTCGATACGGCCCAGCTGATCGCAAGGTTCAGTGACTATACCGCCCTGGGCCAGTATCAGAAAATGGTTTATGGCAATGGAGTCGAAAGCCATCTGACGTATGATGCCCTGGGACGCATGATCTCGAAGGAGACTCTATCGAAGGATGGGGAAAGTGCGGAAAAGCTTTCCTATCTTTGGAACAAGGCTGGCAAGCTCTATTCCATTGAGGATGGAGCCGACAGCAGCCGCAATCAGGAGTTTTACTATGACATGCGCGGACGCCTCGAGTCAGCAAAAGGTCCTTACGGGAGCAAGTCTTATGTTTATGATCCGAGTGGCAATCCCCTGGTCATCGACGACCTCTCCTTTGAGTACAGCCCCGGCAGCGCGCATCAAATTGCAAAAGTGCTGGATTCCAAAGGCCGGGAATTGGGCGCCTACACCTACGATGCCAATGGGAATATCACCTCGCAGCCGGTTCTTGATTCCGACAGGCATCGCCATGGCCGAAATGATCACCAGGATCGCTGGTATTATACCTACGATTCCGAAAACCGCCTCGTCGAAGTCCGGAAGGGTCACTCGAGTCGCAACGCGAAACTCGTAAATCGCTTCGTTTATGCTCCTTCCGGGGAGCGCCTCAAGAAAATCGATGCGAACGGCAAGACCACGCTTTACCTGGGTTCCGGATATGAAGTTGCGGTGCAGGGGCATGGGAAGCAAACGCATACCAAGCATATCGTCGACAGTCAGGGTGTGATCGCGGCCTTTACGAAGGACTATATCCGCGGCAAACAGCTTACGCTCCTGGATCAGAATCACAATAACCTCATGGCACAGGCTGCGAATGGAGGCAGTTTTGAAGGCCTGCAGCTGAAGGTCAGCTCATGGCTGCATCTGGCCAGCATGGGCCTTGAGGAAACCATCGGCAACACGATTTTGACCGGTTGGATCGTGGTGTTTGCCCTGGTCTTCGGCTGGATTTGTTATGCCTTGACCCGCATTCACTTCGGCTTAAGAAAAGGCTTTATTTTCCGTCAGATCGCTCATGTTCTGAGCTGGGCCATTATTCTTCTGGCCCAACCGTCGTGTTCCAGTCCTCCGGCCTGGAAATCCGGACCCAATGGTCAGGGCTATCCAAGTGGGGAGCGCTATTTCCATAAGAATCATCAGAATTCCACGACCCTGGTTTCCAACGCCAAAGGTCAGGCCGTCGCGCGCGTGAGTTATGAACCTTTCGGCAAGCTTCATGTCGAAAGCAGTTCAGGCGAGGATAGCTTCCGGCAAAAGTATACGGATAAGGAACTCGACTCCGATTCCGGTCTTTACTACTTTGGTTCACGTTTCTATGATCCCATTACGGGACGCTTCCTGACGCCTGATCCTGCGTGGCAGTATCATAATCCGTACATGATCGGAGGCAATGACCCGCTCAGCGGCATCGATCCCGATGGAGAGTTCTTCTGGTTCCTGATTGCCGTGTTCGTCGGTGCTTTGGTCGGTGGCTATGTCGGCGGTGCCATGGCCAACGGCAACAACTTCAACCCCGCGCAGTGGGATTGGACATCAGGCAAGACCTGGGGAGCGATCTTTGCGGGTGGCATCCTGGGTGGACTGGGAGCCGGGGCCGGAGCCGCGGCCGCAGCGGCCGGTGCCAGTATTCGGGTTATTATTGGAATCGAAGCCGCCGTTGGGGCTGCCGAAGGGCTGGTGAGTGGTGCCATCAGTGGCAAAACGGGCCTGGATCTCTTCACCTCGACCTTGATCGGGGCGGGGGCGGGAGCTCTGCTGGGCGGTGTGTTCGCGGGAGCGGGCAGCGCTCTCGGCAAAGGTTTCGGCAGTGCCATCGGAACAGCAGCGCGAAGTGCGGATGCCCCATCCGGTCAGGCCGGTCAACTCAGGGTATTCTGGTCAGGACCTGGTGCCATGGATGCAGCCGCGGCCTATGCTCGTGCCAATGGTGGTATTACACTGGAGATGACGCCTCTGGGTCGTGCTCTTACGAAATTGACCAACGTGGTTGGATTCAAGCATACGAAGGGTCTTTGGCAAAAGGCATCCGAGAGATTCGCAAGGCAGGCTCAGGGACCTGTTCATGCCTTCCATTCCGCGGATGGGGTGAGACTACAGAGTATCTGGACTCGGATTGAATATCCGATACTCAAATCAAGAGGCGTGGATATCAATTATCATGTCAGTCCCAGTGTTTTAAGTGACGGGATTTGAACGGAGGTCGGTCCATGTTTTTTGGAAAGAAATACAAAGTCAAACTCCTGGGACGTTCCGGGATGATCTATACCGAGGGCGGGAGGAGTCTCTCCCTCGTATCCGAAATGCTGGTGGATGGAGACTATGATATGGTCATCCATCTCAGCCGGGCCTCACGCTGGGAGGATGGCACGCCCTTGTCCGATGAGGATAAGGCGCAGATCAAGTCCAATATCATCAAGGAACTGAAAACGTCCCGGATTGATTGGAGCTGAAACTTTCGCTATGGAAAAAAGATCCCCTGGGCACAGGGGATCTTTTAGACGGTAGTATCGCAGCAATCGCATGTGCAGGCACCACCCCAGCGAGGCAGACAATGCAGCAGACGAGGTATTTTCGGATAGGCACCAAGCCTGCAATAGTCAGATAGAGAGCAGCAAAGCCATCCAAAAGGAAGTGAAAATGAAAAACCGCAGGTTGTTTGCCTGGGGGTATCTGTTTACCTAATTGGTTTGAAGGTTATAGGGTTCAATGTATCAGCAGGCTTCTACAGATATGGTATGATGTTGGAGAAGTCAATTGGAGTATTGTCCAGATTTTCACTTGGGTCTCCATAGTCAACATGACCCTTGATTTCGTCTAATAGAGTGGAGTTCTCTTCCACCGGATCCTGCATATGCTCTCCGGTAAGCTTGTCTGTTTTGAATTTTTGGCAATAGAGAGGCCCATAAAAAGTGGTGTCACAAATGCCTTTCTTCAAAAGAGCTGCCGCCTCTTTCTTGCGCTCCTCTTCAGATTTATTGAAACCATCTTGGTTATAAGTCTTATCCTTATTCTTCGAGACCTCTCTCTTGAAAGACTCGAGTAGGCATCTCGCCACAGGATTGTTAAAGTTTTCCTGATCGTAGTTAGCGAGCATTTCCCCTGGCTTGGTGACAGGTGAAGGGTCTCCCGCATATGAACCTACGTGAGTGTGCTCAATTGTGTCGCCGGTTTTGCCAGAGTTACTGGAAGAGGAAGGGGTTTTATGATTAGTTCCTTCATCTTTCTTGGAACTGCTGCTGCTCTTGCTATCATTATTCGATGACTTTTCTTCCGGCTTTTTGGGTTGAGGCTGGTAGTCCTCATTGGGAATATCGCGCGAGAAGCTGCTTCCGCATTTAGGCTCATCCTTCACGCACATAATATCGGGATTGACTGTCGTTAAATTAGGATTGGCCTTTGCTTCAGCATAGGCTTCAGCATAAATCTCCTTGGCTCTTTGTTCCGACAAAGGCCCTGATTCAGTGGTTTTTCCGTTTGAGTTCGAATGATCCGCCCCAGCTTCCATATCGACGCTGGAAAGTCCACTGAGTCCAATTTGTGATAAGAATTTACCGAATACAGCTGTTGTGGTGGTAGACTCAGTTGTGGTCTTGTTCACTGCAGAGGCTTTCTTTGCGCTTTCGACAGCATACGTGCCATATTCCATGCCAGCCTTCTTCCTGGCAGCTTCGCTCCATTCATGGCGGTGCATGCCTTCTTCTTTGCTATAACGATATTCCGTGTGCCAATATCCAGCTGTAGCAGAACCGCCCCCGCCAGTTTTATGGCCAATGAGTTCATCCCTTAGATCAACTTGCTCTTGCCTGGCTTTATCTACACACTTTCCAGCGGCTTCAGCCATACCATGTCTGACAATGCTCTCTGAGCAGTTTTTCACATCAGGCCGACCAGTAATTTTACAAAAGGCTGTTGCCGTAGCTTCTTCTTTTTCTTCCTGAGTACATATTGGAATTCCGTCAGCGTCAGCATGTTCTTCGGTATTGGCGCAATGGCTGGCGCCGTAAGGTACCTTATGGGCAAAGCCTGTTACAGGCGCAAAGGCCAAGATTGCTATGGGTACATAAACCAGTCTCTTCATAGTATAAACAGCTCCCTTCAAGGGTTTCTGTCCGTTCTCCTTATATCTCAAGGCATTTTAAAACAGAACGGTCATTTAAGCGTTTAATGACATTATTGTTTTCGACCAGAGTTAATTTTTCTGAACTCGAAACGGAACCCACGTCAATTATTCCGCTGGCAAAAATCTCCAACACTTCGCCGTCCCGAAATTGATGTGAAACAATGCTCCTCAAGTGATTTTGATGTCGCATAGCAAGACCAGTTAAGGAGATCGGATATTGCAGACAGGGCGAAAAAGCCTCGACGGGAGTTTTCCAGGAAGATCATTTTGCGGTGAAATTGATCTGGTCATTCAACTCAAAAAGAAAACAACGCAAGAGGTTAGACTGTTCCCTCCTTTGGGGTCTTCAGGAGGACAATGGGGGAAGGATAGGCTCTCCTTCTGCAAATTCTTCCGTAATTGACGTTGTAAAGAGACTTGCTAGTGGCCGACTGGAAACAAGATCCCCTGGCACAGGGGATCTTTAGGACAGTGGTATCACAGCAATCGCATGTGCAGGCACATCCGCTTGCCCTACCTTGGCTCATTCCTTCAGAAGACTGTTATCAGCCCCCTTGGCCGCGCCGATGAAACGATAGATGGGCTGGAAGTTGGAGAATTTAAGAGGCGAGGCTAGCTCCAAAGCTTTCTAAAGTAGAAATGATTTACAAATCTATGTTACACATGCAAAAGTGTTAATTAAAAAATTATATTAAAAGTTAAAGTGCGTTATTACACCAAGAAGGCTCTCCCGTCCTGCCACTCTTCTTTCTCCTCAGTCCAAGGGGTAGAGGCAAGTCAACATAGCTGCGAGCTCAACCTTTTGATCTCTGACAGAAAACTTGCAGTCGGTGGTCTTAATCAAATTGGGGGGCACTATATGGTCTTCCTTGGCATTGGTCTTGAGTCCATTCACGTCAGCCTTGAGAAAGGTTTCGATCCAGCCTTCGACCTCGGACTCTTTCAGGTCCTACTCCCGACAGACATCAACCAGGGACTTCTCCCCCTTCATGATCTTGACTATCAACTCAACCTTGCGTGGCAGTCCATCTCTGAAAGGCGGCTTCATTGCATACCCCGTTAGTACAGAATTTTCTTATACCCTGTACGAATCAGGAGGGGAACACTCCAAGTCTGACTGCTTCTGATTTGAACTCGGAGGAAAATTTGCGGCATTTACCTGCGGATTTAGCTGACTTCTCTGGATTCAATTCTAGACTCCTTATTCTCACGGCTACATCTTAACAGATGCCTCCGCGGAATCCGGATAACTTCACCTGGTCCTTTTCTTCTTCTCTCAGATAGAACTTCTATTACTACGACCTTTCAATAATTTTCATGACCTTTCGGTATAGATAAGCTGCAAGCTTATCTGCATCCTTAAAATATTTTTTTCTTTGCCTCAATGGCCTCCAATGACCGTGATTTCTCACATTCAGCTTCAACGGGCTCTTGGCTCAATAAAGGATAATATCTAAAGCGAGTTTCACCAACCGTCCAGGACGCCAGAGTCTGGATTTTTTCATCCACACACAGGTAGGAGCCGGACGGGTCTAATGGATCAACAATTAAATCCGCTTTAAATACACCGTCATTATAAAATCCTGAACAGGCAATTCTTGTTGGAGCCATGAGGTCTGGCTGATGTTCAATGTGTTCTTCTGTACATTGATCCTCTCCAACCTTCTTGGAAACTTGCTCATATTCAAAGCTCAATACCACAGTCCTTTTAAACAGCGCGCTGCTCTGAATAATACCTTCGCATTTGTAAGAAATCCTGGATATACAATCTTCTTTTTCTTTACCGCATGCTACCAAAGTTATCACGACGAGTAAGACTTGATAGGGTTTCACATTATCTCCGCTAGTTAGAGAAAAAGCGCAAGACTTCGATCGGATCCGTGAGTGCATACCTTGAATTGGCCCAGCAGTATAGATTTTGATCATTCGTAACAGCACAAGTACCCAACTGGCCTGCACTTACATCTATAAAGTAACTGGAATCAGGGATAACAAATTCCTTCAGCTTGGAAGTATCAGCTTCTCTAGAAGATTTATCGTATCTATTGCCAGTTTCATGACTTCCCCAGCAGTACAACACCCCATTACCAATACCGCAGGAAAAACCTTTACCAGAAGAAATTGAATCTAGCTTGACACTCTCAAGAACAGCGATTTTCGTAGGAGCGAAAATGCCTCCAACTGTCCCTCCAGTTATGACTCCGTAATGGTTCCCACCCCAGCAGAAAGTCTCGCCCAACTCAGAAATAGCGCAAGCGTGAAAAATGCCTGCCGATACCTTTGATAATTTAATATCAGACCCGAAATCAATTTTAACAGGGCTTAAACTTTTCTCGACATTTGGACCAAGCTGCCCCAAACTCCCATATCCCCAGCAATAAACATCGCCGGCCGTTGTCAAGCCACAGGTATAACCCTCAGATGAGTGCACACTTTTAAATGTCTCACTCACGGCAATTCCCACAGGAACGATGCTGGATTCTGTATCCCCTGACCCAAGTTCCCCACTGACATTGATCCCCCAGCAATAAACCTGACCTTCTTCCGAGACGGCACAAGTATGGTAATGTCCTGAAGAAATGTTCGAGATCTTGGAGTTGTTGGGAAAATGAATCCTGGTCGGCTCCGTTACTGCTGCGACGCTCTGAGGCTCAGAATTAATTCTGGTGGAACTACCCCAGCAATACACCTCTCCCTGTGCATTAATAACACAGTTATGATAAGAACCACTTGATAATTCTATAATTTTCCCTGTGACATCAGTCGAAGTTACTTTTAAAGGTACTGATGAAGAAGCAACAGCTCCACTGCCCAGCGCCCCAGATTCAGAATCCCCCCAGCAGTATACTTCACTCATTCCGTCTATGAAGCAAGAATGATACATTAATCCCATGCTAACTGACTTGATAGAACCACCTTGAAACCATATCAAAGGTTCATCCTTTTTTTCATTATCGCCGCAGGAAGTGATCACGAAGGCAAATATTGCAAACAGTGTCCTCACTCTCATACTTACTCCGCCAATGGCAATAAGGGGGCCTTAAATCAACTGGGCGTTCCCCGTCGTAATATACCTCAGTTTACACTTGCAGAGCCCATCAAGTCCCCACTTGAAGCTCGCGTTTTAAAGCCAATTCTGTTCCGGAAAAATGCTCTTCGACTTTGCTAAGCCGAAGAACGCCACCATCACTTTCGCCTAAATCCAGCCACAGGCAGCGTTGTACCGCGCAATCCGACCTTTTGTTTCTATATGTGCTACCGGTTTCGCAAGCTATATCAAACTCATGCTCGAACGGTTCCACCACATCCTGGCTGAGAAACCCGGAGCAAGCGTTGCTAATGCCATTTGCATAGATTGATGATGTAAAGGCAATGATATCATCAGGAGCCACTGGATACCAAGTAAACTGCGCATAGAGATTGCTTCCATATTTAGTAGTACTTGGAATAACTTAGAGAATAGCTCAAATACTGGATTGAATCGTAAGTTACAGGATTATCGGCGATGCCAACGTCTATGTTGTCCTGTCCGAGCATAGGTGACACAAACCCGGCCTAAAATTATGTCAACATCCCCTTCCTCGGCATGGCTTCCTGCGATTTCCAGTATACATGCCTTGAACTCCGGGTCGATTCTCTACCCGACTTCCTGCGTTCCATTAGTGCCTTCGCCCCATGTGATGGACGACATTCGATGCAAACCCGCCCACGCTCATGTTGGGTCGGTTGAAACAGTAGTCGTGGATTACCGCGGCGATTCTCCTCTGCGCTTCAGCCTCATCCACATAGTAATCCTGCAGTTTGATTTCCTCAGTTTTGAGCGTTCCAATCACGCGCTCGGTCCTGGCGTTTCCCGTCAGTCTTCCGATCCCTGAGAGCCAGAGTTTGAGTCCTTGAACTTCGATATTACGCCGGGTCCACTTGGAGACATTGGGCCTCCCATGATCGGCCACAAGCAAGGGCTTGAGCGCTGATTCTGGCAGCGAATCGATTCTTTCGATGGCTACAGCGTCTGTTACAACAGCGACCACTTCGTGGCTCGTAATTTGATGCGACAGCGTCCATGAGAGGATCTTGCGCGAGTACCAGTCGAGAAGAACCGTCAGATACATGTGCTTGTCTGCCACGCGAACCCAAGCCCAGTCAAGACCCCAAAGGAGATTCTTTGCTCGGGGCTCATGACGGAGCATGTCCTTAGGTGGGATATCGGTCTTACGTGATGATGGGTCCCAGGCGTGATTGAGCCCATTCTCTTTCGGGATCTCCGCGACTTTGGTTTTCCCGACCCATGTTTTTTTTCTCCAAGGCGTAGGCAATCCTTCGGCATCTGTGCTCGGGATTTTTCCGTGCGTAGTCGATCACGCGCTTGATTTCCAGCGGACGAAGTTTGTTGAGGCCTCCAGCGCCGCCGTGGGGGTTTGGGAGGAGCGGAGCTGGCTCGACGCCAGCGATAGACTGCCCTGGGATTGACTTCAAGGGTCGCGGCGATAGCGGCCAGCGTCTCGCCCCTAGACAAGGCCTCGTCGATTATCGCCAGAAGATTCTTGCGAATTTCAAGGCCCAGATGTCGGCCTCTCAGCGGTCCTTGTAGTCCGAGCTCACGCTTTTTTTGAGCAAGGTCAACTCGATTGTCTGATCGCAGAGCGTCGCACGAAGCCTCTCGACTTCGGCGGTCAGTGATTCGACTACTGACCGCCACAGTCGCTATGAAAAACCAAACCGTGAGCTGGTTTCCTTGATTTCAGGGCCATTCTTAAAGCCTTGATCGCCAGGTCGGCCTTCATATCCACGCGCATATCCCAGCCAACGATTCTGGGAAAGCCGCTCCAGAAGGAGGAGCGGCCATAAAAAAATAAATCAGTCACTACTATCCAGTGTAGTCAAGCCCAATTCATATCTCAGCTTCAGGCCAAGGGCAGTATCGTTTTCCAGGACTGCTTCATTGTTTCGGAACCAATGAAGTCACTTTCAATTCAAATATAAGCTTGTCTTCAAGCTCCTTATCATCCTGAACAACTGAAAGAGAATCAACGGGATTAGCAAGGCTGAATCTTAAAAGTAAGCAATTGTTATCAAGGGAATTTCTAAAAACCCCTTCTACTATACGATTGTGTTGACCGTCCGAAGAAACAATCTTCGAGCTGTATTTTGCGTCAATGTCTGGCCCGCTATGCAATTCAAGCTCTCTTTTATCAGGGTCAGCAAAAGCATTCTTGAATATTTGATTATCGCAGATTCCTGCTTTTGCCTCGCTTACCAATGCATTTTTATTCCCGTCATTTGTTATGAATAAATCTTGAGCTGTACCGGAAGTAATGCCGTCTGCCTCGGAAAAGTCCATTCCTTCGTTAAAAGCAGTAACAAGGAAAGACTGGATACGCTGAACATTGAAATGAACGAAAATAAAGCGGTCAAAAGAAATTTTGCTCGCGATAGCTTTAAAATATCTAACAACGTCGCTATTCTCTGTTAGAGCAGGCAAATTATCAACGCTACGAATGCTCATTGAAATACAAGAATCGAATTTCTTGGCAGTAGCTGTAAAATTCTCAAAATTTGAACCTTGATTTTTCAAGAACCAATTGATTTCGCTGAGTGTTTTCCCACCTAACTCGCCTGGAGCCGGAGTTATTTTGTGATTTTCGCATTGGTCCTTAACAAATCTTGTGGCGAAATTTGCCTTTGTGCCATTGATATCAATTATTGCTGAAATCTGAATATCACTGCTTTCAATAAGCTTTGTAAGAGACTCGTCATCTTCCCAGTAGTAACTCTTGTATTTATCAGCTGTTGGAAGCCGCAGAGTCCAGGGTCCAACTGCAACAAAAGAGCCCTCGATTTCTTCGGGATTCCAACGCTCAGCTGCAGTCTGTTCGGATACCTTTTTATCACTATCGCTATCTTTTCCACAAGCCGACACGAGGAGAGCGCAAGCTGCACTGGAGATTAATACTGATTTTATTTTCATCTAATTAGGCCCTTTCAAATTACAAAAATTCATCACAAGTCGGGTCGCCATCAAAATTGGACGTTCCTGTCCAATCGCAAGTAATACGAATCGTTTGTGCATTCCACGCGTCATAGCAGGCTTGTTTACAATCCAATGGCGAATAAGGTCATCCGGGACCGCTTAGTGAATAGCACCATCTTAAAACGTCACTATCACAGGCCTCGTGCATCCCAATCTCTGACGCTTTTACAATGAAAGACCCGCCAATAGAAATAACATTTTCCTTTTTGCCTTTTCCTTGGAACGGCCCATTTGATGTACCCGCCTTACAGTATGCGCATGCCAGGCGACGATGATCCCGAAGGGCAGTTCGTAATTCCAGTTCGGTCCATACAGGTTTACCGACATGAAACTTGGCTGGTGTGGTTACGCCATGATTCTAAGCATCCTGTGGATGATTGCATATCTCAGGAGCATGCTTGACCCAATCTTCGCGGCAGTATGCGTATGTGACACTCTCTTCAACTAGCACACCTGGCTCAGGCTTTCCGTAAAGATGGGCTGCGGCAGCAAAATTTCCTTTAAGTTCGAAAAAAATAGACGCAGTATTAATTCAACGCACGTTCACACTCCGGGTCCCCATCAAAGTTGGAACGACCCGAATATTCACATGTAAAACGCACAATTTGTTGCTGCCAGGCTTGGGTACATGCTGCAATGCATTGTTCCGGGGTGTATGAAGGTCTGCTAAAAATTAAATCTTGTGGAGTACAAAGCCCCTCCGCCATAGTCCACGTGTTTATACAAGGTCCACCTGGACCAAGCACAGCACCAGTAACAACAAAGGAAGCATTAACTGGTACGACGTTCGTTGCCCTACCTGTTCCCCTAAGCGGCCCGTTGGAACTTCCAGCCCGGCAGTAGGTGCAAGTCAACTTTTTCCGCATCCAATGGCCTGCGGAACGCAAAGCCTCCTGGTTTACTGGCGCCCCAACCCAAAAGGTGTGGTTCTTCCCTTGCTGTGGGTCCCAACTGCCATCAACTGGATGACTGCAGATTTCCGGCGAAGATCCGGCATGCTCGCTATCACAGTAGGCGAACTTGATACCCGAGGCTTCCAGAATTCCATGCTGAACTGGACCTAAAAGGTCCTCGGGAATTGGGCCCGATAAAGCGCTTTTTGCTATTATTAAACACCCGAGAGATATCAATACGAACACAAAACCTTTCATTATTGACCCTTTCAATCATAGGTCTAATCCTAGATAAGCCTGGATACCCTTTGATAGATGTCTTCCTTGGAAAAGCCAGCCAGAGCCAAACCTGTTTTTAAATAGGAAATGTATGGAACCCGCTTTTCTTTATCGACACTGGTTAGGATGAATTCCATGGCCTCTTCCGGCTTATATCTCGCAAACTGCTCGAACGCTTGCATGGTGATATTCGCTGTCGATTTTTCCTCCGGAGAAAGCGTAGAGCTGTATGACAATGGCCGAGTTCCGATGTCACGTAGGATTTCTATGGCAAGGGGCCAGTCAGCACTGTTCTGGCCAAAATAAGCAAGCGTATCTATAAGGGTCACCACCGTGTCGGCCCCCTCCTTGGTCCTTGCTAATTCAGGGCTATCGAGTAGAATTCGACGACCTGCATCAGCAAGAATTCGCTCTTGATATTTGTAAACAATACCGCGGAATTCATCCATTTTTTCTGAATCAATTTTACCTGTTATATTGAGCTTTTTGATTTGTTCGTGAATGATTGCGACTTCTTCAGACTCTTCGTCGTTCAGAGGTACAAATGCCGAAGTCCAGTGCTTCTCTTCAACAGAACCTGGGTCGCTCTTTTCAATGCTTTTCGGGACATTCTGCTCTTCGGGTTCCTTGCTGATGGTGGTCTGCGGAGGCGCCGTAGGCTTATCGATGGGGTTCGCTGCCCTAGTGAAATACAACCCTGCAGCAGAGGCCACAGTCACTATAGAGCAAACCAAAACAAGCTTTGTCTTTCTCTTCATTGTTCTGTAGCCCTTAAAATAGGCAGCAGGGGAACCCCCCCGCTACCCAAGGTGGGATTGTCAATTATTCAGAAACCTGAATATTCTCGACTCTTTGTGTGCGTTCATTCAGGAAGTTTTGCAGGTAAAGGTCGCCAACAAGAATCCCGTTGGCGGTAATCACGTGGTCAAGCACTCTTTCGCCCATCGTATTCACGTTGTAGACAAGATTGCTTTCTTTAGGAAGCATGTAAGATTCAACACTTACAATCACCCGATTGGTCCCATCCTTTGCCAGAAACAAATCGCCTTCCCTGACTTCGCGGGCTACACGCAGCTCGTATTCGCCATCAACGTTTAGGACCATAGGATGCTTTTCAGTAACAGTGATGGACTCGCCCTGGTCGGTTGTGAATCTGAACACTGGCTTTTCCTCGGGACCGACTGTGAATGCACCACGGGTAAGCCACGGTGAAACGCTGTATTCAGCCGAAAACATCTCCGATTGAGTAATCAAGCGGAAGGGGTCAAGGTTTGCTGACTCGAAAAGGTCCAGGATAGTTTTTGGGCCAGATGTGGTATCAAGAACAACATCCGGGGTAAAGCACCCGCACATGCACCGCATTTGCTTAACGCCGCCAGTCAAATTCGGGTCCGGATTGGTCTGAAGGAAGAATGCCCCTCTTGGAACGTTGTGGTCGCCGATGACATCTTCGTTTCCGCCGCCCCCGATTTGACAATGCTCTTCCTGGAGGGTCCAGCATCGAACAGCTGCTTCATCCGTATAGCCAGAAGCAAAGGCATCCGGAAGGCGACAAATCTTGTCAGCATCTGGTTTTGGCTGGGTCAATCCCTCGTCATGGTAGGCTTTACCGTCCTTGCAATAGCCCCAGAATTTATCACTGATGGCAAAGGCGTTGGACGAGCAGACGATTACAAGCAGAATTAGGATTTTGGAAAAGACGATTTTCATGGTTCAGTTCCTTATTTCACAGATTCAAGAACACGACGGATGAAAGTCCTGAGTTCTGATGGGACGCTCAGGTCAAATTTCTGCCCATGCGGCTCTGCGGGGTACATCGAGATAAAAAGGCACTTGCCTGCTCCCTGGTTCCTGAAAGCCGCTTCAAGGAAGAAAGAATAGTCTCCACCGAAATCGTCATTACTGAATCGAATGCCGTAATCTCTGCTAGTAATGATAGAAAGTGGCGAGGACGAGCTGATAATGCCTGCATATTTTGTGCAGTCCGTTTCAGAAGCATAGGTCACCACGCGGACCATTTCACCGGTATCAGTTCTCAGAGCGATTCCCTGACGATCTTCAAGGGTGTTATTGCCGCTGATGACTTTTTTACTAAAAACACTGGCATCTTTCGGGTATCCGAAGGTCCAGGCACCAAGCCTCACCTCTTTAAGGTCTGAGAGGGAGCTTCTCAACGCAAGCTTAGACCTGTCATAAGATTTAATTCCGGGTTCAGCTGCCTTGAAATAGGAAATGCAGCTTGATGGGGAATCGAAGCAGACCAGGGATACGTCCCCAAGGATTGCCGCATTGTTGAAGGTTATCTCCTTGATATTCGAAATAGCGTCAATTTGGGCTTCCTCAAGATAGTCGGAATACTTTCTTAGGATGTCCGCTGCACGCTGGTAATCGACAAGGTTCTGCTGATACTGGGATTCGATTTCCCGACGTTTGGCCTTGGTCAAGGCATCAATGAACTGGTAGCCCCCAGAAGGAACCAATTCATCAAGACCGGATTCCTTATAGTTTTTTGTCAGGTATCTAACTGGAACAAAGGCGGTATCGCTGGCCAGCTGCGCGGGAATACTGGTTCTCGCATACTTGACGGCCTGGTTATAGACTTCAAAACATGGCTTCGGATTGGCCAGGGTGCATTCGACGACGTTGTCGGTAAGGAAGGAGGTGAGTTGGATAGGGTCGCCACCCACCTGTCTTGCGCGAATCGAAAGCTTGACCGACTCTTTTTTCTTCTGGTCAATCTTGTTCAGCTCGCCCTCTATTTTAACGATGTCGACGCTCTCCTGGCCCACAGCAAGTTTCAATTTTCCGCCGATATCCGTTTTATCGCTATCGTTCAGGAAATCGACTTTCATCGTTACAAAAAATGAAGCACCATAATCAACGTTTGTGACAAATTCATCACCGCAGCGTTCCTGAAGCTGGGATTTGTCACCGGCTATGAACTGCTGGCCTTTGTCCGAGACCCGGTAGGTATTCTCGTCAAATGCCACCCGTTTCTTGGTCATCTGCCAGTTGAAAACGAAGGTCGTGGACGAAGAAGTGGCTGCATTTTCCTTGGCATATTGCGCCCCGATTCCGGCTCTGACGGCGGGAAGGTTCAAGTCTGCGGTCAGTTTCCCCTGAGTTTTATCCAGAAAATCCTGATAGGAAAGGTCATAATCAAGCACGAAATTGCTGTCGCTAACCAGGCTTTCCTTAACATTTCCTGTCGCACAGGAAACATTCAAGGTCTTCACCCGGCGGGTATCATACGCCTGCCCCAGAAAAGAATAGGCAAATGCGTCGTTGGAAAGCGTGGAATCCTTTAAAGAGGATTGCTCATTATTGTCATCTTTGGAGCATCCGGCAACTGCAGCGCAGGCCAGCATAGAAATCAAAATTCTTGACTTTCGCATGTAAATCTCCTTCCAAAAGTGTGTATTTCCCAGATTTAAGCACAATGCGGCCGTTTTACCTCCAATTGGTGGCAAAAAATTTGATTTGAAATTTATGTTTAGGCTTTAGAACTCACAGAGTGAGGTTTCGTTAGGACCCGAAAAATCGCACCGGTTTATCCGGCTTGTGACCGTTTCAATTTCATCGTTCAAACGGTTCAGCCTGCTCGCCAGACCTTGTTCTGTTTCACCAGCAAAGATCCCGGAATTAAGTCTGGCTTCGGTCTTCTCTTTTTCAGCCAGCAGTGCTACGAGGTTTTTCCTGTAGGTAGCAATAGCTCTATTCTTGAACGTTAGGGAGGAAGTTTTCCAGCTATAAACCGGGAACTGGTTTGGAAGATAAAGTTCATTATAAGGTGTGGTTGTAATATTCAAGGCAGCCAGTGAATCCAAGCCTGCGGCAGCAACTGAATTCCTGAAACCGGTTCTCGCATAGCGAATCAGAGCTTTGTATGTATCAGCACAACCATCCGGGTCGCTTAAAGAACAGTATTTTTTGCCATTTGCAAGAATATCCCTTAGGGCTGACGTATTCCCACCATACTGATAGGCATCAACATTCAGGACAAAATCCTTGGTTACCTCGTCAGATTCAGAAATCTTGGTCTTTTTCCCGACGGTGGCCCCCAGCATTTCCGCTTTAACTTTCGTTTTTGAATACTTATATTCCCTGTTTCCTACGTAAACAAAGCGAGCTACGATACTAAGGTGCGCCCCAAGGCTGGCCTCGTTCATAACTGAAGAGCCACAAATTTCCAGCACTTTATCAGATGGCCTGGATAACGTCCCTTGGCCGAGGACTGTAAGACTGGGGTCCTTTATCCTCACTTTGTATTTTGTGTAGGTGAAATTCAGGAAAGATGACAATCCAGTTTGCTCATTCGTTTTTGTTTCAACGAAAAGGGTGCTACCGGATGCGCCAGCAACAAGCAGGTTGGCACTACCCTTCACCTTGCCCGACATGCTTGACAGGGTATTCTCGGCGTCCTCCCCGGAACTGAATTCCATGGATGCATGTTCCGCTGCCTGTTTTTCTATTTCCCCAGACACACAGCCGGGGACTATCGTTTTGGTTTCATCAATAAATCCCTTTCCAAGAGTTCTGATATTGGAATTCTCTGGCATAACAATAACTGATGCGTGAGCTGCTTGCGATGACACTGAAAGTAAAGGCATGACGGCTACAAAGCCGCAGCAGATGAGCTTTTTAGTGGATGAAGATTTGATTTCTGTAGATAGAAGAAGAGGCTTTCTAATCGTCATCGGC
Organism: Oligoflexus tunisiensis; assembly: GCF_001748245.1. Lineage (GTDB taxonomy): Bacteria > Bdellovibrionota_B > Oligoflexia > Oligoflexales > Oligoflexaceae > Oligoflexus > Oligoflexus tunisiensis. The sequence continues at coordinate 1,020,923 of NZ_BDFO01000001.1, read as the reverse complement.
AGCACTCACTTTCCTAATCTTGACGGTTAATCTAGCGATATCCGTCGCGGTTAACGCATGAGATACGAGAACACGAAAAGTCTCGCCAGTGCTTTCAGTGAGCGCTTCAAAAGCTTTTCACGAATTGCAAAATTCAGGATGCGTCATAAGCGTGGCCACCTACTCAATCCTAGTAGTATCAATATCTGCCATTTTATCTTTGAAACATTTTTTACTGATTTTTTATTTCTTCTAAGCGCCGCGAAATCAAAATGTCACCCCCAGAGGCAGTACGATTAACCCTCAAAGTGATACAAGATTACCCACCGTGGCTAAATTCAATAGACAGCGCTCTAAACCATGGTTATCAACATCTCTATGGAAATACGTGGGAGTGGAGCGATGACGCAGAAGCTGATTGAATACTTGCGCGATGAAATTAAAACGCTAATCGCATCAAAGAACGAAAGCTTACGCTGGTTCAGCCGTCAGGTTGGTGTTGATTATTCGGTGGTCTATAGAATTACCAGTGGCGAGCAGAAGAGTGTTTCATTCTATCAGGCATATAGGCTTTTGAAATATATCAAACCTGACAGTTTTCTTGCGATTCTAGGTGAATATTTCCCTGATGAAGCCAGAGAATTTTTCCCAAGCGGAAAAACACCTGATGACGTCCAACAAATAGATAACGAAAAGATTCTTGCGGCTATTTTCCAAGACCAGCTCCTTTACGAGGTCTTTCTTGCGGCCTCTTGCGGGGACGGTGACCTTAGGTCCATCGAATCTGAGTTTGGGAGCCGCGGATTGGGCGCCATCGACCTTTTGCAAGATATCGGCGCAGTGAAAATCAATAAAGAAGCCCAAATTGACGTCCTGATTGATGGTTTCATCCCGACTGGCGAAATGCTCATCAAGAAACAAGCAGAAAGAAATTTGGACTTAATTGATTTGAATACCCCCGGAACTACGATATTTTCAAATTCGGCGGGTTTAAATTCCAAGGGCGTAGCTGCTGTCTACCAATGCGCACAGGCCCATTGGCACCAGATGACCGGAATCTTTGACCACGACGAATTCAAAGGGAATATCCCAGTTGTCGTTTCGGGGTTGGTCGGACCTTTGGTCGGAAAAGAAAGGAAGTAACAGCCATGCGTGCTTTTATCATATCGCTATTCGTTTTGTGCGCTTCTTCAGTATTCGCGGGGATTGGAACCGGTGGTGGAACGCCTCCCGCCATGCAAGACGCTCTTGCGCAACTTATGACTGGAGCCCCCGGAGATGGTGGATTGTTCCTTGAAAAGGATTACCTTGGCCTTGCCGTCAAAGGCGACCTAAAGCAGGAACTGACAGTATACAGAGCGAAGTTTGCACCACAATCCATTCGCATGTCAGAAGTCGATTTTTCAACTTTGTCCGAGAGGAAGGGAAATATCGATGCCGTTAATTTGGACGGTCTGAACCGTTCTTACACGGTTGAGGACGGGCAGTCGCTTGATACCCTCATACTGAAAGATAGGCGTGAACTGATTCGTGATGCGGTGAACGATACTTCGCAAAACTAGAGATTCACTTACTATCAAATAATCGGTTGCTTCTGCCTCGGCAGGAAACAAGATCCCCTGGGCACAGGGGATCTTAAAGACAGTAGTATCACAGCAATCGCATGTGCAGGCACATCCGCTTGCCCATACCCTTGGTTCATTCCTTCAGAAGGCTGTTATCAGCCCCCTTGGCCGCGCCGATGAAACGATAGATGGGCTGGAAGCTGGAGAATTTAAGAGGCGAAGCCAGCTGCTTCTGGCTGGCCCCCTTTCCAGCCGGCACATCCACAAACATCTGCCGCGCTTGAAACTGCGGATGCCGGACCACCTGATCCAGGGTGAGGACGGGTTCCACACAGACATCCAGCTTCGAGAAGGTCTCCAGCCAGGCTTCGAGAGTTTTCCGTTGAATCCGCTCCTGGATTTGAATCCGCATGCGCATCATAAAATCCGGTCGGGTCAGATCGCCCTGCAAAAGGTCCAGGGCTTCGATCGCTTCCAAAAATCCGCGCAGAAATTTGGGTTCGAGGGAACCAACGCTCAGATATTTCCCATCGCTGGTTTTGTAGTAACCATAGAAGGATCCCCCGTTGAGCGCGGTTCCTTCCCATGATGGGAACTGTCCGCCGCCCAGGCCCATCGACAGCCACATGCCCGAGAGCATGAGACTGCTGTCCGTCATGGAAATATCCACCGCCTGCCCTTCCCCGGTGCGTTCTCGATGATAGAGGGCGGTGAGAAGACCAATCAGCGTATGAAAGGATCCCGCCAGATCACAGACAGGATCACCATGAATCACCGGACCACCGGCCCGGCTTCCTGTCATCGCCGCGAGGCCACTGAGGGCGGCGTAGTTGATGTCATGTCCAGCTCGATTCGCATAGGGACCGGTCTGCCCATAGCCGGTCAATGAACAATAAATCAGTCGAGGGTTGATGGCGGAGAGAGCCTTGTAATCCAGACCAAAACGCGCCATCACCCCTGGACGGAATTGCTCAACGACGACATCGTAGTCCTGTATTAAATCCTTGATCGTCTGCCGGGCCGACTCCTCCTTCAGATCCAAAGTGATCGACTTCTTGGATCGATTCAGAAAGGCATGAGCCGTGCTCACCCCGTGAGCAAAGGGCGGCATGGCCCTGGTGAGATCCTCCCGGTCAGGCGCTTCAACACGCAGAATATCAGCCCCCCAATCGGCAAGGTACATCGTGGCAAACGGCCCTGGCAAGAGGGTGGTAAAGTCGAGAACCTTGAGTTGGGAAAAGGGCTGCATCACACACTCCTAGATCTGCATCTGACGGGCGATCACGGTTTTCATAATTTCATTGGTGCCGGCATAGATCCGACCGATCCGCGCGTTGAGCCACATTTTGCTGATGGCATATTCCTTCATATAGCCATAGCCACCATGCAGCTGCAGACACTCATCGATCACCTTGCAGGCAAGGTCCGTGGTCCAGTATTTGGCCGCGCAGGCCTGCTCGGGGCTCACGGTGCCGCTATTCTGTTCCTCGATCAGGCGATCCACATAAACCTGGGCCATGTCGATCTCGGTGGCCATTTCCGCAAGCTTGAACTGCGTGTTCTGATAAGCGGCGACCGGCTTGCCAAAGACATTCCGTTCCTTGACGTATTTGATGGTCGATTCAAGCGCCAGGCGGCAGTTGGCCACTGCTCCGATCGCCAGCGAGAGGCGCTCGGTGGCGAGCTGGGCCATCAGGTATTTGAAGCCTTTGGTCGGATCACCGAGCACATTGTTCTTCTTCACCTTGAGGTTTTCAAAGTAAAGCTCAGCCGTGTCCTGTGACAGCAGCCCGATTTTTTTCAGCGGTGTGCCGCGCTCCAGACCCACGTCGTCACGTTCGACGATGAAGATACCCATGGCATGCGGATTGCCAGGCACGGTTTTGGCCGCGACCAGAATCACATCCGAGTTGATCCCGTTGGAGATGAAGGTCTTCTGACCGTTCAGCACCCAGTGATCACCCTTGTACTCCGCGGTGGTCTTCATACCGGCCAGGTCACTGCCGGCACCGGGTTCGGTCATGGCCACCGCGAGGATGGCTTCCCCGCTGACGATTTTGGGCACGATGCGGTTTTTCTGCTCTTCGTTCCCATAGGCTAAAATATAGGGAGCGCAGATCGTATTGTGCAGGCCGAGCATCAGGCCAAATTCGTTGCCGTAGGCCAGCTCTTCGAGCATGATCGCTTCATAACGAAAGTCATGAATGCCAAGCCCGCCGTAAGCCTCGGGCGCCTGGGGTACGAGGAAACCCTGCTCGCCGCACTTCTGATAGATTTCATGCGGGATGATTCCGGCCTCTTCCCATTCCTCCTGGAAGGGCAGAACCTCCTTGTGCAGGAACTTGCGAAAACTCTCCCGGAACATTTCATGTTCGTTGGTATAGAGCGTGCGTTTGGTAAACATCGGTGACCCCTTCCCTTAGAATTTTTCGTTGCGTTCGGATTTTTCAATGAGCAGCCTGGGCGGCGTGAAGCGCTCACCGTAGCGTTGCGCCAGCTCGTGTGCGCGCATCGTAAAGGCCCGCACGCCGTAGCTATTGATGAACTGCAGTGTGCCGCCGCTCCAGGGGGCGAAACCAAAACCAAAGATCGAGCCAATATTGGCATCCGCAACCGACATCAGCACCTTCTCTTCATAGATGCGGACGGTCTCCAGAGCCTGAATGAAAAGGAGTCGATCCTTCAGGTCCTGGAACGGCAGCGGTGATCCCTGGTAAAGGCTGCTTAATTGAGGCCAGATATATTTCTTCCCATCTTTCGGATATTCATAGAATCCAGCGCCGGCGGCCTTGCCTTTGCGCTTGAATTCATGAAGCATGCGATCCACCACGGCAAAGGAGGGATGCTGCGGGGCCGGTTTCCCCTGCTTCACGAGATCCGCTTCGGTGGCTTTACGAACCAGATCAAAGAGGGAAAGGCTCACTTCATCCGATACAGCGAGCGGACCGACCGGCATGCCGGCCTGCAGAGCCGCGCGCTCGATGGCCATGGGCGCCTGGCCTTCCGCCAGCATCGCAATGCCTTCCTGTGTGTAAAGGCCGAAAACCCTCGAGGTGTAAAAGCCGCGACTGTCGTTCACCACGATGGGCACCTTGTCGATCTGCCGAACGAAATCAAAGGCGCGGGCCAGGGTTTCCCTTGAGGTTTCTGCGCCCAAAATAATTTCGACCAGCTGCATTTTGTCCACGGGGGAGAAGAAGTGCAGGCCGATAAATTGATTCTGATAAGGTGAAGCCTTGGCGAGGCTCGTGATCGGCAAGGTCGAGGTGTTCGAAGCCATGATCGCATGGCGAGGCAGAACGGCGACAGTTTTTTCCGTGACGTCCTTTTTCACCTGACGATCTTCGAAGACGGCTTCAATGACGAGCTCACAGTTGGCGAGAGCCTCATAGCTGTCGATCGGTATGATGTGCTCCAGGAAGGCATGCTTGTCCGCTTCAGTGATTTGACCTTTTTGCAGACGGCCATCGAGGAGTTTGGCGGAATACTGTTTGCCTTTTTCCGCCGCCTCGATGCTGACATCTTTCAAATAAACGTCGATGCCAGCTTTTGCAGCCGCATAGGCAATGCCGGCGCCCATCATGCCGGCACCCAGCACACCAATCTTCTGGAATTTCTGTCTTGGGAAATCCCTGGGACGGCTTTCACCGGCCTTGATGGCATTGAGCTGGAACCAGAAGGAGCCAATCATATTCTTCGCCACCTGGCCGGTGGCAAGCCTGGCGAAGTAACGGCTTTCAATCCGCAGCGCGGTATCGATGTCCACATGCAGGGATTCGACCGCGGCTTCCAGGATGGCTTCCGGCGCAGGATAGCAGCCCTTGGTTTTATCGAGCAGCATGGCCGGAACGATCGGAAGCATTTCCGCCAATTTTGGAGTCTTCGCGTTGCCTCCGGGAACCTTGTAGCCTTCCTGATCGAAGATCTGTTTGGAGCTCGGGTTTTCGAAAATCCACTGACGGGCCTTGGCATTCAGCTCATCGGTGGAGGATGCGAGGCCATGCACCAGACCCATTTTCAGAGCTGCTTCCGGCGTCAGCTGCTTGCCTTCCATCAGAAGCGGCATGCCCTTTTCCAGACCGAGCAGGCGAATGGTCCGCACCACACCGCCCCCGCCGGGCAGAAGCCCGAGCGTGACTTCCGGAAGACCGACGCGCACCTTCGGATCATTCAAAAGCAGACGATGATGACAGGCCAGCGCGATTTCCCAGCCACCGCCCAGCGCGGTTCCATTGATCGCGGCCACGATGGGAAGGCCAAGCGACTCCAGCGTGCGCAGGTCCGCCTTGATGCCTTCGACCATCGCAAAAATTTTATCGGCATCCTCGGTCCCGACCTGGACCAGTTCATTCAGATCACCGCCGGCGAAAAAAGTGGACTTCGCGGATGTCAGCAGTATGCCCTTGATCTGTGCCTTGTCGGCCACGATTTTTTGCGTGACCGCACGGAGCGAATCCCGAAAGGCGGTATTCATCGTGTTGGCCGATTGACCCTGGGCATCAAAGGTGAGGGTGACAATCTGATTCGAATCCTTTTCCAAACGAATATCATTCATGGATTATCCCCTCATCCGATTCGTTCAAAGACAGTGGCGATGCCCATGCCGGCACCGATACAAAGCGTGACCACACCGTAACGCAGCTGGCGTCGTTCCAGTTCATCGAGCAGGGTTCCGGTCAGGATCGCGCCGGTGGCGCCGAGCGGATGGCCCATGGCAATCGCACCGCCGTTGACATTGATCTTTTCCATGGGCACGCCGGTATCCTTTTGAAACTTCAAAACCACCGAAGCAAAAGCCTCGTTCACTTCAAAAAGATCGATATCCTTGAGTTCCAGCCCGGCCTTTTGCAGAGCCAGACGTGTGGCCGGCGCCGGGCCGGTGAGCATAATGGTGGGTTCGGAGCCGATGGCGGCCGTCGCCAGGATGCGGGCACGGGGAGCGAGCCCAAGTTTGTCACCGATTTTTTTGCTGCCGACCAGAACTGCTGCAGCTCCATCGCTGATACCCGAGGAATTGCCGGCCGTGTGCACATGATTCAGGCGTTCCACCGCGGGATATTTTTGATAGGCCACCGCGTTAAAACCCATCTCGCCCATGCGGGCAAAGGAGGCTTTCAGGGATTGCAAAGCCGCGAGATTGGTCTCGGGACGAATCATTTCATTGCGGTCGAGGATCATGAGACCGTTTTGATCGACCACAGGAACCTGGGACCTTTGAAAGTGACCCTCTTTCTCGGCCCGGGTAGCCTTGGCATGGGAATCCAGAGCGAACTGATCCACGGTTTCCCGGCTGAAGCCTTCCAGCGTGGCAATCAGATCCGCGCCCAAACCCTGGGGCATAAAGCCCGCATGCAAATTCGTTTCCGGATCCTGGGCCCAGGCGCCGCCGTCGATGCCCATCGGCACCCGCGACATCGATTCCACGCCACCGGCCACCACGAGATCCTCATAACCTGAAGCGACCTTGGCCGCGGCGAGGTTGATGGCCTCCAGTCCGGACGCACAGAAGCGGTTCAGGGTGACTCCGGCGACGGTCTCATTCCAGTCCGCCAGCATCGCAGCTGATTTTGCGATGTTCATGCCCTGTTCCCCGACAGGCGTGACACAGCCGATCACCACATCGGAAACCAGCTGCGTGTCGAAATTATTGCGCGATTGCAGAGCTTTGAGCTGCTGCGTCAGCAGGCTGATGGGTTTCACCTCATAGAGTTTTCCATCAGGTTTGCCCTTGCCCCTTGGAGTCCGAACGGCATCATAGATATAGGCATGTTCAGTCATTGATACTCCCTGTCTGGCTGTCTTTGAGCGTGCATTAGGACGAACTCTAGGAAGATTCACAGACATTGACAATGGCACGAGTGATCACCTTCATTGGCAGAAGTGTTCAAGTCAAGAGCGCTTTAACCCATGTCATGGCGGCTTTGGGGCTTCTGACGGTAGGCCTGTGGGGTCAAACCGGTCCACTTTTTAAAGGCCCGGTGGAAGGTCGAGGATTCCGAATAGCCGGTGGCGGCGGCAATGGCGTCGATGCTTTTGTGGGTTTGATTCAGGAAATAAAGGGAACGCTGCTTGCGGATCGATTCCCGCAGATCATGGAAATTCTGTCCTTCCTCACGCAGCTTGCGCCGCAGGGACGAGGGACTGATCCCGAAATCGCGGGCGAAGGCTTCCAGGCTTTTGTTCATCACGTCCTCATCGTGCATCAGGGAGTGCCGAATGCGGGCGCTGTAGCTGTCCTCCTTCCGAAAATCCGTGAGGAAGCGATGCGTTTCCTTTTCCAGAAGCTCGCGCAGTTCGATAGGGTCGTGCTTGATGTCCTCACGCAGAAGGTGCGAGGAAAAATAGAGGCGCGAGCAGGTCTGCCGATAGCAGACTTCGCCGGGAATCTTGCCTTCAAAGGAATGGCCGCTGTCCTCAGGACCAAAGGCGAAGTCCACCCGCGACGGCACGATCGGTTTATCGATCAGCCATGAAAAAAGCCGCATCAGCATCGCAAAGATGGCTTCGGTAAAAAAACCCGGCGGCCCGGCCAGGGGTTCATGCACATGGAGTTCAATCACGGCCGTGTTCTGGTGCCTCTTCAAATGCAGGCTGAAATCTTCCGTCACCAGCCGATAAAAGCGCGTGCAGGTCTTGATCGCGTGCTCCAGCTGCTCGCTGTGAATGATGGTATGGCACATCATGGCAAAGGTACCAGGTTTCAATCCGTGGGCCGTGAAACCAAAGCTTTCATCCCGCGTGGCCATCATCAGAAGGCGGATGAGTCGCGAATACTGCGCGGTCGTGACCACGGCCGTGGGATCATTCAGCAGCTCCTCATCGATCTGGGCGCGGGTCAGCAAAGAGGAGCGATGCTCCTGACCGAATTCCGTGGCCAGCAGGGATTTTACATAGCGAATGGCAACCCAATCCTGACGCCGCATCGTCCTTTCCTTAAACACCGAGTTCTTCCTGGGTGAATCCGTTGGGGTATGTCGTCCGCTTCATCCGGGTGCGATACACCGGCTTTTGCGGAAGAAAGCGCGCCGCCTGCGCCCGGGCCCTTAGAATCGCCTGCACAGCGGTCCGGATCAATGGGCCAGGTGACTTCACACCAAACGCCGCGCACATCCTCGGTGGCATGAGCGAGGGCAGCAGTTCGGTGACCAGCCTGCCAAGTCCCGCAGGCATCATCCGGGCCATGGTGGGCAGAACCAGGTGATAGAGCTGGGCATTGTATTCCGAATAAACCATGTGTTCACGCTCATAATCCTCGTGAAAGGCGACCATGGTTTCAAGGTTCGGGAAAAGATCCTTGATTGCCATCAGGCGGCCCACGTGGATCCAGAACTGAAAGGAGGCCTCCTTTTCCAGCGCATTCAAGGGCCGATGGCCATAGTTTTCAATCCACAGCATCGGATCCACCACAAAGGTGCTCAGGACATAAAGCATCTGCTCGTTGGTGATGGGATACCGCGCATGCATGCGATTGATACGGCGAATGGCCTGGCGGCCGGCAACACTGCTGGGGCCGTTCTCGACGAAAAGGGAAATCAAAAGATCGGTATCATCATAGCGTTTCTGCGGGCGATTCAGAAATTCGCCCGATTCCACCAGGATTTTGGCAATTTCAGGAATCGCAAAGGTTTTCAGAAGAGCGATTTCCGTTCCCCGCAGAACATCGAAGGTCCAGGTCTCCACGGCCATGCACCGGATGATGGCTTCATAATCCTTGGCGGGATCCAGCTTGAAATAGGCGGGTTCCCTCATGAACGCCTCCCCATCAGTTCAGGAACAATCGGAAGGCCTTGTCCTTGAATCGGCCCCAGGGCCCATAACGCAGAGGCAGGTCGATGAAGGTGTTGTTACGCACCACCGCCTTGCGATGGGAGAAGGCTTCAAAACCATGACGACCGTGATAGGCGCCCATGCCGCTCTCGCCCACGCCCCCGAAAGGCAGACCTGGATTGCCCGCATGGACCAGCACATCATTGATGCAGCCGCCACCGAACGAGAGAGTATGGAAAAGATCGTCCTGCTCACGGCGATCCGAACTGAAGACATACAGGGCGAGTGGTTTTTCGCCAGCCTTCACAAAGGCCTTGGCTTCCTGCATATCCTTGACCTTGATAATAGGCAGGATGGGGCCAAATATCTCCTCTCGCATGGCGGGTACGGAGCGGTCTGTCGCGCTCACCAGCGTGGGTTCAATCAACAGATTCTCCGCATCACTGCGACCACCGAGGAGTACGCTGCCAGGACTGATCATCTTCTGCAGACGCAGAAAATGCCGCTGATTGATGATGCGGGGCAGTTGCTCATGCTTCAAGGGATCGGCGCCAAAGCGCAGACGAATCTCCGCACGCAGAGCGGTGACCAGATCCTCATGAATGCTTTCATCAGCCAGGATATAATCCGGAGCCAGACAGGTTTGACCGGCATTCAAAAACTTTCCCCAGACGATGCGTCGAGCCGCGACCGTAAGATCCGCGTGGCGACTGACAAGGCAGGGGCTCTTGCCACCCAGTTCCAGAATGCAAGGCGTCAGATGTTTGGCCGCAGCCTGGGCCACCGAACGGCCGATTTCGGTTCCGCCGGTAAAACAGATAAGGTCCCAGCGCTGATCGAGGAGCATGCGACTCAGCTCCACACCGCCTTCGAGCACGGTCACAAGTTCAGCGGGGAAGGTATCCGCCAGCATTTCGCGAATGGCCGTCGCCATCGTCGGAGCCAGCTCCGAGGGTTTCATCACCACGGTATTTCCCGCTGTGAGCGCGGCGATCAGTGGCGTGATATTGAGCAGCAGCGGATAATTCCAGGGGCTCAAAATCAGACAGCGGCCAAGCGGTTCCCGCCGAATTTCCGAACGGGCCGGGGCCAGCGCCATCGGCGTTGCACAGCGCTCCGGTTTCATCCAGCTGCGCAGATGCTGAAGGGCGTGGCGAATCTCCGCCAGTGTCACACCAATTTCCGCAAAATAGGCTTCGGACGCTGACTTTCTCAGGTCCTGGGCAAAGGCCCGAATCAAGTGACCTTCATGTTTTTCCAGAGCCTTCCGCAGTTTCACCAGCTGAGCGCGACGAAACTCTTCACTCAGGGTCATGCCACTGGCAAAAAATTGATCCTGACGTCGCATGATCCCGAGGAGTTCCTGGGTTTCCACGATGCTTTGAGGCAGGGTGGGAATCGCGGATACAGGCGCAGTTTCGAGCGTTTTGGTTGGGACGTCAAACATGGCTGTGACTCCTTCTTGGCTCTGCTTAAGACAGGAAGACCGATTGTTGAAAATTGCGCTAACTATAGCACCATGGACTTGCGTGGCAAGATATATTCCGTCATGCGTCAGGGGCCATGGCCCGGGCGAGCCGCCGTCTGCCGCAAATCGCGGGGTTACGCCGGGGGTCAGACGCCGCATGGCGTTGCCCCTATCGGATGGTATGAGGGAGATTATCCAGCAGTCCGGAGACGCAGCCAGTTGCGACTGGTCCGTATCTCACGCACGCGATCGAGCGCGCCGGTCAGGAAGCATTGGAAGGCTTTGCGGAATTTAATCGGTTCGGAATACATGAGCCCGTGACCGCTGTGATCGAAGATCAGATGTTCGCTCTTTTCCCAGTTTTGATGCAGCCAGTCCGAACCTTCCCAAGGAAAATACCTGGACTGACGCCCACTCATGATCAGACCGGGAATTTGAAAATGGGGAACACGTGAACGCACATCAAAATTGGATTCGAGCAGAAAGCTGAAGATTTCATGGGTAAAGGCGGGGTCAGGCAGGATCGGATCGAGCAGCCGCACCGGGAGCACATCCACCATCTGCATGACCCACCGCTGCGGGAAGGCCTGGCGTACCATCTCCTGAATCAGGGTGCGATAGGAGGCCCCGGCCGCGGCGGATTTTTGCTCCCAGAGGTCAACCAGAACCCGGGCCTGTTCCACAAGCTGAGGATTGAATCCATGAGCCCAATCCTCGGCATGATGAAAGCATGGGCTCAATTCCATATGGAGGTAACGTTCGACCCGTTCCTGCTGACGCCGGAGAGCGTATTCCAGGCCCACCATTGCGCCCATGGAATAGGCACAGAGCAGAACCTTTTCGATCTTCAGAAAATCGAGGATATCATCGACATCATCACAGAGCGTATCGAGAACCCGGGAGCGATGCAAATCACCGGTCCCGGAGCGTCCATGCCCGCGAAAATCGGGCATGATGAAACGATACGAATTGAGGTAAGGAGCAATGAGAGGCAGCCAGTGCCGACTATCCAACGCAAAGCCGTGGAGCATGAGAACGGGCTGACCACGACCGAGAACGCGAACAAAAACGGCAGTCCCGTCCCGCATTGTGACCATGGGCATGGCTTCACCTCGCGAATTTTTTTTGGATACATTTCCTCATCATAAAGTGGTTTCTGGACGAAATCGAGTCTTTTCCTGCAAAAACTGATCGTTTATTGCGACAGGGCGGACACGCGAACCCGCTGTCCATTCAAAATCGCGTTGCCGGAAAAGCGATCCACCTGGCGATCGTCCATGATATCGTTCAGGCTCACGCCCGGGGACTGGCTCGCCAAAGTCAAGCGGGATGGGCCCCGGTTATGGCCCCAGCCATGAGGTATGCTCACAACACCAGGCATGATGCGTTCGCTCAGCATCACGGGCAATGCGATGGTGCCCACCGGGCTGGAGACCTGAACCTGGCTGCCATCCTCGATTCGGCAGCTGGCGGCATCCTGCTTGTTCATGATCAGATAGCACTGATTTTTGCTGCGCGCGAGACTCGGCAGGTTATGCATCCAGGAATTGTTGCTCTTCAGATTGCGGCGGCCGATCAGAAGGAACTCGCCTGAGTCCATGCCTTGCGGCTGCTTCCAGGCGGGGTCCGAGCGGAAGATCTGCCAGGCTTCGAGCAAGGGCTGAGGGCAAAGGTCGATGCGTTTATCCTTGGTATAGAGCCGTTCCGGAAGACTCGGTTTCAAGGGTCCAAGGTCGATCCCATCCGGCATCTTTTTCAGCTTATGCAGCGTCAGGCCCGTCTTGCGGTAGGGCCCGAGGCGCAGGCCAAGATCCACAAGACGCTCCATGCCGAGGGCCTGCATGGATTTTTTCACCAGCAGTTTTTTGGAGCGATCGATCAGGCTGTCCTTGTAGCCGATCCGTGCCCACAGTTCGAGCATGATCTCCCAGTCTTCATAACTGTCCTTGGGAGCCGGTACCACAGACGGGGAATAACGCACGATATTGCGCGAGGCCAGGGCATTGAAAATCAAATCGTAGTGGCTGTGCTCGAGCGAGGTCGTCGGCGGCAGGATATAGTCCGCCCGCGAACTCGTCTCATTCTGATAAAAATCGATCGCCACCTGCAGTTCGAGCTGCTCCAGGGCTTTTTCCAGTTTACGGCCGTTGGGGGTGGTCAGCACGGGGTTGCCGGCTATGGTGATGAGCGCTTTGATTTGTCCTTCGCCGGGCGTGAGAATTTCATCCGCGAGCGTGGACACCGGCATCTCCCCGCCGAATTCCGGCAACTGATGCACGCGGCTTTTCCGACGGCGGAAACTGCCGCGACTTCCCATGCGGTTGGCCAGATCCACGACATCAAAGGCCGGCTTCGTAAAGAGAACCCCACCGGTCCGATCGAAATTACCTCTGAGGATATTGATGAGGTTGATCAACCATTGACAGACCGCACCATAAGCCTGGGTGGACACGCCCATGCGCCCGTAACAAAGAGCCGGTTCATGGGTCTCCAGATCGGTCGCCACCTGCTCGATCACCTCGCGTTTCACCCCCGTGACGGCGCTCACCTGATCGAGGTCGATATCCGTGAAAAGAGGTTCCAGCTGAACAAGACCCTTGAGCATGGAACTGAGGCGGCCGGGCTTAACCAATTTGCGATCAAAGATCAGCTTCACAAGACCCGCCAATAAAAAGGCGTCCGTGCCGGGTTTGATAAAATAATGTTCGGTCACCAGCGAGGCCGTTTCCGTATAACGCGGATCAAAGAGCACCACCTTGCCGCCACGATGCTGAATGGCCTTCAGCCGCGTCGCCAGCCCCGCGGAGGACAGAAGGCTGCCGTTGGAAACAGCAGGGTTGGCGCCAAACATCAGCATGTAGCGCGTGTGATCCACATCCGCGATCGGCAGCAAAAGCTGATGGCCGAACATCAGATAACTCACAAGCATATGCGGCAGCTGATCCACCGAGGTCGCTGAAAATTTGTTGGGCGAGCGGATGCCCCGCAGAAACAGGGGCAGCAGGATCAGATTGCCGAAATTGTGAGTATTGGGATTGCCGGCATAGGTGGCGATTGCGGCACGTCCGTGGTCCTTCTGCAGCTGATTGATCTTATCCGCGATCTCCTGGAAGGCCTTTTCCCAGGCGATCGGTTGAAATTGGCCATTCACCTTTTTGAGGGGTCCGCGCAGGCGATCCGGATCCTGCCAAAGGTCCCTGAGTCCCTGGGATTTGGGGCAAAACGCACCCTGACTGAAAACATCATCCTTGTTGCCGCGTATGGTCATCGCCTGATCACCGTTCATTTCAATCGTCAGGCCGCACATGGCCTCGCACAGATTGCAGACCCGTTTAACGCTCTGTGACATGATCTCGTCCCTCCAGGAAATAGGAGAGAATCTTGCCACATGGTGGATGAATTTCAAGGAAATACCAAAATCGCGGCACCAGGCAAAACCGTGCCGTCTCTTTTCTTCCGTGGATTTGCTAAACTGGAACCTGGAGCAAAGCAGACATGGAAGATCTCTCTAAACCGTTCTCGATACCGCAAATCGACCTCTACCGGGACCTCGATTGGGGCGCCGAGCAGCTGCTTGCGATCTTTCTTTTCCGTACCTTCAGCAAAGAGCAAAGAAGGCGCATCTGGAGCCTTGGCAGTATCCAGGTGGTAAAAAAATCCGCTCATGCCGTGATCGAAGGGGAACCTTCACGCGGCCTTTTTCTGATACTCGGTGGACAGCTGTCCGTTTATAAGCGTGACACCCTCACCGGCGACGCCCACCGTCTGGCCACTTTAAAATCCGGCGACAGCTTTGGTGAATTAAGCCTGTTTGATCAGGCCCCGCGCTCGGCAACCGTCTCGGCTGATGCGCAGTCCTATCTGTTCACTCTTGAGGCGGGGCTTTTTGAAAGTTTCCTCGATAAGGAAGGCGATCAGACCAAGGCGCAGTTCTATCGCAACTGTGCCACGGTTCTGAGCGAGAAATTTCGAATTTTGAACGCAGACTACATCAGCTCCCAGCAGCTGCTCTGGAAATATGCTCTGCGCAAGACGAAGGACTAAACGCGTGCCGACGCCCATGAAAAAAATCCTGCTCGATTTCAGCCGCTATGATGGTGTGGATCCCCATTCCGAAACGTTAAGCAGCAAAGAGGAACGCGGTGCGCTCCTCGTTCTCAGCGGCGGCGGCTACCGTTACGATCGACCCTGGCTTTACTATCTTACCAACTTGCATCTGGAAGTCGGACACGCGGCCACCTGCATAGGCTACAAACCGGACTTTGTCAGCGAACCCCGTAAAAGACCTGTGCTGCGCCGCTCGGTCAGTCGCCTGTGTACGGACTGGGCCCAGCAAACGCGCGAGCAGAAGCAGACCATCGCAGCCTATTCCTTTGGGAACAATATCCTGGCTGAGGCCCTTTTCATGGGCCTTAAACTCAATCAGGAAAGCCTCATCATCTCCTTCAGCCCGCAGCTGCATCTGGACGAGGAATTCCAGCGTCTACGTAAATTCCCTGAGTCCACGGTCTTTGTCATCGGTGAAGCCGATTCCTGCGCCCCGCGCGATCGCGTTGACGCTTTGCGAGAGGATGGATTTCGCATTTGGATGGTTCCCAATGGGGATCACGGCCTTGATGATCCGCATAGCGTGCGGCGCAGCATTGAAAACATGCGTAGTTTCTTTGATTGGTTGCGGCCTTTGATCTAAAGTCCTTTGCCACTTTCCGCTTAAAAAGCATCGAAATTGTTCATTTCATTTCATTCACTTAATGAAATAGTCTTAACATATTACCTCTTCCTCCGAAGGCGGGATATACGGCCGTGATAAGGCTATATTCAATTCAAGAGAGAGAAGGAAATACCATGATGACCAAACCGTATGGATTCGCCATGCTGCTTGCCTTGGGGCTTGGACTGAGCCATGGCTGCGGCAGCAGCAGTTCATCCAGCGATGCCCCTGCCACCTCTGATGACACCGACACGGATGATGATACTGATACACCAGTCCCTGGTACGCTGGCCCTGGCCATCCCCAATATTTCCATGGACACTGGCGTCAGTCCGAAAAGCGGCACCAGCCTGCGCCTGCAGGATACGGACGACAAGATTGAGGCGATCACCACCGTCCCATCAAAGGATGATCGCGCCAAGGTCATCACCGAGATAACGGAAGCGGAAACGATCGCTGACTGCTTCAAGCTTCAATACCCGACTTTTGAGCAGCCGGCCTGCTTCTCGCCCAAAGTCGAACGTTCGACCATTCAAGCGAATCCCACAAACTATGCTGTGACCGTTCCCAACAATCCGGGCACCATCCTCTACGGTGACGGCGGCATCATGCAGGCCGCAGCCACGGGTGGAGAAGCCTGTGTGTCCGCCACCGTGAATCACTATGTGGGCAGCGCCATTCAAATCGTAGAAATGGGTCGCCAGGCTTTTGCTTCGTTGGTCTGCGCCTCGAAATTCGTGGATGTGGACCTGCCGGAAGCCGGCGCAACCACCAGCTATCTCGATGCGTTGAAGGATGTGGAACTGCCGGATGGAGCCAGCTTCACCACGGCCGATATCAAACATACCACAGAAGACAGTCTGGCCACGTACCGCACCACGATTGGTCTTAAATTCAAGGATGCAGCCGGGCTGGAGCGCATCGTCTATGCGCATGCCGTCAAGCAGGATACCGACGGTGACGCCGGCAACGCGGAAAAAGGCCATGCGATCGTTTTCACCAACCAGCAGGCCGACGAACTCGGCAAGCTGAACGGTGCCACCAACTACGAGACGGATCTCTATGCAGCGGTTGCAGCCACCTATGAGCTGGACGCGGATGGTGATTCCAAAATCATGCTGGACAAGATGACCTTCTGGCACACGGATGACACCCGCCATCCTGCGAAATTTATCACCGCGGAAGGGGCCATCGATTACAACGCTATCGGTGCGATTTCCTCCGGTAACGGCAATGGCAACGGAGTCGCCGACAACCTGATCCGGGCGATCATCAATCAAAATGCTGATGGCACGAGCCAGGGCATCGTGGGTTGGTCCGCTAGTATCAATGATGAATACTGGCGTTCCTTCACCTACTCGGTGACAGCATCAGATGCCAATGAATCTCTGAAGGCCACCTTCGGTTTCAGTCGCAGCTGGGAAAACAATGCGATCAAGGATCCGGCTGCGGCCAAGCTGATTTTCTGCAGCTGGCCTGATAAGGCCAACAGCCAGCAGCTCGTTCAGTTTCAGTCTGCGACCCGCAATGCTTCCAGCAAGGTCTTCGTTCATAATGCAGCGGAGAGCAAGCTGAAGTACATGGTGGGACATGGCGGATGCGGAACCGGCGCCGATCGCGATCTACTGACGGTGGACGCTTCGGGCAACATCAGCCCTTCCTTCACGGCGCCAACAGTCAGCAAGCCAGCGGCGGTGGGTGGCCTCTCCTTTGATGCAGCCACCATCAAACTCGACCCCTGATTGACATCGGGACGCCTGATGAAACGCATCATGGCGTCCCTGATCCTACGAACAAAGCATCCACATCTTCCTTCATCGTATCAAATGAAGTCACAAAACGATGCAAATCCCCATCCCAGGCATAGGCCCGGGCTTTCTCCTGCATAATCTTCGCGATCGGCGGCGGGAGAACGGCGAAGACTTCGTTGGCCTGGGTCGGATAAGGGATCTCGCAGCCCGGCAGTTGGCTCAGGCGTTCCCGCAGATAAAGAGCCATGGCATTCGCCTGCCCGGCATTTTTTTTCCAAAGCTGATCCTGCAGATAGGGAAGAAACTGACAGGAAAGATAACGCATTTTCGAGGCCAGCTGCATGCTCTGTTTGCGGATAAAGGCAAACGATGGGGCGAGGTCAGGCTTTAAAAAGACCAGCGCTTCCGCACAAAGAAGGCCATTTTTAGTGCCGCCGAAACTGAGCGCATCGATTCCCACCGCCGTCGTCACATCCGCAAGTTCACAGCCCAGGTGCACCGCGGCATTCGCCAGGCGCGCCCCATCCATATGCACCAGGAGCCCGCGGGCGTGCGCACGCTCGGTGATCGCCCGGAGTTCGTCCAGGCTGTAAACCGTTCCCAGTTCCGTCGCCTGCGTGAGCGTCACCAGACGCGGCACCACGCGATGGGGATCATGGGGATTGATCCTCAGACGGTCGATCACATCCAGGGAAAGCTTGCCTTCCACAGGCGGGAACGCGAGGATTTTGTTCCCCGCCACATACTCGGGAGCTCCGCATTCATCCTCATTAAGATGCGCCGCAGAGGTGGCCACCACGGCCTCAAAGGGCCGGCACAACGCGCGAAGGGCCAGGGTGTTGGCCGCGGTTCCCGTAAAGACGAAAAACACCTCAGCGTCCGGTCCAAAGGTTTGCCGAAAGAGCCGACGCGCCTCCTCGGTGACAGAATCCGCACCATAGGCTGGCTGATGCCCGGTATTGGCCTCCTGAATGGCGGTGAGAACGGCCGGATGGACACCGGAGTGATTATCGCTGCCAAAGCTTTTCATGGATTGTCCTCGTCGACGGGGATTCACTCAGTCACGCCGCACGGGGCGGCGTCCTTTTATAGCCGGGACTGAGTGCATCTTCAAAGAGGAATCGGGTTATTTTCCGCAGCGCGGGGCAATATTATCGATACCAAAGCCAATCCCCGTGGCGCCAGGAGGATTGAAACCGTAGATTTGCAGTCGGGTGATCGTGTTCGAACCGTCGGGGGTCCGCACCACAAAGCGGCTCAACTGGCCATCCCGGGGCCCGGCCACGGAAGCCTGGACCTGGATCTCATCCACGATCTGACTCTGCGCATTCAGCGCGCGGATCACATAGGTTTCCGAGAAGTCGACATCCACCAGATCCAGACTGGCCTCTTTCACCGGACGATCGTAGTCCATCACCAGAGTTTCGGTGGTTTCCGCCTGTCTATGGCGATCGGTGATAAAGAACTTGCCACCGGTCTGGTTGGTCTGCAGGAAGTTGCCGGTGTTATTCGGCCCTCCAAAGTATCCCAGAGGATTGGCATTGGGCTGATTGTAAAGGGCGAGCAACACAGGTGCGCCTGTCAACGTGGAGAAACGCACACCATGACTCACACGGAACTGATCGGACACCGCGATGCCTACGCCGACCTTTTCACCCAGACTTTCGAACTGGATAGGTGGCAGAGCGCAATCTTCATTCCAGATCATCACAAGCTCAGTCTTAACCGAGGTCGCCAGGCCATCAGCGGTAAAGGCGACGTCAAACGTAACTTTCGATTCGATGGCGGCTGCATCAGCCTGAATGTTGAACATGACCAGCCAGTCCCGATTGTTTTCTTCGTCCAGAACTTTGATATCCACGGCGGAACCCTGGGTCTGATAGGTCCAGGAGATTTTTTCCGCCCGGGCTTTGAAATTCTCCACCACGCCGCCATCAGCCTCAACGCGGCAGCCGACCTGTTGCTGCAGGCCCGTGGTATCGGTGGAAAGCCTGGCGCAAACAAGATAGGCGCCGGTGATAGGCGCAGGAATGTTCACACTTTCATCTACCGGGGCGTCGGCTTCATACTCCGGCTGTTCCCTGTCGATATTTTTTTCTTCCAAACGACCCGTCGTGGCGCTGGCCGTCGCATCAGGCTTCAGCACACGATCTTTCTGGCAAGCCAGAAGCGAGCCGAGAATTACCAGCCATGTGAAGCGATGAAGATTCACGTCAGCACCTTTCATACGGGTCGTATGTTTTGAAAAAGAAAGCGTTATAATCCTATCGGTAAAAGCCGGCGCCGCCCTAACCCTTTCCCAAGAGGGGCGCCATAACCTTGGAATCGTTTGATTTTTTCCTGGTCCCGGACCGATAATTTCTGTTCACCGCCGACTTAGTCGCAGCGTAATACCAGGATCTGCGACCAGGGTGATGAGTGGTTTGATGGTATAAGGAGCGTCCTTGACCGCCTCCATTTTGAAATGCCGCATGAGTGTCGCCAGAATGATCTGGGCTTCGAAGCGGGCCAGGCTTGAACCGATGCACGACCTTTGTCCCGCTCCAAACGGAAAGTAGGCAAAAGGATGCCGCCCCTTGGATTCCTCGGCGGAAAATCGTTCGGGACGAAAGACTTCGGGCCGCGGCCAGTATTTGGGATGGCGATGGGTCAGATACTGAACACAGATAAAGGTGCTGCCGCTCGCAAAACGATAGTCCTGAAATTCAATATCCTCGGTTGCTTCCCGACCGATGGCCCAGGCTGCCGGATAAAGACGCATGGCTTCGGAAAACACGTTCTGGGTGTACTCCAGATTCGGCAGATCGCTCATGGACAAGGTCGATTGGGGCAACGCTGCATATTCGAGGTTCAGGTTCTCGACGCAGCGAGGATTTTTTGCCAGAAGTTCAAAGGCATAGGACAGCGTAATGGCCGTCGTTTCATGTCCCGCCAGCATCAACGTCGTGACCTCATCCCGCAGAAGCTTGTCGGTCATGCCGGTGCCGGATTCCTCGTCGACGCTCTTCAGATACTGCGAGAGCAGATCCTGATAGCGATCGGGATGGGCGCGATGTTCGCTGATGATCTGATACACGATCTGGTCAAGATCCTGGATCGCTTTCTTTGCCTTCAAATTCCCGGGTGTGGGAACGGTCATCGGCAGCGTCCAAACCGAATAGAAGAGAAAGTGGGCATAGTCCTGCAGAACCCGGAGCGCCTGTTTCACATCCTGCGCGCGATCATGCATGTTGATGGAAAACAGGATCCGCACAATGATGGTAAAGGTGAGTCGGGACATTTCATCCGAAATATTCACGAGCGGATTGGTCTTGATCCTTTGATCCAGCTCCTCCACAAGTTTCAGGCACTCTTCCTGAACCACATCAAAAAACCCATGAATCGCCTTCTGATGAAACTCGGGATTGGCCAGGCGCCGCTGCGTCCGCCACAGATCCCCGCCGCTGGTCAGCAGGCCTTCTCCGAGCAAGGGTTTCAGGCGCCGATAGCCAAGCGATTTGCGATTGTTCTTCTCGGTGTTCAGGAGGATCCGTCCGAGAAGATCCGGCTGAGTGACGAGATAAATCGGAGCCAGAGCAAATGGCATCCGCACGACATCCCCATATTCCTTTTGCATGCGGGTGAGGAAACCCAGTGGATCGCGGTTCATTTCGTTCAGGAATTTCAGAGGCGTGTAGTAGCGAGGTCCGGGGACAAAATCAGGCGTTTTGGGGCGAACAACATTGAGCAAGCGATCTGCTATCATAGTGCTTCCCTTCTCATCTGAGGTCTAAACCTGGGATGACTATAACAGATGGGGAAAGGGAAGATACAAAGACTGTGTGAGGGCTCGGTCCGATGAATAAGCGATATTGATCATACCTCAATCTGGCAGATTCAATTTCAAAATTGCCTGCTGAGCCGCCTCAGTCGGCGCCATGGTTCCGTGCATCACCTTGCCTTTCAACTCCTGAACCTTGCTTTTGAACCCACGATCCCGCAAAAGCGAATCCATCAGCTGATCATGCAGTTCGGATTCGAACCACTGCTCCCGCTGCTGCTGCCGTCTCTTTTGCAAACGTCCATCCGAGGACAGTATCTTCAGGTTCCCAAGGATCGTGTCGTAAATCTCATGCAAACCCTTCTTCTCCACCGCACTGCACATCATCACGCGCGGCAGGAGCCGATCCGGGTCCGGCTGCATGTAATGCAGGGCCATCTCATGATCCACCTTCGCGCGACGCGCCGCCTGTTCGAACGCTCCATCCGCCTTGGTGACAACGACCAGGTCCGCAAGTTCCAGAATCCCTTTTTTAATCCCCTGCAGCTGATCCCCCGCATTGGGCAGCTGAAGAAACATGAAGATGTCGACCATCGAACTCACCAGCGTCTCCGACTGGCCCACCCCGACGGTTTCAATCATGATCGTATCGTACCCGGCCGCTTCGCAGAGCAGCACGCACTCCCGCGTGCGACGGGCCACACCGCCAAGGGACAGACCGGACGGCGACGGACGGATGAAACAATCCGGATGCACGGCAAGTTCCGCCATCCGCGTTTTATCCCCCAGGATGCTTCCATGCGAACGCGGAGAGCTTGGGTCGATCGCCAGCACGGCGAGTTTATGACCCTGCTGCAGAAAAAATTTGCCGAGGGCCTCGATGAACGTGGATTTCCCCACACCGGGTGAGCCGGTGATGCCGATACGATTCGCGCGCCCGGTCTTCGAATAGATGGCCGAGAGGAGTTTGCCCGCGAGGAGACGATGCTCCGGACGCCGGCTCTCGATCAAGGTCAAAGCCTTGGCCAGTCCCCGCCGATCCCCGGAAATCAGCGCGGCCTCCAGACCCTTCAGGTCGATGCTCATCCCTTCCTCGTCCGCTTGATGGCTTGCAGGGTTTCCACGGCCGCCGCCGGCACGGGTGTTCCCGGTCCAAAGACCGCGGCCGCTCCGTTTTGAAAGAGAAATTCATAGTCCTGCTGCGGAATGATGCCCCCCACAACCACGGCAATATCCGAGGCCTTCTGCTGCTTCAGAAGTTCGATCAAACGCGGAACCAGCGTCTTGTGAGCGGCTGCCTGCGAGGAGATGCCGATCACATGCACATCGTTTTCAATCGCCTGCTTCACTGCCTCTTCCGGCGTTTGAAACAAAGGACCGATATCGACATCAAATCCCAAATCCGCGAACCCGGTCGCGATCACCTTCGCGCCGCGGTCATGTCCATCCTGCCCCAGTTTGGCGATCAGGATCCGCGGCTGACGCCCTTCCTCTGCGGCAAACGCGGCCACGGCCTGACGGGCATCATCAAAATCAGACTTCATTTTGTACTCCGCTGCATAAACCGCGCTGACGGATTGAATCGGGGCCCGATGTTCACCGAAGACACGACGCATCGCATCCGAAACCTCACCCACGGTCGCACGGGCCCGCATGCAGTCCACCGCGAGTTCGAGCAGATTGCCGTTGCCACGCGCGCCGGCTTCCAACGCCTCAAGAGCCGCTTTCACCCGGGCGGCATCCCGTGTTTTGCGGATCTCCTGCAGACGGGCCACCTGCTGCTCACGCACCTTGGTGTTATCGACATCCCGGACCTCGAACTTGGATTCCTCTTTGGTCTGGTACTTGTTCACCCCAACGATCACATCCTGCCCGGAATCGATGCGCGCCTGTTTCCGTGCTGCGGCTTCCTCGATCTTCAGCTTGGGAAAACCCTGCTGAATCGCCTTGACCATGCCGCCCGCCTCTTCCACTTCATGCAGAATGCGTTCGGCTTCGTTCAACAGATCCTGCGTCAGCGTTTCCATGAAATAGCTGCCACCAAAGGGGTCCACCACATGGCAGATATCGGTTTCCTCCTGGATGATCAGCTGCGTATTACGCGCCAGGCGGGCTGAAAAATTCGAAGGCAGACTCACCGCCTCATCAAACGAGTTGGTATGCAGCGATTGGGTTCCGCCAAAAACCGAGGCCATAGCTTCGATCGTGGTACGGATGATGTTGTTGTAAGGATCCTGCTCGGTCAACGAATAGCCCGACGTTTGACAGTGTGTGCGCAGCATCGAGGAACGAGGATCCTTCGGATTGAACTGCTGCATGAGTTTATACCAAAGCGTCCGCGCGGCCCGAAGTTTGGCCACTTCCATATAGAAATTCATGCCGATCGCAAAAAAGAACGAAAGGCGCGGTGCAAACTCATCAACCTTCAAACCACGGGCTATCGCCGCCCGCACATATTCAATGCCATCGCCCAGCGTGAAAGCCAGCTCGATGGCGGAATTCGCCCCGGCCTCCTGCATGTGATAACCGCTGATACTGATGCTGTTGAAGCGTGGCATGCGCTGCGCGGTATAGCCGATAATATCCCCGACGATGCGCATCGACGGTTCCGGCGGATAAATATAGGTGTTGCGCACCATATATTCCTTCAGGATATCATTCTGAATCGTGCCCGAAAGCTCTTCCGGCTTGACTCCCTGCTCCTCACCCGCCACGATATAGGCTGCAAGAATGGGAATCACCGCGCCATTCATCGTCATCGAGACGCTCATTTTCTCGAGCGGAATCTGATCGAAGAGGATTTTCATATCCTCTACGGAATCGATCGCCACACCGGCCTTGCCCACGTCACCGGTCACCCGTGGATGATCCGAATCATAACCGCGGTGGGTGGCCAAATCGAAAGCGATCGAAAGACCCATCTGTCCTGCGGCGAGATTCTGCCGATAGAAGGCATTGGATTCCTCGGCCGTTGAAAAACCAGCATACTGCCGAATGGTCCAGGGCTTGACGGTATACATGGTGGCCCTTGGTCCGCGGGTATAGGGCGCAAAACCTGGCAAGGTATCGAGCGCCTCCACCTTTTCCAAATCCCTGGCGGTATACAGAGCTTTGATCGGCACACCTTCCGGTGTCTGCCTTGTCAATGATTCAAGAGGGGCGGAACCCAGATCCTTGCGTGCGAGGTTTTCCCAGGCCGAAAGATCCTTGCTGCCCGTTCGATAGGAGTTGCTCATATATATGTGTCCTTATGTCTGCCCTCAGCCGCTGGATTTTAGTGAAAAGCGCGACAGGTAGCCAGAGCTTTCATTCCGGGCGGATTACACCCAATTGACATAATCTAAAACGAGTCTATTCTTCGCAAAATGAAAAACGACTGTGAAGAAACACCCAATCTTTTAACAGAAAACTCCCGGAGAAGCTTAGGTTTTTGACCTTCCCATTTGTATGAGTATCTTGTATGAGAATCGCTCTTCTTTATCTGTTCCAGTTACGAAGGGATGTCTGATGCTTCAGGATAGTCGTTTGCATGCAAGGACTCGGGTGATGCCAGGGCTTCCGGCCTGGCTCATAATTTTACTCAGCTGTCTGACCCTGCTCGGGACAACCCGGGAAGCCTGGGCTCAGATGACTTCAGCCAGCTATCGCGGAACGGTAGTGGACGCCGAAGGCAAGCCCGTGGAAGGCGCGGAGGTGGTCCTTGAATTCCCGGCGGCCCAGGTTCGCAAGCAGGCTCTGACGACGACCAATGGTCAATTTGCGTTTACTGGCCTGCGCGTCGGCGGACCCTACTCCCTGAAAGCCACGAAGGAAGGCCTGCAGGAGGTGACGCGTGAAGGCATTCAATTGAATGCCGGTAACAATACGGGTGACATTTTCACCCTCGGCAAGGCTGAGGTCATGCGAGTCACCGCCGCCCGTGAGGTCCAGACATCATCCAAGGCGTCCTTCTTCAGCAGCGATATTCAGGCGACACCTTCCGTGAATCAGGATCTGAAGGATATCATCCGCCGTTCTCCGGATGCCGTGGTCGATAACGGCCGCCTCAGCGTCGGCGGTGCCAACAATCGATTCAACAGCATCACCGTCGATGGCATGCGGCAGGACGATTCCTTCGGCCTTAATTTCAATGGCTATCCCACCCAAAGAAGTCCCATCTCTCTGCAGGCGGTCCAGGAAATTTCCGTGGAACGCTCGCCCTTTGATGTCCGCTATGGCAACTTCCTGGGCGGTGGCATCAACGTCATCACCAAATCCGGAACGGATGAATTCGAAGGTTCCGTCCTTTACACCCGCCAAACCGATGGTCTGACCGGCCGCAAAACCAAGGACAAGACCTATAAATCCGACTTTGAAGAAAACCGCCTGGGCCTCTCACTCAGCGGTCCCATTCTGGAAGAAAAACTGTATTTCTTCGCCAACATCGAAGGTTTGACCGCTACCTCACCGTCCACGGTGGGGGCCATGGGTTCAGGCAAGCCCTTTCAAGTGGAACGCGTGACGGTCGATGAAGTGGCCCAGGTGCAGGATATCGCCAGCCGGGTTTACGGTTTCGATGCGGGCGTTCCCTCCCAGAGCCAGCAGGAAAAGGATCTGAAGGGTCTCTTGAAACTGGATTATAAAATCAACGACGATCATCGCCTGGAGGCCAAATATCAAAGAGCCCAAGGCAATAACTACAACGCAGGCGGGGCCAGCGAGCGCAACCTCTACCTGACTTCCTATTCCTATGAACGAACCGATACCATGGACAACATGTCCCTGCGACTCTTCTCCGACTGGTCGGAGGCCCTCTCAACCAAAGTCGAGATCAGCAACAAACAGGTGAAGACCGAGCAGGAGCCGCTGCATGGCAATGATTTTATGGAGGCCGAGATCAAAACGGAGGCCGAAGGATCCATTTTCATCGGCCCCGACCGTTCCCGCCATGCCAATGAACTGGAAAACTCGAGCAACATCATTGCTGCGGAAGTCAACTATCTCCTGGATGAGCATCTCATCACGGGCGGTGTTCAGGTGGAGCAAATCGATATCTATAACCTCTTCGTTCCCAGCAGTCAGGGGGTGGTCGCCTACGATAGCCTTGCTGAGTTCGAAGCCCGGGCTCCTTCACGCTTTCAATACAGCAATGCCATCACCAACAATCCCCATGATGCGGCAGCGGACTGGGGATACAGTGTGTCCACCATCTTCCTGCAGGATGAATGGCAGCTGACCCCACGCCTCACCGCACGCGCTGGTGTCCGCACTGAACTTTACAGCGCGAGTGGCGATATCACCCTGAACGAAAATTTTGTGAATCGCTATGGTTTCAGCAACACCGAGGATATTTCCGGCAAGCAGGCTATCCTGCCCCGTCTTGCTCTGGCCTATAAAGCCAACGAAGATCTACGATTCCGCGGTGGCTTTGGGCTTTTCGGCGGGGGAACACCAGCGGTCTGGCTTTCCAACAGCTATACCAACGATGGCGTAACCGTGGACCAATTCACGACCACCGATGCAGCGACCATGGCTGGGTTTGATGGCCGCAATATTCCTGAATCCATTACGTCCCAACTTGTTCCTGGTGATGGCAACGTCGATGCACTCGATCCGAATTTCAAAATTCCTCAGTCCTACAAGTTCCAGGCCGGCTTCGATTATAAGTTCGACATTCCCGATGTCATCGACGACGTGATGTTCGACATGAGTTACACCTACACGCGCACCCGTTATGGTCTCCTTTGGAAGGATCTGCGGCGCAACAATCCAAGCTTTCCGCACAACCTGCCGACCGCCACCGCTCCGGACGGCCGCCCCATTTACGACACCACGCCGGCTTCCACCACGTTTGGCGAGGAATTCAATGTCAACCGCGGCCACGATATGTTGATGACCAACACGGACAAAGGCTACGGTCATACCGCCAGCATGAGTCTCTATAAGCGCTTTGATAACGGCTGGAATGTGTCCACGTCCTACGCCTGGCAGGATGTTCAGGAAGTAAATCCGGGCACGAGTTCCGTCTCGACCAGTAACTATGGAATAGTTGCCATTGGCGATGATCCCAATAATCCTGGACTTGATCGTTCGATCTATGAAACCAAACACCGTTTCATCGTGAGCACCGGCTATGAAACCAGCTTCTTCGAGGATCTCACTTCAAGCGTGAACTTCTTCTTTGAACGCCGCTCCGGTCAACCCTATAGCTTTACCATGGGTGGTAACCGCGACACCCTCGGTCGCATGTATGGCGAAAGCTCGGCCTTCTCCGGCCGCAACCGTATGCTCTTTTATGTGCCGCGAGGCGATGGCAGCGACGTGATCCTGCAGGACATCGACGAAGGGGCGTTCAATGCCTTCCTGAATAAGTATGGTCTCGACAAATATCGTGGACGCGTGGCACCACGGAATGCCTTCTTCAGCGACTGGGTGCAAAAACTCGACATGCGTCTGTCTCAGGATTTGCCAGGTTACGGTGAGACCGGCAAGGCTCGCATCGTGTTCGATATTGTGAACCTGCCCAACTTCCTCAACAAGAACTGGGGCCAGGTGAAGCAGGTCGACTTCCCTTACATGGCAGCCGTCACGGATGTCGGCTACGATGCCGTGACCAACCGCTATATCTATAGCAATTTGCGCAAGACTGAACCCGATTCCGTGCGTCTTTTGGAATCCGTGTGGAAACTGCAAATCGGTATCTTCTACAACTTCTGATGGTTCTCTCGCAAGGCTGCCGCGCGCAGCCTTGCCTCTCTCCCATTTGACATCCTCGCCGCGCTCGCTTAAGATTTCTGCCTGACATCACCCTTCATCACGAGACGTTTATGCCCATGCTGCGTTTTGCATGGACCGCGGCGCTGCTGCTCTGCGTGTCCTGTGCCGATCCCTTGCCGCCTGTGTCCAGCGAGCCCTTGGGATATCCCGTGAGTTTGTCCTATGCCGCGGCGCCTGTTATGCTGCGGGCGGAACAGCCTGAAGAAATGGAACTGGCTTCCTATATCCAGCACAAAGTTCCGAACTGGGGCTACCGTCCTCAGAGTCCGGAACTTCTGGCCTTTGCGATCCGCACGCTGGCCATGGATTTTGATCTGGATGCGCGGCTTCTGACCGCGATGATCGCCCAGGAATCGGCGTTTGATGCGCGCGCGGTGTCGCCGACCGGCGCCGTAGGGCTGACCCAGTTGACGGTAATCGGCATCAGCGAATTTCTCGATCAAAGCGGAGTCGTCTACGCGCATCTCGGCAATCGCGTCTATGCCGGCAGCGGAACAGCCTACTTTCAGGAGGCGATACTCAAACATTGGACGACCTTTCCCGTCAGCAGGGAACTCGAGGACTTTGCCGCCCGCACCGCCTGGGCCCGGTCATGCAAAGAACGCATTTTTTCCAAGCCGGATCAATACGGAGCCCAGATCATCGCCGGAGCCACGATTTTGAAAGCGGCCATCGGCTATGTATGCGCGCGCAGTTCACGCTGTACGCCAGCCACCATGGGGCAGGCGGAATGGGTCCGGGCTGGCCTGGAGCGCTATAACGGGGATGATACGCCGCGTGCGGATGGCGAGCCGACCAAGGTTTATTATGCGAGAAAGATTATGGCAGCGGTTGAGGCCATGCGTTTTTAGATGATGCGAGGCGGGCGTCACAGGCCGAAGCGGGTTATGCATTCTTAAACGTCGCAAACAACCCCAGATTCCGTGGGGAGACGCTGTGATCAAAGAACTGCCGCAGCTCCACACGGTGGCCCTGCTCTTCCATCCACAGCGCCCGATCGAGCAGAAGAAGAACCTCCAGCGGCCGGGCGAAAACATTCCGGACCACATTGATGACGAAAAATTCCCGCATCGAACGCGCAACATCAGATCGCATGATGTAACCGTCCGCCTTCCCCGCCCGCGCTGCAAAATCCAACTGCAAAAAGCGGAAACGATCGGCCGCGTAATCCGCAAAACTCTGAGCATAGATAGCGCGCGGCGCATCCCCTACCGCCAGAAATCCTGCGGCCAGGCCTTCCTCCTGCAAAAATAAATGCAGAGCCAGGCGCCAGGTATTCACCCGCTCCTGCATGGCCAGTTCTTCCAGACTGCGACGCCGGCCGCGCGTCGCCAGAAACAGCGCAAACGATGTCCAGGGCAAAGGATGCTGCCTGGCCCAGGCACTCTGCTGACAATCGCGCGTGACATCCATGCGATCATAGCAACAGCCAAAATTCAAAACCGCACGGCTTCTCTGACTTTTCTTCAAATGCGCCCAGGCCAGCGGCCCGCAGGTATGCAAACCCACACTCAGGCAGTCCCCTTCAAAATAAGGATCCAGGGCATCCTGTCGCGCGCTCTGCATTTCCCCGTTCACAAATTCCAGCGGCACATCCGTCATCCGCAGTTTTTGCAGAAGGGCACGCCCCATGTTCTGCAGATCCGCATTGCGATCAATACTCACAAGCGGCAGCCGCAGTTCCGTGGCCAGCGTGCGGGCCAGATGCCCCACACCACCGCCCAGATCCACCGCACGCTTCACACCGAGCGCCTCGTTCCTTTCTACAAGAAAGGGAAGAATGGCCGCGATCTCGTGCTGTTTTTTGGCTGTCATGCGCAGGGTTTGGGTTTCCGATAAAGGTATCGCAGACGGACTCCGAGGAAACTGCACCAGGGGTCGCACCGCTTCCCAGAACCTGCGAAGTCCCGGGGGCATGTCCAGTCCCTCCGGTATCTCCATGGCTCCGGCCAGAACATCATCCAGCTGATGCATGGCATCCAACGGCCAATCGAGCAGCGGCTGCCACCAGTCATCCGGCAAAGCGTCGCGGCATGCCGGCCAATAGTGCAGAACAGACTGAGTCCAACAAGGCGCGAAAGGTTTCAAAAGTGAAACCAGCTGCTCATATCGCCATGCGAAGTTCATCTCAGTCGTCAATCGTGAAATCTCCCAAGGAATCCTACGCTTTAGCACACAAAATAATAAGACACAAATGCCAGCAAACCACGCCAAATAAGCGACTAACTTTGTTCTGCAATCAACTGATTTCCTGGGGAATTTCAGAAAATTTGAAAAAATTCGTATTCAATTCAACTTAGGACTGGCCAGCCAGTCAATAGTCGGTTACAACAGAAGAAGAACACTCGAGACTTAGCAATCAACCTGTTCGAGTTGGAGAACGATATGAATCGGATTCCACTCCAGGCTGGTAAGAAGACAGGCGAGAGAGGTCATCATAATGTGATGGGGATCCGCGGGAGCCAGGCTACCGCGGATTTTTTTTGGTCACAAGGCTGGCTTTGAAGCCAGGGATTTCTTCGGTTTCTTTTGCTGGCGACTTTTGCCAGCCGCGGTCTTGCTCTTCCCCGTCTTCTGCGCCAGGGTTCTCTTCACCGACCTGGTCGCAACGGCTGCTTTTACCGCGTTCACAGGAGGAGCGACCTTCGCATCCTCGACTTTCACCGTTTCCACAACGGCGCTTCGCTCAAGAGCGCCTTCCACCGCATGGATAGTCATAACTTCTTCAGCGGAACCATCCGCCAGGATTCGTTCCGCTTCGGGTGCCGTGCGCGCGTCCAGCTGCATGGTTGTGCTTTTCAAATAGGATACGCAGCCCCACAGCACCACCAGAGCGATGATGCCGATATTCAGCCGGGTCTTGAATTGTGACATCCAAACATCCGCCTTCTGCAGCATGACCATATCCGTCTGCGGCGCGTCCATAGGGGCCGCAGGATCCTGAGTTTTCGTGCCTGGCGCCAGCAGCGAATTCGCCATCGGCGGCTGGCTGGTCGTCTTTTGGGCTGTCATGCTCATGGTGTTCCTCCGTACACATCATCCCCTGCTTTTCTTTCGGCTCAGTCCCGCGACCCCGCAAGTTTTTCCGATTTTCCAAATCATTTAAAGAACAAGAGCAAGGGTATTAAAGTTTGCAGAATTCCAAACTTTCGATGATTTCCCGTGGGCAGATTTCCGGGGAAAAAGTTATCCTTTCGCAATGTATGCTTTCATGGAGGATGACCTTTGAAACACCTACTCTTTTTGCTCCTCGCCAGTCTGGGAACAGCGTGTGCCATCACCAGCACTCCCGCTCAACTCGTGGAAGTGGGCAAGCCGTCACGCGTGGACGCGATCAAGCCGGCTCTGACAGGTCAGGGCCCGATTCAGTTTCGCAAGGTGGTGGCGGCCAACTGGGCTGCCGATCGTGGCGGTCTGATCCAGCTCGAAGATCCGAAGGCCAAGGCCGCTGGTTTAAAAAATGAGCTGGAGGACATCCAAATCTATTTTTATGTCATCGATCACCCTACGTTCGGACGCTATCTCATCGACACGGGGATTGAGTCCACGATGAAGGAAAAGCCCGAGGACTCACCTGTCGGCGGGATGATGGCCCGTTTCATGAACATGGACAAGCTCGTGATTCATCAGACCACCAGGGACTGGATGCGCCAGAACCCGGGTCCCATCAAGGGTGTGTTTCTCACCCATATGCACCTTGATCACATCATGGGTGTGCCTGATCTTGATCCCACCATTCCCATTTTCATAGGGCCCGAGGAATCCACGCATAAGGAATTCCGCTATCTCTTTACGCGCGGCGCCACGGATGATTTCCTGGAGGGACCACGCACCTTGTCCGAATTGAACTTTCCCGAACCCGCTGCGCCCGGTGAGCCCGCGGTGATCGATTTCTTTGGCGATCAATCGCTCTTTGTTCTTTCCGTGCCGGGACATACCGAGGGCTCCCTGGCGTTCGTTGTTCACAGCAGTGCCGGGCCTCAGCTCATCACCGGGGATACCTGCCACACGCGCTGGGGCTGGGAACAGAACGTGACACCAGGGGAATTTACCGAGGATGCGGACGGCAATCGGCAGAGTCTCGACTTTTTGAAACAATTTTCTGCGACTCTTCCGGGCGTGCAGGTCCATCCCGGACATCAGAGCGCGACCGCCGCAGGGAAACTGGAAACCCTTTGACCCTCAGCATCTCTTAATCCATCAAAGGAGCCTGGCTCAGGACAGCGCGTGCCTGAGCCACCCGATGATCCATCAGACGGCGCCACAGCGCAGGCACAAAAGCAATCGGCATCATCACCGTATAACCAAAAGGCAGTTGCGGCGATCCTGGCAGAGAACGCAGAATCTGATAAGGGCGTGCGGCGTGAGCATGATGATCGGAGTGCCGTGGTAATCCAAAGAGAAGATAATTCGAAACCACGTGATCGCTGTTCCAGGAATGAAAGGCTCTCACTTTCTCAAAATTCCCCTGCGGCGTGCGCCGGCGCTGCAATCCATAATGCTCGATATAATTCACCACTTCCAGGTAACTAAATCCCACGATGGCCTGCAGGAGGAAGAAGAGCAGACCCGCCGTTCCAAAGAACCAGGTGATGAGCCCCATAAAGGCGAGCGGCAGGATCGTATACCAGAGCATCTGATTGTGATGCGTCCAGAATCCAAGCCGCCGTTTGCGCAGTCGGGTTCTCTCCAGATTCCAGGCGCTGTGATAGCCACCCCAAACGGATTGAAAATAAAATTGGTAGAGTGATTGTCCAAGCCGCGCCGTTGCAGGATCCTCGTCCGTGGCCACGCGCGCGTGATGGCCCATAATGTGCTCGATGGTAAAATGCATATAGCAGATGCACATCAGTGTGAGCCGGGCCAAATGCAGATCCAGCTTTCTTACCTTGTGGCATTGTTCGTGGGCGACCGTCACCCCGATGCCGCCGGAGACCAGCGCCACGGCCAGCACCAGCCCCACATATTCATGGACCGCGAGTTCATGCGTGCTGGCCACCCAGCAGCTCCAGACGACAACGGCCACAATCAGCGGCGCAATGCCATAGGTGAGGTAACGGAAAAAACTGTCCTGCGCGGCCGCTTTTTCCTGCTCCGCATCGTAGTTGACCTGACTCGTGCCGATGACAAGATCACAGAGCGGCACCAGCACATAACCGGCGATCACGCTCGTATAGATCCACCCGCCACCCCCATAGAACCCGAGGACGGTCAGGAGCGGGAACACATAAATGCCACAGTACATGAGAGCCTGCTGCCGGTGATTACTCCGGCTTAAGATCGAACGAATCATGACCCCTTGCCTCCATGAAAGACGAAAATATCCCCTGCACCGCTGCCTGAAACTCAGGCGCGATATACGGTGTAAGCAAAAAGAGAATGTGCTTCAGGAGTTCCCGGGACGGCGCCGGCGGGCTGATCGGTGGCGCGGATTCCAGGTAGCTGTGCCAGTAAATGGTCACGATCCAGATGCTGTTGGCAAGGGCCATACGCCGGTCCTGTCCGTCCAGGGAGACCAGGATACCCACCTGGCTCAGGCCACAGATCAGCCCGGCCAGCTCCTCTTTAAAGCGTGCCTGCAGCTGAACATAGTCAGTCCTCAGCTCGGCATCGCGTCTGAGGATCATGGGGAGTTCGGAGAAGAAAAAGCGGTATTCAAAAATGATTTGAAAGCAGACGTTCACATAATCGCTGAGCTGAAGCAGCGGCGGTTGATCGCGCCCATAGAGAGTCTCCAGCTGTGTGCGGATCCGTTCGTAAATCGCCCGGATGATCGCTTCCTTATTGGGAAAATAATAGTAGAGATTGCCGGGGCTGATGTCGAGATGGCTGGCGATATGGTTGGTGGAAATATCGGCAACGCCCATCTGATTGAAGAGCTCAATGCTGCCTTGAATGATGGCGTCGCGAGTTTTACGGCTTTTTCCCATGCTGGATCCCGGCTCGAATTCATATTTAGAGTATTTACTCTAAATTCGACCGGGAGGTAAACCAGGAAATTTTTCGGTCAATATGACTTATATCAGGGAGCTGGCATCGCTTTTTGCACGTCGATAATTTTTTGTGTCGCGCCTGCCTTCCACGCCAGAACCTGGTAGCTGGTGTTGGCCTGGAATCCATCATAGGAATGCGCGCAGGTGGAAGCCCCGGGCCGTAGCACACCTGGAGTCTGCTCCGCTATGCTCTCATCAGCCTGCAGATTGCGGCAGGTATAGAGAGGATTGCCGACCGCATCCTTCCCGGTGATGTAAGCCTGGGCCGGCTTCAAACCATTGGTGGACGGAATCCACTCAAAATAATCATCAAAGACCCCTTGGGTGATGACGAGAACATCCGAGGGAGCGAGCACATCGTCACCGTTTTCACTCTGCGATGTGATCACGGTCCCATTATGCGTGGTGAAGCAATTGGATTTATTGGAATCGCGATCATGCACTTCCAGCTTGCCAGGGATGGATTCCCCGCCAAACGCCATGCGGCAGATATAAAGGTTTTCCGTTCCGTCATCTTCCGTACCGCCGATTGCGGCTGGTGTAGGAATCTGGGCCCCGTTCAAAGCGAGCCACTGCACAAAGGTCGGTGTCACAGGAGCCGAGGCCTGGAATTTGACGCCGGCGCTATTGGTCACACTCACGAAAAAGCGTATCGTATCCTGCTGGGTCTGAAGGTCGCCCAGGGTCGGGGCTTTCAGCGTGACAGCAATATGCCACTCAAGGCTGAGCGGCAGCTCCACCATGGACACGACAAGATTATCATTGTCCGAAGCCTGGTAAGTCCAAATCTTGCTCGCGTATCCAGCCTCTATATTCACCTTGTTGTTGGTTTTCTCATCGCGGAGACCGCAGTGAATCAAAGATTCTGGATCGGCGGCGGTGGCTGCTTTCATCTCCGAACAAATCAAATACGCGCCCGAAATATTCGCGGGCGGACTGACATTCTCTTCCGGCGCCTTCGTTTCCGTTGGCATCGGGACGGGATCAGGCAGGTCTTCGTTCGGCCTGGCATCACTTGACGAGGATGCCGTCGTGGACTCCTCAACCAACGTATTGGCTGTTAAAAAAGGAGCCTTTTTCAACGTGGCACTGCTGCAGGCTGCACCTGTACCGATAAAGGCCATGATTATCCAGTGATGTCGAATCACGACTGGGCTCCTGTTTTGCCTGTGAAAAGTCTTAATTATTTATCGGTCCATGTTTCGCGCAACTGGAATAAGTTCGAAAAAAGGCCTGATATCCAGGCCTTGGAAGGACGAATCAAAACAGCAGGAAGCGGTCATCAGGCAGCAAAGGCCCCTTTGGAGAAGACGGTATCATCTTCCTCCGTATCCTCGGCTTCTGAATTCTTACTCGAGTAAATAAGTTCATTAATGTCCAGCATGCTGATGGCGCCGTTGTTAGCGAGACTGCGCAGGCGCGCCTTGATCTTGACCTCGGCGGTGCGATACGCATTGTCGTCGATGCCGGCCATGTTGCGAATATCCTCGATCCAGCTCTGGGCCAATTCCTCGGGCGCCTTGCGCAGGAGGAGGTCGCGAATATGATCGGGGCTGCCCACCAGGAACGCGAGCAGGTCATCACGGTCCATGCCCAGGATGACTTCCAGCAGATGACCATCCTTCAGGTAAGGCAGCATTTCCACGGTGACGAGCTTCAGCTTCAGACCGCGCGCGGTTTCCGGATTGTTGCGTTCCAGGGTCTGCATCAGGCGGCGCTGGTCACGCAGATCGGAGCGTTCCAAAAGATCGAGCAGGATGTCGCTCGAACGCAGCTGCTCGGTATCAAATTCGGAGCGGGCCTGGATTTTCTTCTGCAGAGCCTGGGCCACGTTGAAGAGGAATTCGCGTGGAATCGCCTCGGCCTGGGACAGTTCCTCAAGCAGGCGGATCTTCGCATCCCCTTCATACATTTCAAACACCGCCGACCGCAGCTTGCGATCGAGCTGGGTCAGGACGATGCTCTGCACCCGCGGTTTCTCGTCCGCCACCAGGCTGAAAATCTGCTGGGCATCGAGACGATTGAGGAAGCCAAAGCGATCGCTGGACTGACTGGCCAGAAGGCGAATCTCACTGGCTGTGACCATGGTCTTCAAACGTTCGAGCAGAGCCATTTCCGTGGCCTGATCGAATTTGAAGTTGGAGCGGTGATAAAATTCGCTCAATTCATAGAGATCGCGTTTCAGACTGGAATCGTTCAGAAGTTCAAAGATGATGAGCTGGCCAAAGATGTGCACGTATTTGGCGGTTTCCGCGACGCCATCATCCTTCAGAAGCCGGGTGAACGTTTCACGGGCGATGCGCGGCTGCTCGACAAACTGCTGGACCAGGTCCTGCTTCAATTGGGCGAGCTTCAAAGCCAGCATGGCTTTTTCCTGGGAAACCTGGGCCGGGGCGACTCTTAGGGTGGTTCCACCCCCACCGGATTCCACCGCACCTTCCCCACCTTCACCATAGCCGGCCTCTTCCGCTTCCGCCGTGGCGTGAGCCGCACGACGACGCATGGCAGGACCGGATCCGGCCGACGCCAGCACCATCTCACGCGCGGTGCGATTGGTGGCGGATACTTTCATGATGGCAATCGCGGCCAGCGTCGCCAGGAGAAGGAAACCGGCGCCATAGGCGGCCATTTCCTCGGTGCTCAGGGTCTTGTTGGTCACCGATTCGTTGTTCACATCCAGGCGACGATCCGATTCCTTTTCAAGGCTTTTCTCCGAGGATTCCTGATTCGACTCCCGCGTGGATTCACTTTCCGAGCGGCTCATCGATTCAGTCGCCCGGGTTTCACTGCGTTCCTCGCTGGATTTGCTCTCCACATTGCTACGCGATTCGCTGGTCGTCGTCTGGATGATTTCCCTGGTTCCCGCCAGATCGCGGAACAGGGTCAGCATCTGCCGCAGTTTTTCCAGACCATAGGGATCCGTGGATTCCTCCATGGCCTTCTTCTTTTTATCCAAAGCCGTTTCCGGGAAGGCTGTGGTATCCACCACGAATTCCACCGGGTTCACAAATCGCGTCTGGGCCTTCATAAGACGCAGAATACGGCTCTGCTCCTCTTCCATGAGGTTTTCGTCCAGAGTCAGATAAACCCGAATTTCCTGGATCCTGAGGCCGCCTTCCGCCCGTTTGCCCACCACGACCTGGTCACTGGGAAAGGAGTTGAGCTGATCGGGGCCAACGGGCTGCGCATCCACATCGATGCGTTCCAATAGACACTGATCCGGGCAGTAGCGATCGATGATGGAATTCAGCACCCGGCGCAGGCGATTTTCCAGCTGGGCGCTCAGGTCCTCGCTCGGTGTGGGTGCGGAACTGCCAATGGCCGGAAGGTCCACCGGTTCCCATTTGATGGAACTTTCCGGAGCCATGCCCTTGATCTTGTTGCGCAGCAACTGTTCCAGGCGGTCGCGATCCAACGGCAGGACACGATTGTCGATTTGAATGATGGGGGTGACGCTGTGAACTTCCAGCTTCGCTTCGGCCGCGAGGGAATTCTGCGTCTCAAAACCCAGCTCATCGCTGTCAGGGATGGTTTCATGAACCTCGACCTTCACCTCCAGGAGCTGACAGTGCTGGCTGCAGTATCGGTCCAGAACCGATTGCACCTTCTGCCCCGCTTCCCGTCCTATATCCGTCTGCATGCGACGGATGCGATCGCTGATCAGCTCAGACGCATGACCAGGGGTCATGCTGAGCAGCAGCATCGTGCCAAGGATAATGGAAAGCCAAGACCGCATCACTGTCCTTCTCTGCGACCGCAAAGGTTCGCAGAAGGTCGATCGGTCATTAAACGGGGAGCATAATGGGAAAAAAATGCCGTGAGGAAGGCGAAAGAGTCGCGGCGGGAAACCGCGACAGCTTAGAGGCGTGATTCCGTGTGTTCCTGAAGAGCCTTGGTGCTCGGCGAAGATTTGATGATTTGAGCAATCTTCTCGCGCGAGAGATCCACAAACTGCAGAGGCTTTTCATCAAATTCCTCGTGGAAAAGTTTCCACTCGTCCTCGCCGGTCAGCTGCCAGTAAAGAATCTTGCGGCCATAGCTGCGATAGCGATTGTCACCGTTGAAGTCCTGGTTCATCACTGCCACCGCATAGCGATCATGCGTGAACACGCGGATATTGTTCATCGCCACTTCCATATTCTTATAGGAACCGAAGACCCGCTTCTTATATTCGTAATAGGCCTGCTTGTCCTTGCCATCCACCGTGAAGCTGTCGTGATAAAGACTGATATAGTGGTCCAGATCGCGTTTGGCCCAGGAATCGATCCACTCCTGCGTAAGCTGTCGCACTTTCGCAACATTTTCCGGACGATTGACCTGACTTCCATCCTTCGCAATCACCACCACCGATTGATCCGGCACGAGCCACTGCGTCAGGGATTGAATGTCGGCATTGTAAAAGGCCACGCAACCTTCGGTGACCTTGGCCGCTTCGATACGGCGATCGGCCTCCACACCATGCAGCCAGATACCGTAACCCGTCTTGCCGAGGAAACGATCGAGAGGATTGGGGAAATCGATCGGAATGGCAAACGGACCATATTTCTTGCCAAGCTTGCGGCCGTTCAGGATGCGCTGGCTGAAGTAGATGCCCTCGGGGGTGCGATTGTCACCCATCTTCTGCTTGTCACCCTCCTCCTTGCCAATGGCAATCTTGAAGGAAATAAGGTGCTCGGACTGTTGATTGTCCTCAGGCATGGTCATCAGGTCTGCGGTCAGCTTCGACTTATCAACCAGCAGATAGACCATCTCCCGCTGGGCCTTGACCCGAATGCTTTCTTCCGTTGTGGTGGCAGCTTCGTCAGCCCAGCCCTGGTTCGCTATGAATCCCAGACCACCCAAGCTCAATGCAAGACTCAGAATTCGGCGATACATAAAGTCCCGTCCTTGGCGGAGATTGTCGATCTCCTAAAATTGGAGTCACTGATCCCTATGCTTTTCCAATAATTCTAACACAGCGCGGAAATCCTGCGGTATAGGAGCTTCAAAAGCCATCTTTTGCCCGGTTTCCGGATGCTCGAAACCAAGGCGCCGTGCATGCAGGAGTTGGCGGGAGACGTCCTCCACAGCCTGGCGGATGGGCTCAGGAAAGGTCGGAGGCAGGCGCACGACCTCGGGTCCATAAACCACATCGCCGACCACCGGCCAGCCCAGGGCCTTGGCATGCACACGAATCTGATGGGTGCGACCCGTGGTGAGGCGGACTAGAGCCAGGGTCAGCTTGCGCCCATAGACCTTGCGCGCCGAGAAATGGGTTTTCGCGTAACGATACGACTCAAGGTCCACGCCCTCGTTCTGCTTCAGGAGGTAATCCTCCATGCTGAGCGAAGCGAAGCGGGTCCGATTGCGCGGGTCGCGATAGAGATAGCTTTCGATTTCGATCTCTTCCTGATCCATGGCCCCATTGAGAAGAGTCACGTATTCACGAAGATTCGTTTTGTTTTTGAATTGTGCGGCCAGGTGTCGGTGTGCAGAGGCAGTTTTGGCCAGAACGATCACCCCTGAGGTGTCCTTATCCAGACGGTGCACGACTCCAGGACGATCGATTTCACCCGGCAGTTCGTCCGCCCGCTGCAAACCCAAATGGGCCAGGACTGCAGCCACCAGAGTGGGCTTGCCGCGTGTTCCCGCACCCGGGTGCACGATCAGGCCGGCCGGCTTGTTGATCACAATCAACGCGGTATCCTCGTAAAGGATATGCAGGGGCATGGGAGTGGGAACAAGGTCTTCCGCTTTTTCCGTTTCCGGAGGAAGATTCGCAAGCTCCAGGCGATCCCCGTCTTCCACCTTATAGCTGGCCTTGGCAGGCGTTCCATTGACCCGCACCTCACCGGCTTTGATCAACCGGTGCAGGGCAGAGCGACTGAAACGCGGCAGGGCCTGAGCCAAAAAAACGTCAAGCCGGCTGCCGGCGGCGCCTTCTGCGGTCAGTATGAATTGGGTCGGGTTGTCTCGCGCCAATGGTTGTATTTCTCCGTGTAGGCCTCGATCAATGTGCCAGCATCGGGAAGCCCCAGATACTGCAAATAGATCTTCAGAAAGCCCCTAACATACACGAGAGAAGGCAACTTTTGAAAGTTGTTATTTTCCATGGCCTTGATGTATTCGATCGAAATTTTGGTTCGCTCCTGGATCTCGGCCTGGTCGATGCCTACAATCTCGCGGAGTTGCACCAAACCCTTGCCATCAAAGGATTGAGGCTTGCTGGTAATCGCTTGCATGGAAGCTAAAACATCGGGGTCAGTCGCCCGTGAGGCTGATTTCTGGATTTTGCCGAAATTCACGGGACGCCGTTGCGTAGCCCGGGTCGGTTCATCGGCCCAGGCTTCGGAATTGCGAACAGGCTCCCGGCGAAAGACGGCATCCCGATCTTCCGTCGTGCGGCTGCCACCCAGACGTGAGGTGGTCAGAGGATCATGAGTGTCACCAAATATTTCCTCGGGCGACCGCGGGGGGGGTTCTTTCACGAGGCCAATGGCATTATCGTATTCCCTGCGTTGCGACTCATCATCCAACACGCGATAGGCTTCCTCGATTTTTTCGAGAGCATCGCGAGCCTCTTCGTCCGAGACGAGAGAATAAAGTGCGTGGCTGCCTGAGGAGTACGTGCTCCGCAGACGAATATAAGCCTCGCGAATCTGCAACCGGGTTGCATTCGGCGCGACATCCAAAATTTCATAGTAGGATGGTCCGACCCCGGACTTGCCATGGCCTTGCAGCTTCGATGGTTTGATATCCGACCCAAGCTGTTCGTTCATCAATTTCTCCGTTGCATTCCTAAAATTTTCAGGGATTGAGCCGCCGCGACTGAGAGTCGTTTAGCAATCATACTATGAGGAAAATCGGAAACAAGCAAACGACGATTTTTCAAAGACTTGAGCACGGCCTCATCATAGTTGAGATAACCGATATACCGGGTGGGTAACCCAAAGTACTTTTGACAGATATGTTCCATGGAGGAACCAAGGTCAATGTCGGTCTGGTCGCGGGTCTGATTCACCACGATTCCAAGACAGCGGGCTTGGATTGCCCGTTGCAGATCCTGGATGAACTGCGGATAGGTCCGCTGGAGTTCCTTGAGGCAGCTGGCATAGCCGCTGCTCAGCGTGCTTCCGGCCATCGAGGACAGAGCCGCCTTGATATCCTGGGCAACCTCGGCCTGCTGCAGCCGACAGCCGAGGTTATCGATGAGTTTCCATAGGGTCATCTTGAAAAATACATAGGCATTCTCAATCGAAGTCGGCTCGGGCAGGACCGTGACGAGGCCCAGATGGGCCGCCGTGAAAAAATCCATCGTGTGCCGATGGGTGCCAGCACCCAGGTCGCAAACAATAATATCGACCTTGAACTGCTGACGACTGGTCAGGAGCGCCTGCCAAAGCGGGAGCAGGTAATCGGTCGGCTTATCCAGATATTCCGCCCATGCCTCCTCGCGACCACCGGCAATGAAGGCCACCCCCTGCACGGGAGCCGGCAGGATCACATCGCGAAAGCCGGCATTTTTCGTTATCAGAAAGTCGACGAGGCTGCGCTTGGGCATCGCTACCCCGAAATGGCTGTGCAGGTTGGAACAGCCAAGGTCCAGATCGACCACCAGAACACGATAGCCAAACTGGGCCAGAGTCGTGGCGAGGTTGGCACTCACTATACTTTTACCGACACCCCCTTTGCCACCGCCGACAGCGATGATTGCAGGCATGTGACGCGAGAGCGGCAGGGGGGCATCAAAGGAAAGACCAGTCTTCCAATTGGTGTAGTGCGAAGTCACGAATTGACTTGCATCGCCTTCTGTGGCGGGACTCGGTTGCTTCAATCGGGGATTGATTTCAAACATGGCCCATCCTGAATGAGGAAATCGGTTCAGAGAGTGCTGAATGGATTTCAAATGCGGGTAAGATCCCTTCAGCTTTCATTATATTCCTATCGTTTCAAGGCATTCAACTGATGCCGGTAAACGACGGCTTCTGCTCTTGGTGCTTTGCGGAATTCACACGAGAATCTGATTGATAATGACCACAACGAAGAGGGCAGGATAAATCGCCAAACGCCAGGCAAACCAGGCTGCGGTTCGAAGCCTCAAAGCCGCGTAGGCCATGAGAATCCCATGAGCGGCAAAGAGCCAGATCATTTGTCCGGACAGGCGACTCAGTGTCAGGCGAAATTCTTCAGAATGGAGCATTTGCAGGGCAGGTGATTCCTCATGAGGCTCGATTCCCGCCCGTGCATTCAGATCCGCTGAGTTGGTTTGAAAAATCTTTTCCATCTGCGGAATAAAGTGCAGCATCAAAGGTTGGTCAAAAACCTGAAACCAGGCGAAGACAGCCGAGAATACGGCGGCCAGCACGGGGGGTTGAAACTTGAAATAACGATCATTGTTCATCTTGAGGCTGATCGTTCCCAGCACGAGGATCATCAAGCCTTCACCGAGTAGAAATTTATCAATTTGACCAAACATCAAATAATGATAAACGGCCATGATGATCGTACAGATCATGGCCGCGATAATTCCAGCTCGAAACCCTTTCCAGGCATCAACTCCGATGTAAATGATCAGGGGCAGAAATTCCATGATCAGGTGCGAAGCGTTCATGCCGACTCCTGTTTGGCCTGGAATTTATGATAAGCGGTCACACCTGATCCCGACAATCCCAAAGCGTAAAACCCGGGCCCAACCTAAAGAAGTCCCGGTGGCGACCGATCCTCTTACCGTGGCGTCAGCATTCGGGGAGTAACTGTGGATTCAGCAGCCTATGATATGGTCGTGATCGGAAGTGGGCCGGCCGGCATACAAGCCGCAATCCAGGCCGCCCGTCTCAAAAAACGCGTCGCCGTCGTGGAAAAACATCCCGAGCGCCTGGGAGGAACCTGGCTGCATACCGGCACCATCCCGTCCAAGACGCTGCGTGAAGTCATGGCGGCCATTCGCAGCATCCATTCGCACGTCGGTGCTCACTGGGTGGAACGGCTGGTGAATACGCTGTCCACCAATCGTCTGACGGAACGCGCCCGCACCGCCTCGATGGATGAAGAGAAAATTGTGCGCGCGGCCCTGGCTCAGCACAAGGTGGATCTGATTCACGGCACGGCTTTCCTTGAAGATACCAACATCGTCCGCATCAATCCGCTGAACGGTGAAAGCTATGTGCTGCACACGGAATTCGTGGTGATCGCCACCGGCTCGCGTCCGCGGCGTCCGCCTGATATGCCTTTCGATGGCTGGCGGGTGGTGGATTCCGATGATATTCTGCGGCTGGAATCGCTGCCGAAATCGATCACGGTTTTCGGCGCCGGCGTGGTGGGCTGTGAATATGCCTGCATTTTCTCGGCGCTGGGTGTGAACACAACGATTATCGATGCGCGGACACGCATCATGCAATTTATCGATCAGGAGATCGCCGAAGAGCTCAAGCAGTCGATGGAGGGACTGGGCGTCAAATTTGAGCTGGGCCGTATGCTGCAGAAAATGGAAGTCAACGGTCCCTTGGTTCGCACAACTTATAATGATCTCATTCTGGAAACTGATATATTCTTCTTCGCTGCCGGCCGTGAATCCTGTAGTGATCATCTGGGACTGGAGCGTGTCGGCATCGAAGTCAACGAGCGTAAAGCGATTAACGTGAATCAACACTTTCAAACCAGCATTCGCAACATTTACGCCGTGGGGGACGTGATCGGCCCGCCGGCGCTGGCGAGCACCTCGGCTGAACAGGGTCGTGTGGCAGCCGCTCATGCCTTTGGCATCCCCGATGTCACTTTTCCCGAGTTCTTTCCCATAGGGGTTTATACCATACCGGAAATGTCTTCCGTCGGCATGACTGAAGAGGAACTGATCCAAAAAAACCAGCCCTATGTGGTCGGCCGCGCCCGCTACGATCAAATCGCCCGTGGTTACATTCGCGGTGACAGCTATGGACTGATGAAGATTATCGTCTGCCAGAACACCCACAAAATCATCGGTGTCCATATCGTGGGCGCTGATGCCGCGAATTTGATTCACATCGGCCAGGTGGGAATGATTGCGGGCATGACCATCCATCAGTTTGCTCACTCCACGATCTTCAATT
Organism: Oligoflexus tunisiensis; assembly: GCF_001748245.1. Lineage (GTDB taxonomy): Bacteria > Bdellovibrionota_B > Oligoflexia > Oligoflexales > Oligoflexaceae > Oligoflexus > Oligoflexus tunisiensis. The sequence goes on along the minus strand of NZ_BDFO01000001.1, from coordinate 977,109 downwards.
TTCCGACGCTGGCGGAAGGTTTTAAAATCGCCGCTTTCCATGCCATGGCGGAATTGGAAAAGCTGCCTCAAAGGACCCCGGTGCATGCTGCAAAAATTTCTTGAGCAAGCGGAGAAAGTGGTCATCGGCAAGCGGGAATCCTTTCGCCTGGCCCTGAGCTGCCTGCTGGCTGGTGGGCATCTTCTCCTGGAAGATGAACCGGGCATGGGCAAGACCACCTTCGCCAAGACCCTGGCGAAACTTTTGAATCTCGATTTCAGTCGCATTCAATTCACGTCGGATCTTTTGCCGGCTGATATTATCGGGGTTTCGATTTTTGATCGCGACAAGCAAAGTTTTGTGTTCCAGCCAGGACCAATCTTCAGTCAGCTCGTCCTGGGGGATGAATTAAACCGCGCCTCGCCGAAAACCCAGAGCGCCTTCCTGCAGGCTATGGAAGAGCAGGCCGTGACAGCGGATGGCAAAACCTATGCTTTGGAGCGGCCCTTCTTTTTTATCGCAACGCAAAATCCAAGGCGCAGCATCGGGACTTTTCCTTTGCCCGAATCGCAGCTCGACCGTTTCATGATGAAGATGGCCCTGGGTTATCCCAGTCGCGATGCCGAGATCAGCATCCTGATGAATGAAGGGTCCGCCAAGGCTCTCGCGGACCTGGAACCGATCTGGGATCCCGGTGAAATCCGGGCCCGTCAGGCCGAGATCCGGCGTTTGCATGTGGCACCCGGCATCGCCCAGTACATCGTCGACATCGCCCAGGAATCCCGGCGTTTGCCACACGGCATTTCCCCGCGCGCTTCGCTGGCCCTTCTGCATGCGGCGCAGGCCTATGCCTGGCTCGATCATCGCCAATATGTGATCCCCGAGGATGTGCAGGCTGTGGCCATTTCCGTGATGAGCCATCGCCTGATCAGCGGGGATGAACTGCGTCCTGAAGTCGGCAACGAACGCGCTCGTGAGTTGCTGCATCAGGTCCCGGTACGACCATGAAAAAGGTTTTTATTCCAACCGATCGGCCGGGCATTCTGCCGACCGTTTACGGTTTCGCCTTCTTCACGCTGATCGTCGATGTTTTCGCTCTCGGATTTTTTCGGAATTCAGGTCCCTATCATACGGTTGGTCTCACCCTGATCGTGCTCGGGATGGTGGCCATGATCCAGACCAACAGCAACATGGAGAGTGTGACCGGTGACGTCATCCAAAGCGAGCCTGGCGAGGAAGGCCGGACCGCTCGCGTGCTGGTCGTCCTGCGCAATGGTCAGCAGCCGGCCCGCTATAATATTTCCCTGCAAACCTTGAAAAAATTTCAGCTTCTGAATGCCCCCTTCGTTCAGGAACTCAAAAGCAGCAGCTCGGTACTGCTCGAAATTCAGTGTCCCGTGCGCGGCGTTTATGCTCTGCAGCGCATCCGGGTGCAGAGTCGGGGCTACTACGGACTTTTTTCGGCATGGAAGTGGATGTTTACGGACGCCAAACTCATCGTTTATCCGCGACCGGAAGGCCAGCAGCCGCTGCCTCCTACGGAGGAAGGGGAACGTCTGCGTTACCTGACCGGCGAGGATTTTGCCGGGCATCGCCTGTATCAACCGGGAGCCTCACTCAAGCAGGTGGACTGGAAAGCCTATGCGCGGGGTCAGCCGCTTTTATTGAAGGAGTTTGGCAGTCGCGGGGAAGGCGCCTTGCATCTGCGCTATCAGGATGTTCTGGTCCAGGATCCTGAGGCGAAGCTGCGGCAGCTGACCGCCTGGGTTTTTGCCTGCGCTTCGCAGAATCGGCCTTTTTCCTTGGAGCTCCCCCATGTGACCCTGCCCGAAGGCTCCGGACACGAACAGTTGCGCACCGCACTGAGGCAACTCGCCAGCCATGAGGTGCCGGTATGATGGGCGTTCAGAATTTGGCGCTGATCGTCTTTGCCTTTCTGATCCTCCTGCTCGCGCAGGGGCTTCCCTTCTGGCTCGTGATCGCGGCGGCCGTCCTGGGACTTTGGAAATGGTGGATCCTTCGCAGCGGCAGCGGGCATCCTTCACGGGTTTTGCTCAGTGCGCTCGGCACCCTGATGGTGGCCTTCATTTTTCTCGATAGCGCGCCTATTTTCAGCCGGGAATCGATGATCTCGGTGGTCTGCATTGCCAGCATGCTCTTCCTTCTGGATCGCCCGCATCCACGTCAGGTGATGATGGTGCACGCCGCGTTCTATGGACTCCTGATCTGTCTTCTCGTGATGCGCGGGTCGCCCCTGCCTTTGTTTCTTTATTTTTTCCTGACGGTGCTGATTTTTTTCAGTCTGCTCATCCATCATCTGCCGACTTCGGCTCTGCTTTCGCTTTGGCCTCTGGGGCGCAATATTCTGAAGATATCCCTGCCGGTCGCGGCCATTCTTCTGCCGGTTTATTTCTTTTTCCCAGAGATAAGGCCGCAGACCTCCGAATACGCGGTGACAGGACTTTCGGATATTCTCGAGCCCGGACGCATTGCCCGTCTCGCGCAGTCGGATCGGGTGGCGTTCCGCGTGCGTTTTTTTCAGGACAAACCGGGTGAACAAGCCCTTTACTGGCGCAGCATGGTTCTGGAGGAATCCTTCGGCATGATCTGGCGCAAAAAGCGCAAGATTGAAATGCAGGACTACAATCAGCGACCGGCAGCTGCGGGTCATCTGACCTATCAAATGATCCCCGAGGTGCGCCTGGGGCTGGGGCTGCCGCTTCTCGAGCACACCATTTCCCTCCAGGGCGCCGGCCCGCAGGCAACCCGGATCTGGTGGCATCCTGATCTGCGCATCTATCAAACCCAGAATGAACTGATTGAAGCGAGCGCGGCACCCCTTGATCGCTTTTCCCCGCCGCATGCGCCACAGCACGAAGCGCTGAAAATTCAGGTCTCGGCACGAACGCGGGCGCTGGTGGATGAGCTGAAATTCAGATCCCCCGAGCAGCAGGTCCTGACGCTTTTGGAACGGATGAAGGGCTATACCTATACACTGCGTCCCGGCACCTTGAGTCGGGAGGATGCCCTCGATGATTTCCTCTTCGTCAAAAAGCGGGGTTTTTGCGAGCATTTTGCTGCCTCATTCGCCACGCTCCTGCAATTGGCCGGCACCCCGGCCCGCGTGGTCGCCGGTTATGAAGGTGGAGTTTTTATCGGCAACAGCGATTTTCTTCTGGTTCGGGATAGCGATGCGCATGCCTGGGTTGAAGTCTTCTGGGATGGCCGCTGGCGGCGTGTGGATCCTTCCGCTGTGGCCATCTCCGAAGTGCCCCGTGAATCCAGCAGAGTCTGGATCACCGCCCTGCCGTCGGCCTGGTTCGCCTATGGTTTGCGTCTGGCTGTGGTGAAGTTGCGCGAGTGGGCCCAGGAATTCGAATATCTTTGGATGGGAATGATTGCCGTCCTTGCGATCCTGGTGCCTCTTCAGATTTGGCGAATGCAGAAAAAACGCCTCAATCGTCCGCTCTGGCAGTCGGCCATGGAAGGCTTTCTACGGGATCTGGAAAAGCGGGGTCTCACGCGGGAAAGTTATGAGGGCATGCGGGACTTTCTCGAACGGGTATCCCGAACGTATCCTCAGCATGCGGCGCGTTGCCAGGAACTTTCTCAACTGTATCAGGACACCCTTTACGGCCCGGCCGCCGAACGCCAGGCCGCTCAGGATCTGCTGAAGAGTTTTCATGAGTTGCGAAGGCTCATCAGCCGTTCGCCCAAAATTCCGCTCTAAACTCAGGGTGTGGCCGATTGCGGTACCGCTTCGGGAGTGGCGGGAGTTGTGGCCTGTTCGGCCGCTTCCTGACTTTTAATCGCCTCCTGCTGCTGGCGAATGTTGTAGCTTCGTATCGTCACATTCAAAAACACCAGAAATCCACCGACCAGAGTGGCTATCACAAAAACCCGGGCCATTTTTCGGGCCTGCTCGGGACTCGGTTGTCCATCACGTATCATCGCTCGCCTCCTTCGCTTCGAGGAGCAGTTGGTAAAGATCGGAGCGGCTCAAACCCCGATCCCTGAATTTTTGCAAAAGATCCTTCAGAGTGGCTCCACCCTTGAAGAGCTGGATGGCTTCGCTGGCAATTTCATGGGCCGCTTCCGCCGCCTGAACTTCCGGCGTTTCCGCATCACGACCGAGGGACACCATGACTGTGGCCTCGCCCTTCAGGAATTCATGATCATGACACCAGGCGCGCGCACCCTGGATGTCCGTCATCAGTATCTCTTCATGCAGCTTCGTCAGCTCACGCCCCACCACCAGTTCAGCGTTGGGATAGAGGTCTTCAATCACCTTGAAAACCTGTGCCAGTCGTCGCGGCGCCTCATAGAACACAATGGAAGCCCGCACATTCCGCCAGCTGCCCACTTCACGAACCAGAGCCGCCCGCTTGGTCGGCAAAAATCCGACGAAGAGCAGGCGATCGCTCGGCAAACCGGAAGCGGAAACCAGAGCTGTTAACGCGCTGGGCCCGGGAATCGGATGCACAGGAATTCCGCGCCTTTTGGCTTCCCGAATCAGCCGATAGCCAGGGTCCGAGACGCAGGGCGTCCCCGCATCCGAAACCAGAGCGAGCGAGAGATTGTCCCGTTGCAATCGATCCAAAATGATCGGTGCTTTCTCCGCCTCAACATGATCGTAATAACTGATGAGTTCGACCTTCTCCCGTCCAATTTGCTGCAGGAGCTGGCGCGCGCGGCGGGTATCCTCCGCGGCGATAAGGTCCACATTCTTCAGTATCTTCATGGCTCTCTGCGAAATATCATCGAGATTGCCAATCGGAGTGGCCACGACATAGATGGCGATGGAAGACAAAGCCTCGGTCACATCAGACTCATGATAAAAAAGGTTGAATCGCCCCCGATCAGGCGGCTCTCAATCTAGCCTGAGTCCCCCGCGAAGACAATTGGAAGACGGCACCATATGCGTCACTACGCCCAGCCTCAAATTCATTTCGTACAAAAGGACGGAGCGTCCTTGTCTTTTACATGGAATTATTGATACAAAAGAGCGCCCTTTTGAAGGAGGTCCCCTTTGGATGCTGTCGGCCTGCAGTCTTTTCTTTTGGTTCTTGCCAGTGAAATGGGCGACAAGACCCAGCTTTTGGCGCTGGTGCTCGCTTCGAAATTCAAAAAACCCTGGACGATCATGGCCGGGATTCTGCTGGCGACGCTCGTCAATCACGGGCTCGCTTCGCTGCTTGGCGCCGAAATTTCCGCGCTGATACCCGCAGGCCTTCTGAACAGGATTCTGGCCTTGACCTTTATCGCCTTTGCCGTCTGGCTGCTGATTCCTGATAAGGAGGATGGGCTCAAGTGGAGTGAAAAGTACGGAGCCTTTATCACCACCACGATCGCTTTTTTTCTGGCAGAAATGGGCGACAAAACCCAGCTGGCCACGGTTGCTCTGGGTGCCCGGTTTCAAGCGCCGGTTATGGTCACCATCGGGACCACAGCCGGCATGCTGGTGGCGGATGGTCTTGCGGTTTTCCTCGGCGAACGCTTAACGAGGCGTATTTCGATGAAGTGGATTCATTGGGCTGCCGCCGCCCTGTTCGCCGTCTTCGGGCTTACGCTTCTGTTTCAGGGCTAGAGGTACCAGATATAGCCGAGTTCGAAGTACGAACCATCGAGGATGGAGGCCACTGAATTTTTGGCCATTTTTACCTCGCTGGCGTCTTCGACAAGATCCCGGACTTTGGGATCGATAAAACTGCTGCGTTCCCAAACACCATGAAGATAGAGCCCGCCCTGGGTCGGGCTCATGAAGCCAAAACCGAGGCCTTTCACAAAGACCTGATGCGTTTCCTCCCGACCGGCGAGGGTCAGATTCTGGTGGGAAAACATCCCGCTGCCGTAGATGTACATGGGAAAATGCTGGGAAAGATAGGCCCGCAGGTAAAGGCCCGCCTCGTTGCGCCAGAGCTGAAGGTCCGCCCCTGATTGCTGCTGCCAGCCGCTGCGACCCACGACGCCAATGTCCATGCGCGAAGAAAATGGATACATAAAGGCATAGATCACGGTTGTGATCAGCAGCCCAACCGCGACAATGATGAGGACCTCTTCCCAGCGATTGACGCTGGCATTCCAACGCCAGCCGCTATCGAAATTGGAACGGCCGACCGAAGAATCAAAAGCCCGAACCTCCCTATCGCCTGGCCGATAGCCCGCGCCCCAAAGGTTCAAACCGAAACTCAGCGTCATCGCCGGCCCCATGGAACACAGGGCGTCCTCGTCCGCGACCCGCGCGAGGCAGCCCTGAATGCGTCCCGCCCCAAGTCCCAATTCCAAAGCCTGGGCCTGCCCGGAAAGCAGCCCAAAACTCAAACTACCAACCAATAGGATGGCACGCATGCCTGCCCCTTCTTAAATGAATCTGTTGTGCTGTTGTTCCTAAGATTGCTTCGGTGCATCCGTTGCGCTATTGTTCCTAGGGTTGCTTCGGATCATCCGTTGCACTGCTGTTCCTTCGGCAGCTTCTGCTAAACCGTTGCGCCGCCCTCTCTTAAGCTCGCTTCTTTCCGCTTTTTTGCCCGCTCGTAACGCTGTTTTTCTTCCGGAGTCTTGGGCAGGAATGGAGGAATCGCCTTGGGGTTGCCTTTTTCATCGAGGGCCACCATCGTGAAGTACGAGCTGTTGGTGTGCCGCTGGCTTTTTTTGACCAAATCCTCAGCAACCACCTTGATGCCGATCTCCATCGAAGTTTTGCCCGTATAATTCACAAGTGCCAGAAACGTCAGCAACTCACCAATAAAAATTGGTTGTTTAAATAAAACCTTATCGACCGAAAGGGTCACGACATAGCTTGCGGCATAACGCATGGCACAGGTATAGGCAACTTTGTCAAGATATTTTAAGAGATCTCCACCGTGCATATGCCCCGAAAAATTCGCCATATCCGGGGTGACCAGCACCGACATCTGCAGTGCACGGGGATTGAAAACATCGTTCTCGGTTTGCATGCGGGCTCCATTCCACGGGATTTTAAGGTCTAATCGATATTATGCAGGCAGGCCTGTTTCCTGAAAATTTGCGGTGCGTTTGTAAAGAATTATTTGAACATGAGCCGCATGAGTTTTCAATCTTCTAAGAAATTCCTAAATTTCCAGAGGACATAACTGCCTCCTCTTCGCAGGAAATTTTTTCTTCAAAAAAAAACTATACTCCCGCCCTCGATCTTGTGTTAGAAACTCGCTTGGAATGTGTCGGCATCGTACTGGTTGATGCAGGTGAACCGATGCTTTTAAATCAGGGAGCCTGGGTCCACTCGTGGTGAGCATGCCTCTATTAGATTGAGGAAGCCTGAAGCGCGTGGTAAGGCACCCACCTAGTGAGTGGTGGGTTCCCTGGCAAATCAGATACGTCGTATACCGGCGCATTCCTCCTCCCCTTCTCCTCATGAGCCACCGACTCGGAGCTGGCCAAAACGTCCTCCTTGGAAAGCACTTGTAAGACGCGTTGGACCTCTGCTTAATAGGGGGCAACAAAAACCTTTCCGCGCACAGGGTTTTCACCATGGAATTGTCCCTTTCAAAACGAATCTCGCAGCTTCAACCGTCCCCAACTGTGGCCCTTAATACCAAAGCCAAAGAACTGGCTGATCAGGGTTACAAGGTCATCAACTTTTCAGTGGGTGAGCCGGACTTTCCCACGCCACGACCCATCGTCGATGCGGCGATCGAGGCTTTGAATCAGGGGAAAACCAAATATAGCGCCGCGGGTGGCAGCCTGCCTCTGCGCAAGGCGATCTGTCAGAAATTGGAAAAGGACAATCAATTAAGCTATCAGCCAGGCCAAATCGTGGCAGGCATTGGGGCCAAGGAAATCCTTTTTCACCTGGCCCTGGCTCTGATCAACGAGGGCGACGAGGTTCTGATCCCCGCCCCTTACTGGGTGAGCTACACGGAACATGTCGTCGCAGCAGGTGGAAAACCTGTCGTGATTCCTTATCCCAGCGACCACAAGGCTGCACGCCTGACGCCAGCGATGATTGAACCCTATGTCACGCCCCGGACCAAGGCCATCATCATCACAACGCCCAACAATCCGGCCGGCTACACCATTCCTGAGGCCGAGTTACGCCAGCTGGGTCAGTATCTGACCGACAAGCCCTGGTGGATCATTGCGGACGAAATCTACGAGTACATGTCCTACGATTTCCCTGCCATCTCGATGGCAACCCTTTGCCCCGACCTGAAGGATCGCTACATCCTGGTGAATGGCCTCTCCAAAGGATACGCCATGACCGGTTGGCGAGTCGGTTATATGGCCGGCCCGAGCCAGGTTGCTGAGATGGTGCGCACGCTGCAAACCCAGTCCTCAACCTGCCTTCCGGCCTTCATTGAAGATGCGGCCATCAAGGCTTTGAGTATGGGTTCGGCTGCGACAAAAGATAAGATGGGTCTTCTGAAAGCCCGTCGGGACATGGCGATCCGGCTTCTGCGCGAAATGCCTGGGGTGGATATGATGCCGCCAAATGGGGCTTTTTACATCTTTATTGACATTAGAAAAGTCCTTGCAAAATCTCCTCTCTATGCCAATGATAATAGCCTCGCTTTCAGTGCAAAATTGCTGGAAGCCCATCACGTCGCGATGGTTCCAGGCGAGGCCTTTGGCGCTCCTGGTTTTCTCCGCCTGAGTTATGCTGTGGCCGACGAGCAGCTGATCGAAGGTTTGAAGCGACTCGGTGAAGCTCTCAAAGCGGTGTGAAAGCAGCCGTTGTTCTTATCGCAAGATCCAGCGGGCGTGGCCGGTGAGGCCATATCCCGCTGTTTTACTATTGGAAAGCTGAAAATGTCCAAGCTCAATGAATGCGTGCAGCGCATCGAGGAAATCAAGGTCGCCTTTCACGAGGATACAGCGAACGCGTCCTTGAATTCCCGCGCGGTGGAAGAACTGAAAGTCAAGTATCTGGGGCGCAAGGGACTGGTGACCGCTTTAATGGAAACTTTGAAGGAAGTGTCCAAGGAAGATAAACCAGCCGCCGGCAAAATCATCAATGAACTGCGCAAGGGCATCGAGGAAAAACTCGAAACGCTGCGAGCGGCGGCTGAGGAAGGGGCGCTGGATGAATCCCTGGCCGCACAACGCCTCGACGTGACGCTCCCGGTGGCGGCGATGCAAAGCAAGGGTTCGCTGCATCCGGTGACGCTCATGCGTCGCATTATTCTGGATGCCTTCCGCAGTCTCGGCTTCACCGTTTACGATGGGCCGGAAATCGACCTCGACTTTTACAACTTCGGAGCCTTGAACTTCAAGGATGATCACCCTGCGCGTGATATGCAGGACACCTTTTTCATCGGCGATCGCAGCAAAACGATTCTGCGCACGCACACCTCCAATATTCAAATCCATGCGATGATGCATGAAAGACCGCCTTTGCGTGTGGTGGCTCCCGGTCGGACCTATCGCTGCGACAGCGACATCACCCACACCCCGATGTTCCACCAGGTGGAGGGGTTCATCGTCGATGAGAATATCGATATGGGCGACATGAAAGGGGTGATCGATCAGCTGCTGAAGGCGGTGTTCGGTCAGGATTTGTCCACCCGCTTGCGGCCGAGCTTTTTCCCCTTTGTGGAGCCCGGTGCGGAATTCGATCTGCAGTGCGTGAGCTGCCGGGGCAAGGGCTGCCGCATCTGCAAAAACACCGGCTGGCTGGAACTCGGCGGCCTCGGCATGATCCATCCCAACGTCTTTGAAGCGGTGGGTTACGATAGCGAAATCTACACCGGTTTTGCCTTCGGCTTTGGCCTCGATCGGATCGCCATGCTGCGTTACGGACTCTCGGATCTGCGGCAGCTCTTTGAGGGCAATCAGCAGTTCCTTGGCCAATTCCCGACCCATCCCTGAGCGGAGACTCTCAACCCATGCGTATTTCATTGCAATGGCTGAACGATTATATCGATATAAAAGATCTGACTCCCGAGCATCTCGCAACGGAACTGACCCAGCTGGGTTTGGAAGTGGAAGGGATCGAACGCATCGAGCCCTTGAAAGGCGAGGTGGTGGTCGGCCGGATTCTGAAGGCGGAGCAGCATCCCAACGCGGACAAGCTTCGTGTGTGTCAGGTTTCGGTCGGCTCCGGTGATCCTCTGAAAATCGTCTGCGGCGCGCCCAATGCCCGCGATGGCCTCAGGGTGGTCGTGGCCCGCATCGGCGCGGTTCTGCCCGGTGATTTCAAAATCAAGGAAAGCAAGATTCGCGGCGAAAGTTCCTTCGGCATGCTCTGCAGTGAGCAGGAGCTGGGCCTTTCCGAATCCCATGATGGCATTATCGAGCTGCCCGAATCCGCGCCGCTCGGCACCGCCATCAGTCAGTACTATGCGATGAATGATACGGTCATTGAAATCGGTCTGACCCCCAACCGGAGCGATTGCCTCGGCATTATCGGTGTAGCCCGCGATCTTGCGGCCCGCCTCAAACGTCCCTTGAAGGTTCCGGCCCCGGTCGCCAAGCGCTCGCAGGAATCCCTGCACAGCGCCTCGCATGTCACCGTGCAGTTGACCACCAATGGTGATTCTCAGCGGTTCTGCGCTCTTTATGTGCGCGGCGTGCGGGCTGTTCCCTCACCGCAATGGCTGCAAAGACGCGTGCAGCACGCCGGCATGCGGCCGATCAACCTCATCGTGGATGCCACCAACTATGTGATGCTCGAATCCGGCCAGCCGATTCACGCCTATGATGAGCGCGATCTGCAGGGCAAGGTGATTCAGGTGCGGCGGGCCAAGGAAGGCGAGGAACTCACCACGCTGGATGGCCAGAAACGTCAGCTGACCGCCACCGATATCGTGATCGCCGACGCCAGCAAGGCGGTTGGCCTCGCCGGTGTGATGGGCGGTGAAAATTCAGAAGTGAAAGCCGACACGGCGAATATCATTATTGAAGTGGCTCATTTCAATCCGGTCCTCGTGCGCAAGACGGCGAAGCGTTATGGAATGCATACCGAAGCTTCGCATCGTTTTGAACGCGGCATCGACGTTCAAAACATTCCCTGGGTCGCGCGGCGTGTGGCGGAAGTCATCTATCAGGGCGCGGAAGAACTCCGTGGCCTGGGTGTGGATGTTCCTCTGCCGGAAATCGCCGGTCAGGCTGTGGATGTTCACCCTCAGGCGTTCAAACCTGCGATCGTGGCTTTGCGCCTGCCGCGTTTGAAACAGATCACCGCGCTGTCAGCCATCAACCGCGATACCGTCGTCGGCATCCTGGAATCCCTCGGTTTCCAACTCACCGATCACAAGGATGAGCGTCTGCTCTTCAGCGTTCCGAGCTGGCGCCATGATATTGAACGCGAAATTGATCTTATTGAAGAGGTCGCACGTGTTCACGGCTTTGACAAAATTCCCTTCAAACTCCCGAAGATGGAAATCAGTCATTTGCCCGAGCATCCGCTGATCGATTTTCTGGATCAAAACAAGATCACGCTCGCCGACTGCGGTCTGAGTGAAGTGATCACCTTCCCCTTCATGCATGCCGGTGATTTGGAAAACATGGGCATCAAGGAGAATCATCCGCTGGCAGCAGCCGTGCGCCTCGTCAATCCTTTGGTGGAAACGCAGGGCCTGCTGCGGACGACCATGATTCCCGGTTTGCTGGCCAGCGTTCTGGAGAATCGCCGTCACGGCCGGCAGGGCGTGAAAATTTTCGAAGCGGCGCGCACCTTTCATGAACCGCAGAAATTCAACGGCACGGCCTCCGCCGCCTGGGCCCATGTTCAGGAGCAGGGTGTTCACATTCCCGCCAAGGCGCGCAATGATGAGCGGCCGATCGAGCGCAACCGTGTGGCGGTCATTCTGGATCAGCCTTATACAGAAAAATCCTGGAATCAGCCGGAGCAGAAGGTCGATTTCTTTCATGGCAAACAGATTCTGATGCAATGGACCTCAGCCTATGGCGTTCAGTCGCTGCGCTTTGAACCGATTCAGGCCGACGATTTCCCCTGGCTGCATCCAGGCGCGGCCGCGGCCATCTGGACTCCAAAGGGTAAATTCTTTGGCTATGTGGGCCAGTTGCACCCGCGTACCGCCAAGGCCTATGGCCTCGATTTTCAGCATACGCCGGTGGTCTTTGAGGCGGACCTTGAGGTGCTGCTGGAGGAATGGCAGGTGAAGCGCAGCTATGCGTCTGGCTCGGCCAAATTCCCACCCGTAGCCCGTGATCTCGCGCTTGTGGTTCCCGAGTCGGTAACTTACGATGCCTTCATGAAAAGTTTTGCAGGATTCAAGCGCCGCAAATATCTGCGTGAGCAGCATCTCTTCGATGTGTACCAGGGTACCAATATTCCAGCAGGCAAAAAGAGCATGGCATTCAGTCTCGTTTTCCAGGCTGACGACAGGACTCTGACGGACAAGGACGTGGAAAAGGAAGTGGAAGCCTTGCTAACCCAGCTGAAAGAGGATCTCTCGGCTGACATCCGATAAAATAGAAAGGAACGTGCATGAAAAAAAGTTTGCAGACATTGACCCTCGCCGCCTGGGCTTTCTCGTCGATCGCCTTGGCCAAGGACGTCGCCACCATCAACGGCAAAGGACTCTCCGAGGATCAATACAAGGAAGCGCTCGCTCAGCTGGGTCCCCAGGCCGACATGGTCAAGGGCAATCCTGAAATCAGAAAACAATTCCTCGATCACATCATCGAGAGCACTCTTCTGGCCAACGAAGCCAAAAACCAGGATCTGGATGACTCCGATCGCTTCAAGGCGCTGGTGGAAACCGCCAAGCGCGATATCCTCGCCAAGCTTTATCTGGAAAAATACATCGCGGATAACAGCACCGATGCCAAGCTGAAGGAATACTTCGAGAAGAACAAAGCCAAGTTCACCGAGAAGGAAGTGAAGGCGCAGCACATCCTCTTCCCTGAAAAGGAAAAGGCCAAAGCGGAAAAGACCCTGAAGGAAATCAAGGCCAAGAATAACTTCGACGAAAACATGAAAAAATACGCGACCGAGAAAAACGGTTCCAAAGGCGGCGACCTCAACTGGTTCAAACAGGGCCGCATGGTTCCTGAATTTGAAAAAGCCGCTTTCGGCACCGAAAAAGGCAACGTCTATCCTCAGCTGATCAAAACCCAGTTCGGCTACCACATCATCAAGGTGGTGGACGTTCGCGGCGGTGACAGCGTGAAGTTCGAGGACAAGAAGAATGAAGTCGAGCAGGAAATTCGTATGAATGCCCGTAACGACCTCGTGAAAAGCCTGCGCGACAAGGCGCAAGTCAAGGTCGACGACGAAGTCCTGGGCAAAATGCAGCTCTAAGGAGTTTCTGCATCCCCTGCTCCGGCAGGGGAGCTCCTGGCTTTTTCATAAAAACCGCCTTTTTCCTCATGTTTTACGCTCCCCCTTCCCCTTTTCAGTCAGCCCTCAGCCCTGAACTCCGAAAACGATGAGTATTGTTTTGGAGCAGGATGGTGCCCAAACGCGCTTTTATTCCACTTTATGCCTTCATGATCTGGCTGCTGAGCTGGCTGCTGCCTGTATCCCTATCCGCTGCGAACAGCCCTCTGGCGGAGAGGATTGCCGAATTCGATGAACGCACCTTTGTGAATCCCGCGGCGGTCGTCCGGGAAGGCACCGCTCTTTTCGAAAGCCAGGGCGCTTCGATGCAGGCCGCGGACATCATCGGGCTGAGCGTAGTGATCGCCGAATCCGCAGGACTTTATGGCAAATCGGAAACTGTCTGGGAATGGGTGCAACGCGGGCAAAAGCTGATCGATCAGGTGGATCGTCCGGTGGAACGGGTGCGCCTTCTTTCGCTGGCGGGTGTGGCGCTTGAATTTCAGGGCAGGTCCCAGGAAGCGCGGGCTTCCCATGAAAAGGCCATCGCCACCGCCGTCCTGCACCGCGACCTCGCGATGGAAGCCTATGCCCGGGAACTCTTCACCTACTTCGCCAACCGGGAGTCGGATTATCGGGTTGTGGTCGAGAATATCAAACGCCTTCAGGACATCCATCAGCAACTGCCGCATAACCTCACTTATTATTCCACCCGGGCCGCCGTCGGTTCCTTTTTCGCCTCCGAATTTTACAAGCGCTATGACGAAGGCATCACCCTGCTTCAGGAGGCGATCACCTACTTTGAAGCGCATGGTAAAACCTTTCTTGCCTTCAATTACAGCAATTCTCTGACCGGTCTCTATGCTCAGTTAAAACCCGAGGAGGCCATCAGCTTCGGCCTGCAGCTCGTGCAAAAGTATCCGGACACGCCGGACATGCCCTATTCCAAATATATCTATGACAGCCTCGGGGGCGCCTATTTCAAGCTGCAGAAGTATCGGGAGGCCCTGCGCTATTTCCGGCTCTCAGCTGAATTCTGGCAATCGAATGGGGATAACAAACTCTATTACGCGGAACTCATGTTCAACGTCTGCAAGACCTATATCAAGCTGCAGGATTACGACAAGGCCTTTGAAACCTGTGACAGGATCAGCAGCTTTCCGGACCACGCCTCCCTGAGCAATCAACTGACCTGGTATCAACTGCAGGCCGACCTCGCCCGCCATCGCGCGCAGCCAGGCGAGGAAAGGCGTGCTCTGCGCAAACTCCTGGATCTTTCCAACAAATATCATGACGAGCAGAATGCCGAAATCAGCCGGAAGATGGCCGCTCAGTTTGATCTGCAGCGCATCGAGGAGCAAAAGCACCAGCTCGAAGTCATCAATCAGGCCAAGACCCAGGAACTCCAGCGGGTCGAAAGGATTCAACGCCTTCTCATCCTTCTGTCCCTGCTGATCCTTGGACTCCTGGTCCTTGCGCTGCTCTATATTCGCAAGCGCAATGAGGTCCTGGAGAAGCAGCGGGCGCTGCAGGAAATCCTCAACACCATTCAGGAGGGCATCGTTCGTATCGGCCCGGGTTCCAAAATACTGCCCTACTATTCCCGTGCCACCAAAGCGATTCTGGGCTGGGGTGACAGCCTCGTCGGCCAGGAAATTCTGCCCATTCTTTTGCGGAATTCCCAGCTGAATCAGGATCAGATCCAGCTCGCCCAGGAGTGTCTGAACACCATACTCGGTGAACATGCCGACAACTGGGAATTCAATTCCGTGCATCTGCCGCAGCAAATCAAAATCGGTGGCAAGGTACTCTCGCTGGCCTGGCAGCCGACCATTCGCGAAGATAAGGTGGAGGACCTCGTCCTCACCATCGTCGATATCTCGCAGCATCTGGAACTGGAGGAGGCCGTGCGTATGGAACGCTTGAAAAACAGTGAATTCCATGACGCGATCAGCGAATTGCGCCGGGTTTCCATGCGCCGCGCCCTGCATCTTCTTCATGAAATCAAGGAACGTCTCGCGACCACAACCATTCTGAAGGACAAGGTCTGGCTGCATACTCAAAAAGGGATCGCCCGTTCCCTCGGTTTGCAAAGGCTCAGCGACGCCATTCATCAGCTGGAAACTTGCCTGGCGGATCCCGTTCAGCCGATCACCGAGACAGCACTTCTGCCTCTAAAAACCACGCTGCAGAACTATTTTCAAGTCGTGGATGAAATCGGTCCGCACCTGCAGCATGAACCTGGCCAGGACCTGCTCAGCCTCTGCAGTGAAATTTGCGCTGGCCTTCAACCGACCTTGCAGCAGCATCATATCGCACTGAAGGAAATCACAGTCATCGACCGCTATCAGAACTGGAATGAAGATCGGTTGGAAACACTACGAGGCGTTCTGGTTCATGCTGTCACCAACAGCGTGGATCACGGCTTCATTCGGGGTCAAAGGCAGGATGTGCGTTTGCAGATTGAGGCGGATTGCAGCGGCGGGACCTTCCAACTGATCCTGCGTGACAATGGGATCGGACTGAATTGGGAAAGGATCCATAGGCTCGCCGCCGAGCGCGGCCTTCAAACCCAGGATCCTTTGCGCCTGACCGCGCTGCTTTTCGAGGATGGTGTTTCCACCAGCACCAGCGTCAGCTCCCTGAGTGGGCGCGGGCTGGGTCTCTCCGCCATTCGTCAGAACTGCCTCAGCTTGCAGGGTGATTGCACGCTTGCTGACAATCCGGAAGGACCCGGCACCGAACTGCGTCTCACCTGGCCGGAAAAGAGCTGGGACCTCACGATGCCCCGAGCCTCCTGATCAACCCTGACGCGCAGGGTTCCTCCGCGTAAAAAGCCAGGCCCAGGCGATGAACACCAGTTGAAACGGAAGCCGAATGAGCGGCACGAAGGCTGGAATTTCCGGCCACTGGTCCCGATGCAAATACATATGAATATTCGCCGGGAAGACCGCGATCAAAAGCGCGATGATCCCCCAGGCCGCCAGCACCCGCATTCTGGGTAGAAGCAGAGCAATGCCCAGGGCGATTTCCACCACACCGCTGAGCGCCACCATGAAGCCCGGAGCGGGAACATAAGGCGGCATCATGCGCAGGTAAAAATCGGGATTCAGAAAGTGGTTGAGGCCACCGAGGAACATGAAGAGGGCGAGCAGAAGCATGAGAATCTTGCGAACCATGGCCGACTCCTATCAGGACCAGTCCAGGTCCTGATAACAGCACGGAAGCCACGGCCAGGCCAAGCTGAAAATCAAAGCGGGCTCTTACATGGCGTAATAGCGGAAGTCCCAGTTCAGTTCCGCCGTATCCACGCGGCCCGAGGTCCAGCGCAGGTTCAGCAGGTTGATGCCGGGCGGTGAATCAAAGAGAAGATCGAGTTTGCCATCCTGAATATTGCCCCCCGGCAGCGGCTGACCGTTCAGGGTCACTTCCACCGCGGCATCGCCTTTCAGGATCTCTTCGACTTCGATCCGCAGGTGAGTCTTCTTGCCAAGGAAGGCTGTGCCGGTGGTCCGTCCGTCGAGCAGCAGCCGATAATAACCGCGTACAAAGCCCCAGGCCAGATCACCCAGAGGAAAGAACCGCACATCATAGGAATTTTTCGGCTTGTCATGGAACGGATCATCAGGATTGAATCCCATCGATTCCGCCCAGAGCTTGGTCACTTCCACATTGCTCAGGAAGGCATTGCCGCGCGAGTCATCCCCGGTAGGTTCAGCCGGTTCAAAGGGCATCCACACAAAGTCCGGATGATAGGTGCGCGAAGGCCCCATCCATTCCCCGCCGATCACATTGTTGTTCCCATCCAGTTCCAGAATGTATTCGTAACTGGCCACCTTCGGAGCCGGTTTGGTTCCCGCTCCGCTTGTATCAAAGGTGGCTTCCCGATAGGCGACACTCAGGTTCACATGCATAAAGGAAACTGCACGTGGGTTGAAGATCCAGTCGGTCATCGGCGGGAACGCGGAATTCGCCGTATTGTTGGGGTCCCGGATGGAGTTGCGCAGGGCGGTGATCGCCTGCTCCTCGGTCCAGGGTCCTTCCGCTGTGTAGTCATAGGAATAGATCGGATAGTTCCAGACCTCTTCATCCTGATGCTCATCAAACACCAGCGGCTGCTTCTGACGGCCGATGAAATTCACCAGAGCCGCATGGAAGCTTCCCGGATTCACGTCATCGCATTCATCCATAACCTGCGGCACAGCCCGCTCGATGGGACGGCTGCGAATCTGGGCAAAGGTCAAACGGCAGCGATTGCCGGAAATGAATTTCGCCTTGGCATTCATGTTGATTTCAGACAGGAGCGCCCGAATATCGGCCGGGGTAAACTCCGTACAGCCTGCGCTTCCAGCGGTGCAACCTCGCGGGCGCGTGACATTGCGCACAGGATTTTGAAAGCGCGTCACGGTCACGCCGGTTCCATTGCAGTGCCCATACCAGTTGGGTGTCGGCCGATTGTGATTGTCGCGCTCCCACTGAACGGCCTTGCTCTGTCCGCCGTTAAAGACGGCATCGTACTTGGCCAGAGCACTGTTATTGCCAGCCGGAACGTTGGTTCCGCCGGTGCGCTCGGGGTACCAGCTATCGGAATAGGGAACGCGGATGGTGGCCACCGTTCCACTGCGGAATTTGTCGAGCTCGCTCCAGGCCGTGGTATAGGCATCCACCCCAAAGACACGCTTGTAGAAATCGCGGATGTCTTCCAATTCCACGAGGTCGGTTGCATAAATCACGGGACCACTGCGAGCGGCATAGGCCCGCGCCTCGGATGCTGTGCGTTGGCATTCACAGCTGCCCACAAACAGGGTTGCAAAAGTGCCAAATACTAAGGACAAGCGCCTAGGACGGTTCATGTTCCCACCTGTGTCCGAACGAAAATTCTTACTTTTCCTTTCCATTATACCGGAATGGCGGTTGCCAGCCTATGATGGGATAATTTTGCCCACTCGCAAGACCATGATTTCACTGTAAATTTTAATGAATTAAGGGAAGGGCGCCAAAAGCGGAGTGGGTCCATTTCCCCGTCCCGCTCCCGCTATCTCAACTCCTGGTGCGGCCGACCGAAGCATCTTTTGGAGGTGCAAGATGAGCGCCATGAAGCCCACGAAGACCCTGGATCAGATCATTGCGGAAAATAAGGATGTTAAGGGAACTGTTCTTATTGTTGATGACAACGATGATATTGTGGATATCACCAAGGCCTCGCTGCAGCGCTTCACCCGATTCAAAGTCCTGACCGCAGCCAACGGTCGCGAGGCTCTGGAGGTGCTCTTTCACAATTCCGTTGATGTCATTATCCTGGACGATCACATGCCCGAGATGAGCGGCGTGGAATTCTTCCGCATCATCCGTCAGCGTTCCATCTATGTGCCGGTGATTTTCCTGACGGGCAAGCCCAACGACCAGGCCCGACAGCAGCAGCTTTCCCTGGGTGCCTTTGACTATCTGGAGAAACCGGTCAAAGCCCGCGACCTGCTGGTTCTGGTCATGGAAGCCGTCAAGGTCATGGATCGGATTCGCGCGATCCTCGAGCGTCGCGCCTAAGGCTTCAGCCTCCACAGACCGGGGGAATGATCGCCAGCTCCTGGCTCCTCTCCAGTCGAAAATCCTCACTCAGGATTTCCTTTTCATCCGCAAACACCGACTGCTTCAGAAGGCTTTCCACTCCGGCCCCGGGCCGCATATTTTCCAGCAGCGAACCCATCTGCTGGCGCAATTCAGCAATACTGGTACCGGGCGCGCATTCAAACAGGAGCCGCGGATTCTGAGCGAAATCGCGAAACGCACCAAAGAGACGAATGTAAATTTCCAGCATAAGGCATTCCTTAACCTAAAGCGGACAAGGGATAAACCTTGACCAGTGCATCCTGTTCCAGATAATCAGCCGTGCTGTCCAGCGCAGCCCAGCAATTGGCTTCCAGCAGCGGACTCAGCATATAGGAACCCTGTCCTTCCAGGATCTGCACCTGCAACGTCCCATCCACTACAGTCTTATGGGCTTTCAAAAAGCAGGTCAGCCCCGCAGGTTTTTTATAGCCCTGGGCCAGGCGGGCCGTGGCAGCCTCTTCCGGTGCCTGCCCCCGCAGAGCCCGCACATAGGGATCGACAAAAAAGCGCCAGCCCACAACGGTCGAGACAGGGTTTCCCGGCAGTCCAAACCATACCGGACCATTGCGCCATTCGGCAAAGAGCAGAGGCTTGCCCGGGCGCATGGCCACCTTATGAAAGTGAAGTTCAGCCCCGAGTTCCAAAAGACTGTCGCGGATAAAATCATATTTGCCCATGGATACCGCGCCTGTGCTGATGATGATATCCGGCTGCAGCTCCAGAATTTTCAAAGCCTCAGCCTGAAACAGCGCGGCATCATCGATCAGCATCTTATGAGCGACCAGATCAAAATCCGGTCGATGCAGGGAGGCCTGCAGATAGGGTCCGGATGCATCGCGGATCATGCCGGCCGGCAGATCCTTGTCGGTGAAACGGCTGAGTTCCCGGCCGGTAATTAACAGAGCTATGCGCAAGGGATCCTGCACCGGCAGGTTATCAAGACCAAGGCTGGCCGCGCTCATCATCAGCTCCGGCGTGACCATCTGCCCGCGCTGTCCCAGACGCTGGTTGATTTGAAAATCCGTTCCGCGCCGCCTGATATTGTCACCGACACCGGCGGGACGTTTGATCAGGACCTGGCCAAGCTCCGCATCCTTTTCCGTATCCTCGACCCGGATCACCGCATCAAAGATTCCGGCGGGCATCGGAGCGCCGGTCATGATTTCAACCGCTCCCGTCCCCGGGAAAACGCCGGGTTCATCCCCCGCGGCCACGGTGCCCAGCAGCGGCAGGGCCACCGGGGAATCCGCTGTGGCTCGCATGGTATCCGCGGCGCAAACCGCGTAACCATCCATGGCGGAATTATCAAAAGGGGGGACCGCTTCCGGACTCAGGAGCGCTTCCGCCAGAACCTGACCCTGCGCGGAAAAAAGCGGAACTTCCCGCTGTTCGTCCTGTCGATACGTTTGCCGCTCATGACCACGCATCGTTACAATCGCACGTGCTTCCTGATAACTCAGCATGAGGGTGCCCTCGTCAAGATTGGTGTTCGTGGCGACCACCACGCGTTACATGAAACGCATGAGGCAGCAGAGGCAACAAGGCCTCCAATCCTTCTTTGACTGCTTTCAGACTGCCAGGCAGCATAATCACAAGACTCGATCCAATCATGCCGGCACCCGAACGGCTTAAAAAAGCCAGCGGCGTATGCCGGGCTCCGGAGCTTCGCAAAAGTTCACCGAAACCTGGCACCTCGCGATCCCAAATTCCCTTCAAAGCTTCCGGTGTAATATCACGAGGCGAAAGACCCGTTCCGCCCGTGGTCAAAATCAAATCCGCACGATGCGTTTCCACGGCTTCCATCACCACCTGGCGAATGGAATCCACTTCATCGGGCACCAGATACTGTTTGCTGATCATCGCCCCGCTGGCTTCACAGCGTTCCACCAGCCAGGATCCCGACGTGTCATCCGCCGAGCCTTCATAGCAGCTGTCGCTGATGGTGACGATCGCGACCCGCATATGATCGAGATGGGGCTGCGGCGTGGGCTGCCGTTCTTTCATCACGCGCTCGGAATGCTGCGGATGCTGCCAGAATCCGGACTTGCCACCCTCCTTTTCGAGAAGCGTGACATCACCGATCCGAATCACAGGATCGGTGCCTTTGCTTAAATCGTAGATGCAGAGCAGAGCGGCCTGCACGCCCACCAGAGCTTCCATCTCCACCCCGGTCTTGGCCGAGGTGCTGACTTCACAGCGCACCCTCACGGCCCTGGCTTCCGGTTCGAGTTCGCACTGAACCTGGACGGATTCAATGGGCAGAGGATGACAGAGAGGCAGGAGGAGAGCCGTGTTTTTCGCAGCCATGATACCGGCGACTTCTGCCAGCACAAGGGCATCTCCCTTGGGCAGAGTTCGGTTGCTGACCTTTTCAAACACCAGAGGACTCAGATAGATGCGGCCTTCAGCCAGGGAACGCCGATGCGTTACCGCTTTCGGGCTGACATCGATCATGCGGAAATTGGAACCTGAAGTGGCTTCCATGGCATCCTCCCTGAAGGGGTTGTGCATTTCACTTGCCAAACATCAGACGCTTCCGATCCTGAGGAAAACTTGAGTTGAACGAAAAGTCCTGAACCTTGTCACCATTCCAGTAGAATTTAAGTTCCTTCGTATCACTATTGCCGAAGAGGCGATAGTCGTAGTATCCATAGGTCCAGGTGGGAACTCCGCCAGTATTACCAATAGCAACGGGTTGACCCAGGAGACGTGTTACGTCGCTTTGAGTGGTTTGACCTTTCTTCACCCAGGTTAGGTCAGAAGAAAAATCGCGGCCACGCGTGACACAGGCCGTCTGGAGGCCACAGAAGACCACGACAGTCAGCATGAGACGGCTTTTCATTTGGCGGCTTTGCATAGAGAGGACTCCTTTTGCGTGTTACGTGGCCCCTATACTTCCCTAGATGCCGTCCCTCGTCAAATATCAACTTGGTCTTTACCAGGGCCTATGCTACGACCTCTGGGTCGCTCATTAACGGTTTTTGACGGAGTAAGGAATGCCAAAAATCCCCCATCGGACGCTGGCACTTTTCGGTATCCTGATTGCGCTCGTTCTCTTTCTTTATTTTCAAAACGATTCGAGGAATGATCCCGCCATTGGCGGCACCGAACTCATCCCGGCGCAGGAAATTGGTGAGTTCAATCTGGTCGATGTTTATGGCCAGCCCTTTCGGAAAGCCGATGTCCTCGGCAAGTGGACCGTTTTGTCCTTCGGTTTCACACACTGCCCCGATGTCTGCCCTGTGACACTGGCGGCTTTTCGCGATGAACTCAATGCTCTCCCGCTGAATAGTCGCAATCGGATCCAGTTTGTTTTTATTACAGTGGATCCGGAGCGAGACACGCCTGAAGTCCTGAAAAAATACGTTCAGGCTTTTCATACCGCGATTCGTCCGGTGACCGGCAATTTGGATGACATCAAACATTTCGCTGGTCTGATAAATGCAACGTTTGCCAAGGAAGGACAGGGCGAGGTTGGTCTTTATACGATGGCCCACAGCCCTCAGTATTTTGTGATCAACCCGGAAGGGGAATGGCAGGTGATCTATACTCCACCTTTGGCCAAAGGTCGTTTGGCCCAGGATCTGAAATCACTGAGCCGCCCCAAACGCTTTGGTATTTTTTAATTCACGAAAAGAGTTTCCCATGCAAGATTTGCTCTCAATGATTCAAAATTTGAATGTGGCTCCCGAAAAATTGCAGGAACTGGTGAAGGCTGCTCAGGAAAACCCATTCTCGGCCATGGCCAAGGTTCAGGAACTCGGAATTCCACCCGAAGTCCTGCAGCAGCTGGTGATGACGGTGATGTCGAACCCCAGCGCGTTGATCGATCTCGCCAAGCAATTTGGTGCGGATGATTCCGTCGTCAAGTCCGTTCAGGACGGTCTCGATAAACTCAAGGGTCAGTAAAGCCTGCCATGGAAGAGCCCCTGGCCATGCCAGGGGTCGGTTCACTTCTTCGGGGGTCCCTTCTTGGAATCTTCCTTCTTCACACCTTCCACCCAAAGTCGAATCTGAACCTCATGGCCCACAGCCGGCCCGATATCCACCTTGTCATCGTAGTTGATATTGAAGTCCTTCCGATTGATATTCGCCGTCGCCTGCAAGGCCGTTCTTTGCTGTCCCCATGAGTCCTTCACGGAACCCGTATATTTCCCATCAAAGGTGACATCCTTGGTCACATCCTTGATGGTTAGAGCGCCTGTCATTTTAAAAGACTCCGGCGTCCCGCTGAAGGACTTGCTGACGAAGGCCATGTTTGGATATTTCGACACTTCAAAAAAATCCTTCGAGCGCAGGTGATCGTCGCGCTTTTTCACACCCGTATCGATGGACTGAACCGGAATGGTGACCGAGGCCTTGGACACCCGATCACAAAGGACACGCGGGTATGGGCCGGGTCGATATCATAGGTGCCTGGCATATAAGGCGTTGGCTTTGCCGTCTGCGCGAGAGCAGGAGAGGACAGAGCGAGGGCGAGGCAGGATCCCAGAACAAGGCCCGAAAGCCGGTGGCTCTTACATGATTTTTCCAGTGCCGTGATCGCGATTTCCATGGGAAAGCTCCTTCCTTTGCGTTCAGGCCTTTATACCGCCTCGACGGCTGGCTGCCTATCAGAGCAACCACTCAATGGGCAGTTGCGCGAGCAGCCAGACCAGCAACCGCTCCCAAACGTTCATGTTCGGCTCCACCGTATGCTCCACTCTCCTTTCCCCCTGGCGTTCGATCCAGATCAGACCGCCCTCGGCATTGAGAGCCAGTTCGTAAGCGTTCAAGGGAACATCACGATCGAAGACCGTTTTGATCTGCCGGGCCAGGATCGGGCTTTCGATCACAAATCCCATCTCGGTATTCAGCTTCGCGGAACGGGGATCGAAATTGAAGGAGCCTATGAACACCCGCAAACCATCCGTGGCAAAGGTCTTGGCATGCAGACTGGTGCGCGAACTGCCGCGCGGATTGAAGGCACTGCCCTGCTCAGGTTCACGCGGCGGCCCACGAAATTCATAAAGTTTGACCTCGTGTTTCAGAAGGGCCCTGCGACGCCTGGCATAACCGGCATGAACGAAGGCGACATCGGTGGCTTCAAAGGAATTGGTCAGCACACGGATCTGGACACCTTCCTCCGTCAGCGAAGCAAAGGATTCCACACCATCTTCGGTCGGGACAAAATAGGGCGAGACGAGATCAACATGGGCCTTGGGGGTTCCAAGGACCTTCATCAAGCGATGGGGCAGGAGGCCGTCCGGCGGAGCCTGCCCCAGACCTTTCCTGGGATCATCGCTCACCATCCGCGTCTCAGCCCATTCGAACGGCAAGCGGTGCTCTTTCAGGTCCTGAACAAAAGGCAGGCTGCGAATCGCCTCGATGTAGGCCGCGGCTTCCGGACTTTGCTCCAGCTCACGCGCCTTCCGGGCGATTTCCGCCAGGATCGCAGCATCCACAGGCGGCAGAAGGCGGTCGGCAGGGTACGACGAGGCGCTCGACCAGTAGCGATCAAAATCCCGGGAGACATCCTTGACGACCGGCCCGATCGCCAGCACATCAAGATCAGCAAAGAGCATATCGTCGGTGGCACCGAAGTATTCATCCCCAACATTGCGACCGCCGATGATCGTCACCTGGTTGTCGATGGTAAAGGACTTGTTGTGCATGCGTCGATTCACGCGTCCAAAATCCGTGATGAAATCAAGGACCCGCAGATTGCGATACAAAAAGGGATTGAAGAGACGGATCTCAATCTGGGGATGCGCATCCAAAGCCGCAAGGATTCCATCCAGCCCCGAGGTATTATTGTCATCCAGAAGCAGTCGCACCCTGATCCCGCGATCCGCTGCAGTCCGCACAGCATCGAAGAGCATGGTGCCGGTCCTGTCATGCCGCCAGATATAATACTGAATATCGAGCGTGCGCTCCGCTGCGTGGGCGAGCACAACCCGAGCTGCAAAAGCATGCCGGGCATTGCGCAAAGGATATATCCCTGCAAGGCCGGGATGAGCCTGGGTCAAGGGCTCAAGGGCCTGACCCAGCTGCGTATCATGGGTGTCCAATCGAGCGGTGGAGACCGTGCGATGATCCAGGTCTGGCAATGATTTGCAGCCCAGGATGACCAAGGGCAGCATAAGCAACCCATTCAAGACGAGTGACCTCATTAGGTTTGCCTTAACTCCGGCCACGGTGCAGCCTTGGGGGCAGGCTCGGCCTTATGGGCCTGCCTCCTGGAGAATATTTTATGAAGTTCAAGAACCCAAAGCACGGAACTGGCCACGACCGCGCAGCGCAACCAATCCGCTCCGCTCAGGCTGACCGTGGAAAAGGCCTGCTGCAAAACGGGAACATACACCACGGCGATCTGCAGAAGAATGGAAACGATCAGACCCGCCCAAAGCGAGGGATTATGAAACAGGCCTTTGAACGCGCTCTCTTCATCGGATCGGGAATTGAAAACATTGAACATCTGAAAGAGCATCAGGGTGGTAAAGGCCATGGTTTGGGCGTAACGCATCGTACCGTTGCCATCAATCCAGCCGCCAGGCAGGGACGCATCCAGCACCGCAAGTGTGCCGACGGCCATCACCGCTCCGCCCACAATGATGTTGAACCACATCCGTCGCGTGATGACGCCTTCTCCCTTGGGTCTTGGCGGCCGATTCATCACGTCCGGATCCGCCGGATCCAGACCCAGAGCAAAGGCGGGAAAGCCATCGGTGACGAGGTTGATCCAGAGCAGCTGCGTGGCCAGGAGCGGCAACACAAGCGTCGAGCCATCCGCGCGCAGTCCCAAGGCTCCTGCCATGATCACACCGAAAAACATGGTCAGGACTTCACCAATATTCGATGAGAGCAGATAGCGAAGGCATTTTTGAATGTTGGAAAAAATTGTGCGACCACCTTCAACAGCCTTCACAATACTGGCGAAGTTGTCATCCGCCAGCACCATGGCGGCCGCTTCCTTGGATGCATCCGTTCCCGTGATGCCCATCGCCACACCGATATCGGCTGTTTTCAGAGCCGGCGCATCATTCACACCATCCCCGGTCATCGCCACGATCGCACCCTGTTTTTGCAGGGCCTTGACGATACGCAGCTTATGCTCTGGATTCACGCGCGCATAAACGGAAACATCGCGAGTCACACCGATTAATTC
The DNA here is from genome assembly GCF_001748245.1 of Oligoflexus tunisiensis. Lineage (GTDB taxonomy): Bacteria > Bdellovibrionota_B > Oligoflexia > Oligoflexales > Oligoflexaceae > Oligoflexus > Oligoflexus tunisiensis. The sequence goes on along the minus strand of NZ_BDFO01000001.1, from coordinate 951,112 downwards.
ATCATCCTGAATCCTATCCAGTTCGGTGCCAGTCATGGTCCGACCATTGCGGGATATCCCGAGTTCGCTGGCTATGACGCTGGCCGTCTTTGAATGATCCCCGGTGATCATGATCGGGCGTATGCCGGCATGCAGAGCCAGTTCCACCGCGGCCTTGGCTTCCTGCCGAGGAGGATCGATCATGCCGATCAATCCGGCAAAGACCAGTTCATTTTCCACTCTCTCATCAAATTTTCCCTCTTCGAAATCCTCCCTGGGCAGCGCGCGGAAGGCGACACCGAGCGTGCGCAGAGCCTCCCCGGCCAGCTCCTCGTTCGTCTCCAGGATCTCGGCACGACGCCGATCACTGAGCGGTCTTTTGGTTTCCCCGACCAGCTCAAAGGCGCAGCGCGCCAGCAAAAGGTCAGGCGCACCTTTGGTGAAGACCATAAGGCGCTCCTGCTGATCGAAGTCACTATGAACGGTACTCATCAGTTTGCGTTCCGATGAAAATGGAATCTCACCGATGCGTTCAAACCGGGCTTCCAGGCGATCCGCATCGAGCCCCGCCTTGCGTGCGGCCACCACCAGGGCCCCTTCGGTGGGATCACCCTGGACCGCCCAGCCACCATTCTTCTCTTGCAGCACGGCATTATTCGCTCGATCTGCAGCGCAGAGGGCTCGTTTCAGTTCCTTCTGCACAATATCGCGGACGGAATCACGGCCTTCCTCCTCCTTGACCTCACCCTCCGGAACATAACCCGTTCCACTGAGCATCACGCGTCCACTGGCAGTGATCACCTTGCGGACTGTCATTTCATTGCGGGTGAGCGTCCCCGTTTTATCCGAGGCGATGACATTGGCCGAACCCAGGGTTTCAACCGCTGACAGACGCCGCACGATGGCATTGCGCCTGGCCATGCGCCTCACCCCGGCAGCCAGCACCGCGGTGACGATGGTCGGCAGACCTTCCGGTACCGCAGCCACAGCAAGAGCCACGCTCAGGATCAGAACCTGGACGATGGCGGAAAGGCCTCGCACATTTTCAAAGATGAAGAGCGTCGCAATCATGACGAGAGCAATGATGACAACGATGATCGCCAGCATACGCGCCACGCGATCCAGTTCCTTTTGCAAGGGAGTGGATTCCATGGGAACGCTATGCAACATGCCGGCGATGCGGCCCATTTCGGTTTGCATGCCCGTGGCCACCACCACAGCGCGACCGTGCCCGTAGGTAATCGAAGTGCCACTGAAGACCATATTATGGCGATCGCCCAGGCCTCGTGGGCCGCTGATCGGAGCCACATCCTTCAAAACGGGAAGGCTTTCGCCGGTCAAGGCCGCCTCACTGGTCTGCAGAGCAACGGATTGAACCAGACGGGCATCGGCGGGAATGGTGTCGCCTTCCTCAAGCAGGATGATATCACCCACCACGACTTCAGCTGTAGGAATACTGCGCCTTTCGCCCTGGCGGATGACATTCGCATGCGGTGCCGCCATCTGGCTCAGAGCGGCGACGGCTGATTCCGCCCGTGATTCCTGAACATAACCCATGATGGCATTCAAAAGAACCACCGCAAAAATGGTGATGGCTTCATACGGCAGAGCCGACCCACGTTCAAAGAACCAAATTCCGAGCGACACGGCCGTCGCAAAGAGCAGGAGAATGACGAAGGTGTCCTTGAATTTCGCCAGAAATTTTTTCCAGGCGGGAGTTCCCGCTTCGGTCTGCAGTTCGTTCCGGCCCAGGTTTTCAAGCCGCTGCCCGGCCTCACTCTCGGTGAGACCTTTTTGAAGATGCGTTCCCAGTGCTGTCACAACACTATCGATGGACAGCTGATAAGCCTGAGGCTGAATCTGATCGAGAACTGTTTTTTGCACCGGAATGCCCTCCAATCCAAGGCGGTTCGCAGGCCACACGACCAGGAAACTGTGACCGACTCAATCTCAGGGGTCAATGGTGTACATTCCTCAGCGGAATGGACTCGCACAATGTGACGCACAATCCTGGTCAAATGCGCCCAACCTGGCTGAACTGGAGAACGTTAATTTGCATCGGCCCTCTCTTGCTGCATGAAGAAAATCAGGCCCTCCTTTACTATCAGGCACCCCTTGCACGGGTTGCATTCGCGCCTCATTCCTGTTTTTGTAAAGGTCAGTATTCATGGAAGACAATTTTGCAGGAGCACTCTGGTCGACAGCTCAGTCGCTGATCGCGAGCCATGAAGCTGGTCGCCTGACACCCTGCCTGCATCGAGAATCGGAAATCGCCGAAGCTCTCCAGCAGCTCCGTGTGGGACGTTCAGTCCTGCTGGTTGGACGTCAGGGTATTGGCAAGACAGCCATAATCCATGGACTCGCGGCACAACTGGCTGAACTAAAAGAATTTGGCATCGCTGAACTGAGCACGGCTTCCATGTTTACCGGCACGAAATATCTAGGCGAATGGCAGAGCAAGGTGAATGCCATACTCCATGAAGCCTTGGAGGACCGGCAGGTTCTCTATATTACCGATATTGTGAACATGGCGACGGCGGGTGTGACGGTCAACTCAAGCGGGTCTCTGCTTGATCATATTCGTCCCTGGATGCAGAACCGAAAATTGCCCTTTCTGGCCGAACTTCGCCCGGAAGCCCTGGACAAGCTGCAACGCCATCCAGGTTTCCTCGAACTTTTCCACGTCATTCGCATCGAGCGTATGAGTGAGATGGCCGTTGAAGAAATATTGGAACACGACCTGAAGACGAAAGGGATTCAGCTGGACGGTGAAGCGAAGCGGACCATCCACGAACTCTGTCGTCGCTTTTTTCCACAGCAGCCCCAGCCTTATGGCTCGTTGCGGCTTGTGGATCAGCTGAACAGCTACGTGAAACGCGAATCCGCAACCGAAAATGTGATCGATCGCGCGCTTATCGAGTCGGTGTTTGCCCAGGCGAGTGGCCTTCCGCGCCTGATCGTATCACGCGATGAAAACATATCGGTCCAGGCCCTTAGGCAATGGTTTCAGGAACGAATTATCGGTCAAACGGAAGCGATTGAGGCGGTGATTGAAACCATTGCGCTGTATAAGGCGGGATTGCATGATCCCCGCAAACCCATCGGCAGTTTGCTCTTTAGCGGCCCCACAGGCGTTGGAAAAACGGAAGTGGCCCGGGCCATCGCGTCCTATATTTTTGGTGATCCAGGCCGCTTGCTGCGCTTCGACATGTCGGAATACAAGGATTATCATGCATTTGAGATGCTGATTGGCTCGCCCAACGACGCCACGAAACCGGCGAAGTTGCTCGAACCCATCAAGCAGCAGCCTTTTCAAGTGATCCTCTTTGATGAGCTTGAGAAGGGTCACGCCAATGCCTTCGACCTCTTTCTGCAGCTTCTTGATGAGGGCCGCTTGACGTCGGCTCGTGGCGAGCGAATTGACTTTCACAATACCATCGTCATAGCCACGTCCAACGTTGGAGCTGAGATTCATGAGCGACAGGGTATTGGTTTTGAGTCAGACGGCAGCAGCGCTGACCGCCGGGGATTCTTCAAATCCCTGGAAGGAACGTTCCGCCCGGAGATCCTGAATCGCTTCCAGCATATTGTTCGCTTTCATCCACTCAGTCCGGAGCAGGTTCGGCTCATTGCCCAGCTTGAAATCAGGCAAATTCTGAAGCGCGAAGGGATTACGGATAGAAACCTCCTCGTCGAGGTGGACCCCAGCGTGATCGATGCCGTGATCGCCCGAAGTTATGATCGGGCTTATGGGGCCCGCGCCCTGAAGCGTGCCTTGCAACAGCAGCTCGTTCTGCCTTTGGCCATGATTTTGCTGGAAAGGAATCTGACGCCAGGGACCATACTGCGAGTCAGCTGGCTCGATGACCGTGTCGTCATTAAAGTTATTGAAACAAGTGAAGTGAAGCAGTCCCGTATCCTGCTCGAGGCCAGGCGTCAGGAGGAGCTCGCGCTGCCAGGCCGAGCTGAACTAAAGCAACGCCTGGAGAAAATCGAAAGCAGACTTGGACAATTGTGTGAAAAATTTTCTTACAAGGACGTCCTCGGGTCCATCGCCAGTCTCGAGGAACAGCGTGAGGCTCCTGATTTCTGGAACAGACCTGAGCAGGCAGCATTGATCGTGCGGGATATTGGTTTTCTGAAAGCCAAAGCGGAACGGGTGGAGCGACTTCTCCATCAATTGGAAATTGCCCGTCAGTCCCTGGCCACTGCCAATTTCCGTAGGGACCTCATGAGTCTTTCTGAAACCCTCAATCGTCTTGAGGAGCAGGGTCGGCGAACCTGGAGAGAACTCCTCGCCATGGGGCCTGACGGCGAATGGGATGCCTTGGTTGAAATCAGCCCGATTGGTGAGCATGGACGTCTGGCCCGTGACACGGTCTTTGAACTTTACCGGCGTTGGAGCCAAAAGCGGAAAATGGAACTGTCCTGGCTCTGCGAGCCGATGCGGAACGATGAGCCCTGCTGGTTTTTGTTGGCCGGACGTCTGGCTTACGGGCATCTTTTCCTGGAAGAAGGACTGCATCGCGTCAAGCGCGATGACCACACGGGTGTCGCACGTGTTCGCGTGCGTCCCCTGCGGGTCGGCAAATCAGAGGTCAAAATCACCGACATCAAAGCCCTCAAGGGGGCCGCGCAGATGGGTGGCAAGGTAAGATCCCGTCTGGTGACAGCTCAGGGATGGATCCTGCAGAATGACAAAACCTTGAATGAAAATCGGGATTGGGCAGCGGAGCTGGCGTTCTCCTGGGACAAGGCCACTCCAGATATTGATCAGGTTGTACGAAGATTGGAACTGGCCCCGGCGCTGCTGGTGCGTGATGAAAGCATCGGACTGAGTTCCGGCAAAGGCGATTCGCTCGCACCCGATGGATTCCATGAGCTGCTTTGCCGTCGATTGGATTGCCACCGTGGGTCCTGGTGAACGGTTCGGCATGATTTTGCCAACTGCAATATTCGAGGGTTCCTATCCTCCTCCGAGCCGGCAGGTTTGAATTTTTGGAGAACACATCATGAAATTAGTTACTTTTGCTTTTATCTTCAGCCTTATGTGGGCCAAAGCTTCCTTTGCATCCGAGACCGATTTGGCTCGAATTGTGGCTCTTCAGGAAGCCAAAATTCAGGCCTTGACCAAGGAATTGGAAACCAGGATTAAACCTGACCTTGAGTCCTGCAAGAATGCGAATAATAAAGCTTCGTGGGCGGAAGGACGCCTCTGTTTTCTGTCGAATGGAGCCTGCCCAGCGGGTTTCACGAAGCAGGCAGGTCACATCCGTGGCATGCGCATCTATCAGGACGTGAATAACGCCGCGTCTTACTTGACTCCAGCCAACTTTGGGGATTCATCAATCGGGTGGCATGGGGGCACTCCGTACCGCTATGGAGAATATGCGGGCGATCTACATTTGAGCGCTTGCTGTCGCTGATTCACGGTCAATACTTTCATTCTGAGGCTCGGGTATCCCTCTTTCCCCCAGCTCGGCTTGAATCAATATTTTTAGCTGCAACCTGCAATAAGGCGAGATCCGGTTTGTCCAGGAAGGGCCGAACCATGCTCAATTCCGGCTATAGTAAGGTTTTTTATAAATAAATTAAGGAGTTACCCTTGAAAAAGGTTATGATCCACCCTCTTTTATTCGCTCTCATGGTCCTCATGATAGGCTGCGGATCCCATAAAGACGTTTCGGAACTCCATGACGTGACAGATCCAGGTTCGCAGCCAGTCGGATCAGCCAGGGAATTCTGGATTTACGAATCCAACCAGGATGGCCTGGGTACCTCGGGCCCTTTTGCTGTCGACGGTGTCCATTATTTTCCAGAGGCCATGCCAACCAATGGCGAAGACTTTTTTTGGATAGCCGATCCCTCATATAATCTCTCTGCAATTCAGTACCGGCCTTCGCTTTTGCCCAAGGTTCCGCATCCAGTGCCTAATATTCCAATCCCTCGGATGCAATCGGGCCAATTAATCCTGGACCTGCCCTTCGAGCATTTTGATCAGCAGTTTGCGCCCAACTGGGAGTTTGTTTTCCGGCCGACGTTTATGGTCACACGGAGCGTTCCTGGTCAAACCTATGGCGGCAAGCTTCGTTTCATCATTCAGCACGTGTGCTTCCGAATGATCGATCAACCACCCTACATGCAAATCCTGCCGCGGGATGGGAAATTGATCTCTGAGATCGTTAAGGAGCACAACTTTGCAGTGGCCAATTCAGGCACTGGCATTACGCTTGAAAAACTCTACACCAATCAAGACCATGCGCCTTACGCAGAGCAATGTAGCAACGATGGCGGCACAATCGCGACCAGCCTCCGGACCGAGCTCAACTTTCAAAACAACGGCAGCGCGGACGCACAGATTGAATTTTCGGGTATGAAAGTTCGCTACCTCACCTTTGAATAAGGACCAGGATGATGAAAAAATATCTGCTTGCTACCGCTATTTTGAGTCTGGCACCCGTCGCGAGCGCGCAGCAAAAACTCTGGGAAGCCACCGCCAATTGTAAAAACGCTTTTGGCTTTTATAACCAATGCCGCGGTTACACCGGACAGTTGAATCTCGATGCGATCACAGAAAGTAAACCGAGAATTTCTGGCAAAACCACTCTTCTTTTTGACCTGAGCTGCAGCCGGGCTACAGGCGCTTCTTCCAAAATCATGGTGGAAGCTGGTGGCACCCAGGCCCAACTGACCTTTACCAATACACCGACTCTTCAAACCTTGGAAATTCCTGCATCACCGAATGGCACCGTTTCGGTGAGCTTCAATCCCAGTCCATCCGCACAGTATGCTCCTGATTGCCGTATTGAATGGCTCGGCTCCTTGAGCACTCCCGATATTTTCTCTATCGAAAACCTGCAGACGGAGCAGAGCCTGGCTTTGGAGATTTTGGAAAGCACTCTGGCCGGCATAACGGATTTACGGCGTCTGCCAGCCAAGTGGCTGAATGTTCGGGAAGCTGAATCGCAGGTGCATGTGATCCGTAAGAGCCTTGAAGTCAACTGCCTGCGTAATATCATTCAGTTGAATCGCCGTTTGGGCAAACCCGTGGATACACGTCTGCCAGAAGACCAGAGCGCGATTGATCTGCTTGTCGGCAATGATTTTGCGTCTTATGAAGGCAAACTGGAGCGCACTGTCTGCAGTGAAGCCCGCATGGATTTCGAAGACAAGCGCATTGAAGGAGCCATCGGTGTTCTAACTCAGCAGATGAATGAACTGGATACTCTGGCCAATAGTCTCGTCGATGCCCTGCCGCTTTCCGGGGTGTGTGCGGGAGGCCAGGCGGATGCGCAGTGTCTGACGCTTGGTGATGAACTCCTGTCCAAAACCAATGCCAATTTGGAACTATTCAGGAGTAAATTGGCTCAGCTGCAGAATTTTATTAGCGCCGAGAAAGCTCGCCTGGCCGTGCGCATTCCAGAACTCAAAAATGCCGCGGCTCGGAGAAACCTCACGATCCTTCAGTCCACAAGCCGATCCTGGGAAGTCTCGATGCAGGGTCTTGATTCTCTCACAGGAGGTCATTAATGAAAACTGGCAAGCATTCACGACTGCAAAGAATTTTGCTCGGTTGGTTACTGGGCCTGACTTCCATCACGGCTTATGCCATCGATTGCCAGACCGATTGCCGTGAACGGGCCAGGGAGGAATGGACCTGCGGCGTGAAGTGTAAAAAATGGAAGTGTAAACCTCGCAAATGTTCGGCCATTAATCCCCTGCGCCTGGCGACGTGTGAAACCGAAAGGGCTTCGGCTTGCGCCAAGGATGGCATCGATCGCGCTGGCGACTGGATCGACGACCGCTTGGGAAGTGACAACGGCCTTGGTCCGAAAGTTGCTGCAACAACTGAACGTTTCTTCAAATGGTCACCCGCGCTCATGAATCCCACTGCCGTCGATTGTAGAAGCAGTGAACTTGCCGTGACATGGAGTTGGGATGCCGGCGATAGTCCATCCAACGGTAATTGGGATGTCAAGGACCCCAATACGTCTTACGACGCTGACCGGGAGAAGCGCGAACAACAGGAAAAAGCTGATTTTCTTAAATCCATCGGGTGCTTGATCGATTACACGATCGATAATCACCGCAGTATGGGCTTAATGGTTTGCGAGGATAAAAACCTGGCTCGGGATATCAAAGAGGAACGTTATGGAGCCTACTATCTTCAAAAGTCCCCGGCTCACGTTTGCAAGATGAAATATCGACATTTGAAGAATGGCCCGGCCAACCTCTATGACCGCAGCCGCAATATCGCAAGCTGCACGACGCGCTTCGAAACCCAGGAGATGTTCTACGGCCGTGAAATGACCTTCGAGTGTCATGACATGCAGAAGGAAATGAACCAGGCGCTTGAGCAGGCTCGTATCGAAACGGAAGGTGATTACCAGACATATCAGGCGCAGTTTAACGAGATGTTCACTGATCTGTTCGGTTTCATTGATTTAACTCCATTTCCCGATATGAAGCAGATAGCCGACAGTACGGGCGAGGCCCTGCTGGCCTTGAAAAGCACCGAAGCCGAGAGTCAAAAGCTTGCCGATGAACAGGCTGAGTTGCTTGCAAAAAAGGCTCAACTCGAAGCCCTCCAAAAACAGATCGAAGCGGATCGCGCGATGCTGGAAGGATCCCTCGAACTCCACCATAAAATGCGCATGGAGTTTTTGCAGCGCTTCAAGACGTTGTCGGAGCAGATGGCCGACAAGATCAACGTCATGCATGCCAGTCTCTCGTCTCATATTGAGCTTGGCAAGAGACTTCAGGCCTGGATGAATGGAGTGGTGGCCCTCACCGCCAGTGAAGACGACATTTCCACTGATATTGAAACCCTTCGACTGGAAAGAGAGAGGCTGAAATCCGGCGCCTTTCATTCCCTTTGTGAGGTGCCAACGCTCAATTCCGCACTCAAAGACGCACAGAATTTTTACGTCGCCATGGAATCTGAGGTTGATTCTTATGTATTTCAAGTGAACCGGTTGGAAATCCCGGCCCGCTTTATCGATAAGAAATCGATCCTGGAAAAAGCGAACTCCGAAATTCAAGACAGCCTGGCCCGGTTCAGTTTTGTTTTGGGTGATTCCTATCTCCGTCTTGCCGACAAACCTTTGGTATGTCGGAGTTTCCTTGAGGCTTCGCTGACGCTCGCCTTCTATGAGAGAGTCTATGAGAATTACGGCACGCTGACGGCACTTGCCTCCTTGGATGCTAAAATCCAGGAGAAGATCGCGCAGTCGCAGCGAACGGTCAAAGCCATTTATGCAGAAGATGGCATCATGCAAAAGATCAACGTCTTGTCCGCCAATTTCTGGAAAAGCGTGAATGCACGTGAACTCAGAAAAGCGGTTGGCATTGGCAATTCGGCTGATCTCTACTACGCTTCGCTGGCCACTGAAATTCAAGGGAATGACCTGCTTGCCGCCAATACAAAGCAGAAGCTCATGAAGCTCCTGGATGAGGCCAGAACCCGTCTTAAAGCGGACCTCGCCAAAGAACTGACTCCGAACAAGTTCCGGTCGCGGCTCCTGACACGTTTGGATCAGGTGGCTTTCGATATCATGGAGAATGCTCCAGACTATGCTGCTCGCGAAGAGTATGTCATTCACTTAAAACCCATGCTGGTAGGCATGTTGCGTTTCGATGAAGATATGGGTTTCGATGTTCCGCTGGTCAAGACATGGGATGAGTTTTTCGCCCTTGAAGATAAAGTCATAACGATTGAATCGGCATGGAACGCCTTTAAAGCAGGTGTAAGACAATGATAACCAAAAAGTTAAACGCATGGCCCGTCCTGATCTTTCTGCTGACTTTCCTCGTTAATGCCCAGGCGTTAGCGCAGCTGAGCTTGTGTGCGACGAGCCAGCCTTCGGTTGACTGCAAATATCCCGTGAATCTCGATCCGGAGCCAACCTGGGGAAGTTTTGACAACAATTATGGCATCTATTACTACAATAATAATAGAGGCAAGGAAGCCAATGCCATTCTGAAAAATCTCTATAAAAATATCGATAAGACCTATTTCAAGTGGTGTAGCCCGCAACACAAATGCCGATTCATGGATGATAAGAACCTGGATAATCATCGCCAAATTATCTCGACCAGGAAAAACGAGAATATTGAGGCTCTTCAGAAGAAGTATAAGGAAGACCTTGACCTTCTAAGCAAGGATAAGGCCAATGTGCAGCAGGGCAAGGAACCTCAAAACCCGAAGGCGAAGAGTGAATTCAATCGCCTGAAGTCGGAAGTCAAGAAAAAGGCGGAAGGGGAACTCGCCGATACGAAAGCCAAAAATACCCAGCTTGAAGAGCAGAATAAAACCAGGAGTGCAGAGAATACGAAGCTCGCAACCCAGACCCTTCCAGATCTGGCCGCTCAGAATCAGGCCCTCCTTGAAGAAACGGAGCGTATTATTTCGGATGAGGTGGTTGTTCAGCAGGGGGATGAATCCCAGCCGCTCCTCGATGCGATCGAAAGCATAGTGGCTCAGCAGCAGCCTGCTGAAGAAGCATTGGAAAACGCGCAGGGTGTGATTGTTGCAGGTCGTTCGAGTAGTCTGCCTGTCGTGGCGCCCAATGTTGATCCCAAAGATGTGCCCGCAGTGCTGCAGGCGCGAAGCCAGGCTTTCTTCGCTGAAGGTTTGAAGGCACAAGGTCAGAGGAATGCGGACCGGGCGATTGCCTTTCAAAATTATCAGTCTGGTGCCACTCTCCCTTATCAGGGCGTCAGGCTTACCGACAAGGCCAGGGAGGAATTCGAATCCAATGCGGCGCCGGACACTTTCCAGGGTTATCAGAACATTCTTTTGTTGAATGCTTTCGGAGAATCCAGCGCCATCATGAACAATGAAGGCGGCATGGGTTCATTTGCGCGGGCCCTGGCCCTGCGTCTCGAGAAGCAGTATGTGATCGGTCCCATGGCCGAGCTGGGCACCTACCTGGCGTTGCTGGATCAGGGTTGGGGATTGATTGATTATGCCCAGGGTATCGGTGTTGGCCTCATGACATCCGCATACAATACCTGGAGCGGGTTGCACGCCGTAATCAGCGATCCCTTGCTTCCCGTGGCCGCCATCTATTATGCCTATAAGAACTGGGATGCTGTCAGCAGCATGATAGGGAGTGAGTTGCTGAAAAGCTTCCATACCCTGCAGAACTGCAGCCAGCAGCCAAGGGAGTGCGGAGAAATTAAAGGCCGGCTGGCAGGGGATATCCTGACTCTTTATCTCGGTTCTGCACTCAGTCGAGGCGAGAAGATGGCTGAAGAGGCCAGCAGTGCTGCGATGCGGGTATCAGATGATCTCGTGAACCTGTCGGAGACAGCGGGACGGTATGGTCTGGATACGGCCGATGAGATGCAATCTTTCATGAAGTTCCTTGGCGCCGATTGCATTCGAAATATGGGACAGGTTTCCCCAGGACCAAGCTTTCCGTCTCTGGATTTTCTGCTAGGTGTTCAGACTGCCTATGCCGCTTCACCCTGCGATGTTGTGACTATTGTGAATCGCATGTCGGCGCTTCTGGATAAATTGCCAGAAGGAACCAATGTAGAGTGGATTCTCAATGCTGAGAAAACTTTGACAAAGCTGCAGCAGGTGAAAGATCGGCTTCCTCCTGGTTCCTATGAGAACCTGGTCAATTTGATGAAGCGTACGGCAAATGAATCGGAGAAAGCTGCTCTTGGCTGGATGAATGGCCGTACTACTGATGTCAATAATGTTATAATGAAGTTCAACGGTGGTGCCATTGCGGAAGCAGAAGCTCTCACTCGGATCACTGCTAAAACCAACGTTGAAATCGTGGACGTGGGTCGTAAACTGATAAAGCCTGATGGCAACCATTTGACGGACGTTGATATTATCTCAAGAGAGAACGGCAAAGTTTGGCTAACAGAAGTCAAGTCCAACTCCGGCAAATGGAAAGAAACTTCAATGACAGGGTATGTTGAACATGCCAGGACTTTTGGAAATGCCGGAATCAGGTTCTTTTACGAAAATCATCAGGAAAGCTATCTCAAGAACATTACTGATTACTTTAAAGCCCGAGGTTATTCTGTTGAAAAAGGTAACTTCGAATTGGTTCCGTTTAAGAGAAAATAAGGGATAATCCATGGGATGGACGGTGTCGTTATCGGCGGTGAAGAAGGAAGGGCAGAGGCTGGTTGCGATCACTCCTTTGAGTTTCGATTTTGAGGATGAACGCTTTCAGATCTGGTGTTCCCATAACGATGAGATGAAGTATTTTATTTATTCAGCCATACCAGACCCGTCACCTGATGACCCGTTTTTCCTGGATGGTGGCCGTTTCTACGGAAAACTGCTGCCATTTATGGAGGATTCTGAAGCCAAGACGCTACGGTTGACGATACCAGCCGAACTGCAGGAATATCTCGAGGAATGCATGGGAGACGACTCCGCGCATTTCTTCCCGGCGAGACTCAAGGACTGGCTGACCTTCAACTATGACGAGCCCATGGGTAGCTTTCACAATCCAGATACTGGCAAAGAGGAGGAAGTCACCTTCCGCCAGTATATAGACCGCTATGACAAGGGCGAACTTTTTAAGGTCATGGATTATCTGAAGCTGCAGGGAGACCCTGCAGACATCTATATCCTGGCGTGGTGGGCCTGAAATCAGCGAGGCCGCTCGTCAGCTTTTCAAAGCCTGATCCAGATCCTTGATCAAATCATCGGCGCTTTCAATGCCACAGGAGAGGCGAATCAGATTCGGTCCGATCCCGAGCTGCTTGCGCATCTCTTCGGGCACCGAAGCATGGGTCATCTTCTCCGGGTGGTTCACCAGCGATTCCACACCGCCGAGACTTTCAGCCAGTGAGAAGACCTTCAATTTTTGCAGAAAGCTCACCACTTCATCATAGTTGCCTTTCAGATTGAAGGACACCATGCCTGCAAATCCACGCATCTGCTTTTTCGCCAGCGCATGCTGCGGATGCGAAGGCAGTCCTGGGAAGAAGACTTCCTTCACGCGGCTGTGTTCCGCCAGGTAGCGGGCCACGGTCAGAGCATTGGCATCATGCTTCTCCATCCGCACGGCCAGCGTCTTCACACTGCGCAAAAGGAGGAAGCTTTCGAAAGGACCGGGCACCGCCCCGCCGGCAAATTGCACGAACTTGATCTGTTCATAAAGCTTATCGTCATTCATCATCACCGCACCGCCGATGATATCGGAGTGACCGCCGATATACTTGGTCGTGCTGTGAACGACAATGTCGGCACCCATTTCCAGAGGCGACTGGAAGATTGGCGAAGCAAAGGTGTTATCCACCACAACGAGGGCCGACGCTTGATGCGCAAGCTTCGTCACCGCTGCGATATCGATCACCTTGAGGAGGGGATTGGTCGGCGTTTCAATCCACACAAGGCGGGTGTTCGGCTTGATCGCGGCTTCCACGTTCTTCACCGCGGTCATATCAATGAATTCAAAGGTCAGGTTGTATTTGGCGAAGAGGCGCCGAAACAGGCGACCCGTTCCGCCATAAACATCATCACAGACCAGCACATGATCACCCGGATTCAGAATCTGGATGATCGCCTGCTCGGCGGCGAGACCCGAGGAAAAAGCCAAACCGTATTTGGCTCCTTCCAGGGCGGCAAACGCCTCCTCCAGAGCATCACGAGTCGGGTTTCCGGCTCTCGAGTAATCCCAGCCTTTGTGCTGGTTGGGTGCTTCCTGCACATAGGTCGAGGTTTGGAAGATCGGGGTCATGATCGCGCCTGTGCGCGGATCAGGCTCCACACCGGCATGCACGACTTTGGTGAAATCAGAGGGGCGAATGCTCATACTCACACATCCTTAACTGGAATGGCTTAGAGGTCCTTGAGAACTTCGGCCAGCTGGCCTTTACGATGCATTTCCGAAACGATGTCACAGCCACCGACGAATTTGCCTTTCACATAGAGCTGCGGAATCGTCGGCCAGTTGGCAAACTTCTTGATGCCTTCGCGGATATCCCAATCGTCCAGAACATTGCGCGAGCCATAAGGCACGCCGTAATTCTTCAAAACCTGAACAACCTGAGCGGAAAAACCGCACTGAGGCGATTCAGGAGTGCCCTTCATGAAAAGAAAAACCTTATTGTTTTCCACGTCGTTTTTTATGGTAGCAAGAGCTTCCTGTTCACCCATGGTGATATCCTTTCCCATACAAAAAAAGATGCTTCCCCATGATGGGGATTTTGCCTGCCTAACCTAATACAAGGGCCAAGGTTGGGGAAAGGTTTTTCGCGATGAATTCCGGCGGAAGATGGTCAAATAGACATATATTTATACCATTAAGACGCAGAACAGATCAGAAAGAGGCGATATTCCCAGCCGGCCCCGGCCCAGCTGTAATCCTCGTGCTTTTTAAAGAGTTCAAGCCGCTGCCGGCTGTAGGTGGCCAGGAAGGTCAACGGATCGGTCGCTTTCACAGCCGCCAAAGTCATCGGTCCCACCACACCGTCCACCGCAAGTTTATGGCCGAGACGATTCAACGCTCTCTGCACGATTTTGTTATTGCTCTTCACACCGTGGTTGATGGCTCCGTCGAAAACGGCGAGACGCACCTTGCCGGGATATTTGGCGATCTGCGCCGGGGTGAAATAAGAGAGCCGATAGATTTTTTTCGCTTCATCCTTGGTCAGCTTTTTCATCCGACCTTTCAGCTCGGGATGCGCCCGCACGCTGATGCCCCAGTTGGTTTCCCCACCATTGTCGGCAGGATGATTGACATAACCCTTTTCAATGCGATCGATAATGAACTCAATCATCTGGTCAAATGTCATAAATGGCCTCCGACTTTATTTCAGTATGCATGAGGAGTCCGGAGGCGCAAAGTGGGTAAGTCCACGAATTGCAATTTTCCGCATTGGCAGTGGATTTCAGTTTTTTTTCTTTATATCGTAGAACGGAAAAGGGGGAATCAAATATGGATACATACCGCGGACGCCTTATCGATCACATCCAAATCGTGGTGAAGGACATCAATGCCAGCAAGAAATTTTATCGTGCGATTTTCGCCGCTCTGGATATTCCGCTCGGTGGTGAGTCCGACGATCATCTGTGGGCCGATGAACTCTTTATTTCAACCCCGGACAGCCGTGCCGCACATGGAGAACTGACCGGGCGTGTTCATATTGCATTTCAGGCTCATGATGAAGAGACCGTGCAAAAGTTTTTTCAAGCGGCTATGAAGGCGGGCGGTCGTGAAAACGGTCATCCTGGAATCAGGCCCTATCATAAGGGTTACTATGCGGCCTTCGTTCTGGATCCCGATGGCAACAATATCGAAGCGGTCTATCATGGTCCCGCCCGTCGCTCAGCCGATTCGGTAAAGATTTCCTTCTAAGCGGACCTCGGGGCCAAAAGGTCGAGAGCCATGGCCGCCACCCGTTCGGGAAGCAAGGTCTTCATACATTTGAAATGACCGAGCGGGCACACCTGCGGTCCGTGATCACTGCAGGGCCGACATTCCAGCTCCACCTCCGCCACCAACCTGTGCGGCGCCAAAGGCCCAAATCCCAGGGCCGGAACTGTGGCGCCAAATATAGCCAAAGTCGGAACCTGAAACGCTGACGCATAGTGCAGAGGTGAGGAATCGTTGCTCACCAGCAGATCGAGCTGAGGATAAAGACCGCGCAGATCATCCAAACTGGTTTCGCCGGCAAGATTGATGACGCGCGCCCCATAATCCTGAAGGCCTTGTTCCATCTCCGCGGCGGCCGCCTGCTCGTCCTGACTGCCCAGGATCAAAAGCGTGTGATCGGTGCGATCCAAAAGAATGCGGGCCATCGGAATGAAGTGCGCAACCGGCCAGCGTTTGGTGCCCCAGACGCTGCCAGGCGCGATGCCAACCAAACCCTGCCCTGACGTGCGGGACCCGATGTCCGTGGACAAGGCTGTGGAAGCCGAGGCCAGCGAGGGGCGGCTGGTAAAAAGCTGCTCGCGCGGGACACCGAGTGGTTCCAGGAGGAGACTGATGCGCTGCGTTTCATGCAGCACGGCCACACGCGGGACCCGCCGATCGGCGAGGAAGCTGAGTTGGCTTTCTTCATAGGTTACTGTAAAAAAACCCAGCGCCACCGCCAAAAGACTGGACCGCACGCTGCGATGAGCCTGCAGAAGGACTGTCCCTTCACGCCCACAGTCCTTTAAGTCGCTTTTTACCGACTGAACCGCCTTGCGCATCGAGCGCCCGCGTTTGTCGAAGACCACTATTTTGTGCAGCGCGGGATGCCCGCCTAAAGCTTTGGCACCGAGCGGAGTCGTGATGAGATACTGCCGAATGGAAGGATGCTGCTCCCGCACATAATTCAAAGCCGCAGTCTGCAAAATGATGTCACCGAGAAAACTGGTTTGGATCCAGATGAGATTCTGCACAGTCTCAAGTTTTGGGTTCATCCGGCGATTACCTGTCAATTCGTTGTGCTTGCCAGCCCCTTGTGCAAACGCTAATCTTCTTCAAGATCCCAAGGATTCATTGCTGACGGCGTGAAATTTTCCCTGTCCGGGACAAGCTGCCTGTCTATCCAAATTGAACCTAAGGTCTTTTGCCTTTATCTGTCAACGCCCTTCAAGCCCGGATACTTCAATGGATTCAGGTCTGAAGCCAGCGCCGGCGCACGCATGCGCAAGGAGTTTTCCGTGTTCGATCCCACCTCCCAACCGTCTCCCCGCTTTGCACCCGGGCGGCAAAATCTTGAAGAAGCCATGCTGGAGGCCCAAAAACTCGCCTTCGCTCCGGTCAGTTTCATGGTGTGCATGGCGATGAAGCGCATGGGAATCCTGGCTGCGCTGGAAAACGCCGTTGGCGAAGGCCTCAGCATTCCGATGGCAGCGGAGCGCCTTAACCTGAGCCCTTATGCCATCCGCGTCCTCTTCGAATCGGCTCTGGCCATGGGCGTCCTGAAGCTTCAGGAGGACCGCTTTCATTTGACCAAACTCGGCCATGTGCTGGCCCTGGATACCATGACGGCCATCAACTTCGATTTCATTTATGATGTCTGTTTCAAGGGCCTTTTTCATCTGGAGGAAGCTCTGAAAACAGGCAAGCCCGCCGGACTGAAGGAGCTTGGTCCCTGGCCGACCGTTTATGAGGGTCTGAATGAGCTGCCCGATCCTATCCGCAAATCGTGGCTGGCCTTTGATCATTACTATTCCGATTCGGCATTTGCCGCGGCCCTGCCTGTAATTTTTGCAGAAGAGGTGCAAAATCTGCTCGATATCGGTGGCAATACCGGACGCTTTGCCCGCACCTGTCTGACGGCACAGCCGCAGCTCAAGGTCACGATCGCGGATCTGCCCTCGCAAATCGAGCTGGCTCAGGCGGAAAGTCAGGAGGAACCCTGGCGTCAACGCTTGAGCTATCATGCCGTTGATCTCCTGTCCTCGCATGCCACTTTGCCTTCTGATTTTCAGGCGGTGTGGATGAGTCAGTTTCTGGTTTGCTTCAACGAGGCTGATGTTTTTAAGATCCTCCAGCTGGCACGATCCTCGCTTGAGCCTGATGGGCGTCTTTTCATCCTGGACACATTTTGGGATCGGCAGCCCAAGGTCCCTGCCTATTGCCTCATGCAAACGTCGCCCTATTTCACGGCCATTGCCAATGGGCAAAGTAAAATGTATGACACCCGAACGATAGTTCGCCTGACCAGCCAGGCCGGTTTCCGTCTGGAGAACATCATCGACAATCTGGGGATCAGCCACAGTTTGATGGTGCTCAGGCCGCACCAGGATTCCTGAAAAAGTTTGGAGGTTGAGAAGAGTATGCCGGTGCAAAAGTCAGTCGACGAAATTAAAAGTGAAATCAAGCAGCTTCTGCTGGAAGTCTCCAATCTGCCTGGCATGACGCCAGATCGTATTGATGACCAGCTTTCCCTGTTTCAGGACGGTCTGGGACTCGACTCCATCGACATCCTGGAACTGGTGGTGGCGCTCGACAAGCGCTATGCGATCAAGGTTCGCAATGATGAAAACGGTCGCAATATCCTGCGAAACGTCAGCAGCATCGCGCAGGCCATTCATTCCAGCCAACTGCAGGCAGCGAATTAAATCATGCTAAGCACCAGTGTCAGCATCACGGGAATCTCTGTCGCCTCGGCCCTGGGCCGGCAATGGCAGGACCTCGGGGATGCTGTCATCCAGCAGAAGTCAGGGATACATCGTGCCCATCGCTTTGCCGAATGGATCCAGGCGCCGCTTGGGGAATTGCCTCTGGACACCTGGCAGGTGCCTGAAGCGGAGCGTTTGAAATCGGATCAGGTCATGCGGCGGGTCATGCAGAGCATGATCGAACAGCTCGACGGTGAAACCCACGTTTTCACGCGCTATGCGCCGCGGGATATCGGTCTTTTCATCGGCACGACGACCTGCGGGATCGATGGCTTTTTTTCCGCTCTGTCCCAGCATCGCAGCACGGGCCAGCCTCTCTTGCATTTTCTTGCGCCGGATATGCAGCAGGTTTGGATCACGCAGGAATTGCGAAAAATGTTTCCTTTGCGGGGACCGCACTTCACCTTTTCGTCCAGTTGCGCCGCCGCCGCTCAGGCGATCGGTCAGGCATATGACGCCGTGCGTTCCGGCCTGTGCAAGGCCGCGATTGCCGGTGGCATTGATATTTTGAATCGCGTGACGCTGCATGGCTTTGATAGTTTGCAGATCCTTGATTATAATCCTTGCCAGCCTTTTTCACCGCAGCGGAAAGGCATCAACCTGGGCGAAGGTGGGGCTCTTCTCCTTTTGGAACGGGAACCGGCCGGAACAATTCTGGCTTCCCTCTGCGGCTATGCCGCGCTTTCAGAAGCCCATCACATGGTGCAGCCGGCGCCGCAGGGAATTTGGATGCAGGCGACTATGGAGCAGGCCCTCGCCAACGGCGGCTGGAGTGCGGACGCCGTGGACTACATCAACGCCCATGGCACAGGAACGGAAGGCAACGATGCGGCCGAGGCGGAGGCCGTGACAGCGGTCTTCGGCAGCCTCGACCGGCTGCATGCCACCAAAGGTTTCACCGGCCATTATCTGGGTGCCGCGGGTGCTTTGGAAGCGGCCATCACCGTGGCCATGCTCCGGAAAAAGCATTTGAAGAAAGGTCTCAGCAATTCCTTTGGCTTTGGCGGCAGCAATTTCTCCCTGCTTATCGCGGCGGATTCCGTATGAACAAGGTCCATCTGCTGGTAGCTCACTCGGAATCCTGGACACCTGAAAGCCAGCTGCGTCTCGCGTCACCTTTTTTCCGACGCATGACCGCGCTGCAAAAAGCGGTGGTTCAGGCCTTTGCGGCCCTTGAGGCGCAGGCTCCGGACGGGATGATCAAGGCCCGCGAGTGCAAGGCACCGATTTTTTATTCAAGCGGCTTCGGGGAACTCGGGGCAATGCTGCAGGTCACGCGCGCGATTGCCGATGCAGACCTGCCGGTTTCCCCCAAGGAATTTCAGCATTCCGTGCAGAATGCAGCGCTCGCCTACCTGTCCATGACCCATGGCATTCGCCATCCCTGCTATGCCCTGTCCGGTGGTTTTTTATCCGCGGATAACTGTCTGCAGCTGGCCCAGCTGCGCATGACACACGGGCTGGACGCCTTGAGCTTCGTGATTCATGCGCACGAGTATTTGGATCAGACCGGAGCCCATCGGGCTCAGGCGGAAATCCTGCTTTTGAGCTGCGACCCGGATCATGCCCTGCGGGTGCTCGATTTTTGTCGGGATGGATCGCTGGAGGATTTCAGCAGCGCCTCGCCGGAAATTTATACTGAAGATGAATCAAGGATTCCACCCTGGCTCCTGAACCAGGGACTTCCTGCTGCGGCCCGTCTGGTCCGCTCCCTTTCAGGAGAAAGTTTGGTAACGCAATGGCTCCCGATACCTTGATCCCGCATCAGGGATACATGCTTCTTGTGGATGATCTGATCGATCTGGACCGTGGGAAAAAAAAAGGTCGCGTGAGCAGCGTTCTGACCAGCGGCAAACCCTATTGGAATGAAAGCGAACGCTTTCGCTATCACTGGCTGCTGGAAATCATGGCCCAGGCTGCCGCCACGGTTTGTGGGGCGCTCCGCGGCGGGGATCATGATGCCAGCACACCGGGATTTTTGTTGTCCATCCGCGAATGGGTGCTTCTCCAAAGACCGGCCCTCGCCCCCGGTGATGCCGTGCTTGCCGAGGTCACCATTGAAACCGAAGTCGAGGCCATCAGCCAGGCGAGCATCACTCTCGAATATCGCGGGGAAACGGTCGCACGTTCGCTGATGAGTTTTTATCAGGAGACCCGGAGTTCCATGTCATGAAACGCGTTTTTATCACCGGCGGCAATCGCGGCATCGGCGCAGCTCTCGTTCGGCACTTCGCAGCTCTGCCGGATCATTGTGTGGCCTTCACCTACCATCAGGGAGCGGAAGCCTCTCTGCGCCTCATGGGTGACCTGCAGCGGAGGGACCAGGTGAAAGCCTTCGCACTCAATTTAAATGATCCGGCCTCGATCGAGGTCTGCCTGAAACATGCCCTCGACTGGCAGCCCGGCTATGATATCGTCATTCACAACGCCGCGACCAAGGCGGATGGCCTCTTCTATTTCCTTGAGGAAAAGGCTTTTTTTGAGCCCATTCAGCTGGCTTTGAATTCCTTTTATCATCTGAACAAGGCTTTTCTCCCGCACATGATTCAGCAACGCTGGGGCCGCATTATTCTGCTCGCCAGCCTCGCCGGTGAAACCGGTCAGGCAGGTCAGACCAACTACGCTGCGGCCAAGGGCGCCCTGATCGCCGCCAGCAAATCCCTGGCCCGCGAGGTGGCGCGCAAAGGAGTGCTGGTCAACACGGTGAGCCCGGGATGGATCGCCACGGATATGACCGAGGATCTGGTAGGTCCCGAACAACTGAAAACCATTCCTATCGGCCGCATTGGAGAACCCGAGGAAGTGGCCCAGGTGGTCGGATTTTTGGCTTCGGATGCGAGTTCCTATATCAATGGCACAACGATTCAGGTGAATGGTGGACTTTACTGCTAAGGACATTGTGATCGCAGCCGATCATCCCTGCTTCGCCGGGCATTTTCCCGGCCATCCGATTTTTCCCGCTGTGGCGCAGATCGATCTCGTGCTTGATCTCTTACAGAAGCACTGCAATCAACCACTCACCGCCGTGGAAATAAGCAAAGCCAAATTCCCTGCGCCTATCGTTCCGGGCACCACCATTCATGTGGCCATCAAGCGACAGGATCAAATGGTGACCTGGCAAATTCTTAACTCCGACCGGATATACTCCACAGGCACATTGAAAATAGCTGTGAACTCTTCGACACAGCTGCAATAAATTTTCGCCATTCAGCGTCCCTCCAGGGCCTGAAAAATCGGCCCGTTTAAGTCATTATGACCTAAAATGCTGCGGCACAGGACTTGCGATAGCAAAAAAGCCAGACACGTTCCATCGGCTTTCGGAGACACACCATGCGACATCAAACACTGTCCCTGCTTCTTTTGCCACTCCTCGGACTCACAGCATGCGGCACGGGTCGATCGGAAGACGTCAGACAGAGCACGATTGAACAGTCGTATGAATTGACCTACACGGAGGCCACAGCGCAACTCAAGGCGTTGGCCTCGTTTCGTTATGAGAATCCTCTCGGTACCAGCCTGAAATTGACCGATGGCAGCTCGATCGCATTCAACGGCACGCCGATGACCTCCATCGACCTGGCCAGCGCTGCCATGTATCATCTCGAAATGCAGATGGCGCGTCCCCCTCACATGCCGATGGAATTCCGTTACGTGAACAACGATGGCGAGGTCTTTACCATTCCAGCCCGGGTGCCAGCCCGCACCGCTATCAAAATTCCACAGGAGGGAGATCAGGTCCGTAGCGATCGCGAACTTGCCGTTCTGATGCAGGGTGACCCTCTCGTGGGCACCGATGAATTGACCCTTTGCCTGAAATACGAACCCGCGGTGGAATCGGCGACCGATCCCATCATTCAGGAGTGCCTGCATTCGAAAGGCCACCTCAGCCTCGTGTTCAGTCGCGAGCAGCTGGGCCGTTTTCCCAAGGATCGCGAACTGAGCCTGCAGATCAGACGAGAATCCCATCCCAATCTATCGAATGACCGCATTCAACTGTCAGAAACCTTTCTCTCCAGGCCCGTGCGTATCACTCTATTATAAGCAAGACATTCCGTTAGGGGCGTGTTTCAAGACCTGAGACGCGCCCGGCTCCCCCCGCCTCCGTCTGCATAACTTTCCCAGTGCCTCTCCATCAGCTGAAAATATTTTTTCCACCAGGCAAAAAAAATCTCCTCCCGCCAGTCTACAGGTCAGGGACTTCGAAACTCATGAGCGAAAGGAGGCTATTCAAAAAATCAGCAGTTCATTTTTTATCCGTTCCACTTCATCAACACAGGAATCGTGCATGAAACAGATAAAGAGCATTTTAACGGCAACCGCCCTTTCCTCTTTAATCGGCACCGCAGCCCATGCGATCCCAGCCGATCCATCGACCGATCCTCTCCCTCCTGAGGTGCTCCGGGCCATTCCCGATGGCCTGCAGGGCTATCTCCTCCTGCGTGACAACACGGCAAAGATTGTCTATGTGGCCCCACGGTATGGCGTTCTCGCGAATCAAAGCGGGCAGCCCTTCCTCTCACTGGCCGAGGTGAATCGCGAGGGCGTGCGTTATGGAGTTTTGAACGCGGCCTTTGACTTCGCCGTGGATAAAGGCGATTTCACCCGCCTAAAAAATGGTGTGGAAAGCGTGGGCTGGGCGATCGCTCCGATTCCCTTTGAATCCACCAGCGGGACCCTCTCGCTCAACAGTTTTGATGATGGCAAACAGGAGGGAATCTGCGGCGAGGTCACCGATCCCATTTCCGGTGAAACCGTCAAGGTCTGCTCCAACTTCGTCATTCGCTCCAACCTGGCTCCGAAAGGTCCAACGCTCGGACAGCTGTACAATGTTCAGCTGATTCTGACCGGTGATGGCGTCGATCTTTATCAGAAACTTCTGATTGGCGGTAACGGTATTTCCTTCAACATGGAAGCGAACTACCAGGCGGCATTCCCCGCCTATACGGCCAAGATCGATGTCAACTACAAGAAGCTGTCGGAAAGCTATGAGGCCTTTGCGGCCATCCATTTCAGCAACTGCCTCGACATCCAGGTCAGCGACTTCTTCAAGCGGGAAGCTCTCTGCGCCCAGAAACCGGATGGCAGCTATGAAAGTTTGAACGGTGGGGCCTGCTCCATCAAGGTGTCCTATACCAACCAGCGTGGCGAAGCCAAACAAAACCTGTTCAAACTTCCTGAGAACTATTCGACCGACGATCTGAAGCAGCTTGCGAAGACCTATAACGAAGACATCAACTATATCCACAACGCCATTGAAGGCCTGCGCCTCGATTTCGAACGGAAAATGCTGGAAAAATATCCAACAGCCAGTGTGGACAAGAACGTGAACTACAACTTCGTCTTCCGCGCCGATCGCAAGAAGTACGAGGAGGATGTCAACGTCACCCTGGAAAGAAAAACCGTGGGAGCCGCTGTGATCAAATCAACAACCATACCGGGCATTGCCGCCTGCGTGAACACCAACGCCAAAACCGGCGAGGTCAAACGCTACAACGGGACAGCAGAATGTGTGGGTTTCTGGAAAGGCGAAACACCACCCATCGAGTTGCTCGAACGTACGGATGAAGAAACGGTCGAGGAAGAAACAGATGACGGCTGGTTTACCTGATTTGGTTTGAGCTTTTCTTCCCGCTGCATTGCGCAGCGGGAATTTTCCCTGAAATTCATGACAGCATAAAGGATACACACCTTGCGAACTTTAACCTGCCTCACCATTCTGTCGAGCTTATGGAGCGTGCCGGCACTCGCTCTGGAGCTCAATGTCTCAGATTATTTCCATAAAAAGGATTTGGGTTTATTCTTCACCAAACCGGAAATCGGCGGCCGCACGGTCTATTACGTGCCTCAGACTCAGGAAAGTCTGCGGGACACCGGAACAATCGCAACCATTCAAGGAGTGGTCTACAACGTCTATGAGGCCAGCGTGGCCTTTCCTACCGGAACCGATCTGGACGAAGTCCGCCGCCTGAAGCCGGAATGGGCTGATGCGGGTTTTCTGCGAACCGAGGTCGAAGCCCTGGAACACTGCAGGGTCAGCCGTCCGGCAACGCCCGAGTTTCCCTACCTGATGCAAATCGACGACGTCTGGAAGAAAACGGGACTGATCTCTTCGACCCAGGCTTTCCTTTGCAAAGTGAAGATTGCGATCAAACCCGGCGATGCGGCCACCAAGGCAGCCATGACCGCTCTGGCTGAAAACGGTGAGCTGATCGATCGTGGTCTCGCCTCCTTTACCTTGAACGTGACCGCCGCGCAGGAAACCGTTCTGAATCTGTCCCCATCGTTCAACTACCTGCGTGAGCCGGACAAGGCTGACCTTTTGGTGGATGTATCTCGTGAAACGGCTCTCGTCGCACTGGGAAGTTCGTTCTCCACACTCGACGACGCCAGCTTTGCCAGGGTTCTGCAATACGTGACCACCGCGGGTGCCAACGAGCTTTTGACTCGTTACTTTGTGGTGAAAAACAATCGCTATACGCTGCGCAGGGACGCAGTGAATACACAACTGACCCTCACCGGTCCTGCCAGGGTGGTGATCGATCTATGAAACACAGGCTTGCTTTCGCTTTCTTTTACGTGATGGTGGCGCTGGGTTCCTCCGCGGCATGGGCCTCGTTTGTGGAAATCAGACAGCCGATTGCGTCCGGGACGGGTGAAATCGCCGGCTTTACCACGGAGGATCCGCATCTGGTTTACATGGTCCCCCGCGCCTGGACCATCTATCGGAACAACATTTATCAGAATGGATCGTCGTTTTATTTCATTCTGGCTCCGCAGTATGATGACCAGACCCTGGCCCAATACAAGCTGAAAAACCCGGGCACGATCATGGTCCCCATTCCGCATCAGTTGAGCGAAGCCAGCCTGTTTCTGGGCGCAACCTGGGAGGATGAATTTCTGCTTGGCAAAATTCGCTACAGTGTTGCGCCCGATAACGCTGTCAATCAGAGCGATATTATCTACTACAATCTCGAGGTGAGCCCTGATGTCATGCCAGCCTTCAAAAACCTTCTGCAGTCCAGCATCGGCATCAACGGCTACCTGAACCTGTCCTATCCTTTTCAAAACACAATTGTGCACGGTCAGATTCCGCTGTTTATTCAATCGAGCCACATCCGCCAGACTCTGCCGGACAACTATCCCATGCTCTGGCTGGAGCGACTCTCGACGGAATACTGTCTGACCCTTGACGATTTCATGTCGGGCAAGGTGTCCCTGGGCTTTCAAAGCGTCACACTGCAATCAACTCACAGCCAGGCCTGCTGGATTCAGGACAATATTCAGCTGCATGCTCTTGGCAATGATCGTTATTCCATAGGTGCCCAGGATGGGTCCCGGGCGAACCTCACCGCACGGATGCAGGTGAAACTGGTCGAGCTGAATATGCTGGTGAATTTCACCTTGACGTTCACGGCGGAAGCCGTCCTCGACATCCGCGATGTTGCGGTGGAGGTCCCGTTGCTCCAGCTCGTCAGTGTGGAGATGCAGCAGGGCCTGAACCCTGTCTATGAAAGAGTTCTGCGCAATGAAGTGGCCCGGCACAATACACGCATGCGCCAGGCGATAGCCAGGACCCTGACCCAGGAACTCCGATCACGCATCATCAATGGAGATCTCTTCGAATGAAAAAGGCGCCACTCCTCCTTCACCTCATGACAGGGACTTCCCTGCTGCTCCCCCTGAGCTGTGATGGCAGCAGCAACGGAAAATCGGACAAGGGTCAGAATCCCGAGGCCGCCCCCGCCATGACGTGTGCCTATAAGCTCAAAACCATGGATGAAGAGCTTCTGCGAGCTGGGCGTGAGCAGACGCTTAAGGGTCAGGATTTTCTTAGCTTACTGGATCATTCCAGACACTGTCTGGAATGATCCCTTTCCATCAAGGATAGACTTATGAAAAAGCCACTGTATGTGATGCTTCTCTGCCTCCTTGCGTCCCCTGCTGCCTGGTTCGGCTGGCATTATGCCTCATTTGACCAGGAAGCCTTTCTCGTGCAGCAGGCTGAATCCCGCTACAAAATCAAAATTAAAGAAACCGGAGTGGAGGAAACCGACCGGCGCATCAAACTGGTCCTGATGAAGGAAGTACTGCTCAGCGAGTACCTTGGAACGCATCCCGATGCCTATCTCACCATGCAGGAAAAACTGGTGGAGGAACAGCATCCCTTCATCATTACTGCCAAAGCCACCGGTGTTTCCCTTTTGAATCTTTCGGACCGTAAATGCCGGCTTGATCCCAATCGGGAGTATGCGGTGCCCGTGCAGGAACTGAAGAATAAATACTGCTTCAGCGAGGATAATGCCCTCTACTTCGAGAAGGTTCCTGTCGCGGAATTCCGCATCACGCCTCTCGAGGATGTTTCCACCATCACCGATGAGGGAGTGCAGGAGGAACTCAAGGTACGGCTGAAGGAGCTTGTGAAACAGGAGGCGGTCGCCGCCTACATTGCCAAACATCGACCCTGGATTTGATCCGGGAGGATACCATGATGAACTCAAAAAAAATGCACGCCTGGCTCTTCGGCCTGACTTTACTCAGCAGCGCCGGGGTTTCAGCCCCAAGGGATGAGGCGGCCTGTGAGGGTTGCCATACACCCCCCGCCCGCCTGGAAAAAGCATTTACGCAACATCGCATCGGCACCCGGGCGGCGGATCTACAGTGCTACGCCTGCCATTTTTATCTCGTTCATGATAAACCGATCGCAGGGATCGAGCCTTTTTTGCAGGAATCCATCGCCCGCCCCATGAAGGAAAAGAAGACCTATTTGAATATCCGCAGTCTGGAATTCACGGTGAAAAGCACCGACAGGAAGACGATTCAAAAATATAACCGTGACGGTCTCCGGGCTTTTCTTGCAGCACCGGTCTCCCGTTTTCCATTTCAGCCCGCAACGTCCATGTATCGCCTGAGCGAAGCCAGCATTCAGGGTTTGATCGAACGTCGCAAAAATGTTTTGCAGAAAGCCCCTCTTCCCCCGCGGGATCAGGGAACATTTGCCTCCGGGCAGACCCTCTTTCAAATCCATTGCGTCAGCTGTCATCAGACGCAAGGGCCAGGGCCGCTCCTGCGCATCGGCCGTCCCCTCTTGAGTCAGGATTATGTGACGGCCGCCGTGCAGGGACGTCTGCCGCAGCTGCAGAATAAAATGCCCGCTTTTCCGCAACTGCAAGGCAAGGACATCACCCAACTCTATCATTATCTCAGTCATGCCGCCGACGATCTGCCTCAGCAGGAGGGCCGGCTGGCCACGACCGCCTTTTATCTGCCGCAGGAAACCTACCCGAAAGTCATCGTGCCTCTTCTCTCCCGCGCCTGCCGGCATTGTCATGCGAGCAACCCGGAGGATCAGAAGAATTTTCAGGCCTTCTTTCAGGCGCCCAAAGAGATCGGCTTTTTATTGCAAAGAACAACATTGGGCTACGAGCCCACGGACGCAGCCTTTCGCTATCTTTTGCCCCAGGATAACAGCTGCCAGACCACAGGTCTTCTGCAGCATCTGGAGGCTCGCCAGAAGGAATGGAAGGGCCACTATCAGCCTGGTGTGACCGGCATGCCGCTGACCCTAAAGCCCATCGACAGCGGAACAATTCAAGCCATTCGGCAATGGGTCAAAGCGGGCTGCCTTGTCAAAGGGGAGAGTCGCTGCAAACCTTGCGCATGATCTGCAATTTCCCCTGCGTATCACGGGGGAATTGCGGCAGGAAATGAAGCACGTGTGGAAAGGGCGCGCGGGTGGCCTCCTGATAACGCTGGCGCCGTGCTGCGTCCACAGGTTGATCGGCGCTCTCGACCCAGGCTTCCAGCCAGCCGCCTTGGGCCACGTTATCATCCACATGAAATTGCGCGAAGGTTTCCGCCTGATGAAACGTCAGGTTTAAACCTTTCTCCACTTCACCGAGCGCATAACGCTGGCCTGCGTATTTGAAAATACGATCGCTGCGGCCCTGATGCAAAAATCGGCCGGCTCCGAGCAGCTCCAGTCGATCCGCCAAAGGCCAGCGTGGAGCAGGCTTGACATAAGGAGACTCCACCCACTGCTGCCCATTCTCTTCAAGAATCCTCACCGAGGGCAGGCACTGAAAAAAATCATCAGCGCCCAGAAGCGAACGCGCTCCGATTCCGCCCGTTTCCGTACTGCCCAATATTTCCCAGGCGCGGGTCGGCTGCCGGGACAGCCACTGCAGTTCGCGCCGTCTCTTGTCTCCAAAGGGGGCTCCCGACATCACAAGGGTGCCAAGGGATTTCGTGTCCAGGAGATCCTTCACAAAACTCCAGGTCGCAGGCACGGCTATCACACCGGCATAACGCGAACTCGATAAAGTCAGCGGATCCACCGGCCCATCCTGAAAGCCGACAAACTCCACCGTGGCCCGACAAAACCAGGGCAAAATGAAACTATGAAGCAGCCCATAGATATGCAAGGGACTCACCAGTGAAAGGATCACATCCTGGTCATGCCACTGATAAATTCCAACCAGATCACGAACCTCGGCCAGCAGACCGGCTCCGGTTTTTTGAATCCGCTTCGGCTCACCGGTTGACCCCGAGGTGCAAAGCGTCAGCTGCCATTCCTCAAGCCGTGTCCAGGGTTCGGGCGCATGAGGATCCGCTTCAATTAAAGCGGTATCGGGGAGCCAATCCTCAGGAATCAATGCTTCATCCAAACGAAAGGCGTCCGCATCCCGCAAAAGGTTTTTTTCATCCAGCAGCACTTCAAATGGCCACAGAAATCCCACCGCGAGCAGCAAAAGACTTCCTGATCGCGTCGTCGGCTGCAACAGCAGAGGCCGTTCCTGCCGCCAGGCTTCCGCCAGCACCTCATTCTTCACCCGCTCCGCGCGTGCAAAAAGTTCGGACCAATTCAAACTTAGGCTCCTTCCGATTCGAGTTGACGCCGGAACGGTTACGCTCCTTCCGATTCGAGATGACGCCGGAACGGTTACGCTCCTTCCGATTCGAGCTGGCGCCAGAACGGAATAAAATTAAACCAGTGCTGAGGGGCGGTCTGCACCTGCTTTTCCAGATGCCCCACATAGCGCTCCACCAGAACCCGGGCGGGCAGACGCTCACGCCCATCATAAATGGAATGGAGGAAAATCTGATAAGGTGCCGCGGGGGTGATGCCCTGTTTGGTGCAGCCGAAGTAAAGAACCGGCACCCGCAGGCGCAGAGCCAATTCAAACGGGGCCTGCAGGAACGCGGCCTCCTTGCCGAGGAAGGGCAGACTCACACAATATTCCCGCGCCTTGCCCTGCAAACGATCCCCAAGAAAACAGACATTGCCGCCTTCATCCAGGATCTGTTTCACCTCGAGCGCAAAAGCCAAAGGCTCCTGAAACGGATCGATGATGCAGATCCGTCCGCCATAGATATCCATGATCTTTTCCATAAAGTCCGGTGTCCCGCGCGGATCCATCACCAGGCCCATCGGTCGATCAAAAACATCGCGCTTGTGCAGGGCCACGAGAAACCAATCCCCATAGTGCGCCCCCACAAAGATGCTGCCCTGTCCGAGGAGCTGCCGCCAGGTTTCTTCACTCAGACTGGCCGGGGCCAGGATGCTGGAATTTCCCGCGGGATTCAAACGATCGAGCAAGCTCATTCCGAAATACCAGAAGTTACTGAGGCTCGCCTTCCAGCGTCCGAGCCGACTCGCGGCTGGCCTGAGCTGAGCATGAAATTCCATAATCGCCGCCCGCCGTGAGCTCTCCTTGAGAAAGATGAACACAACCGGGAGGATCATAAGTGTATAACAGAAGCGAATCCCCAGCCGTTGCACGAGCCAGGCCATCAGTCCGGAACCGCTGATTTCCTCATGACCCTTGAGCGAGCGCTGCCGGTAGAGTCCGAGGACCATCAAAAGCCGCAGCACAAGAAATTGAATATGGAGCCCTACCATACGAAAGGTATCCACCCAGGCGCGAAAATGGGAAACCCTCTCCTCGGGCCGCGGATAAATCACGCCGACCGGGACCGTATGCACAGGCAAACCCATCCACACCGCACGCACCAGAATTTCCACTTCGAAATGGTAGCGCTGGGCTTTGAGATGGCGCAAGAGACGCCGATGCAATCCATAAATTCGCAGACCCGACTGAGTATCCTGAAGACACTCACCGGTCTCAACCCATACAAAAAAATTCGACCACCAGCGGCCTATTTTGGAGCCTCGGGGCACCGGTCCACTGCAGGCTGACCGGAAGTCACGCACCCCGATATAAAGCGCGGACGGATCCTTTTCCCAGGCGGACATGAGTTTGGGGATGTCCTCCACCCGATGCTGGCCGTCGGCATCGAAGGTCAACACGGCCGTATAGCCCTGGCTCATGGCCCATTGCATGCCGGTTCGCAGGGCCTCACCCTTGCCTCGATTGACATCATGTTTCAGAACCGTGTGCTGCGGGAAGTCCTGGAGCACCGCCGCGATCGCATCCGTACTGCCATCATCGACAATAAGGACCGGCAGATTCACCGCACCGAGTTCACGCAGAACCTTGCCCAGCGAGGCGGCGTGATTATAGACAGGCACCAAAATCAGCAGCCGCGCCGCCGATGCCTGAAGAGAGGCTGACATGAATTCATCTTCCTTTTTGAAGTTGCAAGAGGGACCATGCTTTTGTATGGTTAATGAGGTCTTTGTTTCCAATCGTCCATAATTCCTCTTTGTCGCTGCCCGACCCCCGCCTGTTGACCATTTCTGATTACACTCGCCTATGATTTGGAAACAAGGACCTGAATCAGGCGTCGAAGGCTTTCAAGGTTTTTTCATAGATCAGAGCGTCTTCGCCATTCTGATAATAGCCCTTGCGAACAGACATTTTCTCAAAACCATGCTTTTCATAAAGCCTTTGTGCCGCAAGGTTACTGGGCCGGACTTCCAGCATGACTCGTTCACAGGACCAGTCGCGCAGGGCATGTTCACAAAACGCGGTGAGCAGCTCATCCGCAAGACCACGACGTCGAGCTCGGGGACTGACATAGATATAAAAGAGCTCGGTTTCACCACCCAAAGTGCGACCAAGGGCGAGCGAAAGCCATTGATTGTTCTCCGACTGAAAAAGAAGAAACGTGCCCGGAATCTTGAGTGACACCAAAAATTCCTCATAGGGCCAGAACTCTTTCAGCGTCCATTCCTGACAAATACGAGCCAGAGCCTCTTTTTCTTCCGCGGTCCCTTGATAAATTTTCACTTCGACTGTCCTGTCCAACCTTCATCCCCCAAAGGGTTCGATGACCTGATATGTCCGCGCCCGATCATAGAGACGATGCGGGGTGGCATGGAAGATTGTCATAAACCATGGTTCAGCGACATCGATTTTTCGGTAACCCGATAAGACTCCCTGCCCTGTTGTGGCAGGCCGTCCACGGCTTTCCAGATAAGCCTGGACCTTAAACATTCGAATGAGGTGCGCGGTCACTTCCCTATCACTGATCGAGTAGCGACGGTGGAAGTCACGCCATTTGTCATCGGTGGCCACCAAGGCCTCCAGCTTTTCCTGCACCTGCCTTATGGCTTTGTTATCCCCCTGGAGCTTTTCCATCTTCTCTGCATCATTTTCGATATTTATGTAGATCATCATCTCATTGCGGAAACTCTCCAGCGACACAAGCCAATAGGCAGGACCCGGCAAACCCTTGTCAGATGGCTCGCCTGAAGCTATAGTACGGAGAGCCTGGTAGATTTCTATCTGCCTTTGACTATAAGACTTGCCATTGATCTCCAGAACAAGCCGATCAAGGGTCCTGGCCTTTGCCAGGGTGCTCATACTATACACACAGATGACCAGGAAGCAGAGAAGACTGCGCATCATGTTCCTTACCTCATGGTCCCAGACATGGCTCCTGGTGGGCTTTGAGAGCCCATGTGCAGCCCTGGAGTCTGGAGAAATTGTAAAACCTGAATATGCAAATTACCAAATTCTTGACGAGCACCCTGCACAAAAGCTAAAAAAAATGTCTGCCAAGATACTAAATCTTGACAACAAACGCATAGCCTGTAAACCTTTAGCTGCGTACCCAAGTTCCATTTCGATTCAAGCCATTGGAGGTTTCCATGAACAAAGCCGAGTTGGTTGAAGCAATGACCAAAGTCACAGGCCTGACCAAATCCGACACTGAAAAGTCTTTGGACGCTTTCATCGAAGTCGTCACCAAGAACATCAAAAAGAAAGATGGCGTGAAGCTGGTTGGCTTTGGCACTTTCTCTGTCTCGAACCGCAAGGCTCGTATGGGTCGCAACCCACAGACAGGTGAAGAGATCCAAATTCCTGCTCGCAAAGTTCCAGTGTTCCGTCCCGGCAAAGAGCTGAAAGAAGCTGTGAAATAAGCTCGCCATGGCTCCTGAGTTCATCTGTTGAACGGGAGCCTTTCCCCTCTCCTTCACGCCCTTTAAAACCCGATTTTAAAAGAATAACACGACCAGGAGCCCAAGAGGGCAGTCTGAGTGTTTTTGCCAGTTTTCGATCTGATCATTTCCACTCAACCGGGAACCGGATCCGGACCTCCTCCTACTGCAAAGGCTTCAGCTGGAGCTCAGCACCCTTTGGTATGACCACAACACAGCTGCTATCGTCTTCGGCCCGCATCACCATCGGCATGGCCTTATGCGGAAGAAAACCAGGTTCGCCCCCAATAAACCTTTGGGAATCGCCGTGCAAACCCTGACAAATGAAGCGACCTGCCAAACTTACAAGAGTGCCAAAGCCTTTCTGGATCTCAAGCAGAAAGGCGACGCCGGCCTTCATCTCCAGGCGTATCACCTGGTAGTCATCGTTCGCTGGATAAGTATAAGCCTCAAGTCCATGCACAGGTTTTTGCAGGATCGCCTGCCGCCTTAGCGTGGAGACAAAGCCCTCGCCCACCTGCTCCATGGGTTTGATAATCCGCAGCGCTTCCGTAATATGGAGGGGACGGCTTTTACCCTTTACCGGATCCACACGTCCGCGCTCATCATAGCGCCGACCCCAATCCCAAAAACGATAGGTCTTGCCGCTTTTACCGAACAGAATGCGCTGCGGTTCCAGCAGGACAAGGCCAGGGCCGATCGCATGCGGAACACCAGGCTTGATATCAAAGTAGTCACCGGGTTTCACCGGCACAAATTGCAAAACCGGCCGCAGGTCTTCATCCTTTTCCAGCATGCGCTCAAGATCCTGATGGGATATGGGCCTGGAAAAACCGAGGTAAAGTCCGGCTCCCGGTTCAGCATGCAGCACCAGCCAGGACTCCGGCTTGCCACATTCCAAAGGCTTCAGATGGGGATCGTCGTCTTCCGGATGCACCTGTACCGAAAGTGGATCATCAGCATTGAGTAATTTGATCAGGATCTCACAGGTGACACCATGCTCCTGCACGTATTCTGGCGAAAGCATCGCCTCCGGTTTTTGCTGAATCAATTCCAGGAGGGAGACATCATGTCCCAAAACCTGAGAGGGAAAATCAGGATCGCAGGAAACTTCCCAGACTTCCCCGATCGGCTCATGCACTGAAGCCGGCAGGATATCTTTCTTATAGAGTGGTCCGATCAGGCGACCAGCCCAGGGAGTTCGGGTCAACGGCGTAAAAAGATCCGGTGACAGCTTCATCGCCTGCGAGAGTTTCATGGTTCACCCCGGGGGCCACCGCAAACCGCGACCGCCCAGGATATGGGCGTGAATATAATCAACGGTCTGTTGGGCATCCTTGCCATTATTAAAAACCACGCGGTAACCGCCGGCTTCCAAACCTACATGTTCGGCTGCTTTCGCAATGGATATCATATAGTGCCCGATCGCCTCCGGATCGGCCGCTCGAAAGTCAGCGAAGCGCGCCCACTTTTTTTTCGGAATAACCAGAATATGAATGGGAGCCTGCGGGGCAATATCATGAAAAGCCAGGACGGCCTCATCTTCGTAAGCGACCTTGGCCGGAACTTCCCGCTTCAAAATTTTATCAAAAAGGGTTTCGCTCATGGGCTTTTTCAACTCCCATAGTTGCTGGTGAACATGCCGCGTTCCACGAGTTCGATCAGAGTATGGATCACTTTAATATGCAGCTCCTGAACCCGGTCGGCAAAACGGCCCCCCGGGGTGCAGATATCCACATCAGCCAGCCTGCCTAGAGCACTGTCGGGTTTTCCCGTCAGCGTGATCACCTTCATGCCCAGGGCCTTGGCGGTTTCCGCAGCTTTAATGACGTTGGGACTTTTTCCGCTGGTGCTGATGCCCAAAAGGACATCACCGGGGCGCCCCTGGGCTTCGACGAAGCGTGAAAAGACCGCATCAAAGCCAAAATCGTTGCCGGCGCAGGTGATATGCGCGCCATCACCCATAGCGATAGCGCCCAGGGCGGGGCGATCCTGACGAAAGCGACCGGAAAGTTCCTCGGCGAAATGCATGGCATCACACATCGAGCCACCGTTCCCACAGGAATAGACATGGCCCCGGGCCTTGAAGCAGGTGATCAGAACCCCGGCGGCATCGGCGATCCGACGCTGGGCCTGTTCATTCCTCAGGAGATCCTCGAGGGCCGTACGGGCTTCTTCCAAGCTGGCACGAATATGTTCAAGCATCAGCTATGCTTCCTTTACAGATTCATCTTGCATAGTTTGCCCAATAAACCGGATCTTGCCACAAGTGCGATCCATGAGGCAAAGCAAATTGCATGCCCTGACGAAGGATGAAATACTGAGGGGCAAGGTCGTTCCGCTTCCTTGAGTTGTGAGGACAAAAACATTGAGTGCATTACTCCGTCCCCTCCATTTGGCTGTCATTGATCCGGCTGTCCGCGTTCCGGAACTCGATAACTTTAACCGTATGGTCCTCGCGGCCCCCGAACTGAGCCTCAGCTTCCATTTGCCGGCACTCTTTGGCATGACTTCGCTGTCCCTGGTCCCGCAAAAGCCGGATGCTCTAGTTATTTTTGGCAGCGGTGCTTCCGTGTATGAAGGTCTGCCTTGGCAGGATTCCCTCAACGCCTGGGTTTTGGAGCGCATCAAGGAAGGTTTGCCGATCCTTGGCATTTGTTATGGTCACCAACTTTTGGCGCATCTTCTGGGTGGAACAGTGGAATTTGTTCAGCCCGATCGGACCAAGTTCAAGGGTATGCGCACGATTCAATTTACCAAACGCGGCTTCTGGGGTGAGGCGGGAACGTCGGGGCGCTTCATCGTCTCGCATGCGGAAGCTGTGACCCAACTTCCAAATGACACGGAAAGCGTTGCCAGCAGTGATGTTTGCAAGGTTGAAGCCTTCGCGCATAAACATCTGCCCATCTGGGGCATTCAGGCCCATCCCGAAGCCGGACCCGATTTTGTGCAAAATCAAAACATCGATGTGTCCCAGGAAGAACGTCCCTATGCGTTCGGGCAGGAGTTCATTCGTAAATTCATCCAGCATCTGCAGCAGCATCGCATTCAGTAGCCCCTTGCGGGGCCCCAAAATCCTTCAATTTATACCTCCCACGTCAAGGACCGGGCAAAAAAAACCCCTGACGCGAAATTCTTTCCTAATCATTCCATGCCCTTAAGCGAATACAGGGCACTTTCTACTAAACTGTTCAGGGTGCCTGTCGAAAGGAATGGTACAGAATCACACGATGTGATTTGCATCCATGACAGGAGGTCAGAATATGGGTTTACGCATTAGGACCAATATCGCTTCGATCAACGCTCAGCGTCGTCTGGAAACATCAACCAACAAGTTGACAGACTCTGCTTCGAAGTTGGCTTCGGGGAAAAGGATCAACAAGGCAGCGGATGATGCTGCTGGTTTGGCCATCTCCTCCAACTTGACGTCGGACATTCGTTCGATGAGCCAGGCTCGCCGTAACGCCATGGACGGTGTGTCTCTCGTCCAGACGGCTGAAGGCAGTTTGGAAGAAACCACCAACATGCTGACCCGTCTGCGGGAACTCGCCGTGCAAGCTGCGAGTGACACGGTAGGTCAGACCGAGCGCTCCTTCATCAACAAGGAATTCGTCGCTCTGAAAGACGAAATCGATCGGATTGCCAACGCAACGGAATTCAACGGCACCCGTTTGATCGTCGGTGGTGCGGACCTTCCTGAAGATATCGCCAACCAGGAAGGCACGTTCCCTATGGAAGTTCAGGTTGGTAAAGATTATTTTGCTGGCGAAGTCGACGGCATTGAAAATCGGAACCAAACCAACATCATCAAAATCGATCTTCAGAACATCAACGCCTTCACAGATGGCGAGGGTTCGCTGGGCATCGGTCGCGCAGAAGAAGGCACCAATACACTGACCAAGCAGGATGCTCAGATGAGTATCTCGAAACTGGACGACGCCATCGTGAAAGTGAGTGACTATCGCTCCTATCTCGGTTCGATCCAGAACCGCCTGGGCAGTACGATTGACAACCTTGCTGTGTCGATGGAGAACTTGTCTGCTGCCAACAGCCGGATCCAGGATACTGACTTTGCTGCTGAGACCGCGACCTACACGTCGAACAAGATTCTGCAGCAGGGTGGTTCTTCGATTTTGGCTCAAGCTAACCAGCTACCTCAGGTCGCTATGAGTCTGATGCAATCTCTCTAAGCCATGAAGCGATAGCTTGGAGTTATTGAAAGACTGAGAGACCCGGTTCTGGCTCCGTCATAAAAGCGGGAGGTTATCCTCCCGCCCGACGTAGACCAGACAAGTTGGTAGGATTGACCAAACGCAGGCTGTGCGCCATGATAGTGTTTTCACTGTTTGAGGCCACACATGCATCGTCCAAGAACGATAGAAATTATTGGAGTCCCCTCTGACCTCGGAGCCAACATCCGAGGAGCAAACATGGGACCAGCTTCTCTTCGCATCGCCAACCTGAAGACCAAGGTTGAGCAACAGGGTTACGGGGTTGTTGATCTGGGTGATCTGCATGTTCCGATTCGCGAGTCCCTCCCCCTGAAGATCCAGCAAGAGAAGTATCTGACGCCGATCAAGGAACTCTGTGAGAATCTGGCGACGATCACAGAAGGCATTATCGAACGGCAGCATCTCCCTCTGGTCATCGGCGGCGATCACTCGGTAGCCATCGGCAGTATCAGCGGCGTTTTACGGCACTTCGGCAAGAAGAATCAGCACGTGGGCCTGATCTGGTTTGATGCTCATGCTGATATCAACACTCCCGCCACATCCCCTTCCGGAAATATTCACGGCATGCCCATGGCAGTTTTGATAGGCCAGGGTCATAAGGAATTAACCTCGATCAGCACCACGAAATTACGACCACAAAACAGCGTTTTGATCGGTATCCGTAATATCGATGACGAGGAAAAGCGGATCCTTCGTGAAAGCGGCATTCGTTATTTCACCATGCGCGACATCGATGAAAAAGGCATGTTCACGGTCATGCGGGAAGCCATTGCCCATGCTTCGGATGGAACGGCCGGTATCCATGTATCCTTTGATATCGACGCCATCGATCCGCGCTACACCCCAGGGGTCAGCACGCCTGTCAGCGGCGGCCTTACCCTGCGTGAAGCGCATCTCGGTATGGAAATGCTGTCGGAAACCCAAAAGATCGTGTCGCTGGAATTCATGGAACTGAATCCCTTCATGGATGTCGGAGCCGCATCAGCCAACGTCACGGTTGATCTTCTGCTGTCGGCACTTGGGAAGTCTATTGTCTAATCACCAGCTTCTGTCTCCAGGTATTGCATGATACCTGGACATGAGTATCCCGCCCTCCATGTCCTCCCGTATTGATCCTTACGCAGAAAAGCCTATGATGTGTGGACAAGGTACACTTCATATAGGTGGGTTTGTATGCGAATATTTCCGATCGGACTTTTGTCTTTCCTGTTCCTATTCAGCAGCCCCATGGCTCTGGCGGCCTTTGTCTACCTCGGCAGCGACCGTCCGGCGGCTGTGAAGTTGCCGGCGCATTATAATGCCAACCAAAAGTATCCTCTGCTGGTCATATTGCATGGCTATGGCAGCACGGCCAGCGAAACAGGCTTTTATCTGGAAGTCGATGTGCATCCGATGGCGGCTCCTTATATCTATATCGCGCCCGAGGGGACCCTCGATGCGCAGGGCCGTCGGCATTGGAATGCGGCCCCGCCGCAGGAGCCCGGAGAGGTAAATGATTCCATTTATCTGCAGGAGCTGATCGCGCAAGCGAAGGCCACCTTCAGTGTGGATCCGGCCCGCATCTATGTGGTTGGGGTATCCAACGGCGGGTTCATGGCCTATCGCCTCGCCTGTGATACGGATGGACTTCTGGCCGGCATTGTTTCCATTGCGGGGGCGATGTTTTCTGATCAGAGTTACTGCCGCACCAAAACCCCAATCTCCGTGCTGCAGATCCATGGCACCCGGGATGAAATCGTGCCCTTTGAGAGCACCCGCCCCGAATCGCTCGGCGCTCTCGCTTCCGCCCAAACCTGGGCGCAAAAAAATGGCTGTCAGTCCTCCGCTGAAATGTTGAATGCACGCGATGTGATGCTGCAGCCTCTCATTCCCGGAATTGTTCTGGCCGACGGAGCCTATCAGGCGCCTCCTGGTCCGATCGTTGTGGATGATCTGGGAGCCCAGGAAACCGACGAGCTGTCCTGGAGTGCCTGTGCACAAGGAGTCAATGTTGGACTTTGGCGTGTGAATGGCGGCACTCACGTGCCGGACTATTCGGGGAAAAATTTGATCGGGCAGGCTTTGGAATTCCTGACGAAGGGGACGGCGACTTCACGTTAAACAGAGGGCTCCATGCGGAGCCCGCTTTCATTCCACCTTATTTCGCACCCAAAAACCGCAAGGTCTTGCCGACGAAATTTTCGCCGATGAACAGGGGCACATGATTGGAGCCGTTCACTTTCCACAGACCCACTTTCACTCCGTCCTGACAATCCTCATAAAGGTACTGATCCGTTTCCGGGAAGATGCCAAGAGTCAGGTAATCCGACCAGTCGCCAATGATGGTGGGCTTGCCTTCCGGTGTCAGGCCGGGTTCAATCTTGATGAGGACCATATTCAAACTTTTGGGATGCACGCTGCGGGTTTCGCATTGATTGCGCGCGGCCCAGCGTTCCACGGTTTGCATTGCGCCGGGATAGGCTTTGCCTGTCCCCTTGGTATCAAAGGGAACCGTGCTGTCCTCGGTGCCATGGATCTGCAGAACGGTCACCGGTGTGGTCGTCTTGCAGTCGGCGGGATTGGCAAACTCCGACCCGGCGACGGAGACGATCCCGGCAAAGATCCCGTTGGTATCACAGGCCAGACGATAGGCCATGAACCCGCCATTGGAATGGCCATAGATATAGACCCGCTCGGGATCCACCTGATATGTGTCCTTCACTTCCTGAACCAGATCCTGCAGGTAGCGTGAATCATCCACATCCTTGTTGTTCGTCGCGCAGCAGCTCTCCGTCGCATTCCAGACTCTTTGTCCATCATCGCGGATGGTGCCATCGGGCAGGAGCAGCAGATAATTGTGGAATATCTGACTGCGGCTCAAACCGAGATAAAGATCGGTGATTTTCGCATCGCTGCCCCGGCCATGCAAAAGCATGATGAGCGGGTAACTCTTCTTTTCACTATAACCGAATGGCAATTTCAGAACAGCCGGCCGGTCACCGCCTACGGTCACTTCCTTCGCCATCAGGGGTACGGTGAACGCCAGGATAAGACTGAGGCAGGCAAGTTTTCTGAATGGATTGAACATCTCTGCTCCCTTGTGTGGTGTGCTGCTTATCTTTTGTCGCGCCGATTAAACCGTGCCATTCTTGAAAAGTCAAATCGTGAGAATGAAACCGAAAAAACTGCGGAAATAATTCGTAAATATTTCCTGTTGCCGTCCCCGCCCGACCCCTGATATGCAAGTCTGCCTACGCTTTGGATTTTATAGGCCACAATTGCGGGGATAGCGCATGTTTGAAGTTCATCAGCAAGACGGAAAGGCCCGCCTGGGCTCCCTGCAGCTGGCACACGGGGTTGTGCAAACGCCCATTTTCATGCCGGTCGGCACTGTGGGTTCCGTCAAAACCATGGTTCCCGAGGACCTGAATAAACTCAATGCCGAGATCATTCTGGGCAACACCTACCATCTCTATCTGCGCCCCGGCATGGAAGTGATCCGTGAATTCGGTGGTCTGCATCGTTTTATTCGTTGGGACAAACCCATCCTCACCGACAGCGGCGGCTTTCAAATTTTCAGTTTGAACAACCAGCGCCGCATTGACGAAACCGGCGCGCATTTCCAAAGCCATATCGATGGTCGCAAAATTTCCCTGACGCCGGAACTCGCCGTGGAAATCCAGGAGACGCTCGGCGCCGATATTCACATGGTACTGGATGAATGCACGCCTTTCCCTGCGACCTATGAGCAGGCCCGCGAGTCGATGCAAAGATCCATGCGCTGGGCCAAACGCTCCCGGGATGCCCGCAACCGTCCGGAACTCTGGCAGTTCGGAATTGTTCAGGGCAGCATGTATGAGGATCTGCGGCGCGAATCCATTGAAAAGCTGACCGATATCGGCTTCGAAGGCTATTCGATCGGCGGTCTTTCCGTCGGCGAACCCAAGCCTGACATGCGCCGCATCGCTCAGTTCTGCTGTGAATATCTGCCGGAAAACAAGCCCCGCTATATGATGGGTGTGGGCACGCCGCTCGATATTATTGAATCGATCGCGGTGGGTGTTGATATGTTCGACTGTGTAATGCCGACCCGCAATGGACGGAACGGAACTCTCTTCACATCCAACGG
Organism: Oligoflexus tunisiensis; assembly: GCF_001748245.1. GTDB lineage: Bacteria > Bdellovibrionota_B > Oligoflexia > Oligoflexales > Oligoflexaceae > Oligoflexus > Oligoflexus tunisiensis. Next base: position 910,349 of record NZ_BDFO01000001.1, on the reverse strand, counting down.
CCGGGTCAACATCAAGAACTCCAAATTCCGTCTCTCCCAGGATCCTTTGGATCCCAATTGCAGCTGCTACACCTGTCAGACCTTTTCGCTGTCGTACCTGAGACACCTCTTCATGGCTCAGGAATACACGGCCTTGCGTCTGCTCAGCCTGCATAATCTGACTTATTACCTGAAGCTGATCCACGATATCCGTGGCGCCATCCGCGAAGGTCGCTTTCAGGAACTGCTCGCGCATCATCGCGGTCTTTGGGAAACCTGAACCGCCGAGCCGCCGCGAACTTCAAAGCTGATTCCATCCAGGCGCCGGCCCGCACGATCCTGAATCTCGAGCCTGTGTCTGCCATTGCCCAGGTCGCTGAGCCTGATGTGATCACGCGTCTGCACCTTTTGATCCAAAACCCAGCGCGCTCCGGCGGGGAGAGTCGCACTCGCTTCAAAAAACAGCACCTGCTGCGTTTCCGGAATATCCGGATCAAAGGCCACCAGCGTTCCATCCAAAGGATGCAGAATTTTCAAAGCCCAACGGCGATCCGCGAGTTTCTGCGCATCGGGAGCAGTTCCGGTGAGAAACCATTCCGTGCGCTTTTGTCCTTTGGCATCAATAAATGCAGCGCGACCCACACCTTGTGGAGGAGCGGGTTCCACACTCGGTGTTCCCGCATGCAAAGCATTCATCACATCCCTCCACACCGGAGCGGCTCCGCTGATGCCGGTCACACTCCACATGGGACTGCCATCCGCATTGCCCACCCAGACCACCACGGTGTAAAGCGACGAATAGCCCGCGCACCAGTTATCGCGCATGTCCTTGCTGGTGCCGGTTTTCACCGCCGACCAGAACGGAGTGGCCAAAGGATTTTCCAGACCAAAGGTCAACGAGCGCGCGCTGCGATCGGAAAGTATCTGACCGATGACAAAGGCAGCCTCCGGTCCGAGCCAGCGTTGAGCGGAAGGCGTGGGTTCATCGAGAAACAATTTCAAAGGGCGATACAGACCGCCCTGAGCAAGACTTACATAGGCTCCTGCCAGCTCCCAGGCTGAAATATCCGCAGCACCCAAAGCCAGCGAATGCCCGTAATTTTCCGTGTCGCCCAGGTTTTGAAAACCAAGGGTCCGCATTTTGGCAACAAAGGCCGGCACCCCGACCATATCGATCACGCGCACGGCAGGAATATTCAAGGAACTCGCCAGGGCCTCCCGCACGGTAACCCTGCCGTGATACTGCTCATCGTAATTGCGTGGCACATAAAGCCCGCTGCTCGTCGGCAAACTGATGGGAGTATCCTCCAGAAGGCTCGCCGCTGTGATCAGTTTTTGATCGATGGCATGGCCGTACAGAAGAGGCTTGAGACTGGAACCCGCCTGCCTTGCGCCGCGGGCCATATCCACAAATAAATTCTTCGTGGTCACCTCGGAGCTGCCCACATAGGCCAGAACCTCGGCGCTGGCGTTATCCACGACCAGCACCGCACCATCATGAACATTCTGCGTCTGAATCGCGGCTAGGTGGGATTGCAAGGATTGGCTCGCGACTTCCTGAATGTGACGATCCAAAGTGGATCGCACCGTCTGTTCCTGCGCCTGCACCAGCGCGGCCAGATGCGGGGCAAGTCGAACCGGCGAACCCAGCTGCGGCGCGCGATTCAAGGTGCGACGGGCCAGCCGTTCCAGTTGCTCGCAATCCGTTTTCAAGTCCACCGTGGAACGAAGCCGGCAGGCGCGCCTCGCAATGGACTCCACGGATGCCGTCGGCAGACCGAGAGCCGCAGTCAGGAGCAGGGATTCCTCAGCATTCAAACCATGCGCAGCCTTTTGCATCAAGGCCTGGGATGCTGCTTCGAGACCCTGCAATTCCCCGCGGAAACTCACCAGGTTCAAATACGCTTCCAGGATCTGCTCCTTGCTCCAGGTCTTTTCCAAAAGTCTGGCCGTGCGGATCTGTTGCAACTTTTGCCAGGGACGTCGAAACTTGCCCTTGGCTTTCAGAGTCGGATTCAACTGGGCAGCGAGCTGCATGGTCAGGCTGCTGCCGCCTCGTCTTTGACCGAGCATCGCCAGAAATCCACGACCATCAATGCCGTGATGCTGATAAAACCTTTGGTCCTCCACGCGAAGAATGGTCCGGATCAGCACCGGAGCGACCTGGTCAAGCTGCAGCCAATCGAGACGACGCCTCTGCGGATCGATTCTTGTGGTCAGCAGCAGGTGACCGTGACGATCCAGAATTTTCTGATCGGACATCTGCCAGGAATTTTTCACCGCGGCAAAATCCGGCATCGATCCGGGCAGCAGGACGTAAATCAGGGGCGCAAGCCCCATCATCACGCCGAGCACGAGTAAAATCCTAATCCACCTGGAAGGGGGCATTCGGCAACTCCGCATACTGATCCGGGGCATACAGGGCCTCCAAACGTGTGCTGGTCAACTGGAAAAGTCCGGGGTTGTTCACCTGCATCACATAGGAAACGGTATGTTTGCCCACCGGCATGAATTCAAAATAAGCGAAATAACCTTCATGCCGTCGTTCCACATAACTCGGGTTCAGAAAGTTGCTGGCGCTCTGTCCTGTCTCATCGCGCAGACTCGCGTTCAGGATGCGTGCTCCCGCCGGAATCGGATCGGCCAGTACCACCCAGGTTTGATCACTGCCAGCCTCAATCTGAAAGGTGACCTTGACCATATCACCACGTGACCACTTGCCCTTGGTCTTCTGCTCCACCGGCTGCATGGTTTTTTCCAGACGGTAACCGGCCTGGAAGGGCTGAGTCAAAGGCACAGCGGCGCGGGAAATCACCGTGGCCCACACATCACCCTGGCCTTCACGGCTCAGAGTCAGCGTCTCCGGCTTCTGCGGCCAGGCGAGATGCAAAGGTTCCTTTTCCTTGAGTCCCACCGTTTGCGTTTTCTCCTGCCAGGTCACGCTTGCTTTCGTGCCACTGCCTGCAGGCGGGTGTTGCTTCAGATAATTTTTAAGCGTCAGCGTTCCCCACGCATTGGCCACCGTGGTGGACCAGGCGCCTCGCTTCTGACGGCGCAGAAGCCCTTCCAGCATGCGGGCATGATCCGCAGTCCAAAGCTTTTGTTCCAGTCCCAGAAGCAGAAGTCGGGCCGCGTTGCCATCAGGACTGCTCAAAAGACTGCTGATCTGATTGTATTCCTCACCGGCCAGACCGTATTGCGTTCCGCTCAGGCGCAGGCGGGCCTGCAGCTGCGCAACGGCCTTGTTCTTCAGCTCATTCAATCCGGCATCACCCGGGGAGCGCGACAGCGCCTGCACCAGATCAATCAGAGTCGCATGCGGCAGGAGTTCCGGTTTCACATCCAGGTTTTTGATCAGGGCGGCCTGCCCGGCATCAAAACGGGTCAGAGCTTCCAGAGCCATGATTTTCCGATAGGCCAGCTGATCCCCCGGCATGCGATACTCATGATCTGTGATTTCGCCATCAATCGCCCGCTTGAGAGCATGACGCAGAGCCTCCTCCTTGCCCTTGGGCAAAGGCAGGCCCGCCTCATGGCTCACACTTAAAACATAGGCCGTCAGGGTCATCGAGCCGGACCGCAGCATCGGGAAATATTTCAAAAGACCATCACTGTCGAGATGGGAATCCAAATCCTTGACCACCTGCTCCCAGGCCTTGCGATCATCAAGACCGACCGCACGTGATACCCTCTGCTCGAAACAGGTGTAAGGATAATCCTGGAAGAAAAGCCTCGTGCCTTGCAGCACATCAAGGCCCGGCCCAGGGGAGAATCCAAGTTCAAGCCCGCCGCGTGCAGGATCCGCTTTTTCAGGCAGAGCCACGGGAATTTTCTGCGGCTCATTCAGCACCATCAGCGAAGCCTGCAGGACGCGCACCGGCACGGACGGTTTCACCTGCTGAACAAAGCGGAGGCTATCCTGTCCCCCCTGATCGGCTTTGGCATCAAAGGTATACTGCAGTTCGGAAACACCCCGCGGCACCTCCAGATCCCATGCAACGAGCTGTGAAGCTCCGGCTTTCAAGGCCACGCTCTTTTCGGACAAGGCCGCCTCACCCATGCGACCTGTGATTTTCACGTTTTGATCCGACGCACTGCGATTGCGAACCGTCACCAGGGCCTGCCAACGATCCCCTTCGCGCACCAGAGGCGGCAGCCCTGCAATCAGGCTGATATCCTGCTGGGTCTGAATCGAGGTGCTGCCCGTTCCAAACATATCCGTTCCCGCCTGGGCCACGGCCACAATGCGAAAGCTCGAAAGGTTATCCTTCAAGGGAATTTCCACCGTGGCGCGACCATCCTTCAAAGGCACCTGCGCACGCCAGAGTATAAGGGCATCAAAAACCTCGCGCGTGGGATTGCTGCCACCGCCACCGCCCTGCGGCAGGGCCTTCAATCCAAAGTGCCGTTTGCCGATCACCTGCATCGCACTGGTGGCATGCTCCAGGCCATAGGCGCGTTCGGACATCATCGCGGCGAGGAGATCCCAGCTCGCATTCCCCATCAGCTCCAGCAGAGCCTCATCCACCACCGCAACTGTTACGATCGCTCCGGCCGGCAAAGGCTGGGCATTCGGTGCCTTGACTTCAATCCGAGCCTCGGCTGTCTCCCGAATTTTGTAAACAGGCTTGTCCGCTTCGACTTTCACATCAAGAGTATGCTGACCCCAGCCCACTTTCAGTTCCGTGATGCCGAGTTTATGCGACGGCTTGCCCAGATCCACTTTCAGGAAGGGCTCCGTTCCTTTCACGCGACCGCGCACCGCCCAGGCGGACACAAAGACATTGGGTGCATAGGAACGCGGAATCGGAACCTGAAGGAAAGGCTGCTTGGAGTCGAGTGTCATTACCTTCGCATCGAGTATGCTGCCATCCCTTTCCGTGGCCATCAGCACCGTGGCCTCTGCAAAGGGCATTTTCACCTGAATGCGGGCCGTTTCGCCCGCTTCATAATGTCTTTTCTCGGGAATCAGATCGATGCGATCATGATCCTCACTCATGAACCAAAGACGTTCACCAGCCACCCAGATCGATCGATGACTCAAGGACAGGCGGCCTTCGCGATCCTTGGTTTCGGCCTGAAGAAGAAGAGTGCCACTCGTCGTGACAGGCTTCTGACAGTTCCAGAGACCTTTGTCATCACTGCGCGCTTCACAGAAGACGCCGAGGTCCGTGATCTCGGTTTTGTGTTCATAAATATAAGTCCCGCCGACACCGCGACGACGGTGGCTCAAGACCTCCTCCTTGAAGGCCCGGACCACTACAGTCTGCTGCGGAGCGACCTGACCCTTGGTATCGAGCGTGACTCCGGACAGATTCAGAGTCTCGCCCTTTTGCAGCCACGACGGACTCTTCATGCCGATCACCACGGACGCAGGCCAGATGCGATGTTCGATGGCCACCGTGCGCGCCTCACCACTGGCATCCGGAAATTCCATTTCCGTGACGACCCGCGTGGGTCGATCAATCCTGGGTGCCTCCCAGCTGACCGTGCCTGTGCCGGCCTTATCGAGGGTGACATCCTTGGTTTCCACCTTGCTGTCCTGAAGGCGATCCCGTCGCTCCGGATCCCGATCGATGGGACCGGTTTGAAAATCAAATTCATCATAGCCGGAGAAACGAGGCTGCCAGGCTCCCTGAAACGAACGCCGCAAACGCACCGGCAGATTGGAAGCCGGGCCACCGCTCAAATAACTGACATCAAAGTCATAGGCGATTTCCTTGGGCGCGATCAGGCTGCTTTCGCGAGCCTGCAGCCGTCCCTTCATGGTGGCCAGACGGAATTCGTCCACACGAAAGCGACCGCTCTCATGTTCACCGATCATGATCGTATACCAGCCAAGCGGCGCATCCGCGGGAATACGCCAGCCGCTCTCCGCACGCCCTTGTCCATCGCTCCAGGTCAGAGGCACATTGTATTGCTTTTCACTCCCGACATGCTGAAGGGTCATGGCATTTTTCAAATCCTTCGAACGCGGAAAGGCGAGTCCATCCTTCACCCGACGCCGGGCCACATGCAGCATGGAAACGGTTTCCCCGGTGCGAAAGAGCGTCCGATCGAGCACACTATGAATCTGCAGGTCATGGGATGGACTATCCCACGGCAGCTGAAAGCGCCAGCTTTCAATTCCATCATTCCAGTGGGTCAGGGTAAAACTGAAGTCCCCATCCTTGCTGGCGGTCACCATATAATCGCTCGATTCCCCATCATAATCATAGGAACCATGACAGCTCCCACGACTCGGAGGCAGGGCTTTCGGATGCAGAAATAAACCGGAGGCATCGGTCTTTCCATTCAGCAGCACCTTGCCCTTGCAGTCACTGATCGCAATCGCGGCTCCGCCCACCGGCTGCCCCTGATCAAAATTGGTCACCCAAACCAGAGTGCCCTGCCGGCCCTTTTTCACATGCACAGCGAGGTTGGTGACCAGCACCGCAGCGCGGGCATACATGGGCTGCTTCTTATCCAAAAGCGCCTCGCCCAGACGCTGGCTGCCCACTTCCATCACGTAAAATCCTGGGCCACCGAGCGGCACGCCAATCACCTCGAAAGCATCCGGTCCATTGGGTTTTTTCAGAGGAACATCCTTGAATTCCTTCGCGGCCATTCCCTTAAAAATTGAGGTCCCACGCTTGTTGTAATTGCCGGCACTTTGAATGGTCTTGTACCAGCGCAGCACGGCATCCGGTTGCGATACGGCCTTGTACAATTTTCCCTTGAGTTCACCTTCCACCTTGCGCATGTTGAGCGGCCAGATAGGATGGGCCGCTTCCAGCACACCGAAGTCACCAGGAAATTTCAGCAAAGGGCCATAGTCCCCCACGCGCACGATCATGGGAAATTCCTTGGCATTGGCCAGCTCACGTCCGCGCTCATCCTTCAGATCGGCCGGTAATTCGATGCGATAGCTGGCATGCGCGGGATGGGGACCGGGCAGGGTGAAATACGAGGCTTCCCGTTTGATTTCCACCTCCTGATTCCGGGCGTTGAAGACCCGAATGCGCGCCCTGTCCTTTTCCGCCACCACATCATTGAAGGAAAGGGAGAGATCATTCTGCGGCGCACAGGGTCCACCGGCCTTTTCCCTTTGGCAATGGAAGCTGGCGCGGAAGGGTGGCCGTGTTTTAAAGTGCACAGTTTGCGCCGCCTGCGTCGCCACTCCACCTGGGCTCGTGATGCCCTTGTCGATCACCAGCGTGATGTCGGTCTCACCCGGCAGGCGTTCCTTCGGTTTGATCAGCACATGAAATTTGGGATCGACCTTGAGTTCCTCAAGGATCCAGGGCCACTGTTCGGCCATATATTTTTCCGGTTCAGGAACCATTGTGATGCCGATGGTATCCGCCCGCTGCGGGACCTGGAAAAAAATCTTTCCGGCCAGGGACTCGGGCTTGATCGGCGCATCGAAGATGAGCAGCATCGGATCTTCTTCATTGACATAGGTGCTGTCTTCAGACGGCACACTGCGGATGAGAGCCGGACCTCCGGTATCAAAGGTAAAGACCTTTTGACCCGTGATCGCAGTACCCTGCAGATCCTTCTCCTGAGTCAGGGTAAAGGTGCAGCGGATGCCTCCCGGCAATTCCCCCACAAAGTCATGAACAAAGGTTCGGCTATCCAGCCAGCGTCCCTGACCACGTGCGGGACAGTCCACCTGAAACGGCGAAGGCGCGCGCCCGCTCCCGAAGTTCACCATATCACTGTCAAAACGAGCTTGAACCTGCGACGCTTTCTTGATCGAGCCCTGCGGGGTGAAGCTTGTCACAGCAGCTGCAAAAGCCAGTCCGGAAACCATCCAGCCGAAGATAAAGGAAGGCAGCGCATGGCGCATAAAAAAGAAACTCCTCTTTCAAACGGGTGGCCGATCTGTGACCATCCGTGATTGAGAAGTAACCCAGGACATGCGGAGCCGTAAAGAGACTTTATGCAGCTGCGTCAGGCGATGTTTCGGGCCAAGGGGTGTTTGCGATTGAGATAGGCATGCAGGCGCTTGTAAACCCGCTCCCATGTGTCATGATGCACGCCACGGGTGAGGTTGGATAAACCATATTTGATGCCAAGGCTGACAAAGGACCGATCGGCAGCAGCGGGGCTGCGGGTTTTGAGCGTTGCAAAACCCATGCGATGGAAAATATGCTCGGTCTGCTGGGTGCACTCAAAGACGAGAAAACTGAAATCAGCCTGGATGGACGCCCGCAGACACTGCTGCATAATCGGCACCAGGATCGAGGGCAGCGGGTAATCGGGATGATGGCGGAAATCCAAAATTTCGACCACGGGCTTGCGATAGAACTGGTGATTATAAACACCCGCTTCGTAAAAGGCGGAATTGTATCTCACATCCGGCACGAAATTGAGCTTCATTGTGGCGATCAAGGTATTCTGCCGATAGAACGACAGGACCCGCGCACTTTTCAATTCATGGTCGGCACGATACTGATACGGAGCCAGAAAGCTGCGCTTCAAACGATTGGTCTGGAGATCGGCTCCATCGCGGGGTGAGAATTGCACGCGCAGCAAAAAATCCAGATAAGGAACGGGAAAGCCGGCATCGAGGATCTGCTGAACATGCAGCTGCGGTCTTTGAATCATCGCCATCTTCGCCAGTCGCGCCAGAATCTTTTCGGAGTGCTGGGAAAAGTTCAGCATCAGAACATCGGTGGCCCACCAATCCTGATCGGGAACGGAGCGGTCCACAATAAGGTCCGCGACGAAGGACTGGGAGCCGGGAATCTGAAAACGCGCCTGCACCGGCTGACCTGGCAGGAGAAAGTGTCGATTTTCCAAAGGAGCGACCAGCACAAAGTCCGGATGAACCGCACGAATGCTGAAGTAATCATGTTCCGCGAAAAACATCGGGTTTTCAATCTCGACGAACCCACAGGTTTCCGCTCCCAGATTGATGGCCCGGCTCAGCTTCTGCTCAAGCTGCTCCTTCGTGTCCGTGCTTTCCTGGGGCACCGCCGCCACACCCACCCGCAGATACTGCGAGCCCTGGGAATTGAAGACGCTCTTGTTGCGAATTTCCACGGTGCTGGTAAAGAAACGGCGGGCGTCATAGTAGAGTTTCAACTGCACCACACGTCCGATCGGCAATTCAGAATCCACCTGAGGCTCACAGACAAAGGCCAGGCCCGTTTCCGAAAGGCTGATCACCTCCCCGCCGACGATGCGGGAGCCCTCCAAAATCAGGAAGGCTCGGATGTTTTCACCCAGATAGAGTTCCCGCCTCTGAGCACGCTTTTTCAGCAGCTGACGGTTTTGATGGGCCATGGCTTTCCTCGTTTTTACGCAATTTTCCGTAACGATTCAGCTTCGGCCCATCCCTTTATTTTCTTAAGAAACATCGCATTTTATAAAATAATATCAAGCCCTTAAACCGGGCCCTTTTTACCTTAGACGTAGGCCGCTTCACCACCCTGAGCGATGATGATCTTGCCCTCCTCTTCGAGTTTGCGGGCCACCTGAACGATCTCATACTGCACCGCCTCGACATCGGACAGCTTCACCGCGGCCATGGCTTCCATATCCTCTTTCAGCATCTTGGCCGCACGTTCCGACATATTCCGGAACACCAGTTCCGAGACCGCTTCCGAGGCCGTCTTGAGCGCCGTCATCCACTGTTCGGGTTTGACGTTTTTGATAATTTCCTGAATGCCACGATCGTCAATTTTCGCAAGGTCATCAAAGACGAACATGAGCTGACGAATCTGTTCGGCCAGATCCGGATCGCGTTCCTCGAGGTTGTCGAGGATCTGCTCTTCCGTGGCCTTGTCGATCAGGTTGAGCATCTCGGCAATGGGCTCCACGCCACCGATCTTCTGACTTGAAATCGAACCCATGGCCTGGATTTCATTCCGGAGCACATCATCAATTTCATCGATGATTTCCGGCGCCACGGCATCAAGGTTGGAGATCCGCAAAATGATTTCCGTATGCAGAGCTTCCGGCAGAAGCTTGAGCACCTCACCGCACTTCTGCGGGTCAAGGTGAGCCAGAATCAAGGCGATGGTTTGCGGGTGCTCGTTGCGGATAAAGTTGGTCAGCGTCCGTGGATCGATCAATTCCAGCGCGTCCAGATTCGCCGAGGAACCCAGGGCCAGCTGTTCGATCAGTTCATCCGCTTCGCCCCCTTTGAAGGCGCTGCCGATGACTTTCATGGTAAAGTCATTGCCGCCGTAGAAGAATTTTTTGTTCTGTTGCAGGATGCCGTAGAATTCCATCATCACTTCATCGATGATTTCCTGCTCCAGGCGCCCGAGGCGGCTCATGGCGCTACCGATGCGTTTGATTTCAAACTCGGTCATGTTTTTGAAGATCTCGGCGGAAATCTCTTCACCGAAAGAGAGAAGAAGAATCGCTGCTTTTTGCGCACCGCTATATTTATTGGTTGCCACCGTCGAACTCCTGCCCTGCGTGTAAAGCTTGACAGTTCTATTGTATGCCACAAAGGCGTCAAAAGGCAGAGCCTGTCAAGGCTTTGACACAGACCCGCTGCTCTTTTATGCTCACTTCGAACATTCGTTATCCCTTTTGGGGACGGAGCATAAAATGGAACCCTTACGCGCCAGTATTCTCACCGTCGGCACCGAAGTGAGCACCGGGCAAATTGTGAACAGCAATGCGGCCTGGATCGCGGATCAGCTCGTCAATCTCAAAATAAACCCTGTCTGGCATGTGACAGTTGCCGATGATGAGCGGGAAATCTTTGACGCTCTGAATCTGACCGCAGCCCGCTCCCGCCTCCTGTTTATTACAGGGGGGCTCGGTCCCACGGCGGATGACATCACGCGTCAGGTGGTCAGCCGCTGGTGGGGCGATGCCCTGGAATTTCGCCTCGACAGCTGGGAAAAAGTTACCCAGCGGTTTCAAATGCTCGGTATGACACCTCCGGATTCGAACAAGCAGCAGTGTTTTTTCCCAAGCCAGGCGCGTGTTATCGACAACCCGGCCGGCACTGCGGACGCCTTTTATCTGCAAAGGCAGGACCTGCAGGTCTGGGTCCTGCCTGGTCCGCCCGAGGAAATCAAAGCGATCTGGAAGAGCAGCCTCCAGCAGCAGCTGATGGAACTCGGTCGCGACAGCGATTCGTATCGACTTTTTCGCTGGCATCTCATCGGCAAAAGTGAATCCGCCGTCGGTGAAATCGTCGAGGCGGCGATTGCAGGCTCGACCCTGGTCTCCGGTTATCGCCCCCATGCGCCCTACATTGAGGTCAAAATCTGGTGTCGCGAAAGCGAACTATCAGCCAACCAATCCTGGCTCGACAAACTCACCGCCGCTCTCAGCCCCTGGCTGATCGGTCGCGATGATGAGGACTCGATCGATCACCTCCTGCAAAAATTCCGTGCGTTTTCCCGCATCATCATCAAGGACTGCGGTTCCTCGGGCGCCTTTGCCGATCGGCTGGGAAAGTCGTGGAAAAAGTTGGGCCCGTCCGATATCCGTCTCGAATGTCACAATCACTATCCCTGCACGCAGCCGGAAGCGAACGATGCGACCCGGCGCCCAGGTCCGGGCGAATTGTTTCTCGAGATTCAGCCTCTGCAGGAGGATGGAACCTGGACCATCATCTGGCGCTCGGAACAGGTGAATCGCCAGAAAACTTTGAAATTACCCTATCGCCGTGATCGCAGACGCTGGGATCGCGAACGTCATTTCGTGAGTGAAATGACAATAGCCGCCTGGAGCCAGGCTGCGGATCAGGAGCGGCTCGCGTGAACACACCAGACGTCGGACCAGGAGCGGCTCACGTGAACACACCGGACGGCGCATCAGGCGCCGCTCGCATAAGCATCCTTCTGGCCCCTCTCGGCTGGCTCTATGGTGCCGTGATGCATGGACGGCGTTGGCTCTACCAACGCGGCGTTTTGAAATCGTGGCAGCTGCCAGGCTTTGTGATTTCGGTTGGAAATCTGGAAGCGGGCGGCACAGGGAAAAGCCCGGTGGTGATGGCCCTCGCCTCGAATCTTCTCAAGTCCGGAGCACGGCCCGTGATCCTCACGCGCGGCTATCGCAGCGGCCTCGCACCCGACGATTCCGCTGTCCTGCTCGGCGCGCAGCTGCTTCTGCCGCCGGCCTCCGGTGTCCGCTTTCAGGCCGATGAGGCTACCATGCAGGCGCGCAAACTGGAAAATGTTCCTGTCATCATCGGTGCCCGGCGCTGGGAAGCGGCGCAGCGCTATCTGCAGCAGCATCCCGCTCCCACGCACTGGATTTTGGATGACGGTTTTCAGCATCTCAAACTGCGACGCCAGCTCGATATCGTTCTGCTCGATGCCGCCCGACCTTTACATAACGGGCGCTGTCTGCCGGCCGGACGTCTGCGGGAATTTCCCAGCACCCTGAAGCATGCGCAGCTCATCTTTCTCACGCGCGCCCGGTCCACGCCAACGCCCATCCTGGTACACAACATGACGGCACCCGTCATCCCGGTCGCCTTTGGCAACGCCGCTCCAGTGCAGATGGCAGGACCCGTAAGACCCTGGGCTCAGCAAAATTCCGTGACCCTCGCTCTGGGCATTGCCCATCCGGATCGCGTCATCGAACACTGCCGCCAGCAGAAGTATCCGATCACCGGCCAGCTTTTGACCGGCGATCATGAAGCCTTTCCACCGGAAAAACTCGAGGCTATCGCCCAACAAGCCGGTGCCATCCTCACAACTGAGAAGGATTTCTGGCGCCAGTCCGAGGCTCTGAGCGCACTCAACATTTCTGTTTATGTGCTGCCGCTGGAGTTGCTCTTTCCTGAGTCCTTCAGTTTATCCAAACTTCTCGAATCGTTTACCGTTTCTTTATAAACATTTTCCAATAATTCCCCCGCATTAAAATCCTTGCATCCACGCTTTGCTTTTCTGCAGATTTTGCCTTATACAGAGGTCGCAAGACACCATTGAGTGAAAGCCAGAAGGATGATCCATGAAGCACATTCTTGTCATCGAGGACGATCCGGATATTCGCGAACTGCTCGGTTACAATCTATCGCGTGAAGGTTTTGATGTGACCACCTGCTCCGATGGACAGGATGGATTGGACAAGGCTCTGAGCACCAAGGTGGACCTCATTGTTCTCGATCTCATGCTGCCCCGGCTCAGCGGCATCGAGGTCTGCAAAAAAATTCGTGAGGTCCCGGAAAAACGCAGCGTCCCGATCATCATGCTCACCGCCAAGGGTGAGGAGACCGACATCGTCTTCGGCCTTGGCGTCGGTGCCGATGATTATGTGATCAAGCCTTTCGGTGTGAAGGAACTGATCGCCCGCATCTATACGCGTCTACGCCCCCAAAAATCTTCGGACAGCGAACGCAGTCCCGGCGAGGTCATGCGCCAGGGGGAAGTGGAACTCGACAAGGCCCGCTTTCAGGTCAAGGTCAGCGGCGTGCATGTGCCCATGACACTCGCGGAATTCCGTCTCTTCGAAGCGCTGATCGCAAGGCCGGGCATCGTCCTCTCGCGTGATCGCCTGCTGGATGCTGTGACGGGTGGTGAAGGCGTGCTCATCGACCGCAATATCGATGTTCACGTGCGTTCCATCCGGAAAAAATTGGGCGAATCCCGTGACCTGATTCAAACCGTGCGGGGGCTGGGGTACAAGTTCAGGGAACTGACATGATGCGGTCCCGGTTTTTTTGGAAAAATTTTCTGTCCTATTGCCTCGTCATCGGCTTCACCACGTTTGTGGTGAGCTATCTCCTCGTGCTGAAAACCCAGTCCTTTATCGAGGAAAATGCCATCGAAGGGCTCCAGGAAAAGCTGGTTCTCTTCGAATCGTATTTTGCGGACGGCACGACCTGGCGCGATCCGGAAACGATTAAACTTCTGGTGACCATGGCCCAGGAGACCGAGACCCGCCTCACCGTTCTCAATGAAGCCGGCGACATTCTGCTGGAATCCGAGGTGGACGAGGTCAGGACCAATGAAATCCATCGCAATCGCCCCGAGGTCAAGGAAGCCGCTCGCAATGAGGTCGGCCTGGACAAACGTTACAGCGCCAGCAAATCGTCGCAGACCCTTTATACCGCGAAGAAAGTGCAGACAGCGACCGATACCCTCTTCATTCGTCTCGGCGTTCCCATTCGCAATCTCGAGGATCGCGTGGCCGATATTTTTTCCGCCATCGGCATCGGCGCGTCGATGGGCATGCTGCTTTCCCTTCTGGTGGCTCTGGTCATTGTCCGGCGCATCACGGATCCCGTCTCGGAAATGACCAAGGTCGCGGGTGCCATTAGCCTCGGCAATTACGCGGCCCGCATCCGGCGTCTGCCGAACAATGAACTCGGCACTCTCGGCGAAGCCATCAATCGTCTGGCGGCGGCTGTGCAGGCCAACATCAGCCGGCGTGAAAAGATGGAACAGATCCGCCGGGAATTTTCGAGCAACATCTCGCACGAATTGAAAACGCCTTTGACCTCGATCAAGGGTTATGTGGATACGCTGCTGGAAGGCGCGCTGGAAGACAAGGCTCACAACATGCGCTTTCTCCGCATTATCAACAACAACGCCGAACGCATGATCAGTCTCGTCAGCGATCTTCTGAGCCTGGCCACCATCGAGGCCAATGAAGGCGTCGTGGAACTGGAAACCGTCGACTGGCGTCCCATCGTGCAGGAAGCGATTGCCCGCCAGCAAATCAAGGCGAACAGCAAGGAAATCACCCTCGAAACCGTGATCGATGATCAGGAACCTTTGGTCAAAGGCAGTCGCAAGCCGATGTCGCACATCCTGGAAAACCTGCTGCAAAACGCCATCAACTATACGCCTGTGAAAGGCCATATTCAGATTCATTTACGCCGTGACAAAGGCTTTATTGAACTGTCCATCAAGGACAATGGCATCGGGATCGCCCGTCAGGACCAGCCTCGCATCTTTGAGCGCTTCTATCGTGTCGATACGGCGCGATCACGCAACGAAGGAGGCACGGGTCTGGGCCTCGCCATTGTGAAACATCTCGTCATACAAATTCAGGGCTTCATCACGGTCGACAGTGACATCGGTCGTGGCTCGACTTTCACCGTGAAATTACCTGCGATTTAGCGATTTTCCGCCGGGTCGCTGCCGAAGCTCCGAGCGGCTGCCGGGCTTCCGCTTCCATCGTTTGCTGGCCAGGACTTTGACCATTTTTCTCTTTAAGATTTCACTCTTTGTAGGTATAAAACCGCCAACCGCTAAACATCATCTGCCATGCTGCCACAGCTACAGATAAAGGGGGGAATTAAACTGACCGGATTGCCTTAGCCGACAATCGAGACAGTTTCTCTGTGCCTTTATCCAATCTTTACAGATCTCTTGTATGTAGACGCTGCAAGTCAGGATTGACCTGACCATTCCGGGAGTAAAGCATGAAAGTACGCAACCTCATGTTAAGTTTGGCTTTTATAGCCACAGGTTGTCACGGATTTGCTGCCACCAAAGGTGACAAGCATATGCGCGGTGAAGTCAAGCTGGATGGTTCCAGCACAGTCTTTCCGATCGCCGAGGCTGCCGCCGAGGAGTTTCAAAAACTCTATCCCCGGGTTCGCGTCACCGTTGGCCTTTCGGGCACCGGAGGCGGCATGAAAAAATTCGGCTCGGGTGACATTGATATCGCCACCGCCTCCCGCAAGATGAAACCGGCGGAAACCAAAAGAATTCAGGAAGCCAAAATTGAATACACTGAGCTGCCTCTGGCTTCTGATGGCATTTCTGTCGTGGTAAATCCATCCAACACCTGGGCCACCCAGCTGACCATGGCCCAGCTGAAACAAATCTGGCAGCCTGGCAGCAGCATAAAAACCTGGAAGGACATCAACCCAGCCTGGCCTCAGGAAAAGATCAAACTCTACGGCCCGGGTCCGGATTCCGGCACCTTTGATTTCTTCACCGAGCACGTTATGGGCACCGCCCGTCTCTCGCGCAGTGACTATGTCGCCAGCGAGGATGATAACGTTATGGTCACCGGCGTGAGCAAGGACAGGTTTGCGATGGCCTACCTCGGCTATGCCTATTACGAGGAAAACAAAAAGTTGATGAACGTCGTGGCTCTGGCCAAGGACAAGGACGCCGTGATTCCGAGTCCCAAAACCATCGAAGACGGCACCTATCCTCTGGCCCGGCCGCTGGTGGTTTACGTGAACAACAAGTCGGCTCAGCAAAAACCGGAAGTGAAGCTCTTCGTGACCTTCCTTATGCAGAACGTAGGAGCTCTGGCTAAGGAAGTGGGTTATATTCCGCTGAAAGATGCTGTTTACACCGAGACCCTCAGGAAATTTGAAGCAGCCACGGGTGGCCCGACGCAGCAGTCGCATTAATCGAACGTAGGGGAGACCAGCGTGACGAGTCAGAATTGGGCCAAAATCAGTAACTTTCAGAAGTTCCGTGAAAAACTCGTCGTCAGGTCGCTGTTCGTCTGCGCCTCGATTTCGATTTTGACGACCGTCGGTATTATTTTCCTTCTGCTGGAAGAGTCCCTCCAGTTCTTCCGGCATGTTTCTCTCTTTGAATTCTTCGGCTCCACCGAATGGGCTCCTCTGTTCGAACCCACAAGCTTCGGGGTCCTTCCTCTGATCAGCGGCACGCTGCTGATTGCGTTCGGAGCCTTGATCTTTGCTCTGCCTTTGGGCGTTGGTATTGCGATTTACACATCGCAGTATGCCCAGGGCTGGTGGCAGAGAATTCTGAAACCTGTTCTGGAAATTCTGGCCGGCATTCCCTCGGTGGTTTACGGTTATTTTGCGATCACGCAGGTGACCCCGATGCTGCAGTTTCTCTTCGACGATGTCGAGGTTTTCAACGCGGCCAGCGCCTCCATCGTGATAGCGATCATGGTGCTGCCGACCATCGCCTCCATCTGTGATGACTCCCTGCGCGCGGTGCCTAAAACCGTCAAGGATGGTGCCTATGCTCTCGGGGCCCGCAAGTCGGAAGTGATTATCGACATCGTGGTCCCTTCGGCTTTGAGTGGAATTCTCGCCTCCTTTATTCTGGCCTTTTCGCGCGCCATTGGGGAAACCATGGCTGTAACCCTGGCGGCTGGCGGCACTCCCAATATGACACTTAACCCCTTCGAAGGCGTTCAAGCCATGACGGCCTATATCGCACAGGTTAGTCTGGGCGACGTTGCTCATGGCACGATCGAGTACCAGTCCATCTTTGCTGTCGGCCTTGTTCTCTTTCTGATGACCCTGGCCATGAATCTTTTGTCGCAATTCATTGTCAAACGCTACGCAAGGAAGTATGAATGACCGAGATACCAAGCGCTATGGGTGTCAAAAATCAAGTCATGCCTGGACAGGACAGCCTCATGCCCGATCGGGAAAACCGCAGCATCTTCAGAGTGAATTCGGAGCGGCGGCGGCGTAAGGAACAGGTTTTCAGGATCGCCATTTTTATGGCCACGGTCATGGCCCTGCTTGTGCTGGTTTACCTGGTCGCCAGCGTGGCCATGGATGGGGCCGGACGCCTGAGCTGGGATTTTCTGAGCAACTTTCCGTCGCGCTTTCCTGATAAGGCCGGGATCAAATCCGCAATATTCGGCAGCATCTGGCTCGGTGGGCTGACGCTGATTTTCTCGGTGCTGTTTGGGGTGGGCGCTGCGGTTTATCTGCAGGAATTGGCCAACAAAAATCGTCTGAGCAACATCATTGAACTTTCCATCTCGACTCTTGCCGGTGTGCCTTCGATTATCTACGGCATGCTGGGTCTTGGTGTTTTTGTCAATTTCATGGCTTTGGGTCGCTCGGTTTTGGCGGGCGCTCTGACCATGAGTCTTTTGGTGATGCCGGTGATCATCATCGCCTCGCGCGAGGCGTTGAAAAGTGTACCGGATTCCATTCGCATGGCGGCGTTTGCTCTGGGTGCCACCCGCTGGCAAACGGTCCGCGATCACGTTCTGCCGGCGGCCATTCCTGGAATCTCCACCGGTGTGATTCTGGCGATGGCCCGGGCCATGGGCGAAGCCGCTCCTTTGATTCTGTTGGGAGCTCTTACATATGTGGCTTATGTCCCCGAGGGACTGTTCGATGGTTTCACCGCGCTGCCGATTCAAATCTACAACTGGACGTCCCGGCCTCAGCCGGCGTTCCATGAACTGGCCGCAGCCGGCATCATCGTTCTTCTCATTTTCCTGCTGATCTGCAACTCAGCAGCCATTTTCATCCGTTCCAAGTGGGGAGCCAAAAAATGAGCTTCGGCAGTCCGATTCTGGAGACCAGAAATTTAAATGTTTATTACGGCCAAAAAAAGGTCGTTCGTAATGTTAGCATCAAGGTTCCGAAAAAAACCGTCACCGCCTTGATCGGCCCTTCAGGTTGCGGCAAGAGCACGCTGCTCCGGACCTTCAACCGCATGAATGATTTCATCGATATCTTTCGTCATGAAGGTGAAGTCCTCTTTGAGGGCACCGACATCTATCGCTCACAAATGGAAGTCACCGAATTCCGGCGTCGCGTGGGAATGGTCTTTCAAAAGCCCAATCCCTTCACCAGTTCAATCGCCAAAAACATCACCTGGGGTCCCCAAATTAACGGCTACCAGGGCAATCTCGATGAGCTGGTGGAATCCTGTCTGCGCAAGGCGGCGCTCTGGGATGAAGTGAAGGACAAATTAAACGACAGCGGCCTCGCCCTTTCCGGTGGTCAGCAGCAGCGTCTTTGCATCGCCCGCGCCATTGCCATGGATCCGGAAGTGATTCTGATGGATGAGCCCTGCTCCGCGTTGGACCCGGCTTCGACGCTGGCCATTGAGGACCTCATTCACGAACTCAAGAAGAACTACACGATTGTGATCGTTACGCACAACATGCAGCAGGCCGCTCGCGTGTCGGAATACACGGCCTTCATGTATAACGGCGATCTGATTGAATTCGACGGAACTTCGAAAATCTTCTCGCATCCGGAAGAGAAGCTGACCCGCGATTACATTGTCGGTCGATTTGGCTGATAACGCCGGGGGTGAGGCCAGCTGCCTCTCGCCCCAGCAGCCAGGCCGGGTGCGAATGCCGACCAACTCTTCGCCCAGGTCAACTGTCCCCCCAGCAGCCGGGTGCGAATGCCGACCAACTCTTCGCCCCAGGTCAACTCTCTCCCCAGCAGCCAGGTCGGGTGCGAATGCCGACCAACTCTTCGCCCAGGTCAACTGTCTTCCCGGTAGCCAGGCCGGGTGCGAATACCGACCAACTCTTCGCCCAGGTCAACTGTCTTCCCGGTAGCCAGGCCGGGTGCGAATGCCGACCAACTCTTCGCCCCAGGTCATCTCTTTCCTCCCCGTAGCCCACGCCGGGGTGCGAATCCTGAGGACAAACTCTTCTTTATCTTATGGTGGACCTCGCCAGCCGATGTTACATTAGCACTTTGTTTGGCTTTGGAAGTCTTCGCGGTCGCGGGCTGTGGAGATCTTCAGGCGCCCAATCCATCGCAAGCCGAATTGACTCCCCTTAAAGCATTGAGAGTGGACCCATGAGCACACAATTGGACGGTTGGCATCGCAGCCATAATCTCGGCGAATTAACAGCGCAGCACCATGGACAAGAGGTGACCTTGATGGGTTGGGTTCAAACCCGTCGTGATCACGGAAATCTGATCTTCATCGACTTGCGCGACCGCTTTGGTATCACTCAGGTTGTGCTGGATCCCGCGCGTACGAGCAATATTCTGGAAGTCGGCGAAAAGCTCCGCAATGAATTCGTGCTGGCCGTCAAAGGTGTGGTGAACAGGCGTCCTGAGGGTATGGTCAACCAGAAGGTGGCCACCGGCGCGATCGAAGTTCTGGTGGACGAAGCCAAACTGCTGAACCCCAGCGAGCCCCTGCCCTTTCAAATTCAGGATCAAACGGATGCCAGCGAAACGCTGCGCCTGAAGCACCGCTATTTGGATTTGCGCCGTCCGACTCTGAAAAACAATATACTGGCCCGTATTCACTTCGTGCGGGAAATGCGGCGTGCTCTCGAGGCGGAAAACTTCCTCGACATCGAAACGCCCTACCTCTACAAATCCACGCCGGAAGGAGCCCGCGAGTTCCTTGTACCGTCGCGCGTTCATGCCGGAAAATTTTATGCCTTGCCGCAAAGTCCCCAGCTCTTCAAACAGGTGCTGATGATTTCCGGCTTTGACCGCTACTACCAGGTCGTCAAATGCTTCCGCGATGAAGACTCGCGCGCCGACCGCCAGCCGGAATTTTCCCAGATCGACCTTGAGATGTCCTTCGTCGATCGCGAGCAGGTGCTGTCCACCATGGAGCGTGTCATCAGTCGCGCCTGGGAAAACGTGTCGGGCGTAAAGATACCGACACCTTTACCGCGTATGAGCTTTGATGATGCCATGGAATATTATGGCAACGACAAGCCTGACACCCGTTTCGAGCTGAAGCTGCAAAACCTGACGCCGCTCGTTCAGAAAACGGAATTCAAAGTCTTTATCAATGCCGTCAGTACGGGCGGAATCGTCAACGCCCTGCATCTGAAAGGCCAGGCGGAAACATTCAGCCGTAAGGATCTGGACGAACTTCAGGAAATCGTCAAGCAGTATGGTTCCGGCGGCCTCGCCTGGGCCAAGGTGAAGGAGGGCAAGGGTCAGGAAAGCTGGCAGTCGCCGATCGCCAAGTTCCTTGGTGATGACGTGGTCGACTCCATCAACACCCAGCTCGGTGCCTCCGCTCATGACCTGATTCTGATTGCAGCCGGTGACTATCGGACCACCAAGGCAGCGCTGTCCGCTTTGCGCCTTGAGCTGGGCAAACGTTTGAAACTCTATAACCCCAAGCAGTTCAACTTCCTGTGGGTGCTGGACTTCCCTTCATTCGAACGCGATCCGGAAAGCGGTCGCCTGATCGCCTGCCATCACCCCTTTACTTCGCCGCGCGACGAGGATGCCCACCTTCTGGAGACAGCTCCGGAGAAGGTGAAAGCCAAGGCCTACGACCTTGTCCTCAACGGCAACGAAGTGGCCGGTGGCTCGATTCGTATTCACGATCAAAACCTGCAGGCCCGAGTTTTCGCTTTGCTCGGCTTGACACCAGAGGAAGCTCAGGCGAAATTCGGCTTCCTGCTGGAAGCCTTGCGCTACGGCGCTCCTCCCCACGGTGGTATGGCTTTTGGTCTGGATCGCCTGGTCATGCTTTTGACTGGTTCTGAATCCATCCGTGATGTGATTCCGTTCCCGAAAACCAACAAGGCGGCCGATTTGATGACAGAAGCCCCAAGCGAAGTCACGGCCGATGAATTACGCAATCTGCACATTCGCGTGCAAAAACTGACTTTGGAGTAATGCGATGAGCGACGCTCGTCTTGAACATTGGCATCATTATCCTATGGGCCCGCAGCTGCGCCAGTACCTGGGCATCAGCGCTGGGGAATATACGGGTGATCGCTCATCACGACCAGATGAGAAGACCATGGCGGCTTTTCAGGATTTTCTCATGCAAGTCGTGAGAGAAAAGCCTGTCGCCAACCAGGAACTTTATGTGGATCTCATCGAAGAGTTGACATCCATGGGTTTGCCGCTGGTTGCTGTCGCTATAACCGAACAGTATCCACAGTTCACGATCGATACGGATTTCCGCGCGTGTCTCGCGTTGGGCTCTTCGCTCATGATGCTCGGTGAACTGGACGAAGCGATCGTCGTGATGAACCAGGCGAAGGCTCTGGCCCCTCAGGAACTGGCGCCATACGTGAATCTGGCGAGCATCGCCTTTTCGCAGGAAAAAGACGCTGACGCTCTGGAATTGATCGATAGCGGCCTGGGTATTGATCCTGACAATTTCCGGCTTTGGGAATTGATCGCTTCGATTTATCTTCATGAGGATCGAGTCACGGCTGGTGATCGGCTGCGCGCCAAAGCCACCGAAGTGAATTCCTACGCTGGCCTGTCTTTGGCGGCCGAGGTCATCGACCCGAACGATCGATTGCTCAAGGCGGAGCTTTTGGAAGAAGCTTTCAACGCCGGCGCACGCGATGACGATTTCTTAATTGAGTACACCGCAGCGCTTGGGTTAGCACAGCAATTTGAAAAGATCCCGCAACTGGTTTACCGTCTTGAACACATCGAGAAGAAGAAGGTTCACTGGAAGCTCTACGCGCATGCGGCCCAGGCATTTCTGGCTTTGAACAAAGAGGCCGAGGCTGCAACACTGATCAGCAAGGCGTCTCGATCGCCCGACATACCGGCAAATGTTCTGCAGGACTTGCAGAGCGTCTATGACGAACAAATGCAAGCGCATCACTGACAAGGGGATGGCGTGATGACTCTCAAAACCGTGGAAACAAAAAGCGCCCCAGCGGCGATTGGCCCTTATTCTCAGGCTGTCATACACGGCGGCCTTGTGTACTGTTCCGGACAGATACCCATCAACCCGTCCACCGGGGAGCTGATCGAGGGTTCCATCGAAGAGCAGACGCACCAGGTGATGTTGAATCTGAAGGCTGTCCTTGAAGCAGCGGGCAGTGGCTGGTCGGGAGTTATTCGCACGACAATCTATTTGCAGAATTTGGAAAATTTCGCCAAAGTAAACGAGGTATACGCAAGTTACCTAAGCAAACCCTATCCAGCGCGAGCCACAGTCCAAGTCGCCAAACTTCCACGCGGGGTTGGTGTCGAGATTGATGCCATTGCCTGTCAGATATAGTGATTGCCTTGGATATTACGAATAAGCCTGTTCGTGGGTGATGGTTTTACCAGAAGCGCAGTTTTGGATTTTATTTCCAAAAAAATGCGCCAGATGGGAGGTAAAACCCAGGTTGCTATGCTATGCTGTTAGTGAATCCATCAATTCAGATCTTATGGTACCGGGAGTCCAATGGACCGCAGGGCAACACTGCTGAAAGCAGCAGCCGTATGTATGGGCGCGTTGAGTCTGATGCTCTTGCTGGGAAATTCCATCAAGGCTGCACTCAAACCTGCCGTTTTGACCACATATGTAGAAATTGACGGGGTTGATTACGGCCCCTTTGATAATATTGAAGGCATGGAAAAATTTGCACAGGACGGCTTTCCTTTGGCCGCCAAAGCCAGTTTCGAAACGGTTCGTCTAAGCAGGGAGTTTGTGACAAGCCCCTCGCTTTACCTTTGGGCGAAAAATCAGACCAGTCGAAAATTTGGTCCAAAGGATATCCACCTGATCACCGAGAATGAGGAAGGTTACGTCGTATCGCGCAAGGTTCTGCAACTATGCCAGCCTCTGTCATGGTCAGTCGAATCTTCGAATCCTTCTCTCGGCGGTTTCAACGAAACTGTGGATCTGGCTGTTCAGAAAGTTTCCACATTTTAAGTTGAGACCCTCAATCAGACATGGAGTCGTATGAGCCGTCGCTCTCGATCACGGATGCGCTTTGCTACTGGACTTGGAGGCCTTATCGCCCTGCTTTGGGGTTGCCAATACCTTCTGGATCCGCAGCGCCACGATGAAAATGTTGCGCCCGAACAAAAGACCAACTTCAGTTCGAGCGTGAAGATCTATGTGAAGTCCGCGACCAACGCCAACGTCTACTTTGGTGAATTTGACCGCGAAAGCTGTGAGAATGGTTTCCCGCAGCAGTGGTCCATTTTCATGACGTCGGTGCTGGGCCAGCATCGCTTCGATATCGACTATTCCAATCTCGTTCACAAGAAGAAGAACGAAGTCGATATCAAGGTTCATCCGCAGCGCTATACATTGAAATACGACCGGATTCCCCCTAACCTCGCCACAGCCCTGCTCTGTGAGCGAACCGCTGAATCCTCGGTGACCTTTGCCCGAGAGGCGACGGCGGCTCGGGAAATCCTGCAGCCCCTCCAGCTTCTGGCCCCGGACTGCACCTTTGATTGGACCGAGGACAAGGGCCTCGTCTGCCAGCTGCAGCGTCCCACCGAAGCGGAAGTTGATGCATCGCTGGAAACGATCAAAAAGAACATGACGACCAAGTGGAATCATCAGCCTTATCTGCTGATCCGCCGCATGACCTTGACTTCGCAGCTTCTGGGAGCCTTCCAAAAACCCGAAAACCGCAGCGAGCTGGATAAGGTTTGCCGGATCATGCGCTTCTCGCTGCCGAATGAATTGCCCCTCAGCTTCCGTTCGAAACTCTGGCAGGACAAGGTGTGCCAGGGCAAGGAACGCGGCGACCGTGATGCCGCCTTGATGGCTCTTCAGGAAGCGGCTCAGGAAATTCAAGCACTGTCACGGCGTATTGAGGATGCGAGTCTGGTGGGACTTTTCACGCTCAGCATTCCGCGCGCTCAAAGCATGGCCAAGGGCTACCTGATCACGCTGCAGCCGATCGAAGCACCCTACATTTCCTCGGCCGATCAGCCCAATCAATCTCTGCCCTGCGTCTGGCATCCGCTCTTTTCCGAACAGACCGAAAGCCAGCTGATCGCGATGGATCTTGAGATGGTGGACAACAAGGGCTTCAGCACCTGCGCGGCTTCACCGGGACTGGTCAATGCCTACCGGGATGCGAACATCTATGTGCGTTCCAGTGTGGCCAGCGAAATGGAATTTCAAATCGCCAACGGGCAGTCCAAGAGATTGCGTCTGCCGACCGGTGAATACCAATACAGCGTCATCCAATACAATGGCCCGTTTCCCGAGGAACTGGTATCACCCGAGGAAGTGGCTCCAGTCTCCTCAGGCCAGATCAGCTGGAAAACCGCCCGCCCACACCTGATCATAAAAAGTTGGTAATCCACCCGGGAGAAGGTTTATAGTCGGCCCAAAACCGACTTCTCCCTGGAGGACCCGATCTTGAAAATCACCATTCTGAACGGCAGTTCCCGCAAGAAATCCCAAAGCGGAAAGGTGGCCCGCTATATCGAGGAGCGCTTGCGCGGACAGGCCGGTCTATCCACCTGGTTTCTGAGCCTGGAAAATAATCCCTTGCCGATGTGGGATGAAAGCATCTGGGAGGATGCTCCCATGTGGACCAAGGTCTGGAATCCCATCAAGGCCGAACTGCAAAGTTCAGATGCCTTTATCTTCGTGGTCCCCGAATGGAGCGGGATGGTGCCGCCGCAGGTCAAAAACTTCTTCCTGCTTTGCACCCATCAGGAACTCGGTCACAAGCCGGCTCTCATCGTCGCCATCAGCGCGTCGCGCGGCGGAGCCTATCCCGTCAATGAGCTGCGCATTTCATCCTATAAAAATACGCGCCTGCTCTATATTCCCGAGCATTGCATTGTGCGTGACGTGGAGCGGATGTTCAACGGCCCAACGCCGGAGAGCGAGGATGACAAATATCTCCGCGGGCGTCTCGACTACTGTCTGACCCTCCTTCAAGCCTATGGCCGGTCCATGAAGGAACTGCGGGCCACAGGCGTGGTTGATCATAAGGCTTTTCCGAACGGGATGTAATCAGGCGATGCGGAGCGCCCGGCACAGGTCGTGAATGGCCAAAGGTTTGGGCAGGAACGAATCAAAGCCGGCCGACAAAGCCGTCTTCAGAACATTGCGGTGGTTGTTGGCGGAAAATGCGATCGCATAGAAATCGTATTTCGCTACGCTTCGCAAACGCTTCATCAGTTCAAAACCATTCGAATCCGGCAAACCCAGGTCGGCAATCACCACATCGGGACGGAAGCTGCAGAAGGACTCATAGGCTTCCTGGGCATTCCCATGCGATCGCACCTCGATGCCGGTATTTTTCAGAATCGACTGGAGCAGCTCCTGGGTCATCTTATCATCTTCAACCAGAAGCAGACGCCGCGGCGGCAGACGGCCGTCGATGGCCACCAGCTGAGGTTTGGCCGGCGGCTCCTCTTCCACCAGCTCCTCCGGCTCAGGCACAGGGGTAGGCGCCAGCGCTTCCACGGCCACCTCCTCTTCCTGAGCAGCCGGCAACTGAATGGCAAAGGTCAGGTGATGCTGGGCGGCTTTTTCAAAGATGGACAGCTGCCCTCCCATGCTTTCCAGCAGGCGACAGGCCGTATAAAGCCCGACATCGAAATTCACCGCCAGCGCCAGCGCTTCCTTTGACATAAGGTTCCCGTCCACCAGTCCGGCCAGCACGCCCTGACGGTTGGTGTAATTCGAATGACGGAACTGCAGATGAATTTTCTGGGGCTGCGCATAGACGCGGATCAGAATCTGAGACTCCGGCTCACCAAAAAGAATCAAATGTCGCAGCAGGTGCTCCATCGACTCCTGCAGCGCAAAGGGCCAGCTCTGCACCGCCACCTGCGAGGCGATATTGCCCAGCGTAACGGTCACGGATCGTGCGGACGCAACTTCGGAGACATGCGGCAACATCTGATTGAAGAGCGTTTCCAGGACCACGCGCTCCGGCGGTCCCTGCATGCCCTGGCCTGGCATTTGAATGGCGTCCTGCAAACTCTGGAGGACCTGCATCTGTTTATCCGCCGACGTTTGCAAAATTCGCACGATGCCTTCCATTTCGGACTGCGTTTGCTGGCTCAAAAGTTTGGAGGACAGCACCACTGGAGTCAGATGCGCATGAAGTTCCTGAATGGAACGCAGCACCAGCCTTTGACTGGAATCCATGCGGGTCTTCAGCAGCTGATGCTCACGCTCTTCGGCAAACAGTTTGTCCTGCAGAGCCTTGCGTTGCGTCTCCAGCTGAGTATTTTCCTTCTTGATTCGGGATTTTTCTCGCAGGGACAGGTGCGCAAAGCCCCCCGTTAAAGCCGCAAAGCCCATCAGCTGCCAGACGCGGTGATAAAGATCCTGGGCATCGCGAAAGTCAGCGAAGTTCATGATATAAGCGCCATACACCGCCGTCGCCACACCGCGCATGCCGGCCCAGCTGGCCAGTAAAAGGCCCGCAATCCAAAGCCAGGGTGAAGAAAATGAAATTGGCTGGTGAGCCAGCTTCAGGCCCCAAAAAATAAGAGCCACACCGCCGAGAGCCGCTCCTTTCCAGGAAAAAGCGGACCGGGCCGGTGCCTCGGCGCTTTTTTTCTGATCGGCATGAAAGGGAACCAGGAGCAGAGGAATCAGGCACATCATATAGAATGGGAGCGTGGCGAGCAGATCCGTCGCATGCAAAACCACAGCGGGCACACCATTCCAGAACAGAGTGGAAGCATCCGTCGTGACCAAAGGATATTCAAGCAGCAGGATTTGATTCAACCCAACCCGCAGCACACTCAAGGCCAGAACCAGGCTGAGCGCCTTCACCACACGGCGTGGCGCCAGCTTCCAATCCCGCCCGTGCCAGCGGCTGAACAGCAAAAACAGGCCACCGAGCACCGTGGCCTGAATCAGAGCGCTGCTGATCGAGGTTGGAAACCATACCAGGAAAGAAACAATAGGCAGACCAAGCCACCTGAGAATGGAGGTGGTGCGCGTGGTCAGAAAAAGCCAGGCCAGGAAAAAAGTGAACGAGCCTTTCCAAAGAGGCATGGATGGGCCGCTTTGCTGCTGTCCAAATTCCAGGAGCAACCATACGAACACGAGGACCATGGACTCGGCGTGTTTACGCTCTTCGGCCACTTCCTGGCTGATCGCATGATCGACTGATGTTTTCACTGTTGTTCACTCCCCTGCCTATGAAGTTGTCCAGGAGAATGATGTGATCCCGAGCTGGCGGGCTGCAGACTCTGCCGAACAGTGTATGTTGCGACCGATGTATGCATCCTATCTCTCTGTCCAATCCTCACAAGAATTCGTTCATTAGTTGACCATACGACGCAATTCGCGCAATCGGTTTTCCGAATTGGAGCGACAAAGGTTCGTGGCCACGTTGAGGATATGGCTATAACCTTTTGATTTTTGCAGCACTGCCTTGACACAGGTCGGTGCATCGGCACATTCCTGGCTCCGGTCCTTGGCACTCACGATCACGATCGGCATGTGATGCAGGAGCGCATCGGTACAACGTGCAATTTCAATGCCCGTCGTGTAGCCGAGATCGTAGTCGAGGATGGCAACATCATAGTTGGAAAACAGGCCAATGAAACCCATCTCGTCAAGACTCACGTAGGATTCCAAGTGGACTTTCTCCATCATAGCCCAACGCTTCATGACAGCGATGAAGACGGGGTCATCATCGATCAAAAGTATTTTGGGGCTGTGTTGGGTTCCATCAGCAAGAGGTGCATGCGTTTTTGGTTCGTGAACCATTCCTTGGCTTTTATTCGTTGTTACCATAGCTCTATTCCTTTCCTGGAAATCTGCTGATAACTCTTTACGCAAGGGCCGCTGCCTTGGATGGAGCTTGAGCGCTTAGATCTTCGTTTCATTTTTTGATCGTTGAAGATCCACCGGAGAAGCGGCTGAGTAACTCAGGCTCACCAGGAACCGTCTCAGCCAGGTTTGATCATCATGAACAAAGCAATGCTGCCGCGATGATTTATCACTTCCGGTGTCGAAGCAATTGTGTTTGCCAAATCTTACTTAAAAATAAGAGTTTTAGAGAAAAAACCCAAATGGAGGATATAGATTTTCGCAGAAATTCTTTTACGTGTCCTTAAAAATCTTTTCAACTGTTGAAGTATCATTCCCCGAAAAATACTGAGCATCGGTGCGCGAGAAACCGCTCAGGTCGCCGCGCAGCTGTCTGACCTGCGGTCGTTGCAGGCGATCATGGCAAACCCTTGGCGGGAGCCGCTTCGCGACTTACCGAAGCGCCAGTCCTTGCAAAAACGAAAGGGCCATCGCCCGCATCATCGAAAAGGGTGTTCTGCGAACCTGTTATATGTCAATTTGATGCAGGCTGTCGGATGGGCCGAAATTTTGGAAAAATGCGGGGTTGAAACCCGCGCAATACCCCCCAAGACGCCGGCCTGAGCCTATTTCTGTTTTGACGAGGTAACAGAAAATAAGCTATACGCATAGCTTGCTTAGGGCTCCGCTCTCCCCATCCTCTTGCAGTCGAGGTGATCCAAATATGCTTGATGTTCTCAGCGAAGGCTTTAAAGAGGCCAAACTGAAGCTTAAAGGCAAAGCTGTTCTGAACGAATCGAATGTGAAAGAAGCGATCGATGCGATTCGGAAGAGTCTGCTCGAAGCTGATGTTGAATATTCTGTGACCAAAAACTTTCTGCAGCGCGTTCAGGAAAAGGCCCTGGGCCAGGAAGTGGCACTGCGTGCCGGCAAAGGCGATAGCCGTGTGGCGGTTTCGCCCGCTGATCACTTCGTGATGATCTGCAAAGAGGAACTGGAGCAGCTGATGGGTCCGGTGAATGCCGAACTCAACATGGCTGTGAACCGCCCGACCACGATCATGATGGTGGGTCTGCAGGGTTCCGGCAAGACGACCAGCACAGGCAAGCTCGCCAAATATCTTGTGAACAAGGATAAAAAGAAACCTCTGCTGGTTGCGGCCGATATCTATCGTCCCGCCGCTGTTCAACAGCTGAAGGTTCTGGGCGAACGCATCGGCGTTCCCGTATTTCATAAGGAAGGGGCCGATCCCGTCACCATCTGTAAGGAAGCCTTGCAAAAAGCTTTCGACCTCGGCTGTGACGTAGTGCTCTTCGATACCGCCGGTCGACTGACGATTGATTCCGCTCTGATGCAGGAGCTCGCTGATATTCAAAGCGCGACCAAACCCGACAACGTCCTGCTCGTCTGCGATGCGATGATGGGTCAGGATGCAGTCACCACGGCCAAGTCCTTTGACGAACGTCTGAGTTTGAGCGGCGTGATCATGACCAAGCTCGACGGTGATGCCCGTGGTGGTGCCGCCCTCAGTATCAAGGAAGTCACCGGCAAACCCATCAAATTCCTGGGTATGGGTGAGGACCTGGACCGTCTCGAGGAGTTCCGTCCCGAAGGTCTGGCCAGTCGGATCCTGGGCCTTGGCGATATCGTCGGCCTGATGCAGGATTTCCAGAAAGTGGCTGAAGAAGACCAGGAAGCGCAGGCGTTGAAACTGCTGCAGGGTCAGTTCAGTTATATCGACTTCTATAAACAGATCGAGATGATCCAGAAGATGGGCTCGCTCAAGGATCTGATTGCCAAGATGCCGATGCAGGACATGATTCCCAAGGGTGCGAACATCGATGACCGCGAGCTGACCAAGGTCAAGGCGATGATCGACTCGATGACCAAGCGGGAACGCATTGGCCAGGATAATTTGGATCGTCCGCGGATGGCCCGCATTGCCCGAGGTTCCGGCCGTCCTGTGAAGGAAGTCGAGGAACTGCACAAACGCTTCACCGCCATGCGCAAGATGATGGGCATGCTCGGCAAGAACATGGGTGGTCTGCTCGGCAAGATTCCCGGCATGGGCACCCTCGGTCAGATGAATAATATGCGCAAAGCGGCCTCGCAAATGGGCCAGATGCCCGGCGGGCTCGGCGGCATGGGCGATATGGGTTCGATGTTCGGCGACAGCGCCAGCAAACCGAAGCCCGCTTTTGATCGTGAAAAACAAAAAAAGATGCGGAAGGCCGCGAAAGACGCGCGCAAGCGAAACCGCAAATAAGCTGGATATGAAGGACAGGTTATGAGCAAGAAAAAGGTGTTTGTGGAAACCTGGGGCTGCCAGATGAATGTCGCGGACAGCGAGACCATGCTGAGCATGCTGCAGGCGCAAAACTATGAAACCACCGATCAGGTCGAGCAGGCCGACCTCGTTTTGCTCAACACCTGTCACATTCGCGAAAAGGCCACCCACAAGGTCCTGAGCCGCCTCGGGGCTCTGCGCCAGGTGGCGGAACACAATCCCAACATGAAGAT
Organism: Oligoflexus tunisiensis; assembly: GCF_001748245.1. Classification (GTDB taxonomy): domain Bacteria; phylum Bdellovibrionota_B; class Oligoflexia; order Oligoflexales; family Oligoflexaceae; genus Oligoflexus; species Oligoflexus tunisiensis. The sequence goes on along the minus strand of NZ_BDFO01000001.1, from coordinate 879,786 downwards.
TGCCGTCGCCGGCTGCGTGGCTCAGGCCGAAGGCGAAAAGCTTTTGGACAAGGCCACCAATATCGATATTCTGCTCGGCCCTGGCAAGATCGAACAGCTGCCCGAGCTTCTCAGCCGGCATGAGGAGAGCGCCAAACCCGTGAGCGCCCTCGGCTTTAAGAAAGGCCGTGGCGATGACAAACCGCATCATCCGGTTGAAATGCCGACCACGGTGAAACCCACTGTAACCGGCAAGACCGAGATCACCCGTTATGTGAATATCGCCCAGGGCTGCGATAACTTCTGCACCTTCTGCGTTGTGCCCTTTACCCGCGGCCGGGAGATTTCGCGTCCCGCGGCCGAGATCGTGACTGAGGTCAAAAATCTATTGGCCGATGGCGCGCGCGAAATCACTCTTCTGGGGCAGAACGTCAACAGCTATGGCCATGACCTCGTCCGTGATCAAAAACTCGCTCCGAGCGCACATGGCCCCTTTGTGGACCTGCTGGAGGAGGTGGTCCAATTGCCGGGTCTCGACCGTCTGCGCTTTACCACGAGCAATCCCCACGATTTCACCAAACCGCTGGCCGAGCTCTTCCGGACCTGGCCGAAAATGGGTCGCTACATTCATCTGCCGGTCCAGTCGGGCAACGATGAAGTGCTGGAGCGCATGAAACGCAAAGTGACTGTCGCTGAATATTGGGAACGCGTGAACTGGCTGCGGGATGTGGATCCTGAAATGGCGCTTTCCACCGACCTCATCGTGGGCTTCCCTGGTGAAACCGAGGCGCAGTTTGAAGACACCTTGAAACTGGTGGAAGCCGTGCGCTTCTCCTTCATCTTCGCCTTCAAGTATTCACCACGCAAGGGGACAGCCGCCGCCCGTTTCCGTGAGCAGGTGCCGGAAGAGGTGATGTCACGGCGTCTCGCGGCCTTGAATGAGCTGCAGGATCGTATCACCCTTGAGATGAACCTTGGGGAGATCGGTCGCACGCGGGAGGTGCTTTGCCACTATAAGAGTCGCAAGGAAGAGAACGTCTATTACGCCCGCACGGAGCAGTTCCGCCTGGTCAAGATTCCAAGCGATCACGACCTCGTCGGCCGCATCGTGAACGTTGAGATCATCGATGCCAATAAAACTGCATTGGTGGGTCGCCTCGTTTAGCAGTGCCGGCTCGACTATTTCTTCCTGCTTGTCTCCGGTTCGGGCCGCGCGATAATGCGGCCTTCACGGATATCCTTGGAAAGTTGTGTGCAGAACCAGGCGTAAGCGGCCACACTGATCACAAAAACCAGACCGGTCACAACATAAAGCGCAGAATACATCAGCTTATCCTTAGCGGGGTGCCGAGAGACTCAGCCGCGAGGTCCTGCCGCGCGCGCCAACCACTGGAATTTTCACATTCCGAACCGGTCCATCCATCAGCAATTCAATCGTTTCGTTCATCTTATCAGGCGCGGCTTCACCTTTCCACCGCACCACGACTTCCCATGCCCCTTGGACAGGGTAAACCTGAACCTCCAAAGTATCCTCGTTGTACAGCACTTTCTCAATATGCAAAGTTTGCTTGGACGCCGCCCTCACCCGCACTTTCACTGCCTCATCGTCCAGCTGCACCACTGGCGGGGCCATGGTAATCAGCCGCTCAATGGTGGCCCGCATGCGAAAGACGTGTGGCCGCTCACGGTCCTCATTGGTCAAAATCACAAGTTCCTTGTCGAAGCCCCCGATAAAATGCGTGGTATCCACCTTCACGACCAGCTCGCCCTGGACGCCCGGACCAAGGTCCTGGCCGGCGTGCAGGGACTGCGAGACGCAGCCACATTCCTGATGAAGGCCAAGGACGCGCACCGGCGCCCCTTTTTCCTCCCGATACGGGAAGCGGAATTCCAGGGGATCCCCCTGCTTCACCGACCCGCGGGTCTGGTTATAGGAGTCAAAACGCAAAGACCCGACCTCGCCTCGAATGGCTTCCATCAGGCTCGTTTCATTCTCATAGCCGAAAACCCCGGTGGAGAGCACAAGCCCCAGCAAAAGGCTTCCCAACCGAAATCCACCATTTTTTGTAAAAAAGACCATGGACATCCCCTCCTCGCATGGAAACAAAGCCTCCAGCAGGCTTTTCTATCGACAGATTTTCCGGGAACTCGAGGCACCTTACGGCCAGGCAGTTTCTGCCTTCAAGCCAGGCTCCAGGGCAACCGATGCCAGTCATGGAGGTCATGATCCATGAAGGATTGGCTTGAGTTTATACAAAAGGATGTCCTTGCCATCTTCGCCGAACTTTCGATGAAGGATCTGCAGTATCCTTTTGCGCTGGTCCTGTGGATCATTCTTGTTTCACTGCCGCTGCATGGTGTCGAACGCCGCGATCACATCGCCGGCATGAGTTACACCCTCTACTGCACAGCCACCGCCATCATGCTTTTTCTGGCGTTGCCTGGCAGCTTCGCCGATTACACGGACATTGGATTTCACATAGCTTTTGTTTCATTTTTTGTCGGCGTGACCTCGTATCGATGGTTCTATTCCAACGACACGCTCATCATCGTCAGTGACGGCAAACTCAAGAAAAAGAAAGTGCAGGAGCTGGATCATGAGAAAGCCTGATTTTGACAGCCGCCTCTTAATCTATCGTTCAAGGCAGATGTCCCTGATGATGCTGATGGCGCTGACCACCACAGGTTTTACGATACTGATTGTTCAGGGCACGGAGAGTAAGATCGGCTGGTGGACAATTGGCGTTCCCCTATGTTTGATCGGCGGCCTCTTTATCCTGTTTCCGCCGACTGAGGAATGGGAATATAAGCCCTGGCAGGGCAAGCCCCGGAAAGTCGAACAGCATTTTGATCGCTGATTTTAGCGTTTGATTTTGAGCGGCACTTCTTCCAGCCAATAGCCGGAACGTTCCGCTGCGTTCAGATCCTGTTTATTGAGGGGTCGATCGGTGACCAGAACCGCAAGCCCGTTCCGCGCGCGGACCAGAGAGGTAAAATCCACCCGGTCGATGCCATTCATCACGACCTTTTCCGAGACGGATACACTCAGGTTGCTCATTTCCAGATGCAAAAGCTCACCCTTCATGAAACCCACGTGCACATAAACAGGCTGGCCGCAGTGCAGTTTCAAATAACTGCTCTTATCGGCTTTGACCAGATAATGGGCCCCGGCAAAATCCGGCGTTGTCCCATCGCTTTCAACAATCGATGATTCGCAGGCAAGGCGCGAGGCCTTTGTGATTCCTTTGGTGACAAGTTGCGGTTGGTAGGACTCGTTCTCACTCATGCGTGATTGCACGAAGAGCACAGCCGCGGCTGCTGCCAGAAAGGCGACTGTTCCGGCTTTCCAGGGAGAACGGGAACGTGGGATGGATATTGATTTTGTATTGGAATTGCCTTGTTTGTTCAGAAGCCTTACGAGCCGTTCGGAAGTTTGATCTTCAGCGACATCCAGCTGCTCATCGCTCAAGCTGTCGATTTCCGCCTCATGGATTCTTAACAATTCCCGGAGTCTGGCTTCATCCTCCGGGCCTATCCTGATTTTCCGAACTTCCATGGCAATCCCCTTGTCTTTCTCGTCGTCGAGGCTATGGCCTCATAACTCCAAGAACACTGGGGGTGTCATGATATTGCAAGCTGGTTAAAATTTCTGTAACTAGCTGATTTCGAGGCCTTTTTCTTCGGCCAATTGGATCATGGCCTGGCTCACAATCAGCCTAAAGCGGCGGAGATGGGACAGCACGGTGTTTTGGTTCATCTGCAGGTTATCGCAGATTTCCTTGACCGACATTTGTTCCAGATAGAAATAGCGGGCAACCGTAGCGCGTGGCTCACCTTCATGCATCTGAATCAATTGCCGCAGAAGGGTCAGCGACTGCTCAAAATGCAGCGAAGCACACTCGTCATCAGCCACCAGGATCACTTCCATACCGGACGCACCATCCTCTTCCGAGATGGCATCGGTGCCCGACACGGAAACCGTACGTTTGGTCTTGCGCAGCTCATTCAAACAGCGATTGCGGGCAATGGTCATGAGCCAGCCGCTGAACGCCGCCTGCTCCTTGAGCGATCCCAGGTTTTGCCAGGCCTGAACGAAGATGTCCTGAATCAAATCATCAGCCGTGGCATCGTGAAATTTGAAGCGTGAAACCACCGCACGCACGGCCTGATAGTGTTTTTTGTAGAGGGTTTGAAAATCCAACTGGGGGCTTTCTTTCGTCACTTGCCTATTCACTCGCGAGCCCCCAAGGTAATCGTGTCCTGCCATAGGATTTGGTCTTGAGGCACCACTGTGTCCTTGCTGAGTTCCTTATCCGTAAGAACTAAACTAATGGACCAGGGTTTCCCTGATTGCAATGAAAATCGCGCAATTTGCCCATCGCGTAAGATTCTCTGACGTTCACCGTTAGTCACTGGTGTGATGAGCGTCAGTGTCTCGGGACCTTGAATATCCGCGCGCATAAAGCCTGAGCTGCTGCAGCGGAAACTCACTTCCACGTCCGCACCGGCATCACCCACAAAGCCCAGGCCGTTGGCGGCTGGAGTTACGGTTGAACCATCCCCTGCCGTGGCATCCAGCTCACAATCCGCAGCGGCTGCTTCTCCGGCTGTGCCTTTGATTTGAACATTCTTTTCATTCATCGTCAGGTTTTCACCCTGCGGACGCACCATGACAAAGATCATGGCAGCGGCGGCAGCCACGCCGATGAAAGGCAGCATTTTGTTTTTCCTGGGGCGATTCAAAGGCAGGACATCGGCCGGTTTTTGCGGCTCCGGCGCAGCCTTGGGCGTCTGCTTCAGCTTCTCCTGCAGAGCAGCCCAGTTGCGATCCATTTCTTCCGAATGCGATGGCAGAGTCTCGGGCGCCTTACGAGCCAGCTTGCGAACGGAATCCTCGAGACGATCCTCCCACTCACTCAATTCCGCGTCCGAGGGGTTGGCGGCATCCAGCTTCTCCTCTTCCTGGCGCATGAGCTCCCGAAGCCGTTCCATATCGCCTGGTTTGATCGTAATCTTTTTATCTGCCACGACTGTCACGTCCTTTGTTAGGGCTCCGGACTCGCGGCTCTTACCAGAAAGTTCCGACGTAAACCGCAGCCGTAGGAGCCATCAAAACGCTGGTCTTTTCGACCGTAAAGTTCCGCACCAGGTCCAGCCGGACTTCAGCGCCGGCCCGAATCAAATGGTAAACCCACATGGTATCGAGTCCTGTGCCGAGACTCAAGCCTCCGGTCACCACCAGCTTTTCCTGCTGATCAAAGGCCCCGCCGTCCCCGTCATCAATGACGCGATTCAACATCAAGGTGTTGACCCCGGCCAGCCAGCGCGCCTCGGTGCGAACCGATCGATCGGCCGTGGAGAGGGAACTCAAGGTCATCCGCCGCGACGCACCGATCATTCCTGCCATCATACTGCGTTTTTGGTCAAAGCGCCGGTCGGGATAATCATCGACTTTGATTTTTTCGTCCTGATCGGGGAAGTAGCTGAATTCCGCAACCAGATCGTAGAGCCAGAACGCCTCTTCCCGCACATAACGCAAATTCATGCCCTGCGCCGCATTCGGGGTATAGCCCTGATTGACGTTCCGATTCAGAAATTGATAATTCCTCACACCCACCGTGAGGCTGTTAGGAAGGCGTGGCAAAAGATAATTCGCTACGGAATATTCGCGGCCGGCCTGGAAGTTCACCACCCGATCGGCCAGAACCTTCTGGGTTTCAGGGTCCTTCAGGGTCAGACGCACATCGCCTTCCGGTACGGTCAGGCCTTTGGAAACCGTTCCGTAATCCTTGCCATCAATGCTGACGACCAGTTTGGAAAAGCGATCCATCAGGGAGAACAGACTCGCCCCCTTGTCCCTTTTCCGCACGGCACCGGACACGATCACCGGGTCGGAGCCCAAAAGTTCCATGATGGCGGAAGGTCTTTGCCGGCCCTTGGTGTATTCATAGGTCGCCTGGGACGCAAAGGCATGAGCTTCCGTGATCGACACCGCACCATCGCCGTTGCGATCGCGACCGAAGCCATCGATCAGAAAGTGCGTATAAACATCATTCTGCAGACGCTCATCCTCCAGAGCCGGTTCGCGCCAGCCGCTGGCCGTCAACACGATCGAGCCTTCGGAACGCTCCTGAATCGGTTCTTCAAAATAGGGCGCCTTCAGCTGAGCCAGGGCCCGTTTCATTTCCGGAGTCAGAATCGATTTGCCCACACCTGAGTGACAGAAGGCCAGAATCAAAACCTTCTTGCGCGATTTCAGCTGCTGGAAGAGTTCCATCAGATGATCATAATCCAGCGCTGTTTTGCGGGTGTTCTGGGGATCGGTGTCGCTGGTGATGATATAGCGGCCCACCTTGCCATCGTCCTTGTAGGCCACCGTTCCGTGCGTCGACACATAGACGATAACCGTATCCTCTTCGTTACGGTTATCCTGCTTCAAACGTTCAAAGGCTTTGATGATGCTGGATGCGCTCACCGGCTCATCCTTGTCGGTGACGAGTTCACCGCCATCGAAGCTCTGGCCGGGGGCTTTGAAATACTGGTAGATATCCGTAGCATCCTTGCGCGCATAACGCAGCGGATGCCAAAGATTGCTCTGAAATTCACCGACGCCAATGGAAAGGACGAATTTCTTGGGGCGCAGGCCTTCCGCGGCGGAACTCTCCGCAGCTGTCAGGCGAAGTGCAAAACCAAAAGTAAGGGACAGGACGAAACCAACTAATGTATTCGTTTTCACGGTAACTCCCAGGTCTTAAGCCGCGCCAACTTACCCTACAAATTCATGTTAAGTCAATTCCATTTTCCACCCGGATCGGCCTTCTGGTCCGTGATTGCGCCTTCATGTTGGATTTTTTGCGGGAGCCAAAACTGAAGTCAAATACACTTCCTCCGGGAATTGCCCGATCGTGAAGTGTCCGAGGCTCCGCCGCAATTCCCCGTAAACGTCGGAAACGATCCAGTGTTCAAGGTCCCAGCGCAGGCGCAGGGGAGCCCGCATTTTCTCCAGACCCTGCAGAGCGAGGGTATGGTCCTGCAGAAGAGTCGTGGTCAGACGCGCCAGAAAACGGCTGATAATGCCCTGGGCCTCTTCATCATCAAAGCGCCGGGACTGCTGCGCAAGCTCATACCAGGCCTTTCTCTGGGCCGGGGTCAGGCTTCGGAGCCAGCGGCCCACCTTGCCCTGAGCCGGAGTTTCCGCGCCGCGCATCATGCGGGGGATGATGCTTTCAATTTGATGATGCAGAAGGCTGAGCTGCCAGTCCCAGGCTGTGACGCCAAGCCTTTGCGCCAGGGTCACAAAGAGCAGCGACCACTTGGAATCCAGCAAACTGGCAAAGAAGGGCGGCTTCGGCTGCCAAAGGCCACTGGGATTCGGCGAATAAATCTTCTTCGGCTTTGGCATCCAGGTGATTTTTTCGAGCGCCGCGTGAATCTCATCCTCGACTTCACTCAGGACCTTGGGTTTTTTCACAGGGGTGAGCTGCGGATGCAGGGACGCGAGCAGCTCCGGGATCAACGGCCCGACCGTGAGGATGCCTTCCACCAGCTTTCGTTCATGTCCATCAAAGCTATGGACGACCTTGCGAACCTGGGCATCGGTCAGTTCCAATATCGAAAAATCGCGCCGGCGTTCTCCACAGATTTGCCAGTGACGCTCCAGCTGCTCATTCAAAACCGTGCGATGCTTCAGGACGGTCGCCACACGCCAGCAAAGGTCATAGCGTTTCAGGGCGGCTCCGAGTTGCCAGATGCGGCCGAGATCCTGATTCACATAATGCAGGCTGAGCGCCTTGCGATCGAGAATGAAGAGTTCGAGACCCCATTGATCGCGTTCCCGCGCGAGGTTTTCGAGGGCCCGGATCACTTCACGGCTGGGCTGAGCGACCTGGACCAGGAAATTGCAGACATCCTGCTCGTCAATGTCCTTGCCCTCACCCACGAGGCGGACCATCAGGAGGAGCTTGACGCGCGCCGGTTCCTGCAGTCGTTCCGTTTTGCTGACCCATTGCAGAAGGTGGCGATGGAGCTGAACCCAGGTCAGCGGCAGAGCCTTGCCGCTGTGTTCGGCGGCCTCGCGATAGGATTTCCGCGCATCCCAGAGCAGGTTTTCCTGCTGGCCCTGACTCCAGGCAAACTCATGCAGCATGGCCACGGCATGCCAGAACCAGGTCTTGATCGGATCCGGGAAAAGATAGGCCCGTACCGGAGCCCAAAGCGCATGATCAAAGGCCGGTTTATGAAACTGGGTGGCCTTTTGAATGAAGAGCGTATTGATTTGAGGCAGCAGATATTCCAGCTGATGATACTGCAGGATGGTTTCGGACAGGGCCTGCCAGGCTTCCGGTTGTTCCGGCACCCAACGCAAGGGATCCTTCAGCAGTTCGTTGAGCGCAGCCCGATCCTTGGGCGAGGCGGCTTCAAAACGCTGCATGCGGAGCAGAAAGGAATCAAGCAGGGCCACGCGGGCCCGCCAGTCGAGTTCCCTTTGCAGTTTTTGTCCATAAGGGCAAAGTCCCGACTCATCCCGTTCAATGCGAATGTCGAGCAGAAGGTCGAGGGCTTTTTGAAATTCGGGTGCCTGACGGGAAATGGATTCCAAAAGGCGAATGGCCAGCGCTTCATCGCCATCTGCGAGAGCCTGACGACCGAGCACCAGGGCCAGTTCATTGTCACTGCGCTTGAGCAGGGATCCGAATTCCTTCTGGGCTGACCAGATTTCGCGATCAAAGCGGCGGAACCATTTGAAGGCTTTTTCCGCTTCACCGGCCCGAATATAGGACCAGCACGCGTAGAGGCGTTCCACCGGCAGCAGGCGCAGCTGCAGGTCTTTCCTGAACATCAATCCGTCGAGGATGGCCCAGCGTTCCGCCTGCCAGAGCTTGACCACGAGATGGGAACGGAGATCGCCATCGATCAGTGTATAGAATTGAACGTCCTGCTTCAGAAAACTGCCGAGCACTTCCTCAAGGTCACTGACCGAGCCATAGAGCAGAGCCAGATCCACAATACGCGCCGCCATTTCCGGGCGAGGGAAGGCTTCAAAGAGCTGCCAGGCTTCCTGGCGAAAGGCCGCCCAGTTTTGTTCCGCTTCAACCTTATGTCTGAGCTTAAGCTCCGCTTCCAGAGCATGATCCAGACGGGTCGTCGCCGCCTTGGCCCCTTCCATCGTGGGCAAGGGCTGCTGGGGATTGGTATGTTCCGCGAGCACAGCCCCACGCGTGGGCCTTGCTTCCGGTTGGGCTGCGATGGGTATGGTAATCGAACCCGTAATGTCGTCAGTGGCAAACTGGGGCATGGATTCGACCTGAGCACCCGGCCTTGAATCTTTGACTTGGGTATCTTCTTTCATTATGGAACGACGGAGTCCTTCCACCGTGTCCGGTTGCAGGCCCAGTTTTTCAATCATACGCAGCAGACGCAGGCTTTGCGGCAGGGAGAAATCGTCTGAACTCAAAGCTGGGGGCGTAACAGACTGGTTTTTATCTTTCTCCATGCTGTCCTCCTGGATTGCTGATGACAGAGAGAAGTGTCAATAGGGCATTATAACATTTTAACACAGTTCTGGGGTGATTACTCACGGCGGTTTACTGGCTGCTGCGAACAAACTTTGGGAAACCAAAGTGCAAAATCCCGCCGCTCTGGCAAGCACGCCCTTGACCTTTCCCGGGTCTTTTTATATGTCTGCGGCAGTCGGGATCAAAAATTTCAAGAGCTTACCAGGACACGATGACATGATCCATCTTCTCGCCCTCGATTTGGATGGCAGCATAGTCGATCTCATCGAACGCGAATCGCGTGATGAGCTCGAGTGCTCCGTGCATACGGCGAGTTACCACTATGAGCTCGTGGTGAAGTGCCAGGAAAATCGTTACGACGCCGTGCTCATTGACCTGGATCACCCACGTTCGGGAAGCCTTGAGGAAATCGACCAGCTGAAAACCTTGCAGCCGTCGATTCGTTGCTACGTGCTGACCTCGCTGCCTCAGTGGGAGCAGGCTTTGCAGGCCATGAAAAGCGGGGCGGATGATTATCTCGCGAAGCCCGTGCATCCCGATAAAATCCGCGCGATTCTGCAGAACCTCAACAAGCGTCCCGTGCATCGTCTCACCGGGGATTTGAAGCTCGAATTCAATAAGTCCAAGCGCATCATCGGCCGTTCCACGGCGATCAAGAAGGTTTATGACCTGATCCAGAAGCTGGCCAGGGTCGATACCTCGGTCTTGATTCGGGGTGAAAGCGGAACCGGCAAGGAACTGGTCGCGCAGGCTTTGCATTACAATTCCTCGCGCAAGCAGGGGCCCTTTGTGGCCGTGAACTGCGGGGCGATTCCTGAGACGTTGATTGAGTCGGAGCTGTTTGGTTATGAGAAGGGCACCTTCACGGGTGCGGATAAGAAAAAGCTCGGCAAGTTTCAGTTTGCCAACGGGGGTTCGATCTTCCTCGATGAGATTGGGGACGTGTCGCCGCAGATGCAGGTGAAACTTCTGCGCGTTCTGCAGGAGAAGAAGATCACACCGGTCGGCTCCAATCAGGAAATTCCTGTGGATGTGCGTATCATCTCTGCAACGAACAAGCCTTTGGAAAAGATGATGCAGGAAGGCAAGTTCCGTTCGGACCTTTACTATCGATTGAATGTAATGCCGATCAATCTGCAGCCTCTGCGCGAGCGCCTGGAGGATATTGAAGACCTCTCGGCCTTCATGATTGAGAAGTTCAATCGTTTGCACGAGAGACAAATTCGCTGTTTAACCCCCGAAGTCGTCCAGGCCCTTCAAGGTTATGACTGGCCCGGGAACATTCGTGAGCTGGAAAATGTGATCGAACACGCCTTCATCATCGAAGGCACCGATGAAATCCATCTCGATTCGCTGCCGCCTCATATTCAAAACCAGGCTCCCGAGATCGACGAACCGCACCATGAAGTCGGGGAAACGTCCCGCTTTCAGGAGGAGCTCCGCACCATCGAACAGCTCATGACGGAGGCCAACTCCCTCAAATATCCGGAGCTGAAGGAACAGTTCGAAAAGGAATTCATCAAACGCGCCCTCAAAGCCTTCAACGGCCGTATCAATCAAACGGCGGAACAAACGCAGATGACCAAGGTCACGCTGCTCCGCAAGCTGGAAAAGTACAACATCAATCCGAAAGAGTATCAGCATTGATTCTGCGCTGATTGGGTTCGCCGCACGCTGATTTTCACATCATGCGTCCACTTCCGTCAGCCCGTGCGCCCTCACTTCCGTCAGCCCGTGCGCCCTCACTTCCGTCAGCCCGTGCGACCTCACTTCCGTCAGCCCGTGCGCCCTCACTTCCGTCAGCCCGTGCGCCCTCTCTTCCGTCAGCCCGTGCGACCTCACTTCCGTCAGCCCGTGCGACCTCTCTTCCGTCAGCCCGTGCGCCCTCACTTCCGTCAGCCCGTGCGAAGCACACGGGCCCACATGATGCGCGCCTCACGTGCGAAAACCTTATAAATTTTCAATAATGCTGCTATGATGTCCCCAACCAAAGGAGACCGCCGTGACGAACCCTGACGTATTTCGCATCATCGGCATCGACCCGGGTTCCCGAATCACGGGCTTCGGCGTCCTCGAACTGCCGCGCGGCGCGATCAATTTGAAACGCGTGCAGATCGTGGCGGTGGGAGCCATTCGTTCCAAAACCACGCTGCCTCACAGCGAGAGAACCGGCTATCTCCACGAAGCGGTGCATCAGCTCGCCGGTCAATACAAGCCTGAAATCTGCGTGATCGAACGCGCCTTCACCGGCGTCAACCCCTACTCGGCCCTGCGCCTCGGGGAAACGCGGGGCGCGGTGATTGCCGCTGTGCGCCGCCTGGGAATTCAGGTCGCCGAGATCACCCCAACCGAAGTTAAAAAAATAATCACCGGCCAGGGTCACGCGACCAAAGAGCAGATTGCCGCCGCGTTGAAATATCTTTTGCAATTCGAGCTCGGCGATTTGCCCCATGACGCCAGTGATGCCGTTGCCATTGGGTTGTCCTATGGCTTATCTTTAGGAATCCGAAGCCCATCGCCTCGACCTCGTCACGATGCCTTAGGTTAAACCTTCAAGGGAGTGCCTCTTCATGTTCCCGACTCGTCAATTTCCAGCCACCCGGCTGCGCCGCCTCCGTTCCACCGACTTCAGCCGCCGCCTGGTTCGCGAACATAGCCTGAGCCCAAGCGACTTCATATATCCGGTGTTCATCACCGAAGGCAAAAGCGTAAAGCACGACATCCCCTCGATGCCCGGCCAGCAGCGCCTCAGCATTGATAATCTGCTCCATACGGCTGAAAAATGCATGACCCTCGGCATCCCGGCTTTGACGCTGTTTCCGGCGATTGAAGCCGACAAAAAAAGCAAGATGGCCCAGGAAGCCCACAACCCGGACGGCCTTGTGCCACGCGCCGTCACCGCCCTCAAGGAACGCTTTCCGGAACTCGGCGTCATCACCGATATCGCCCTCGACCCTTACACCATCCACGGACAGGATGGCATCATCGATGAAACAGGTTACGTCATTAATGACAAGACGATCGAAATTCTCTGCAAGCAGGCCGTCTGTCACGCTCAGGCTGGTGCGGACGTCGTAGCACCTTCGGACATGATGGACGGCCGCATCGCCCATATCCGCAATGCCCTCGATCACGCGGCCTTCCCTCTGGTTCAGATCCTGGCCTATTCCGCCAAGTACGCTTCGAATTTCTACGGGCCTTTCCGCGACGCAGTCGGCTCCTCGGGCAATCTCGGCAAGAGTTCCAAGGAAACCTATCAAATGGACCCTGCCAACAGCAACGAGGCCCTCCATGAAGTGGCTCTCGATATCCGCGAAGGGGCGGATATGGTTATGATCAAGCCCGGGCTTCCTTATCTGGATATCATCTACCGTGTGAAAGAATCGTTCAAAATGCCGACCCTGGTCTATCAGGTGTCGGGTGAGTATGCGATGCTCAAGGCTGCCGGACAGAACGGCTGGATCAATTACCAGGCTTGCGTTCTCGAGTCCCTCATGGCCTTCAAACGCGCGGGCGCAGACGCTGTCCTGACTTATTTTGCAATGGAAGCCTCGGAATGGTTGCGGAGCTGATATGTCGTTTGCCTCATGGACTGCCTTTCGCTACCTGAGTTCGAATCGGGAAAATCGCTTTTTTTCCTGGATCACGTTCCTTTCCCTCTTCGGTCTCGCGATTGGCGTCGCGGCTTTGATCGTCGTGCTCTCGGTCATCAATGGCTTTGAGTTCGAGCTGCGGAACCGCTTTCTGCAGGCCAACGCGCATATCATGGCCTATCGCTATCCGGCCGGCATGTCGAATCCGGAGAAATGGTCGCAGATCATCGAGCGGGATTTTGCGGAGGATGTCCGCGGCACTTCGCCCTTTGTCCATTACGAGACCATGGCCAAGAGCGGAGCCATCATGCAGGGCGTCCTGGTGCGCGGCATTGCTCCCAAGCAGCGTGAAGTCCTGCAGGACATGCGCAGCCTGATTGTGCCGCCCGAGGCCCTGGATATGCTGCAAAAGGAAATCGACGATGCCGAGGCCGGCAAGCCGGAACCGGAAACCCCGGGCCTTATTCTGGGCTCAGGCCTGCTGGGCATTCTGAATGTGAAAGTGGGTGAAACAATCCACCTCATCGCCCCGACTGAAAACCGCTTCTCCGATATGAAACGCTTCAAGGTGATCGGAACGTATAACTCCGGCCTGAAGCACTACGACAATCGCCTCGTGGCCATGAGCCTGTCCACAGCCAAGTCCTTTTTTCATACGGGTGACGTTGTCACCGGCCTGGAAATTGGCCTGCACGATGCCGATCGCAGCCCGATGGTGGCCCGCCTGATGGAGGAAAAGTACAACCTTTCCTTCCGTGAGTGGCAGTCCTACAACCGGCCGCTCTTTGAAGCGATGGAACGGGAACGCACCGTGATCGCCTTGATAGTCGCCATGGTGGTGATCGTCGCGGGCTTCAATATACTCACGACGGTCTTTGTTTCGGTTTCGCAAAGGCAAAGGGATATCTCCATCCTCAAGGCCCTGGGCGCTCGCAACCGCCAGATCATGGGTTTGTTTCTGGTGCAGAGCCTCTGCATTGGGATTGGTGGAAGTATTGTAGGCGCAATTCTGGCCGGCGGTATTTCATATCTTTTGGAGCATTATCCGTTTATTGATTTGCCGGAACCTTATTTTCTGAAAAGTTTGCCGGTTCATTACAGCGCTGAGGTTTATCTTGGAGTGGCGGGGGCGGCGAGCCTTGTCTGCCTTCTGGCCGGACTCTATCCCGCCTATGTCGCTTCTCGCGTGGTCCCCACGGAAGGCATCTCGGGCACGGGCCAGGCACTGTAAGCGACCAGGGTCAGGACCAGGACGTCTTCCGGACCCGGAAAACCTGTTGTAAAAAGACACCTGCCATGGCTAAGATAGGCGGTGTTTAGCGCTAAAAGCACACATGGGGTCAATGTTGAGCACCGACGAGGCTACAGCAAAGAAGAAGAAAATCCCTGCAGGGTCCATCCCGATGCAAATGGCAGGAGATCTGCTGATGGCTCGATCGACGAATCGAGAGTACAGCCAGATCTTTCGCCGTTACGAGGCGATCCTGGAGGTTTTTGCCAATATGGAACGCGAAGAGCGACTGATGAACTACAAGTTCCTCATTGCTCTGATTTTAACCAGTCACGCCAAGAAAATTCAGAACGTGGCGGAGCGCAAGAAACTCTTCGATCTGAAGAACCAGCTTTACTTCAGCATTGCGAACAACAAACCGAATCGACGCAAGCTGGCGTTCAAATATCTGGTGTCAAAAAACTTCCGGGTCATCGAATTCTGTGCCAACTGCACGAAGAAGAATACGGAAGAGGGCCTGGAGCGGCACAAGTGGAAGTTCTGCCGCGACTGCCAGGTGGATCGGAAGTTCTATAACGTGCTGCAGATGTCGCATCACTTCGAGAACGGGACGATGTCGCTTTATATTAGCAACGATCTCGTACCCCAGGTGGATAACCTGAAAGTGGCTCAGAAGGGCAAGCTGGAAAACGGGAAGGAAGAAGGCCGCTACGATAAGTTTCACTACAACGTGAAAAACCTGGATATCTTCAATCTGGAATCGGTGAAGAAGATCCAGGCTCGGCTTTTGCAGATTTCGCCTTAGGGGCCAAGCGCCAGCCCCGGAGGGGCCGCCCCCCAGGGCTACTCCCCAAACAGCTTCGCAAAGAAGCCGTTCGAACTCGTCACCTTCTCCCCGGACACTTCGGCAAACTTCATCAGAATCTCGCGCTGCTCCTTGCTCAACTTCGTCGGGATGACAACGGACAATTCCACAACGAGATCCCCACGACCCACACCCCGCAGCCGCGGAATGCCTTCTCCAGCGACCGTCAGCCTTTGACCATGCTGGGCACCAGGTTGAATATCGATCTCAATCCTGTTATCACCCAGAGTCGGCACGCTCAGCTTGCAACCCAGTGCGGCCTGCACCATGGAAATTTCCGCGCTAAAAATCAGATCCGAACCATCCCGTTCAAAATACGGGCTATCCTTCACCTGCAGGAACACATAAAGGTCACCAGCCGGACCACCAAAAGCTCCGCCCTGGCCTTCACCGCCCACGCGCAGACGCACGCCCTGATCCACACCAGGAGGAATCTTCACGCTGACCTTCTTGCTTTCCTTGACCCGGCCACGGCCTTTGCAGGCTTTGCAAGGCGTGGTGATCATCTCGCCTTCGCCCTGGCAGGTTGGGCAGGCGCTGGCCACCGCAAAGAATCCCTGATTGCGACGAATCTGTCCGCTGCCACCGCAGCTGGTACAAACGCGTTTGCCACCCGGCTCGGCGCGATCGCCTTTGCAGGTGCCGCAGCTCACTTCGCGATCATATTCCACCTGCTTTTCAACGCCGAAAGCCGCCTCTTCAAATTCCAGGACCAGATCATAACGCAGATCCGCTCCCTTGCGTGGCCGCTTCCGTCCGCCCTGACCGCCGCCCGCCGAGAAGCCGAAGAAGTCTTCAAAGATGGAACCAAAGGACGAGAAAATATCATTCACATCCGAGAAGCCTGAGAAGCCTTGTCCCGAAAGACCGGCATGCCCATAGGCATCATAGACTTTGCGTTTTTCAGCATCAGCCAGGACTTCATAAGCTTCGGCGCATTCTTTGAATTTATCTTCAGCCTCGCGATTGCCAGGATTGCGATCGGGGTGATATTGCATGGCCATCTGGCGATAAGCACGCTTGATATCGGCGTCCGATGCCCCACGCGATAAGCCTAAAACTTCGTAGTAATCACGTTTTTCCATGTATTCTTAATCCGTCCTTAAAAGCTGTGTTCCGGACCCGGAAATTGGCCGCCTTTCACTTCCTTGTCGTATTGAGTCAAGGCCTGTGAAATCACCTCACCTAAATTAGCATATTTTTTTAAGAATTTTGGGCTAAAATCGCTGTTAAATCCAAGCAAATCATGGAGAACAAGCACCTGGCCATCCGTGCCCGCGCCAGCCCCAATGCCGATTGTAGGAATGGGAATTTTTCGTGAGATCTCTTCCGCAAGGGCCGCAGGCACCAGCTCCAGCACCAGGGCGCAGGCACCGGCTTCCGCCAGCTTGATGGCGTCGTCGATAATGACTTGAGCCTGATCGCCCTTGCCTTGTACGCGGTAACCACCGAGCACATGCACACTCTGCGGTGTCAGCCCCAGATGACCGACCACCGGAATTCCGGCCTGCACGATGGCTCTGACTTGTGGCAAAATGGCAGCACCACCTTCCACCTTCACAGCCGCCGCGCCTCCCTCCTGAACCAGACGGCCGGCATTGCGCAGGGCCTGCTCCACGGACAGATTATAGGAAAGAAATGGCATATCAGCCACCAGCATGGCCCGCTTCACCACCCTGCCGACCGAGCCTGTGAGGTGCACCATATGATCCATGGTGACCGGAATCGTGTCCTTGAAGCCAAGAACCACGTTGCCGGCGCTATCCCCGACCAGAATCATATCGATGCCGGTGTCATCGATCAGGACCCCGAAGGCTGCATCGTAGCAGGTGACCATGGAAATCTTTTGCTTCTCCTGCTTTCTTTTCTGCAGGGTCTTGACGGTAACCTGGGCGGGGGAATCACTGCTGTGCTTGCTCACTGAAACCTCATGAATAAAGAAAGGGCGCCGTCCGTGATTCGGGCACGTCTTTCAGCCCAACCGGTGGCCCTTGATAAACAATACTTCCACCGGCACCGGCGGCTTCGGGACCGATTTCAATCAGCCAGTCGGCAGACTGCAAAAAGCCCATATGGTGTTCCACCACCACAATCGTGTGACCCAGATCGCGGAGGCGGATCATCTGCATCAGCAGCTGATGAACATCTGAATCACTTAACCCAGTCGACGGCTCATCGAAAATCAAAAATCCTGGCTTGCGGTCGGATGCATCAAGCATCATGCGCAAAAGTTTCAGGCGCTGCGCCTCGCCTCCGGAAAACGAGGAAGTGTTCTGACCGAGCGTCACATAGCCCAGACCCATGCCGATGACCTGATCCAGAGCGTTTTTCAGCTTGGGTTGGTCAAAGAAGGCCTCCCTTGCTTGTGTAATCGTTAAACGCAGAATGTCAAGGAGGGAGCGTTCACGGAATGTGATGCTCAAAGCCTCATCGGTAAATTGCCGGCCCTGGCACACGGCACAGGTGACGGGCATTTCCCCCAAAAATGACAAATCCTCTATGACATAGCCAAGGCCCTTGCAGTGTTCGCAGCGCCCGCCGGGAACGTTGAAGCTGAAAAATCCGGGCTTCAGGCCCTTGGCCTTGGCTTCGGGCGTATCGGCCAGCAGTTTGCGAATATCATCGTAAAGACCAAGGTAGGTGGCAATGGTGGAACGGCTCGAGCGACCGATGCCCTCCTGCGAAACAAAATGCACAGCGGACAGGGTTTTGATGGCCGCAATCGGTCCCAGGCCATCCGCAAGCACCGGAGTCGACTCCTTGTCATCCCCATCGTCATCCGCGCCCAGAACCGCAGCCAGCATGGGATAAAGGGTGTGCCGCACAAGACTGGTTTTGCCGCTGCCGCTGACGCCGCAAACGACATTCAGGCCGCGCAGAAGAAAGCGGGCGTCCACGCCTTTCAGATTGTGCGTGCGGGCATTGGTCAGTTCGATGAACAGATCCTTCGGTTCCACGATCCGACCCTTGGGCCAGCTGATGGGTTTTTTATGATAATTCTGCGGCTCGCCATTGAAGACGAGCTGACCGCCCTGATGCCCGGCACCGGGGCCGATTTCCACCAGATACTCCGCGCCCTGCACCAGGGTCTTTTCATGTTCGACGATGACGATGGTGTTGCCCTGATCGCGCAGCTCATGAATCACGCTCAAAAGATTTTTGCTGTCACGCGCATGCAGGCCGACGCTGGGTTCATCGAGGCAAAAGAGGGTTCCGGTCAACGCGCTGCCCAAACTTCTGGACATATTGATACGCTGGACTTCCCCACCGGAAAGAGTCCGGGCGCTACGGCCCATATTCAGATAGCCAAGACCCATTTTCAAAAGATAACCCAGCCGCTGCTGCCCTTCCTGAATCGCCTCCTGGGCTGCAGCCCGCCTTTGCCCTTCGAGGTTATCCTGCAGGGAAACGAGCTGCATGAACCATTCGTTGAGGTCGAGCATGGTCATGCGGCTCAGGTCCGCAAAATTTTTCCCCTGCAGCGAGCAGGCGAGCGCCTTTTGATTCAAACGAAAACCGCCGCAGGCATCGCAGC
Source organism: Oligoflexus tunisiensis (assembly GCF_001748245.1). Classification (GTDB taxonomy): domain Bacteria; phylum Bdellovibrionota_B; class Oligoflexia; order Oligoflexales; family Oligoflexaceae; genus Oligoflexus; species Oligoflexus tunisiensis. Next base: position 861,068 of record NZ_BDFO01000001.1, on the reverse strand, counting down.
CGATATAGGTATGAAAACGCGCGGAATGAATGCGATAGTGCGCCTTGTATTTTTTCGTATCGAGCCAGGCAAAGTAGCCGTTGATTCCATCGAAGCGTCCCTTGGGGTCGCCTTCATAGAGCCACTGCCAGTCGGCCGTCGTATATTTTTTAAAGGGTTTGCCCGCATCCATCCCGCGGGCCTCGGCGCTTTTGCGGGCGAGCTTATACATGGCATCATGATCACCGAAATTCCAGGGTGCCACTCCACTTTCCAAAATGGAGCTATCCATATCCGGAATCATCTTGCTGCGATCCTTGACCGCCACGCGCCCAAAGCCCTGGCAGGTTTCACAGGCGCCCAGCGGATGGTTGTAGTTGAAGAGCGTCGGCGACGGTTCCTGATATTCCGTCAGACAATGCGGGCATTTCAAAGTTTTATAGAACGTCCGTGGCTCACCCTTTTCCGGGACCAGGGTGGCTTCTCCACGACCCAGGCGGAGCGTGAGTTCCGCCGCCTCACGACAGCGGGCGCGATTGTCATCGTCCAGCAGAACCCGATCCACGACGATCATGCTGCGCTTCAGATCGGTGGCCTTGGTTTCATCGATGCGTTTGACTTCACCATCCACATAGCAGCGCGTGAAACCCTGGGTTTCCAGCTGCTGTTTCAGATCCGCGGCCTTGAGTTTGCTCCAGGTTTCCATGGATGCGAGCATCAGAACCCTTTGCCCCGGCCAGCGTTCAAAGGCATCCCGCGTGATGGTGCGGCCATCGGCTTTCTCGACGACCTCTCCGTGACAGATGATTTTGGAAAGGTGGCCGAAGAGGATGCGCAGGATATCGTTGAGTTCGGTCATCGTTCCGACTGTGGAGCGCTGATTGAGACCGGATTTGGCCTGTTTTACGGCAATGGCGGGTGGCAGGTTGAGGACCTCCTCGATTTCCGGCTTGGGGAGCTGCTTCAGATACTGCCGCGCATAGCTCGACAGACTTTCCACGTAACGGCGATAGGATTCACCATACAGTGTATCGAAAACCAGGGAGCTTTTGCCGGAGCCGGAGACACCGGTCACGACTGTGAGCTTGCCCAAGGGCAGATTCAAATTGATGTTCTGCAGATTATGCGTGCGAACACCGCGCAATTCGATAGCCTCGTCCTGGCTGTTCATAGCCCCTCCGTGGTTGAATGAGAAAAACAATGGCAAAGTTCACCAGCGAGCACAAGCCCGCGATGCGAGCGCGCCAAGCGCTTGGGATTGCCTGCGACAATCATGCCGCGCGGCCGCCACGCCTTTCCATGTCAAACCGAATATGTGGAGGGAATCAGGGCATGTGACTGCGGAGAAGTCGAAGAAATCCTGCCTGCGGTTTATCAGCGGCATGATCCACGATGACTCCGGAGAGCCAGAAGGAGCCTTTGACAAGATGCCCGGGTTGGGGTTCCATCTTGAGAAGAATGGGATCGACGACCACATCATAGATCGCGGCGTAGGACTGCACCTGAAGCCACCAGAAACCTTTACCGGTCATTTGATTGGTGCGCTTTTGAACATCCAGGACGTGACCACTGATCAGCGCATGGGCCGAAGGCAGGGCCGCGTTGGCCTTTCCATCCACGGGAAAAAGCCCGGCGGGGATGAAGGATTCGGGGGCCATGCCAGGTGCATCCGTTGCGCTTTCTTTCCAGGCTTCCTCTGTGGTGAAGATGTCCACTTCATGTGCGAAGGCGGCGATCTGAACCAAAAGGATGGCCGGCAGTTTCTGCTGGCTGTGGCGCAGAAAATCAGGGGCATCAAACAGCAGGGGATACGCACCCTCCTGATGATTGTGCTCCTCCTCAGGGGCGACCCACGCGAAGTAGGAACCTTCGAAGGCATGATCCTTTTCCCGGTGCAACGAACGCACGATTTTCACCGGCATCACCGACGGCCCGACAAAGTGTGGATTCATGCCGGTAATTTGCCGGTCCTGATCCGCGTGCAGCCAGATTGCGGCACCCGAGGGATCCTGATAGTTCAGATAGTAGCCCTGCCCAATGTCATGGGGTTTGGCTTTTTGAGAAACTTTTTCGGCAAGAGTATAAAGATCCTGTTCATTTTGAACAGGAAAGCCGATACTCGAAAGGTGGCTGGCCATTCAGACTCCTCAGTTCCGCACTTCGTCCACGGTTCCGTCGCGGTTCCAGTCATAGGCCCGCCGCAGGACATTGCCGTCCGCGTCGAGCACTTCGAGCATATCGATCACCCCATCCTTGTTGAAGTCCCAGCCCTTGTAGCCAAGATGGCGTCCAACGAGCTGCTCACCGGCGTAGGTGTTCACAAAGATGGGAATATAATCGGGCAGCGGTTTCGCTTTTTTCTCCACGCTGCCTGACTCTAAAGTAAAATGAGTGGGCAATGGCTTGCCATCGGGACTGAGGGTTTTTTCGGTTGAGGCACAAGACGCCCCTAAGATAGATATGATGAGCCATAGGGCATAGAAACGCATGATGAATCCTCCAAAGTCCCATGACTGGATCGTCACAAACCTGCTTCAGGTTAACCCTTTCGCCGAAAGAAGAGTTTCAGACCAACATGCAAGATCCTAAATTTATTCGAAATTTCTGCATTATTGCGCATATTGATCATGGCAAATCCACGCTCGCTGATCGATTGATTGAAACCACCGGCGCTTTGTCCATGAGGGAAATGACCGCCCAGGTGCTCGACAGCATGGACATCGAGAAGGAGCGCGGGATCACGATCAAGGCCCAGACCGCGTCGATGCGTTACAAGGCCAAGGATGGAAACATTTACCTTTTGAACCTTATCGACACCCCGGGTCATGTGGACTTCAGCTATGAGGTTTCCCGGAGTCTGGCGGCCTGCGAGGGTGCGCTTCTGGTCGTGGATGCCGCGCAGGGTGTGGAAGCTCAGACGGTGGCGAACGTTTACATGGCCATTGAATCCGATCTGGAGATCATTCCGGTCATCAACAAGATCGACCTGCCGAGCGCGGATCCTGATGGCGTGATGATTCAGGTGGAAGAGGAACTTGGCATTGATACGGATCGCGCGGTCAAGGCCTCGGCCAAAGCCGGGATTGGTATCGTCGATATCCTCGAGGCGATCGTAAAATTCGTCCCGCCGCCCAAGGATGCGAACAAGGAGCCTTTGCAGGCTTTGATTTTCGACAGTTGGTTTGATTCCTATCTGGGTGCCGTGTCCCTGGTTCGCGTGATGGCGGGTTCGATCCGCAAGGGTCAGAGGATGCAGATTGTATCGACCGGCAACAGCTTTGAAGTTCTGAAGGTCGCGCAGCTGACCCCGAAGAGCGTGGATGTTCCCGAGCTGACGAGCGGAATGGTGGGGATTGTTTCCGGTTCCATCAAATCGGTCCGGGAAACCAAGGTGGGTGATACGATCACCGATCCGGCGAATCCCTGCAAGGTGCCCTTGATTGGTTTCAAGGAAGCCAAGCAGATGGTGTTCGGCGGGATTTTCCCGGTGGATTCCTCGGAATACCAGAACCTGAAGGATTCGCTTGAAAAGCTGATCATGAATGACTCCTCCTTGACGATTGAACCCGAGGTTTCCCAGGCTCTTGGCTTTGGATTCCGCGTGGGTTTCCTGGGTCTCTTGCATATGGATATCATCCAGGAGCGCCTGGAGCGTGAATACAACCTCGATCTGATCTTCACCGCGCCGACGGTGGTTTACAAGGTGACGACGACCAAGGGGGACGCGATGCAGATCGAGAACCCTTCCAAGTTGCCTGAACCGGCTTCGATTGAAGAGATTCAAGAGCCTTATGTGAAGATGGTGATTCATACACCCGAGGAATATATCGGTGGTATTTTGAAAATCCTGCAGGACAAGCGCGGGATTCAAAAGGACATCGAATATACCAACGCGAAAAAAGTGAAGATCATCTACGAACTGCCTATGAACGAGATGATTTTCGATTTCCATGACAAGCTGAAATCCATTTCGCGTGGTTATGCTTCGATGGACTATGAGGTCATCGACTACCGTCCTGGCGATCTAGTGAAAGTCGATATCCTTGTGAATGGGGACAAGGTGGATGCTCTCGCCTGTATCAACCACCGTTCAACCGCGGATCATCGCGGGCGTGCCATCTGTAAGAAGCTGAAGGAACTCCTTCCTCGCCAGATGTTCCAGGTCGCCCTGCAGGCTGCCATCGGCAGCAAGGTGATCGCGCGCGAAACCATCTCGGCCTTGCGGAAGGATGTGACCGCGAAGTGTTATGGTGGTGATATCTCGCGGAAGCGGAAGCTCTTGGAGAAGCAGAAAGAGGGCAAGAAGCGCATGAAGCAGATCGGGAATGTGGAGATTCCGCAGACGGCGTTTCTGGCGATTCTTAGTCTCGACGAAGATTGAAAGTGTGGCGCCGGGTGACCGGCGCTTTTTTTTATTTCTTGAGTAGTCCGAGCTTGATCATGCTTTGAGCCGTTGCCACAATCGATTCCTCGTTGGAACGGGGATTCCAGCCCAGCACGCGCTTCGCTTTCTCGTTCGAGGCATTCTTCCTGATTCCCAGCTCCGGGATGATTTGTTTCACGGCAGGATCTGTAAAGGACGCAACGCGTACCAGCCAATTGGGAAGTTCGCGCGTGGGAACGCGACGTGCGGCGGTTCCCAAATTCTTTTTTAATATTTTGGCGACATCGAGCATCGAAATAAAGTCGCCTGCCACCGCGAGGAAACGCTCTCCTTTGGCCGCGGGATGGGTCATCGCACGAAGATGGAGGTCCGCAACGTCCCGGACGTCCACGCCTCCAAATGTCATTTTAGGGCAGCCAGGTATGGCCCCATCCATCATGCGTTGAACAATGAGAATCGAGGTTGAATAATCCGGTCCCAGGACAGGTCCAAACACACCGACAGGATTCACAACTGACAGTTCAAGATTGCCGCCCTCTTTGGCCACAAAATCCCAGGCTGCGCGTTCGGCCAGAGCCTTGGATTTAATATAAGGTGCCACCCCTTCGCCATCCGGGTTGGTCCAGTCCTTCTCGGTAAAAGGCGTGTCCTGGGGCGTGATTCCATAGCCAACGGCAGCAAACGATGAAGTCAGAACCACGCGTTTCACACCAGCGTCACGCGAGGCTCGCAGCACCCTGAGGCTACCTTCACGGGCAGGAACAATCAGTTCATTCTCATCTTTAGGCAGCGTCGCAGGAAAAGGCGAGGCCACATGCAGCACGTAATCGCAGCCTTTCACCGCATCCGCCCAGCCGGCATCCCTCTCAAGATCCGCCACAGCAAACGTTAATTTATCAGTTCCTTCAACACCGCCCTGTTTCAGCAGAGCCCGTACATCACTTTCACGCTTCAAACTTCGCACGGTCGTACGCACCTGATGTCCCGCAGCCAGAAGCTGCAGAATGCAATGGCTGCCAATAAATCCTGATCCACCAGTCACCAATACTGTGCTCATTGCTTGCTCCCAATTAGGTTGCTGCGATCTTCGTCGAAGGAAGCTTCATCCGTCCATTCAATTTCGCTGCGCATGCAGCCCCGCCGTCAGCCCGCCTTCATCGTCAGCCCGCCTTCATCGTCAGCCCGCCTTCATCGTCAGCCCGCCTTCATCGTCAGCCCGCCTTCATCGTCAGCCCGCCTTCATCGTCAGCCCGCCTTCATCGTCAGCCCGCCTTCATCGTCAGCCCGCCTTCATCGTCAGCCCGCCTTCATCGTCAGCCCGCCTTCATCGTCAGCCCCGCAGGGGCCCGAACGCACAAAACCCCTGACGGATTTCTCCATCAGGGGTCTTGCTATTTTTAAGGCTGCACCGAGCTACTCTCCCACAGTTTAAACTGCAGTACCATCGCCGCTGGAGAGCTTGACTTCCGTGTTCGGGATGGGAACGGGTATTTCCTCTCCGCCATTGGCACAGCCAAATCATGTTTGGCTCGGATGAACTGAATAGCGTGAATATCATCAAGGGATCAAGGCTTTTTTAGCAGGATTCCCCACATTTCACTCGCTTGAGCTTGTCAAGCAAGGGGGAAAGGCGGATTAAAATTAAGCCTCACGATCTATTAGTACTGATCAGCTCCACACCTTGCAGTGCTTCCACCTCCAGCCTATCAACGTCATGGTCTATAACGGATCTTCAGGGCCTTTCGGCCAGGGAAATCTCATCTTGGGGTGGGCTTCCTACTTAGATGCTTTCAGCAGTTATCCCGACCGCACTTAGCTACCCTGCTATGCCGCTGGCGCGACAACAGGTACACCATAGGTGCGTCCATCCCGGTCCTCTCGTACTAAGGACAGACCCCCTCAAATTTCCTGCGCCCACAGTAGATAGGGACCGAACTGTCTCACGACGTTCTGAACCCAGCTCGCGTACCACTTTAATTGGCGAACAGCCAAACCCTTGGGACCTGCTTCAGCCCCAGGATGTGATGAGCCGACATCGAGGTGCCAAACCTCCCCGTCGATGTGAACTCTTGGGGGAGATCAGCCTGTTATCCCCGGAGTACCTTTTATCCGTTGAGCGATGGCCCTTCCATGCGGAACCACCGGATCACTAAGACCCACTTTCGTGCCTGCTTGAGGTGTCCCTCTCGCAGTCAAGCTCCCTTATGCCTTTGCACTCTACGACCGGTTTCCATTCGGTCTGAGGGAACCTTTGTACGCCTCCGTTACTTTTTTGGAGGCGACCGCCCCAGTCAAACTACCCACCAGGCATTGTCCCTTTCCCGGCTTACGGGAAGAGGTTAGATATTCAGAATTGTCAGGGTGGTATTTCAACGTCGGCTCCCCAACGACTGGCGCCGCTGGATCAAAGCCTCCCACCTATCCTACACAGACAAACCCAAATACCAATGCCAAGTTATAGTAAAGGTTCACGGGGTCTTTCCGTCTTACTGCGGGTAACGGGCATCTGCACCCGTTTTTCAAATTCGCTGAGCACTGGGCCGAGACAGCGGAGAAGTCGTTACGCCATTCGTGCAGGTCGGAACTTACCCGACAAGGAATTTCGCTACCTTAGGACCGTTATAGTTACGGCCGCCGTTTACTGGGGCTTCAATTCGGAGCTTTGCTTGCGCTAACCCCTCCTTTTAACCTTCCAGCACCGGGCAGGCGTCACACCCTATACGTCATCTTACGATTTTGCAGAGTGCTGTGTTTTTGTTAAACAGTCGCTTCTCCCTCTTCTCTGCGACCGGCGCATGCTTGGGGCGCGAGGCCTTACACACTGCCGGCATACCTTATCCCGAAGTTACGGTATCAATTTGCCGAGTTCCTTGGCCCAGCTTCACTCAATCGCCTTGGGATTCTCTCCCTGTCCACCTGAGTTGGTTTGGGGTACGAGCGATGTGCTTCAACGTTTAGCGGCTTTTCTTGTGAGCATGGGATCATCAACTTCAGGACCGAAGTCCACCGCGTCACTTCTCGACATTAACCGCCCGGATTTGCCAAAGCGATCTGTCTACGAGCTTGCACCGGGATATCCAACACCCGGCCTGACTGCCCTTCTCCACCCCCGCATCACTCCACACAAACGGTACGGGAATATTAACCCGTTTCCCATCGACTACGCCTTTCGGCCTCGCCTTAGGGTTCGACTAACCCTGGGAGGATTACCCTGGCCCAGGAAACCTTGGACTTTCGGCGGGACGGTTTTTCACCGTCCTTTTACGCTACTTATGCTAGCATGAGCTCTTGAAGTACCTCCAGCATTCCTCACGGAACACCTTCGCAGGCTGCTTCAATACTCGCCTACCACCCTTGCGGG
>NZ_BDFO01000001.1:849963-853334 GCF_001748245.1 Oligoflexus tunisiensis | reverse complement strand
CCGGGATATCCAACACCCGGCCTGACTGCCCTTCTCCACCCCCGCATCACTCCACACAAACGGTACGGGAATATTAACCCGTTTCCCATCGACTACGCCTTTCGGCCTCGCCTTAGGGTTCGACTAACCCTGGGAGGATTACCCTGGCCCAGGAAACCTTGGACTTTCGGCGGGACGGTTTTTCACCGTCCTTTTACGCTACTTATGCTAGCATGAGCTCTTGTGGTACCTCCAGCATCCCTCACGAGACACCTTCGCAGGCTGCCACAATACTCGCCTACCACCCTTGCGGGTCCATAGCTTCGGTGCCACACTTGAGCCCCGTTACATCTTCCGCGCAGGAGCACTTGACCAGTGAGCTGTTACGCTTTCTTTAAATGGTGGCTGCTTCTAAGCCAACATCCTGGCTGTCTGTGCACTCCCACAACGTTTTCCACTTAGTGTGATCTTTGGGACCTTAGCTGATGGTCTGGGCTCTTTCCCTCTCGACTACGAATCTTCTCACTCGCAGTCTGTCTCCCGGACTTTTGGCCGTACGGGTATTCGGAGTTTGACAGGGTTTGGTAATCTGGTGAGACCCCTAGCCCAATCAGTGCTCTACCCCCCGTAGGGAACGTCCGAGGCCATACCTAAATATGTTTCGGCGAGAACCAGCTATCACTGAGTTTGATTAGCCTTTCACCCCTACACACAGGTCATCACAGAATTTTTCAACATTCACGTGTTCGGTCCTCCACTAGGAATTACCCCAGCTTCAACCTGCCCATATGTAGATCACCCAGTTTCGGGTCTAATGCCACGGACTAAACGCCGCTTCGGACTCGCTTTCGCTGCGGCTCGGGTGCTTCACACCTTGGCCTTGCCTGTGACATTAACTCGCTAGCTCATTATGCAAAAGGCACGCCGTCACTTTCGCTCCGACTGCTTGTAAGCGCTCGGTTTCAGGATCTATTTCACTCCCCTCAACGGGGTTCTTTTCACCTTTCCCTCACGGTACTGATTCACTATCGGTCACCAGGTAGTATTTAGCCTTGGGAGATGGTCCTCCCGGATTCAGACAGGGTTTCACGTGCCCCGCCCTACTCAGGAACGGCTCGGATGCTTCACGATTTCGCTTACGGGATTATCACCCTCTATGACCGGACTTTCCAGACCGTTCAGCTATCGATTCACACCCTTATGAACCGCCCTACAACCCCGCTGGGTAAACCCATCGGTTTGGGCTCTTCCGTGTTCGCTCGCCGCTACTGACGGAATCTCTATTTGATTTCTTTTCCTCCGGGTACTGAGATGTTTCAGTTCCCCGGGTTAGCTCCTCCGCTCCTATGAATTCAGAGCGGGGTCATGCCGAAGCATGGGGTTTCCCCATTCGGACATCTCCGGATCAAAGCTTGCTAAGCAGCTCCCCGAAGCATTTCGCAGCTTGCCACGTCCTTCATCGCCTCCTGGTGCCAAGGCATCCACCGAACGCCCTTAGTAGCTTATTTTTCATTCGCCTTCCCCTTGCTTGACAGGATCAAGTCAAGAGATCGATTCCCGGTTTAAAGGAATCTGGAGAGAATCACTGCTACATTGAGTGTTACTGGTCTTTTCAGTTTCACCTGAAAAGGCTCAGTTATATTTCAATTGCCTTAAAACTTTTGAGGATTATTCACGATATTCAGTTGTCAAAGAGCGTCTGAAAAAAAATGCCCCGGTTAAGGGACAGATTCCTTCAAAGCTGAATAGAGAGACAGAGGAAGGAAAGACGAACGTCATTAACCTTCAGGATAGTCACTCGTTACCGAGTAGACATAAATCCTTAGAAAGGAGGTGATCCAGCCGCAGGTTCCCCTACGGCTACCTTGTTACGACTTCACCCCAATCACGGCCTCAACCTTGGTGAGCTGCTTCCTTGCGGTTGGCTCACTCACTTCTGGTTAAGACCACTTTCGTGGTGTGACGGGCGGTGTGTACAAGGCCCGGGAACGTATTCACCGCAGCGTGCTGATCTGCGATTACTAGCGATTCCAACTTCATGAAGTCGAGTTGCAGACTTCAATCCGGACTGAGATAGTGTTTTACGGATTAGCTCCACCTTGCGGTCTTGCAGCCGTCTGTTTCTACCATTGTAGTACGTGTGTAGCCCTGGCCGTAAGGGCCATGAGGACTTGACGTCATCCCCGCCTTCCTCCGGTTTAACACCGGCGGTCTTCCCAGAGTCCCCAACTTAATGCTGGTAACTGAGAACAGGGGTTGCGCTCGTTGCCGGACTTAACCGAACATTTCACAACACGAGCTGACGACAGCCATGCAGCACCTGTCCACGAGTCCCCGAAGGGAAAGGTACATCTCTGTACCGGTCTCGCGATGTCAAGGCCAGGTAAGGTTCTGCGCGTTGCTTCGAATTAAACCACATACTCCACCGCTTGTGCGGGCCCCCGTCAATTCCTTTGAGTTTTAGTCTTGCGACCGTACTTCCCAGGCGGGATACTTAATGTGTGAACTTTGGCACTCAGAGGGTTAACTCTCCGAACGCCTAGTATCCATCGTTTACGGTGCGGACTACCAGGGTATCTAATCCTGTTTGCTCCCCGCACTTTCGCACCTCAGCGTCAATACACTGCCAGGCAGGCGCCTTCGCCTCCGGTGTTCCACCTGATCTCTACGAATTTCACTTCTCCACCAGGTATTCCCCCACCCTCTCAGGTATTCAAGACAAGCGGTTTCAACTGCAGTTCCCGGGTTGAGCCCAGGTATTTCACAATTGACCTGCGAGTCCGCCTACGTGCGCTTTACGCCCAGTGATTCCGAGTAACGCTTGCACCTTTCGTATTACCGCGGCTGCTGGCACGAAATTAGCCGGTGCTTATTCTCGAGGTACCGTCAGCTGACCGGATTGTTCACCCTGCCAACCTTCTTCCCTCGCTAAAGAGCTTTACGACCCAAGGGCCTTCTTCACTCACGCGGCGTTGCTGCATCAGGGTTTCCCCCATTGTGCAATATTCCCTACTGCTGCCTCCCGTAGGAGTCTGGACCGTGTCTCAGTTCCAGTGTGACTGATCATCCTCTCAGACCAGTTACCCATCGTTGCCTTGGTGGGCCATTACCCCGCCAACTAGCTAATGGGACATGGGCCAATCCTTGAACGGTAGCCCTTGCGGCGCCACCTTTACTCTCGCGAGATTATGCGGTATTAGCTGTCGTTTCCAACAGTTATTCCCCATTCAAGGGCATGTTCCCATGTATTACTCACCCGTGCGCCACTTTACTCATCCCGAAGGACTTTCACGTTCGACTTGCATGTATTAGGCACGCCGCCAGCGTTCACTCTGAGCCAGGATCAAACTCTACAGTTTAAAACCTGACACGAGCCGAAGCTCGCTTTTTTT
>NZ_BDFO01000001.1:498827-849900 GCF_001748245.1 Oligoflexus tunisiensis | reverse complement strand
CTTCTATTCAGTTTTCAAAGAACCTAACGAGTTTTTGCTTAACTTGCGTTTCGCTGTGCTCTCGTCGTGAGAAAGGGTTATACGGGAGCACCTGAAAACGGTCAAACACTTTTTTCCAAAATTTTCATGTTTTTAACTCCGTACGTTTGTGCCGAGTCACTTGATTCTTACATAGGCGTCAAGATGACTAAGTTCAAGCAGGTATTGGTCGCTTTTCAATTCCCACAGTTTTTTGAAATGTCTTCGTTAAGTTTTCCGGAAGCGTGGCCGAAAGAGTCTTTGTTATCGGTGAAGGCTGTTGGCTTTAGCCAAATTTCTAATAATTTTCGATTATTAGGCTGCAACATGATTAGTCTGAAATTACGATCGAAGATCTTTGCTCCCAAGGTCCTGGTGATCGATGATGAGGTGCAGCTCGCAGAAGTTTGCCGAGCCGTGCTGCAGAATGCGGGCGCCAAAGCCAAAGTCATCTATGATGGCGCCGACGCTGAGGAGGCGATCACCGCCTTTAAACCCGATATCATCATCTCAGATATCAAGATGCCTGAGGTGCGCGGTGATGAGCTGCTTGTCATGCTCCGCGATCATGGTTATCCAACACCAGTCATAATGGTAACGGGTCTGGAGAGAACCAAGATCTCCATCCCGAAGGATAGCCCCAACCTCTTCGCGCTCATCTATAAGCCCATAGAGTATGAGCAATTGGTGCGCACGGTTCAGAACTGCCTGAACATCATCGAGGCAAGGCAGTTAAACGACGCCCTCATGCAAAGACTCTATGAAGCCAGCAAATCGGAGCTGCCGTTCGAAGAGTGGCAAAATACCGCACTCGATCACCTTGTTGATACGATGAACAAGCGTCGGGCGTCCTGATTCAGAGGACGTCCTCTTCCCCTTTTCCCCCCTGTTAGATATGGCGATCCGTTGCCAAATCCTTTAGATTGTCCACCTCGATCGGATCATCTTCTACAGGTGGAAGTTCATGTCAGATAAAACCGTCATTTATTCGATGGTGGGTATGTCCAAGGTCCACGGTCAAAAGACTGTGCTGAAGAATATTTACCTCTCCTACTACTACGGCGCCAAGATCGGCGTGCTCGGGGCGAACGGCTCCGGTAAATCGACCCTGCTCCGCATCATGGCCGGTGTCGATCAGGATTTTACCGGTGAAGCCCATCTTTCCGAGGGCTATTCGGTCGGCTACCTCCCGCAGGAACCGGAATTGACCGCCGGCAAAACCGTCCGCCAAATCGTTGAAGAAGGTGTCGCGGAAGTCGCTGGACTCTTGCGTGAATTCGAAGAGATCAACCTCAAATTCGGCGAGGATATGAACGCCGGAGAAATGGATAGATTGATCACCCGCCAGGCGGAAGTTCAGGATCTTTTGGATCGCATGGACGCCTGGACTCTGGATGATCGTTTGAATTTCGCCATGGATGCTCTGAACTGTCCGCCTCAGGACCAGCTCGTGGATCATCTGTCCGGTGGTGAGCGCCGTCGCGTGGCTCTTTGCCGTCTCCTTTTGCAAAAGCCTGATATTCTTCTGCTCGACGAACCGACCAACCATCTGGACGCCGAGTCCGTGCGCTGGCTCGAAAAGCACTTGCAGGAATACAAGGGCACGATCATCGCCGTCACGCACGATCGTTACTTCCTCGACAATGTTGCTGGCTGGATCCTCGAACTGGATCGCGGCGAAGGCATTCCCTGGAAAGGCAACTACTCCTCCTGGCTTGAACAAAAGGACAAGCGCCTCGAGAACGAGGCCAAGTCCGAGGACCGTCGTCGCAAGAGCCTGCAGCAGGAATTGGAATGGGTTAAGATGGCTCCGCGAGCCCGTCAGGCGAAAAACAAGGCCCGTATTACCGCTTATGAAAAATTACTGGGCCAGGAGCAATCAAGCTACGAGAAGGAGCTGCAACTCTATATACCGCCCGGACCACGTCTTGGCGATATCGTGATCGAGGCCGAGCATGTGACCAAAACTTTTGGTGACAAGGTTCTGTACACCGATCTGAATTTCAAACTGCCCCCCGGTGGCATCGTCGGCATTATCGGTGCCAACGGTACCGGTAAAACCACGCTTTTCCGTATGATCGCCGGCCTGGATACTCCCGATGAGGGCAGCTTCCGCGTGGGTGCAACCGCGAAGGTCGGTTACATGGAACAGTCGCGCCTCAGCCTGGATCCTGAGAAGACGATCTACGAAACGATCTCGGAAGGTCGTGATGTCATCGCGCTCGGCAAGCAGGAAATCAACGCGCGGGCTTACGTCGGCAAGTTCAACTTCAGCGGTCAGGATCAGCAGAAAAAAGTCGGCTACCTGTCCGGTGGTGAGCGCAACCGTCTGCAGCTCGCCCTTCTTTGCAAATCCGGCGCTAACGTCCTGCTGATGGATGAACCGACCAACGACCTCGATATCACGACACTGCGTGCGCTCGAGGAGGCTTTGATCAACTTCGCCGGTTGCGCGGTGGTCATCAGTCACGACCGCTGGTTCCTCGACCGTATTGCGACCCACATCCTGGCCTTCGAAGGCGACAGCCAGGTCTATTGGTACGAAGGCAACTTCACCGAATACGAGGAGGATCGCCATCGTCGTCTGGGTGCAGAAGCCGATGTGCCCAAGCGTGTTCGTTTCGCCAAGCTTGAACGTTAATTGTCGCCCGACAGGATAGGACTGAAGTCATGAATAAAGCAGCGCAAACAGCCATCACCCCAACCCGTGCTGAAGATTATCCTGAGTGGTATCAGCAGGTCATCAAGGCCGCCGATCTCTCGGAAAACTCAGCTGTTCGCGGCTGCATGGTGATCAAACCCTGGGGTTATGCGATCTGGGAGAACATGCAAAAGGTTCTCGATGGCAAGTTCAAGGAAACGGGCCATGAGAATGCGTATTTCCCCCTGTTCATTCCACTGAGCTTTCTGGCCAAGGAAGCGGAGCACGTCGAAGGTTTTGCCAAGGAATGCGCGGTGGTCACTCACCATCGCCTTGAGCCTGGACCTGACGGCGGCCTGATTCCCGCACCCTCCAGCAAGCTGGACGAACCCCTCGTGGTGCGTCCAACCAGTGAAATGATCATCGGTGCCACCTATGCGAAATGGGTTCAGTCCTATCGTGATTTGCCGATTTTGATCAACCAGTGGGCCAACGTTGTGCGCTGGGAGATGCGGACCCGCATGTTCCTCCGCACCACCGAATTCCTCTGGCAGGAAGGTCATACCGTTCACGCGACCGCTGAGGAAGCTGTGGAAGAGACCTTCAAAATGCTCGACGTCTATGCGGACTTTGCCGAAAACTACATGGCGGTGCCCGTGATCAAAGGCGAAAAAGCCTCCTTCGAGCGTTTCCCTGGTGCGGACAACACCTATACGATCGAGGCCATGATGCAGGACCGCAAGGCTCTGCAGGCCGGGACTTCACACTTTTTGGGGCAAAACTTCTCCAAGGCGATGGACATTAAATTCCAGAATGAAAAAGGTGAGACGGCGATTGCCTGGACCACCTCCTGGGGTGTCTCGACCCGTTTGATCGGTGGACTGATCATGACCCACTCGGATGACGACGGTCTGGTGTTGCCACCGCGTCTTGCCCCTCGGCACGTCGTGATCATGCCGATCTATCGGAATGATGAGGAACGCACCAGGGTGCTGGCCTACTGTAAAAAACTGCAGACCGATATCGCCACGTCCACCTATGACGGTGAAAAAATCCGGGTGCTGCTCGACGACCGTGACATGCGTGGCGGCGAGAAAGCCTGGGGTCATATCAAGAAGGGTGTGCCGGTCCGTGTGGAAGTCGGCCCCCGTGATATGGATCAGAATGCAGTGTTTGTGGCTCAAAGAAACAAGGGGCACAAGGACAAGCAGGCGATTCCTCGGGATCAGTTCGTGGAATCCCTGCCGAAGATTTTGACCTCGATTCAGGATGATCTTTATCAGAAGGCTCTGGCCTACCGGAATGCCAACATGAGAAAAATTGATTCCATGGATGAGCTGAAAAAGTGGTTCACACCAAAGAACGAGGACAAGCCGGAAATTCACGGCGGATTCGCTCTGGTTCACGTCGCGGATGATCCTGCGATTGGGGCCACGCTGAAGGAAATGAAGCTCACGCACCGCTGTACGCCACTCGATGCGGAGAAGGATGCGGGCACGTGTCTTTTCACGGGCAAGCCGGTGGAGCGCCGTTCGATTATTGCGAAGTCCTATTGATGCCCTCGTGAGCTGAATCGAGAAAAGGGGGCGTTTTTGCCCCCTTTTTCGTTACTGGACAAGCCGGTTGGGCTGCTATACAACGATGCCGACATCAACAGAGTTGGGGTAATGAACGATGACTACGTCCATACAGGTCGGCGTTATCATGGGTTCCAAATCCGATTGGGAAACCATGATGCCCGCAGCCGAGATTTTGCAGTCCTGGAATATTCCCTTTGAAGCCAAGGTGGTGTCGGCTCACCGCACCCCCGAACTTTTGGTCAGCTATGCGAAAACCGCTGTCGAGCGTGGTCTGAAAGTGATCATCGCCGGAGCCGGTGGCGCGGCGCATCTGCCCGGCATGGTGGCTTCGCTGACGGATCTTCCGGTGATCGGTGTGCCGGTGCAATCGAAAGCCTTGAATGGTCTCGACTCCCTTCTGTCGATCGTGCAAATGCCCCGCGGTGTTCCCGTCGCAACCGTGGCCATCGGTTCCGCCGGTGCGGCGAACGCGGCTCTTTTGGCTTTGAAAATCCTGGGTCTTCAGGATCCGGATCTGCAAAAGCGTCTCGCAAAAAATCGTGCGGAAGTCGCCGCTGAAGTTTTGACTCAAAAATTGGAGTTACCGAAATGAGAGTCGGGTTTTTAGGTGGCGGGCAGCTGGCCCGCATGATGGGACTGGCCGGGTATCCTTTGGGGCTGCAGTTTCGCTGTCTGGATCCCAACCCCGAGTCGCCGGCCGCTGACGTGATGGAACACATTCAGGCGCCCTTAAACGACCCCGATGCCCTCCGGCAGTTTTCCCATGGCCTGGATTGCATTACGATAGAAAGTGAAAACATCCCCGTTGCCACCCTCGAAAATCTCCTGCTTCACGGTTCGAAAATAAATCCTGGCATCAAAGCCCTCGCCACTTCCCAGGATCGTCTCTACGAAAAAAACACCTTCCAAAAGCTCGGCATTCCGACGGCGGATTTTACGAATATTGCCAGTCGCGAAGAGCTGGAGAACGCAGTGCGCACCCGCGGTGGGGCTTTCATCTTAAAAACCAGGCGCGAAGGTTATGACGGCAAGGGCCAGTTCCGCATCAAATCCCCTGCGGATGTGGATGCAGCCTGGGCGGCACTCGGCGGTCGGGATTTGATTCTCGAGAAATGGCTCACCTTTGATGCCGAATGTTCCTTGATTTCAGTCCGGGATCCACAAGGAAATACCCGCTTCTATCCGCTGGTGCACAATGTTCACAAGGATGGCATCCTCTTCACAACCGAGCCCTGGACAGCCTTTTCAAACAAGGATCTGCAAAGCAAGGCTGAGGCTTATGCACAAAAGGTGATGCAGGAACTCGATTACGTCGGCGTGCTGACCATTGAATTTTTTGTGATGAATGAAGACCTGGTGGCGAATGAAATGGCCCCGCGTGTTCATAACTCGGGCCATTGGACCATTGAAGGGGCTTATACGAGCCAGTTCGAAAATCACCTCCGGGCCATCATGGGTTTACCCCTGGGATCCACCGCCCTGCGTGAACCCTTCACCATGATCAACGTCATCAGTCAGATGCCGGAATCTTCACGACTGCTTGGCATCGACGGCCTTTGCTTGCATGATTATCGCAAGAAGGCGGCTCCCAAACGCAAACTGGGGCACATCACTCTGCTGCGCCCCAGTCAGGATAAATATGATTCCATTATCAGGCAGCTGGGCCACTGAAACCTTCAAGCCTGCCGATTCACTTCCACCGTAACATGCACCAGCTCGTCATGCACACTCAGGGCCTTCTTGAAATAGGAAGGCTCCACCGGCTCCTTCACGGAAACCGCCAGAATACAGGAAAACTTCCCTTTCCCCACGCGCCCCACATGCAGGTCGGTAATCGTCGCCTGAACCGGCAAATTCCGAATCACGTCCTTGATCTCATCAACCACCGGCGCATTCATCTCCGCATCCAGAAGAATCCGTCCCGAATCCCGAATCAATCCAAACGCCCAGATCGCCACCAGGACCGCACCGACGATCCCCATCAAGGGATCCATCCAGTCCCAGCCCCACAATTTGCCGCTGAACAACGCAATAATCGCCAGCACAGATGTGGCCGCATCGGTCACCACATGCACATAGGCTGAGCGCAAATTCAAATCATGACCATGATCATGCTTATGATCGTGGCCGTGTCCATGATCATGATGGTGATGATCATGCTCGTGGTCATGGCTGTGACCATGCCCGTCCTTCAGAAGCCACGCACAAAGCACATTCGTCGCCAGCCCCAGGACGGCAATCGCAATCGCTTCATTATAACGAATGGCAGCCGGCGTAATGAACCGTTCCACCGATTCAAACAGCATCATCCCGGCCACACCCAGCAAAAAGATGGCGCTGGTATAGCCCCCCAGAACTTCGATCTTCCAGGTCCCAAAACTAAAATGCGAGTGCCCCGCCAGCTTCCGCGCCGCGGCATAAGCCGCCACCGAAAGCCCAAGTGCCAGCGCATGCGAGGACATATGCCAGCCATCCGCCAGCAGCGCCATGGAATTGAACCACCAGCCGCCAATGATTTCCACAACCATCACCACGGCGGTCAGGATCACCGCACGCATGGTGTTGCGTTCCGCCAGAGGGTTGCCTGCATCAAACACGTGGGAGTGATCGCCTTGAATACCGTGCGGCCTTGTCATTGTCTTTTACTTCCGTGAACAGAATGGGGGCTTGTCCTTGCATCATCATAACCCGGCGTTGCGTCCAACGTCATAATTTTTGCGGGCGGCGGGAAGTCAGTCAATCCGGATCAGATATCAGGGCATGGCCTTGCGCATGGCCTCATCCACCATCTTTGCCAGCTTCAAGTGACCCTTCAGGCTCAGATGAAAGCAGTCATTGCTGATATCCTCGCCGATAAATATAAGGTCCGAGGTTTCCCGCAGATGGTGTATCTTGAACGACGGGTGCACATCCGCCAGCTTTTTCGCCAGCTTCTCCAGCTCCTGCCGATACGCGGCCAGCATTCCGGACAAACGCAGCTGCACCTCCGTGCCGCCTTCCTCATGCACCGAAAAAAGCGAAGGGCAATATCCCCGTGGCCCCTGCCCAAACATCAGACCAAAGATAAACTTGTCGCTCATCCCTTCCTTCAGGATCTCGCCCGTTGGACTTTGAAAACGCCCGCTCTGCAGATCCCGACAGGTCAGATCCTGTCCATAGGCCTTCACCGGCCGTGCAAGAATATCGGGCGAACTCACCGTCTGCAAAATCCCCAGCGGATCCAGCAGCCAAATATGCGTTGCACTGTGATCAGGCTGAGCATTTCGAATGAAATAGCGCAGCGCCGCTTCCTGATGTTTCGCATAATCTGCCGCCTCAGTCGCAAATTCTGCTTGCGGGGCACAGAGGTCATTGCCGGTAAAAAACATGAAAACATGTCGCGGGGCCTTTGAGTCTGTCGCATCCAGCAGACGATCGACCTGCCGCGTGGCATGCTCGGAACGTTCCCCATCCCGCGCTGCGATGAATATCTCATGCGGGCTGACCTTCCGTTTCCGGCCAAGCAGATAGCCCCAGCTGTATTCCTCTGTGTCCAGATAACGACGGCCCAGGGTGAACATCGCGCTGTCCGTCACCCAACTGAACGGGTTGCTGAACTCCCTGGGCGAAAATTCCAATCGTCGTGGCGGGAGCGCCGGCTTTTCGATCGGTTCCCAGGTCTCCTTGAGGATTTGGTAATATTCAGGTCCCGGACTGAGATCCACCTTGCCCGCAAAAATCTCGCTTAAAACGTCCAGATCAAAGCGCAGCGTTTCATGCGCAGCTCCCCCGGTGCTGATGCTATCGCCCAAAAAAGCGACCGTATCACCCCTTACAGGCCCGGCCCAGGTCATCAGACCGGCCAGGAGCCAACCCCAATATTTACGCATGGTGTCTCCGCTGAAGATAGCAGCGGAAGTTTTGACGTTTCCGCTGAAGATAGCAGCGGAGTCTTGACGGCTCCGCTTAGGAAGGCTGCGGAGTTTTGCGGCTGTCGTCCTTGGTTGAACACTCGGAGACGGGGAAGAACTGCGTGCTAAGGCAGTAGACCGTATCCTTCGCTCCAATATCGACATCCATTCTCTCCGCGAGTCTGTTGCATGTTTCACGCAGGGTAGCCATCAGCTGCGGCAGATTTTTTTCGGCAACTGCAACCATGTAGCTATGCATGGCGTGTGGGCGTGTCTCATCGACCGCCTCAATGGCCTTCCATAGTATCTGTCTGCAGAATTTTTGGAAAGACTCGGATTCGACTGACCCGACAAAGTTTTGCTGGGCCTTGACCAGTTCCAGGCGCCCCTCGTCGTTGCGCTTCAAGAGCCCCAGCCTTTCAAGGCGCTGCAAGGCGTCCTTGGCCTGCTCCACGGGGATCCGCAGGCTTTTAGCAATGTAATCCGGTTCGGCCTTCACATGATCAAGGCGGAGCAGTTCCATCACCGCGAGATTGTACCAGTCAGAAATTAAATGGAAGGTGTCATCACCGATCAAATCCGCAAGAGGCGAACGGCGGAACCTCTGCAACCTTATGCGGGCCGCTTCACGCAGGAGGCGACTGCGACCGTGCTGGCTTTCCACCAGGTCGAGGAAATACTGGGTTTCCTCTTCACTGAATCGCATCAGTCGCGCAATTTGCTGCGCTACTTGAGTTGACACACCCTGCTTGCCGTGTAAAATCTCGCTAAGTCTGCTGGGTGTTAGCGCGAGGTCACGTGCAAATGCTCCTTGCGAATAGCGAGGATTCTGTTTGATGCGACGTGCCAGTTCGCCATGGAGAATCTCGCGATAATCCTGATGCTTCAACACATCCATCAGACCCACTCCGGACAAAGGAGGACAAAAATCCTCGTTGGTTCGTAAGGCTTCAGGCACAAGGGCCATGGAGCTCCGTCTACGTCTCGACCTTGGGCGGCAACTCGGGGAAAAGAATCATGCACCTTTTGTATGCCAGCCAACAGTCTGCTGGCAAGCTCCGCCTGGTGTCACGGACCCTTTCGCATGAAAAAAACGATCCACTGTGGTTAAACTTTTGTATCGTGCCCAGGTACGCCAGAACAACAAGGCAAAAATACGGGAGAACTTCCCAGAATATTTTGTTTGACCAAAAAGTTGACCTCTTGGCCAGTTTTGTTTTCAATAGGGGGAAACTACCCGTACGTGAACCCAGGGGAAACCTTTCAGGAGTGAAGAGGCTGCGTCATGGAACCACAAAGCGAAAAATATAAGAAACTTCGCATGCTTGACATCGACGACTTGATCCTCCTGCAGCATTTGCTGAGGGGCGGACGACCTTCGACAGGAGCGGCGTTGCTTGGCTTGACCCCACCAGCGGTGAGCCACAGACTTCGGAAAATTGAAGATGTCTTTGAAATCAAGTTGTTTGATCGGATTGGCTCGAAGCTGAGTTTGAACAATGCGGGCAAGGCCCTGTCAGAAAAGGCCGATCGCGCTCTGCTTCTGATGAGCAACTGAGGCCCGTGAGCATCCACGATGTCTGTTCGACTCATCTTCTGATTTCAAAGCCTTTGAGCTGCAGAGCGGTGACATCCTGGACCTCATAACTGTGAATGTATCCAGTGAATCTATCCTGAATGGCTCGCAATAACGCAGCCAGCACCTCTTCCTCACCCTCGGCATGCATTTCCACCCGTCCGTCCGGAAGATTTTGCACAAAACCACGAACAGGAAATGCTGCGGCCAGGCTTTGCGTATGGTAACGAAAGCCCACGCCTTGCACGCGGCCCTTGAAGAAATAGCGTTTCGCGACTGTGGTCATTTAAGAGTCTCCTTTCCAGCGAGGCTCCATGATGACACCAGAATACTTCATCTTTCTATTCGCATTTTCCCACAACCCACATGCGCGTATAGTGAAACCGAACAACTGCCGGGACCGTCATGAGCCATCGTAAAGAACCCGATCCAGAAAACGCCCAAAGAGACTTCGAGGATTTCGTGCATCAACGATTCAGCGGCAGTTTCCCCAATTTTTCAAGCGCCGTGCAACCGCCACCACCACGCCGCGACCCGCGCGAGGAGGACGCCACGAACTGGGACTGGGAATTTCCCTACAAACCAAAGGACGTGAAGCGTTTCCTGGACCGCTCCATCATGAAGCAGGATGAAGCGAAGCGTGCCCTGGCGATTGCCATCTGCGATCATTACAACCAGGTGAAAGCCGTCTATAACGGCACCGACGCCGGCACCGAGGAATACACCAAGCAAAACATTCTGCTCCTCGGACCCAGCGGCGTGGGCAAAACCTATCTGATTCGCAAAATTGCCGAGCTCATCGGTGTGCCTTTCGTCAAAGCCGATGCCACAAAATTCAGCGAAACTGGGTACGTCGGCGCCAATGTCGAAGACCTCGTTCGCGAGCTCGTCAGTCAGGCGCGGGGTGATCTCCGCAAAGCGGAATGTGGCTTGATTTATTTGGACGAGGCTGACAAGCTCGCGTCCCGTCAGCGATCTCCTGGTCGCGATGTCAACGGGAGAGGAGTACAGTTTGGCCTACTTCGTCTTATGGAAGAAACCGAAATCGATCTGCGTTCCGGCCATGATCTACAATCGCAGCTCCAGACAATTATGGATTTCCAGCGCGGCAAGCTCGGTCGCGGGAAGATCAGCACGAAGCATATACTCTTCATTGTCAGTGGAGCCTTTACTGGACTTGAAGACATTATCCTCCGAAGAATCGGACGAGGTGCGCTCGGGTTCCAAACGGATCATACCCGGATCCCAGACGTAAACGGTCCCATCTTCGATCAAGCTACCAGTGAAGACTTTGTTACCTTTGGCTTTGAACCGGAATTCATCGGCCGTCTTCCGGTCCGCGTTGCGTGTCATCCCTTGAGCAAGGATGACCTTCTCAGCATCATGCTGAATTCCGAGGGTTCCATCCTCCGGCAGTATCAAAAATCTTTTCGTGCCTATGACATCGATCTGCGTTTTAGCGCGGACGCGCTGGATCGGATTGCGTCGCTCGCCCATGCGGAGAAAACCGGAGCGCGGGGGCTGATGACGATCTGTGAGAAAATTCTGCGGCCTTTCAAGTTTGAGCTTCCCTCGACCATGATTCGGGATCTGGAGGTTACGAGCGAGATGGTGACCGATCCGCAGGGGTTTTTGGAGCGACTGCTCCTGGATTATGAGAATACGTTGCATTGATAACTTAACTTATTGATATTATTTAAATAATAAGCATCAAGACCAGACCGTAAGCAGCCGATAAAGACCTTAAGAAATTGAGGTTTTTCATGGCTGCACGCAAATTCAATCCATCTCAAAAAGCTGCCATCCTTCTCCTGTCCCTGGGAGAGGAACTCGCGGCCGAGATCTTCCGCGGCATGAGCCCGAGTGAAGTGCGGACTGTCGGTACCGCACTGAAGCAGCTCGGGAGAGTGGAGCAGGCGGACATTGATGCGGTCTTGAAAGAATTCCTTGCAGCTCTGAACACCACAGCCAAAGGCATGAACAAGGACACCGCGGACTTTGCCCAGAAGGCCATCCAGCTCGCCTTCAAGGGTGACAAGGGTCAACAGATTGCCAAACAGCTCGGCCGCGGTCCTGCAAAAATGCGGTCCCTTGAGATCACCGATGCCACAACCCTGGCCCGCATTATGCAACTCGAGCATCCGCAGACCATAGCCATGATCCTCGCGCATGCGACATCCGACAAGGCCAGCGCCGTACTATTACAGCTCCATGAATCGCTGCGGACCGAGATTATGGTCCGTCTTTCCAAACTCGAACCCATCGATCCGGACCTGGTGATGGAAATCGATCAGCATATTTTGCAGGAAGTCGAACGAATGGGGTCGCTGGGTCAGAGAAAGCTCGGTGGCAGTCGAAAGGTGGCGGAGATCCTGAATCACCTCGACAAGGAAGGTCTGCAGCTGCTGGAAAAGATCGAAGAGCGGAATCCCGATCTGTCCGAGGAAATCCGGCAGAAGATGTTTACCTTTGATGATCTCGTTCTGATTGATTCCCGTGGTGTTCAGGAGCTGATCAAGGTTGTGCCGCGGGGGTCATTAACCCTGGCCCTGCGTGGGACCACGGAAACCATCAAAAACCTTTTCTATAAAAATATGTCGGAACGTTCCGCAAAAATGCTCGCGGATGACATCGATGCCCTGGGTCCCCAGAAGCAAAGTGATATTTTGAAAGCGCAGCATGAAGTCTTGAGCGAGGTAAGGAAGCTCGAGGAGGATGGGCGCCTCGTGATCGATCGCGACCAGAAGCGCCAGGTCAGTTGACTTATTCAGCCTTGGCCTTGGGACGTGGCAGCTTGATCAGGCCTTCGGCCACCAGGATCTTCACTTTATCTTCACCATGAACATATTTGCCCCTTTGCATGATCGCGTAGCGACCGCTGCGCTTTTTGATCAGGCGATAGGGTTTTTTGTCTTTCTTTGCAGTCTTAGCAGCCTTGGCCATGATACAGGATCTCCTCTGGGGTATTTGGGGACTATTGTATCATGAAGCTGAAAAATCAGATCCCGCGGATTTGAAAGGCGAGGCAGCGGATATGCTGGCCACCCTGGGAAAAGTTTTGAATGGCCTGCACGGCGGAACCGAATCTTTGCCTGACGACCTGGAGGGATTCGTCATCAGGGATAAGGACGAAACCCCTTAAATCCTGGGCTTTTTTTGGCCATTTTTGCAAAACGTCTGCAAGGTCCTTATAAAAATCCGCTGGGCGGGTCAGGCGTAACCCATAGGGTGGATTCAAGGGCATGAGGATGCGTTCGGCATCAGGCAGAGAGGCATGGAAAAGGTCAGCACATAGAGATGTCGCCTGCGGCTTCGCACCGAGAGGCTTGCTGAAGTTTTCAAGATGAGCAGGCAGGGCTGCGGCGATGTCCGGTTCCTTTTCTATGAGAAGTGCAGAAGGCAAAGCACTCTGTCGCTCCTGCAACCTTTTACGAATGGAATCGAGCGTCGCGCGGGGAGTTGCCGGAAGGCTTTCAAGATACTGATCCGGTCTCCACAAATAGGCCGGGATTTGTCCCAGGAGGAGCCACGATTCAAAGAGCAGGGTTCCACTGCCGGCAAAGGGCACCACGATAGAATCGGGTCGCCATTCTCCCTGAAGGCTCATCATCCAGCGCAAAGCCGAAGCCGCGAGACACTCCTGAAGAGGGGCTCCGTGCCTTGCTTCTGCTTTATAACCTCGGTGATGCAAGGGGTAGGGGCCCAGAGCGAGGAAGAGTTTGAACCGATTGCCGCGCTGCTCGGCCAGGATATACCAGGGGGCATCATCCTTCACAGTATGACCGTGATCGGTGAATATCCGGCTGATCTGCTCGTGGAGTTTGCCTTCATGATAAAGGTGGCTTTGAAAGGATTGTACCTTCAGTTGGACAGGGCATTTTTCAGGGAGAAACAGGTCAAAATCAAGGTTTCCGAGGGCCTGTTCCAGTTCCCCAAAACTGCCCACATGCCGGTCGAGGATATTCCAAAGGCAGGCTTGCGCGGTTAGAAGTCTTTGCGGGATTTCGATGAGCTGACGGAAATCCACCTGGGTGAGTCCGATGCCTTCCGGATCGTCCTGGATCTCCGCCTGGAATTTCCCGGGCTGGGTGAAGGTCTTGAGGATAAACCTGAGTTCATCCTCACAGATTTCCTTCCACCCTGGGGCCGGGACAATGCGAACATCCTGAGGCTTCGCATGAATATGTTTCTTAATCCGTTTCTCAAGAGCCGCTGCGGTCACCGAATCACCTTGCGCAGATAATCTTCCAAGAGACTATCCGTCTCCTCCGAGGATTCGCGTTTTTTCAGTTCGCGGACGTCATCCAGAACGTCCTCGCGGTAACGCCGATTCACCTGGTAGTCACGCCGAAGGTCCACATCACCACCGGCGACCTGATTACCATAGTATTGATCGCTCGTCACGCGCCGACGACGGCCGCGTTTGCCGTTATCCCTTTGCGACTGACGGGCGGCACTTTCAGCCTGCTGGAGGAGTCGACCTGCCATATCTGATGCGGATTCGGCATCCGTGAATTTATTCTCATTGCCGGAATCAATCGTAGCCTCCATGGCCTGGACGGCGGCTTTCATCCTTTCGCCGGCAGTTGGCGACATGGAACGGAGTTGGGCTTCGAGTTCGCGGGTGCCTTTGATATTGGAATTCTGATCCATTCTTACCGAACCCCAGCTTTCCTGCAGATCCGCCTCTTCACGTTGAGCAGCCTTGTCGAGCTTGGTTGAGACAGTGCTTTGGCGTTTCTGGAGTTCACGCAGTTGGTTCTGTGCGTTAGCCAGACCCTGCTGTCTTTGCTTTTCCTGCTCGGCCCGGCTTTGATCTTCCTTCTTTTCCAGGGCTTCGATCCACTGGCGATAAGATTCCACCGTCTGCGAGAGTTTTTGCAGGGCGTCCTCGGTTTGCGGTGGTTTGCTTGTGTCCATTTTTTCGATCTGGGTGAGAGCCTCGGTGAAGGGTTTTTTCTGAACCTGTGGCCATTCCTGGGGTTGGTTTTCAGGGCTCATGTGCTGCGTGCGCAGTTCCCAGCGGCGGTGGCGCTCTTCGAGGAAGTTTTTCATGCGTTCCACGACCCTGTTGACCGGGACTTTACGCTCTTCGGCTTTTTGTTCGAGCAGACGGCTGAGCGTCCGGGCGGCGACGAAGAAGTCGCGGTCGCGCTCACGGTCGTCGAGGGATTCGTGTTCGAAAAGGAACCGATTGAGATCTTCGCTGACCTGAACTGTGAGTTCCTGGTCCGGCCTCTTGGCGATGGCTTGGAATGTTTGCTGGAACATGCGGATCTGATGGCGGTCGAGACCGTCGAAGTATGGGGAATCTTCAGCCTGCTTGACCGCCTTGTTGCCGAGTTCGGCGAGGTGATTGGGGTCGTGGCCCTCCTTGCCTTGGACGGCCAGGTCCAGTTCTTTCTTGGCTTCAGCAAGTGTGCGCAGGGTTTGTTGGTAGCGGCCGTAGGCGCTCACGACTTTGATAACAAGGGGTTTGCTGCGCCCGACCAAGGGTCCGCTGATGGCACGGTCGGTGGCTTCGGCTACGATTTCTAGTTCCTGCTCGTCCTTGTCCATATAGGTTTCGAGGGGGAGGTTGTAGCTGGTTTCCAGTTCCAGTTTGTCCTGAGCTAGAACTTCTGTGACCAGTTCTTTGTGAGTTCTCTCACCGGCTTTGATTACGAGTTGAACGGACTGCAGGGGGTGTTCGGCCTTGACGAAAATATCGAGTGGAAGCGGTTTATCATCGGGCCAGGCTTCCTCGATGTCTGCGATGGTGCTTAAGGTTACTTGTGGAACGGGCAGGCGCTTCACCTTGATAACGGCTGTTGGTGTGCTGTTTGAAATTGTGCTGAGGTAGAGCTGGGCGTCTTCCGTCAGTGCAAATGTTACTGAGAAACGGCCGGTGGTTTCATTTCCCTCTGGGCCGGCGGCCTTGACCAGGCGGAAGGTTTGCAGGCTTTTGCCTTGGCTGTCTTTGAGTTGCAGGCTGGGTGCCGATTCCGGTTGGGCTGTTACCTGAACTTCAATCAGGTTCTGCTCCAGCACAGTAAGTTCAAGAGTGTCGCGGCTGAGCTTGAGCATTTCGCCTTCAGATTCCGGCATGCCTTCGACCACGCGTAGGCGTGCTCCATAGGTTAGACTGAGAGCGGCGCGCTCGAGAGATTGCAGGGCGCTTTCCCAGGCATGGCCTGCGGTTTGGCTTAACATGATGAGCGCTGCCAAAGGTATAAGCAGGGATGAACCCTTTGAGATGAGGAGATGCCAGCCGTCTTTTTTGTGCCTCTTTAGCTCGGAATCTATGAGTCGATTCCAGGTTGGATCCAGTGCATTATCCTTGGGCAGTTGAAAGGCGCTTTTGTTCGATTGTGGGTTGGCCATTTCCAAAGAAAGGAGCCATTCGCTCATCGAACTTGGACGCAGGCCTTTCTGCCAGCCAAGTACTAGAAATACAAAAAGACTGACAAGAAATATTGCCAGTTGCTGTCCCCAGGCTTCTGGACTGACCCAGGCCCATAGCAGGAACGTGCATAATGCAAGCACAGCCCCGCGGAGAACCCGCAAGGCGCCCAGCGCAAAGTTTATATTCCGCCGAAAATGATTCAGACGTGCAAGAGACATGGCCAAAGGCGAAGATTCTTCCATGGGCACCGTCACTAATTATGAGGTTGCTGAGATTTCACAACGTTTGCGCATCCAGGGTAGGAGGACTTCAAAGAGTCGCTCCAGTTCCTCTGGATCGCCGGAAAGAGCGTGAGACGAGATTCCTGTTACTTCAGCGATTTCTAGCTGGACAGGGTTTTTGTTCTGACTCACGAGTTTATGTAAAAGAGCATTGTTATAGAAAAGGTCATCTGTTGGGCAGATGAAAAGGACGTTGGCATCAATGGTTTTGAAAACATCGGCTACGGTCCGGATTGCTTGGAGGAGTTCCTCGGCAAAGCGGGCGGTGATGATGAGTGTTGCGTCCAGGCCGCGTTCCTTGCTTTCGTCGCTGAGGGGTAGAAAGTAGGGCAGCAGGAATCGGGGTACTCTTGCCCCGGGGAAAAGCTGGGCCATGCTGCTGACCAGGAGGCGGCTGAAGAATGGCAGGACGGTTTGCTCCTGTAGAATTGGAGAGAGCAGCAGGCATCGCTGGACATATTGGGGGTACATGGTTTGGAAATGCATCAGGATTAAGGCGCCTACACCCTGGCCGATTAGGAAGGGCTTTTTCCGCTGCGATTTGTGCCGGATCCAGGCTACCACTTGCAGTAAGTCATTCACCAAATCCTGAAACCGTAAGACATCCCCGGTCAGTGCCATTGAGCGGCCGTGTCCGCGCAGATCGAAACCGAAGACATTGAACCCGTTCTTTACGAGCAGTCCCGCCGCTTCGGCGTATAGCTCGACGTTCTCACCCAAATCATGAACAAAGATCACCGGCGGCTGCTCATTATGCGGCCGGGCCCAGCCTTGGACATAAACGGATGATCCTTCGTGGTCGATCGGGCAGGAGAAGGCTAGATTCTGAGCGGGCTCATCGTTCTCTTCTTCTGCGAAATGCTGCATCAAAGACGAGGGGCCGGTGTGGGTGGGGGTCTCCAGCTTCTGCGCACCCGTGGCCTGATCTTGTGGGTTTGGGGTGGTAGTCCGGATATCCAAAGCGGCCCTCCGCGCGACTTAAAAGCCAAAATGGCGACATTAAACCATCCTATTCTACCACAGTTTCTCGATGGTTAAGTAGCCGCATCTTAGCCCTTTGGTCCAGCCTCACTGCTGGGTGCATAAATCCTGAAACTGGGCCTTATACTTGTCAATGAACCAGGATGACTTCAGAACATCACCAGCGCCCGCGCAGACCATCTCCTTCAACGCCTCGACGTCCCGGGTCAGAGGCAAATTCCAAACTTTGATCAGCCCGTCATCGTCTCCAGTCATCAAAAGTCCGTCCTTCTCGGAATAATACATGGCGCGGGACGCTTTGGACGAGACCATGAGAGGCACACCAACGACCTTCTGATCCTTTGGATTCCAGATGCGCACTTTGCCGTCATTACTCGCAGTGACCAGATAGCCCGTGCTGGAATTCTCGAAGATGTCCCAGACGATACTGCCATCCGTATCAAAGTGATAATTCTCTGTGAAGCTGGCCAGGTCCACAGATCCCACCAGGCCATTCCAAAGACCTACGAATGCGGTTTTTCCATCTGTGGACAGATATCCGGAAATGAGTGCTTCGCTAAACGGAATCTGCTGGGTAACTTCCAGGGAAACGGGGTCAAAAAGCCCTAGATACTTATCGCGGGAAAGAAGAAGTAGCTTTTTGGATTGAGGTTCAAACAACAACTTGGCCCAACCAACGGAGACCTTGGCATCCGTTGACTCCATTGCCCCTTTAGGAGCCAGAATATAGCCATCCCAGCTTCCCAGATACATCTGAGATGTCCAAGGGTCAAACGCCATGGAATAGAGCCAGGTTCCGCTTCTTTCAAAAACAGGGTTTTCAACAGCAAGTGATTCCAGCGAATAGCGACGAACATGCCCATCCTTTGAAGAGGCATAAAGATAGTCTTTCTGTGGAGACAGCTTCAAATCATAGATCGTATCGGCCTGATCAACGACAATGCCTGCTCCGGACTTCATATCCCAAGCCATAACTTTGCCATCCGTTCCACCTGAGAAGAGCCTTTGATGATTCTCGTCGAACGCTAAACTTCGAATGGAGCTATTCCCTGTATGCCCAGTCAGTGTCTGGACAAAGTCATTTTTTCCGTTTGATCCCCAAATGCGGAGAATCGATGTATTGACCGTTGCGGCATAAATAGTCCCATCAGTATTGATAGCAACTTCATCCATTCCAAAGTAGTCAACTTTATGTGGCCCTTCAACCAATTGGGCAGTTTCCAGATCTCAGACACGGATGGCATTATCGAGCGAACCTGCGATAACGCGGTGGGCGCCTACATCAATCGACGTCACCGAAGCAGAGAGACTGGCAAGACGCTTGTGCAATGTTCCATCAGCAACATTATGAACCAATATTTGTCCATCTTTAGCAGCAGATATCAAAAAGCGCGAATCATGGGAAAACTCAATGGCGTTAACACCATCGGCATGGTCGGTTTCCATTTTCCTGACGAATGCACCTGATGTCAGATCCCAAAGTTTGACCGTTCGGTCCCAGGAACCAGTTGCAAAATATTTGCCGTCTGGAGAAATCTTCAAATCCATGATGACGTCTTGATGAAAATTCTGCTCGGATTCACTGGATATCGACTTTTGAAGCACTCCGTCTATGGACCAGATTTTCACAAACTTGTTCCACGAAGAGCCAACGATAAACTTTTTATCCGGCGACAGATCAATACGAAGAAACTCACCTTGGCAACAGGGTATTTCGCTCAATAGCTTGGTCTGTTCCAGATCCCAAACCTTAATAGTCTGGTCAAAGTTACCTGACACCAGGATCTTGTTATCAGGACTCAGAGAGAACGAAGATGCCGATGCCCAGTGCCCCTTAAGGGTGGAGATTCGTTTTTTGCTTCTTAGGTCAAAAACCTGAATATCACCATCATAGAGTCCGGCAATCAACTTCTCCCCATCAGGCGTCATCATCATGTTATTCGTTCGGCCCGCGATGCTGATAAATTGCGAATAATTATTCATTCCTATGTGTGCTGCATAAAAGAGCGAGATGATCGCATCTTTAACTTTATTCCTTTCGAATTCCGTCGCGAGACTTTTCCAAAGGGAATAATTGGAAAAAGCTTTATGAAGGACATCAAAAATTCCGTGAACCTTGCCAATCTCGGTTTGCAGCATTTCTGACCGACTTTCCAATTTTATCTGCTGCATTGCTGAGCTATCTGCATACAAGATGGGTGTGACCTGCTTCCAATCTGATCGATTGCCAGCCACATCAATCGCGGCGAAGTGCAATTCCCATGTTCCTGAATTCATACTTGGGGAGATCGGTTCCCCAACCGCTGCTGTTCTAATTTGATCTGGCTCACAAACGCGCTCACGGGAAGCAACGCTTTCGTCGACGGGTAGAAAGCAATACTCCACCCTCACGTCATCTTTAGTCGTGGTCTGCATCTTGAACCGCAACTGCTCCTGCCGGGGGATTACAAAATAATCCTTACCCTCGGTTGTATCCAGGATGAGATGACTACGATCCAGATCCGCTTCTGGAGGGGTGTTATCCAATTCCACTTTACATTCATGATCTCTGATTTGATCCTGCCTTAGATCCTGGATCTTGAACTTGAGACTGTACGATCCATCCTCTAGATGACCGGATATCAGTGGCAGCGATTGGCTACCCAAAAGCCAATTGCTTTGCAAAATGGGAATTTCAGAGTTGGCATCATAGAGCTCATAATTCACCCCCAAGCGAGTGGACGCTGATCCTTCCACCTTAAAAATCTGCTCGAATGTCAGTTTCGCTGAATTGAGGGTCTTTGTCGGGCAGGACAGTTTCAAAAGGTCAGAGGTGTTCGGCTCCAATTGCAGTCGATGTCCCCCGGAATCAACTATGCCGACTGTGGTCATAAGCCTTGATTCCTTATGCGCCACAGACCTTACTATCCATTCTGACTGTGATGGCATACGAAAACAGCCCTTGCTGCTGACTTCCTGCAGCTGCCATGTCCCATCAGTGAGCCCAATTACTTCAAACTCATTTCGGACAAGGAGGGTGCCTCTTGAAGTTTCGACGCGGAACCAGGGACGGCCGTTCGCAACGAAGTCTTCACCGCATTCCAGTGTTGCAGGCTGGACTCGATTGGTCAGCTGCCTGCATCCTGACATGACAAGAAGTAGTAGAAAGAAAATATTCACGTGCTGTTTCATCCGGATATCCTACTGTGCGTTGCGCTGCAGCAAGATGCCCTATCAAGCCCGGACTATCAATTTGCGCATCCGGAAACGGGGCTAAGCACGGGCAATTACACTTAGAATATCGTTCTCAGGATTTCTTTTTATAATATGACGCATCAAATTTCCGTGTTGTACTGGCAACAAAAGGCAACTAGTATGGGCTTCGCCATAACCGCCAAAGGTTATTTCCTGAATATTGGGGGCGTACTGGTTTCGACGGGTGTGGCAGTAGATTTTAAGGAGCATGTCCGGGGTGGGTACGCAACCCGGTTATAAAGGCGTACTAAACGTATAATCGGCAACGATCATACTTACGCACTCGCAGCCTAATTAGACTGCGCGTTGACCACGAGGCTCCAACACTCTTGGAAGACGTATTATCTGTTGGATTACCTTAACGACTCTCCGTCTGGGGGCTGTTAAGGGAAATTAATCAGGCTGCGGCCTTGGGTGCATGTCCGTGCGCACTTGAGGCAAGAGGATTAATAACGGTGCTAAGCATGTAGTAGCCTTTGTCAACACACATTCGGACGCGGGTTCGATTCCCGCCGCCTCCACCAAAGGTAAAAAACCCGCTGTTAGAAGCGGGTTTTTGCATTTCAGGGGTTTCAAAGCCATTTTACGGCTTGAGATGTGATGGCAATTTTGACGGATTTGGATTCGTATCGATCACGCCCTTCAAATCTGGGATTTGCACAGGCACCCTATCAGGATCAAAGTGCAGGTAACCAGGTCGCTCTGCCTTTTCTCCTGGTCCTGGAATCGGTTTATCATCGGGGCCATTGTTACTGTCGATCAGTTGGAAGTTCTTCCTCCAGTTTGTGCAGTATTCACGCCCATAATATTTTTCATCACAGATACCTCTCTTGAGAAGAGACTCTGCGTCACGCTTACGCGCAGCTTCCGACCTTGTATCGGCGCTGCCGTCGCTATAAGTTTTATCGCTTCCGTGCTTAACCTGCTCCATGTGGGCATCAAAAATGCATTTGGCCATGGGATCATTACCAGGATCCTCTTGGTTGAAGTCAACCCACATGCTTCCATCGCTCGGTTTTGAGGGTTCTCCAGCCCAATGCCCACCATCTGTTACCTCTATTGATGATCCACCTCCGAAATCATCATTGCGGGATGGTGATGGCGTTTTTGGCGAGCTCGTGTCAGTAGACTTATGCGATGAAGAACTCGAGCCAGTCTTCTCCTCTTCCTTCTTGGAAGCCGTATCGGGCACATAGCTGGGATTTGGAATGACTTTGCCAGAAGAGGTCAGGCAGTTTTTTTCATTGCGCATGCAGAGGATGTCTGGCTCAAACCCGGCTTTCTGTGGGTCTGCTTTTCCCATTTCGTAGTATTTCTTCCAAAGCTCGTCCGATTCCTTTTGAGATAGCGGCCCCTTTTCAGTGGATGTCCCTTTCTCTGAGCCTCCGTTGACTCCCGCGCTTCCTCCGAGAGTAACGCCTGGGCCACCTCCTGGAACTCCAACGCTCACGCTGCCGTCAATACCGAGGTTGGCACCACTGATGGTTGTGTTGGATTCAGTGGTTGACTTAACGGATCGGCGCGCCTTTTCCAGCTCAAGTTGCGCTGCAGCAAAGGTTCGTCCAGCAATGTCTCTTTGCTGATCGCTATAAGCATGCCGGTGCACGCCATCGTCCTTTGACTCCCGATAATCGAAGTGCCAAACGCCTCCGGAAGGTGATGTGGCTCCGCCCAGTTTGTGAGCTACTGGGTTGATTTTCGGATTGTGTATGAATGAATCAAGTTTGTTGATGCAACCCTTGGCTGCATCAACAAGTCCTTTGTTTAACACATCCGAGGCGCAATCAACTGCATTTTCATAGCCACCGAGTTTGCAAAAGGCCATCGCTGCTACGCGATCCGATTCAGGAGCGGAAGGATTCGCAGCTCGTAATTCGCGGGCTTCTGGACTATCTGAGTAGCATTTTTCGGCCTCAGCCGGTGTTCCTCGGGAGCTGCTTGGGCCCATAATTCCAGTTAGACTACCAGTCCGGAAAGGAGCTGAGTAATCTTTCGTATCTAAAGTCCTGCTACTATCAAAGTCTGCGGTGGCTCTGTCTTCGGCCTCTGCGCTGTCATCACAAGATGAGTAGTAAATCTTATGGCCGAATGCCGTTCCCGAGCTCATCATGGTTAAAAGAGCAAGTGAGATAAGTGTGTGTTTTTTCATTAGGCACCTTACTTCCGTTAGATCTCACGCCTAGTTGAATACTAGGCCGTATAGTCCTTGTCAATAAAAGCGTTCAACTGCAGCTGGAGGGAGCCATGGAAATTGTTTGATAATTTTCACTCATCGACAGCGCCAGTCCAATTGCTCACTTTGATGCAGTCATGCTGGTTCTGGTGCTTCATCATATGCTCCCTAAATTGGGCTCAACAGGAAGACCACTCTGCACATGGAATATTGCGATGCGTGAGCGTTTAACCGCATACATTTCATAACCTTTTTCACACCAAAGGAGAGAGAAACCAACTCTCGGAGTCAATGCATGGCTCTTTGTATTCACATTTCAAAAAAGGTCCAGATGGAAACTCAGCCATTCGATGACGAACCGCCTTTCATTCCAGAGAAGATCTTTGGCGTTACGCAAAGAAGCCGGCGCATGGGATGGCTCCGTTTGCCCCCGTGACTTCTCGTCGAGCCTGCACCAGCCTTGTAAAGAGAAGTTGAACAACCAACAATCTCCGAATGCGAGGCAACTTTTCGCATGGGCCGGTCAAAGATCCATGACCAAGAGCCTTACGTTCATCCGTCCTAAAAGTGCTTTCAAAGCCCCATTTTTCATACATAAAAGACCCAGGATCCGACTGCCAAGTCTCACTCAGAAGTTCCAATTCTGGAAGAAGAATGAATCGTGCTAGTCTTGCCATCGCCATAGGCGGCTCCACGGCTCTCTGATTTTGGAGATCCAAACCTATAGCTAGTTTGCCTATGAATTCAACGCGCTATACGTCTTTCCAAATCATAGCGAGCTGTCTATCTAGTTGAAGACAATATTTTGGTCATAGAGGTTCATAACATGGCTACTAAAGCCAAGAAGAATTCGAAGGCTATGAAGTTCTTTGAAAAATTGAACAAGGGTCCTTTAACATTTGGACAGTTGCTGCTGTCGATCCGGGAGGGCGAGCAACTCTCTCAGGAGGAGTTTGGTCAGCTGCTCGGGCTTTCGAAGCAGAAAGTCTGCGATTTCGAAAAAGAGCGCCGCCTGCCCAGCCCTGAGAAGGCTGCGGAGTTTGCTAGAAAGCTTGGTTATATACCGGAGAGTTTTGCAAAGCTGGTAATAGCAGATTCCTGAGCGAAACCGCTCAGAGTTTCGACGTCCTTTTCCCGAGCCTCTTTCAGTGATTCATAGGACTTTTTGATACGCTTTCGTGTTGAGATGAAGTCATCTCATACCGTCGAGAGATCAAATTCTTCTCGCGAGGCGAGGGGCAATATTGCCTTCATGATTGAGCGGTTCTTCAGATCCCTTAAAGAAGACTGTGTTTGGCTGAACCACTTCAAATCCAAGGTCGCAGCATTCGATGCCATTGCGAACTGATGGAATTCTATAACCACCAGCGCATGCATTCGGCGCTGGGTTACAAATCGCCCCGACATTATCGAAGCGAATTCTTAGTGGCTTAAGTTGTACGAAAAGTGCGGGAGCAGTTGACTAGCTCCGAAGTTAAGAGAGTTTCCACGGTGTCAAAATGCTTACAGCCTTCTCACGGTTAAGCACTTTAGCGGTCTAGCAAATTGGGTCTGATAACCCAGCAATGATGCAGATATTGGAATTCCAGCAATCGGCCTAGTGCTTGGATCCTACATGAGAATTTCCCCTTCCCTTGATAGACCTACCAAAACAATGTCACAATAACACTGACGTTTCTGCATACCATTCTTAACTATAAGCAGTCTACGCCAGTCCTAATGCTATTGGCTTAAGGGAGGGACTATTTTGGGCGTTGCAAGCCGAAGTGATAACACAGATTTGCCCAAACCTGGAACATTAGTCCACGTTCGCCAGCGAAATTACTTGGTAGAGCGGGTCGAACTTGCTCCAAGCCCCAACTTAGCTTCGGTTATCCACTTGTCATGTATTGATGACGACAACCAGGGCGCTCCATTATCAGTCTTCTGGGAAACTGAAGTAGATAAACGGGTTCTTGATGGTGACGACTGGTCACACATTGCAAAAAAAGGCTTTGACGACCCCACACTTTTTTCAGCATATTTGCACACTTTGCGCTGGAATACAGTCACTGCTACTGACCCGAAGTTATTCCAAGCCCCTTTCCGAGCCGGGATCAAAATCGAGGCGTATCAACTTGAGCCTCTCCGCAGAGCACTTGAAATGCCGCGCGTTAACCTATTCATCGCTGACGATGTCGGTCTTGGTAAAACCATCGAAGCTGGGCTCATTATCCGAGAATTGATGCTGCGTAAAAAGGCTCGATTCATCGTCGTTGCTGCGCCGCCTTCAATGCTTCCTCAATGGCAGTCAGAGCTCGAAAACCGTTTTGGCCTTTCCTTTCAAATACTCGACAGAAATTTTGTACGAGAAACGCGTCAGGAACGGGGGTATGCAGTCAATCCTTGGATGACACATACTAAATTCCTGATCTCCCACAAGCTTCTTATAGATGAAAACTATATCGGTCCATTACGAGCTTTGCTAGGCGAGTTTGAGGCCGGAACCGTCTTTGTACTCGACGAGGCTCATCATGCGGCACCCGCATCAGGTTCTAAGTATGCAATTGACACACGAATTACTAATGCAGTTCGAGACTTATCAAAGCGATTTGAGCACCGCCTCTTCCTATCGGCTACACCGCACAATGGACATTCAAATAGCTTTTCAGCTCTTTTGGAGATCCTTGATTCCCAACGTTTTATTCGAGGGGTGCCTGTAAATCCCAAAAACGTCAAGACAGTCCTAGTAAGGCGTATAAAAGAAGACCTTAGAGAACTTGAAGGTGGCTTCCCCAAAAGGGTCGTTAAGGCAATCAGAATCTCAGGCCTGCCATCCGATTCAGCGGAACTTCGACTGCCAGAATTATTGGATAGATATGCTCAGCTACGTGAAGAACGTCTGGATAAAGCACCTCGACGAACGCAGATAGCATCTGGCTTGGTCATTACACACTTGCAACAGCGACTCCTTTCGTCAGTCGAGGCATTCGTACGCACCCTTCGGGTACATTGCCGAGGCCTCCAGAAAGAAAACGTCAAAGCTGGAATCTCGGGCGACGTTGACTTTAAGACGCTCGATCTTCTGGGAAAAAGTGTGAACGCTAATGATGAACGAGCCGACCTTGCTATCGAAGAACTGGAATCAGAAGTTGATGCGCAGCTCGAGCTAGCATCCAGCATTGAAGCTACATTTGAAAAAAATCAGATTGACCTTGAAAGAGACATCCTAGCGCAGATGACGCAGTTAGCTGAGGCTCATCGAGGCCAGCCTGATGCAAAAATAAAAGCCATCACATCATGGATCCGAGACAATATGTGTCCTGGGCTTCCGATGGCGCCACTTTCCACTCCATCTGGCGCTCCGTGGAAAAACACAAGAGTCATTATTTTCACAGAATGGGATGACACAAAACGCTATATTTATGAGCAACTTCAAGTCTTGGTTGCAGGAACAGATCAAGGCAATCTTCGAATCGCTGTGTACCATGGACCAACTCCCCCTGCAAAGCGCGAGGAAATTAAGCGCGCTTTCAACGAAGATCCTGCTGTCAATCCGCTAAGAATTCTGATCGCTACAGACGCTGCTCGTGAAGGTCTAAATTTACAGAGTCAATGCCATAACTTGTTCCACTTCGACATTCCTTGGAACCCGAGCAGAATGGAACAACGAAATGGACGAATTGACCGGAAACTTCAACCTAGTCCTGAAGTCTACTGCCACTACTTTGAATACGAGCAGCGTAAAGAAGATCAAATTCTCATCAAG
This sequence comes from Oligoflexus tunisiensis, assembly GCF_001748245.1. GTDB lineage: Bacteria > Bdellovibrionota_B > Oligoflexia > Oligoflexales > Oligoflexaceae > Oligoflexus > Oligoflexus tunisiensis. The sequence goes on along the minus strand of NZ_BDFO01000001.1, from coordinate 823,393 downwards.
ATAATAGAAAAGTCTGAGACTGTCCGCCGCGAACTCGGAAGCATGGCTGAAGTAGTTGACGTGAAAATTCATGAAACGCTTTCTTCCGGAATACGACATGGCAAAATAGAACAACACCTCGCATTATTTGAAGATGATGAAAACGAATGTGAGAGAAAAAGAACAGTAGACGAGGAACTCGAATCTAGTCGCGAACGTCAAGCAGAAATCCGCCAACAGATTGATCGATTACGAACTCAACTGCAGCGCTCTAGAGAATGGATCAACATTACCGAAGACAGCTTCAGAGAGGCAATATCGGCTTCGCTTAGGTTGCAACAAGCTCTCCCGCTAGAGCCAATTGCAGATTCCTCAAATGACGTAAAAACTTTCACATTTCCACGCATAGATCAAGGTCGAGGCGCATCACCCAGTTGGGCCACGACACTCGATAGCTTGAGAAAGCCCAAAAAATCTGACGAATCATATCAGGAGTGGCGAAAACAGTCTCCAATCCGCCCTATCGTATTTCAAGATCCTGGACTCTTAGACGATAGTGTAGTCCACCTCCACTTGGAGCATCGTGTATCGCAACGTCTTCTTGGTCGCTTTCTTGCCCAAGGCTTTACTGCATATGACCTAGCTAGAGCATGCTACACTCAAGCTAATGATAGTATTCCGAGAGTCGTGCTATTAGGCAGAATTGCCCTTTTTGGCGCCAACGCTGCCAGACTTCATGAAGAAATTATTTCAGTGACTGCACGCTGGCATGATCCGGAAGATCGAAAAGGGAAACTCAAGCCATATGCAGAAGACGCTGAACGTAAAACTCTGGATATCCTTGAAACAAGCCTTATAAATCCTCCAGGCAAGCTCCCCCCAGCAAAGATCATGAGTCGGCTACAAGCAGCGGTGGCACAAGATGTTAAAGACCTTCTTAGTCATCTCTATGAAAGAGCCGAAAGTATAAGTGAGTCCGCAGGACAAGAGCTTCGAAAACGTGGAATCAAAGAAGCCGACGACATGAGGGCAATTCTTGAAGACCAGAAGAAGCAAATAGAATCGCAGATAAGCCGACAGTTCCCTCAAGATAATCTGTCTATGCTGAGACAGCTTGATCCAAATGAAGCTCGACAGCTTGAGAGTGACCGTAAGCACTGGATAAAGAGATTAGCTTCTCTTCAAACAGAATTAAAAGAAGAACCGAAGCGGGTTGCGGCTGCCTACGAAATAAAGGCGTCACGCGTTGAGCCAGTCGGTATTGTCTATCTTTGGCCACAGATAGGGTGAGGTATTATGCGGGACATAGCTCTTGAAAACCATCGTGCTTGGCTTGGACTTCTACAACCTGTGGGCCTTGTCGTATCTCCAAATGCACTTGTGAGAGCACAAGCACAAGTTGACCAGAATATTGGTGACTTGGCGGTACGTTTAAAATCACTGCTAGTAGAGACAAAAGAGGGCGGTTGGATTCTTCCAGTAGACCAATTGCCAGCGCTTTTTATAGATCTCTTGGATTGGCGTCCCTCCGACCTTCAGAAGGTCGATGCAGAAGATCCCTCGCCGTCTATATACTTGGCAGACTACCAGGAAACCATAGCAGCGAATTTTGTTGTAAAGGCACAGACTACTGACCCAAGTCCATTGCTTTACATCTATGTCCATAGTAGTCAAATTGATTTTGATACCATTAGCAACGATGCCCAAGGCTGGCAGGCAAGCGCACAAGCCAAGTTCGAAAGACTCTTACGTGAAAAAGATGTCTCAATTGGGCTGCTGGTCGGAGAAAGTGCATTAAGAATCATTTATGCCCCAAAAGGAGAATCTGCAGGACACATTACCTTTCCGTATCAGCTAATGCAAGAAGTGGCTGGTCGAATCGTTCTTTCTGCTTTTAAAATGCTTTTCGGTGCGCAACGGCTATTTAGCGCTCCTACAAAAGAGAGACTACCTGCACTGCTCGCAGAATCTAGACAATACCAAAATGAAGTCTCAACAAAGCTAGCCGAGCAGGTTCTTGCAGCTCTTTATGAGATGATACGTGGTTTTCAAGCTGCTGATGAGCGTATTCAAGGAAACCTACTCAATACGGTTCTCGCTGAAAATCCTAACGAAGTTTACCACGCTGGCATCACGGTACTAATGCGAATGGTTTTCGTACTATTTGCGGAAGATCGTGGACTCATTCCAAGCGCTGAGATTTATATAAGAAATTATTCCCTAAAGGGGTTGTTTGAAAGACTCCGCGAGGATGAGCCCAGATATCAAGACAGCATGGATCAACGTTACGGCGCATGGTCTCAGATGCTTGTGCTATTCCGTCTGCTCTATGACGGTGTTGAAACGCCGCATTTCTCACTTCCAGCTCGCCATGGACACCTATTTGATCCGAACCGTTTCCATTTCCTAGAGGGGCGTAAGGCACGGAATGATAAAGTTGCACCTCCTCTCATCGCCGATGGCGTAATTTATCGCGTGCTGTCGAAACTCATTCTTCTTGATGGCGAACGGATTTCTTATCGAGCACTCGACGTCGAGCAGATTGGATCAGTCTATGAGACAGTTATGGGTTTCCAGCTTGAAATTTCTAAAGGTCTATCAGTCGCAATCAAACCTAAAAAGACTCATGGCGCACCAGTTCACATCAACCTGAAAGAGCTGCTGGCAAAACACGGATCAGATAGAAAGAAATATTTCAAAGCGATCACAGACCAGGAAATAGCTGGTGAAGCCGTTACGAATGCAAAAACACTGGAACAACTTGAAGCCGCACTTGAGCGTAAAATCTCACGCATAGCAACCCCACATGCCGTGCCTAAAGGCTCGCTAATCCTCCAGCCGAGTGATGCAAGGCGCCGATCAGGTTCACATTACACTCCCAGGTCGCTGACTGCACCTATAGTGGAAAGAACTTTGGAACCAGTTATTTCTGGCCTAGGTGACAACCCTTTACCTGAACAAATTCTCGAGATAAAAGTCTGCGACCCTGCCATGGGATCTGGCGCATTCCTCGTTGAAGCATCGCGCCAATTAAGTGAATTGCTTGTCACGTCATGGCACAGGCACAAACGCAAACCCAATATCCCCCCTGATGAGGATGAACTGCTGCACGCACGAAGACTGATAGTGCAACGCTGCATCTATGGTGTAGACAAGAATCCCATGGCTGTCAATTTAGCCAAACTCTCTTTATGGCTTGCTACCTTTGCTAAAGACCATCCATTCACTTTCCTGGATCATGCCCTGAAAGCTGGAGACTCACTGGTAGGCCTGAAGCTCGAGCAGATTGCAAATCTTACTTGGGATTCCAGGACTTTGGGCAGTGGACAAAATGCTGCTATTAAAGAAATGGTTCAAGATTATCTTTCACTACGCGATAAGATCCGTAATGCCACAGAATCCTCGACATATGATTCACTTACACAACTTAATGATAAAGCAGACGGATTGGTTTCCAATATCCGCCATTTAGCCGACCTTATAGTAGCCGCGTGGTTCTCAGCAGGAAATGACAGAGGCCGTAGATCAAAGCTTCAAGAAATCGAAATAATCGCTGCAAATATACTCGCTGCTGAGTGCAGAATTCGAAGTGCGAACTCTTTGCCAAACGGGCTTACAAGTTTTCATTGGCAGCTAGAGTATCCTGAAGTATTTCAACGCGAAAATCCAGGCTTCGACATCATTGTTGGTAACCCTCCATTTGCTGGGAAAAACAATCTAGCTGAAAGCAATGTTGAAGGCTATCCAAAATGGCTACAAATCACTCACCCTGAGTCTCACGGTAATTCTGATATCGTCGCACATTTTTTTAGGCGTGCATTTAACCTCATTCGTAGCAATGGGGCGCTTGGACTTATAGCGACCAATACAATTGGTCAAGGGGACACTAGATCCACTGGCTTGCGATGGATATGCAATCACGAAGGCCAAATTTATGATGCCATTCGCCGGAAAAAATGGCCGGGGCAAGCTTCAGTAATTGTTAGTATTGTTCATATATTCAAGGGATCTATTGAACAAAAAAAATCTCTGGATGGGCGGGAGGTCGAAAAAATCACAGCCTTCTTGTTTCATGATGGAGGCCACGAAGATCCTCACCGCCTTTACGCAAATACAAATAAGAGCTTCCAAGGATCAGTTGTTCTGGGCATGGGCTTTACTTTCGATGATACTGACACTTCAGGTGAAGCGAATACTCTTAAAAAAATGAAAGACCTGATCAAGAAAGATAGGAAGAATGCGAAGAGAATCTTTCCTTATATCGGAGGGGAGGAAGTCAACAACAGTCCCACACATACGCACCACCGATATGCCATAAATTTTGGAAGCATGTCCGAGAGCGAAGCCAGGAAATGGCCAGACTTAATCTCAATACTAGAAAAGAAAGTCAAAGGATGCAGAGGCTCACATTCTACTGCAGAATGGTGGCAGTTTGAACGTGTGCGTGATGAGCTTTACAATGCTATTGGTAAATTACCAAGAATATTGGCGATAAATTGTGGCGCTACTCCTCATGCTGCATTCACGTTTTTGCCTCCGAATATGGTCTTCGCTAATACTCTAGCGATAATATCACTATCGGATTGGGCATCCTTTGCAATAGTCCAATCCCGTATTCATGAGATCTGGGCCCGATTTTTTTCTTCATCCATGAAGGATGATCTACGGTATACACCGACCGACTGCTTTGAAACTTTTCCATTCCCCGAAAATTACGAAATCAACAAGAAGTTGGAGTCTGCAGGCAAGGAGTATTATGAATTTCGAGCTGCAGTTATGGTAAAGAACAGCGAAGGTCTAACAAAAACATACAACCGATTCCATGATCCAGATGAGTCTTCACCAGAAATCATAAAATTGAGAGAACTGCACAAGCAAATAGATGAAGCCGTATTAGATGCATATGGCTGGGAAATCATCAAGCCGGTTTCGGAGTTCCTACTTGACCATGATGATGAAGACGATAACAGTGAACATGTTAGATCCCGCCGCAAAAAACCATGGCGCTATCGGTGGCCTGAAAATATTCGTAACGACATCTTAGCTCGCTTAATAGAACTAAACATAAAGCGAGCAGAGGCAGAGAGCCTCAGGAGGGCATCCTGACGAAACTTAAAAAGTACAAATAATTCGAGATTGGAGCCTTTTGGAATACTACTGCAACGCATGAAGTAAAGGATCAATAATGGATTCACAAGCTGTCAGGAAAAGACTCGCCGAAGTCCTGGAACTTGATCTTGTGGGCCCTCGTCCAGGTTCAAGACACCAATCGGAAATATTGCCCCACGCACCAAGTCGTTGGTACTTGACCGGCTTTCTTGCCCCTATCAATGCGCGGCCCGAAGTCAGATCGGATGAAGCAGCTCATGATGAGCTGGATTGCGCTTCCGAATCTGGAAGTCTTGATGACCATACACCGGAATCCCAAGCAGCTCGTCAGACCTTTTTTCCTTCAAGCATCGGACTTAGCTTCCTAATTAGTGCCAGCGAAAACTCACTAAATGCAACAATTACCTGGGGTGATTACGAGTTCATCACAGACCGACAATCCGAAGCAGAAGTAGGGGATGAACCAAATGCTGCAAACAATTGGCAACGCGTGCCACGTCAAACCGTAGTTTCAATATCGTTAAGCAGGCCAAGAACAAGTCTACCAGTTCCCGGCAGTGGTGGAATCCAGCTTATCATATCCGTTAGAGACGTTGACGCCAAATGGGCTGCATCAGGTAAACTTTCCCCAGGAACAAGATCTGTTTCAATATTTGTGGTCAATGCAAGACTACCCTCTTCAAACGATCAATTACGCGATACTGCCTTTATATTCCAGGCACAGCTTGAAGTGCAATCTGTTCAAGGATTCATCCCTAGGCCTAATATGCGAGGTGCGACACTCGAAGATCATGATGAGCGAATTGCTGATCTCCAATACAGCAACGTTCATGAATATAGTGTTGGTCATGGTATAGCAGCCGAGTCCGAATCCGAAAATGGTCGCTGTCATACTATTCGTACAAAATGGATTCCCCAAAGCACAGTAGAGAGGGTTGAACCAGGTGAAGTTGAAAATGTTACGCTTGGGATGGAAGAACTTGCTTCATTTGAAGAGCCGGGCGCATTGATTGCTGGTCTCATGCCCCTAATTAACCAATATTCCGACTGGATTCAAAGTCAGACGAGCAAGATCCCGAATGAACCACGGACACGATCTGACACTGGACGCGAACTTATCAACCAAGCCGATTCTGCATTAAAACGGATCCAGTTCGGTATAAACCTTTTGCGAGATAGTGACGTCTTTACAGCGTTTAAACTCGCAAACAAAGTTATGGCCATAGCAGCACGTCAGCGCACATCAGTAATTGAGAGAACCAAGCCGGAGGCCACAAAACCGCCAAAGTGGCGCCTTTTTCAGCTTGCATTCATCTTGCTAAACCTTAACGCAATCCATGATCCCACACATGAAAATAGTAACCGTACTGTTGTCGACCTACTCTTCTTTCCCACGGGAGGAGGTAAAACTGAAGCTTACCTCGGGCTGGCAGCATTTACTTTGATAATGCGGCGTTTAAGGAATCCTGGCATAGCTTGCGCGGGCGTTTCAATTTTGATGCGCTATACCCTTCGACTCCTCACATTAGACCAACTAAGCCGCGCGACGACTTTGATTTGCGCTCTTGAATTGGAGCGACGACGAGATCCGAACCGACTCGGTACTTGGCCATTTGAGATTGGGTTGTGGGTTGGAAAGGCGGCAACTCCTAACCGCATGGGTAGATTAGGAGATAACGACCAATCCAGCGCTCGAACCAAGACTATTGCATATGGAAATAACAGCCAAAAATCTCCTCCCCTACCTATAGAAAAGTGTCCTTGGTGTGGAAGCGAATTAGGACAAACTTCATTTCGTCTATGGCCAAACCGCAACAACCCGACTGATTTGCATGTTCATTGCTCTGAGCGAGATTGCCCTTTTTCTGGCGACTTTCATCTACCGATTTTGGGCGTCGACGAACAAATATATAAGCGCTTGCCGTGCTTCCTTATTGCAACCGTTGATAAGTTCGCATCGCTTCCCTGGGTAGCAGAAACAGGAGCATTATTTGGGCGAGTAGACAGATTCGATAATCAAGGATTCTATTCCTCAGCTCTTCAATCACGGGGCTCACCAATACCAGGGGGCATACTCCCGGCACCGGACATCATTATCCAAGATGAGTTACATTTGATCTCTGGTCCGATGGGGACTATCGCAGGTTTATACGAAGGTGCAATCGATGCGCTTTGCGAACGAAATGTGAATGGCAAAATCGTCCGTCCTAAAATCATTGCTTCAACAGCAACGGTCAGACGAGCTGACCGACAAATTCAGGCACTTTTCAATCGAAAAAGCATCTATGTCTTTCCTCCACAAGGCCCCGACGTTCGTGACTCGTTTTTTGCGATCACAAAGGCGCCTGATGAGGCCCCTCCTCGACTTTACCTTGGGGTTGCAGCACAGGGGAGAAGCCAAAAAGTCACGTTACTAAAAACTTATATAGCACTCCTAAGTGCAAGCCAAAAGATCTACGATGAGTTTAAAACATCCAAAAATCGCAACCCAAACCCGGCAGACCCGTACATGACGCTCTTAGGTTACTTCAACTCGCTGCGTGAGCTAGGGGGCAGCCGACGGATAGTTGAAGATGAGATTCGAATACGCTTATCAGGATATTCCTCACGTGCCAGACTGGGAGATACAGAGGGACCTTTTGCCAATCGCTCCATTAAGCATGAACCAGTAGAACTAACTTCCAGAGTCCCTACACATGAGGTGTCAGGAACTAAGGATCATCTTGGTCTGCCGCATTCCGACAAAAATCATGTTGACGTTGCACTAGCAACAAATATGATTTCCGTAGGTCTTGACATCAGCCGACTCGGATTAATGGTGGTTCTCGGTCAGCCGAAGACAACTGCGGAATACATCCAAACAACGAGTCGAGTCGGGCGGGACGCTAAACGGCCTGGGCTCGTTGTGACTTTACTAAATGTCCATAAACATCGCGATAGATCGCACTATGAGCGGTTTGATTATTTCCATCAAACATTTTATCGGAATGTTGAAGTAACTAGCGTTACCCCATTTTCTCCAAGAGCACTGGACAAGGGACTCGCCGGAGCAGTTGTCTCACTGGCTCGCCATGGACTTCTCCAAATGACACCACCCCTTGGTGCAGGTCAAATCCTAAACCATATAAACAATCTAAGGTTCGTAGTCGAATCCTTCTCACTTAGGGCAGCTGATTATGTTACGCGACCGATTGAAGAGAAGGAATTGATAAGACAATCTTTAAGACAAAGACTGGATGATCTGCTCGACAAGTGGCAACGAATTGCACTGGAATTGCAACAAAGATCAACCAACCTACAATACAATCCGCTCGAAACTGGGGCTGCCGCTCCATTATTACATGATTTTCTTGATCCGAAACTCAATACATTGCCACAAGAATTTAGAAGCTTTCGAGCTAGTCGCTCAATGCGCGATGTCGAACCCAGTGTCGGCCTTATAGTGAAAACGCTTAACCTACAAGACGTCGAGTAAACAATGAGTAAACCAGAAATTAGGCAAAGCCAGTTAATTACAACTTTTGGACCTGGCTCGATGCTCGACCTTCCACAATACTCTGTGTTAGTGGGAGGTTTAGACTTTTGGAACTTCAGGCAGGGCGGAGATATCATCACAGAAACCCGGCTCGCCAGCAAAGTAAGGAATGTACTTCAGAAGGAGCAAGTAGAACTTCGCGCTCCCCCACAAAAAAATGAGACCTTTGAAGAACGCGAAAGGCTCGTAACAGTATTCCAGTTTCCAGAATACTTTGTAACTCAAGATACACTGCCAAATAATCTCCCATATCATGCGCGGTCGAGACGACTAGTCCATAGGCATGCACTAGCAAAAGGCCGGACATGGAAAGACGAAGATCGTCAAAACAGAACAGTAGTCCCTATTAGATTCGTTCGCGCATGCCCCAAAGGGCATATTGGAGATATCAACTGGAAGGAATTTGTACATCATGGACCTTCAACATGTTCTCGCGAGCTGTGGATAGATGAAGTTGGAACTTCAGGTGATCTTAGTGACGTTTGGATTCGATGCGGATGCAATGCTAGGCGAAGGGTCAGCGAAGCATCGCAAATCGAAACGCTTGCATTAGGGCGTTGTGACGGAAACCGTCCTTGGCTCGGAGTATATAGTCGCGAAGACTGCAATCAGCCTAACAGGCTCCTTATTCGAACTGCTAGCAATTCATACTTTCCACAAATTTTAAGCGTAATTTCAATTCCTGAACCAGTGGATGAGGCCGTCCTTGCTGTAGATGAACTATGGGAAAAAGGGCTATCAAATGTACAAAGCCAGGAAGCGTTAGCCTTCTTCCGCCAATTTAACGCCTCTGGCGCCCAACGTCTCAGTAGCTTCGACGACGCAAGAGTGTGGGAAGCAATTCAAAGTAAACGGAATAATGGCTTGACCTCAACAAATATCACTATTAAAGAACTCGAAATGCAGACCCTGAATTCTGTTAGTGACGAACTTGGAACAGACACCCCTCACGGTGATTTTTTCGCAAGATCTTTGCCAGAGAAAGAATGGAAGTCTGACCTCACAAGAGCGGTTTCTCGAGTTGTTCTTGTGCATAGATTACGAGAAGTGTCTGCACTTGTAGGTTTTACGCGTTTTGAAGCGATGTCTCCCGACGTCAACGGAGAGCTAGATCTTGATGTACAAAGGGCGGCACTAGGCCTGAATGTCGATTGGGTACCAGCCTACGAAAACCGTGGTGAGGGAGTCTTTCTTTCATTTAATCCAGATGCTATCCATCGATGGCTTGCAAATGAAGCTGTTATTCGACGTGGACGAGCACTCCAGGAAGGATTCCAGCATTGGCTTAATGAGCATCCAAACAGCAGGAGAACTTTCCCAGGGGTTCCCTACTATCTCTTACACTCCCTTTCGCACATTCTTATCTCGGCAGTCTCGCTAGAATGTGGTTACCCAGCCAGCTCGATTAAAGAACGCATCTATTGCAGCCCTAACGCATATGGAATTCTCTTATACACCTCAAGTCCAGATGCAGAGGGTACGCTTGGCGGGCTAGTAGAGACCGGAAGAGCACTCCGCGAGCACTTGCGAAACGCATTGGATTACATAAAACTGTGTTCAAACGATCCAGTGTGCTCCCAACATGAAATGGAAAGTGCTCACGACACTCGCTATTTGGTGGGTGCCGCTTGTCATGGCTGCCTTCTGATCTCTGAAACATCTTGTGAGCAGCATAACAATTTCTTGGATCGCGCTCTCGTAGTACCAACACTTGAAACTACAGATGCTGCCTTTTTTGGAGCTTAGGAGCATGCAATGGACCTCGAGGCTTGCCCATCTGGACTTACAAGCCATTATTGACGGCCTTGAACGTGGATCTCTTAGATCGCCATTTACGGAAGCCGGATGTTTCAGGCTTTTTGGTCGTGAAACCGGAAAAGTTGTACACCAAGGTTTAAAGCAGCTCAACAGCTTTGGGTTCAACGACCATCAGATATCAGTCGCCCTTGCTCTTGTGAGAGAAGATCGAGTCAACTCCCGAATCAATGAGAATTTGGATAGAATCGACCTAGTCTGGACGGGTCCAGAGACTATGGGAATCACAAATAGGGATACAAAGGTTGTAGTCCAGGAGCTCTTCCGGCATGCAAAAAGAAACGTTTTAATTTCCGGATTTGCGGTTTACCAGGGAAAAGATATTTTCAAGACCTTGGCCGAAAAAATGGATGGTGACCCGGATTTTTCCGTTGATATGTTCCTTAATATACATCGCCAGAGAGGCGACACGACTAGAAGGGAGGACCTAGTTAAAAGATTCATTGCCGAGTTTAAACAGAAGCAGTGGATTGGCACTCGGCTTCCCTGTGTATATTTTGATCCAAGATCTTTGGCCCTCGATCAAAAGAAAGGCTCAGTTCTACATGCCAAGTGTGTAGTAACTGATAAAACTGCGTCGTTTGTGACTTCAGCCAACTTTACGGAGGCGGCGCAGGAACGGAACATTGAGGTGGGTGTACTTATTAAAATACCCCTATTCTCAGAGAAGCTACATGACCACTTCGTTGCCTTGAGTTCGTCTGGTCTGCTGGAAAGAATAATATAAATCCTGAAACCCAAACTCGCCAAGCTCAGCAGCTAGGCAGTGGTAATTAAATTGGCCAGGATGTGGCCAACAGGATGAAGCAAATTGGATCTTCCTACGTGTTCCTGGCTGAAGCACAGCCAATGATTAAATTTAAATTCTAATAAGTTAGGCCGCTACCACGACTCCGAGTAACTTCTAGGTGGATTCCCGCCACCTCTACCAAACATGAGGAAACCCATGACTCCTCTGGATAAGATCAAAGCCCACCGACAGGAAATTCTCGATATCGCAAAGAAGTACGGAGCCAGCAATATCCGGACCTTCGGATCCGTTGCCCGTGGTGAAGCCGGTCCCGACAGTGACTACGATTTTCTCATAGATCTGGAACCGGGTCGCTCCGCATTTGAAATCGGCGGCCTTCTCATGGATCTCCAGGATCTCTTAGGCGCGAAAGTTGATGTTGTTACCGACAGAGGACTCAACAAGCACATCCGGGACAAGGTCTTGAAAGAAGCGATCACAGTATGAAAGATGATCGCATCTACCTTCGTCGAGAGACCTCATTTTGCTTTTCAGAAACTTCGGCATGTCTCCTAATTGGCTTCCCGCCGAGCTTCGGTAGCCCGAACTCTCAAGCCTGAATCCACAGCAATCAATTCGACTGTCTTGGACTCAAAATCAAAGGTCTTCGCCTGAAGCTTAATTGTCTCAAGCCCAGGTTTTTGAAAATTAAGAACTTCTCCCGAAAAGGCCCCATGAAGGACCTGTTGCATCTCGGCGGAAGTCAATTCAATGTGAATTTCCTTACCTTTAGGACCTGCGCCGCTCTCCTGGCCAGCGAAAAGTGCCGTTGTCACTGCGGATATCAATATTACCAGAGCAAGTTTTTTCATGGTTGTGCCTCACTTTTCGGGGAGCTGAGGAATGTGGAGACTATACCATAGGCCATGACATAAGGCCCAAGGTTCTTCTTGTCGTGCATAAGTTCAGCTAACGCATCGTCGGCATCCGTCAAAATCTTATGGGCTTTGCGTTTGGCCTCTAAAGAAAAACCTTCCGTCCTGATTCTAATCAGGCTTCCCCACTCATCAATTTTGCTCTCATCAAAGAGGTCAGCGATGTGCCTGATTTCGTCCAGCAAGAGGTCAAGATCAATAAATCTGAAAGACTCTCTAATGGCTTTGAGGTTCCCGTCTGGATCGTACTTAATGAGCTCGGCATCGAGAAGACGGCGCATGCAAATCTCAGAACGTTCTCCTATCTTTTGTTTAAGAGATTCCGGAGAAATCCCAGCCTCAGTAGCTGCGAGCGACAAAGTTAGAAACTCATCCCGGCTCAACCTTATTTTGGATTCTGTGACCACAGGTTCAATATTCTGCTGCTGGTCGGCATAAAATATTCCAGTCTCAGGGTAATGCTTTAGGATGAACTGAGCACCTTCCTTGCGGGGAAAGATGACGGCAGCTATCTGCATGGCGTTGGTTGCGGAGGCACTTACTTCCTTCTGGACAATCCGCCTGATTGATGAGTAAGGCACCGAACTTAGGTTTGATAGAACCTGAAGCGAAGAGTTTTTCCGCGTCTTCAACCAGGATTCAATGGCTTCCGCCAGTTCATCCCTAAGGTTCGCCATATCAAAACCTCCCATCATATTCACCGCAGTGAGCAGCCACGACCCGAAAAACTACCATGACGAGCGAATGAAGGAAACGATCTTCTGAGGTCTTTCTCATCGGTTCTGGATGGGATAAAACGGTTCTCGCTAACTTCAAACGTTAAGTCTCATAATCCAATACATACAAAGTTTTCGCAGTGGTGACTGATCGATTTTTGTTAATCGACGCGTCGTACATTCTTGTTCTCAAAATAAGGAGATTCTATGGGTTTAATTCGTTCTATTGCAGCAGCTCTGTCTCTCATAGCCCTTCCAACGTCTATTTCAGCGGAGGTTCATAAGCTGACTGAGAAAGAGTATCAGCAGTTTATCGATGAATTAATAGGGGCCATTGAAAAAGGAACGGTTGGGGTTGGCGGTGGTAACGGCGGAAGTCAAGGCTCTGGAACGTCGCCTGGCTCTGGGTCGGGCGAGAACAGTGATGACGATCCAGGCAATGACGACAGTGGCGATGGTATCGGTGAAAGTTGGTAATTCTAACTCTGAAAGTGAGTAATACATGAAACCATATATCGCGCTTTTTGCCTTTCTCGCGTCGGGCTACGCCTATTCCCAAGAGAAAATATGTGAGTCATGCGACCCACGAGTTTCCGGCGATATCGTACATAGGTCGTCGGGATTTGATAGTGGCTTTGTTGGGCATGCAGGAATTTATGTTGCAGATAACAAGTTCTATCATGTGACAAGCCATGGTTCCGATATCGAAGCCGCACTGCAGAAGGTGGGCTGGATCACGTTCTTCTCATCTGAGCCCGGTAAATTACGTGATTCGTGGGGAGCTAAAAGACCTGCCTCCCGGCCTAAGGGTATTACGTCCGCTGAGTTTTCGAAGCTTGCAACGGAAACTCAAAATCTCATGGAGGTAGGTACAGTGTATGATTTTATGCATGTGAATCAAAAAGGTAAGTTTATTCCTCAGGCACCGGATCGGCCTGTCATGTTCGGGAAAGGGCATATGCTGTTTGATTGCGTTGGATACGTCGAAGGTATATATGAAAATCCGCGGCGAGGCCTCAATATCAACCTCACGCCAAATGATCAGGAAGAAGGTGTAGGCTTGCCCTTGACCGTGCGCGAGCAAAGAGACAGTCCCTTTGTTGTATCCGTGCCTTCCACCTGAGAGGAGAAGCCCGTCATGAAGCGAGCAATAATCACTTTTACCACAGTCATTTTAGCTCTGGCAGCTGTTTTCCTTCTGCTTCCAGTTAGAAAAGATGGAAAAATGGACGCTACGGATGCGTTCGCTGACACGATTTCGCCCGAAAAAAGCAGAACTAGCGTGCTCAGTGAAAAGTCGAACGATGTGCTTCATGACAATATCCCTCCACCTAACAGCCCCACTCAGGAAAGTTCGGTCCTACCGAATTCAATTCCTGAGATGCGGGCCAAAATCAGGGAGTTTGCTGATAGGAAGTATTTCCCATACAACATTCTTTCCGCGATTTTGAATGGGCCATTTACACAGGATATGAAATTCATGGCCCTTCAAGCATTCACGCAAGTCCACTATGCAAAGTCCGATGAAGTCTACAAAAACACACAGGGCCTTATCGAATTTGTCGACAGGAATCTCCAGGACATGAATGAAAATCACCGCGGTGTCGTCATGGGACTGATCGATCAACTCAACGATGACATGAATCCGAATCAGGAAGCCGCATTGAATTACTTCGAGGGGAAGTTTCAAGACTACAGGCATACCGATAAGGAGATGGCAAAGCTCTTTCTTCGTGGGTTTAAGGATCAAGATCTGGTCAAGGACATCATGAATGATAGGAACGACAAGGTTCTAAGCGAAGCGGCGCAAAACCTTCTCCCTCAAATTGCGAGCCCCATGGTTATCAAAGAGATCCTTCAAGACAAAAGATTCACACCTGACCAGCAGGCCGTGGCGCTTCAGAGACTGGCCAGCAACGTGGATGGTGAAACCAGACCAAATGGAATGACTGATGCTGACGCCCTTATCATACTCGCAAAGGATCTTGATCAAAAGAAAGGGACTGGAGACAAATATTACAAGGCGGTTCTCTATGGCATTAGTGGGTCAAAGCACAAAGACCGCGAAAAATTCCTGGTTGGGGGAATGAAGAATAGCCTTGAACCATATAAGGCCAAAAAAGGTACGCGAGCTTACTCATCGGTACCCGAACTTGCGGCTATGTTCGGCTACCTTGTGGATCTGCCGGAAAGGTCGAGTGCCTATGAGTTCTTCGAGGTTGAGTTAGGGAGAATGGCAGCTGAGAATAAGTGCCCGGATACCGAAGCTGATTCTGCTCTCCTTGATCTAATATCGTTTTGGCAGGACGCATGCGAGCGATCGGTCGATGACTGCCCAGAGAAGGCGAAGAAGAATGAATACTATAAGGCAATTTCAGAGAGATATATGGCCTTAAAGAGTAGATGTCCTGCGATTTGATGCGGCTAAGAAAATAGCGCCTAATTTCAATTATGATGAATTACTCAACCCACCTCCCTGAGGCGAAGGATCACTGATACCATAAATGGGGCCACTTCACTCCTCACCAAGCACGAGCACAAAGTTTACAAACTTATGGCCACGGATCGTCTTCTTCCCAAGCTTGTAAAAGCCAACGTTTTCCACATGCTTTCCGCGACAGCTAGTGAGGGTGGCATCAAAATTAACAGGGCCTTGACATTCTTTCCTTGTTTGCCCACAGCGGCCAACCTTCTTCGTACAGCCCGATTCAGGCAGCCCTTGGCTATGGTAAGGTTGTCCGGCCGATTAAGCATCCTTGAAAATGACGACCTGTGCTTACCGGTCAATCGAGCGGCAAACCTGGTTTGATGTCCCTTTGTTTCCAGCATCAGGTACAAAGTATATGCAGCCACGACCTCAATGATACTCTTGGGAACAAGCTGGAAATCGTCTATGATGCGGCTCAGGTGCTTTTGCATCATCGGCTCCTGTGGCTGGAAGGTTTCTTTCTCGTTCTTCCAATTTCGTAGCAAGTGGCATATTTTTCAATGTTTTAGAAGGTCATATGAGTAAAACCTGCTATTCCCAGGTATCTCGTGCAAATGAGTCTTTGAAAAATTTAATGGGCTTGTTCTTCAGATCATTTTTATCTCAGCGCTTGCGTCATACGCACCGGCGCCTCAATCTCGTCGATTCGACGCTCCGGTTCCGCAAGAGCCTTCTAACTTTTTCATTGAGGAGTGCTGATTGGCGCTAAACTCTAAAAACAAAAAATTGGAAAAGCTTCTTTCACTTTGGAATTCAGAGAAGAAATCAGTCAAGCATCGAGCGGGATTTAACCTGATAACGTTGGATGTTTGTCCGACAAGCACTCTCCTTGAAATACTCGAATATTCACTTATTGACAGAATGAATACTCAACCTGAAATCGGCGCCTATCAGATCAGTCGGATACTCAAAGAGAAAAAAGATCCCATCATGTTTGACCTCATGATGGAATACTGCAAGCGAAAAGACCAGGTCTATCGTGAAATTGGCGCTGAGCTGCTCGGGATTCTGAGAGATAATCGAGCGATCGAAACTCTGGTCTCGCTGTTAGAGGATGAATGGCCTTTGGTCAGACGCGCCGCTATATGCTCTTTGGGGGAATTGAAAGAACATCCTGGAGTTATCGAAAAATTGCGGTCGCACTATGAACTAAGAAAGGAAGAAATAAATGTAACCTTGGCTCTGGAGAGAATTTTAGGACCTATCCTGCTGTCGTAGACAACCAGACTTATACCATTGTCTTTGAAACACAAGCTGACCTTGCTTGGCAGCTGAGACAGATCGCGTCTGCAAAATAACCGGAGAGCGATGGGATGCGTTATCTATTTGTGGCTATTGGCACGTTTCTTCTATCCGCCTTCTTTATCGTGATCCGATATAAAACAGGCTGGGTTGAAGGATTTTTGCCTAACTTTGTTGAGTTTGTCCTCTGGATTCCCATCGCTTTCTTCTTTGCGAATAAGGTGCTAAGGACGACAATTTCTCGTGTGCCAGTGGGTTTTCGGGAAATTGTGGTCATCATCAGCATGGTGTTTGCCACGATTTCAGCAAACGCTTCCATTCAGATCATGCAGTCGAAAATCTTCGGTCGCACGTGGTCCGCATCCTACAAAGACCCAGTTGCTAAGCCAGGATCAAGCGAAGTTCCAGTTGTTCCGACTGTTGGGGAAAAGATCGCCACCAATTTCGTCTCTGTTGCCGGCGAAGAGATTGGTTCCCGATTCATAATTGTCAGCGCGCTTTTGATGGTTATGTCCCCTGGCTGGGCGATTGCGCTTTCAAGCCTGCTTTTTGCTGCGCTTCACACAGTTATCCCGATTTTGGTCGGCATGCCTGAGATCGGCTTATTTCGCCTTGGTTCCACGGGTGTTATTGGGGTTGCCTGCGGGATTGCGTTCATAAGGTACGGCCTTGGTGCAGCGATAGCGATTCACTTCCTTGTCAATCTCGTGGGCTGGTTTGCCTACAACCAGACCTACATCGCCAACGCCATATTGTTCGGTTCTGGATTCGTCGCGTTGTTTGTGCTTCCACCAACACTCTGGTTCACCAGAAAACGGCGAAAACATGAACGGGAAACCCTCATTTCCCAAGCGGCAACGGTTTAGAGCCGGGACTATGCGGTAGTAATTTTGATACATTTCCCTGTAATTCTCATATGTTATCCTAGTAAACGATCGTTTACTACAATTATCTCTTAGTAAGCGATCGTTTACCAGGATCCAAAGAATTTTGCGGAGTCTATTTTCCGGGATAGAGGCAATGAAAGCAGTTATCTCCCTCCACGCCAGCGCCCGCCATCCGGTCTCCATCAACTCCGGCTGACCCGCAGCAATTGATCATCTTGGTGCTAGGCCCCTTGATTACGACCGGGAAGATCGAAAAAATGAACGTTACTTATTAAAATTATTGATATTTACTCCGAATCTGTCTCGCCTGGTTCAAATAACTCGGACATTTCGCAATTCAGTTTCCGTCTGGTCATTGTCTGAACTCTAGGCAAGATTTTAAAAAATCAGCATTACCTATTCCCAATTAATTCAATGCGATATAAAAGTAAATTGTGAATGGTTCACATTTTGTATATAACTTACCGAAGGAGAAGCCAAGGTGGCCCGCCCTCCTAAGTTTGTCGATGTCCTGGAAAAAGTCCGAGTTGCTGCAAGGACGGGAGCCTATAGGCCTACATTGCATGCTATCCAGCGGATGAAAGAGCGTGATGTGGATTTGACGGAAGTTGATTATGTGCTTAAAAACGGCCATAACTGCAAAAAGCACGACAAGTGGAAAGACGAGTTCCAGTGTTGGACCTACGGAATCTGTGGAAAAACTTTTGATGGAAAAAAAATCAGGCTAGCTGTTGCATTCAGTGGAAAGATGATGATCGTAACAGTCATCAATGAGGAGCTTAAAGATGGCCAGGAATTTTGAAATCTATGAAGCCCTGGGCTTCCCGATTATCATAGAAAACCCTCGCTATATTGAGTTCGCTGGCAATAAAGTTCTGGACGTCAATCCAGAGAAAATCATGAAGGCTGCGTTCAAGGCAGTCATTCATAAGCCTGCTCGACTTAGCGGTTCTGAAGTAAAATTTCTTCGTGGTTATATGCAAATGTCACAAGAAGAATTTGCCAAGCTTATCGGAGTGGAACGATCTATAATCTCTAAATGGCAGGACAGAAAGCACGAATTCACCGGAATGGATGTGCCAACTGAAGTTTTATTGAGAGTGCAATGCCAGCTTTTCATCAATAAAAAGGCCGGAGTTAAAAAAGAGTTCTTCGATGAAATGTTAACCAAGTCACTACTAACCAAAGACGTTGGTGAAGCTATTCGGCTTGCCTGCTAGAGTTCCCCGAAAATGAAGACGAAGAGGACTCAGAGATATTTGACCTAGCCTCTGCTGATATTCAGGAGACATATACTGCAAACCAACTCATGCAGCCTCTGTCTCCTTCCAATCAACAACCTCATTGTTCAGAACGATTCTACAGAAAAAGTTGACAAGGCACATCTGGTCAGGACTTTTGACAAACCCTGAAGCCAATGCCGGGTTCCCGACAACAATGGCCAGGCACTGGGCACGGCTCAGCGCTACATTAAGTCGGTTTCGATTGAATATGAACTCTACGCCCCGTGGAGCTTCATGCGAGCTACTGGCACCAAGTGATAAGATGACGACCGGAGCCTCCTGACCCTGGAACTTGTCCACACTAGCGATTCGAAATTCACGGCCCAGCTTACTTTGCAGAAGTCTAACCTGCAAATTGTAGGGGGACACTATAAGGATGTCATTCTTTGTAAGAGCGCGCTGAGATGCTCCGCTCTGGTTTTCCACAAAGCCCATATGTAAAAGTTCTTTAACGACCTTGTGGATGAGCTGGGCCTCCTCTTCGCTGCTTTGTCGATTGCCACTGTGGTGCACTGGCAGGTAATGAATACCACTTATGGACTGTACGAGGGCCTCCGTGCCGTTTGGAACAAGCATTCGGGTATTGGTACATGGATGGTGGTTCAGGCGACCTTCGTAAACCGCATCAGAAATGAACCGGCAGATACTCGGATGGAGACGTCTTGTAATGGGCAGGAAGACACCCTTATCCAACGGTACAGTGGTCAGACCCTTGAGGTAATAGTCCAAACATGAAAGCCCGCTGTCACCTGGATGACTCCCTTTCGCGGGCTGGGCCAGCTGCATCTGATCACCAAGAAATACAAAGTTTTTCGCAGAAGCCGAGGCAGCGATAAGGTTGGCGACGCATACCTGACTCGCCTCATCAATAAACAGGTAATCAAACTGATCTCTGAAGTTATCACTGGCAAATGCATAGACCGTCCCCCCAACCAGGGCAATAGAATCAAAATCATTCAACCCGGAACCACTGCGAACGAGCTCAATCTCCATTTCTGAGACCGGCTGTCCGATCTTGATGATCTTTCCAACCGTCGGCTCGCTCTTTAAACATCGAGCGGCTTCAGCCAGCAGGTTATCAATCGCCTTGTGGCTATTGGACATGATACCGATCCGCTTGCCCCGTCGGCAAAGTTCGGCGATGGCCCGGCTGCCGGTATAGGTCTTCCCAGCTCCCGGCGGGCCTTGAATGACCAACGAAGTCTCATCCATCCCGCATATCACCTGAATAATAGCCTCGACGGTTGTTAAGGCTGCGCTTACAGGCAGACGGGCGCCATTCTTAAGACGTGGGCTTTGTCGGTTAAGGAAATCATCAAGCGCCTTGTGGCGTGAACCCTCAACATGGGCCTTCGCGTATTCGCGTATGATCTTTTCAAACTGATTGGGTCTTGGCGGTTGAGGCAAAAGGTCCAATACTTCTGGCAAAGCCCCTTTCGAACTTGTCTTGAACCGCACGATACCGGACTCCTGGTTCAATTCAACGAGCGTGACCTTGAAGTCTCGATCATGCTTTAAGCAGAACGTGTCGTCCGCCTGAGCTTTAACATCCTGAGCCGGGTCAAACTTGAAGGTATACACGAGGCTTCGTGCGACCTTTTCGGGACTTTTCCCATCATGCACCAATCCCGCTATACAAGCCGGATCATCGTAGAGTTCTTCAGACGCCATCTCAAAGCGGGCGAAGTATTCCCAATACTCACAGCGCATCTCGCGTTTGTGATAGAAAAGCAGCTGGCTGAGAAGCGTACCAATCTCACCCATCCCGTCCAATTTCTTAATAAGCTCCTGGACTTCGGCTTCCTCAGGTTCGGGTCCCTTTATTTCAGGCAGGGGCTTCGAACGGATCCCGTTCTGCTCCATTTGCTTGCGGAGCCAGACCGTGAGCTCATAGGTCGACTGACAGTCGTCTTCATTGTACTTCCGGATGTCCTCGAGTATCTCAGCCGCCGAAGGCAGCCCCAATGCCGACGCATCAAGCCAGTTCTGGTAGTACACAACCGAGGCAGCAGCATTCGCGACGTCCGTATTGCGGTGAGGCCTATAAAGGTGCTCCACCACCTTGATCGAATAGCTATCGGCGCCGATCACAAAAGAATTCCGAACGATTTGATAAAGATCAACGAAGACATTATTACGCAGCAGGTCATCAAGCTTCGCTTCACTGCACCCATAGCGTTGGGCCAGATAATTGAGGGCCCTGGTCTCATAGGAAGCATAGTGATACACGTGCATTTGGGGATGTTTGAGCCAGCGCTCATGGACCAGCTCCACAAATCGTTTCAGCGCCTCCCGCTCCTCGGTGGCATCATGGGCCCAGATACATTCAAAACGGGGCTTCGAGGCATCCAGGGACACGTACCCCCAAAGGTACTCGAGCCCGTTGATCACAAGCGGGAACCCCTCCATATCGAAGAAGAGGTCCCCGGGGTCAGCCGGAGGCAATTGGGACAGTGCCTCCTCACCCCCTGACACCAATTCACAGTCCGGGATCACCTTCCCCCTCGAGCGGATCTGGATCCGGCACTGTTTGACCAGACGCCGCACGACATCAGGAGCTATCCCCGGCACACTGGTGTCTTTCAATTGCCCCAGCTGGGCCATGGTATGGACGCCTGCTGCTGCCAGACGCCTGGTCTGCATCCGTGTCATGCGAGCCACCTGGAACACGGAATCCTTCTCAGCAAGAATTTGTTTGGCAGCGGTCTCCCATGAACCAAAGGAATGAGACTGAATCGGATCTGGGACCTGATCCAAGGAAAATTGATCCTGGAACTCCAGAAAGCGCTTCTTAAGGGCAAAATAATAAAAGTAGGAGTCATGGGTTCGATAGGCTTTCTCTTCCCCTATGCCCAGGATCACACCAATACGCTCCGGGTGCCTGCCCTGGATAGTCTCAAACATGTTGACATAAGCGCAGAGCTGAATCAAAGAAGCGGGCTTGGTACTCCGGGAGAGCTTACAATCCCAAACCTCATAATGGTAATCGCCCAGCTTCGACCGACCTGCCACTCTGATTAAGAAATCAGCACGCCCCGCAAACTGCTCAAAGGCCAGCGGCGCTTGATAGATGACTTCCACCCCTGCCTTCATCGTCAGGATTGTATCTTCAACCGAACCCTTGCTCAGGTCAGCTATATTTCGACCTTGGTTTTGGAACTTCTGGAGAATTGCCGCTTCGTGGGCTTGTCCTTTACCCTGTAGAATCTTCATCATTTCGTCAGTGGGGTCTTTGGGAAAGCGCCCAGGAGATTCTTTCTCGCATCGATCCATCCACGAAGCGAACTCAGACTCTGCAAAAGTACAAAGATCAGAGGGTGAGAATACGAGTTGGCTTCCTACATAGCGCATGCTGTCTCCGATGCTGCGGACATGAGCAGCTGGCAGCCAGATGATCCTTTTCACCCAGACAGCCCTGCCCATGCTTCAGATATATCGGAGCTTTTCTTGCGAAAATTCGTGGTTCAGAAATTTTTACCGGTTTAAGAGGGGTGGCCTTTATCTCTACAATGATAAGATCTAGCTACTTTATCCAATATTTAAGGATAGTTGCATGGAACATTGATACATTTTTACCACATTTATCGTTTTTGTGGTCAAAATGTATCGCGCGCAAATGTCAGTCTAACGATGTGGAAAATTTCGATAATAGGCTAAAAATACTTAAAATGAAGATTGCAGAGACCTCAAATCTAGAATGCCATCACCTAACATGTTTTTATTTTTGGGAATGCGTTGCATCTTCGTGGGACTAGCCATCAAAGTCAGGTCTGATAGTATGTGATCAAAAGTTACAGGAGTTATCATGACCATCGAATCGCTTGCAGAATCATTCCGTGAGGCCAAAGCCAAGGCAGGCCATCCAGCCAGAATCAAGTATCCGAAAAAGCTTAAAGATGCTGCCATTGAATACTTTAAAGCGAATCCAAGCTTGACCCCAAGCAGGATGGCATCCATGATTGGGATATCCACAAGTTGCGCCGACAAGTGGTTCAAGAGCGTCAACAAGCTAAAGCAAAAGACAAGATAAAAACCGACCCGCCGAACTTTGTCGAACTTAAACCACAGGAAAATGCAGATCGGACCGTGGCAAATGATGGAGAGCTGAGGGTTCGCATTATTGAAGTCAGTATCCCAGCGGCTCTGGGAGAGGCAGAACTGTTTTCGTCACTCAGAGCTATCGTTCATGGGGCTGTCTAATGTTTATATCAACGAGTCAAATCAAAATTTTTCTCTATCGGAATACCATTGATGGCCGCTGGGGGATGGATCGACTATTTGCGCTGGTGGACTCTGAGTTGCATTTGGATCCGAGGTCCGGGACTTTCTTTGTCTTTTTTAACCGGAATCGCAGCTTGGCGAAAGTGGCCTATTATGACGGAAGCGGCAGCTGCCTGTTCTACAAGCGCCTCGAAAATGGCCAGTTCAAATATCCAAATATCGATGAAAATCAGAACTCCTGTGAAATCGCGCCGACAGAGCTGGCACTACTTTTGGAAGGCGGAAATTTAGACCCGATCATCAAGCCCAAACCATGGCAGCCTAAAATGAGGGTTAACTCCCATTGATTCTCGAATCTTACATCATTATTCTCTGCCGCATGAAATCTTATCCAGACATTGATAACCTGATTTATAGGGCAAGAAACGAGGCTCCTTGCCTTATCAAATCGGATCTCATGCGGCTTATACTTGATATGGCTTCAGCGCTGGAGTTTTGCAAATCTGAGCTGTCATTTGCCAAAGGCAAGCTGGGTGCGGCTAATCGCCAGCTATACCAAGGCTCCAGCGAGGCTGTCCCTGAGGATAAAAAATCACCGAAACCAGCAGCTGAAAAGGCAGCTCTTTCTGATTCCGCAGAGAAATCCAAAGCCAGGCTCCGGGAGCTCCAGGCCGAGGCTCGAAGGCTGGCAAGGGACTTGAAAGAGCGATCGACTCCAGCAGTCGATAAGATGGCCCACAAGCAGCGGACTGCTAAAATTCCTCAAGGGATCATCTGCCCTGAGTGCAGAGGCGAGATCAAAGATCAAGGCAAGTACCGTGAAGCCGTTGAGATTGACGTGCATCCATCAAGGTTCGTCAAGCGAACTGTTAACTTGCACAAGGGCTCCTGCAGTTGCGGCTCGACGACTCTTAGAATGCCAGCTTCGATCAGAGCCGCCGAGGGCTCTAAATTTAGCCCCCGGTTTGTATCACGGCTCGCTCTTGATAAATTTGATATATCTCTGCCGCTGTATAGGCAACGAAGGATGATGACCTATGAGGGGCTTGATCTTGACAGATCGACTCTGAATCGCGCCCTCGAAAGACGCAGCATTCTTTTGAGTTCACTTGCACAAAGAATTCACGAACTAAATCTGAAAGAAGAGTATCTAAATGTCGATGAGTCTCCGCTCAGACATTTTGAAAGTGGTCAGCGCAAGACTTCGTTTCTATTTTCGTTTGTATCGGACAAAGCTGTCAGCTACCAGGCCAAGGATGGCCGCAATCGTAAGGTTGTAGCAGACCTGATTGGAACCGGTCCTGGTGTGTTGCAAACTGATGGGCTCAACATCTACGACAATAAACTTTTAAACAAAGATCATGCCGGATGCCTTGCGCACCTGCGCCGTTATTTCTTTCATTCTCTCCTGTCATTTCCAAAGCAGTCGCTTGAAGTGATCAAGCTCATATCAGAGCTTTATGGTATCGAACATCGGGCAAGAGCGAAGGGGGTTACCGGCGATCAACTTTTGGTCGTTCGAGACAGCGAGTCTCGGCCTATTATGGACAGGATCAAAGAGCGGGCCAATTCTTTCGATCCGCCTCCAAGGTCTACCCTTGGCAAGGCCATTGGCTATTTGAACCGCCATTGGCAGAAGCTTTGCTATTTTTTAGAAGATCCGAAAGTCTGGCCAGACAATAACCGGGTGGAGCGGGCTCTAAGGCTTCCAAAGCTCTGCCAGAAAAATCACTTATTTACGCAGGCTCGCTCCGGCAGCGTTGCCCTCGAAGTCTACTATACAATCATCGCGACCTGCAGACTGTACATGATCTGTCCCGAGGACTATCTGACCGATATCACGATCAGACTCAATGAAGGTCACCAGATATCCCGCCTCGATAGCCTTTTGCCCTGGAATTGGCAGGCCGCCCCGCCCAATGAGATTGATCGCATCAAAAAATACGTCAGATATGATAAAGCTCGATCGGCCTAGACAAGAGTTTTATGGAATCAATTGTTCTTTGAAAACTGCATATGTAATGCCTACGAATATGCGAAGTCTTTGAATCGTTGAAAATGTCAGTGCCAATATTCTTCCCGGACGAATAATTCTTCCAGGGTTATGGCAAAGACATCCTATGCAGAATATAAAAGACATGAGCCAGAGCAAACCATACTCTATAAGGTTCTGGAGGAGCATTCCCAAACTTTTTTTGATACAATCGCCGGGGATTCCGATCGAAAGGCGTTACCAGATTTTATAAGGCGCGAGTTTGACAAATTTTTAAGCTGCGGCATTTTATCCGAGGGATTTGTCAGACTCAAATGTGACGATTGCATCCACTCAATTATTGAGCCATTTAGCTGCAAATGTCGAGGTTTTTGTCCGTCCTGTGCTGGTCGCCGGAACGTTCCATTTATCTCGCGGACAATGTTATCCCATTTGTTCCAACGAGGCACTGGGTTTTATCAGTCCCCTTCGAACCTCGCTATTGGATGGCCTATTAAAAGATCGGCGAATGCGCCATATGCGAGTCAAATCCGGATCATCCTTGCCATCCGCCTGGAACAGATCCGTGTTAAGTTCCTCCTAAGGTTTTGTGCGTCGCATCCGATTCATAATAGAGCGAAGGCACAGGCCAAAGGCCGTGGGCAACTTTTTCTGAGCACAATGGACTGGAGAATGAGCTTGGTTTTGCAAAAAAAGAAAATTCTACTTGTCGGCGCTGACCAGAGATGGGGATCCGCTCTGAAGAAAAATCTGGATGGACAACTCGATCTATCTCTAGGTGCTGGATTGGACGACCGGCTCGGTCAGACAACAGACCAGCTCTACGATATTATCCTTCTCAGCTCCGATGAGGGAAAAAAACTGGATTCCGACCAGTTGAAGTGGCTCAAAGCGCATGGGGAAAGGACCCGCATCCTCCTCTTCGATGAAGCAGCTGCAACGGAAACAGACTGGACCGAGTATCCTCTGAGCGTCATCGATAATATTGTAGCCAAGCCGATGAATGCTGATGATTTCATGCGAATTATAGGGGAGCAAACTCAGAAGCCGGAAGTGTCCCTGCGTTATCATCTCCGGTTGATCTCGTCCTTTACCATGGCAACGCGGGAGATTCTGGAATTCTATACGCAGCAGTATCCCGTAATCGGCGAGGTGAGATTGACCAAAGACAATCATGCCCATAAGGAGATCACAGGATTGATTTCCTTTATTGGCCAGGATGCAAAAGGCACTCTGTCTATTGATTTCGATGAAGCGTTTTTCCAAAAGGTGGCTCAGGCCACACTTGCTGATGAGAGCGCCGCGTCCGATCCGGAAAGCCTCCACGATTTCGCGGGTGAGATTTGCAATCAGGTGCTCGGTAAAGTCAAGGTTAGATTGGCTAACGAGGGAGTTCGCTTGACCGCGAGTCTTCCTAGAGTGGTCAAGAGACTTGGCAAACCCGTGTTCGATGAAATGCACCATGAGATCGTTCAGGTCCAACTCCAAATGCACCAGTCTCATTGTGTGCTGCGTTTCAATATGCTGTAAATTGTCATGAAGCATCCACGTCGCTAGCGATGCTGCTGCAGGCCTGCAGCAGCTTGTTGAGCGACGTCTCAAGATTGACCAGCAAGCAGCTTTCAATACTTGGGATTGGCAACAACCTCCTGGAAGAGCATTGCACCTGTCTGGCTGTCACGAAGAGCCAGGAAGAAGGGACGATCAGCAATAAAGCTCAAAATGGGCTTGGGCGGCAGAGATGTCACGCTCATCGTAACTCCAGTGACGGCAGCCGCCTTGAAACCGGCCTCATCCATTTCAACAGCAGTTTTCTGCAGAACCTGGCTGATAAAAACGGAGGCATCACCATGCGAACGGCCCATACGTCCGAATTGGGCTTGATGGGGATTGAAGGCCTGCACCATACCAGCCGCTTGCAAAAGTACACCGCTCAGAGAGCAAAAGGACATTCTCATGGCAGGGCCCTTCGAACGGTCGGTGATGCCCTCCTAAGACAGCTCTTTAGCATGCTCAGGCACAAAACTTTGTATGACCCAACGAGGCGCTTGCATCCGAATGCAAGCGCCCTATAGCAAGCCTTTGCGCAATCTAAACCGGAATCCCGAAGCAAATTGCGCATAGTTCTGTGATGGAGGCGTTTAAATGAAGTTTTGAATCAGCTCATAGATAAACTCACCAAATCCCCAGAGATCTTTAAGTAAGCTGTACACACCTGCGACTGCAGTAATGGACCTCATCATTTTTTTTGCTTTCCTTCTCAACTTTTTCTTGATCTTTGGCATGAATCTTAAAAACCTCGCGCTCAAAGTCAGAGAGGGAAGGAAAAGCTCTCCCTTAAACGGTTAAGATTGCTAGCCAAAATCGGGTCATCCTAATTTTTAAGCATGGGGTCATTTCGTATACGCGGTTTATAGACCGACAACACTACTTGCCCATCACGCGACAGGCCTCCTCTGTCGTGTGTTTACGCTCCATAACCTCACTGGTATCAGTGTATGAAACGGCTCAAAAGGAGGAAGGAAATCCAGAATTCAAGGGCTTCTTGATACGAATCGGAAGTTGTGATTTAAAAAGTGGTACCCGAATCGTCATGCCGTCAATCACGATCGGTTGAACTTCGGTATATTGAAAAGCCTATCCGGAACCCATGCAACGCACAGAGCGGTAAAATCCAGCATCACTCTTCAATGAAATACCTTTCCCTTGGGAGCAAACGGCAGTCTCCCGTGTTTTGGCACCAGGAAAGCATGCGCCCTCCTGATCTCGAGACGACTCTTAATCTGATGCTTCATCAGAATATCGCCCCTCTCGACATTGGTTGACAAGGCAGTCGCTTGTTGGGCGATTAAACTGCCGGGAAAGACTCCAAAGGCAGGCAGTTGCATACTCGTGAATCACAGGTGCTTCTGCACCGTTGGTAAAGCGCCCAGGTCTCCTTCTCGCATCGTTCCATCCAGGAGGCGAACTCGGATTCGGCGAAGGTGCAAAGGTCAGAGGTGAGAAGACAAGCTGCCTTCCTAAATAGCGCATGCGATCTCCGTTCTGAGGCATGAACAGCTTGGAAGGCCGGATAATCCCTTTAACCCAGCCAAACCTACTCAGGCTTCAGATATATCGGAGCTTTTTTGGGGGAAATATCGCGTTTCAGAAATCTTTACCGTTTGTAATCTATATGGTTGTTTTTATTAAATATTTGTTATGATTTTGCGCGATAAGTGCTTGTGTTTAATGGACAATCAAAGATTGAACAGAAATGTGAACGTTCGCACGAATTATGCCCGATAGGACATTTTTCGCAATATAGTTGGGATAATATGCGGAGCTATAGCAATTCGTTCACGTTTCATGCTATGTTCATATTATGTGAACACGATGGATTTTGTGAACATGGACAGAACAATTAAAAGCGCTCTCGATCGATTCTCTCACCAAACCGGCCTAAGAGTTCGGATCCAGAGCTATTGGATACTCGCCTCGATCGACCAGTCTTATGATGCTTCCATCGCTATTAAAATAGGAACTGCTGAATATCCATTCTGGGTGATCTACAACCAAAAAGGAATAAATAGACCACGATCATCAACTAGTAAAATAGAGAACGTTATCGAGATGGGGGATTTGTCTGAACAACAGAAGAGAAAATTCCTGGAAATAAGAACCCCATACATCGCGAATGATGGTGACTTCTCGATTCCCATCATCATAACGAATAGCGCTACCACAAAGAAATGGACAAGCAAGAAACAAAACAAGAACGACTCCCAAAGGAGCGGCAAGGCTTTCACAACTTCGATCGCCAAGGCAAAATTCATTCATTACCTCATGGCGATGAATCACGAGTCACACAAAACCCAAAGGCAAATAGCCGACCGAATAGATGTCTCGCTAGGCGCAGTCAACAAATATCTAAAAGAATTAGTAGAGTCGAACTACATCGTCAATGACAGTAATAGACTTCGCTTAGTTGACCCTGGCAAGATGCTTGAACTTTGGACTGTAGAGTATCTCCGAAGAATACTCCCGAAAGTTGAAAAGCACTTATTTGATGCCAATAGTGACAAACAGTACATGGATCTGCGAACCACTCCTGTCAAGCTCAAGAATGGCTACTGGAGCGGCGCGAAAGCTGCCGATTTGGTAATCGGGTCCGAACTTCCGAACCGTTTCCTCATATACAGTGATAGTCCACACGAAGTAGCAAAAGAGCTTCGCCTGCGCCCAACCGAAAATGGGAAAATAGAAATTCGTAAAAAGTTTTGGAATTTCGATTGGAAAGAAGAAAAGCAGGGCATAGTGGATCTGCCGCTCATCTATGCTGATCTCATGGATAGCGCAGATCCAAGAGACTTGAAGATCGCAAGGGAAATACGAGAGATATGGATAAAGCCCCTTTAATCGACATCGACAAAGACGTACTGGAAGGCTTGAATCATCTCCACAAGTTATGCAGCGACAATTTCATCATTGTCGGTGCAGCAGCTCGAGATATCTTAATGCAATATCATAAGCTCCAACCATCGAGAGCAACTAGAGACGCAGACCTGGCTGTCCGCATAGGCAGTTGGGACCTATACGCGGACCTTAAAGCCCGGCTCATTGGCCTCGGTTTTCGACAGCAAAGAGCAGAGTACAATTTCCATTACAAGACAGCGATATTCGACATTATGCCATTTGGAGATATACAGACGAACAAAAGCGAAATATTGTGGCCTCAAGATGGAAAGGTCATGAACATGCTGGGCTTTGATGATGCCTTCAGAACTGCCCATAAATTCAGAACCGACAACAATATCGAGATACGAATTGCCTCTCTGTCGAGCCTGGTATTGCTGAAGACAATAGCTTGGAACGATCGTCCCAGAGAAAGACCTCAAGACCCCATGGATATCGACACAATTATATCGAACTATCTTGAGGCCGGGAACTTTGACCGATTCTATGACGAAAACTCTGACTTGGCAGAGATGAAAAACTTTACAATGGAACGAGCAGGTGCTGCATTAATCGGGAGGGATCTCTATAGACTCTGTTCAAACCGAGCCCTTGAGGAAATGAAGGGAATATTGGAGAGGGAACTGGATCTCTCTGAAATATCAGTTTTCTTTCAACAGATGGCCAGACGCAAAAACATTAGTGTATGCATAGATCAGATCCAAGCCATGCTTTCGAACATGAAATGACCGTAAGCGGGAGACCTGTCTACCTCGCTCATTGAGCCATAGCTAGGCCTAGAGGCCAAAAACTACCTGGACCGATGGCTTGCCTATCCGAAACCCTTGCAGTGCAGAGAGCGGTAAGAGCGAAAGCATCACTCTTCAATGGAAAATACCTTCCCCTTGGGAGCAAACGGCAGTCTCCTGTGTTTTGACACCAGGAAGGCATGAGTTCTTCTGATCTCAAGACGGCTCTCGATCTCCCCATCAGTAATAATGAGAATCGGGCCATCCTTAGGAAAGTCTGTAGCCATCTCGAGTAGCTCAATCCCCGGCTGAAGAGCTGTGCCTCCCCGACCTTGGACCTTGACGCGCTCAAGCTTCAGATATAACCGAGAGATATCATTATCACATCTCTGAGAACGAAATTCCCTCAGGAATAGCCATTTTGGCATTGTTTACCCTTGTCCAACCTAATCGATTTCGATATATTCCCGGCTCCTGGCATCTAAAAGTCGGAGTCACCTATATGATTCGCATGAAATGTTTACTTCTTTCGATCTGCATTGCAGCCATCAGTGCTTTGACTCCTGTTGCGAAGGCTCAGGGACCATTGAGAATTCCAGACATCGACCCTGAATTATTGAAGGGACTCGATTTCGGCTCCCCTCCGAAAACAGAGTTGGAAATGCCATCCTTGCAACCCCGGGAGGACAAGTTTTCAATTAAACTCACTCCCGAAGAAGCTGAACTGCTGAAAAAGGCGCTGAATGAGAACAAAAAGCCCTCCTATCAACCACCCGAAGTCAAGGATACACGCTTCAATCCTCGGCTGGATATTGACGAAGCAACAGCCAAAGCCATCCTGGACAGACTCCCTGAGAAGGAGCCTGAATTCGGCAAGGTAGAGAGAGGAGGCATCATCGGCGCATCTGAGGGAAATTCGGAGGAACTCTCACCGGCTGAAAAGAAAGAATGGGAAGCCCATCAAGAAATATTGAAGGAAAATTTTGGCAGTCCTACGACGATCTGGACTCGCGTTGCGGACGATGTATTTCTAGGCGATACCTTACAAAACACGACGGAAAAACATCAGCTGAAGAGGATTCTTTTTGCCGATTATCTTGGCTATTTGAATGCCATTGGGCTGGAGCTTGCTTCATATGAGATATCCTTGAAAGCAGCTAGAGAGAAGTCCAAGTCTGGCAAGTGCTCGGCTGCCACCGCTGAAGAGTATGAACAAAACCTGATCGATGCAGTGCAGTCCGATCTCGATACATTTACCCGCTCCTATTGCAACAATATCTGTAAGGACCAGAGCGCTTTCCTGGAAAGAGCGAAGTTTGCTTCCCCAGATGGCATGATCGAGAGCTGTGCTGACAAGGCAAAAAAGATCTATGACCAGTACAACTGCAACGAATTTGGTCAGAATCCAGGCGGTGTAGGATCGTTTATGACTTCTGATTTGGCAGAGGGCGATTCCGTTGAGAACACTGATTTGCATGCAAGCCGGAACAACGCCTCATTCACCGCTGAAACAGCTACGCGTTTGACACCGTCGACGTCCAATCTCAATGCGTCCATTTCTCACGATCCAGGATTGGGAGAAAAAATCGCCATTGACGGAAACGGCCTAATAAACCGCGTGGACTTCAATACAGCCCTTACAAAACAGCGAGCCAATTGCAAGCGACTGGAAAGCATAAAATTACGTACAACATGGACGGCACCTGACGGTCAGGATCGGACGCCCTTTGTGATCCCGAGTGGGCGCGACCCCTTGGATCCAAGATGGACAACCCCTGCCGACAACTTTGAGGAGGAACCGGAGCCTATCGCCACGGCGACTCCAAGAAACAATACCTGTAAGACAACGGACAAGGTTGATGATAACCACTTTGTTAAGCTTCGATCTGAATACCAAAAAATCTCCCTCAGAAAGATTGCCGAGATACTGGGTGATTGGCCCTTACTTGATGAAAATGACAACATCAAAAAGGACTACTTACGTCTGATACTCCAGACCAGTGATCAGCTTTTCCTGCCGCTTATAGATGACCTGCAAGCGCAATACACGAAAGCCTGCGGGTCAAATTCCAATCTTGTGGCCGATACAACAATGGGAACCACAGACATCGGCGGCCGATCGTATGAAGTGATTGTAAGAGGCAGCCCCGATGACCTTAACAAAGATGATGAAGCCGAAAAATCCAAAGAGGAAGAACGACCTGAAACCTTGGCTGCTTACTTCAATCAAACGTCTTCACTGATGGATGGTTTTTTTGATGCAATTCTGCTTGGCTCCGAGCAAACCGGACCGGCAACAATCCCGGAATTCAGAGGTGCAGAAATTGCAAAAGCAGTCCTGGATGGTCGAATAAGTCCAGAAGACATTCCCGCGGAAGCAGCCAGGGGTCCTACCGGCCGGGTTGCCCAGGAAATTATCAAACAAACTGAAAAATATCTGGCGAACGGACAGTATCAGGGTTTCAAACTTTTCGCAGTTCAGTTGACAGGTGGAGTTGTCAGCGGCGGTGGCGCTGTGGCATTGAAAGACGGGGCGAAGGCTGTATATCGATCCGTGGGGTCGTTCTCCAGAGTCTTGAAGCTCACCAAGCAGCTTATTATGAAGCCGATGCTCCCAGGTGGACAAACCGGCGCGATTAACATAAGTCTTCCGAGTTTCAAGAAAGTCAAAGTGGAATGGGGTCACATTTTTTCGGGACATATGGCTGGCGGCTCAAGAATTGCAGAGGGCACCGCTAAAACTTTATTTCCAGACTATATGTCCCAAAAAGCTGTTCAAAAGGCTGTCGAAGAGGCATTCAGAAATGCCAAGAGAGTGGGCACTCAAGGCGATAGACTAATTCTGGTGGGGAAAGGTGGAGGCCTTTCAATCAAGCTGTATTATAATTCTGTTGAAAAAGTCGTTGAAACGGCCTTTCCAATTTTCAGATAAATTTAAGGTGCTTTATGAAAAGTGTTAGGCTGGTTGTGCGCGAGGAAACATTCTGTGTTGGGCCATCATCCAAGTCCTCTTTTACTGGTGAATTATATTTTGACGTGGATGGATGGTTTTTTCCCAGTAAGAGCTGGAATGACCTGATTCCCGGTGTTCTGCATATGTGGACCGATAATCTCATCGCAATCCTCCGCGGAGGATCTGAGAGTCACCAGTTGAATTTCATGGATGGCCCGTACAAAATATTAATTGCTATGGAGGGAAAAAGTCTAAAACTAACTTTCATGGAAGAAAAGTACGATACCGACACCGATGCTGAATTCAATGTTGAGCTGCGTAAAGTTGAAATTCTAACATCAGATTTCATAGAACAGATTTGCAATGCTGTTCGAGTAACAATTGAGTTTGCGAAGAAGAAAGGCATCTTATATAGCTCTATTCCTCCACTAGAAAAGAATTTGAAAATATTGGCAGAGTATTGTGCGAAGTGAAGATTTTTCAAATGGAACTGAAATCGGGTCAGTACGATCAGTCAGAAGGCATAATCTGAGGGCTAAACCAATCTGGAATGCTTGGTCGGAAAGTGACAATTCCTGCTGCGATTTATCGAATGGGTCAAAGACGGATTCAACATATATTCAGGAAAGTGCAGGTCATCCGTCGGCAAAATGAGCTGCACCCATACGCGTTCAAGACACAAACGTTTCGCGGATAAAAGCGCGGAATCGGCGAGAATCAAAAACCGGTAGGAGTCGACGTCGACACCGGGCTGCCGTAGATGGCTCGAATGTTTTGGATATCGGTGGCCGAAAATTCCGTCGTTTGGTTGTAAAAAGCGTAAGGATACATGACGTCCTTGATCGAAGGAGTGTGATCCAGGCCAAGAGCGTGCCCGACTTCGTGCAAAATGGTGCGTTCGTTCGCACCTTCCATGACCGTTATTTGAAAGCTGCCAAGGTCGGCGAAGGCTTCGACGGCGCAGCCGGGTCCAGAACCATCGAACGCCTTGCAAATCGCGGCTTGATCCGGCTCCGTTACGGCCAGAACCCGCGGCGGATTTCCCGCCCGTGCCGTTTCATTCATCCACTTGACAACCGCCCTGTCCACTCTGTACTGAAGGCCGGCGCTTGCCTGTTGAGCGGAAACGGTGGACACAGATGTGGGTTCGCCCCCGCAAGCGACGAGAAGAATCGCACTCAGGATCGTGAAGATGGCACCATGACTCGAAGAATGGCGAGCCAATTGACTGCAGAACGAAAGCATGAATCACCTCAAATTGTTTTTACCAAAGCAGGACCAACTGTAGCGGGCCTTGAGCAAGGTGCATGCCAGGTTTTTGCATATCACAGTGTGAACACTCCGCGCTGCGGCTCTTGCCATATGCCCCGGGGTGGCGATGGCTGTGAAATACCTTAAGAGCCCGGATTCGCTGCAATCGCCAGCACAACCTCGAGATTTACGCCTTTCCATGGTGCACTGTTTTTTAAAATCAGACGACGAGCTGGCAAGCTCATGCGGTTGCACAGTGCCTGGCGCAACTGCCAGCAGTATCCGGGTAAGTTGTTGAGAGTGCTGATGCTTATGGCGAAATCGGAAACAGTACGGTATTTTTACCAGATTTTTTCACCGCAAGTGGATGTATCTAATGATGATGAAAGAGGAAATCATCCCTATGAAAGGCATGAAACGTAGCGGTTTCGAGCATGATGGACAAGAACCTGATCACCGTCAGGCTCCGGAGCCAATCCTTGTTAAGCAGGAGTCATCTGCGCGAGGGCTTCCGCTTCCGATCCATAGAGCAACTTGCTGACATCCAGTATGATGCGAACCTCGTCCCCCACCTTGCCTATGCCACGGATGTAGCGGGCACTCTCATTGTGGGCCACGCGTGGTGGCTCGCAGACATTCTCCTCCGGAATGCTCGTCACTTCGTTAACGGAGTCCACTACAAGACCGATGGGATGCTCATCATGATTCACCACGATCACGCAGGTTCTTTCGTTATACTCCTGAAAAGGCATACGAAAGCGGGTGCGAACATCCATCACCGGAATCACCTGCCCACGCAGGTTGATAACGCCCTTTATGAAATCAGGCATTTCGGGCACGGCAGCAATTTTTTGAATGCCAATGATTTCCGTCACGTATTGGATTTCAATACCGTAGTCTTCTCCATGCACACGAAAGCCCAGATAGCGGCCTTTCATGCTATCCTCTTCATCCTCATTCCAGTCATCATCATCCTGATGCTCACGCTCATTGGCTTTTTTCGTGACCACAGGTTTTCCCTTCCTTGCTTGAATTTATGCCACCGGGATGCTCTTGCCACAACCGCGCTGGTCAAAGACCATCCCAGAGCCAATCATCCAGCACGTAGAATACGCACCTTCCCCAGGCCTTCTCTTTCAGCCGATGCATGATCCACCTGAGAGCGATCGAGCTTGAAATACGAAAGATTGCGCTGCAATTCCTGAGCCTGGCTGGCCAATTCCTCGGATGCGGACGCGGTCTCTTCAGCGTTCGCTGAGTTTGTCTGTGTAACTTTATTGACTTGTTCAATTCCAACTGCGATCTGCGCGATCCCAGTGGCCTGCTCACGACTGGCCGTGGCAATCTGCTTCACGATTTCCGCCACTTTCAGCGAGCCGTCGACGATCTCCTTGAAGGATGCCGTCGTCTTCTCGGCTTCACTCAAGCCGCTGGCCACCTTGCGCGAAGAGGACTCAATCAGCTCTGTGGTTTCTCGAGCTGCCTTGGCACTGCGACCTGCCAGATTGCGAACCTCCTCAGAGACGACGGCAAAGCCCCGCCCATGTCGTCCAGCACGTGCGGCCTCCACGGCAGCATTGAGAGCCAACAGATTGGTTTGAAAGGCGATATCATCGATGACTTTGATGATTTTGGATATTTCGAGGCTGGATACCTTGATATCCTGCATAGCCCGAAGAGTGTTTTCGATTTGTATGCGGCCGTGTTCCGCTGCAGCTTGAGCATACGCAGCGGTTTCGCTGGCGCTATTGGCAGCGTCGGCATTAATCTTGACTTTGGTGCTGATCTCGGTCACCGAGCTGGAGATTTCCTCAATCGCAGAAGCCTGCTCGTTCGCACCACTGGAAAGACTCTGGCTGGCACTTGAAACTTGGCTGGAACCAGACAAGACAAAATTTGCAGCTTGATTGGCCCGGGATATCACATCCTTCAGGATAGCGTTCATCTTCGAGAAGGACTTGCCCAAGCGATCCTTATCCGAAAGCACTCTAATGTCATTCGTCAGATTACCATCCGCAATGGCTTCCGCTTGTTCCGCCTTCTCATTCAAGCCCTTCACCATGGTCTGGAGATCATGGAAAACGCCGCGGCTGGTGGAGGTTCCAAAATCGATTGCAGTATCACCCAATGTGATCTGCTGTAACGCTGCGCTGAGAATAGCGGGATCAGCACCCAGCTGATGGGTCACAGCGTGGGTAATTTGAAAGTATACGCCGGCGAACAATATGGTGGTTAGGACGGCGAAAATTCCGATGAGGATGAGCAAAAAGCTGCCGCGTTCTTCAAACTTTTTGACTTCCTGAAGCGTTCTTTTCTCCAGGAGGCGCTCGAACTCATCAATCGGCTTCATGATGATGACTTTATTGTCATGATATTTCTGATCATGCATGATTTTGATGGCATTGGCACGTTCCGCCTTAACTTTCGCTGACTCGGTCTCGTCGCTGCTATTGATAGGTGTCTTCATGGCATTCATAGCGATCGTTTCTGTGGCCACCAGGTTATTGGAATTGGTTTCTGCCTCCTTGAGCTTGGAAAACTCCTCTTCTGAGAATCCCAACTCACGCATCAACGTCTGCAAGGGAACGGTCCTGCCGTCCGGCCGAGGAGCTTTTCCATTCCGGATGTCCAGGATATCAAAATACTCTTTCTCGTATTTTGCATCGCCTGTCACCACAAAGGTTCGAGCCAGCCGTGTTAGGTCCTCTGAACTTTTCCGCAACTCGTTGGCCAGCTGATAGGAATCGTAGCGACGTTCCTGAGCCGCATTGAGACTATATTGATTCGCAAAGAGGAACCCCAGGATCACCAGGGTCGCCAGCATCATTGTAAAAACAAGTCCACCCATAATTCTTATTTTTTTTATCAGGGGCATCTTTTCTTCTCTCGTTCCAATAAGATCATGAAAGATTCAGCAACCTGGTGTTCATGCACGGAATCGGCACGATAAATTTCCGCTTTAGAGTGATCTGAATATGTTGATTGGCAAAGCATAATTACGTGATGAGAAAAAGTGGTGCGAAATTTATAGTCTAAATGAGTGATTTGCCGAACCAGGTATGAGCCGAAGTTGAACCAGCAGCAGGTTTCACAGATTTTGCGGGCAACGAGCATTCAGTGAGAAGAGTTTTTTATTCGAAATTGGATAGTAGTCGGTTGCACGAATTCAGGTCAGATTAAAATGCTACTTACGATCGACCGGCAATGTGGTCACGCAAGTAATCGCTGTAATTAGTTATGTGCACGAAAACGCTCTGTGTGGCGCTGCTATTTCGTGTTATACCAATCCCTCAAACAGACCTTCAGTTGCCATGCCTGAGTAACCAAGAAGCACCCTGCCTGAATAGTAAACTTTGGTCACCATTTCACACTGGTGTTTTCATGCGACCATTTCTTTTATTTCAATCTATTTACTCGACGCCTGGCTTCATTTACAAGATACCCAAGAAACAATGAAAAATTTTGAGGATAATAAGTATGTTTAGTTCTTTCATACTTGGCTTGACCGGTCTCTTTTATGTCGTCTGGATTGCATCTTCTTCATTTGCGGAACAGAGAATCGGATCTGAAAATGGCAGAAGAAATCTGCAATCAGAACGATGCATCGGTCCAGCGCCAGCCGACTGGAAGTATGAAGCGAACGAATCCTATTTCGGAGAAAAGAATTATATCGAGTATATTCCAGGTCAGCTCCCTATCATCATCAGCGCACCTCATGGTGGTACGCTTGCTCCGGATGAAATTCCTCCTCAAGAAGGGGCATTGCGAGATGGAGGCAGCCAGGACAATGCTCGACAGGTCGTGGAAGAGCTCTTTCGCCTTACAGGTGAAAGGCCTCACCTTATCGTCAATCATCTCACCCGCAATAGACTCAACGCTAACCGGACCAAGACAAACGAGCTATCCTACGGAAACCCGGCCGCGGACAGAGCCTGGGACGAATACCATGCCTTTATCGAGGACGCCAAGGCGTGGGTAACATCAAGCTGTGGCAGGGGACATTATTTTGATTTTCACACCAATGGCCATGCAGACAAGTGGGTCGAACTGGGCATTGCGCTCGATAGGTCCGATTTGCAGCTCGCTGATGATGCGTTTAATACGAAAGCTCTTGTCAGTAAATCAACTTTGCGCCACCTGGCTCAGAACTCAGCCCTTTCTCTTGCTGAGATTGTCCGTGGACCCAGGAGTCTCGGGGGCCTGCTTGCTGCAGAAGGTATCAAGGTAGTGCCAAGTCCCGCATTCCCTGACCCGGGGAAAGGTGGTTACTTCAACGGTGGCTACAATGTCCGGCGACACGGCTCGACGCTAGGTGGTGTCATCGACGGGACTCAGATAGAGAGCCACGGTGTTTACATCAATAATGGTGCTGAAGCCCGCAGAGATTATTCCATTAAGCTTGCCCGATCCATAAAACACTTCCTGGAAATTCATTATGGATTTCGACTGACTGTTGAGAGAAGTGGGAAGGGTGAGGGAATGATCGAAGGGCAGGATCAATAGCAATCGAAGCGTCGCCTACCATCGATGCCTCCGTGGCAAGATCCCCTTAGGTTCTGTCTGTCGATTGCATGAAATGGGAAGCATTGCCCAAAATCGGCAACTAAGTCATATTAGCTGCACACCCAAAGAATTCATTCGCAGAATTACCCAAAATTATGCTTGTAAGTCCAGTTGCTTAGCAAAGCATCATTGAATTATTATTCTCTATGTAATTACATTGTATATACAGCCGGAGTTGGCAGTGGAGCTTGTTATATCAGCCTATCTAAAGACTGCATTCTATGTCGATCAAAGATCCGTTAAAGCATACAAATCAGCAGGCGGGATTGTTTATGAATGACAAGATTGAAAAGAAGAAAAAGCGAACTCAGAAAGACTGGATAGACCACGTTAATGAGAGCTCGAATGATTGGGAGCCAGATGGAAAATATGGTAACGACCCCGATCACATGGAAATAGGCCCAAGCTCAGTCGGCAACAAGAAGAGTGATCTAAGAAGCATCAGGATTGATGACGAGTTCCTAAAGGAGATCAAGGAAGCTGCGCAGGACGAGGGGTTCGATTCCTATCAAGCATTCATAAAAGTCATATTGAAAAGATACATCAAAGACAGGAAGAAAAGAGAAGCTTAAGAGAATCTCGGGTAAACCCTTAAACAGATCTCGGTTTTCATTAATGAGGACTGGTTGCCTTAACAACTCCTTTTCACCCCATTTAGCAAAATACCTGATTTCATCTAAATGCCCAGTTGCCTTGATAAAATTTGCGAGAGGCCCTATTCTCTCTCACTACCTGGATCAATCCAAGTCAATCACATGGACCTCGGAGGAATGACGTGAAGGCAATCGTCTACGAGAAATACGGCCCGCCAGAAGTCCTCAAACTCAAAGAGATTCCGACGCCCACAGCGAAGGACAACGAGCTACTGATCGAAGTGCGCGCGACCACGGTAACCTCGGGTGACGCCAGGATGCGCGCTTTGAATGTCCCCCGTGGTTTCGGGCTTCTCTCCCGTCTGGCGCTCGGGATCTTTGCCCCGCGGAGGCAGATCCTGGGAATGGAACTCTCGGGAGTGGTGGTTGCGGTTGGAAAGAATGTTACCCGATTTCAGGTTGGCAATCCGGTTTTCGGAATGTCCGACGCATACGGGGGATGCTACGTGGAGTACCGGGCCCTCCCCGAAACAGAGGCTATCGCGAAGAAGCCAGAAAACCTCACGTTCGAGGAGGCCGCCTCGCTTTGCTTCGGCGGGACGACGGCGCTCGACTTCTTTCGCAGAGGAAAACTCAGGAGCGGAGAGCGTCTCCTTGTCAATGGCGCGTCCGGAGCTGTGGGGACAGCAGCAGTCCAGCTGGCAAAGCATCTTGGGGCTCATGTCACCGGGGTGTGCAGTACGGCGAACCTTGATCTGGTTCGCTCGCTCGGCGCTGATGCTGTGATCGACTATACAAAGGAGGACTTCACACGCAATGGCGAGGTCTACGATGCCATTATGGATACGGCTGGCACGGCTCCATTCTCTCGGTGCCAGGTCTCGCTGAAACCTGGCGGACGGTTTCTTCTGGTCCTGGGCGGATTGTCCGACACGCTTGGTTCATCCTGGGTAAACATGACGACAGACAAGAAGGTGGTGGCCGGGGTGGCCAAAGTACGACCCGAGGATGTGCGCCTTCTCGGAGAACTGGCGGAGGCGGGGAAGTATAAGCCGGTCATCGACCGGACGTATCCGTTGGAGCAGATCGTGGAAGCGCATGCCTATGTTGATGAAGGTCATAAGAAGGGCAACGTTGTTATCACCGTGGGACATGGCGCTCTAGTGTGAGGTCGAAGGGTTTAAGAGTTGAACAAGGGGAAAGGTGCATTGCACTCATCGTAAGTGGGGTACCCCTTGAAAAGGCGAGGATCGTCCTTATGCTTCCTCTGGTGCGACTGATGAGAGTCGAGAGGAAATTATGACGATATTCTATCTTTTACGCCATGCCGAAAGCG
Source organism: Oligoflexus tunisiensis (assembly GCF_001748245.1). GTDB lineage: Bacteria > Bdellovibrionota_B > Oligoflexia > Oligoflexales > Oligoflexaceae > Oligoflexus > Oligoflexus tunisiensis. The sequence continues at coordinate 782,581 of NZ_BDFO01000001.1, read as the reverse complement.
CCCCAAGTCATGAACTGAAGGAAAGTCAATGGCCGCTGAGCGTCCGTGGTCAGGATCAAGCCGAGAAACTCGTACCGGTTCTGCAAGATCTAAGGATTCAACATATTTATTCGAGCCCGTATCTTCGAGCCCAACAGACGGTTCACCCATTTTCCCAGGCAACCCGGTTGCCTGTGAAGACTGCGCACGATCTTCGCGAACGTCATTTCTCGGATGGTTTGATCGATAATTTCCTTGAAATCATGGAACATGCATGGAGTAATTTGGATTTCTGCCTCCCTGGCTGTGAGTCGGGTCAGAAAGCTCAGAATCGTGTGCGTACCTGCCTGGATAGGCTGTTGGACTTGCATAGAAGCGAGACACTTCTTCTGAGTAGCCACGGTAATTTAATTGGCCTTCTCCTAAAAAGCCTGGTTCCGGAATATGGTTTCTCCAACTGGCGGCGTATGCGAAACCCTGATTTGTTTCGGCTGATTGTCACCGACAGCGGAGTAACCTGGGATCAAGGTTTTCGATTCGAGCTTTAAGAGCATCCGAAAACCGCTTGGAGGCAAGGCACCGCAGCAAAGCAGGCAACGCCGCATACGAGGGGTTTTCGGATAACTCTAACGCACGAACTCGAAGACCTCACTTGCCCGCACGCGCGCGCAAGATTTCCGCAACATCGATCTTCTTCATTTTCATCATGGCTTCAAACGCTCGCTTGGCTTCTGCCGCGTCACCGCTGGCCATCGCCTCGGTCAATGCTATCGGGGTGATCTGCCAGGACACACCCCATTTGTCCTTGCACCAGCCACACTGGCTTTCCTCCCCGCCGTTGCCGACAATTGCATTCCAATAGCGGTCGGTCTCGGCTTGATCCACTGTAGCAACCTGGAATGAGAAGGCTTCACTGTGTTTAAACATCGGTCCACCATTAATACCGATGCACGGGATGCCCAGCACAGTGAATTCAACAACCAGGACATCGCCTTTTTTGCCACTGGGGTTGTCAGACGGTGCCCGCTGTACACTGCGGATGCGACTGTCAGGAAAAGTTTTGGCATAAAAATGAGCTGCTTCTTCTGCGTCTCGGTCGTACCACAAACAGATCGTAGCTTTGGGAATGGAATTCGTCATACGCGTCTCCGAATTTGTAAATAAGCTTCGAATCATACTGAGCTGAGAGTCGAAGCCAACTCACAAATACAGTAAGAGGTGGGACCCACGTAGAAAAGGCAAAATTTTTTACATAATTTTTCGAATTGAATTCCGTCAGAGGCGTGAACGCCATAAAGACGGCTTTCAGTGCCCTGGCAAGTTCGGCCCTAAGGGTTCATAAACATCCACTGTCAGCACACTGGGATATGAATTTGGAAAGATACCAGGCCTCGGGAAGGGCAGACCTCCTCCGATCCCATTCGGCTCTGCAACATGCAGGTTCCCAATGCCTGCAGAAATTCCACCTGGATCGATTTCGCAGCCTTGAGTTCCCAGTTCACACCATTCCTTCTGCAAATTCAGCTGATACCGACCTGTGTTGAAACATACGAAGCGAGTCTCGACCGCGAACGAACCAGGACCGTCAAATCCTGCTTGACTGAAGCCATACAGGCAAGTCCTTCTCTGACTGAAGGCAGCCTGCAAACCGATGAACCGCGTGCCTTCAACTTCCACATAATTTCCAGCCTCGATGTAATTCAACCATTCACCAGACTTTTTAAGTCGCAAGAATTCCAACTTCGCAAAGTGATCGGAATAGGAATGCGCCTCTGCAGCTTGGGACGTTCCCAGGCCATAAGAGGCCAGGAACAGGGAGACAAGGACACGGCTGAGCTTATTCATATTCATTTCCTCTATGCATTCGTGGCTACCGGATAGATTTGAACATTGAACCGGATGACGGTATCGGCAGAATTGGATTCAATGCGCGACTGAACACTTCGAAGGCTTTGCTTTACGTAGTCCAGGTCCTGCAGGTACTTCGCTTTCTCTGCCGTGATAAAACCACTGTAAAATACTGACTCCTGAGAGTTACTCTGGAAATTATCCACATGATCAAGCGCTTCGCGTATCGAGGCCTTGAGATAATCAACTTCGCTCTTCTTATTGGTGGCCATATACACGTGAAGCATATTCGTGTAATCGGGTGAATAGCTGTAAAGATCAGCCTCTTTCACGAGCAATCCATTCTTCACCAAATCGTAGAGACCCCTTTCCACTTCGAGATGTTTGTCCCGTTTGAAGAGGTCAAAAATCTGCCGCTTGGTTGCCTTGCCATCTTTGAACAAATGGAGACAGACAGCCAGGAGCATGACGAGGTTGATATCCCGGACACCGGACAATTCCAGGGTGCCTGACGTGAGTTTCTTCTCCGCATCGCGCACCTCCAAACGGATGCGAGCGGCCTCGGCCTCACTCAGATCGCCGACATCGAGGATGAGCCTTCCTTTGAGCAACTCGGCTTCAGGAAGCGGCAAGGAAAGGAGATCGACCATAGGAACAACATGCTTGGGGTTCAGCTTCTTCTTCTCGTTGAAGACCTCGGACAGGTAGCTTCGGGATTTGATGCCGATCCGCTTCGAAATGTAACTGTAGGAAAATTTTGGGTCAACGGAACGGCGCAGAGCAATGAGTGATCTCAGTGCAACCAGGCTGGAACTGGAAAGAATGACAGAAGCAGGATCTACCATAATGGGCCCCTTGCAATGCGGCTTCTCTTGGTAATGGAAAGCTGGGCTGTTCGCAACGAAAAGATGCGCTGACCAAATAGCCAAAACCTGAGGGAAACAAACCGCTTGAGGTTCATGCCTGGCGCGAGACGGGACCTCCTGCCAGGGTATTGCAAAATCCTCTTATGAGACCGAAGCTTATGCCTCGTAGGCCAGACCTATCAGACTGTTGCACCGGTCAGACAAGGTTTTCGATGGCGTCACTTCGCCACTGAATGCCGTGGCTTTGTTCGTCAGCAGGCGCAGCCAACTGTTCGCTGACGGTGAACAGGAATTGAAGTTTGGATCCGATTCGAATCCACCTGAACATGAAATCGCGATAAGGTTGTTCTCGTGTTTGAGGGAAAGAAGAGAAGGGCTTTTCCTCGCGCGACACCACAACTTCTATCCCAGGATAATGGAGAGTCTTATGAAAAATTTTGCAATGTTTGCTCTTGCCGCTGGCCTTGTCGCTTGTGGGCAGAACACTGAGAATTCAGATGTTTCCAGCCGGGCAGGGCGACTTCCCAGTGTATATTCGTTTAGCGTGGACCGTCGTCCTGTTGATGGCAACTTTGAAGCCATCAAAATTAAGAAAGATGAGTTCGGCACCTACACCGCGAATTATCGCGTGATCACAGCTGGCTTCGGTGCACCCGTATCGGACACTACGGAAGAGCTGGGCACTGGATTGACCTGTGTTGAATCGAAGAAAGGTCGAATTCTTTTTGCGCTGAAGTGCTCCGTCGACATGCGGCCTGCAGATGGCGAGCTGATCGAGCTGACCTTGACCAGAGATTCCGAAGGTTTCTACGATGCGACCCTGCGTAAAGCGACTTACGCCACACTCCAGGGTCCAGCAACGGATGTTACCAGCGAGATCGCGCTCGGCCTGAGCTACAAGCGCTGAACCGATTGGTGGGTACGTGAAATTCCCGGCAGGCCGCTCTTATGGTCTGTTGGGACCACCCCCACCTTTGACAATGTGCTGATATCAAGACAACGTCCATGAATATGAACAAGCGCTGCCTTGCCATGACAGAGAATCAGGCTTTGGGCGGCGGGTTTCCCCGACGATGACCGCTGGCCCCGGAATTGCAACGCTCATCAGGCAATATCACAACATCATCGGGAGTATTCCATGAAATCTCTGATTACGGCCGTACTTTTGACCGCCTTGGGTTCCACTGCGCAGGCTGTCAGCAATGGTCCGCTGCCCCATTATATGATGAACTATGGCTGCGGGCCGGAGGAGAGGATTCCAGATGCCTGCACCGGTGAAGCGGAAGTGAGGGATTATTGTACCGGCTTCAAGAATCTCGTTCATGAAATCTCGAACGCCGGGAGTCATATTCCAGCTGAGGGTTATGCCATCTGGTGTTGGACCATCCTGGAAGACTGGACCCAGTGTCGGATTCCTTCGCCCAAACTCCAATTTCAATGCGTGAATTTTGTGAAAGACCTTGCTTCGCCGATCAGCAAAGGCAGCTGCGAAGCGAGTGGTTTCGAGGTCGCGCGGCAGATGTATCTGGAGGATGTGAAGAGCAAGTGCCCTGCAACGGAATGAGGGGCGTTTAAAAGCAGCTCTCGGCCTCAGCCGAGGGCGACATGAGTCTGCGCAAGCGATCGGTGATTTCTACGGTTCGCTCTTGCTCCTAATACCGAGTGATGTTCCGGTAGCCTGCTGATAAATTTTAGCCAGGGAGTAAAGAGCCAGCGCCGCGCAAAGCAGACCAAGCGGCCAGCCCCAAAGAAGCTTGATAAGGCCTCCCTTTCGTCCCAATTTCTCGCCGTCCAGAGCATGTGTATTCATGATACTCACGCCGGCGATCAGGCTGAGAAAAGCTGCAAATACGGCTTCTTTTGCATAATTCAAACGGTCTTTCCACCTGGACATCTCAGTCACTCCACAGGCTTGAGGTGTTGGGGAGTCGTAGCATGGGCACTGTTGGAAGGCGATGGATTTTCCTCTCAACCTGTTCGAAATCGTTCTCAACGAAGCGAGGTCGTATTTGGGCGCAATCCCATTTTCACGGGGAGGGGTGCGCACGGAATGCCTGGGAAGTCTGCCAATAATTTGGAACCTGAATTGCATAATGACCCTTGTTATCGGCCGCCCACCGGACAAGGAGAAAAATCATGCGTAGTGAAAATAGAACAGTTGTCGGCATCTTTTCCGATATTACTGCTGCAAGAAGGGCCACAGACGAGCTCCACAGCAAAGGAATCTCGGCTGCACGATTGGTCGAGAATGATCAGGCCCTGACGTTTACGGGTACGGCTGAAGGCGAGCACCATCGAGGCGGAGGGATAAAAGGCTTTTTTGCCCGTCTTTTTGGGTTCGATGATGATCGGCCCGCCTGGCAGCTGAGCTCGGATTCAGAAACCTGGTTCCAGGATGCCTACGATAAAAAGCATCACCTCGTCGTCATAGAGGACTGCACGGACATCAGTCTTTCCCGTGAGATCATCTCTCGCATGGGCGGCGTGGTCGAAGAGAAAGGCAGCCATTACTATCACACGGAAAGAGGCTCGCAGCGCAGTCAAGCCACGGCAGCAGATGCATCAGCCAGGGCAGGCAGCCCGGATTTTTCGACTGACAGTAGCCGGGGCATCAATTCCGAACGGCAACCCGCTAGGGATGAATCGCTGGATAGTGGTCGGCGTGCGGCGGTTGATCCTGCTGCCAGTTCAGCGCTTGGCGTCGATGTCGATCACATGCCTTTTGGCCATTCAGCTTCCCATCGCGATACGGCGGGTGGGAATCGTATGTCGGTAAGCGACCGCATATCTCAGTCCGGACTTTCCGGAACAGCGGACCATGTCCCCTTCTCGGGGCAGGTTTCCGGCGTTGATTCTTCTCAAGGAGGTGACCGCGTGTCCTCAGCTGGGCGCTCTTCCACGGCAGGGACTTCGGCGAATGCCGATGATATGCCTTTTGCCGGTCAATCGTCGGATGTAAGCCTTGGGCAAACCATATCCTCGGATCCCTCCTTTGGAACTGGAGTATCCGTGCCTTCAGAACACACGTCCTTTGCCGGTCAAGCTTTGGGCGACAGCTTAATCGTTAGTGCTGATCGGTTGGCTTCTGTCGACCGTTCCTCTGATACAGACAGCGGTTCCCGTAAGGATACATCGATGGAAAGCGGACAATCTTCAAGTACGAGCGCCGGATCTGCTTCGGGGGTTCCATCCGACTCAAACAGTATGCCCTTTGCAGGACGGTCTTTAAATACAGGCGTAACCGTTCACGGTGGTCCTGGAGGCACATCGGTTGCAGGCAGGGATCGGGCGCTTGACGGAATCTCAGGCGATGCGGATCGGACCCCATTGGTCGGGCAGCGTTCGCAAGATGGAAAGTCAATCAATCCTGGTCCCGGAGCTTCGGCGCATCGATCCTTCGATGCCACTATCGTTGGCGACGACCGTATCCATGATCGCGGCGTGTCAAATGCTGATGTTTCCCGATTAAGCTCTGATCGCATTATGGAATTGGATGAAGAGGACCAACCTATTGTTGATAAGACGGGTGGTGGCATCGATCGTGTCGGTCGCCTGGCTGATTCCGAGGATGAATCCATCGACAACGGCCATATCCTGCCAGACCGCTCTTTTCCCCCTCCGCGGCCACAGAGTCCGACTCAGCCAGGGGTGTAACGGGAACGAAGGATCCGTTTCTTTGCGGATCCTTTTTTTCAGTCGGTTTCTGCTGCATAACTGACTATTCCTGTTCCGCAGCCAGCCGCGCCTTCACCTTTTCAAGCTTATCCGGATTTCTGACAAAATAGAGATTACGGATATGTTCGCCGTCATAATCAAGATAAATCAAGGTTTCCAACTGACCATCCACCAGAAGGCAGGTTTGATCAGGCGGCAGGAATTTCGCGCTGACATTGATGTTGGGTCCGGCTGCACGCAGAAGACTGAACAGGAACTTGATGATGCGCCTGGCTCCTTCAATGGGTTCGACCGTGGCGGCGACTTTGCCTCCGCCATCGGAGTGGAGGATGGCATCAGCTTGAAGAAGCTTGATCAGCTCCTCGGTATTGCCCTGGGACCAGAACTGCAGAAACGCCTTCGTGATACTTTCGTGAGTTTTGGGGTCCGCGTGAAATCGCTTGCGACCCTGGTCCAGGTGAGCCTCAGCGCGCTGCCATGATTTGCGACAGGCGGCTTCGGTTGTGCCAAGGATGTCGGCGATTTCGCTGTACTTCAGATCGCAGGTTTCCCGTAAAACGAACACCGCTCGTTCCACGGGATTCAAGCGTTCCAGCAAAACCATGAGCGCCATGGAGATATCGTCCTGCACTTCGCGTAAACTTTTTTCGGTTTCGGCAAAAGGTTCCGGGAGCCAGGTGCCGATGTAGTCGACCTTGCGCCGATAAAAGGATCGCTTCTGGTCGATGGACGAATTCACCACGACACGGATAAGCCAGGCCCGGGAGTTCTCCACGGGTCCGCCTTCATGTGCGGATATTTTTAGATAAAGATCCTGCAGGACATCCTCGGCTTCCGATTGCGAGCCGAGGATTTTGTAGGCGACCCGCAGGAGCATCGGGCGTTCGCGCAAGTAGTCCTGAAGCAAGGTGTCCATTAAACGTCCTTTGGTTGATACCAGCGATAAAGGGCGACTCCCCAGCGCAGTTCCCACAACGGAACTTTCACGGTTCCCAGGCACACCATTTCCTTGATCCAGGCAGCCAGACGTCCTCGGAAAAACCGTTGCAACGGCTGGTCCTTGGCGTTGACGAACTGGAGGATGCCGGCTCTCCGGCCCAGGGAAATACAGCGTCCTGTGAATCCAAATCGAAAGGTTATCAATTTTTTTCCACTTTGCAAACGGTGCAGGAGGTCGGCTGCATAAGTTCCCATAGGACACGCGGAGGCACAGGACATGCGCTGCGCGGCAGTTGATGATGAGTCCAGTTCTGCAGCATCCCCGAGTGCCAGGATTCGGGGGTGGCTGAGGGAACGCAGATAGGGATCCACCTGGATTTGACCGTTTTTGGCCGTGCGAATACCGGAGTCGCGGGCCAGACTTGGGACTTCAAAACCAAGGCAGTTGATCGCGAGGGCGCAGGGTATTTCACTTTGGTCTGTGAATCCCAGTCGATCGACTGTGACACGAGCAATTGTTTTATTCTCATGAAGGTGAATGTTCAGCTTTTTGAGAACGCGGCGGATTTCCTGTTCGGCTTTGGGTGTATATCCAGTGAAAGCTCGCCCGGCATCGACAAGTGTGACATCAAGATGCGGATGGATTTCCTTGATTTCCGTGGCGGATTCGAGTCCGGTCAGGCCCGCTCCCATGACGACCACTGGGCTGCCAGCGGGAAGTGTTTGCAGGACCTCGCGGGCACGATCCAACGCCGGTCCTGCGTCCAGGGTGAAAGCATGCTCGAGCAGGCCGGGAATATTTTGAGAACGCTGCGTGCGGCTGCCGAGGGCATAGAGCAGCCAATCATAGTGAAGAATGCGGGAGCCTTCGGGGCTGTCCAAAACCAGGGTCTGCTGATCGGGTTGAATGGATTGAATGCGACCCTGGACGAAGTCCATGCCGTGGGGTTCCAAAAGATCGCGGTAAGCCAGGCGTTCCACAGAACGGCCAGCCAGATACTCATGCAATCGAACGCGCTGCACAAAATGTTCGTTGGCATCGATCAGGGTGACTTTCATACCTGAATACTTACGGAGTCGGGCGGCCGCGAAGAGGCCAGCGTATCCACCGCCGGCTATTACGATTTGGGGCTTCATGGTATCGCCTCCTATGTGATGGCAAACAGGAGACGATTCAGGGCGGAGGAATGGGACAACAATCTATTAACTAGTTATTAATATTGAATAATTTTACGCCGAAGATTTAGTAACCAGAAGCCCCCGAAGACTCAGCACTCTTCTGATCCAGGAACATCGAATAAAATACTTTCGCATCCGGATCATTCCGGATCTGAAAGTCTTTCAACTCACTCAAAGCATAGCGCTGAAACCTCTGCTGAAGGGGGAGTGGCAACTTCTCCACGAAGCTGGCCTGCGCGGTCAGGATATGGGCCTCAACATTGTTAAAGAGCACCCGCCGCAGGTTTTCATAACGATTCGCAAGGACAAGGGCCACGCCATGCAAATCGTATTCACGCACACCCGCCACCGGGTAAAACCCATGCACCTCGCCTTCGGCTATCCCGATGGAGCAATAGCGCGGAAGCTCGGGGTTCATGCCGGCTCGAACCTGGTTCCAGATGTCGATAAAATCCAGAGCCAGGGTCATGGCGATGGAGCTGCGGTCCAGGCCTTCGGGTATGGGAAAGGGGTAGCCGACGCTGCACATGAAACCGTCGCCGAGTTCCTTGATACGGTAGGCTTCGGCCATGGAGTTATTTTCATCGTACTGGCGCATCATGCGTTGATAGCATTTGATGAAGACTTTTTGGAAGAACTCCTGCTTGTGGATATCGGTAAAGCGGGTACTGCCAATGACGTCAAAGACGATCACAACAGCCGTGGAACTGCCGGTTTGCATGGTCTCTTCCAGATCCCTGCCCTGCTTCATCAGGGAAATCTGATGCGGGTAAACGATCTTGGCCAGCTGCGTATAGGAATGGTGAGTCTCATGCTCTTTCGCCATGAGATTTTGAATATAGATTTCCTTCTCCTGGTTCCGCGTTTCCCGCAGGTGACGCACGCGGTCGGCCAGGGCGAAAGAGAGCAGGGACATTTCACAGCAGCCGCCGATAAGGTTTCCATAGGTCGTCAAAAAATTGACAGGCAGGATTCCCATATTGCTTAAAGAGAAGGACAGAGCCCCCATCAGGAGGAAGACCCAGGCTGTGGTATAGAAATAAGCCGGACGGTGTTTCCTGGCCACGAAGTAAAGGCCCAGGCTCAGCATGCTGATGGTCGAGACGGCTGTCATGGCGTTTGCCAGCAAGGCTGCGATACGGTAGTTGATCTGCAGAATCACTGTCAACAGGACAGCAGCATAGAGCCAGCACAGCATGGAAAAGAGCCGATGCACACGCGGCAGGTGATGGTACAAATCAAGAAAACGCATGGAAAAGAGAGTGGCAAAGACGTTACAGGCCTGCACGCCAGCCAGGAATCCCCAGTTGGACAACCATTCCTGCACGGCGGGAGAGTCCGTAACATAGCCGGCCACGCCCTGCAAACCGATCTGCATCAGAAGAAAACCCAGACCATAGGCGACATAGAAAAAGTAGGTCTGAGAATGCAGTGACAGGGAAATGAAGTAATTATAGATGATCATGAAAGCGATCAAGCCGAAGGCCACACCAAGAAGAAAGTTCTCGATGGCCATCTTGTATTGAAGTTCCTTGGGGGTCCAGATCTGAAAAGGCATGCGGTTGGGACCGCTGGTTTGGACAGAAATCAGAAAAGCGTTGATACCGGGTTTAAGGATCAGAGGAAACAGGGGATGACGATAAAAGACCGGGCGGGTTTCGAAAGGCAGGTGATCACCCATCATGGCGATGGGCGCGGCCTGCCCCTCGGCATAGCTGTAAAGATGGATGGAATCCGTCATCGCATAGTAGTTTTCAAGATAGATCAGGCGTTCTTCAGGATAGGGATTGTCGATCTGGAAAAAGGCCCAGGCGGTGGCCGAGGTCATTTTCCAGTTGGGATAGTCGTCCTGTGAGGGCTGAAAGGAGGCGCGGCGGTCGGCAATCTGCTGGGCGGTGAGGGTCCCTGAGTCATCCTTGTAGAGGAAGAGATGTCGGCCCAGAGGATCGCCGCTATGTATCGCTTTCAATGGAAAAGGCGTGGCGCTGGCGGGGAACGTGGTTCCCCAATAGCCAAGGAAGAGCAGAAGAATTTTCAACGCCAATCGTGCCATCGTTCACATTGATTCTAAAAGTTAAGCCAATGGGCCCACTTTCCAGCTTAAGCGATTGGTCGAAAATGGGGAGGGACAAACTTGCCTGCTTTTGCATTCTGCACACCCCGGGCTGGTTTTGCAAAACATCAAGAACTCCATGATCATTCATAAAAAACCCAGGTAACGTGCTTCGTGAAGCGAATGGAGCAGAATTTGCAAAAAGGTTCTCCGGCTCCTTCTCGCATACCACCTCAACCAGGGAGAAAACATCATGCCAGTGGGTGACAAATCCAAATACACAGACAAGCAAAAGCGCCAGGCTGAGCATATTGAAGAGGGCTACGAAGAGCGTGGCCTTTCGGAAGAGGAAGCGGAACGCCGCGCCTGGGCCACAGTGAATAAGATTCACGGTGGTGGTGAAAAACCAGGCGGCTCGGGTCATGGCCGCGAGGAAAACCATGAACCCATGAAGCGCGGTGGCAAACTTGGAGGCAAGGCCCGCGGTAAGAAAGACGGTTGAGTCCCTGGATGGAATTCACCTTACATCAGAGTCCGCTTTCTCTGTTGACCTGTAGGTGAACTCTGTAGCGAAAACGATTCGAACTGTCATGTTCGCGAGACAACCCCAGAAACAGGCACGGAGTGTTGCATGCGACCCCACTTCCTACTTCAAAGAGAATCACTATGAAACAGCTGAAAAATAGGTCCGAAGCTGGACAATTGCTGGCCGAAAAATTGATGGCCTATGCCGATCAACCAAATGTGATGGTCCTGGCCCTGCCACGTGGCGGCGTGCCTGTGGGCTTTGAAATAGCCCAGCGTCTGAAGGCTCCCCTCGATGTGTTTCTGGTTCGCAAGCTGGGCGTTCCCGGACATGAAGAGCTGGCCATGGGCGCCATTTCCAGCAGCGGGGATCGGGTTTTGAATCAGGAAATCATCGATGCCCTGCAGATATCCGACAGCGTCGTGGAAAGGGTCACACAGCGCGAGCGTCAGGAAATAAAAAGGCGTGAAGCCCTCTATCGGCAGAACAAGCCGCCACTCAAATTCCAAGGGAAGACTGTGGTGCTCGTCGATGACGGACTTGCCACGGGTTCCACCATGCTGGCAGCCATTCGCGCCGTGCAAAAACAAAAGGCGGCAAAAATCGTCATCGCTGTGCCTCTGGCCCCTCCCTCAACCTTTGATAGCATGAAAAAGCTCGGCGACGAAATGATCTGCCTCATGACGCCCGAGCCCTTCTATGGTGTGGGTCTGTGGTATGAGGACTTTACGCAGACTTCGGATGACGAAGTGGTCAGTCTTCTGGCCCAGGCTGAAACATGGATCAGGACGGATCCCGAGGAGAAGGATCTGCCAGGGATGCAGCATATTTCCATTCCCGCAGGAGCAGTTGAACTGCCGGGAAAGCTCCTCATCCATGATGGCGACAGTCAGGGACTTGTCATGCTGATCCACGGCACAGGCTATCCTGGTCAAAGCCCGCAGCATGATCATATTGCTCATCGGCTCCACGAAGACGGATTTTCCACCGTGCGCTTCGATCTTCTCACCGAGGAGGAGGAGGCGTCCGAACTGCAAAGCCGTCATCTGCGCTTTGACATTCCCCTTCTGACCAAACGCCTTATCCAGGCCACGGAATGGGTGAAAAACGAACTGGCGCACGACCATCAACCGATCGGCTACTTCAGCTCCAGCACCGGCACGGCTGCTGCACTCAAGGCTGCGGCAACGTTGGGCCATGATATCAAAGCCATCGTTTCCCTGAGTGGCCGTCCGGAGCTCGCCGGTGAGTCCTTGAGCAAAGTCACGGCACCCACCCTGTTCCTTATGGGAGGACAGGATATTGCCATCATGGATTTGAATGTTTGTGCCCGCTCGCGCATGCGCCCTGGATTGGTGCGGATTGAGGTCATACCTCAGGCCAGTCATCTCTTTGAAGAGGAAGGGGCATGGCTGCGGGCCGCGAATCTTACCAGTCACTGGTTCGAGCAACATCTTATGGAAGACCATGAGATGCACGAGCCTTCACATTTTGCGCAGATCTTGCGATCACGGGATCGAGGCCGGACGAATGAATATGGAATGTCTGTGTGATGGATGGGGGGCCCCGCTGGTTTCCTTCAGAAATCATCGGGGTCTTTTCGCCACGTGTCAGCCCATCGCCTGAATCGGATGACGTCCGGCATACTCTGCAATGCTCGTGACGAGGCTGCGAAAATTCACGGGCTTGCTGAGATGCGCATCGCAACCGGCATTGAGACAGCGCCCCTGCTCTTCTTTCATGGCATGCGCCGTCAGAGCGAGAATCGGTTTGTTATAGCCCTGCCGACGCAACTGAGCGGTGGCTTCCAGCCCATCCGTGCCGGGCATTTGAATATCCATCAGCACCACATCAAAGTTGCCTCCCAGGGCTTTATTTACGGCTTCCGAGCCGTCGGAGGCCGTATCCACCATGGCCCCAAATCGGCCAATAATTCGACTCAAAAGGTTGCGATTGTCGGCTGAATCATCGACCACCAGCACCCGAATATCATCCAGGCGCAAGGACGAATCCACAGCGCCAAAGACCCTGCCGTTTTCCTTCTTCAGAAGGCTTTCGCCATCCACCAGCTGGGATTCGTGAATGGGACCGGGATCACAGCTCACCTGAAAGGTTGAGCCTACACCGCTGTGACTTTCCACCAGCACGACATCGCCACCCAGAAGCTCGGCGAGACGCTTGGAAATGATCAGCCCCAAACCTGTCCCGCCGAAGCGCCGGGTGGTGGAACCATCGGCCTGCATGAAAGGCTGAAAGATGCGACCGGCCTCAGCATCCGACAGGCCACAACCGGTGTCGGTCACCTGAAACAGCAGGGTCCCACCATAACGCCTGGGATTATAGGAGACATGCACACAGATTTCACCGCGTTCGGTAAACTTCAGACTATTACCGACGATATTGTAAAGAATCTGTTTGAGTCGCAGGATATCCGTGGAGATCTCGCGTGGCAGGCGCCCTTCGGTTTCAATCCTGAGGCGAATGCCCTTCTCACTGGCCTTGTGTTCATGCACAGCCCGGATATCCTGGAGCAGATCAGCCATCGACACCGTCACCCGATCCACTTCGATCTTTTCGGCTTCAATCTTCGAAAGATCCAGAATGTCATCGAGCAGCTGCAAAAGGAGCTGACCATTGCGCGTGATGGCATTGATGCAATTCTCGCGTTCTTCCGGCGACTGATCCTTGAGACGCAGAAGTTCCGCAAAGCCAAGGACCGCCCCGAGCGGCGTTCGGATCTCGTGGCTCATATTCGCCAGGAAATTGCTCTTGGCCCTGCTTGCGCTTTCCGCAGCATCGCGCAAGGTTTCGACCTCTTTCAACTTCTGCATGAGAGCCACTTTCTTCTGATAGAGATCGACGAAGACGGAAACCTTGCTGCGCACGATGGGAGCCATCAGCGGCTTGAGCAAATAATCCACAGCTCCATGCTCATAGCCTTCAAAGATATGTTGCTTTTCACTTTCCGAGGCCGTGACAAAGATGATGGGAATATCCCGGCTCCGGTCCACCGACCGCATGATCTGGGCCAGTTCAAATCCATTCATGCCAGGCATCTGCACATCGATCAAGGCCAGGGCGAACTCATGTTCCAGCAGCAAGGCCAGAGCATCAGGCGCGGATTGAACCTTGAGGATATCCACATCATCGGTCTTAATGATATTTTCGAGCGCCACCAGGTTTTCCCGACGGTCGTCGACGAGCAGAATTTTCGTTCTTATCATTGTACCCCCTACCGGATTCATTGAAGCGGTGCTCCACTCCGGACAACCTTGCGAAAGATCTTATGCTGATCGGACACCGCCTGGAACTCCTGGCCACCCCGAACAAACCGCACCGTTTCATGGGAACCCAGACAAAGATATCCCTTGAAAACCAGACTGCGGGAGAAAAGGTCGAGGACCCTGGCCTGCAAATCCCGATCAAAGTAGATCAAAACATTGCGACAGAGAATTACATGAGCCTCGCAGAAGACATCATCCACCACCAGATTATGGGTTGCGAACAGGATGTTCTTGCGAAGCGTCGGATCAAAACGCACGGCATCATAGGACGCCATGTAATACGAGGAAAAACTTTCACGGCCGCCAGCAGCTATATAATTCTGCGTATCACGCTTGATTTGGGTCACCGGATAAATGCCTTCCCTGGCCACCTTCAGAGCCGTGGGATTGATATCCGTGGCATAGATCACCGCACGATCATAGAGCCCGGCTTCCTTCAGCAATATGGCTAGCGAGTAGACCTCCTCGCCTGTGCTGCAGCCGGCATGCCAAATCTTGAAGGCCGACCAGGTGCTCAGGAAGGGAATGATCTCCTCGCGGAACTCCCGGTAAAAGGCCGGGTCGCGAAACATTTCACTGGTGGTCACGGTCAGATCCGGCAGCACTCTGGCGAAAAAATCCGGTTTCTGAAGAATTTCGTCCTGCAGCCGTGAAATCGTGGGAATGCCATATTTCGACAGGATGACAGTCACCAGCCGTTTAAACGATGCTTCGTTATAGCCTCCGAAATCATAGCCATAACAGGCATGAATCGCCTGAATCAGCAGCTTGATTTCGATATCCTCCACCGAACCGTGCATCATACGATGCCTTTCTGGTTTAGATTTTCTGAGGCAGCCAGACCTTGAGAAGCGAAAGCAATCGCTCCAGGTTGATCGGCTTGGGCAGATAGTCATTCGCCCCTGCCCCGAGGCACTGTTCCAGGTCGCCTTTCATGGCCTTGGCAGTCAAAGCGATGATCGACAATTTTTTCAGAGCCGGGTTCTCCCGAATCAGATGCATGGTTTCATAACCATCCATCTCCGGCATCATGATGTCCATCAGCACCAGCTCAATCCCCGGATCCTTTTCCAGTTGCGCGAGGCATTCCCGGCCGTTGCGCGCCACAGAGATTTTCAGGCCATGATTTTCCAGGGCATTCACCAGCGCATAGACGTTGCGCATATCATCATCGACCAGAAGTATACGCCGGCCCTTCAAACCAATCGCATCCGACCGCAGTTGCTGCAGGAGCGTCTGACTTTTGGGAGGCAGGGAACTTTCCAGCCGATGCAGGAAAAGGCTGACCTCATCCAAAAGACGCTCCGGTGATCGCGCTCCCTTGATCACGATACTCTGGGCATAACGCTCCAGAAGATTCTGCTCCTCGCGGCTCAGCTCCTTTGCGGTATACACGACAATCGGCGGTTTCGATCCAGGCAGCTCGGCATCCATGGCTTCCAGCAGTTCAAAGCCGCTGATATCGGGCAGGCGCAGATCGAGGATCACACAGTCGAACGTCTCAGACCAAAGTTTCTGACGCGCCTCAACTCCGGACCTGGCCTCCGTGATTTCAATATCACCGCTCCCCAGAAGATCCTTGGTCGCCTGCCGTTGAAATTTGTCGTCCTCCACCAAAAGTACCCTTTTCACCTTTCGGGCCAGTGTGCCCTCAAGACGATGGAAGATGTCTTTCAGCTCATCGGCCTGGGCCGGTTTTTGCAAATAACCGATCGCACCCAAAGCCAGGGCATTCTGTACATAACTGGTCCCCGAAATCACATGGATGGGAATATGTCGCGTCGCAGGATCCGCTTTCAAACGTTCCAGAACACTGAGTCCACTCATATCCGGCAGCTTGATGTCGAGCAGAACAGCGCTGAGGGAATGCGTCCGGGCGATCTCCAGGGCCGCTTCGCCACAGGTCACCTGCGCAGTTTTAAAGCCCGCTTCCTGGGCAAGGTCCGCCATCACCTTGCCAAAGGTGGCATCATCCTCGACCACCAGTATCAGCCGATCATCCGGCTGCAAGGCTTCCGGGATGATCGGGTCGGAAGGCCCATCCTGCGGAGGCGGCAGAGATTCCGGCTCGGGAGTCTGGACTTCGGCAGTCTCCGCATGAACCGGGGGCATCTCCTCCGGCAGATGCAGGGTAAAGGTGCTGCCCACCCCAGGCTGGCTCTGCACCGAAATCGAACCACCCAGAAGAGTCGCGAGTTCCCGTGAAATGGTGAGGCCGAGCCCCGTGCCACCATAAGTTCGATTGACGGAACCATCGCTCTGCTTGAAGGCTTCAAAAATCAGCGCCTGCTTATCCTCGCCAATACCGATGCCGGTGTCCTGAACCTTGAAAAGGATCGGCGTCGGGCCTGTGCCGCGTTCCATGCTGACCGTGACACGACCGACCGGTGTGAATTTCAAGGCATTGGCGACGAGGTTTTTCATAATCTGAAGCAGACGCTGGGAATCTGAGACTATTTGGGCGGGAACCTCTTCACTGCGATGAAGGACAAAGGTCAGGCCTTTTTCGGTCGCCGTGAATTGAAACTCGCGCTTCAGTTGCGCGTTCAGCTCATCGAGATCCACCGTCTCGCGCGTCAGATCGAGCCGACCCGCTTCCACTTTCGAAAGATCGAGAATGTCATTGATGAGAGCCAGCAGGTCATGCCCGGATTTGAAAATGGTCTGAGCAAAATCCACTTGCTTTTCGGTCAGCGTCTTCTCCTTATTTTCCGCCAAAAGAGTGGCCAGCAGCAGAAGACTGTTGAGCGGCGTGCGCAGCTCATGACTCATGTTGGCCAGAAACTCGGACTTGTAACGACTGGCCTGCTCAAGCTCGCGGGCCTTGGCCTCCAGTTCTGATTTGGCGGCCAAAAGTTTTTCATTTCTCTCCGCCAGCGCTTCCTTTTGCTGGACCATGGCCTGGGCCTGCTGTTCCAATTCTTCATTGATCTGGCGCAATTCCTCCTGCGAATTTTGCAGCGCTGCCGTATGCTGCTCGAGCTTTTCGTTGCTGGCACGCAGCTCCTCCTGCTGTGCGGCCAGTTCCTCGGCCTGTCTTTGCGTTTCCTCAAGGAGCTCCTGCTGCCTTTGCCGGGCCAGCGTTGAATTCACCACCACAGACAGAGTCGATTTCAGATCCGCGAAAAGATCCGCCGCACCGTGGGGCAAGGCCTTCAGAAAACCCATTTCCACAAGGCCAATACTGGGCTCACCGTCCGTATGCAGAGGCAGGATCACCACACGTTGTGGCACGGTGGATCCCAAGGCTGATGACACTTTCATATATTCGGGCGGCACATCCTCGAGTTCGATCCAATGTTTGTTTTGCAGGGCTTCCCCGGCAAGGCTATCCCGCAAGCCAAGGGTCGGCGGCACACCTTCCAGTGGACCTGATTGGGCAAAGGTTGCGCTGAGCTGCAGGCGGCCATGCTGCAAAACATAAAAAGCCCCGACCTGCATGCCGAGATACCCTGCAAAAAATTCCAGCGCCGCGCGGCCAACCTCCTCCGGGGTCTCCTTGCCACGCAGCATACGACCGGCTTCTGCGAGCCCGGTTTTCAACCAGTTTTCTTCATTAAGCCTTTGAGCCTCGATCCGCTGCTGCTGAATGGATCGACGGATGTAGTATTGCACCAACAGCATCAGCAGTACGGTGACGCCGGCAACAGCCAGGATGGACTGTTCCTGCCGGTAAGTTGCGGTTGCAGCCTGGCTCGCCCGGTCCTTGAGTTTTCGGCCCTCAGTGTCTTTCATATCCTGCACTATGAGTCGAATTTCATCCATGTGCTCCTTGGCCTGTGCCATGACATCAGAACCCTGGGCTACGGCCAAGGAGTCATTTCCCTGGCCTTGCCGCGTCGTCTCAATCGCTGCCGACTGCCATTGCAGCAAAGCCAGCGCCTTTTCCCAAAGCCGGGTCACCTTTTCCTGCTGCTCCGGAGCATCGATGGTCAGATTTCTGAGTTTACGGACGTTATCCAGGACTGCAGTACGACCGGCTTGAAACGTCTGAAGAAAAGGTTCATCACGGGTGGACAGAAAGATCTGGACGTTATTCACAGTTTCCGACAAGGCCGTCTGGGTCAGCTCCAGTTCGCGCAGAACATTATGAGTCTGCGTTACGAGCTGATTATGTTCCCGCACCTTCGTCAGATTTACATAAAGCATGGCCAGATTGCCCAGTATCACGGCCAAAATAAGCGCAGCGGCCCAGGTCAGAGTGCGGCTGCTGACCATGCTCAGACTCAAAAGACCCGAAGCTGCCGTGTTTTGTGCAGACTGTGCTCGATTCAATGTCACTATCCCGAAATGATTAAGGTCAAAATGCCTTGTTCATTTATGTCCATATATTTTGCAAAGTCCGGACCATGGATGGGGTGTAAGGCAGGGTATGCGGGAGAAGCCGCGCTGGGGAAAGACAGGCAGGTGGACCAGTACGCAGGACGCGTCACTGGCCTTGTGAAAACCGAAAAGGCAAGGCTGGACTCAATCAATTGAAATAATCACGCAGGGACACGATCCTTCCGTCACGCACCCGCAGGACCTGAACATACGACCGCCGATACTTTTCCCCGGTGTGGGTCACCTCGCCATGCAGATCGAATTCCACCACAATCACTTCGGGATCCGCCGTCTCATGGATCACCAGTTCATCGTACTTCAGAACGCGGTGTCCTGCTTCCTGGGCACTGCGGGCGTTTTCCATCACCCATTCGCGGATGGCTTCCCGGCCTTCAAGCTTGACCTTGCTGCCCTGTTTCGCCATGGGAAATTCCCACACGCCATCTTCTGCGAAAAGTTCCGCATGCTGATCCACATCAAAGTTCAGCACGAGCTTGTGCTGAATTTCCCAGATTTCCTTTGGAGTTTTTTGCATGTTCGGCTCTCCTGCAAGGGCCCGGAGCGGGCCCTACATTACAGGACGAGATTATTGCGGAACGGCGTTGGGGTCCATATAAAAGAGCTCCCAGACATGCCCATCCAAATCCTGAAAACTATCCTGCACCATAAACCCATAATCCTTGGGTTCCGTGTAGCGTTTGGCTCCGCCTGCCAGAGCCCGTTTGACTTTTTCGGCCACATCCTCCTTGCTTTCACAGGATAGGGCCACCAGCACCTCAGTCTGCTTGCTGGTATCACAGATGGCGTTTGGAGAAAAGCCGCGGAACTTTTCATGAGTCAGCAGCATCGCATAAGCGTCATCACCGAAGACGAGGCAGGCCGCTGTCTCATCGGAAAATTGTGGGTTGAAGTGATAACCGAGGCTCTCCCAGAAAGCCATGGAACGTTTCAGGTCCTTGACGGCCAGATTGACAAACATTTTAGTGCTCATGAGTCGATCTCCTTGATTCAAAATTTAAGGGGAACCCAGATTTCAATACCGCCCATACCTGTCGTTCCGTTGAAATCTTCCGTGTATTTTTCCAAAGTGGGCGTCTCAGCAGCCTCGAGTCCGGAATGCGGCAGCCACTTGTTGCAAATCACATCCATCGTGGCAGAAACCTGCGACACGTGTTTGCTGTGCATGAAGACGGCATAACGCTGAGCCGGGATCTTGAGATGAGTGAAACCGGACGGCAGCTGCGCGGTGTCCTTGACCTCCACAGCGGCCATGTAATGGAAGGATTTTGCGTCCGCTCCATAGCAGGCTCCATAGGTGGCTTTTCCAACCTGTCCGGGGATTTTCCCAAGATGGGGCACAAACTTCTCCCAGAGCTGGGGGATTTCGGCACGATTTTCCATCGTAAAGCGACGGTCCAGGCCGGCGATGATCATCGCGGGTCCGTTCTCAAAGCGCGGTCCTTCGAGGCGACTGGCTTCCATTTCCTGAATCATCCTTTCCTCCTGGGCCCGGAACTCGCCGGTGGGATCGACGGCCGCGAAATCCTCAGAAGCAAAGACCCGGCGGACTTCAATCTCCGATTCCCCTTCCATCGGATTGGGGCAACGCTTCACCCATTCAAGGGCTTCTTCCATGGATTTCACCTGCCAGACCCAAAAGCCGGCCACCAGTTCCTTGGTTTCTGCAAAAGGACCGTTGATCACCGTGCGATCCTTTCCCGAGAAGCGCACACGCGCTCCCTCCGAACTCGGGTAGAGGCCCTCGCCGGCCAGCATAATGCCGGCTTTCACCAGAGCTTCGTTAAAGTTGCCCATATCGCGCAGAAGTTCTTCGCTGGGCATCTGTCCTGCTTCAGACTCTTTCGTGGCTTTCACGATCACCATAACTTTCATGGAACCATCCTCTTATTAAAGTGCCTTAGGAAGGCATGTTCTCAAGTTCAAAAACGGGCCGGATTTCCACCGTGCCGCGCTTGGCACCGGGAATGCGGCTCGCGATTTCTATGGCGGCATCGAGATTGGGAACGTCAACGATATAGTAACCGCCGAGCTGCTCATGCGTTTCAGCAAAGGGGCCATCGGTAATCAGGCGCTTGCCATCCCGCAGCTGAATGCTGGTGGCGGTGGCCACCGAATGCAGAGGGGAGGCTGCCAGAAATTGCCCTTTCGTGGCGAGGTCATGACAGAGCTGCCTTGACTCCTCCATGCAGTCCTTGCGTTCCGCTTCGGTCCAGGCATCTTCCCTTGAGTAGATGAGCAGCATGTACTTCATTGCATTTCCCCTTTATCATCGGCTGGATGAATCGTGAACCAACCCGCCCGTATCCCGGGATGGTCGGAGACCAAAATGATGGCATGATTGAGATCGCGCGCTTCCAATAACATGAGTCCTCCCAGAACCTCATCAGTCTTGTCATGCGGCTCATCCGCAACCACTAGCTGACCATGAAAGCAGGTGAGTCCCACGGGCTCGCCTGTGGCTTGCAGGGATTCACTGGCAAAAAAATGACCGGATTCCCGCAGCCTGTTGTCGAAGTCGCGGCACGCCTGCAGAAAGGCCTCGCGATCCTTTCCGGTCAGGGCCTTCCATTGATTCCGCTCCACATACTTCAGGCAGATGAACTTCATCGTTGATTCTCCCGTTCCGCACCTATGAGACGAACGGGTGCTCCGGAAATCGACAGGAGCCGCAAATTTTTTTTCTTTAATATTTTCTGTTGTCTTCCAGGGACTTAACCGGAAGATGCTAACTCATTCAGCCGTCGGGTCAGAAAGCGCCGCTCCGGCTCCTGCCTGGCCAGGGAAAGGGCCAGTTCGTAAGATTTCCGGGCTTCCTCCTGGCGGCCGAGGCGCCGGCAAAAATCGGCACGGGCGGCATGGATAAGGTGATAGTTCACCAGCTCGCCGCGCTGGATCAAATCATCCACCAGCGTGATGCCAACTGCCGGCCCATCTCGCATGGCCACGGCCACCGCACGGTTCAATTCGACGACTGGGGACGCGGTGGCCTGCAGAAGAACATCGTAGAGCGCAACAATCTGGGCCCAGTCCGTTGCGGCTGCGCTGGGCGCCTGCGCATGCACAGCGGAGATGGCTGCCTGGAGCGTATAGGTTCCGAAGGAACGTGAGGCCAGAGCCTGCTCCACGAGTCGAACGCCTTCTGTAATGAGGGGCTGCAGCCAAAGGCTCCGATCCTGATCCTCCAGCAAAATCAAATCACCATCCGTGGATGTGCGCGCCTCACGTCGGGATTCATGCAGAAGCATCAAAGCCAGAAGGCCCATCACTTCGGGATCAGGCAGGAGTTCCAGAACGTGCCGCCCGAGACGAATCGCTTCCTGGGAAAGATCCGCGCGTGTCAGGGATAGTCCCGAGGACGCGGAATAACCTTCATTAAAGACGAGATAGATCACCGACAGAACCGAATCCAAACGCTCCGGCAGATCCGCACGCGCAGGAACCTGATAAGGAATCCCTGCATCGCGAATCTTGGCTTTGCCCCGTACAATGCGCTGGGCAATGGTTGCAGGGCTTGCCAGAAAGGCGGCGGCAATCTCTTCCGTGGTCAGGCCGCAGATCTCACGAAGCGTCAAAGCCACCTGGGTATTAGGGGCCAGTGCCGGGTGACAGCAGGTGAAAATAAGGCGGAGCTGGTCATCCTTAAATGTTTGTTCACTCCATTCCACGGGCAGAGTCACATCACTCTCCAGTCCAGCCAAAAGATCCGGGATGGCCTTCTGGAAGCGGTTTCGGCGTCTTATCGCGTCAATCGCTTTGAATTTTCCGGTTGCAATCAACCAGGCGCCTGGATTGGCAGGAATTCCATCCCGCGCCCATTGTTCAAGGGCGGCAGCAAATGCATCCTGCAGAACTTCTTCGGCAAATTCAAAATCACCGAGGATGCGGACCAGACTCGCAAACACGCGCCGTCCGTCACTGCGATAGATTTCTTCAATGGATTTCCGCACGCTTGCCACGTTTCCTGGTTCCACGACGCCGGCCCCCTGTCACTGAAATTATCTGCTCAAGCATGAGCCAGCATAATGGACTTGGGCCCATGTTTCCATCATTATGCGCGCCAGCAAAGCTCTCAGGCCCTTGCCTCCTGACCCTGCTGCACCATGGGAATGGAAAATTGTGACTCGCGCGGAAACCAAAAAAGGATCAGGATCAAGGCAGAATCTCGAGGGAGGATTCGCTTATGGAAACTCAACAGGCACGATTCGATGTGATTGGTTTTGAGAATCCTGAATTTGGCAAACTCCTGCAAGTGGCTTTGGTTCATCAGGGCGCATCCATTGCGTCCCTTCAGGTTGCGCCGCTGTCGGCGCCCATGACCGGCGACCACCTGATGCAGGCGACCGTGATTGCCACGCTGCCCGCGGATTGTTCCTTGCGCGAGGTTGAGCATGCGATTGAAGAGATATCGGATGATCTGTATGTGACCGCGCAAGCAGCCTGATCCGCTGATTGGATTCCAACATGGTCCCCTCTCCCCATGAAAGTCGAGGGGCGGGATCATTTTATTTCTGCAGCGCCTAAAAACGAGTCATGAGCAGACCCCAGGCCACATTCAAAGCCCCCGCATTTTCAGGGTCCTGTTTGATGCGCAGGATGCGCAGGCGAGCGTCCTCAAGTATGGATTGAATGGCAGCCGCTGCCTCGGGCTTCAAACCGGTAAAGCGGGCTTCCACCAGATTCCACGGATCCTCGTGACTGATGTTGTCGAGAAAAAGCCGCAGCAAGGGAATTAAAACATCAGGGCTGTTGAAATGAAAAAAGGCATGGCTGGGTCGATAGTGTTCATCATCGGCTTGAACCAGTCCAGCCGCCATGAGTTCCTGAACCACGGATTCTGTTCCACGGCCGAGGATTCGCCCCAGTTCATCCCGTGGAATGCGGCGACGCCCATAGATTTCCACCGCGGCACGACAGGCCTTGGGACTGAGAAGACGCCAGGCTCCCTGTCTGGCCTTTTGCTGCGAAAGGTAGCTGAGCAGCGGCGCGATATCAGGATACAGATTGAGAATGGTTTGCGTGGTGGCGGCATCCGGCTGGATATAGCGCAGGAGCCGCAGGGCGGTATCGATGGTAACATCCGATTTGCCGGCTTCGATGGAGCGCAGGTTGGTGTATGAGAGTCCACTGCTTTTGGCCAGAACATAGAGATTGCGGCCACGATTTTCGGCGACCCAGCCTTTGATCAGTTGGGAGAACACCGCCGATTTGTCTGCCGTTGGCGCCATATTCAGACTTCCTATGGGATTTCAACTGCTTGATCGAGTCGGGCCGTGTGGACGGACCCAACTATAGCAGACAGGAAGGCAGAGTTTTTATTGCAGCGAAACGAACGAAGCCTGGGCTGCTTAATGCAGCTTGCGCAGATCGGAACTTTGAAAGCCGGAGAGTTCAGTGGTGCGGCCGTCCTTGATCTTTTGGACCCAATGCGGATCGGAAAGGAGGGCCCGCCCCACCGCAACCAGATCAAAATCACCCCGATCGAAGCGTCGAGCCAATTCGTCGATGGGTTCAGGTGCAGAACTTTCGCCGCGGAAGGCCTTGACGAATTCACCGGAAAGGCCAACCGACCCCACGGTGATGGTGATTCTGCCGGTTAATTTTTTGGCCCAGCCGGCGAAATTCAAATCAGAACCGGCAAACTCCCCTTCCCAGAAGCGACGCTGCGAGCAATGGAAAACGTCCACACCCGCATCCGCAAGAGGCGTGAGCCAGGCTTCCATGTCCTGAGGCGTTTTTGCGAGTTTGAAATCGAAAGCCATGGGTTTCCACTGCGAAAGACGCAGAAGAATGGGAAAGTCAGGGCCAACAGCCCGACGCACAGCCTGGACCACGTCGATGGCGAAGCGGCTACGCTCCGGCAGCGTTTTGCCACCGTAACGATCCGTCCTCCGATTGGTGACCTCCCAAAAAAATTGATCGATCAGATACCCATGGGCCCCGTGCAGTTCGACGGCATGAAAGCCTAATTTTTTTGCAGCGGCGGCACTTTCTGCAAAGGCCGCGATGGTGGCTTCAATATCCGTGTCGCTCATTGCGCGACCGCCCTGGCTTTCTCCACGCAAAAGCCCCGAAGGCCCCTCAAAAGGCCCGGCGGGCAGCCAGCCGGATTCATGAGGATGCATCACTCCCATGTGCCAGATCTGAGGCGCCATCAATCCACCGACCTCCCGCACGCCGTCGATCACCTGTTTCCAGCCTTGCAGGGCGGCTTCACCATGAAACCTGGGTATATTGGGATCATTGGACGAGGCCACGCGATCAATCACGGTGCCCTCCGAAAGGATCAGACCGACTTCGCCCTGGGCACGACGCTGATAATAAGCGGCCACCTCGGGTGTGGGAATGCCGCCCGGAGAAAAGGACCGCGTCATCGGCGCCATGACGAAGCGATTTTTCAGGGTGAATGACTTGAGGCGGAAAGGCTGAAAGAGTGTGTCGATGCTCATGAGGGCAGTACTTCCTTGGCAAGTGAGCAGATCAGGCCGCAGCGGGCCTTTCTGCTTTGTAGCACTGCGTCCGGATTAAAATCCACCCATTCTGCGCGTTTTATACAGGCGTGCACGCGCCTTCACACTGAGGTTGGGCACGGCTCCCGTGGGCACGCTGTGATGGTGCAAACCCAGACCATTGCGAGCAGCTCCAGGCGCCACACCTTCCCAGGGTTTATCACCCGCTTCCAGCACATAGGCCGGATCCGACAGCCACACATAGCAGGCGGTTTTTCCCTGGCATTCGGCTTCGGAACCGATGCTCTGATAACCATGGACCTCAAGCCAGGTTTGAATGCGTTCATCAACCCAGCCGTGCAACATGAAGAAGACTGGATTCACATGGGAGGAATAAGTTCCGCCCAGATAGTCGTAGCTGGGGTCATCGAAGAGTTTCGAATATTTTTTCTCCCATTCCGGATCCAAGGGATCACCAGGAATGTCCATGTCCGCGGGATTCAAAAAGCGCATGTGCATGTTGTTGTGAATCGTTTCCTCGATCCTTTGACCATATTCACCAAGCGTCATCGTTTTGATTTTTTCCTGGTCCTGATAATCCTTTTCCCAGGTGTCGAAGACATCCTGCGCTGCGGCGTAAGCCGTGGAAGGATAGGCAGGATCCTCATAACGCGGCAGCACCTTCCAGGGTGGGACCATGGTCTTGCCCTGAGTCTTCAAATACTGACCGATGGCCTTCAGCATGTTGTGGTGCATATAAAGAAAATCCTCACCATCCGGACTGCGAGTGGAATTGCGTGCAGGCGGAGCCACCGTGGGACCGAAATGAGCGATCAAAGCGTCACGATCCGACGGCCCCAGTTGCGTCCACTGCGAGCGCATGCCGTGCCACAGATAATGCCAGAGACGATGGCCGCGATCGGAGCCCCAGGCACGCACCAGGCGATCCCGATCGGGATCACCGCTGCCTGTGCCCCAGGATCCTGTGCTGTTGATCGCATAGTAACCATGCCCAACAGCCGAGACATGACAGGTCATGGGGCTGCTGGCATCAAAGCTCAGATAGAGGTCGCCGATATCATGAGCACCGTCAGCCGAAAGTGTCCAGCCCTGAGCCGCGTCGCCGGCTATGGTCATGGTGATTTCCTGGGCCCGATAGCTGGGACGACTCTGCAGGTCCACGGGAGTCTGGATATCCTTTTCAACCATTTCGGTGAAGCGGGCCTGAGTCAGGCGCGGCTGGCAGGCTGCATAGGCATCCGCGGGCTTGATTTGAAGTTCCAGACGTTCCAGGCGCAGCATGCTATCCGCCGGCGGTGTCCCGGCCAGGCGATTGATGCTGACCACGGCCGGCTTGCCCGGTTCGATCAGCAGCGGAGCTTTGTCGAGCACATGGGTCACGCCGGCTTCCGGTGTTTTTTGAATCAGCTTTAAGCGACTCGAATTCCTATTCGTTGTTTTGCAGGCCATGGCCAAAAACACATAAAGGGAGCAGCATAAAAAGAGGCGCAAGCGAGTCTCCTTGTCAGGATGAAACGAATCAGGCTGGAAATTTCCGGAACTTGTCTGCTATTTTACAACACCTGACGGAAGGCACCAAAAAAAGAGAGGAAGGCCTTGCCATGAAAGCCCGTGTCACACACTTTACCCGCTCCGCATACAAGGTCATGCCCTGGAAAAATGGAGCCGGTTCCACCACGGAACTTTTCATCTCGCCGCGTGGGGCCTCCGTTCAATCGGGATTTGATTGGCGAATCAGCCTGGCTCGCGTGCCGGCGTCCGGGCCGTTTTCCTCGTTTCCCGGTTATCACCGCACGATCATGCTGCTGCAGGGTGAGCCCATGCGACTCGTGCATGAAGGCCATGGTACACATACTTTGCAGGCCCTCCAGCCTTATGCATTCCACGGCGCCTGGATCACCGAGGGAATTTTATCCGGCGGTCCGGTCGAGGATTTCAATGTGATGATGCGCGAGGACCTGGGACAGGCCCATGTGGATGTGCACCAGGTTCGAGAGGATACCCCGTTTCCAACCCGGTCGGCTCCCCTGCAATTCATCTGGTGCTGGTCCGGTGCGGCCACGGTTGAAGTGCAGACAATGCGTCACAGTCTTAAAGAGCAGGAATCCCTTTTGATCGAGGAAGGCGCAGACATCACGATTCATCCGGAATCGGCGACCAGTGTGTTCATCATCGTGAGTATAACGCCACACTCAGGCTGAACCTTTTGCATCGGTAAATTTATCGATAGACAGAAAGGCTTATCCCCGAAAACCTGAAGCTGTCTCTATTTCCCGCCGGGGTCCCGGCGTACAACCTGCCTGATTTGTTGTTTAAGAATTCCTTACCACAAAATCCTGGAGTTTTGGAAAATTTCGCGCAATCTTCTGCGCCGGTAGGCGTCTATTTTCGGGCCGAAAACCCGAAGGGCTTATATGCAAAGGATTTCACGCATGCCAGTGGAGGACCTTGAAAATACTGATGTCGCGCAAACGAGCCTGGAACGCCTGAGGCATTCCCTGGTGGTCCTGATCCTCCTGGACCTGATCACTCTAGGCCTTTACAGTGCCGCGCGCTGCTATCCGATCCACGCCGAACTCTCCCAACGCTGCGGCAGGCGCCTTTTTTCACTGGGTTTTCTGCACATTCTGATCATGCTCAACCTCGTGCTCTGGGTTCTGCGTTTTTCCCGGGACAATAGGCCTTTGGATGCTCCTGCGATCATGACGCGGTTGGGCGCAGCTCTGCTGTTCATCAGCATGCTCCTCATTTTTCGCCGCTTGCTGCAGGAGAAATTTCAGCTGCGCATTCTCCCTGCACCCCTCGCCGTTTTGGGGTTCTGGTATCTGCAGCATCGCATCAATCGCGCGCAGACGGCGTCCAATCCCATTCCATATCGGGACTTCTGGTTCACTCCGATGCTGGTCGTCGCCACTTACGTGGCCCTTTCTTTCACACTGGGCGCGACCAAAATTTATTATGTGGCCAACGCGTCGATGGAACCCACGCTGGTGCCAGGTGACTATGTGATCATGGATCAATTTTCGGACCTATTTCTGGATCCGCCCCAACGTGGCGATCTTGTGATTTATCAAGCCCCTCAGAATCAACAGAATGTTCAGGTGAAACGAGTTCTGGGACTGCCTGGCGATCGGCTCAGTTTTCGGGAAGATGGCATCCGGTTGAATGACAAGCCCCTTTCCTGCAGCAGTCTAGGTGTCAGGAAACCGAAGGCCGAAACCGTCGATCACAAACCCAAGCGTTTGTTTGAGTGCCAGGTGGACCACAATCCTTTTGTTCTGCAGCGCTATCAGGAAGGTCCTCTGACCGCCATCTACGGTGACTTCGAAGTGCCGTCGCAACATTACTTTGTGGTGGGAGACAATCTTCACAATTCATCGGATTCCCGTGTGATAGGAGCCATCCCTGCCACACATATTGTGGGAAGGGTCCGCATGATTATCTTCAGCTACCGCGCGGGTGAGTCGGTTCCCTGGTCACGCTGGTTCCAGCCGCTTTGAAGGCGCTGCAGAACCTCAGAAGCCGAGCCCTGCAAAAAAAGATCCGTGCGATCCGCACCGACTCTTTCCTTGTTGATCACGACGGTGAGTGCGCCGGCAGCCCGGACCTCATCCAAAAATCCGGCGGCCGGATACACAACGCCTGAGGTTCCCACAGCGATAAAAATTTCACACTGAGACAGGGCCCTCCCGATGCGTTGCAGGATCACCCGATCAAGCATTTCGCCAAACCACACGACATCCGGTCGGAGCGGGGATTGACAGCGCGGGCAGAGGGGAACGTCACTGCCAGCCGCAACCCAGGGGGATGGATGGCGTTCCTCCAGACAGATCAGCCGATGGATGCTGCCATGCATTTCCATCACATGTTCACTGCCGGCCGCCTGGTGCAAACCATCCACGTTTTGTGTGATGAGTGTCAGATGCGGAAACTGTTTTTCCCAGGCGGCCAGAATCTGATGGCCCAAATTTGGTTTGGCTTCCAAAACCTTCTGACGACGCCAGGCATACCAGTCAAACACCAGCTTCGGATTTTTGCGGAAACCTTCCGGCGAGGCCAGCTCTTCGGGACGGAATTGAGACCAAAGACCCTCCTGGGCATCACGAAACGTGGGAATGCCGCTTTCCGCCGAGATGCCGGCGCCTGTCAGAACCACAATGCGGCGTTCGGGGCTGAGTCTTTGGATAAAATTCTGCTCGTCAATCTTACCAGGCTTCATCATGCAGCGCTCATACTCGAAATTGCTTTCTCGCGTCTGTCCTGGCATGCTCTGGCCAGAAGCAGGTCGCGAGCTGGGTGTTCGGGCCTGGGGAATCAATGTGCTCGAAATGGGTCCGGCTTGCAACGGCTATCGGGGCAGGACAAGCTTATCCTCAAAATTAGGAAATGCCATGGCGTCGCGCGCATTAAATCAAGACGAAATCTCGTTCATACATGAAGCTGCCCAATTCCTGGACAACCCTGGTTTTGCCATTCACGCGATGAATCTGCTGGGTCAGCCTTTGGATGCTCTGCAGAAACAGTTGCCCGAACCACTGCGTGAAAAGATTAGCGAGCTGGTGAACAAAACGCTGCAGACTGCGCTGATGGCAGCCATCCAAACCGTGAATCCCGGAAATAAACTCCATCCCAGCTGGAACGAAGGTCTGGAAGGGACGCGCAAGAGCGGGCGCCTGCATACGGCGACCGTGGCCGTCACGGGAGCCATGGGCGGGCTTTTTGGTCTGCTGGCTCTGCCCTTTGAGCTGCCGATCTCAACCACCATGATGCTGCGGGGAATTTCGGATGTGGCCGCACAGTGGGGCATGGATCTCGAGGATCCCGAGGTGCAGCTGCAGTGTCTCTACGTCTTCACCCTGGGGTCCCTGGAAACAGTCGAGGATGACGATGTCGATTCCAAATACTTGAGTTCACGTCTGGCCTTTGATCAGATGATTCGCGCCGCATCCACGTATGTGGCGAAACAATCCGCCAAGGAAATCCTGCGGGCCTTTGATACCGGGGCGGCACCGGCCCTGATGCGGCTGGTCGCCCGTATTGCGCGATCCTTTGAACTGGCGTTGACGGAAAAGCTGGTGGCGGAGTCGATTCCGCTGGTGGGAGCCATCGGCGGCGCCACGATCAATGCTCTGTTCTGTGATTACTTTGTTGAGGCCGCCCGCTATCATTTCGGGCTTTTATACCTGGAAAAAATCCATGGATGGGATGCGATTCAGACGGAATATGAGATGAAGGAAGCCGTGGGGGTCTGAGAGGGTGTTGACAGAGTCTTCGAGGCGGGGTAAACAGCTGGATTCGTTTGATCCTTCGGGCCCTATCCAGGAGATATTCTTATGAAGGCAGCCTGCCGTTTCTTTGGCAAATGCTCCGGTTGCAGCCTTCAGCAGTTTCCCTATGTGAAGCAGCTGTTTGATAAAACCCGTGCTGTGCGTCTGCAGCTCGGACGTTTTGTTCCGGCTGGAAAAAATATGGAAGACGTGATTCACCCGATCGTGCCCAGTCCCGCAGAATTCGGTTATCGGACCTCGAGCAAACTCTGTTTGCATGAGGATGAACTGGGGCGTCGCTCCATTGGACTTTACGCACGCGGCACCAAAAAAGTTGTCGATATTCCCGGCTGTCCGATCCATCATCCGGCCATCAATAAACTCATTCAAAAACTTTTTGGTCCGGGCCAGCCGATTCCCGCACCCTTTTATCAGCACAGTCGCAGGGGATTCCAGCCGGGTCGTCTGAAGTTTCTCACGATTCGTTACAGCCCCGAAACCGACAGCTTTGGTTTGATCCTATCCCATACCGGGGTGCCACGTGCGGATCTCGAAGCCTGGGCTCAAAGACTGCGTGGACTCCAGCTCAGCATTTATGAATCGCTGATTCAACGCGAGGATGAGGACCTCGTCATTTCCCGTGATGTGAAGTTTCTGGCGGGCGATCCGGTCTTCACCTATGGAATCGAAGGCCGACGCTATGCGCTGGATCCGATGGCCTTCTTTCAAGCCAACTCCAGCCTTGTGACGACCTTTATTCAGCATATCGTGGAGGGTCTGAGCGGTGACGAGCTGCTCGATCTTTATGGAGGCTTTGGCACCTACACGATGGCCGCGGCACCGGCCTTTAAGAAGATCCATCTGGTCGAAGCCAACCCCCATGCCACGGAAGCGGCTGCGAAAGTGGCCCGTGAAGCCGGTCTATTGCAGGTGCAGTGCAGTGCTGCCGCTGTGGAGGATGTGCTGAAAAAACTGCTCAGGGGTTCCGCGTCCCAGAAGATTACGCATATGATCGTCAATCCTCCGCGCGGTGGCCTTTCTCCGCAGGTCCTGACAGCGCTTTCCCAAAGCGGCTGGCAGCGTCTACAGCGCCTGCATTATGTTTCCTGTAATATGGAGACCTTGCAAAGGGACCTTCAGGTGCTCACGCGGCAGGGCTTTGAAGTCGAGTCCATCACCCCCTTCGATATGTTTCCCCAAACGGATCATGTCGAGCTGGTGGCCAAACTTTGCTATCGTGGGGCTCAAAAGGCAAACCCGACCCGGGCGTTGATCGCATCGAATCGGGCTTATCCCAGGGCCAATAGGAGCGTTAGAAGCTCTCGTAGAATGCAAACTCGATCGTAAAGTTATCGGTGGCCAGCGGCACATTCTTACCTGAGATAAAAGTTTCCCGCAGGACCCGAATGTAGGCCGGATAGGGCCGGTCCAGGCCAAGGCCATCGAACTTGAAACCCATGGCGTAGGAGTAACGCTGCTCGCCTGGGTTGGTTTCCGTGTCGCCGGTAAATTCCGGAGCGGCAAGTTCATAGTTCAGCGAGGCTTCCACAGCCATCGGCTGCAGAACCGATGTAAGCTTGGCCAGACCAAGGTCAGCACGGAAGGTCCCGACCTGCCCCATGCCCTTCCGTGACACAGTCTGCGTATTGCCCTCACCATCACTGCCGACCGCGATCGCCGCGTCGCTGGTTGGGTCACCTTGATTCAATTGATTCGGATCCAAAAGACTTGATTTCTTGCGCCTGCCTTCGACTACCATGATTTCAGTCTGGTTCTGGAAGGACAGCCAGAGCGGAGCCCAGGGATGGTAATCGTAGTTCATACGAATGCCGAGCTGGATCATACCTTCGCCCGTCGGGCGCTGTGCGGCGGGAACATCCTCAAACTTCCCGAAAGGCATCCGCACCCCGAAGCCCAGAGCAAACACATTGGTCCGGGTCGAGACGAAGGAATAGGTGATACCAAAGTCCACGTCGCCCAAGCCCACCGCACCATCCGCAGGCGTGGCCGCATTGGTCACGAGCTCGGGCAAAAGAGCGAGTGTGTTCTGAGCAGGCGCGGCCGGTATCGTCGCCGTTTCACCCGTTGGAAGGGTGAGCGTGGAAGCAGGCAGCGTTGCGTTATTGGCGATCAGGGCATCGACCTGTGTGGCACACGCGGCCCCGGTGCAGAGTCCCTGAGCCTGGAGACCGGCAGCCAGTCGCGCCTTGAAAAGCGCCGTGTATTGTCCCACGGCCGTGTTATAGCGGTTGGAATCCCGAAACTTTTTCTTGTTAAAGGCGATATTATTTTTGGAAATATAGGGCGCCAGGAGCAGAAACGAGAATCGATCGCTCATCCCATATTCAATGGCGATGGCATTCACATTGGCTGTCAGATCGTAGCCAAAGTTTTCCTTTTTTCCGTCGGCATCATAGCCGGAATCACCCGTTGCGAAACGGTTGACACTTCGGATTCGATAAAAACCTTCTGGCAATGTTTTCCCGAGACCAAGCGAAGCATAGTAGAGTGGTGGTCCCTTTTTCTTCTTCTTTTTGGTTTTCGTACTCTCCTCACCGGATTTCTCGGTGGCAGGAGCCTCATCTTCCTCCTGAGCATGGGCGCCCGTCGCACCAATCATGCCAAGAAGGGTCCACATCATCAGCCGCTTTAACAACGAAGCCACGAGTAGCCTCCCTCAGTCGAGTGATCTCTTGAGACGGTTCTGGAAACTGGTTCCTTCTTCTTCTTCACCGTCACCCGATTCTTCTTCAATATCGTCCTTCTTCTTCGCTTTGGAGACACCTTCGAGGCGATTGCGCAGCGAAGCTGTATCGCTGTTGCTCTCGTCGCTGGTGTCTTCGCCGCTGCTTTTTCTTCGATTCGATGGTTCGGTCGGAGCTCTCTCTTTTTTCTTCTCGACCTTGGGAGTTTCCGCCACTCTCTCAACGGTTTTTACCGGTGGTGGCGGAGGCGCCACCGGCATGCCACGAATGGATTTGACAACGATCACGCGTTCGCCATCCACTATGCTTTCATAGCCATCGATATCCGCATAGGCGAGGTTGCTCGATAGCACACGCATGAAAGAGGATTTTTTCAACTTGGCCTTCACAAATCCGCCATCAGCAGCGCGGAAGAGCAGCAGGCAATCCTCAGGACAGCGATTGAACAGCGGACGGCTATAGGTCAAATTTCGAATTGTCAGAAACTTGGGTGGCTGTCGCGGCTCCTCCGGCTCAGGCGTAGGTTCCAGCATGGCAACCGTTGGCGCTGGTCTGGGCGGCGGCGACACACGAATGGGTGCCTTGCTCGGGGCTGCGACCGACCGTCTGGGTCGTGGCGCAGGCTCCGGTGGCAACGGATCGGCTCGGGGCAGACTGCGAGGCTCCGGTGCCGGCGGTGGAGGAGGCGTCGGTTCAGCCATGGGTGGCTGCTCAACATATTGGATCGAGTCATTTATTTCCGCAGTTTCCACGGGACGCACACGGGCTTCGCGCTTCAATCTCACGCGGCCGGATCCGCGATCACTTTCCTCGATCATGGCAACTTCTGGACGAGGTTTTTTGTTGCCGCCGAAGATGACACGTTTGACCACATAGGCCCCGCCCATGCCGATCAACACACCACAGACGATGGCAAACACGGGAACCAGTCCGCCACCGCTGCCGCCGAACAGGTCGCCTGGTTTAAAGGATCCTGATGAGGACCCTTTGCCTGAGGACGAACGGCTTCTTTTTGATTTGTTGCTACCCACAGCGAGCACTCTCGATAAGTTTGCCTACATGGAGCCTTTTCGGTCGGGATTTCAGGAAATTCGAGAAATTTCGTTAACGAACGGATATTACAAATTAATCAGAGATAGGATCCGAGCTAAACCCGCGAAGAGTGGAGGATTTTTACGGCCAGGTTTTGGTCCGGTGCGAATCGGAGTTCCGCGAAAATGTGCAAACACGATGGCAGGGAACCATTTTGACCCGATTCTTTCCTTTTGAGAAAGAATTCCAAAGGCTGCAAAGGCCCTCTCCAGATTGTGTACGGCTGTCCGAACCCCGTCTGACAGACCAAGCCAGAGCCGGGAACTCATGGCCCAGCTGGGGTCAAAATCGACCTCGAGGTATGAATTGAAACTGGACCCGCGTTGCGAAAGGCGCGTCCATCAGGCCTCACAAGATGATCTTGCCCACCCTGTTTGTTCTTTCTTGCACCGAAAACAAGAAGCAGTTAATCTCTTGCGAAGCTAGAGGTACGGTTCGTAAGTTGAGTCTCAACTGGAAGTTTTTTCTTGATCGCCTCTTCGCAGGCAGGTATATGATCTGTCGCGCGTCAGAGTCTACGGGCAGTTGGGCCCCTACCTCTTTTGCGGTTCCCAGCCTTAAGGAGGTGATATGGGCAAGAAACTTTACGTCGGCAATCTTCCGTTCTCCGCCACTGATGACGTGCTTTTTGACACGTTCTCGCAAAGTGGCACTGTGGTCTCTGCCAAAGTGATCATGGACCGTGAAACCGGTCGCTCCAAAGGTTTTGGCTTCGTCGAAATGTCGACTGACGCTGAAGCTGCTGATGCGATCGAAAAGTTCAACGGTGCAGATTACGATGGCCGTAAAATCACTGTGAACGAAGCTCGCCCACAGGCTCCTCGTGAAGGACGCGGCGGTGGATTCGGCGGCGGTCGTGGTGACCGTGGTGGTCGCGGCGGCTTCGGCGGCGGCGGTCGTAACCGTTATTAATCCGGACCAATTCAGTCCATAACACCTCTACGGATTTCCGTAGGGTTGAGACCCGTGCTGGTGGATCTTTCGATCCCCACAGCCAGCACGGGGCCAAACATACCCTCCATACTGATCCTCCCAGGACATTCAGAACCTGACACGATGCCACAGCGCAAACAAGGCATGGATAACGTCTGCAGTTTAGGTTATAATTTTAATACTGCCGAGTATCGTCAGAGTGGAGTCGTCCTTTCGGACGGCATGGTTTCACCAAATAGAAGATCCAAAGTGCATACATTTGAAGAGATGAACCTGCCCCGACAGTTGCAGAGGGCGCTAGAATCCATGAATTTTGCCTCGCCTACGCCTATTCAATCCCAGGCGATTCCTTTGGCTATGGCCCAGCAGGATTTGATTGGTTGCGCGCAAACAGGAACCGGAAAAACCGGTGCCTTTGGAGTGCCTCTGGTTGCGCGTCTTTTGCAGCAGCCCCAGGAAACGGCACTCATCCTGGCTCCCACCCGGGAGCTGGCGGTTCAGATTATTGAAGTTCTGATTCGCCTCACCCAATACGCACCTGAGCTGAGTCACGTGCTCCTGATCGGTGGCACATCCATGTCCACACAACTCCGAGCGCTGTACCGGCGTCCACGCATTATCGTAGCCACACCGGGACGTCTCGTGGATCATTTGCAAAGACGTTCCCTGTCGCTGCAAAATACCGGGATGCTCGTCCTCGATGAAGCCGATCGGATGCTCGATATGGGCTTTGCTCCGCAGTTGAATGAGATCCTGCGGCATCTGCCAGCAACGAGGCAAACGCTCCTCTTTTCGGCAACATTGCCCGAAAATATCCAGGGTCTCGCGCATCGCTATCTGAAAA
Source organism: Oligoflexus tunisiensis (assembly GCF_001748245.1). Taxonomy (GTDB): domain Bacteria; phylum Bdellovibrionota_B; class Oligoflexia; order Oligoflexales; family Oligoflexaceae; genus Oligoflexus; species Oligoflexus tunisiensis. The sequence goes on along the minus strand of NZ_BDFO01000001.1, from coordinate 746,580 downwards.
ATCCTGTACGGGTGAGTGTCGGCACTGTGGAAAAACCGGTGCAAAAAATTCATCACTCGGTCGTCCAGACAACTCCCGAAGCCAAAAACGATGTCCTGCTGGATGAATTGAATACCCGCGAAGGCTCGATCATTATCTTCACCCGGACCAAGCATCGCACCGATCGCGTGGCAAAATTCCTGACGAAGTTTGGTTATGCCGTTGCCCGTCTTCATGGCGACCGGACCCAAAGTCAGCGTGATGCGGCTATCAAGGGTTTCCGCGTCGGCACCTATCGCATTCTTGTGGCTACGGATATCGCAGCCCGCGGCTTGGATATTCCTCATATTGCGCATGTTATAAACTACGATCTTCCTCAATCACCGGAAGATTATGTGCACCGCATAGGGCGGACCGCACGGGCCGGTGCTGAAGGTGAAGCCATTTGTCTGCTGGTTCCCGAAGATCAGGGACAATGGCGCCGCATTGCGCGTCTCTATATGAAGGATGAGAGTTCGGCTCACGCGAAAAAAGGTCCTGTGATCGAACGCCGTCCAAAAAGCGGAGCATTGGCCGCAGAGACTTCTCTGCCGGATACAGCGCCCCGCCCACGTATCATTCCGCGCGTGCAACGCTAAGAAGTCGGGCTTCCCATGCATAGGAAACCCGCGTGGGAAAGCCATTTTTTCAATACCGTATGGACTTTCCTACACCTCCTGACTAGTGTGGTTACATAAATAGCTGCACACAATAAAACAGGTCGTGCCATGTATAGCAAAATCCTTGCTTTGCTCTCCTTTGGTGTTGTCAGTTCCTGGGCCTGGGCCGCAGGTTCACCTGTAAAGCCTATTCGCCCTATAATTCCTAATGACACCTACTTCACATCACAGTGGAATCTGCATAACAAAGGTCCCGGCCTGACTCCTGTCGGACAGAGTCAGGTGCAGGGCCCTGATCATGCGCATATTGCTGAAGCCTGGAGCCTTTTACAGGAGCTGGGGCTCGCGGATGATGTCCAGGACATCGGCCGGAGCATTCGCCTCGCTGTGATCGATGACGGTTTTGACCTTCAGCATGAAGATCTGAAGGACAAGTTTGTGGCGGTGAAAAATTTTGGAGGCCCCGTCAAGGCCAACAATCTTTTCAGCACATCGCCCAATAATTTTCACGGCACCCTCGTCACCGGTCTGGCCGCAGCCACCGCGGACAATGGCAAGGGCATCGTGGGAGTTTGTCCTGGTTGCCGCGTTGTGGCGGCACGCATGGGTGGCGACAAGCCAGCCGGCTCGATTGAAAAATATTATGAGAAAATTTTCGACTGGGTGATGGAGCAAAATCCGGATGTGATCAACTGCAGCTGGGGACCGGATCCTTCGACGACCCCCGCCTTTGCCAAAAAGTTGATCGATCGCCTGGCGCGTGAAGGACGCAATGGCAAAGGCACCGTTGTGGTTTTTGCATCCGGCAACACCGGCCAGGATTTTACCTGGAACCATTTTGCCAATTATCCGGGCGTAGTCACCGTCGGGGCAAGCAACAGCAAAGGCGAGCGCCATAGCTTCAGCAACTTTGGACCGACCATGGACGTTCTGGCTCCCACCAGCGGCGGCAAGAGCAAAGGCAAGCAGCTGGTCGATCCGATCTGGACCACCGATAATTATGTGGCCCCGGATTGTCTGAAGCCCGGCAGCCGGCCCTCCCCGAATTGCAGTGACATGGCGGGCTGGACTCCCTACTCAAACATGGCGGGGGGTGACAGCTGGGAAGGCCGTTATTCGGATCGTTTCTCGCATACTTCGTCGGCCGCTCCCATCGTGTCCGGTGTGGTGGGGCTGATTTTGCAGGCGAATCCGAAACTGACCGCAGCTGAAGTTCAAAAGGTTCTTCAGGATTCCGCGGATCGTATCGCGCCGGCGGATGCCAAATATGATGAAGATGGCTTCAGCATGCGCTATGGCTATGGCCGCGTGAATGCCCTGCGGGCGGTGGCTCTGGCTTACGAAATGGGCGGGAAAAAGCTGAGTCATGAGCTGAAGGCCCGCATTGATGTCACCACGCCCTGCACCCGCGGGAATTGCTGGAAGGCACCCTTCCATTAAGTCTAAAGCAGGGTTCCGCGCAGGATCAAACTCGCCATCGTAAAGTAGATGAGGAGACCGCACACGTCGACGAGCGTCGCCACGAACGGCGCCGAGGCCGTGGCGGGATCCAATCGACATTTTCTCAAGGCAAAAGGCAGCATGGAACCTATCAGACTGCCCCAGAGGACGACACCGACGAGGCTCGTCGCAACCGTGGCGCCAATCAAAAAGTAATGTTGACCATACATCTCTTCGCGATTCGGCCAGAAGGCAATACGCAGAAGACCAAAGGCCCCCAGGATCAGACCGAGGGCACTTCCAACAATAATTTCGCGTCCCAGCACCTTCCACCAATCACGCAATCGTACTTCGCCGAGAGCCATGGCCCGCACCACCAGGGTTGAGGCCTGGGATCCTGAGTTGCCGCCGCTGCTGATAATCAAAGGAATAAAAAGAGCCAGAACCACAGCGCGGGCGATTTCATGTTCATAGTAGCTCATGGCCGTCGCTGTGAACATTTCACCGAAAAAAAGCAGAGTAAGCCAGCCGCCGCGTTTGCGAATCATGCTGAAGATATCGATCTTCAGATAGGGCGCTTCCAGTACCTCGACACCCGCCATGCGCTGGATATCTTCGGTTGCTTCCTCTTCGACGACATCGACGATGTCATCGGCGGTCACGATACCTTTCATCCTTCCCGCGCTATCGACGATGGGAATCGCCATCAAACCATGATTGGCAAAGAGTTGCTTCAATGCCTCCTGATCCATGTTTTCATCGGCTGCAACCAGATTGGTGCGCATGATGTCCTGCACCAGTTTTTGATCCGGGGCCAGAAAGATTTCCCGGAGCGAGACAGCGCCGAGGAGTTTCTGATCGCGATCGAGCACATAGATGAAACGGAGGTTTTCCAGATTCTCGTGAGCCTGCTTGCGCAGATAACGGAGGGCTTCTCCCACCTGCATATCCGGGCGGATCCGGGCAAAACGTGGGTTCATCAGACCACCGGCCTGGTCCTCGGCATAGGCGAGCAGGGCCGCCACTTCCTTGCCCAGACGGGGGTCCAGCTCGGCGAGCATGGCATAACGAAGTTCAGGTTCAAATTCCTGAATCAAGTCAGCCAGATCATCAGGGGGCAGAATGCGAAGCCAGAAGCGGCGTTCAAACACGGGCAGGCTGATTAGAAGTTCGGCCTGTTCATCGGTTCGCAGAGTCTGAAAGAAGTCTTCCGCCGACGCACGATCCAGCTTCTGGAAGGCTTTCAGACGATCTTCGGGCGAGAGGTCAGCCCACGTTTCACGCAGTGCGTCCGTGTCATGATCCTGCATTTCGTCTTGAGTTTCGTCCAGGCGTACCATGCCACCCTCTTGCCTCACGCTTATGGAAGCGTAGTATGGCTAGTCTTCGACCCCAGCTTTGTCAAGGCTAATCTCCCGTCGTCTCTGGACTTTCGGCTCAACCTCAAGGTTTCGAGAGAGGAAATTTTTGCCTCGCAAGAAGTCATTCTGACCTAACATCCAAAATTGTTTGAATCTTCACCTGAGTGGTATTTCCCTTTATACTGTGTTGTGCTATCAAGCCCGTGAACTTCGTATAAGCTGAAAATTGGTTCAGCGTTTCTACCAGGCACCGTAAATGCTTGACTATGAGGATCTTTGCATGCGTTTAGCGTTTGTATTGGCTGCGCTTTTTATCGCAGCCTGTGGCCCCGCAGCCGATCCAGGATCACATCTGAGTGCGCGACCGACAGCCGAGGAAGGTCGCTACCCCATGGCCCCGGACGAGTCCATGACCCCCGGCACCACCTGTCAAAGCCCAAGTGAATACCGCTACCCTGAACGCATCCCCTACTGCAACCGCTCCGTTTCCACTTCGCACAAAAACAAAATCATCAAAACTTACGATAAGACCTTCAACTATACGATCGGCAGTATGCCGCGAAATGATTTTAAAATCGATCATTACATCCCACTTTGCATGGGAGGCAGCAACGATACGGCCAACCTCTGGCCTCAGCATAAATCCCTTTATGTTTACACCGATTCGCTGGAACAAAGACTTTGTTTGTATCTCGAGCGTGGACGCATGAAGCAGGTCGATGCCATCGCCTATATGAAGTATGTGAAGAATAATCTGGATGCCGTGGAAAGTGTTGAGGATGAAATCGAGTCCACCTACGGCCACCTCTGATCACCCAAGCTTATCAGGCTGAACGTCAAGGGAGGCCTGTTCCCCAGACCACTCGCAGATCCTGCGGGTGGTTTTTTCGCTGGCCATAACTTTCTGACTGGTTGGCCCCCTCCTGTTTTCCGGCTAAAAAGAAGGCGGTGCTTTAACCTTTCACGGAACAATCCATGTCACAGAATAAGCAGTCCCCTCTGGCCGCCCGCTATCGACCCGAGCAGGCCGATGAATTGATCGGACAGGAAAAGGTCTGGGCACCTGGCACGGCCCTGTGGAAGCTGGTTCACGCCGATCAGTTTCACGCGCTGCTCTTTTGGGGGCCGCCGGGCACGGGCAAAACCAGCCTGGCCCGTTTGATCGGTCGTATCGTCAAACGCCCTGTCATCGAATTGTCCGCAGTGGAAGCCGGCGTGAAGGACATCCGCGAGGTGATCCAGCGCTCACGCGAAGGCCTTGAGCTGGGCGACAAGGCGGAAATACTTTTCCTCGATGAAATTCATCGCCTCAGCAAGAATCAACAGGACAGTCTTTTGCCAGCGGTGGAAGCCGGCATCATCAAGTTGATTGGTGCGACCAGCGAAAATCCTTCGTTTTCCGTAAATAACGCTCTTCTTTCGCGGTCCCTGACCATTCCCATGCAAAAGATCAGTACGGAGGCTCTGGCTCAACTCTTTACCCGGGTCGCGCAGCGCGAGGAGCGAACGCTGAATCCTGATCTGGCGCTGATCCTGGCACGCGCGGCGGATGGGGATGCACGCGCCGGTTTGAATCTTTTGGAAGCTGTGCTGGGTGTGACCCGGGACAAGGCGGAAATCACCGCCGAGGACATGCAGCCGATCCTGCATCTCATTGCCCGGCACTACGATCGTTCGGGTGATTTTCACTACGATCTGATTTCGGCTCTTATTAAAAGCATCCGGGCTAGCGATCCGGATGCCGCCCTCTATTATCTGGCTCGCATGCTGCATGGCGGTGAGGATCCTGTGTTCCTGGCCCGCCGTCTGGTGATTGCCGCCAGTGAAGACATCGGCAACGCGCACCCCACGGCTCTGGTGGTGGCGCAGGCCTGCCTTTCCTCCGTCAAGGAAATCGGCATGCCCGAGGCGCGGATCATCCTCGCCCAGGCCACGACTTATCTGGCGTCGAGTCCCAAATCCAATCGCAGTTATCTCGGCATCAACCAGGCACTGGCTGTGGTGGAAAAAACCGGCGACCTGCCCGTGCCCATGCATCTGCGCAATGCGCCGACGCGCTTTATGAAAGAGATGGGTTATGGTCAGAATTATACCTATGCCCATGACAATCCGCAGAAGGCGGCGCAGCAGTCCAACCTTCCGCCGAATCTCGGCAAAGCGCGATTTTATGAGCCTTCCGAACATGGCGCCGAGAAACAGATTCGGGATTTTTTGGAAAGACTGCGCCCGGGAAGTCAGCGTAAGTAGGGGCCGCAGGCTCGGCGGCGGCAGCTTTTCACGGCTGCGGAACTTGCCTAATCCCACCGGAATGATCCGTGCTATGATGGTTACAAAATCCATGAGGAGCACGGAGTGAATAAGGTTCGGATCATTCTTCTCACCTGGGTCTGGGCAGTTTTTTCCCAGCCCTGCGCCTGGGGCAGCAAGGTCCCTGAGAGGAAGGATCTGCAGCATATCCGCACTTCGCTCTTCGACGATCCTTGTAAAACAGGGGAACGCGCCTCCAACCTGATGCATGCTCTGCATCCCGAACGTCAAACCCAGGCCTGGCTCGGAGCGGCGGCCCTTGCTGCGGAAGGACACTGGCTCTGCGAGCAGCCGGAAAAGGCCGCAGACCTCGCCCGCAAGGCCCTGCCCATCGCCTTCGCTGCCCAGGATCATCGCGCCATTACCATCCTTCATAGCGTGATCGCCGGCGCCGAGGAATATGCTGATCACTATGAAGAGGCCAAGGCCGGATTTCTGAAAACCCTGGAAGAGGCCCGCAAGGCCAATGATCCAAGCCTTCTGGCCTATTACTATAGCGTGACGGGCAACTTCTTCGATCGCAATGGCGAAGAGCGTTTCGCTTTTGAAGCTTATCAAAACGCCCTGGCTGCCTTTCAAAGTCTGCCGAAGGATGAACGCTACTACGATTTCATCGCCAACATGGGGACGCTTTATACCTCGCTGGGAGGCGAGAAGATGGAAGCCGGTCGGGCCATGCTGGAAGAGGCCCTGGACTGGTTCACCCGCAATAAAAAACGCTATGCGACCTATTACATCCTGGATGCCATTGCCTATCATCATTATGAACAAAAGCGATTGGATGAATCCTCTGCCGTTCAGAAAAAGGCCCAGGCCGTGGCCCAGTCGCTGGGTTATCAGCATCTCGTGGCTCATTCGGATCTGCGCCTGGGACGCAATCTGATCGAGGACCAAAAGCCGCGGGAGGCGCTGGTCTTTTTACAAAAGGCGCTGCCGGTCTTCCGCCGTCTGAGTTTTGATTATCAAATCGGTCCCACGCTCCTGGCGATGGCGCGTGCCTGGCTCCTGGATGGTCAGACTCAACCGGCCTGGGAAGCTTGCCAGGAGCTCGAGCAGTATTTCGGTCCCCAGGGTTCGCTGCACATGCGCGTAACCTTCCAAAAGGTTAAAGCTGATGTTCTGCAGGCGATGGGCCGAAGCCAGGAGGAACTCCTCACCCGGCGTCAGCTGGGCGAACTCAGTGACAAATACTGGCGGGAACGGAATGCGGTCACGATCGCACGCATGGCTACCAGTCTTGAACTCCAGCGTCAGGAACATCAGAACGTCCTTCTGCAGGAACAGAATCGTATTCAGACCCTGGAGTTGCAGCAGTCGCAAAGACTGCACCGTACGGTATACATCAGCCTCGTAGGGCTTTTGATTCTGGCCGCTGCCGCGGGCTGGGCTCTGATGAAAACGCGGGACGCCCGCAATCAAAAGCTGCGGATGCAAAGTCTGATCGAACAGGAGCAGGCCCGCACCACCTTCTTTCATAATACCTCGCACGAGCTGCGCACGCCCTTGACCGGTATCATTGGCTTTATTGATCTGATCCGCTCCGGGCATTATGGAACCGTGAATGAAACGATTCAGGGTCAGCTCGACAAGGCCAAACGCCTCGCGGAATCGCTAAAAAACCAGGTGAACATGATCCTGGACCTGGCGAAATCCAAACGCGGGGAACTGAGTCTGGCGCCTGTCCGTATCGATCTGCATAGGCTGCAGCATGATATCGACGACCTGGCGGAAGGCCTTTTGCTGCGTTATCCGCATTCGCAATACGATTCCCGCCTGGATTTGAAAAGCGGTGAGGCCAACTTCGTTCAGGATCGTGAGAAGATTTATACGATCGCCCGGAACCTGATCGGCAATGCCTTCAAGTTCGCCAAACCAGGGCGCACCAATCAGGTGACGCTGCGGCTCGAACGGCTCGCCGGTGAATTGATCCTGTCCGTGAGCGATACCGGTATCGGCATCGCCCCCGATCAAAGGCAAAGGATCTTCGAGGAATTTGCTCAGGTTGAATCCGATGCACGGCGAAAATATGAAGGCACGGGCCTGGGTCTGTCGCTCGTGAAGCAGCTGATTGATCTGATGCATGGCCGGATCGAACTGGATTCAACACCGGACAAAGGCTCGCGTTTCCGGGTCTGGATTCCTGAGAGCGCGGAGCAGCTTTTAACGGTGACGGAACAGGAAAAGCCGCTGATGGAAACCTCGCGGCTGGAGCGCATCCCGACCAATTCCGTGCCCCTGCCAGCCCATGTGCGCATGGCGTCACCACTGCTGGCGGATCCCGGCACCTTCCACATCCTGGTGATCGATGACCATGAATCCAACTGTGAAATACTTGCGGAAATATTGAAATCAGAGGGCTACCGCACCTCGATCGCGATCGGCGGCAAGGCCGGGATGGATGCGATCGTGCATCTGCATCCGGACCTTGTGATCCTGGATCTGATGATGCCCGATATCTCTGGGGAGGATGTTCTCCGTTTTGTGCAGGGTCGTGAGGATCTCTGCGATACGCCTGTGATCCTGGTCACCGCGCGGGCCAGCGAGGATGATCGCCTCATCGGACTTGAATGGGGTGCGGATGATTATCTGGCGAAGCCGATCAACCCTCTGGAATTGACCCTGAGGGTGCGCAATCTGGTGGGTCGCATTCAGCTGCAGCGCTATCAAAATGATCAGGAGCAGCGCGATCGCATGGTCCAGCTCGGGGAAATTTTCACCGATCTCAGTCATGAAATCAAAAGCATTCTGACCAGCTCGCGCGCGACCGAGCAGCTGACCGACCAGGAGCTGCGGGCCATCCTGCGGCATAATCCCTTGGATACCACGTTTCGCGAAAGCCTGCTGGATAGTCTGCTGGAGCGCCGCCCCACTTATGATTTTGAAAAGCGGGCTCAGGCTCTCGTCCTGCCGGGACCCGAGCAGCCGATTCCCGATAGCCTCCGTCAGTTGCGTTTCCTTCTGGCGCGAACCAGCATTCCCATCGTCGAACTGCAGGATCAATGGAAAAGATTGCAGAACTGGTCGCCGGCGGACATGGCGAGCTTCACGCATACACTGGATTTGATCTTTTCGTTCCAGGAGCTCCTGCGGGTGACTGTGGAAGCCCAGCGCCTCATGCGGACCATCCTGGCCTTTCACCAAAGTCCTCTGCTGCAGACCGAGATCTATGCGGATGAAGCAGTGGCGGGCACGCTGCTCCTCCTGCAAAGGCGTCTTGATAAAATGCGCATCCGGGTCTTTACCGATGTTCCCCACATCAAGATCGCCATTGGCCTGGCCACCCTGCAGCAGGTATTCCTGAACCTTCTGCAGAACGCCATGGATGTGATTGAATCCCATGTGGCCGAAGACCGCTGGATTGAAGTCTTCGGCATCATGGACTACGAAACCAAAATGCTGCGCATCGGTGTGAGCAATGCCGGACCGAAAATTGATCCGCTCCTGGCACGACAGATATTTGAGCGCGGCTTTTCCACCAAAGGACGTCGCGGGAGTGGACTCGGTCTTCCGGTTTCACGGCGCCTCATCAAACGCTTTCATGGCGACCTGGAACTCGATGAAACGGCGGAGACCACGACCTTTGTTCTGACTCTGCCTTTGGCCGTCCCAGGCAGTGGTACGTTGCGCCCTGGCAATCAGGCTTCCTGACGGCGCTCTTATACTTCATATAAAACAATAATGTTGTCCCATAATATCTATTTTCAAAAAGAAGTCAGCGGTCGCATGATGAGCAACAGGACTGAGGAATGACCTCCTTCTTGTTTATCCATCCCCCTATCTGCCTTCTTTACTGCTTGTATCTCCTCTTTTTTCCCCAAGTCATCCTGGTCCTAAAAAACCACTCCCTTTTTCTCTCAGGCCTTTTTCAGCTTGCCTGCTTTAAACTGAAGCGGATATTCGAGTCAAAGCGGTCACACGCAGCCGCCTTGCAGGAGTTATATTCCATGCCAAAAAAAACGAGATTTCAACTCGGCTACATTCTCCTGGCCGTCCTGGTTGCCATGTTGATTCAGAATCAGTGGTTTCAGGCGACTCAGGTCCGCAATATCCCTTACAGCGAATACCTGGAGATGGTTCGCAGCAACAAAGTGGCCGAAGTTACGGTCACGCCCACGCATATTCAAGGCAAGCTGAAAGAGGCTGATGGCCAGGGGCCGCAGCAGTTTGTCACCACCCGCATTGATCCGGAGCTCAGCAAGGATTTTGAAGGCACGGACACCAAAGTCTACGGACTGTTTGAAAGCAATTTCCTTTACGATCTTCTGGCCTGGATTGTGCCGGCCGTGGCTTTCTTTGCCATCTGGTTTTTCATGATGAAAAGACTCAGTGGGAAGGGCGGGCTCGGCGGCGAGTTCATGGCCATCGGCAAGAGCAAGGCCAAGGTTTACGTGGAAAGCGATACCAAAGTCACTTTTCAGGACGTGGCGGGCGTTGACGAAGCCAAGCATGAATTGCAGGAAATCGTCGCCTATTTGAAAAACCCGGCGGAGTATTCCAAACTCGGCGGCCGCATGCCCAAAGGCATTTTGCTGGTCGGACCTCCCGGCACCGGCAAAACCCTATTGGCCAAGGCTGTCGCTGGTGAGGCCGGTGTTCCTTTCTTTTCGATCAGCGGTTCTGAATTTGTGGAAATGTTTGTCGGCGTCGGCGCCGCGCGTGTGCGTGATCTGTTTGAGCAGGCCCGCACCAAGGCACCGGCCATCGTTTTCATCGATGAGCTGGATGCGCTCGGCAAGTCCCGGGCTGCTGGGGCGCTTGGTGGCGGTCACGATGAAAAGGAGCAGACGCTGAACCAGCTCCTCGTGGAGCTCGATGGTTTTGATTCGACGTCTGGTCTGATTCTGCTGGCGGCCACCAACCGCCCGGAAATCCTGGATCCTGCTCTTCTGCGGGCCGGCCGTTTCGATCGGCAGGTGCTGGTCGATCGTCCGGATAAAAATGGACGGGTGGAAATTCTGAAGGTGCATCTGCGCAAGATTAAATCCCTGGGCACGGATGTGGAACTGGAAAAAGTGGCTGCTCTGACCCCAGGTTTCACGGGAGCGGATCTTGCCAACCTCTGCAATGAAGCGGCGCTGATTGCCACAAGGCGGCGCGCGGAGCAGGTGGAACTCGCTGACTTTACCGAGGCCGTGGAACGGATCGTGGCCGGTCTGGAAAAGAAAAATCGCATACTCAATGAAACCGAGCGTCGCATTGTGGCCCATCATGAGATGGGCCATGCCCTGACGGCCGCGGCCTTTTCCACCACAGATAAAGTGCATAAGGTCTCGGTGATCCCACGCGGTATCGGGGCTTTGGGCTATACCATTCAAAGGCCCACCGAGGATCGGTTCCTGATGACCCGAGAAGAGCTGGAAAATCGAATTGCCGTTTTGCTGGCCGGGCGTGCCGCTGAAAAGCTTATATTCAATCATCTGTCCACGGGCGCTGCCGACGATCTGGTCAAGGCCACCGACATTGCCTGGAACATGGTCACCCGTTATGGAATGGAGGAATCCCTGGGCCACGTGACCTTCGAGCAGGATCAGCCGAACTTTCTCGGTGCAAGCTATGCCGCAAAACGGTATGGTGAGGAGACTTCGGAGAAGATCGATCTTGCGGTCCGAAAGATTCTCGACCGTTGTTTTTCACGCGCTCTGGAAATGTTACGTGAGGGTCGCGCGATCCTCGAGGAGAGCGCCCAGCTTCTTCTGGCCAAGGAAACACTGAAAGAAGAGGAGCTGGAAGTCTTTTTCCGACGATTGCGCGAGACGCTTGATAAGGTGGACAATGGACAACTGGATCAACTACCATCATCTGTATTACTTCAAGACAATCGCAACGGAGGGTGGCATAGCCAAGGCGGCGAAGAAATTGCGCCTCGGGCAACCGACACTCTCAACTCAGTTGAAACAGTTTGAGGATAATCTGGGACAGATCCTGTTTGAAAGGCGTAAAAAGCGCCTTTATTTGACGGAAGCCGGACGCATTGCCCTGGATTATGCGCAGGAAATTTTCAAACTCGGCGACGAGATGCTCGATGCCTTGAACGATCGTTTACAAAAGGATCGCATCGAGGTTCAGTTTGGGATCCTTGACAGCGTGCCCAAACATCTCGCGCTTCTGCTTATTCAGCAGGCCCAGTCGGTACAGAATTGCATCGTCTCCATTCAGGAAGGACGCGGGGATATGCTCCTGCGTGAGCTGAAGGCCCACCGCCTCGATCTTCTCCTCGCGAATGAATCGCCTCCGGTGATGGATGGACAGGGGCTCCATGCCCGGCGCGTGGCCCGCATGCCGGTGGTGATTTGCGGCGCGAAACAGTATTTGCCGCTTAAAAAAGGCTTTCCAGCTTCCCTGACCAATCAGCCCTTTATCATGCCGCTGGCCACCAATCGCCTGCGTGTGGACCTGGATCACTTTTTGAAGATGCAGAATATTCGCGTCGATACCGTGGCGGAAGTTCAGGATACCAGCCTGCAGAAACTGCTTGGGGCTAATGGGACGGGGCTTTTGCCCTTGGCTCGACCTGCGGCGGAGGACTTTCTGAACAGCAAGGAACTTTATGTGATCGGCGAGCTGGACGGCGTCCACGAGGATCTCTGGCTGGTGGCCGGTGACCGAAAAATTCAGAATCCGGTGGCTGCGCAGCTGATGCGTTCCTTCAAGGTCGATGGTGAGGCGCGCTGAGCTACAGACGTTCGCACGCTTGCGTCAACCGGCCTTGGCGCTCGTGGTCTGGCGCCAGCCATCCCAGCGAATGATAACAAAAGCATAGTCATCCGCTGCCTTGCGATTCTGCCAGATGTTGTCCGTTTGTTTGAGCAGCTGCTGTTTGATGAGATCCGGTTCGCGCGAGACTTCCAGTATCCGGGCCAGATCACGCGGATGCAGTTTTTCCCCTTCCGGCCCTTCGTTTTCAATCAAGCCATCGGTATAGAAGAAGAGGATATCACCCGGCTGCAGCTGCAGACGCTGGACCTTGAAAATAGGATCCCGGTGAAAGCCGAGCGGACTGCCGCGACCCAGGAGGGGTTTCACCTTGTAGTCCGAGATAATAAAGCCATTCGGGTGACCGGCGTTGATGAAGGCCACCTCACCCGTGCGCGAGTCAAACGAGACAAAGACCATGGTCATGAACTTATCGACCTTGGCGGCCGTATCGTACACGGCGCGGTTCACGCAGTTGGCGAGAATCTCCGTGGTCTCCGTGAGGCTCATGTCCCGCTGCACAGCCTGCAGAGTGGCGATCGATCCGTAAACGGAACCGGCTGCCGTTCCTGTGATCAAAGCGGATGATACACCGTGGCCCGTCACATCCCCGATAAAGAAGTAGGCACGATCCCGGGTATCCTCTTCATAGTAACCATACCAGTCCCCCCCGGTGTGATCGGCGGCCTTGAAATAATCCGCGACCGCAAAGGAACCAAGACGCTTGATGGTGGGGAAGAGCGCCTGCTGCACAAGCTGCGCTTCCTTCAGGGACGCTTCCAGGGTGTGGGCCTTTTCCGAAAGCTCCAGGCGTCCGGCCGTGGCCTGACCGACGAGTTCCAGAAGGCGCAGACGTTCCTGTGTGAAGACATGGGAAGAGACGCTGTTTTCCAGATAGATGATGGCGATCAGTTCCCGCTCGGCACCGCTGCCGATTTCGATGGGAATACAGGCGAGGGAACGCACCATTTTTTCCATCACATAGGGATCGCGCTCCAGACCAGGAATCGCCTTTTGAGGCACCTGGGCATCCGCCACCACCACCGAACGTCGCGTGCGGATCACATAGTTCACAAGGCTTTTGCATATGGTGTCGAGAGCCATAAAGCCCTTGTCCGCCTGGGTGATGACGCTATCATTGAACGATTGCCTGACGCGATAGGTATTGTCATCAAAGCTCTTGAGAATGAAGTGACCACAGTCCGCACCGGCGAGATGAACGGAACTGGAAAGAATGCGGGTCATCAAATGGGCATCGGTCGTCTCCCGGGTCATTTCCGAAAGGACCCGCTGCAGATACTGGAGGTCATAGGAATTCTCAGCCACCTTCAGGCCATGGCTGGGTGATTCCGCCAGCTGCCAGCTGCGATAGTGTTCCTTCAATCGGTTCACCAGTTTGGTGGCGCCCCATCTTTGATAGGCTTCAAAGGCCTTGCGCAAATAATCCTGAGCCAGGGTATGCAGGCCAAGACCGTGGAAGAGACAGGCCAGCTGTTCACAGGCAAGTCCCAGATCCTGCTGGACCCCGGCTTCCTCGGCGGCGCGAATCGCATGAGCATAGGATGCGAGCGCCTGCAGCGTCTTGCCTTGCAGCCTTTGCAACTCAGCTCGCAGAAGGTGATAGCGGTGCGCCTGGTTCTGCGGCACATACTTCATCCAGCGTTTGAAAATGCGCACGGCATTTTTCAGTTTCAGGATACTGGACCATTTCGCTTTCAGCCCATTGGTAGCCGCGCGAGCCAGCAGGATGCCGGCATAGAAGCGATAGACGGACATGCCGTAGGACCCCATCGCCGACTGCTTATGCTTTCGGGCCATGGTTTCAAAGCGGAACCCTTCCTGCAGATCATGATAGAGCGTGCAGAGAACAATACTGTTGGTGGCATAGTAGAATGTGAAGTCGGGAGCCTTGACCAGAAGCTCAGCATGCTTGCGATGATCAAAGATTGGCCCCAGCATCGCTGTCGTTTCTCCGCTATCCAGACAGAGATTCATCAAGGTCTGACGGGCCATTTCCGTATGCGCATTTAAATAATTATGATGCAGATCACCCACCATGCGGCGATACTCGGTCACCTCCTCTTCCAGTCGGAGAAGCGAGCTGCCCGCATAAAAGCTGTAATGACAGTAGAGGTTGATGGCATGGATCGCGAATTCGTATTCGCCGTATTCGACTCCATTGCGGAAGGCCTTGAGAAGACCGATCAGGCTGTGCCGCATGGGTTCCGACCAGGGATAAATAAAGGAGTGCAGCATGTGATCCACACGGCACTGCTGCTGCTTGTCCTCGAACTGGCGAACCAAAGCCTCGGCATAACGGGCGAGGCGGAAAGCATCACGATAGTGACCAAACACAGACAGAAGAATGGTTGCGAGGCCGGCATAGGCAAACGGCATCGATGGCACATGCCCGTGTTTCAGGCCGAGTTCAAAACCTTTCACGGCCAGCACCGGCATCAGATTGGGTCGCACCAGATAGGCCGCTGAACCCACCCGGGTGGCAATCCGGATGGCGGCGGCACTCAGGAGATCATGCGAGTGCCCGACGTTTTCCAGACGGCGCAGATAGTTGGTCGTCTTCATCAGGGCAATGGCCCGGATCAGATAGCACCCCACACGGAAGGTTCCCGGGTTGCGCGGAAATTTAAAACCGAAGTCGATCAAAACCGGTATCGCATAGTCCAGAGCTTCCTCAAGATCGCGGCTCATGATCTCGGCAATCTTCATCTCATGGAAGACGATGGTATCCACCTTGTCACGGGTATGCTTAAGCGCCTCCTCGACGATGGCCTGCTGAAGGTCCTTGTTCTGGTTCAGGAAGGCTCCGATGGCCATCTCTTCATGAATGGCCAGGCACTGGCGATAGTATTTTTCCCAGGGATTGTCACCGAGATACAGGATGGCCTTCCGCAGATAGGCAAGAGCCTGGGCAAAGGATGCGGAAAGACGAGCCTTGCGAGCGGCTCCCAGGTTCATCTCGGCGAGACGAATGTCCTCGCAGGGCTGACTGTGATCCACACTATGGTTGAAGTGATCCACAATGGAAAAGAGGCGATCCTGCTGCCCGCTTTCCGCGACCTGCAGCATATACTGTTCCGCAATGGCCCGATGCACGGAGCGCTTCACATCCGCGGTCAGCTCACCCGAGGCGACCTCGCGAATGGCTTCATGCGCGAAGCGCAACGTGCCTTCCATCACCAGACGTTCGGATTTATCCGTGCCCTTCTCCCGGGACTCATCATTGACCACAAAGACAAGGCCGCGCTCACACGCCCGCGCGAGAGCCGCACGAACCGTTTCAATATCCTGACCGGCGACGACCTGCAGATCATTCACCCGGAATTCACGGCCAATGCAGGCCGCCATGCCGATGAGATCCACATCGCCCGGCTGCAGTTTTTGCAGCTGGAGGAGGACGTGATTGACCATGCTGTCGTTGATGGTCCACTGCTGGGCGATCGACAGATTCCAGAAATAACAGAAACGGCGGTAATCGAAGGAGATGGCGCCCTGCTCGGTCAATCCCTGGATCATGTTGCGGACAAAGAGAGGAATGCCGCCGGTTTTTTGAAAGATAATGGCCGCCAGATCCTCGACCCGGTCCTGTTCCATCATGAAGAGTTCCGCCAGAAGGCGGGAGATATTGTTCGTCGACAGCGGATGCAGATGCATGACCGCATGATGGACGAACGCTGTCTGCAAAAGATTGGAAAGATTTTCCACCCGGCAGCGGACGTTTTTGGTGTCCGTGGCATAGGTGAAGATCAGGAAAAGATGCTCCGCCTTGTCCCCGCGAAGGATGGCATCCAGCATATCCAGCGTGCCGCTGTCGAGCCATTGTCCCTGCTCAAAGATCAGAATCAGAGGATGCTCACGCTGGCAGAAGGTTCGAATGAAATTGCGCAGGGTCATTTCAAAGCGGATCTTTTCCTCTTTGGGCGGCAGAGTCGGAATATCCTCAGCATTGCCAAGAACCAAAGCCAGGTCCGGACAGAGCTGAATCATCAGCGCAACGTTTTCACCCACGCTGTCGAAGATCTTCTTCCGCCAGGCGAGCATCTCACGCTGGGGTTTTTGCAAAAGGTGATGCACGAGCTCATCGACCGCTTCCATGATCGGGGCAAAGGGCCGGGTCGTCGTGTCAGGAACAGAGGAACCCCGGGCCAGAAGACAGCCGCTGACCTTGCTCAGGTCGTTGATGTGCCCGAGCAGACGGGTCTTGCCGATGCCCGCCCGTCCTTCAACCAGAAGGGAGACCGATTCTCCCGAGATGAACCGCTGATAGACGGCATCCAGTTCGGCGATTTCCACATCACGGCCATAGATCCGATCCGGGAATCGCAGATCATCCGGCACATCCCGTGTGCCGATCGACAGCATTTGATCAGGAAGATTGGCCTGTGACGACGACAGTGCTTCGCGAAGATCCTGCAGCACGCCCCAGGCGGTCTGATAACGTTCCGCAGGCTGTTTTTTGCTGAGCCTGGCCACGATTGCGGACACATAGGGCGAAAAATTCAGCACGCGATCGACAAGCTGATCGGCAATGACGGTCATATGCCAGTGGCTGCATTCATCCTGGCTTTTTTGCATCGTACTCAGTTCCCCGCCAAAGAGCTGATAAAGAGTCAGCCCCATGGAATAGAGATCGCTGCGCTGATCTGCGGGCTGATTGCTGGCTCCGGTCTGTTCGGGCGCCATGTATGGCCAGTGAACGGGATCCGGTTCAAAAAGCAGAGGCGGCGTCGCATCCCGTCGCGATCGACTGCGCATATGACTCGCATCGAGGAACATGAAACTGCGATCATCATCCCGAACCAGACAGGTCCAGGGATTGAGATTCAGCAGGATATAACCTCGCTTATGCAGCTCGACCAGAGCCTCAACAAGATTCACGGACAATTCAAGGCGCGTGGCCACGGTATGTCCAGGTCGCTGCAAAACCTGTGACAAAGGGGTCAGAGCTGGACAGATATAAAGCGCCCAGCATTCCTCGGCATCCTGTTCCCAGGCCTGGGCCTCGGGAAAGAGCGGCAGGGAAAGCGAACGCAGCAAGGCGAATTCACTGCGGAGACGGCCCACGCTTTCATGGCGAGCCGGAATGATTTTCACCAGAAAATTTTGGCCATCGCTTTCCCGCACCGCACGCACAAGGCGGTAGGGAAGGCCCGGAAGCTCCAGGCTATCCACGATGTTCAAACCAAATTTCCCAATCCGCGTCATGCTTCCTCTCGGCGCCCCATGCGCGTCACGCTTTCTCTCAGGCGAACCCTGCGAAATCAATAAAGGGCCTGCTTCGCTATCGGAGCTCATGGGAAGGAAAGTAAGGGGCGGGTGTGCGGCGCGGGAATGTGCCAGCCGTGGGAGGACGGCCGGCACTGGGAAAAATGGCGATTATAGGTTTTTGACCAAACGCGAAACGATCTCCATCGCTTCCACCGTATCCGGATCCTCCGGCACCAGGGCAAAGCGCATGTAGCCTTTAACCCCTTCGCTTAACCACTGGGAGGGGCTGGTGATCACGCCCTCTTCAGCCAGGCGGAGACAGAAGGCCACATCATCCAGACCACGCGGCACGCGGCACCAGAGGTAAAACGTGGCTTCCGGTTTGTGATCGATCATGCCGAGTTTTTGCAGGTATGGCATGGCGAGGTTAATGCGATTGGCAAAGATCTGCCGCCGCTCCGCCACATGCGTGTCGTCCGACCAGGCGATGGCCGCCGCTTTTTGCAGCATGGTGGGCGTGCCCACACCGAAGTTGGCTCGCGCGGTTCCGATGAGCGGCATATAGCGGGCATCACCGATCAAGAATCCGCTGCGATAGCCGGTCATGCCCGAACGCTTGGAAAGGCTCTGGAAGGAATAGACGTTCCTTGAAGTCAAGCTGATCGGAGTCAAAGGCTTTTGACCCTGACGATCCCAGGCCGGATCATAGATATCGATGTAGCAATCATCGGCCAGCAGCACGACATCGCGTTTTTCACACCATTCGATGATTTTTTCGAGATGCCCCTTCTTCAGTACCGCACCGGTGGGGTTATGAGGATAGTTGATCCAAAGAGCCGCCATTCGGGATTGAATGTCCTCGGGCAGAGTCCAGGGTTCCATCTGAAAATCATTTTCAGCCTTGAGGGGCATCGCATAGGGAACGCCGCCCGCATAAAGCGCCGAACTGCGATACACGGGATAGCCGGGATCGGGATAGGCGATGATATTTTTCCCGCCAGCCCGTCCCACGAGACAAAGCGCGATATGAAAGATCGCTTCCTTGCTGCCATTGGTGGCCATGATGTCAAAACCCTGGCCGGCCTTGATGCCGAAGTTCCGGTTGCAGTATCCCCAGATGGATTCAATCAAGTCCGGTCCACCCCGGGTGGCCGGATACTGGCTGATCGGGGTCACGCTCTGCGCCACAGCCTCACGGATCGGCGCCCAGGTCGGGATTTTGGGATCACCGGTCCCAAAATCGTAGACCTTCTTGTTCTGACTGATCAAACGCTGCCGAATCTTCGACAGTTCTTCCATGGGATAATTGGGCAAATTGAGCGTGACTTCATTCAGACTCATGCATTCTCCTTGCAAGACGCTTCAGCGGCCACCGTAGGGCGTTGTGCCTTGCCCGAGGTGATTGCGAACCTCCCAGATATCCGGAAAGGCGCTTTTATTCAATGTGGATTGCAGGTAGCGGGCGCCGAGGGATCCACCGGTTCCGGCCAGGTCGCCGATCATCCTGCGAACCATCTGCACATGACGGTATCTCCATAGTATCAAAAGTTCATCCAGATCGACGAGCGCTTCCAATGCCAGATAAAGGTGATAATTCTGGGCCGGATTCTCGTAAATATCGGTAAATAGCTTCACGAGTTCGGGGTGACTGTTGTGAATTTGCGTCACATCCCGTTCCAGAACATCCTTGGGCACGGGAAAGCCCTGCCTTTGCAAATAGCGCAGGAAATGATCGTAAAGCGTCGGCTCCTGCATGGCGGCCTGAAGCTTGGCCGATGCCGCCGGATCATGGGAGAAGAAACGCAGATGAGCCGGATTCTTCATCCCAAGGCGAAACTCAAACTCACGGAACTGATAGGATTGGAAACCGCTGGCCGGATTCAGGTTTTTGCGGAAACGATTGAACTCGGTTGGAGTCATGGTTTCCAGAATATCCACCTGCTGCAGAAGAACCTTCTGTATGGTCGTCACCCGATGCAGCGCCTTGGTCATCGGCAGGATGTCGTCCTGGGTCAAGGTTTCCTGACAGTGCTTCACCTCGTGCAGAATCTGTTTGAACCACAGTTCGTAGACCTGGTGAATCACGATAAAAAGGAGTTCATCATGTTCCTTCGGCTGCGACAGTTCCTGCTGCAGACCGAGAAGCTCATGCACGTGAAGATAGCGGCCATAGGTCAATGTTTCAGGATTGGGTTGGACGAAATTATCGTAGGTCATCGCGTGTTCTACCCATCTTGTTGGTGCTGAACACTTGTATATCCCAGGTGGGAGCTGCTGTCGAGGCAGCCCCCCGGTATTTTAAGGCTTACTGGATGACGGCCAGCCATTCCAGTTTTTCGGTGTAGGGGAACATGTCAAAACATTCAAGCTGGAGCAACTTATGACCGGCTTTGGTCAGATCCACCAGATCGCGGATAAGGGTTTCGGCTTCACAGGACACATAAATCAAGCGGCTGCCCGGACGCTGATGCAGACCGTTCAGCACGAGTTCGCGGGCGGCCGGGGCCAGTCCACGACGCGACGGATTGGCAACGATCAGCTCGGGTTTTGCCGACCAATCCGGGAATCGACCGTCCAGGTCTTCCACGCGGCCGGAAATATAGGCCGGACGGGCAGCGGCAGGGATTGCGTTGCGCACACAGTTGGCTTCGGCATCGCGAATGGCCTGCGGGTTCTCTTCAATCCCCAGCGTACGATAGCCCGCCTGGGCCAGGAGGAGCGAAATCTGGCCGGTGCCGCAATAAAGGTCCCAGGCCACAGCATCGCCCTGGCGATGACCGGCGATCTGTTCCACGCGACGATAGATCATCTCCGCGGTCCAGGGATTCACCTGGAAAAAGCTGGTCGGACCGATCTCAAAGGTCAAACCGCAAAGGGATTCACGCAAACCTTCGGCCCCTGCGAGCTTTTTGGTCAAGGAACCAAAGATGGCATTGGTGCGGCTCGGATTGATGTTTTGAAAGGCGGAGACGATCAGGTGGCCCTTCTGCCGCAAACGCAAAACCATGGCTTTCAGTTCAACCTTGTCCTTCTCTTCCCGCGTGACAAAGGTCAGCATCAGCTCTTCAGTTAAATGCGTGGCGCGAATGGCCAGATAGCGGAGGTCGCCGCTATGGGTTTCTTCACAGTATGGCTGCAGATTCGAAGCCTCGAGTTCCGCCTGCAGATCAGGCAGCAGACGATTGATCGAAGCGCGGTGCATCGGACATTCCTTCAGATGGATCACCTGATGGGAATTGGCCGCAAAAAGTCCAATGGCAAAGCGCTCACCAGCCTCGGGTTTGACGGCAGCTTCACGGGCATGCCTTACGGCAAGCTTTGCATGCGCGCGATAGCCGGTGGAACGTGGTGAGGCCACAGGATTGATCACGCTCACGCCTTCCAGCAGCCCCTGTTCGCGGAACTTCTGCAGCGCGGCCTGATATTTGTGATGAAGGCTATGTTCGTAGTTGCCATCGACCGGACTGTGGGTCCCGCAGCAGGATTCGTCCTGGGCAGGGGCGGCCGGGCGTTTGCTCAAAAACTGTTTGCTATGATCGTTCTTCCACCGTTCACTGCGAAAAATCTTGGCTGTCGAGCGATGTGTTTTGGCTACTGTCATGGCTTATCTTTAATTGAGGAGTGGATTAACCAGAGCGCCAAGGAAGGGGCGCAGGGGCCTTTTATTACCACTCCTGACAAGCCAGGAAAACACTTTTCCTTCAAAAGCAAAGCGGGTTCATCAGTAGATCCAGTCGTCACGCTTGACCGGCAATCGCCCGGATGACACGTTCAGCTGGCGACGGTAGATCTTGACGCCAAGATTCTGCGTCAAGGCGCGCCATGTCGACCACTCCTCCTCCAGCGTTTTCACGGAGTAAGGCGTATTGGGCGACTTGGATCCCTTGGAGAAGGTATAGGGTCCAAAGAGATAGATGGCCGTGTGCCGAATCCATTTGAAGTTGATGTGCTTGGGAGATTCCGGCGGAACCCCGAAGAACACCATAAGATCCCCATATTTAAGGGGGGAATTACGCGGATCGACCTCATAGAATTCGCTGCTGATGACCCGCCAGAGTTCGTCATAGTTGATCATGGCTCGATGATAGCCTTCCTCTTCCTTCACATTGACTGAAGGAGCCCGGGTCAAATGCTGATCAAAGAAGGCCAGCGCCGCATGAAAGCAGTTCGGTCCGCGATAGATGATAAATTTTCCGGCCATTTTTTTCGCAAAGGTGGGCAAGAGGTCATCATCCAAGGTGAGGTCGGTCCCGGCTTTGATCTTGCGGTGAATGCGTGAAATCTGCTCGCGGGGCAGCAGATAGCTCAGCTGATTCCGGAACTCTTTCCAGGTATTCTTTTCACCCGCCAGTTCCTTGGATTTGACGACGACCTGGTGGTGTTCCTTGGAAAGTTCGTCAGCCAGCGCCTGGAAGTTGATGAGCTTGAAGTCATCGGACTGCAACTCAACCTTGACCGAGGATCGTGTCGTGGGCCCCAGTTTTTTAAGACGATCCAGGAGGAGGTTCTGCAGAGCCTCGCTCCGTCCTCCGGAGGCCAGACGCTTCGCCATTTCCGTCACTCCCGATTCGGATCGGGGTATGGTGAGACTGATGGGTTCCACCGTCTCATCCTTCTTGGGATTATAGGCACGCATCTTCAATTTTCGAGACGGTATTGTGATTTTACGGACCCGATCTGTGACAGGCAAAGTAAGACTCGCACGCAGTACATTCAAATCCTGTGTGAAAGGCAAAGTCACAGGGCGCAGGTCAGTGATCGCCATCAGAGGCAGCGTGGACACTGCTCCCACGAAGGTTATCAAACAGGCTTTGGCCAGTCTTTGCATGAAAACTCCCAACCGCTTATTAGCAAAAGGTAAGGATCGATTCCCTTTGGCTTTTCCAGTCTGTGTCGACCGCGATCCCAGCCTTCCCGATAGAGAAAATGCATCTGGGGGATCACCTTGATTCTAACAGATGTGCAGGGGCAGTATTTTCCCAGTGACCTTCGCTATAATGGAACTAGAGGCATGGTCCATCCCTTCGATTTTGGAAGTCACTGAGCCTCTGAAGACTGCATCGAGATTCATACGCATGAAAGGGATTATTCCATGACAACTGTTTTGATCGCTGATTCATGCAAGCCCAGTCTGGTGATGACATCCGAGGTCTTCAAAGACAAGATCATGGGAACAGTCGTGGACGTCGCGGCCACGGGCAAGGAGGCTCTGGACTACCTTACCGCACGACGCCCGGATCTGTGCGTGGTGGACTTTGATTTGCCGGACGTTGATGGGCCGGCTTTGGTGGAAGCCATGCGCCGGGTCTATGATGGGCCGATTCTGATGACGGCCTATCCCAGCGACATCGTAAAACAGGCCGTCGTGGACAATCTCTTTGCTTATCAGGACGCCTCGGCCTGGATTCCCAAGCCGATAAACTTCGATGATCTCTCCGAAAAAATCGATCGTTTTCTTTTGAGCAAACATCGTTTGGAACGCCGCTTCAACGCCAGCTTCATGACCCAGCTCGTGGGCAAGGCCGCCGGTCGGGGCAAGCGTGCTCCCAAGGTGGATGGCAAGGTTTTGAATATCAGCCTCGGCGGCGCCTGTGTGAAACTTCAGGGACCTTTAAAGGTGAAGAAGGCGCAGGAGCTGACCATGTCGATCGAATTGCCGGCACAGGAGGAAGACGGCAAGGCCGCGGCCCGGAAGAAAAAAACTCTGTCCGCTGCGGAATCGAAGATCAAGGCGAAGGTCGCCTGGATCAACTCGAAAGGTGAAGTGGGTCTGCAGTTCGGCAAGCTCAGCGATGTGCAAAGGAAGCAGCTCGAGATTTATTTCAGGACTTTGATGGCGGTTGAAATCTGATTTCGAATCCCTTTCAGCCTCGAACACAACCCAGCAACAAGGCTGGGTTTTTTGTTGTCCCTATCAAGCCTTTCCCAAAAAAGCCGATGGTTAAGGCAGCGAAAAGGGACTTTATGTTGAACCGTATGAAAGCCAATCTCTCCGATCTCGACAACCACTTCGAGGTGGGCGGGAACTATTTTGAGCTGATCGAGTTCTCCCTGCTTCGCAACCTGCCCGGTGGGCGGGTGATCAAAGGCCACTACGGTGTGAACGTGGTGAAAGTCCGCGAAGTCGTGCATATGCCGCGGATCAATCCCCTTTCGTCCTCGGTTCCAGGCATTGCCGGCATCTTTGAACTGCGCGGCATCCCCATCCCGGCCGTGAATCTGTGCATGGTGCTCGGCGATTACCAAAGCCCCATCACCCCCGATCAGCAGATCATCGTCACCGAGTTCAGTCAAAAACGGGCCGGTTTTATCGTGCATTCCACGAATCGCATCCGGCGGGTGACCTGGGACAAGGTCCTGCCGCCGTCGGCGGACAGCAATTCCTCGATCACGGGCATGATGCTGATCGAGGGTTCTGAGTTTCTTTTTATCCTCGATCTTGAAAAAATTATTGCGAGCCTGGAGTCCAAGGCTCACGGACATCATACGATGGAAGCCCTGCCGGATCTTCCACACGGCTTCGATCACGCGGTGCAGCACCACAACCTGCTGAGGGATCGCAACGCCCCGTGCATACTCCTGGTCGATGATTCCAACCTGATCCTGACCAATGTCTCGCGCGCCTTGCACCATGAAGGCTACCGCGTAATTCAGGCAAGAAATGGGCTCGAAGCCTTGCATAAGCTCGAGCAATCGCAGTCCGCTGGCAATGCCGCCGGCCGCGTGCAGGCGATTATCACCGACGTGGAGATGCCGCAGATGGATGGCATCACCTTTATCAGCCGCGTGCGGAAAATGAGTGAATTCGACAGGATTCCCATCTTCCTGCACACCTCACTCGGTGATACCGGATCGCGGGACCTGGGCGAAAAAGCCGGTGCCAATGGCTACCTGGTGAAAAATGATGTGCTGACCATCATTGAAACCTTGAAAAGACACTTTCGGCTCAGCACAATACCGGCATGAGCACCCCGATCTCCACCCGCGTTCTCTTTTTCCTGGTTCTGATCCTTTTGGGTTGGGCGCTGTCGCTGTTCTATGGTTTTGTGAGTCAGCTGCTTTCACCCGGCTGGCTGAGCATTGCCGTCCTGCATAGCATTCTCGCCTGGCTTCTTTGGCATTTTGGCCGCCAGCTGCGGGGCACGGTCCGCTCGGGAGCGCTTGCTTTTCTGCCTGCTGCCTTGATTGTGGGTGGCAGCCTGGGCGGGAGCCTTCTGTCACGGGCCTGGGTCGCTGGCGCTCCGCCGATTGACCCGAGCTGGGATCCAGGTCTGTTAGCGTTTGTGCTCTGGATTCCCGTGGTCGAGGAGGTCGTCTTTCGCTTCGGGATTGGAGGCTGGGCCCGGCAGAAGCTCGGTGATTTCTGGGGAGCCTATGGTTCGGCTCTGGTCTTTGCCATGGCCCATGGGTCCGGCGCCTGGGATCAGCTGGCCATGCCGATGGGCCCTCTGCTGCTCGGCTTATGCTGTGAATGGTTATACGTGGTTTCAGGCCGTTTGACGGCCGCCATGGCTTTGCATGCCGCCTGCAATGCGAGCGGCTGGATTTTCGCAACACTCGATGAGCGCTGGCTCGACTGGCTTCAGGCCTTATACCTGAAGGTTTGAACCGCGTGGGTGCTGTCTATGTGGCCTGTTCTGCCGCCAGCAACTTTTGTGCTAAGGTGGAAGGACGGGATCAATGGAGTAACGCATGCCCGATGACAAGGATTTGATTTTGAATGAAGAAAGTGAGCGTCCCCTGACGCCTGAAGAATTGGCTCGTGAGCGGATGAAACAAATGACCCGCGTGGTCTGTATCTGTAAAGGCATTCCGCTGGGAAAAGTTTTGGAAGCCCTGCCGGGCTGTGATACCGTGGCCGACGTCAATCAGAAGGTCGGCTCGGGTTCCGGTGGCTGCAAGGGCGAACGCTGCGGACCACGCATCAAGATTCTTTTGAAAAAGTACAAGGAACACAAGTCCGGAGGGGGTTAAGTGGACCTGTTTTGAATCGTCCACTGAGCCGCTTCCCAAAGATCCCGCACTTTCACGTGCGGGGTCGCATGACCCTCATACTGATCGCTTTCGATCTGAATTCCCTTCACTCCCGCTTTCAATCCGCATTCGACATCGCTGGCCCGATCGCCGACCATGACGCTGTGCTCCCAGTCGATGGCAAAGTCCTGTCCCGCCTTCTCGATCAAGGCAGTTCCGGGTTTTCGGCAGCTGCAGACCATGGAATATTCGAACACCGAACCCTGGGGATGGTGCGGGCAGTAGTAAATGCCGTCGAGAGGAAATCCAAGCTGATCCTGCAGGCGTTTCTGCAATTCCGCGTGGAAATGATCGACATCCTCGGGCGTGTAATAACCACGGGCGACGCCTGCCTGATTGGAGATGACGATAAGAAGAAAGCCATGATCGTGGAGGAGTTTGAGGGCTTCCGGCACACCGGGGAGGATTTCAAGATCCTCGATGCGATAGACATAACCTGTGTCACGAACGAGAACGCCGTCACGATCCAGAAAAGCAGCCGGTCTACTGATTATTTTTTTGTCCATAAAGCCAGAGTCGATCCATTTCCCGCACTGCAAACCGGGCCGATCGCCTGAGGACCTTCCGATAGGAGGTGGCAACCTCGGCCTGGGCCTCCCCGGCGGCCAGGAGGTAGTTGACATCTTTGATAAATCGTTCGAGATCCCAGAAATCCCGCACGGGCATCAAAAGTTCGATGACCTTGCCGATTTCGCTATAGGATTCCACATTCTTACTTTGCATATAGATCTGCTTTTTACCACAGATCAAATATTTGCGGATCATTCTGCACCCCCTGCGGGGTTTATCGGCAGAATTTGCCGGTTCTCAAGAATGATCCTGGGGTGGGTGGCGACCATCACCGCCACGGGGCCGCGCGAAGCTAAATAACCGTCACCCCCGCAGGGGGGCCGTCGATTCAAGCCTTCGCGGTCTCGGCCGTCTCCACCGCTCCTTCCGTCACCTCATCCTTGTTCTCTTCGAAGTCATGCATGACCGAATGATAGATCCGACGCCACAGCGTATTATCCTTGCGCAGCCAAGCTTCAAACAGCTTGCGCGCGGAGCGGTTCACCATCGCGCGTTTCAAAAAGTAATCCGCAAATTCCTTGGTGTCCTTGAGGTTCTTCAATTCGGCGACATGGTGTGAAAGAACCAGCAGTTCCACGCCGCGGGCGCGCAGGATCAGCGAATTTTGAATGGGATAAAGTTCAACAGGTTGCACGACTTGACTCCTGAAAAATAATCACCAGATAGGCCCCAAGGGCACTGTGGAGCCTGTTTATACCCTGCTTGTGAAAACTTGGTCAAGTTGAACAGTCAACTCTTCCGGCTCTGACAGTCAGCATCCTCCCCGGAAAACAGGCCTTCCGCCTCCAGCCTGCCAGCGGCATTATGTCGGGCTCGATACACCTGGAAGGGGTAAGTTAACTCCTTGGATTTCGGGGAATAACCCAGCACTTCCTTCAGGAAAAAGCCTCGGAAAAACTTCAGCATGAGCTCCCATTCCGGATGGAGTTCGGGCCGGATCTCCAGATGCGAACAATCCACCAGCAGACTCCAGGCGGAATGCCACTGCATCAGGTTATTGGTCAGCTTGCTGCGCAAGGTCTGCAGCTTTTCCTTGGTATCGATCACTGCATCCGCAGCAAACGAGAGTTCGACGACATGCTGCCGAAAATGATTTTGCAGTTGAATGCTGCTGCGAAAATCCCCGGGCTCGACGGGTCCACGCGCTTTGCGCAGACCGATCGCTTCCCAGGCGGCCTCTTCGGATTCCGCATATTCAAAGGGCGTCAGCTCGGAAAATTCCTTGTCGATGCCCCAGATCACGGCCTTCTTCAGGAAAAAACCTGTGAGAACTTTTTCCATACGTTTCAGCGCCGCCTGGATCGCAGGCTTATCCGCATCCAGAGCGAGCCGCAGCTGCGATCCATCGATCACAGCCTTGTAAGGGGAATGCCAGGATTTCAGAGCACCGAGCCAGGTCTGCCTCCAGTTCATCACATCGGCATCGCCGCCCAGAACCGTCGGCTCGGCAAAACGCATGCTGAGAATTTTCTGTTGGTAGTCATGTTCAAAGGTAATATTCATCACTGGCCTTCTTTTCTCGTCACAATCAGCTGTTCAGCAAGGCCTCAACGACCTGCTTTAGAGTTCCAGGATCCACGGCGCCGTTGTACTTGCGGCCGTTGATAAAGATCGTTGGTGTTCCCGACAGTCCCGCGTCGTTGGCCTGTTTGATATCATCCTGAATCTTCTTCACGATGTCCGGCGAGGCCTTGCACTGCTTGATCTGTTCATCATTCAACCCCACATCCTTGGCCCACGCAACCAGCCTTGTGGAGTCGATATCACGGAAATTGTCAAAGACGCGCTGATTCATGTCCCAGAACTTGCCGATCTGCCCGGCGCAACGGGTCATGATCGCAGCTTCACAGGCGAAGGCATGCATCTTCGTTTGCACGCTTGGGTTGCAGTTGCTGTCGAGCGGGAAGTTTTTGAACACGATGAGAACCTTGTCTCCCATTTCCTGATGCAGGGCTTTCAAAGCCTTGGAAGCCGTGGCACAGGCGGGGCACTGGTAGTCGGCGTATTCCACGATCTTGACTTTGGCGTCGTCCGAGCCCAGGCGATAGTCTTCACCCAGTCCGCTGTAAGCGGTGTAGTCGATTTTCACCGAAGGAGAAGGTGTGGGATCCAGTGCGGCCAGGATCGGCGCCTCCCGATTCGCCCCGAGTTTTTCCATGTGCTGTTGCACTTCCTCCTCGGTCATCGGATTGTCAGGTTTGAAATTGCGGGTCGAAGTCGGCTTCACCACCTGATAGACGGCTATCGTGGCCACCAGGGCGATGATTCCATACCAGCCGCCGTTGTTAATGCTTTTGAAACTCCAGGGTTTGGGAATCGCATCGCGGGTAAAGAACAGCACCGCGGCTTGCATCAGCGTGACAGCATAAATACCGACACAGGTTGGGCAGATTTTTCCGATCACAAATTCCGAGATCCCAAAGAGGACGATGGAAACCAGCACCCCGATTCCCACCATGACCGCATAGGCTTGCAAGGCATCCTGCCGCAGGTTTTCCTTCATGCGGGCGGTGATAAGCAGAGCAAAAAGACCGAGGAAGTAACCAATTCCATAAACGCCCATCGGGTTGCCCCAGGGGTCCTCGGCGAACTTGCTGTTCGCGATATCATCGCAACTCAGGGTGTCATTGATGTTGCAGGCAAAGCTGGTCGCGCCTGCCTGCTTAAGCTCCAGATGATGGAGGAGCGAATAGATCGACAGGCCGATGCCCAATACCGCCAGTATGCTACCCAGCAGCAGCAGATTCTTAAACTTCTCTTCTCTGTTTACCATGGGGCTGATTCTCCTTCCGCAGAGCCTCTACAAGAGGGATCATCGTAAAAGAGCAACCGGCGCCTGGCAAGCAGAGAGAAAAATCGTTGACAACGAAATCGGGTTCAAGCATAAACCGTGTCTACCTCGCAGCATTGCGAGGCGATCTTCTGCAAAGAGATCGGGGGTATAGCTCAGTTGGTAGAGCGTCGCAATGGCATTGCGAAGGTCATCGGTTCGATCCCGTTTACCTCCACCATGAAAAACCCGCTGCTTGGGATTCCAGCAGCGGGTTTTTTCGTTTCCGTTAAGTAAATCCCAGGATAGATACGTGCCCGCTGCGCGGTCACATGGACTTGTTTTGAGCCCGCGTTCGCGGGCTGGAAATACAGTCTATAGTCAAAGCAATTTCTGCTAAATCTCGCACTTCTGCCTGAATCGTCAGCTCATCCTCCCAACTTGCTTAACCAGAAAACGGCTATTAACCAACAGTAGACTTCACGTCAAGAAATCAGTTCGATACCTTTTACTTCCCACCACTCATTAACATAAATCCAATTTCACAATCAGTATGGACACGTGCCCGAACCATAGTCACTTGAGTTCCTCTGGTAGGGGCTTAAGCAAAATCTTAGATTGTCCTTCAAAATTTGTCTCAGCAAAACGATCCGGCGGATTTACTAACAATTTGATTCTAATTGCGAGCCACGACAGATAGCGGTCCATTTGGAATTTTAAAGGTCTGGAAGTGAACCCAAGAGGACTCATGCCAAGCAGGTTTGTAGTAATCCCAAATGACAAAATTGCTTTGGGCCGAAAATAGAATTCTATTGCAATAGGGCTTTCGTCTGAATTTGCGCTTTGTTTTGGCACGAATCCCCATTTCCCTCATCAGTCGTTCCACCCGCGTTTCACTGCACTGAAATCCCTGCTTCAGAAGCTCCTTATGGATTCTGGGACTTCCGTAGTTTCTGCGGCTATCTTCAAATATACGTCGAATGGCAGCCTGAATCCTGCTGCGTTCAATCGCTCGGGGTGAGGGCCCACGCTTCATCCAGTCGTGAAATCCGCTGCGCGAAACCCCTAAAATATCGCACATGACTGAGATAGGGAAATGCTCCCGATGCTCGCGAATGAAGGCATACCTTACTTCGGGATCTCCACAAAGTATGCCATTGCCTTTTTTAATATCTCGCGCTCCATTGTAAGCCGCTTCACCTGCTGCTCAAGTTGTCTAATCTTGTCCTCCTGACTGGACAGATTGCCCTTGCCCGGAAACGCTTCCTGGCCACTGTGCTGGTAGTCCTTGATCCAGGACCCCAGGGCTGGCTGGCTTATCCCCAGATCTCTTGCCACATCGGAGGCCTTCATTCCCTTCTCCGTGACCAGCTTTACAGCTTCAATCTTGAATTCTTTGGTATAGCGTTTTTGCTTTTTCTTGTCAGCCACTTGGCACCTCAATGTAAGGGTTATCCACCCATTATACATTCCCCGTGTCCGATATTCTGAGGAGCTTCAGTCTAGACTTAAATTCATAGTTTATTGGCAGTTACAATCGAAGAGATGGGCTATAGATCAATCAGCTTATAAAATTCAATAAATTGATCTGCAGAACTTTCAAAATAACATCTTACATTGACACACTCCGCGATCAACTGACCTCAAAAGCGCATGTGGCCGGCATATTCTAGGATTTTTCTTCTTCTTGAAAAGGCGATCAACTGCTCGAAATCAGTCTTGCCATCACATAAAATCTTAAGCATGATCGCTTGGATGGATACTTGAATAGTACAGGGTCGTTTGATACCACTCTAAGCCATCGGCCCTTTGAACAAACCATTTCAGAGGATGAAGAATACCAATGACCCGCTTCGAAGCTCCTCTTGATACAATGAAACGACTTAATCAGCTCGCAGAAAAAGCTATCAAAGACGTTGGGCCAAGATACTGTGAAGCTACCCATGTCGAACTCCAAATATCAAAATACTTCGATGGTTTGTGCCGGACCAAGCAGTTTAAAGAACTACTGCAAAAGATCAAAGGTGAAACACGCAGAGCCTTTAAAGCAGTTGATGATCACTCTTTCTACACGCCCAACCATGAACTTTCTGAGACTTTTGCAAAATTACGCGCATCCGTCGAAATAGTTCTTAAGCATAGCGAAGAGCTAGATTTTAGCTTTGACTATGATGCACACGGCGTCTCCCTTAACCAAGAGTGCAAAGAGCTATCCGAAATTGCAGAAAAATTGGAAAGGTTACTTTACGAATATAAATCGCCGGATGATGACAAGGACAGGAAGTACTCTGGATTTAAAAGCAGAGATGAAGAATACCGGTACTATTTCAGGCGATTTTCCGCAAAGGCACATGAATTTTATCTGATCACTGCGGGACATGCTTTTGAGCTATACAAAAAACCTACGCTTTGGATCAGTGGTGTAGCCGGTAGCGGGAAAACTCATTTGCTCTGCGATATCGTCAAACAAAGATTGTCAGATTCCCAACCCTCGATTTTTCTGCTTGGACAACAAATCGCAGACAAAGAAATTTGGTGGTCCCTTGGAAAAAGCATAGGACTTCCTGAGAGCCAAAGGTCACAGGATGATTTTATTTCGGCCACGAAACACCTCTCAGATCACTATAAGTCTAAAGTTCTAATAGTTATTGATGCAATCAACGAAGGCATAGGCCTGAGTTATTGGCCAGAGAAGATTCCAGTCCTTTTAGAAATGACTCTTGAAAACAGGCACTTGTCTTTAGTAATCAGCTGTCGAAGTAGTTATACGAATTTTTTCAAACCACAAAATGAATGGATTTTCGTCGAGCATAGAGGTTTCGAACAAAATATATTCCAAGCGACAAAGCGATTTTTTCAACACTACTCCATCGTAAGCCACGAAATACCTTTAATTGGTGAATTTAGCAATCCACTTTTTTTAAGAACATATTGCGAATCTCTTAGTGGCGAAACCATAAAAACGACTAGCCGCGGACATAATGGAATAAAGTTTATTCATGAAGAATATTTTAAAAAAATCGATTTATTGATTGGAAAAAAAATTGGATACCCCCCATCAAAAAAACCTTGCCATCAGATAGCGAAGGAAATCGCGCTAAACATGGCTAAGGCAGGACAAGAGTGGATCTCAGTTAAAGAATTTGAAACTATCGTCGACGAGGAAAAGGCTACTTATGGCATCAAAGGAGATATCGGCTACCATATGCTGGAGGAGGGTTTATTCTCTAAAGATATATATTACAATACAAAATCAAAAGCACAAGAAGAAGGGATTCGGTTTGGCTTTCAGAAATTTTCCGATATATTCATTGCCAGAGAGGTAATGAAGATTGAAAAATTCTCCAAGGAAAACATAGGACGTAATTTTAAAAAATCTCGTCTAATCGCAGATATTTTCTCCAGGGCTTATCAAAATAGAAATCTAATAGAGGCACTGGCTACATTAATTCCAGAATGGACGAAGGGCCGCCATGAGCTAATAACTCTGGCCAAAGGGATGGCGGATGATGAATTTCTGTTTGAAGCATATCTAGATAGCTTGATTTGGAGGAATCCTTCGGCATTTCCTGACAAGCCTGACTTCTCAAAATTTCTTAGGCGAACCCTTGTCACGAAAAAACGTTACTATTCTTTCCTAAAAGCTGTGCTTGCCCTGTGTACGACACCCGGACACCATCTATCAGCTGAATTTCTAGACTCGCATCTTCGAAAAATTAGATTAAACAACAGAGATTCTCTGTGGTTGCCATTCCTTCATAACAATTACGACGAAGAGGGAGTAATTTCACGGGTCGTAGAGTGGGCGTGGAACATTGATCTGCAAATTGTTTCAGAAGAATCCCTCTATCTATTGGGTTTGACGTTAGTTTGGTTCTGCGCGTCTTCAAACAGATTTATTCGCGACCACAGCACCAAAGCATTAGTTTTAATTTTCATCACGAAGCCTGCATTTGCAGTAGAATTTATTGAGAGATTTCAGGAGATTGACGACGAATATATTATCGAGCGTCTTTTTGTCTCCTCATATGGAGCCTTAGCCCGTTCAACAAATCCAATAGACTTTAAGAGCTTAGGAACGCATGTTTATGAGAAGATTTTCTTAGCAAAAAAAGTCCCAAGAAATTTCGTCATTCGCCATTACGCACGTGAAATAGTCCCTCTATGTATGCTAGAAGGATGCATATCTAATGTTAACCTTGATCTGATGAAGCCACCATTCGGCTCTAACTGGCCGAAAAAGACTGTATCGAAAAAAACATTGGAAAAGAAGTTTGACCTTCAAATCGGATTTGACACAGGTGATCCTAGGTGGGGAGCTTCCACAATTTTTTCGTCTGTAATGGGCTTTGGAGACTTTTCTCGATATGTCTTGGGATCGGATCATAGTCCTCGCTGGCGGCTCCGAACGTATGTCCCGCTGGAAACTGCAATATCCGCTTTCAAGATGAAACTCAAAGGAAAACAGCGAAGAGAAATGTTTGATTTAATTGTTCGGGCCACACGCTCTGGCCTTTTGGGTTTTGACCAAGCTTCAAAGACAAGAGCAATTAACATTATCATTGCCAATATCAAAAAAAATCTGATTGCCTCTCTAGATGAGAAGAATAAAAAAGAATTGACGAACCTGTTAAAGAGGATACGTAAACCACAGAATAGTACAGAGGGCTTTGTGTCGGTCGAGACTGTACAGAACATGGTATTGGAAGGAGTGTATCGCCTCGGTTACGATCCACAACTGCACGGAATGTTTGATCGATATTTAGAGAGAGACTCTGGAAGAAGAGCAGATAAACCCGAGAGAATTGGAAAGAAATATCAATGGATAAGTTACTTCAATGTACTTGGGTTACTAATTGACCAATGCGTATATAATCGATACGGGCAAGAAATTTTAGAAGACCCGTTACTTGATGATGTTGGTTACGTTGATCAAATTGATCCGACGCTTACTCTGCGCTCCGAGAAAGATTTACGAAAATGGGAACGCGACCTTAATCTAAGTTATCCTAACCTAAAATGGGATGAGGAAAAATCAAATGCGGACTGGCTTAAGCAGATCGACGATTTATTTAGTGGTCCTGATTTAATTGAACACCATGACTCGCAAGACAAAGTTTGGACTATACTCAATGGGGGCTATACATTTCGTCAAGAAGATCCAGCTGATGCTGACCGGGATGATTCTTTAAGGCGAGATCAATTCTACCTAATTCAATCTTTCATTTTTTCCCGAAAGGATCGTCCAAAAGTAATCAAGTTTTTAAAAGACAGCAACTTTATTGGTCGATGGATGCCTGAAAGTGGCAATCGAACCAATCCTCATTTCGCAGAACTCTACCAGGAAAGATATCGCATGGAGGACTTTGCAAACGGCTTTTGGGAAAATGATCATCGCAATTTACCATTCAAGGTGATACTTCCAAATGAGAGTTATTTGTATGAAAGAGGCAACTTCGATTGCTCAATCAGCGAATCCTTTACCCTAAACGCACCGTCATACTTTCTCGCTAAAGAAATGCAGATTGGACTTGGCCATTTTGATGGAGGCTATGTATCCAAAAAAAATGGAGATCTTCTTGCGATAAATATTGCTGATCCTGTTACACCCTACGGACTCCTATTTCGCAAAGATTTGCTGATAAGCTTTTTACGTGAGCGACAGCTCGATATTTTCTGGGTAGTTTTTAGCGAGAAAAACCTAATTGGCCATTTGTCAGAGCGGTCACCTGGAAGACTCGAAGTCAGTACGGCTTTTATTCTGGATGATACAAACTTACAAGAGGTAGGACGAAAAGTTCAATATATCGACTGGTCATCAGATTGATAAAAGGTCTTGTTGGACATAAAATTTGAAGATTCAACCAGTAAGAGCTACAGCAAATTATCCATAAATATCAGGTGTAATCGAAGTAAGCCAAACGCTTGGTTGAACTAAGGTCTTTAAATGCATTAGTATGGAATTGCGTTGACAGATTCCCCTCGGCATCGCTTTCCTAGTTCAACATCTTGACTGCATTTCCTCCTTCCCGAACGTAATGGTGATAGAGTGTTAACCCGTCAACGAATGTCTCCATAGGAGTGCGGCCCTGACAGTGTTTGCCTTGGTTCGTGCGCTCGTTATTATAGTGGTTCATATACTGGTCGAGGTCGCGTTGAAGCTCATCCATTGAGGCATAGAGCTTCTTCCTGAACGCCACTGAATAGAACTCGTCCTGGATGGTCTGATTGAGCTTCTCAGTGATGCCGTTGGTTTGTGGATGCCGTGCTTTGGTCCGAGTGTGCTCAATGTCAGCAAGGTGTAAAAAGGGCTGGTACGGATGGTTTTCCGGCGTGCCGCAGTACTCGGTGCCTCGATCTGTGAGTGTCCGCATGAGCTGTACGCCATGCTCATCATAGAATGGAAGCACCTTGTCATTGAGGAAGTCTGCCGACGTAAGCGCGGTCTTGTCGCTATAAAGCTTGGCAAATCCGACGTTTGAAAACGTATCGATCCCGGTCTGCTGGTAGATCTTGCCAACGTCTTTGATGTAGCCGACGTAAAGCGTGTCCTGGCCAAAGAGAAAACCTGGATGGTAGGTTTCAATCTCCCCATGGGCCTGGCGTTCTTCCCTGGCCGATTCCAGGGCTTTAAGCTGCTCTTCAGTGAGAATGCCCTGGGTCTCAGCTGCCCATTTTTCCAGGCGCTTAAGCCTCAAGTGCTTTTTCTCAATGCCATGCCGGAGCCATACACCCCTTATGCCACCGGAGCTCACGAGAACGCCTTCCTTCTTTAGCTCGTTCTCCACCCTGGCCTGTCCATGCGTTGGATACTCGAGACTGTAAGCGAGAATGCGTTCTTCTACCTCGGTTGCGACCCTATTTGCAATCTTTGGTTTCGTCTTTGCCTTCGCAGCAAGCCTTCGACACCCTCTTCCTGCAATGTCTGCTTGATGTCGTAGTAATGCTGCCTGGAAACGCCCAACTTCCTGCAAGCCTCGCTAACGTTTCCCAAAACTTTCCCGAGTTCAACGATATTCAATTTTCTGTTAATGATATACTGATCTTTGGTCATGGTTCACCTTACTGGATAAAATGTTTAGTGTGGTAACTTCCATTTTACCGAAGGGAACCTGACCTCCTCACCTGGGCAGTATTTGCCGTGTGTAAACGCTATTCTTAACTACTGCAAATAAAAAACCCCAGATTTAGTCTGGGGTTTTTCTTTTAGTGCAGAATCGGTCTTCTTCCGATGCTGGTTCCGCCGCTACCCGGCATTGGTCCCGGGGGCGCTTCGCTAACAGTAACGGTCCCCCCGCCGCTGGGAACAGACCCGCCCGGCCCATACCACCCGCCTTGTCCGCCGCCAGTGCTTGCACCACCACTACCGCCGCCACCACCAGTAGCGCCACCACCTTCGCTTGTGCCTTGTTTTTCTCTACTTTCTTTTTGCTTCTTTTCTTGCCAGCGCTTCCATTTTATGTAAGACCTGCGGGCTTGCAGACAAGAAGTGGGCGCTAATCCGCAAGACAATCCTGCGAAAAATAAAGCAGCGCCGCCTGTTGAAATAGACCCCGCGATTCCGCTGGCACAACCAAAAGCAGCGCCAAGGCAAGACAAGGTATTCATCGTTACATCAAATTCTTCGTCAGACATGCCGTCGATTAAATCGGCGTCGGCTGAGGCGCTTTCGCGATGAATAGTGGGCGCGGGCAGGGCGTTGTAGCGTTCATTGGTCACAGCTTGAAATATGACACCTGCCGATTGAAATTCCCGTACCAGTGCCGGATCAAGCGTGTCATAATCGTCTTTTGTCACAACGATTTGAGCAAGAAACCCGTTGTGGTCAACAATTTTCGCGCAGAAATCGGAGTCACTGTAGCAGATTTCTTGGTATGTACCAGCGAAGCTTTTCGCAGCGAAAAGCATCAAAAATATAGTTAGGAAATATTTCATGTCAAACCCTTATTCCCGTCTTGTTTTTTTTGTCCGACTTGAATCACTAAAGCGCCCAAAAACAGCACTTGGGCTGTCAGTGCCAATTGCACGCTTTTATCATTCCAGCGTGGCTGGTCGGATGTAAAAGCATAAATTGCCAACGCGCCGATCAGTAATCCGAAGGTCGCGCACGCTATCTTAAGAATATTCTTCATTCTGCTGTTCCTTAAATGCTTTGGTAGAAAGGATTTCCGCGCCTATTTACGGCCAGATTTATACCCCAAACCAAGCAACAATAAAAGCGCCTGAATGACCTAGCAAGGTTAGTTTTTCTTTACCCGATCTATCCCGACCTCAATTACCCCGCTGGCAAAGATTTCCATAACTTCGCCGTCTGGTAGCGGAATCGCTTTGATCGGGATTGGTTCGGCTGGTTCCGGAGCCTTTAATTCTGACATATCGGGTCCTCCTTAATTGTGTGTTCACAAGGAAGACCAGAACGCGGTCCCGGATATTGCAGATTAAAAGGCTTTTTCTGTTCTGTTTGATGACCGCAAAAACGAACACCTACCGATTCCGGGACACCCAGTCCTTTAAAATCGCTTCAACCAATCCGTTGAAAGACCCTCCGCTGGCTTCTGCCAGCGCTTGTAAGTCATCGCGTAAGTCAATATCTATATAGATACCCGTCTTCACCTTCCGGGGCTTTTTCATACTTTCGATCAGCTTTTCGGCAGCTTGAACAGCCTTCGCTTCTGATTTCTTTACCAATTCAACCACCTTTTATGTGAATATCTACATGAAATTGTTCCCGCAATTAATCACTTAAATTTTAACATAAACTTCGGGGGCAGTATTTGCCGATAAGGATTGTGTGAAATGTGGAAGGAACAATATCATGAAAAAGCTGCTTATTTTGACAATACTTTTGACAGCCTGCGGGACTGATGAACAAGTCGACCCTGCCCCGCAGCAGGCCAGCTGGACAGAAAAAGCGAATACCTTCGCGGATGAAATTGACGAGTGTCTCGATCAGCAAACGACGAAGTGCTTGCAGAAACCGAGGAATCCGCAGCGTTCACTTGTGGAAAAACACAGCAACAATAACGCGATATTCAAGGAGAATGCGACATGAAAGCTTTAAATCAAGCCATGCAAATCTTGGCAGAAACAAAGGGTATCGACTGGAACCCTGACATTGCAGACCGCGCGACCGGACGTGCGTATGCGATCAATTGAGGCGCGATTCAGCACGCTTACATTCTTTTGAGCAGGCTATTTGCGGGGCAAGACAGCGCCGTTTCGATGCTTTTGGCCGACATCTGCCAGCACGAACCGCATACGATTCTTGCGGCTTCAGAGGTAGCATGCGTCCTGCTTGAAAGCGGGGGCGATGCCGCGCCAAGGCGTTTGTCGACAACCAACGCTTCCATGGGGACGGCCCAGCACCCATTGTCATGGCACCTATTACTTGGCTCCGCGCCGCCTTCGGGTTGAGAATGCGTCCCGCCGAGCAAACAGCAAGCATACCGCGCAGCCAAACTTCCCCGGTTGCGGCATCGACCGCGGCTTCAACGAAATGCGCGCCGAACGTGGTCTGCTGCTGCTCTTTGGCAAGTTCACCGTATTCGATTGCGTCCTCGGCAATCAGACCCTCATCACGAGCCGCCTCGCCGGGGTTCAAGCGTGGAGTTGTGTGCAACGGCTAGAGCCTTTGTTGCCCTGCCAGCGCCTTGGATGCGAATGCGCCACCGGTCATATCGAAGACTGCGACGGTTGAAATCGCTTGATGGTCTCAATCAGTTTCGCCCGGTTCACCGGCTTCGTAATATGGTCATTGCAACCAGCCTCCAGGGAACGGACCATTTCAGACTTCAACGCATGTGCTGTTACCGCCAGTATCGGCTTATCATAATTCCGCTTGCGAAGCAGCCGCGTTGCCTCCAGGCCTCCTAGTTTCGGCATCTGCAAGTCCATTAATATCAAATCATAATCCTTACGGGTCGCCATATCGATCGCTTCCAACCCATCGTGAGCGACATCCAGTATCACGCCTTCGGGCTTCAGATAAGCGCGAATCAGCGTCACGTTGTCAGCTTGATCTTCAGCAAGCAAAATCTTGAGGCCGGGCAGCTGCTGGGTACTCCTGATATTTCGAGGCGATGCCACGACGGGCGAGGATCCGGCGACCTCGTATTGAAACGCAGCATTCCGAACATCGCCCGTCGGAATCGTTAGACTGAATGAACTGCCGATCCCTGGCACACTACGTTGCAAGGATAGATCGCCTCCCATGGCCCGTGCGAGCTTCTGCGAAAGAAGGAGCCCGAGGCCGCTGCCACCGTATTTCCGTGTCACCGACGTATCGGCTTGCCCGAATAGCTGGAAGAGGTTCTTTTGTGACTCCAGCGGAATTCCAATCCCGCTATCCTCGAAAGTCATATGTATGGAGGGAGCGCCGGGTCCTTCCGAAAAGCCGATCCGCACGTGAACGAATCCGTGATCGGTGAACTTGATTGCATTCCCCACAAGGTTGAGCATGATCTGCCGCAAGCGGGCCACATCAGACCAGATCAATTCCGGGATGGGCGTCGCCAGGAAGAGCTTCAGCTCCAGATCCTTCCGCTCAGCCTGTGCCCCTAGCGCATCGAACACACCAGCCACGAGTTCGGTGACGCTCAATTGCTGGAAATCGAGGTGAATATGCCCCGCGTCCACTTTCGAGATATCGAGGATATCATCGATCAATCGAATCAAATGCGAGCCCGCCGAACGGATCCGCTGCACGAAATCCGCGCGATCAGCCTCGGTAAAGTCCTGCTCCATCAGCAGGTCGCTGAACCCTATGACGGCGTTCATGGGCGTGCGAATCTCGTGGCTCATATTGGCGAGAAATTCCGACTTCGCCTGATTCGCCGCTTCGGCCTCATTCTTCGACTTCAAAAGCTCCACATGCGCCCGATTAATGGACGTCACGTCTTCTGCCACCGCCACGGCTGCGATGATCTCCCCTCGATCATTCCTGACGGGAGCCGCATTCAATCGCATGATGCCGTCCGAGCCATCTCCGCGCTTCACGTAGGCGTCTTCGTTGACAACGACTTCTCCATGCAGGGCCCGGGCTAAGGGCCATTCCTCCGCCGCATAGGGGCGCCCATCGGCATGGAATCCCGCCCAGCCTTCGTTCTGCGGGATCGATTCGTTCGCAGCGAAATCACGGCGCCACATCTCTTTCAATTTGTGCTCCGTTGCAAACAGAAGCCGGCCTGAGGGCGCTTCAGCGACGATGACCGCGGCCGGAATCTGCTCCAGAACGGTCTGAAGAAGCCCTGACTTGGCAGCGAGATCCTCCTCCACCCGCAATCTTTCACCGATCTCCCGCAGCAATTCCTCATTGCGGGCCGAAAGGAGCAGGAGAAAGGTCGCGATCGACCCGATGGACCCGAGGCTTCCAAGGACCATAAGCCACGAACTCGTCCCCGGGAGCTCCGCCGCATGCCCCGGTGCTGGCCTGAGCGTAATCCTGAAACGCAGCCGGTCCGCGGAACTCGCCTCCGCATCGCGCGAGACGCTCAAGGTCGAATCCAGGTGATTCGACAGCCTGGCATCGGACTCATACAGCTTTACGAGCCCTTCAGCGCCATGCATGGCGACTTCAACCTTCAACGATTCGTTGAGGAAAGGCAGCATGAGCGCCTTGATCATGTCCTGGCCATTGAACACTCCGTTGAGGTAGCCGCGGGGGTCGCCGTTTGGATGCTCGACCGGCAAAACCAGCAGAAATCCCAGGTTGTTCGACGGATCCTGCACCAGCTTGACAAGTGCCGTCGCAGTCGGCCGACCGCTTCTCACGGCCGCGGCATGGGCAATGCGTCGGGTTTCGTCCGAAGCCAGGTCGTAACCTACGGCCGCCCGATTCGTTGCTAGAGGTTCAATCAGCCTGACGATGATATGTTGCGCGCGCATCTTGCAGGGTACCGTGTCCCCGCTTCGATTCTTCTCCAAGCATCCGGCCGGCGCTGAAGACATCCCCTTGGTCGATATGTGTTCAGCCCAGGCCAGGGCCCTTAATCCGGGAGTGGAAGAAAGCAGGATGTCCGCCGTATCCCGGTAACGCAGAGGATCAATGACAGCAGCATGCCGAATCTGATTCTCCAGCACGCGCATGGTATCGACATACTGATCCAGCCTGTTTTCGAACGCGGACACCAGGATCTCCACACGGCCTTCAAGGCTTGCGATCATCTCGTCGCGTTCCGACTGCCTTAATTGATAGCTCACGAGAACGGCGATGGCCGTCACCCCCGCTATCGGCAGTCCGAGGATCAGCAGGCGGCGTCTCCAGAGAGGCCTCGGTTTGCCAAAGAAGCAGAGTGCGATGGAAGTGATCGTGATGCCTCCGATGGAATCGCCAGCCCACCAATTTAACCATGAATAGAGAATCCCATCACTTTGCAGCACACCGAAACGATAAAGGATGAATGTGCTCCACGTGCTTGCGACCAGGCAGCCCAATGGACCCGCGGTCAAAACGAAGAGAAGAATCTCGCCAGGTTTGATCAAGGCCAGAGGCTGCGGTATAAGCCTGCGGATGAACCAGGTCCGAACCACCGCCTGCATGAAAGCACCCATTCCCAGCACGCTAG
Source organism: Oligoflexus tunisiensis (assembly GCF_001748245.1). Taxonomy (GTDB): domain Bacteria; phylum Bdellovibrionota_B; class Oligoflexia; order Oligoflexales; family Oligoflexaceae; genus Oligoflexus; species Oligoflexus tunisiensis. The sequence continues at coordinate 704,978 of NZ_BDFO01000001.1, read as the reverse complement.
CGAAATATATTGCGTCGGTCCAGCTTTGAGTCGGCGCCCGCACAAGTTGATTGATAAAAGGGAGAGCGATGGCCCCGAAGAGAATGGCAGGAAGCGTGCGCCAACCTATAAGCAGCAGGGCGGCCAGCGCAATCCCTGAAGGCAGGTAAACGGGTGAGGCATACCCCGTCACTACCCCGAGCGACTGCGAAATCCTGCCGCCAATTAAGTAGAGCGCAAGAATCAGGAGATTCAGAAGAAGGATGCGGGTGCTGCCCTGCTTTTCGCCCGAGACCACAGTCTGTCCTCCGCTTCATGTACGGCAATTGATTCCAATGGCCTGAGTTTGCTGGGTGAAAGCTTCGGAAGCAAGCCTTTAAGAGTTCGCTCAGTGCAGAAACACGACACCTTCATCCTAATCCGACGGTCAGGCTGCTTTCTTAGCATGGGCTTTGCTTTGTCCCATGACCTCCGGAGGCTTTTTTTGTGCAAATTTGGTGGCCATTTCGGCCGCTGAAATCGATTTTGAACGTTCGCTGAACAGCGACTTTGAATTCCAACAGCTTTTATGACAACCAAACAAATGGTCAAAATTTGGGTAGACCAATTCATGCAATGAATCGCGGGTTCCCCGCACATATAGGAAAAGTGCAATCGTCAGCCTTCGTACTGGACTGGTATTGGGCCACATCCTGTTCAAGCAACTTTCGTATTTTGCTTTTTGCTGCTACAGATCTTCTGATCTGTTGCTTCAGTACAAATCAGAAGGGTCGACAGTGCGAAGCTGACGATCATAGCTATTCCTTAATAATCTCAGGTCCACGTGGTTTCTCGAGACTCGCAGAAGCCTTCACCTAGCACACCATGAACTACATTAGGGCCTTCGCAGATCATTGATATCATAAACAGGGCGGCTGCAACGATTGCTGCAGTCTCTGCGCTACCGGCGAACTGCCTGTCTTAGAGCGACAGTCAACTGATGCCCGTTCCATTCTATGCCTCTGCACTTTGGTTATATACATTGCATTAAATAAACCAGCACTTGGATGATTTACGAAAAGCCTACGGCCCCGATATGCTTGAGTAGCTCCGAGGGGGGGAAGGCAGATGGAGCACATCTCACACTTCCGTGTTGCCAGCTACCAACGTCCTCGCTCCCCTCAAAGTCGGATTCTGGATGAATTCCGCCTCATGAGCAGGTTGCCATGACGGCAGCCCAAGGATGGCAACGTTCAAATTCCTAACAACCCTACAGGCAGCAGGGCATCAAGACCGGCTCCGCTGGTAGAGCCTTATTGTCTAAAAATCGCCTTTCCGGCTTGCAATCCCTTAATAGTTAGACTAACTCACAACAGCAATGGCAGAGCCGTCGCAATGGCATTTCGAAGGTCATCGGTTCGATCCCGTTTACCTCCACCATGAAAAACCCGCTGCTTGGGATTCCAGCAGCGGGTTTTTTCGTTTGCTTGATGGATTTGTACCCGCTACGCGGTCACATGGACTTGTTTTGAACTTACGTTCGCGGGCTGAGAAATGACTATTCCACAACCCAGTCCTGGGTTTTGAGCTTTGATATTCGATCAAAATCTCGACCATGAGTAACAAGAATAAGATCCTGAGATACTGCGTGAGCGGCAATCAGCATGTCTATCGATCCAATAGGTTTCCCAATTTTTTCAAGAGAGGATCGAATTCGCCCGTATACTTCTGCAGCTGTGGTATCGAAATCAAGGATTTCGAATGCAGTCAAAAACAATCCGAGTGCCTCTTTGTTCTTTTCGATCGCCGAGCTTTTCTCTACACCATAATGAAGCTCAGCTACGGTTAGAGAGGACAACGCCACATCACCCGGTTTTTTCTTCATCAGTGTTTCCAACACCGATGGGTATTTCCTGCGGATCAAAAAAATACAAGAATTGGTGTCGAGCATATACTTCATAGCTCTTCACGATCCTTGTCCGCCGGCTGCGTACGCTCTTCCGGAAAATCCGAAAATATCGAGAGACTTTCGTTAAGCAATCCCCAAGGATCGTTCATTGGTATCAACACAACGGCATTGCCGATTCGCTTCACATACACTTCGTCACCAGGCAATCGGAACTCCTTGGGAAGCCTCACAGCTTGAGATCGGCCATTCTTGATCAATTTTGCAGTAGTCATCTAGAACCTCACTGGTATATACCATCTGATATATACCAATATCGGCGACCATCGTCGATATCTTAAATGTTCATTATTATCAAAAAGTTATGAGTATAGATGGTTATGCTGAAGTCGCGATGGCGTTGCAAAGGTCATCGGTTCGATCCCGGCTACCTCCACCATCCCAAACTTAAAATCCAATTCAAAATCAGAGTTAGACATGTGCCCGCTGCGCGGTCAGATAGACTTGTTTTAAGCCCGCGTTCGCGGGCTGAGATGACCCTCAAATTCGCCTTTGGTTCATCTTGGAAAAAGTTCGAAATGGCAACAACCCATTGATTTTATGCATTTAAGCAGCCCCTTTCAGGCTTGTATTTACAAACGTACATACAAGCTGTAACCTTAAGTTGAAAAGAATGGGGGAATGATGCAATTTTCCTGGGACGAATCCAAAAACAAATCCAATCAGAAAAAGCATGGTTTGAGGTTCGAAGATGTCATTCCCGTTTCCGCGATGAGTGGGCCATCGTGAGAACTGATCCCGATCACCCAGCGGAACGATGGGTTATTTTGGGAGCCGCTCGTTATCTTATCGTTGTTGTTGCCGTATACACCTATCGCGATGATACCATTCGAATCATCAGTGCCCTTAAATCCACAGCAAAGGAAAGGCGAAGCTATGAAGAAAAGTAAGAAAAAAGTCAGCCGAAAAAAGACAACTGGCATGAGAAAAGAATACGATTTTTCCAAGGCAGGTCGTGGAGCTGTTGTTGAAGGTGATAGTGTCAAGCTCCCAATAACCATTCGGTTGGATGGAGCGATTATCGACTACTTCCGAGAGAAGGCTGAAAACTCTGGTGGCGGTCAGGGCTATCAGACACTGATCAATGAGGCATTAAAGGAATACATTCAAGGCGCAAGAATTGAAACATTGCTTCTTTCTGATGACTTTGCTGAGAAGCTATCGCGATCTCTTAAGAAAAAAGACCTAGCAAGTTGAATTACCGTTGGCAATTACTACAAAGTATACAATCTTATTACTCGCCGATTGCACTGAATTCGCCTTAGCATCCGCTAGGCTTTATCTCATGCCGCTTTCCAGTTCGGTAAGCGCCTCATTCGCAGCCTTTTTAAACCGCTGCACTCCGTGAAATTGGTTGAGACTCCTGGTCCCATCCTGCAGCTTCCGAACGCCCACAAATTCTGTGACGGTCGTTCCCGGCCTAGGAATGCCCTCTTCTTTGCATCGCTAGAGATTGCAGGCAGCGAGACAGAAGTTGATGTGTGCTTCAAAAGCCTTGAAGTTCGCCGATCGACAGTCCCCGTAGCCATGATTTTGCTTCATATCCTTGTGCCAGGATTCGATGGCCCAACGGTTCCGGTAATTTTTCACGATTTCCCGTGCTGTCAGGGCCGTATTGCTCGATACAATATATTTCCTAGACTTTGAGCCATCCCTTTTCCTGACTTCTGAATATACTGCCGAAACAAGCCCAAATCCTTTGCGCTTAACGTTCGGCGCCATTCGCACGCGATATTCCTTTCGCTTCATTTTTCCGCCCGAAATGGCAACCGATGCGATTTATGGCCTTTTGAACTTTCTTGGCGTCGTAGCCTGCGTCGCACACGAAATTCAGGTGCTTGATGTCGTCTTTGGGAAAGAGTCCGCTGGCGTGAAGCCAGTTCAGCCATTCAATTACGAGATCATTCTCCGTTTTATACGTGTATCCATTATTTTCACAAAACTCCCTCGAATAATGAGCGAGAGTGGACAAAGGGACGATTTCGCCGTCCAGGAAGAGAACAAAATTGATAAACTTGTGGCCGCGGATCGATTTGGGAATCAACTCAAACTCTTGTATTATACGGCTCAGATGCTTCTGCATCATCGGCTCCTGCGCTGGAAGTTTGGTCTTTAAGTTGCTTCCAATTTCGCTGCAGGAGCTAGTTTTTTCAATAATTCAAATCAGTCATTCCACGAAAGCATTTATTTTGAGGGTCTCCATAAGCTAGGGCAAATCAAATTGCCTTCAGTCACAACTTTGAGCTTAGGCTCTATATTTTCTGCAATCGCTGAGTACTTATGCAAAAAGTAAGTAACCGAAAAAGGCATTCAAATCAATGCTTAGCACGAAGCCTTGCTAATGCTAAGTTTTTTTACGATAACGCCGATCGAAAGGGTTGGACAAGGAGTTGCTATGGTTTTGTCAATATATGCGAGTACAAGAATCCTCTTCATCTGCTCTATGCTGCTCGCATGCGGTAATGATGAGAGTAAGTTGCAATCGCTTCAGGATAGGTTTGAAGCAATATATGGCTATACGGATTGCAAGGAAGTGGTTCTTGGAACAGGGTTAACGCAGCCGACGTGGATAACAGTGTTTCAAACCTACTCCGGTGGGTACCTTGACCAAAAAGAAACAACGTTTTTGGACGAAACGTGCAAAACGTCGTTTACTTCGGTGAATCGCTGGGCAACCTATCAAATTCTGAGTTCGCCAAGCGAGGATACCGGCGAAATAAAGTTGGCAATTAACACCAGACGGATCCTCTCACTTACAAGCGATGAAGCTCCACCTGAAATGCAAGGAATTCCTCGTGTCAATTGCAATTCTGAGATGGCAGGTGACCTACGGAAAGAAGAATGCAAGACCTACTTTGATGCCACTGGTTTCGTCACCCGTTATGTGACCCTGAATCTAACTCCCGAGGGCTTGCAACCTTTCAAGGACATCGATACGGCAGGTACTACTGAAGAGACCCGAAGTACCGATCTGGCGCCATATACTTTAAGTGTTCTGAATCCGATCGATAATTAGCCACTGCTAGTAACTCAACGATAGTGGGCATTCCGAGGCCGGGAACCATAGTCGCATAATTTGTGCGCGTTCAGAAGCTGCAGGATGGGGCCAGGAGTCCCATCCAATTTCACGGGATCGGGATGCAGCGATTGAAAAAGGTCGCAAATGAGGCGCCTGCGGGCTCTCCTCAATCCCATGAACGACGTTTTGCTGGACGTTGGCAACGAAACCGACCTTTATAAAGCCATCCGGTGGCGTGTTCGCACCAACTGGTATGACCACGGGAAAATTGCCGAAGATTTCAAAGCGGTGACAAACTTACCTGTCGTATGGACATAGCATTCTGTATAGGCACACCACCCCGCAAGCCCCGGAGGGGGGGATAGGGGGGGGATAGGGGGGTGTTAGCGCTCGTCTTAGTCCTTTAAAAGTTTGTGCGTGCACGCTTGCCAACGCCATCGAGCCCGTTTACCTCCACCGTGAAAAACCCGCTGCTTGGGATTCCAGCAGCGGGTTTTTTCGTTTTCAGCTACCATAAGTTTTGGAAAGAAGTATGTCTGGGAGGCTAGCCATGGCTATCAAGATTAGCTTCGACGCTCAACAGCTGCAAGAGTTCTGTGAAGAGCAAAAAGTGAAACGCTTGGCGCTTTTCGGGTCTGTTTTGCGTGATGATTTTTCGCCAAACAGCGACATTGATGTGCTGGTTGAGTTCGAAGAGGGACAGACCCCGAGTCTTCTCTGGTGGCCTGATATGCTGGAAAGACTTTCCAAAATCTTCGGCGGACGCAAGGTTGATCTTGTTACATTAAAAAGCCTGAATCCTCGTTTAAAGCCTATCGTACTTGCTGAGGCGGTGAATCAATATGTCCAAAAGAGATGATAAAATTCTCATTGCTGACATGATCGAACACGCTACTGATGCGATTGAATTTGTCGCTGACTTTTGTCAGGACAAGAAAACGAAAGCCGCTGTTATTCACCCCATCCTTCGAGCCTGCTTAGCTAAAAAATGGCGGTCAACACCTTCTTTCAGGTAAGTTTTCATGACAGCCTGTCGCGAGATATTTAAAAACAGTGCGATCTCATCCAACTCGCGTAGAAACTCCTCGGTCAGATCTACGTTCAGTTTAACGATGTTATCGCGCTTCTCCATTTTCTGAACTTCTCTTGGCGGCATGCGTTTCGCTTCGCCAAAATACTGGCTCGTATCTTCACCACGCAGAGAGGCTGCTTCAATTTGCTCAATCGTTGCGGGCTTCGTCCTTTTCCTTTTTTTAGGAGTTTTGCTCATAAATTTTCGCCTCGCTCAATGTTGACTTCCAAAATGTTACAAGCCACTCATACTCACCTTAGTCGTCTTCTCGGACCTCTACGATGAGTGTCACCAATTTTCCTTTTACGAAACTGATACCACGTTCTCGTTTAAGCAGAGCGTTCTTTCCTTCGTCCCAGTTTACCTGCACAGGCCTGCCCCCACTTATTGGCAGATAATATAACAGTTATGAGGCAAAGTCATAACTGTTATGATTTAAACTTAACATATTTTTATTATTATAATTATTTCAATTGACGGATTGTTTGGTCTGGTAATATTGCGCAATTTCCGTGGTCGCCACACGGGATATGAAGCTCTCTGGGAGGTCTAATCCGAAAGACTTCTTCAGGGATAACATAGAAAGCCCGCTGCTTGAGATTCCAGCAGCGGGATTCCTCGTTATGGTCAACGCCCAAACTTCATATCATTCCAGTTCACCCGGCGCGTGACAATCATCGCAGTCGCAAGCAGCACAAACAGCAGGCATGAACCATAAAGTAGCGCATAATCCTCGGAAATCAAGATCCCATAAATGATGGCATCCAACAGAGCCAGCGCGAGCGCAAACCCCAACGAATGCTTCCAGGAGTGCACGACATACCTGATATAAAAACCGAGCAGAGACACCGAAGCGACACTGGCCACCAAATAAGCCCACGCAAATGCGATATGTTCGGACAGTGCAAGAAGCAGCACATAAAACAGAACCAAGGCAAAACCCACGAGACCATATTGAACAGGGTGAATGGAGAGCTGCTTGATGGTTTCAAAAACCAGAAATGCAGCAAACGTCAGGACAATGAAAAGAAATCCATACTTAACCGATCGTTCCGTCTGCTGATAAATGTCCACCGGTTGAACAAGCCTGACCCCGATCTCCTGATTCTGCAGACCGGTCGCAGCCGTCTGGCCGGTGATCAGCTGCGAGATATTGGTCGAAAAATGGGTGGACTCCCACTCCGCCCCAAACCCCTCTTCCGTTATTTGATGACTCTTGGGCAGGGCCCGTCCTTGAAAGCTCGGATGCGGCCAGCCCGCCTGAAGCACGACCTTCGTCTCTTCGCCGACAGGAACCCAACTCAGGGATTGCATGCCTCGCAGAAACAGATCGACGGCAAAAGTAAAGCTCCCCCCAGCCTGGACTTCAGAGGGCAAATCGGAATGAAATCCTCCTTCCACTCCCAAACTCACCCCGTGGTGACCGGGCTTGACAGCATAATTTTTACCGTTCCAGGTCAGCACCGGAATCGTGGTCAATCCACGACTATCCTTGACCAGAACGACAAGATAAGGTTGCAGCCACCGTAACGTGGACCCGGGAGGCGCCTGGATATCCTTGGGCTCGCTGAATTCGAAACGCCCTTCCAGTTTCAGCTGTGTCCCATAAAGAAGAATCTCATAGAGACTTCGATAACGCCGCTCCACCTGCAGGCGCCCATTCATCGTGAGTTGCCGAGGTAAAATGAATTGCTGATGCCGGGTGACGTTCTGCTTCGTCGTTCGGACACCTTTTTCGTCAACAACTGTCGACAAGGCCTGCAGCTCATAGGGCAGCACCAGAAGCGGGCCGGCCAGAATCTGGCTGCCTGCTGTGGTTTGGGCCATGTCCTGATACACCTGTTCACGACGCTGACTTCGCTCGGAAACTGTTTCCGTCACCACAATCAAGGCAATCGATAGCACCAGACCCAAAAATCCGATGATAACCAGTTTAAGAATCCCCTTCAAAGACATGCACGTTACCTCCGAAAGGTTCACCCCGCCATGAGGCGAACCTGGTACAAGAGTAGGATCCAGATATGAGTAGAGCTCGAAGTTTATGTGAAGGGAATGTGAAGTCTTGACTTTAAGCCGGAATATAAAGGCGGGCCTCAGCGCCTCCTTCGGGATGATTGCCGATTTCGACCCGTCCCCCATGGAGGACCATAACCTGTTTGACAAAAGTCAGACCGAGGCCCGTGCTTTTCGTGTCCCCTCCTGGCCTTGGCAGGGAGTAATAGCGATCAAAAACACGATCCTTGGCATAGTCCGGGATGCCTGGACCACGATCCCGGAGTCTGAGGCACCAGCCTTGATCCTGACGTTCGAGGCTGAGATGAAGAAGACTGTCCTGAGGACTGAAATCCACCGCGTTTTCAGCGATATTAAGCAGCGCCTGTTCCAGGAGGAAAGGATCACCCTGAACCATGGCCTGGTCGGGCACGAAGATTTGGAGTTTCAGACGATTCTTCTGGAGTTTGGCCGTGAGGCTCTTGGCGACCCGCCTGATGATATCCAAAAGATCCAGGCGCTCGGTTGCATCCAGAACCTGACGATTTTCCAGACTGGCCTGCTGCAACATTTTTTCGATCAGGACATGCAGCCGCCTGGTTTGATCGGAAATCGATGCCAAAAATTTTAGTCTTTGGGGCTCGGGCATGGGCTCCTGCAAGAGCTCTGACGCGGCCTGGATCGCCGTCAGCGGGCTCTTCATCTCGTGCGTCAGGGTCCCTATATATTCCTCAACGTACTGTTTACCCTCCAGCCGCTCACGCATGGACTGCAAAGCCTGGCCGAGGCGTTTGATTTCAGTCAAAGAAAGTGAAGGCAAAACTACGCGTTCGCCGCGCGTCACGGCTTCCGCATAGGCGACCAGCTTCTGGACGGATGCCGACAGCCAAACGCTGATCAGAATTCCAATTAACAGAGAGGCCGCAAGGAGCCAGTACCCTGCGTGAACCATCTTGCGTCGGGTTCGTTCAATAAAGGGCTCAACGGAAAGATTGGATTTGGCGATCGTCAGAACCCCAAGGATTCCACCCTCGGCCTTAATGGGCGCCGCGACATACATCGTCGTGGACTCGCCATTCGCATCCGGACTGCTGCGAACTCCATACTTTCCCTTCAAAGTGAGATAAACATCATTCCATTGCGAAAAATCCTGACCCAAAGCTTCATTCGCGGAATCATATCGCACAATTCCGCTGGCATCCGTTATATAGATACGAAAGCCCGGACGCGTGCGAGAAAAGCCCCAGATCGCAGCATCCAATTGACGAGATTGATAGGACGCGACGTGTTTGGAAAACGTCCCTGATGGAAGAAGACCGTTTTTCATATCATCCACGGCAAGCTCGGCCAACAGGTTCGCGGCATCGACCAGACTGTCTTCCATGGACTGCCGGACGCTGGGTTTGATTTCATCCACGAAAACGTTCAGAACAAAGAAGCCGGCCAGGAGTGCGATCAGCAGGTAGCCCAGAAAGATGCCAATTCCGAGACGCATTTAAGACTCCAGTTGCAGGCTATAACCAAGACCACGGTGAGTCTGGATGACTTCGGATTCCGGTTTGACAGCACGCAATTTCGCTCGCAAGGTTTTGATATGAGTGTCCACGGTTCGCTCGTCCGTATCCAAAGCATCGGTCCATATAGCATCCATGAGCACAGCCCGACTAAAAATGCGTCCCGGCTGGCTGCGCAAGACCCCAAGCAGTAAAAGCTCGTAACGGGTCAGTCGCAGAGGAACGCCATGAAACGTGGCTGTTCCATGGTCAACATTGACCTCGAGTGATGGAGAAGTTTTCCTTTCCGAAGAACCGGCAGTCCCAGCGCGTTTGAGTATGCGCTTGATACGAGCGACCACCTCACGCGGACTGAAAGGTTTGGTCACATAGTCGTCACCACCAAGCTCCAATCCGAGCACTTTATCGATTTCGCCATGTCGGGCGGTAAGGAACAGAATGGGCAATTCAGACTGGCGTCTAATGTCCCGGCAAAGATCAAAGCCGTTGATATCAGGGAGCCCTACGTCGAGGATCATGACATCGATATTCCCTGACGCCAGTGTGTTCATGGCCTCCTGCCCAAGCCTGGTCCAGACTGTGGTCAAACCTTCCGTCTCGAGAGCGTAAATCAGAGTCTGTGCTATCGCCTCTTCATCTTCGACGAGCAGGACTTTGGGCATGGTTACAAGCACCTTGGTCGATGGTCTTTGGGTTATTGAGCAAGCACCTGGAAATCATTGAGGGGCCCGTCCTACTTTGCCAGGATTGAGCCATCCCAGTCAAGCCTACAAAGCATGGCTGGAACTGGTTCAGGAAGGGGTCGACGGCTTAAAGTCTCGTGGCTCCTGCCCTTGCAGGAGGGCGACATCAGGTTAAAAGCCGCCAGCATCTGTCTATTCTTACCAATACCCATTCCTCACGAGGCGAGGCATAAAAGTGGGGGAAACGCTCCGTGAAACAGCCAGCTCACCCAGAGAAGCCCCAGCCATGAGTCATCAGAGAAAAACAGCAAGCTCAGCCTCCAGATTATATACCCTCGTACCCGCGTTTTGGTTGTTAACCCTGGCCTTTCTTTCAACGCTCGTATCCTGCAAGAGCTGCGAGAGCACTGAAACCGTGCGCATTGGTGTCACGCCATGGCCGCCTTTCGAATTCCTATTCCTCGCCCAGGAGAAAGGCTTTTTTGAAAAGCGCGGCCTTCAAGTCAAAATCGAGGAGTATCCGACCGTCGAAGACACACGCCGAGCGTTCGAAAAAGGGCAGATCGATATCATGGGCATGACGCCATCGGACATCATCCTGATTCGCCAGAATTCTGAAAAGCGGGCTCAGGCTTTTGCTGTGATTGATTTTTCCAACGGCGCCGATGTTGTGATCGCAAGATCGGAGATTCGCCATTTAAAGGACCTTAAGGATAAGAAACTAGGGGCGGAAATCACAACAGTCAGTGCCTACCTGCTGCTCAAAGCCCTGGAAGCAGGAAATTTGAGCCTTGGAGATGTCTCCATTGAGTCACTGAACCAGGCTCATATGGTGAAGGCATTAAAGTTGGGGAAAATTCAGGCGGCCAGCACCCACCCGCCCTATTCCGTGGAACTGCTCGCCAGTCGCGAATTTCACGTGATATTCAGCAGTGATCAAATTCCCGGCGAAATCATCGATCTCCTGGTGGCAAGCGCCGATTCCATTGAGCGCCGGCATGCAGATTACGCCAAGGTTCTTCTCGGTTTTTTTGAAGCCATAAGTTATGCCGAGAAAAACCCTGAAGAAGCTTATGCTTTCATGGCAGCTCGCGAGAATCTCGAACCCCAAACATTTCAACGTTCATTTGATAACGTCGTGATGGTCGGTCTGGATGAACAGCAGGATTTTCTCGGGCCACAGGGAAAAATAGAAGTTTTAATTGAGCAGGTCGCCTATACGATGGCAAAGCTTGGCCATTTGGATCAGCCATTCCTTGCCGCCGAAACATGGACTGATAAAGTGGCCCGAAGTGCCAGTGAACAACTCAAAACTTCGGGCGAAATTGATGAGAATTAGCCTTCAAGCAGGCTGCCCTCCTGCTAATGAAGAGAGTGGAGACTTCCTTTGCAGCTCGCGATCGTATGGATCAGCTGCTTGAAATTCAAAGGTTTGCTCAAATGCGAATCACAGCCCGCATTGAGCGTCTTAACCTGCTCCTCCTTCATGGCATGAGCGGTCAACGCAATGATGGGTTTCCCATAGCCGCGCCGCCTGAGCTCCCGGGTTGCCGAATAGCCATCTACATTGGGCATCTGCATATCCATCAGCACGATATCGTAATTCCCGCGCAGGGCCTTGGTCAGAGCTTCGGCGCCGTCTTCAGCGAAGTCAATTTCCGCTCCGTTCTGGACGAGGATGCGCTTCATTAATTTTCGATTATCCGCTGAATCTTCGGCAAGCAGCACCCGGATCCCCTCCAAAGGATTCTCAGATTCCGTCGCGGCTGCCAGCCGACTGCTTTCAACCAGCGCATTCATAACCCCGGTCGTATGAATCAAGCCCGCGCCGATACTGATGACAAAGGTACTGCCGCGCCCCGGCTCGCTGGCTTCGAGGGTCACGTCGCCGCCAAGGGCATGCGCGAGCTTCCGCGACAGAACGAGGCCCAGCCCGGAGCCGCCATAGTTTCGCGTGGTCGTCACATCCGCCTGCGCGAAAGGATGAAAGAGACGCTCGCGCTCGGTCAGCGAGATGCCTCGGCCGGTATCCTTCACAATAAATGAGATCATGGGCGCCCCGCTCCTGGACTTTCCCATGGACATCGTTACACTGACCTCACCTTGATCGGTAAACTTGATGGCATTGCCAACGATATTCAGCAGTATCTGCCGCAAGCGGGAGGGGTCTGAAATGATGGTGTCGGGCACGCCGGGCTCGACCCGGCTCCCCAGACAAACCCCCTTCTCACGGGCCTTGATGCTGAGGGAACTCATCACATCATTCATGAGCTTCAGAAGATTGATCTCCAGATGCTCAATTTCGAAACGACCGGATTCAACTTTCGAAAGATCAAGGATATCATCGATGAGCTGAGCCAGATCACGACCATTTCGATTGATCGTATTGATGAATTCCTCGCGATCACCCTGCGAGAGAGTGGGCTCGCGTAAAAGCTCGCCGAAGCCAAGGATGGCCCCGAGCGGGGTTCTGATTTCGTGGCTCATGTTGGCAAGAAAGGCACTCTTCATGCGACTCGCCTCTTCCGCACCTTCCTTGGCGGCCTGAAGTTCAACAGCCTCTTTCTTGCGCAAGCTGATGTCTTCCGCTATCCCGGCTATTCTATAAAAATGGCCGTTGGGATCGCGCACCGGAAACGCACGATCACTGACCCAGCGCACATCGCCATCAGGCCGGATAACGCGATACTCGGCCGCAGCCGGTTCGCCCGTACACTGACGATCCCAAAAGTCCCGGACCTTGCCCTGATCTTCGGGAAGGATGCATTCCAGGAGTCTGGCGGGAGGCGCCGCTGAAAAAAACCGGCTGTCACGTCCCCAGACTTCTTCAATGGTAGGGCTGACGTAAAGCAGCTCCATGGTTTCGATGTTCTTCAGCCAAAAAATTTCACGGATGTTTTCCGCCAGCTGCCGAAATTTCTCCTCGCTTTCACGATGGCAATCTTCCGCGAGCTTGCGTTCGGTCACATCCCTTGTCACCTTCGCATATCCACGAGGACGACCGTCCTCGTCCTTAAGAAGCGTCGTGAAGCCGTCGGCGAAATAACGACTTCCGTTTTTCTTCATATACCAGCGTATGTCGGCCATTTGCTCTTTTTCCTGGACTGTGGACAGCTCCTGATCAGGGATGCCTGCCTCGCAATCTTCAGGCGTAAAGAGTATGGCAAAACTCTTTCCCAGGACATCGGTGCTGGCAAAGCCCGTGATACGCTCTGCACCGAGATTCCAGTCCACGATGTTTCCATTGAGATCGATAAAGAAGATGAGCTGATCCTTCGCATTCTCCATGAACAGGCGGAAACGCTCTTCGGAATCGCGTGCCGCCTTCTCAGAACGCCGCCTTTCGGTAACATCGACCAGGGTCAGGACAATCTCACAGCACCCCATGCCGGCATCCAGCTCAACGGGATTGACCCGCCCCAGGTACCAACGGTCACCGATGGCGATGTCCACCACATCATCGACCGGCTCTTGAATTAATTGACCAAGTGTTGCCCTGGCCTCCGCAGCCATGGGCTCCTGTTCAGCCAGGACATCCAGGATGGATCGGCCTTCACACGCCGCGTTTTCACGATTACACCGTAGTATGGCCTGGCTCATGGCGGCATTGAGCTGCCTTATCGTGCCGTCAACAGACAGCACGGCCACCCCATCAGATATGGCATCGAACGTGGCCTTCCATCGCCTTGAATAGGATTTGGCCGCCTCCTCAGACCGGCGTACGCGCAGAAGCGATTTCACCGTGGCGATCAACTCGGGTGGCTCAACGGGATGAATGAGATATCCATCCGCCCCCAGATCGAGCCCCTGAATTTTATCGGCGGCTGACGTATAACAGGCCGAAAGGTGAAGAATGGGCATGTCACGGGTCGCCGGGTTTTCCTTGATCTTCTGACAGACTTCGAATCCTGTCATGTCAGGCAACTGAACGTCAAGAACCACCAGGGACGGTCCGGCGGCGAGCTTGCTCAAGGCCTCGACACCGGTTGCGGCTTCCAGGACTTCATAGCCGGCCATCCGAAGGGCCCAGGCCGTGGTATAGCGAATCGCATCCTCGTCATCGACGAGAAGGATCGTTGCGCTTTCATGTGCGTTCATATCGCTTTATTCTCCTGTCAATCCCAAACCAATCAATCCAGCCTGGCATAAGGCCTCCCGGATGCGGGACATGGTTTCGTCCTGCGGCAGTTCCTTGGAAAGAATCGCAATGGGAAGGCCATGCTGACGATCAAAGTCACTCATTTGAACACGCAGGGACGAATTGATAATGATAGGGATATCCCTGGTGGCTGGAAAACTCTTGAGTGATGCAAACACTTCAAAGCCACTCATATCCTGCATGCGAAGGTCCAGGAAAATAACCTGTGGCCGATCCTCGCGAGCCCGTCGCAGCCCTTCCTCTCCCCCTGTCGCCTCAAGAATCGTGCAACACGAGTCCTTCAACATATCCTGGAGGAGGTAGCGAGCAATCTCGTCATCGTCAATGATTAAGATCCGATTGGGAAGCATCCGGTTGACAAGATCATGGAGCCTGTTCAGGAACCAAATCTGGTCATCCAACCGGACATGAAGACTCCTGTCGTGCAGCTTCTTCGTCAGCGCATCGGAGACCAGGGACATCATGATGATGGGAGCGCTGCCTGATGTGAGCTCGGAATCGACATCCATGAAAAACGGCCAGCTTAAGGCTGAAAGCGGGCTCTCATGATTCAGGCAATCCAGGGGCACACCGGGCACGGCATCGCGCAAGGTCTGCTGCGCGCGTGCCAGCGATTTGGTGGCGATGGTTTGAAACAGCTCGCGTTCGATAAACCTGGCGCCGGGTGGAGGCTCCGCATGCTCCGGCAGGCAAGCTGAAGCCGGGGATGGAATGTCCTGGGGCAGGTCCGGCATCCTATCAGGTTGCGGCGCACGATTGTTTGGCACAGACGATGAAAAGCGGAGAGGCAGACGAGCGGTAAACGTTGAACCGATTCCTGGTTCACTCACAACGGAAACGCTTCCACCCAGTAACTCCGCCAGGCGCCGTGCGAGCGGCAGGCCGAGTCCCGTTCCTTTGGCTCGACGTTGGAGAGGACTATCGAGCTGCGTAAACTCTTCGAAAATCCACAGCTGGTCCTTGGCGGGAATACCGATCCCGCTGTCGGTGACAGAAAATGCAATCGCATCATCATCCAGCAGCTGCGCCTTGACGCGAACCTCACCTTTGAGCGTAAACTTTAAGGCATTGGAAATAAAGTTGCGGAGAATCTGGGAGATCTTGCCCTCATCGGAGTAAAGACCTGCGATCGATTCCTCGATTTCAAAAACCAGATCAATCGGGCGTTCCTGACCAAGAAGGGGCCGAAACATCGCGCGCAGTGAGCCAAAGAGCTCCGTAACGTCGACGTCTCCGGGAAGAACTTCAAGACGTCCGGCCTCGAGTTTGGCCGTATCCAGCATGTCATTGATCATATCCGAGAGCTGCTCAGCCGATCGTCGAATAAAGGTGATTTGTTTTTGCCGTTCGGATGATAAGCGATCCATCTCGCACGGACTCAGCAGTATCCTTGTCAGCGAAAGGATGGAGTTGAGAGGCGTCCGAAATTCGTGGGTCATGTGCGAAAGAAAGCGCGACTTGACTTCACCCGCCTGTTTGATCGCTTCCGCCTTCTCCTCAAGCTCCTTGTTCAGAGCGACGACACCGCGATTGGTGTCCGCCAGCTCTTCATTAAGAAAGCGCAGCTGATTGCGCTGAACAGTCAGTTCCTCCTCTCGTTCCTGAAGGGACTGGAGAGCCTGAGCCAGCTCAGCATTCTGCTGCTTCAATTCGGAGAAGGCGTCCTGCGGGAGCGATTTAGCCAATTCGTTCGCCAGGTGCGCGATCTCCTGAGGTTTGAATTCGCTGTCCCGCAGGGGAATCTTCTTTTCGAGAATGACGAGTGTGCCCTGGCCGGGAGTGCTTTGGATCTGGAACGTATCCACAAGGCGCCGGGCACCGACAATACCCAGCCCCATACTAGCCTTTGACTCGTTGCCACCGGCAGAAATTTCGGGATTTTGGATGCCATCGCCGCGGTCCTGGATGCGAACCTGATAAGCCGGTCGCGGGCCACTCGTCACGGCGAAGGTAGCCCGGCCTGCAGCCGGATACCGGAACGTATTGCGAGCGATCTCCGAAACCGCTGTCGCGATACGGGTTTGTTCCTGCAGCTCAAAGCCAAGGAGAGCTGCGATCTGGCGGGCACGCTGCCGGCATAGAACCAAATCCTGCTCGTGAGCAAGACTTACATTGAGCAGGATGCTGTCCATTCGGTCAACCCTGAATAAGGATGAAGGGCGCGCACAACGATGACGGTGGCATCATCCCGACCGCGTCTAAAGTCGCGGAAGAGAACACCGGCAATGAGAGTGGGATCATGCGCAAATAATCCCAGATAAGGGCTCAAATCACTGCGCGTGGAGAGTCCATCGGATTGCATGATGAGAATGGATTCCGATTCCCAGGAATAAGTGAACTCCTGGAATTTGCGCACCGAATGACCCAAAATTCCTGGATGCGAGACCATATGATGGCAGGCGTTTCGGGTGTTGAGACTCCCAACGATATTGCCAATTCCCGTATAGCGGACGATGGAACGATCGAGATCAATCTCAGCAACGGCAGCCGCGGCACCGCGGGTTTTTCGGAGAGCATCGTTACAACGCTCCAGCACGGGTACCGGGGCCAGGCTGGGAACCTGCTGGAAAACAGCAGCGGCTTCGCGTGCAGCATCAGCCGCACCCAGGCCGTGGCCAAGCCCATCGGCGACCAGGAAAAGTCCGCGCCTGCCCTCCACATGAGCCGCCCAGATATCACCGCAGACATCCTCGCCGGGATAAGGCACGGAAATCGCCCCCCAGGTCAGGGGAGCATCATGGCCTTTGGCCTGCTCTGCTTTCGAGCTGCGGGGATACACGCGACATAGGATGGCCGTTCCCTGTCCAGGCGCTGAGTAAATGTCAAAGGAATCTGACAGGCGCCGTATCGCGCCCAGACCCGAGCCCTGCGTACCGCCCGTCGAATATCCATCGACGAGACAGGAAGCCACATCACGCATGCCGGGCCCACGATCGAGCGCCAGGATTTCCACGCCTGCCGTCAGATTCTGATTTTTACAGGTTTGAAGAATAATAAGGCCACCATTGCCATAACGCACGATATTGGTGGCCGCTTCCGTGATTATAAGACTGACCCGGCCCTCTGCAATACTATCGAGGCCACAGGAAACAGCAAGCTTTTGGCCCAGTCGCCTGGCTTCGCCTACCTGGCTCGATTCCGTGATCTCAACCAGGATTGGTGTCATCATATGCTTACCTTTTCCACTTTGTTAGCACAACACGTGTGCCTTCACCGGGACGGGAATGAAGCTCAAAGTCATCGACGAGACGTTTGGCCCCACCGAGCCCGAGGCCCATGCCGCATCCGGTTGTAAAACCGTCCGTCAACGCCTTGTCCAAATCTGCAATACCTGGACCACTATCATGAAAAGTCATCCGCAAACATTTGCGTGCCGCATCCTGAACAATCTCGAATGTGGCCGTGCCACCTCCGCCATAGATCAGGGTATTGCGTGCAATTTCGCTGACGGCTGTGACTGTTTTGGTTTGATCCGTCATGCCGAGACCCAGCTCGCGAACCAGCATCCTGGCATGTTGCCGCGCTTCGACCACACCCGCTTCTTCCCTGATCAGAATCGTCTCATGTTTCAGGACTTGCATGGATGTCCTCACCCCTGTCCCTGCCCAACGAGCGACGCAGGAGCGCCATGCCCTTATCAACATTGAGCGCTGTTCTTACACCCGGCAACGACATGCCGAGCTCAACAAGAGTGATCGCAACGGATGGCTGCATACCGACCAGCACCGTTTCGGCGTCCAAAATTCTGGACATGGCGGCGATGTTTCCAATAATCCGTCCGATGAACGAATCGACCATCTCCAAAACCGAGATATCGATTAAAACGCCACGCGCTTTCGTGGCGGCAATTTGGGAAGTGAGATCTTCCTGAAGGATCATGGCAAGCCGGTCATGCATATCGACCTGGATAGTCACGATCAGAAACTCACTCATTTTGAGAATGGGAATACGATCCATCTGATCATTCGCCTCACGCGTTTCCGGTCTGGAAGAGTGATGTTTTGTCGAAACCGCTCATGGAAGCGCTCCGCCTGCGCATGGCAAGAGCAAAGGCATCGGCGAGCGAGGCCTTGGTCGCGACCTTGCCCAGGTCGATGCTGAGATGCACCATCGTCTGGGCGATCTGCGGTCGAATGCCGCTGATGATGCACTCTGCACCCATCAAGCGGGTCGCTGCAACGGTCTTAAGGAGGTGCTGCGCGACCAGGGTATCCACCATGGGAACGCCGGTGATATCAATAATCGCGATATCAGCTCCTGTGACAACAATCTCCTGAAGCAGGGCTTCCATCGCAACCTGAGTGCGTTGGCTGTCCAGTGTACCGATCAGCGGCAAGGCCAGGATCCCATCCCAGAGTCGGATCACGGGTGTGGAGACTTCGAGCATTTCCTGCTGTTGACGATTGATGATCTCCTCACGACCCTTTTGGTAAACTTCGGTTGCATAGAGGCCGAGCTTATCAAGCAGGGACGCCGCGGATTCGATCTCCTCAAAGAGGAGACCCGGCTCACGATCGAGTTCGGCACGGAGCTTTCTGAAGAGCGGCAGCCGCAGAGAAAAAATAAAACTGGCCGTCTCCGAAGGGCTGAAACCCTGCTTGGCGCGCGAGCGCGAAATGTTGGAGACGAATTCACGCACCGCAGACCACTCATGGCTATCAATATTGAGGATGCCCGCTTCGGCTGGTACATCCCGCAGCAGCCTGAGAAACATCAGGCTTTGGTCACGGAGCTCCGTTTCGGACATCAGCTCTTTACGGAGCATGGGAGCAGCCAGCTGCTCCTTCACCCATTCCTTGAGAAGATCGTCTTCAACATTCTCAATAACCATAAACAAACGACTTCTCGATTTCATATGAGCTCCCTTTGACCATCATCATTGGATACGTTTGTTTGCAAACAAGACCTGACAAGGTCTGTCGCTTTCCTACTCTTCCACTACGTCTGACATTATCTTGACTTTGTAGGCCAGCCTCTCCCGCCGGAGAAGCTGCTCAAGGGCCAGCTCCAGGAAAGCCTCTTCATCAAGGCCAAGAGCCAAGGCGATTTCAACAATGCGTCGCGGTCTCGGAACTCTGCGACCCGATTCAAGGTCACATAGATTGGCTGAAGAAATCTTCAGCAAGGCTGCGAATTCGCTTAGAGTGGCACCTTCCCGTTCACGTACTTCCCGGAGTGTCTTACCTACCGAAGCTAGCCCGGACCCTTTGGGATGATCCGTTAGCGAGCGTGTTAGCCTTCGTTTTCCGGCACGCCGCGCCATAGAGCTCCCTTGTCGAAGTACAATGGAATGCTTCACCGTCTATACTTCACTCCGAAGTATCACACAATGAAAAACCAACGTGCATTGAAGTATGCGCAGGCCCTTGAATTCCACACATGCCAGGAGATGGGTGTCGAGAGAACAGGACATCGCTTTTTGGCATCACCCTGCGTTCTCTGCATCAGCTGGCTCTTCATCCTCTCCTCATCATCCTCGCCTAGGATATCTTCATGTATCTCCGAAACTGGAGGATGACTTATGACAAGCACAGGCCTCAAAGGAACCAGAAGTTTTTACTCCCCACCGGATGTGGGCCAGCGCGATGCGATTCTTCACGAGTATGCCCGCTTTCTTGAACAACGCAACGGCGGCACCGACCCTGAAACAGGCTTTGTGAATCGGGAAGCCTGGCTGGAGTCAGCGGCAGCGACATCGGTTCGCCATCGCGGTGAAGTTCCTCAGGAATCCTTTGAGCGCAACTACGTGCGCTTCAATCCCGGTGATCCTCTGTCCAAGAAAGCCATAGCTTTGCTGGCTTTCACCAAGGTGAATGCAGGAGAAGCCTATGGCGTTGAGGTCATCAGCAGGTCGCGTCACGCCCGGCCCGAAACGTCGGACATCGCCGATCAGGTGGAACGCGTTCTGACCCACGAAGAGATCTATCACACCAAAATACTGCTGGGTGCTGCGCGCCAATTCGATCTCCCGGAACCGGTGGGTGCATGGAAACCCCCAGTGCCTCTCAAACTGCTCATCAATGTGCTGGCCCACTCGCCCAGGACCATGTTTCATCCCATCCTGCTCGGCTCCGAATTTTCCGGGGTCTTTGCCTTTCAGTGGCTTCTGAATCGGATCGGTGAGGTCTTCCGTGATGAACCGGAGCTTCGCGATTCTTTGGAGCAACGCCTGATCGAAATTCTGATCGATGAGGTGGGACATGTCGCATTCAATCGTATAATGGTTGGATCATCAGGACTCAAGTTTGCCCACTCTGTGGCTGCTCATATTGCCGAGGGAACATCCGGCCACACGCCTGAATTTCGGGCACTGGGCTGGGACAAAAATACGATCCATGCCTTCGATCATTTTGATTACATGAGCCTTCCCGATGAGGTGCGCAGTCGAGCATTTTTTGCATAAAAAGCAGGACGCACGGCCCGAATATGCTGTGCGTCCGTCGTAGCATCAGTAGAGATACTCACAAACAATAACCCGCCCCGTTTCCTGGTCATTCCACTTTTCAAGGCGCTCTATGCATGCTATTGAAAACTCCTTGCGTATAGACTTATTGATTGCCAACGTTAGGAGGCTTTATGAAAAAGTTTTTGCCAATCGTTTTCTTTGCTGCGCTTTCCTCATACCAACAGGTAGCCCTGGCCGGAGTTGGGGTGCCGAATCCTGCATCGACACTCTGTATTGATCTTGGGGGCACACTTCAATCGTATGTAAGAGAAGATGGGGGAGCCATCAGTCTCTGCGCCTTCAACGATGATGTTTACCTGAATGGGTTAATTGAAGAATGGACACTCTTCCGTCACAAGCAGGAAGGCGCAGCCCCTTCCCTCGCCGTGAAAGCCTATTTTGATCACGTTGCGTACCAGGCGCCCGAGGGCCCCGTGGGACATCCCGCCCTGCAATACTGCGAGCAGCTCGGTGGAATCCGCACGATCATCATCGAAAGCAGCGGCGATGAGTCGGGCGTCTGCGGGTTCCCCGATGGATCGCAGATTGAAGAGTGGACGCTCTTCAGAGGACCGGACATTCATCAGAGCCTGTCCAAAGTGTTGCAATAAAAGAACTGGCAGGCCTGAGCAAAGCCTGCCATTTTCAAAGGGGTCAGATACTTTAATTGAAGAGGACAGGTTGAGATGGGAAAGAAGCAATCCGCTGATGGAGTCAGTTTACCGGCTGGCCAGACAGGTTCTACATTCTTCCGCAACATCATGAGTGATGCCGCGACAGCATTTCCGGAGGAGTTCAGGAATTTTGTTTTACCCAGCGAATCATCCTTCAAGAAAAACTTTGGTGAAACGGTCGTTCAATTCGAAAGCTTTCGCGTCGCGTCACGCAAGCGCTCAGAGATCGCCCGTTACATGGTACAGCGCACGCATGAGCAGTTGACGTTTGATGACGGGCACTTTCAAGGGCTCTTTCAGGATTTCATGGCCCAGGGTTCCGATCCCATCAAATTTGAAACGACGACCTTTTCGGGAAAGGCCGGTTTCATCCCCGCCGTGCCTTTCCGTGGGATTACTTACACGGGCCCTTCGCTGAATTACCTGGGCCAGAAACTCCTCAGCGAAAGCAAGATGACCAATCGTGCGGCGCGGGCCCTCGCCTGGCTGGCAAACTACGCGAGTGCTCAGGATGGAAAAATCGATCTGACGGGCAAAAAATTCGTCATCCTGGGGGCCTCGGCTGAACTCGCGCCGACCAAAATTTTACTGGCCGCTGGCGCCTCGGTTCTGTGGATTGATATTAAAGCTCCCGATGGCATTCTTGCGGAAGCACATAAATATGCGGGCTCGCTGTCGTACTGCGCCGATGCCAACAATATCCTTCTCCAGCCGCATAAAATTCGCGCGAGTATCGAAGCCTTCGCGGAGGGCGAAGCCGTGCACATCGGAATGTTTGCCTATGCCGCAGGTGCCAGCCAGGAATGGCGCCTGGCTGCCACCATGAATGCCATTCTCATGAGCCTGCCGCCGGCCTGCGTCGCCTCCGTTTCCATGCTGATTTCCCCGACCTCAGCGGCCGTCATCCAGCCCGAGGATGTATCGAGTGCGCATACTCTGAAGAACAATCCTCCCTTTTGGCAGGCACTGCTCAAGGGCGTGGGACAGCTGAAACAAAGCGTGAGTTTCGACGTGAACGGCATCCCGGTGGCGCGCGCGATCGTTCCTCTGCAGGGCGTCAGCTACCAGGCGGCTCAGTATATTTCCAAGATCCTGGCGGCTGAGGTCTTTGCCACTCAGGGTGTTGATCTGAAAGGTCCACCCAGGCCCGTGCGTGTTTCCTCCAACGTGGCCGGAATCACCAAAACCCGCTCCCTGAATCATCCTGTTTTTCAGGCCGCCTTCCTCGGAGCGCCGACCTTTGGCGTCGAGATTTTCGAAGTGCCCACCACCCAGGCTTTGGGCACGCTTCTGATTCTTCATGACCTCCTCAATTCCAAGGAGAACCCGGAAGGCGATATCAGTGCGCTGTTCACAAAGCAGGTGCATGGCGGCATCTATTCGCGCGCCTTTGCCCTGGATCCCATGATTCGCATCGCGACTCTGATGGGTATGGTGAAACGCCCGAATCTTCTCCTTAAAATGTTCTAAACCCACACGGCTGCGATGAGCAGCCGTTTTTCTAATTGCAATGGATTACATAAGGTTAGGGAAGGTCCAGGCAGAAGTTGACTTCACTTCAGGCCTCATGCTTCACTGCGAGCAAAATCAAAGAGGATATCGCCATGAAGCTGATCATCACGACTTTGCTTGCGGCTGCTTTCCTTGAGGGCCACGCCCTGGCCAAGGACTCCTACATTACTTTCATCATGGATCGCAGTGCCTCCATGCACACCCAGCGCGTGGATGGCAAAACCCGCTGCGCGTTTTCCAAGGCTTTCACCCGCCAGACTCTGAATAAACTGTATGAACGCTACGCGGCGGAAGGCACGGTTTACATCAACCTCGAACTGTTTGGCAGTCAGGGTGGACAGCAATCGTTGACACAGGGCTTCAACAAGGACAGAACCCAGGTGCTGGCGGCCATCGACCAACTCGCCAGCGAGGACTGCGAACAGAGCAGCACCGCACTCGCCGATGCCATGTGCTCGGCAGCCAATGGCATGCGAACCCTGACGGCTGGATTGGATTCCAATCTGATCGTTTTTGGGATCACGGATGGAGAGGAAAATTCCAGCTCATTCCGGGACTGCGGTCCAAACCTCGCGGCCGGCTGGCAGGATTACATCAAGGCCAAATTCAAGAATGAAACGCCTCGCATCATTTATAATGCTGCAATCTTTACGGGCGAGAATATCCGCACCCAGGAACCCGATGCGATTCCCCAGCAGGAAATTCCCCGGGCAGCCACGTTCCAATTTCTGATCGAACTGGCCCGGGAAACGGGCGGAACCGTGACGGTGGTCAACGATCAGGACAGCACGCCGCCCACGCAATTTCCCGTGCCTGAATTGCCGATGAACAGCTTTCAAACCGTGAAATTCGTTAAGGATTCCCAGTCCACCTGCGTGGATGCCGCGGCCTTTGCCTTGATCGTACACACCGGTGACAATGATCTCAAGCGGGTCGATCGCGTGGAGAATGATTACCTCCAAACCTCGCTGCTGGCCCGCTACCAGGACTGTTCCGTAACGGTGACCTGTGCCCAGGCTCCGATTCAGAACCTCACGGCTCTGGTCTATCATCGTCTCTGTTCATCCAACAGTCTGGTAGGCGATCTCGACGGCAAGCTCATGCGTGAGTTCGATGCGAATTTGAACCTTTATTAAAACCAGTCGGACGGCCGGAGCCGTCCTGGATCCGGCCTCAGTCCACCGGGGCGGGGCCGATGCCCTGCAGAGTGTTCGGGCACAGGGACTCGATCACATTTCTCAAAATCAAGGCTTCGGAAGACGGATTGTTTTGAATGACGCCCGTGCCCCCGTTTTCATCGTAGAGCAGGACGCGGGTGACGGAGTCATTGGGGTTGATCCTATAAGCATAATATCGGACCGAAGGACCGTCCACAGCACCTGACTGAGCGACCAGTTTGGTTTGCTGGGCTTTCTCGATCAGCTGCATGTATCCACCACTCAGAGTTTGATTCTTTGTTTCCACGCTCATCAGCTGACCGCCGCCGCCGAAGTTCGTGGTCAGGACGGTCTTCTGAGCAAAGATCTCGCACTTTTGGGTCTTGGCATACTCAGCCATGACAAAGCCTGTGCTGGCTTCCTTGACAAGCAAAGGTCCTACGTAACGGGCTTCTGCTGTGGTACTGATCAGCAACATGGCGGCAAGAGTGTAGCCTGCATACTTCATCATATTGTTTTCTCCTTTTCGCGATAACCAAGGACTCTCTAATCCAAAATGCGGGCGGGGTCCACTAAGATCAAAACCAGGCGGACCAGGACCGCAGGCCATCAGAAAATTTGCCCACTATGGATTGGTACGATTTATGAAGTCAAAAACTGTCCGCAACTTGCGGACGCAGTCAGAACACATGCAAAACGGATGAGAGGTGATTCATGGGTACCGGAAATGACACGCCGCAGCGCGATAAATCGAGTCAGCATTCGAAGCCCCTTTCCGAAGAGAAGTCGGGAAAAGGCTCAGGGCGTTATGACGAGGACACGGGCCGCACTAAAATGCAGCCTGGCAAAGGCAACCCACCCCAGTCCAATGCCGGCAATGATCCGCAGCGTTTCTCCGACAAGATGAACGAATCGGGGCAGCCGGACCTTGGTACCAAGGGTAATCAATCCAGGAACCGCTGATGACTGGACCTATACAGTCATCCAGGCTTGTATGGGCACTCTGTCCTTAAAAACATTCGATCTGTCATGGGACCGAGACAAGGAGGGGACTTAGTCCCCTCCCCGGTCTTTTATTTTTTCCAAACGTAAGGATTGACACCAAGGTCGTGACGGTTGACCGCAGAAAATGCTGGGCAAAGTTCCGTTGTGCTTAAAAAATGATCCTGTTCTTTTCATAGGCTATAAAAATCGTTCAATTCCTCAAGAGCCCGGCCGATAGTCTTAACGTGAGGTATTTCGTCTTGGAGACAGAGTTATGGCGGCCACGGCACTCATCGGAGAAGAACAGGTATTGGACCAGGCAATCGCCCAACAAAGTATCGGTTTCGGCCTGATGTCAGTTGCAGGCTGGGAGAAGTCTGTCGACTACGCCCTCTATGAAGTCTCGCATCACAATATTGGCATCATCTCCAGCGATCCGCTCGAAGTCGGCACCATGGTCACGGTCGAATATCGGGACAATCAGCGGATTCCGCTGATCGTGCATCAGATCGTGCCCAAGAAAAATCTGCCGCCCGGTTACAAGCGTTTTCGTTTGATCACCACCGATCCGGAGGTCAATTTCGAACGCATACTGCCGGAATCCTCGCAACGCAAGGTGTCCTTTAGCAATCGACATCAGTATCATGTGCGTTTTGCCCGTTTTAATACGGAAATACCCACGCGCGTGGAAGCTCGTACCTTTGGGTCGGAAGAACCCTATCATTTGAAAACGATCAACGTATCGAAGACCGGCTTTCTTCTGGCAAGCCCTCCTGGGTTCAGGGTGCCCTTCCATGAGTCGACCCTTTTGGAACTGACGCTCTTCGTCGAAGATCAGGCGATCCGCTGCCTCGGCAAGGTGATCCGCTGTGAAGTCGACTTTGAGAAGAAGTTGAAACGATACGGCATCACTATCTGCGACATCCATGCCGAGGATCGGGAGCTGTACTTCTCTTTTATTGAAGACACCGAACATCGCAAGAACAGGCAAGTTTTCCGGGCTTTGAACATTCCCATGCCGATTTAAGGCACTTTTCGATCCGGCGTGTACATGCTAGAGTGGGGGCCGCTCGACCCTTTGGACGACCGACATTCATGAGAGAACGAGTACCGTATGTCACACGCCCTCCCTGCCACGACCACAGACACAACCCTCACGCTGGATGAACTCATCAAGCGTCAGGACCAGTATTTTCAATCGGGTGCCACGCGCTCCTATGAGTTCCGACACGCGCAATTGCAGAAGCTTTTGCAGGTGGCTCAAAAGTATGAAAAAGCCATACTGGACGCTCTGGCCCACGATCTGCGTAAACACGAAACGGAATCCTTCCTGGCCGAAATCGGGATTACTTATGCGGAGATTTCGGATGCCCTGAAGCATCTGAAACGCTGGATGAAGCCCCAGCGGGTTGGATCTCCCTTGGCGGTCTGGCCGGCCCGGAGTCACATTGTGTCTGAGCCTTTGGGACGGACGCTGATCATCAGTCCCTGGAATTATCCTTACCAGCTCTGCATCACCCCTTTGATTGGGGCGATCGCCGCGGGTAATGTGGCCGTTATCAAGCCTTCCGAGCTGGCTCCTCATACGGCAGCCGTTCTGGAAAAAATGATCAATGAAAGCTTCGCTCCGGAATTCATCCACGTGATGAACGGCGGGGTGAAGCTCAGCCAGCAGCTCCTCGACGAACGCTGGGATCATATTTTCTTCACCGGGAGCACGGCCATCGGCAAGGTGGTGGCCGCGGCGGCAGCCAAACACCTGACCCCTTGCACGCTGGAGCTGGGCGGCAAAAGTCCCTGCCTGGTCACCCGGAATGCAAATTTGGACGTCGCCGCGCGGCGGATCGTCTTCGGCAAATTCCTGAATGCCGGACAGACCTGTGTGGCCCCTGATTATGTCCTGGTGGAGGACGCGATTCATGATGCCCTGATCGAAGCTCTGCGCCGGGAAATTACCCTGCGTTTTGGCAGCGATCCTTTGAGGAATGAACAGCTGCCTCGCATCATCAATGAACGCCATTTCCAGCGCCTCACCCGCCTGATCGAACCCGGCAAGGTCAACTTCGGGGGGCGCATGGATGCCGGTCAGCTGCTGATTGAACCGACGCTCATGACCGGTGTTCAGGTGCATGATCCGGTCATGCAGGAGGAAATTTTCGGTCCCGTTCTGCCGATCATTCCGGTCAAGGATTTGGAGCACGCGAAAAAATATATTCAGGGCTTTGAAAAACCGCTCGCCCTCTATCTTTTCTCGGGCGACAAGCGGGAACATCAGAACATCATCAGGTCGGTGAGCTTTGGCGGCGGCTGCATCAACGATACGCTTATGCATCTGGCCAATCCCAAGCTGCCCTTTGGTGGGGTGGGAGCCAGTGGCACCGGCGCCTATCACGGGAAGTATTCCTTTGATGCCTTCTCTCACAGGAAAGCTGTGCTGGTGAATGGAACCGGCCTGGATCTGCCGGTGCGTTACTTTCCCTGGATTCCTTCCAAGGAAAAGATCCTCCGTCTGCTCCTCAAGTAGCCAATTCCAACCCCTTGATTTTACAGCATGGCCTGGGGCTCGCTCATGAGTCCCGGTTATGGCTGAACTTTTTTGCATAAGCCCGTGACGGGAAATTACCCCGCTTATCCCTCCGAAATTTTACCAAAAAATAGCGTTTCTTCACTTTCTGCATATTCATCACCGATACAGAGTACGGGAACCAACAACATTTTTTGGGAGGGCTTGCGTATGCAACCCGAATCCAAACCGTCAGCCGATCTGAACGATGACCGTTACGAGAAGCATTTTGGGGCCGCGGGACGTCGCCGCGGGTTGATCGCCATGGGTCTGGCCGTGATTATCATTTTGGGTGCCATCATTGGCATCACCCGATCGATGAGCTATGTCGGTGGCCTGAACTCGCAGGTCTATGATGCGTTCGACACCTCCAAGGATGGAAACAAGGCTTCTGAAGCGCCGGCGGAATGAGCGATGGCGCAGAATAAATTACGGTAAGGCCCCGCTTCAAGGGGCTGGACGGGCTTCTCTGTTTTTCGTAACCGCCGCGTACCAGGCACGCAGCGATACGACGAAATTCTGGACGTGAGGATCCTGTCGATTCGCGTAACCTTCACCCAAAAGGTGAATGGGTCCACCCTTTTCTTCCAGAACGATGATCTCGCGAAAGCGCTCCGCTTCCATCACCACATCCTCAGCCACCAGACCCAGGGTCTGTGTCAGCAAAAAACTTCGCAGTTCGAGTGAGTTTTTTTCCGGACAGATGATCAGACGATGGGGACCGAGGCCCTCAGAAAACAGCGCGCGGATGATGGTTACGATCGTGCGTATGCCCACGCCAGCCATCACCAGATCGCTCGGCCTTGCATCCAGTTTGATTTTTTCCGCAGGACCGTTGATCACCTGGACGCGTGGATCATCGGTGAGTGCGCGCGCCTTCAACGCCTCATGAACCGCGCGCAAAGCATTGGGGCTTTGATCCACGAAGACCAGACCGGCCAGAGGCTTTTGATCCCAGGCAGTCAACCCAATATAACCATGATCACAGCAAAGATCATAAAGAACGCTGTGCGGACGCACAAACGAGGCGAGACGGCGAATACGATCACTCATGGGTACAGTTCCTCAACGGCGGAGAACTCCCTGTCTAGCCGCTTTTCATGACTTTGACAAGGCCGGGAAACCAAGTCCAATTGGCAAGGCTCGACCAACGAAGCCAGCCTTGGGTCTCCGGCTGTGGTATAAAGGAAAGTCATCGCTGAGCGACTCGATGATGCCATGCGCGAGGAGAAAAACATGTCAACATATGGGCAATGGGTCTGTGTTCTGTCTTTTCTCATTCCCGGTCTTTCCCTGGCTGCGGTCGAAGGCCTGCAGTCGAAGGCCGCGGTTAAGCCGGAAGGGGCCCTGGCGCCGGGGCCATACTGCACCAATGAATATGCGGATGATCTCTCGGCCCTGAACCCCAAGGCGCGGGAATTGGAGCAACGGCTGCCGTCCTATACCTTTTGCATTCGCACCCTGGCGACCTATGAATGCCCTTCCTATGGACCCGATGGGAATTTGCGCCGGAAAAAACGCAAGGTCGTGGGTCACGGGACAGCCTTCGCCTACAGGACCCAGGGCGGGGAAACCTATATCATGACCAACGAGCACGTCGCCGACTGGCCCGTGGTCACCGACGAGCAGAATCCAGCTGACGATGTGCCGGCCGGCTGCAAACGCGTGTCGGATTCGGTGAAGATTGTGGATGATGAAAGCGACAGTTTTGATCGTGATGATATTCAGTTGACGCGAGTGGTATCCGATCCCCAGCTCGATATCACCATTCTGAAGACCAAGGAGGATCTGCCGGTCCTGCCCTGGAAGATTGGGCACAGTTCGGGTCTGAAGGAGCGCAATGTCGTCGACGTGCGCGGTTTTCCTTTGGGTGTGTTCAAAGCCACGAATGCCGGCAAGGTGATTGCCGCCTACGATCATGATGAATACAAGGAGTGGGACCACGTTGATTTTGTGATCGATGCCCTGCTTTCACCCGGGAATTCAGGGTCGCCGGTATTTGCCGTATCCTGCAAAACCGGGGAATTCGAACTGGTCGGCGTTTATCATGCAGGTTATACCGAGGGCAGCGCCTTGAATGTGGTGATCGGCATCGACCAGATTCGGGAACTCATGACCACCTTCAAACGCAAGCCGCAGCCGCGCATGGCCAGCAAGCTGGCTCTGAATCAAAAGTCCCGTCTGCGCGTGGTGAACGGTGCGAAAAATTCCATGGCCCCGTATTTTCCCTTTGGCAATATGACAGCGGCCGTCCGCTATCGTACGGATGGAACGCTCGTTTATGAACTCCTCAATCGCAGTTTCCCGACCCGCGTTTATCCCGTGCTGGTCATGGAGGATCTGCCCAGCTCCGATGAAAGCAACTTTGGCATCATGGGGCGCATATGGATCGGCAATCGCCAGGGTCTTAAGCATCATAAGTGGGCGGATCTGGATGCCGATGCCCAGGAGCAGTTTGATAAACTCCTCGATGCGATGCGCGCGGAAAGTCTCGCCACTTTTGATTTGCGTGATGCGGATCGGGTCGCGGAAACCAGCCGGGAAAAGTATGATCTGAGCAAACGCCTGGAGCGCGCACTGCAGAAAGCCAGTGCCGGTTATGCGGAGCTGGCGTCCAATACCGTGGATTTCGCGGAAAAGCGTGGACCGCAGCCGGGTGAGATCGCCATTGAACTGCGATCCATACTCGCGTCGGGGGATCGGCAGGAAGGCTTTTCCACAATCGCACGCTCCGCGACGCCCACGGAGTCGGTTGAAAAAGTGAAATGAGGTTTCAGGGCTTTAAAAATCCAGAGGTCAGCCACTGGCGCCGGATCTCATGAACCGCGATGCCAGCGGCGACCGCAACATTCAGGGAATTCTTGCGCCCCCAGCAGGAGATTTCCAGCACCGCATCGCAGGTTTTCAGAAGATCGGATTCAAAACCATAGCGTTCATTGCCGAGCAGAAGAGCGGTCTTCTGCTGCGGAAAGGCAAAGGCTTCAAGGCGCACCGCTGAAGGGCTGGTTTCCAAAGCATAGAGCGCATAACCTTCCTTGCGCAAGGTTTCGAGGCAGGCTTCACGATGCGCATGCCATTCCCATTCCACCAGCTGCTCCGTTCCCAAGGACGCACGGCTGACCTTGGCCTGATCCGGTGTCGCCGTGTAGCCGGTCAGATGCAATTTACTGACGCCCAGGCATTCCGCCAAACGCCAGATGGAGCCCAAATTGAAAGCGGATCGCAGATTATCCAGAACCAGCACAAGCGGCATAAGTTGGGCCGCCCTGGGTTCGGCGCGATCCTCGCTGGCCACCGGAAAATCACCATCGGCGATGGCACGACTGTGCTGCCGTTCGATGGGAACGACGAGGCTCATGAACTGATGGAATGTGGGCTTGTCCGGAATGCGTTGTCTTAATGAGGCCAGGCTTCGCAGCGTGGGACCACGATGCAAAGCTGCGCCATCCAGAAGTTCAAAGAGTTTTTGCAGGGCCTCATGCCGACCGACTTCATCATCCCAGGCGGCCTCGACCCGCAGAATCTGATCGAGCAGTTCGCGCAGAGCCATGGCTTCGTTCAGCTCCAGAAAGCGTCGCAGGTCCATGGCTCACCCTTCCGTTCAGCTGATGCGTTGGCCGGGAACGGCGTTTTTATCGGGGAAGAGCAGAGCCAGTTTGTCTCCATCTCCCGAGGCCAGGACCATGCCTTCGCTCACACCGAACTTCATCTTCCTTGGGGCCAGGTTCGCCACCATCACCGTGAGTTTGCCGACGAGTTCCTCGGGCTTATAGGTGGATTTAATGCCGGAAAAGACATTCCGCGTCACGCCACCGCCCAGGTCCAGGGTCAATTGCAAAAGTTTGCCGGCCCCTTCCACGTGTTTGGCGTCGATGATTTTCACGACCCGCAGATCGATCTTTTGGAAATCCTCGATCCCAATGGTGGGTGCAAGGTTTAATGCCGCCTCACCGGAGGGGGCGGTCTTTTCCATGGAAGCGGCGGCCAGGGCTTTGGCCTCCTCCAGCATGCTTTGAACCTGAGCCATCTCCACCCGTTTGGCGAGATGCTCATACGGGGAAATCTCGTGGAATTCCAGAATCTGCTGGGCACTGGTCCAGGTGTAAGGGTCCTCCTGGAAGAGGCGTTCCACTTTCGCGGCATAGCCGGGGAGAACCGGTTTCAGGTAAACCGTCATGATACGGAACAGGTTCAGGATCCCGGTCAGGATCTCGATCGTGGCCGCCGCATCGGTTTTCACAAGCTTCCATGGCTCATGCTTGTCGAAATATTTGTTCGCCTCATCCGCAATTCCGCGGATGGCGATGATGGCCTTGGCGAAATCGCGTTCTTCATAATGGGTGGCAATCTGCTCGCTCAAATCCTGGGCCTGGGTCACAAGCGTCCGGCCTTCCTCGGACAGTTCGCCCATTTTCCCGCCCAGCTTTTGCAGCATCTGCGCCCCGCGCGAGGCCACGTTGGTGATCTTGCCGATCAGGTCCGAATTCACGCGTGAAACAAAGTCCTCAAAATTCAGATCGAAGTCATCGATCGACGAGGACATTTTGCAGGCGAGGTAATAGCGCAGATAGTTCGGATCCAGGTGCTTCAGGTAAGTCCCTGCCGAAATATTGGTGCCGCGCGACTTGCTCATCTTCGCGCCGTTGACCTGGAGCATGCCGTGGACCATCACCTGGGTCGGTGTATTCAGCCCGGCCGCTTTCAGCATCGCAGGCCAGAAGAGGCTGTGATGATAGATGATGTCCTTGCCAATGCAGTGGAAAATTTCGTGACTGTTCCAGTAGTCTTCAAAGGTTTTGCCCCGCGCCCGCGCATAATCATCGAGCGAGGCCAGGTAACCGATGGGTGCATCGAACCAGACGTAAAAATACTTGTCGGGATAACCGGGAATCTCGAAACCGAAGTAAGGTTTATCGCGGGAAATGCACCAGGACTGCAGGTCATCCTTCAGCCACTCGTTGAGTTTCTTGGCGATTTCCGGGCCAGTGTGTTCGGGCACCCATTCCTTCAGAAAGCTTTTGAAGTCGTTGAGTTTGACAAAGACGTTCTCGCTGGCTTTCTGCACAGGGGGATTACCGCAGAGCACGCACCGCGGGTTTTTCAGTTCCTCGGTTGCATAGACCGCACTGCAGTTTTCACAGCCGTCGCCGTACTGATCCGGTGCGCCGCAGCGTGGGCAGGTGCCTTTGACAAAACGGTCCGGCAGGAACATCTTATCGAATTCGCAGTAGGCCTGTTGTAGGGTTTTGGTTTCAATATGACCCTTTTCCTTCAAGGCCGTGAAAATGCGATCCGAGATCCTCTTGTTCGAGGGACTGTTGGTCGAGCCATAGTTGTCGTAGACGATTTCAAAACCGTTAAGGTCACGCACGTGTTCGACACGCGCAGTCTCGACCAGCTGCTCAGGCGTCACGCCCTGCTTGCGGGCGTTGACCATCACCGGCGTTCCGTGAGTGTCATCGGCACAGATGTAATAGCAGTCATGGCCCCGCATGCGTTGAAAACGCGCCCAGAAATCAACCATGCAATGTTCCACCAAATGACCGATATGAACCGGGCCATTCGCGTAGGGAAGCGCCGCTGTGATAACTATTTTGCGTTTTCCGGACATTTCGAAACCTCTCCTTCCAGCATATATGCCACATCGCCACACAAGTCCTGCGGCCAGGCGGCTACTATAGAGGAATATCAAGCGAAGTGCCAGGCCCACCTGCGCATGGTTCGTCCTCAGCCGAAGGGTCCACGCGGCCGGCATGCGGGAAAGTACGTTACCCTCCGCAGGAGGGCCAGGTCGATGCGCGGCCGGCTTAAGAGAAAGAACGTTACCTTCCGCAGGAGGGCTAGGATGATGGGCGCGGTCGGCGCTCATCGGGCTTCTCACTCACCGGATCCTCCGGCCAGGCATGCTTGGGATACCGCCTTTTCAGCTCCTTCTTCACCTCATGATAACTCCCCTGCCAAAAACCAGCGAGATCCTGCGTAATCTGCGCCGGACGTCGGCTGGGAGCCAGAAGCTTCAGCAATAGAGGCGCCCGGTCCGAACAAATCCGCGGCGTGGCGGGCTGTCCGAAAAATTCCTGAATGCGACCCTCAATCCAGGGCTCCCCGGGATCCTCATAATGAATGCGAAACTTTTTCCCATTTTTCATCGTAATCTGATCCGGACACTGCCGCTGGAGGAGCACAATATCCTCATAATCCAGCTGCTCCTCAATCGCCCGTCGCAGGCTGCGACTGGCCACATCAGCCAAAGACCGGGCCCCCTCGCAAAGATGCGCCAGCAAAAGATCCAGCATATCCCCTTCAAACCGGGGCAATTTATGCGCGAACTGATGCCGATCCAAAAGCTCCACCTTCTTATGATACGCAAGAAATTCCGTCAGATCCGGAAACGCCTCCGGCCAGCGCTGTTTCACCGTCGTCAGCAGCAGCTCCTCAATCGCGGCCGCATCCGCCTGCTCCAGCACTTCTTCCAACACGAGCCGACCGTAATTCAAACTCGTCACTTTGCGGGCCCGCCCGGTCTTCTCATCCAGTCGAATATCCAGCGCGTTCTGCACGAGATGAAAGGGATCCTCCTTCAACCACTCGGTCTCCACAGCCGAAGCCACAAAGATACGGCCGCGCTGCGTATCCGCCTCTTCACTCAGAGTTTCCCGCGCGTCGATGGCCACCAGCCACTCGCGATCCCGCACCACCGACGACTCATTCAGAACCGCACCACGCCCCAGGCAGAAATTAAAATGCCGCTGCTTTCTATGCCCCGCCTGACTCGCCGCCGGTCGATACTTCGCCACCCGATCGGCAAATCCGGCAAAGATCGCCCGCCTGATGCTGGGACCATCCAAAGGCCCCAGCTCCTGCAAAGTCTCCGCTTCACAGCTCCGCCGCAAATTTTCATAGAGCTGACGGAGCCTCTGCATCTTCACAAAATCCAGATCGCGTCGGGCAACTGGTTTTTTCAGAACGCATTGCAAAAAGAGCTCCATCTGATACGTGACATCACATTCCAAATGATCCCGCGCGGCTTCGTCCCCACGCAGCAGCATGCCCTCACTGATCATAAGCGCCGCCAGCAATGCCGCACCCGGAATCCCCTGGTTTTTCCCAGCGATTATGATGCGACCGAGGCGCGGATGCAGCGGAAACTCCGCCATGAATCGACCATCCGCCGTCAGCTGGCCGTCCTTATCCAACGCGCCGAGGGACGTCAAAAGCTGAAGGTTATGCTGCAGAATGTCTTCATCCGGCGCCTCAAACCACGGCAGGGTTTCCCAGGCTTTTTTCTCGTGGGGAAGAATCGCCTGAATTTCCAGGAGCGTCTGGCAAAGGTCAATGCGTTTGATTTCGGGCTCGGTAAATTTCGGGCGCCCATTGAAATCCATCGCGCTGAACAGTCGATAGCAAACGCCCGGCGCAATACGGCCCGCGCGTCCCATCCGTTGAATGCAGGACGCCTGGCTCACCCTCTGGGTTTCAAGAGTTGGCAGACCGCTCCACGGGGCATAACCGGAAATTTTCGCCTTGCCCGTATCGATCACCCCGCGAATGCCAGGGAGCGTGACCGAAGTTTCAGCCACGTTGGTCGCCAATACCACCTTCGGCACTCCGGGATTTTGCAGCAGCAGCCGATAATTGCCCGCAAGATCAGCTGTCAAAGGAATCCAATCCGCCCGCATGCCCAGCCCATTTTTAAGCCGTTCCGTGCAACGCTGAATTTCGGCAAGGCCGCTCAAAAAAATCAGAACATTGCCTCCGCAGCGTTCATCGTCCAGAATGCGCGCCGTCGCTTGAAAAACCTGCTCCTCCAGGGACGTTTGACTGCCGCCGGGCAAATAGTCCAAAGCCACAGGATATGTGCGCCCGGGAACATTGAAGACCTGAGCCCCATCCAGATACTGTTCCAGCATGCTCGTATCGAGCGTCGCTGACATGATGAGCAGTCGGAGATCAGAGCGACGTGATTGCAAACCACGCAACAGAGCCAGCGCAATATCCGTATGGATATGCCGCTCATGAAACTCATCGAGGACCACAACATCAAAGTCCCGCAACTCGGGATCCTGCAGAAGTTTACGGGTCAAAACCCCTTCCGTCACAAACAGGAGCCGCGTGGCCGGCGAGCTTTTATTTTCCAATCGAATCTGATAGCCGACCGTTTGCCCACAGGGACTGCCGGACTGTTCCGCCACCCATTCGGCCGCCAGCTTTGCCGCCAGACGCCTGGGCTGGACCACGAGGATGCGTTGAAACTTTTGCAGAAGAGCCTGGGGAACCCTTGTGGTTTTCCCGGCCCCTGGCTCGGCTTTCAAGAGAACGGCCGGATTCCTCTGCAGGGCGGCGGCGATATCATTGAGAAATGGGTCGATGGGAAATGCAGACATGTCCGTCTCAGTTAAGGTTATCGGTCCGGTTTTACTGGAAGTTCGCCTGGAAATCCAGAAACTTGACTATTCCCAGCCAGAATGTTAACACTTGCTGCCCTTTATTCCGGATTACCAAGGAGCCCGCGTTTCATGGAAAGGCATTCCATTCAGGTCAGTTACCGTTTGAACGGCATGCGTCTTGATGCAGCCATTTCCGAGTCGATCCCTGGTCTTTCCCGCCGCCGTGCCAAAGCCATTGTCGATATGGGTGGCGCCTATGTGAATAAAAAGCGCGTCCGCATTGCCTCGAAAACCGTGGGCAAGGGCGATCGCATCGATGTCGAATACAACGAAAAACTTTTCGAGCCCGGTAAAAAGGAAGCCTTGAGCCTGAAGCCCGAGGACATTCTTTACTTCGAACACGATATCATCATCATCAACAAGCCTGCGGGTCTGCCTTCCCAGGCCACCCGGGATCAGGCTGTGCTGCATGTGATTCCCTTGCTCGATAAACTGCTCGGGGAAATGGGACATAAGAAGATGGATCTGCAGCTGGTCCATCGTCTGGACAAGGACACGACCGGTGCCCTCGTCATCGCGACCAATAAGGATAAGATGACCTTTCTCACCGATCAGTTCCGTCAGCATTCCATTCAAAAGACCTATCATGCCCTGGTCTGGGGTGTGATCGAAAAGTCTTTTGAAGTGAAATGCATGCTGAGCGCGATTCAACCCAATACCGGCAAGGTCAAGGTGGTGAAATCGGGCGGTCGCTCCTCGCAAACCCATTTTGAAGTGATCAAGGCCTACCCGAACCTGCGCGTGTCCCTGGTCAACTGCCGACCCATTACCGGACGCAGTCATCAGATCCGCGTGCATCTCGATGAAGCCGGTCATCCCATTATTGGTGACAAGGTCTATGGGGAAGGCAAACGCCATCAGCTGCCGGATGAACTCCTGCAGGCCGCCTCGCATCAACTGTTGCATGCGGCCAGCATTCGTTTTCAACCGACTCTGGATGCGGCCCCTGTGGAAGTGACCGCACCCTATCCGGAATCATTTGCGGGTTTTCTGCGGCTTGCGGACAGCCTTTGATTTTTGCGCCGTGACCGGCGTCACCTTCGGTTTTTCCATCCGCTTCCAAACCACACCACGCAAACGCTCGGGACCGGCATCTACCGGTTCCTTGATCAGCCCCTCATCCGTGCACAGAAGATAATTGAACTTGCGTGACCCGCGAGCGGCTTTTTCATCCAAAGGTCGACCGACAACCACAGCGTCCGGACCTTCGGTATTCTTCAAGGTCCGCAAGGCCATCGCGATATCAGGACTCACAAACACATAGGCGGAAGCGCCCAGACGGTGCCGATCAATACCCAGAATGCGATCGATCTTGGGCATAAGCGGTGGCTGCTGCCATTCCCATTCGCTATAGCACCAGTCACGTGCGCGTTCGAGCATCGGACAGTTGGCGCTATGCGGGCACGGGTAAAGCGCCTGATAGCCCATGGCGCAAAGTTCGTCGCGAAGCTGTTGCGCGGCGCGCGCCAAATCCTGCGTCGCGGGTTCAATCAAGGTGATCAGCCGCCGACCCTGCTTGAGACCCTGCCCTAGATGCCGCAGCATGGCCTGAGACGTCTTGGGGCTGTGCGCGATTTCATTCCAGACATAACCGAGCTGATGCCAGACGATATTTTCGTTCGCTTCATCAGCCTTGCCGCGTTCGCGCTCCAGATACTCATCCAGACGTTGCTGCCGTGTGACAAGCGTCGCTGCGGGATCGAGCTGCTGCAGGCCATGCGCCGCGGCGTCGAGAAAGGCCTTGGATTTATCGACCAGTTCAACGGAACAGGGGAGCTTCTTTTCCTCGCGGAACAAAAGATCCAGAGTCGCAAACGTCAAAGCACCGGTGCCGCAGCCCAGATCCTCGATATGAAGAGGCCGGTTCTGCTCGCGCAGCCAGCTGATGAGACCCATGCGATGTTCGACGCGCCTGAGCATGCCCTGCGTACGCGCAAGGTTCGCGAGATGAAAACCGAGAAGATAGGTCAACGCTTCCTTTTTGGGATCCATCAGGTAACGTGAGACTTCAGCCCGATTGAGCGTAAAGGCTTCCCAAAGCTCAATGAGTTCCCGACGCATTTCGGGAATCACAGCCGCGGCGAGATCCAGATCGGAAACGTCCTTGCGCGGACGGTCCAGGTTGCGAGGAGTCTTGGCAAGGCTGGCCACCGTAGCAGCCCAGATGGAATAGCTGCGCCTGCTGGTCAGCAACGTATCCGGACTTGTGGGACGGGAAATTTTTGCCATAAAACAGATCCTCTTTGATAATACCAGGGAGGACAGCTTCTAACATGGAATGAGCCAAAAGGCGACCATCCTCCTCTGGCAATCGCGGGTCTTCAATGTTAATGTGCGGCTGTTCGTGCCAACGCTGCCCGCAGCCCATCGATCAAGGGGTTATGCCGTGACTGACAATGCTGATGCTGTGCAAAAGCCAGCGCCCTTGCATATTAATAAGCCGGAATGGCTGAAAACAAAGATCCCGACGGGGGATATATTCTTCGACATCAAGCGCGATCTGCGCTCGAAAAACCTCTATACGGTCTGCGAAGAAGCCAAATGCCCGAATATCAATGAATGCTGGGCGACCAATACCGCAACCTTCATGATCCTCGGTGACACCTGCACCCGCGGCTGCCGTTTTTGCAATGTCAAGACGGGCAATCCCAATGGCTGGCTTGATCCACATGAAGGGGAAAAGACGGCTCAAAGTGTCGCCATGATGCGGCTGAAATATGCTGTTCTGACCATGGTTGACCGTGATGATCTGCCGGATGGTGGGGCGGCGCATATCAAATCGGTGTTCGATGCCATCCGCGACAAGTCACCCGCAACGCTGCTTGAATTTCTGGGCGGGGATTTCCAGGGGCGGGACAGTTCCCTTGAGGTCGTGCTGAGTTCGAAAATGGAAGTTTTCGCGCACAACATCGAAACGGTGGAGCGTCTGACCCCAAGAGTGCGGGATGCCCGCGCGTCCTATCGACAGTCGCTGCAGGTTCTGGCCCGGGTCAAGGAACTGGCGGATTATCCTGTGTTCACCAAGAGCGCCCTGATGCTCGGCCTCGGTGAAACCATGGATGAAGTCGTGCAGGCTCTCAAGGATCTGCGTGAACATCAGGTGGACTTCATCACGATCGGTCAGTACATGCGCCCTTCGAAGAAGCATCTTTCCATCAAGGAATTCGTGGAACCCCAACGATTTGATGAACTCGCTGCCATCGCCGATGAGTTGGGCTTTCTTTCCTGTGCCTCGGGCCCGCTGGTGCGCTCGTCCTATCGCGCCAGTGAATTCTATGCCAAGGCTCTGCAAAAAAGAGCGGAGCGCGCGTGAGTGTTCGTTCCCGGCTGATCACCGTTTTCCTGAAAGCGGTGCTGCGTATCGTCGCTTCCGTCCCTCCAGGCTGGATTCCCTGGCTCGCGAACGGTGTGGGAATCCTGGCGCCAAAACTTTTGAAACGGGATCGCAACCTCATCGTGAGCAATGTGCAGCGCGTTTATGGTCTGCCGGGCCACAGCTCCTTCTCCCATTCCTTTCAGCAGCAGGTCTTTCGCTCGCAATGGTGCGTGCTGATGGAAACCTTGCGGGCCAATTTCTCCAAAGAGGATCCGGTCCAGGTGGAAGGCCTCGAGGAACTGGCCCGGACCACACACGAACTGATGGCCGCGGGCAAGGGTCTTATTATCGTGACCGCACACCTTGGCAACTGGGAGTTTGTCGCGCGTTACACGGCCAAGGCCAGCGGGCGCCGTTTCAATGCCCTCGCCAAACCGTCCAAACTCCCGGAGCTGACCCGCATTCTGGATGATCTCCGGCAGCGCATGAATACGGCCGTTTTGTGGACGGACAGCAAAAATCTTCTGAAGGATATGCTGAAAATTCTCAAAGCTGGCGAATGCCTTGGCTTTGTGATGGACCAGAAACCGGAGGGACGGGTGGGGCCCCGGGTTCAGTTTTTTGAGCAGCCCACCGAATTTGTCAGCGGTCCGGCCAAACTTTCGATTCGACTGGGTTCCCCGATCCTCGCGGTTTTTTGTATGCGGACCGGGCTCCTGCAATATAGAATAATGCAGAAGCTGATTGTTCCTGCTGATCATGGTCTGACCGATGAAATTGAGCTGACGCAAAAAATGGCGACCTCCATCGAAACCGTGATCCGCCTCTACCCTGAGCAGTGGCTATGGAATTACAAACGCTGGCGTCCTTCAGT
The DNA here is from genome assembly GCF_001748245.1 of Oligoflexus tunisiensis. Taxonomy (GTDB): domain Bacteria; phylum Bdellovibrionota_B; class Oligoflexia; order Oligoflexales; family Oligoflexaceae; genus Oligoflexus; species Oligoflexus tunisiensis. The sequence goes on along the minus strand of NZ_BDFO01000001.1, from coordinate 664,643 downwards.
GCCTCCTTCCGCGAACGCATCCTCCGCGCCCAGCAGCGTTTAGGCAGGGCTCTGCCTTTCCTTTGCATCGAAGATTTGATTCTCATGATCACGCTGCTTGCGGCCTTTCCCGATCAACGTTCGCTCTGGATTGGGGGCACGATTTCGGGCTGTGCGTTGATTCTGCTCTTCTGGGTGCAGGGTTACACCAGCCACGCGCAGGAGCATGCGGTCATCGGACCTTTTCGCTTTGTGCGGCATCCTTTGCGTCTCAGCCTCTGGCTCCTGGCCATCGGCTTCAGTCTGGGAGCCCGCTCCTTCCCGGGACTTCTCTTCAGTCTGGGCATCCTGCCCCTGCTCTATACCTTTGATCTTTCGCATGAGGAAGCGCAGCGGCGTCGGCAAAATCTTGCAGCCTTCCGTTACGGAAAATTTGTTCCGGCTCTGGTCCCCACGATTTTTCCCTATCGCCGTGAGGCGACAGCCGCGCCTTTTTCCTGGCGCAGCGGCCTCTTTGGTTCGGACACCACGGTACGGCGACGCCTCGGCCGCTTCGTGATCGGCTGGGCCGTGCTCGTGCTCCTGGAGCGGACGATTCTGCCGGTAAAAGGCGCCTGGATTGTCTCCGGACTTTGGCTCCTTCTGCTCCTCATTCGGATCATCCTGCACCGCAAAACTCTGCGCCTCGTCTTTTCGTAAAAGCGAAAGCCCCGCAAAAATTTTTCCTTTTCCTGCTGTTTTGGCAGAAATTCCCTTGAAAAGGGACTGCCAAGTCCTTGAAACGTCTGGACGCCTGACGAATCTTGCCGCAATGGTAAAGACCATTTGGTCCGGCCTGTTTTAGTTTCAAAAACCGCAGTCGATAAGCCTGGAAAGCGGGTGAGGTAAGCCGTATGACGCCATCGCATTCCAGTAATCCCCAGCTCGACGAAGCCAACAAGTATATATTTGTGAAGGCTTACGATAAGGCCGAGCGAATGATCGAAGATCTCGTGAACAGCGAGGCCTGGCGCGATGATCTCCTCCTGCACCTGCGGCGGGTCGAGCTCGCTACCAAACTCGACACCCTTGCTCATCTGCGCAAGGTCTACGAAGAGGCTCTGGAAAAGGAGCCTGAGAACGTGACCTGGCGCATTGCGCTCATCTTTGTCGAACAGCACGGCGAATTCATTGAAAATAAGGAAGCCCTGATCCGATTGCAGGCGCTCCTGCGCACCATCGGCCCGCATCCTGCCATTTACTATGGCATTGGCTTCTGCATGGAAATCGAGAATAACCTGGAACGCAGCCGTTTCAACTACGAGCAGTGCGTGAACCTCGATCCGAACTGGTATCCCGGATACTTTGGTCTGAGTCAGATCTGTTATCAGGCCCATGATGATAAAAAAGGCGACCAGTATTTCTTCCTCTTTGAAGAGATGGCCCCTTACAACGTCTATGGGAACTTTGATACCCATCGCCGTCTGTCGAATGAATTTATGGATCGCAATGACTTTGATGCGGCTGAGATGGCCATTCAAACTCTTTCCGAATGGTGGATGGAAAACAAGGGCATCTGCCCGCCTGAAATTCAGCTCTTTGAACGCCTGGCCACAGCCCGGGTCGCTGATCTGCGTGGCGATTCCGCACTCGCCGAGCAGCGCCGTTCCCAGGCCCGTCTCGTGGCGCATCGCATCCTCGAAGATCAGATGCTGTCCGAAGGCGTCCTCTATTTCTCGGCCAAGGTTCTTGAGGAGTTCAGCGAATTCAATCTTTCGCTCGATATGTATCGCAAAATCCTGAAGGCCGAAGCTGCCAGCCCGGAAGTCATTCAAAAAATCGGCGGACAGTTCCTGTCGATGGGGGAAGTGGAGCTGGCTCATGAGCTCTTCCAGGAAGCCTACCGCGCCCATCCCGATCAACCGGAAATTCGTTTTTGCCTGCTTGTCTCCAAACTGCGACTGGCCAAGGTCAATGTCGAAGACTATCTGATCAACAAGGAGCGTTTGAAAAAACTGCTCGATTCACCGTCCGACAAGGTGGAACTTCTCAGTTTGCTCCATTCCCTGGTGGCAAAATTTCCCGAGGATCCTGATGTCCAGGGGCACATGGCGGAAGTTTACCTGCGCCTTGGCAACAAGGACAAGGCGGTGAAGCATTTCCATCGCATGTATGAGCTCGACTCCCAGAGCCGTATCACGACTCTGAAATATGCGGCTTTCATCATGCAGTTTGGTGATCCTGATCAGGCCAAACGCATCCTTGAAAACGTCAACCGCAACGATCGGATGAGTGAGGAGGAACTCTGCGAACTGCACTGGCTTCACGCCAACTATGAGTTCCGCAAGGGCCAGTTTCAAAACAGTCTGGATCAGCTGCATCAGGTTTTGCAACGTGACCCCTGGAATATCGCTTATCTGGTGCTGCAGGTCCGAAACCTGTCCGAGCTGGCCCATGGCAAGGTGGAATTCGATGTCACCGATTCCACCTTGAAGAAACTCGCCGAGAGTGACGAATCGGAATTGAATTGGCAGGAGTATGATGCCAAGACCCGCGCCCTGGCAGGAACCAGGCAGATCGCATTGGTCTATGCCCGGGAAAAGCTGCGTTTCCTCTATGGAGACGGCCAGGATCTGGTCCTGATGCGCCTCGTGCAGGCTGCCTCAGCGTATGATGCCCGCCAGGCGATTTACGACCTTTTGAAATTGCTCAATACCAATTTTGATAGTCCGGAAATCTACTGGTCGCTGGGTGTTCTGTTCAAGGAACTCTGGCAACTCGAGACGGCCAGCGTATGGTTTGATCAGATGCTCATGATTCCCTCTCTCAAAGATAAACAAAGAGCCAAGGCCTACCTTGAACAGGCCGACTGTTATATCTGGCGAGGGGTGCAGCTCGAAAAGGCCGTGGAATACGCAAAACTCGCTTTGGATCTGGGACTGACCCACGATAAGCGGCCGCTCCGGGTGCTGGCCCATGGACTCCTGAAACTGGGTAAAGTGCGGCAGGCCGAAGTGTATCTGGAAGACAACGAAGGTGATAAGGATCCTGAGGTGATTTATCTCCGTGGTTTGGTGAAATATCGCAACGGCGCCTGGCAACAGGCCAATGAAGTCTGGAAACCGCTCCTGACCCATCGCATTGAAAATTTACGTTTCCACAATATCAAGCAGGAAATCATGCGGTATTACTTCGATAAGGAGCCCTACCGCGGGATCAACTGAACAGGCCTGGGCCTTGTGTTCCACAAGGCCTTATACCCTCATCCTCCCCCCTTCATTTTTCGTGTTTATCCCAACGAAATCTCTGCATGAAACTCTCGCATCTCGAAACAATTTTTGTTGACACCGAATACGGGATGTGGAAAATGAAGCACGAGCACAACACATATCTATAAAATTCTGATGCGGCTTAGCGCATGTAGCCCAGCACCTTGAGGCATTCGCACCTCCAGACTGTGGTCCATGTCTGGGTTCGTCAGAGCCTGGTATCATCAGTCCCATACTGGTGATGGAACAGTCGGTTATTATTCTCTGCTATTCAGAAAGGAGAGGGGCGCATGCGTAAGTCAGTTACCAATTCATGCAGTGTCTGTTGTGAGGCGCGTAAAAGCCGTTCACGTGAGTTCAGTTCACATGCGTGGTCAGCTCTCACGATGTGGGGCGAGGTCGAACAAAGAACCTTCGGCCAACCCATCTGTGAAGGCTGTTATCGGGAATTGCGCGATCTTTTGATCGAGCGTTCGGAAGAACTGCATGCCATGCCCATGACCCAGCCTGATTTCGCCAGCGTTCTGGAAATGCCTTTCATGAATAAAGAGACCCCGGCCGCCCAGATTGCCAGCTAAGTAAGCTCAAGGGCTCGGCAATTTTAACCCGGCCCTGGGCAAAAATTAGTCAGATATTTCGCCCTGTTAAGCTAAAGTTCCAATCTCCTGGTCCGATACGGGTTCTGCGTGCATTGCGCAGGACAGTTCCCAGGAGGTTTGGATGGTTAAAAGTCAGAAAAATAACAGGATGCAAGGTCCTGATCCGGAATACCTGCAAGCCCTCCGGCTCTATTGGCAAAATGAGAAAGAGGGAGCACTTTCCCTGCTCAGCGAGCGCCTTGCCGATGGAAAGTCGCAGCAACCTCACCCCTACTACCGCCTCTGGATTGAAGCGCTGGCCGAAGACCAGGATGAGAGCAGTCTTCGTATTCTGCAGCGGCACATTCAAAGAAATATCAATTATCAGCATCCCAGTTGGATCGGACTCTATGCGCTGACGGGCCTCATTCATTACGAATTGGGCGAACTTGAAGCGGGCCGCATTCTGCAGCGCAAGCTCCAGCGCCACAGCTCGGATCCCTATGTCCGTGAACTCAGCCTGGTGCTCGGCGCTGATCTTTCGGAAGAGGATCAGCTGCAGGTCGCCAAAGGCATGATCAAGACCACAACGGATTACTTTGTGCTCCGGCGTGCCGCCTTGCTCGGCGTTCGTGACCAGGACTCCGCCTTCTCTCGCAAGGTCCTGGCCACCCTGCAGGAACGCATCGGGGAATGCCCCTTGGATGCGGAGATTGGCTTTCATAAGGAATTCAGTGCGAAGGAGTTTCGCAAGGCCTGGCAGTTCGCCCGCTTTCTGCGCGATGCCTTTCCCTTGAATAGCCAGTATCAGTTCTACTTCGCTTATACCTCCTATCTGATCGATCGCAATCGCACAGCTCTCGAAGAGTTTCTGAAACTGAATCGTCGCAGCCAGGAGGAGGATCCTGATGTGCTGTGTATGATCGGGGCGACTCTTCTGCAAGGTGGGCGTAAGTCGATGTCGGACAAGCTCAGAAAACGCAGCGAGTATTATTTGGAAAAGGCGCGTTCGCGTCTGAAATCCCAAGGCTTGCCAACCGACTACCCACAGGAGCTTCTCTTGCGACTCCATAAAGATGATGAAGTCCCGAATTCCGGCCGCCACTGGATCGTCAAACTCTCGGCCAAGCAATGTTATGACCTTTACCATAAACCGGAACACCGCATCGAATATTTACATCGTGCCATGGGTCCTTATGTGAAGGCCGGTGATACCTGCATGTTCGTTTCGGAAAGCCGCGTTGCCGACGGTGAAGACGTGGGGATATGGCGTCTGAATGCGATTTATAAGGCCCTATCGGACCCTGAATGGCATCCCACCCACCGCTGGCAGACCATTTTAAAACTACAGATGCGAATGGAAGTGTCGATTCCCTTGGAGATCGAGGGGAATCAGAAGGATCGCCTGCCCGACGATGGTCCCCATCGTTATGGACTTTATGAAATTGATGACTCGGCCATGGTTTGGATTGAAGACAGTGTCCGTACCTTTACGTTGGATGATCAATCCTTTGCCCAGGTCTTTGCCGAGCTGAAGTTGGCTCGCTCCGTATAAGGGTTTTTTATGAAACAGCTGATTTTGATCGGACTGCTCCTTGGGAGCATAATGCCAGCTCTTCGGGCTGAGGCACCACCCCCTCCACGCCCCTCTGAGGCGCAGCAGGAGGTCAAGGAGGAGCCTTTCGTTTCCACGGGGGAACGTGTGGAGATCCCGGACGTGGGGTTCAGTATCGTGCCGCCCAACGGCTGGCTGGTGCACAAGGAATCGCATGGTTCGTCGCTGCTCTTTGAGGCGCCCAAACAGCCTGATCAAATCTATCAGCCGACCATTCAGATCATGGTTTTCAACAAGCATCGCTATATCGATGAAGTGACCATGAAGGAGTATGGGGACCTGATCGTCGAGAAGTTCGGCAAGATTTCCAACCGCGTGTCGGGCTATCGCCTGCGTGATGCCGCCATTCAGCGTTTGGAAACAGGCGATCCTTCGATCCTGTATTATACGGAATTTCAGTATGATGATGTCCCCATCATGCAGATGCATATTCTGATCTCGTCGGCGACCAATCACTTTGTAATGACCTACACGGATCTGGCGACGGTCTTTGAGGATGAGAGTTCTCCTGGACTGGCGATCGCTTATACCTCCATGCATTCCGCCCAACTCGCAAGCGATCCACCCTGGAGGTGGCGTGGCCCCGTCCTGACGGGTATCGTCGTGCTGCTTATGCTTCTGGCCTGGTTTATGTTTCGATTTATGCGGGCGCGGCGGCTGGCTCGCCTCGGACAGCGTATCGAGGAAGAGGATAACAAGGAGATTACGGAGGACGAGGAGTCCCATTATTACAGCCGACATTCGCCGGCAACTCATGCAGAATCGCATGTGGGTGATGATGACGATTGGTCATCGGGGGGTTCACAGGCGAAGTCAGCGGCGGCGAAGAAGCCTATGCAGAGTTCGCATTTTGATGACGATGACGAACCTGAAGTTTCCGAAGTGATACCGATTTCCATGTTGGAAAAATCATTGCATCCCGGTCGGAAGCGGCGGCAGGACATGGCCCATCAGCAGCAGGCACCATCAATGCCACAGCAGCCGACAGGTGGACCGGCTTATGCCCAGCAACAGCCGATGCAGCAGCCCATGATGCAAGGGCAGCCTTATGTTCAACCACCCATGCCCTCCCAAGGCATGCCGATGGAACAACAGCAGGGTTATCCGCAGCAGCCAATGCCGCCCCAAGGCATGCCGATGGGACAGCAGCAGGGTTATCCGCCGACGCAAAATCAACCGCACGCTCAAGCACCGATGCCGCCTCAGGGCATGCCGATGGAACAACAGCAAGGTTATCCGCAGCAGCCGACACACAATCAACCGCACGCTCAAGCACCGATGTCGCCTCAAGGCATGCCGGCCGGCCAACAGCAGGCTTACGCGCAGCCGATGCAACAGCCGCAGGCTCAAGCACCGGTGCCTCATCAGCAGTCGATGGAACAGCAGCAGGCTTATGCGCAGCAGATGCCACATCAGCAGCCGATGCCTTCGCAGGGAAGGCCAATGGATCAACAGCAGGCTTATCCGCAGCAGCCGATGCAACAGCCGCAGGCTCAGGCACCGGTGTCTTCCCAGGGCAGGCCGATGGAGCCACAAGGTTATCCTCAGCAGCCGATGCAAAATCAGCCGCACGCTCAAGCACCGGGCAGGCCGATGGAGCCACAAGGTTATCCTCAGCAGCCGATGCAAAAACAGCCGCACGCTCAAGCGCCGATATCTTCACACGGTGATCCGATGCAACATCAGCCGGCTAATTCACAGGCTCAGGCACCGATGCCGCCTCATGGCACGCCGATGGGGCAACAGCAGCCTTATCCACAGCAGCCGATGCAACATCAGGCGCCGATGCAACATCAGGCGCCGATGCCGCCCCAGGGCATGCCGATGGAACAACAGCAGGCTTATGCAAACCAGCAACCCGCACCGGGACAGCCCTATGCTCAACCACCCATGCCACCGCAAGGCATGACGATGGAACAGCAGCATGCTTATGCAAATCAGCAGGCACCTCAAGGCCAGCCTTATGCTCAACCACAAGGCGTGCCCCCACAGCAGTCCTATCCCAATCAGCCAAACTCCAGGCATCCACAGCAGCCGATGCAACAGCAGCCCATGACGCCCCAGGCTTCCATGCCTCAGAATCCTGTTGCTCCACATCAAGGCATGATGCCCCATCAGCAGCCTGGCTCATCGCATCCTATGCCCCCGCAAGGCATGCCGCATGATCAGCAGGCCGTTTCCCATCAACCGATGGCGACTCAGCAGCCTGCACAGGACCGGCCCAGGCCCGGAAAAAATCCTGGTATGCAAGCGCCTGCACCCATGGCGGCACCGCCCATGCCGTCAGCACCCGAATTTGCTCACGCGTCGGCCTCGCATCCGGAGTTTATTCCCAATCTGCAACCGCAGTCGCAGCAGCCGACCTCGGAACAGCCCGCTTATGTCCACCAGGCTTATGCTCCGGCAGGCCAAACGGCTCCGAAGCCTGCTTTTGCAGGACAGCCGGCACCGGCACCTGCGCCTCAGGGCTTTGTGCCACCGCAACCGGCCGCGCCCGCGAGTCCTCAGTTTGCTCCTGCGACAGAGCCTGAACAGGAACTTCCCATCACGTCCTCGCGCATGGCACAAAGCCAGCCGAGCAAAAAGCAACCGCTCAGTCAGCAGCTCGATGATGAACCTGAGATGACCGAGGAAGCCCGTCTTTCCGAAATCCTGCCAAAGGCTGGAACGATCGAGAAAAGCAAGCCCAAACGCAAAGGCCTTTTCTGGCGGAAAAAGAAAGACGAGGATGAGGATCAGGACGAAGGCACCGATGATTCATGGCAGGTGGACTCAGGAAAAAAATCCAAGAGTAAAAAGGTCGAGGACGAAGACCTCGAACCCGGCGATTCGTGGGATGTTGCCCCTAGCAGTGATGTCCTGACCGAAAAGGACGATGATGAGCCTGCGGAGGCGGAGGCGAGTGCCGATGCCTGGGCACCCGAAGCCACGAAAAGATCGGAGCCAAAAAAAGACAGTCTGCTTAATGAAACCCAAGGTCCACAACGCCTTGTCCGTCGTGCTCCGCAAGGACCCGTGACCAAGGAAAACAACGCCAACGCCTCGGTGACCGAAGATGGGTGGAATCTAAGCCAGGTCGCGTCGGACCATGACGAAGAGGATGAGGACGAAGAAGTCGGTTGACAGCATTTCTGAATTCTGCGATAACCCATTCCTCGTTTGAGGATCGGGCGCTTAGCTCAGTTGGTTAGAGCATTAGCCTTACAAGCTAAGGGTCCACAGTTCGAATCTGTGAGCGCCCACCAGATCTTTCAGCGAGTTCAGTTTTCTGCACTCGCTTCTTTTTTTCCCCAACATTTCTGACAAAAGCTCGAGCACTTTTTCTCAAGGTGTGCGAATTCAATTTGGCCTTTGCGGCCGGCCGTGATCAGAGGTAGCTTGTGTCTTGCACGACAGGAGGTCCTCATCCATGGCGTACGGCTTTCTACGAACTCTGTTCACCCTGCTCCTGGGCCTTATCCCGCTGCTGGCCCGCGGTGCGGATGCACCCGCACCACGCTGGCTTGAACTGCATCTTGGAACCATTGGAGCGGCCTCCGCTGATATATTGAAAAGCTCTCTGAATGAAATCGACCGCGAGAAGATGGATGGCCTTCTCATCGTTCTCGATACGCCGGGTGGATCGCTCGAGGCCACGCGGACCATGGTCCAGGATATTATGGCGGCCAAGGTTCCCGTCGTGGTTTGGGTTGGCCCCGATGGCGCACATGCGGGCAGTGCCGGAACCTTCATCACGCTCGCGGCCCATGTTGCGGCCATGGCTCCAGGCACCAATATCGGGGCGGCGCATCCGATCGATATCAGTGGCCGCGATATCGACGATCAGTCCGACCTGCGCTCCAAGATTGAAAACGATACGGTCGCCTTTATTGAATCGATCGCCGTGGCACGCGGTCGCAACCGTGAGATGGCGGCTTCCTTCGTCAGCAACTCCCTTTCCGTTACTGCAAACGAGGCACTGGAAAACAAGGTGATTGATGTCATCGCCTCGGATGTGACAACCCTGATGAAAACCATCGATGGCCGTGAAGTCAGGATCGGGGAAAGCAAACGCACGCTCCAAACATCCAACGCGGAGCTGCACGCCTTCAAGAAAAATTTCCGTCATCAGCTGCTCGAGATCCTGAGCAACCCCAACCTTTTCTATCTCCTTTTCATCGTCGGCCTTGCGGGACTGGCATTCGAAATCACGCATCCAGGCACCATTGCCCCGGGTGTGATCGGCGCCATCAGTCTTCTGCTCGCTCTTATTGCCTCTTCCATGCTGCCGGTGAACTTCGGAGCCATGCTGCTGATTCTGGCCAGCGTCATCTTCATGGTGGCGGAAATCTTTCTGCCGAGTTTCGGCGTGCTGGGCCTTGGCGGTCTGATCGGTTTTATCACCGGCTCGATCCTCCTGATCGACGACAAGGCCGAGCCCGCCATGCGCATCTCCCGCTGGCTCATCTTTCCGGCCGCACTTTTTCTGGTGGCCTTCTTCCTGGCGCTGGCCTGGCTGATACTCAGGAATATGCGGTCCAAGCCTCAATCCGGAGTCGAAACGCTGATCGGTGCCGAAGTCGAAGCGGTCGAATACTTCGTTGACAGCCACGGCCGCGTTCGCATCTTTGGAGAATATTGGAATGCCACGGAAGTGAATCATCAAACCGTCCAGCCGGGTGACCGGCTTGTGGTGGAAGTGATCGATGGACTCAATCTGAAGGTCAGGCTCCTTCAATCGCCACGAAAGGATTAACCATGGAATTCATGCTGGTACTGCTGGTCATCGGAGTTCTTCTCATCATTAGCGCTTCGGTGCGCATCATCCCCGAGTATCAAAGAGCCATCGTGTTCCGCCTGGGCCGGGCCCTGAGTCAACCCAAGGGCCCTGGGATTATATTTTTGATTCCCGGCGTCGATCGCGTGGAGGCCCGGGTGTCGACCCGGGTGGTGACCATGGATATCGATCCGCAGGATGTCATCACACGGGATAACATCTCGCTCAAGGTGAATGCCGTGGTCTACTTCAAGGTGGTCGACAGCATGAGGGCGATCATCAACGTTGAGAATTATCTCTATGCAACGGCGCAGCTCTCGCAAACCCACCTGCGCTCCGTTCTGGGCGAACACTCTCTGGATGAACTCCTGGCGGAACGTGAGAAGATCAACCTGCACCTGCAGCGCATACTGGATCAAAACACTGATTCCTGGGGGATCAAGGTGGTGGCCGTCGAGGTGAAACACGTCGACCTTCCTCCCGATCAGCAGCGCGCCATGGCCCGCCAGGCGGAAGCCGAGCGCGAACGCCGGGCCAAAGTCATCGCGGCCGAAGGGGAGTTGCAGGCGGCCCAAACACTCCGCAGTGCTGCCGATCTGTTATCCAATAATTACACAGCCTTGCAGCTGCGTTATCTCCAGACCATGGCCGACATGTCAACTTCGAACAACGCAAAAACCATATTCTTTCCACTGCCTATCGATCTGCTCGAAGCCTTTCAAAACATGAGGCCAAAAAAAGAGTGAACTCATGACTTTTACGGGCTCTTCTGCTAGGGTGTTCTCGCCACGGATCCTACGGAGAGCCACGTCATGTCCAATCCCAAACGTCAACCCGAAGCGCCTGCTGCCCAGCTCGATCTGACCAATACGGCCATTGCCTTTGCCTCACTGAGCGACGAGCAACTCAAGCAGGCCATTTTTCTGTTCAAAGTGATTGGCAATCCCCTGGTTGTCAAACTGGGCCCAACCTTCGCCGACCTTTCCCTCAAATTGCGTCTGCCCATTCAAGGGCTGATCAAGAAAACGATCTTTTCCCATTTCTGCGGTGGCGAGACCATTCCGGATTGCCTCCCACGCATCGAGAAACTGGGCTCCAAATCGGTCGGCACCATCCTCGATTTTGCCCGTGAAGGCGGCGGCCAGGACGCGGACTTTGATCTGGTTACCCAGGAAATCATTCGAACCATTGATATGGCTGCGCAGCACCGCAGTCTGATTCCGTTCGCTGTATTTAAACCCACGGGTGTGGCCACGCTCGATCTTTTGGCCAAGCTGGATCGCGGGGAGCAACTGAGCGCGGACGAGCAGGCCGCCTTTGAACGCGTCAAAGGCCGTTTTGAAGCCATTTGCCAGCACGCTGCGAAAAAGCGTGTTCGCATCATGATCGATGCCGAGGAAACCTGGATTCAAAAAACCGTCGATGCCCTGGCCATGGATTTGATGGCCCGATTGAACAAGGAACAGGCGATCGTTTTCAATACCGTTCAGCTTTATCGTCATGATCGTCTGGAGTTTATCAAGGCCTGCCATCAGACGGCCAAGGAGAACGGTTTTTATCTCGGCCTGAAACTCGTGCGCGGCGCCTATTTGGAAAAGGAAAATAATGTCGCCGCTCGGGAGGGACGCCCTTCACCGATCAACCCAAGCAAGGAAGCCACGGATCGTGAATACAATGAAGCCTTGAAATTCTGTGTGGCCCATGTCGATCGCATTGCGATCTGCGCCGGCACGCATAACGAGGATTCCGTGCGTCTTTTGGTTGAACTCATGGCTCAACATCACCTGGCGCCGAACGATGAGCGCATTCACTTTGCGCAGCTTCTCGGCATGAGCGATCACATCAGCTTCAACCTCGCCGCAGCCGGTTACCTCGTGGCGAAGTATGTGCCTTATGGAACCGTCTCGGAACTCCTCCCCTATCTGACAAGACGGGCCCAGGAAAATTCCTCGGTCCTGGGACAAAGCAGTCGCGAACTCGATCTTTTGAATCGCGAATACGCGCGACGTAAAGCCGCAAAAAAATAATCCTTCATCCGCTTTCTTGAAGAGGGCAAGTCTTGCCCTCCTATTCCTACCGACGGCTCGTGTTACACTCTTTACAAGGCTTGCTGGGTTTCGTGCGTCACGAATCGGCTTCGTTTTTCGATTCAGACCCTGCGAAATTCCGCGGTAATTTTCAACAATTACATGCAAGTCTGTGATGCTCCCGGCAAATGTTTAAGGTTTCGATCCAATTCACCGAACTATTTCGTTATAGGAAGGTTTCCCCTGTGCGGGAGGCTTGATTAGAGGTCACCTATGAGATTACGATCTGTTCGCACACGTCTTTTTTTGACAACTCTGCTGATGAGCCTGGCGCCTTCACTGTTTGCCATCGACCTTAAGCCCGAAGAGATTCGCGGCAAAGGTCAACAGTCCCCTGTGACTATTTTACAGAATCGTTATTTTACCAAGGCTCTGCGCCCTGAACTCGGCGTCTCTTACGGAACCATTACCAACGAAGCCTACACCGACACCACACTGTTCGGATTCCGCGGAGCGATGTTCCTGAATGAATGGATCGGGGTCGAACTGCAATCGATGACAGCCAAGGTCGCGGATTCTGATGACCGCAAGGCTTTGCGAAAAATCACATACTATCGCCGTGAACCGGATGGATCCTTTGTCCAGGGGATACTGGACCCCGAGGTGAACGAAATCAAGAAAGTGATGGATGTGAGCGCGATCCTCGCACCCTTTTATGGAAAGCTCAATCTCGCCGACTTCCTGATTGTGTATTCCGACGTTTATTTTACAGCCGGCATGTCGCGCGTCAGCTCGGATCAGGGTGACCTGAACGGCATCAACTACGGGGCTGGCCAACGTTTCTACTGGGCGAAAAATCTTTCGATGCGCATCGACTTCAAAGCGCGCACCTATACGGAAACTCGCAACGGTGCGGACTATCGCAAGAATACATATAGCGTCGACTTTGGTCTGAGCTACTACCTGTTTTAATAATTCTGGCCTTGGGTGGGAGCGTGATGACATTGAAAACGATACATAGCATACTGCTGATGGCCGGGCTGGTGAGTACACCGCTCTGGGCCCAGACCCATAGCGGCCAGTCGGCCCCGCGGAAAGCAGCAGCCAAACAGGTTGTACAGGGTCCATTCAATCCAGCCACAAACAAACGCCTCGCTGTCCTTTTTGATAAATATCGGAAAGGCGAACTGCAGAAGCGTCCTGCCTGGGATGCTCTGGACACCTTTGTTCCGAGGCTCAGCGAGCTGACCCAGGAGAGCCGTATCGCCTATGAACAGGTGCGGGCCGAGCTGCTCTTCCTCGCCGGCTATCCCCTGCTGGCATCCGAGCATGCGATCCGGGCCCTGGGCCTGACTCAGACTCCTTATGATGACAAACATGGGCCGCTCTGGGAGATTCTTTGGAAGACCTCCAAAGTTAAGCCGATTCAGTATATTCTTGAGGAACTCGGAACCAAGCTCGGCCAGCGGGAAGGCAATCCTCCGGCATTTGGCAACAACTGGAACTATATCCTGGCCAATGCTTTTGCCGCGAAGAATGATACCGCGGCGGCGAAGAAAGCCTATGAAAAAATTGTGATGCAGGATCGCTATTTCATGCCGGCTCAGTATCAGCTCGGTCTGATCGCGATCAAGATGAATCAGCCGCAGCAGGCGGAAGCCTATTTCCGTGCGATTCTGAATCCCACGGCCCAGGATCTGGCGGAGCTTCGCCGCTATGAAATGGCGGAAATGCTCAACTACACGCACATGGCGCTGGCCCGGCTCTATTATCAGGAACGCCGCTTCATCGAAGCCGCTCAGGAGTATCGCCTGATCCGCCGCAGCAGCGTGCTCTTCTATGATTCGCTCTTTGAACAATCCTGGGCTCTGTTCATGGCCGGCAGCGTGAAGCATGCCCTCGGCGCCCTTTATTCCGCGCATTCACCTTACTTCCAGGATCGTTTCAATCCGGAAGGCAAGGTTTTGGAATCGATGATTTATTACTGGGTTTGCCGCTACGACGACGCCCGAAATGCCCTGGCGGATTTCGCGGACACCCACCGGGATGCCGTGGCGAACCTCGGGATCTTCCTTGATCGGCAGCGCCTGAGCTCCGAAGCCGCCTATCGACTCTTTGAAAACCTCATCACGGGTGTCTCGGGTGAATCGATCGGGATTCCCATCAACGTGCTGAACACCGCCGCGCAGAGCGACGTCATGCTGCTGGTCCGCGATCAGTATGCGACCCTGGTCGAGGAGTTGAATGCCCTCGAGACCTATGGGATCTATGGTTCCCTGCCGGATATTGAACCGTATCAGCAGATGCTGCTCGGTCGGTCCGCGATCCTGCGCAACGAGATCGGCACCCGCTTCCTCGGTGAGCTGCGCAGCCTCAAGGATCACTTTGACGAACTCTATGACCAATCCCAGTTCCTTTACCTCGAACTGCTCATGAGCCAGAAGGATCAGATCCTGGGCAAGGAGCTGCACGGGGACAGCAAGCTGTCGAAGGTCACGGATAAGGATGCCGTCACCGGCTGGAGTCGCAAGACGCTCAGCTGGGAAGACAATAAATTTGAATACTGGTGGGATGAAATCGGCTACCAGATTATCGATGTCGAACCTGAGTGCAAGCTCTAGCCAACAATGGTTCTGGCAAAGGGGATATCATGAGAATGAAGAACATCACTAGAACGCTGATCGTGCCCATCTTTGCACTGTCGCTGGTCAGCAGCGGATCCGATGGATTGGCTGCCCCCAGGAAAGAAAAAGAAAAAGCCAAAATGGTAAAGGACGCTGCTCCGGCCAAGGGCGACATGAGCAGCTATTTCGCTGAGAATCGGCAGGGCGTTCCCCTGGAAAAGCTGAAGGAAGCGGACGCTCTGCGCATGCAGACCGTGAACAGCATCCACAAGCTTCTCGCCACCCCGAATATGCAGCCGAACCGCAAGTTCGAACTTTACCTGCGCCTCGGTGAACTGCATTCCGAGCGTGCGGAATACATCCGCGACCTCGAAATGAAGGATTACGAAACCAAATATGAAAAATGGAAGAAGACCAAAAAGGGTGCCGAGCCGCAGCTCACCACCAAGGCTTCCCAGGCGGAACTTCTGAAGAGTACCGAAGCCTTCCGCAAACTGGTCAAGGAGTTCCCGAAACATCCCCGTACGGATGCGGCTCTCTACTCGCTGGCCAAGACCATGATGCTCCTGGAGAATGACAACGCGGTTCTCTATTTCAACATGCTTGTGAAGAACCACAAGGATTCCATGCTGCTGGCGGATACCTACCTCGCCCTGGGTGAATTCCATTTCTATAAACATGATATGGAAAAAGCCAAGCTCAACTATAAGAACGCGATGGATGCTTCCAAGGGCAACCCTGACAAGGAAGCCAAGGTTTACCCTTTCGCCGTTTATAAGCTGGGCTGGGCCTACTACAACTCCAAGGTCAGCAGCGACCAGGAGACCATGGAAAATGTGAACAAAGGCATTGCCGCCTTTAAACTGGCCATCAAGATTGCGGAAAAGGACAAGAACAATCCTGGCAACTTCAACCTGCGCCAGGAAGCGATCAATGACCTGATCATGGTCTATGCGGAAACCGAAAAGATTGATGAAGCGATGGACTACTTCTCCCGCATCGGCGAGAAGGAATCCTTCTACGACATGCTGGAACGCCTCGGAAACATCTACGAGGACAACGGAGAGAACAGCAAGGCCATCGACGTCTTCGGTCGTCTTCTGGCGGAATCGCCCACGCGTCCCCGCAACCCGGAAATTCATGCGAAGCTGGCCAAGCTTTATGACACGACCTTGAACTCAGCCGCTCTGATCGACAACATGAAGCGCATGAAAGCGCTGTATGTGGATCCAGGCAGCAAGTGGATTGCCGCCAACGCCACGAAAAAGGATGTGCTGGACGAAGCTGTGGAGAAGACCAGAAAGAACATCCACCGCTTCGGGACCCTTTATCATCAGCAGGGCCAGAAGACCAAAAAGAAAGCCATGCTGGCGACTGCCGCGGAACTTTATAAACTTTATCTGGCCACCTTCCCGAAAACCGAAGAGGCCTATGAACTGCGCTATTACCTTGCGGATATCCACTTCCAATTCGAACAGTTCGAAAATGCGGCGGACGAGTACTATACCGTCACGCAGGAGCGGCCCAAGGATGGCAAGTATCTGAAGGAATCCGCCTTCAACGCAGTCGTGGCGATCAAAAAAATCGACGAAGCGACCAAATATCAGAAGCTGCCGCCACTGGGTCAGGTCTCCAAGCCCATCCCATTGCCACGTGTGAAGCAGAAGATGATCACCGTCATCGACAACTATGCCGCCCTTCTGCCCAAGGAGAAGGAAGGCTTCCCCATGCGCTATACCGCGGCCATGACCTGGTTCGAGTATGGCCACTATCCGGAAGGTCTGAAACGTTTTGAAGAGATCGGTATGGATATCCCGGATACGACCCAGGGCAAGAGCGCGATCAAGATGATCCTGACGTTCTACGCCGAGCGCAAGGACTGGGAAAACCTCGTCAAGTACTCGCGGAAGTATTATGACCACAAGGCGATCGTTGCGACCTCTTTGAAGGACGATCTGATCAAGGCCATGAAAACCGGTGTGTTCAACCTTGGTCTGCAGCAGAACAAGGAAAACAAACTGGCGGAAGCAGCCAAGACTTTCGAATCCTTCCAGGCCCAGTTTCCCAAGGATGATAGCGCGGATGCCGCCCTCTATAACGCCTCGACCGCATACTATAAGCTGGCCCAGGTCGAGGATGCCCTGCGCGTCGGTCACCTGCTTCTGAAGGAATATCCCAAATCCAAGCTGGCCCCCAAGGTCTCGCTGGATATGGCTCAGACCAACGAATCCCTGGCGGACTTTGATCAGGCGGCCAGACTCTACAAGTACTACGGCCTGAACTTCAGCAAGGAAGCCGATTCCGTCAAAGCCCTCTATAACGCGGCCACGCTTTATCGCGGTCTGAAGGACTATCCCGAGTCCATCAGCCTCTATAAGAAATTCATTTCCCTCCATGGCAGGGACAACCTCGCCCGCACGGCCGTACTGCAGATCGCGGAAATGAATGAGCTCAGCAAGAACTGGGGCGAAGCCACCCAGTATTACAATCAGTATGCCGATCTCTGGCCGGAACGCTCCGAGCAGAACCTTGTGGCCCGTGCCCGTCTTGCCAAGATCGCTCTGGTCAGTGGCCACCGCGCCAACGGCCTGAGGGAAATCCGGCGCCTGCAAAAGGATCTGACCGCGAAGAATGCGCCTCCGGCCCTGGAAGCCCGGCGTATCGCAGCGGCCGCCCTGATGGAGGACATCGAAGGTGATTACAAGAACTTTACGGAAATCCGGGTGACGGATGCGGCCCGTATCGAAAAGGAAATGGCGGGCAAGCAGGAAAAACTGGTCGGTCTCGTCCGTCGTTATCAGGAAGTCATCGAGCTTGGCAGCGGGGAACACACCGTGTCCTCCCTTTATCACCTCGGCGTGATGCATGAGAACTTTGCCAAGGTCCTCTTCGATGCCCCGGCTCCGAAAGGCGCCAACCAGAAGGCTATCGACGACTACCGCAGCTCTATCGAGAAGGTGGCGTTCCCACTGCGGGATGAAAGCAACAAGTTCTTTGAAGCGGCCTTCAAGCGTTCGCAGGAGGTTCAGACCTTCACCGAATGGACCCGCAAGGCTTATGAAAAAATGGTGGAACTGCAGCCTGATAAATATCCGGCTGTGGATGAAAAGACTACATCGCCCACGTATATGTCGCACCTCATGGTCTGGGACGAATCCGTCGCTGACCTTGCGAACTGAAAGCTGGAGGAAGCCACTATGAAAAAACTCATCTCCCTCGCACTTCTGGGCGTACTCGGCTTGAATCAGGGCTGCAGCACCACGGGACAGGTCGCCCGGGTCGACAAGGAAAAGCGGAAGTTCGAGCTGCAAAGCCAGGACGATACCAAATCCGCCATGAAAACCAATGAAGAGGGCACGACCCAGACGCTGGTCATGAAGCTTGAAAAGCGTCTGCAGACGAATCCACGGGATCTGAATGCTCATATCAACCTGTCCCAGACTTATCTGGCGATGGGCCGCTATGATCGTGCAGAAAAATCCTGTCGTGATGCCCTGCGCATCGACCCGCGCAATGAACTGTCACGCAAGATCCTCGCGCAAATTTACTATCGTCGTGGCAACCTGGAGATGGCCAACATCATCCTGAACGGCCTCGATGCCATCAACAGCAAGGATAGCCAGATTCTGAATCTGCTCGGCATGATCGCCCTGCGGCAGAACAAGCCTGAATTTGCCCTGCAGGCTTTCCAGGAAGCCCTGAAGAGCAATCCGTCGGATATCGCGGTGCGCATGAACCTCGGCGTTCTTTACGTTCACTATCGCCAGCTGGGTCTGGCCGCCGTGGAGTTTGAGCGCATACTCAAGGTGATGCCGGAGCATCCGGATGCCAACCTGCATATGGCCATCATCGAATCGAATCGCGGCAACCTGGAAAAGGCCGAGGAACTTTATCAAAAGGTGCTCGACATCTCCGCGAACAACCCTGTGGCCATCTTCAATCTGGCCGTGGTGGAGGAACGCCGCAAGAACTTCGACAAGTCCATCGACTATCTGAAACGTTACCTCGATACCGACTTTGCCAAACGCAAGAACAATCAGGAAGTCTTTGCTCTGATTGAAAAGGTGCGTTCGGAAAAGGAAGCCACCACCGGCAAGCGCGTCTCGGATGATGACATCATGAAACTCGCCGCCAAGGCCAAAGCCAACGCCACGGCCGTATCAGCAGCCACCAAGGACAAGGAATTTGTGGACGCTGATCCACGCATTCAGGAAGCGGAAGCCTCGCGTCCGGCTGGGTCCCGGACAACTCAGGCACCCCAGACGGCTCCGACAGAACAGGCGGCTCCGGCTTCTCAGGCGGCGATCAATACCGATGGCACCACCACCACGGCACCGGCTGTCACGGCGGAAAAAGCTCCACCACCCAAAGCGCAACCCAAAAAGAAGAAAACCTATCGCAGCGATGAAGAGGAAATCAATGATCTGGAGAAAATGCTGGAATGAGGCTAAACCATGAGAAAATTACTTTGTTTCACACTGGTTCTGTTTACGGTCAGCATTCAGGCTGCTGAAAAGAAGAAGCCCAAGGAAGGCAATTACACCACGACCATGGACTTTGATTCGTCCATGATCGACGGAAAAATGAAGGCGCCGTCCGGCTTCTTTCTGCAAGGCCGGAATCGTCAAAGTCTGAGTAATATGGTGAAATTGCGGTCAAATTTTAATGGCAAGCTGCGCGACTCCGAAGCCGCTGTGAAAGCTCTCGTCAAGTAAGGTGACTCATGCGTGGAATGATCTGCGGTCTGTTTCTGTTGGCGACGCCGGTTCTGGCTCAGAGCGCGGCGCCGGCTTCGGCCGCTCCCAAATTCAAACTGGAATGCCAGGCAGGCACCAAGGTCACCGGCGCGGTCGATCGCTGGTCACCGCTTTCCACCTGTCCCGGCGGCTATCAGGTCACAGGCCTGAGCCGCATCGATCTCCTCGGCGATCACAATCGTCCAAATCTTCATGTCAATGATTTCGTCTGCGATGAACGGGGCTGCAAGGCCTGGTGCATCGGGGATGGATGCACCGTCGAGGCCCGCTGCTGTCGTGTCACAGAGTAAGGTCGGCCGTCACCTGACGCATGACCTTGCGGAAGGATTCCACGGTTTCCCGCTTCCTCAAATGCTGCCCGCCACTGACCTGCTTGATACCCTGAACATAGACCGCATCGATCAGATTCTGATCTCCGGCATACATCGCAATGCCCAGAACGTGGGATAAAGGCCGCTCCACCAGGCGATCATGGCTTCCATCCAGCACGATCGCATCAAAAGGCTGTCCCAGATCAAAGGCTTCGCCGGTCAGACCGAGAGCCCTGCGCCCGGATGTCTGCACGTGATCGAAAAGAATCTGGCCGGAATCCAGCGCTCCATGCTGACAAAGAAGGTTTCTCTTTTCCATGAACAGGCGATGCACGATCTCCGGATAACGCGCTTCCCCAAAGGGACAGAGGCTGACATGCGAGTCCGTTCCAATGCAGAAGTTTCCACCCTGGTTGAAGTACTCCGGGAAGGGAAAGATGCCATCCCCGAGGTTGCCTTCCGTGGACGGGCAGAGCACGACCGTGGCCTGGGAGGCCACCAGCTTTTTAATTTCCACCGTATTGATATGCGTGGCATGCACGAGGTTATGATGATCCGACAGCGGGACGTTATCGTAAAGCCAATCGACCGCGCGGCAGTGATAGGCCTGTTCAAAAGCCAGCGCATCACTCGACTGTTCGGACACATGAAAATGCGCGGGGCCAAGCGCCCAGTGGGTACCGAGGATGGTTTTGATATCGCGTGGCGGCGCGGCCCGCATCGAATGCACACCGTAACCGACCAGAACTTCGGGATAGAGTTTGCGATTGGCGTTGGCGATATGCTCCAGAAGCCCCAGATACTCATCCGTGTCCTTGCAATAAAAACGGCGCTGACGCGGTTGAATG
The DNA here is from genome assembly GCF_001748245.1 of Oligoflexus tunisiensis. Taxonomy (GTDB): domain Bacteria; phylum Bdellovibrionota_B; class Oligoflexia; order Oligoflexales; family Oligoflexaceae; genus Oligoflexus; species Oligoflexus tunisiensis. The sequence goes on along the minus strand of NZ_BDFO01000001.1, from coordinate 643,900 downwards.
GGTTTTCCGGGAGCAGCCTGATGATAATAGACCGGCACCAGGGTCAGGCGAATGCCGGCGCGGCGGGCCGCTTCCATAATGGAAATGGAAAGTGTTGCGGGCTGGGCATAGGCATGACCGGATTTATCATGATGCAGATAGTGAAACTCACAGACCGAAGTATAACCATACTCCAGCAGCGACTGATAAAAGCGCGTGGTCAAGTCCAGCAGCTGCTCAGGATCCAGAACCGCCGCGAGCTGATACATTTTCTCGCGCCAGGACCAGAAGTCATCGCTCTCATGTCCCCGCTCCAGACGTTCCGCCATCCCGCTCATCAGGTATTGAAAGGAATGCGAATGCCCGTTGGCAAATCCTGGGAGTAGGTAACCTTCATGTTTTTCCGTGATCGCCTGGGCCGGATGTTCGCTACCGATCGCACTGATGCGACCCAGATCATCCAGGCTCACAAAGCAGGGTGTGATCCACTCGTCCTGAACATAGCCCGCCTTAAATTGCAAAACCTGAGTCATGGCATGGTCTCCAATACTGCGGACAATTCCAGGAGGGCCGTTTGCAGAAGATTTTGCACCTTCGCGCTTTTTACCGCATCGAGGCGGGAGCGTGCCTCATTCATATACACGTCCTGCGACATCTCCAGCTGCAGCGCGTGAACACGGTTCGCAGGATTGCCAAAGGCGCGCGTGATCTGTCCGCCCTTGAACGGCTGATTATAGGTGATCTGATAAGGCGAGTTTTTCAAAACCCGCAGGAGGGTTTCACTCAAACGATGATCCGCACTGGCTCCCTCGCGATCCCCGACGATCATGTCGGCAAAAGGATCCTTGGCCAGGGAAGGAACCGAACGTCGAATCGAATGCGCATCAAAAAGCAGCACATGCTTGAATTTTTTCTGTGTGTTCAGAAGGAGCTGCTGCACGGCCGCATGATAAGGCTGATAGTAGAGGCGGGCGCGACGCTCACGCTCGGCAGCATCCGGCCGGCGATCCGCTTCATAGAGTTCCACCCCATCAAAGGTGGTCAGCGGCATGGCATCGGTCTGTCGCCTTTGGTCCGTATAGAGCGCCGGGCCTTCCATAGGGCGGTTCAAGTCCACCACATAGCGGCTGAGTCGGGCATGAATCATGGGGATGCCCAGACTTGTGCAGAATGCATAAAGTTCCGGAACAAACCAGTCGGTATCCGGCAATTGTTTCAATATATCGGGTCGCAGGGTTTGAGCCACTTCATCGGGCACTTCGGTCCCGGCATGAGGAACGCTTACGATGATGGGCTTGAGAGCAGCCTCAGTGGACCTGAGATGATAAATGGGGAAAGACATAACGGGCCTCGGCTTCGGAGGAACTTTTTGAGGTCCTATCTTAGCGCGAGGCCCAGGAAGATTGCAAAGGCTAACACCGATCGAGCCTTAGGGGCTTATAACCATTTGGTCTCAAGCTCTTTTTTGGTGAGGGGATAGGTCTTGTGCAACTCCGCCAGGACTTCCGATGCATTTTCGACTTTACCTCCACGTCCCATCACTTCCAGTTGCTCGGCCAATTTCATCATCATCATGGCACCCAGGTTGCCTGAAGTGCCTTTGAGAGCATGGCCGGAACGTTCGAGCTTCACAGGATCCTTGGCTGCAACGGCCGTATCAAGCTCGGCCAGCAGTGCAGGACAACGCTGGAAGAAAATATTGAGCAGCTCCTTAAAAAAGTCATCCTCATCATCGGGCTCAGCCAGATTTTTGATGGCCTGAAGTTTCTGCGCATCAATAATCGGCCAGGCTTCATCCAGCTTGGGAGCTGCACCCATATGGTTTTCCTTCCAGCGATCGATCAGGACGCAACATCAAGATGCTGCTGACCTTGACCAAGGTATTTAAGGTAGAAGCCGACACCGTATTTGGTTTCGATCACGACATTGTCCGACACATCCTTAAGGAGCTGGCGAACAGCGTGAAGCTTCCGGTGCAGGGCGTTGTCGGTTACCTTGATCTGACCCCAGCAGCGCATTTTCAAAGCATCCTTCTCGACGATCGCGCCTTCCGTATTGGCCAGGCAGGCCAGAAGGTTGACTTCGATAGGGGAAGCAAAGCGCTTGCCCGAGGGACCTTCGACCGTGCGATGGGCGGAGTCGATGGTAATATCGCCGAATTCCACGACTTCCTTGGCTGCTTTTTGGGCGGCATCCGCCATGCGGAGTTTGAAGCGGGCATCCACTTCATCAGGAATCAAGGGCTTACGGATAAAGTCATCCGCTCCGGAGTTCAAGGCTTTGACAATGCTGGTTTCCGCGGGGGTGCCCGTGATCACCAGAATTGGGCAGAAAGGCCATGCAGCGCGCAGATTGGGCAAAATATCCAATCCGGTCCGGCCATTACCCAAATGGATGTCAATAAAGACTGCGATGGGGTGCAGCTCGTCCACCTTGGCCAGCAGCTCTTCAGGATCCTTCATCCCAACGGTGCGAATTTTCGTCGACCGTTCGATGATCTGATGCACCATGACATCATCGTCCAGGGTAATCGTGTACGTATCACTTGGGTTGCCTTTCATGTCCGCATCCTTCACTTAGGGCGTTGAACCTTTTTCTAAGTAAAGAATCGGTGTGGACCGGGCAATTTTTAACCTGCGAAAGTTTTTTCCCAGGAAGAAAGTTCCTCCTTGAGCGTAAGATCTCTAAATTCTTACAGAAATAGAATCCAGGAATTTTTTGCCCAGGAGCTAAGTGGGCAGGTATTTCACTCCACGCGGCGTTCCGAAAATGCCTTCCCGAAGGATTCGCCAGGCGAAGTTCTTCTAAAGAACTGACAAAACTGAAATTTTTTGAAAAGCGAAAAAATGGCCAACCGGGGCTTGACTACGCAATCATGACTCAGCTATAACCCAGTCAACCCGGCACTCCCGGGGTTCTGCTGCTCCTGCTGTTGTTGCTCTTACTGCTGTTGCTGTTGTTGTTGAGGTTATCCCCATGTTACGCCATACCTTTTTTGTGCTCGTCTCACTTTTCGTGTTTTCGGCTTGCCAGGAATATCACGTGGTTGAGGTCAAAGACTTCCGTATCCATGCGGAAACCCAGGACCCCGACCTTCAGCGTGCGATCAAGGTGCTCGCGCAACGCTATAACCGGGACGTGGGCACGCAGGCCCTGACCATCGTGGACCGGGAGGAGGAGAGCAATTCCCGCATCCGCTTCACCGCGGGCCTGCACGACGACGGCCACAAGCTTGGCCTGGGCAAGTGGATCACCACCACGCAAAAGGAATCCTCGCTGACCCTGAAGGGCGAGAAAAACACCCGCACCGTGGCCTATGCCATGGAAATTGAATTTGATCTGGAAAACTTTGAACGGAAAGCGGCTCAGATTGATGATGCGAGCAGTGAAGAAGCTCAGCATCTTTACCATCTTTTCTGCCACGAGATCGGTCATGGCCTGCAGATGGAACATAGCCGTGAAAGTTCCAACATCATGTATCCGACGATCCCTGAGACTTCCAACCGCTATATCGATTATAAGGCGTATTTCAATCGGGTCCGCTCATTCCTGAGCCGATGATTACGGCCTGTATAACAGCAACTTGGGCTCTCTGCATAGCAGAGAGCCTTTTTGCTTTAGTAGGCATTCCGTCCACGGATCACTTCATCAAGAGTCAAAAAGAGGATCTTGATGTCGAGCCACAGCGACCAATTTTGAATATAAAAGAGATCGCACTCAATCCGCTTTTCAATGCTGGTGCTGCCACGCCAGCCGTTGACCTGAGCCCAGCCGGTGATGCCCGTTTTCACCTTATGCCGCAGCATATACCCGGGCACTTCCTTACGGAATTTATCGACAAAGACCGGGCGCTCGGGCCGCGGTCCCACGAGGCTCATGTCCCCACGCAGAACATTGAAAAATTGCGGCAGCTCATCCAGGCTCGTTCGCCGCAGAAAACTGCCGAGGCGGGTGGCTCTTTGATCACCGGGTCGGGCCCAGACCGCTCCGGTATGATGTTCCGCATCCACCGGCATCGAACGGAACTTCAGACAGTTGAAGCGCACCCCATCGAGCCCCATGCGTTCCTGGCGATAAAGGATCGGCCCGCGCGAGCTGAAGGGAACCAGCATGGCGATCACCAGCATCACGGGGCTCAATAGCATCAAGGCCAGGGAAGCCCCCAATATATCCAGACCACGTTTCAGAATGCAGTTGAAGCCCGAGAGCGGGCTTTCATGAATGCTGATGACCGGCGAGTTATCAATCAGTTCAATGCCGGGTGACATGCGGCTGAAGCGTTTAATATCCGGCAAAATCCGGATATCGTTGACCTGATCCGCGATCTTTTCCAGCTCGCGGTCCAAAAATCCCTGGAACGGATAGGGCAGGGCAATGACCACGGTTTGAATCGGATTCTCGACAAAGAAATGGGCCCAGTCCCGGGTCTCTTCCACACGGGCGAGCTGCTGCGCACGCAGGACTTTTTCCTCCTGCTCTTGAATTTGTTCACCCGGCATGATCACACCAGCCACCAGGGAACGCTCGACGCCGAGTTTGTTGCTGATCGACAGGGCCTCAAGAATCCCTTCACCGCGCGCGATGATCAGGACCCGACGCGGATCAAGGCGGCGACGATAGGCCCGAATAATACGCCGAACCAGATCGCGCCCCAGGATCACGGCAAAGGGCTGCAAGGCGCCGAATATCAAAAGGGTTATACGTGAATAGCGATATTCTTCATAAAAGTAGGTGAAAGCGATCAGCGCGAGCAGCGCAACAAAGGAAGCCGGAATAATATCGAAGACTTCATAGCGGAAACGCTTCTGCTGACCGAGACGCCTCAGGCCACCGGTGAAGGCAAACGTGACCAGCCAGATGCCCCAGATGAAAGGGATCAGCTTGCTGTAGAGCATGACCGGTGGGACGCCCAAGGGAACGTCGATCCAGGAATAAAAACGCAGCAGGAAAGCCAGCACCCAGGCCAGGGTAATCATTATCAAGTCCCCAAGAAGTCGCAGGGAAAACAGCAGCTGGCTGGTCTGTCGATTCATGCTCGATCCTTCACGATCGCGTCGATCTCCTGACGCATTCTTCTTTGAAAATTATCACGACTGAACGTCGCTGCAAAAGTGGTGAGATAGTCCCGATGGAAGGATTGACTTTGAAAATTCTGCAAAGCCGTGCGCAGGGACTCGATGGTCGCCTCTTGAAAAAAGAGGCCGGTTTTTCCTTCCTGAACAAAATCCAAAGCACCGCCCGCTTTGAAGGCGATCAGGGGTGTGCCTGCAGCCAGCGCTTCGATCGCTGTAATACCAAAATCCTCGACGCCGGGAAAAATCAGAGCATCGGCATCCTGGAAAAGCTTCACCCATTCCGCGGCTGATGGTTTCACGCGAAATTCGGTCATTTTTCCAGCCAGTCGTCGCAGTTGCTTTTCCTCAGGACCGGAACCGGCCACAATGAGTTTTTTCCCCAGCGCTTCGCAGGCAGCGATGGCCAGATCAAAACGCTTGTAGTTGACAAAGGCTCCTGCAGCCAGGAAATATCCGCCTTTTTTTGGATTTTGAGGTTTGAAACGTTCGACGGCAACAGGTGGATGCACAACCTGCGCTTCACGTCCATAGTAGCGCTTCACACGCGTTCGCACGAAGCTGCTATTGGCCACAAAACGGTCCACACGATGGTTGGACGCCACATCCCAAACCCTCAGTTTGGAAAGCAGAATATGCTTGATCATCTCGATCAGTGAGAGAGAACGGTGAGGAGTCAGATAATAACGCCTTTGATCCCAAATATATCGCATAGGTGAATGAATATAGGAAAGATGCCGGGCGTCCGCCCCAACCAGAACGCCTTTCGCCACGCACGATGAGGTGCTGATGACAAGATCATAATCCTCCAAAGGCATCGCTTCGACCGCTGCCGGTAAAAGCGGCAGCAGGATCTTGCGAAAACGTTTGAGAGCATTCAGCCAGGGATCGACGATGATCGTGCGACGCCGGATGGATTCGGGCATTTCCGTCTCGTCGTAAAACAGCGTGTAAATAGGAGCATTTGGATAGAGTTCGAGCAACGCCTCAAGGACTTTTTCCCCGCCGCGCCAGGTCACCAGCCAATCATGCACAAATGCGACACGCATTCAACCCCCTGCCTTTTTTAGGCTCCGTGAAGAGAAAATTATGCGCTGCAGTCTTAAAAAACTCAGCAAAAAAACGATGTCGTACTCGATGCCTGCCCCGTCCAGCGCGGTCGTCGTCGACCTACCAGAAAGACTGGGTACCTTGCGAGGCTCTCTCACGGTCTGTTAATATAAAAGTGTAGACCCCTTGCATCACAGGTTTCCGGTTTTCGAAAGCAGCCTTTCGGGCTCTCTCCCTTTTATGACTGATTACGACTTTGTCAAAAGTCCATCGGAAAAAGCGCTTCCCCGTACCCATCTTAGCGCGCCATGAGGAGGCTTCAGCTTCGCTATGAATCAACGCAATCTCTATGACAGCAACGTCGCATCGGAACTGATTCCCCAGGTTCTGGACAAGGAGGGGCCTCTTCCTGTTGGGACCCTGCGTCAGGCCCTGGACGACATCGTTGGCAAGAGCGAAGCCATGGAAAAGGTCTTTCAAACCATTGGCAAGGTCGCACGGTCAGATTCGCCAGTTCTGATTCACGGAGAAAGTGGCACCGGCAAGGAGCTGGTCGCCTGCGCCCTGCACCGCTTGTCCCACCGCGCTTCCCGCCGGTTCCTGGCGGTCAACTGCAGTGCCATTCCCGAAACCCTGCTCGAGTCCGAACTCTTCGGCTATGTCAAAGGCGCCTTTACCGGGGCGGACAAAAGCCGGAAAGGGTACTTTGAAGAAGCCGCCGGCGGCACCCTCTTCCTTGACGAAATCGGCGAGATGCCACCCCGCCTGCAGGCCAAGCTCCTCAGGGTTTTGCAGGAAAAGCAATACAGCCCGATCGGATCCAATGAAGTCAAGATTTCCGATGTGCGCGTGATTACGGCGACCAACGTGGATCTTGAGGAAGCGGTCGCCCAGGGTCGTTTCCGGCTCGACCTTTTTTATCGTTTAAACGTGCTTCCCATCACTTTACCCCCCCTGCGCGACCGCAAAGGTGATGTGAGGCAGCTGCTTGACTACTTCCTGCAGCGTTCCAATCAGCTGCATGAGCTCAACCACCTCTGTTACTTTCAAACCGAGGTGTACCAGTGCCTGGAGCAATATCCCTGGCCGGGCAATGTTCGTGAGCTGCAAAACCTGATCGAACGCCTTGTGGTCATGAGCGGGGGCGGTTCCATCACGCTCGAGTCCCTGCCTCCTGAATATCGGCGTCCCAAAGCCGGTGCCACCAGTCGGGATCGCGAGATTCCCGTTGAAGTTCCCAAAGATCTGATCGAACCCGAATGGGCTCAGGATGCTCAGCCTGCGGGGGCCATCGAAATTCTGCCGGTGGAAGGGATCGATCTGGAACATTACATCGAACGCCTGGAAAACAGCCTGATCATGCAGGCTCTCGAGCGGACGGGAAACAACAAGAATCAGGCGGCGAAGCTTCTTGGTTTGAATCGTACAACTCTGGTCGAAAGAATCAAGAAGAGAAAACTCGTGCCTCTCAATCTTCCTTCCAAAGAGCTTTGATTCGCAAGCTTGCGAATAAGCGCCACCCCATTCCGGGGTGGCCGCAAAACATCAGACAGTCATCACTTCTTTTTCTTTTTTGGTCAGGCGCTCATCAACCGCTTTGATGAAGTTGTCGGTGAGTTTTTGAATCTCATCCTGCATGCGCTTGCTTTCATCTTCCGTGATCTTCTTATCCTTCTCGGACTTCTTCACTTCTTCATTCACATCACGGCGGATGTGGCGAATGGAAACCTTCGCTTCCTCCGACATTTTCTTCAGGTTCTTCACGATTTCCTTGCGGCGCTCTTCAGTCAGCTGAGGGATCGGGATGCGCACGACCACACCATCGCTGTTCGGCTGCAGGCCGAGGTCAGCTTTCATGATGGCTTTTTCGATTTCCTGAATCAGTTTCTTCTCGAAAGGCGCGACCAGGATCGTGCGCGCATCGGGAGTGGACAGCGTTCCCACCTGGTTCAGGGGGCTCATCGTTCCATAATAATCAACTTTCACAGAATCCAGCATGCTAATGGAAGCGCGGCCGGTCCGTACACGGGTCAGGTCCTTTTCAAAACCCACCACGCGTTTTTGCATCTCGTCTTTGCATTTGGCAATAAAGTCAGTCATATCACTTTTCCTCGAATACTAAATGATCAACGAACCAGGGTGCCGCCGACTTCACCTGTGATGGCTCGAAGGACGCAGCCGGCCTCTCCGAGCTTGAACACGCGAATCGGAATGCCTGCTTCCATACACATCGTAATCGCTGTGGCGTCCATGACATTCAACTTCTTGCTGATGACATCAAAGTAAGTCAGCTCGTCGAATTTCACGGCATTGGGAAACTTATGCGGATCGCGGTCATAGATGCCGTCGACCTTGGTCGCTTTCAGTATCACCTCAGCACTCACCTCGCGCGCCCGCAAACTGGCTGCGGTGTCGGTGGTAAAGTAGGGATTGCCGGTGCCGCCGGCGAATATCACCACCCGACCCTTGGCGAGGTGTTTGATCGCCTTCCGCCGAATATAGGGCTCGGCCAGCTCCTGCATGTGGATGGCTGTCATCACCCGACTATAGACGTTGTACTTGGTTTCCAATATACCCTGCAAGGCCAGGCTGTTGATCACAGTCGCCAGCATTCCCATGTAATCGGCATTGGCGCGATCCATGTCCCAGCCGGACGCCCGTGATCCTCGCCAGATGTTGCCACCGCCGATCACGATGGCCACTTCCACGCCCAGCTTCTGGATATCGGCGATTTCACGCGCGACAAATTGCAGAGCGTCGCCTTCGATGCCGAATCCGCGCTCGCCACCCAACATTTCACCGGAAAGTTTGAGCATGACTCGTTTGTACTGTGCTTGACTCATTGACGCCTCTTGCGGCAGGTTTTCATTGCGGGGAATAATCCGAAGAATGCGGACAAAAAAAACCCCGATATCATCGGGGTTTCACTTCATCAAGAGCGAAGGGCTGCGGCGACTTCATCCGCGAAGTTTTCCTTCTTCTTGTCAATACCTTCACCCAGCTTGAAGAGGTGGAACGAAGTCAGGGTTGCACCCTTGCCTTTTTCCGCCACCAGCTTGCTGACGCTCGTCGAAGGATCCTTGATAAAGGCCTGCTCGGTGAAGCAGATCTCTTTAAAGAACTTGTTGATCTGACCCTGCAGGATCTTCTCGTGCATATTTTCAGGCTTGCCCTGCTCCAGCAGAGCTTTGCGGCCAAGGGCTTTTTCCGTTTCGATTTCTTCCGGACTCACTTCATCCGACTTCAGATAACGCGGAGCCGCGGCGGCTGCATGCATCGCCAGGTCTTTGCCGAGTTCCTGAATTTCGGGGCCTTCGGCGCCGTTCAAAAGAACGATCGCACCGATTTTGCCACCCATGTGGGTGTAGCCAGCAACGGTACCTTTGTTCGTGGTAAGAAGGGCCACGCGGCGCAGGCGCATGTTTTCGCCGATCTTCGCGATCAGGCCTTTCAGATTGTTTTCAACGGTGTCGCTGCCCATTTTCAGGGTGTTCAGCGCATCCAGGTCACCCACCTTGTTTTGCAGAGCGAGCTTCGCCACGTCGTCGGCGAATTGCATGAATTCCGGGTTTTTGCTGACGAAGTCCGTTTCCGCGTTGAGTTCGATCACCACGCCCGAGCGTTGATCTTCGCTCACGAGGACCTTCACGACACCTTCCGAAGCCACGCGATCGGCTTTTTTCGCAGCGCGCGACAGACCGCGTTCACGCAACCAGAGGATGGCCTTTTCCAAATCGCCTTGGTTCTCTTCCAGCGCTTTTTTGCACTCCATCATGCCAACGCCAGTTTTTTCGCGCAGCTCTTTCACCATACTCGCTGAAATTGTCACGGGGTAACCTCCCAAATTATTTTGAAGATTAAGATCGCAGTTTCATGAAGACCGGTATGGCCCGCACCCTCTTAAGCGCCTCGGCATCCTAGCTCAAGTCAGAGGTCAGGACAAATGCCATTACGACATTTTTAGGGCACGCGCTGGGGTGAGGGAGGACATACAAAAGCTGCCCCTTGCGGAGCAGCTTGCGTGCAGATTACTTTTTCTCGACGTTGACTCGGTTGCCTTTGTCGTCCCGGAAGCTGCCTTCCTGAACCTGGAAGCCGCCGCGCTCAGGTTTTTCACCGTCGACGTCCTTGCCGCGTACCCGACCTTCAGCACAGGCCTGAGCTGCGGTGCCGATGAAGAGTTGCAGCGAACGCAGGCTGTCGTCGTTGCCTGGGATGGGATAGTCGATCAGAGTGGGGTCAGCATTGGTATCAGCAATAGCCACCACAGGGATACCAAGACGCTTGGCTTCCTTGATCGCGATCGTTTCCTTGTGCGCGTCCACCACGAAGAGAGCCGCGGGCAGACCAGGCATATCCTTGATACCGCCAAGGGCCAGCTCCAGTTTCTCTTTTTCACGGCTCAGGTTCAGAGCTTCTTTTTTGGTCAGCTTCTGAAACGTGCCGTCGGTCGCCATACGCTCAATTTTACGCAGACGGTGGATCGAAACACGAATGGTTTGAAAGTTGGTCAGCGTGCCGCCGAGCCAACGGTGGTTGACGAAGAATTGATTGGTGCGACGGGTTTCTTCCTGCACGAGGTCGCGAGCCAGACGCTTGGTGCCAACGAACAGCACGTGGCCGCCGCGAGCGGTCGTGGCTTCGAGGAAGTCACAGGCGCGCTGGAACATTTTCACAGTTTTCTGCAGGTCGATGATGTGGATACCGTTGCGCTGACCGAAGATGAAAGGAGCCATTTTAGGGTTCCAACGACGGGTCTGGTGACCATAGTGGACACCGGCTTCGAGCAGCTGCTTCATGTTAATCGTAACGGCCATGGGGTCTCCAAAAAGTGAGAAGGTTTAAACTTCGGAAGCGAACAACTCCAGCCCGATCGGGGCTGACCTTCCAGCTTTCGCTTCCTGTTTTTTAGGGAACATGTTCCCTTGAAAAAAGCTCGACCAAGCTATACCCGCAGGCCGGGTAGGGCAAGAGAAATCAGTCGTTAGGTAACTTTAAATTCCGAAGAGCGGCAAAAGGACTATGCTCAGGTTTGATGGCATCCTGGAATACGGCCTTGCTGCTAACGTCTTTATGACATACAAGGCAGGACTTTCCATCCGGGGTAGTCTTCACCAAACGTGTCGGCAGTGCCGTCTGAATGAAGTCATTGATGATCACTTCCAGATCCATCATGCCCTGCGCATCGATATAATAGGCATCCATATCCGAAGGTTCAAGGTCGCGTTCCACGACCTCCTCCTCCTCGTCCTCCACGGGAGCCTGCTCGAGGTACCGCACCTTGATCTTGCGCGAGATTTCCCAGGGAATCATGTCCTCACAGCGGCTGCACGACACGGTTGGGGTAAAGTGAACCTCGCCCTCAATCTGATAGAGACCATAATTGCTCGGGGTCACGGTCAGCGACCCGGTGATACGGCGCGCGGGAGGAACCGCACCGTTGATATCAAACGACTCGTAGATCAGGTGGAGCCAGGGCTCGTCACCGGAAATATCAATAGTTTTGGGGCTTCTGAGCTCTTCCGCCTTTAATTTCATGTAAAACTCCTTACACCAAGCCCTTTGTGGCCGATCGCTGGCTGAATCTATTCCCGGATTGACGGATGGGCAATAAGTAAAAAAGACTTACTATGGCAGATGGAGCATGACGCATCTTGATAAGCCACTATAATATGAATGCAGGCGAAAAATAGGACCGGGAGGCAATCGTGAGAAATGCATTGGCCATCATGCTGCTTTGGTTGTTTATACCAGTGGCGTCCGGGCTGGCTGCAGTCGTGGCCCAGGATGGAGTCCTCGACCTCAGGGGCCAGGACCTATCCCAACCCATCCGTGCGATCGGCCACTGGGATTTCTACTGGAATCAGCTGCTCACGCCCGAGGATCTGAAACAGGCCGATCTTCCGAAAGTGACCATCAAGGTGCCTGGACTCTGGTCTCAGGATCCGGCGCAATATCCCACCAAAGGTTATGCCACCTACCGGCTGCGCGTACGGATCGATCCCGGGCAAAAGCTGGCCTTGTTTCTGGATGCCTCCATCTGGTCGGCGTCGCGGATCTTTGTCGACGGCGAGGAGGTGGCTCATCTGGGAAAGGTCGGGACCAGTGCCGACACCTCCGAGGGCGGCGTGGCGACCCGAATCCATGAGTTCCAGCCGCAGAACGCGGAATTTGATCTCATCATCCAGGTCAGCAACTTCGAAATCTTTCTCTGCGGCATCACCCTGCCTCCTCAGTTTGGGACCCTGGAAGCCCTGGCCCGCGATCGCAACCAGAAGGTGGCCCTCGATGTCTTCCTGGTCGGGGCTCTTATCATCATGGGCATCTACCACCTCTGCCTTTTCGTTTTGCGGACCGAAGATCCATCCACACTCTGGTTTAGCGGCATCTGTTGCTTCACTGCTCTCTGGCAGGCGACATCGCGGAATGGATTGCTCACGCTCTTTGTTCCTGACTTGGGCTTTGATGAGCGCTTGCGCATTTACAACGGCGCCTGGATCATAGGGGTCACCTCGTTCACTTGGTATTTCCACTTTATCTTCGGCAGGGCCTATGCCCGCTTCGTCTGCTGGCTGTCCACCGCCATCACCATCGCTTTTGCCACGGTCATGCTCGTCACCAGCGCCCGCATTTTTGTTGGGCTGGCGAATGTCTATCATTTCACCATGCTGATGGTCCTGATTTATTCCACGGTCGTTGTGATCCGCGCCGCGCTTCGCAAGGAGGAGGACGGCCGCCTGATGCTGTTCGGCTTTGGAATTCTCGTCTTTACAGCCGTTCATGACGTCCTTGCCATTCGCGAGATCATTTCGTCTCCCATGATGACGGCAGGCGGACTCTTTGGCTTTATCTTCTTCCAGTCCTTCTTCCTCGCCCGACGCTTTTCCAATGCCTTTGTGAAAGTGAAGCAGTCGGAAAAGGAAATCCGTTCGCTGTCGGAGGATCTCAAAACCCTGAATAACAACCTCGAAAAACTGGTCGAGGAAAAAACCCGCGACATCCGTTCCATCATGGAGCATATTCCCCTCGGCGTCCTGATGATCAAGCAGGATCGCAAGATTCATAAGGATCACTCCAGGCGCGTCCATGAATTTTTGGATAAGGAACAGCTTGAAACCGCGAATGCCGCGGATCTGGTCTTCGCCGGTTCCCATTTGAATTCCGATCAAAAAAGCCAGGCGGTCAGCTGCCTCGACGCAAGTTTGGGCGAGGACGCCGTGAACTTTGCCATGAATCACCATCTGCTGCCGTTTGAAATGTTCTGTCAGGACGGGCCGGACAAGCAAAGGATTCTGGAATTGACCTGGGATCCGATTGTAACGGTCGATAACCGTATCGATAAAATTCTGGTGACCATGCGGGATGTGACCGACCTGCGCCGGCTGCAGGCCCGCAGCCAGGAGCAGCAGCAGGAGCTCGAATACATCGCCGAGATCATGAATATTCCTCCGGATCGCTTTGAACATTTCCTGCAGACCTCCGATGAACTTCTCGAACAAAGCCGGACGCTCCTCGATGGCATGCAGCGCAAGGGTCCCTCAGCCAAGGTCTTAAAACTCCTCTTTATCAATATGCACACGCTCAAGGGTGCCGCGCGCGGGCTTTATCTGAAGCAGTTGAGTCAGATGTTCCATGAAGTGGAGCAGTTCTATGCCGGGATTCAGGAGGGGAACGACTGGAATATGCGGGTCATGCGCGAACAGATTGAGAACGCGCAGAAGCTGGTCGATTACTATAAATTCATGGCTCACAACCGCCTGGGACGTCATCCCGAGAAGTCCCAGATTGCGGAATATCATATCGCTGAAATCGAAACCCTCTATCAGGGACTCAAGGCCTGGCCCGGTCCGGCCAGCCCACTCATCGATCGAATCCGTGGGCTCTTTTACAGCAAAATATTCAAGGACGCGCGCCTCATCTTTGATGATCTCTTCAGCTCCGTCCCCCTCTTGGCCAAGGACCTGGCCAAGGAAAACCCGAACATCCGCCTCGATACGCGCGGCATTTACCTGAGCCAGCGGGCGGAAGTGATTTTCCGCAAAATCTTCATTCACCTCATCCGCAATGCGATGGATCATGGACTCGAACCCGCCGCGGAACGGCAGAAGCTTGGCAAAAGTCCGGAAGGCACCATCTATGTGCATATGCAAAGATTGGGGGATCGCCTGGAACTGCGCTGCTATGATGATGGCCGGGGCCTGAATCTCAAGCGTCTTGAGGCGGTCGCCATTCAAGGCGGACTGCTGCCCACCGGCATGAACTCCAGCCCGCAGACGATCGCCAACCTGATCTTTCATCCCGGTATGTCGACGGCCCGTGAGGTCAGCGATATTTCCGGTCGTGGCATCGGCATGCATGCGGTTCAGGCCTTCATCGAAGAGAACCAGGGAAGCATTACGATCGAGCTCGACTCGCATGGCCGAACCCCTCCGGATCATACCGCGTTCCGGCTCGTTATCGGGCTTCCATTCATACTTTTTGAAGAGGCGGACTGGGCTGTGCGGGCTCTTGCCAAGCCAGCGTAGATTCACCCTTTCTGCTTGAAAAGTTCTTGAGTTACCGAAGGATACAAGAAAAGACTCCACTTTCTTACGAGGCGGCCGATGACAGACCGGAGATATAAGCATCCAGGGATGGAGACAGTCGACCCGTATGGAGAAACGTTGGAACGTTTACCACGGAAATGACTACCTGGGCCTGAAAACGGCCAGGGAGATCAGGGAGGCTTTGCGCCAAGGCACCCTGGATCCATTCGACAAAGTCTCCCGCGAAGGTTCCAATATCCGCGAAGATTTGATTGAAGTTGATGAGATCTTCAAGGAAACCCCCGAAAGTCCCTCCGCCGGCGCACCCACGACCGGGCCCGACACTGAAGGCACGGTAGTCGCGGATCGCAGCGTTGTCATGGAAGCGATGCAGCCCAGCAAATCGCAGAGCACGGGCTCCAAATCCAAACCCAAGCCCGTGGATAATGACGAGCCGGAAACCGGCAATTCTCAGGATTTTTCCCAGCGCAACGATACCGGCACGCGTCACTCAGGCAAGCGCTACTACCTGATCGATCGTGAAAAAGTCCTGGGACCACTCAGCGCCCTCGAGATTCAGTCCCTTTTCAATCGCAACATGCTGAACAAAAAAGTGCGCGTGCAAAAGATCGGCAACGAAAAAACCATACCGATCACACAGTTTATTGCCTCCTACTCTGGCGATCGTTTGAAGGAATTGGCCGAAGATGGCCGCATTCCTCAGCAGATCGGCGTCGGCAGTCCCTCGTCGAAGGTGATGAATGAACTCGCCCGCATGGCCAACAGCCGCCGTGTGGCCCAGGATCGCAAGAATCGCGCCTATCTCGTCATGGCCTTTATCGGTCTTATTCTGGGCGCTTTGGTTTACCTCCTTTACGAACAGACCACGAGTGAGCCTGAGACACGCAGCGCAGCCGAGGAACAGGCAGATGATTCGCAGCCGGCCAGCAAGGCGCGACCACGCCTGATTCAAAAAACGCCCGAGCCGCCGCCCAAAAAGGATCCACCGCCACCGCCACGGAAAGTGGAAAAACCGGAACCCCGTCGCGTGGAACGGCGCCCCACGCGGAAGACTCCGCCCCGGGTCTCCCAGAGAAAAGAGGAACCAGCCAAACAGGATAATACGCCCCAGGGTCCAGGTCCCATTGCGAAGGCCATGGAGTCAGCGGGACGTATTCAGACGATTGGGCCGCTCACTTTCAGCAACGCAGCCCTGGAATCGTGCCCAAGCAAGTGCACTTTGACGTTGTTTGATGGAACCGGCTCCAGTATGAAAGCCGTGTTCTTTAAGAATGCTTATAATGACCAGCTCCGCAGCCGCGCCAAGGGCGCCTTCCTGACGGGCAACACCAAGATGGATCGAGGCGAACTGACGCTTTTCATCCAGGATGTTCGCTAGCTCTCCCAACGCCTCCACAACTTCCGCAAACAAGTCCGAACTTGACCAGACGACAGGGAAACTGTAATAGGGTAGGTTCCTGATGACAGGACGGCGAAAGCCCTGACGCAAAATATTATTCAATACGCCTGCGATCAAAGGAGTATTTCTCATGGCAGTACCTAAGACCCGAACATCCCATTCGAAGCGCAACATGCGCCGTTCGCACCACGCTCTGAAAGTTCACGGCGTATCGATCTGTGCCAATTGCAGCACGGTAAAGCCTCACCATGGCATCTGTGACGCTTGCGGCCACTACCGCGGCAAACAATGGCTTGAGCCCAAGAAAATGACCTCAGGTGACACGAACTTCTCTGCCGAGGGATAAATGTCAGCAACACTCGCCATGTTCCCAGGGCAAGGAAGCCAGTATGTGGGCATGAGCCAAAAGCTCCTCGAAGCCTTTCCCTATGTGAAAACTGTCTTTGAGGAAGCAGAAGATTCCTGCCAACTGCACATTCGTCGTCTTTGCCTGGAAGGTCCTGAAGACGAACTCAAGTTGACAGCCAACACTCAGCCCTGCCTTCTGGCGACTGCGGTCGCGTACTGGAAGGTCTTGCAGGATGAAGTTGGACTCAAGCCGGATCTCTATGCCGGTCATAGTTTGGGTGAATATTCGGCTCTGGTCGCAGCCGGCAAGCTGGGTCTGGGTCGCGCGAGTTATCTGGTCAGAAAGCGTGGCGAAGCCATGCAGAAGGCTGTTCCCCCGGGTGTCGGCGCCATGGCTGCCGTGATGAAAATGCCCGTGGATCAGCTCGAAGCGCTCTGCGCCCGGCATTCCCAGCCTGACCATCGGGTTGAAATCGCCAACTACAACAGCGATGCGCAGCTTGTGATCGCAGGTCATGCCAAAGCCGTCATGCATCTCTGTGAAGACCTTCAAAAGATCCCCATCCGTTATGTGGATCTTCCGGTGAGCGCCCCCTTCCATTCGAGCCTGATGAAACCAGCCAAGCTGGAAATGCAGGGACTCCTGGAATCCAGTTATCTCGCAAAAAATTCAGAAGGCATCATTGCCAACATCACGGGCTCTGTCGTGCGCGATTACAGTGCGCAGTATCTGATCGATCAGATCGATGGCCCGGTGCGCTGGATTCAGTCCATCGACACCGCGAAAAATGAAGGCATTCAGCGCTTCATCGAAATCGGGCCTGGCAAGGTTCTGTTTGGACTTGTGCGCCGCATGGTGCCGAGGGACGGATTTGAAGTGATCGCCAGCGATGATATCGTGGAGACGGTCAAGGCTCTTTCCTGATTTCCGTTCCTGAAAACAGGAGCTGACACGACGGGCAGCTCCTTTCTCCCCGAATCTCAATTCAAAGTTTTCAAGAAGGCATCCGCCCAGGTTTTCTGGAAGGATTTTTCCTTGTAGACCACACCCAGACGGAAATCCTTCAGATACTGCCTGGCCACGCGCTGGATATCCTCGGGCGTGACCTTTTCCAGTTCACGCGGCATCTGATACAGCCGTTCGACATTTCCATTATAAAGATAGGACGCCGCCAGGGAACTGGCGAGGCTGCTGTGCTCCTCGAGCGTGAGGAAGTAGCCGGTGGCAAAGACCGTCTTGTGCCGTTCCAGATCCTCCTTGCTGAGTTTTTTATCGCGCAGTTTTTTGACGACCGGAGCGATCGCTTCCAGGGTTTCCCTGGGCCGCGACGTCGAGGCATGAATCACGCCGATACCCATGGCCAGCGAAACCTGCTGAGCATAGACCGCATAGGAAAGCGAGCGTTTGGTCCGCACTTCACTTTCCAGCTCTTCACTCAGAATACGGATCAGAAGATTGACGGCGGCATCATCCGGACTCGTATAGGACGGAAGTGAGAACTTGGCCCGCACATAGGCGGTGGGAATATCCCGATCAGCCAAAGCAAAGATGCGTTTGGGATTGAATTTCGGTGTGGTCGGAGCCTTCAGCTCGCTCGTTCCCTGGGTGAGGGTACCGAGATGCTGCGTGAGCAGCTTTTGCAATTTGTCCTTGGGCATGCCGGCCACGACCACGATCACCTTGCGGCTTTTCTTCATCACATCCGTGTGCAGGGCAGGCAGATCCTTGAGCTGCAGTTTTTTCAGATACTCCAGCTCCTTCGCGTTCGGCACCCAGTAGGGATGCTGCCCACCATAGAAGGCGCCATTCACCACTTCATTCACATAGGCTTCCGGATTTTGCGTCATGCTCTTCAGCGAGGCCTCAACCTGCTGCAGAATCAGCTGGCCCTCGGCCGGATCCAATGCGGGTTCCTTCAGAACACTTGCGTAGACCGGCAGAAGCTCAGGCAGATTCTCTTCCAGTGTGGCCATGCTGCAGGCGCTGGTTTCAATGCTCACCCCGCAGTTGATGGAGGTCGCATATTTTTCCATCAGCTCATAGAGCCTGTCCTTCGGCCAGGTTTTGGTGCCACGCTTCATGAGTTCAAAGAGCACACCCAGAGTCGTCTGCTTTTCAGCCGGCAGATGCGACTCGCCAAAGGCCAGAGCCGTGGCGATCTGCACAATCTCAGTGCCCTTGATGTGGCGGTAAACCACCGGAATCTTTCCCGGCAGCTCGAAGATTTCGGTGTTCTGCTTTTGCATGCTGATGGTCGCATCGCTTACCAGCTGTTTGGCGGCAAGTGGTGCCGTCCAGGCCAGTCCCAGGGAAAGGGTCAAGGAAAAAATTCGCTTCATTTGCTGGCTCCTTGCTTGGCGGATTCACGCTGGAGAGCTTTGGTATTATCCACCAGCTTCAGTTTCTTTGCGTCCTCATCCGAAAGAAGCACGCTGGTCACCTGGGCCTTGTCGACAAAGTATTGTTTGGCAAAGGCCCGCACATCCTTCAGGGTTACCTTGCTGAGTTCGGTCACATAATTCTGGTAAAAATCGAGTCCGGTCACGGCCCACCAGAAGGCCACATCCTTGATATAGGCGCTCGGGCGGTTCTCCGAAAACTTGCGATCGATCACGAGACTGCGGCGCACATCGATCAGCTGCTGCTCCGTGAAATAATCCGGCTCCATCCACTGCAGGGGTTCCTTTTTCAGGGCCTCGCGCACCTCCGCGAATTTTTCCGGGCTGCAACTCGCCCAAAGGTTCAGCTCACCGGCCTGCGATTGCGTCAGGTAACCAAAGCCGGCTCCATAGCTCAGACCGGAATCGATGTAGCGCTTATGAAATTTGCTGAGGCGATGGTTGACCAGTCCGCTCAGGATATCCGCCACCGACGCATCGTGCGGGTTGCTGCGAGCCAAAGGACCCGAGTAGGTGAGCGTCAGCCCCACGTTCCGGGCCTGCGCATGGGCATGAACGATGTCCTGGGAGGCCTTGGGAAAGGCAGGAAAAGCGGGAGCCTCAAGCGGCTTCCAGTCCTTGGGATTTTGCCAGCGGCCAAAGATTTTTTTGACCATGCCGGTCAGCGCCGCGCGATCGAAATCACCGGAGACGAGCAGGGCACTGTTTTTGGGAACAAAGACCTCGTCCTTGATGGCCATCAGCTGCTGGCGCTGGGCCTTTTCAATGATCTCCCGCTCGCCCAGAGGATAGCGAAGATACGAAAGGGGTCCATAAATCGCGTTCAAACGCGCGAGATAAAGATTGAAGCCTGGCTGGGAGGCGTTGCGGTCCCACTCATCCAGGACCACCTTGCGTTCGCGTTCCAGCTCCTGCTGGTCGATCAGCGGCGTGGCGATCGCGTGATACATGAAATCAAGGCCTTCCTCGAGGAAGGCGGACGGCAGCGTAAAGTAGTAGCGCACGAGCTCGGGATGCGTATCCCCGTTATAAATGATGCCAAGGTCCTGGATCTTGCGCTGAAAGGCTTCCTGATTGGGAATGGAGGCATTGCCCTTGAAGAACATGTGCTCCCAAAGATGGGTCAGGCCATTGGTGTCCGGTTTTTCGGTAAACGCCCCGGCCTTCACAGCCAGCACGATGGTCACCAGGGGAACCTTGCGCGCCTCAAAAGTCACCAGCTCCAGGCCGTTGTCGAGTCGATCGGTTTTGAGTTGGGCCCAGCAATCGGGCACGGCCAAAAGCAGAATGGCCGCACTTAGGGCGGCTCTCTGGAGAGCTTGGAACATGTCACCCCCGGAAATCACATATGGATGGATGTGGAATCATCCCCATATCCTGCCAGTGTCATTCACTTGGTGTCATCGTTGATTTTCAAAAAGAGGCGGGAGGAAGCCGGCTGAACGCTGCTGAGACAGACGTTCAGCCGGGATTTTTTACGAAAGTCTTTATTCGCCTATCGAACGCGAGACGATCTCGGCGATATCGAGGACCTGAACGCTTTCAGCCTTGCCCTCAGCCTTCACACCATCATTCATCATGGTCATACAGAACGGGCAGGCTGTCGCCACGGTGGTGGCTCCGGTTCGGATGGCTTCCTTCGCCCTGTCTTCGTTGACCCGGGTTCCGATGTGCTCTTCCATCCACATACGCCCCCCGCCGGCACCGCAGCAGAAGCCTTTTTCCTTGTTGCGCGGCATCTCGGTGAGTTTCACGCCCGGCAGCTGAGCCAGGGATTTCCGCGGTTCTTCATAAACTTCGTTATGACGACCGAGGTAGCAGGAATCGTGATAGGTCACGTTCTTCGCTGCATCCGGCACATCACCGGCCTTGATCTTGCCCGTCTTCACCAGATCCGAGATGAGCTCACTGTGGTGAACCACTTCCGCCTGGAAACCGAAGTCGGGATATTCGTTCTTGATGGTGTTGAAGCAGTGGGGGCAACCCGTCACCACTTTTTTCACCTTATACTTGCTCAAGGTCTCCACGTTTTCGCGGATCGCCGCATCCGCCAGGTACTCGTTGCCGAGACGGCGGGCGGTATCACCGTTACACTTCTCCTCGGTCCCAAGGATCGAGAAGCTGATGTCGGCCTTTTGCATGATATTCACGATCGACTTCGAAACCTTCTTGTAGCGATCGTCGTAACTTCCCGCGCAACCAACCCAGAAGAGATATTCCACGTCGCTTTTCTCAGCCATCGTCGTCACGTTCAGGCCTTTCGCCCAATCCGCACGCGTGGCCGGAGCCATGGCCCATGGCGAGAAGTTGTTTTCCAGGTTCCGGAAGGTGCCTGCGAGCTCGGCCGGGAAACTGCCTTCGGTGAGCGTCAGGTAACGGCGCATGTCGACGATGGCTGGAATGTGCTCGATATAAAGCGGGCACGCTTCCATACAGGCTCCACACGTCGTACAGGACCAGAGTTCATCCGGATGAACAAAGCCGTTGATCAGAGGCGTGCGTTCGGCCTCAGGCTTCTCCTGATGGTCGATCATCGAGTACTTGATATCGTGGATAATCTTGCGCGGATCCAGCGGTTTGCCGGTGTTATTGGCCGGACAAACTTCGGTACAACGGCCGCACTCCACACAGGTCTGCCCGTCCAGAACCTGCTTCCAGGTAAACTCGGTTGGGTTGTTCACGCCGAAGGATTCCGCCGACTCATCAAAAACCATGGGACGCAGGCGGCCACGGGCTTTGTGATTGCGGAAGAAAATGTTCGGCCAGACCCAGATCAAGTGCTGGTGTTTGGAAAAGGGCAGAAAGGTCACAAAGCTGAAAAGCACGGTGCAGTGCGCGATCAGCATGGTCGTGTCAAACGCATGCCAGTCGTTGACGACACCGCGGAAGGTGGAGGCAAAGAAGGTTGAGAAAGGCAGAGCACCGGTCGGCAGATTGCCAGCCAGGGCCCGTGAACCCAGCATCACCATCGAGGTATAAACAAGACCGAGAATGAAAAGGAGCACGACCATGGCGTCCTTTTTCGAAGCCTTGTTCAATATCGCGAGACGCTTGGGCGCGAAAAACAGCCGGCGCAGAATGGCAAAAACCATCGCGGCGAACACAGCGAAGTTGGCCAAATCCTGCGACACGAGAAAGGTTTTCAGGGCCGCACCGGTCCCGAGAACCTCGGTGATGTGAAAACCCGGGATCATTCCAAAGAGAAGCGTTTCCAGCGTTCCCAGCGAAACAACCACAAACCCCCAGAAAATAAAGGCATGCATGATGCCCGATACGGGATCGCGAAACATTTTTGCCTGGATGAGACCGCCCCACAGTGTTTCCGCGAGCCGTGCTCCCGGATTACTGATACGGTCCTCCTCCTTGCCTTTACCCTTCTGGATGCGATCCCAGATTAACTTCAGATTGTATCCGAAGTATGCGAAAACGGCGATCGTGATGATCGCAAATCCGATGTGAAAAACCATCTCCACTGTAAGCCCCCTGGACTGAATGAATACCATAGCCAAGACGTTGCATGATCGAGGCAATAACAATAATAAGGGGAGATGCGAATGTCGAGCTAGTTTCCTTTGGAATTTTCCGGCACTCGGGCTCGCCTGGTAGGGAAGTGCGATCAGGAAACAGATGGGCGCGATGGCTTTCCCAGCTCAGCGAGCTTTTGTTGCCTGAGTTCGGCAGCGCGGCGGAAGGCATTCAGGGTTTGCCAGGCTTGCAACATCATGCGGTGCGTCTCGCTCTGTATTTTGGACTCAAGGCCCTCAGCGTACACATCCAGATATTCCTGGATGCGCTCCAGATAAACCGGATCATTGAGAGCATGTCTTTCCGCATCACCGCCCCGGCTCTGGTAGCCGCGTTTGAGGCTGCGCAAAACCTGTGGTAGAAGGCTGCGCAGTCGGTCCGCGACCTGCAGGTTCTCCCGGCTGCGGGCACCATGACGTCGAATCAATTCCACCAAATGGTCGGGATGCATCATCGGGAACCCTTCCTGCCTTCATTCAGGTCTAACAGAGGGCGTCTCAGGCATCCATAAGAATTGACTTTTCCCTCGCATTTTATGACGCGCACAACAACCCAATGATATCACATACGAATTTTGACAGATAAATACTTGACTAATTTAGTCAACATTATATCTTCGAGTTGCCTAATGTATAGCTTTCCGCTAAACATTAACGCTCTTCGCAGGATAGGCTGCTTTTCGCACCAGGAGCGAGCTTTGAACCTGACTTCGCGCAGTCGCTATGCGCTGAAAATCATGCTGGATTTAGCATACCGCCATAACGAACCCCTGGTCCGACGTCAGGAGATTGTGGCGAGGCAGGGCATTCCCTCGAAATACCTCGACCAGATTCTCGTGCGTCTGCGTCGGGACGGGCTTGTGGAAAGTGTGCGCGGACGGACAGGCGGCTATCGCATCGGACGCGATACCAACCTGATCAATGTGTGGGAAATCTTTCGCGCGGTCGAGGATGGCATTTATCCCGTTGAATGCGTGGATGAACATGCCGGTTGCGAATTCCATTCCGCCTGCATTGCCAAGGAGCCCTGGCAGCTCATCTTCGAAAATGTGCGGCGTTCACTGTCACAGATGACTCTGGCCGATATTGCGGAAAAGTTTCAGCAGGACGAGAAAAACTGTGCGGGTACCGGTGTCCGCGAGTGCCGCCCGGGCCGCGAGCCCTTGCGCGCTTTTGAATCATCGGCCAGCCCCTGACACAGGATTGAGGATAAAGGTTATGGACTCCACGACCAAAAAAAATCAGTTGGCTTCGCGCGAATACAAGTACGGTTTTGTCAGTGATGTGCAGACCGACGAGTTTCCACGCGGATTGAACGAGGACATCGTGCGGCGTATTTCGGCCATCAAAAAAGAGCCGGAGTTCGTTCTCGATTTTCGCCTGAAGGCCTTTCGTTTCTGGCAGACTTTGACAGAACCCGCCTGGGCTCATGTCACGTACCCGCCGATCGATTTTCAGGCGATTCAATACTATGCCGCGCCCAAGAAAAAAGGCGACGGCCCCAAGAGTCTGAATGATATCGACCCGGAACTTCTGGCCACCTTCAATCGACTCGGCATTCCTCTCGGCGAGCAGCAGCGCATCACCGGTGTGGCTGTGGATGTGGTCTTTGACTCCGTTTCGATTGCCACGACCTATAAAGAGGAGCTCGGCAAGCTCGGCATTATCTTCTGCAGTATCTCGGAAGCCATTCAGGATCATCCGGCGCTGGTGCAGAAATATTTGGGCAAGGTCGTTCCTTACAAGGACAACTTCTATGCTGCTTTGAACTCGGCGGTCTTTACCGACGGCTCCTTCTGCTATATTCCCAAGGGTGTCAAATGCCCGATGGATCTCAGCACCTATTTCCGTATCAATGCCGCCGGAACCGGGCAGTTTGAACGGACGCTGGTGATTGCCGAGGAAGGCAGTTCGGTGAGCTATCTCGAGGGCTGCACCGCGCCGCAGCGGGATGAAAATCAATTGCACGCGGCTGTGGTGGAGCTGATTGCGCTCGACAACGCCGAAATCAAATACTCGACGGTTCAGAACTGGTACGCTGGCGACGAGGAAGGTCGCGGCGGGATCTTTAACTTCGTCACCAAACGCGGCCTCTGCGCCGGCAAAAATTCCCATATTTCCTGGACCCAGGTGGAAGCCGGCTCGGCCATCACCTGGAAATACCCGAGCTGCATTCTGCAGGGCGACGGGTCGCACGGGGAGTTTTTCTCGGTGGCCTTGACCAACAACAAAATGCAGGCCGACACCGGCACCAAGATGATCCATATCGGCCGAAACACGCGGAGCCGCATCATCTCGAAAGGGATCTCGGCCGAGCAATCGGTGAACACCTACCGCGGTCAGGTCAAAATTCTGCCGTCCGCCGAAGGGGCCCGTAACTATTCTCAGTGTGATTCGCTCCTGGTCGGCGATCAGTGCAGTGCCAATACCTTCCCCTATATTGAGGTGAAGAATCAGACTGCGGTGGTGGAGCATGAAGCCACCACCTCCAAGATCAGCAAGGAACAGGTATTTTATTTGAAATCGCGTGGCATCGACGAGGAGCAGGCGATCGGTCTGCTCATCAACGGTTTCTGCAAGGAAGTCTTCAAGGAGCTGCCACTGGAATTTTCGGTGGAAGCGGTGAAGCTTCTGGAAATGAAGCTCGAAGGCTCAGTCGGTTAACCCAAGGCAAACGAGGCGCGTTCAATGCTCAAGATTCAAGGTTTAGATGTCCGTGTCGACACCAAGCAGGTTCTGAATGGTTTGAACCTGACGGTCAACGCCGGCGAGGTTCATGCCATCATGGGCCCGAACGGCAGCGGGAAAAGCACGCTATCCAAGGTGATCGCGGGCCATCCCGACTATGAAGTGACCGGCGGTTCGATTCAGTATGAAGTCAACTTCAAACAAAAGAACCTTCTGGAACTCGACCCGGATGCAAGAGCCCGTGAAGGCATTTTCCTCGCCTTCCAATACCCGGTGGAAATTCCCGGTGTGCCGAACCTTGAGTTTTTGCGCGCGGCCTTTAACGCGGTCTGTAAACACCACGGCGTGGACCCGATGGAAGCTCCGGCTTTTTATCAATTCGTGCGCGAAAAAGCCAAAATGCTGGAGATCAGCTCGGACTTTCTCGATCGTCAGTTGAACGTGGACCTCTCCGGTGGGGAAAAGAAGCGGAACGAGATTCTCCAGATGGCTGTGCTCGCGCCGCGTCTGGCTTTGCTGGACGAAACCGACTCGGGACTTGATGTGGACTCGCTGCGTATCGTGGCCGAGGGCGTGAATAAACTGAAAACGCCGGACAATGCCATCGTCATGATTACGCACTATCACCGGATCCTGAATTATATCAAGCCCGATTTCGTGCATGTCCTGGCCGGTGGTCGCATCGTCAAATCAGGCGACATTTCGCTGGCTCTGGAAATCGAGGAACGCGGCTACGATTGGCTGCTCAACTGAAAGAGGGTGGGAATGCAAGCCAATATTGACAAGGTTTTCGCCAGCGTTCAGGGTTCGGATTGGACACCCGCCTGGATGCAGCCGCTCCGGGCGTCCGCTTTTCAAAAATTCAGCACCCTGGGTTTTCCAACCCGGCAGAACGAGGATTGGAAGTATACCAGCCTGCGCCCGATCACGAGCAGCAGCTTCAGCTGGCGGGATGAAGCGCATCCGGAGACGACCAAGGCGCTTGAGAATTTCATGATCAAGGGCGCGGATACGCTGGTCTTCCTGAACGGCAGTTTCGCGCCGCATAAATCCCACATGCGCCCGGAAAGTGGTCTGACGGTTGTGCCCCTGCACAAGGCGCTCAAGACCAAAAAAGACCTGATCGCAGCCCATCTGCAGAAAGACGCCTCGCGGACACGCGGCAGTTTCGAGGAACTGAATGAAGCCCTCTTCAGCAGTGGCGCTTTTATTCAGGTGGAGGCGCGGCATGCGGTGGAACGCCCCCTGCAGTTTCTGTTCGTCAATACGGAAAGCGCGGCGGCGCAGCTCATCAGTCCGAAAAATATTATCAGCATTGCGGACGGTGCCAGCGCCACGGTGGTGGAAAGCTATTTCAGTTATCTCGAACCGCATCTCACCAACGTGGTGAGCAGCTATGAAGTCGGCCGAGGCGCGCAGCTGCGTCTTTTCCAGGAAAAAATCCTGAGTTCGCAGTCGCTGCATATCGGCCTGAGCCGGATTCGGGCGGCGCGGGATGCCCAGGTGGAATGCTTTACCCTGACCATGGGTGGCCGCATCTCCCGCTCGGAATTGCAGATCGATCTTTTGGAACCAGGCGCTCAGGCGAAGCTCGATGGTCTTTACCTCGGTCGCATGCAGACCCATCTCGATCATGTGACCACGGTGCAGCATCTGGCCCCCCATACGACGAGTTCCCAGGTTTACAAGGGCATTCTCTATGATGAGTGCCGCGCTGTTTTCAACGGTCGCATCAATATTGTGAAGGATGCCCAGCAGACGGCGGCGCATCAGCTGAACAAGAATCTGCTGATGAGCCCGGCGGCGGAAGCCGATTCGCGGCCGCAGCTGAAGATCGATGCCGATGATGTCAAATGCTCGCATGGCGCCACAATTGGCCAGCTGGATGCCGTGCAGGTCTTTTATCTGCAAAGCCGCGGCATTCCCCGCGCGGACGCTGAGCAGATGCTGGCCAAGGCTTTTGTCCGCGATGTGATGTATCGCATCCAGAATGCGCCCATGCAGTCCCGCATGCTCAGCCTTCTGGAGAATTACGGCGGCATAACGGTTTAATGGGGATTGAGGTACAAACGTGTCGTTGCAGCAGTCAAGTGATTCAGGGCAAAGGAGTTCCGCCATGGACGTCAAGATGATGATTCAACCGACGCCGAATCCATATGCGAAGAAGATCATCTGTAATCTTGATGTCAAAACCACAGGCAAGATCACTCTTTCCACGCCCGAGGAATGCGCCCACATTCCCCTGGCCAAAGCTCTGTTTGAGATAAGGGGTGTGACGCAGGTCCACTTCTTTGAGAACGCGATTACCCTGACTCAGGATGGTTCCGTTTCCTGGGACGTGATTTTGGAAAGCGCGAGGAAGCTCATCAAGGCGCTCCTGCCCGAGCATAATCCCGACTTCCAGTCGCCCGAGGAAAAGCGCCGCGAACAACTGAGTCCGGAGCTTTCAAAAATTGAAAACATTCTGGATCGCACCATTCGTCCGGCTCTGCAGGGTGACGGCGGGGATCTTGAGATTCTTAAGCTCGAAGGGCATTACCTGACCATTCGCTATGAAGGGGCCTGCGGGACCTGCCCGAGTTCCGTAACGGGAACCCTGGCGGCCATCCAAAGCATCCTGCGCGAAGAGTTTGATCCGCACATCGAAATCATTCCGCTTCAGGAAACGGTCGAACAATAAGCTGGTTTCCGGGCCTGCGTGCCTCGCAGGCTTTTTTCTTTCAGCAGGCTCAACCATTCCATCGCCAGCTCAACCGTCGGCCCATCAAGGCACCCACTTTCGTCATGGTTGGGACCTGCCATTGACCCCTTTGCTGCGTGAATGTTAGCGTCACTCTCAGAAAATTCTGTGTTCAGAACTTATTTCGGGAGAAACGTTCATGGCAAAGACCAGGTTTATTGTCCTGACTGGATCCGTTCTAGGTTCGCTCTATTTTGCAGCACCCGCCGCGGCCTGCAGCCTCGTGAGTTTCAGCCAGGAGGATATCAAGGGCGTGATGATTCCACAGATTGCGAAAGTATCCAAGGTCGCGGAAAGCGCGATCAAGCCTTCCGATCTCACCGATGCGAAACTCGATTTCCTTGTGCCCCTCGGTGCGGATTGCAGTGGTCTTTACGGGGCCTATCATGCCTCAGCTTTCAACTTCACAGTGGATCTTTATCCCACCGTCCGCTGTAACTACACAGGGCTGGCGATCATCATGGGATATGGCATCGACCGACCGGTCTCGGTCCACGTTCGTCGCGAGTGCACGGTTTCATGAACCCGAGGTGTCCGCGGTCGAGTCCGGGCGATGCGTCGCTTCAGGGCTCGTCCTGTCTTGGCGGAAGCACTTTCGTCCCGAGGTCCAGGCCTCCCGCAAAGCCCTGGAGTTTGGCCAGCTGTTCCTCATCCAATTCGATGAAGAGCACGCGGCCACGAGCCAGGATCCGTCCGCTCAAATCCTCGATCCGGCCTTCGGTAAAAATCTTGCGTCCTTCGCGTTTGCTGATGGAACCGTGCAGAACGAGTTCGGTATTGAGCGGCACAAACGTGACGAAATCCGTTTCCAGATTAAGGGCCACCACCTTATAGCCATGCGCCCAGACCGCACCGCCGCAGATCTCGTCAATGGCTGCGGCCTGAGCACCACCATGGGTATGTCCCGGGGGTCCTTCCGCACCTGGCCCGAACCAGATGCGCCCCATCAGGACATCCTTCTCCCGCGTTTTATAGTAGCGAACGCGTATGCGGTCACCGTCCGGTTCACCCGAAACAAAGGAACGAATGACTTCGGCAAAGGGCAGGCGAATCTCCTGCCAATCTTCACCGAGAGGACCAAGCGTAGTCTTATGTTGTGTCATGGGTCACCTGCTGGTTTTGTTGTAAGGCGCAACCTGGATCTTACTCACTCAGGTACCTGAGCGAAACAGCTTTTCATTGTGAAAAGCCCGGTACACAACCAGCATAAAGAGCAAGCATAGGGCCACGGTTCCGCCACTGGCAACGAGGCAGGCCAGCCAATTGACTGGCTGTTCCTTGCCAAGGCGCAGAAGAGCCAGGGTCTGGCCCAGGCTGGGCAACCACGGTGCTTGCGGCATCTTCTCCAGAGCACTGGCAAACGTCGCTGGCAGCAAACCCAGCAGCGACATAATCGTGGCGTAGGTTTGGGCCTCTTTGACGGAACGTGACAGTGTTCCGATCATCATTTGTAAACTCGTGGCCATCAGAACGAGCGGCACAGAGATCACAAGGCTTTTCACGACAAAGGCCCAGGAGAGGTCCGCACCCATGCCAAGGAAATTCTGCAAAGGCGCGGCCTGGATCAGGAGTTTAAAGAAGAGCGCCGAGGCCATCATGCTGATCATCCCAACCAGAGCAACCGCCAGCCATTTGCCCAACAGGAACGCCGTACGAGGCGTCGCTGTTTGCATCAAAGACTCCAGCGTATGGCGTTCCCTTTCACCGGCCACGCTATCCACCGCCAGGTGATACGTTCCCAGAAAACAGGCCATCAGGATCGTCGAGAGAAAGAGCTGCACCGTGCTCATGCCAAAGCCCTTTTCCGGTTTGATGGATTTGGCTTCCACCAGCAAAGGCTTGAGAGTTGTGGGATCCACGCCCCGCAGGATGGCCCGCCGATAACCCAAAGTGGTCTGCCAGCCTTCCAGGAGCAGACCCAAACGTTTGGCAGCGATACTCGATTTTTCCTCGACCTCATCATACCAAAGGCCCAGTTTCGGCTGTCGGAAGTTCGTCAGTGCTTCTTCATAGTCCTCGGGCAGATTCAGGATAACATCGAATTTGCGATTGGCCAGGAGCTGGGTGTCCAGCTGCTCCAAAGCCGTTATGTTCACCCGATTTTCCCGCAGAAAATCGCAGAGACCTTCGGCCCGTGAACAGCCCACCACACCGGCCTGCAGGGTTCGCTCCATGTTTTCTGTCACCTGTGACAGAAGCACGCCGATCAGCAGCACATAAAAAAGCGGCATTCCGAGGAGGATGCCGGCCATGGAACGCAGCGTGCGTCGATCCCGGGAGAGATCCACCAGTTCCTTGCGAATGATGACGAGAATATCACGGAACATGCTGGCCTCCCTCGAGCGCTGCAACGAATGCGTCTTCAAATTTTTCTGCCCCCGCGCGGAGATTCCATTCCGCCACCGGCGCCTGCCCCAGAGAACGGCCATCATGCACGATGATCACCGAATCGCAGAGCATTTCCACTTCCTGCATGATATGGCTCGAGAAAACGAGGCAATGTCCCTCATCCCGCAACCGTGAAAGGATCAGCCGCAGTTTGCGGGTTGCCCGCACATCAAGACCGGCACTGGGTTCATCGAGAATCAGGTTTTTGGGTTGATAGACCAAAAGACGTCCGAGCAAAACCTTCATGCGCTGCCCGGTGGAAAACCCCTGCACCCGTCGCTCGAGGATGTCATCCAGGTCCAAAAGCTTGCGCGCACGTTCGATGCCCTGATCCAGGGCGGAACCGGAGATGCCCATCAGCTGTCCATAATAGGCCATGTTCTCACGTGTGGTGAGCCTCTCATAAAGGCCCTTGGCATCAGAAAGAATGCCGATACTTCGCCGTTGTCGACGATCGTAAATGGCCAGAGGCTGCTGATCGAGCGTGATCAGGCCCGCATCCGGCGTCAGCGTTCCAGCCAACATGCGAATGGTCGTCGTCTTGCCGGCACCGTTGTCACCGAGAAGACCTGTGATCTGACCATCCTCTGCCTGAAAACTGACGGAACGCACCGCCTCCACCTTGCCAAAGGATTTTTTCAATTGCTTCACTTCGATCATGGGGTGGATGCTCCCTTGAAAAAATGCAGACCCTTCAGTTGACTGAGGCAGGCAGGCGGTTCGATGCGGGGATTTTCGGAAGCGATAAACTCGATCATCGCATCCTGAACACAGCTCACATAACTGATATTATGCCCATAGTCGGGCAGAACGAGATGCGTGGACTGAGGCAGAGAGTTTTTCAGACTCGCCACATAACGCGGAGGCGTCACCGGGTCGAGGCCGCCGGACAGATACAGCGTCGGCACCTGGCTCACAGGCTGGCGGCGGAAATCCTTGGGCAGAACGGTATCAGGCAAAAACCGGCACATTTCCACCGCGGTTTTCTGCATGTCCGTGATCGGTGTGCCGAGATCACGAATGTCCTCGGCACAGACCAAAAGATAGTAAAGTCCATCATAAACACCAGCGTCCGCACTCAGAGCCTTGGCCAGAAGTGGAGCGATGTTTCCCCCGCGCGCTTCGTACAGAACGCGTGGCACCAGGGACATGTCGATCGGATGATAAAGAAAGGCGTTCACTCCGGATTCCAGATGATCCGCGCGTAGCGTCACGTCCTTCATCACCCCGGAGCGGGGATCCATGGCCTTGACCCTGGGCTGCGCGGACCAGGCGGCTTGAAGCTTTTGATAATGAACCCAGGGATCACCCCAGCGTTGGCAGTCAGGATCCTTGCGACAAAGAGCCGCCACGCCCTGCAAACTGTCGATCGCCGCCTGCCGTTCCCGGATGAAATTCACATCGGGCGGCAGCACGCCTTCCAGCATTTGTTTGGCCACGGCATCAGGATAGAGCGCAAGGTAACGCAGAGCGAGCCTTGTGCCATAGGAAATGCCAAAGGTGATGATCTTCTCATGACCCAGGGCCTGCCGCACGGCTTCCATATCATGCGCCGCGGCATCGGTGGTATAAGCTGTCAAATCCGTATCGGCCCGCAGGCGCTCGATACATTTTCGACCATGTTCCATGGCCAGCTTTTGATCGAAGAGCAGTTCCCACTTCGGATCCTTGTCCTGGATGCAACGCAGGGGATGGCTCTCGCCCGTGCCTCTTTGATCGATCAGGACAATATCGTGCTGTCGTCTCAGTCGCCGAAAGGTTTCCGGCAGTGGAACAAAGACCTCGGTGGCCGCCTGCCCGGGGCCGCCGGCGAGCAGATAAATGGGTGGGTGTTCCTTCGAGGGGGATTTGGCCCGGAAGATGGCGGTATGAAGTTTCAGCGTCCGGCCGCCTGTCCTGGCCCGGTTTTCGGGAACATCCAGCCACAGACATTCGGCCCATTCCCCGGATTTCAGCTGGCATTCCACGGGATCTTTGACCGTAGGTGCGGCCGCTCTGGCCATTGAAAGGCTGGGCAGCAGGGCCCCCAGCAGCATGGCGAACCAGACCATCTCTTTTCCTTTTTGCAAGGTAACTCCTTGTATTCCATATTTTTTCAACAATGCCCGCCCCATATTCACTTGGAAATGAGCTGTCCATGATCGCATATACATGCTAAGAATCCACTGAACTCAACGGCCCAAGGGAAAAAATCATGCAGAGATTCGCCCTCCTCTTTCTGCTCGCTGTTTTAAATGCGTGTACCGACTCAGGTTCGCCCGCGCCGCGCCCCCAGCTCCCGGATGCTCCGGCCCAGCAGCCCTTGCCCATACCGACGCCGACGACCGAACCGGCACCGGATGATGACGGGGGACGCACCAATTTGCCTTTGATCGGGGCGGATCAGAGTTTTGAATTCGGCACCTGGAATATCCAAAATTTTCCGAAATCGAGTCGCGCCGTCGCCATCACCAGCGATGTGATCAAAGAAACCGCAGTGGATCTGATGGCCTTTGAGGAAGTTGCCAATGAAGTGGCCTTTCAGCAGCTCGTGGATGAACTCCCGGGTTTTGCCGCCGTGCTATCGCCCCATGAATACGATTCGAACGAGTATCAGAAGCTGGCCTTCATCTATCGTGAAGCGGACCTTGAACTGGTGGCCTGGGAACTTCTGTTCGTCAAACAAACTTATATCTTTCCGCGGCCCCCGCTTCAGGCTCATTTCAAAATCAAAACCGGGAGTCGCGCCGGCCAGGATATTTACATGATTGCCGTGCATCTGAAGGCCACCACGGAAGATGACAGCCTGCAGCGGCGTGAAGCCGCCAACAAGGCTTTGGAGGCTTACGTGGCCGACCTTACGCAGAAGGTTCCTGGCGCTCAGGTTGCGCTGCTGGGTGACTTCAATGAACGCGTGACCTGGCCTGAGGGGCTTAAAGTCTTTCAACCCTGGACGGACAAGCCCGACGCGTACAACTTCCAAACCCAACCCCTGGCCCTGGCCGGTGAATACACCTTTATTTCAGCCAGCCGTCCCATGCTCGATCATATGATCAGCACGCGCAACGTCGAGCTGAACCCGATCACCATTCCCAAACTCGAGACCATGATACCCTCGTATCGGGACCTTGTATCGGATCACCTGCCGGTGATGGCACGGATGCCTTAGCGCACCGCCTGCGCCTGCATAAAGGAGAAATAGAAGACCGCGTTGGGATCCTTGGCGACCTGACGCAATTCCTTCTGAGCCTGCTGCAGGATCTCTTCATCAATCGCCCCGGCTTTGAGCAACTGATCCTTGGCACTGAGCAGCAGCGTGGTCCAGAATTCGATATAGAGTTTGCGTTTGTCAGGATTCCTATTATCGAAATGCCAGGTATGCACGCGGGTATCGATGTCGGTGAAACCCTGAGCCAGGAGCAGGTTGCCCAGCTTGGCACCGATGAAGGGGTCGCCGGTCTGCTCGTGCTGAAAGTCATTCAGCGCCATCCAGTATTTCCAGACATTCGGTGAATAGGGTTCGAGGAAGAAGGAATGATTCATCACCTCGGTGATGAAGATGCGGCCGCCTTTTTTCAGCACCCGCCGGACTTCGCTCAGCACCCGCTCGGGAGCCGGGACATGTTCGAGCACCCAGCAGATGAACGCCCCATCAAAGGTATGCGATTCAAAATCCATGCTGGTCGCATCCATCTTCGAGAGCTCGTAGCGGCCCTTGGCCCAGGGAATGGTATCGAGCGCTTGCCGGGCACTGGCCAGCTGAGCCTCATTTTGATCTATGCCGACGATTTTGATTTCGGGATAACGGCGGAGAATAATTTCCGACTGTGCGCCCACACCCACACCGACCTCCAGCAGGCGGTCGATTCCGGTCAGGTCGAGGTTGCGGTAGATGCTTTGTTCCGTGAAGCGGGCCTGATGGCGCAAGCGTTCCTGCTCAACTGAAGTGTAGCCGTGCAGGTAGTTTTCATCGCTCATTTTGTTGGTGCTTTGGGGGTCAGTTTTGCTCTTGCTCATGGGTCTCCTCCTGGACATCAGCACGCCTTAAGACGGGCGAGTTCCAGTGTACAGGAGCTTCAGAGCCAGAGCATGCGCAAAAAGTCTTGAATAAAAAGTGGCAAGGCCAAAGCCAAAACCGCCAGGCAGCTAAAGCCAAGCGAGATCATAAGAACTTTGACGCATTGCATGCGCGCTTCGCGCCTATACTGCTGCGCATAGGTTTCAATGAGCATGGTTTCATAGGCCGCCACACTGCGGCTCGAAAGGTATGTAACCTTGGAATTCATGGGTTCCTCGCCAAAAAACCGTTGAGCTAACAGCGCATAAATAGCCCCCAGTTGGCATAATGTCAAATTGTTTTTGAATTTTGTTAAACTAAATAATTTAATAATATTAAATAGTTATTGGGTCGAGAACGAAAATCCCCTTCACTTTCCGGGAAATAAGCCGATGGAGTGAAGGGGGATGTCCCTCCTTAAGGAACGAAGAAAACATGGCTTTTTCCCGAGCCATCGACAAATCCAAAGAGAACACGGTCCGGCGGGTGATCAAGCAGGGCCATGCGTATATCTGCGGCATGTGTGGCTCCCGGCATTCCAGCGAGGCCCAGGCCGAGGCCTGTTTGAAGGCCTGCATCAAGCGTTACCTGGAACAGTCGTCCGTCCAGAACAGGACGGAAAAGACCGGCGTCGCCTACCGCTGCCCTTACTGCAAGCGCGTCTATGAAAAAATGATGCAGGCCAAGGACTGTGCCCGGAACTGCAGGGACGAGATTCAGAAAAAAATCGATGCCGAGGCGCGCTATAAAAAGACCCAGACCAAGGGCGAAAAATTGAAGACGCTGGCCGCGTTTGCCGGTGGCGAACACAATCTGCCGCCCGTCAAGTCCCCGGCCGCTCGCGCTGAACCAGCCCCGCAAGCTCGAGCCAGTGAGACAATACCTGAGGCAGACCCCCGCCCGACCCAGGCAGCACCGGCTGCCAGGCATGAAGCTCCCGCCGCGCAGCCGACCGAAGCGCCGGTTGAGGAGCCATTGAAGCCCGTGCATCCGGCGGAAGGTTCCAAGTTTGAAAGGAATGGCAACACGTACCGGTGCTTCGTCTGTCATCAAAAATACAAAAAGTATCAGGAGGCCATCTCCTGCTTTGATCGCCATCGTGATCAGGAGAAGGCGGGTGTTACCACGAAAAAGGACGGCGACGACAAATTTTTCCGCGACGGCGCCAAATACGTTTGCAAGAAATGCAATAGCAAGTGGTTCAGCCGTCACGAAGTGATCAGCTGCTTCGAGGGCCACAAGCCCGAGGCCGACGTCTGGGTAACCGGGGCTCCTGGGGACGCTCCGACCCCACCTGTAGCCCCGGCTTTGGCCGGCAAGGAATCCCTGGATTCCTCCCGTGCGCGGCGTGCATCGGCCCGCAACGAAGCGGAAAAATTCTTCCGTGATGGGGCCAAATATGTGTGCCGCGTCTGTAACAAAAAGCTCTTCACCAAATCCGAGGTGATTCACTGTTATGACAGCCATGGTGCCGAGAGCGGCGGGGATGCTCCACCTGATTCCGGCCCCATTCTGACTTCACAGGATATCGAAATTGCGGCCGCGGAGAAGGCCATGGATGCGGTCAAAGTCGGCAAGAATCGCGACGGTGAAGACAAGTTCTATCGCGATGGCGCCAAGTACGTTTGCAAGAAATGCAACACGAGGCACTTCACGCGTAACGAAGTCATTCAGTGCTTTGACAAACACTGAAAACTCAAGCACAATGGGGCATCCGGCCAAGCGTATTTGGCTGATGAACTCTTGGATAGCGTGTATGAAACTGACTCCCCCGAAGGCCCGCAGACGGCGCACTCGCCCCAAATCCCCTTTGCATCCTGTTGACGAATGGCGCTGGCTGGAAAATATCGACGACCCTGCGACGCTCGCCTATCTCAAAGCGGAAAATGCTTACTTCAAAAAAGTGATGCAACCCAAAAAGAAACTCCGGGATCAGATCTATCAGGAGCTAAAAAGCCGTATTGCCGAGGATGACAGCAGCGTTCCGGAAAAGGACGATGACTACTGGTACTATAGCCGCTACAAAAAGGGCTACCAGTATCCCCTTTACTGCCGCAAACTCAAGACGCTCGAGGCTCCGGAAAAAATCTATCTCGATCATAACAAGCTGGCCGGTGATCACAACTTCTGTGAACTGGGTTTTGTGGATATCAGCCGTGATCATCGGCTCGTGGCCTATGGTATCGATATGGAGGGTGATGAGCGTTATACGATTCGGGTGAAGGATATCCAGAGCGGTCGCACCCTGAAGGATCGAATCGAGGGAGCTTCCTCCTGCTTTGAATGGAAGAGCTCTGAGGAATTCTTCTATGTAAAACTCGATGAGCATGACCGCCCACTCGAAGTCTACTATCACCGCCTCGGCACAAAACAGGACCAGGATATTCTGGTTTATAAGGAGGAGGATCCGGGATTCTTTGTGGGCTTGGATGCCTCGGAAAGCGATGAGTTTGTCTTCATCGTCAGCCATGGCTATGATGCCAACGAACTCAGGGCTCATCGCGTCAGCGAACCAGGATACAGCTTTCAGCTGATCGAAGCCCGCAAATCCGGGCACGAATATGAAGTCAGCCATCGCGGGGATGAATTCTTTATCCTGACCAACTGGGAGGCGGAAAACTTCCGTCTGGTGCGGACGCCCATTCACAGCCCAGGCCTCAGCAGCTGGCGCGATATTCAGGGCCATCAGCCGGACATTCTGCTCGAAGGTCTCGTCGTCTTCCGCGATTATTATATCCTGGCGGAACGGACGAACGGATTGCCCCGCCTGCGCCTTCAGCTGATGGATCAGTCCGAGCCTGTCTTTATCAGCATGGATGAGGAAGCTTACGATCTGAGCGCATACAGCGGTCGTGATTTTGCTTCCCCCACGTTCCGTTATTGGGCTTCGACCCCGCGTCTGCCCTCGTGCCTTTATGAATACGATGTCAGCATCCACGACAAAACCCTGCTCAAGCAGCGCCGCATTCCCGATCCAGGCTTTGATCCCAACAACTATGTCGTCAAACGCGTCTGGGCTCCCGGACACGATGGGGTCCAGATTCCTGTGACCCTTTTGTATCATAAAAATTTCGGCCCGGATCAGCCGCGCCCCATCCTCCTGCATGCCTATGGCTCGTATGGCGAAACCATGGATGCGGGTTTCAGCAGCTATCGTCTCACTCTGGTCGATCGTGGCTATATCTATGCGCTGGCGCATGTGCGCGGCGGCATGGATATGGGACGTCGCTGGTATCTGGATGGCAAGCTCGATAAGAAATGGAACACCTTTCACGACTACATCGCCATCTGCGAGCAGCTGATCGAACAGGGGATCACCCGGAAGGGCTGGATTGTTGGCGAAGGGGGCAGCGCGGGCGGCATGCTGATGGGTGTGGTGGTCAATGAAAGGCCGGACCTTTTCCTCGGTATCGTCGCATCGGTGCCCTTTGTCGATGTGCTCAACACCATGCTCGATGATTCGCTGCCGCTCACGCGTCTGGAATATCATGAGTGGGGCAATCCCAATGATCCGGCCGATTACGCGAGGATCAGGAGCTATTCACCTTATGAGAACGTGAAAAAGCAGCCCTATCCGGCCATGCTCGTGACAGCAGGTCTGCATGACAAGCGGGTCCTTTATTGGGAGGCGGCCAAGTGGGTGGCGAAGCTTCGGCACAGCAAGACGGATAAGAATCTTCTGCTCTTTCGTACGGAAATCAGCGCCGGACATGGCGGCGCTTCCGGACGCTATGATGCGCTTAAGGAACTGGCCGATGAGCTGTGCTTTATCGTGCAGCTCCGCGACCAGTTGCCGCGGGATTAAAATTTGGTTTTCACATTCAGCGTGGAGACGAAATAGATCTGATCAAAGGTCCGATTGAGTGACTTGCTGTGAAATTTGTGCATGGTCGTGGGATCGGTGAATGAAACAATGTCGCCTTTCTTCACCTTGGTTTTGCTGGTGGCAAGCCAAAGCTTTTCCTTCCCATGAGCAAACTGCACGTAGGTATAATCTGCAACATCCATCGTATCAATTACCTTGCCACCGAAGCTTTCTTTATCATTTAGCAACTCACCTGTGAGTTGACGGGTGGCTTGAAAGCCTTCCTGATTGTCGGCAGCCTGTGCGGACAAGGGCAAGAGGCCGAGCACCAGCACGAACGTATATTTCATAAGATCTCTCCTTTGGTCCTAACCTGACGCCTGCCATTTTACTAGATTTCCAGGCTCGGGACCAGCGCTTCGAAGCTCTTGATTATGACTGTTTGACAGTGTAAGCTGCCCAACTTTTCACTGGACAAAGCGGAAAAGGATAAGCCATTCTTTACGTGCGCCCAATGTAGTTGCCACCATTCAGACAATTTTACGTAGATAAAGCCAAGGACATAGCATCGATCGGGATCGCCCTCCTGATTGATGGACTCATACGTATCGTTTCCATTTTCATTGTCACATCCGGGGGGATCACTATGACAGCGAATGGATTGCATCGGTATCCTATTGTCTTTTTTCTGCTCCTTCTTCTCTCCTGTGGTGCGCCCACGCCCGTGCCCATGCCAGCGTCTGAATCCGAACTGCAGGCCAGCCTTCCCGGCGATAAATTTGAAACGACCCGCCTGCGCATTCCATCCTTTGACGGCAATGAACTCGCAGCCCTGCTCTTCGAACCCAGGGAAAAGGATTTCCCAGGTGATCGTCCCGGTCTGATCTTTGTCAATTCCTGGACGCTGACCGAGGATGAATATCATCTGCAGGCTCGCAAGTTCGCGCAGAAGGGTTATGTCGTGCTGAGTTACGCGACGCGCGGCTTCAGCACCTCGGAAGGTCTGGTGACGGTCGCAGGACCCAATGATTTGCGTGATGTCAGTGCGATGATCGACTGGATGGAATACAACACACGGCTCGACCTCACGCGACTGGGCATGGCCGGTGTTTCCTATGGGGCCGGTATTTCCCTGATGGCTTTGGCTCATGAAGAACGGATCAAAACCGTGGTGGCCATGAGCGGCTGGGGCAATCTTGAGGATGCTCTTTATGGTCGGGAAACCATCCGCGAAGTATGGCTGAACCTTTTGCTTTTGTCCGGCAAGCTCCTGGGTCGTCTGGATCCGGAAGTGAGCCAGCAGGCGAAGCGCTTGCGTGATAATGTCGAAGCCGATGTCGCCCGGGCCTGGGCAGCTCAGCGTTCGCCGCTGAGTTATGTGGACAAGATCAATGCCCGCAAGGCACCGGTTCTGGTCGCCAACAGCTATCAGGATGGTCTCTTTCCACCCGCCCAGATGCGCGCCTTTTATGAAAAACTCGAAGGACCCAAGCAGTTCTATTTGGACAAAGGCATCCACGCAAGTTCAGCCATCCCGGGTCTCTTTGGATTTCCCAGCAATATCTGGAATGAGACGCATCGCTGGTTCGATCATTACCTGCTCAATGTTCCCAGCAGTCTGATCAGTCAGGCCCCCATTTCCATGCAAACCCCTCGCGGGCGTGAATACTATTCCGAGTTTCCCGTTCTGGTCAGCAAACAACCCATGGTGAAACTCAAACCCATGAATGACCTGGCCGGATTCGAACTGGATGAGGCGATCGAGGACGCCCTGGAAGGGATCGCGATCACCGGCAGCGTGGATTCCGGAGCGACGAGCGGACTGCCACTCGTCTCGGACACCGCGGATGCGATGATCAACCTGCCGGTCGTCAAGCAGCTGACCAAAATTGATCGGCGCCATGCCGCTCTCTATATGACGGAAAAATTCAAAAGCGTGACGCGACTCAGAGGAGCGCCCCAGATTCGCCTCTGGACCGCCAAACATAAGATTCCGCAGCAGATGGTCGTTTATCTTTACGACTGCGATCCCTGGGCCAAAGGCACGCTCATAACCCATGGCGTGGTCAGCGAGAGAGCGGTGACAGGCCGCTTCAGCGAGGTGACGATTGATCTGAATATTGCGGCCTATGACGTGCCTGCCGGTCATCGCCTCGTGCTCGTCATCGACACCAGGGATCCTCTTTATACGAATTACATCAGCGAGAGATATCCGGTGGACCTGATTCAAGTGGGAACCCGCCTTACGGAGCTGGCGCTGCCACTGGTCCCCTGAATCAGTCCGGGATCAGGAAGGGTGAATTCCGGGAAGCTGCTGACGCAACTGCTGGCAGCTTCTTTGAAAAAGTTCTTCGCAGTTCATGCCGATCTGATTCAAGGTCTCTTCGGCTTCCGTCCCGGTGATGGGCTCATCCTCGATGTGCCCCAGAACTTCCGCCAGGCGCACCGCACCGACATTCAAGCAGCTGCCACGCCAGCGATGAGCCACATGGCGAACCTGGGCCGGATCACGCTTTTGCAGGCTGTCTTTCAACTCTTCCAGACTCTGCTGGCCATGCTTTTCGAAAAGGTTCAGCAAATACTGTAGAAACGAAGCATCACCGCCATGACTGGCGACGACGCTGAGCACTTCGGTATCAATAATCACGTCGTCATCGAATTCATGCGCTGGCATGGGTTTTTCAGGCTGAGCTGGGCTTATATTTTCTGACTGCATTGTTTCACCAGTCCTCAAAATTGTTGTCATCATCATGTTGAGAATTGACGGGATTATAGTCCCAAAAACCTTTGGACGAAACCCTTTCATTAGAAGAAATGCTGACTGACACCATGGAATTATGGAAACTTTAGTCCATCATGACATCCGTCGCTTCCACGATTTCGCGTCGCGACGCCGCACGAATGGAAAAAAGACTGGGTTCCTCAGCCCGATTGCCTGCGCCATCCACCGCCCATGCGCAAAGTTTGGCCGGAAGGGCACTGACCGGAACATGAACCTGGAGTCCGCGCCCTTCGTGCTTCATCGACCGACAGTCCTGAGACTTGCTCGCGATCAATCCGTAATAGAAATCAACGACTTCATAGGGCTGCTGTTCAAAGGACAGCACCGCCACTGCACACTGGCGACGGCGATTGTAGGGCGCCCCGGCCGGCAGATTGCGGCAACTCTTCCGCACCGACATGAGAGGTTCCTGCGTGGTGGGATGCGAAAGAAGACGTGGCTTCAGACGCGGCGCCTCCGTGTCGATGTTCAGAACAATCCTTGCGGCCTGGCGCAGCTCCTGCCTTTGAAAGTCCTCTTCGGGAATCACACAGAGCATGTAAAGGCCGCCTCCCGTCGGCAGCGCAAGGTCCCGCAGGCGCGGATCGGACCAGGGCAACCGCTCACTGTAACCGGCCGACTGGCGGCAGTTCAGCTCGGGCAGGGGCCCGCTTTTGTAACGAAAACCCGTGCTGCTGCGATCCACCGGCTTCGCCTGAACATTCCAACGGCGCTCCTCCGCTTTCAGGGCCTGCGGATTCACCGGTGTTTTCACCCGATGCACAAGGCGGACGCTGGCAGCCCTGGGCAAAGGGCAGCGCGATTCATCGAGTGAAAAAAATCCCCGCGCATTGAAACAGGCCGGGAGATCCAGGACCACGGTTCCATAGTTGCGAGAGGCGGCGACCTGAAAACTTTTTTCGGACAGTTCACAGGGCTGCCCGAGGTAACAGTCCTGGCTCAGAGCATTCCGGCTGCTGGTATTGACGATCGCAAAGAGGGCGGATTGCGCGTCGAGCACCGGGGCTCCGGAACTTCCCGGCAAAATATCCTCGCAGTTGTTGCGCGCAAGACCGCGCCAGTGCCAGATGCTTTCCACGACATCCGCAAGATCTTCATGCCGGCAGCGATGCTCGCGCCGATAGGAGGCGTCGCTCTCCTCGTCCGCTCCGGCGCTGATAATGCGAATGGCATCCCCGAAAGCCGGAAGCCCGGAGG
Organism: Oligoflexus tunisiensis; assembly: GCF_001748245.1. Lineage (GTDB taxonomy): Bacteria > Bdellovibrionota_B > Oligoflexia > Oligoflexales > Oligoflexaceae > Oligoflexus > Oligoflexus tunisiensis. The sequence continues at coordinate 601,946 of NZ_BDFO01000001.1, read as the reverse complement.
CCCAGCGCAGAGGCTCCATTCCCAGCCCCTTGAGGCGTTGGAGTGTCACCGCGCGCGGCACTTTCGCCTCGTCGGTTTCCAGTTCACGTCTTTCTGTTAAGTGCAAAAGAGAGGCCGCGCTGTCCTCCTCGGTGATCTCAGCGATGGCGAGATCCACCGTCTTCATGCTCGCATAAACCACACGACCGATGCGAAAATCCCGTTTCGGAAAACGGATCATGTTGCGATCGGAACGCGGCAGGGCATCAAGAAAAACGTGGTTGGAAGCACTGACCTCTTCGAAATCCATCAGGCAGTGACCGGCGGTTAAAAGATAAGCGGGGCTTTCCGGCGAGGAGGCCTTGCCGATCAGGACTCCGCTGCACGACTGGCTCGAGTCCACCAGCGCCAGGACCTGCGCCAGGCGCTGATTGTCAACGGTATCCTGCAGTCGGGTGGCTTTGGATTCCGCTCGTGCCTGCATGAACTGCGCGCTGCCATGTCGTTGCTCGGAGAAGGAGGTGCAGCCCAAAAAGAAAAGGGGAATGAGGAAATACCAGGAACGAACCATGTCCGTGCCCCCTATGCTGCCAAGGGTGAAATGGATCTGTTAGAGTTCAGTCCCCATCCAGGGTATCATGGATGAATGGCCGGTTCCATACAGAGGGAGTTGACCGCACGCATGAATTCCAGAAAGCGCAAAGCCCTGACGCTTGTGTTTCTCGGCTGGGGTATGTATTCCGTTTTCATGATGAAACGCGATTTTCAGCACACGACGCGTTTGACGATTTTTCTGCTGGCCCTGGTGCCGATGTTCCTGCTTTTGCATCTGGTCGGCCGTATGGCAACGCAGCATGAGGCGAAGGGTCAAACCTCACCGCGTCTGAAAGCCGTCAACTGGCTGAGCCAGTCGATCACTCAGAACATGACGCAATATATCCTCATGTTCAGTCTGCCGTTTTTTATTGTGAACCAGCGTTGGGGTTATCTGACGGCAACTTTGATTCTTCTGGCCACGACCCTCTGGGATGACTGGTGGAAGGCGCTGCTGCCGCACACCATTTATCGGCAGCTTCTGCGTCTCTGGAGCATCCTCTGCGCGGGAAGTTTTCTGTATCCCTTTGTCTGGCCCGGGCATCTTTCCCATTTTTATTGGGCTCTGGCCGCCGGCGCCGCACTCGCGCTGTTCCCCACCCGTATCGACCGCAATCATCTGCTCAGTTCCACGCTTCTGCAGGCGCTGACCCTGGTGAATCTTCTCGCGCTGCCACCGGCCTGGCGATTTCCTCTGCTTTCGGTCTGGGTCAGCAAACCGCATTTTGCCACGAATGAAGATCAAAAGGATGTGGGTGTTCAGAAACTGCCGCGCGAAATCACGGTCGGACAATTCCGCGAAACGCTGGCTTCGGGTTCCAGTATCTGCTGCGTGGCTCCGGTGGTGGCGCCCCCGGGGGTGCGGGAGCGGGTGACTCAGGAATGGACCCTCGACGGACGCCTTCTGGAAAAGCCCCAGCTCAAAAGCTACATCCGCGGCAATGCCAATCAGCGCGGTTTTCACTCCTTCTTCTGCAAGCGTAACTTTCCGAGGGCGAGCGCGGGCCATGAGATCCGCTGCCGTCTTTCCCTGCAGGAAACCATTTTTCTTGGGGAAATGACTCTGACCCTGTCAGAATGAAGGAACACCTCCACTGCCCTCTTGAAGATCCGGCGGGTTTCGAGCAAAAGAAAGGGAATCGGATAACCGGTGACGAAAGGGACGGAAACATGGACATCAAGCAATTGGAACGCGATATCCTGTCGATGGACGCGGCGGTCGCAGCCGGCAAGCCGGAGGTGGCCCGGGAAGGCGATCATGTGATCAAGGAAGTCATCAAGCGGCTCGATCGCGGGGAACTGCGCGTTTGCAACCGGGACGGCGACACCTGGCAGGTGAATGCCTGGGTCAAAACCGCCATTCTCCTCTATTTCCGCGTGATGGACATGCAGCGCGTCGACTGCGGGCCCTTTGTTTACTACGATAAAATCCCTCTGAAACGAAACTATGATGACCTGAAGGTGCGCGTCGTGCCACCAGCCACCGCACGTTATGGCAGCTTTATGGAGCCTGGCGTGGTGCTGATGCCGTCCTATGTGAATATCGGCGCCTATGTGGGGCGCAATACGATGGTGGACACCTGGGCCACGGTGGGTTCCTGCGCCCAGGTCGGTGCCAACGTGCACCTGTCCGGTGGCGTGGGCCTCGGCGGAGTCCTGGAACCGGCCAGCGCCAAACCTGTGATCATTGGCGACGGGGCCTTCATCGGTTCCCGCTGTATTGTCGTGGAAGGCCTGGAGGTCGGAGACGAGGCGGTGCTGGCAGCAAACGTAACCCTGACGGCTTCCACACCCATCATTGATATCCGCGATGGCGAAATGAAAGAGACCCGGGGTAAAATTCCTCCTAGAGCCGTTGTCGTTCCCGGGACCAAGGAAAAGGCTGTCGGGAGCGGCAAGATTTTCACATCCTGCGCTTACATCATCGGCAATCGGAAGGCATCGACCGACCTTAAAACGTCGCTGACCGATGCTCTGCGGGAGTTTGCTGTTTCGGTGTAGCGCCACGAAAGAGCCACTATGCCGCGGATCCTGTTTACGCCTGCCCAAAAATTTGCCGAAGTTGATCCCAATACCAAGATCCTTTTGGCCGGCCGTAAGGCCGGCGTTAATGTCCGCTTCGGTTGTGCCTCGTGCCGCTGCGGGACCTGTGGCGTGAAGATCACCGAAGGGGCCGACCAGCTCTCGCCGATGAAGACCGATGAAGAGAAGCTTCTGAAACGACTTAAACTTCCGCTCGACGGCACCGTGCGCCTCGCCTGCCAGGCCCGCATCAACGGTGACTGCGAAATCGATCTGGACTTTCAGGACACCTACAATCCGGAAGATATCAACTTCCTGGATGAGGACGATTAAACAGCGGGATCTCAACACTTCTTGCGCCCTGCATTCAAACTACGCTAAGTCTGAAGGCGGTCCTCATACACAAGGGAATCGCCATGCAATCCATTGAAAATACGCGGGTCAGCGAGTTTATACCCCTGCCCTCACCAGCGCAAATGAAAGGCAAAATACCGGCTCCTGAAACCATACTGGAACGCGTTTCCGGCTGGCGCGAGGAATTGCGCCGCCTGCTGAATGGTCAGGATCAAAGACTTCTCGTGATCGTGGGGCCCTGCTCCATTCACGATGTGAAGGCCGGTCTTGAGTACGCTCAAAAATTATCCCGGCTTCGGCATGAGGTGCAGGATAAAATTGCGCTTGTGATGCGGGTGTATTTTGAAAAGCCGCGCACCACCATAGGCTGGAAGGGTTTGATCAATGACCCTGAACTGGATGGCAGCCATGACATCCGCAGTGGTCTGCAGATCGCGCGGCAATTTCTCTTGAACGTGGCGTCGCTTGATCTTCCTGCCGGCACGGAATTTCTGGATCCCATCGTCCCGCAGTATATCGCCGACCTCATCAGCTGGGTGGCCATCGGCGCTCGCACCACGGAAAGTCAAACCCATCGGGAGATGGCCAGTGGTCTTTCGATGCCGGTTGGGTTTAAGAACGCCACCGACGGTGGCATGCAGGTGGCCCTGGATGCGATGACATCGGCAAGCCATCCGCATCATTTCCTGGGCATCGACAGCGAAGGCATGACGTGCGTGGTGCAAACCAAAGGCAATCCGGATGCGCATGTGATCCTTCGCGGGGGAAACCAGGGACCGAATTACAGTGAAGAGCATATCGAGGACTGCCTCAGCCGCATCAAGGCCGAGGAAAGCCAGCGGCTTCTGCTGGTGGACTGCAGTCATGGCAATAGCAATAAAAATTACCGAAGGCAGCCGGAGGTTTTCCGCGAGGTCTTCCGTCAATTCCACAAGGGCAACCGACGCATACTCGGGATGATGCTGGAAAGTCATCTGCAGGAGGGGAAGCAGGATCTGGCGCAAAAACCTTTGGTTTATGGTCAGAGCATTACCGATGGCTGTATTGATTGGAAAAGCACGGAGGAGCTGATTCGGGACGCTTACAGGCAGCTTTAGTCACCATCGCTTCGAGCCGCGCCTGGCGTCAGCTCGAAACGCGGCGAATCTAATCAGAATAAATGAACTTCGTCAGCTCCACATATTCCTCGGGCGTCAGCGTATCCGGGCGACGATTCAAATCGATCGGGCAGCCCTGGAGCGCGTCATCAGCCAAAAACTGCCGGATGGCATTGCGCAGCTTCTTGCGGCGCTGGGTGAAGGACACCCGGGCCACCGATTCGACCTTGCGTAAAAATTCGTCGGGCAGCACCTGGGCTCGCACCTTGATAAAGACGAGCGCACTGTCCACCGCCGGCACCGGCGTGAAACAGGTGCGCTCCACCTTGCATTCGATTTGAATCTGCGCCCGCAGCTGGGCATAAACGGAGAGGCTGCCATAGTCCTTGGTGCCTGCCACGCCCGCGAGGCGCGAGGCGAATTCGAGCTGCACGAGGAACTCCACACCCTTCACGCGATGCAGATACGGAAGCACCCACATTACGATCGGCGTTGAAATCGCATAGGGGATATTGCCGACGATGGCTGTGGGTTCATTCGATTCATTCAGCCATTCCTCAAGGTCGAACTTCAGCACGTCCTTGTTCACGATGGTGAGGCTGCCCCGCAGTTCGTCTTTTTTCGCGGCGTAGTAATCTTCCAATTTTTCCGCAAAGCGGTGATCCTTTTCCACTGCGGTCACCTTCCAGGGCTGTTCGATCAACGCCCGGGTCAGGATGCCTCCACCAGGGCCGATTTCAAGCACCCGGGTGATATGCAGCGATTGAAGGCGTTCCACCACCTTGCGAACCGGCCAATCGGTTTTTAAGAAAACCTGGCTCAGAGATTTTTTCTGTTTAATGCGTTCATCACCGAAAGACATGATACGGCTCCTGCTGAATATCGGAGTACGTTAAACGTTGGTCGCTTCAGCCAAACTGATAACGGGAAAAGGCATCCCAGCCCAGTTGTTTAAAGACAGAAGTGTCGTCCGCTTTCACGTAATGCTGATAACCCAGAGCTGCAATCATTGCGGCATTGTCGGAGCAAAAGCGCAGTTGGGGAAAATACACGGGAATTTTCAATTTCGCCTGGGCCAAGGCCCGAAATCTTTGATTCGCTGCCACACCACCGGCGATCAGGATGCTGCGGGCTGCTGGACGTTGCTGACTGGCGCCGTCGAGCTTGCGAACAAGTTGTCCCAAGGCTTCTTCCTGGAACGAGGCACAGAAATCACGAAGCATCTGCTCGTTCATCTGCGAAGCATGCCTTCCCCGCAAGTTTACCATATAGGTCTTCAGACCTGAATAACTAAACAAAAGTTTGTTCTTTTGCTCCATCATCCGTGGCATAGGGTATTGTTCCGCATGACCCTGGCGCGCCAGCTCCTCGATGACAGGACCACCCGGGTAGCCAAGCCCAAAAAGTTTGGCCACTTTATCAAAGGATTCCCCACAGGCATCGTCGATGCTATAGGCCAGCAGTTCGTAAACGGTCGGCTCCGGCATGTAATAGATGTTGGTATGCCCACCGGAGACCACCAAAGCCAGGCAGGGATAAAGCTCCGTCTCGGGAATATCCAGACCGAGGACCGCCCCTTGCACATGCGCTTCCACATGATTGACGGGAATCAGCGGCTTGTCGCTGGCAAAAGCAAGGCCCTTGGCATAGGCGATGCCGACCAGCAAAGCCCCGATGAGTCCCGGCCCCTGGGTCACGGCGATGGCATCGATCTGGTCCAGCGTGCACCCGGCATCGTGCATGGCCTGATCCACGATGGCATCGATCAGCTTCAGATGTTCGCGGGCCGCGATTTCTGGCACCACGCCTCCAAAGGCGCGATGCACATCGATCTGCGTTTTGATAACAGACGAAAGCGCCTGCCGTCCGTCACGGACCACCGCGGCGGCTGTTTCATCACAGCTGGATTCGATACCAAGGATCAGAGTCATTTCAGTTCCAACTTATAGTTTGGCCAGCTTGTCTTTGGCCTGTCTCGCTTCCGCTGAGCTGCCATATTTTTGGATCAGCTCCTGATAATAGATCTTGGCTGTTTCCGCATCACCAAGTTGCTTGAAGCAATCACCCATGCGCAGGAGCGCAATGGACATGTTGTCCTTGGGTTTGCTTTCGATAAAATCGTTGAACTTAAGAGCCGCCTCGCGAATTTCGCCCGACTTGTAAAGGCTTTCAGCCAGAATATAGGTGGCTTCCTGCTTGTCCTTTTGTTTCTTCAGACCGGCCAGGACCTTTTCGCCTTCGCTGGCGATCGTCTTGTATTTTTTCTTGTCGAAAGCCGTACGCAAATCATCGAGGTTCTTAAGAGTCGACGATTTTTTCTCCGCCTTGGCGGCTTTGCTCTTCTCTTCCTTCTTCTTGTCGGATTTCCGACTGGCTTCCACCGACTTGTCGATGACGCCGAGAATCTTGTTCTGATTGTCTTCCACCGCCGTGATGCGTTCACTCATCTCACTTAGGGTTTTCGCCACCGATCCTTCCTGATCCGGATCGGTGCCGGGCAGCTGGCCGGTCGTGACCCCAATGCGCAGTGCGTCGATATCACCCTTGATGCGTTGAAGCTCGATCGCGATCTTGTCGAGACGCGTGCTGACCGACGCCTCCTGCCGGCTGGTGGCCGTGTTGATTTCCTTGCCCTGGGCGCTCAGCTGGTTTTCCATCTGAAGGACACGGGTCTGAAGTCCGAAGATATCATCACGAAGCTGTTGTTCCTCGGCCGGAGTAACACAGGCAGTGAGTGATGCGAGGACGCCGCATGTCAGGATTGGCCAGGGATTTATTCTGCGCAAACGGATCATGTTAAGCCCTTTTCTTTTTCCTAAGAGTCTCAAGCCGCTTATTAATTATAACAAGTCGGCGGAAAAACAAATTGGCCTCTTTGGTCCAGTTATCGTAGTAAGGCCCCAATGTATTGTGCTGCATGGCGAGAAGTCGTAGATCCTCCTTCCAGGCCATGAGATCTCCAACCGCAGCTTTGGCATCCACAAGGTTGCGCTCCAGTTTTGCGGTTTTTTCGTCAACATTGGCAGGCTGCTCCGCCACGAAAGACTGGCCCTCCGCGCCAAAAGCTACGTTATTTTCTCCACTGCCTGCGACTTCAGCTTGGAGCTCTGCCGTTTCCAGGGTATCCTTCTCGCTTTCGTCAGAGGGCCCGTGAACATCGACCGCTCCAGCGGTTTCATCGCCCGATTCGGGCTTGTCTGCAGCAGAGACATCCATCAATGCATCCAGGTCCTCGGGGTGATTTTCTGCCATTCGTGCACCTTTTTTATGTGGCTGTATGCCTTGATATCGGTTAAATTCAAAAAAAAATTAGCTGCTTAACGCAGCGGAAGACGCGATGAGTGATAAAGAAGACCTTATGACAACTCACAAGCCAGTCTCAGAACCAATTCTTGAAGAAGCTCCAGAAGTAGCGGGGAATCCCGTCAACGACGAGGAACTGCCAGAGACTGGTGCGCTGCCTCCTATCGAAACCCCTGATATTACTATCGATCACATACCTCTTTCGGTGATCGAACCAAGTCTGCCGACTCTTCCCGACGAAGAGGACGACGACGAAGCCGTTGTCGTCAAAGAGGATGAGCAGTTCTTTCCTGTTGAAACCTTTGAGGAATTGGCGCTGGCCGAAGATTTGATCGCCGCCGTCCGCACGCTCAACTGGGAAAAACCTACTCTTATCCAGGGCTTATGCTTGCCACTGACCATTCAGGGTCAGGATCTGGCCGGTTTTGCTCAGACAGGCACCGGCAAAACCGGGGTGTTTCTGATAACGATCGCGCACCAGCTCCTTAAGCTACGGGAAGCAGGTGGCGAGAACAGCCCCCTCCCCAAAGCCTTGATTTTGGCCCCCACCCGGGAGTTGGCCCTGCAGATTTCGGCCGATGCCGAGCAGCTCTTTAATCAGCTGAATATTTCCAGCATGGCCGTCTTCGGTGGTGTGGATTACGACAAACAGGCTCAGCGTATCAAGCAGGGCGTGGATGTGATCGTGGCCACGCCGGGCCGTTTGAAGGATTACTATCAGAAGAAAATTTTCTCGGCCAAGGACTGCTGCCTCTTCATCTGCGATGAAGCCGACCGCATGCTGGACATGGGCTTTATCGAGGACGTGGAATTCTTCCTCAGCAAACTCAGTCCGGAAACCCAGAAGCTCCTCTTCTCGGCGACCACCAATGACAAGGTCAAGGAATTGGCTTTCGAGTATCTCGAAAGTCCGAAATACATTTCCGCCAACCCCGAGGTCATTACTCCCGAGCGTATCGAGCAGCATGCTGTGATCTGTGATTCCACGCAGAAGCTCCAGGTCATGCTTGGTCTGATGCGTGATCATCAGCCGGTGTGTTCGGTGATCTTCACCAACACGAAGATCGTAGCGGAATGGTTGCACTACAAACTTTCCGGAAATGGCATCGAGTGTGATCTGATCACCGGTGACCTGCCCCAGAAAAAGCGTATTGCCCTGATCGGTCGTATCAAGGAAGGCAAAGTGAAAGCCTTGATTGCGACGGATGTGGCGAGTCGCGGGCTGCACATTTCCAACATTACTCACGTCTATAATTTTGATTTGCCTGACGAGGCTGCCAACTACGTTCACCGTATTGGCCGCACCGCCCGGGCAGGAGCCTTCGGCTCGGCCTACTCCCTGGTCTGCGAGGATTATGGTCATAACCTGATCGATATCGAGAGATACCTCGGCGAAAACGTGAAGATCCAAACCGAATGGTTCCCGGAATCCTATCTGCAGATCGAAGACAAAGCCGGCAATCCTTATAAAGATCCAGAATTCAAGGGTTCCCGTATGAATGAGAAAGAGGATAGAAGAGACGGTCGTCGTGGCGATCGATCGAAACGTCCTGAACGCGGTAGTCACAAATCCGGCGCCAGCGCTCAGGGTGATGCCCCCAGACCCGAGCGGAAGCCAAGCGGCGGCCCGCGGATCGAAGCACGCCAGGATCGTGGCGGAGCCGAGGTCAAGGATCAGCACCCGAAAGGACCAAAAGGCAAGCGGCACGAGCCAAGGCAGCAGCCGGCTGCAGCGGCGGCAGGAGCCCCCACGCATCCACGTGGCGGCAACCGTCATCGCAAGGCTCACACGCAGCAGCCACCACAGACCATTCAGCCGCGCGGCAAGACCATTATCAAACCCGTGCAGCCTGAAGTGGTACCGAATTCGTTCATGGGCATCTTCAAGAAAATCTTCGCGATTTTCTTCGGCAAGAAAAAATGATGTCCCGATGAAGGTATCGAATCAAGCGTCCTGATTTTCAGGGCGCTTTTTTCATGGGTCCATTCTCCGTAAACTGCCAGATGCCCTGAACCCGGGGAAATCCCCGTCCCATGACAATCAAATGCGCCTTCTGCTCTTCCAGCAGCGATTGCCATAGCTGAACGTCCTCGTCGGCAAGATCCGCGAGGCGTGCGGCCAGGGCTTCGGGTGTGGCCGCATGCAGGGTGACCCACACACTGCCATGGCCAGCCAGCACCGCCCGACGCAGAGCCCGGGCCTCCTCCTTCTGGCGAAGCTCTCCAATCACGATGCGATCAGGCCTAAGCCGCAGAAGTTCATCAAAGCTCTGACTGAGACTGAAGGCTCCCGACCCACCGAGGTCCGCGGCCTGAGCCTGCAGACGGATCCAGCCGGGTCCCAGGCGCGGAAGTTCCGCCAGCTGCTCGAGGATGGCCACCCGCAGATCAAGCGCCGCACGCTGCAAAAGCGCCATCATCAGCGAGGTCTTGCCAGCTCCGGTCGGTCCCGCGATCAGAAGAGGTCCGGGATGCTGACTGATCGTATCCAGGAGCGTGATCATAAAAGATGTCACAAAATCTTCAAGATCAAGCACCGCGAGTCGATGCCGCCTGAGGCTCAGAAGGGGACCATCGCGTGACACAGGAGGCAGGACACAGTGCCAGCGGAAATGCTCGGACCTGGCTCCGATCATCAGCTCCAATGCGCCACCGGCCGCCGGCATCAAGGGATCCAGCCGCAAATTTTGCATAAATGCCAGGTTTTGACAGGCTTCGATCATAGTTTGAGTGGAGGAAAAAGGGGAGGATTCGATACGGCGCTGGGCACCGGAGAGCAGGAGAGCCTGATCACAGCCGTTGATCAGGACTTCATCCAAAGCTGGATCACGGAAGTAGGAAGACAATAGATTTTGCAAAAACAAGACAGCCCCTCCTCAAAGAGGGGACAGGTCTTCGTCCATCAGCAATAGAAATCCGGCACGCAGGCATGGAACATATCATGGAAGTCGCCTTCCGATGTTCCCGGCAGAACCGCAATAAAGATTTCCGCCAGCAGATTGCTGACTTCTTCATCATCCCAGTCACGGGTATCGATTACGCGGGCGCCTTCGAGCATGCGTTCGATAATGTCACTGGAAAGAATACCCTTATGTCGGCACAGCTCGATCTTCGACCAGATCTTGTTGCTAAAGCAGATGCGCTCCATCGGATTGGTGATGCGAACACCCTCTCCTTTACTTTGCAGCATCGCGAGTGATTCCACGACGGTTCCTGAATTCACGGCTTTTTCCACCCAGTCGCAGGCTGCCTCGATATCAGTCGAGGAAAAACCAGCTTCCAGAAGCTCGTCCCTTACGTAACGCTCCGTCAGTTCCAGTTCGTCATAGCCAAAGATTACCATTTCGGCCATGGCTCGGACCACAGACCACCACGTCGCCTGTGAAGTGACACTGTGCATGTCTCACTCCCCTCAACTGGATCCATCGATATCCAACTCCTGATATCAACGTCTCCGATATTAATGCTGAATGTACTTTCTTATAGACTAAGACTTTGTCCCCTGGAAAGCAAAACAAATTCCTTAAACACTTTCGAAGCCAGAACCAGCTTCAAACCAATCCCTGTTGTCACAGCTCCAGGCCATGCGCATATAGTCCTGCGCGGAAAAGAAAGGCGTCGCGCCTTCAAGCAGAAGCTGCCTTGAGCCCAGAGCCCTCACATCATGTTCGGGATGCACCATGACAAAGACTTCGCGACCTTGCTCCAACGCCAGCTGGGCGGTCACTTTTGCACCAGATCGTTCGCCGGCTTGCATGAGAAGAAGTCGCGGGGAAAGCCCAGTGATGATGCGATTGCGGACCGGGAAATCATAGGGCCGCGCGGGATATTCCCAGAGCCTTTCACTGATGAAGGCGGCACCGGCATGCTGTAGAAGTCGGAACACGCTCTCGTTGCAGCGCGGATAGAAACGCGCGAGCCCACCGGCCAGCACCACTATGGTGGGACAGGGTCGTTCTCCCGATCGCAAGGCGCCCCGGTGCCCTGTGATATCACAACCCAGAGCGCCTCCACTGACGATCACACCACCTTCAGCTGCCAGTGCAGCCGCGAGTTCCTCGGTTTCACGCAGAGCAAAACCTGAAGCACGTCGCGAGCCCACCACGCTGATCGCGGGCTTGCTTAAGGTATCAGGTGGTCCGATGATGGTGAGACAGTTGGGTGGATCCTTGATACATGCGAGCAGAGCGGGATACAGAGGATGGTAAAAATCGATGAAGTCAGCTCCGGCGCGACGCGTCTGCTTGATATTTTCAAAAATCAAAGTGGCCAAGGCCACCGGACTTGCCTGAGCTGAGCGCATAAGAATGGTCCAGGAAACGGATTCCCCTTCGAGACGATCGTGAATGTAATCGGCCCAATCGCTCACCTCGAGCGCTTCAATGGCGACGCGTGGATGATCTGCGGCTTTGCGTATTGGCAAACTCAGCCATCGATACATCCATTGGGAAAGAACATGAGAACAATGCGCTTCGAGTTGCGGAATGATGGACATGAAACCTCCTTCGCACGAGCGAAAGCAGGTTAAGATTTTATCAAGGGGGAGACCACGGACATAAAGATCGGCGGACGGACAAAGACTCAGGGACTGGCCTTGTCACCCAGGCGAACTTCGAGCACATCGTTCAGAATGTAACCCAGGGCTCCGGACGCTGAGGCATCGATGATATAGGCCCTGGCCACCTGGCTTTCGGTATCCGGCAGGTCACTCTTCAGGAAACTGGGTGCGGCCACTTTCACATTCTGCATGATGTTGTAAACTTGACCTTCCTGCAGTTTGTTTTCATTCTGCTCAAAGAAGACGAAGGCCCCGCGGCCACCGACCTGCATAAAGGGTTCGGTGAAGGCCACCACCTGCTGGTTGTTCCCTTGAATGCTTTGCGGTGGATTCAGCGGCAGACTGCGCTTGGTGGAACGATAGCCGATCACGAGATCACCAGGCATCACACCGAGCCGGTTGTAAACAACCTTGGCCCGGAACACATCCTCTTCCTCATCCTTCGAATTCACCTGGACATGAGCGATGAATTCATAGCGGTAACCAACAAAGTCGTTGCCGTTTAGGGTGCGTATTTTACCGGTCTCACGCACGATCGTATAACTCGTGCCGATGGCCAGGCTGTTATCATCCTCGGGCTCCACGATCAGAAACTGGCCCTTGTCGATCAGAAAGGAGCCGGCTGAACCACCCACGATCCGTCCCAGTTCCTCGAATTCATTTTCCACGATAAAGGCCGGGATAATGACCGGTACCTTATCCGGACGTGCCCGATCACCCATGAGGATGAACATGTCGTCGATACCGGCAATGGACTCCAGTTCGTCGGAATTGGTGACCTGCTGGTTTTGGGGGATCTCGGAACGCATGAGCATGCCATTGATATCCTCACGCACCAGCTCTGCTTCCTTCATGCCGCCTTTGTCCACCGGCACGATATCATCCTCGGTAACCACCTGCAGATAAGGGGGATTTTCCGCATCGCCTGCATAAAAACGCAGTTTCATACCGGGGTAAATAAAGTGCGGGTTGGCAATGCCCGGGTTGAAGGACCAGAGTTTGGGCCAGTAGGTGGGCTCATCGATCAGCTGATCGCAAATATCATAGAGGTTGTCGCCTTCCTGAACGGCATATTCCTCGGGTGCTTCGCCCGGAGCCATATTGCGCAGCGTGCCGGGCACAGGAGGAGCGCCCGCGAAGAGGTTGGGTTCGAGAATCTTCTTGATGCGACTGCGCACATCCACGGGTTCGAGTCCGCTTGTATCCGTGGCCGGCATATTTTGATTGGGCTGACTCATCGCAGCGGCTTCCGCCTGAGCGGCATCATCCGGAACCGAAGCTTCGATGCCTTGCGGCATGGGAGGCGGCATGTCGCCTTCCGCTTCCACGTCCTCTTCCAGCGTGTCCATTTCCGCGCCCATTTTTTCGAGATCTTCCAACGAGGGATCCTGGGCCCGCGCGTCCCAGGACGGGAGCAGGGCGAGGATGAGGCTGCAAAGAAGAAGAGGCCTTGGCATCAAAGCTTCTCCCTCATGCGATCAATTTCCATGCGGGCCATCTCCCCGAGATCCTGATTGGGATACTCATCGATCAGCATCTTGAACTGATCCCGCGCACGACCCGATAGACCGCGATTCAAATCGATCTTGGCCATATAAAAGCGGGCATACGGCACCCAGGAATTGTGACTGTAGCGATCGATCAATTTCAGGAAGCTCTGCTCGGCGAGCTGCATTTCCTTCAGATAAAACCAGCTGAGACCGGTCCAGTAGTGATGACTGCCTTCGGTCAGGCTATCATCAAATTTTTCACCGATTTCATTGTACTGCACGATGGCCTGACCATAACTCGCCGCGTTGAATTTTTCCTGGGCGGCGCGCAGGAGACGCTGGTATTCCGCAAGGTCCTTGCTTTTTTCGCCGCTCGCCAGGGGTGGAGGCGTGGTGGCCTGCACCGAGGCGGGTGGATCCTCGGGCTCCGGTTTTTGGGGCGGCTGGACAGGCTTATCCGTTTTCAATTCCTCGGGAATAATGCCGAGCATCAGCCCCTTTTCCAGAAGCTTCATGCGCTCCTTCTGGCGAATCTGCTGGTTTTCCAGATCATCCACACGCGCCCAAAGTTTGGCAATTCGCAATTCAAGATCCGAAGCCGGAGCAACGGTCGAAGCGGGTACGGGGACAGGTGTGGTCGGCGCGCTTGCCATCGGTGCGGCAGGCTGAACTTCCTCCGCCGCCTCGTCCGCAAAGGGACCGTACCCTGCGCAGGCGTTCAGCAGAAAACCGATAAAAATCAAAGCGCGCATGGAGACAGCTCCTTCAAATCGCATCCGCCACACTCAGCTGGCGCAGATAATTGCGAATCTTGACCTGATATTCTTCCTGCAGTTCCAAAAATTCGATGCCCAGGCGGAAATCCAGCTGATAGCGTTCACGGTTATCTTCCGCGAAGCGGTTCTTGATCCGACGCTTCCAGCGGATCGCGGCCTGCACGGGCATGGGCGCACTCATCGGCAGGTGCAGTTTAGCATTGGGATCGAGGTCCACCGTTTCCAGCGTGTTAATGAACGCAGGGAAATGGCTTTGCACGCAGACGCCGCCGGCGCTGATATCGACGATGGGAATCCAGCCGGCAAGACTGCGATAGGCATCAAAAAAGGGCGGCGCCGAGGGATCATCATCCTCCGGAACCCAAAGACTGAAACTCAAATAGGCCATGGCACTCGGCGTCACGCGGTAACGCGAGTTCTGCCGCCGCTCAATGGTCACCAGGGAAGCCGGCAGGCTGCAGATCACGCCATCGTCCGCCTTGTCGATGATATTCGCCACGAACATCACTTTCGACGGCATACCGATGACTTCGATTTTTATCGGGATGCCTTTTTCCAGTTTTTGCAGACCGATTTCCGAGATCTTGTCAAAAACGATCGCAGGCGGGCTTTTTTGCCCATCAAATCGGGCAAAATTGGCTCGAATCCCAACCTTGATATTATCCTTGGTTCGAATCAACGCCTGCATCCGGCCGTCGCACATGCGCGTGACGATCCGCGATATCCTCTCCGGATTGGTGATCTTGGAGGTGGCTTCGGCCGTTTGATTCATGGGGCACTCCTCCAGCGATGAGGCAGCCGCAACAAAGGCCCATGCTGGTCCAAAGAGCATAAAGATATTCGCTATCCCGCAGCGTATTTTGCATGAGTCCGCCGAGCAGTGTTCCGAGGGCGATCAACAGAAAACCCTGATGTCGGAAATCTTTCAGCGTGCGGAAACCGGCCCGGAACAAGGCGAAAAAGATGACCAGCAAAGCCAGCGACCCAACGAGTCCGGAGTCCGCTAAAGTTTGCAGCAGGATATTATGCGCCGTGTATTTTCTCTCAATATGAGTGTAGCCGGCCTGGTCATAATAGTCCAGCAACAGCCTGTCGTAGTTGGCCAACCCGGTTCCCAGCCAGGGCTGATCCATAAAAATTTGCAGATGCACTTTCCAGAAAATCCAACGATCAAAACGATCCTCCACGGCCACCGTGGAATCCAAAAGTTCCTGAATTCGTCCCATCATCACGGGATCGAATAAAAAAACAGCACTTATGGGAATAAGCGCCAAAAGTCCCAAGCCCAAAAGGTTGCGCCAGCTGCCGAGTCGGGTGTGAATCAGCATCGCCAGAATCATAAGTCCAAGGGTCAGGGCCAACGGATAGCGCGAGCCGGTCAGACCGATCAGCCCCAGGTTGACAACACTGATCAGGAGCCAGATCCAGGCCTGGCGGCGATCCCGACCTTGCAACCAAAGTCCTTGGGCAAAACTTACAAGCGCCAGCAGCATGCAGTTATAGGCAAGGCTGAGCGGGTGCCCCATGAGTCCTGACGCGCGATAGACGCCGTAGGCGAAACGATGCTCGCCAATCTTCGCCTGAAAACCGTGGATCCAATCCCAGCCCCAGGTTCTTTGCCCCAGCATGTAAAGTCCGAGCAAAACGGAGGCGATCAAAAGCCCCTGGGCCTGCCAGGTGAAGAGCTTCAGGCGATGTTCATGGAAGCGCCTGGCAGCGAGAATAAAAGTCAAGACAAGAAACGTTCCATAAAGGCCCTGTTTTCCCAATAGACGAAGATGGGACGTTAGAGTTAGTGTCAGGGAGTCGTCAGCGAGAAATGTTCTCACAAGCTGGCAAAGCAGCAAAAGAATCTGCGCTGCCAAAAGCAGCAGGATCCCTTGCCAAAGACCGCCGAATGTTTTTCGCAAGGCATGAAGAGCGGGATGATCAGGCCAGGGACCGCGCAGAGGCTTCCAGCCGCGAATGAAAAGGAAACGCGGTCCGACGATTCCCGAGAGTGATGCCTGAGCGCCGGATGGCAACAGCATGGCGAGCAGCATTAGAAAGATAAGTATCCGATTCCTTGCAGAAGGCACGTTTTCGCTATGACTTTGCACCCGGTATGGTCCTTCCTCATCCTCAGCATCCTCGGGCTCGCAGCGGCCCGTCTGTCCGCAGCGGATTCAACGTCTGATGACTTGACGATACCGGAGTCCTATCCCAAAGACTATATTTTCGCACTTTATAGCCATAACGAACCGGTGGGTCCAAGCCAAACCGAGCTACGCACGCATCAGAATGCGCCTGGCTTTTCCTATCAGCATCGGCTGGGTCATCCTTGGGTGGTTAATGTTGGCTATCGATCCCAGTCCTTCATCAATTTGAATCAGAATCGTCCGGTTTCCCTGATTACTGTTTTCAATGCCACACAAAGGCTTTTCCGGATTTATCATCCCTTCTATGCCTTGGCGGGTACCGAACTCCTGTATCTTATACCGGTGCAGAAGGCCAATCCTCCGATAACCAAGGATGCGGACTTCAGCACGGAAATTGGCATTGGCGCCGTCGGTTCACTCTGGTATCTCATGAGCCAAAATAGCATTTTGGCCCTGGACGTTCAGCGTTGGCGAGGCACGAAAACCGACCGCCTTCACGGCGTGTCAATGACCGTGGGCCTCGGCTGGGGTTTTTGACCCAGGGCCACGGGATCCTTCGTATTGCTCTGCTTTTTGAATTGGAACACAATAACCTGGTTGCCTGGCTTGGCCGAGGTGTTTGATGAATGCGAAGTCGAAAGTTCTGATTGTTGATGATGAACCTGAAGTTGGTGAAATTTTGGGTGTGCTGCTCGAAGAGCAGTTCGATTGCGAAATTTGTACGGACGCGACCCAGGCGCTGGAAGCTTTGCGCAAAACCGACTTTCCATTAATCATCACGGACCTCGAGATGCCGCAAATCAATGGCATTCGCTTTATCAAGCAGGTGCGGGAGCTGAACCGGAAGACGGCCATCCTCATCAGCACCGGTCATGATTGTGAGCATCCGAAAGTGCAGGAGGCGCTGCAGGCCGGAGCCAACGGCATCCTGACCAAACCGTTCATGGATCCCGATGATTTGATCCGCTCGGTGACGAAGCTGATCCCCCATTGACTGTCGTGTCAGGACCCGGAAGGCGGGCAACGCTGGAGCCTGACATTCGCGAGCCAGCCATACACACGGCTGGCCCAAAGACGCTGCAGGCCATAGGGTTCCCCATAAACCGTCCGATCCTTCATCTTGTTCATTACCACATTGCTGAACGACACCAGCGCATCGCGATGCACCATGATGCGTTCGGAATGTGACGGGGACTGGCCCTGGGCGGTGGCCATGAAAAGATCGTTCTGATTGGAACTCGTGAGACAGTCCGAGGTCGCTTCGCAAAAGCCGGTGGAGGTATCCTTCAGCTCAAACGACTCGGTGAATGCGGCAAAGCCGGGCCAGATGACGCCGCCTGGCAGATAACCGGAAATCACAAGCCGCTGTTTGCAGATGCCGAGTTCCTCCAAAAGATCGCTCAGTTCCGATTCCACAAACTCATACCAGTGATCCACTTTCTGGGCGCCACCAGGCATGGACACATTGATGAGCAGAATGGGCTGCTGATCCAGCTCCAAAAGCGAGTAATTCATAAAGCCATCGATTCCGATGGGCCAGAATTTTTTCGCGATCCGGTCGGATGACGAGAGTTTGACGGGCAGACCCACGGCGGTCGCCTGGTACTGCATCTCCTGCGTATCCTTGTGGAAGGCCACCATCTCAGCATCCCACTCGTAACCCTCGAGAGCCCCAAAGTTCAGGATATTGATATCGGATTCACTGGGGCTGCCGCGACGGGTGAGCAGTTCCTGAAACACCACGATATCGGGTCGGGAAATACGCAGCTGCTCATCGATCAGCTCAAGGCGTTCCCGGCGGAAAAGCCAGTCGCCTTTCCAGTTCCTTTTGGCGAGAGTGGAGGGGATGCGTTGATTGAAGAGATTCAAATTCAGAATGGAAAAACTGCGCTCATCATAGCGCTCGGAACTGCGGATGCCGAGGAGGGCGCAGCCATTCACCCAGAAACTCAGACTCAAACAAGCCAAGGGGAACAGCCGCGCACGCTGCATGCTTAACAACCCAGGTAGCGTGAGATCACCAGACGCTGGATCTCACTGGTTCCTTCTCCGATTCTGAGCAGAGCGGCATCACGGTAGAAACGCTCAATCGGATACTCCTTCATCAGGCCGTAACCGCCGAACGTCTGCTGCCCTTCACGCGCGCAGTACTCAGCCACTTCCGAACAATAAAGTTTAGCCATAGCTGCCTGTTTTTGGAAGGGTTTCCCCTTCTGCTTGAGCCAAGCGGCCTTGTAAAGCAGGCCTTCGGCCGCTTCTATGCGGGTTGCCATTTCCGCGAGCTTGAAGGCCACCGCCTGATGCTTGGCAATAGGCACGCCGAAGGTTTTACGTTCCTTCGCATACTTCAGCGTCATTTCCAAAGCGCCTTTGGCGAGGCCCAGCCCCATGGCACCGATCGAAAGGCGGCCGTTATCAAGGGTTTCCATCATAATCTTGAAACCCTGACCTCTTTGCCCCAGCATCGCCGAATTCGGAACGCGCACGTTGTCGAAGTACAGCTCACCGGTGTTGGAGGCACGCCACATCATTTTACCATGCATTGTCCGGCGCGTGACGCCGGGCGCATCAGCCGGAACGATAAAGCAGCTCAGTTCCGTGCGGCCATCCGCTTTCTGGCCGGTTACGGCCTGAACCGTGATGCCTTCGGTGGTTTTCGCGGCGCTGTTGGTGATCCAGATTTTCGAACCATTGATCACCCACTCGTCCCTGGCCGCATCGTAGACCGCACGGGTCTTGCTCGACTGGGCATCACTGCCGGCTTCCGGTTCCGTCAGACCAAAGGCCCACATGCCTTTGCCGGTGCAAAGGCTCGGGATATATTTCTTCTTCTGTTCCTCGGTGCCGTAGTAGTAAAGCGGAGCCACACCAAGGCTGTTGTGAGCGGCAATGGTTGCGGCGTGCGATCCATCGACCCGAGCCAGCTCCTCGACCGCCACCACGTACTGGACATAATCCATGCCCTGGCCACCGTATTCGGTGGGAATCACGGTTCCAAACAGCCCGAGTTCACCCATCTTTTCGGTCAGCTCGTAGGAGAACTCCTCCTTTTCATCGAGCTCATGCGCACGCGGGGCGATTTCCTTTTCCGCGAAATCGCGGACGGACTGCCGCAAAAGGGTGAGCTCTTCATTTTCGGAGAAATCGTAACTCATGGAATGTTCGCTACTCATCGTCTTCTTCTTCCTTGTCCTTCCCAGTGATTTGATCACGGATCCGACCCTCCCGGCCCGTGTCCCCCAAGAGTATGCCCTTGTACGATTTATAGCGGCGCTCACTGATTTCACCAGCGGCCACGGCCTTCAAAACCGCACAGTCGGGTTCATCGATATGCCGGCATTCACGGAATTTGCATTGATTCATCAAAGCTCGCATTTCCACAAAGCCGTGACTCAGATCGATGGCGTTTCGTTCACTCAATACAAAACTGCGAATGCCCGGTGTATCAATCACATAACCACCGCGGCCCAGCTTGATCATGCTGGCGTAAGTGGTCGTGTGACGACCCTTGTAAAAAATATCCGAGTTCTCCTCGACCTCCTGCGTGATCTCCGGTCTGAAGAGATTCACCAGTGAGGACTTGCCGACCCCGGAATGCCCGCTCAGGATGGTGACCCGGCCTTCCAGCTGGCTGTGCAGCTCCTTGATCAAAGGATGCTGAAAGTTCTGGTACTCCACCTGCAGGGAGTAGACGGTGTAACCCAGCTTACGATAGGTATCCGTCTCTCTTTGGCACTCATCGCGAAACTCCTCGCTTTCATCGGCCAGGAGGTCCTCCTTGTTCAGCACGATGATAGCCGGAATTTCCTGCTCCTCCGCCAGGATCAGATAGCGGTCGATGAGACCCCATTTGATCAGCGGATTTTTGTAGCTGGCCACGATCATGAGCTGATCGACATTGCTGGCCAGGATATGCTCGCGATCCGGAACAGCCGGATCACGACGGGCGATACGGCTCTTGCGGGGCGAGAGATTTTCAATCACACAGCACGGAATATCGGTGCCGAGGTCCACATCCCGGTCGTCCGTGGGACGGCAAAGAACCCGGTCGCCAACACAGATGGTGTTGCGTTCACCCCGACGGCTCTGCAGGTGACGTCTCACCACGGTCGCCAGCCAGACATCACGGGTCTGGACGTCACCGATATCCTTTTCCGGCGAAACAAAGGCATAACGTTTGTGGACTTCCACCACCCGGGCCGGAAACCATTCCGGATGGGCTTCAAAATCCCAGTTTTCCTCGGGCTGTTCAAAGTCGGTATCAGAGGCCTTGTGCCTCTTGCGCTTATCGCGGCCCCGACGAATTTTATCGTAGGTGGGGAGACGATCGCTGGAGTCGTCATTCCCCGTGTATTTCCATTTGGCCATGCTGCTCTTCTTCCTTATTATCCTGATGCGTGGTCTTGAAAATGCGCTCGATACTGCGCAAAGCATCGGGTGAGAGCAGTCTTTGCGAGTTCTGCGCCATCACCGCCACGCGCTCATCAATCCGCAATTTCTTGTCGTCCACCGGAATGAGCAGACCCTTGCGTTTGAGAAGCTGGATATGTTTTTGTATAAACGTTTTTTCGACGATTTCCGGGTTGTTAAGCCCGCTGAGAATCGCAAGGCGCTGGGCCATGCGATGACACTGCTGTAAAAATTCATCACTATCCACCAGACCGAGCTGGCTGTGTTTGGCCAGGAGCACGGCGGTGATAATGAAACGATCAAAGGTGAGGCCCAAAGCCTGGGACAGGATATCGAGGGCCACGAAGTCATCGGACTGGGCGGGTGGCCGGTGATAGATCTGCGGCGCGACCTTATACAGAAGTCCCACCCCGGCCATGGCCTCGGCATAGCGCTTGACCACGCCTTCGATCTCATCCTCGTCCCAGCGCAGGTAAAGTTCCTCCCGCAGGACACTGTAGATCTCGGCACAGGCGCGCACCAGGGAATCCTGGTCGATCGTATCATCCCGTTGGAAGAAACGAGCGATGAGCGAGGGGATGGCAAAGAGATGGATGATGTTATTGCGATAGTAGCTGATCAAGGCCCCGTCGATATCATTCAGAAAGACCACATCGCCGGCCGCATGGTGAAAGAGCGAGATGCTCTTCAGCTTCAGGGCCAGTTGAAAGATATCCGCGACATCATCATTCACAAGGCGCACATTGGGATGATAGGGCAAGGCTCTTTGCAGCGTGATCATGCGCTGCATAAAGATAAAGAGCTCCTCCTTGGGCAGCGCCTTCTGCCAGGCGGCCAGCAGTCCCACCCCCATCAGGCCGATGGGCGCAATCACGGCCGCTTCATTCATGTGACGTGAAATCAAGTGCGCGAGGTCATGCACGGCACTCGCCAGCCATTCCGGTCGCTCCTCATCGGCTTCGCGCCAGCCTTGGTAATTGGTATTGAGGAAGTTTTCCAGAATGATGGGCTCACCGTAGGAAAGATAGGCCTTGCCATAATACTGCTGCAAGGCCTTGCGGGCCTGCAGGAGTTGGAAAATGGATTCCTTTTTCTTGGTCGCGCCACCCAGCTCGGTAAGGTAGCTCTTCACTTCCATGACCTTGTCATAGGACAGGAACACTGGCACCAGAGCCACGGGTCGTTCCGAGTTGCGCAAAAAGCTCCGCACCACCATCGACAGCATGCCCGTTTTCAAGGGCAGAAGCCGACCCGTGCGGCTGCGTCCCCCTTCGGGGAAGAAGGAGATGGGATAACCCTGGGTGAGAAGGTAGTGCATATACTCCTCCACCACAGCGGCATAGAGGCGATTGCCATGAAACGAGCGGCGGATAAAGAAGGCCCCGGCGCGGCGCAAAAACCAGCCCATCGGGAAAAAGTTCAGGTTGATCCCGGCGGCGGTATGCGGCGTCGGCAAACCGCTTTTATACACCGTATAGTTGACGAGCAGATAATCGAGATGGCTCCGGTGCGTCGGCACATAAACGATCTCATAGTTCTGCGAGGCCAGACGCGTGACATTTTCCACGTTCACCGCATCGACGCCGGAAAAGAGCTTGTTCCAGAGTTTGCCAAGAACGAGTTCAAACACCCGCACGATGGAATAGGTCTGGTCCGCGGACAACTCGCGAGCATAGCCGCGGGCCCGAATTTCCAGACTGCGGACGAGCTGCGGCCGCCCCTTGCCTTCTTTCTCAATCTCCTGCCGCACGAGCTTGCCAGCCACGACGCGTGAGATCACCTGCTCGCGCACATAGAGCTTTTGTCCCAACACTGTATTGCGCACTCGGCGGAAGTGAATGCGCAGGATCCGCCGGATTTTGCGCGCCGCGTTATCGACATCCTCTTCGCTTTGCAGGATTTCGTTGATTTCAAAGGGCTTGGCAAAATGCAGCTTATTGTTACGTCCCTGGGCCATCACGATGAAAAACTTTTGCAGCCAGCCGGCGTCCTCATCATCGTTGAAGATCAGCTTGAAGATCGACGGCTCTTCCGTTCCTGGGTCCTTGCCCCAGAAAGGTGAGACCGGAACGATTTGAGCCTTCTCGCCGGTCTGTTCCTGCACCTGACGAACGAGGTGCAGAAGGACATGACTTGGACGCAGACGTCTCACACGCTTGATCGCCGTGGTTTTTTCCAGGAACAGGCAGACCGCCCGCCGATGCCGATTGAAGTCGAGTCCCAGATCAGGTTCCGGAAGACCATACTTGCGGCAGGTGGTCAGCAGCACAAGGTAATCGATAATCGAGCGTTTCGGCAGAACATAGATCACCGGACCGCCGGTCAGCTTCAGCTCTTCCTTCAGATTGTCCGGCCGAGCTGTGGTATGGACCCAGAGCAACACGGGACGCAAAAGATAGGACAGCAGCAGATGGTATAAACGAATCAGCTCTTTCATGGGCCGGTCAGCTCCAGATTATCGATCAAACGTACCGATCCCAGATGCGCGGCCACAAGAAGAACCGCCGGCCGATCAATCGTTTCCCCAAAATCAGCGAGGTCCAGAGCCGCGCGAATTTCGGCATATTCCAGCCGAAACGCTGGGAAACGCTGCAGCTCTTGCGTGAAGGTATCGAGCAATACTTTCTGGCGTTTTTCTCCGCCCTGAAGGGCTTCTTTCACCATCTGCATCGCGCGGAAGAGTTCCGGAGCCAGCTGGCGCTCCTCAGGTGTCAGGCGCAGATTGCGACTGCTCATGGCCAGCCCATCCGGATCACGCAGGGTGGGACAGCCGATCACTTCAATCGGAAAACAAAGATCCTGAGCCATTTTTTTCAAAAGGGTGAACTGCTGATAGTCCTTCTTGCCGAAGAGTGCGAAATCAGGCTCCACAATATTGAAGAGCTTGCTCACGACCGTGAGCACCCCTTGAAAATGACCCGGCCGGAAACGACCGCAGAGAATGTCGGAGCGCTTCTCGTTATAGACATAAGTTTCAAATCCAGGTGGATACATGTCGGCGGCGTTGGGAGCAAAGAGGACATTCACGCCGAGGCTGTTCAGCTTTTCGCTGTCGGCCTGGAGCATTCTGGGATAGGAGGCAAAGTCCTCTTTGGGGCCAAATTGGATGGGGTTCACAAAGATGCTGACGATCACGCGATCCGCCTTGTCCTGTGCAGCGCGAACCAGGGCCAAATGCCCGTCATGCAGAGCCCCCATGGTTGGCACAAAAGCCGTCTTCTTTCCGGCAGCACGCCACTCCCGACTCAATTGACGCATATCAGCAGGCGCTATAATGGTTCTGATTGGCACGGATAACCCTCCACGACGGCCGCAGGTTCCCCTTTGGACTTAAAAAGTGGAGGTAGTATTACACTTTTTGCTGGCATAAGGGCAATAAAGAGCGGCGATCGGGGAGCCCATCGGATGGGTCCAGGGCGCGGTTTAAGAAAGGAACAAGGACTGGCGAAGGAATGATAGGTGGGGAGACTCTGAAAACTGCCCTCCTGGCAATTCGGCTCTTCCTGAGCCTGCACTTGGGTTCTCTGAACCCCCTTCTGCTCCGTAGGGACCCACTGCAGATCCCGTCCTACCCAGTCCTATGAAGATGCGATCTTCATATCTTACTGCTCGGAAAGGCGCCGGGAACCTTTAGCGCCGGAAGAAAAAATGAAAGGGCCGCTCGAAAGCGGCCCTTGGTATTCGACAAAATTCGTGGACATTATCGCAGTGAAGTTCCAGGTGCCGCTTTCTTAGCGATTTGGCTTTCCGCACTCTGGAACGTGATGCGCTTGGGTTCACCCTTCACTTCCGAGGTGGGAACGCGCTGGCCTTTGAAGAAGATTTCCACGACCGAGGCATCTTCCACATAAAACTTCAGCTGTTCCTTGAAACGATAGCGGTAGGTGTTCGGTGACAGCTCGCCGGTGATTTGCTTGTCATCATCACGGGTAATTTTCACGACCACAGGTTCCTTCACGTTCAGCTGCACCAGGGTGCCGCCTTCCAGGGTTTCCTCTTCCTCGGTTTCCGCAGGAGCCGGAGCATTGGCAGGAGTGGGTTTCGGCTCCACGGCAGGGGTCGTAGGCGTCGTCGCGGTCGCGGCTGGCGTTTCAGCCACGGGTGCCGGAGCCGGCACTGATGCCGCAGGACTTGGGCTGCTCGTGGAGGCGGCTGGCGTTTCCACCGGTTTTTGGATCTGTGCCAACTCATCCTGGGAATCGCGCGTGGCGATATCGATTTGATTGATGATAATGCCGCCGATCACCACCGCGGCCATCAGAAGAATCAGCGGTTTGGCGCGCAGATAGTGATGCGGAGCCAGGGCACTGATGCGGCTTTTCCATTCCTTCGGTTGAATGAGCACCACACCTTTTTTCAGCTGCTGATGGCGTTTTTCATCCCGCACGTTTGGGCTGATCGTATCCTTGCCTTTGCCGGGAGCGGGTGGATTGATGCTACGCTCAAAGGCGGCAAGAATCTCAGACGAATCCGCCCCATAGAGTTTGCAGAGGTTGCGAATGAAGCCGCGACCGAAGACAGCGCCCGGCAACTGTGCGAAATCACCTTGTTCGAGAGCTTCGACAAAGGGGGGTGAAATCCGCGTCGCCATCGCTGCTCGCTCGATCGTAAAGCCCGCCTGCTCGCGGGCCGCGCGCAGCATGCTTCCGAAGGGTCGCTCATCAACGGGAGCTTTACCTTCAAGTGGTTTGTTGGATTCGGCCTGCTCATTGTCGATTTTCGTCATGTTGGGCTCCGTCGCGTTTCTAAATGCGGCACGATCCTCGGCTTTCGATCGTGCAGGCCTTCCATCCGGAAGTTAACCATATTAAGCTTGAATGAAGAACCATAAACTTACGACGCTTAAGGGGAACACCATGCAACAGCTGCAGGCTCAAATCCCTGTTTCAGACTCTTTCGCAAACGCGGCGTGGCGTCGTGTTCTGGCTCCATGCATCGTCGCGTGCCATCGTTTTCTGGCTCCAAGCGTCGTCGCCTGGCGTCGTGTTCTGGCTCCAAGCGTCGTCGCTTGGCGTCGTGTTCTGGCTCCATGCGTCGTCGCGTGGGGTCGTGTTCTGGCTCCATGCATCATCATTCTTTTTATCCTATGTATGCCAGGGTGTCAAACTCTCAAAGACCCTGCTGCTGAAGCCAAGCGTGAGGAAGAGCTGCTCAACACCCAAAAAAACCTGGTGATCGGTTATATCAACCAGGGGCAGCCCAATATGGCTTTGCGTGAGCTTCGACCACTGATGAAGAAGCACCCTCAGGATGCGGACTTCAAGAATTTAATGGGACTCACCTACCTTTCTTTACAGAATCCCAAAATGGCGCTTGGCTTTTTTGAAGAATCACACCTCCTGCAACCGCGAGCCTCGGTGGCTTTGAATTTGAGCTCGGCCTACATCGAAACAAAGCAATATAACAAAGCCATGAAGACTTTGAAGGAACTGCGCAAGTCCCCGGCAGGCAAGGATTACCAATATCCTGAACGCATTCTGCACAATATCGCCCTGTGTGCTGAGCGTATGAGTAAGGAGAAAATCGCAGAGAAATATTACAAGCTTGCGACCGAAGTCAATCCCTACTATTACCTGTCCCTCATGCGACTTGGTCAGTTGTACGAGCGCACGCGCAACCCGGATCTTGCGGTGCGGGAATATCAAAAAGCCCGCGAGGCCTGCAGGAAGTGCTTTGACCCCATTCATGCCCTCGTGACCCAATGGGTGGCACAGGGCGATGCACCCAAAGCGATGGCTTTGATCCAGGAGTATCTCGCAGAAAAGGAACTGGATCCCGCGGAACGGTTGAAAGCCCGCAAACTCCTGGCCGGCACAACAAAACGCGATCCCAAAAATCTCATTCATGCCAGAAACGGCCGCATGCGCCCGAACCGGACCGGAACCAACTGAAGATCGCTGGCAAGCGCAGGGGTGGCCCATGGCCAGCCCCTTCCGCAAAAAAAACCTAGCCTGATAGGGTTGTTCCCGACAAAATATCCGTAGGACACCATCAATCGATACTCACCATAGTCGCCTCATCCGTGACCAGGGTCCCGGCTGTGCGAAAGGATTGTCCATGCCTCCACACAAAATCTGCCTTTGGCTGTCACTTCTGGGATCCACGCCCTCGTTCGCGGCAAGTGACAATGAAGCGGCTGATGCCCGCTACCGCTCCTTGGAAACGCTGGCGCGCGGCCTCTATTATCTGGAAAACCTTTATGTGGATCCGACCAAGGTCCGGGCTGACGACATGGTTTATCACGCGCTCAAAGGCGTCGTCGGCAATCTCGACCCTCACACCATGGTCATGCCGCGCAAAGCCTTTGATCAGTTGACGTCGGATACTCAGGGGAAATTCGGGGGTGTGGGCATCATCGTGTCCACCGAGCGGGGCAAGATGATCGTCATCTCGCCCATCGAGGACACCCCGGCTCATCGCGCCGGCATCAAATCCGGCGATGAAATTATCGCGATCGACGGCACCCCGGTGGATCAAATCAAGTCTGGCGATGCTTCGGAACGTATGCGCGGCAAGCCGGATAGCGAGATCAAGCTTACGGTTCGCCGAAAGGGCGAGGAAAAACCTCTGGAATTCACTCTGGTCCGTGAAATCATCAAGATCAAATCGGTGCGTTCCGCCGAACTCGGCCACGGTATTTTCTATGCGCGCATCTCCAGTTTCCAGGACAACACGGCTGATGAGCTGAAGGCTATCGTGGAAAAGTATGCCAAGGACAGCAAGGGCATGGTCTTCGATCTGCGCGACAATCCCGGTGGTCTTCTGGATCAGGCCGTGAAGGTGGCCGATCTTTTCATCGAGTCCGGTGTGATCGTTTCCACAGTGGGACGCAGCAGCAAGGATGTCGAGCGCGAGTTTGCGCATAAGCGGGGCACCTATGCCGACCTGCCGATCGTGGTTCTGATCAATGGAGGCAGCGCCAGCGCGTCGGAAATCGTCGCAGGCGCTCTTCAGGATCACGAGCGGGCTCTCATCATGGGTTCGACCTCCTTCGGCAAGGGCTCGGTGCAAACGCTGGTGTCCCTGCCGGATCAGAGCGGTCTGAAGATCACGGTGGCCCGCTACTATACGCCGAAGGATCGGTCCATTCAGGCCAAGGGCATCATTCCCGACGTGATGGTTCCACCGAAGCAGCTTGAAGTGAAAAGCGCCAATACCCGCAAGGAATCGGATCTGAAGGGTCACATCGAAAGCGGCGACCTGTCCGATCTGGCGAAAAGCTCGGGCATTCAGACGGAAATAGAAAAGTGGCCGGATATCCAGAAGGAGGACTACCAACTGGTCTCGGCCTATTCGTTCTTAAGGAGTGTTCGGTTTTTTGGCCCAAAAGGTGTGAAGAACAAGACTTGAAGAGGAGCGACCTGAGTCGCTCTCCCCCCACTTAGGCCGAATAGCTGTCGTAATTCTTAAAAATCACAACATGTTGATCGCCGAATGGAGTCGCCAGGAAGCGACGATGGCGTGATGCGCAAAAACGCTGGTAGTTTCGATAAGCTTTGTCGTTATCGAAGACCTTGATAATTTTCTTGCACTCACCGCATACCATCATCGGATTGTTCTTGGCGTGCATGCCAATTGTTCTTTTGCAGCATTCCAGCAGCTCAGGAGGATCGTCGCTGAGGTCGGGCGCAGCCACGCGCACCACTTTCCCTTCGTTAACGACTTCGCCCGATTCGAAAAGATCCATGTTCCATCTCTCCCTTGCAGACAGTACGCATGTTTCTCCCGAGGAACACTCGGGTCAACGATTCTACGGATTCCGCATCACTTTGTCTACGGTCTGGATTTTAACTGAAAGATCCATGACTTCTGAAAATTTTTGCAACCAAATTCGCGCCACATCGGATAGGTCTGGTGTCGATCCTAAAAGATTTTGTAAGGATGTGACACCTCTTTCTCGAATGCCGCAAGGCACGATCAGGCGAAAAAGGTTTAAGTCATTCACAACATTGAGTGCAATCCCGTGAAGACTGACACGCTCTTTGACCCGTATGCCGATCGCACAAATTTTGTCACGTCCCACCCACACACCAGGGTAATCGGGATCGCTTTGCGCCGCGATACCAAAATGCTGAACTGTGAGAATCACCGACTCAAGCAGACGATCGACGTAACGCTTGGGGGGCAGGCGCAGCTGCTGTAAAGGCAGGATGGGATAGACGACGAGTTGTCCGGGTTCATGCGCGGTGACTTCGCCGCCGCGATCAGTTGGAAATACTTCGATACCGGCAGCCTCAAGAGACTCGGATTGGGTCAGAACAAGGCCAGCGTCAGCATTTTTTCCCAAGGTCAGAACCGGCTGATGCTGGAGCATCATGATGGCTCCAAACCTTTGGCCTTCGCGAACTTCACTATGGAGCTGATGCTGGATTTCAAGCGCTTTGCCATAGGGGAGCAAACCGCATTCGAAAACATCGAGGGACCTCTGCAAGGACTAGCCTCCAAATTGCTCGGGATCACCGAACCCGACCCGAACCACGGCTGGTTCGTCTTCTGTGAAATCTATCACGGTCGATTCCAGCCCAGGCAATTCCTCGCCTAAATCCATCAGGAGATCAATACCATGTCCAAATTCTTCAATGATTTGATAGCCAAATTTCGGCATCTCGCCATCAGCGAGCTCAGGCACCGAGGTGGTGGCCAGGGGGCGGCCGAGGCGGGTCACGAGGTCACGGATCAAAGGCGATTCGGGAATCCGGACCCCCACCACCTGGCGCTTGTCCTTGATTTGTCGGGCCAGGTTGCGGGCCCTTTTCAGGATCACCGTGTAAGGTCCCGGCCAGCATTTTTTCAGCACCCGGTACTGATTGTTGTCGATCGTGGCGACCGTGGCCGCCATGGAAATATCGGAACAGATCAGACTGAAAGGCCGTTCCTTGGGATGCGTCGGCTTCAGACGCCGGATGCGATCGAGTGCCTTCACACTGCTCGCGTCGCAACCGAAGGCCCAGTTGACGTCCATGGGATAGGCAATGACGCCGTCCCGCTCCAGGAGGCGGCAGACACGGTCCAGATCCCGTTCCGATGTTGGGTTGATATAGGTGTAAAGATGTTCAGCCATGACCCTGCTTTGCTCGTTCCGCCTCGAACCGTCTCACTTCATCGATCGCAATGGCCACAGAGTCCGGCGGTGTATGCGGCTGCAGCCCATGCCCAACGTTAAAGATGTGGCCGCGCGCTTTGGTCCCGGCTTCCAGGACATCGCGCACCATCTGTCTCAATAGGGATTCCGGAGCCAGCATGGCCTGCGGATCCAGGTTGCCCTGCACACTGACATTGAGGCCCAGATTCTCGATCAAAGCGACCGCCCGAGGCATACGCGCCCGCCAATCGATAGCCAAAACATCCGCCCGAATGCCGCTCAATTCAAAAAGAAGTTCCAGACTTTGACCCGGATAATAAATCACCGGTCCATCCCAGCGAGACTTCACGGCTTCAATCACCTTGTTGACCGCAGGGAACACGAAATCGCGATAGTCCGCTGAGGTCATCTGATTCGCCCAGGTATCAAAGAGCATCAGGCATTCTGCCCCGGCCTGCACCTGCATCAGAAGATAATCGACGGTGACATCAGCCAGAAGATCCAGAAGTCCTTTAAACGTTTGGGGCTCCAAATACCGCAGTTTTTTGACTTCCGTGAAGGTCTTGCTGCCGGAACCTTCGATCATGTAACTCGCCACCGTGAAAGGAGCGCCGGCAAAACCGATCATGGTTTGTGCAGGTTTCATGCCTTGTTTGGTGAGGGCAATGGCATCACCCACATAGCCCAGATCCTTTTGCACGTCGGGATGTTTCAGTCGAGCCAGGTCTGCAGCCGAGCGTACGGTATTGCTGAGTTCCGGTCCATGACCTTTATCAAAGGTCAGAGTCTGCCCCATGGCCGTGCAGGGGATCAGAATATCGGAAAAGATGATGGCCGCATCCACATCGTAACGCCGCAAAGGCTGCAAGGTGACTTCCGACGCCAGCTCCGGGCTGCGACAGAGTTCGACAAAATCCACCTTCCTGCGGACTTCCATATATTCAGGCAGGTAACGCCCGGCCTGGCGCAGAAACCAGATGGGAACCCGGGGAGTCTTATAACCAAAAGCAGCTGCAACCAAGGGCTTGTTGTTCAATTTGAATACTCCTCTCAATACGGTCCGACCTTGAACATGGCACTGTGACTCGGAGTCTGGACATGACTCAGCTTACCATGAGACAATCCTGGAGCAGAGCCCAATCATTTAGGCGACGGCTCGGCTTGAGTTTGGGGTCCTTCATGGCAGGGTTCACAACTTCCGAGGACATTCAATTTATCCAGTCAGTCGGTTCACGCGTTCTCTAACAACCTCACGATACCGGCGTTTCATTTCAGGGGTTAAGAGGGAGCGTTCCAGAAACGCTTCTATCGTCTCTCGCCAACGTGGAACTTGATCCAAACAAGCCCGCCTATACTTTTCACTCACCCCTATTGATACAGAGAACTCTATAAAATCATGGATGGTCAGGTCCTTTTGCTTGCCATTCACAGAAAGAACCATTTCAACCTGCTCCTGTGGAAAGCAGGCACGAACATTAAGATAATCATATAAAGGGGCAAGTTTGTGAAACCCGGATTTTGCATCACGGAATATCGACCAATTCTTGAGATGCATATCACCATTGCCAATGACGAAACAGAAAAGAACACGCCGGAAAAAATCCGCTAGTTCGATGGCAGGGCTGTGCGTAAATCGCGCGATGATCTGGGCAAGCTGCTCCAGAGTGCCATCATTTTTTCTTTCAGCCAGCTCTTCATTCAATTGAGCCATGTCCTCAGTCGGTTGAAATCCCGACTTCTCAGACCAATCAAAACGTCTGACGACATAGATAAAGCCAATCCCTTCGACTCTGTAAAGCCCAATGGATGGCACAGGAAACCCGAGTTCACGAGCAATGCTCATGGTCAAATGTTCGTTGGCAGGCAATTCTGGGAAATCACCGTCTGGCTTGAGTATATATTGCGGAAAGCCTTTACGCGTCAATGTCTTCGTCTGATTGAGGTGAAACAGCGCTTTTCTTTGAGCACCGGATATTGATTGCCCCAAGCTGATGCTACGAAATATATTGACAGGATCCACGGCAAACGATTCCATTCGAATATTGCGCTGCGTATCCCAAAGGGCCCTACGGCATGCTGTGTGCTCACCCTTTGAGCTTTCCTTCAGACAGAGTGAACAGGAACCGGTATAGGCCGGCGTCAGTTCGTAACTCGTCATCATTTCACTATTTTCCAGATTTTCATTGAAAAGTAGAGGTTTATTACCCACCAAGGCCATGACACTCACGGCACTCAGGGTGTTTTGGCCTGTGAGCATCAAGAGTTTGAAGCGATCAACATGTGAATGTCTCTGGAGCCCGTATTTTTTTTCAAAAATTCGGAGCTGTTCACCTTCAAATAAAAGGTTGTCAAAGAAAGGATGCAGATGCGCTTCCACATATGGCTCCTTTCGTACAGGCATACGAAGGGATACTGGTGGTTTCTGCTGATTCCTATATTCATCAAGATACTGGAATTGATATTCATCCGTTGCGATCATAGTTAGAATTCCGGCAGGCTCGCTATTGACCTTAACTAGAGCCTTGCGTGCATTCATGGCTTCTTGTTCAACCTGCTCCATTGTTTTTTTCCTTCGCCTTAATTTCGAGGCGATAACCTAGGGCATCGAGTATTTTCATGAGAACATCGAGCCGGATCGTGTCTTTCCCGCGCTCGAAGCGACTGATGGAGGGCAGGGAAACCCCTGATATTTGAGCGAGTTCTCCCTGGCTGATCCCATGTTTTTTACGCAGGTCGCGAATTGTCTCAGCCAATTCTCTTGCGTCCACTTGCATAGACTTATATCTCCAATGCATCACATCTGATCAATTTATCTCTTTTTTGATCAGATAAGATTATTATTGCCTAATCGTTTCAAAAAATCGACTTGATTTGATCAGATCAGATTATTTTCCGGCATAAATTGGTAGGATTTGATCAAATTTGGCGCTTTATTCTCGAGTTTTCCATCTAAATTGATCTGATCTGATTAAAATTGCAACCAGGATTAACCCACTATCCCTCCTCAGCCTTTCAAGCCAAGACTGAACTGCGTGCATCCGCAAATTTCTTAGCAACGGCATTGTGGCTCAGAACGTGGACATGACTTGGGACAGCATGAGACAATCCTAGAGCAGAGCCCAATGATCGAGGCTACTGCTTTGCTTTAGTTTGGAGTCCTTCATGGCAGGGTTCAGGCCTCATACAAGCGCAGCATCCGACGCTGAGCGCTTGCGACGCCTGTTTCATAAGCTCGACTCCTGGGAAGTTCTCCTGGAGTCGCCGGGCGCGCAGGACAAGGATTGGCAAAGACGACGCAAGAGACTTCACGATCTGCGTCAACGTCTTGAGCTGGTGCGTTTGCGTATGGAAGCTCCCACCATTCTTGAGCAGGGAAAAACCTTCCAGCTGCCGCCGCTCGATATCTGTACCGGCGACGAACATATCCTCTGTGATCAATATCTCGAAGCGCAACTCAGGATCAGCCAGCATCTCTGCGAGCAGCTCGCCAAAGTCAATCGCTGGGTGGGTGAAGCGGCCGCCGCCGGCAAAGGGTCCTGGCGCATGAAGCTGCGTTTGACCAAGATTCGGCGCTATCTGAGCGACCTTGATCAGGAGCGGCAGACGCTGGAACCGCATCGCATCAGGCAGCTGCAGAACTGGGATAATTTTGCCGACCGGATGCTGCTCTATCGGGACCAGTATCAGGAGGCCGGTGATACGCGCCTCGCCTTCGAAAAGATCGTGCGCCTGACCGATTCCGTGGCGAGTCTTCAGCAAAAGGTTCATGTTTCTCAAACCAAAATTCAGCGCATGGAAGCCTGGCTGAAACAGGCCGCACGGCGTCTTTTGCAGAGCAAAACACCACCCGCTCCCCTTGCCGAGGATTTGCGGATGGCCGCGCAAAAAATCGACGGCCTGGGCCTTGAGGATTTGCATCGCTCCAAATCCCGGCTCGCGCTGGCTCGCAAATATCTGGAAAAATATCTGAGCCGCACCCCCGACCTGCCGTCCGTGGAGGACACCCCATGATCAGCATGGAACGCCTGGACGCCGACCTGGATCGCTTCGAGCAGGAGCTGGCGCAACTCGAACAGATAACGCCGAGTCCGGTGCAAATACGTTTGCAGGGACTTCTGAGCAAGCTCAAGCGCATCGAACAGCAGCACGAGCAGCTGGGACAGATGATCGAACATTGCCGCTATGCGGAAGCCACCGAGCTTCCCGTGGTGGCCACCGCCCGGGCGATTCTTTTTTGGGCACGGGAATGGGCGGATCGGGTCGAGGACTTTCAGCTGCGTTATGCCGATTACCTCGACAAACTCCTCTGGCTCAACCTCTTGCGCGGTCGTCTTCTGGGCCGCACCAATCCCTTTCGACTTGATATCAGCGAAGCCGATATTCAGGCCTTTTTGCAGAAAAAACAGAGTCTCGAGCAGACCGAGATCACGCTGCAGGAGGAGCTTGCGGAACTGAAGCGGCAGGAGACTGAACTCCGGCAGCAGTATCAGCGTTTTCAATTCGAGGAAAGCAATCGCCTCGCCGCGCAGAGTTTTGCCAGCTCCCAGCGCAGCCTCTCGAGTCAGCGGCCGACCTTTGAAGCCTTCAGTCGCCTCCTGCGCACGCTGGCCGTTCATGTGAGCCATAGTCGCGGTCAGGTGAAAAAAATCCAGCATCTGGCCGTCAACTTCACCAAGCGTTCGCAGACCCTCATGGAGGAATGCAGCGCCCTTTTGCGTCAGGATCCGACCGCCAATACCTCGCAGAAACGGCGGGATCTGCGTCTAATGCAACAGAATCTCGCCGAGATGAAACGCCTGGAATGCGAGATTGAAACCACTCTCTCCACGCTCGGCCCCTCGCCGCAGTATCGTTCGGTTCTTCGTGTGAAAAAAGCTTCACGGGCGACGGTTTCGGCCTTTTTGGAGCACCCACTCGATAGAACTGACGCCCCTTATCCCAAAGGTTAGAGGTGAAAATTGCTCCGGTCCGCGCTACAACCTAGGGACGAAAACTGATCGTTGACCCTGGAATCGGAGTTTTGCCATGACCCAGATCTCGGCTCTGACCGTCCTGAACGAGGATGAAAAAATGTTTCAGGGCGAAATCGCCCGCTTTGCCCAGCAGGTGATCAAACCCAAAGTCCTGCAAATGGACGAAACGGAAACCATGGACCCTGGCCTGATCAAGCAGCTGTTTGAAACAGGTCTGATGGGCATCGAATTGCCGGAAAAACTGGGTGGTGCAGGCGGCAGCTTCTTCATGGCGATCCTGGCCATTGAGGAACTGAGCAAGGTCGACCCTTCTGTTGGTGTTCTGGTCGACGTGCAGAATACGCTCGTGAACAATATTTTCCTGCGTTATGCGAACGATGCCCAGCGAGCCAAGTATGGCCCCATGCTGGCCAGCTCGAAAGTGGGCTGCTACTGTCTCACCGAACCCAACTCGGGATCCGATGCTTTCGCCATGAAAGCGCGCGCCTATGATGAAGGCAGCCACTGGCGTCTTGAAGGTAAAAAAATCTTCATCACCAACGCCAAGGAAGCGGAAATTTTCATCGTGTTTGCCAACGCCAACCCTGAGCAGGGTTATAAAGGCATCACGGCCTTTATCGTGGAAAAAGGCACACCCGGTCTTGCGCTCGGTAAAAAGGAAGTGAAGCTCGGCATCCGCGCATCTTCGACCTGCGAAGTGCTGCTCGACAATGTGAAGATCCCCAAGGAAAACCTGATGGGTGAGTACGGCAAGGGCTACAAGATCGCCATCGAAACGCTGAACGAAGGCCGCATCGGTATCGCGTCGCAGATGCTGGGTCTGGCTCAGGGCGCATTTGATGGCGCTCTGAAATATTCCAAGGAGCGCGAGCAATTTGGCAAACAGCTGGCCGACTTCCAGGGCATCCAGTTCCAGATTTCGGAAATGGCCACGGAAATCGAAGCCGCACGCCTCATGGTTTATAACGCGGCCCGCTTGAAGGATGCCGGTCTGCCCTTCGTGAAGGAAGCGGCCATGGCCAAGTACTTCGTGTCGGATGTCGCCGAACGCGTGGCGTCCAAAGCCCTCGAAGTCTATGGTGGATACGGCTTTATCAAGGAATTCCCGGCCGAGAAGTTCTATCGGGATGCGAAGATTGGTAAACTGTACGAAGGCACTTCAAATATGCAGCTGCAAACTATCTTTAAACTCCTCGACTGAATCAGGATCCCAGGATCCCTGGTTCCCACGACCGGGGGTCCCATGAACCGATTTCTTCTCCTCCTGATCGCCCTTACTCCTGGCTGGCTTCCGGCGCAGAGCCTCCGTACTGATCTGCAATCCATACTCCCGAAGCTTCTTTGCAAAGGCGGCAAAATCATTCCGTCCTCGCGTGAGCTTTGGAAACATCAGCTTTATGAAACGCAGCTCGATGCCGCCTGGATTCGCAGTGCGGATGACACGCAGCCTTTGATTCCCGAGGATCTGGCCACCATCGCCAAAGACCAGGCACTGGCCAAACAGCATCACGGCTATGCCTATGGACTTTGCACGGCGCATGAGGCCTGGATACTTTCCACACCAGCGGCCGATGCCCTGAGCACATGGACGGCAGACGGTTTAAAGCTGAATCTTAAAATCATGCAGGGGCGCTGTGAGAAGGTGGCTCTGCATTATGCTGAGGCTGGTCAAGGTCGCCCCAAGCAAATTAAGAAAATGCGAAGCCGGGCGGCGGAAACACTCTTCGTGCATCCGGAACTGCTGAAACCGGGTACGATTGGACTTACGTGTTATCCCGCGGATAAAAAACAGGGGCCTGAACTCTGGTCTCTCATTCCGATTCAAAATGTGAAAACCGATCGCATTCCGCATTTTACATCCCACCATCGGGAAGGAACCGGCGGGCTCATTCAATGGATTCAGGACATTCGCAAGGCCCAGGGTCTTACCGTTCTCAAAACCGAAATTCCTTTGCTTCGCAATTTTGCGAACCAGCTCGTGGCGGATCCATCCATTCGACATCCACACGCCAAACTCATGGCCCAGAAGCGTCTTATGGCGAAGAGAAAAATCAATATCCTCGGCGAAAACCGTGTCAAAGCGACAACAAACGAGCAGATGGCCTGGCTTTTGTGGTTTTCTCCGACTCATAGACAACTTCTCCTGCATAAGAAAGCGACCGCACTCGGCTTTGAGATGGCGCGTCTTCAGCATGAAAAATTACTTGTCTTGGTGCTCGCCAAAATCTAGCATGACCCGCGAACGGCATTACCCGGGAGCGTGTTATGAGTTTGAGAGATCAACTCCTCAAATCCGGTTTGGCAGACAAGAATCAGGCAAAAAAGGCTGAAAAAGAAGCAAAAAAACGGCAGCATCAGCAGCTTCTGTCGCCGGATGCCATCAAGGATGAGATCAGCAAGGAAATTGCTGAGAGGAACAGGCGTCAGCAGGAAGCCGATCGTGAACGCAACCGTTTGCTGGAAGAGGAACGCCGCAAACGCGAAGGCATCCATCGGGCCATGGACATCATGGTGGCCGGTGACCTGCGCGAATCCGCTGCGGAAATTCCTTACTATTTTATTCATCGGGAAAACAGGATCAGTGAAATTCTCGTAACCGAGGTGCAGCAGATGCAGCTGGCGGAAGGATCACTGGCGATTGTTTCCTTTGATCCTGACTTCCGTTATTTCCTGGTGGATGCCAGCAACGCGGAGAAAATTAGCAGCTGTGCGCCGCACTTTGTCCTGTGCTGGCATCAGACGGCGGCTTAACGCTGGCTGCGTCTTTCGTAAGCCGTCATGCAGTTGCTCAAAAGACTGGCTATGGTCATCGGGCCCACGCCGCCGGGCACGGGCGTGATCCAGCCGGCCTTGGCTACGGCATCTTCATAGAGCACATCGCCGACCAGTTTTTTGCCCTGACCATCGCGATGAATACCCACATCGATGACCACCGCACCGGGCTTGATCCAATCCCCGGTGACCATATGCTTCACACCGGCCGCCACCACCAGAATATCAGCCTGGCGGCAAAGTTCGGCAGGATTCACCGTTTTCGAATTGATGCTTGTGACCGTGGCTCCGGCATTGCCGAGAAGGACGGCCACCGGCAGACCGACGAGCACGCTGCGACCGATCACAACCGCGCGTTTGCCTTTCACATCAATCCCTGTGGAGTAGATGAGCTCCATAACGCCGAGCGGTGTGCATGAGGTCAGGCCAGGACGTTTCCAGTTGAGCAGTCCCTGGCTGTAAGGAGTCAAGCCGTCAACATCCTTCTCCGGCGAAATCAGGTCGATCGCCTCATCGCTTTTCATGTGCTTGGGCAGTGGCAGCTGCAAAAGAATGCCGTCCACAGCGGGATCGGCATTGAGTTTACGCAGATGCTCGCTCAGCGTTGCCTGGGTGACATCAGCCGGCAGAGTCACCGATCGACTTTCAATGCCGACTTCCGCGCAGGCTTTTTTCTTGTGGCCCACATACACTTCACTGGCAGGATCGTTCCCCACCAGAATCACGGCAAGGCAGGGAGGGCGCTGGCCGGCAGCCTGCAATGCTTTGATCTTTTGTTTCAATTGATTCTTGATGTTTTGAGCAATCACTTTGCCATCGATGATGTGCGCGGTCATGAGAGGCACCTTAAGTGAAAGATTGTATCGTGGGTGGTTCGAACGCGGGGACTATAGGCGATGCCCTCTCTGATGACAAGCAAGATCGTCATCGCATCGCCGCGTCCGGAAGGGGAATCAGCTCATGGCTTCACACACAGCCTGAACCGACGCGATCAGATTCCGGTCACTGTCAGCCTCGGCCCCATAGGCATCCCCACAGTATCCAAGATGGCTGCGTTGAACATTGGCACCCTCCATTTTCTCCAGCCAGCGCTGCTCGGATGGGGCCACAGTCTGCGCCCAGGCGACCGGCAAAAGGGCAATATGTTCGCCCTCCGTCTTCAGTTCAGGACAGACAGCCTCCAGCTTTTTGCGGGCCCGTTTCAGGCGTTTCACGGCTTTCACGACAGCCGGGGCCTGCACGGTCAATTCAAAGTTCAAGGTGGCCTGATAGCAGATCTGCTGGGCATCGACCTGCACCTGCACCTCCTCGGCCGGAATTACCAGGGTCTGCGGCAAATCAGCCGT
Source organism: Oligoflexus tunisiensis (assembly GCF_001748245.1). Lineage (GTDB taxonomy): Bacteria > Bdellovibrionota_B > Oligoflexia > Oligoflexales > Oligoflexaceae > Oligoflexus > Oligoflexus tunisiensis. The sequence continues at coordinate 563,052 of NZ_BDFO01000001.1, read as the reverse complement.
GTTGTCGGTTCTGTGTTGCGACAGAATGACAAGACTCACGGGCTTGGTCTTGCTCGCGATATTCAGAAGGCGGCTGGGCCAAAGATCCTTGGGCAGCCAGGGCGTCGCTTCCCAGGGACTTTGCGCCACGACCAGACGTTGCCCGGTCACGGCGCCCACCGTGGTGGCGAGCTGCCAGGTTTTTTCTTCATATTTGGCGGCCATGATCTGGGCGCGGGTATGGATGATGAGGCGATCCTGCGAACGCAGGTCGGTGATCAAAGGTTCGAACAGGCGATCCCAGGGGCCGGTCCATTGACCTTTGGCAGCCTGAAGCGCCCGTGCGGCCAGGATTTGCGCCGAGGCGGGGGAAAGATCCGGCACGCCCCACAGATGAGCCAGATGTTCGAGCACGATCAGGGTCGCGCTTTTTTTATCGCCTTTCCACACCTGGTTGAAGGCCTGCGCCTGTTCCTGTTCGGTGCCCGCTTCCTTTTCGAGCAGCTCCAGCAGCAGGCTCCAGTCACGGGTGGCCGCTGTGCCGCCCATGGCTTTGGCAACTTCCGGGGCCAGAATGGAAGGGCCTTTGGCTGTCGTAATTTTTTGTGCAGCGAGAACACCAAAACCCTGCCGCGGATGAAAAGCCTCGGAAATTTCCGCGTTTTCGGATTGCAGCACACTCTGCACATAATCAAAAAGTTCGGCACCGATCGCATGCAAACCACAGCTCCAACTGCCATGTTCGCGCGACGTAAGCCGCAGGCGACCGCCGATCCAGGGTTCGCGCTCCACGAGTTCGAAAGTCCAGGTCGGGTGGCGCCGACTCAGTTCACATAGCGTCAGAAGACCGCCCAGCCCTGCGCCTGCGATGATGACGTCTGCTGGTTTTTGCATAGCTTCATTCCTTCAAGTCCAATGCGACTCTGTACTGCCGCTTGTTTTCGGAGGCGCTGCCCATTACAATCCCCGTTTTAACATCAGGGAGACGTGGATGGAACCCCTTCTCACCGCACAGCACCTGCGCAAGAAGTTTGGCAAGCTGACTGCTGTCGATGATATCACACTGAGCGTTCAGGCTGGAGAATGTCTGGCCTTGCTTGGACCCAATGGCGCTGGCAAAACCACAACGGTTGAGATGCTGGAAGGTTTGCAGACACCTGATGCCGGTGAAATCAGGATATTCGGCCAATCGCTGCGCACCCATCGCCAGGCCATCATGCAAAACGTCGGCGTGATGCTCCAGGAAACCCAGCTTTATAAGAAATTGACGGTCAAGGAAACGCTCGAACTTTTCGCCAGCTTTTTTCAGAAGAGCCTGAAGGTTGATGAAGCCATTGCCATGGTGGAACTTAACGATAAGGCGGATACCCGGCTCGAGCATCTCTCCGGTGGCCAGAAACAGAGAGCCTATCTGGCATGTAGTCTCATCAATGAGCCGCGGCTTCTGTTTCTCGATGAACCGACCACGGGTCTGGATCCTCAATCCCGTCGCATGATTTGGGATCTTTTGCAAAGGCACAAGGGTCGCGATCGCGGCATTCTTCTGACAACGCATTACATGGACGAAGCGGAAAAACTCGCCGATCGCGTGGCGGTGGTGGATCACGGTCGCATCATCGCGGAAGGGACGCCGGCGCAGCTGATTCAAACCCACTGTGGCGAGCAGGTGGTCTGCTTCCGTTATGTGGGAATGGAACCCAACCCGGTGCGTGCGCAATTGGAACCGCACCTGCCCTGGCTCAAGGATGCGGTGATCATTGATCATGGTTTTGAACTCGTGGCCCGGGATCCCGTGCAGACGATCACTGAACTCAGTCGGGCCTCGGATCAACAGAATTTAAAACTCGCGCAGCTCGAAATGCGCCGTTCCACGCTGGAAGATGTCTTTATTAAACTGACGGGAAGGAGCATTCGCGATGCTTAGTCGCAGCCTTTGGCAGCAGGTCAAATGTCGTTGGCGGGAGTTCCGCCGGGAGCCTTCCGCCTTTTTCTGGGTGATGTTCATGCCCATCCTCTGGATGGTGGTGCTCGGCTTTGCCTTTTCCAAGCCGCGACCGGAATCCTATGGTGTGGGCTGGCTGTCGCCTGCGGCTCCATCGGAGTTGAGCGAGCGCACGCACAAGGCTCTGAAGGAGAATCCTCAAATCAAACTGCGCGAAGCGGATCTGGGTGAGCTTGAGACTCGAATTAAACGCGGTGAGATTTCCATGATCCTCCAGTTTGATGCCGGGAACAAGGCCATCTATCGCCTCGATCAGAACAATCCCGAGGCGGTGCGGGCACGGAATTTTGTGAATGACCTGGTGCAACGGCAAGGCGGTCGCCTGGATCCTGTGCCGCAGGAATCGGCGAATATTCAGGCGGAAGGCGGGCGTTATGTCGACTTTCTGATTCCCGGGCTTTTGGGTCTTAGCATCATGACGTCGAGTCTCTTCGGTGTGGGCATGACGATCGTCAGCAACCGCAAGGAAAATCTTTTGAAACGCTATCTCGCGACGCCGATGCGTTCCCATGAGTTTATCGTTTCCCACATCTTCGGACGTCTGATCATCCTTGCTGCGGAATTCTCGGCGGTGATGATCGCCGGCTTTGTGATCTTCCGTTTCAGTCTTTATGGAAACTTTCTGCACTATCTTCTGTTCGCGATCCTCGGGGCGGCGGCCTTTACCGCTTTGGCCTTGCTCTGCGCCTCGCGGACCCGCAGCGTGCCCATGATCTCGGGTTTGACCAACCTGATCTCACTGCCGATGATGATGCTCTCGGGCGTTTTTTTCTCGAAGAACAATTTTCCGGACTGGCTGCGTGAAGGCACGGCCTATTTGCCTTTGACTGCACTCAATGATGGCCTGCGAAAAATTGCATTGGAAGGCTTGCCGATTCAGGCGCTCGGACCTGAGATCACGGTGCTCGGACTCTATACGTTGGTCTGCGCCGTGATCGCCCAGCGCCTTTTCAAGTGGTTCTAAGCCAGGCGCGCAGCCACTGTTTTTTCCCTGTTCCTTCTCCACTCTGAGCCTGGGGCGTTTTCATCCGCTCCTGGCTCCAGGATGCACCTTCCAAATTATCCCGGACCATCCGCGCCACTGAATAGGTGACGAGCTGCACTGTGGGATGACTCACCGCGCGCAGTTTTTCAAACCATTCCACCGACCAAAGCTCGGGGTTTTTCTTCGGTGAGAAGGCATCCTGCCAGATATAGTGAAAGGTGAGAGCGGAAAGATCGGCAAGCCGCGCATCTCCCACCAGAACGAGCCAATGGAAGAAACGTCCACTGCAGGGATGCTGAACCCGCGCCTTCCAGTTTCCCGTCTCAGGGTCCTGTTGCAGGCTTTGCGACCAGAGTTTCCAGTCCTCGGACCAGCCTTCCTTCCAGTTGCATTGGGGATCAGCCAGCGCCGCGACCAGCTCAGGCGTATGCTCAAGACTCACAAGCTGAAGATCATGACTGCCAGAACCTTGCATCCAGCATTCCAGGGTCATCAGCGCGTTGTACCCCAAACCCAGGCCGACATCCAAAACACCGAGCGTTTGATCGGATGCCAGCACGTGGGAGCGAAAGCCGCTGGCTTCCATATACAGGCTGTCCGCCTCAAAGCGGGCTCCTTTGATGGAATGAAATTCCTCATCGTAAGCAGGATGACGCAGTGTAAGAGTGCCATCCTGAGTCACGACCAGGTCATTGAGTGAAACAGCCATGCATTTTTCCTCTGAAGCCTGTCAATCGCAGCCTGTCTATCATGGAGCAAGGGCGATTGCAAGGCCCGCTGGCTGTCATTTTGCATAGACACTTACGGAGTCAGAGGAGGTGGGGCATGCCGAGGATTGCATCGCATTCCACCGCAGATAACCTGGAGGCCAATCATGCAAAAACGTTATGATGTCATCATCATCGGAGCCGGCACAGCGGGTCTCGCCGCGGCGAAGGAAGTCAGTCGTCATACCCGCAATTTTCTGCTGATTGATCACGGTCCCCTGGGCACGACCTGTGCGCGTGTGGGCTGCATGCCGTCCAAAGCCCTGATTGAAATGGCTCATGCCGCGCATCGGTCGCGTTCGCTGCAGACCATGGGCATCATTCCGGGGCATGATGAGGTTCACGTCGCCAAGGTCTTTGAAAGAGTTCGCCAGTTGCGCGATCATTTCGTGCAGTACGTGGTGCGCGGCATCGAGGCCTGGGATCAAAACTTTCGCCAAGGGCACGCGCGCTTCACCGGGCCATCCACGCTCCGTGTGGATGACAGATATGACCTGGAAGCAAAGAGTTTCATCATCGCCACCGGCAGCCAGCCTTTCATTCCAGCCGACTGGCCGCAAAATCATCCGAATATTCTGACCACCGACAATTTTTTTGAGCGGGAGCACATTCCTCAAAAATGGGCGGTCGTGGGCCTGGGACCGATCGGTCTTGAACTCGGCCAGGCGCTGTCCTTTTTAAATCTTGATGTGCATGGCTACGATCGGGAGCATCGAATCGGGGGTCTTGTGAATGAGACCCTGAATGATAAGGCCGTGGAAATTTTGCAAAAGGATCTCTGTTTGCATCTCGGGCAGGCCGTGAGTGTTGAAGAGTCAGGGGGGCAGCTGCTCCTGACAGCCGGTGAAAACAAACAAACCGTTCATGCCGTCCTTGCCGCTTTGGGCCGTAAACCAAACGTCGCCAGTCTTGAGCTGGACAACACCGGCTGCACATTCGATGCGCATGGTCTGCCTGAGCTCGATAAGGAGACGCTGGCCATCAAGGGTCTGCCTATCTATATGGCAGGTGATGTCGACCGCACGAAAACCATTCTTCACGAGGCGGCCGACGAAGGCTGTGTCGCCGGTTATAACGCGAGCCATGAAAAGCCTATGAAAATCGAGCGTCGCACGCCGTTGACGGTGGTCTTTACGCATCCTGGCATCGCTTCCGTGGGTCGCCGCGAAGTCGAAAACGACCGTATCATCGTCGGCAAGGCATCCTATGAGGATCAGGGTCGCGCGAAAATCATGGGAGCGAATCAGGGTGCTGTGCATGTCTATGCCGAGGCCACGAGCGGTCGGCTGATCGGAGCGGATCTGATCGCCCCTGAGGCGGAGCACCTGGCTCATCTTCTGGCCTGGTCCGTTCAAAGTCAGCTGACTGTTCAGGATATGCTCAGGCTTCCCTTCTATCACCCCACCCTGGAGGAAGGTTTGCGCACTGCGGTTCGGGATGCGTGCCGGCAGCTGCCGAGGCCGGAGGCCACCATGCCCGTTGACTACGGTTACGCCACCCCCGGCTTGTAAGGCTGGCAAATTTCCTGCATGTGCAGGGTGAACGAATACTGCAAAGATTCATGATGGAGACCCGTATCATGCAACCCAATCTTTCAAATTCTGAACGGATGGCTTCGATGGCTGTGGGCTCTGCGGCATTGATCTATGGTTTTATGGGAAATGGATCCGCCTCCAAACATCTCGAAAAGGCAGCTGGCTTTGCCCTTTTCCTGCGCGGGTTGAGCGGCTACTGCCCCCTTTACCGCGCTTTCAATCGCAAGCCCCTGCATGCGCCGCACGACATCGAACGATCCATCGTGATCGATCGCTCGGTCGAGGAGCTTCGCAGTATGCTCGACGAGGGCGATCCCCTTTTCCATGAAAGCAGTCGCAAAATCTTTCCGATCACAGCGGGCTATCTCCTCTGGGATTTGGAGCTCGAGCCCATCGGCGATGGGCGCATGACTCATGTGAAGGCGACCCTCTCTGAGCACAACGAGCCGTTTGAGCTGAAGACTTATCTTTCGCGGAATGTGTTGAAATCCATGGCGGATAGTGAGTTGTCTCGGATCAAGGAGTTGCTTGAGTCGGGGGTGCATGCTTAGAGCGTATAGCCTTAGCTGTTTCCGGGAGACCTCTGCAACTTCAAAACACTGCGGTTATGGTAAGTTCGATAGCTTCATCAAGAGCGCGAGCGCTGTTCCGAAAATTTATCACGGAGGCTTTTTCCAGTTCGGGCACCAACTCTCCACCATAACATTGTGAAGACAGCTGTTTAACTTATTGAATTGTATGCATTTTTTATCATGGCTGCTTACTTTATGAAATCATGAAGTTCAACTTCAATATATCCTAATAATTTATTAAATCAGCGAATTTAGTAAGTTATAAGGCGACGATCGAAAATTTGTGGACTCATGCATGGCGATAGAACGACGTCACGACTATAAATCACTTATTAAGCGGCGCCCATCCCTGACCGAACAAATACAAAGAGAGGAAGTCCACGTTATTACGGGGTGGAAAGAATGTTCGCGACAGCCTTGCCAACTCTGAGAGTTTGGATTCTTATCCTTTTGAGCTGCACCTTTGGTTGCAGCGGCGATAGTGGTGGCACCTCGGCTGTTCCAGCCACCAGCGCTACGGATGTGAATGATCCCACCAATCCCGATAATCCTGATGATCCCGATGAAGCCGATCCCGAAATCGACGATCCGGAAACACCTGATGATCCGGCTGATCCTGCCAACATCATCATGGGTCAGGTCGGAACGCTCGCCCTTGATCCCAATGCCGCCATGGAAGTCAGCGCTTATGTCCTCAACAGCGACGGAACCAAAGGAGCCACGGTAGGAACAGCGACTGTGGACGTGAACGGCAACTTTCAATTGCAAATTGATCCGAACATTCAATCCGTTGAGTTCGCGGTGCAGACCACGGGTTCAGGTCTTCGCTTGAACGCAGGAACGCCCATCGCGCGTTCGCGCGTGACCAGTCTGAGCAAGGATAAGGTTGTGGCCATTAATCCGGTGACGGAAATGGCGGCGGAACGTATGGATAAACTGGTTGCCGAGGGACAGACTTTTGCGGTCGCCAGGGTTCAGGCTACAGCGGAAACCCGAGCCGCAACCGGTATCTCCAATACTGAGGTGGCGCCAGGGAAAATCGCTGAGATTACCGATGCTGCCAGCGATGCTGCACGTTATGGTCTTTATTTGCAGGGTTTGAAGGGCTATGCCACCGCATTGGGTGGTGAGGATTCAGAATTCATAATGGCCTGGAAAAAGGATTTCAGCGATGGAAGCATGGATGGGAAGCTTTCCACGACAGCCTTGAGCGTGGGGTCTGAAAAACTCCTGCATGAGCGCAGCTATGACAATATCCTGCGTGATAACATGAAGGAATACGTCAAGGCCCAAAGCAGCACCACGGTTTCCTTCAATTCCATTCCGGATCTCGACGCGAATCCCGCAGCAACCATCAACATGCTGTCCGATTCGGAGAAATCAACCTACTCCCCTCCGACTCCAACTTATTATGATCATTGGGTCGAAATTCGTCCAGGCAGCGGTATGAGCACAGAATTTGATTCCCTGACCGACTGTCTTGGTCCCTTTACTCTTGTTCGCACCAATGCCTATGGTCAGACCATCACCACGGGACCCTCGCTCCCTGTGCAGCTGAGCGAAAGTTCGAATGGCACCAATGGAACTTATCACAGTGCCGCCGATTGCAGTGATTCTGCGATCACATCGGTGACCATCAATTCCGGTTCATCGGCAACGGCCGACCTCTATTTTAAACCGGGGAACTATACGCCTCAATCCCTGATGATTTATGTCAGTTCCAGTGATGTGGAAAAAGTTGAAGGGGATTTCCTCTACCTTGATGCTCTTCTGAACGGAACGCCCATTGCCAACATACTGAATGTAGCTGTCATTGACAGTACGGCCGCATACCCTGCCTCGCATGAGTACATAGGCGATGCCGATTCCATGCTCACCCGGGATACCTGCTACCCTGTGGTGGCTGAGCTGACCAGGGGTGGGACCCCTGGTGCTGTCTTCCCGGGTACAGTAACCTTGAGCTCGTTCAACAACTCAGCGGTCGGCGCGCCGTCTGATGCCACGGCGGCGGGGTTCTATTCTGATGATTCCTGTTCAGCGAACCTGGTGACCTTGCAGATCACTCAGGGGAATACGCATAATTTCTTCTACGTGAAGATGCCGGCCGGTTATACCCGGTCGCCTTACTTTCCGCCGAATGGGATGATGATTTCGTATGTTCTGATTCCGACGACTGTTACGGCGGGGACTGCTTTTTGGGTTTATGGGGCTGATTAGGCAAGACTACGTTATTCCCTGAAATATGGGCCATCAAGTTTAAAATCGCTCAGAATCTAGAGGAGGTAAACCTGCAATCATCAAGTGATAGCGGCCCTGGCAATAGCGAGATAGCAGTTGAGCGCCTTTGCAAGCGCGGCCGTCGTGTGACTTCCGTTCAGACTTTATACGCTCTCAGGCTGCGGAATCTCCGCAGGCATGCTGGATGCACCCTGCCGTTGCCCAGGGTTTTAGCCACTATGGAAGTCTTCCAGGAAAAGACGTCCAGAAACCAAGTGGCGCCAGTGACACAGGTGGGTACATATTTAGTTCGTACAATAAGAGTACTAACGACTGAAGTGGTTACACTGTTCAAGCGAGTTTCGCTCTCATATCCCGGGGTTCATGCAAACCATGAGATGCCGTGGACTTGGGTAAGCGGATACGTAAGGTGAACGAGCGGAAGGATGTTGCCGATTTATCAGCTGGGAGATCGATTTCAATACTTCCTCCCAAGCCTTCGATCCGGCTCCTGACCGCATCCATACCAATGCCGCGGCCGGAAACCAGGGAAACAGCGTCCCGTGTACTCAGCTCCGGTACGAAAATCAGGTTGGCCGCTGCCGCATCATCGCCCTCTGGAATGTCCATTATACCTTGCTCCCGGGCCTTGCTTCGTAATTTCATGAGATCAAGGCCACGACCGTCATCCCTATAGGAAATTTCGTAGTGGTCCGCTGCCTCTTGAACGCGGATTATGATCGTCCCATATGTCGATTTACCGAGCTGCCGTCTTTCTTCAGGGGACTCCAGGCCATGATCGAGCGAGTTTCGCAGCATATGGGCGAAACTTTCCCGCAAGGCGTCGCCAACTCCCTGAGGCAGTTTCAAGGGAGTGGAATCAACTGAGATCCGAGGAGTGACCTTACCGAGTTCCTGAGCCAAACGCCCGACCTCCGCAATTTCGGCCGCAAGGATCTCTTGCAGCGACAATTCGGGCGATGAACAAGGCTGTAGTCCGCAGTCCTTAACCTTACGAAAGCGATTCTCCAGGATCGCCCAGACCTCCTGATATCGTTCAGCCAGTGACGCGGCCCTGGCCATCCCGCGGGTGCGTTCCTCCTCGTTAGTCTGAATCAAACAACTTTCCGCCTCATGTATGGCTTCGCTCAAGGCATTGAGATTGAGTGTGCGAGCGTCACCTTTCAAGGAATGCAAGCGTCCCAGTACGGCCACATGCTTTTTTTCATCCTGTCCATTTAATTTCAGAAGATCTTGAAGCTCATGGGCAATCTTCGCGATACGGGCACCCTGGAGCGGTCTGTCATCGCCGAGAAGATCTTTTGCGATCGCAACATCCTCGCTTTGCTGCAGGAGCTGGTTACGAAGAACCTTAAATTCGGTCACGTCTCGCACGGCCACGAGAATCTCGCGGATGCATCCGTGGCTGTCAACGATTGGATCCCAATCGATTTCGAGAGTCTTCTGAATGCCAGAGGGGAGAGCCAGATCGATTTCCCTTGGCAGGGAGCCGGTATTGAGTTCGAAGGAAATGCGGTCGCTGTCGATCATCGAGACAATGGTGCTGCGGATGCGACTCTGATCGTCGTGACCAAGCAACGAATGCTGAAAGATGAGCTGAATGGGATCCACCGTCAACGAATCGAAGGCGCCAAAGATCTCATGCAGATGGGGAGAATAATCAGCTCCCATGAGGCAGATCTGCTCTTCAAACCGGATGGCAAAGATACCCTGATGCAGGTTATTGAGGAGGGATCGCAATTCTCGGGTCCGTTCCTCCACTTTCAGGTCGAGTTCCTCGATGTGCCTTTCCCTCTCTGCGAGCAGGCGGCTTTGAATATGTACCTGCTCCTGCTCAGCCAGGAAAAGATTGTTCTTGGTCTGATGCAGCTCCCGCAATGTTTCCTCTTTTTGCCGGTTGATCGTGGCGATCCTTTCGCCGAGTGCAAAGGACAGCAGACAGAGTTCGAGGCAGAAGCCAAGACTTTGGCCCCAGGAGATGAGAGTGATATCGGTTGCGGTTATGCCCATGAGCGAAAGCATCGTTGCCAGGTTCAAGATAAGAAGGAAGGACCAGCCCAGCGTATAGTAACGGGCATAAGTGAGGCGTTTGGAAAGATAAAAGCCGGAGGCAAGCAGCGACACCGAGACGACCATGCTGAAGATGGCTGTTTGCTTGTTGAACCAGAGCTTGGCAGTTATCGTGTTCAAGAGGGTCAGGACGCCTAGAAAGATCAGGAATAGCAGGTACCGCCGCCAACGGGGGGCATGCTGTTTCAAAGCGAGGAATGCAATGGCGAAGGCGAGACCACTGATTTGAAGAAGATCCATATTGATCTTGGCCCCTTCGCCCATCCACCAGCTGCCTGTGGCATCAGGCAGCAGCTTCATCTGAGTGAAGCCCAGGAAGTTGCACAGATAGATGCAGACCGTGAGATTATATAAGACATAGAGAAAGTACACGCGTGATCGGAATCTGACGAAAATGAAAAAATTGTAGCAGAAAATAAACACACATGAGCCCAGGATGGCACCAAGGATGAGAGACTCGTCGCCAGCAAACTCCCGGAACGCGTCCGGACGCCAGATTTTTAAAGCAAATTGCACCGCGCCGAGCGATTTTTGCTCGAGATAGAAGGTGTGCATTCCGGGTGCGAGCATGATCCGAAACGCTGGGATGCGGGCATGGACCGAGCGATTCCGATAGGAAACCTGGTCGCCCTGCTCCTCGAGGAAGGTCAGTTTCCCATCCTCACGCCCTTCATAGAGCCGCAGTAGATCGGTGGCCGGATAATGGCTGGCAAGAAAAATTTCAATCGGTTTGCCCTGAGGATTCTCCACTCGGAATCGGACCCAGTAAGCGGTGGTCCCTGAATCATCAAAACCGAAGGAAGGAATATCGCGCGTAGTGTCTGCCCACTCCGCATACTGGGCTGCGGTGCCCTGCGAAAGATCGCCCGCGCCTTCTCTCTGGAGATGAACTTCCAAGTATGGGCTGAGCATGAGGCTATCGCTGTCCCCTAAATAGCGAAGAGCAGGCGCGGCTCGCAGGCCTTCGGACATGAGCCCATACAAGGACAATAGCAGTAGAAGCAGGAATCGATCCCGCAGGAAAAGCCAGTTCTGCCGAAAATTGGAAATAACAAGCTCCCGCAACTGCGTGTCGTCTTAAGGAAGACGATTCACCCCATAACTTCGTCGGAAGACTCTAAATTAAGATAAGGGAATTTGGGCCTTATGGCTTTTTTTCAAGAAAAGTGCTGTGAAATCATGGATGGAGGTGCCTTACTTCGTGGTAATCGAAGCGTCGCGCAGAGGCCGGAAATACTACATTGCCGTGACCGTTTCAAGTAATGAACATTATGAGAGGAAGCTGGAAGGGGATCTATCCCTGAATTTTCAGGCATTCGTGTTTCTCCACCATGAACCTCCCAAACCTATATGTCGAAAGCATCCCGGCCTGTCCAGTCCGTTCTGGGGATGGGCCGACAGGATTCGTTCTCAAAGGTCCGTTGACCGACCAAAACTTCCCGGTTTCATTACAGGCCAACGCCCATGCATAATCTTGCGACAATACATTAGGGGATTCGGCTTGCGGATAAAAACTTCTTAATTACTCCCGAGCGAAGAAAGACGGGCAGCAAAGCGCTATCCGCCTCCAGAGACAAATCAGAATTTCCAGACTCCTGAATCCCGACCCGCAACCCTTTATGGTCTGTCCATAATAGTATCGAGAGTCGAAAAAAATCGTTCGGCTCTAGCTCTCTTGAAGGTCATCGAACGGCCATCAGTAATGGAGGTGAATTTAATCACGCCATTGGTATCATCCCATGTGAGCCTACCTTCAATGGTTTTAGCTCCCAGAGAATTTCCACTCAGAGTTTTGCTTTCAGAACTTGAGGAACCATCTGCATAGTCCTCGATATAGGTCTGATCGCAGCCTTTGTCAGAAATGTCGTATGTGATTCCCTCTTTCCAGCCCTTGAAACCACAGAATTCCAGTTTATTCAGATACGCTTCGTAGGAACGATCCAGGGCCGTATAGATGGCCCGCTTTAGCTTGCACTCGTTTGATCCCACGGCCCAGCTGCAGATCAAGATGAATTGAGCTGGCTCCATAAGTTCGACGGACTTCAAATCGTCCTGCTGCTGGCATTTCTTATCCTTAAGCAGCGCAATGGTAATAGCGTAGCGATTGCCATCGACCTTCAGATAAACGTTTGCGGCGTAATTTGCATCCCTGGGAATTTCATTTAATTTCATAAGAAGAGGACTGCTTCGCGCAACCAGCGCCAGAGATCCTGCTGACGTGTTCTTGTCCTCGCAGTGAATGACCCAGGTTCCGTTTGCTTCAGGCGGCAGAGGGGCGATGCCTATCACCTCAAGATCCAATTTCTGAACCTCTTTCAGGGTTGTCGGCATCACACTGGTGCGAACACCCGAACTCACGACACGGTTTGGATCAGGAGGAGGAGTATTACTTTTGGAGGTTGTTTTACAAGATACGACAAAAAGAATACCGAAAAGCAAAATGGGATGAATGAAATTCAAAGTCGTCTCCTGTATATGCTTCAGTTTCTATCAACACCTCAGTTTGAGTGGACCGTATTGGATTTTCCAATGCGTTCAATTGCCAAAGGTCAGCCAAAGACCAAGAGTGACCTCATCGTATTTGACTTTGGTTTTCCCTTCGACACGTACATCCCCGTGCTCAAAGCCAATCTCGAGCTCGTTGATCTCACCCGTCACTGTCACGATTTGACCATCAATCTTTTCAACCAGAAGTTCAGCCACCTCGTCCGCAGCATCCACCAGTAGACCTCTTCTCCAATTTCCGGGTCTACCAACTCATTCTTTTTCAAGTTCAGCACAGCTTTGGTTTTCAAACGTTTCACTAGCTCCGCACCATAGCTCGAGAAGGGCACCAGACAGAATAAAGCAGCAACCACATACCGCATGACCGAACCTCATAAAGGGAAAGTTCCTTTCGCTTTTGCAAAAGCTGTGGCGCCCCTCCTCGCATCAATTTTTAAGGAAAATGTCCAAGCATTGGCGAATTTGTAGACAATAGCCCAATTAAACTGTGACTACAGAAAGTAAGAATCGCTGCCGTCGAAGGGAACTCAATGAAAATCATTGCCCATAGAGGTAAAGAAATATTTCCAAATAATTTCAGTAACTTTTAATTTTGGAATCAAAGCAGAGATGGGAGCTGAAGATTAAAGAGAGCCCGTGAATCGAGGACGCACTCAATCGAATATGAGCCGGTATTCATCGCAGATTCGAAGAACTTCCAGCTGCAGGGGACGCTTTGTTAATTTGGTAGTGCTCTTGATCTTAAGCCATTCCCGGGCACGCTCATATCTGGCGTAAACTGTTTCCCCATTCTTTGACGCTGGCCATTGGATGCCGTCGATCACTTTACATTCTGCGTACGGATTGTGATAAAAGCGTCGCGCCCAGGCCTGGGTGGTTGAACGCTTTTGATACTCGTCCAAGATCCCTTGAAAGGTTCCGGCCAGGAGCGGCCCATCACCTGTCAAATCCAAAAGCTCCAGGTCACGCAGAAGTTCAACCTCAACAAGGATACGGTCCGACTTCAAAACGCCATTGACGGCGTAATCGGTAGGGTAGGAAGTCAGGCACGTCTCCGCTATGCAGCTCTTAAGCGTCCCACCGAGGTAACAGATACCATATCCCTCATGTTCCCGAACTTCCCCAGCCGGATGGTGGTCAAATCTTCCCCTGGGGCTGGCCTCCATATCAGCAATATTTCAGACCATGGCCTGTCAAACCATTGCTCCTCATACGTTTGACGGACCCATGGAGGCCGCGATATGCTCATTATTCAAAAATTCCAAGTACTCCTGTTGCTTTTGGTCATTGTCGCCTTCCCCAAGGAAGCGCAAGCCCAAATAAGTTTGCCTGAGGCCTTTCCAGGAACCGTCATGGATGCCGACTTGGAGCCCCTTGTTGAACAATTCCTTGTCCTGGCCGTCAAGGCCAAGATCCGTTTTCCTCTTCCAAACAAGATCACCCGAATTCAGCTACTGCCCCACGCTGAGCTCATGGCTCGCATTAAGAGCCGCGGCAATATTCAGGCTGTGGCCATTCTGGAGCCAGACACGCAGGAAACCGAGATCCTGTTGGCGAGCGAATTGATCATCAATCCTATCGAGCTGCGCGTCCTCCTCTTTCATGAACTGCTGCATGCGGCGGGTTATGGCCATCCCGTAAAAGACTGCCACTGGGCTGAAAGCGGGTGTGGGATTATGGGCCAGTCGCCATTCCCGTATCTCTCTATGAAGAGTGAACACATTGATGATGTGATCCGGAAAAGCTTCACTGCGAGGTATCTTTCCAGACTTCCTCGGATTGGAGAAAATCTTGAAAGTCAAAACTCAGGCAATGATTCGGAGAGCAGCGATTAGCATCGATCATATCTTCTATGGCAGCGGCCAGCAGGTCTGGTCCTTCCTTCAAAAGGAGGCTGAAGAGTCGAGTTTGCTCGTTCCGATATGGAGCCCCAGTCCCTCGTATTGTCAGCTCAGAGACAGGACCAGAAGTCCCTGGTGATTGAAAAAACGGGCTTGTGTTTTGCACAGATATTTGGTCCCGGCGGCTCATATTCCGAGCAAATCATAATCTCGGTTGCTCAAGCCGAAAATCATCGTGGTACATCCCTGCTGATGCAATACCAGTTTAACTTCGCAGGTTTCCAGCTGCTCAATATTTCTTAAATACTTGATAAGTATGATTTTTTGGGGCTGCAAAAAATTAACTTTGTTGCCGCTCGAAGCCACCGATCTATTCAAAAGTAAACATTTTGAAGGTTAAGAGGATCCGTGATGAGATTACCCGCATGGCCAAAGTCAGGATTCCTCATCATTTGCATGACGTTCATGGCATGCGGTGCGGATGAAGACAAGCCGTCACTCCTGGAACGATTCGAAGCGGTCTATGCTTTTACAGATTGCGAGGAAGTCTACATTGGTACAGCCTTGGCACAACCCATATGGATGATCTCTTATCAGACTTACTACGGTGGGTACCTCGACCAAAAAGAAACGACGTTTCTGGATGCAAAGTGCAAAAAATCTTATACCTCTCTCAACCGTTGGGCCACCTATCGGATTCTGGACTCCTCAAACGAGGATACAGGAGAGATCCATCTGGAAATGAAAACCAGGAGAATATTGGCGGGCACAGCCGACTTTACTCCCTCTGATATGCCCGGAATTCCCGATGTGAGCTGCAATATTGAGATGGCTGACGATCTGAAAAAGGAAGAATGCAAAATCTACTTTAGTAAGGAGACCAGTCTAGTCAGCCGTTATGTGAGTGCCTACCTCACCGCCGAGGGCTTAAGGCCTTTCAAAAATATTGATAGCGGAGGCACGACGGAAGAAACGAGAAATCCGGAGCTGGCCCCCTATGTCCTGTCCGTTTTGGATGCGATTGCCCAGTAAGTAAGTCTGACTCCCACATCTAGCGGTGGATTGCTGCTCCCAGATGGTCGGGTGTCTGCACAGTAGCGTCTTGAGGTACATTGGTGATATGGGGCTGGGAAGACCGATCCACGCTGCAACCAATTAGAATAAGGGCTTCGACCGGAAGAAATCTGATAGGGAGACTCGGGACCCTGTCCGCATCGCGACGCCTTGGAATTCAAATTGAACTGTTGATTCAGGCGTAAGAGCTCGTAGTAGCGCTCATCAGCATAAGAGACAGCAATGGATAGGAATCCCCAAAATTTTCGGGCATTCATTGCAGTTTCCGCTTTAGCCTCTCATGTAGGTGAGGATTTGAATACCAAGTAGGATAAGTACACCAGCGATCATCATGATCACAGCGAGATCAACGAGGGGCCTGCCCTTACTTTTACGCTCGACTACTATAAACGCTATGAAGGTTGAATATCCGCCAATAAAGCTCCAATGCCGGAAGCGGTCGTCGATAAAGCCCCAGGCATAAAATGCCAAGCAGATTGCAACCAAGATTTTTTCCTGATGTTTCACCACCACGAACCTCCCAAACCCTATATGTCGCAAGCAGTCCGAACTGTCCAGTCCGTTCTGGGGATGGGTCGGCGGGCTTCGTTCCCAAAGGTTCATACACCGAACGAGGGTGATAAGGTTGCGAAAGGCTACTGACGTTGGCCAACCAAACCTTAAAACGCAAGTCGCAGCGCCGGCAATACCGCTCAATGTTATAAGATGCTGGGTCATTGCATTGATTAATATTGCAAAGGGATATTTGTTCCACCGCAATGATGGTTTATCATATCATAATCTACATGCCATATTAGCTCTGCACTCCCTAAGCCCGCTGCCTGCACTCGGCGTCGAATTCGATTAACTTATCAGCATGTTACATGACACTTTGAACTGCAATATTCCTGCATGGAGAGTGTCGTATCGGTGTCGGCCGACCTGGTGGGGACGGCCCGTTCGCACCGTACCTGGCATTGGAGAGTAAAATGTCCGTTCGACTCCTTACCACTACCCTCGCTATAGCCATTACCATTGGCTGTGGAGATCACGAATGAAAAAGATCGGCGGAAGTGGGGGCAGAAATGGACACTCCGAAAAATGATCAGGTTGAAAACGATGCGCATGGCAACGACGCAAACAGCAAGGCCGCTGCTGATGAAACTGCCGCCGAGAAAGCTGCTGCTGACAAAATCATTTTGGAATTGGAGTTTGCCCAAAACGAAGGGTTGGGAAGAATATTTGTCGAAGACATACATGTGGATGGCAAGAATATTTACATAGCAGGGGCTGGGCTTTCAATATCAACCGATGAAGGAAAAAGCTGGGTCAAGAAAATATCAAAGGATGGTCTTGCATCCAATTTGATAAGCGCAGTCTACGCAAATGGACCCCAAATATACGTAGCTCATGGTGGTTCCATTCCCCAGCCGAACTTCGGTGGGCTTTCAATATCTACTGATGGTGGTGATACCTGGATCAATAAAACACCAATTGATGGACTGGGTAGCCTTGGCGTCAACGATGTCTATGCCATTGGCTCGACCGTTTATGCCGCTACCGATGCCGGTCTTTCCATTTCAATTGATGGCGGTCTCACCTGGATAAACAAAACAACATATGATGGACTTGGTGACAATAAAGTAAAGAGTGTTTTTGCACAAGGCTCCACAATATTCGCGCTAACCAGCAGAGGTCTGTCCATATCACAGAATGGAGGCCGCAGCTGGAGCAGAAAGCAGCCGTACAATGGGCCTGGTCCCATCTATCATTCTGTCTACGGCGTGGGTTCAGCAGTCTATGTCGGAGGCAATTTTGGAGTTGCCATTTCTATTGATGGCGGAAACTCCTGGACATGGTCGACGATAGCCAAAGGTTTTGGAAGGCCTTTCCATTTCAAACGATGGCGGCATGACCTGGATCAATAAACTCGACGCCAATGAGCTTGATCATCTCTATGTCCACTCGGTATTTGCCATAGGCAAGCGCATTTATGCAGGAACTGAGAGGGGGCTCCTGGAGTCAAGCATTGACAGCCTGCTTGGCATGAAAAAAGCGCCAATAATTGGCTCCAGACTTGCCAACTATTTCATTAGGAGTTTCCATGGGTCTCGACTCCTCCTTCTGTCTTGTTTTTCCACGCAGGGCCATCGACATAGTCCTGGATGCATTTTCAAAACACGTGGCAACTGCTGACCGTGAGAAGTTACAATCTCTCCCGAAGCGCTGCTGCTTGAACATGCTTTTTCCACAAGATGGTGAAGTAATGGGTTATCTGGATTTGCAAGAGAGCCCATGTTCGAAGGAGGGCAATTTCCTGTCTGTGGGTTGCGTTTGGACGACGATATATGCCGGGTCTGAACTCGCTTGTTTGTGGTCGGCGGCCGCCACGACCGATATGAGCTTGCTCTTCAACGAATCCGACGCTGTAAAGAACACTTGGCTCAACATTGCTGAAACGTCGGCGGCACTCGCTCTCTTTCTGGATATTGACCATACTTCATGGAATATGCTGCATCCCAGGAAAGTTTGGGTCGAACGCCCTTCCATGGAAGACTATGGTTGGCCACTGGATGATATTCCTGCAGATGTTGATAAGTACTTATTCGAGGCGCTTGAGAAGGCCGGGATCGCTGGAGCGATATAAGAAACTCCGTGGACAGATTTCCCATGGAACGGCTGGCGATAAAAGACTCCTCGGGGCGCATGCCGAGGCACAACATAGAATTGAAATTTCTCGACCATTCCCGCGAAATTCTGAAAAAAGAGAGATGTCTCAGAAAGACTGCCCTCGACTTCGATAACCCAGCCCCTCTTCGATAGCCCAGCGCCAAAATTTGTCCAGAGATTGGTTAACCCGCTTGAGCTGCTTTGGGGACACTCCTGGCTCTTGTTTAAGCCAATCGGCGAGACTGCACAGGGAGGGGTCTGACTAAGAGTTTCGTAATTATTAGCGTTCACAAAATAGGGAAGGGCGTAGTCTTCGAGATAGCGTCTATGGGCTGTGGTGGGGTGCCGGCCTTCATTCTTCTCGAGGTATGTCATAAAGCGATCAGCGTGTTCCAGTATGCCCGGTCTTTGACTGGAACAAGTTTAGGGCTCTGGGCTTTGAATGCTTTCAGGTTTGCCCAGCGCTGGACCCAGTCATCAACCTCACTATCCGTCAGGCAATCAATGTGCTTATACTCTGCCCTTGGGACCATAACCTGCTTGTTCGCTGCCGTGTCATAGACAAATAGCCGCACTTTATCGCCTTGTCTGTTCCAAAATGCCACGCTAACCCTGCTAATCGACTAGATATTATCGATTAGATTCCAAGGCATTTTGAGTATCAGTACTATCCATCATCAGTCTCCAACCCGCCATCTCGTGCAAAATATTTTCCAACCGTCCCAATTCCCAGTTGAACCGCACATGATATTACAGTAGAAACTCTATCTCCACTCAGGAGCGGGGCGTAGCGCAGTTGGTAGCGCGCGTGGTTTGGGACCATGAGGTCGCAGGTTCGAATCCTGTCGCCCCGACCATCTTTTTCTTCCTAGAATCTCTTATTCCTTGTCATCACTACGTTTCGCAGCTTTATCAAAAAGTGTCGTTGAGCTTTTTGCGAAGTTTATCTGCGAAGTCAGTTCTCCAGAAGGTCTCTCAATGCCTTGAGAGACTTTTGCAGCAGCTTCAGATTCCAGATCAAAATATCCTTCTATCGTGACTCGACTTGAATGATCAACAGCACGCTGACCGCTTCGAGACTTGTTGCACTGGTTCCCAAGGTCACAAAAGTGCGCCTACAGACATGCGTTCCGCTGAGACCAGGACTGTCTTTCTCAAAGGCTCTATTAAAAGACATTTTGAATCGTATTCTCGGGTAAAATGCTTTTTTGCCATCATTGAAGATGAAGCCTATCGGTCTCTTCGCGACCAACTGCTTCAGTATTTCACTGACGTTCAAGAGCCTTGGAGAAACACTCCAGAGAAAACGGGTTGAGGCTGGTTTGACACAAAGACAGTTGGGAGCGCATACCAGGCAAGCTACAGTCGGCCATTGCTTGTATTGAATCAGGCGGTAATACGGATGTGCATTTGAGAGTGCTCTATGAGTTGCTTTCTGCGATGAAAGTCGAGATGGATTTTAGTTTTTTAGTGAAGTCATTTCACTAGAGACTGTCAAAGCAAGTGACGATGCTAACCCTTGGGCTAAGATGAAAGCATGAGTCGACTTGCTTGCGGACGGGAAAAGATTTGGTTTGCTAAATTAGTGGAGCATTGTTTGGCTAAGTAATTTGGTACTTCTGGCAGTCCATAGCTTTCACAAAACCGCTCAAGTTTCGTCCTCATTTGCCGATGTTAGGTTGCGTGTGGCGCTTGGTAACCCTCGACGTCGGAGGAAGGGACGAATGGGGATTAAGATTTTGCACCGGCCAGGGCTCAGTCCAGTTCCGCAGGAGCTAATCGATAAGCACTTCACCGGCTATGGCATTGTCGTGACCGACAGATCAGCCGGAGAGCCCGTGGCCTGGGGCTACAATATTCGGCCGGGAGTCATCATCGGTGAGACGATGTGGGCCGAAATCGCCGCTAAGTATGGCACGTGGGTCTGTTTAGATCCCATCACCCGCCAATGGGCCCTCGTGACAAAGTTTCTGACCCTTGAGGAAGCGAGGATCAAATACGGTGACGGAGTCGAAATCGAGCTTGGCCCGCGGGGTGGATTTCGGGGAATGACCGTTGGAAAGACTCGATTCGCGTTCGAGCTGTTTAATGAAGACGGAAAGAACGGGAGGCCGCCGGGCGGCAGGTCAACGCGCCCGCTAAAGACAATTAAGGTGCAGTAGTTTGGGGTGCGTTGCTGTAGGTTTAAGAATACCCCAATATATTTCTATACTGATCCTATATTAAGTTGTACTTTCTTCGCTTCGCGTCGAGCGTTGATCGCGGGATATTGAGAGCCTTTGAGAGGCTGGAGATGGAACCATGGCGACTCATGGCATTGGAAACGATGGTCCGCTCAAAATCCGCCATAAGCTGATCAAAATCCCGGTCCTCGTTGGCAGCTGTATTGAAGTCTATCTCGTCTTTCGGGCCCTGGGCCCTGGCAACCGGCCTTTGAAGGGCTTGAAGATCCTTGAAGAGCGGGAAATTGTCAGCGGAAAGCGTCACGCAGTCGAGTTCACAGTAAAGCAGCCAAGCGTCCAGGCACTTGAAGAGCTGACGGATGTTGCCCTGCCACTGATAGGTCTGGAGCTTTTCGATCAAGTCATCAAGAGTATCAACATTCAGTGCGATGTTCTTTCGGGAGAGGAACAGAGCCACAAATGCCGGAAGATCGGCCATGCGTTCCCTGAGAGGAGGCATGTGAAAGTCGAGGCCCATCATCCGCATATGGATATCGACCAGAAATCGTCCTTCGTCGACTTCCTTGCCAAGGTCCTTGGTGGATGCTGCAATCAGCTGAAACTCGCTGCGGTGGGTCCGGGCCTCACCCAGTCGATGATAAGAGCCATCGTTGAGAACGCGAAGAAGCTTCTGCTGCACTGGGATGGAAAGGGTCTGGATTTCATCAAGAAAGAGGATTCCGCCATCAGCTTCCGTAATGTATCCGGACGCCGCTTCGTCAGCTCCGGTGAAGGCACCCTTTTTGTGGCCAAAGAGAAGCGACTCAGCAAGGTTTCCGGTAATGGTCGCGCAATTCACAGCCACAAACGGAATGGGACCGTCTTCTTCGCAGCGCATCCTGTGAATGAGCTTCGCCGCCTCCTCCTTGCCGGTACCTGTTTCACCAGTGATGATGCAGGACGCCTTTTTCCTCGCCGCAAGGCGGGCGACTTTGTGCTCGCGCTCGCCCAGGATGATGCCGTAGGGATATTTTTTGGCGTAGGCTTCCCAGAGGCCGGATGGAGTCTTGAGACGACTGCCCCTGGCGAGTCGCCGACGCTGGTTCGCGAGCCTGAAGGCAATCTCAATTTCGTCGGCCTTGGACAGGGGCTTTCTGACAAAATGATGAGCGCCTGCAGTCAGGGCTGCATTGACCACTTCAGTTCTTGGATCGCTTGAGGTCGCCACGATTGTAATGTTCGGTTGCTGCTCGACCGCAGCTCGGATTACAGTCAGGCCATCAGGCTTTTCAAAGCCGGCCTTGGTTTCAATATGAAGGTCAGTCAGAAGGTAGTCATACGGCTGAAGCACGAGCTCACGCACAGCCTCGCTCACGGTAGCCGTGTGGGTGAAGCCTACTCCCAGGGACCTCAGAAGAACCGATATATTCCCGATTTCTAGGCTGTCGTCTTCGACAAAAAGAATCTTTCTCTTCTCAAACACTTGTGGCACCTTCAATTTCGAGATTGAATTTTCTTTTGAGCACCTTCATGATCGCCGCTTCATCATCCTTCAAGTGTGCAGCGGACATGTACTCCTGATCATCGCGCTCAAGGACCTCAAACATGACTTCATCGATATTGGAAACGACAATGGAGGCTCCCTGGCGTTCTTCGGAAAAGAAGAACTCGTCCGAATCATAGGAAGTCAATTTTTCCAGAATCGATTGCGTGAGAGACCTGGGCTCAAGACAAATTGCGACCGATCGCACCAGTTTTTGCACGAGCTGAATTTCCAAAGACGCAGCGTTTTCCACAACTTGTTCCTTTTCGGGTTCCACTGCATTGGGCAATCGGCACTCGAATATGGTGAGATTATTTTCCCTTCGATAGGTGACATCACCGCCATGCCCACGCATTACTTGCTTTACATATGCAAGACCTAGACCGGTACCCTCGAGTTTGCCATAGGTGGCACCCCTTTGAAAAAGCTTCGGGATGAAATCATGAGGCACACCTTCTCCATCATCAATAACTCGAATGACAAGCATGTTATCATGGATTTCCGCTTCGACGATTACGAACGATTTGGCAAAATCAAGTGCGTTGGATACAAGATTAATCCAAGCACGATCCACCTTTGGTGCATCAATGCATACGTCTGCCAGTACTTCGGCTGGAATCTCAAGTTTAAGTGCACTCTGCTGTGCTTTTTGCTCAAGGAACTCGCCAACCGAGGAAAAGTCCAATGTTGCATTCTTTCGCTTAACTAAGCTCTCTATTTCAACATGACGAAATGACTCAATCATAGAATACAAACGATTCAGTGACTTCAACGCAGCGTCTCGGTGTAGATCATTATTTGCCTGAGGATCTAGCAATACGCGCTCTATAGCGCCAAGGGGAGCCCGAAGGTCGTGTGCAATGGCCTGCGCTGTATGTGCCATGGCTTTAAATCTAGTAGATTCCACGAGCTTTTTTTCATAAAGGCTGAAATGCTTCAAAAACTCATTCATAGAACCAAAAATGGATTTCACTTCAGCAACTACAGGCCGAAACTTTTCCAGCTTCGGCAGCTCAATTTGTTCAGGAGATGAAACTTCAACTGCTTTGGACAAATACGCAAGAGGTCTCAAGACTCTTTTCACAAGTGGAAACGTCAAGATATTCTGCACAACGAACAAAAGAGCCGCTGCAAAAAGAGTCGAAAAACTCACAATAAGGTTAAGACGCTCCTCAATCCGGTTTGAGAACTCAAGTTTGAGGACAGTCGCTAGTTCTGTATTACCGGCATCAAAGTAAATCGGGACGTCTATCCAACGCGAAGAATACTCAGCATCGTGTGGCTTTGAAATATCGCACACAGTTTCCCCACTCAAATCTTTGACCGCGACGGAAAGGAGCTCATCATATTGCAACAGCGTATGGCACTTACGAAGAATCTCAGGGCCGTCGCCCATCATAATCTGTTGTATTATTGTCTCGCGGGCATAGTTCTCAATTGTTGTGTGATGACTGCTAACTTGCATTCGAATATATTTTGCAAGGATTGGCTTTCCTACCAGAACAAAAACGATAAAAACAACGATGCTGCTCAGAGCCGAAGCTAGTGCGATGGCTGAGGACATACTAATATGGCCTGAGTGGCTGTTAGCGCCCGCTGCATTTTCTACCTTTGACATAGGTCGCACTTTCAATCAAAACACAGTTTTCTGAACATCGAGTCTGAGATCATATTTGAAACTGGCGAAAGGAATATCTATTCCATCTCGCTTATAAAGACGCATTGGAATATACTCTAACGGGACAAAGTATCGCTCCGACTCGAATTTCTTAAGCACCTGCGAATATAGTAGCCTCCTAGCTGCATCACTAGACGTATATCGTATTTTTTCTATTTCATCCGCCAAGTTTCCGGATAGTATTGACTGTATTGAATTGTCTCCAATCAGGGGGGTCAAGTAACTATCTGGATCGGAATAGGTTCCCATGTACGCAAAAGCAATTAGATCAAAGTCGCCCCTTTTCAATGCTCTATACCACTCTTCGAACTGCAGATAGATAATCCGTATATTTCGCAGACCAGCTCCTCGCAAGAATCCTAGAAACTCCTTTTCACGCAAGCGCGATCGCTGCATTTGATTTAATACAATACGAAATGGTCTGTCGCATTTGCGATTGCACCATTTATCTCGAAACTGCAAAGGTGAAATAGTGGGTTTTGATTCGCGACGGTAGTATTCTGGAACCATTACGGTCGGCGGCATGAACAAGAGCCACTTTTTCGTAAATTCACCGGTATCAAAATTTTCATGAAAACCATTTCGCATGATTTCGACAAAATCGTGACGAAATTCTGAATCCAGGAACTCAGCCCTATTCTTATTCAGAAATATATGACCATAGCCAATGGATATCGGCATCATATCGGCAGGCGGCACATGCGGTATCTGCTCATATCCGAGAGCGAAGTCTATGCTTTTGTCCTTTAAGAGTCTTTTGGAGACTAAACCAATATCATTTATTTTTCTGAATTCGACCGAATCTGGGACGCACTTAGCAAAACCTTTGAAGTTCTGACTGCGTTTTATCAAGATGCTATCTTGACTGGCAGCATGAACAGTCATGGGGCCTGTTGTTGCAATCACTTGCTCATATTTCTGGTCCAGCTTAACAACACCATAGAGCGAATAAGCTAATATCTTCAGCAGCGGAGGGTATGGCTTTTTGAGTGTTATTCGGAGATGATTTTTGCCCACGACAGCTGTCCCTGAAGCTATCGATCCTGTCTTTAAGTTTTCTGAGCCTACGACAAAATTCGCGAGAACTCCGCGATTTTTTCTTGGATCATTCACCCAGAAAGGCCTATTGAGCGAAATGGCAACGTCATTTGCTGTTATCTTCGTGGCATCTGAAAATTTGGCTTCCGGGTCCAAGAAGAAGTCATAAATTAAACCATCACGGGATATTCTCCATGATTTGGCTATCGCACTAATAAGATGCCCATCACCTGAAATTGCAACAAGGTTATCCAGGACTTGTCGGAAAATAAAGGCGTCAACCATCGACTTTGCATAGATCGGATCAGGAAAATTATTTGGGAATATCGGCACATCAACCTTGATTTCGCGCTGGCAAGGCCCGGCATGACCTGAGGTAGCATGCAGCATCATACCTATAAAAATTATGACCAACGATAGATCTCGCACTTATGCTTCCCCAAACAAAACGCAAACGCTCGGCAAAATTATGCCGAGCGAATTCCGAGACAAGCCGAGTACATTCACTTGGCAATATTAGATTTAGGCTGATATTTTTGTGATATAATTGAAGAAATTGGATTTATCTCCCTTTCCAGGGCATCCAGATCAATTTCCTCAACTTGTTCATCCAAGGTCGGTGTCTTTTTAGAACTCTCAGCATTAAATTTACCTTTCTGCGCTCCACCGAGTGATGGTAAATTTTCTGCTGAATTTGCACCAACTGACAAAATCATTCCAACCAAAGCAACCAATTTCTTCATAGCTCACTCCTTATGATTTAAAAATATAGTTAAGGAGGCGATTTTCCCCCTCTCAACTCTATAGACTGAAATTCCCGATAGTTTGACTGCTTTGCCATTCTTGGCGACAGCGGATAATTGTTCCCAATCCAAAACATAGTCTTGGTCGATAATTCTTTTTGAAACTTTAGCGTCTAACGTTTCAAACTTTGAGAAAAATTCTGAGAAGTGCGCTCTGATTTGGCTCTCACCTTCCATACATATATCGGCCGGCACTGTGCATATTTTGGCAGAAGACGCAAAAAAGCTCATGAATCTGTCAATGTCTTTCGAATTATAAGCCGCATATTGCTTATCAATTAATTCAGAGTTCGAGTTCTTGCTGCTAGTGGACACGCAGGCACTAAACGCAAGAGTCCCGAACAGTCCAAGCATGGTCTTCATTCATTCGTCCTTTATCTGAAAAAATCTTTCTTTGTATTCAAGCCTAATTTTCCCTTCAACATATGAAACGCCAATAGTTTTGTATTTCGCTTCGCCAATAGCTTGAAGGCGCTCGAATAATACGTAAGCCAGTTGCAGTGCTGAAGCAATAACTTGCTTTTCTGAAAACGAGTTTATTCTGTCTGAAGAACTAAAAAAGAAATTATTCCCACTGAACTTTCCTTGAATGTCAGGGCTGGCAGAACTCCGTGCACCCGGCTTTACAAAATATTCAACCCTATCTGATAGTTTTGTCCGAAAGTAGTACGGTATATCACTGCGAGACATCTGCTCTAATTCACAGACTGTAAAATTGCTATGATTCCGGCCTTCATTCATGGAACTGCTATATTCGAAGGTATTTCGGTGAAGTACGCGAATAAAAGCATTCTTAGGAGTCGTTGCACAGATTGCCTTATCAAGAAATAAGTGCTTGGTTTTGATAAGCTCTATAGTTCTCAAAAAGCCATATATAAATGCTGCAGTCTGCAAGGCATCCAAGCGTTTAAGAAGACAAGAAAGTCCATAGCTATCAGGTGAATAAGCTTCGCCTTGGTGCACTTTGGGCACAAGAAACATATCACTCGGTAATCGTACCTGGTTGCACACAGATTCGATATCGACCGGAGCACAAACCACCCTGTCCTTGAAGATGCCGAGGATGAAGTTTTCAGAATGAAGATCAACGATGCCGAAATACTGGCAGATTCCAACTACGCTGCCAATTTTTTCCATATCTTCAACGCTGAGTTTTTGGGTCTCAAATGGAGCCCAGCGGAGCTTTTCGACATAATACCCATCAAAATTATGTATCTGCTGAGATTTGAATTTCAGTCTTGGAAGGACTTCTGAAATCCCGAGTTCAACCAAAATTAAATCGATTGCGTCTCTTACCTTACTGCATTCGCCAAGTAGAGCATACTCCCATGTGCCAAAGCGAGGCTTCCAAATCCACTCTCCACAGTCGACTGTACACTGCCCAAAGTTGTGGGGATCGCCACATACTGAAACATATTCAGAGGGCGGCTGTATCTTTAAGAATGTAGCGCTACGCGCCCAGGCGAATGGCAGCATGGAAAACCACTTTAGATCATTGCTAGAATTAAAAACAACATCGACTCCATAACGCTTTTTAACAAGACGTAACTCGCATAAATGCCTATAGGAACGATGATGAGGTAAACTGAATTATTCATATTTTTAAGACTTGTTGGAGCCATTATTGGCCTGCTCCTATTCTATTGAACGAACCACAATGCTCGTAATTTCAGGTGTATAAGGAATTCGCATGGGAGGACCCCAGAACCCAGTTCCGCGGTTAACATAGATTTGTAAGCGATTCGAGTGCTGATGAAGGCCTTTAACATACGGCTGAAGAAACCCGACTAGCCAGCCGAATGGCCACATTTGGCCAGCGTGAGTATGGCCAGACAACTGAAGATCAATATCGAATTGTTCTGCTTGAGAGACGCTGCGGGGTTGATGGGCTAGCAGTATCTTTGCTTTATTCGGATCACATCCCTTTAATGCCATTCTTACATCTGACTGCATCCCTAGTCGAACAGCAGTCGGATCATTAATTCCTAGAATATAAAATGATTCGTTTACTGCTGGATGCTTGATCTCAACATGCCCATTTTCCAGGACAGTGATGCCAAGTTCTCGAAATTTATTCGACCATATCTTCCAGCCACTAAAAACATCGTGGTTGCCAGAGACGAAGAAGACACCACCGGTGCATTGCAATCTTGAGAGCGGTAGCACAGCGTCTGCAAGTTGCTCGATCGAACCATCGACAAAGTCACCAGTCAAGGCGATCAAGTCCGGCCGCAACTCCATTACCATATCAACAACACGCTCCACATGGTGTCTTTGGATTATCGGACCAATATGGAGATCGGAAATCTGAACGATTCGATAGCCGTCAAGTTCTTTTGGGAAACGCCTTAGTTTGATTTCGACGTTTTCGACTGCTGGATCAGCTTTAGCGAGACCATAGCCTGTTACACCAACGAGACCAGTGAGTCCTAAACTCGTTCCGCCTAATACTTTTTGAAAAAATTCTCGGCGAGAGCCATCTTTACCGATTTTCGATCTGATTGATTTTTTCACATACAGCACTCGCGAACTTAAAAACAAGAGGCTGAAAATAATTATCCAATAGATAATCAAACCAAGCCAAAAATGAGAGAATTCGGAGGCGACACCCTGTTCTGAAACATCCAATCCTCTTACTAACCAAACGTTGTAGGGGATCAGGAAAGTTGTCGCTATTGCCGTCAATATCAGAATAATTCGAACCCATTTCCATTTTAAGAATAGAGGCCGAATACTGCGTAAAGCAAAGTACTGCGTTACACCCAATAGCACAGTGATTATGCTTATGATGAGGATTGGCTGCCAACTTAATTCAACTTTTCCCATCTGGATGTCCATGAAACTTTTAGTAATGTGCCAGGCTATCTTGCTTGCTTATTCCAATCGGATAAGAAAAAGCCTTTCATGATTCATTTTTGAATAAATCCTTCAAGCTTATCCTCAGCAGCTCTTCTACCGGTAAAACGGTTAGTAAAAGCTTGACTGGGTTGCTCTCTAGCCTTTTCATCCGCTCGCGGATAGAGCACACTTTATGCCACTTCCCAAATTCAATGTCAATCAGACCAGATACGGTAAAGTTTAGCTGAAAACGATATTTTAAAGCCCCAAAATCGTAGCTTAAAGGGCCATTGATACGTGGCCACCCTGTCACTTGCTCAAAATTGGTTTATTCATTTCCGGGAATTGAAGAGGTCACTGATGCTCATAGTGCAATGCACTAACTGTTAACGTTAGACGGCGGCAGGCAGCACAGCAAAACTGCCTGGAGATTGGCTTTTGCTACCCTGGCAATTGGTGCAGAAGGTTGAAGATTGAGGGATGGATGAAGTCTGTAGGAATCAGACACCGGGCAAGAGGCTTGCCAATATTTCCTCAGCGATACACCAGGATTGCGACGTGCATTGAACTTTTGTGTGCCTCAATCCATTCACGAAGGGGCAGACACCTCCGACGACGGTTGCAACATGCTAACGCCTGACACAAAAGGTGTAACAACTGCCATGGTTGGGACATTATGATGGTCGTTTTCTCGTCACCACGTTCGCCCACGATGCCGTAGATCATGGTAATGATAGGGGTCCAATGGCTTGATGCCAAATACATCCAGGATAGGAAGATCAAAGGCAGCAGCTGGATAGGGTATCTTTACTGATGAAGGAAGCAAGGAACGACTCCCGAAGACAAAAGCCTTGCGAGGTTAGGGTCAAATTCACATCCGGTTCCGACTTATAAAGTGTATAACCATCATGAATGATATTGCAAACCGGTACAACACAACCTTCTCCCGGATAAACCTCCAGCTGCACGACCGGGTATTCCGGGAAGTTTTCCATAAAGGCGTGACACAATTGAATAGGATTGTTCGCCGATCGGAATGCTTCTATCTTTTCATGTGATTGCATGATTTCCAGGATTTGAGCCAGCGTTAGATTAATAAAATTCAGATCCCTCGCTTCCGTACCAAGGTTGACAAAAATCCGAACTGCAGACTTATTTCGACGCATCAAATCAATCTTGGGCTCGCACCAGTTGTCGACATGAAGTCCCATATAGGACGCGTACCTCTTATCGTATACGGTGGACTCTTCTCCTAAGCGGGATTTTGCAATAACGGCCTTATAGTCATCCGGAAAAAAAGCAACTGCATTACCCACGAATGTGTTTATCAAAGGCAGAGTTTCAGCATTGAAAATTTCATCCATCCGCATGCTTTCCTCTTTGGAACTCGGAAACTGCACCGAATTGTGGGCATGGAAAGTCTGCAGAATATCCGATGGAATCTCAAAATGGACGATATGTTCAGCAATATTCCGAAATCCGGGTACTCCCAAAATCTTCAAGTCAGAAGATTCCAGGCGGCTCCATCGAGGGTTAGGGCGAAAAATTTCATAGGGCCTGATTGAGGGGGCATCGGAGCTCTTTAACAGCGATTTGGTCAAGCCAACGCTCTTAAGTAAACGCTTATGTAAGTCAACCCCCACGCTTGACAGGACAGTCAAACCAGAAATCAAGGACGACATGAGGCCCTCACAAACAATCCCAGTTGATCCAGATGGTTTATCAGCGCCAAAGGTTCGGTACCCAGATGGAAGGCTTTCAGATCACTCAGGCAAAAGATTTCCTTCTGTGACAGGATTTCAAAGAGCAGGTAGTGACAACTCCTGGCAACAGCAATGCGTCTCTGGGGCATAACCAGCGTAAGGTCATCGCCCGTATACTGAAGGGAGAAAATGGCGCTTTCTCGGACCCGGATGTGTGTACCAGCGTCAATGGCTGCCTGGTCCTCTCGACTTTCGAAGTACAGATCGAATACATCGCTGTAATATGTATTTTTTGCTTCCATGTGCAATAGCTCCCGTCCTATCTGTTCAGGCGAAGCCAACGCTGACAGTATCGGCGCAAGATCCGACACTATCGATACATCCACATGTGCCTCATACATGGGAAGGGCTTTGCGCAGCAACCTGTTAGTGACTGTCAGAGAATCAATCATCCGATGAAGGATGTCGCAGAGCTTGGGATATTCAAGTGCAAAGGTCAGATGTATCGAGGGCGACGAATCGGTATTGGCAAAGTGGGTGAAACCACGGGGAATATAGAGGATCTTATCTGCGATCATCCCAAAATGCCGGTGGGCGCGGTCCAGGTCTAGTTCATGTGGAATGCATCGATGGGTTTGCAGGGGCAGCTCACAGTGCGCCTGATCAAATACACTCCAGGTCTTGTGGCCATGAATCTGATAGACCAGGACATCGTGATTATCCCAGTGAGCCTTGAAACCCTGGGAATTGGATGGGCTATAGTATAGATTAGCCTGGACGGATGCTCCCAGGTCTTTTGAAATCACGCGACAGATGGAATTGATTTGCCGGTTCAGTTTGTTGATCGATGGAATGACAATCGTATACCCGCTTTTGAAGAAATCCAGCAGTCGATGACTGTCGAGACTGCCGCGCGGCGTGGCCATATCCTTGGCCGAAATTTCATTTTCTTTGGATACGACTCTGATATCCGTCGGCTTCAAGCTCTGCCTGCCCAGAATGTCGTTCAAGTCCTTTATTGTAAAGGCCAATGGTTCGAAATTATCAGAGAAAAGAGGCTTCTTTTGCCAGTAATCTCTGAAAAATTCGGATCTTGAGACGGACATCGACCGAAACATGCCACCACTCCTTCACATAAATTTCCTTTTGAACGATGTCGACAGCGCGAAATCCTGACAAGACAACTGCACGTTCGTATCTTCGTGACACTTATACAGGGGCAGTCCATCATGAACCACGTTGCAGACGGGGATGATGCAGCCTTCGCCCGGATACTGCTCGATATGGTAAACCGGACACGTTGGAAACGTTTCCAAAAATGTTTCAATGAAACGTGACAGGTTGCTACGGGACGCCATTTCATCGACTGGGGCATCTGTTGTTCGCAGTGCCGCCTCCATTTCACGAAGAGAGAGCGGAATAAAGCTAATGTCTCGTGCCTCTGTTCCAAAATTCATAATGATCCGCACAGCGCCCACATTCCGATCGCGCAGGCTCGCTTCGGGCTTGCACCAGTTATCGATATGCAGACCCCGGAACATTCTCTGACTGGCATCAAAAGTGGTGGAAGGATGCCCAGGCTGTGTGCTTCCAATAGCGGCAGACTGCAGAACGAACGGTTCGACCAGATAGGACTCCAGATCGCTCTTCAATTCTGGCAGCAGCGTCTTCGAAAAAAGCTTTAAGCGTTCATCCATGACCGATCGGCTTCCTGGAACCCCCAAAAGTCCCAATTGTTGAAAGCGTGCGATAAAACCCGTTTTGAATTCGAATGGAACAACGAGAGTGCCAAGACACTGAACCTGCTGTGCCAGCAGTTCGTCAGCCTCCCTCTCGTTGATCATTCGCCACTGGGCGATCGGCCTATAGGCACCAGACGTATAGGATTTGGTCTCTGGGTGCCAATGTACTTTCTTAATGATCTCCACTCCAGGGCTAACGAAAATCCTCTTTCGCAAGTCCGCAGTCAAGCTTTCCAGGACCTTTATCATAGGGCAACCATGTTCAAGATAGCAACGTTTTCAAATTTTCCAGATTCTTTGGCATTGGCAATATAGAGATTGCCAATTAGGTATTTTCGATCGCCATCCTGCCGAAGGAAGAGCTGCAGCTTTTGCACGCCGTCCTTGCCTTGTGGTTCAATAATGAATCCAGACTGTTCTTCATCTACGACCCGGATCGATCCACCGATGTGCCCTGGGACCTCGAATCGGGTTCTGAGCTCGCCATCATCAAAGACCCTGAACTCGTAGAAGCCTTCCAGGAATTTTGCATCAGTCACGGTTCCCCCGATGCTGAGGTTTGCTTCACCGCTGCGACCGTTATTCTTCCAGATGGCATGTCCCTCGTAGTTGCCGATCACCTTCCGCAGCAGATCCTTACTCGTCTCGAGAGAAGGATATTTCTTGAAATCCTCATCGGTCGCCATATGCAGCACATGATTTTCCAAATGACCGATATCCTGAGCTGAGTATTTGAGGTTCTCGACGACCTCCTTCGGCAGGTTCAATTTCTCGGATGCATAGACCGGTTTGTCGACATTTACCTGAGCAGGCTTGGTTTCGATAACCTCATCAGGAGAGGCTTCGACCAAGTTATCCTCAATGGAGGTTTTGGTCTCCACGTACGGCTCTTCGACCGGAGCGCTGTCAGCAGGTGATTCCGGAAGCGGAGCAGGCGCTCCCATCGAGGGAGCCGTATCTGCTTGCCCTGTAAATTTTTCCAGAGGAATAGCTTCAAGCTGAGGATCCCCTCCGGGAGTGTTGACCGACTGCGTCCGAACGAATTGATTAGCTGCAAAAGCTATGACGACCGCTACGAGAGCGATCAGAGCGACCTTATTTCGCATGGATAACCTCCGATTGAGCATCTCGTTCTGCTTGTATGGCTTGAGCGATCACCATGAGCATATCCTTTTTCAAGAGACGGCAGTGCATAGTTTCGGCGCTGTTGAAGCTGCCATTCTCACTGAACTTGTTCGAGGGATGGCCACCGCCGCAAAATTCAAAGTAATCACAAGTCTTGTGGCACACGCGGATGCCAGCCTGAATATCCGCATACACGTGTTGGAAGTTTTCGTTTTTCCATATGTCATCAAACCTGTCCTTGATAACGTTTCCGAAAACAAAACTCCCGTAATTTCTGCTTTCCATTGTCAGGAGTTCAGGCGAAAAGGTGGAGTAATCCCCATTCATCGCGACATTGATCAACGTCATCGGAATGGATTGCGAAGAGGTTCGCTTGATCGGATGCAAAATTGTCTGCTCCGTAGCTCGGAACTCACGCACTCGGGTGCCGCTCGCTTTGGCTTGCAAATAGTATGCTCGGATGAAGTCACGAAACCTTTCGCTCCCTTTATCGCACTCGAGCGAACTTTTTATATTGAAACCTTCGGTTTCCTCGATATTGAATGCAGTCGTGGAAAAGCTCTTGGTCGTAAAGTAGTCAATGAAAGGATGGGGATTGTCCAGAGTAGCTTTGGTGACGACCGCGATAGAGCTGAAAGGGATGCCGTTGCTGCGCAAAAGGTCCATGGCTTGCTCGGCCCGATTGAAGCTGCCCTCACCTATCTTGTCGATCCGATGCAGATCGTGCAATTGTTTTGGCCCATCGACGCTCAGACCGACGCTTACGGCCCACTTCTTGATGAAATCGCACCATTTCTGGTCGATCAGGCTGCCATTGGTCTGGAAGGAATGCGAAATCTTGCAATAATCCGGACGAAGACGTTCGATCAGCTCAAAAGCTTTTTCGTAGAATGGTATGCCGGCTGCAAGAGGCTCACCTGCATGCCACACGACAGTAAATTGATCATGTGGAATTTTTGAGCCAAAGAGGTTTTTGAATGTCTCTTCGACCACGTCCATACTCATCCGTCCCCGTTGGGCACGAGATTCCTTAGTGAGATAACAATACGTACATGCAAAATTGCAGAAGCCTGTGGACTGCATAATGAGCAGATTGAGAGGCCCCATTTTAGGTGGCGTAGCCAAATAATTATGAAGTTTCATAATGTCGTCCACTGGGTGAGAGTCCCTCGTTAAGAGGGGCTCATGATAGAGATGGCTGACCTAAAGGTTTATTGCAAAACTTTTAATACAATTTGGCTTTTGAAGAGCCTTTACCATAGTCTTTGCAAAACGGTTCGGATCAGCCACTGGTTGTCAGACTTTGGGATTGATGATTGGTTTCTCGAACTCGGTCGGATCAGCGACCGGGTTAATCCAGGGGCGGCCGCCAGTTCCTGGAAGACGAGGGCTCTCGCCTCCGCCATGACCTGGTTCGAGCCAATCACCAACGACATTGCTAAAGTTGTCGAAGTTTTCGAAATTATCGAAGTCCTGCCAGTTATCGAAGTTCTCGAAGTTGTCGAAATCGGGATTCCCGTCCGCGATTGGATTTATCGATCCTGTGCCGCCGCGGATCGAACTG
The DNA here is from genome assembly GCF_001748245.1 of Oligoflexus tunisiensis. Classification (GTDB taxonomy): domain Bacteria; phylum Bdellovibrionota_B; class Oligoflexia; order Oligoflexales; family Oligoflexaceae; genus Oligoflexus; species Oligoflexus tunisiensis. The sequence goes on along the minus strand of NZ_BDFO01000001.1, from coordinate 528,639 downwards.
ATCACTTCTTTGATCGAAGAGGCACCAGAAGCAGGAGTGGAGATCGTGCTGGGTGGTATCAGCGGCTTCACGGGTTCCGCATTGCCAACAGCTGAAGTACCGGCGATCACGCCAAGCGCCATCAGCTTTTTCATTCGGCTAAAGATTTCTTCAGATTCCATGACTCAACCTCAAAATTAAAATCTCCAATCCATTTTGGAGAATTTACTTGGGACTTCTATTTCTTAAAGGGAAATCTGTCCAGTTATTCTGTGAAGTTGAAAACGATTTTGAACAGATTATCGCCCTACCTCATGATTCACCTTGAAAGAAAAATGAATTGACGGCCAACGCGAGGATTGTGATAGTTTTATCGTAAATTCCAATAGTTATGTCTTTATAATTCTAACACCTTGGCTTTAGGATGAAAAATCTATCGTCGTCATTGTGAAGCCAAGTCATTCGGGTTGAAACTAATTTTCTCTTCCAGCGCTACGTGACGTTTCTCTGACTATCATTCTGTCAGTCGCAAAGGAAAACTCATGCTGGTGTCATAGATGATCTCAATCGAGATCAAAAACTTATCCCATCCAAACTGTGCGAAGCGGAAAATTGAAAAGTTGAAAAGCGATTGGCCTTGAGCGTCTGGCCATGGAAGCACCAGATTTATTCCATAGAATGGGCTTTTCTTGAGCAGCCCCAGGAGACATGCACCTCAAAAATTTCTCTCTTATTGTCGCCCGGGATGTCATCCGCCTTACACTCTCCGAAGAAGTGGCCCTTCCGCTTCATGGAAAAGGAAAGGCATCACGCGCAATCTCCTCCTCCAGTATTTTGGAAGAGAGCGTCTGGGCCTGGAACCGAAAGTGATCAGTGATCAAATGCAGCAGTTTGAAGGGGTGCTTTCTCAATGGATGGAGCGGATCCAAAAGAGCTTCCTGACCGATGACCTCAAGGAAAAATACCTGACGCTCGTTCGTACAAGAGCCAAAGTCTTACAGTTCCTATGAAAGCCGCCGGCTCCACCCGGCAGACCCACCATAAATAATTTCCCGCACACCCCTCACTCCAACCCTAACACCTCTTGAGCTGTCTGGTTTTGTGAACTATACATACCGAGCACGAATCAGGAAGACGTCTCTTGAACACCGCCGCCTTACGCCTGAACCATTTTCTAATGCAGCGCCTTGCCGCAGGCCAGCACGCACTCGAAGACCGCCGTTGCCAGCTGCAGCTCCTGGTGTTCAACGCCTCGCTCTATATGGCCATCGGTTTCACTCTTCTGGCTTCGTTGGTCCTGGCTTGCTTCAGCCAGTGGGATCTGCTCCTGAAGTTGGGCCTTCCCACGTTCCTCCTGTTCGGATTCATCCTGTATCTGGCCCGCAGTCACAGCTTCCTGGTTGCCCGCGTCAGCTATCTCTTCGTCTGCCATCTCACCCTGATCACAGGAATTATTGTTTACGGCAAAGAGACCGGTCTTCCGATCCTCTTTCTGCATCTCGCTCTCTTTCCCTTTCTCCTCTTTCGAGTCTGGGAGTGGCGCTGGATCGCCATCTGTTCCACGGCCGCCTTTGTTTCTTATGAAATCGTGGGACGCGATTTCTTCCCAACCGGCCTCTATCCCCTGACCGAAGGCATGGCCGCCGTCCTGGAGTTTATTTTCAGCCTCTGTGGTTTCATCGGCATCACGCTGCCGTCCGTGCTGCTTCTTTGGCAATCCGACCAGAATTATCGGAAGGCCCTGAAGCGCACCCGTGTGCAGGCTCTGGACGAGAAGATGGCAGCCATCGGCCGACTCGCCGGCGGGGCTGCGCATGAAATCAATAACCCCCTCGCCATCATCCGCCTCACGCTGGAAAATCTGGAGACGCTGGCAGGAAAAGACGATCAACGTGCCGTCCGCATGCGCATTCAAAAGGCCTATAACGCCATTCATCGCATCCAGAGCATTCTGCAAAAACTGCTCGTCTCCACACCGCAAATCATGGCGCCGCTGGAACCCCTCGACGTGAACAGCATCATGCAGCTCATCACGCAAAGGTCACAGCATTATCTCCATAACCAGGGCATTCAGCTGAAGGTGAAGACGGAGGAGCTGGACGGACAGGCCGTCCTTTACTGTCAAAGGCAGCATGTGATCGATGCGGTCGACAGCCTGATTCATAATGCTCTGGAAGCCATGAGAGGACATGCGGCGCCCGCGGTGTCGCTGACCCTGCGCGTTCAAAATCAGTTTTTTCAAGTGGAGGTCGCGGACTGTGGTCCGGGCATCTCAAAAGAGATGAGCCGCTCGATTTTCACGCCGTTTTTTACAACCAAGGAAGTGGGATCCGGGCTGGGACTGAGTCTTTACAGTGCGCGCTGCATGGCGCGGCAGTACGGAGGGGATCTGACCTGTGATAACGGGCCCGGCGGTCGCTTCTGTCTCTCGCTTCCGTTACAGAAGCTCACGTGAAACGCGACCGCCGCTTGTTATGAATTACAAGGCACGTTCAATCAGTTTCTGCAGGTTCTGCGGCGGCTGAGCACCCACCACGGATTCACTTACCTTGCCATCCTTAAACATCACGAGATACGGAATGGAACGCACACCAAAGCGCGCGGAAACTTCCGGATTGTCGTCGACGTTGATTTTGGCCACAGTGACCTTGCCCTGATATTGCTCGGCCAGTTTTTCAAGACTGGGACCGATGGAAATACAAGGACCACACCAGGGAGCCCAGAAATCCACCAGCACAGGCTGGTTTGACTGGAGCACAACAAATTCGAAATCGGCATCGGTAACTTGCTTGGTATAAGTGGCCATAATTATTACCTTTTATAGTCTTTGGAAAGAGCCCTGGTGGCCCTGGATAACTTCTAACAAGATAAGGCTCACCCCGAAACTGTCAAGGGACAAGGCCCGGACTTTCAGCTAAGCCTTGAATCAATCAACGAATTTTGGATCAAGTGCGTCGCGCAGTGCATCCCCAACTATATTGAGGGCATAAAGGATCAGAAACATGGCGACTGTGACACCAAAGAGGGGCCACCAGATGCCATTGACCAGCTCGCCGGCCGCATCGGAAACCATGGTTCCCCAGCTGCTTCCATCCTGAATCCCGACCCCAAGAAAGGTGAGGATCACTTCGAATTTGATGGCCGTCAGCGTGATCAGCGACGCGCTGATGATGGCCAGGTGAAAAACATTCGGGAGTATGTGACGAAAGATCAGCCGAAAATCACTGGCCCCGAGCAAACGCGAAGCCAGTACGTATTCCATATTTTTGTGCTTCATCACCTCGCCACGGATCAGACGGCAAAGGCCCACCCAGGTCACCGCCGCCATCGCCACACAGATCGACAAAAGTCCCTTGCCGAGCACATAGGCGATCCCGACCAGCAGCAGAATGCTCGGAATCGACGCCAGCACCGTATAGACCCACATGACAGCCGCATCGACCTTGCCACCAAAGTAACCGGCGATCGAACCAAAAAAGATGCCCACGGGGACCGAAATCAGTGTCGTCAGAAAACCAATGGTGATGGCGGTCCGTGTGCCCACAAGAATCTTATAAAGCACGGAACGGCCGAATAGATCGGTTCCGAGCATTTTGGCAAAAGAAAGCGAGGGCGCTTCATTCGCTGATCCCACACGTTCCTGGAAATCCGGCAGTACCCCAAAGTAACCTGCGACAGCAATCAGCGCATAGGCCAGGATCACGCCCAGACAGATCAGGTTAAATTTATGGCGCTTGAACCGCTGCCAGGCGCGCTTGCCCGGGCTTTCGCCTTCGTTGATCAATTCGTTCATCAGCGTCTCTTCCCCGTTTTAACCTTCCAGCTGCACGCGTGGATCCACGTAAGCATAAAGTATGTCGGTGATCATATTACAGATGGTAAAGCTGATTGCGATCAGAACCGTGAGGCCCTTGATGATCGGAAAATCGCCGTTATTGATGCCCGAAATCAAAATATCACCCGTCCCTGGAATCGAGAAAAAGCGCTCGATCAGGAAAGCGCCGAGGATCAGGTTCGGGATTTCAATGACGGTATAGGTCAGAATCGGAATCATCGCGTTGCGCATGATATGGACAAACATCACGCGGGGGGGCGAGCAGCCCTTGGCGAAGGCCGTCCGCACATAATCCGCCTTGGTCTCGTCCAGGAACACCGTGCGGAAGAGGCGAATCTGAGGACCGGCGTTGACGATCAAGGTGATGATCCAGGGGAGAATGAGATAAGGAATCGCGCCAAGCCCTGATTCAAACCCATTGATGGGAAACCAGCCCAGTTCATAGGCGAAGAAGTACTGAAAGAACATGATATACACCATGTACGAGATACTCATGCCCGCCACGAAAAGGGCCGTGCTGTAGCGATCGATCCAGGACCCGCGATAGAACGCGATCAGCACCGCAATGGACAGGTTGATCAGAATCCCCCCGAAAAAAGGCGGCACCGTGAGCAACAGCGAGGCATATGCTCCGTTGGCAAACATCTCGCTCAGCTGCTCACCTGAGTTGAAGGATTCACCATAATCAAAGGTCGCAATCTGCTTCAGAAAGATCAGGTACTGCGTGCCCAGGGGTTTATCGAGATCCCACTTCGCCCTGAGTTCCTCGATCGCTTCCGGCGTCGCATGATTGCCGAGCTTCATTCGCACCGGGTCCTCGCCGACTCTGGTGAAGAGAACCAGGACAATAAAGGCCACGCCCAGGATGATGGGAATGGTCTGCAGAACCCGGCGAATGATGTAGTTGATCATGGCAGTATCCCTCGATTAGTCAGCCAGGTTCAGATACTTGTACGGATACTCTTCCATCAAACTGCGCTTGAAGTTGCGGACGTTGGGCAGCAAAAGTCCCATCACATAGTGATTGGTGATGAGGATCATGGGCACTTCCTCTTTCAAGATCGCATCCATTTCCGCAAAGAGCTTGTACCGCTCGGGTCCGTTCATCATATGCCGGGCCTTTTCATAGGCCGCATCAAATTTTGCATTGGCAAAGTTGCTGGTGTTGGGGCCAGGCGCCTTGTTCTTGCTATAGAAGAGGGCGTAGAAGTTTTCCGCGTCGGGATAATCCGCATTCCAGCCGGCATCGGCGATCTGATAGTTCCCCTCATCGGTCTTCTTCAGGAAGTTCGAAAACGACTGGAAGTTGCCCTGCACTTTGATATTGGCCTTGGCGAGTTCATTGCGCATGAACTCATACTGCTGCCGCTGATCCTTGGTCGCTGAGCGGTATTCGATGGTCAGGGTCGGCAGTCCCTTGCCGTCGGGATAGCCAGCTTCCGCCAGCTTTTTCTTCGCCATTTCGATATTCTGAGTGTACCAGGTCGAGCCTGTTTCCCGGGTGCTGCCGGCGATTTCATTGGGAACGATCGACTCGGAGCGATTGCCGCGACCATTCAGCATCAGGTCGATGAAGCCATCGGCGCTCATCGCATAAGCGATCGCCTGGCGCAGCGCCTTGTTGTTGCCCACAACCGGGTCCTTCATGCCAAAGCGCATGAAATTGGTGGCCAGACTCGGCACATAGTAAAGAGCGTACTGTTTTTCAAATTCCGGCTTGAGTTTGAATTTCTTCGTGCCATCGGTGGTCGGCACCCGCTCCACCATTGCCACGTAATCATCCCGGCCGATCGCCACCCAGGCCACTTCACCCTTTTTGAATTTGAGCATCTGCGGCTGGGTTTCCTCGATCAAAGGCAGATGCACTTCGTCCACGAAAGGCAGCTTTTTGCCGGCGGCTTCCAGAAGGCCGGCCTCCTTATCGCCCGGCGCGCCTTCTGTAGGATAGGTGCCGTGATAGTTGGGATTCTTCACCAGCACGGTGGTCCCCCGCCGCGAATAGGTCTTCATCGAAAAAGGCCCGGTGCCGACCGGATTTTTGTCAAAGTCATCCCCGTATTTGGCAATGGCTTCCCGCGGCACCACCGATGTGCCTTCAAAGGCGAGTGGATAGAAGTTCAGCGGGCTGTCGCGTTTGAAGGTGATCGTAAAACGATAGTTATCCAGCTTCTTCAGCCCGGCTATATTATTTTTATCGTAGTCAAAGCCCTGCGGATGCTTTTTGGAAAGCTCACGGAATTCATCCATGCCGACGATGAGGCCCTGGATCAGGGTGTAGCTCAGTCGGTTGGCATTGGCATCGGCAAAGCGTTTGAGTGAGTAGATGACATCATCCGCGTTCATTTCCCGACCCTTGCCGTCCGGAAAGACGGAATGGTCATGAAACTTGACGCCTTGCTTCAGAGTGAAGAGATAGGTGACACCATCCGCCTGTTTTTCCGGCATTTTGGTCAAAAGCAGCGGTGCCAGCTCGTAAGGCCTCTTCAGGTAATTGTATTCCAGGAGCGTATCGAAGAGGCTGCGCACATGCTGCCGGGAGGCCTCGTCGAAGGACTTGACGGGATCCAGACTTTTTTCCTCGGAACGTCGATAGTGATAAAAGATTTTCGGTTTACCCTGACTCGAGCTGCTTGTGCTGCTCACCTTGGATTCTTCCGGCTTTTTCTTTGTGCAGGCAGGCTGGACAGCAAGACCGCCCAGGAGGCACATGAATGCGAGCCAATGGTTGCGAATGTTCATCATGAAAGAGGAGCCTCCTTGTTCAATTCCTGCGCCAGATGGCAGGCGACCAGATGTTTTGTGTTGGATCCCAGCGGCAGCAATGGCGGCAGCTGCTCCTTGCAAATTGCGACGGCATGAGGACAACGGGTGTGGAACGGACAGCCCGTGGGGGGACGACTGGGACTTGGGACATCCCCCTCCAGAACTGCCGGTTTCTGAGTGCGACGCGGATCCGGCTTGGGAGCCGAGGCCATCAGGGCCCGGGTATAGGGATGCGCGGGTCTTGCATAAATCGTGGAGGATTCCGCGAGTTCCATCAAACGACCGAGATACATCACCGCCACCCGGTCCGAGATATAGCGCACGACATTCAGATCATGTGAAATGAAAATATAGGTCAGCTTGAATTGCTTCTGCAGATCGATCAGAAGGTTGATGATCTGCGCCTGGATCGAAACATCGAGCGCCGAAACCGCCTCGTCACAGACGATCAGGCTGGGCCGCAGAGCCAGGGCACGGGCAATGCCGATCCTTTGTCTTTGACCGCCGCTGAATTCATGCGGGAACTTGTTCATATCGGTCGTCCGCAGACCGACGAGCTGCATGAGCTCGCCAACCTTGGCGCGACGTTCCGCAGCGGAACCCAGGCCATGCAAAAGGAAGGGTTCTTCCAGAATTTCAAAAATGGGTTTGCGCGGATTCAGGGAGGCGTAGGGGTCCTGGAACACCATCTGAATTTCCCTGCGGAAATTTTTCAGCGCCTTCTTATCCAGATGCGCAATATTCTGGCCGCGAAACAGAATCTCGCCTGAGGTCGGTTTATAAATCCGCACGATGGTGCGACCGAGCGTGGATTTGCCACAGCCCGACTCACCCACGACACCGAAGGTTTCGCCTTCCTCCAATTGGAATGAAATGTCATTCACAGCGAACACCGAACCCACCTGGCGCTTGAGCAGACCGCCCCGGATGGGAAAATGCATGCTGAGATTTTTCACGTCGAGCAGGCTGGTCATGAAATTTTACTTTCCTTCCAGATGACAGGCGACCCGATGATCCCCGGGCAGAACGGTAAGATCCGGCGCCTCGACAAAGCAGCGATCGAAGGCAAAGGGGCAGCGGGTATTGAAACGGCAACCCTGGGGCAGATTGCGGAGACTCGGAACCGTGCCCTCGATCGTGAAGAGTTTTTGCTTTTTGGTGACAGTCGCTGAAGGAATGGACTGCAAAAGACCTTTGGTATAAGGATGCCGCGGATTCTCAAAGATGGAGAAGACATCCGCGTGCTCCACGGCCTTGCCCGCATACATGACGACCACACGATCCGCCATCTCTGCAACAATGCCGAGGTCATGCGTGATAAAAATGATCGAAGTGTTCTTTTCCTGCTGCAGCTCTTTCATCAGGCGCAGAATCTGCGCTTGAATGGTCACATCAAGGGCTGTGGTCGGTTCATCCGCGATCAGAAGACTGGGTTCGCAGGCCAGAGCCATGGCGATCATTACCCTTTGCCGCATACCGCCGGATAGCTGGAAAGGATATTCATGAAGACGCTGCGCAGCATCAGGAATATGCACGAGCTTCAGCATACGCAAGGCTTCCTGCAGGGCCTCGCGCTTGGACGCGCCACGGTGAATCTGAACCACTTCGGCGATCTGATTGCCGACCGTGTAAACCGGATTCAAGGCGGTCATCGGTTCCTGAAAAATCATCGAAATGCGATCACCACGAATGGCGCGCATTTTTTCCTTCGGAATTTTGGTTAAATCCTGGCCTTCGAAGAGAATTTCGCCGCTTTCGACGAAGCCATTCGCTTCCTGCACAAGGCCCATAATGGTCATGGCGGTGACAGATTTTCCGCAACCGGATTCGCCCACCACTGCCAGAGTTTTGCCTTTTTCAACGGCCAGACTGATCCCATCAAGGGCACGCACAGTCCCATTTTCCGTCTGAAAAGAGGTGCGAAGATCCCGCACTCTGAGCAGGGCATCTTTGGAATCCAACATCAACCTTCCCGATCATAAAACGCAGGTTGGAAATATAAAGTGACCTCCCTTCTAATCCATTTCGTCTTGACTTGCAATTGCGTTGCATAACGAAATCACCCGAAGCAGCGTCTGCTCTTCGGGTTGCTCAGGTCAGGCTGATTTTTGGCTAGGGAATCGTCCAGATCAAGCGCATGCGCGCAGCTGCTCGTGAACCCAGGTTGTTACGAAGTAGTCCAGCCAGCGATTGTCTCCCTGCGGCGTCCGTTCCTTGCTGATAAAGCCAAGATGGCCTCCAGAATTCTGCACGGAAAGCAGGGTTTTGGTGCTATAGGGCGCTCGGAAAACCGAAGACACCGGAATGATCGGATCATCGGCCGCCGCGAGGACCAGAGTGGGCAGAGCTATATTACCCACAACATGCTTGGGTGAGCAGGAATCGTAGTAGTGTTCGCGATTCAGGAATCCGGCCAATGGAGCAGTTATGACTTCATCGAAGTGACGCAAGGAAAGTCGGGACATTTTCCTGGCCACGAACTCCGCGTCGACCACACTGCGTTCGAGCAGCTGTTTCAGGAGACCGCGCACATAGAAAAGATCGAGGTGCCTGTTGCTGAACTGATTAATGGTGCGTGAACTCAAATCGAGGTCGATCGGTGGGCAGACGGCGAGTGCGGATTTGATCTGCGGCAGCTCGCGAATGTCTTTCACATTCCCGCCCAAAAGATTCAAGAGAATGGTGCCTGACAGGGAAAAGCCCACGACCAGCAGCGGGCTATCAGGCCAGCGCTCCGTAACGGTCTGCAGACCGGCCAGCACATCGCCGACGGAACCGGAATGATAGATGCGGCGGGCAAGTTTCCCATGTGCCCCGGCTCCACGGTGATTGTGGCGAATCACACACATGCCCAGCTTGGTCAGCTTGCTGGCGAGGCGTAACTTATACGTGGAATCGGAATCGCCACCGAGGCCATGCATCAGATAAACTATAGGCGTTCGTGGGGAAGGCTCCGCAGGGTGATTGATGTCGAGAACGATGGCATCACCGTCCGACAAAGGGACGATCACCTGCTCATCCGGTTTTATCGGCGTTGAATCAGGCCAGAAATAGGCGACGACGGTCTGCAGTTGACCGCCGGGACAGAGAGGATGTGGTTCGAATGCAGACGACATGCTCAAACTCCAGGAAAGGTGCCCTCTTGTCGGCACAACGGCCCTGCAGGTTGAGGCTAGGCCAGGCAAGTCTTTGACTTGGATAGACTATTTGGCGCTGAAAGAATTGCAAAAACTCGACAGCCACTCGACATTCTTCACTTTTTTACTTTGCATTTTGGCTCACCTATCGTTAGTTTGGGTCCGTAACTATTTATGGGGAAATCCCTTGAACGCTACTCCCATACTGACCGTCTATCTCATTCTCCGCCTCGGGCAATATAGCATCGAAACTCTGCTGGCCTGGTTGAACCACCGCTATGCCCAGGACCTAAAGCGTCAGGCGGAAGCCGCCAAAGTCCTCGGTATCAGTCCTGAGGCGATGGCCAAATCCTCGGCCTATGCCCGGGATAAGTATCAATTCGCTCAGATCTCCAACGCTGTTCAGCTGCTGGTTACCCTGGTTTTTCTCGTGGCCGGGGGCCTCGGCTGGGTGGAACGGACCATCAGCCCGCTGACAGGTGGCGCGGCCAACCCAATTCTTACCGGTTTGGGATTTTTTGGATTGCTGGGAGCATTAAGCTATGTCCTGAGCCTGCCCTTCGACCTTTATTTCACGTTTGTCATCGAACAGAAGCACGGTTTCAATCGCCAGACGCTGAAAGGCTTTATCAGCGATCAGATCAAAACGATTCTGCTCGCTGTTCTGCTCGGCGGGCCCTTGCTGGCCGCCCTGCTCCTCGTCATGGGACGCAGCGGCAGCAACTGGTGGATTCCCGCCTGGCTCCTTCTCTTTGGTTTCAGCCTTCTGACCGCCTGGCTCTATCCCACCCTGCTGGCGCCGCTCTTCAATAAGTTTCATCCTTTGGAGGAGGGCCCCTTGCGGGATGATATCTACCGGCTGGCGCGCAAGATCGATTTCGATACCGCGGGCATTTCCATCATGGACGCCTCGAAACGATCCTCGCATGGCAACGCCTATTTCACGGGCGTTTTTGGCAAAAAGAAAATCGTGCTCTTCGATACCCTGGTGAAAAGCATGAGCCCGGGTGAGGTCGTCGCCGTGCTGGCCCATGAACTGGGGCACTTCAAACTGCATCACGTGCGCTGGTCGCTCATTCGCAGCTTTTTCATCACCGGCCTGATGTTTTACGGGCTCAGCCTGTGCCTGCCCCTCGTGAGCTTCTATCAGGCTTTCGGTTTGCCGGCCGTTTCCGTCTACGGTGCGCTCGTGGTATTTTCTCTATGGTTTGGCCCCGTCAGTTTCATTTTGCAGCCGCTCCTGAGTCAGATCTCACGGCGCAATGAATTCCAGGCCGATGCTTTTGCCCTGCAAAACATCGAAGACAAGCGCAAGCTGGGCGATGCCCTGCTCAAACTCCGGGAAAACAGTCATCTCATGCCTATCAGTCACCCCTGGTATTCAGGGGTTTATCATTCGCATCCGCCCCTGCTCGAACGATTGGATGCTATGGGATATCTTCGATAACGAATTGACTCTGAAAGGTGCAGCTTATGCAGAACTTGACTCCACGCCAGCTCAAAGCTTTCGAGTTTATAAAATCGCACACCGAACGCGTGGGCTATGCGCCGACGCTTCGTGAACTCTGTGACTTTATGGGTTATAAAGCTGTTGGTTCCGCTCAGGATGTGATTGCCTCGCTGCGGAAAAAAGGGTTTATCACCACCCCCATGAAACAGGCCGCACGTTCCCTGACCCTGTCCGACAAGGGCAAGGCGTTTTACGGTGTGAAACTCGCGGCTCCTGGCGACATGGGCGATTCCTTTCTTGTGCCCTGCCTCGGCAAGGTGCCCGCCGGTGTGCCCATCGAAGCGATTGAAGATCACTCTGGTTATATTCGGGTTTCGAGCAGTCTTCTGCCCCGCTCCGTGACGCAGGAAAATCTTTTTGCCCTGCAGGCCAAAGGTCTGAGCATGCTGCACGCCGGCATCCTCGATGGCGACTGGCTGGTGATTCAGCAGCAGCAGGACGCTCCGCATGGCACCATCGTCGTCGCCCAGGTGGGCGAGAATGCAACGGTGAAACGCCTCTGTCTTGACGGCCGCCGCGGCTGGTACCTGAAGCCGGAAAACCCTGATTTCAATGAAATCTATGCGGATGAAGAGCCCTTCGCCGTCCTCGGCCGGGTAGTGGCCCTGCAACGTACCCTCCTCGAATTGAACTGATAATGGCGAAACCCGCCATACTGACAATATTCAGCCCCTGAGTTTATCGCCAGTGACCCGATTTCTGGCGATAACTCGACGTCCTCTCCCTCCTGATCCTGTTTACATATTCTTTCTCAGCGGCTAGGATACGCGCGCAACCCGTAGGTAGGGCAAGGCGGGCACGTTGACCATGCTGCAGCAAGTAAAAAAATCCGAGGCGGGAGCCAACCGACGCCAGATCCGAAGTATCAGACGGACGCTGACGGTCATGGATTCGCTATTCGCCCTGATCCTCCTGCTCGGCCAACGCCATCAGGAACTGCTGGTGCTGCTGGCTTTTGTGATTCCCATGCATCTGATCCTGTGGCACCTCGAACGCAAAACGGAGTCCCGTCTCAAGGCGCTCCTGATTGCTCTGCAAAACCTCACGTTTTTCACCTTCGCCAATCTCCTCGGGGAACAGGCTTTCGTGCAGCTCATTGCCTTGAGCGCCTTTTTATGTCAGATCATTCTCCTGCGTCCGCAGCGCGGAATCGAATGGGCGGCGGTCTTTTTGGGGCCGATCCTTTGGAATATTTTGGAATGGCAGAATTATGATGTATTCCGGCTGAACCGGGTGCAGCCCGAGTGGATGATCACAGCCATGCGCCTGACCATCCTCAACGGCTCCTTTCTTTTCCTTTATCTGATCCTCGACTTTCTGCGGATGCGTTTTCTGGAAATTCAAAATGAAATGGTCGCCGCAGGCATCCACCTGCAGCAGGCCAAGAATACAATCGAACGTCAGCAGTCGGCTCTCGTGCAGAATTCAAGAATGCAGGCGCTCGGTGAGATGGCGGGCGGCATCGCCCATGAAATCAATAATCCTCTTTCCATCATTGTGGCCCAGCTTTATACCCTGAAAGCCCGGGCGCAAAAGGAAAAGCTGAGCGCGACCGAGCTGGCCGAATCGCTGCAGAATCTGGAGCGAGGCTCCGGTCGCATCTCGCAGATTGTGCAGAGTCTTCTGCTGATCTCGGGTGATGGCGCCCGGGACCCTTTCCAGAACTGCAGTGTTCGGGACATTCTCGCTCACACCGATACCCTGTGCCGGCAGAAGTTTCAGCATCACGGCATCGAGCTGACAGTGGACCGCAATGGAACCGACTCCCTCATGATTTCCTGTCATCAGTCGCAGATCGCGCAGGCTCTTTTGAATCTTCTGTCCAATGCCCATGATGCGGTGGTCACAGCTTCGGAACGCTGGGTCCGGGTCTGGACCGCCCATGACAAGGAACGCGTGGTCTTTATCGTGGCCGACAGCGGTCCCGGGCTGACAGCACAGCAGAAGGAACGACTCTTCCAACCCTTCTTTTCCACCAAGCCCATCGGCAAAGGCATGGGCCTGGGGCTCAGCATTGCCAAAGGGATCGTCGAGCAGCATCAGGGTCATCTATGGCTCGACACATCCGCACGGTTCACCACCTTTAAGATGGAACTGCCTTTGGTCCAACCCGCTTCAGAAATTCCAGGCGAGGCGTGAATAATAAAGACCGCCCTTGAAACCAAAGGGCGTGGTTTCCCAGGAATACTTGAAACTGCCGCCTGCATAGGTGCGCACCGGATGATCGGAATTCATGGCTTCAGGATAGATATTAAAAACATTCTGCGCTCCCACATCCAGGCGAATGCCGGCGGGGAAGGCATAACCGGAGTGCACATCGGTGATCCATTTCCCATCATAGGTTTGCTTGTAGCCACCAAAGCCGGCGCCTGAAACTTCTCCATAGTAGTTCAGCTGCGCGCCTGCATTGAAGCGTGCCTGGTTGTATTCCCCCGCCAGCTGAATGCGATCCCGCGGCTGACCTTCCTCGGTCAGGACGATTTGTCCCTGGCCAAAGATAAGATTGGGATCGATGCCCTCCGGGGCTCTGACGTCCAGGACCTCGGTTTGATTGCGATAGTAGCCGAGGCGTGTGTTCACGGTCCGGCCCGGGCTCAAAGGAATCAGATAATCCACGAGCAGATCCACACCCCGGGTATCGGTGTCGATGGCATTGGTGAAGAACTGGGCGGCATCGACATTGAGTGGTTCCAGGACAGCCCGGATCGGACAGTTGCTGTTATCCGGAGTGCAGCCAGCCGCAGGCTCCGCATTCAAGAATTCCGAAAGCACAATGCGATCCTGCACCCGGATGCGATAGACATCAGCCGAGACGGTCATGCGCGGCAGAGGTTTGGCGAACATGCCGATGGACTGGTTGATGGAGGTTTCATTCTTGAGATCACGCAGGCCGATAGCTTCGAAGATGGCACTGTCCTGACGCGCGGTCTGGGTTTCCGTCAGTTCCGAACCGGCAAAGGTCGTGCTGCGCGAACTGTAATTGACCTGCTGCAGGGAGGGAACACGGAAGCCGGTGGAAACTGTTCCGCGAAAGGCCAGCTGCGGCGTCACATCATAACGAAGCGACAGCTGTCCCGTGGTGGAGGAACCAACGTTTTCATAATCCTCATAGCGTCCCGCCACGGCTGTCAGAAAATTCTGGGCCACGCGCGATTCCAAATCCACAAAAGCTGCCCTGGAATAGCGGGTGGCATCGACTTCATTGGCCGGCTGAAAACCGGGAAATCCCTGCATGCCGGCCGGTGCCAGCTGCCCCGTTGGGCCGAGCAGTTCCAGGGAATAGTCATTGGCCGGGCCATAGGTCCAGGAGGCAGGATCTCCGGCGATGATCTGATAACGTTCCTGGCGATAGACCAGCCCTGTGGTTAAATCCAGCTCCCAGTTGTTCTGCTCGACCAGCCTCTGCCGCAGATCGAGGTTGGCGGAGGCATCCGCATATTTCAAGGTGCCATCGTCTGATTCCGTGGGTGAGGCATCGCCCAGGGAAATATTCATCGAGTTTTTGGAACGGAAATTAAAACTGTTCTCTCCATAGCTATAGCTCAGGTCAAGGTCGCCGGTTCCCACCTCACGCCTCAAGCCGGCCGCCACCGAACGATCATCAATGCGCGTGACGAGCAGCGGCAGGGTGCCGTTGGGATGGATGTTGGGATTATTGCGGTCACTGTCCGGTTCACGGAAAAATCCACCGGATTCGCTTTGTCTTTGCGCCACGCCTCCAAAAAGATAAAATTCGGTGCGATCATTGAGGCGCCATTCACTGTTGAGGAAGGCGGCTCCATCCAAAGCCTCGGACTCTCCAATCTTCATGGTACGCCGGCCAAAACGCTGATCGATTTCCGCGCGATTGGTTTCGCCGCGTTTTTGAATTTCCCCGCTCAGCGTGACAAAACTGTCGGTTCCGACCAGGGTCCGGGCTGTGACTCCGGTTTTGGCCGTGTTGCCGTCACCTTCATAATTGCGGGCCCCATAGACGTGAACCTGATTGCCGCTGCTTCCATCCTTGAGAACGATATTGATGACACCGGCGATCGCATCCGATCCGTATTGTGCGGAAGCGCCCTGGCGCAGGACCTCGACCCGCTTGATGGCCGAGACAGGAATGGCGTTGATATCGGTGCCGGCCGATCCGCGACCGACGGTCTGCTGCACATTGAGCAGAGCCTGGCTATGCTGCCGTTTGCCATTCACCAGAATCAGGACCTGGTCAGGTCCCATGCCTTTCAAGGTCGCGGGCCGGACGGAATCCGTTCCATCGGAAACCGTGGTCTGGGAAAAATTGAAGCTCGGCGAAAGAGCCTGCAGCAGTTTTCCCGTTTCGGCAATGCCGGTCTTTTCCAGCTGCTCCTCATCATAAATCTCGATCGCCACAGCTGCTTCGTCGGCGCTGCGACCGATGACGCGTGTTCCAACGACCGACATTTTTTCGAGTGGTTGATTTTGGGCCTGGATATCCCAGGCCAGGCCGAGCAGGCCCAGGGCTGTTAAGTATTTTTGCATGAATGTCCACCAAATGAGAGTTATTAAAGCCCCATCAAAATATATGCCTGGCTGATGAATACCACTGAAAAGTGAAGGCTGTAGAATACTGGGAAGAACATGCGCTGAGGAAGTTGCATGGCAGACTGCTTCATACAAACAGAGTGATCGCGTGGATCACTCTGTGCGGCGAGAACGGAACATTACAAGGATCGTGCGGCCTGGGCGAGAGCGGAGAGGTTCTGATAATCGATACGCGAGGATCCATTGGCAGCCGATTGAACAATCCAGACAAAGTCGGGATGTTCATCCGTGATCCATTCGCCACCGATAATGTTGTAGCTGCCGTCCAGCTCGAGCACATACTGCCAAACCTTCTGCAGGTAGGCGCGTTGTGGGACCAGCTGCGTCGTTGGTTGGTCCCCGCTCACCAGGACAACCGTTGCGTTGACGTTGATCAAATACTGAGTTCCAGGCGCCGCATGAGGATAGGAAGGATGGGGCGTAAACCGGCGCAGATTATTATATTGAATGCGGTAGTTATAAATCGGGTAGTTCCAAACCATCTCATCCCGTGAAATGTCAATGATCAGCTTGCGCTCCTTGTCTCCCACAAAGCGATCCATGGCCAGATGAAGAGTTGCGGGATTGATATCCCGGCACTCCGGTTCAATCACGCGTCCATTGGCATCCTTGGTCACCTGCGGACGGTTGCAACGCCCCCCGGCTGAGACATACTGTTTGCGCGCGTGCGCATAGTACTGGGACATGAGCGCTTTGATATCTTCGGGATAAAAGGGAACGATCTGGCCGCTGGGCGACTGGGCACGGACCATCCGGATCGGTTCATCCTCCATCGAAGTCGCCAGAGCCCAGCCATCGCAAATGCCAAACCAGGTGGGAATGGTATTGTTATAATTCTGAGCCGTGTTGATCACCTTCTGACGCTCGATACGGGTCAGCGTCATGGCCGGATCATTCACCCAAACGTCATACTTTTCCGCCGGTGAAAGCCTTTGCAGCTGCTCAGGCCTGAGCTGCTGATACTCGGGGAAGGAAGGGATCGGATACAGATACGCTGTATAGGATTCCGTCTGGCCCCCATACTGCCACCTGTAACTGATGCCACCCTGATAGGTGGGCCAGTAAAATCCGCTCCAGAATTTTTGCGGACTGTTGATTTGCGCTGTGGCCCGGACATCGGTATAGGGTTTGGTGTCCAATCCCATTCGTTGATAGGCGTTGATCGCATCCGGCGCCTCGTGAACATGACTGTTGTGGGTCAATCCAGAGGGTTGCCCACAGGACCAAAAACTTAGAAAAAGGATAAGGGAGGAAACGTGGGGAAGAGATTTCATGCTCGTTCTCCTTGGATGACATGAAATGTGGTCATCCTCGAACGAACTTGTCTATTTGTAAATCAAAAACTGTCGCGCTTTTGCGAAAGCTGAAAAGACAGGGCGGCATGCGGAATCCTTCGGAGGAAAGGCATGCACGTTTCCATGCAGCAGTGCAGCTGAAGCGTGAAATTCAGCGACGGCGAGCCACAGTTTGTGTCATGCGCACCTGAAAGGTTCGCGTGGCATGCGACTCCTTGCTTGGCGCTTCTTCATCCTCGGGCTCCAGAGCCTCCGGCTTTTTCAATTCATGGCTGGCCTTCAATCGATCCGCGAAGCTCTGCACGGCCTGATCGTTGGAATCATTCGTCTCGTTTTGAGCGACCAGAGTCAGAGTCATCAGCAATGACATCAGCATGGCAAACATCCTTCACAACAGTTGTTGTACCCTCATTTCGTATCTCTTTCCTCTTTCAAGGATAATGCCAGTCATAAGTTCTGATAATGATTGCATGCGGTACTATCATAATTTCTGACACAGACTACAAATTCTGCGACAGAATTTTCGCCCGCGCGAAGCGGTTTATTTTACATGGAATTTCAATCGGTTATAAAGGTCTTCACGAGGCCTTCTGGCAGTTGATGAGGAGCAGGGAGCGATCATCTTCCAAACGGAAGTCCTTGCCGACTTCATCCAGGACTGACTGCAGGCTGTCGATCACCAAGGGGGCTTCCGGCATCTGGTCCACACGCTGGATCAGGCGCTTGAACGCGCGAGAGCCTTCCATATAACCGTCGGTAAAGGTAAAGAGAATGGCTTCCGGAGCCGGCTTGAGCGCTTCGCAGGCGATCACATTATCTTCAGTGACACCCAGGGCGGAGGATCGCAGAGGAATATAACGGGCCTGTCCGCCCTCCCGTAAAAACCAGCCTGGGGATCCGGCATTGTAGAGTTCCACCTGCCCATCGTTATGCAGGGCAATGGCGGTGACCGAGCTGCTGATCTGCTTGTCGAACAGTTCGAGGAGCCGCCGGTTGACCCGCTGCAGAGTATCGTGAATGGACATGCCCAGGCCCTGGCATTCACCAAGGATGCCGATGATCACGGCAACGGGGATGGCCGCCGAGGGGCCCTTGCCCACCACATCACCCAGGAAGAGCCGCCGTTCATTGTCGCCGGCTTCCCAAAGATAGATCCAGTCCCCGCTCATCTCCTGCGCGGGCAGATAGCTCATGGAAACGGTAAAGGAGCCAAAGACCTGTTCCTCCTGGGAAGGCAGGAGGATTTCCTGCACGGCGCGACCGAGGTTCAGGCGTTCCGCAAACTGCACCTTGGCCTTTTCCTCTTCCAGACGGCGGGCGCGTTCCTGCAGAAACTGGTTTTCAACTTCCATCACCCGCCACTCACTGCCGAGCCGGTTATAGATATACTGGATGATCCCGCCACCGAGCATACCGATCAAGGGCAGAACCCAGGGCAGAAGAATGCTGTGATAGCTGAAGAGATAATTCACGAGCGTAAACCAGCTCGCGGCCATCATGAAGAGGAAGGCCCAGTACTGCATGGGACCTGTGTAGCGGGCTATGGCCGTTCCCAAGACCGTTCCCAAAAAGATCAGCCAGGGAAGCGAGCCCATGGGTTTGAGCCAGCGATTTTCCAGAACCGAGTCCACCAGCGTCGAAACCAGAATGCCGTTCGGCAGGTCACCAAAGGGAGCGCCTTCGATGAAGTTGGTGGCGCCGGTAAAGAAGTCGAAGAGGATGAGAACCACATCCCCTTCCTGGACCCACGTCTCCTCCTTACCCTCGCGGGCGCGCTTCAGGGGGTACTGCAGACTGCGCATGTGAGCGACATCGTAGAAGAGCGACAGAGGCCGATGATTGACATAGACGCTGCCGTTGTCCCGCAGCGGAACCTTCTGCCCGTTGATTTCCAGATTGCGTCCCACTTCAATGCGATCCGCCGCATAAAGAGCCAGGTGGGGCAGCAGGTAATGGGTTTTGTAAAGAATGAAAGGCTGCACGCTGCCGCTCGTATTGATCCGCAGATGGCCCACGCCGCTGAAGGCACCCTGGAGGGCCTTCTCATAGGCATAAATGAAACCTGAGGTATCCTTCATGTCCTTGCCATCGCGCAGATGCCGCAAGACATCATCCCACTGAGCGCCGGGTTTGAGCCAACGCGTGGGACCGTACTTTTCCTCTTCCAGTTCCAAAGCCGAGCGCAGTTTAATGGCGTTCTGGTTGATCCACGAGCCGGTATAGATCGGCGCCTCCTTGATCTGGCGCAGACGCTCAAAATCCTCTTCATTGGTTTGTTCCGGCACCAGGGAGAAGACCTTATCGAGGATGATGGCTCGCGGTTTTTTCTGCGCAATGTTACCAAGCAGCAGCGAGAGGTCATGGATACTGAGTTCGGTTTTCTTCAGAAGTTCGACGCTGCCATCATCGAGCGCCATAATTTTTAAACGCGGCGAAAGCTTCGGTGTCTTGCCCAGTTTCTCCCGAACATGGAACAGCACAGGGTCCGCCGCATAGGTTTGAATCGAGTCATGCACGGCGGTCGGGCCAATGAGCTGCAGGAGCAAAACCCAAAACAGCCACGCGAGCACGAAGAGCCTCTGCGAGTTTTGCCCGTGCTGAGAGTTGCTGGTATTTTTGGTCGGTTCCTGCAAACCGCTCCTCCATGGTTCTGCCCTATGCATCGGCAAACCCGCGCCAGTCTTGATAATTAAGTTAGGGAAATCGGTGAAAGCCCCCTCACTCCAGGGGATGACATATTCGGGCGGAGTTGACGAAGCGTCCGGGACCTGGTTACCATGCTTTTGTATGGTAAGGGGTCTGAAGTGCAAAAGAGCGAGAAAAAATCAATTGTTACAATGCGTGCAAGCCAGCTCCCCCAAGGGCGCGGTGGGTTTCTGCAGCCGCCGCTGCCGAGTCGTCTGCCTCTGCTCGACAGCTTTTTAGGTGGCGGTCTGGGCTGGGGAGACCTTAGCGAATGGGGTCTTCCCTGGGGCTGTGGACTCAGGGATCTTATTCTGCCCTTTTTGGTCAGTGCCCAAGGAGAGCAGCCTCCCGCCTGGATTCTCTGGGTTTACGGACAAAAGGATATTTGTGTCAATCCTCTGGCCTGGCATGCCCGTGGGGTGCAGCTTGAAAGGCTGCGCTTTGCCTGCAGCACCAAACCCCTTATCGAATTGAAACCACTCTTTCTTTCCGGTTTTTTTCGCGTGATCGTCCTGGACGGCATACCCCGCCTGATGGACGAGGACTATGCTTTTCTTGCAAGACAGGCGCGCCGTCTGCAGCAGCACATTCTGGTTTTGCATCCTTACACTTTGACAAGAGAGCGCGGCAACGTCTGGGCCAGGCTGCGTATCAACTGCGGACGGAACTTTGCGCAGCAGCATGTCGTCCTCACGCTTCTCAAGGGTCATCAACAGCGGCAGCTCCTGCTGCCTTTTCAGAGTTTCATTTAAAAGGAGACAGCCATGCATAAGCTCCTGTCCTTTCCGGACTTCACACGGAATCTGCAAAGCTCCCAGCAGGATCGTTTTTTGGCCCTGCAATGGACCGCTTCCGCCGAGGAAGCGCGGCAGCTGGCGCACAGTTTAAGTCCCGAAGTGATGCACTGGGCCGATGATGTATGGCTGATTGATCTGGCCAGCTGCCAGGCCTACTGGCAGTCCCAGGCGCAAACCAGGCAGTTAAGCTTTCATCAACTCCTGCTGAACCAGCTCGACGAACTCTGCGGCGTGCAACACTATCGCGCGGTGCTCGGGGATCATCCCTGGCAGGCGCTTTTGCTTTTGCCCTGCCTGGCCCAACAGAATTATTTCGGTCTGATCAACCGGCACAGCTCCATGGGTGACAATCTTTTGCAGGGGCTCAGCTGGGATGATTGGTGGCAGGCCTGTGCCCGGTATGCCGATCATAATCCGGGAGAAAGCGCGCGCCTGGAACTGCAAAAGCGTCGAAGGCCCATGCAGCTTGCTATGCGTCGACTCGGCTGCAGCACGCCGCATCATCTCAAGAAGCTGCCGCCCGAACATATTCGGCGAAGATTTGGAGCGTTTCTTGGCGATCTTTGGAGTTTGACCTGGCAGCCAACGCCGCAACCCCTTCCGAGTCATGCGCCGGTGCCCTTTTTGTTTCCCTGGCGCCGGGAGGAACAGAAAAGTGATCCTTGCGTGCGTCGCGTTTTGGATGCACCCACGCGTGACTGGGATGTTCTTGAAACTTATTTGCGCGAGGACCTCAACCGCTTCCGGTTCTTAAGTTCCTTTAAGGATGGTGAACGTATTCTGGCCATGGAGTGGAAGATTGTCCTCTATAACCTGCAAGAACTTCCTGTATCCATCCTTTTCCGCCATCCCCATAGCCTCCAGCATGATCATCCCCAACAGAGGACAGCCCTGCTCCAAATCTCCTTTGCTCTGCAAAGAGCCTTGCAGCAGCAGAGGTTGAGCCAGCCCGATGATCCCTGCTTTTGGATTGTATCCTGGGAACTGCGCATCACTCAAAAACTGCGGCCGCCACCCCGGCAACTGACCCTCTTCAACGAAGGGGAACACAAGGACTGGGAGGAGCTGCTGAATTTGGAAAATCAGCTGCCCGCTCCACTCGAATCCTATGCCCTGCGTGATGATTGGGTGCCCGAGGATTCCTTTGCACGGGACAGCCTGGATCGGGTTCTGCCGCCCATGCTCGATCATAGCGGCAGTTTAAAAAGTCTTGGCCGCAGCCGGCCGCTCTACATGCAAAAGAAAGCCTATCCGCTCGCACGTCCTGGCCAGAGCCTTTTATGGAAATTCCGGGAACGGACCATGGAGAAGTGGTGGCTCCGCCCGGGTCAGACCGCAGTGCGCGATTACTATGAGGTCCTTTGCGACCAGCAGCTTCTTTGGGTGGCGCGGGAATCAGCCGGACAGTTTCTGGTTCTCGGCATCTATGGCTGACGCCGGGCTGCCCTGGTGGGAATGGACCTGCCATACCAATTTCAGTTTTCTCACCGGCGCCTCCCATCCCGAGGACTGCGTGCAGAGAGCCCATGATCTTGGTTATCGCGGCCTCGGTATCACGGACTATGATGGCGTTTATGGAATCGTGCGGGCCTGGCGTCGCCAGCAGGAATGGCCCGAACCGCAGAAACTGCCCTTGTTCCATGGCTGCGAAATGCATCTTGCCGCCGATCACCAGAGGCCGGTGGTCTATCGGGATAGTGTGATCCTCCTCGCTCTGAATCGATCCGGCTATCGGCAGATGAATGAGCTGATCAGCTTCGCCCATCGGGACAGCAAGGACCGGGCGGTGCTGCCTTTGGATCATCTTTTGGCCAAGGCCAGTCCGGATCTGATCTGCCTGCAGCCCATGCGTGGTCTGATCCGCCGCGAGCCCATGGCCCGGGTGCAGGAGCGCTATCAGTCTCTGCGCGACGCCTTTGGGGACAACTTTTTCCTTCTGATCAGTCGGCATCTGAATCCAGCCGAGGATCACTGGATTCCTTTGACTCTGGAACTGAGCCGACGCCTCGACATCCCCTGGCTTTGCAGCCAGGACGCTTTCTTCCATGAGGAAAAGGCCAAGGAGCTCTGCGATATCCTGCAGGCCATCCGCCTGAATCAAACCGTGGATGAGGTGATCCCCCATCTTTTCGTCAACCGGGAGCGTTGTCTGCACCCGCCCGCTTTGCTTTATCAGCGCTACCAGGCTCTGCCTGGCTTTCAGGAGGCCCTGCGACGCGCGGCGGCCCTGGCCGAACGCTTTCATTTTCATCCGGGTGAACTTTGCTATCAGTATCCCCAGGAAATGCTGCCGCCCGGGCATACGGCCCAGAGCTATCTGGAAGAGATCACCTGGGAGGCGGCACGGCAACGTTATCCGGCCGGTATTCCCGATACGGTCCTCAACACCCTGCAGAAGGAATTGAATCTGAGCGCGCAGCTCAACATTGCCGATTATTTTCTTACCGTCTGGCAAATCGTCAGCTGGGCGCGTTCCCAAAATATACTCTGTCAGGGTCGGGGATCCGCCGCGAATTCCGCCATCTGCTATGTTCTCAATATCACCGCGGTGAACCCTGAACGCTTTGATCTGCTCTTCGAACGGTTTCTTTGTGCCGAGCGGGGCGAGCCTCCGGATATCGATGTGGACTTTGAGCATGAGCGGCGCGAGGAGGTCATTCAGCATATCTATGAGCGGTACGGACGACACCGTGCCGCCATGGTTGCCAACGTAATCGCCTTTCGCAGCCGCAGTGCCCTGCGCATGGTGGGCAAGGCGCTGGGAATTCCCATGGCCATCATTCAGGACGTCAACCTTTTGCAGGAAAGGCGCCTGCAGCGTCTGGACAAGGCTCCGACCCTTGCGGAAGGTGAGTCCTCAGGCTGGGGTGATCCAACTGTGAACGCGAGCCTTCCGGTGGATCTCTGGTTTGATCTCGCCCAGCGTATCAAAGGTTTTCCGCAGCACATGGGCATTCATTCAGGAGGCTTCATTCTGAATCATGAGGACATGACCAGCATCGTGCCCGTTGAACCTGCGACCATGGAAGGCCGGACCGTGGTGCAATGGTCCAAGGAGGATATCGAGGCGCTGAATATTTTTAAAATCGATGTGCTGGCCCTTGGCATGCTGACGGTCATTCGCAAGGCCTTCGATCTGGTGCATAGGACCCAGGGCAAACGCTATACACTCTATGAAATACCGCCCGACGATCCGGCCACTTATCGCATGATTCAAAGGGCGGAAACGGTTGGCACCTTTCAAATCGAATCCCGTGCGCAGATGTCGATGCTGCCGCGTCTGCGCCCGGAAAATTTCTATGAACTCGCGGTGCAGATCGGCATCATTCGTCCCGGACCGATCGTCGGTGGCCTCATCAATTCCTATCTGCGCCGCAAGCAGGGCACCGAGCCGATCACCTATCCGGATCCGCGGCTGATTCCCATCCTCAAGCGCACGCTCGGCATTCCCATTTTTCAGGAACAGGTGATGCGCATCGCCATGCTGGTCGGCAGGTTTTCCGCATCGGAAGCGGATCAGCTGCGCAAGCATATCGGCAGCTGGACACCGTCCCGGGGTTTTGGTCCTCTGGTGGAAAAACTGGAGCAGGGTTTTCGGCAAAGCGGTTTGCAGGAAAAATTCATCGAACAGATGCTCGGCCATCTGCATGGCTTCACCAACTATGGCTTTCCGGAATCCCATTCGATTTCCTTCGCCATGATCGCCTATGCCTCCAGTTATTTGAAATGCCACTATCCCGCCGCTTTCTATGTGTCGCTGTTGAATTCCCAGCCGATGGGCTTTTATTCCATCCATGCCCTGGTGCAAACCGCGCGACGTGAAGGACTTCACTTCCGGCCGATCGATATCAATCGTTCGGAATGGGAGAGCACACTGGAGGAGCAGGCTCCCGGTGTCTGGGCCATTCGTCTTGGTTTTCATCTGGTCAACGGACTGCAGCAGGCCGGAGCCCGGCGCCTCATCGAGCGACGGCAAAGGCAGGGATTCTGGAACAGTCTTGGCCCTTTTTTACAGGAAAACGTGGCCCATCGCACGGATCTTACGGCTCTGGCGGCGGCCGGGGCCCTGCAGGGTTTTGGCATCGATCGCGCGGCTGCCATCTGGCTGACCGAAGCCGTGCCCTTTGCCCCGCTTTTGGATCATGAGCTGCCCTATGATTTCGCCGCCGAGGATGATCAGCTGCGCATGGAAAGGGATTTTGGCAGCTTTTCCACCACCCTCGGCCAGCATCCGGCCCTGCTTCTCCGGGAACGTTTCTGGGCTTATGAACTGCCGGCTGAAAAATTGGAAACGGCGCAGCAGCTGACGCAACGACGTGATGGAGTCACCGTGCATGCCTTTGGTCTCGTTCTGGTGCGGCAGGCGCCGATGACCGCCAAGGGGATGGAATTTTTTACGCTGGAGGATGAAACCGGATTTATCAATCTCGTTTTTACGCCGCAGACGCTGGCCCTTTATAAGCACATCGCGCATACGCATGCATTTTTATGTGTGAGGGGACGTTTGCAAAGGCAGGGGGAAGGTCACTCGATCCTGGTGCAGCATGTCTTCCCAAGGCAGATCAAGGATCCGAAAATTGTTTCCCTTCTGGAGCGCACCACCAGCATGCCCGTTGACGTTGCGGAGGAAATGTTTGCACGGCTTCCTCCTGCACGCAATTTCCACTGATCACAGACGCCCTTTCTGGATGAGGATTCGCTGCTCTTCCATGATCCTGGCCAAAGGAATCCGGCCATCGGCATCGAGATGCACAGCGATCTCCTGATCGAAGACCCGCAGCACATGACCCTTGACGAACACCGTTCCGCGTTTGTTCGGCAAATGAATGGTGCCTTCCAAATAATCCTTTTCCAGGAAAAGCGCGCCCTTTTTAAAGGAAAAACGGAAACCGCCTTCCGAAATGTCCAGCACGGGAAACTTGCCCTGATCGCACTGAAATACCGGCTGGTCCGGGGCCCGGTAAAAGATGCGATAATGCTCACGTTGATTTTGGCCGCCTTCTGTCATGCGTCCAATCCTCCTTGCCTTACGATTCTAACAGAAAATCAGGAGTCCTGCTTCCTCCTGGGCCTGCTCCGATTCTGTTTACGATTCCTGCCGTCAGGTGAAAAGGGAATCTTGATCATCACCTCATCGACCTGATCCATGCGCAGGGCCGGTTGAAACACAAGATAATAATAACCCTTTTCGCCCATCAGTGCGCGGAAAATCCCGGATTCCGAGGTGGCCGGAAAATCAAAATCATCGATCAACATCGGTGCCGCGGCTCCCGGCTGCCAGCGAATGAAAACCCGTTTGCCCCTGGGTTCCATGGAGCGCGAAGAGAAGACCGCACGCGGATACCCTGGTCCAGCCAGCAGTCCCACGCGCGACTTGTTCAGATGAAAACGCCCGATATAAACCCGGCGACCGGACAACAGGGCCCGACAGGTCGGAAGATCCGAATTCGCTATATCCACAACCAGCTTGGCTGCCATTTTCAGGTTCAAATCCATATAAGGTTCAAGCTTCACTGGCACACTCGCCGGCAGCGATTCATTGAGTTTGATCCACTGCCCTGCGAGGATATAACGATCGACCTGCACCGGTCCGGTTTTCAAAGCGAATTTGCAGGTTCCGAGCATAACGGAAATCACGGAAGCGGAAGGATTTTTCGCCTGCTCCGGTGTGGTTTCAAAACGATCGATGCTCTTGCCCACAGCAAAAGGCAAAGGGAACGAACTTTCAAAGCCAAGGGCTGCATCACTGCGCTGCAAATCGCTGAAATAGCCCTTGTCATCAACCTTGTCGCCATCATCCTCCAGATCCAAGGCAAAATCGTCCTCTTCGGTCACCGACCGCTGTGGGGTGCTGCTGCATGATAGCAGCAGGACCATGACCATCCATGTCAGGATCAGACGGATCATCCCTGCTCCGGGCGCATTCCAGATTATTCTGCCCATCAACGCTTCGGCGCCCAGGCTCAAAAACTTACTAAAAAGGGAGGAAGAATCAGCCGGGTCCTTGGTCAAAAGACAAAAAAGGACACAACTGAGCCAGTCGGATCACGACCAGAAGCCGTGCAACTTTATATAATTTCAAGTACTTGTCTATGGTATAACCACTGCAATCCAAATCACGCAGCAAGCATCCCTTCCCTGACAAGCGAGGACTGACATGAAAATATGGCCCCTGATCCTGACCCTCAGCGTTCTGAGCCCATCCGCCCTGGCCCACAGCTCCCAACTTCATTCTGACCTTGATGATCGCATGCGCGCCCTTGAGGTCACCGTGCGTGAGCTCCAAAATGAAGTCGAGCGTCTGCGGAACCTGCGACCCACCTTCAGCTGCCTTCTGAATACCCCGTTTGGAACGTTTCACGGCAAGGGTGAGACCAGCCTGGAGGCCAAGGCCCGGACCCTGAATGCCTGTGAAAAGGGAAGCAAGGCCTTCTGCAGTGACGATAAGGTTGTTTGTGAAAAAGCTGATATTTAGGTAAACAAATCCAAATCCGACGCAACCTCTCCTCTCCCGATCCGATACTTCCAAGGTGAAGAATCGGGAGATGTCGTGATACCCGGCGTGAAGCAAAAAGACAGTGACCTTATCCCGAGCATCATGCGCCAGCTCTGGGTTTTTCTCGCTTATGTTGCGGCTGCCAGGCTGGCCCTGCTTCTGGCACTGCCGCCGGGCTACGCATCCCCCATCTGGCCCGCGGCCGGCATCGCGATCGCGGCCACCATCGTCTGGGGTCCCTCGCTCAGCCTGGCTGTTTTCCTGGGATCCATCGTCACCAATTTACGCCCTGAAGAGCTGCTGCGGGATCCCATGAATCAGATTCTCCTGCAGTCCGGTATCGCGCTCGGCAGCAGCGTTCAGGCTTATCTGGGTTCCCTGATCTATCACGCTTTGGATCGGCGCCTGCCGCAGACATCCCGTCCTCTTCGCCTCTCCTGCGAAGCGTTTTTGCTGGGGCCTGTCACCTGCCTGACCGCCGCCACGATCGGAACAGGCACTCTCGCAGCCTTTCACATTATTGAAACGCGCAGCATCCTGACCAACTGGATCTGGTGGTGGCTGGGTGATTCCTTTGGTGCCGGTGGATTCGTTATGCTGCTCATACGTCTGCATCGCACCTGGAATCCGCGTCAGCTCCGAATGAAAACCTGGCCCTGGCTCCTGGTTCCGGCGGGCCTCAGTCTGTCCATCATTATGGTTCTGGTTGTGCAGCTGACGCGCAACGATCGCCGTCATCAAAGTGATTTGAACCATAGCGTTCTGGATTTTCACACCCGTGTACAGCAGGAGACCGCTCACATTCTGCGGGACTTTGAGATGCTCGTGGAATTCTCCCGCATCGTCGACCCTCGGGAGTTGATCGCACAGGAACCAGCCCGGCATCAGAACCGGGTCCAAACTCACTGGATTCCATACGAAGCGGGCCATCATCACATTCCTGAATCCCTGCCTCCCATGGAATCTCTTTTGCAGAAGGCCTGGCAGAGTGAAATGTCATGGGCCAGTCCGCTGCTGGATCACGATGGAATGAAAGTGATCATCCTTGTGAAGAAGGGGATGAATTCCCGGTTCCCGGGTCTTTTCCTTAGGATCGTGCCCGTGGAATCCCTGATCCAACCGGCTCTTTCCCAGCTGGATCATCCTGCGTTTCATGTGCGTCTTAAGCCGTTGGACCCGACCGCACAGGAATCCTGGCAAGGCTGGTTTGGAACAGACCTGGCGGAGATCCCGCGCATTCCGCTTTACGGAAAGTTCCAGCACACTCTCGAAGTGGGTCCGCAGGCGCTCGGCCTTCAGGTGAATTTTCCTGCTTATACCTTTCATGCGGATCGCATGGGTGATCCCATATTCATGACTTCGCTCTGCATGCTTCTCACGTTCGCGCTGAATATCCTGTTGATCTCGCAACAGAAGGAAACGTCTGCGGCCTTATCGCGGCATCAGGATATCCTGGTGGTCGATGACAATCTTATCAATCAAACAGAAACCGCAAGCCTTCTGACCCAGCTCGGTTTTACGGTGGATACCGCCGCGGATGGAGTCGAGGCTCTCACCAAGGTCAGGCAAAAACACTATGATGTAATTTTCATGGATGGGCGCATGCCCAGAATGAATGGCTATGAGGCCACGCAGCGTATTCGGGCTCTCCATCAACCCAAGCGTGGACCCTTGATTTTTGCTCTGACAGCCAACAGTCCGGAGGAAATCCAGGAGAAGGCCTGGCAGTCAGGCATGGATGGTGTGCTGACCAAACCCCTTGCCGCCGATGCTCTGATCCGCACCATCGGCCCCGCCCGCCATGGGCCTGCTTTTGGGAATGACCTTCACCTGATGGACGAGAAAAAACCGCCTCGAAAGGATGTGGCGTGAGGAACGCTCAGGGCTCTGCCGATGCGCTGTCCTTCCGCACGCCGTGCAAACGACTATATTCCCCAAGCATCAGACCTGTAGCCACCGCCACATTCAAACTTTCCACGGCGCCAGTGCCAGGAATCACGATCGCATCATCAAAAAGCGCTTCAATTTCCGGTGAGGCGCCATGCACCTCATGCCCCATGACCAGACATAATTTTTGCGCCAAAGGCTGCGCATAAAGTGAAGTGCGCGCATGGCTTGATGTCCCGACGATGCGATAACCCAGCTGACGCAAACTCTTGAGAAAGTTCAGGGCATGATCCAGCACAAAGGTGTCCACAAATTCCGCGCCCCCTTCACTCACCCGTGCCGTCGCCGCAGACAGTGGGGGCAGCTGCTGATGTCCGGCCAGCGTTCGCCAGCCGAAGTGAGCCATCACCCGCATGATGGTACCTATGTTGTGGGGATTCTGGACGCCATCGAGAAAGATAAAAGGCTGTGGGAAGATTTCGAGCCTTTTGCGCAGGGCCTGCTCGTTGCCGTGCCCAGGAGCCCGGGCGAGAATCGCCACACCCTCATGATGCACGGAAGCTGTGATGCGTTCCAGATCCGCTGGGCTGACGATATGATAGGCCTTCTTTTGTTGGGCACACCAGCGCAGGAGCTCACCAAAGCTGGCCAGCAGCTCCTCGGTGCAATACACCCGAATAATATCCTGCTTGCGGAGACGCACCAGGGTTTCGCAAATATGCAGGCCGCAGTACAAAAGTTCCGGTCTTTTTTCGACAGGTTTGCCGGCATTTTTACTGATCATGATGGGCGTGGAACGTGGTTTGAAACCCATGAGGCATCCTTTGTGAACAGAGCCCCAATTTCTAGCCCAACTGCGCTCCAA
>NZ_BDFO01000001.1:493736-498223 GCF_001748245.1 Oligoflexus tunisiensis | reverse complement strand
GAGGAGCATGGCAGCCTGAAGATCGGCGTCCACAACAAAGGCCAGCCGATTCCCCTGGAAGATCGGGAAAACATCTTTCAGCCTTTCTACCGGGCTCATCAGGCAGCCGGCGATGACATCAAGGGCTGGGGTTTTGGTTTGCCGATTGTTCGTGGTATCGCGGAGGCTCACGGCGGCACGATCGAAGTCGACAGTACGGCCGAGCTGGGAACCACCATCACAATCGCACTTCCGCTCGATGCGCGCCCTTATCAGAACCGACCGACTTTGGGCGAAGCCGCTTGCGTAAACTTAGGCATTGACCTAAGTATTCATCAGGTCTAGAGTGGGGCTTATGGGGAATGCGACTTTACAGCTGGATCACGTATTCAAGGCCCTTGCGGACCCCACCAGGCGCGCCATACTCGAAAGGCTGAGCAAGGGTTCGCGCTCCACCAAGGAACTGGCTGCCCCATTTGATATGGCTTTGCCTTCCTTTGTTCAGCATTTGAATCTCCTCGAGGCGTGCCACCTCGTGAGTTCGCGGAAGGAAGGCCGGGTTCGCACCTATTCCCTCAATGTGAGAGAGAAACAGAAACCGCAAGCCTTCTGACCCAGCTCGGTTTTACGGTGGATACCGCCGCGGATGGAGTCGAGGCTCTCACCAAGGTCAGGCAAAAACACTATGATGTAATTTTCATGGATGGGCGCATGCCCAGAATGAATGGCTATGAGGCCACGCAGCGTATTCGGGCTCTCCATCAACCCAAGCGTGGACCCTTGATTTTTGCTCTGACAGCCAACAGTCCGGAGGAAATCCAGGAGAAGGCCTGGCAGTCAGGCATGGATGGTGTGCTGACCAAACCCCTTGCCGCCGATGCTCTGATCCGCACCATCGGCCCCGCCCGCCATGGGCCTGCTTTTGGGAATGACCTTCACCTGATGGACGAGAAAAAACCGCCTCGAAAGGATGTGGCGTGAGGAACGCTCAGGGCTCTGCCGATGCGCTGTCCTTCCGCACGCCGTGCAAACGACTATATTCCCCAAGCATCAGACCTGTAGCCACCGCCACATTCAAACTTTCCACGGCGCCAGTGCCAGGAATCACGATCGCATCATCAAAAAGCGCTTCAATTTCCGGTGAGGCGCCATGCACCTCATGCCCCATGACCAGACATAATTTTTGCGCCAAAGGCTGCGCATAAAGTGAAGTGCGCGCATGGCTTGATGTCCCGACGATGCGATAACCCAGCTGACGCAAACTCTTGAGAAAGTTCAGGGCATGATCCAGCACAAAGGTGTCCACAAATTCCGCGCCCCCTTCACTCACCCGTGCCGTCGCCGCAGACAGTGGGGGCAGCTGCTGATGTCCGGCCAGCGTTCGCCAGCCGAAGTGAGCCATCACCCGCATGATGGTACCTATGTTGTGGGGATTCTGGACGCCATCGAGAAAGATAAAAGGCTGTGGGAAGATTTCGAGCCTTTTGCGCAGGGCCTGCTCGTTGCCGTGCCCAGGAGCCCGGGCGAGAATCGCCACACCCTCATGATGCACGGAAGCTGTGATGCGTTCCAGATCCGCTGGGCTGACGATATGATAGGCCTTCTTTTGTTGGGCACACCAGCGCAGGAGCTCACCAAAGCTGGCCAGCAGCTCCTCGGTGCAATACACCCGAATAATATCCTGCTTGCGGAGACGCACCAGGGTTTCGCAAATATGCAGGCCGCAGTACAAAAGTTCCGGTCTTTTTTCGACAGGTTTGCCGGCATTTTTACTGATCATGATGGGCGTGGAACGTGGTTTGAAACCCATGAGGCATCCTTTGTGAACAGAGCCCCAATTTCTAGCCCAACTGCGCTCCAATGCCAAGACCTCGTGGCCAGGGCGAGTCATTTTATGAGGTTAAGGCTGTCGCTGGTGATTATGACAATGCCTTAAAACGCTTTCTGATCACGAATTCGGGTGCAAATCTGTCACTCAGTGCCGTGATTCTGGACACTTGCAAGAGCGAAACCCATTTCGAGTGCCTGCAGGCTGTTTTGTATCCAGTTGAAATTATCGATAAATTTAGAGATAAAAGCGAAGCCCGAACCCGTGGACAGATGGTCCCAATCTTGCTTGCTACATCACACCCGCATTTGGAGGATAGGAACGGTGGCACACCTTAGCGTGCTGATAAGCCTGCTTCTCATTTTGGCAGGTTGTGGCAACGAGAAACCCGACGCGACAAAAGTATTGCAAACCATGGCCCAGGCTCAAAGTGCAAATAGCGCTGCGAACTCCAAATTGGGCTGGAATGATCCCATTGACTCGAAAAAATTTGGCCTCGCTCCCAATGCGAATGTCGATGGCAAAACGCTGGCGCAGATTATTTCAAGTCAAACGATTGGCCGTGATGATGCGCTTCTTTGTAGCGCATGCCACCACAGCAGCGATGCCCAGGGTGGCTATGGCGTTCCCTCTGCAAGGAATGCAGCCAACCTCAGTTTGAAACCCACGGACATCGTCAGCAACCGCACCTGGGTGGGTAGCGGGGGCTGGGCCGAGCGCTTCATCCAGAACAAAACCAAGCCGGAAAACCTGAAAATTTTCCTTCAGGCCTGGATCAATAACGGCTACAAATGAAGCCTGCTTTTCAGCACCACAATCAATAAAAAGAGATGGATCATGTCGGTAAAACTGGAAGTTCTGAATACCCCTATCCGGCAAGATTCGTATCCACAGTTGCCTGGTCCAAAAACACCGCCTCTCATCGGGGTCGGACTGGAATTCAAGAAGCATGGCGTTTCGCTCCTGTCAAGGCTTGCGCGCACCTATGGTGACTTTGTCAGGTTTCCCATGCCAGGCATTCGCGGGGTTTTGGTATCGGATCCGGCTTTCATCAAACTGGTCTTTCTCCAGACGGAACGCCTGTTCGAAAAAGGGAAAATCTACGACCGTATGAAACCGCTGGCAGGCGACGGTTTGGTCACAAGCAGCGCACAACTGTGGCGGCAACAGAGACGCCTGGCCAATCCCGCTTTCAATCAAAGCGCCTTGCAAAGCTACCTGGATATTATCCACCGCAAGACCGACCTATTCATGCAGTCCTTGCCAAAAAAAGCTGATTGCATCGACGTTTATCAATCCATCACCAGCCTGACCTTTCAAATCGCTCTTGAAGCGCTGTTTTCCACTGACACCGATGCCTACAAAGGCCTCCTGATGAAAGCCTTTGCCGATGGCCAGGACTACATTGGCTATCTTTTTTGGGCTGCTCTGCCTTTGCCTCTTTCCATCCCGACGGCTCGCAACCGTAAATTTCTAAAAGCCCGGGAAACTTTATATAACGTGATCGATGAAATCATCGCGCTCCGCCAGCGGACTGGTTCTGATCGTGATGATTACCTCGCCCGCCTCCTGACCGCACGTGATCCAGAGACGAAGAAGGCCATGGCGCATGAATTGGTTCGCGATGAAATCGCCACCTTTATGCTGGCTGGCCATGATACAACAGCGAATACCTTGTCATTCACGCTCTGGCTGCTGGCGCAGAATCATGCGATTCAGGAGCAGGTGCACCAGGAAATCCAAACTTGCCTGCCTCCAGGTGGGGAAAGCCTTGAGGATCTGGATAAACTGGATCTGACCATGCGCTGTTTGCAGGAATCCATGCGGCTCTACCCCACCGCCTGGATGGTGAATCGCACCTGCAAAGTGGACCTTCAGTGGGGTGACTATATCTTCAAGAAAGGCACAACCTTTCTGTTGCCGCAGTACGCCGTTCATCGGCATCCGCGCTACTGGGAGCGGCCCGATGATTTCTGGCCCGATCACTTCCTTGCGGAAAAGGTCGCAGATCGGCCGGAATTCGCGTTCTTCCCTTTCGGTGGCGGCACCAGAAAATGCATTGGCTATGATCTTGCCATCAAGGAAGCGCTCTTGATTGTGGTCAACGTGATCCGCCGCTATCAAATCGCATGCGTACCCGACACCTCATTTACGCTGGCACCTAATATTACGATGGCGCCCGTGCCGGGGATCACCCTGAAATTGACCCCACGTCCATAAGCGCGCGGTACACTAAAAGCGGACGAAGTGTTGCCCAGCTCCGCAGTCTTCACCCGTGTCATCGCCCTTATGTTCCCTTCCAAAGACAAATCGGTATAAAAATTGCAAATTTCATACCGTAGCTCTTTCAGTTGAGGAGATATGAAAAACACAGAAATCTAGGAGTATACAATCATGGCTGGGAAAAATGAGCGCGGTTTTGCCGCCATGGATCCCGAGCAGCAACGCGAGATCGCACGGCGTGGAGGCCGAGCTGCTCATGAATCCGGCAACGCTCATGAATTCACCTCAGAAGAAGCCGCTGAGGCGGGTCGTAAAGGTGGCGAAGCCGTCAGTAGAAACCGTGAACATATGGCTGAAATAGGACGCAAGGGCGGGTTGGCCGCTCATCATCGGAATGCTGCTTTCCACCATGAATCAGCAGCCCACCATCACCGTCAGGCTGCACGACATCACGACG
>NZ_BDFO01000001.1:111739-493726 GCF_001748245.1 Oligoflexus tunisiensis | reverse complement strand
GAACGCTCAGGGCTCTGCCGATGCGCTGTCCTTCCGCACGCCGTGCAAACGACTATATTCCCCAAGCATCAGACCTGTAGCCACCGCCACATTCAAACTTTCCACGGCGCCAGTGCCAGGAATCACGATCGCATCATCAAAAAGCGCTTCAATTTCCGGTGAGGCGCCATGCACCTCATGCCCCATGACCAGACATAATTTTTGCGCCAAAGGCTGCGCATAAAGTGAAGTGCGCGCATGGCTTGATGTCCCGACGATGCGATAACCCAGCTGACGCAAACTCTTGAGAAAGTTCAGGGCATGATCCAGCACAAAGGTGTCCACAAATTCCGCGCCCCCTTCACTCACCCGTGCCGTCGCCGCAGACAGTGGGGGCAGCTGCTGATGCCCGGCCAGCGTTCGCCAGCCGAAGTGAGCCATCACCCGCATGATGGTACCTATGTTGTGGGGATTCTGGACGCCATCGAGAAAGATAAAAGGCTGTGGGAAGATTTCGAGCCTTTTGCGCAGGGCCTGCTCGTTGCCGTGCCCAGGAGCCCGGGCGAGAATCGCCACACCCTCATGATGCACGGAAGCTGTGATGCGTTCCAGATCCGCTGGGCTGACGATATGATAGGCCTTCTTTTGTTGGGCACACCAGCGCAGGAGCTCACCAAAGCTGGCCAGCAGCTCCTCGGTGCAATACACCCGAATAATATCCTGCTTGCGGAGACGCACCAGGGTTTCGCAAATATGCAGGCCGCAGTACAAAAGTTCCGGTCTTTTTTCGACAGGTTTGCCGGCATTTTTACTGATCATGATGGGCGTGGAACGTGGTTTGAAACCCATGAGGCATCCTTTGTGAACAGAGCCCCAATTTCTAGCCCAACTGCGCTCCAATGCCAAGACCTCGTGGCCAGGGCGAGTCATTTTATGAGGTTAAGGCTGTCGCTGGTGATTATGACAATGCCTTAAAACGCTTTCTGATCACGAATTCGGGTGCAAATCTGTCACTCAGTGCCGTGATTCTGGACACTTGCAAGAGCGAAACCCATTTCGAGTGCCTGCAGGCTGTTTTGTATCCAGTTGAAATTATCGATAAATTTAGAGATAAAAGCGAAGCCCGAACCCGTGGACAGATGGTCCCAATCTTGCTTGCTACATCACACCCGCATTTGGAGGATAGGAACGGTGGCACACCTTAGCGTGCTGATAAGCCTGCTTCTCATTTTGGCAGGTTGTGGCAACGAGAAACCCGACGCGACAAAAGTATTGCAAACCATGGCCCAGGCTCAAAGTGCAAATAGCGCTGCGAACTCCAAATTGGGCTGGAATGATCCCATTGACTCGAAAAAATTTGGCCTCGCTCCCAATGCGAATGTCGATGGCAAAACGCTGGCGCAGATTATTTCAAGTCAAACGATTGGCCGTGATGATGCGCTTCTTTGTAGCGCATGCCACCACAGCAGCGATGCCCAGGGTGGCTATGGCGTTCCCTCTGCAAGGAATGCAGCCAACCTCAGTTTGAAACCCACGGACATCGTCAGCAACCGCACCTGGGTGGGTAGCGGGGGCTGGGCCGAGCGCTTCATCCAGAACAAAACCAAGCCGGAAAACCTGAAAATTTTCCTTCAGGCCTGGATCAATAACGGCTACAAATGAAGCCTGCTTTTCAGCACCACAATCAATAAAAAGAGATGGATCATGTCGGTAAAACTGGAAGTTCTGAATACCCCTATCCGGCAAGATTCGTATCCACAGTTGCCTGGTCCAAAAACACCGCCTCTCATCGGGGTCGGACTGGAATTCAAGAAGCATGGCGTTTCGCTCCTGTCAAGGCTTGCGCGCACCTATGGTGACTTTGTCAGGTTTCCCATGCCAGGCATTCGCGGGGTTTTGGTATCGGATCCGGCTTTCATCAAACTGGTCTTTCTCCAGACGGAACGCCTGTTCGAAAAAGGGAAAATCTACGACCGTATGAAACCGCTGGCAGGCGACGGTTTGGTCACAAGCAGCGCACAACTGTGGCGGCAACAGAGACGCCTGGCCAATCCCGCTTTCAATCAAAGCGCCTTGCAAAGCTACCTGGATATTATCCACCGCAAGACCGACCTATTCATGCAGTCCTTGCCAAAAAAAGCTGATTGCATCGACGTTTATCAATCCATCACCAGCCTGACCTTTCAAATCGCTCTTGAAGCGCTGTTTTCCACTGACACCGATGCCTACAAAGGCCTCCTGATGAAAGCCTTTGCCGATGGCCAGGACTACATTGGCTATCTTTTTTGGGCTGCTCTGCCTTTGCCTCTTTCCATCCCGACGGCTCGCAACCGTAAATTTCTAAAAGCCCGGGAAACTTTATATAACGTGATCGATGAAATCATCGCGCTCCGCCAGCGGACTGGTTCTGATCGTGATGATTACCTCGCCCGCCTCCTGACCGCACGTGATCCAGAGACGAAGAAGGCCATGGCGCATGAATTGGTTCGCGATGAAATCGCCACCTTTATGCTGGCTGGCCATGATACAACAGCGAATACCTTGTCATTCACGCTCTGGCTGCTGGCGCAGAATCATGCGATTCAGGAGCAGGTGCACCAGGAAATCCAAACTTGCCTGCCTCCAGGTGGGGAAAGCCTTGAGGATCTGGATAAACTGGATCTGACCATGCGCTGTTTGCAGGAATCCATGCGGCTCTACCCCACCGCCTGGATGGTGAATCGCACCTGCAAAGTGGACCTTCAGTGGGGTGACTATATCTTCAAGAAAGGCACAACCTTTCTGTTGCCGCAGTACGCCGTTCATCGGCATCCGCGCTACTGGGAGCGGCCCGATGATTTCTGGCCCGATCACTTCCTTGCGGAAAAGGTCGCAGATCGGCCGGAATTCGCGTTCTTCCCTTTCGGTGGCGGCACCAGAAAATGCATTGGCTATGATCTTGCCATCAAGGAAGCGCTCTTGATTGTGGTCAACGTGATCCGCCGCTATCAAATCGCATGCGTACCCGACACCTCATTTACGCTGGCACCTAATATTACGATGGCGCCCGTGCCGGGGATCACCCTGAAATTGACCCCACGTCCATAAGCGCGCGGTACACTAAAAGCGGACGAAGTGTTGCCCAGCTCCGCAGTCTTCACCCGTGTCATCGCCCTTATGTTCCCTTCCAAAGACAAATCGGTATAAAAATTGCAAATTTCATACCGTAGCTCTTTCAGTTGAGGAGATATGAAAAACACAGAAATCTAGGAGTATACAATCATGGCTGGGAAAAATGAGCGCGGTTTTGCCGCCATGGATCCCGAGC
Organism: Oligoflexus tunisiensis; assembly: GCF_001748245.1. Classification (GTDB taxonomy): domain Bacteria; phylum Bdellovibrionota_B; class Oligoflexia; order Oligoflexales; family Oligoflexaceae; genus Oligoflexus; species Oligoflexus tunisiensis. The sequence goes on along the minus strand of NZ_BDFO01000001.1, from coordinate 490,440 downwards.
AGCAACGCGAGATCGCACGGCGTGGAGGCCGAGCTGCTCATGAATCCGGCAACGCTCATGAATTCACCTCAGAAGAAGCCGCTGAGGCGGGTCGTAAAGGTGGCGAAGCCGTCAGTAGAAACCGTGAACATATGGCTGAAATAGGACGCAAGGGCGGGTTGGCCGCTCATCATCGGAATGCTGCTTTCCACCATGAATCAGCAGCCCACCATCACCGTCAGGCTGCACGACATCACGACGCCGGAGAGCTTGAAGAAGGCGAACGTCATGGTCGTGAGGCTCACAACCACGGTGAAACAGCTCTCGGACATAGTGAGAAATCCGTTCGTGGTTTCGCGGCGATGGATCCCGAACAGCAACGGGAGATCGCCAGCAAAGGTGGGCATGCCTCGCATAAAAAGGCCGAGGCTGCTGACTCCAAAGGAACGAGCGGACAGGACCATGGACTTGAAGCTGACATGAGTGCCAGCGATGTCCAGCAGCAGAAGAATCTGAGCCGCGGGGAAAGCGATGAGGTCCGCACCAGCGGTGATGAAGACGAAGTCGATGAGGACCATCTGAAGACAAGCGGAGGAGGAAGCAATCGTCAGAGCGGCCGAGAGGATCTGCACGCCTGAAGTACAAAGAGTTCGCCACAAAACGCATGCGTTTTTCGAAGCAATTTCTTCGTAAAATTTGGCATGAAGTAAAAAATTGTTACAAAAAGAATTCACCTTGAATTTGATTCCATACGCCGGATGCATGGGCCTTCGACAGAAAACAAAAGAAAACCTGAAACCTCTTTTGGTATGGAATGTGAAGAGACTTGAACAGGATCGATCGTATCTGATTTTAGGCTGGACAGCATAACTTTAACGTAAATTGAAGGATGTTTCTTATGCCGAGCAATCAAAAGGATCAAAAAGGAAAAGGTTCAAGTCAAAGAGGTTTCGCGGGCATGGATGAAGAACAGCAACGCGAAATTTCCGCAAAAGGCGGCCGCGCTGCTCATCAAAGCGGAAACGCTCACGAATTTGATTCTGAAGAAGCACGTGAAGCTGGCCGTAAAGGCGGTCAGGCATCCCACCAGTCCTCCCAATCTTCGCGGGGACAGAATAAGGGCAACAGCAGCAGCAACCGCAACGAAGAGGAAGAAGATGAAGATGAAGGCTCCTCCTCGTCGCCACGCGGGGGCCGCAATCGCTGAGTCTCAGACGTCTTATGTTGAAAAGACTCAAGGAACCGCGGTCATCCGCGGTTCTCTCTTCTTTTACTGAGTCGTACGATGCGCCTGTTTCCATGCATACGCCAGGAATAGTTCGACAACCATATCCGCAAGATAAACAGGTCTAATCGTCCGCCTGGACACATGCACAGCGTCGATACCTGCCAGCCCTAAAGCGGAACCCGTCGCTAAAATAACTGTCTCCGGATCAGAACGCTCCTTGCGTGCTGCAGCCAGAAGTGAAGCACCGATGGCTGTCACCAACACGCCAACCGTTTGAACGAGCCACCAATCCTTTTTTGGCCCTGTCACAGCTTCAAAACTCTTGCGATGCAGGAGGGGCCATAGGCCGGTGGCGACATAGAACGGACCTTGAGCCCTTGCCAGTTTTTGCCAGGATAAAGTTTTTTCCATAAACACCTCCAAAGGAGAATTTTTTGCAAAAGCCTCGCCAGGGACTGTGAAAAGGAGAGCCTCATGACCAACAGACCATCAGCCGCAGACGTCATGCAAACCTGCAAGGAGGAGATCGAAACGAAGTGGGCCAAAGCCGTAAGAGAGCAAATTTCATCGGCTTCCAAACTTGAGGACCCCATACTCTTCAACTATTTTCCTGGCCTGCTCCAGCGCATCAAGGAAGCTCTCGAACCTGATCCCAAACGTGCCGATGCCCTGGAAGGCAATACGTCGGCCCTGGAACACGGTGGCGAACGGGCCCGTTTGACCAACTTCAACATCTCACAGATCGCAACGGAATTTTACATCCTCAAGGACACGATTTATTCCGTTGTGGAGAGCAAGGTTGAACTGACTGCCCGGGAGCGCAAAATCATTGATCGCTCCATCGATCAGTCGCTGCAGGAATCCATCACCACCTTTGCCCTGGCGGAAGCCCATATCCGCGAGCAGTTCATCGCCATGCTTGCGCACGACATTCGCGGACCCATCGCCTTTATCAAGATGGCCACAAGTCTTTTGATGGAAGGAGTCGAAGAGGGTGTCGCGGAAGACCTTTATCAAAGGATGTCTGACGCCGCAGAAAATGCGGGCGAACTCATCGATAACATCCTCGATGCCAGCCTGATCAGGACCAGCCGCAGGATCAAACTCGGCATCACCCACTGTCAAATCCTCACCATCGTCCAGAACGTGCTCCGCCATTATCATGAGCAGAGGGTCGAGCTCCAGGGCACCGACATGGAAGGATACTGGTGTCCTCGCGGACTTTCCCGTGCGCTGCAGAATCTGATCGACAATGCGGTGAAGTATGGTGACACCAGCCAGCCCATTGTTGTGAAGGTTTACGAGGAGCATGGCAGCCTGAAGATCGGCGTCCACAACAAAGGCCAGCCGATTCCCCTGGAAGATCGGGAAAACATCTTTCAGCCTTTCTACCGGGCTCATCAGGCAGCCGGCGATGACATCAAGGGCTGGGGTTTTGGTTTGCCGATTGTTCGTGGTATCGCGGAGGCTCACGGCGGCACGATCGAAGTCGACAGTACGGCCGAGCTGGGAACCACCATCACAATCGCACTTCCGCTCGATGCGCGCCCTTATCAGAACCGACCGACTTTGGGCGAAGCCGCTTGCGTAAACTTAGGCATTGACCTAAGTATTCATCAGGTCTAGAGTGGGGCTTATGGGGAATGCGACTTTACAGCTGGATCACGTATTCAAGGCCCTTGCGGACCCCACCAGGCGCGCCATACTCGAAAGGCTGAGCAAGGGTTCGCGCTCCACCAAGGAACTGGCTGCCCCATTTGATATGGCTTTGCCTTCCTTTGTTCAGCATTTGAATCTCCTCGAGGCGTGCCACCTCGTGAGTTCGCGGAAGGAAGGCCGGGTTCGCACCTATTCCCTCAATGTGAGAGAGCTGAAAAAAGCCGAGGATTGGATGTCGCGCCAGCGCGCGATGTGGGAAAAGCGGCTGAATCAGCTGGATAGCTACCTTCAAACCCTTAAGGAGGACGATGATGGATAAGTTCAACCCGGAATTGGATTTGCGCCTGGAACGCGTGGCTGAAAACGTGAAGCCTGAGACCATCTGGAAGGCCTGGACGCGGCCGGAGCATCTCAAGCGCTGGTTTGTGCCGGAACCCTGGACCATTGCCGACGTGGAAGTGGATCTGCGGCCTGGGGGCATTTTCAGAACCGTGATGCAATCACCCGAAGGTGAGCAGTTTCCGAACCTCGGTTGTTTTCTGGAAATCGTGGAAAACAAAAAACTGGTGTGGACCGATGTTCTGCTGCCGGGCTTCCGTCCTGCGGCCACGGTGGAGTCCGGTGCCGATCTGCCCTTTACCGCCATTGTCCTGATCGAAGCGCACGGCAAGGGCTCCAAGTATACAGCCATTGCCATGCACAAGAATGTCGAAGACCGGAAGCGTCATGACGAGATGGGCTTTCAGGAAGGCTGGGGAAAATGCTTTGATCAGCTGATTGCCCTGGCGCCCGAGATTAGGTGACTTATGCAGGACGTCATCTCACTTCAATGTCAATGCGGGGCTCTGCGTGGGCAGCTCACAGGGTTGGCCCGGTCGCGGGCCCAACGCATCGTCTGCCTCTGTGATGACTGCCAGGCTTTTGCTCATTACCTCGGACGGGCTCAGGATATTCTCGATGCCAATGCTGGAACGGATGTTTATCCGGTTTATCCGGCGCAAATCATGCTCACACAAGGTGTCGAACACTTGCGCTGCCTGCGCCTCACCGCCAAGGGAATGTTACGCTGGTATGCCGGCTGCTGCCGGACGCCGATCGGAAATTGTATGGCCCAACCCCGGATGCCCTATGTGGGTATGATTCACTGCATCATGAATCATGCACAGGACGGGACGACTCATGAGGCGGCACTTGGTCCTGTTCATTCGCGCGTTCAGGGGAAATTTGGCATCGGCCCCCTGCCGCCAGGAACATATGAAAAAGCGCCGCTGAGTCTGATCCTGATTACCATCCGCTTTTTGACGATCGGCTGGATCAAAGGACGGCATCAGCCCTCGCCTTTCTTTGATGAAAAAACCGGACGACCGCGCGTCGAGCCTTATATTCTGACTCCAGACGAGCGCGAGAATTTGCGAAAATTCTGCGGTCCCGCCTGATTCCTCTCTGCCGCAAAAAACCACGGATAGCGTCATCAAAAGCGGCGTCATGAAGCTTGGGCTTAATTTTTGCATAGTTAGTCCCAGTCGCCTGGTGATGGAACCGGCATCCATGACAAGTCAAATAAGCCTGTTGGTGAGGGGGTCACGTGAATAGCATGACAACAGAAAAAGGAAAGCTGATTGATGCGAGCCAGGCCTTTTATCTGAATCGACTCCTGCTGGAACTTTTTCCAGTGGACCCCGGTGCGGAGCGACCAGGAAAAGTCATCTGGCTTTCATCGGTAAGGCTCTTTCGGACGAGACGCTACCGGCATGCATAAAGCCTCAGGGATTCAGAGGCCAGTCTGACAGCGGGCTCGCATTCCTATTTCAAAAGCAATCGGCAGTGGCGAACCGCACCCATCCCAATGATCCTCGAGGTACGCGGGTTCTGCAATATTTTCGTGCGTGTGTTCTCTCTAACAGCCTGCCGCTCGGCGGCTGCTTGAATGAAGCCATTCTGAATGGCTTTCCTCACACACTAGGAGAGAACACTCATGTTTCTGCGTACCCTCATGTCCCTCGTCTTCACTGTAAGCGCCACTTCGGCATATTCCCAGTTCCAGGTCGGAACCAAATTTGCTTGCTGTGCCATCCATAACAACAGCACCCTGGGCGGCGGCAGCTGCACCACTTACAACCGCACGCTGCGCGATCGCGCTCTGACTCAAGTTGATGCCCAGCTCCGCTGTGGAACCCAGAAAATGGTATGGGCCACCCATCAGTGTCCAGCCGCGGCGGGTGACTGTTCCTCCGCTCCAGCCCCGAAAATGTGTCCGGGTTATATTACGTTCAAGAACGCCACCAGCACCGCCATCAGCTTTAATATACTCAGTGGTTCGGCATGGTCGCTCGCCACTCTCGCCCCCAATGAAACACGGGCCATCCACGTTCAGGCCAAGCCTTCATCATCCGGTGATTGTAACGGAGTTTATACTCAGGTTTCTCATGACTGGCTCTATGAAGCTGGATCCCAGTCAACTCTGAGTTCGGTCTTTATCGGTGGAACGGCGACATTTGATTACTGGCGCGAAGGTCAATTGGGCTGGAACGATACGGATCCCAACAAGCGTGTGATCGGCACACGGATTCGGAATTAATGCTTTCTGTCCGATCAGAATTCAGTTTCTGATCGGGCTCACTCCTGATAATGAAGGTCACGATCCTTCTTCAACACAGCCTGGAAATTTGTGGCCGCCTCGGTATCCTTGGATGTGTCATTGGCAAAGATCCAGATATCCTCTTTTCCTACCAGGGAGACGATGTCATCGTCTCCCAAACGTACGGTCGGACGCGGGCTGCCATTGAAATTCAAATGCACTCCGATCATGCCATCCACACGCCCGCTACGATACATTTTCCAGCCCTGAGCATAGGTGTTGGTCCAGGTCAGCTGCAGACCCGGGCAGCGTTCAGCGAGCTTCTTCGCATAAAAGACGTTGCGAAAGGACGCGAGGTTCATCCCTTTTAAAGATTCGCAGTTGGGCGTTGGCTTCTTGGCGACGACAACGATATCAACAGAGTTGGCTTTGGCAAGCTTGTGGAGCGTCATGCCTGGAATCTGATGATCGAGAGACATCACGAACTGCACATTGTTGGATTGCAGCTCCTTGAACGCCCGAGTATTAGGCAAAGAGACGATGTCACATTCCACGTTGGCCTTGGCACAAAGATTTTTCGCCAGGCCGGTATTATTGGTCTTTGCGCTTTGACTCTTCTCGCTGACCTGCATGACAGCCAGACGATACCTGGGCTCCGCTTCCAGTGCCCATCCCCACAAAAACAACAGGGTTGTCGTTACAAACAATCGCATTACCATAAGCAGACTCTCGTTTTGGTAAAGAGTTTGCAGACATCCTCGATTACGGCTTTCCGCGTCTCAGGCTGTTTTACTCTCTTGCTTGAAAACTTTCCAGCAAATAGCAGAGGGTCTGGTGCGAGGCCATGCGGCATTCCTATCTTAGTAAAGACCAGTATGAATCGGAGGTATTCCTCATGAAGCACGATCCGCAGGATATTGTCCGCGCATGTTATCGAGCTTATGTTGAAAAGGATCGGGAGCTGCTCGAAAATCTTATCACTGAAGATTTTCACTTTACCAGTCCACTTGATAACCGCATTGATCGTCCGGCCTATTTCAATCGCTGTTGGCCGAATAGCGCCATGATTCAAGAGTTCACGTTCATTCATGTTTGTGAACAGGGGGAGCAGGTATTTGTTACCTATGAGGCGCTGAATAAAAATGGAAAACGTTTCAGGAACACGGAGATTGCAACGGTGAGAGGCGGAAGGATTGTGGATGTTGAGGTTTACTTTGGATGGAATATTCCGCATGAAGCGGAACCTGGAGGGTTTATCAATCCGTAAGCTGCTGAGCGAGCGACCACAAAGGGTGGCCGCCACCGGTGACCATCTCTCAGGCTGCTTTTCGTTCAGCAAAGCCTTTGCTGCTGACTTTGCCTGCAGGTGTCCTCTGAGCAGCAGGTTGGGTACCCATGCTTCCAGAGTTGTGCAAGACCTCTACGCGATCATGCGCATCTTCTGATCCCGTGTGAGCAGTGAATGAGCAATTGAAGACCTAGTAGCATAAAAATGTTTTTGGTAGGTCAGCCGCTATGTTTCGTGGGTCGAAAACACGGACACAGCGGTTGACCTTGATGAAGCTCATGATGTTGTCAAGAGAGGCGGCTGATTCAATATCTGGAAAGTCCTGAGACTCACGCTAAGAAACAGCTTTTCGACAGGCCGGGCGCTTCGTGTGCTTCATGAGGTATTCCTCCAAAAGAGGATGCCCTTCGAGGAGTTTCAACGTGTGTGCGAGGTGGAGAATGGCAGCCATCATCAGATCGGCGGCGGTAAAGTGCTCGCCCACCAGGACCTCTCGGCCTTTGAGCGTGGTCTCGACTACCTTGAGCACATCATTCAGCCGGTTCCGGTACTGAGCGAGGTTCTCCTGTTGCAAACCGGTCTTCTTCTCCTCAGGAAGGTGCGCGTGCTCATGGAACTTCATGACCACGGGTTCAAGGCTTCCCTCGGCGAAGGACATCCATTGGTAATACTGGCCTCGCTCAGAAGAACCGGGTGGTGGCGCCAGATGCCTCTCAGGGAATCTGTCAGCCAGGTGGATTAAACAAATCGCCGAGGCTTCGAACAGCGTGACATCTCCATCGACGAGAGCCGGGAAGTCGCCCTGTTTCGAAGCGTCGACCCTCACGAGTTCGTATGGTTCCTCGAGTTCCTCCAGTAGCCAGCGGAGACGCGTGGCTCGGGTCCTTGGGGTGAAGTAGAGTTTCATCGGTGTGCTCCTCGAAGTGGAAACGTATCATTGAGGTTCGCGAATGCTCCTGCTCATCCAACCGCTCTCGGTCTTCTGGGTCTTTCTCATTCTTTGATGCAGCGGCCATCTCCCAAATAATAACGCTATCACGTAGACACCTATGACAATTTTACTAAAAACAACCTTGGTCTTCACCACAAATTTAATAATTAGAACCAGTACTTTTCAACGCCTCAGTACGAGCCGGATTCGCATGTACCTACCTGGAAGGCCCCCCTCATCGAAGCTCTTTGATTGATGACAAAATTTTGATTGCCGTCGCCCCATTCCCTCGGTTGTTAGAATCGCGGACTCTTTTTCTTTGAACTGTATGCGTTCGCGATCAGCTGGGAAAAACCAGCGCTTTCATAATAGCAGTAGCTGAACTCCTTCTCACATGGTTCGGGTCGCCGGGGTTTTGGGGATGGGCTGTAAGTAAACTTCCAAAAAAATCAGGGTAGTCCTTTTAGGGCAGACTAACAGAGTTTTTCAGGAAATTTCGTTACTTGGACAATCTTTGCTTCTGTTCTCAAACTGCTTTTAGCCGATAAATTTGGGGATCAACACCCAGAAACCCGACGAGGAAACCCAGGCTTGATGCCTCTATTCCCAGTCCTTATGCTGCTGATTTCGCTGCTGGCCCCGGGCAGGAACGGTTTCGCATGTGCGCCATCCTCCATCGCCTTTTGCAGCATCGATCTGACAGAAGCGCCCTGGCTGGCTCGCCGGGGCTTCTCCCGTGACTGGACCCGGCAGGAATTCCAAGCAGAAGAACGCGTGAAACAACGCTTCCCCCTGCTCATGAACGAAATCTTCCCGACCTCCTACGGCCTGCGTATCAGCGAGTTTACGTTACAAACGGAGTTTTGGCTTGAACCTGCGGGACTGCAGGAATCTTTGGTTCTGTTTCTGGAACAAATCGGCGAAGGCTGGGAAATCTATCTCAACGGTCACCTTTTGGAATCGCAGCTCTTTCTCAGTTCGGATGGTCAGCATCTGCTTCGTTACAGGGTTGTCAAGGATCTCGTCCTCGATCTGCCCTATCCTTTCTTAAGAAGCGGGAAAAATATCCTGACCATCCGCATCGTCGGCCATCATCCGCTCAGCGGAATTAATCTCAATAACATGAGTGGCTTGGGGCGCTTCAAGTACCTCATCACCTCCACGCGTCAGGCGCCTTCCTCCAATCGATTCCTGCAGGTGGCTCTCTTTACGACCCTGGTGACGGTGGGAAGCTTCTTCCTGGCTTCCTATATATTGATCAATCGCTACCGTTACTTCCTTTTTGCCGGTTTGTTTCTGATCGACGTCGGAATGTTTTATGTCCTTAAAATTGGGCTCATCGATCATCTCTTTGATGATATCCGCTATAAGTTGAAGCTGGAATTCATCGTACTCGCTGGCACTTATCCTCTGCAACAGCTCTCGGTTGATAGCTTCCTCTTCAACAGGGAGCGTCCTCCCTTCTTCTCCAAGCTCATCTATGCCCTCAGTTCCATCTTTATAACTGGCTATCTTTTCACGCCAGTGCCGTTCAACCAGGTATTGATTCGCGCCTGGCAGCTGCTCGCTGTATTTTTTGTGGGCTGGCTGATCTTCCGCCTGTTCTCGGCTGTCAGATTGAAAAAGCGAGACGCCAGGAAATGCGCCCTTTTGCTATTTGCTGGCGCTGTAGCGACCTGGATCGATGTGCTCTCCAGCATCATGAACACTCCGCTCGGTGAAACCGGACAGTATGCTGCCCTAGGCCTTGTTTTCCTCATGATCTTCATTCTTAGCAAGGAGCAGCTGCGATCCCAATTGGAACTCCAACATCTGGCAGAAGCGCTCACGCAGGAAAAGGAATCGATCGCCCGCTTCGTGCCCACCCAATATCTGACTTATCTGGGCAAGAAAAGTACAGTCGAGGTGAAGCTGGGTGATCAGGTGCAGCGTACCATGTGCATCCTCTTCGCCGATATTCGTTCTTTCACAGCACTCTCAGAGCAAATGACTCCCCAGGCAACCTTCAACTTCATTAATGCGTACCTCGGCCGCGTCGGACCTATCATTCGGCAATATGGAGGCATCATCGATAAATACATAGGTGATGGCATTATGGCACTTTTTCCAGGTTCTGCAGATGACGCTGTGCAGGCGGCGATTGCCATTCAAAAGGAAGTGGAAGCTTACAACCGGCAGCGTGAGGCTGAGCAAGAGTCACCGATCGCTGTCGGTATCGGGATTCACCGTGGAGAGCTGATGCTGGGAACAGTTGGGGAATCCAAGCGTATGGAAGGGACTGTTATTTCCGATTCGGTCAACGTCGCATCGAGACTCGAAGGGTGGAGCAAGGATCTCTCAGTTCGTATCGTAGCCAGCCAGGCTCTGCTGGACAATGTGAAACAGGAAATCACCGGGGTTCGTCGTCTTGGTCGAATTGCGGTCAAAGGCAAGGTCCAGCACATCGAGGCCGTGGAGATTTTCGAGGGAGCCCCGGATTTGGAGTATCGCGGCAAAATTGAAACTCTGGCTCTCTTTCATGAGGCCATGGCTGCCTTCCACGCCGCGCAGTGGACGAAGGCAGTTCACCTTTTAGGCAGAGTCCTGGAGCAAAACCCCAGGGATCTGACCAGTCGCTTTTACAAGGAGCAGGCGGAAAGGCGGGATCGAGATCCTCTTCACGCGCTAGAGCCGGATATGGCAGGCTAGATCCATACCGAATGCGACCGACGGAAACGAACTTTCTCATCCCATCGCAGCAGTTTCGCAGGTTTCATAACAGCAAATGCTGGAGTGATGGAGTCGGCGCACCCCGAACACCTCTAACGAACAAAACCTTCAATAAGGATGAGCGGAAGTTGATTGCGCAGCGAATGGCAAAGAGGGTGTGGAGAAAGCCTTGCTTGGAGACTATGACCTCATTCTCATGGATTTAGATATGCCAGTGATGGACGGGAAAAAATTAATACGCGGATGAAGTAGTGGATTCGATCAAGAATCGAGAGATGTTCACTGTAGAAGCTAGCAGTCAGAAAACGGAAATATAAACAAGGAGGAAGATGGTCGGGGCGACTGGATTCGAACCAGCGACCGCACGCCCCCCAGACGTGTGCGCTACCAGGCTGCGCTACGCCCCGATACCTTGGGAGACTCCGTTTCTACTGTAATTTCGAGGCTCGATCAACCGGGAATTACAGGGTTTTGGCAGAAAATTCGAACCTATTGACGCGGTTTGGTGAGTTGGGTCGCCAGGTGCGCAGCTTGGCCCTACTTAATGATGCCAGGAGGAGGCGATTCCTGATCCTCCCCCAGTGAGTTCTGGGATATAGATGGTATTTTGGGAGGCTGAGTCGTGGGCACGATCGAGACAGAACATCATGACGAAGCAGGGGCCACCAACACCACGGTTCTATCCACCGGCATCGCGAGTCTGGATCTCCTGCTTGATGGCGGGATCACTGCCAATGCGCTTTATCTATTCGAAGGAATGCCAGGTGCGGGGAAAACCATCATGGCGAGCCAGATCGCATTCTCCTTCGCCAAACGTGGCAAGCAGGTCATCTATTTATCCCTGATCGCAGAATCTCACGGCAAACTCCTTCAAAATATTCGCAAGCTGGACTTTTTCGACGAAGCCATGGTCGGCATTTGTCTGCGATACCTAAGCGCCTATTCGAATGTCATGGAAAAAGGGCTTTCTGGACTTCTCGAAATTCTTGTTAACACAGTCGAAAAATATGCGCCGTCCTTGATCGTTATCGATGGCTTTCGCACCGCGCGCGACATTGCAGCGACAGAACTTGATTTTACAAGGTTTATCCACGAGCTGAACACATTTGCAACGACCCTGAACTGCACCATTCTCCTCCTGAGTCCCTCGTTGAGCGGCTCGACTCGATCGGAGCATACGCTGGTTGATGGTGTGATCGAGCTTACGCGCTCCCATACCGGCATGCGATCAAGACGTGAAATCGAAGTGCATAAATTCAGAGGAACCAATCACTTGACCGGAAAGCACATCTTTCTCATCACCGCGCAAGGTATTGAAATATATCCGCGAGTGGAGGCCAGGTGGAATACTTTCCCTGAAGAACCGGTCATACAGAACGAACGCCTGGCTTTTGGAATCCCACAATTTGATAGGATGTTGCTTGGTGGGGTGCCGGGCAACTCAACGACGGCCCTGATGGGTTCACCCGGCGCAGGCAAAACACTCTTTGGTCTGTATTTTCTCTTGGAAGGCATAAAAAACCGGGAGGTCGGGTTATATTTTGGATTTTATGAGACTCCGTCGCGACTTATCCGCAAAGCGGAAAATTTAGGCCTGGCGCTTGGTCGTGAGGTGCAGAAAAAAAATATCCATATCATGTGGAGACCACCGACGGAGCAATACCTTGATCAGCTCGCCGACCAGCTGATTGGGAGCGTGGAAAAGTTCGGTGCCAAACGGATTTTCATCGATGGCATGGAAGGCTTTCGCGATTCGTCCACCTCTCCCGACCGCATGCCCCGGTTCCTGACAGCCTTGACAGCGAAGTTACGATCCATGGGCACCACGACTCTCTATACCGAGGAAATGCCTCTTTCCAGTCCAGAAATCCGCAGCTCGGTGACAGAGCTTTCTGCCCTGGTGGAGAATGTTATCCTGTTCCGGTGCATCGAAGAATCAGGTCACCTCACGCGATCGCTGTCGATTATCAAGATTCGTGACAGCGGATTTGATCATGCAGTGACCCGATTCACAATCGCAGATGATGGAATCAAGCTACTAAAATCCAAGGGAGGCTCCGAAACCGATTTCGCCCGTGCGGACCTCGGAAGTGCCAAGGCGACGAGCAGGCCGAAACAGAAAAAAGCCTCAGCAAAAAAGACAAAGAAATGATTGGAATTCTCAGGCAGGAGCATTGATTTTATGACGGCGATCCTCATCGTCGAAGACGAACCTGATCTTCAGCACCTGCTTAAAATCTTTCTGAGCAAGGCTGGATACGATATTCATTTAGCCAGCGATGGGGCTCAAGGGCTTCAGAGTTTACAAAAGTCACGACCTGATTTGATCGTCACTGATATCATGATGCCTAATATGGATGGGCTGGAGATGATCCGTGAAATCAGAAAAAACATTCCGAAAGAAGAGCTGCCCATCATAGTAAGTTCAGCCGTTGCCCCGGATGCTGCGACTCAGGCTCTTACGGATGGATACTTGCGCAAGCCGATCATGATGGGGCAACTGAAGGCTCTTGTTGAAAAGGTGCTTCGTTCCCAGGCCGGGTCGTAATTTCACGGATTGTTCCTTATCCTCCCCACACGTGGTGATTTCACCCTAAGACCCTGCAGCCTTTCACTATGGATAACCTTGCTCCATTGTCGAGTGAGGCCGGCCGCACTATGATGCCATCGAATTCACTCTCAAAGGAGGTTTTCCATGTATATGAAGCCCGGACTTGGAATTTCCATGGTTCTTTTATTGAGCTCCATCGGCCTGCCCACCCATGCTTGGGCGGGCGATTCTCCCGCTCAGGAACAGGCTGTGGTCATCGACCAGCTGACAGAAGGCTGGCCTGAGAAGCCACGTGATCTGGCGCGCGTGCTCGCACAGAAATATGGAATGCCCGACGAATCAACATCCAAAATGCTCGTTTGGGAAAACAGAGGTCCTTTCAAGCGCACCATACTGCGACGTGAGGAGGTGCCTCATAACATGCCCAAGCCACACACGGATTTTCTGGAGCAGGTGATCGCATTCCGGGTTCCCACTGACAGGTTCAACGACGTGGGAACTTTCGATGGCAGCATCGTCATCCGCCGCACGGATGGGGAGATGTCCGCCACCTGCGATAAGGAGGAGAACAATATCGTTTCTCTGAACGTTGCTTTTGATGTCGTTCAGCGAAGCCGAACAGTTGACGAAGCCCGGCATTTCCTCGCCCGGACCATCGCCGAACTCGCCGCAGGCCAGACACCGGGTTATGCTCAGGAACTCAAGTTCCCGACGCAGTCGATCGTTGACGCCCGGGATCCTGATGTTCCCGTTTCCCCGGAATAAGTTCCGCTTGTCATGGCACACCGGGTCCTGCCCGGTGGATGCGCTTTACCAGCTCCGGTAATCTGTTATCCTGAGAATGGATAACAGAGGAGCCTCCATGAGTTTGACCTGGCTCGGCGTCTACCTGGCCATTGCAATCACCAGCACACTATCAGGAGTTTTGGGAATGGGTGGCGGCATGCTGCTCATGGGATTCCTGACTCTGGTATTGCCGACGGGAACGGCCATGATGCTTCATGGTCTGGCGCAGATGGCGGCCAATGGATCACGGGTGCTGCTTCACATCCGGCATGTGGCGTGGCGAATCCTGCCGGCCTATGGACTGGGAGCCGCAGGGGCGGTTTTTCTTCTTTATGCTGTTCAGTTTCTACCGGAACGGTGGCTGATTTATCTGCTGATGGGTTCCATGCCATGGTTTGCACTTTATGGCAAAAGACTGATGGTGCTGGACATCGAAAAGCCTCTTCATGCTGTGTTTTGTGGCCTTCTCGTGACGACGCTGCAGCTGGCTTCGGGTGTCTCCGGACCGGCGCTCGATATTTTTTATCTGCATACGCGCATGTCCCGCCATCAGATCGTCGCCAGTAAAGCCATCACACAGGCGCTGGGGCATGGATTGAAACTTTTATATTACGGATCCATGCTGTCCACGGCCGCCTTCTCCAGCAGTGAAATTCTTGCGGTCTGCGGGGTGGCTCTGCTGGGGACAGTGCTCGGGGGAAAATTTCTGGACAAGGCCAATGATCAGAGTTTTCAGCTCTGGTCACGGCGGATCATTCTGCTCATCAGTGTGGTTTATCTGGTGCAGGGCTTTTATGAACTCAGCCTGGTTCTTGGTGTTACAGGATAAATCACGCTATTTCGACACCCTTCCCCACCTGAGAACGAAAAATGAGTACCCGCCTCTAGCCCTGGGCGCCCTTCCCAGGTAAGACCAGACAGCACCTGGCCGGAGGCTTCCCATGTTCCCACGCTTTCATTGGCTTTTCCTGATCATCCTAACATGCACCGCGGCACGACTCGCCGCGGCTGACATCACCTATCCCAACGGCGACGTTTACACGGGTGAATTGAAAAACGGCCAACGCCACGGCAAAGGCCGCATGAAATACGCCAATGGCCGGGAATACTCAGGCGAATGGTTTGAAGACATGCGCAAAGGTTATGGTTCGCAAGTCTGGAAGGACAGTCCCAAATATATTTCCTATGAAGGACTCTGGGATGACAACCTTCCCAACGGCAGTGGTACCATGAAATTCAAGTCGGGATTTACATATCGTGGGGAATTCAAGGACGCCAGGTTCCATGGTCAAGCCACGGTCACCTATCCCAGCGGCGATGTTCGTTATGGGAACTTTTTGAATGGCAAACGCGAAGGCGATTTTCTTCTCATCACAGCCCGCAAACGAACCTATAGGGAAACCTTTGTTCAGGACCAGAGAACCTCCGTCGTTAACATCACAGGATCCAGCCCTGAAAAAACCGTTAACCGTGGATCGGTGGAATGGGTCCTTGATCCGCACCGCATCCCCCTGGGCATGAGAATCCGCGCCTTCCACGATAACAAGGACCTGCCCCGTCTCGGGGTTAAAGTCGGCGACCTTATTCAGGAGCTTTGTGATATCAAACTCACAACCACGTTTGAGTACCAAAAAGCCGATCGCACTCTCATGGCCAAGGAAAAACCATGCACCGTCAAACTCCAGCGCGAAGGTCAATTCTTGATTTTAAATGACATCCAATAATTATTCCGGATTGTGACAAACAGCCTCAATATTATGCCCATCCGGGTCCAGCACAAACGCCCCATAATAATTCGCATGGTACTGCGGCCGCAGGCCGGGCCCGCCGTTGTCCTTCCCGCCGACAGCCAGGGCTGCCTGATAAAACGCGTCCACCATCTGCCGTGACCTGGCACGGAACGCCACATGCAGCCGGGCCTGGACCGGGCCCACACTCAACCAGAAATCCGGATGCGGTTTCTCCCCAAAGCCTGCGATATCAGGCGCGCCGCTTCCGGAACTGGGAAATTCCATCAAAATCTCATAATTCAGAGGCGCCAAAGCTTTGACATAGAAGTCCCGGCTTTTCCGGAAGTCGCTGACAGTCAAACCTATGTGATCGATCATCTCAACCCTCTTTGGTCACTATGGTTTCCAAAATTCCCACAGTCTATCCACGTCCCCAGGGCCTGTAAACCCTTTGGTCAGAAATTTGGCGGCCTGCCCAGCTCCGGGAAGGCTGATTAAGATGTACATAGGAGAATCACGCCATTCAGGAAGGTTGTGCCATGCGCCTCGCAACCGTAGCTTTACTCTTCAGCCTGACGACCTGGACCGCCAGCGGCTTCAGTCAGACGGAGAGCGAAACTCAACTCATCGATTCGGACCAGACCTTTCCCGCTACACCTTTGGTGAAAGCGCAGTCGGAGTTCTGGGTCAAGATCTTCCGTCGTTATAAAAGTTCCGCGATCGTCATCCACGATCCCGAGTACGTTGATATCATCATTGATGTTGTCGACTATGATAGTTTCAAACAGAAATACAATAATGGTCGCTCGTTCAATCGCAACGAGAAGCGTGATATCCTCAATCGCTATGTGGAACGCTACCAGATCGCCATCACGCGCCTGCAAAAAATCGGCAAAAAAGCCCTCGAATACGGGCCCATGGAGCAGCGCGTCCTGCAGGTCTATAGCAAACGCAAGGAAACCCTGTCCCGATTGTTCACCGAGGAAATCTATCTGCGGACCCAGCAGGGCCTTTCGGATGAATTCGCCCGCGCGGCGGAGCGCGCCGATTCCTATCTGCCCTATATGGAACGCATCTTCCGCAACCGGAATCTGCCGCATGAACTGACCCGCATCGCATTTGTCGAGTCCATGTTCAACCGTGAAGCTCTTTCCAAAGTCGGGGCTTCCGGCGTCTGGCAGTTCATGCCGAATACTGCAAGGATTTACATGACGGTGAACAGCTATATCGATGAGCGGCTGTCCCCTCTCAAGGCTTCCTATGGTGCCGCTATGCTCCTCGAACAAAACCATAAAAGATTAAAAATCTGGCCTTTGGCCATCACGGCATACAATCACGGGGCAGGTGGCATGCAGCGCGCGGTTCGGACCGTGGGCTCGAGCAATCTGGATGATATCATACGCCGCTACAAAGCCGGCAGCTTCGGTTTTGCCAGCCGGAACTTCTACAGCGAGTTCCTGGCCGCACGGCAGGTGTATAAGGATCTCTACGAAGAGCAGGCCAATACTCACAAAAATCCCCTGAAGATCGATCACATCCGTCTGGAACGGCCCGTGTCCGTGCATCAGCTGATCACGCAGACCCCACTCAAAAAGGAAATTTTACAGGAATACAATCAGTGCATTCTGCCGAAAGCCTTCGCCAATAAGCATAGGCCCTTGCCCACAGGGTTTGAAATCATCGTTCCTCAGGAACTCTCTGCTCAGGTCCGTCGTTCTCTGAAGCAACTGCGCAGCACCACAGTCGCCCGAGGAGATCGTTAATATGCGTCATCTTTCTTTCCTGCTGATCACCGGCCTGCTCTCCCTCGCGGCCTCCAGTCCCAAGCACCGTGAAAGCACCGAAAGTGTTCTGGATCGGCTTGAACGCAAGCTGATGGAACAGGAGGCGGCCACCCTTCGCATCACTGCGCCACCGGTTTCCCGACCGAAAAAAAGCAAGGAACCCGTGCAGCGCATTGAAATGCCGGCCAGCGTCATGGCCGCTCCGCTCCCCCTGGAGCCAGGATTTGATGCCATCGCCAAGGACCTCCGTGAACTCGAGCAGGATGCGGATGAACTCTCGGGCCAGGTGGAAAAACTCAAATCCGATTTTCTGGCCATGGCGGACAAGGGGAACTTTGTTGAAATCAAACTCGTGATCGAAGATCCCAATGCCATGGTCGTCCGATCCATGGCACTGACCATCGACACGCATCCCGTCTACGAAACCCAGGACCACGAAGGCCAATGGATGCCTGGTCCGGAAATTCTTCTCTATGCCGGCCCCATGGAGCCCGGTACGCATGAATTGAATCTGAAGGGCCGGATCGTCAGACGCCATGAAGGAAACGTGCCGCTCGATCAGAATCTCTATCACGCTTACGATCAAAATCTTCAAGTGGTGGTCCCAACGGGAGCTTTCCGTCAGGGTTATCGATTGAAACTCGCGAAACCTGAAAAGCAGAACATCCATGCCCAGGCCGTCTTGGAAAATTATCAGATTCCCTAAGGAACGCCTTCCTGCGCTTCCGGACTTCAGACTCGGTCTTGCGGGTCTGGCTGTGCTTTCCTCATCCCTTGTGGCTTCAGAAATCCGTGATGACCTGCCCCAGGCCACGCGCCATCTGCAGGAACGCATGGAGGCCCTGAGGGCCGCCGAGGACAAGGAAACGATGGGCGTGGTCCTTCACGCAGTGGACCAGGCCTTTGCTCTGGCCGAGCAAAACCTCAAGGAACGGGAATATATCGCCGTTATCCGCAATCTGAACTATGTCCTCAACCAGGCTCCGCAGCTGCCTCAGGAACGCTATATGCGCGCCCACTATATGCTGGGAACAGCCTATGAAGAATTGAAACAGATCAGCCGCGCGGGCAAGGCCTGGCTCCGTTATCTCAGCAGCTTTACGACCCAGCAGGGCGATGAAAACCTGCGCCTCCTTGAAGTGATCCGTCGTGTGCTCCTGATTCAGGAACAGCTGTCGGAGGGACAAAGATCACAGCTGCAGAGACTTCTTGCCGATATCACCGCTCTGCAGATGGCTCCGGAAATTCGTGCGGAGATTCATCTGCTCGCGGCCATGTCAGCCATTCACAATCGCAACTATCGGCTGGCGGACAGCTGGCTTGAAAAAGTCAGAAGCACCAAAGCTTCGGAACGATTGTGGGCCGAGGCCTCATTCTATGCCGGCCTGAGCGCCATGAAGCAGGGCAAGGAACAGGACGCGGAAAAGATCTGGCTCGAGGTTGCCGGTGTCAGCGATGAGTCCCTGATCATGATCCGTGACCTGGCGGCACTGAACCTCGGTCGCCTCTATGCCGCGCGCAAAATGCCAAAGCATGCGCTGCAGTGGTATGCGAAAGTCAAATTTCCAGGACTCACGACCCGCCTCGCTGCTTATGAAGTCACGCTGCTTTTGGCTCAAAACAAGCAGTTTGCTGAGGCCGGGCAATTCGCGCAGAGCTATATCAGCAACTATCCCAATACCGCGGAAGCTCATGAGCTGAAGGAAAGTCTCCCGCTCTTCCTCTACCAGGCCGGGCATCTCGATCTCGCGGAATCGAGGATGCGTGATCGCGACAAGGCGCTGACGGAGCTCAAGGACTGGCTCGAGGTCACGACCCGTGGAAAGCTGGCTGTCAATAGCAGCGATCTGCAGGACGTTGATGAGCATATTGAAGTCTTTGCCATTCGTTCCCCGACGATCGACCGCAGCCGTGGCCTTTTTCAAAAACTCGAACATCAGGCCAGAATCCTCCAGGAGCATCGCAACGAACTGCGCAGCATGATGCTGACTCTGGGCCGCGTCCTGGATCCTGACCTCAGACCCCGTGTCGTGCATCACAACAAACAGCTGAATCTTCTCATTGATGAGTGGGCTCAGCTGGGCGAGCGTCTGGTGGCAGGAGAACGTGATCTTTACAACGAACAGCTCAGCTCTGCGGAAAAAGTCAGCCTCGATCGTTCCCAGGCCCGCCGGGTGAAACTGCAGGACATCAACAAGGAATGGCGGCGCAAACATACCGGCACCTGGCAGGAACTGAGCCGCACCTCATTGCGCCTCGGGGAGCTGGCCCGTCGTCTCGAAAGTCATCAGGCCGCGTTGAGCCCTATCATGCTCAAGGAACACTCCACCAATCACGCCAAACTTCAGGAATATGCTCAGTTCGCCCGGGATCTCAGCCGTCAGATCGCTTCCCTGCAGGCTCGTGCTCATGTCCTGGTGGAAAACCATCGCCGCAACATGCTCGCTCAGCAGCTCAAGGATTCCCCTTATCAGCTGACCCGGAAGCGGCTCCTTTTGAATGCTCAGGAATTTCTGGATGCTGAAGCCATCTTTTCGCGACGTCGGGATCTCTTCAATCATCCCATGAAAAAGCACGCGCAGGAGGACTACCAGCAGACCTGGAATGGCTTCCGCACCATCGCCGGCCAGGTCCTCCATTACATTCAGCAGCAGGAAAAGCGGGAGAAGGATTGGCTCGACGCTCAGCTGAAAACGTTCGATCAACTCAATCAGAAGCTCGCGGAGCTGCGTGGCCGGGAATTGGAATTGGAACGCCGTCTCGGAAACCTGACCGCCCAGGCCTGGCCTTCGGTCATGGATCATCTGAGTTTTCATATCAATGAGCAGCAGGCGCGGGCCAAGAAATGGATGGCCGATCTGCAGTGGCAGCGTTCCATGAATCAGGCGCAAAAGCGTGCCGCGTCGAGCAAAGAGCAGGAACGCAAGGAAACGGATCTGCAGGAGAGCCTGAAAGATCTGGAACTGGAGGGGGCATTGCATGAATAAAATCCGTCCATTCACCCTGCTTACGGGCTGGCTCGTTTCCGGGATGCTGTATGCCGGTCCGCTTCGCCCTGAGGTTCCTGATCCGGAATCCGTTCAGGCTTATGGCCAGTTCTGGCGTTCCTTTGATGACTATGAAAACCATCGACGCAATAGCCAACAGAGTCAGACCATGGGAGCCTGGGATCAGATCCGCCAGGAATTTTCCTATCAGGATGCCGCGGAGCGCGATCGCGAACTCGACCTTCTGCAGGAGGCCGCGGCGCGCTATAAGCATCATCTGGAAAACCATCCCGAGGCTGGCAATGCGCCTTACGTGAAACTGAATCTGGCCCAGATCCAGGCGAATATCGCGAGCCTGCGCGACGAACAGAGTCCGAAATCCGGCGACGAATATCGAAAGATCGCTCTGAGCCTTCTGGCCGAAATCAACAAGGAGCACCCGGCTTTCGCCCTGCAGGAGGAATCCCAATATTTAAGAGCCACCCTGCTCGAAGGCCTCGGACAGAATGAGACCGCGTTCACGATCTGGGAGGCCCTGTCAGCCAAGGCCCGCATCTCCATTTACGGGGTGCATGCCTCCCTCGCCGTGGGGGATCATTATTTCGCCAAGGAAAAACCTGTTGATGCGCTGAATGCCTATCGCAAAGGCCACACCCTTCTGAAAACACTCGAGGTGGCGGACAAGGATCTGGAGCTGCTGCGTTTTCAGTATCGTATCGCCTGGGCCGCCTATCGCGCGGCTGAACTTGAGCAGTGCATTGCCACAACCGTGGCGCTTCTGGAGCCGGGACATGAATTCCGCAACCTGCGGGTGAAACAAAAAGTGGAAGCCGATGCCGTGGAGTTGGCCGGTGATGCCCTCTTTGAAAAGGACGATATGGCCACCATTCGTTCCACCCTGCGCAATAAACTCATTCGCGGTCATGCAGCGGCCATCGGCCTGCGTATCATGAATCGCCAGATGGGGCTTGAAGCCAAGGAAAACCTGCTGGAAATCGGCCCCTTTCTGGTCGAAAACTTCCCCAAGGCCAAGGAAATGCCCGACATCCTGATGCTGCTGGCCAATGTTTACAAGGAACAAAAGCAGCAGGACCGTTATCTGGCCACTCTGGAAAGACTGTCCCTGCTTCTGCCGGCCAACAGCCTCTGGCGCGATCACCAGCAGTCCGAGCCGCAGGTGATTCAGAACATGGAGGAAAAGTCCCTGGCGGCCACTCAGCTGCTGGCGGCACAAACCTATGAGCAGGGCATGGTGCAGGGTTCTCCGGCGAGCTTTAAAACCGCGCTGACCTTTTATGACAACCTCATCCGCAGCAAACCCCAGCATCCGGAAGCGGAAATGTGGAAGCTGCGTCGTGCCCACTGTCTTTATTTCTCGGATCAATGGGCTGAGGCGGACAAAGCCTACGAGGATTTCAAGAGTGATCGTCAGGTGACACCAGCGAATCTTGAAGTCGCCTCCTATCAACAGATTCTGGCCCGCGAAAAAATCTGGCGCCAGTCGCTGCAAAAAACCACCAAAAGTCGCGGCACGCCCGGCAAGGATCCCCTGGTGGTGGAAAAGCTGCGCAAGCTGGAGCAGGGCATCGACGAATTCGCGGACCGTTTTCCTGGGCGTCCGCATACGGTGGATCTTCTTCTGCTTGCCGCCTCGGCGAATCGCGATCTGAACAACTACGTGGAAGCGGAGAAATACTGGAGCCGCTCCCTCCTGTCGGATCCTTCCCCGGGACAAAGAACATTGGCCATACGCGGTCTCGTGCAGGCCCGCATCAAAAACGGGACACCCCAGGATATCGTGGCCCTGGCGCGAAATTATTTGAAACTGGAGAACTGGAACGAACTCGGCTCCGGTTTTGGCAGTGAATTGAAAGGTGTCCTGTCGGCTGCGGCCAAGGACGCCGGGGACAGCCTGAATAAAAAGGGAGAGGTCAAGGAAGCCGGACGCCTGCTGCTGAGTCTGGCCGAGGAATTCCCTGATCTTCCGGATTATGACAATATCTACCGCGACGGCGCTTACTATCTCGCCATCGGCGGCGCCTGGAATGAAGCGCAAAAGGCCAGTGAAAAGTATCTGGCCCGCGACGATCGCCCCAGGACAGCGGACATGCTTTATCTCAAAGCCCGCTCCCAGGAATATCAGATGCGCTTCCGCGAGGCGGCAGGCACCCATCTGGCTTTGGTGGAAAACCATCCTCGTCATGCCCGCAGTCCAAACAGCATTCAACGCGCCGAGGATCTGGCTTTGGCCGAGGATGAATATCGCACGGCAGGACGTGCAGCCATGCTCGCGGTTCAGTATCAAAAAAATCTCGACGGGCGTTACGATGCGCTGGTCCGGGCTTCCGGGCACTATAAGCAAACCCAGGCCTGGGATCAGGCTCTCGTTGCACTCCACGAAGCCCAGAAAATTTCCCGGCGCCCTGGCACCAAACTAAAAACCAAAATGGAAATCGCCCGGCTGATGCTGGCCAAAGGTGATCGCGAGGAAGCCACCAAACTTTACAAGCAACTGGCCCAGGAAACCGCCCGGCGTCAGGAGAACATCGATAAGGCGACCTTCCAGGCCATTGCCGGTGAAGCCAATTTTCAGCTGGCGGAATTTGAAAAACAGAATTTTGAAAACGTCGGGCCTCTGGAGGAAAAGGCTCAGCGCCTGGAGCGAAGCCTGGCCTATTATGCCAAGGCCATCGCCACGCAGGATCCGGAATGGGCGACACGGGCCCGCTTTGGTGCCGGGCAAACGGCTGAGAAAATGAGCCAGAGCATTCGCAATGTCCTGGCCCAGCGCGACCGCTCCCGTGATGACAATTCCCGCTCGCTTCAGGATCAGGCGCAGCGTTGGCAAAGTCTCGCTCAGGAGTATTTCAGCCAGAATCTTCTGGTTCGCAACAAGGAGCCTCATCGCTATAAAGATAGCGTCTGGATCGAAAAATCCGCCATGAAACTCTCCGGCATGGCACCCGGTGGTCCCAAAACGGAAGAAAAGATTGAAGTCCCTGCTTCCGTTGGAACATCCACACCCTACATGTGGAGTCACTAATGCGTTCCCTGCTTATCCTGACCATGACTCTGGCCGCCTGTGCCTCAGAACCCGACACGAACACGCTGGATGATGTGAGCCTCCCGCCTACACCTGCCCATGCTTTAAGCATGCAGCAAAAGCCGGAAAACATGGATCCTCAGCAGATCTTTGACTGGCAGCGCTACTATAAACGCGCACCCAATGCGCAGGAGCAAAAGGCGATTGTGAGCGCAGTCCAGGCCACGCCTCCGGCCACCGTGGACGAGCGTCTGCGGCAGGCCCGCAATGTGATGGCCCTCGGGCGTCGCCAGGAGGCCCGTCGTATTTATGAAGACATCCTGCGCGATGAACCGGATCAGATCGATGCCCAGCTCGAACTTACGCATCTTTATCTGGCTGAAAACAATGTCGAACGTGCCTTTGATTATCTGACATCCATCCGCAAAATCCTCGGCCAGATGGAAAAGCCCCCCCTGGATCAGACTTTTCGCTATCGCTATGCGCTGGCCCTGACCTATATCCAAAGCCAGAACCGCAAAAAAGGTCACGATATCCTCACCGAGCTGCTCCAACGCGACCCTGGTTTTCTGCCAGCCTACGGAGCCCTCGCCCAGTCGTATCTGGAGCAGGAAAAGCTGGATGTCGCGGAATTTATTGGCAAGCGCGGCCTCGATAAGGGCCGGGATGATCCACGCCTCACCAACCTCCTGGCCGTCATCGCCTTGCGCCGCAATCGGCTGGATGACTGCAAGGCCTGGCTTCAGAAAACGCTGGCCCAGAATCCGGACTATGTCCCGGCCCTCATCAATCGGGCCAACCTAGCCATTCAAAGACGTGAGTATGCAGTCGCGGAAAACGATCTGCAGCGGGCGGCGACCCTGGAGCCGCTCAATAGCGAGGTGCAAATCGCCCTCGGTCTTCTGATGAAACGGACCGGCCGGATCAGTCATGCCAAGGTTGCCCTGGAAAAAGCGGTCGAGCTCGACCCGCAGAATGCCTTTGCCCGTTACCATCTGGGGGTTGTTCTGAGCGATGACTACAAGGACAGAACCGGTGCTCTTCAGCTTTTTTATGACGTTCTGCAGGCCGATGAAAAATATTCGGGCCTTAAGAATATGGCAAAAGTTCAGATTGAAGCCATTCGGGATAGCCGCTTGTATGAATAGTGTGATCGTCCTTCATAAGAAAGTGCTGCGGGAATCCTTAACTTCCCAACTCTCCTTCCGATATGAAAGACGATCCTCTCGTCATTCTTAGGTAGGAGCCTCTATGACTATTCAGGATCGTGTCTACAATCGTTCATCCTATATCCTCGTGGTCGACGACGATGACACGCTGCTTAAGTTTTTCAAGATTCACCTGAATAAGTTCTTCTCGCGCGTGATCGTCGTGAAGAATGCTCAAGAGGCCATCGATACTCTGAAGGACAAGGAAATTGATCTGGTCATCAGCGATATCAAAATGCCCCGCATGGACGGCATTCAGCTGATGAAGAAGGTGAAGAACCACGATCCTTCGATTCCAGTGTTCCTGATCAGTGGAGCCCTTCTGGACGAGGATCAACTTTCCGCGGTCGATACAAAAGCGGACGGATACCTGAAGAAACCCTTTTCGATCGACGAACTGCATGACTTTATCGATCGCGGCATGAAAGTGCGCGACAAGTATAAGGAGCTGCTGACCATCATCGGTGATAAAAAGAAATTCCTGGAACTCATTCAGGGCAAACGCCAGTTCCGCTTCATCAAGAATGAAGATGATCGCGTGAAGGCCCAGCAGATTATGGATTCGCTGAAAGCGGGCTGAAGTCCTTGAGCCAGTCCGCTTCCTCTTTTCCCAGCTGCTCCAAAGCCTCCCGCGTCCGTGTTCCAGCCCAGGACAGCGTCTGACCATCCACACGTGCAAGACGCGGGGCCGCCGGCCACTGGGCCCGGAGCCTGTCCGCATCCCTTCGCCGAAATGGATAGGGCTCACTGCTGAGCAGAATAATATCAGCCTCACAAGCCGCAAGAGCCGGAATATCCAGAGCAGGATAGCGCTCCGGACCCTGGTAGGCATTGATCCAGCCGATGCTGTGCAGCGTGCGCGCGATATAGGTGTCCGGCCCGGCGATCATGTAAGGGTTCTGCCAGATCATATAAAGAAAGCGTCGCGGAGAATGCCGCGGCGGAGTTTTCAGGAGCTTCTCAATCCCCAGTGCCCATTCCTCCGCCCGCGCTTCACAGCTTAAAAAACGCCCGATATCGCGGAGCATCTCCGGCACATCCTCCGGCCCTTTGGGAAAGCTCACCAGGGTGGGAATATCGCGGGCAAGTTCCAGAACCGGCTCCCTGGGATTTTCCTCCTGATTGGCGAGAAGATGCGTGGGATGCAGGGAACGGATCAGCTCCACATCCGGCGTCTTGGTCCCGCCGATACGGGTTGCCGTGCGATGAAGGTCCCTGGGTTCCACACAGAATTGAGTGCAGCCCACCAGCTCATGCCGCAGGCCGAGGTCGCAGACGGTTTCGCTCAAACTGGGCACAAGACTGATGATACGCATCACAGGCCCTGCCGTCGCATGTACTTATAAAACAGCGCCGCGGTATGCGTGCCGATGCAGGCCAAAGCCATCGACAGCCCCACACCAATGCTGAGACCAAGGGCATCAAAGGATTCACTCGGGCCGGCCAGCGCCCGCATGATCATCCCAGGACCCATGGCCAGCACACCCCCGAACATGCAGATCGTTTGCACCTGTTTCCAGCGCAGAGGCAAAGGGGAATACGGCAGCGTCAAACCCAAAACGATATGCAAAACCCCAAAGAGATTGCTATGGCCATGCGAGCTCTGCAGGAGCGTCATCTCCCAGGTGCCGAGCTGTTTGATGTCATGCAGAAAGGCCTGCGTCATATCAAACGAGACAAAGGCCCCCGCGCAGGCCGCAAAAAACAGCACGAGAAAGCCAAGGGCCATATTCAAAATGGAGAGACGCGACATGTTTGAGGCTCCTGATTTAGGACAGTATACCCAACGCCTTCAGACCGGAACGATAAGCCTCCTGTTTCCAGGGAACGATGCCACGGACGAGAGCGTCGGGCTGCATCCACTGGATATCCTGAAACTCACCATCCGAAATTTCAAGATTCGGAACGCCATCAGGCAAAAGTTCCAAAAGATACCAGGTCTGCTGCTGCCCGCAGTATTTCCGGGCCGGGCCGGTGTCGAGGTCAGCAGGGAATTCATAACGGATCAGCTCGGGCAATTTACGCAGGACCTGCAGGCGATCCGTTCCAATCTCCTCCCGCAGTTCACGAAACAGAGCCTCGTCGGCTGATTCGCCCGCATCCACGCCGCCCTGCGGCAACTGCCAGGCACCTTTTGCATCGGCGCGTTCTCCCGCCAGCACCTGGCCTTTTTTATTCCTTATCACTGCCACCACACAGTCTCTGTAGGGCTTCACCATCTTTATCCCCCTTGAGTGCCAATTGTTTGGCGACCCTTACGAACTCAGACGTCCGTGTTACACTGATTACGTGGGCGAGCTTATCAGAAATTTGTGACCTGGAAAACAGGAGACAACAATGAGTGGTCTGACCAAACTCACGAGCCTTTTCGCTTCAGCCCTCTTTACCCTGCTGGCTGGCACAAACGCACAGGCTGCCGTTAGCATCAGTTTATCGGGTTCCTCGGAATTATCCAACGCGGCTCTGGAGCGCTATCGCAGCAACTCCATCAGTGCCAATATTTCGCTTGGCCTGGGCGATCATTTTCACCTGGGCCTGACCCATCGCCGTTCGTTTGATAACAAGGTGGGTCTTAAAAAAACGGAAATAGCCGAAACGAAGACCATTGATTACCTGCCCTTTGAAGACAATGTGGTCAGCACCACCAATTCCGTGGACCTGACCATCATCCCCTTCAATGGCGTCATCTCACCCCTTGTTTTCGGAGGGGTTGCCCGCCGTGACTATTATAACGAGCTTGAATTTCTGGGCAGCCGCATCGTCAGCAAGCAGACCATGTTCCCCATCCCGACCTATGGATTTGGCACAATCATACGTTTAGGGGCGGGGATGCAGCTGAAAATCACCCAGACCTATTCCCCCGGTGTTCAGACAACCCTCGAAGATGGCGAGGAAATCAGCCGTCTTGTCAAGGATTCCTACACTCAGGTCTGGCTCGGCTATCGGATCTAGACCCTCATCCACGGTTGGCGAATAGTCTTAAATTCTTCTGCATTTGTCCGATACGGATGAAAGAGCGGAGGAATTTTTATTCATGCGGGCGACCACTCTTATAGCCGCCTTGGTCATCCTTCTGGGTATTTTGTACCTGGCCTGGCAGCTTATCAATTCGAATCTGGCCGGTCGCGCGCGACGGGACCAGAAGAAACGCAAGTCCGATCGCCGGCGTCTCTCGCGGGCGGAAAAGCGCGCCTATCGCTATGCCCAAAAACTTTATCAGGAAGGCAACTTCCGCGGCTGTGCAAAAATCCTTGAGCAGCTGGGTATGCTCCGTGAATCCATCAACATTCTGGAAAAAGCCGGCCTGATCAAGGACGCCGCCGATGTGCTGATTCGCATCCAAAGGCCCAACCGTGCCGGCTACATGCTGGCCCGCTACGGGATGTGGAAGGAGGCGATGGATTGCTACAAAAAAGCCAACATGCCTCTCGAAGTGGGAAAATGCGCTCGCGAGCTGGGCGATCTGCCGACGGCAATCCCCTATTTCCTCGAGGCTGGGGCCATCCTCGAAGCCGCGGAATGCTACCTGGAACTCGGCAAGCATCACGATGCCGCGCGCCTCTTTTTGCGCGTGAAGGAATTTGATCGCGCCCTCGATCAGTACATCCATCTTGTGGACAGTCACCCCGATATCGACAAGATCGATTTCGCGGAAGAGGAACTGGCCTTTATCATGCGCAAGCTGATCGATGAGAAGGTCGACACCCGTCTGACCGATATTCTGGTCGCCCGCAAGCGGATGGTGAAGCTGATGGTTGAACTCATCCGCAACAACAATCTGGCTTCCGCCAGTGCCGCCTATCTGCGCAACACCACCGACATCGGCCCCGAACTGATTGCCTACAAGGATTTTTCGCGGGATGAAAACCTGCTGCTCGGCGCTCTCTTCAGCAACGTCGGAGCCTATGAATACAGTGGAATGGTGTACGAGCGTATGGCCGAATTTGACAAGGCCGGGGAGTCCTTTGAAAAAGGCGAACTCTTTGAGCGCGCCGCCTACTGCTATGAACGGGCCATGAACAAGACCAGAGCCACGGAAATGCAGATCATGTCCACCCAGCGTGGAACACGCAATATCACGAGCAGCAAGGCCGCGGCCGCCGGCGGCCCCTCAAAGCCGCCCGAACCGGCACGGCCCAAGGCTCCGCAAAAGTCTGCCAATCCCTTTTCAATTCAGGATACCTCGACCAATGCCATGGTGCATATCGAGGAGCGGGCTGACGTCAAATCTCTCGGCGGTCACCCGGCGATTCCCCAGCCGACCGATGCCTATCTGAAAAAGACCGCCATGGTGGAACCTCCGCCCCGCCCGCCTCAGGTGCAGCCAGGTCCGGATCGGGCCTACAATTGGGATGCTTTTTTACAGGCGGAATTTCTAGTGGATCTCAGCACGCCGGAGCAGGAGCTTTTGCAGGATATATGCAAAGCCCGTGAATATTCGAAGGGCGCGGTTATTCTGGAATTTGATCATGAGCCCGTTGGCATCTATTTTCTGCTCCGTGGCACGATCAGCGTCTGGAAACGCGATGGCAGCGGCAATGAATTCGAGGCGGATAAGCTCGAAGAGTCGGATACCTTTGGCGAACTTTGGCTCCTCATGGACCAGCCGACCCGCGTGAAATTCGTCGCCCAGAGCACCGTTCAGGTGGGCTGGATCAAACGCGCCGACTTTGAAATGCTGATGGATAAAAACGGAGCGATCGCCAGGAAACTATACAAGCGCTATGCGCTGAGGCTCGTCACGAAACTTGTAAATGACCAGAATCTCAAGACCAATCGCGTCGCCTCCTGATTCCTTCCCCATGGCATATTCCCTGCAAAAATAAGAACTGTCTGTTATTGCTGCTGCTGTTGCTCGAATGGAAGGGAATCAGTTATGGAAAAGATCGTGTGCCTGTCGCATCCCAAGTATGATGGCAAGGACAATCCGGATCTGCGCTGCAAGGCTTGCTGTACGATTTTTGTTAATCGTATCAAAGAGTTAAATGCAAAGCGGGCGCAGGACGTTGCCACCTGGCTTGAGAACAAATGCACCGCACCACGGAAAACGGGATCGAAATAGTCCGATCCCGCTGATCTGGAGCTGGTTACACCAGCTCCACGACGACCCCGCTTGCCTCGCCACCCCCAATACAAAGAGTTGCCAGACCACGTTTGCCACCACGCTGCTTCAGTCCGTTCAGCAAGGTGACCAGAATTCGTGCGCCCGATGCCCCGATGGGATGGCCCAGGGACACCGCACCGCCCAGAGGATTGACACTGGCGGGATCAAGGTCCAGGTCGCGAATCGCCGCCATCCCCACCACGGCGAAGGCTTCATTGATTTCAAAGATATCAATATCCTTGGCTTTCAGTCCGGTTTTGTCGAGCAGGCGCCGAATGCAACCGATGGGAGCGGTCGTGAATCGCGCCGGATCCTGGGCATAGGAAGCCTGGGATACAATGCGGGCGATCGGCGTCAGCTCATGTTTCTGGGCCGCTTCCTCGGACGTGAGGACCAGCAGAGCCGCTCCATCATTGATCGACGAGGCGTTGGCTGCGGTGATGGTGCCATCCTTTTCAAAAGCCGGACGCAAAGAGTCGATGCGATCCAGATCCGCGGCGAAAGGCTCTTCGTCGAGTTCAAACGATTTGCTGCCTTTTTTGTCAGCGACCTGCACGGCCACGATTTCCTCGGCAAACACACCGGATTCCACCGCCTTGCGGGCCCTTTGGTAACTTTGCAGCGCAAAGGCATCCTGCATCTCGCGCGTGAAACCATATTCCTTGGCGCAAATTTCACCACAGTTGCCCATCGCGGTGTTGTTATAGGGATCCCACAGTCCATCCCACTGCATCGAATCCTTGGCTTCGACGGAACCGTAGCGATAGCCGGTCCGCGAATTCATCAAAAGATGCGGCGCGAGGCTCATATTTTCCTGACCGCCCGCAAAAATAATGTTGGCATCACCCAGGCGAATGGCTTGATCAGCCAGCATGACTGCTTTAATGCCGCTGCCACAGACGCGGCCGACTGTGGTCGCGCACACCGAATGTGGGAGTCCACCATAGAGCGCGGTCTGCCGCGCCGGGGCTTGCCCAACACCAGCTGTCAGCACATTTCCCATGATAATTTCATCGACTTCCGCGCCGGTGAACTTCAATTTCTTCATGGCATCAGCAACCAGGGCAGCTCCCAGACGCGGGGCTGGCGTCGTGGCAAGCGAGCCTCCCAGTTTGCCGATGGCTGTGCGGCTGGCGTAGGCTATGACAGTTTGTCTTTGTTTCATCAGCGTGAACTCCTCGTCAAATCTGGGACGAATCTCATTTGTTGAAACTCGTCCGTGAAAGCGGACTAAATCATAGCTAATTCATGGGGAATCGGCTATGTTCGAGCGCAATTTTTTAACCTGTGTGTCGAGGTCAACCAAACCATGCGCCAGAAATGCAAACTCGTCCTCTCCGATGGCAGCAGCTTTCAGGGGGACCTGATTGGAGCCCCGCTCCGGGCTAGTGGTGAACTTGTTTTTACAACGGGAATGGTCGGTTATTCGGAAGCGATAACCGACCCTTCTTATTTTGGGCAAATCCTCTGCTTCACTTATCCATTGATCGGCAACTACGGGATTCCGGATCTTCCCAAAGGTCTTGGCCTGCAACTGCCTTTTCCCAGCGGTTTCGAAAGCGCTCGCGCTAACGCCGCTGCAGTTATTCTGACCATTGATAGTCCGGAAGTGTTTCATTGGAATAGTTTCCAGTCCCTCGATGAATGGCTTAAAAACCAAGGCGTGCCCTGCGTCGTTGGACTCGACACCAGGCATCTGGTGCATCTGATCCGTTCGCAGCCCAATCTTTTGGGTCGCATCGAACCAGAGGATGCTGAAGGTTATCGCGACATGGGCGCGCTCACTCCCAAATCACCAAGCGCCTTCTTCGATCCCGGCATGAACAATATCATGACCGAGGTTTCGGTCAAGGAGCGTATGCGGCTCGGCAAGGGCAGCACACGGATTGGCCTCATCGACTGCGGCGTGAAATGGAATATCATCCGCCAGTTCATCAACTTTGGCTGCGAAGTGGAACTCCTGCCTTGGGATACCGACCCCAGCACGGTGGACTGCGATATGTGGCTGCTGTCCAACGGCCCGGGTGATCCCACCCGAACCGGAGACCTTACGCAGCATGTGGAAAAACTTCTGCATGAGGATCGGCCCATCCTTGGCATCTGCCTGGGTCACCAGATCCTCTCGCTGGCGGCTGGCGCTATCACACGACGCATGCCTTACGGTCACCGCAGTCATAATCAGCCTGTTTATGAATGCGGCACAAGAAGGGGCTACATCACGAGCCAGAACCATGGCTACGTCGTGGAAGATGCGTCGCTGCCGGGCGAATGGGAAGCCTGGTTCCGCAATGTCAACGATCAGACGATCGAAGGCATTCGGCACAAATCCAAGCCTTTCCGCTCCGTGCAGTTCCACCCGGAAGCTTCGGGCGGTCCACGTGATACATCCTGGATCTTTGAACAAATGCTGGCGGAGGTGAAAAAATAATATGCCCTTGCTTAAACAACTGGCCGATCTGGGACGTGCTCCCAAGGTTCTTCTGCTCGGATCCGGCGGTCTTTCCATCGGCCAGGCAGGTGAATTCGACTATTCGGGAACCCAGGCGATCAAGGCTTTGATCGAGGAAAAGATCGAAGTCATCGTCGTCAACCCTAACATTGCGACCGTGCAAACCAACCCGATTCCCGGCGTGAAGGTTTATCTTTACCCTGTGGAAACGGAGTGGGTCGAAAAGGTCATTCAAAAGGAAAAACCGGATGCCATCATCGCCGGCTTCGGCGGTCAAACGGCACTGAACTGTCTGATGGCGCTCGACGAGACCGGCATCTTGAAAAAATATAACGTGCTGAACCTTGGCACACCGGCTGCTGTTCTGCGGCTCACGGAAGACCGTGATGATTTCGCGCAAAAGATGCGTTCGATCAATATGCCCGTGCCTTCGAGTTTCGCCTGCGAAACGTTGGAGCAGGCGCTCGACGCGGCCAACAGCATCGGCTATCCCGTGATCGTGCGGGCTGCCTTTGCCCTGGGCGGCCTCGGCTCCGGCTTTGCCAGTAGCGATGAGCAGCTGAAAAACCTTGTGCAACCGGCGCTGGCGTCCTCGCCTCAGGTGCTCGTGGAAAAATCGCTCAAGGGCTGGAAGGAAGTTGAGTACGAGGTGATGCGCGATTCCCAGGGGAATACCATTACCATCTGTAACATGGAAAACTTCGACCCCCTGGGCATTCACACCGGTGACTCGATCGTCGTGTGCCCCAGCCAGTCGCTTTCGGATGACGAGTATCAAATCCTGCGCAATGCCGCGATCACCATCGTGAGCTCGCTCGGCATCGTGGGTGAGTGTAATGTTCAGTATGCTCTCGACCCGAAATCTCTGGATTTTTATATCATCGAGGTGAACGCCCGTCTCTCGCGTTCATCCGCTCTGGCTTCGAAGGCTTCCGGTTATCCGATCGCTTATATCGCGGCCAAGGTGGTGCTGGGTTACGATCTTTTGGAACTGAAGAATCCGGTCACGGGTATCACCTATTCCTTCTTCGAACCGGCCCTTGATTATGTCACGATCAAAATGCCCCGCTGGGATCTTCTGAAATTCCAGGGCGTGAACCGCAACCTCGGCTCGACCATGAAATCGGTGGGTGAAGTGATGGCCATCGGCCGCAGTTTCCCTGAAGCCATTCAAAAAGCCACGCGGATGGTGACCGAACATCCGGAAGGCCTCAGCATGGTGCGGCCGGAAGTGTCCGAGCAGGACCTGGTCGAAGAGCTTTCCGCGCCCACGGATAAACGCCTCTATGCAGTAGTGGAAGCCTTCCGCCGCGGCTGGTCGATCGAAAAGGTGGCGGATCTTTCGGCGATCGACAAATGGTTCCTCTATAACCTCTTCCACATGATCAAGGATGAGAATGAAATCCGTGAACTCGGCAGGCAGGGTGATAAATCCCTCAGCCTCGACCAGTTCATGCTCAAAACCTTGAACAAGGTGAGCGGTGATCAGTGGCGTCACTGGAAACTGCAGGGCTTTGGCGATGAGCAAATTGCTGCTGTAGTCCTGCGGGCGGGCGGACGGCCTTCCGGTTCATCGGAAGTGCGCAAGGCTTCGATGATGGTGCGCAAACTCCGTCTTGAATTTGGTGTGAAGCCTGTCATTAAAAAGATTGATACCACGGCGGGAGAATATCCTTCGCCTTCGAATTACCTTTATATGTCCTACGGCGGCCTCTTCTCAGACCCGCTGCCGGATGATCAAAAGGTTTTCTCGGCGGTGGTGCTGGGTGGTGGTTCCTACCGCATCGGAACCTCGGTGGAATTCGACTGGTGTGCCGTGAGCTGCTCGCGCAAGCTGCAGGAATCGGGCTGGCGTTCCATCATTGTGAACTGTAACCCTGAAACGGTTTCCACCGACTATAACAGTTCCGATCGTCTGTACTTTGAAGAGCTGTCCCTCGAACGCATTCTCGATATCGCCGATGTCGAGCGCCCCGTGGGTGTCGTGTGTTCGATGGGGGGTCAGCTGCCGAACCGTTTGGCCAAACCCCTGGCGGACGCCGGCCTGAAGTTGCTCGGTCACAAACATGACAGCATCGACCGGGCGGAGGATCGCAGCCGCTTTTCCGCCTTGCTGGATGAGCTGGGCATTGGCCAGCCGCGGTGGATTGCAGCCAAGGATAAAAAGGACATTCAGAAGTTCATCGAGGAAGTGGGTTTCCCGGTTCTGATTCGTCCGAGTTACGTCCTCTCCGGGGCGGCGATGAGCGTGGCCTATGATGATGAATCGCTGCAGCTCTGCTTGACCAACGCCAGCGACGTATCCCCGGATCATCCGGTGGTGATTTCCGAGTTCATCGAGGGCGCGCGTGAAATCGAGCTCGACGGTGTGGCGAAGAATGGTGAAATCCTGACGGCGATTGTCAGCGAGCATATTGAGAATGCCGGTGTGCATTCCGGTGACGCCACCCTCGTGGTGCCGGCGCAGAAACTCTATGTGGAAACCGTGCGCCGTGTGCGGAAAGCAGGCCGGGCCATAGCCCAGGGCCTGAATCTGAACGGTCCCTTCAACATGCAGTTCCTCGCCAAGGAAGGCGACATCAAGGTGATCGAATGCAACGCGCGTGCGGCCCGTTCCTTCCCCTTTGTGTCGAAAACCGTGGGTCTGAACCTGGCGGATGTGGCGACCGATGTGATGATCGGCGGCAAGCCCAACCTCGCCCGCTTCAATGAGGATGATTTGCCTTACGTCGGCGTGAAAGCAGCGATGTTCAGCTTTAAGCGTCTCGGTGGAGCAGATCCGATTCTGGGCGTGGAGATGGCCTCGACCGGTGAGGTGGGCTGTATCGGTGAAAACGTCGATCATGCTCTGCTTCTCGCGATGGAAGCGGCCGGTGTTTATCGTCCGGAAAAAGGTGTGCTGGTGAGTTCCGGAAGCGAAAAGGAAAAACTCCGCTTCCTGCCCGCCGCTCAGGTGCTCGTGAACCTCGGTCTGTCTTTGTTTGCAACCAAAGGCACCGCGAAGTATCTGCAGGATCATGGCATTCCCGTGACCGCACTCGACTGGCCAGGTGAAGGTCCCAACGATGTGATCCAGGCCATCAAGGATGGCAAGGTCGACTTTGTGATCAACATTCCGAAGAGCAGTCAGCGGCGTGAACTGACCCGTGGTTCCCTGACCCGCCAGGCGGCTGTGAAGTTTGGCTGTTCGCTGCTGACGAACATGGAAATTGTTAGCGCCTATGTTCAGGCTCTGGATCGTTGTCCGGATTTCCTGTCCAGGCATGAAGTTCTTTCGCTGCCGAGTTATCGGAGTTAACTGAAGAAAGGCCCTGATACCCATCGGGGCCTTTTTCCCCTCAGCATTCTTACCGTTTGCGGCCTTCCGGAAAGTTCCCGAAAAATCATGAAGTCTGGTTTTGCGGTCAGTAAATAGGCCTCTATTTTTATCAATCATATTAAAGCATTAAAAGACTTCCTGGAGTCCTCGGACCGCACCCCGATAACTTGAAATGTATGGAGCAAGGCATCAATTTGAAGGAAGGGCGCGGGCCCTGATTCAGGAGGAAGTATGACTCTGCAAACTATCCGTAAGATATTCTTCACTCTCATGGCCCTGTTTGCGCTGGAGGCTTATGCCGGTGAGCAAACCATCAACGACTGCGGTACGAAACAAACTGCAAAACTGCCATTGGATCAGAGTGGAGATCTCGGTCAGCAGGCCTCCGTAAGTACAGCCGCAACTGGAATGGCTCAGGGCATATTCCAGAGTGCCAGTCTCAATCGCATCGCGGGTGAGACCAATGCCTCCTGCTGCAAGATTTGCCGCAACAGTCAGGCTTGTGGCGATGACTGTGTGAACTGGTCGAAGATTTGTCATGTCGGACCTGGCTGCGCCTGCCAGCAGTAAGTGCGCCCGTCGCGTCCTTGTGCAGCCCGGATCATCCGCATGGGGTCCGGGCTTTCTTTTTTGCACCATTTCTTGCTTTTTCAGCCCGGGAACGGCAAAACTTCCCTGCAGTTCACGCATTTTCAGGGAATTTAACACCGTGGCCCATAAGATATCCGCAGCCTCCGCTCTCGATCTCCTCGCCGCTTCATCCTGCGACATGTTGGATGTGCGCTCGGAAGGGGAATTTGCCGTCGCGGCTATTCCCGGTGCGCTGAACGCGCCCATCCTTCGTAATCCCGAGCGGCATGAGGTCGGGCTTTGCTATCGGCAGCGGGGTCAGGCGGCTGCCATCGACTTGGGTTACCAGCTGGTGGGCCCGGTTCAAGAGACCAGGGTCCAGGAGTGGCTGCGCCATGTTCGCCCGGATGCGCCGCTCGTTCTTTGCTGTTGGCGCGGCGGCCTGCGCTCCAGCATTGCTGCGGAGTGGATTGAAGCCACCGGCCGCGAGGTCTGGGTGGTGGAGGGCGGTTATAAGGCTCTCCGGCATGAACTTCTTGAAGTCCTGGCGCGACCGCAGGAATTCCGGGTGATTTCGGGTCTGACCGGTGCCGGCAAAACCCGGCTGCTCGACGCCCTTCCGCTGCATGAGAAGATCAACATTGAAGAGTGCGCCGCCCATCGCGGCAGCAGCTTCGGCCGCTTTATGCACCGCACCCAGCCCACCCAGACGACCTTTGAAAACCGGCTTGCCCTTGGCCTGCGTTTTGGGCAGAGGCCAGTCCTGGTCGAAGATGAAAGCAAGGTCATCGGCAGTTTGCATCTGCCGGAAGCGATTTACGCCGCCATGATCAAAAGCCCTCTGATTATATTGGAAGCGAGTCTTGCGGAACGCTGTGAGAATATTTATCGCGAGTATGTCGCGGAGGTTTTGGCGAGCGGGGTGGAGCCTCAAAGTTTGGAACAATCCCTGATGGCCAGTACCTATAAATTGCAGCGCCGCCTCGGGGGGCTTCTGACCTCGAAGATCATCGATCAACTCCAGACCGCGTTTGCGAGTGGTGATCCGGAAGCGCACTATCGCTGGATTGAAATGCTGCTGAGCGAATACTATGACGGTCGCTATCGCCATTCGCAGGTTCATGGGTCCCGTCCTCTGCTTTTCAGAGGGACTTATGAGGAGTGTCGGGAGTGGATTTTGGAGCAGTATGTTTGATTGGGCTATGAGTCAGGGCGATGCAGCATTTGAAAGTGGAGCGCTACGTTGTCATTGTGGCAGGAAACTCTTGGATTTTCCTGGCTTTAGCCGTTGACAACCCAGGGCAAAGCCTCTAAAAATGGTGGCCTTGGCTCGTGGCGAGGTAGCTCAGATGGTTAGAGCGCACGATTCATAATCGTGAGGTCGGCGGTTCAATCCCGCCTCTCGCTACCACTAAATCTACAGAATATTTCAGCTTTTAACGTTGGAAAAAATTCTCCAGGTTAAGTAGTTGGGTTAGCCGAAAAGCTCTCCGTGTCGTATCGAAAATCGACTGGAGGGCTTTTTCATGTCTGTAATTTGACGAATCGCGAGGAATCGTTAAGCTCGCAATCGGTTAGCTTTCAAATCCAAGGAGACGGCTGGGACAGCCCACGCTGACAAACCGGAATTGACACCACCCTAAAAACGCAGGTGGGAAGTATTCCTTCCACCCACACCTTTGATGAAATTAGCGCGTCGCCGCGGAAGTGAAAAAGAGTGTTCGCCTTCTCGTGAACCATAGCGTCAGCGGAAGAACGACCAGAGCAACGAAGGCCGAGCCGAAGATAACCGTATCGGCGATGTAAGTGTGTTTTTCGGCAAACAGCCCAACCATGTTAACCAGGAAGTGAACAAGAAGCGCTGCAGCCAGACCGCTTCTCACGAACGCCACGCCACAGCCAACACCGATGGCAAACGTCGGAGCGAGAGAGAGCAATCCAATGTCAGGCACGCCGCCGACAATCGGAACGACGGTATGCAACAAAGCGAAGAGCACACTCGAAAGCACAATCGCCCATCCGGGCGACATTACCATCAGCAAAGCTCCAAGTGTTATCCACCTGGAAGAAACTTCTTCCGCAGAAACAGAGACGAGCATCTCCGCCATTTTTTGCACCACGCTCGGGGGGGCAGGAGCTTCAACCCCTACGACCCCAACCTTGGGCTCCGGGTCTGCATAGGATGAGGTATACGCGCGACCAAAGGCCTTAAGCTGGAGCGCCTGCAAGCCTACGTTCGAGCCGAGCGTAGCGAAAACAATACTTATCGTTATCACCAACTCTCTGAAGCTAAGCAGAGGCCTATCGCCTGCGGTTCTTTTTTGCATAATGGTCTTTGCAAGGGCGATGGCCAGCAAAGAACACAGAACAAGTTCTGTTAACTTCGGGATGAATTCGTCCACGAAGCCCAACTTGAAGAAAACGATCAAAATGAGCGCCGACAGAGTTGTCGTTCCCATCGCAACGCCAATGTACCGCATTGTCCGATCCCTCTCTGCTTGGCTTATCGGCCGTCTATCCTGTCCAGTTGCCAAAACAAGTCAGCTTCTGTTTCAAATACAATAGTAAAAGTCTGCCCGTCCACAACCTTGGGGTACCATCCACTTGGGTTTGCGTCGTAGTGCTTCGGATTATATGCAGGCTCGACCACCGCCAGCGTGAAGGCCCATCGCTCCACACCGTCCGTCGGATCCGTGAACAGCTCGAACTTCTGCATTGTACAGTTGTGAACCTTGGGATTAAGTGGCCCTGATGGTTCGCAGTCCTCAATCAAAAGCTCCTCGCCTGTATTCTTATTTGTGTATTTAAGTTTGTACGAACCGCCGGACTTGAACAGATCTCGCCAGCTCTTGCCAACCTCGCGATACAAAGCATCGTTGTTTTGCTCTCCGTCGGTGGCCTTATCGTACTCGTTTTTCTCCTCTTCCCTCTTCTCTTTTTTGGTTTTCTGCTTGATGGCTTTCTCGACAGCAGCCTTGAGCGCAACATCTTTTAGCGATGCAGAACCGGAAGCGGCCCCCGATGCGCCGACCCAGCCGGCAAGCATGCCGAGTCCGCCCGGTAGTGGCGCAGCGCAGCATTCGTTCGGCGCGGTGACTTCCATGTGCTCTTCTTCGTGTGCGAGGAGAAAGCTGGAACTCAGAGAAATCGACAAGACCGACATAGTGATCAAAGTTCTCATATGTAACTCCTTAGTGTCTGAACGAAAGCCTTGCAAGGACTAACTTTGGAAGGGCTCTTATAACCCGCAAGGAGAGGCCGCAGAAGCACCTAAATTGGCGCTGGGTAACTTCCTCGTTCTCCACTCTAATGAAAAACACCAGTTCGGCATGTCCGAGGCAGGGCCAAGAAGGAAAACGCAAGGGAAAACGAGCACCTCAAGTGTCGCGTTAAGCAGCTGGAGCAGGAGAGCGCAAAGAGGCGATCGGCAATGGCCGACCTAAAACTCGCAAGTGAGCATGGTTATATCGCGTCTGTATCGGAAGCTGCCGTCTTTCAGAGTTTGCAACTCGACAAAATAGCGAAGGGCAAAGACATCGCGTGAGTCGGCCTCGATGAGGTCGGCGGTTCAATCCCGCCTCTCGCTACCACTCAATCCCCAGAATTTCTTAATGGACTCAAGCAGCCTTCAATGAATGAGAGGATCCGTTTTGGGCAGCCCGAAACACGGATGACTCCTCACGGCCACCCAGTTTGAAGTAGGATAGACTGCGTTTCAATTCCTGTGATTGACCATCCAGTTCTTCGGCGGCAGATGCCGTTTCCTCAGCACTCGCGGTATTCGATTGCGTGACCTTGTTGATTTGATCGATGCCGGACGTCATTTGAGTCATGGCTACGGCCTGTGCTTTGCTTGAATCAGCAATTTGTTTGACCACCGTCGCAACGTTCAAGGATTTCTTCACGATCTCACTAAAAATTTCGGCTGTTTTCTGGGCTTCTGTAAGTCCGAATTCCACCTTATGAGTGGACGTTTCAATCAAATGGGTCGTCTCACTTGCTGCTTTCGCACTGCGATTGGCCAGGTTTCGCACTTCTTCTGCCACGACGGCAAAACCCTTGCCATGTCGCCCGGCTCGGGCCGCTTCCACGGCAGCATTCAAAGCAAGAAGGTTCGTCTGAAAAGCGATATCGTCGATGACTTTGATAATCTTTGAAATTTGCTGACTCGAGTGATTGATCTCACTCATGGCTCGCAGAGTGACCTCGATCTGACGATTGCCCTCTTCCGCAGCCGTCTGCGCAGTCAATGCCGTCTGGCTCGCCGCGACAGCGAGATCGGCGTTGATGCGGATATTGCTGCTGACTTCCGTCATGGTGCTGGATATTTCCTCCACTGCGGCGGCCTGCTCGGAAGCCCCCTGCGAGAGGGTTTGGCTCGCGCTGGATACCTGCCCTGCCCCTGCGGAGACTTGCCCTGCTGCAAGATAGGAGCGGCTGATCACATCACGCAGTGCGCTCGACATTGTCTGAAAGGATTTTCCAAGACGATCCCATTCCGACAGGATAATGATCTCCTGGCTCAGGTCACCCTTGGCAATAGCTTCCGCTTGAGAAGCCTTTTCGTTAAGCCCTTGAAGCATCTTAACAATGTCAGCATAGGCTCCCCGGATGGGACCTTGCTTTTGAAAGTCCAGTTCAAGTTTGCCGAGGCAAACCTGCTTCGCGATGGAGGCAACGTCGGCCGGTTCGCAACCCAGCTGCTCAGTTATGGATCGGGAGAGTCTGAGACCCATAACGATCGATACCAGAATGGAAGCCAAAACGATCAGGAGACTTATAATCAAGCTGAGTTGAGCGGAATGCGTCACGGCTTCGGATCTTTGGAGGATGACGGAAGAGAGATGAACCGCGACCTCGTTGAGAAGATTGATTCTTCGCGTCGTGGCATCAACCCATGTCTCGGGCGTCACAGTGAATTTTCCCGTGCTGGCCTCACTGAGGACTTTTTTTCTGATTCTTTCCAGCTCGTCAAATTCCGGCCTGGCCATGGTTTTTTCGAGGCGACCAAGTTCCTCTTTCCGGGCGACGATGGAAAATATGTAGAAAAAATCCTTCTGCGAACTAATTAAGCTGGCTGTTTTCAGCAGAGACTCACTGCTGAATCCGCCGCTGGTAAGACTCTCATTGACAAAGGCTCGTTCCTGACCCGATCGCTCCGCAAAACTCAGGAGAGCGAAATAAGCCAGCCCTTCCTTGGTCATATCGGCTTCAGTATGGAGTCTCGATATATCCGCAATCAACGCAATATACAGGCCGATCGTGTCTGTAAAAAAGTTGTATGCATCCATCCCATTGACAGTCAATGCGTCCGCATCACGACGAAATTGGTCCAGGCCACTCAGCTTGCTGTTGGCGACCTGAAGTTTCTCTTGAATATCGCCGAAATTCGCTGATTCAGCCTTGATAAATGCCGTCAATGCATTCATCTTCTCAGTCGTTTTCTGGCGTTGCTGATGCATCGCCTCCCTAAATCTCACACCTCGTGAGCCGACGAAACCTACCGAGACCGCCCGCTCTTTCTGCAGTTCGTGAACCTGATCGCTCACATGGACCGCCAGCGTTGTCAGCAAACCCGAGGATCGCGCATTCTGTAGATCCTCGTAGCGGTTGAACATCTCTTGCGTCGAAAAATAGAGTAATCCGAGAAGGGGAATCAGCATGATGATCAGGAGTTTTTGCGCCATCGTCATTCTTTTGTTCCTTCCTAGCCTTAACCAAAAAAGCGATTTGGCCTTGTCAGAGGTATCGGATAGAAGGCGCGAACTTTAATGCCCAGCCCGGGGATGGGTGAAATTAGTGTGGAAGGCAAATCATAAAGCCAGAACGTCAGAAAACTCAGAGCCTGAAGGCGGAACATCTGTCAGGACGCCCGCCATGGCCAGCATGGTCGAGGATAGGGCCATGTAGAATTTATAAGGAATGCTTGTTATCCAGACTGCCCTTACCCGGACCTGTGCTTTTGCAAACTCTGCACCCAGGCCTGGCGAAAACCTGATCGAATAATATGCCCGCCCGGAAAGGTATCGAGAGTGCATTGAAAGTGCCGGGCCAGTATTCGCGCCTGACTCATGCCCGTGATGCCATCCCGCTCACCACCGATTACAGAGATGCCGTCGGCTGGCAGGAGAGGCTCGCGATTCAGAGGATTGACGCAAGCATACGCCTGCTCCAATGCGTCCCGCTGTGCCCGCTGCTCGCTGGCAGAGCCGATGAAGCGGCTTTGCTGATCCGTTAGCGTCGCCATGCAGCCCAGAGGCGTGACGTGGATCACACAGGACAAATTCTTTTCCAGAGTCGCAATCAATGCCGAGCAGTAAGCACCCAGGCTGACGCCGGCGAGACCGACTTGTACAGAGCCCTCCCCCCGCAACCAATCATGAAGGGCAGCCACATCAAAATAGATCTGGCGCAAGGCTTCAATGGTAAAGCGAATATCCCGGGACGGAAAACGAGGTGGCAGATAGCGTCGACGCGCTTCAATGCGTGGTCCATGATAGGGAAGGACCAGAAGGATGAGGTCGAATCCAAGGTCGATGCTTTCGCGAATGGGCCACATCAATTCTTCTGCGGTGAAGTGTCCACCTGCATAACCATGCAATCCAATCAAAACCGGGCGCGGTGTGGTCGATCTTTTAAAGTAGCGGCGCGCCTGGCAGCGACGGTTGGCGACCTCCTGCCGGAATTTGTCATGAAAGCTGAGATTACGATCGAAACCAAGACGCTTCAGCTCGGGGTGAGACTCGGCCTCAGGCCAGGCCAGTTCGAAGCGGCTTTCCCAGCTCAGTTCTTCCACTTCCATCGGCCCATTCGCAACAATACGGCGTCGGGACAAGGAGGTGATCTCGCCCCTGGGGAAGAACGCGCTTTCGCCCATAGATTGAAAGACACGTTCATAGGTCTGTCCCACTGCGTTGAGATACAGTATGCGTTGCTGGGGATCCAATCCCTCGATAAACGAGGACTTCCGCATCGGGACAGGGGGCTTGAGCAGGTATTGAAAAATCCCTGTCTCGAGCCAAAGGATGGGCTGTCTTGCCAGGTTCTGGATCATGACCGAAGCACCTCCGCCTTCTTTGATTCCCGTGCAAATCACCTCATCGGACATTGGAAAAGTCTGATCGGCTGCCGGATGAGGGTGTCAGTGGAATTTCGATTTTTTTCAATACTAATTCTAACATTTCTCACTCAGATCGACATTAAAGATTTCAAAGAGCGAGTGTACCCATCCAGGACAGACTTAGCCCTTGATTTCCTGGAAGATGGCCTTACATTAAAAATCAGGAGGTTTCATGCCTGGCATTCGCACACTTATCGCATTCCTTTTTCTATTCGCAGGTCTGGAAAGCGAGCTGCGTGCGGATGCATTCCAAGTTAAGACTACAAACTATACGACCCCATCAGACCTGCCGAGCAACCTGAACAGAACCTCCGTCTTTAAAATGACAGAACCCGCGTCTGAGAGGATTCTCGGGGTTCTCTTTACGCAGATCATCGATGCGGCGCCGCCTGGCAGCACTCCCTTTGATCTTATATTTTTTACAGATTTCCCTTCCAACACCTCGAGGCGAGATGCCTGGCGCAGCTCTGGTCTTAGTCCACCCATGTTGCGTGACAGCTGAAGCATTCAACTGAAACACAACCATAGGAGGATTCCATGAAAAAGCTTTCCTGGGGCGCTCTGTTTGTCGAGCTTTCCTTGATGAGTCCATTACTGCTGGCGAAGGCATTACCCTTGAGTTTTCACCTCACAGAAGAGAGTGAACCTTCGGTTCTTACCGTGCTCGACTATGAGATGAAGAAAATGGGCGATCACGAGCTCTCGGTTCGACTGAAACCCGAAGATGCCAAAGCACTGGGGCAGATAACGTCTCAAAACCTGGGTCGCAGGTTGATTCTGAAACAGGGCGAGCGCGTTCTGGCCTCGCCGGCGATTAAAGCGGCGATTCAGGGTCCGGATTTTGTGGTGAGTACGAAGAAATAGCAAGCAGGAGAGGAACGGGCGTCTGTTGTCGGGAGGACAGCAGACGCCGGCTCTGTGACGACCGTTACGGGACCCAGCCGGGCAGCTCAGATGCCTGCTTAATCCAACTCGCCAGGTGCTCCTGGTCGAGCTGCTCGTCCTCGTAGATATCGAGGTAGCGCACATGCTTGTCCTTGGATTCGCCGGGGGGGAGTGGGCTCAGCGACGCTCCGCGGAAGAAAGCTATTTTGATATATTTCGTGAAGCAATGATAACTGAGGAACCAGCCCTGACCCTCCACGCCATAGAAAGGCGAATTCCACTTCACCGCCTTGCGCACGTTGGGCACGATGCGCACGATGAGGGCATCGAGGCGGCGACCGACGTCGCTTTTCCAGCCCGGCATGGCCGCAATATAGGCCTGCACGGGAGCATCGCCGTCACCCTTCGCGATCTGAGGGTTGCCGCCTGAGAGCAGGGTTGGCTTCGCAGATTTCTTTGCGACCTTCTTTGTGGCCTTCTTCGCAGCTTTTGCCGAATTCTTTGCAGGCTTCTTTGCAGGCTTCTTTGCAGGCTTCTTTGTGGCCTTCTTTGCAGACTTCTTCGCAGATTTTGCCGACTTCCTGGACGTTTTTTTAGCCATGGCGTTCACTCCAACAGATAGACTGGGATATTTTCAATCATTTTCCATGGAAGTAAAAGTCCGAACTTGACCCGAGAGGGTCGAAGTTGAGCCACGGCCTTGTTAGTCGCCGCCGGGTTTACCTAAAACCTCAATCGACAGGCGATCAAGGTTCTGCTCATTGGCGGGG
This sequence comes from Oligoflexus tunisiensis, assembly GCF_001748245.1. Classification (GTDB taxonomy): domain Bacteria; phylum Bdellovibrionota_B; class Oligoflexia; order Oligoflexales; family Oligoflexaceae; genus Oligoflexus; species Oligoflexus tunisiensis. Next base: position 445,762 of record NZ_BDFO01000001.1, on the reverse strand, counting down.
ACGACGATGCGTTCCATACGGTTGGCAACTTCTGAATTCTCGAAAGCCTGCGACCAGGATACAACAGTTCCCTCTGCCGACGGAGCCAGGACAACGGTTAAGCGATACTTTGGCTCCGAGACGTGCTGAACAACGATCCTCCTCGGTGCTTCTATTTCTGCAAACACATTTTCGTTTGGATAGTTCCTGCCATCCGGTCCGTGCATGATGAAAGACCAACGCCCACCATTCTTGAACTCGCAGACACTGAAAGTATTGGTGAATCCCGCGGGCCCCCACCACCGGGCCAGGCGTTCCGGATGGCTGAATGCTGCAAAGACTTGTTCCACGGTTGCCGGGATTTCACGGGATGTATTGAACGTCGTCATAAGCTACTCCGTTTCGGCAGGTTTTTATCAAGGTCTGGAGTTTTCCTGTCGGATGAGGGCTCAACCAATTTTAAAGAACGTCAGATCAAGTGTAAACTGTGGGTTTTACTTCATCGAGGGTATCTCTCAAACGCATGCTCTGAACTGGTCAAGAGTCGCATGAATTTCGGATGAAGGAAAATTTTATCCCGCCCAAATTTTTCTTCATATAACACTCCGATTTCACAAAGCTGCTTAAGGTACATAGAAGCCGTCTCTCGCTTTGCAATCTTTTGATCGACCAGATTCCCTATTCTGCAGTAGGGCTGCACAAAAATAGCATCCACGAGCTCTCTCGTGTAAATCTTGGGTAATCGGTGTCGAACATAAGACACGGTTTCATCGATAAGCTCTCTAATTGCTGTGATTTTTCTGGCAGTCCACTGCGCTGTCTCCGCAACCCCTGTTAGCATATAGAGTATCCAGGGCTCCCATTCCTGGTTTCGAGTGACTTGAAGCAGGAGAGAGTAATAATCCAATTTGTGTGCCAGTATGTAACGACTGAGATAAAGAATAGGCTGAGCAAGAAGTCCTTCATACGTCAGGAACAAGAGGTTCAAGACTCGACCTGTCCGACCATTACCATCCGTAAAAGGATGGATGGCTTCAAATTGATAGTGCGTCACAGCCATTCGAATCAGCGGATCTATATTGACTTCATTGTGCAAAAATTTTTCCCAGTTACTCAACTTCTCCCGGAGTAAAGCTGCGCCTGCAGGGGGGGTATAAATAACTTCACCGGTCTTATCATTGGCCAACGCAGTCCCGGGAACATTTCGGATATCCATTGGGCTTGCCTTGATAACTGAACAAACTTCTACAGCAGTTGCGACACTCAGCGGACGAACTTTGAGCGAATGATAGCCTTCGAAAAGCGCGGTTCTATATCGCAAGGCTTCTTTTGTTGCATGATCAGTTTTCTCTTCATTGTCAAAGGCAAAACAAAAAAGCCGATCTGTCGTGGTAACGATATTCTCTATTTCTGAACTATCTTTTGCTTCCAATAAAGGGATGGTATTGATGAGGACGGCTTGGTTTGGAATTGATTCACCAAGAATCTTCAGGTCTGCCAGTGCCCTTCGTGCGTCAATGCATTTTTTCAAGATACCTTTGGTTTCAATATCTGTTGAGAGTGGAAGCAATGGAAGCGAGTTGTAAAGGGACGCCGGATCAAATGACATATCTCGATAGCATCGACATATCAAGAAAATATGTCGATTAAATCAGCTTTTGTCGACATATGAATATCACTGCATAATCATTGATATATTATAAGATGGAAGGTTTCCATGGGGCCAAAGACAGAAACCGAGCGAAGCAACCAGCGAGCGACAACAAAAAAGGTGGGACACCCCACCTTCCGATAACATCAATGAAATACACACCACTCGAATCAAAGACTCAGATGAATCAACACATTCCCATACGGACTCTTGTCGCCCGCATTTAGAAGCGGCAGATTCAACACAACTTCATCATGATCATTCAAGCTGCCAAAGGCCAGGCATCCATAACGCAGATCCACCAGAAACAACTTGTCATGGATGGACAGGGCTTCAGCAGTACCAAGAACCAACTGAGCAGGCCCATTCTCCTGACTCACATAGAAACCAATCTCACCTCCCGCATTCCTGGCTTCAAACAGGATGCGACCGGACACGGAAACATCCAATACAGTCACACCACTCAGATTGTCCTGGAGCCCAATCTGCCATGTTTTTCCACTGCCATCCATGGTCGTGACATAATAGTGAGTGGCTCCCGCACTATCCTCCGCTTCGTAGACCACATGATCTGCGTCACTGATCCAGAATGGACGATAAGGAATAATGTTATAACTCCCCGTGCGCTTGACCTGCGACCAGTTGCCTTCGGCGTCCACGGTATAGATATCCGCGGTGTTTTGCCAGCCCGGCGTTTGCCGATCGGCCCAGGTTCCCTCCTTGCCCATGAACACAATCCTGCCGCTATTGTTGATGCGAACATGTCCAACATTGATGAACGGCGACTCATTGAGTCCGTCCTCGTCCAACGTTTTAACCAGCAATTTTGAAGCCTCGGGATTCTCGACATCGGTGAGCCGTATCTCCTCCAGAAGGAAATCGTAGCCGTCCTGCTTTCCGAATACGACCTGATGCTTCGTGTTGAAGTCATGAACAGACGCCATGCCATTGGCAGGGCTACTCAGAGGCTTGCTCTTGCCGAAAGCATCCAGATAAAGCGCACCTTCAGCCCAGACAACGGCTTCATTCGCTTCATTGAAAATGAAGTTGTTGATCCTGTTTTCAGTTTTCAATGAGACTTCCGGACGCCCATCTTTAAATGTCAGCAGCATATTCGCCCCACCATTCGGAGCGTAGGTGCTCGCGGCCACTTCACCCTTGTTAGTCAGGGAAACCCATCCTGAGATCGGAGCTGCCTCCAGCTCGCCAACTTTAGCGTGATCTTTCGTACTGTCGTAGAGCACACGGAAACCTGTTGCCGCTGGCGCTGTCGTTGCAAAGGCCGCGAAGGTCCAAAGCAGGAAGCGATAAGATCCAGTAAACATTATGAACTCCTTCGAGATTGAAATTGATTCTCATTCTCAGTAACACCCGAATACAAAATTTGGCAAGAGAAATTCGCCTGCAGCAGGATTCCTATCCGAATGGATCAATCTACCTGATGGAGTGATGAGTGTTTTTGACGATAATCGATGTGATGAGCTCACCTGACGCTTACGATAAAATTCGGGCGACCAGTTCAGCCTTCTCCCGGGAACAATCCAATCCCGTGAAACTTTCCAACTCCTGCATGACGAACTGAAGATGTTTCTGATAGGAAGGCGCCTCGATACGAAGCGGCCGGTGACGCAAGGTATTGAGCACCAGAAGCCAGCGACGCAGAAATGTTTTGGTTGCGTCGGTAGCATAAGCTTCCGTGAATTTTTCCCAGATGTATTCGATCGCCTCGGCGGAGGGATGGATCATATCCGGCTCATAGAAGCGGTAATCGCGCAGATCATCCAGCATGATCTCGTAGGCAGGGAAATAACGGACACGATCCGGGTGCTTTGTGACAAACTCGTGGATATGAACTAACAACAGGCTTTTGCTCAAAGAGTTTCCAATTAGAGTATCCCGCGTATGCCGCACAGGACTCAAACTGATAATGAGTGGTGAAGATCGGGGCAGAAGATTCAAAATATCCTGCAGCGCGGCACGAATTTCCTCAGCTTGCAGCAGACGCTTATGGAAGAGTTGCAACGGCTGCTTATGACAGTTGGCGACGGGTTTCCCATCCAGCTTCCGTTCATAAACCCAGGCTGTCCCAAGTGTTAAAAGAATGAAGGGTTCCTTCTCCAAGACCTCCCGTACATCAGCGGAAAGAAGACGCCATTGTTCCTGCAGCGCCGCCGCATCCACCGCATGAAACCGGCTGTGCAGATCATGATGAAAAACAGCTCCATCATGTTCCACAAACAAAGCCTCATCCAGATCCTTCCCCTCCACAGCCAGCCGCAGAAGTTTGCTCAAAGCCAAAGGATGAAAAAGTGTCCCAAAGGGGGCGTTTAAACCCGACCATTTGAAATCCAGCAGTTTTTGCCCCATATGCTCGGCAAAGCAGGAACCCAGCGTTAAAATGAGCCGGCTTTGGTCCAAAAAAAGATCAGGCGGCAGGGTTAAATCCGTTCGAAATGACTTCATAAATCCCCTCAAAATTAGCAGCGTATTATGGCGGACCCAAGTTCACATTGCAAGCGCCCGCAATCAGCCGCTAGAGTGCTGCAGACCCTTTAATCAGGAGTTTTTCTCTATGCGAAGTCTGAAGTCTATTTCTTTTCTGGCCCTGGTCGTCCTCTGTACGTCGACCGTACAGGCAGCCAGCAGCAAGGACGTGAGCCGACGCGAGGTTGGCAATCTGGTGATGGAAAATATTCCCGAGATTCCTTCCGCTTTGAAAGAGCGCTTGAACCAGTATGAAAATATCCGTTCCGCATCGGTACGTGGCTGGCTTCCAGGCGATCAGGGGCTGGTGATTAGCACACGGTTTGCCGAAGCGACTCAGCTGCATACCGTGAAAGGACCGCTGCAGTATCGCAAGCAGGTGACCTTCTTCGATGAACCGGTGGGTGCGGCGGATGTGAGTCCGGTGGCTCCGCGACTGCTTTTCCTGAAGGACAAGGGTGGCAACGAATATTCACAGATTTATCTGCTCGATTTGGAATCAGGCCGTTCCCGCATGCTGACCGATGGTGAATCACGCAATGAATCAGCCATGTGGGATCATCAGGGCCGCATGATGGCTTTTGCGAGCACCAAACGCAACGGCAAGGATACTGATGTCTATATTCAGGATTTAAGCGACCCCAACAGCCAGGCTCAGATTGTGGTGCAGGAAGGCGGCACCTGGGAGCCGGTGGAATTCAGCTGGGACGGTTCCCTTTTGCTCGTGGCGAAAGCGGTCTCAGCCAACGAAAATTACCTCTACCTTTACGATATGAAAAAGAAGAAGCTCGAGCAGCTTTTCCCGGGAGTGAAAATGGCCTTTGGGACGGCGGCGTTTGCGAAGGACAATCGGCAGATTTTCCTTTCGAACGATGGGCAAGGGGAATTCAAGACGCTTTACACCTATGACATTGCCAGGAAAACAGCCAAGCCCATCACGGCCAATATCAAATGGGATGTGAATGCGGCCCGGCTTTCCCCGGATGGCAAGACCCTGGTGTTTGAGACGAACGAAGGCGGCATCAGCAAGCTCTACAACATGGATACAAAAAAACTGTCCTACAAGGAACTGAAAGGCATTCCGGTGGGACAGATTGGAAGCTTTTTCTTCCACCCACAAAAGAACAACCTCCTTGCCATGACTCTCTCCTCGGCGAAATCACCGGGTGATACCTTTGTATACGATCTGAAGAGCAATAAGCTGCAGGTCTGGACCGAGAGTGAAGTCGGTGGTTTGAACAGGAATAATTTCGTGGAGCCCCAGCTCTTCTCCTATCCTACGTTTGATCAGGAGGCTGGCAAGCCACGTTTGATCCCGGCCTTCATCTATAAACCAGAAAATAACAAAGGCAAGCTGCCGGTTGTCATCAACATTCATGGAGGTCCGGAGTCGCAGTTCCGTCCTGGTTTCTCGGCCACCTTTCAATACTATGCTACGGAAATGGGAATCGCCGTCATCGCTCCCAACGTTCGCGGCTCGGCAGGATATGGCAAAACCTATTTGACTCTGGATAACGGCTACAAGCGCGAAGACTCCGTGAAGGACATCGGTGCGCTGCTGGACTGGATTGCAACGCAACCGGATCTGGACGCGAACAGGGTGGTGGTGATGGGTGGCTCCTATGGTGGCTACATGACCCTCGCGTCGATGACCTATTACAGCGATCGCCTGGCAGGTGGTATCGAAAATGTTGGCATCAGCCACTTCATCAGCTTCCTGACCAACACCAAATCCTATCGCCAGGATCTGCGCCGCGTCGAATACGGCGACGAGCGTGATCCCGATATGAAGGCCTTCCTCGACAAGATTTCGCCTCTGACCAATGTGAAGAAGATTCAAAAGCCTCTCTTTGTGGTGCAAGGTCTGAACGATCCGCGCGTTCCTGCTTCGGAAGCGGAGCAAATTGTAAAGGCTGTGCGGGCGAGCGGCAACGATGCCTGGTATCTGTTGGCCAAGGATGAAGGCCATGGCTTCCGGAAGAAGGCGAATCAGTCGGTTTATCTGCAGACGACTGTCATGTTCCTGGAAAAGCTCCTTTTCTCTTCGAAGGCGGCTTCAAATCCGTGAATCAGTCCCGAGGCCGGGCGACTCTAGCCTGGCCCCTTTTTCCCTTCCTTCTTCATTTCCGCATCCAGTGCCGCGATGAGTTCAGCATAGCGGGGATAGGCCTTGGAGATGCCGATCTTGGCTGGCAGCTCCTTGACTTTCACACGCTGCAGCTGCCTGGCCTGGTCGGGAGGCAGACTCATCATCAAAGGCCTTTTATAATCGAGAAGAATATCCGCACGGCCACGCTGGAGAAATTTAAAGGCCTGTTGGCGATCCGATAAATCGATCCAACGATAGCCGGACCCGGAGGCCCGGATCGTCGCCCCCCAGCCGCCGTAACCATAGCCCCCTATCAGAGCCAGGCGATAGGGCTTGAGGTCCTCCACGGTTTTGACGACAGGCTGTTTCGCATCCTTCAGCGTCCAGACGTTCAATTCCAGCACGGCCAGCGCATGCTTCGTATAGGCGATATGCTCGGGATGGAGCTCAATCCCGAGCCACATTCCCACTTCACCGCTCTTCAGCATTTTAAAGAGCCGCGCCGCAGGGTATAGCTCCGTGCTCGCCCACCGCAGACCGACCTTATTCATGACCCTTTTTGCATCATTGATCAGAAGACCGGCAGGTTCACCTTTATGCTTATACGTAAAAGGAGGGAAATCCACATAGCCGAGCTTGATGGACCGGAATTCAGTAGACGACGACAGGGTAAAACCCAGGAGAATCACAACACAAAGCGAGCACAACAGAAGGGTGATTCTGTTTCCTGGTATTCGGTTATCCTCTGCTCTCTTCATGGGCTTGCTCAGGTTGGTGCCAAGGCAAACGTCCGGCATAGACTAGCATGGGCTCCCGCTGGCTGCTGGATTATTTTTCGTGCAATGGGTTGTTGTTTCCTGGGTAAACTTTGCCTGAGTGGGCAGGAAGGAAAGGGAGCGGCTATTGCCGATTCCCGCAGCAAGCCTCAAACTTAGAGCAGGCTATGGAGCTGCCTCAGCCATGCGCTCTGCCTATGCAGCAACATCTGGAGATCCCGCGTGATCGGATGCATGACAACGAAAACCCGGCATGAGTCGATCTATTATGCATTACTTATTGCCTTGTTTTCTTTTGCCTTCACGACACCGGTCCGCGCGAACCTGATCACAATCACGGACTCCTTTGAGACAGCCGAGGTTGGTGGGCCTGATGTTGAGTATTTCGAGGACCGGGATGGCAGCCTAAGTCTTGGCGACGTCACTCAGGTTATCGCCTGGAAAAAAGTGCAGGAGCAGATTCCAAACTTTGGGTATTCGCGCTCAGCTTTCTGGTTCCGATTTTCCGTGCGGAATGAAGCCAGTGTTCCATTTCAGGGTCTGATCGAAGTTCAATACCCCATTCTGGACTTTGTCGATTTTCATGTTCTTGATGGCAACCGGCTTATCAAACAAAGCAAAAGCGGGGACATGATCCCTTTCACGATCCGCGAGGTCTTCTATCGTAATCCTGTTTTTCCTGTTCTCTTATCTTCCGAGGAGGAAGTCACGGTTTACGTTAGAGTTCAGACCGAGTCGTCGGTTCAAACGCCTTTTATTGTTTGGAATGAAAAATCATTCTGGACTGAAAATCAGCTGCCTTTCGCCATGCAGAGCCTTTATTTCGGTGTCATGCTCGCGATGGTTGTTTACAACTTCTTCATATTCCTTTCTCATAAATCGGTCAGCTACCTGCTCTATGTAGGTTTTGTTCTTTGTTACGCGCTCTTCCAAATATCACTTCAAGGTTTTGGTTTGCAGTTCCTATGGCCTGAAAGTCCTGATATCAACCGACTGAGTTTGCCACTCACGATCTCCACAGCCCTCTTCTTCGCCTCGACGTTTGCCATCAATTTTCTCAAGATGAAAGAGTGTTCCGTCTGGCTTTACCGGTTTCTCCTGGGCTTTGCCTTATTCATGGCGCTTTTGACTTTGGCGTCTTTCTTCCTGGCAAGCTCTTTGTCTGTCAGGATCGGGGTTGCATGTTCCATCCCCGTAGCAAGCCTTTGCATACTCTCAGGACTAAAATCCTGGCGATCCGGAAACCCCCTTGGTCTTTATTTCATGCTGGCCTGGATCAGTTTCCTGGTTGGGACATTTCTAGCGGCCTTGAATAAATTCGCCATCCTTGATCGCAACCTCATCACGGAATCCACCCAACAGATTGGGTCCTATCTTGAGGTGACCCTTCTTTCCTTCGCTCTGGCCTATCGAATGAACCTGATGAGCAAGGAGAAGTATCTGGCCCAAAGGCAGGTCCTGGAAGCCCAAGGAGCCCTTTATAAGGCACAAAAGGAAGCCAATGATCAGCTCACAAGCAAGAATCAGGAAATTCAGGAGATCAACCGCAACCTGGAAACCATCGTTGCCTATCGCACGCGGGAACTCAAGGCGATCTTCGACAATATCCCTCAAGGCATCGCCTCGTTGAATGAGCATGGGGTCATCTCTCAGAATCATTCCAGGCACCTCAAGGTGGTTCTGAACAAGAGTGATCTGACCGGGCAATCCATCATTGATATTCTGGCATCGACGAAACTTTCGATGGATAAGATTGATCGGGTGAAGGAAAGCCTGAAAGCCTGTGTCGGGGAGAATGAACTGAATTTTGAGATCAATGCCGGAAACTTCCCGAGGGAACTCTCCATGGAGAGGGCGAATGGAACCTCGTATTATTCCCTAACCTGGAGCCCGGAGCTAACCGACGATGGCATGGTTCACAGCATCCTGATGACGATCGAGGATGTGACGGATAAAAAGAAGCTGGAAGAGGAAAGCGAAAAGCAGCGGACCAACTTTCAGGTCGTGCAGGAACTTCTGCAATGCGATGCGGACAAATTTGAGAGATTTGCAGGTCCTTCCGGAAAGCTCCTCCAGGACAATCGACGTCTGGCTGAACAGGACACCGTTTCCATGGATGACATTCGTGTCATGTTTGCCAATGCGCATACCATCAAGGGCGGGGCGCGGACGCTCAATCTTTCCATTCTGGCGAATACTCTGCATGAAACGGAAGGGCAGTATGCTCAGCTCTTAAATGGTCAGCTCGAAATTGACAAACGCACCCTGCTGGTGGGCATCAACCGGGCCCTGGCCGTTTTCGATTCCTACATCGCAATCAACACCGGCAAGCTCGGGCGTAAGAGCAACATGAATCAGGTGATGGTGGACGTTCATTCGATGCGGGAACACTATCAGGTGCTGCATCAGCTGGCCCAGTCTTCGGGAGCCAGGGACGTGGCCGAGACTCTGCAAGGCATGCGCGACCGCCTGGGTCGCATGATTTTCAGGACAGATCGGGAGGTCCTGGAACAATGTCTTGAGCCCCTGGGAAATGTCGCGAAGGACCTTGGCAAACCGTGTCCGATGGTTGTCCTTTCCACGTGCGAGGTTCTCCTGCCACAGGACGCGGAAAACGTTTTGCGCCATATCATGGTTCATATCATTCGCAATGCCCTCGATCACGGAATTGAGGGGCCAGAGGAAAGAATGGACAAAGGCAAAAGACCGGCCGGTACTCTTGAGGTTTGTACCCGGGTGGAGGATCAAACCATGATCCTTGAGATCAAGGATGATGGTCGAGGTCTGGCCATCCGGAAACTCCGGGAAAAAGGCCTCAATAAGGGGGTTATTTCCGAGGATGCGGGATTGGATGAGATCGCAGAACTTATCTTTGCCCCGGAAATATCAACTGCGAGTGCCCTGTCACAGATTTCCGGTCGTGGCATGGGCATGGACGCGGTGAGGAAGTTTCTGACCGAGGCCGGGGGCTCAATCAGAGTTAAGTTTCTCGGGGATAGGGCGGATTATATGACCTTTGCGCTGGTCATGGAGCTGCCGCTGTTTGGGGCTCAGGTTTCAGGGCAAGAGCCTGAAGGATTGCAGAGGGCTGTCTAGAGTCTTGCCTCTCTGCACCACCCTTTAAGCCGCCCGGGCGAGGAATCGAATGCTTTCCGGGTCATCCAGAAAGCATTTGCCGAGCCTCTGCTTTTTATCCAGCTCCTCTTTCACCACTGAAATCGGAATATGATACAGCTGGATCTGATGCAGGATCTCCTGGGTATCGTAGTAGTAGGTTTTCAGAAGGTTATAGACATAGCCCATTTCCTGATCGCTGCCATAGCTTTCCTCGATCAGCCTTTCATGCAAATCAACAGCCAGCTTCATCTTGTCGCGCAGCTCCTGCAGGACGAGGGGCTTCGACATGATATTGGCCGCTCCCAGCTGAAAGGCGCGGCGTACTGTATCCGCATTCACGGCTCCGGAAATGAAGATGACCGGTATGGTGATCATTTTCTTTTTCAACTCTTCCATCAAATCGAAGCCGTCCATGTGCGGCATGCGGATATCGCAGAGCATGATATCGAAGGGGCGGGTCATCAAAAGCTGATGAGCCGTGAAAGCATCCGGTGCGTATTCACAGTCGTATACGTCCCCCACCGCGGCCTCCAGCAAAACAAAAATCTCGTAGTTGTCATCAACGACCAGACAGGCTAGTTTGTCAGCATTATCCTTACGCATCAGCGCCTCAGTGGGGTATTCGGACCCGCATGAAAGTTCTTGTTCTGGCTTCCTCTTCGCCCGGGCGGCGCGAACTTGTAGGTTCGCTGGCATCCCCTCGAAACCATGGGATAAAATTCCATGGATTTCCGGACCAAGGGCAAAGGACAGGGCGACTTTTGGCGGGTTGGCCGGGGCATTCTTACGGCATGGACGAAGGGGGAACAAGCCGATATAAAAGTGGATTCGTGCGGGTGGCATCAGCCGTGCAAGCGGAAACAGTTGGCTCTCTTCGAGGACGTCCCATGCGTAATGAACAAATTCAAATGCACCCCAGCTGGAAAAAGGTGCTCGAACCTGAGTTCCAGCAGGAATATATGCTGAAGCTGAAGGATTTCCTCAAAAAGGAAATCGCCCAGGGCAAAATCATTTACCCCAAAGGCGCGGATTACTTTCACGCCTTGAATTCCACGCCCTTTGATAAGGTGCGCGTGGTGATCCTTGGCCAGGATCCCTATCATGGTCCGGACCAGGCGCACGGACTGAGTTTTTCCGTGAAACCAGGCGTGCCGATTCCCCCGTCCCTCGTGAATATTTTCAAGGAACTGAAAGCGGATCTTGGCGTGCCGCCCTCGCATCACGGCTATCTGCAAGCCTGGGCGGAACAGGGCGTTTTGCTGCTCAACACCGTGCTGACGGTGGAGCAGGGCCAGGCGGCCTCACACCAGAACAAGGGCTGGGAACACTTCACCGATCGCATTATTCAGCTGCTCAACGAAAAGCGCGAAGGCCTCGTGTTTCTGCTTTGGGGCTCGCATGCTCAAAAGAAGGGGCGGAACATCGATCGCACGAAACACCTGGTGATTGAAACCGCGCATCCGTCGCCCCTGTCCGCGCATCGCGGCTTCTTCGGCAGCAAACCCTTTTCGAAAATCAATGAATATCTCAAATCGCGCGGGGAACCGCCGATCCACTGGCAGCTGCCGCAAAATTTGAACGCATAGAGGAACTGATGGACCAGAAGAATGCTCAGGAAAACCCTTTTGTCAGTATCGTATTCAATATCGCGCTGCCCGTCCTGATATTGAATAAGTTCAGCACTGCGGAACGACTCGGACCTGTGAAGGGCTTGATCCTGGCCTTGTCCTTTCCCATCATTTACAGCATCTGGGATTTCGCCAAAAGGCGTCATATTAGCTTTATTTCCGGACTGGGATTTATCAGCATTCTGCTCACAGGAGTTTTTACCCTGGTGCATCTGCCGGTGGAATGGATTGCCATCAAGGAAGCCGCGATACCCAGTCTGATCGGGATTGCGATCATCGTGTCGATGCGAACAGAAAGTCCGCTGGTCAAAAAACTTCTCTATAACGACAAGATTATCAATGTCGATCTGGTGGAATCGCGTCTGGAATCGACGCATCATAAGGAGTCGTTTGAACGCCTGCTGGGCCAGTCCTCGTATCTTCTGGCCGGTTCATTTCTGGTTTCCGCCATCCTTAACTTTGTGCTGGCTCGCGTAATTTTGAAAAGCCCGACCGGAACACCCGAATTCAATGAACAGCTCAGCCATATGCAGGCCCTCAGTTGGCCGGTCATTGTCATCCCGTCCATGGCCATCATGATGTTCGCGCTCTTTCGCCTGATGAAAGGCATCAAGGAATTAACGGGACTCGAGACGGAAGAAGTGCTCAAGACCCACGAAAAGCCGACAGCGCGCAAGTGAAATACGCAGTTTTTCTAGCCAGTGTGCGACTCAGCGGGGACAAGGCCGGGAGTCGCGACTGTCATAAAATCCGGAGAGCTGCAAGGAGAAATTTTTGAAGGCACCCGCTGTGAAAAATTCAAATAGGAGTTGACTTGCCAATCCGTCCTGCATGTTATGTGAAACTTCAATTGACTGCTGTTTCTTCCTCAAAAAAAACCCGCTGAGCCAGCTATACCAAAGAATGCGCCCGTGCATGGTGACTTGTTGATAAGTTTTTTTTTGAATCGAGGACGCTTCCCACAAGTGCGCAACCTGCTTTCTTTTTCCTCGGATTTTCGGAAACTTATTCACAGGACATCCACAGGAAGGCGCTATATTTAGGGGTTGACTCAGCTTGCCCACACTAGATATGCTAAATTTCGTCGGCAACAAACGGATCCCCAAAATGCAAATGGACTTGGCTTTCATAAGCAACCGACACATGATACGCGCTCAAGTTGTTGAGATATAAGTCGAACGGATGGTGAGTAAACAGTGGTACACGTACATGCGATGTTGAGCCAAGGAATCGAGGGCCGCACTCATTAAAATCCAGCGGCCGGGTGCGGCGTGCAGCCTGGGGGAGCCCATGCTCTTTCTGCCAGCAGCCGAAAACCCCAGCGGGATTCATGTTCCCGCACATGAGACACAACAATCCAGATATATATGATATTGATAGCGATGCACCGGATCGCAGGGTACTTTTTTTTCTCTGAAACCCTGTCCTGGTGCTGCTCAAGGCGTGGCTTTTGCATTGTGAGCCGTCGCCACTAAGGAAAGGCTTTAGGCCGTCAGGTCAACCTTCATAGCCCTAGCGAGGAACTGCCATGAGTCTTCACACCCCCAGCAGCACAACCACTGTCGAAGCAGATGCCAACCTTGGCCTGCGCCGTGAACGTTCCCTATTTATAAGAAAAAGGAACGGCGACAGGGAGCCGCTGAACACCACTAAACTCCGCGAATCCATTGCATCTCTGTGTCATGGTCTTCATGAAGTGGATGCGGATCGGATCCTGGAAAAAGTGGTGAATGGACTCTACGACGGTGCCACGAGCGAGGAGATCGACAAGCTCGTGAATCATACGACGGCGATGCTGATCGCCGACGAACCGGAATACTCCAAACTCGCTGCGCGCCAGTTGCATCAGTTTATTCTGGATGAAGTGGCCAAGTTGAAGGTCCGCAGCTTTTCGGACTCCATTCAGCATGGCTATCAGGTTGGTCTCCTGGCCGAGACAACCTACAATTTTGTGATGGAACACCGCGAGCAGCTCGACCATGCGATCGATCACCGCCGTTCGGAACTCTTCGAATACTTTGGCATCCGTACCGTTTATGACCGCTATCTCTTGAAAGATCCGGAAAAGCGCTGGGTTTTCGAAACCCCACAGTTTTTCTTCCTGCGCGTCGCCTGTGGCCTGTCCCTGACAGTGACGGAAGCGATCGAATTCTATGATCTGATCTCTTCCTTCGCTTACATGCCGAGCACGCCGACGCTGTTCAATTCCGGCACCCGGCGTCCGCAGATGAGCTCGTGCTACCTCCTGGATTCCCCACAGGACAGTCTGGAATCGATCTATGATCGATACAAGGATGTCGCGATGCTCTCGAAATTCGCGGGTGGCATTGGTCTGGCTTATCACCGCATTCGGGCCCAGGGCTCCCTGATCCGCGGCACCAACGGCAAAAGCAACGGCATCATCCCTTTCCTGAAAACTCTCGACTCATCGGTTTCGGCCGTGAATCAGGGTGGCAAGCGCAAAGGTGCGGCCTGTATTTATTTGGAAACATGGCACGCCGATATTTTGGATTTCCTGCAGCTTCGCGACAACACGGGCGATGAGCAGCGCCGCACGCACAATCTGAACCTCGCCAACTGGATCCCCGATCTCTTTATGAAGCGCGTGGAAAGCGACGGCCAATGGTCGCTCTTCGATCCAGCCGAAGTTCCTCATTTCCCCGACCTCTTTGGTGAAGCCTTTGAGGAAGCTTATCTGTCTGCCGAGCGCGAAGGCATGGCCAAGGCCCGCATCAGTGCGCGTGAGCTTTATGCCGCGATGATGAAGTCGCTGGCTCAAACCGGGAATGGCTGGATGACATTCAAGGACGCCAGCAATAGAAAATGCAATCAGACCGGGAAAAGTCCAGCCAACGTTGTGCACCTGTCGAACCTCTGTACCGAAATCATCGAGGTCACCTCGCAGGACGAAACCGCGGTGTGTAACCTGGGTTCGATCAACCTGGCCAACTATGTCGAAGACAAAGCCATCAATTATACCAAGCTGCGTGAGAATGTCCGCGTAGCTGTGAAATATCTGGATCGCGTGATCGACATCAACTTCTATCCGATCGCACCGGCCGAGTCCTCGAACCACCGCTGGCGCCCCGTCGGCCTGGGTCTGATGGGTCTGCAGGATGCCTTCTTTAAGCTGCAGCTGCCCTTCGACTGCGAAGCCGCGCGTGAAATCTCGCGCCGCGTCCAGGAGGAAATTTACTACGCTGCGCTCGAGGAATCCTGCGCACTGGCCAAGGAATTCGGCCCGCATCCAGCTTATAACGAAACCCGGGCCGCCGAAGGCAAACTGCAGTTCGATCTGTGGAATGTGACCCCATCGGATCCCGCTCGCTGGCAGGTTCTGCGCGATAAAATCAAGGCTCATGGCCTGCGCAACTCGCTTCTGATCGCGATCGCTCCGACCGCCACCATCGCTTCGATCTGCGGCGCCTATGAGTGCATCGAACCCCAGGTGTCGAACCTCTTCAAGCGCGAGACGCTGTCGGGTGAGTTCATCCAGATCAATACCTATCTGGTGAAAAGCCTGAAGGAGCTGGATCTCTGGAATGAGTCGATCCGTAACAAGATCAAGCTGGCCGAGGGCTCCATCCAGGGCATCGACGAGATCCCCGAGACCGTCCGAGCCATCTATCGGACCGCCTGGGAAATCCCGCAAAAGTCCCTGGTGGACATGGCTGCCGATCGCGGAGCGTACATCGATCAGAGTCAGTCGCTGAACCTCTTCAGCGAAAGCCCAACCATCGGAAAACTTTCTTCGATGTACAATTATGCCTGGAAAAAAGGTCTGAAGACGACGTATTATCTGCGTTCAAGACCAGCAACCAAAATCAATAAGACTACAGTGCAAACCACTGCTGTTGCAGCGATAGCCTGTTCTCTTGAAAACCCTGATGCCTGCGAAGCCTGTCAGTGAGGAGTGCGTAGAATGCTGTTAAGTCCTGGGATGGATTTGACCCTAAGACCGATGAAGTATCCTTTGTTCTATGAAATGTACAAGGATGCCATCAAAAACACCTGGACGGTTGAGGAAGTCGACTTCACGACCGATGTGGGTGACCTGCGGGACAAACTGTCCGACGCCGAGAAACATTTGATCAAGCGCCTGGTGGCTTTTTTCGCCACGGGAGATTCGATTGTATCGAATAATCTCGTCCTGAACCTATACAAGCATATCAACTCTCCCGAAGCGCGGATGTATCTGTCGCGTCAGCTCTATGAAGAAGCTCTTCATGTGCAATTTTATTTGACGCTGCTCGATAGCTATCTGCCGAATGACGAGGAACGCAAGGCCGCCTTTGCTGCCATCGAAAACATTCCTTCGATCCGGCGCAAAGGGGAATTCTGCTTCCGCTGGATCGATTCCATCAATGAGCTGCACAGCCTGAAAACCCGGGAGGATCGCCAGAAGTTCCTTCTGAACCTCGTGTGCTTTGCGGCCTGCATTGAAGGACTCTTTTTCTTTGCCGCCTTCGCCTATGTCTACTTCCTGCGTTCCAAGGGCCTTTTGCATGGCCTCGCGTCAGGAACCAACTGGGTGTTCCGCGATGAAAGCTGTCATATGAATTTTGCCTTCTCGGTGATCGATCAGGTGCGCCGTGAAGAGCCGGATCTCTTTGATGACGGTCTGCGCCGCGATATTACCCGGATGGTCGACGAAGCCGTCGAATGCGAGATGGCCTTTGCTCAGGATGTGCTGGGCTTTGGAATCGCTGGTCTTTCGGAAAAGGACATGCGCTCGTATCTTGAATATGTTGCCGATCAGCGCCTTGTTACGCTTGGCATTGCCCCTGTTTATATGTCCAAGAACCCCTTTGGTTTTATGGAACTGCAGGACGTGCAGGAGCTGACCAACTTCTTCGAACGACGCGTGGCAGCCTATCAGGTCGGTGTCACCGGCGAGGTGAGTTTCAACGAAGACTTCTGAGTTCGTTTTCCAACCCAGGCGTCTGGATCTTCATCCAGACGCGTCCATTCCCTCTCATCCATCCGGTATCACGAAACAGAAAGTCGAACCCTTGCGGGGTCGCGACCGCACCCATATCGTTCCCCCATGCCACTCACAGAGATTCTTGCAGATGGCCAGACCCAGTCCGGATCCATGCTGCCGATCCTGGGCTTTTGTCTGGGTTCTTTGCATGAAAATATAAGGCAAATGCTGTTCTTCAATACCCCGCCCCTGATCGACGATCTGAAACAGCACAGCCGGAACTTCCGATCCAGGGAGCTTGGATTTCTCGGCGCGAATTTCTATCTGCCCGCCGACCGCTGAAAACTTGATGGCATTGCCCAGAAGATTCTGCAGAATCTGCGACAGATAAAGAGCGTGCGCCGTGACAGTTAAGGCGGCGTCCACTTTCAGCTGCATCCTGATTTGCTTCTGCGCGGCCAGGACCTGAAGGGCCTCACAGCATTCCTTGATCAGCTCCCGTACAGACAGCTGACGACGCTCCCGATGGGCCGCCTGCAGCGCATCATCCTGCAGCCAGTGGCCCAGCAGCTGCAGACCTTTGTTGGCCTGGCGTAAAATACGCTGCAGGGCCCCAGCGTTTTCAGCGGGTGCCGTGTGCAGCAGATTTTCGACTGTGGCCTTGATGATACCGAGTGGGGATTTCAAATCATGAGCCAGGATATCTTTCGCGGAAAGCGTCGAAAACCCGGCTTCAGCCCCCAGCATGTTTTGGAGGACGT
Organism: Oligoflexus tunisiensis; assembly: GCF_001748245.1. Classification (GTDB taxonomy): domain Bacteria; phylum Bdellovibrionota_B; class Oligoflexia; order Oligoflexales; family Oligoflexaceae; genus Oligoflexus; species Oligoflexus tunisiensis. The sequence goes on along the minus strand of NZ_BDFO01000001.1, from coordinate 428,353 downwards.
GGCAGTGATGCTTCAGCTTTTGCAGATTATCCGGCGTGATCGGCTCGGAGGCCGGCTGAGACGCCAGGATATGCCGAAACTTTTGCGCGACTTCGAAGACTTCCGGCAGACCCACCATAAGCGCAGGCTCGCAGAGATTATCCGCCAGCAGCAGAAGAGCCTGACGAATGCTGGTCCCATCGACGGCCGTTCTCAGCTGCTCAAGATAGTCCTGGCATTGCTGCAGATTTTCACGGGCTTCCGCGATAAAAATCTGTTTCATCCGCTCATCCCAGGCCGCCATAACTTCACGTCTTTTTGACCCCTTGCAATGTCCCGTGCTAAAATTCTCTCACAGCTTGTATCCCATTCAGGAGACCTATCCCGTGAAAGCCATACACGCTCTGTTTTTTTTCTCCGGCATGACTTCACTGATCTATGAAGTCATCTGGGTCCGCCTGCTGACATTGACATTCGGAGCCGCAGCATTTGCCGTGGCCTCCGTGTTGCTCGCCTATATGGGGGGACTCTGCGCCGGATCCTGGTGGCTGGGACGGCGCGCTGATGCGATAAAAAACAAGCTGCTCATTTATGCAGCACTTGAAATCTTTATCGGGCTTTATGCCTTGATCCTGCCCTGGGTTCTGAATCACACGGGTTCTCTTTACGTTCTGATTTTTCAGCATTATGAGCCTGGCTTTTACGCGATGAGCATCATACGCCTGCTCTGCTCCACGCTGGTTCTGGGCATTCCCACGTTCTGCATGGGCGGAACCCTTCCTCTCCTGGCCGCTGGAATTCAGGACAATGCATCAGGTCATGCATCCCGCCAGGTGGCTTCGCTCTATTCCATTAATACACTGGGCGCAGTATTCGGCTGTTTGCTCGCCGGTTATGTATTTATTCCGCAACTGGGCCTGAACGGCACGACGTGGTTTGCCTCTTTCTGCAATGTCTCCATCTTTGTTCTTGTGGTGGGTTGGCAAAAAAAGTTTGGCCTCACGCCGGTCACCCCTTCCGCGAAGCCTGCGAAAATCAATGAGACAGTGCCCCTGCCACGGGAAATACGTCTCGTGGTCTTCAGCTGTCTGGCCATTTCGGGGTTATGCTCCATGGCCTATCAAACCATATGGACCCGACTGATTTCCATGGTGATCGGCACGACCGTTTATGCCTTTACCGTGATTTTGGCCGCTTTCCTGCTCGGTATCGTGCTGGGCAGCTGGCTCTATCGCGGCTGGTTTGCCCGTAACTCTCTGCTGGCTCTGGCCTGGGCCCAGCTCACCGTCGGGCTTTTTGTGCTGTTTTCCATGCCCTACTTTGATGAGCTGCCCTTCCTCTTTCTAAAACTCTTTGCGGAAACCCGGGAGAACTGGATTCTCTATCAGACCGCGCGGATGCTTTTTGTGCTGGCGATCATGATAATCCCTACGACCTGCTTTGGCCTCTCGTTCCCTCTCGTTGTTGGCATCTGCAGCCATCGCGAGGAAGGAACCGGTCGTACGGTCGGCAATATTTATGCCGTGAATACCGTGGGGGCGATCATTGGGTCCTTTATCGGCGGCTTTGTTCTGATCCCCTTCCTAGGTCTTCAGAAAAGCCTTATGATACTTTGCCTCATCAATACTCTCGCGGGATTCGTTCTTTTATCCTTGCATCCTGCTCTGCAATTGAGGCCGCGTATCATTCATATTGTAACAGCGATGTTGGGCCTTTTTCTTTCCGTGTTTTTACTAAGGCCCTGGAACCTGCATTATCTCAACAGCGCACCTTACGTTTATGCCACTGATTACAATAGCACGAGCAGTGTGGCGAATTTGAAAAAAATTCTCAACTCTTATGAACTTCGTTTTTTCAAAGAGGACGCCACAGCCACCGTTTCCGTCTTTAATATTTCCGGCACGCTGTCCCTGGCCATCGACGGCAAGACTGATGCGTCAACAGGTGGAAACGCCGATATGTCGACACAAATTCTGCTGGCGCATCTACCCGCGCTGCTGGCGCCCAGAACGGATGAGGCGCTGCTGGTTGGGCTTGGCAGTGGCGTCAGCCTGGGTTCGCTCTTGAAGTATCCCGTGTCTCATGTGGATGTTCTGGAAATCTCCCAGGCGGTCGTCGAGGCCTCGGATCATTTTCAGGATTACAACTCGGCCCCTTTACAGGATCCGCGGGTGAATATGATCGTCGGTGATGGACGCCATCATCTTCTGCGCACAAAAAAATCCTATGACGTCATCATCTCGCAGCCTTCCAATCCCTGGATCACCGGCGTTTCCAATCTCTTCACCACGGAATATTATCGTCTGATGTCCGGGCGTCTTTCACCCGATGGTGTGGTCTGTCAGTGGATTCCGTCCTATCATATGACCGAGGAAATGCTGGCCGTCATTCTCAAATCCTTCCATGGGGTCTTTCCTTACGTCACGCTCTGGACCAGTTCCGTCCCGGGTGATCTCTTCGCCATTGGCTCCAACGCTCCGATCCAGGTTCGATTCCCGGCCTATTTGCAGAATTTGGAACGGCCGGCCATCCGTCAGGACCTGGCACGCATACAGATGGACAATCCCCTGCTTCTCGCCAAAACTTTCAAATATGGACAGGAACAGTTTGGAGCTTTTGTGCAGGAGTTTGGCAAAAATCTTCCCGACAACAGTGACACCTTCCCGATCGTGGAGTTCATGACCCCACGCTTTCTCTGGAAGCAAAAGGCGGCTCACAACCTGCATCGTTCCGAGCAGCTGAAGGGGAATCTTTCCACTCTGCTGGCCTATATCCGCTTTGAAAAGGACACCAACCGTGAGCATTTCACGGAAGGGGCCATGCAGATCATGAGCCAGTAGCCAGGTTCCGGATGAACTTGATTTCGGTCTGGCAGCCCGGCAGGTGGAAGGCTATCTTGCGCCCGTTCTGCCCGCCCACGTCGGCGGCCACAATGGGAATGCGCAGCTGGGCCAGGCAGGATTCGGCCAGATCTATGTTTTTATCACCAATCGTAAAGCTTCCCACCAGATGATCCACGACCGCGGCGCCTCCATAGATTTCGGCACGCAGCCGCGATGGAGCTGAGCCCATATCAACCAAAGCCTGAACCAGATCGGGAATGGCAAAAACACCATATTTCAGGCGATTTTTGCGGTCGCTTTCCGATGAGGGTTCGGGCAGCAGATAATGGTTAACGCCTGCCAGGAGTTTGGCGGGATCATAGAGGACCACAGCAATGCAGGAACCCAACACGGTGCGAACCACACCGCGGCCCGAGAGAGTCGCCAGGCGACCCGGGAGAAGAAAGATTTCTGTCATGCAGCCAACATCGACTTGAGATCCACTATCAAAACGGATTGACCATTGTATCGGGCCACGGTTTTGAAGAGATGATGCTGTCCGCCTTGCAGGACCGATTTGTCCGAGACGTTCTCAAAATCCTGCGCCTGCAGCGAAATCACCTGACGTGGCTTTTGAACGCGAAAGGCAAAGCTTTGCTCTTCAGACTCACAGATTACCGCACAGATGTGAGCATCATTCGCCTGTTCATCCATGCCAGAGCCCAGATCCATCACAGGCAGAGCCCGATTGCGAACCACGATGATGCCTTTCAGACCCTTTTGAGGATGCGGCAGAGGGTTCAGGTAGTGATCGGACACGATTTCCTTCACTTCATTCAGATGAATGGCAAAAAGTCGATGGTTCTGTTCCAGCAGCAAATATTTGCCGATTTCCGCCTGAAATCGCTCGTCGGCCGGCTCATGCTGAGGAGCGGGTTCGGCGTTCGCTGTTTCGGCATCCGTTTCCTCAAAAAGTCCCCAGCCCTGGGGTGCCTGCACCCTGGGAGGAAAAGCTGTGGCTTTCAGCTGATCGAGATGCTGGCGACACGCTGTATCATGCCCGGGCAGATCCTCCAGGGTATCCGCCAGAATATTGAAATAGATTTCTATGCCATTCAGCAGTTCACTGAATCCCTGATCGGTTTCCGGTCCTCCCTGCAGATTCCCGAGGACTTCCTCCATCTCATGGAGCAGGGCGGCAAACGTGGAGAATCCCACGGCCTGGGCGGAACCTTTCATATTGTGAATGACGAGAAGGGCCTTTTTCAAAGCGGGGCTGGGATTCTCCCCTATACTGGCCGCGCATTCCCTGAGGGTCTCCAGATTGCCTTCGGGATCCTCGACGAAGTGCTTGCGCATCTGATCAAAAAGCTTTTCCGATTCGTCACGATCGCTCATACCATTCCATCCTTTAAACTGCTTCGCGCACGGGATCCCCGGCCAGATCAATCATATCCGTCGGTGACACGACATAGGCAATCTTTCCATTGCCAACCAGGGCTGTGCCATCAAATCCGCGCATATGCCCCACCAGCCGATTGAAAGGCCGGATGACGGCATCGAACTGTCCGAGCAACTGATCGACCATCAGCCCGATCTGCTGATTCTGGTTGCTAATCACAACCACCACCCGATTGTCACAATCCGCCTTGGAAGGCCGGAAGGTCGGATCCGCGGGCCGACAGAGTTCCTTGTACGAAGCCACTCGGGTGGCACGTCCGCGGAACTGGAAACTGAGGTGATTCTTTAGCGGCGTCACCTCTTCCGATTTCAAGGTATGGATGGAACTGACGCTCTTCAGGGGAACCGCGTAGAGCGCACCACTGGATTCCAGCAGTATGGATCGCTCGACGTTGATGGTCTTGAGAACCGGGATCGTCAGAATCAATTTGGTGCCGACCCCAGGTATCGATTCAATGGCCGTGGTTCCATGACAGGCCTGAATTGCTGTTTGAATCGCGTCCATGCCCACCCCACGGCCGGAGATGTTGGTCACCCGTTCCGCGGTGGAAAATCCAGGGCGAAAAATCAAATGGATGATTTCATCATCAGACAGTTGCCGGGCTTCCTTCTCCGTAATCAAATTCTGATTCAGGGCTTTTTCCAGGACCCGCTGGCGGTCGATCCCATGGCCATCATCCTCCACGGTCACGCGAATGGCTTCCGGAAGGTTTTCCGCTTTGATCGTAATCCGTCCCTTGGAGGACTTGCCGAGACGCTGACGTTCTTCCGTCGTTTCCAGACCGTGATCCAGGGCATTGCGAACCGCATGGGAAAGACAGCCGCTCAGGACATTGGCGATTGACTTATCCACGGAGACATCCTCGCCCATGATTTCAAGGCTGATGTCCTTCTTCAATTCTGCACTCACCTGACGCACAATGCGGGGCAGTTTGGCAAAGACCTTTTTCATATCCACACGCCGCACTTCCATCAGCTGAAACTGCATCCGCTCGGAAAGTTTATCAAGGGTCTGCCCAACTTCCTTGGCGCTGTGCATGGCGGCATCGCTCAGATAACCTGGTTCACGGGACAGCATATTAAAGGCATTTTTCACCGCGATAAGTTCGCCCGCCATCTCCATAAAGGAGTCGAGCTTTTCCGTGGGCACATAGACGCCATTGTCAAAATCCTGATCCGGACGAGACTCGTACTTGTCCGCAGCCCTGGGCAGAAGCTTTTCCCCTTCTCCCTGCTGCCGGGTCAGGGCTTGCAACAGGCGAATGGCCTCTTCCACATCGGGCTGGGTTCCATGCCCTTCGATCGCTTTGATCTGCAGACCCAGAAGGTCCGTGCCGTGCAGAAGCCCATCAATGATGGCGCCATTGGGTTTGATTCCCTGCGCCTTCAGATGACTCAGAAGACCTTCGATGGCATGGGCCAGCGGGGTCATGCACGCGGCTTTTTTGATCGCCCCGGAGCTGCCTTTGATCGTATGAATCTTGCGAAAGAGTCGATCGATTTCACTGTGGCATACGCGCTCATCTTCCAGCTTAAGCAGGGATTCATCGACACCGGAGAGCAGCTCACGGGCTTCATCCAGGAACGTGGCGAGAAGGCTCTCGGACTGCCGGATCTCCTCGCGGAGCTTTTCCATATACCGGGTTGCAAAATTGCGCAGGAGCGTGGCGATGCTTTCGTGATGAAAGGGCTTGTCGATGATATCCGAAACGCCCGCCCGCAAACTGTCCACAGCCCGCTGCCGGTCGGCCCTGGCCGTGACCAGTACAAAAGGCAAATCCGAATGATTCGTGCGCACGTGCCGGCAAAGTTCGATGCCGTCCATCTGCGGCATCACCAGATCCGCAAGAATCACGAACACCGTTTCATTTTGCAGCTGAGCGAGGGCATCCGCTCCATTGGAGGTGGATATATAGGAAAATCCAGCCTTGCTGACACTCTCTTCGATAAGAGCCAACCAATCGGGCTCGTCTTCCACGATAAGGACTTTGGCCTGAAGTGTTTCCGCTGTCACGTTCCAGCCTCCTGCTGACAGGATTCATCTGCATTGGAAGCGCCCAGGCGGGCCTGTTGGATGCGTTCCGAAAGCGTCGCGAGTCCGGCGACATCGATGATCAAGGCAACCTTGCCGTTGCCCATGACCGCGGCACCGCCCAGACCTTCGGTCGAGCCGACCGCCGTGCCGATGGGTTTTAAGACAACCTGGGTTTTGCCCAGCACCCGATCCACCTGCAGCGCCACCTTCCGGCCCAGAGCTTCGATCAGAATGACAAGACCCTGCGAATCCTGCTCGATTCCCACGTAATCACCGAGACGAATGAAGGCATAATGAACGTCCTTGATTCGCGCCAGCTGACAACCTTCCTCGAGCGGGACGATATCCACGGCCTGTGACTCGAAAAAGCCGATCACCACTTCCAGAGGAAGGATAAAGGGATTGTCACCGACGGTGACCACAATCCCATCGGTGATGGCCGTGGTCAGAGGCAGGCAGAGACGGAACAGGGTACCCTGACCGGGAGTGGACTTGACCTCAATCGTTCCATTGATGGCCGTGATATTGGCTTTGACGACATCCAGACCCACCCCACGCCCACTGACGTCGGTAACCTTTTCTGCCGTCGAAAATCCTGGCGAAAAAAGAAAGTTATGAATATCCTGCTCGGTCAAGGCCTCAGTATTCGCATCCGGCGCCAGCAGGCGTCGATCGATGGCTTTTTTAATGACGCTCTGTCTGTCAATTCCATGACCGTCGTCCGCGACCTCGATCAGAACCAACTCTCCTTTACGGAAAGCTTTCAGGGAAATCGTGCCTGCCGCTTTTTTATGCGCCGCCAGGCGTTTCTCCGGGCTTTCGAGCCCATGGTCCACTGCATTGCGGCAGAGGTGCATGAGCGGATCGGCAATCCGTTCCACCATCGCACGGTCGATTTCCGTGTCCTCGCCCTGCACTTCAAACTGAACCGACTTGCCCAGCTTATGGGAGACATCCTTGATGGAGCGCTGTAATTTCAGGAACGTGGAGCGGAGGGAGATCATACGCATCGACAGCGTGCGTTCATGAAGTTCTCGGACGCTCTTGTCCAGCTGCGCGATCAGGGTGCGCAATCTTTGATCCAATGAGATATGACTGAGGCTGGCCGCGATCTGACTTTTGATCACGACGAGTTCACCAACCATGTCCATCACGGCATCAACCCGGGCGGAATCAATCTTTAAAGCCAGATTTGCTGGCTTGGCATGATTTTTGTGATCCGCAGGCTCCGGCTCGGAAACGGTCTTCACAGCCACCAGATGCGGGGACTTCCGGACTTCGGAGCTGTTCTCCACTGCACTACGAATCTGCAGCAGGGTGGTCCGCACCATTCCAACATCCCAATCAGCATCCGTTTGAGGCGCATGCTCAATGGTCCGCAGACGCACACGCATGGCATCATTGGCTTGTAAAAGCGCACGGATGCCATCGTCGGTAATTCTTTCCGGATATTTTCGGAAAGCCGCGAGACAATCTTCTGCGGCATGAGCAAACTGGGCAAGATCCTTACAGCCAATCGCTGAGGCCGAACCCTTCACTGTATGATAGGCCCGAAAGATGTCCGCCAAAGCTTCGACGCGGCGATCAACGTCTTCCAGGCTCATAAGTGATTCCTCGCAGGCCTCCAGAAACGAGGATGCCTCTTCAACAAATGTTTGGCGCAAACAAGCCATATCGTCAATTTCGTTGTTCTGCGCCAGCTTTCGAGCAGCTTCCATGACAGCTCCACAATCTGCGTGTCCATGGGCTACCTCGGTACATACTTCGTTTTCTTTAGCTGTTCCATTTGTGAGCATGTTCCCAGAAAAACTTAAATTGGTATCAGTTGATACATAAATAAGCAGACTCACCAAATCGTTTCGAAAAAGCAGATGGGCCTGGCTAAGGAAAAACGAAACCCTGCCGAGAGAACCCGCAGTTGTTGATTCGTAGTGCCTTGATGGAGGGTAAAGCATGCGACATGATCCGGATCAGCCGGAGAGCAGCGATGAGAAGAGGACTTTTTCCGCACAAAAGTCCATGGGTCAAAAGTATTTGGGGTTTCGTCTTGATGATGAAATATTCGGCTTCGAACTTCTGACGGTTCGTGAAATCATTCGGATGACCGACGTCACACCCATACCAAGATCACCGGCTTTCATTCGTGGAATTATCAACCTGCGCGGGAAAATCATCCCTGTTGTGGATTTGCGAAAGAAATTCTGCCTGCCAGCGCACGAGGACACGGACGTCACCTGCATCATTGTTGTTGATATCGGCAACACGGAGACGGGTGTGGTCGTGGATCGCGTGGCTCAGGTTCTTTCGTTTGATAGCCATGAGATAGAGGATTCGCCTTCGTTCAGTGGCAAGGGCGATACTGACTACATAAAAGGCATCGGCAAGCGCGACAATAAGGTCGTGGTCCTGCTGGATGTCGCCAAAATTATGGCAGCCGATGAGATTGATGAGTTGGTCAATCGGGTCAAAGGCATGCAACCCAAAACAGGAACATGATAAGGAAAAGTCCCGTGAGAAATATGAGTTTGAGCGCAAAATTGTATCTCGTTATCGGAGTTCTGTCGATCGTCACGTTGATGATCGGAGCCGTTGGCTTAATAAAACTCTCAGGTATGAATGATCGTCTCGTAGGAATCATTGACAAAACCTCCCGCCGCATCGAGCTTGCCGGCGTGATGAACCAGGAATTGATCGCGATTCACCGCGCAGAAAAAAACGTCATTCTCTCAGAAACCCAGGAGCAGATGGACACCTGGGTGGCAAAGGCCAAGGAGCGCCGGGAAGCCCTGACCAAAACAGAGGATGAACTGAAGCGTTTGGTGGGTGAGGTAGGTCGGCAGAAGCTCGAGGTCTTCGACAAGAAATTTACGGACTTTGTGAACGTTCATGAGAAAGTTGTGCAGCTGGCCCTTGCCAATTCCAATATTAGAGCCCGAAACATGTCGGCGCGGGAAGGTCGGGAGGCTTTCAATCGTTCCGACAAAGCTCTGCGTGACTACATTCGAATATCCAAAGGTGAAAAGGCTCTCCTCGCCTCCGAATTGATGGCGGATCTTTTATCGATAATCCGAGCGGAAAAAAACCTCATTCTTGAATCGACCGAAGAACGCATGGATTATTTTGAAGGCGAAGCCGACCGCATTGCAAGTGTTATTGAACAAAAACTCAAGAACCTCAGCATGGGTGGAACAGGAGAAGAGCAAAGGCTCCTGGAGAATTTTGAACGTGAATGGGCCAACTTCCTGAAAGTTCATCAAGCCATTCGCAAACTATCGCGTGAAAACACCAACTCCAAAGCGTTTGAATTATCCACTGGCCAAGGACGGCTGGCTTTGGATGCTGCTGAAGCAGCTCTCAAGGAACTTATCGACAGAAACCGTGAGAATATGGCCGACGATAAGAAAGCTGCCGCAGACAACTTTGACTCCGCATTCCTGCTGATGGTCCTGATGAGTGTAGTGGGCATCGCTTTTGGTCTTGCGTTTGGCTATCTTGTGGTGCAGGGCGTCACCAAGGTCCTCAAACAGGTCTTCGGAGGTTTGCAAAAATGCAGCACCGAGGAACTCGAGGGTGCCAGCGCCACCCTGCATTCCATCATGAATAGTCTGAGCGATGGATCCCAGCAGGTTGCTTCGGCCTCCACACAGGTTTCCAATGCGTCCCAGGCCCTGGCAGAAGGCGCCAATGAGCAGGCCGCTTCCCTCGAGGAAACTTCGAGCTCCCTGGAAGAGATGGCTTCGATGACAACGCAAAGCAACAACAACGCACAGGAAGTCAACAGCCTGATGATGAAGTCGGGCGAGCTGATCAATCAGTGCCAGGACTCGATGAACCGTCTGGTCAAGGCGATCGAGGAAATCAAAAGCTCCTCGGATGAAACCGCCAAGATCGTCAAGACCATCGATGAGATTGCTTTCCAGACCAACCTTTTGGCCTTGAACGCAGCTGTGGAAGCGGCACGTGCTGGTGACGCCGGTCGCGGCTTCGCAGTTGTGGCGGATGAAGTCGGCAACCTGGCGCAAAGAGCCAGCGAGGCGGCTCGCAATACAGGAACGCTGATTGAGCAGTCGGTGAAAAATTCCGAGCGTGGCGTGGGCGTGGCCCAGGATACGGCCAAGGCTCTGGAAACGGTCATCAGCAGCTCGCAAAAAGTTGCCGGTCTGATCGCCGAGATCGCTGCTTCCAGCAAGGAGCAAAGCCAGGGTATCAGCCAGATCAACCAGGCCGTCACCCAGCTCGATTCCGTTACGCAGCAGAACTCGTCAGCCGCGGAAGAATCCGCTGCCGCCTCCGAGGAACTCAATGCCCAGGCGGATCAGCTGCTGCAGCTGGTACGCAATCTGGAACTTCTGGTGGGTGCCGCTCATGCAGCAGCGGAAGCCGCCTCTTCATCACGCGCCAGTCACCATGCTCCCGCTCGTGTGGCCGCTCCGAAGAAGGTTATTAACCTCAAAGGTGACCGTCGCGCGAACACAAATCCGAAATCAGCCAACTGGCACAAGTCCGACCTGAAGCGCAACGTGGATCGTGAAGCGGAAAAACAGCTTCCGCTGGATTCCAATGATGAAAAAGAAGTTGTAGGTTTCTGATAGAGTCCAATTTTCAGCTGCGGGCTCAGGCCCGCAGCTTTTGGTGACACATGGCAGCGAACGCTTCTTCCAATCGACATTCAGCCCCCTCTGAGAGCGAGTTCTTCAAGCTTTCAGCAATCCTGAAACGTCTGACCGGTATCAATCTGCCATTGAATGAAAAGAATCTGGCGCTGATGTCCAGCCGCCTTCTGAAGCTGCGCAACGAAGGAATTTTCTCCTATCGTGATCTGCTGACAGCGATTGAGAGTCATGACAATCGTATTCTGCATCTTTTCGTCAGCGCGATGACCACCAACACCACGCATTTTTTTCGGGAGGAGGAGCATTTTCAGATCCTGACCCGACTCATTAAGGATCAGGTTCAAAGCCTCCCGCGTGGCAGCCAGCCCGATATTCGCGTCTGGTGTGCGGCCAGTTCCACCGGCGAGGAACCCTATGCGCTGGCCATGGTTCTGCATGATCTGCAAAATCAATGCATTTTTACGCCGAAAATTCTGGCCACCGATGTTGACTTCAAGGTTCTGGCGAAAGCCAGAACTGCCATATACAGCGAAAAGCAGGTGGAAAATGTTCCACCGGGTTTTCTGGATAAATACTTCACCCGTTTTCAGGAAGATGGCGCGCGCTGGTACCGTGTGGACGACTCGCTGAAGTCCATGGTCCAGTTCGGACGTTTCAATCTCCTGAAGAATTATCCCTTTCGTTACAAGTTCGATGTGATCTTCTGCCGCAATGTGCTGATCTACTTTGAAAGGGAAACCGTTCAGTACGTCATCCGCCAGATGACGCAGGTTCTGCAGCCCGGCGGGCATTTATTCCTTGGGCATTCCGAGGCTGTGGCTGGCATGTTTCCTGGACTCAAACGCGCAGGCCCCGCCGTCTACCGATGGGAGCCGACATGAGCCGGAAAGTGAGAGTCCTGATCGTAGATGACTCGGCCGTGATTCGCAATATGCTGACCGCCCTCCTGAGTGAGGACCCTGGCATCGAGGTGGTGGGCACGGCGATTGATCCTTACGCCGCCCGACGCAAGCTCCTCGAATTGCGGCCCGATGTGATGACGCTGGATGTGGAAATGCCGCGGATGGACGGCCTGACCTTTCTGCGCAAAGTCATGGTTCATATGCCCACGCCCACCATCGTCTTTTCCAGTCTGACTCACAAGGGATCAGAAACCGCCATGCGAGCCTACGAGGTTGGGGCGGTGGCCGTCCTGACCAAGCCAGTGTTCAGTGCTGCGAAAGACCTCAAGCCCTTTGCCACGGCGATCGCATTGGAAATCAAGATGGCTGCAAGTGCCAACCTGGATGCCATTAAAAAAAATCGGACCATGCTGAACGCACCGCGACAGGCGCCGAGCGCCATGGCCAGGACCACGCACCAGGTGTTTGCCATCGCCTCCTCCACAGGGGGCACCGAGGCCTTGAAAACCCTGCTTTCGCAGTTCTCGGCTGATATACCAGGAACGGTGATCGTGCAGCATATGCCGCCGGGTTTCACAACGGCCTTTGCGGGACGCCTGAATGAATTGATGCCATTTGAGGTTCGCGAAGCGCAGGATGGGGATCGTGTGATTCCAGGCCGTGTTCTGATCGCGCCGGGCAACTTTCATATGGAAATGGCCCGCTCGGGTGCCTTTTATTACGTGAAGTTAAATCAAAATCCTACGGAAAACAGTGTCCGGCCAGCGGCGGATGTGCTGATGCGTTCGGTTGCAGAAACGGCTGGGCGGAACGCCATTGGCGTTGTCCTCACCGGCATGGGCAAGGATGGGGCTCAGGGCCTCAAGGCCATGCATGATACAGGCAGCTATACCCTGGCTCAGGATGAGGCCAGTTCCGTGGTCTTCGGCATGCCCAAGTCAGCGATTGAAGCCGGGGCCGTGGATCGTGTGCTGCCTCTCAAGGAAATCGCCGCGCATATGATGATGAAAGTCAAGGAAAGGGAGGTCGCATGATGATCGAAGGCAAAGTCCGGGTACTACTGGTTGAGGATGAAATGGACAGCATGGATCTTTTGCAGGAGACCCTGCTGAGCATGGACGGGCTGGCCTGGAATTTCTATACGGCAGCCAACGGCCGCGAGGCCCTGGACATACTCCAGCAGACGACGCTCGATCTGGTGCTCGCGGATATTCTGATGCCGGAAATGTCGGGTCTTGAAATGCTGCATCATATGAACGAAGCCGGCATCTGGATTCCCTGCATCTTTACGACCTCCCTGCAGCGCCGCGATACGGGTGTGGAAGCCATGCGCCTGGGAGCCTTTGACTTCATTGAAAAACCGCTGTCGCGGCGCCTCATGGAGGATCCCATCCACAAGGCGATTTATGTGAGCCGTGCGTTTCAGCAATTCAAAGAGGATCATAAGGGAACGTCGGGCTCCGCACCCAATCCTGCCACACTCGAAATTCTGAAACTCCGGGCCATGCGATTTCAAAACCATGCCGGCGAATGGTGAGCGGCCTTCCCGGTCCTTTCTTACTTTTTGGGAAGAGGGGTCCAGTAGCCCGGAGTCTGCCGATAAGAAGTCGGGAGAATCCATCAAGGAGCGAACGTGCCGGGCAAAAGGATAATGCTGGCCACACTGCTGCTGCCAACACTGGGGCAGGGTCAAAACCTCGATCCGCGCACACCGATCGTGGACGACTTTGTCGAGCAGCGTGCGCAAAATCCCGGCCTGTACCAGTCACCTCCCATCAACCATATCGTTCCTTCGCGCAATACCATCACCTATGCCGGACAGTTTGAAGAGGTGAACCTCAAACTGATGGAAAAACCGGAAGGTTTGGATGACGTCAATCCCAACAATGTTGTGACGGTCACCGGTTATAAACTGGAACCGCACCTCGCCCTTTCCCTGAAAAACATAGCCATCGGGTTTTCGATTGAGCGCTCCAGGCTGGCCGAAGAATGGACATACAGCGATACCAACTATACCTATGAACGCAAACAAAAATCGACGCTCGAAACGAGTGGACTCGGTCTGAATCTGGCCTTTCTGCCCTTTCCCAAGCTGCATAAAAAATTGCGGCTGGCCATGATCCTGGGTGGCAAGAGCCTGAATGTGAAGCATGGCCTGAGCTATGTGAAATCACAGAATGGACCGGTCTCAATCCTGGGCAGCGACATGCAGAGCTTTCGTTATACGGTCAATCATTACGAGGCCGGGCTGAATCTCAGCTGGTTTGTGCTCAAACGTTTTGCGATCGTGCCCTGGATGGATTATGCCACCTACGATATCAAGGGGGCACAGACCATCTTCAACTCCGATAAATACGCCAGTGGCGAGCTGAAATCGGTCATGGAGAACGATCTCAACCTCTTTTTCATGAGCTATCCGAAGTTCCGCTATGGATTGGACTTTGCGGTGCAGGTGCTGGGCCTTGAGGTGAGGATCGGCGGACTGCTCGGAACGCTGGCGAACCTGAACAAATCCGTCGATTACATTGAAGATAATTCGGTGACGATCAGTGTGTCGGTCGAGCAAAAAGGCAATTAGGCATCCAGGCCCACGCCCTTGTTTTCCTTGACACGCCGCACGATATCGCTGGTCGACAAACCCTCGACAAACGGGATGCGTTCCACCCGGCCGCCATGGGCCTGCACGACATCAGCACCTACAATCTGATGGACTTCATAGTCAGCGCCTTTGACCAGAACATCCGGCATGATGTCCTGGATCAGACGGGCCGGCGTATCCTCATCGAAGGGCACCACAAAATCCACACACTGAAGAGCTGCCAGAAGCCGCATGCGTTGATCACAGGAGATGATCGGCCGGCTGGCTCCTTTCAGTTCACGCACGGATCGATCGGTATTCACACCGACCACCAGCACATGACCCCGGGAACGAGCCTCCTCCAGATAGGAAATGTGTCCGGCATGCAGGATATCAAAGCAGCCGTTGGTGAAGACAACTTTCTGCGTCCGCTGACCGATGGGTCCAATGGCCGCTTTCACATCACGGCTCTCCATGACCTTGCTTGTGGTCTGGGTAAAACCAAAGTGATGCGCACTGTCCTCGTGCTCCAAAGCCTCGATCAGTTCATGACGAAGGATGGGCTGCGTGCCCCATTTTTCCACGACACGACCCGCCGCAGCATTGGCAAGACGCATGGCTTCAAACAGCGAGAGCTTCGCGCCAAGCCCGAGAGCCATGATGGAAACCACCGTATCACCGGCACCGGACACATCAAAGACTTCACGGGTGACAGCTGAGAGCTGCTGTTTTTCCCCGCTCGGGCCTTCCAGCCCCAGCATGCCCTCGGCCCCCAGGGTGACGAGGATATTTTCAATTTGATAGTTCTTATAGAGCTGATCCGCCAGTTCCACAGCCGGAATCGACGGCTGGTTGTCAAGACCGAGGGCGTCGCAGGCTTCCTTGCGATTGGGTGTCACCAGCGTGGCGCCCGCATACTGTGTGTAGTCCTTGCCTTTGGGATCGATCACGACAGGAACTTGACGCTGCCGGCCCAGCTGAATCAGGCGCTGCAGAAACTCGCGTGGCAGACCGCCTTTGCCGTAATCACTGAGCAGCATCACATCCCAGTTTTGCTTTTCCACATATTGATAGAGTTCATCCTGCATCCATTGAGGGATGGAGCGCACTTCCTCCCAGTCCACGCGCACCAGCTGCTGATGATTGGCGGTAATGCGTGTTTTTCGAACAGTCGGACGCTCGGGATCGGTGAAGACGCCCTTGATATCGACGCTGTCCGTTTTCAGAAGTTGTTTGAGCTGATCGGCGGCGCCATCGTTCCCGCAGACCCCGACCACCATGGCTTCGCCACCGGCCAGTTGAATGTTGCGGGCCACGTTCGCCGCACCACCGGCGGTGATGGATGTCTTGCGCACCAGGTGCACCGGGACCGGCGCTTCCGGCGAGATGCGATTGACGACGCCATCCAAATATTCATCCAAAATGAGATCGCCAATCACGGCCACACGCACGGATTTCTGATCCCAGGCAAGCTTAGGTTTTGTCCACATTCAAGTGTCCTCGTCAGCGGGAATGGTCCATTCACAGGAATATTTATCCATACTACCAAAGCCAGAGCAAGTCAAAGTCATGACACAAAGGCATGTGATCGTCAGGCCTTTGACTCCGGCAAAGCTCGCCCAATGACGAGTTCTTGGCGCTGTCAAGTTTTAGATAATGATTTGCCACGCTTAAAATGTGGCACGACGGTTGCAATCCAAGCCTTGCCGACAATACCTTGAAGAAGGCTTCCGACCCATGCGCACTCTGTTTGCCGCATTACGACTGCTTTTGCCTCTTGCGCTCATCCTGCTGAGCGGCAACGGGGTGCTGCTGTTCGGGAAGCAACGCTACAGTCAAATCGTATTGCCATTTCCCGAGGAACGCGTCTTTACCTATCGCTATGAACCGGCCGAGCGCGCCCTGGTTCTCGAAATTCAAGGCACCCATACCAGCGAACTCGAACCCGTGTTTCATTATGATGAAACCGTCGTGCGCCGGGTTTTCTTCAAGGATCAGGGTGGCCAGGGCACGGAAGTGAAAATGATCCTGCGCGACGATGCGGTGCGGGTGATGGTCAACAGTTTCCAGGAACCCTTCCGTATCACGGTTGATTTCTTTGATGCCGATTACAGGGAAAGCCATGACCCCACCACGGGTCTGCCTCTGGTACCGGTGGCCAGGGCTTCGGCCGGCGATGACCAGCCCACTTTAACCGAGCTGGCGCCCGAGGCGTCCACTCCGGTTCCAGCGGCCAACTCGGCTTTGGCGGAGCCGACCGGCAAACGCCGTCTTTTGCAGCCGCAACCTGAAGCCATTCGCACGCCTCAGGAGCTGGTGGTCAAACTCAATGATACCACGGGTGGTCTGGGGCAATCGTGGAAAACCTATCCCCCCTACATCTATCGTATTCAGATTGCGACCTTCAAAACCGGCAAAAGTTATGAAGGCTGGCTCAAAAAAAATGCCGGCAAGGCCATGACCTCCACCGAAGCCATGGCTCAGTATGCCGGCCAACTCTTTGACTTTGGTCATGAAAATCGTGCCCTGATCGGCTACCAGAAGGTTCTGCATGATGATCCCACTGTGTTCGATCACAGCGCGGAACACATCTGGAAACTGGCGGAAATTCATCTGGGTCAAGGCAACCTGACGCTGGCTGATGGCTACTATGAAAGCCTGCAGCAAAAACATCCCGACAGTCCCCTGGCTGCCTTCGGAGCCATGCGGCGTCTCGATATCAAATCCATTCGAGCGGTTCAGCAGGGCAAGGCGCGCGACGTCGCCCAGCTCAGCAAAGGTCTCGAAACCATTCCGGTGCGTGATAATCCAGGCCTCGCCGCCCTGTCCGCTCTGCGCCGCGCCTACTGGCAGATCGATGCAGCCTCCATTCAAAAGCTGATGCCACTCTTTGATGAACCCCCGATCGTCGGTCCCAACATCATGATGCGTCTTGAAGAAACCCGGGATGGTTCCGACAGTCCACGCACCGCCTTCATGATCGACAGCATCGTCCTGGCCAATCGTCTGAAGACGGAGGTCTGGAATGCCGAAACCGCAAAAATCGCCGGTGAGTACTTCGACCGTTACAAGGGCAAGGCCACGGAACCCTTCCGTCCCCTTCTCCTGAAACGCTGTGAAGACAGTATCCTCGTGAGCATCGAGAAGCATCTGAAAGCGCAGGAATACGTGGATGTGATCTCCGTCGTGGAAAGCCTGCCCAAAAGCATGGATGAGCTGAAAAAAGTCACGTCGGTGAGCTGGGCTGCAGCGGAATCCTATCGCCGCATGAAGCAGCCGCTTCCGTCCCTGCCCTACTATGAAAATGCAGCCCGAACCACCGACAACAAACCGGATCAGTTCCGGGCCTGGTTCTGGCATATGCAGGCGGCGATGAAAAGTCATGATAACGAGACCGCGCGCAAGTCAGGCAAGGACACGATCGATCGCCTGCAGAAGAGTCTCAGCCAGGCGGATCGCCACGCCTGGGAAAGCTGGAAGGCTCTGACAGCTGAAGAAAAGGCGGTCATTTACGCTGAAATCAAGCCCGACCTCGAGGCAAACCTGACCGCTCCTCAGCTCGTGCGGACTCCGCCCCGGATTCTGCTTGAAACCTGGAATCAGCAGCTGGCCACGGAAACCCCCACTTCCGGCTCTCCCGTGGGTGGGAATCGCGCAGAAGACCAACCCACCGCGCGCATGATTTATCTTTTTGCCGATCTCAGCAAGCGCTTTGAACAGCTCAGCATGGATCCCGAGCGCAAGGCGGCCAAGCAGCTGCTGCGCCGGATCAATCTGAAATCCGCGCCTCCGAACAAGGATGCGCTGCGGGTCTGGACCAATGAACTCACGGCACTGGCCGAAGAGTTCCGTCGCAATAACGATTATCTGGAAGCCGGTCGTCTCTATACCCTGACCGGCACCGAAAACAATCAGTGGGAAGGCCGCGCTGAGGCTCTTTATAAAGGCGGACTCCTGCTCTATCGATCAGGCCGCCGGGACGAAGCCATGGCTGCCTTTCAACAAGCTGCCGATGACGGCAACAACCTCTTGTATGCCGAGCTAGCTAAGAAGCGTTTGGAGCAAATCCAAAGATAGGAGTCTCTGATGAACATGAAAAGCAACAATGGTGCGATCGCTCATGATGTTGAGGAAAAAGTCAGTTCCCATGACTACCTCAATTACATGAAGGACAAACAGAGTCGCGAAAAGCAGCAGCAACAGCAGAAGCAGGCTGCTGCCCCAGCGCCTCAGGCCAATTTCATCTTCGCCGATGAAAAAATGCTGCGCATTCGTGAAATCATCAAGCAGATCGCTGATGCCAACGTCCCTGTGCTGATCACGGGTGAATCCGGAACCGGCAAGGAAGTGATTGCGCGCATGATCCACATGAGCAGCAATCGCAAAGTTGACCCCTTTGTGGCCATCAACTGCGCGGCCCTGCCTCCCAATCTTCTGGAAAGCGAGCTCTTTGGCTTTGAAAAAGGGGCCTTCACCGGCGCTCATCAGCAGCATATCGGCAAGTTCGAACAGGCCAACGGCGGCACGCTGCTTTTGGATGAAGTGACGGAAACCGATCAGAATCTGCAGGCCAAGCTTCTCCGCGCCCTGCAGGAGCAGGAGATCGAGCGTATCGGTGGCAACGGACCCATCAAGGTCAATACCCGCATTATCGCCACGACCAACCGTGACATCACCCGTTCGGTGAAGGATGGCCGCTTCCGCCAGGACCTCTTCTACCGCCTCTACGTGATTCACCTGGAAATTCCGCCCCTCCGTGAGCGCCCCAAGGATGTCGAGGTCCTGACCCGTCACTTCCTGAAGGCCTTCAGCATCCAGTTCAAAGGTGAGCCGGCAACGCTGACCGCGGATGCGATGCAAAAGCTTCTGAAATACACCTGGCCCGGCAACGTGCGCGAGCTGCAGAACGTGATCCAGCGCGCGGTTCTGATGGCGACCAGCAACACGATCACCGCCAAGGAATTCGTGCTCGAACAAAAGAAAGTGGATGATGATCTGGAATGGGTCAAGCATCTGCCGATCGGTCGCAAAATGCAGGAAGTGGAAACCCAGTTCATTCTGGAAACCCTGCGTACGCATAATGGCAACCGCACGCACTCCGCGAAGACTCTGGGCATCAGCCTGAGAACTCTGCGCAACAAGATCAACGAGTTCAATCTTGAAGGTCTGGAAGTGCCACAGCCCGCTTCAGGAAAAGCGCTATGAGCAGCTTGATCGGGGGCATGTTCACCCGCTCCGACCAGATAAAGATGGCAGCGTTGGATCTGCGTCTGGAGCGCCAGCATGTTCTGAACAGCAACGTGGCCAACGCGGAAACTCCTGGTTATCGCGCCCTCGGCTTTGACTTTGAGGAGCAACTGCAGGCGCTGGCAGGCGGTGACGAGGAAAACATGCCGATGAAGGCTGTCGATCCCCGGCACTTCCGCAGTGATCTGGTGGAAGCGGACGGGACCCTGCAAGCTGAAGTCTATGTGCGTCCCACCGAAAGCGTCGGACAGGACGGCAACACCGTGGATATCGATCAGGAGATGGGCCAGATGGCACAAAACCAGATCCTTTACAAAGCCACCGTGGAATTGATCAATAAGAAATTGGCGACTCTGAAATATGCCATCGCCAACGGAGGTCAGGTATGAGTTTCTTTAAAGCCATGGATATCAGCTCATCCGGCTTGGCCGCTCAACGCATTCGCATGAATGTCCTGTCATCCAACCTGGCCAATGCCAACACCACGCGCACACCGGAAGGTGGACCCTATCGGCGTGAGGATGTGGTGTTTGCGGCGAATCCAGCCAGCGGCAATCCCTTTGAAGGATTTTTGGATGAAGATGCCGGCACGCAGCTGAAAAAGGTGCAGGTCGTGGACATTCACAAGGACACCAAGGCACCCCGTCGCGTGCTGGATCCCTCGCATCCTGATGCGGACGCCGATGGTTATGTCGCGATGCCCAACATTCAGGTCATGAGCGAGATGGTGAACATGATCGCCGCAACCCGGGCCTTTGAAGCCAACACCACAGCTCTGAATGCCTCGAAAAGCATGGCCAATACGGCTATCGAAATTGGTCGCGTTTAATAGGAGACGGGAGCGATGCAACGCATTACCTCATCGCTGCGCTTCGGTAGTGAAATCCTGGGCGAGCTGCGCGATCTTAAAGCGCAAAAACAATTTGAGAGCGCCGGCCAGGGTGATGAAAAGCCCAAAACCAGCTTCATGGATCATTTGAAAAACGCCGTGGAAGAAGTGAACCAGGGTCAGATGGAAGCGGATAAAAAAGCCGTTGACCTCGCCAACGGCAAGAACACCAACATTCATGAAACCATGCTGGCGGCTACCCAAGCCGAACTGTCCTTTAACCTGATGGTCCAGGTTCGCAATAAAGCGCTGGAAGCCTATCAGGAAGTCATGCGCATGCCTGTTTAATCTGCTGAGGGGTGACCATGGAAAAAATGAATGACTTTTTCAGGAACCTCAGTCAACGCCTGGGGGCCTTTTGGCAATCACTGAATGGACCTAAAAAAATCGCTGTGATGGCTGCCCTGGCCCTGCTCCTCGGCGGCCTTGTTTCGCTGTTTTTTGTCGGCGAACGCAGGGAGATGGCCTATCTTTACCCCAACCTCTCCGAACAGGACAACAACGAAATCGCCTCTGAGCTGCGCAAGCAAAGATTTTCAGACTTTTTCATCGATGACAAAGGGATCAAGGTCCCGGCGGATCAGGTGATGCCTTTGCGCTTGAAACTGGCTCAGGAAGGTCTGCCGACTCGCGGCATGATCGGCTGGGAAAAATTCGATGATCAGGATTTCACCCGCACCGAATTCGAGCAGAACATCAACCGACTGCGTGCGATTCAGGGTGAACTGGCCCGAACCATCAGCTCCATCGACGGCATTACGTCAGCCCGTGTGCATATCGTCATGCCCAAAAAAGCCCTCTTTCAGGAGGATGAGCAGGAACCCACGGCCGCCATTTACATTAAGACCCAGCGCGGCAAGGAACCCAGCCAGAAACAAATCCGCGGCATCACGCATCTCGTGTCACGCTCAGTGGAGGGCATGAAGCCGGAAAAGGTAACGATCATCGACCAGGAAGGCAAGATGCTGACCAAGATTGAGTCCGATGATCCCACGACCAAGCTGACCCAGGAAATGACCGCCTATCGCCGCACGATTGAAGCGGAGATGATGAACAAGATCAAAACCCTCGTCGGCCGTATCGTGGGCCAGGATCGTGTGGATGCCAAGGTGGATGTCGAGGTCGACTTCACCCAGGAAGAGCAGACCATCAGCGATATCGACCCGGACAAGGTCGTGGTGATCTCCTCCAATGTGAACAATCAGGAAATGGCCGGCAATGGCCTGAATCCCACCGGTATTCCCGGCGCCAAATCCAATGTTCCGGGCGAACAGGAGGAGCTGGTCGTCAATTCCAATTCCACCAAAAGCAAGCGAGCCAGCGAACGGGTCAACTACGAGGTCTCCAAGACCAAGCGCCATAAGGTGATGCCCGTTGGCAATATCAAGCGTATCTCGGCGGCGGTGATCGTGGATGGAACGCAGATCTATCCTTCCGATGGCACGGCACCTGAATTCCAGCCACGAGCGGCTGAGGAAATGCGCAAGATCGAGGACCTCGTACGCTCCGCCATCGGCTTCAGGGAAGGCCGGGATGAGGTCAAGGTTCACAACCTGATGTTCGAACTGGCCGCCACCCAGGTGCAGGCCATCAAGGAGAAAAAGCAGGAGAACCGGAAGTACATTTCCACCCTGGTCGTCTCCTCGGTCATCGCTCTGGCTCTGGTCTTCTTCTTTGCCTTCATCGTCCGCCCCTACTTCCGCTGGCTGTCGTATGATCCCGAGCGCAAGCGCAAGGAGGAGATCGTCGAGGAATTCAAGCCGGACCTGGAGATGGGCAGTATTCAGAACGTGCAGGTGAAAGAGGACGTGCCCTTCGAGAAGCTTTCGCCCCAGGAGCAGATCCTTTATCTGGCGAAGCATGAGCCGGCGCGAACAACGGAAGCCTTGCGTATCCTTTTGAACCCTCATCAATCCACGCACTGAGGCTTGAAACATGCTGAACCATACCAATAACCGCAGCCACGGGCGCTTCATCAAGAAGGATGACCCCGTGCGTGAGGTGATGAACATCAGCGAATTCAACCTGATGGAAATCTGTGACAAGCCGGTGACCTATCACGATAACGCCAATGCCAATATCATCCACAATAAACTCCACGCGGAAGAGGATTTGGCGGAAAGTGTACGGAACTCCTATGAAATCAATATGAGCTTTCCTCATGAGTCCCGGCCGGTCATCCGTCCTCTCGACTTCACCGACGAGTGGAAGAAGCAGAAAAAGCGCATGGCCAATCGTCATCACCGGCTTTACGAGGAAGAGGAATTCGAGCTGGACGTGACCAGCCTTTTGAAAGAGAAGAAGATCGATTTCAATTTTAATAAGGCCACCTTCCGGGTCATCGAGACCCCGGTACGGGAGAGCAAGGCGGACCAGAAGGAGGCCACCCCTCCGGTCAATCTCTTTCCTCAGGCCATACCCGTGAAAACAACGTCGGCTCCGGAACCCCAGGCCCCGTCCCGGCCGAGTGCTCCCAGACCGGCTGCCGCTTCGACTCCTGCCCCCGTGCAGGAAACGGCCGCGCCTGGAACGGATGCCGAGGATTTCGTTCCCTATGTCCCGACAAAGTCCATGTCCCAACCCGAAGCGCCGGCTCCCAAAGTGGAACCGGTCCGCCTCAGTGAGGAGGAGCGCGAACGCCTGCGCGAGGAGGCCCGGGCCGAGGGCTATCAGCAGGGCTTCTTGCAGGGTGAGGAAAAGGGAACCTTGAGCTCTCAGGATAAGATCCATGCCATCACCAATGAGCTGGCTGCCATCATGGAAAATCTTCAGGGCATGCAAAAATCCATCCTGACCCATGTTCAGGAAAATTTCCTGATGATCTGCCAGAGCTTTCTCGAGGCTCTCCTGCATCGTGAATTCAAGGTGAATCCGGAATCCTTCGGCGCTGTCATCGAACGGGCGATTGCCGATGCCCTGCCCGAGGATGACTTCGTCATTCACGTCAGCCCTCAGGCTTTCCAGGATCTCAGTCAATGGTCCAATCCCGAGATGCGCAAGCGTCTCAAGGTCGATGAGCGCCTGCAGAATGATCATTTCCGGGTGGAAGGCAAACATGCCGTTGTCGATGGTGATCTGCCGAAGATTATCCGCGACCTTCTTGATCAGGCCGATATTCAACTGTTTGAAAGCAAGGAAAAGGCGGGTTAATGCAAGATCTGCGCAATCTGCGGCGTCTCGATGCGGGTCATCTGAAGACCAGTTTTCAGTCCATTCCCTGGTCCTTTCATGGCAAGGTTGCGGAAATCGTCGGCACCCTGATCGAAGCCACCCTTCCCGGCTGTCACGTGGGTTCGATCGTCAGCATCAAAGCCAACGATCGCAAGGATCCCATCATCGCCGAGGTGGTGGGTTTCCGTCGGGATCGCGTTCTCCTTCTGCCCTATTCGCACTTGAACGGTGTATCGCCGGGTTCCACCATTCAGGCCGTGCGTTCGTTCACCCAGGTTCCTGTGGGCGAATTTTTGCTCGGGCATGTCATCGACGCCTTTATGAATCGGCTCGACGGCGGCACCATGGTGATCCCCGAGTCCAGTGAAGTCTTTGAAATCGATCGACCCGCGCCGAATCCCATTGAGAGGGCGCGTATCGAACGCCCCCTGAGCCTCGGCATTCGGGCCATGGATGCCCTGCTCACCTTTGGTGAAGGCCAGCGCATCGGGATCAGTGCCGGCTCGGGTGTGGGAAAATCCGTGCTCATGGGCATGATCGCCAAACATAGTGAAGCTGATGTGAACGTCATCGCCCTCATCGGCGAGCGCGGTCGTGAGGTGCGCGAATTCATTGAACGCGACCTGGGACCGGAAGGGTTGAAGCGTTCGGTGGTGGTGATCGTCACAGGCGATCAATCCCCGCTGATGCGCATTCGTGGAGCCAAGCTCGCCCAAACCATCGCCGAATATTTCTCGGCCCAGGGCAAACGGGTGATGCTGATGGTGGATAGTCTGACCCGCGTGGCCATGGCCCAAAGGGAAATCGGCAACGCCGTGGGTGAACCTCCGACCACCAAGGGTTATACGCCTTCGGTCTTCTCCCTGCTCCCGAAGCTTTTGGAGCGTGCCGGCCCCCAACCTGAGGGCAGCGGTCCCATCAGCGGACTCTATACCGTGCTGGTGGATGGCGATGATTTCAACGACCCCATTGCCGATGCCGTGCGTTCCATCCTGGATGGCCATATCAACCTCACCCGTGAGCTGGCCATGAAGGGTCATTTTCCGGCCATCGACATCACCTCCAGCGCCAGCCGTGTGATGACCGATATCGTTTCCCAGACCCACTGGCAACAGGCCAACTATTTCCGGGAACTCCTGGGTGCCTATAACAGCAGTCTCGATATGATTCAGATCGGTGCCTATCATCCCGGCACCAACCCCAAACTCGAC
Source organism: Oligoflexus tunisiensis (assembly GCF_001748245.1). Taxonomy (GTDB): domain Bacteria; phylum Bdellovibrionota_B; class Oligoflexia; order Oligoflexales; family Oligoflexaceae; genus Oligoflexus; species Oligoflexus tunisiensis. Next base: position 403,445 of record NZ_BDFO01000001.1, on the reverse strand, counting down.
GAGGCGCTGCGGATCATGCCTTTGATGGAAGCCTTCCTGAAGCAGGGCATCCATGAAGCGACCCGCATGGACGATGCCATGAACGGACTGCGACGCGTGCTCTCGGGCATGTCGCATAAAGGCGGCTGATAACCATGACCAAGCCCAAACAGAAAATGCAAAAGCTCCAGCCCTTGATCAAGATCCGCAAGCTGCAGCTCGATCAGGAGACCGCCGTACTTAATCGGATCCAGCTGAAACGCGAGGAGGCAGCCGAGGCTCTCATGCAGTCGCAGCGGACCTATATTGAGGGTGTGGAGAAATTGAACCGCGAACGCCAGAGTTCCGAACGCAAAATGCTCACGGCCCTGGAGCTGGGCGTGGATTATGCCAAGGCGCAATGGTATCAGCGGCTCATGACCCTGCGCGCCGTGGAAGAGGAGGAGCGTCATCAGCGGCTGATGGTGGCGGAAGCCCAGAAGCGCATGAAGATGCTCGAACACCTCGATGAACGTTATTTGGAACAGCATATGAAGCAGATGAAGATCCAGGAACAAAAGCAGCTGGATGAGTTTGCCATCTCGATGAACCGGCGCAAGGAATAGGAGTGAGCCATGTCCACCGCCGCTCAGCTTTTGACCCGTTACAGTATCCCGTCCATCATTCTTATGAAAGTGGCGGTGATCAGCTACGTCATGCTCGGTGACAGCCAGTTCATTACCTTCGGGGATAAACCTCTCTGGGGCCAGACGGAGCAGGCCGCCGTCCCGGGGGAGACCGCCGTGCCCGAGGTTCCCGAGGCGCCGGCGGATGAGACCGAGGTCGTGGAGAAGAAGCGTCGCAGCTTTCTCGATGATCTGCTGAATCTGCCGAAGATCAATACCGAAGGCATGAGCAAGGATGAAGTGGGTCGCTACTTCACCATGCTCGAACGCAAACAGAGCCAGGTTGAAAACCGTATTCATATCCTCAGCACCCGCGAAGCCCAGCTCAAGAACCTGGAAAAATCGGTCGACGAGAAAATCAAGAAACTCGAGGACGAGATGATCTTCTTCCAACAGACTCTCCAGAAGGAAAAGGAGCTGCAGGGCGATCGCCTCAATAAGCTCGTCGAATTCTATCAAAAAATGGAGGCCAAGAAGGCCGCGGCGGTCTTTGAAAAACTGGATAAGGATCTCGTGGTGTCCCTCTTCAATCGCTTTCCCCAAAAGCAGACCACCCAGATTCTCGCGCTGATGAATCCGGATCGATCGGTGGAACTCTCCGAATACTATGGCCGCATCAAATCCGCGAAGGAGTATGAACTCCTCAAGGAAATCAACGTCGCACTGCGCGGCCAATTTGAAGAATGCAAAGGCCTGCCTAAAAACGTGCCCTGAACTCTCTCCTTGTTCCCGCGCGCTGTCCGTGGCATATTTTCAGCCCATCGCCACTCGACGCGCGAGGTTCAAATGAAAATCATATTCATGGGTTCACCCGAGGAAGTCGTGAGTCCGCTGCGGACTTTGATGGAGCATTGTCGCAGCAGCGCTCAGGATGCACTTCTGGGCGTGGTGAGTCAGCCCGCTCGTCCGGCTGGGCGCAAGCAGGTTTTGACCGATCCTCCTGTGGCTGCTTTTGCCAAGGAGCAGGGATTAACGGTTTGGCAGCCGGAAAAAGCGAGCGCAGCCGAATTCCTGGATATCCTGAGGCAGGCGGCACCTGATATCATCATCACCGCCGCCTACGGGCAAATTCTCAGCGAAAATTTCCTGAAAATACCGAAGCGGGCCACGATCAATATTCATCCCTCGGCCCTGCCTGCCTACCGTGGCGCGACACCGGTTCCTGCCGCCCTGCTGGATGGGCTGAAGGAAACCGCTGTGACCATCCTCTTTACGGTCAAAGCGCTGGATGCGGGAAACATCATTCTGCAGGAAAAGTTCGCCATTGAACCTCAGGAATATGCCGCCAGTCTAACTCACCGGCTTTTTGCCGCCAGTGGTTCCCTGCTCCTCCAGGCGCTCGACCGCTTGCGTGATCCTGACTTTATTGGCACGCCACAGGATCCCAGTGCTGTCACCTTCTGTAAGAAGATTGCCAAGACAGACGGTCAAATTTCCTGGGGACAACCTGTGGATAAGCTTGTGAATGAATTTCGAGCCTACAAGCCCTGGCCAGGATCCTTCTGCTTCTGGCAGGATGCCAGGGTCGTGATCGAGGATATGGAGCCGGCCAGTGCGGATGTTCCGCGTCTTGAGCCTGGTGTTTTCCGCCTGGACCGCAAGGCCAAGGCGCTGTTGGTCGGAACCGGCACGCATCCGCTCTGGATCAGGCAACTGAAGCCCGCCGGTTCCAAATCTTTGGATGCCATGTCCTTTTGGAATGGCGCACGGATTCAGGATGAGGGGAGGTTTTACTGATGGCCCCAATTGAACCCAAGCGGGTCGCCCTGGCCTTATCCGGCGGCGGCCGCACTTTGAAGAATCTGGTTTCCCAGGAGTCGCGCCGGTCCTACCGCATCGCGGGCGTGATCAGCTCACGCGAGGATTGCACCGGCGTGGACATTGCCCATGAGCTGGGTCTCCCGGTCTTTGTCGGAACTTTCGGAAAAAATGCCGGTCCTGACCTTCGAAGCGAACTCGCGCAATGGCTGCGGGATGAAGAGATCGATTGGATCGCTCTCGGTGGCTTTCTCAAGCCCTTTCCCAGCATTCCTGGTTTTGAAAATCGGGTGATCAACATTCATCCGGCGCTTTTACCCCAGTATGGTGGCAAGGGCATGTATGGAATGCATGTACATCGCGCCGTGCATGGAAATCGGGACGTTGTGACGGGCGCCACCATTCACTTTGTGAACGAACATTACGACGAAGGTTCGATCATTGCCCAGATCCGGGTGCCGATCGAAGGACTTGCCGATCCTGAGGCGATCGCAGCCAAGGTCTTTAGCAGCGAATGTCGACTTTATCCGGAAGTCCTTGATCGTTTGTGCCGAGGTTCGCTACCCTTGGCCGACGGAACCATTTTCACGATGGAGGCCTGAAATGCGAGGCGAACAACTGAATGATCTGAACTTTATGGAAAAAGTCTATCGCTTTGAGGACCGGCAGGCTGGTGTGAGCCTGATTTACGACCCCGATGATAATATCTACACGTACAATGCCTATTGTTTGGAAACCCATATCATGAAAGAATTATTCACTGTTGAGCAGGAATATCTTGATGATGCGCTCGATCTGATCAACGCCGAATTCGGGAGTTGGGAGCTTGTTGACCTTTCTGGAAAAAGTTCGGGTTGCGGGAGTTGCGCGGCGAAATAAATCTTTCATGCCTCTCTGCGGGCTGTTGGGGCTCCTTCTCACCAGCCCTTCTCTTTCTGCAAAAGAAGCCACACCGCCCCCACCCCGCCTGCCGCAATGTGAATTGATCTCCAAAGGCCCCGGTGTCGCCCTGCAGACTCAGGAAATCCGTCTGCACAATCTCCTGAATGAATTTCTGGAGTCGATCCGTGACGACCGCTGGGAAAAAATCCAGGGTTTGTTTCATCCCAGGGCTAAAAGAACCAAGGATCTTGGCGAAAAGATCCAGGCGATCCTGAAAAATCGCTATAACACGCCCTGGCAGTTTTCTGTCTTCCGCGTGTGGCGTATTACCATTCCCAACGCACGCAAAGCCATCCTCGATTCCTGTCCGGAAAGCGGCGGCGCGACCCTCATCGCGCAAAATGGTTATGAAACGCAGTACGCAGTCTGGCTCCAGATTATGGGGCAGAACGAACTCGGTCGCATCATGCTGTCCGTGGCTCCCGACAAGGGTCGAATGTATGCCACCGCCCTGCGGCTTCAGCAATGGACCCAGCAAGGTGAGGATGCAGAGGTCTGGGTGCAACGTGCAGAAGAGCGATTCAAAGCGAATCAAAAGATTCCTGCCTACTTCGCTCTTGATGTCGCGCAAAAACTTCTCGCCGGCGAGGATCTCCTGATCTATCCCCGCCAACGTCAAATCATTGACGCAAGGAACGGCATCGTATCGCAAGCGGAACTGGTTAAAACTCTGAACGATACCTTAAAGGTAAATAGCATCGCTTATATCGGCAGTCTTTTGACCAAGGAAGGAACCGGCATCCTCATTCGCGAAGTCGTGGAAAAGCAGGAAGTCACCAGTGTTCTGCAGGAGCGCTGCCTCACCCGCGCGGAAGCCTTGATAAAACTGGGCTGGCTGGTTCGCGGCAAGACAGGTCTGCGTTGTAACTACATTTTTCCCGGCATGGATCCTGAACAGGATTCTCCCTTGGGTGGATTTTATTTCGCACCTGAAGACTTAACAAACACCAAAAAATAATATCTTTCCTCTCCACTCTCCGGACTGAGAAGGTTCCCTTCCCGGGGAGCCTTTCTTATTGTGGTAAACTATTTTTAGAGCTTCCACGCCCCATCTGAAAGTGATAAAGCCGATTCAACGGCTTACCTATCTCATTGTTTGAGGTTCGCTGTGCCCAGCAGTGCATTGCATAAGTTACAGTCCTTTCATCAGGAACTTTATCGGCATGCGATTCAAGCGACGCAGCATATCACGTCCATGAATACTGCAGAAATTGCCGCCTATTCCCGCAATTTTCAGGCGTCATTGCCATCGACGTACCTGGCGAGCAGTATTGATCAGCTGGCAACGCGCATGACGGCAGCGCAAATCACGCTGTTTGGCGACTTCCACACCTTAAGACAATCACAACGCGGATTTCTCAGGATTTTGCGGCACATTCGCAACCGCGAACCCCAGCGTCCTTTGATGGTGGCGCTGGAAATTTTCAATGCCGAGGATCAACCGGTCATCGACGAGTTCCTGGCCGGACGTTTGCCGGAAGACAAATTCCTGAAATGCATCGACTACCATAACAAATGGGGTTTTCCCTGGGAAAATTATCAGCCCATCGTCGCATTTTGTGCGGAGCAAAGGATACGCGTCTGCGGCATCAACTCCCAGTTTGATACACCGAATCGCCTGACACGACGCGACGCCTTTGCCGCGCGCATACTGAACGAGTGGGCCGCTAACAATCCCCAGCATCTCTGCCTTTGCCTGATTGGCGAATATCACCTCGCCGATCAGCATCTGCTCGCGCACTTGAATCCCGCCATCAAGTCGGTTCGCGTCGTCAATAACATCGACGAGTATGCCTTCAGTTCAAAGGAGCTGCCACTCGACAGTACGGATTATCTGCAGCTCGCTCAGGATTTTTTCTGCGTGCTGAACACAGCGCCCTGGATCAAGTGGCAGTCGCTCGCCATGTGGGAGGAATTTCACGCGAGCTGGGATGGCACGCACGGGGATGACTTCGATCTTTATACCGAGCATCAATACGATTTCGATTATCAGCTTCTGCATATACTCAAGGCTTTGAATCAGTTCATGGGTTTGAACGTCAACACCACGGATCTTTCGCACTTTGATTTATACATCAAACCCGACAAGGCCACCCGGAGTTACATCAAAGCCAAACTCAAACTCACGCGGGCTGAACTCTCGGCCGCGGAACGCCGCTGCGAAATGGATGGCTTCGCTTACTTCAGTCCATCCGGAACGGTCCTGCTCCGTGAACCCAGCATCAACCGCTTTGCCGAGATCGCAGGGTTTTATCTTTATGATATGCTGCAGTCTCGCCGGCGCGACGCCCGCTTGAATTTTATGGGGCGTATTGAAAGACAGGTCTGTGGCACGCTTGCCGCCTCCATCATGAATCCAAGGCGGCCGCGTGTGTCAGCGGAAGGTCTGGATCTTTTGCGGCAGCCCGAAAGGATTCTGGAGGACCTGGCCCGATACAACGAGAAGGACAGGCAGCAGGATTTTGGCCTGAGCCGTCATCTCGGTGAATATCTGGGATCGGAAATCTTTCAGCGGTTGGCTCTGGGTGAGGGTCATCGATTTGAGGAGAATCTGCGCCGCGTCTTCAAAGGCAATCTCCTGACGATGCTGGAGCTTTTTCCCTTGGATCAGCGGTCCCAGGTGGCCTGATCGCATCAGAAGAGCAGAACATCCCCACGTTCCGCACCTTTCTGATCTTCAGCCTCCTCCTCCTTCGCGCCCGGCGCGGCTTCCTTCTGCATTTTTTCTTCCGGCGTATCAAACACCAGAACTTCGCCTGGCTTGCTGTCCTGTTTTTTCACCGATGTGGTGCTTTTCATGTCTTCAGTGAGGGGAGGATCGTCAAAGCTTAAAGTCGGCGGTGCCTTGCGCCCGGACGATGAAGTCGGCGCCTTGGGTGCCGCGGATGGCATGAAGTCCTGACCAGCCGCCATCTTCATGGGATGATCACCGAGAGTATCGGAGCTCAGCATGCTGAGTTTGGCCACCATTTCTTCCGCCAGGTTGGAAATCTGCCGGATGGGAACCACGGCCGCTTCGATCTCCTGACGGGTAATATCCTGGAACTGCAGACTCAGAATAATCTGATCGATATTATGGGCCACACTCTGGGAGCTGATTACGGACGAATCCACCAGCTTCGAGAAGACAGCTGTGGATTCACGCGCAGTCTGCAGCAGGGATTTCACTGCCTTGTCCACGCTCTCCTTCTTGCTTTCGGTCTTGCTGCGGTTATCGATCAGCGATTTGGAAATGGCTTCGATCGAATCGTTCACCTTGCCGACGATCTGGGTGATGTCGTTGGAGGCCTGATTGGTCCGATCGGACAGCTTCCGCACCTCTTCGGCAACCACCGAGAAACCCCGGCCATGCTCACCGGCACGGGCGGCTTCGATGGCCGCATTCAGAGCGAGCAGGTTGGTTTGATCGGAGATATACTGGATATCTTCCGTGATCTTGTTGATAGTCGCCGTGCTTTCGAGGATGGTCTGGATCGACTGTGAGAAGTGGAGATTCAGTTTGCCGTTCTCGTCCAACATGTCCGTCATTTCCTGAAGGAGCTTCAGGGCAACGGAAATCACACCGGACAGCGAGAGCTTCTCCTCGTCATCGTTCTTGCCGAGGCTCCCGGAGAACTGTTTGTTGATTTCATTGGATTCCGCCAGGTGTTCCTGGGCTTTCTCATAGATGGAGCGGACCTTATCACCGATCTCGATGGCCGAGGTTTCCGTATGTTCCACCACAGCGGACATTTGCTTTTGAATGGAGGGGACCAGACCCAGGATGTGCCGCAGGAGTTTTTCCTGGGCGGCCAGATGCTCATCCCGCTCGGCAAGGTGCGACTGCAGCTGCCGAATGCGTTCATTCTGCTTCACGGCTTCATCATTGTTGCCGGGCTTGATGAGGCGCTCGCGGTGACCTTCCAGCTCGACTTTCAGATCGTTGAGCTGCACGCGGATATTGGCCAGATCGGAGTTGCGTTCGCCGAGCTGTACGCGCAGACGGTTGTTTTCGATTTCAAGTTCCTTGAGCGCGGTTTCCAGAGAGCTTTTATCCAGGGAATACTTCTTATCGAGATTGTTCTTCAAAAGAACCAATTTCTTTTCGGCGATGCGATCAACCTTGTCGGTGGCCATTTGCAGTTCCAGCTGCAGATGCTGGATCTCGTCAGCCTCTCCGTTATCCTTCACTTCACCGCTGTCCTTGGTGCTGAAGGCCTGGATCACGACCAGGATCCAAAGCACGGCGGCCAAGAGCGGCACGACAAAGCTTTGAAATTCGATGACGGTGGAAAACCCTATTGCTGCGGCGGGCAAAGTTGCCAGCGCGGCCACAATCAGGGGATCTTTGAATAACCTCGACATAACATCATCCCTTCGCTCGTAACGAAAAAGAGCCGAGTTCAGAGAGTGGATCGGCAGCACCGCTCAATTCTTGAATTCTTTCGGTGGCTTGGATGGGAGAATCGGGGTGACCAAGGTTGGGATGACTGACTTTTTTTCACTCTTTTGCAGCATCATCAATTCTGCCAGAGGTTTTCCAGTTCCATCGGCTGCACGCGGAGGCGGCTTTCGGCATAACGAACTTCGGGAATGGCGGCGTCGCCTTTGGTGGTCAGCAGGGTCCAGAGGGCGGTGGCTGCGGGCTTGTCGCCTTGCGTATAGGCCTCCTCGGCCACCTGCCAGATGATGCCGGCGGTCACGGGGTTGAAGGGAATGTAATCGCGCTTCAGATAACGCTGCGCAAGTTCCGCGATGGAACCCTTGTTCATATCAAATTCAAACTCCATCAGCGAGTAGGCGCAGTTGGTTTCGAAGCGCAAAAGATCCTTCAGCGTCGAATCGATAAAAAAGGCGGCCGTGCGCTGCACCTTCAGGCGCTCGCTAAGCCCCTCGTGCCTTTGAATCTTCTGCAGCATGGGATAAACGATATCGCAGCCGATCGAGATATCATCCTCGACCCATTTGAGGCCGAGATTCAGAATCCAGGGATAGTGCTCATGCCCCTGCCGATGATTGATAATGCGATGGAGGTAAAGACGGACGCGATCCTCCTGGGGCAGATGAATCTTGAGCTTTTCCAGCTCATGGGCCAGATCCCGGTTGCGGCGAAGCCAGACGTCCTGGTCCTTGCCCTCGGTTTGATCCACCAGTTCCACAAGGACCGCCGCCAATTGTAGCATGCCCAGTTCATTCATTTGGCTTTTGGCAAAGACATCCAGAAATTCCCGGGCCCGATCGGCCTGATTGATCTCCGCATAAGCGGCGAACAGCCTTATGGCGAGTTTTTCACTGACCACGGGGAAGAGAAAGGTGCGGGTCTTCTCGAAGAACTGCACCGCACCATACAGATCCCCGGCTTTGAAGTAGTCATCGATTTTCCGCGACTGCACCTCGCGCACGGGTTCCACCAGCTTCTTCAGAAATTCGGAATTCGGATAGTGCTGGGCAAAGGCTCGCACGCGTTCCACCATCTCCGGCGTGCGTTCATGCTGCGCGTAGGAGGCGGTTTCACAGGTCCAGGCCATTTCCTGGGCCGGGGGTGGAATGATATCCACCTGACCTTTCAGCTCCTCGAGCATCTGCCGCGCGTGACGGATGTTATTGCCTTCATACTCCGGCAGTTCCAGACAGGCGAGGCGGATTTTCGCGAAATTGGCGGTCACGTGGCCGCGGAATTCCTGACCGTGCTGGAAGTAGTTGAGGCGGGCTTTTTCATAGTTTTTGGTGGCGAGCCAGGTGTCCGCAATCCGCAGGCTGGCCAGTGCCTGCATGTCGGTATCGAGCTCCTCAACCGCCTGGGGCAGTCCAGCCGCATGCAGGGCGTATTGCATCGTTTTCCGGGCCTCTTCAAAACGCCCGAGCCAGAAGAGGGATTCCCCCCGCAGGATATACTGCGAAGGCCGAATCTGATTCAGCTCGCGATCAATCTTGTTGGCGGCGGCATAGACCTCCTCCGCCAGCTCAAAGTTATTGAGGTCATAGTAGATGTCGCCGATGCGGGCGAAGATCGCGGCGGACGTCGTCATGTCTTCGTCCTGGCGCAAGGTCAAATCCAATTCCTGGACTGCTTCCAGATACGACCGGTTGCGGATGTAGACTTCCGCCATCATGCGGTGCAGTTCCCGGCGATATTCCTTGCGACCCGTGCGCCGCAGAAAATCAAGGCCATTGGCCACAGAACCCGATACGCCGGCCCAACGCTCATAATTAAAGTAAATAACCGACTGATTGTAGAAAGCGCGCGGGGTAACCTGTTCCAAAAGAGCGTCGGGAAGATCCTTCTTCCGATCAAAGGCCCAGGCCAGGAACGTGCTGGCATTCACAAAGTCCTGCCGGACCTCCGGAACATCGTATTTCCGGCCGTTCTCCTTCCACTTGAGCCAGCCCCGATACATAAAGGCCTGGGCAATGAAATAGTCCGTGCGGCGATGGGCTTCATAGCTCTTGCCATAGCGGGCACGACCGCTGAGCCACGTCTTGCGGGCCTCTTCCACGTTCCCATCGAGGAAAAGCGCCCGGCCACGGTTCATGTGCTGGTAAGCGCGGCCCTCGCCGGGAGTGGCCGGAAAATCCGCACGCATGGCCTCGCTGTCGAAGTTCGGATTCATATCCAGATCAAAGGTGACCTTGGGCAGGGTCGAAGGATAACGCCAGAAAATTTCCTGGCTGTTCGGACGGGTGGCCTCTTTCTGTTCAAAGTCGCCGATGAACATGAAATTTTTAATGATACTGTCGGCCGAGCGCTCGTAGATTTCGGATTCCGGGTCTTCCTTGGGCTCAGGCGGTGGCGGTTGGGTTCCCTTGCGGGCGAAAGCAATTCCGCCGGCAACTCCCATGACGGCCAGAACCAGTCCCAGTTTTTTGATGGAAAGACCCAATGCCCCGCTTCCTTATTCTGAAGGATGCAGGATTGGTCGGCAGAATTTGCCGCGAACTCAAGGGGCAGGTGGGGTAGTCTGCGTGGACTGCCGAAACACGGCAGCCTGGTATTCCACTACGGCTTGGGAAATCGCTTCCATGGATTCCTGCACCATCATGGACTCACCGTTGGTAAAAAAAATAATGGTGTCCGGAACTGACTCAATATATTTGACGGTTTCCAGATTGATGAGGATTTTCTGCTGGTCGAGCTTGGTCAAAAGTATCATCAGGCATCCTTTCGCGGCAGTCTGGCTATGGCGGTCGTCTGTGGTTTATGGTAGTTTCCACGATCTTCGACCGTCAAGCTCCCCCATTTGGAGAATCTGTATATGCAATTAGACGTCCTCAATTCCCGCGCCAAAGATGCTGCTATCAAGTACGATCGTGTATGGAGGTTCCTTTGACGTCCCCAGCAAGGAATCGCAGCTGCAGGACATCGAGGCTGAAATAGAAGCCCGCCCCGACTTTTGGTCGAACCCCACGCTTTCCGCTCCCATCCTCAAGAAAAAACGCGCGTTGGAGTTGGCCGTCAATCGGGCAAAGCTTCTGACCGCGACCCGCGATGATTTGTGAGCCGCGCTCGAACTGGCGGAAGAGGGCGGGGATGAAGAGTATCTTCAGGAATCCGCACGCCTGCTTGAGCAGCTGGAAAAAGAGCTGCAGGCCCTGGAAATTCAAAGTCTGCTCGGCGGTGAAGTCGATGGCAATGATGCAATTTTGACGATCAACTCGGGTGCCGGTGGAACCGAATCCTGTGACTGGGCGTCCATGCTGTTTCGGATGTACCTGCGCTATGCGGAACGCAAAGGCTGGGAAACCGAGGTGCACGACGTGCAGGATGGTGATGAGGCCGGCATCAAGAGTGCGACGATTGAGATACGCGGTCCTTACGCGTTCGGTCTTCTGAAAGCGGAATCCGGCGTGCATCGCCTGGTGCGCATCAGTCCTTACGACTCCAACGCAAGACGCCATACCTCCTTTGCATCGGTCTATGTTTCGCCAATTGTCGATGACAATATCGAAATTACGGTGTCCGATTCGGATCTTAAAGTCGATACCTACCGCGCATCCGGTGCCGGGGGTCAGCACGTAAACCGTACGGACTCTGCGGTTCGCATCACCCACATCCCATCGGGGATCGTGGTGGCTTGTCAGACGCAGAGATCGCAGCACCAGAACCGTGATCAGGCCATGAAAATCCTGAAGTCACGCCTCTACGAACGGGAACTGGAAGCCCGCAAGGCGGCTCAGGCCGTAGTTGAAGGCAACAAGAGTGATGTGTCATTCGGCAGCCAGATTCGCTCGTATGTTCTGCATCCCTATAAGCTCGTCAAGGATCATCGGACCGATCACGAATCGTTCGCCCCTGATGAGGTGCTCGATGGGGCCATCGATACCTTTATCAACGAGTACTTGGGTCAGCAGTACAAGGCTCCGGCCGAGTAAGGGGCAACGGCCGCACGCGGCCTGACTTTTCCTTTCCGACGGCCGAGTAACGGGCAGCGGCCGCACGCAGCCTGACTCTGTCTCCTCCGACGGCCGAGTAACGGCAGCGGCCCGCGCGGCTGACTCCCTCCTGTACTCCCCCGGCTGAAGACCAGGGACCTTTTCGTTCCTGCCGCCCCCGGCTCAACCGGGGGCTGTCTTTCCAGACTTTTCCAGCGTTTTTTAACATTTTGTCAAATTTATCAAGTTCTCATGAGAAATGGTCCATACCTTCCCTCAGGAGTGTATGCAAGATAGCATTCTGCCAAAACATTTTTTGACTTACCCTATTTTCCCCGATATTCTAATAGTAGAAAGCGGGACACCCACTCTTACAGCAGCACAAATTAGATGGATGGCGGACGGTGATCGAACAAGGCGCTTCAAAAAGTTGCCAGATGCTTCGGTTTATGCTTCCGTTATCTATCAGGACCTATGAATAGGGCAGCGACATCGTTCACTACCAGCGAGGGGCTAGCATGGATGCCAGCAAGATCATCAGCGCCATCACAGAACATGAATTTCATGATCAGTACAAGCAACTGCACTGGACGGGAAACCTCAAAGAGTATTTGAACATGGTGGTTGAACGCCCCGCCATCGCCCGCACCGCTTTTCAACGCGTGTACGATATGATCTCCAGCTATGGCTATGAAACTTACACCGAATACAAAAAAGAACTGTATCACTGGAAATTTTTTGACGATCCATTCGACAACGGTCGCGACGCCGTGTTCGGTCTCGACATTCACCTGAATAAATTAGTGAATGTGTTCAAGGCTGGCGCGCAAAAATACGGCCCTGAAAAGCGCGTGATCCTTCTGCATGGACCGGTTGGCTCGGCGAAATCCACCATCGCCCGCCTTCTGAAGAAAGGTCTGCAGCACTATTCCCGGACTGACGATGGTGCGCTTTACACCTACCAGTGGATTGGCCTCGGCGATGTGCTCGGCATGGAAGACACCATGCCCTGCCCGATGCACGAAGAGCCGCTGCACATCATTCCCATGGAACGCCGCCGCGCTGTCCTCGACATCCTGAACAAGAATCGGGATCGGGCTGAAGCCGTGCATATCGAAGGCGATCTCTGTCCAGCATGTCGCTATGTCTATAACAAGCTGATGGAGCGTTACAACGGCGACTGGGAAAAGATGGCCAACAAGCACATCCAGGTCAAACGTATGATCCTTTCCGAGCAGGATCGGATTGGTATTGGTACGTTCCAGCCGAAGGATGAGAAGAACCAGGATTCGACCGAATTGACCGGTGACATCAACTACCGGAAGATCGCGCAGTATGGTTCCGACTCCGACCCCCGCGCCTTCAACTTTGACGGTGAATTCAATGTGGCCAACCGCGGCATCATCGAGTTCGTCGAGGTTCTGAAGCTCGACGTGGCGTTCCTCTACGATCTTCTGACCGCAAGTCAGGAGCACAAGATCAAGCCCAAGAAATTTGCGCAAACGGATATCGACGAGGTGATCATCGGTCACACCAACGAACCGGAATACCGCAAACTGCAGAGCAACGAATTCATGGAAGCTCTGCGCGACCGTACCGTAAAAATCGACGTTCCTTACATCACGCGTCTGAATCGCGAAGTGGAAATCTACCGCAAGGACTTCAATGCCAAGACGGTACCGCATATCCATATCGCGCCGCATACGCTGGAAATGGCGTCGATGTGGTCGATCCTGACCCGTCTGGAAGAGCCCAAGAAGGCCAACCTTACGATCATGCAGAAACTGAAGCTGTACAACGGTAAATCCATCCCAGGCTTTACCGAAGACAACGTCAAGGAACTGCGCAAGGAAACGACCCGTGAAGGCATGGACGGTATCAGTCCACGCTACATCCAGGACAAAATTTCGAATGCATTGGTGGTGGATAAAGGCAACGGCTGCCTGAACCCCTTCATCATTCTGAACGAAATGGAGTCGGGCCTGAAAACCCACTCTTTGATCAAGGATGAAGAAACCCGCAAGCGTTACCGTGAGCTTCTGGCTCTGGTGAAGATGGAATACGAAGACATCGTGAAGCACGAAGTGCAACGTGCGATCTCGGCCGATGAGAGTGCGATCGACAAACTCTGCGGCAACTACATCGACAACGTGAAAGCCTTCACTCAGAAAGAAAAGGTGAAAAATCCTTACACGGGTGAAGCGGAAGAGCCTGATGAGCGCCTGATGCGTTCCATCGAAGAGAAGATTGACATCCCCGATTCCCGCAAGGACGATTTCCGTCGCGAGATCATGAACTATATCGGGGCCCTGGCTCTCGAAGGACGGGCCTTTGACTTCCGTACAAACGAGCGTCTGCACAAAGCTCTTGAACTCAAGCTCTTTGAAGATCAGAAGGATACGATCAAGCTCACCAGCCTCGTGTCCAACGTGGTCGATAAGGAAGCTCAGGCCAAGATTGATGTGGTCAAAAACCGTCTGATCAAGAACTACGGCTACTGCGAGATCTGCGCAACCGATGCTCTGGGCTTTGTGGCCAGCGTATTCGCGCGCGGTGATGTGGTGAAGAAAGACAAGAAATAAGAGCTAAGCCGGAGATGGGGGTGATTTTTGGCCATGAAAATGGAATCGGATCTCAACCGGTTCAGAAAAATCGTCCGTGGCAAGATTAAAAAAGAACTCCGGCGTTTCATTTCCAGTGGCGACCTTGTCGGTCGCCAGGGAAATAAACGCATAACCATTCCTCTTCCTCGCATCGACATCCCTCATTTCAGCTTCGGCAATCGGGAAAAAGGTGGCGTCGGTCAGGGAGATGGAGAAGTCGGTGATACTGTCGGTCAAGGTCAACCGCAGCCAGGCCAAGGCCAGGCTGGGGAAGGCGAAGGCCAGCATAGCCTGGAAGTGGATGTGACGCTCGAGGAACTCGCCCAGATTCTGGGCGAGGAACTGGCTCTGCCGAACATCCAGAGCAAGGGCAAGGAAAACATCGAGGATAAGAAGTACAAGTACTCGGGCATCCTGAAGAAGGGTCCCGAGTCTCTGCGTCACTTCAAAAGGACCTTCAAGGAAGCGCTGCGGCGCAGCATTTCCAGCGGTGACTATGATCCGGACAATCCGGTCATCATCCCGGTGAAGGACGACAAGCGTTTCCGTTCCTATCGCATCACTCACGAGAAAGTCGCCAACGCGGTTATCATTTACATGATGGACGTGTCGGGTTCGATGGGTGACGAGCAGAAGGAAATCGTGCGTCTGACAGCGTTCTGGCTCGATACCTGGCTCAGCACGCAGTACAACGGCCTCGAACGCCGCTACATTATCCACGATGCCACGGCCCGTGAAGTGGACTCGGACACGTTCTACAAGACCAAGGAATCGGGCGGTACCCTGATCAGTTCAGCCTATAAACTGGCGTTGAAACTGATCGAGGACGGCTTCAATCCGATGGAATGGAACATCTATCTGTTTCACTTCTCGGATGGTGACAACTGGTCGGGCAATGACACCGCGGACTGTATGAAGATCCTCGAAACCAGCCTTCTGCCGATTTCCAATATGTTCTGCTATGGACAGGTGGAATCCCGTTATGGATCAGGGCAGTTCCTCCGTGATCTGCACAAACATTTCGGGGAAACCAACGAAGGCATCACGACCTGCCAGATCAAGGATCGTGACGCAATCATGGACGCACTTAAAATCTTTCTGGGCAAGGGGAGGTAAGCATGGTCTACAACACCCAACTGACTCCCGAGTTGCGTGATCTGGCCGCTTCCATTCAGGAAGCGGCGAAACGCGCGGGCCTGGATTTCTTTGAAACGATCTTTGAACTGGTTGACTATAAGCAGCTGAACGAAATCGCCGCCTATGGCGGCTTCCCGACCCGCTACCCGCACTGGCGCTTTGGAATGGACTACGAACGCCTTTCCAAGAGCTACACCTACGGGCTGTCGGTGATCTATGAAATGGTGATCAACAACGATCCCTGCTACGCCTACCTCCTGCGCGCCAACAACATGGTTTCGCAGAAGACGGTGATAGCCCACGTGTTTGGTCACTGTGATTTCTTCAAGAACAACTACTGGTTCAGCAAAACCAATCGGAAGATGCTGGATCAGATGGCCAACCATGCCTCGGTGATTCGGCGCTTTATCGAAGACGTCGGTCATGACGAGGTGGAAGACTATGTCGACTGCTGTCTGTCCTTGGAAAACCTGATCGACATCTACGCGCCCTTCAATCAACCGGCCCGCAAACCGGAAATTGATCCCTTTGATGAAGAGCACTATCGTGGCGATCCGGTGCATAAGCTCCAGTCCAGCAGAAAATACATGGACAGCTACATCAACCCGAATGAGTTTCTGGAAGGCCAGAAGCAGAAGCAGGAAGAGAAGGCCAAGCGCAAAAAGAATTTCCCGGAACATCCTGAGCGCGATGTCCTGAAATTCCTTCTCGAATTTGCTCCGCTGAACAGCTGGCAGAAGCGGATTCTTGGCATTATCCGTGATGAGTCCTACTACTTTGCACCACAGGGTCAAACCAAGATTCTGAACGAAGGCTGGGCAACCTACTGGCATAGCCGCATGATGACCGAACTGCATCCTTTGCAGGACTCGGAAATCATCGACTACTGCGATCAGCATTCCGGTGTGGTGGCGTCCGCTCCTGGTCAGCTCAATCCCTATAAACTCGGCCTGGAACTCCTGCGTCATATCAAAAGACGCTGGGACAAGGGTCAGTTCGGGATTGATTACGTGAACTGCGAGGATCCGAAGAAACGGGCCGAGTGGGATTTGAAGCTGGGACTCGGCGACAAGAAACTTTTTGAAGTCCGCCGTATTCACAACGACATTACCTTTATCGATGCGTTCCTGGATGAGGATTTCTGCCACGAGCACAAACTCTTCCTCTATGACTATGATCGCCGCAACAATCGCTATGTGATTACCAATCGCAAGTTCGGGGAGATTAAACATGCTCTCCTGGGCCAGCTGACCAACTTTGGCCAGCCCATCATCCTCGTCAAGGATGGGAACTTCAAGAATCGCAATGAACTCCTGCTCGAACATCAGCACGAAGGTACTGATCTGAAACATGAGTTCACCACCGAATGCTTGCGCAACCTCTTCAAAGTCTGGCAACGGCCAGTGCATATCGAGACGATCATCGAAGACGTCAAACGGCGGGTTTCTTATGACGGCTCCAGCCACAATGTGGAAAAGATCTAAGTTCGTACAATGGCTTCTGGTGCTGGGCTGCGGCCCGGCACTGGTCCTGCCCGCCTTCCCTTGGGATTCCCTGCACGCCGTGGAATCCACGGGCCACCGTTTGCCCAATATCCGGCAGGTTGCCATCATGCCCGTCTATTGGCAGGGACGTTTCCCTGAATCCCATCGCTTTGCCCAAAGCAAAAAGCATATCGAGGGCCATTTCTCCAAAATCGTTCGGGACTCCAAACGCTTTGTCTTCAGCAATGATGTGCTGACGGCTGACCTCTGGTCCACCGCCGAGGGACGGCAGCAGCTTGCCGAGGAATACGAAATCGATGCGATGATCAACCTGACCGTAACAGGCCAGGGCGATACCATGCGCTGGACCGTGCGACTCCTGCATCCGGGAATGCGCAATTACCTGACAGAAACCGAAACCCTGCCCTTCAACTGGCTGCTCGCCGCCACCAACGCCGACATCGACCAGAGACTGCAAAATCTCCTGTTTCGCATGCTCAATCGCTTTCCGGTCGATGTCTATGTCACCTCCATTCAGGGCCGCTACCTGACGCTTTCCAGCGGCTCGGAACAGAATATTTTTGAAGGGGATGACCTCAGTTTCTATCAAACCATGGTGCGCACCCAGCACCCTGCCGATGGTTCCTGGCTGACCTTTGATCAGAAACTTCTGGGCAAGGCCAGGGTCATCGAAAGCAAAACCCATAGTGCCATCGCCCTGATCACCGCCCTGTCCTATTCGGATGCGATTCGCGTCGGGGACGGAGCCAAGGTCGCGGCGATTGCCACGCGGCGTGCTTTTCAGCAAAAACCCAAGGACGAGCCTTTCTATACTCCCCTCGAACCGGAGAGTCCTTTGGTGGAGGCACGGCCTCTGCCTCGGGCTGTGGTTCCCGAACCGCAAAGCACCGAGCCCCCGCGCGTGGCCGAAAACAAGGTGGAAACCCCGCCACCACCGCCTGTGCAACAAGCACCTTTGCCTCCCGAACCGGTGCCGGCCCCCAACCCTGTCATCCCCGAGGAATCCGAGGATGAAGCGCTCGACATGCTGCCCATCGCCTTCAAGAAGGTGGAATTTCAAGGCCAGAACGAAACCTTTGCAATCAGCGGTGCCGCGAAGTCCTCGAGCCAGTTTCCCATCTATCTTTTGAATCGCGTGGATCTCGCCGCCACCCAGGATATCGCCTCGGATGTGGAAGCGATCGCGCGGGCTCACCTGCGCTTTGGTTCCACCGCCAAAGGCAGTTACTTTGGTCTCGGCCTCGGCTTTGAACCTCTTTATTACATGCCGATGCGCACGGCCGTGTTGCCAAGCCTCGATCGGGTGATGGTAGGCGCTCTGATCAGTTTTGAAAGTCTCGCAGTCAGTGGCGAACCCCTTGGCGGTTGGGATGTGATTTCGCTTTCCCCGGCGGTGCATCTGCAGGGTTCGTATCATGTCGTGAGCATGGCCCAGAACTTTGACTACGATCTTAGCGGACGCCTGACCCCGATCGATATCGGTGAAGTCGGTGTCGCCGGGAAAAAACGCAAGATCAGTGACAGCTTCACCCTCGATCTTGAAGCCAACGTCATTCAAAAGGCCAAGGCTCAGGATTGGGAATGGGGTGCAATGCTGGGCTACAGCACCGGGACCATGAATCTCAGTCAGGGGTCCATCAATACCAGCGTTCTGCGCCTCGGTGTGGCGGGACGCATGCGGCTCTAAGAAGGGTCGCAGCCCTGGCTGCCTGGGATTTCCCTCGCCCGCGAGTCCGTCCTCATGCTAAAAGCCGATCTCCGGCGTCAGACCACCCTTCCCTTTTCATTCTGATCCCGCGCCGGCCCATGAATCCTCAAGCCTGCCGAGGTCCTTATGATTCTCAACCGCCTGCGTTTGGAAACCCATGCCCAGCATGAGGCCCTGGATCATCATCCTCTTATGGTCCAGCTGATGAGTCCGACGCTCTCGCGCACGCTTTATCAGCATATCCTTGGCAAATTCCTCGGCTTCTATCAGCCGCTGGAACCCCTGCTCGCCCGTTATACGCTTTGGCCCTCCCTTGGTATCGATCTTACGGAGCGCCGCAAGACACCCTGGCTGCTCGCGGATCTTTCCCACCTTCAGGTCCCCCTTGCCGCACGGCCATGCGCCCCGCAGCCGGATTGGATTCACGATGACGCCGCGGCGCTCGGCACTTTCTATGTCATGGAAGGATCGACCCTGGGTGGCCAGGTCATCGCCCGGCATGTTGCGCGCTGCCTGGGCCTCAGTCGGGATCAGGGGCTGGCCTTTTTCTCCAGCTATGGCGAGGCTGTGGGCACCCGGTGGAAGGAGACCCGCGCCGCCCTTGTGCAGTTTGCCGAACAAACGGGAGAGGAGGATGCGATGATTGAAGCCGCGCGACGCACCTTTGAAGCCTTGTCCACGTGGCTTGATACCGAAGACACCGGACTATGCAATCATGCTCTCCAAGGTGGTTGATTGGCTGACTGGAAGGGGTGCAGGTTTTTTCCCACAGATTGACAAGGCGGGCGGCATACGTCATATCCTAAGAGTTTCGTCAGGAAGCCATGGCCACGCGAGGAAACAGCGGTGAAACCTTCCAAAATTAGAGTGCAGCTCGTTGGGTTCCCAGCATGAGTCATGAGATTCACAAGCGTGACGGCACGCCGAATCCCGAGGATCTGCCGCTCATGGATATGAGGATTCTGGTGGCGGATGACTCCAAGGATAATCAGCTGCTCATCAAACGCATCCTGCAACGATACGGGGCTTTCGTCACCACGGTGAGTGATGGTGAGCTCGCGGTGGAGGAGGGCACCAAAAATCCGTATGATGTCATTCTCATGGATATGCAGATGCCGGTGCTCGATGGTTACTCGGCCACGCGCAAACTTCGCAGCCAGGGGGTGGAGATTCCCATTGTGGCTCTAACTGCCCATGCGATGCAGGAGGAAAAGCAAAAATCCCTGGCCGCTGGCTGCAGCGCGCATCTGACGAAACCTATCGACCGGAACCTCCTGCTCCAGACCCTCATGGGCCAGACGGGGCAACAAAAAACGCCCTATTAAACCTGCATCAAGGCGAACTCATGCAGGAGTTTCTTTTCATTTATCTGATTTTTGTTTGACCTTGCAGGTGCACAGCTGAAGCATGCTCTGTCAACGCGCTTTTCACAGAACAGTTTGATACCCGCCCTCTGGTGCTGACCGAACACTTCCCCTAGATTTGCCTCAGGATCAAACCAAAAACTGGAGATTGCGTCATGAAAACTTTAACTGCTTTGGCCCTGGTTCTGGGATTTGCTTCGTTCGCTCAAGCCGGCATTGAATTGGACGTCACCCATCCGCTGACCGTCGGCAGCACACGCTTTGGTGTGGAATCGGTCACCTTCAACGGTACCGGCTGCGCCGGCGGCAAGGGCACGGGTTATCTGGTACAGAATGATATCCTTTGGTTGAAGTTCGCTGATGATCAGACCGCCAAGACCGGCCCGGGCACATCCCTGAGCGCCAGCCGTCGCAACTGTGCCGCGACCATCAACTTCAAGGACAGCAACCGCTCCTATGCGATTGATGCCGTGGCTTTCTATGTGGAAGCGGATCTGCCTGCAGAGAATACGGCCAACGTTACCGTCAACTGGTTCTATGCAGGTCAGGGTCAGACGGGATCCTTTACCAAAACCCTGGACGGCGATTATTCCGGAGTCTGGACCAACACCTTCCAAGGGGCTGTTTCGGGTGATGTCTGGAAACCCTGCGGCGCCGATCGCGCTTTGACCGTCAACGGCGCCATCCGTGTGTCGGGTCCCCGCGAACACGAATCGATCGCGCAATGGCAAATCCTCGGCATCCGTTTGAAATCACGTTCCTGCTGAATGCTGAGGCCTGGGCTTCTCCGACCCAGGCCTTTTTTCTGCGTAAATCCTCCCTGTTTCGCCGCGGCCGGAATTTTGCTTTCCTTTCCATCAGAACCCTTTCTTGAACGGAAGTGTCGTTGAATTACGTAGGCAGAAGGATTCGATAAGCCAATAAATTCAGACACAGTTCATAGGAGCGATGGAAATGATTGTACAATTCAGCGTCAATCCCATGGATAGCGAACACATCAGTGAAGACATCAACAAAATCACCGCGTACCTCGACAAGGTTGGACTCGACTACGACGTCGGTCCCATTGGAACCAGCATTCAGGGGGAATGGGATACGATCATGCCCATTATTCAAAAATGCCACCAGATGATCGTGCGGGATCATGCCCGGGTCCTCACCACCATTACCATTGATGATCATAAACATAAGGAACATAGCCTCGAAACGGCCATGACGTCCGTGACTGAGCCTGTCAGCATCTCCCTCTAAATCCAGGAAAGGGCAAGGCCATGGAAACAGAACCCATCGTGTCGAAGGACCTGCTGGCTCAGCTCAACACCCTCAGCCTTCCGCTCAGGAAGGAGCAGGATCTCGGCCCCCTTTATGAACGCATAGGCCAGGCGCAGCTGGTGCTGCTTGGTGAAGCGTCGCATGGCACATCGGAATACTATCAATGGCGGACGGCCATCAGCCGGCGCTTGATTGAAGAAAAAAAGTTCTCCTTTATCGCTGTGGAAGGGGACTGGCCGGACTGCTTCCTTATCAACCAGTACGTGAAAGGTCGTCTCGATCCCACGCAATCGGCGCGCCGCATTCTGACGAACTTTCGCCGCTGGCCGACCTGGATGTGGGCCAATGAAGAGGTCATCGATCTCATCGAGTGGCTCAAACTTTACAATGATCAACAGCCGGAAAAAACCAAGGTTGGCTTTTACGGACTTGACGTTTACAGCCTCTGGGACTCCCTTTCCACTCTGACCCAGCAGCTTAAAAAATATGACCCTGAATCAGTGCCCATGGTGGAAGAGGTGTTTCAATGCTTCAACCGCTTCGCGGGCGATGCCCACGAATATGCGCGCTCCACCTGGTTCCGGGAGGATACCTGTGAAAAACAAGTGCACGGACTTTTGGAGCATCTGAAAACGCGCAAGATGATCCTCGACCGCCATGCCGAGGCTCATCTGCAGGCCGAACAGAACGCACGCGTTCTCAAGAACGCCGAGGCCTATTATCGCAGCATGATGCGGGGTGGTCCCATGTCGTGGAACATCCGGGATTTTCATATGGTCGAAACCCTGGATGAGCTGATGAAACATCATCAGCATCACGGCGCTGTGGCCAAGGGCATCGTCTGGGAACACAATACCCATATCGGTGATGCCCGCTTCACGGACATGTTCGAGGGTGGGGAGGTGAATGTCGGCCAGCTCGTGCGTGAACGTTATGGTGACGACAACGTGGTGCTCGTGGGTTTCTCAGGTTATGCCGGAACGGTGATCGCCTCCCGGCGTTGGGAAGCGCCGATGCAGGTCATGCGCTGCCCGAATGGGCGTGAAGGCAGCTGGGAAGAGGTTCTGCACCGGGTCAGTCCGGAGAACAAACTCCTGGTCTTTGCTCCCATCTTTGCCAGCGATGAAATGCTCGAGGAACGCGGTCATCGTGCGATCGGGGTGGTGTATCATCCGGAGGGGGAACATCTGGGGAACTATGTGCCCACGGCCCTGCCGCGACGTTATGATGCCCTGATCTATCTGGATCAGACTCACGCCCTGCATCCTCTGCATCTCAAACCCATTCATGACGGAGAATTTCCCGAAACCTATCCATCCGCCATGTAGGGTGGTCCTGTTGGATTTCTACTCTCCTGGCAAAAGCTTGCGGACCAAAGGTTCCGCAGGCTGCCAGGTCTCGGCGTCGGCGGCCTTGGAGTCAAAGTAATAGCGGTGGAAGCGCCCGTCCTTGAAAGCGAGGACGTTCGGACGATCCCAGCACTCCACACTGAAAAGGCCGCCCTTTTTGCGATCCCGTCGGGGCTCGGCATAGGGCACATGAAAATGACCGAAAATGCCAAAATCACCCGGGCCCGCTTCAAGCCAGGCATCGACCGCACCCAGAATTTTTTCATGTTCAATCTGACGGTATTGATCCTGAGCCCGTGAAACCTCTGAACCTTTGGTCGCAAGGTTGTCCATCCACGCTCCTGGCAGAAGGCGTGCCACTCCGGTCACGAGCGGGGATTTCACCAGACGCCGGAACGCGCGATACATATTGTGTGAGTAAATGAGATCCCCGTGAGCCATTTGGATGGTTTCGCCGCTTTTCAGATGAATCACATGGGTGCCTTCCGAAATGATCTGCACACCCTTCCAGGGTAACGATGCCAGTTTGAACTCGTGGTTGCCCTCGAGATAGATGACCTGCGTGCCGGACTGCACAACCTTTTCGAGCGCCTTGCCGATGGAATCAAACTTACGCTGAAAATAAGGGTGCGATCCCAGGCAGAAGTCGAATATGTCACCCATGAGAACGAGGTATTCGACCTCGCTCCGGCTGGCGCCTTCCAGCAGATGCAAAAGCAGCTGGCTGCGGTTATCCTCCACATGATTCAAGTGAATGTCCGAAACCACCAGCAAAGGCGCCGTCCACAGTGACAATGAAGAGTCCCCCGTTCGTTAAATCAAGCGATCAGCACAAGATAGCGGGAAACTTGAGGCCCCTCAAGAGGCCCTTGTCAGCCCCCTCCTTCATGGGTTTGACCTTTCAACGGTCGTCCAACTATTCCCTTGCATTCCCCTAGACTTTCTGGTTCCTTAGATGAACATAAGGCAAGTATATGCCAAATTGGAGGATAGCCCATGTCGCTCGACATCGAAAGTCAATTGAAAAAAATCGTGGTGAACCAACTCGGCGTTGAAGAAGCTGCTGTGATCAGCAAAGCCAAATTCATCGAAGATCTGGGCGCGGATTCACTGGACATCGTTGAGCTGGTCATGGCGATGGAAGAAGCGTTCGGCATCGATATTCCTGATGAAGAAGCCGAAAGCATCCGCACGGTCGAAGACGCTGTTGGCTATATCAAGAAAGCCAAAGAAGTTTAATTCCGTCCTCCTTTCCCATCGTACTCTCGCAGCAAATGCATCGGAAGGCGTAGACTATGAGCGAACGCATCGGCATTGCCTCTGACCACGGAGGTCGGGTACTCAAGGAAAAGGTGAGCCAGTATCTTCGCACCCTCGGATACCAGGTCGTTGACCACGGGGTTCCGGTGGACGACGCGGACTCGGTCGACTATCCAGACTATGCGCAGACTCTTGCAAAAGAGGTGAGCCAGGGTAAGCTGCCCCGCGGCATTCTGATTTGCGGGACGGGCATCGGGATGTCGATCGCCGCCAACAAGATTCCTGGCATCCGAGCCGCTCTGGTCTGGGATGAATTCACTGCCCGCATGTCCAAACTACACAACGACGCCAACATCCTCTGTCTTGGCGAACGTGTCCTGAATCACGATCGCGCCCTCGAATTCGTCAAACTTTGGCTCAATACAGAATTTGAAGGCAGTCGCCATCAGAATAGACTCGATAAAATTCGCGCCCTCGAACGTTGAGGGTCCACACAAGGACGGCCCCATGAAACCCTGGTCTTCACTGCAAAGCCACGATCCGGAAATCTACCGTCTCATCGAAGCGGAACTCAAACGCCAGGAAGAGGGTCTGGAGCTGATCGCTTCGGAAAACTTCGCTTCCGCTGAGGTGATCGCCACCATGGGCAGCATACTCACGAACAAGTATGCCGAAGGTCTGCCCGGCAAGCGCTATTATGGTGGCTGTGAAATCGTGGATCAAATCGAAACGCTGGCCATCGAGCGAGCGAAAAAACTGTTCGGCGCGACTTATGCCAACGTTCAACCTCACTCCGGAGCTCAGGCCAACGCCGCTGTGTTCCTGGCTCTTCTGCAGCCCGGCGACAAGGTGCTCGGCATGGACCTCTCGCACGGAGGTCACCTGACTCATGGCTCCAAAGTCAATTTCTCCGGCAGCATTTATGAGTCGCATTTTTACGGTGTCGATCCCGAAACCGAGCGCCTCAACTACGATATGATCGCGGCGAAAGCCAAGGAAGTGAAACCCAAAATGATCATCGCCGGGGCCAGTGCCTATGCGCGTTTGATTGATTTTGGTCTCTTCCGTGAAATCGCCGATTCAGTCGGCGCCTATCTCTTTGTGGATATGGCTCACATCGCTGGTCTGGTGGCGGCTGGTGAACATCCCAGCCCCGTGCCTTACGCGCACGTGGTGACGACCACCACCCATAAAACGTTGCGGGGACCGCGCGGGGGTTTGATTCTTTGGAACGATGAGAAATTGAATTTCAATAAGGCTGTGTTTCCCGGCATCCAGGGTGGTCCCCTGGAGCATGTGATCGCCGCCAAGGCCGTCAGCTTCCTGGAAGCTCTGCAGCCTTCGTTCAAGGAATATCAAAAAAACATCCGCACCAACGCCAAGGTTCTGGCCGATGCGCTGGTGGGCAAAGGCTTCAAGCTGGTGTCCGGCGGCACGGACAATCACCTGATGCTGCTCGACTTCTCGAAGACGGAGCTCAGCGGCAAGAATATGGAAGATGCGCTCGGCAAGGTTCATATTACAGTGAACAAAAACACCGTGCCGAACGAAAACCGCAGTCCGTTTGTGACCAGCGGCGTGCGCATGGGAACCCCGGCTTTGACCTCGCGGGGCATGGGTGCAGCGGAAATGCAGCAGATCGCCAGCTGGGTTCGTGACACCTTTGATCACTTCAAGGATGACGCCAAACTGAAGTCCATCGGTGAGGACGTAAAGCAACTCAGCCGGCGCTTCCCGCTCTATCCTCAATGGAAGGGCTGAAACTTGAAGTGCCCCAAGTGCGATTACCTGGATACCAAGGTACTGGAGAGCCGCGTAAGCGTGGACGGCCGCAGTATCCGGCGTCGTCGTGCGTGTTTGAAATGCCATCATCGTTTCACCACCTATGAAAAGGAGGAGGAGCTGATCCTCCAGGTGAAAAAGAAGGATGGCTCCTTCGATGAATTCAGCCGGGAAAAAATCATTCGCGCCATTACCATGGCCTGTCGCAAGCGGCAGATTTCGATGGATCAGATCGAAGCCATGGTCACGGCCATCGAAGCTCAGCTGCGTTCCGAGGGGGACCGGGTCATTCAAAGCAGCAAGATCGGTGATCTGGTGATGAAAAAGCTTCGCCAGACCGATCATGTGGCTTACGTGCGTTTCGCCTCCATCTACAAGGACTTCAAGGATCCCGAGGAGTTTGTTCGCGAACTGCGCGGCCTCAAAACCAATCGGGAAACCCCGACTCCGGGGAACAATCCTCCGACCAATTAAAACATAAGGAAGAGCCATGTTTACCGGACTCGTGGAACAGGTGGGTCGCATCCAGAGTATCGAGGAACGGGCTGGCTACAAGGTTCTGACGCTGACGATTCCCGAAGCGGACGTGTATGCGGAAAAACTCGGCGACAGCATCGCCGTCAATGGCTGCTGCCTGACCGTAACCCGTCGCTCGGAAACGACGATGTCGTTTGATGTCAGTCACGAGACTTTGTCCAAAACCAGCCTGAGCCAATTGAAAACGGCTTCTCTTGTCAACCTCGAACGCGCGCTGCGGGCCGGGGATCGACTGGGTGGGCATATGGTGGCCGGACATGTGGATGCCGTGGCCACGGTTCGTTCGATCGATCAGCTGCCCGGTGGCTGGAATATTTGGGTGGCGCTGCCGCTGGATCTGGCCCGTTATGTGATCCCCAAGGGATCCATCGCGCTTGATGGCATTAGCCTGACCGTGAACGAAGTCAAGGATGAAGCCAAGGCCTCCCTGATTCGCCTGACCCTGATTCCCGCAACGATCGAAAATACCAACGTGCAGACCTGGGCACCGGGGATTCTGGTGAATGTCGAGGTGGATATGGTCGGCAAGTATATCGAGCGCATGGCTCTGCCGCATCTTTCCGGCAAATAAAGAAGGTCTGTCAGTGGCGACAGACCTTCAAACACTCAGGCCTACCTTAAGGGCGGCCTTCCTGAATTTTCCAAAAAGCGATTAGGGAGCTTCGGGAGCGTCCATATCAGCATCAGAATGTGCAGCTTCAGCAGGTGCAGCTTTCTCAGTAGCTTGATTGGCAGCAGCTTTTTTCTTGTTTTTGCTTTTGGATTTCTTAGCTTCCTTGGTCTTGGGAGCAGCTTCTTCGGTTTTTTCCTTGGAAACTTCTTCGTTAGCCATAGCAGGAGCGGCCAGGCCAAGAACAACGGCGAACATAGCGACTTTCTTCAACATACTTGCCTCTCTCGTTCTCAAAACTTAGTGTTAATCACTTTCTGAAAAACGTTCACTGTCATTTCTCAGACCATCATAATCTCGTGTTACTCGCGAGTTCGCCACGAAAGAAATTCGAATAAATATATTTTTATACCGACTTTGACGGACGGTCTCCGGCCTTTAGCTCCTGACCAGAGAGATGTTTGACCTTTTATGCTCCTGGTATTTCAAGAGCCAGGTCACACTTTTTTCCAAATCCCAATTGATGGTTCCGCCCTAAAAATTTTCTAATAGGCCAGGCTGCCTATTGTCTGCGCGACCAGACCAAGTATTTTCGGGCCCAGCTGGGGATGGATTTTGTCGACCGTATCCGTACTGCGGTGATACGCGGGATAGTCCAGATAATCGTTCTCTATGAAGAGGACGGCGGGAATCCTGTTATCCAGAAAGGGGACGTGATCCGACCCCCAATAGTCGAGACTTGAGGTCAGAACCAGTTCAGCATCCTTATGCGCGGCCTGGATCTGGCTCAGAAAAGGCTGACTCGCCGGCGACGTTTCCAGGAGACAGTCCAGCTCCCCGTCCCCGCTATAGCCGATCATGTCCATGATAAAGACGCCATGAATCTGTTGCGTGCGGCCGTCCGCCAGCCAGTTTTTAAGCCAGGCGCGGCTGCCGAGCAAACCCTGCTCCTCACCGGAAAAAGCGATGAAAATAAGTGTGGCTTCCGGCGGCTGCTCAGCAAAGAGACGGGCCAGAGTCAAAAGCCCGGCTGTGCCGGAGGCGTTATCCTCGGCCCCGGGTGCCAGCTCAAACGGTCTTTCGCTGGTGCTGTCGTAATGGGCACCGACCACATAAACTTCATCAGGGCGCGAGCGGCCTGGCAGCGTGGCGATCACATTGGTCGCCAGGCCTCGGGCTGTCGTGAACGTCGACTCCTCAACCTGAAGACCGGGAATGGACCGCAGACGGCTGCTGAGAAATGTCCGGGCCGCATCAATTTCCGAACCATAGGTATAGCGGGAGAAGCGGCTGATTTCCTCCACCTCGCTCCGCCAGGCGTCAGCATCCAGGGCCGCGCGCAGGGAAAGAATGGGTTCCCCGGCTTCGGGATCAAAGGGCAATTTTTGCACAAGGCGGACATTCGGCTGCAGGGGCCGCAGACGATGATGAGGACCATCAGCCATGGCGATGGCGCGGGGACTTTCAATCACCCGCGTCCGTCCCCCGCGAATGAGTTCACGGCTCTGGGCCGGCAAAGGACCCGCTCCCTGAAAAAAATAAACCACACTCGGACCCGGTGTGGCTTCGATTATGGTTGTCCGTGAGCCGCCTGGCGTATCCTGCCCATCCCAGCGTTGCAGGCTGACGAGAATGCGATCCTCGCCTTCCACCCACCAGCTGCCGGGATGCTGCTCCACCCACTGTTTGATCTGAGAGGATTCACTGAGCGGAGCCAGAGCGAAGTAACCAGCACAGAGACAGGTGCCACTGGAAAAAGCCGCCACGATGCTGGTAAGACTCTGCAGTAACTGCCTAAGGTTCATAACCCGTCCCTCATGCCGTTGTCGATGTTTATCACATCATAGAGCAGAGGCGACGGGAAATGCTTGCCGGGCGGTTCATTCATTCAAAGAGGCATCGGATAACTCGCCTGGCACTCGCCCACCGGCACCGTAAACGCCACCGTAGCGGCCGGGCTGGCAAAGTCGGTCAGGCTATAGGCTTTCAGGCCATAGGGTGAAAGAGTAATCAGGCGATCATCCACACGATAGAGCCGGTTGATATCGAGCGAGGAACCGCCATAGGCCATCTGCGACTGGCAGTAGCCAGGAATCAGCTCCCGATGGGTCACACGACCGCGATCGACCAGCGTATTGCCATCAAAGAACAGGAGTTGAGCGCCACTGAATTTCACGCTGCCATAATCCAGGCGTTCCACCAAGGGAATGCCGACGAGGCCGCTGGCGCTGTCAAAGAAGAAGGCGTGATGATCCTGAGTGACATCCGAACTCGATCCGCGGTTGCCATAGGTTTTCACATCGAGGCGGTTCATGGCCGTGGGATCACTGGTATCAAAGAGCGAGACCTGGATCCCTTGCACCTGTCCGGTTGAAAAGGCATCAAATCCAACACCCAAAAGGCGACCCGAAGCCAAAGGATGCATATAGGTGGAGAAGCCGGGAATTTTCAGTCCACTCAGCATTTTCGGTGCGTTGGGATCGGCAATATCAATCGCAAACAGGGGATCCGTTTGTCGGAAGGTAACCACATAGGCGATGTTGCCCACATACCGCACCGAGCGGATGTCTTCATTCGTTCCAAAATTTTCCACGCTGCCACTCACCACAAGACGCTGGGTGGCGGCATCACGTTCCAAGACGGTCAGATGATTCTGGGCGGCCTGCTCACCCGTGCCCCAGGTTGCACCGGTGGTGCTGGCTACGACGAGGTTCTGGCCCCCATTCATGCCATGCAGAGCCCAGCGGTCCTTGATCCGGCCCTTCACTTCACCATCAGCCAGAGGATTCAACGCTCCTGTGGCACCATCAAAACCGATCTGCTGGATTAAAAGTTTTTCATCGGCTGCCCCAACCCAGGCACGGCCACCCCAGCGTTCCTCAAACCATTCCACCTTGGTTTTCAGAAGATAGAGCGAATCGGTGGTCATATAGATTTCCCCACCCTGGCCGATCACGCCCAAATTTTGAGCGGCAGCCTGAGGATTCGCTGTGTCCAGGGTCAGGACCTTGGAGATGCCGCGATCCCAGTCGGCCATTTTCCGTTTCACATAGTTCTGACAGGGAATGCCGTTCAGGGCTTCACCTTCCACCTTGATCGCGGTATCGCGTTGGCTGTTGGCCCACACGGACGAGAAAAATTCGCGGGCGCGGGCGTCGGAATACCAAAGCTCGTCGGCGAAATCCTCGAGCGTCACCGGCGTGGTTTCCATGGCGATCTGATCACGGATGACGAGCACGAGCTGATTCTGCACCAATCGGCTATCGAGATATTGTCCGTCCACTGTGGATTCGGAAACCAGAGTCGGCAGCTGACCGGGCGCGGTGGAATAGACAGCGATCTTCACCTTATTGCTATAACCATAGCCTGGGAAGGGCATCGGCATGTCGGCGGTGCCGATCTCGGGACCACCGGCCGGAATGGGTTTGACCGGATCCTCGTTCGGATCGCGGACGGCTGGCCCGACGACGATCAGACGATCATCCTTCGTGAAGAACTGGGGACTATACCAGGACGCAACATCCACAGTTCCCTGCATTTGCAGACTGCTGCGGTCGATGACCTGGATTTTTCCGAAGCTGTGAACATAGATTTGATCGCGACCGATGCGGTAACGATCCGCTTCGTCCACGCCCGCTTCCTGAACATTGGTCAGGGTGTCCGCACTGCCCGCGCTGTTGTCTGCAGCGGCTTCCGGAGCTGCGGTCGGAGTCGCCGCATCGGTTGTGGCGATATCACCCCGGGTATTGTTATCGATATTGATCAGCATCGAGGCCACGCTATCGCTGATGCTGGCTCTTTGCTGCACCCAACGTTGCTGCACTGATTCATTCAAATCAGCGGCGAGCACCTCACAGTTTTCATAAAGGGCCATCCCCTGCCGCAGTTCCGGCTGGAGCAGGGCCATGCGCTGAGCCTCCAGGCGCGCATTGGTCACATAATCCGGTCCAAAGGTTTGATCCTTGCGATCGGACTTGCCGAAAATTCCACAGCCTGCCAGCCCTAACAGACTGATTCCCAAGCCAATTTTTTGAATGGAAAGACCTCGAAACATGTTCGTCTCCTCAGGTTGCCACGATGAAGACTTTACGGTCAAAATGCCGTTTTACAGAAGGCGAAAACCCCAAATTCCGTATTCCGGCGTATTCCAAAACAGGTCGCGCGTTGAATACAAAATTTTTGCAAAACCCTCGATATAATTACGAGGCCCAACCAGGGCACACGGAAAGGACGCCCGGCGGGAATACAAAAGGACAGTTTTTGACGATAAATCAATGCGTTACTTGCGGGAATACGGTTTGGCCTCCAATCCCCGGACATTATGGATTAATTTTTTTCTCAGGGAAAAATCAAATTCTGCCGAGAATACAAGGGAACAGCGAAGGACTCCCAGCATGTATCAGGGACCCAGCATCTATGGATATACCAACTACCGCCTCTTCCTTGCGGACTACTATCAGTTTCGCAAGGACAGCAAACGCGGCTATAGTTTTCGCCAGTTTTCCCAGGCCGCCGGCTTCAGCGCCCCGAATGTTTTGAAACTGGTGATCGATGGTCAGCGCAATATCAGTGGTCCGTCCATGGAAAAATTCATTCAGGCTTTGGGTCTGACCGGAGGCCCGGCGGAATATTTCCGCTGTCTGGTCGCCATGAACCAGGCGGACAGTGATGAGGAACGTGCGGCTTTTTACGAGAAGTTAAAGCGTCTCATGCCTTCCTCAAGGCGCTATGAGCTGGATTCGGATGCCGTGGAGTATCTGAGTCATTGGATTTATCCTGTGATCCGCGAGATGGCCCTTCTCAATGGTTTCCGTGATGATCCCTATTGGATTCAGCGGCGCCTGAACGGTCGCATCGAACTGAAAGAGATCGTGGCGGCTCTGAATTTTCTCAAGAAGAAAGGCTTCATCCAGAAGCGCCCCGACGGGCAGTTCGAGGTGAAGGATGATATCGTCATTACCAGTGATGAAGTGAAAAGCCTTGCGATCCGCACCTTTCATCGACGGATCCTGGAGCAGGCGATCGAAGCCCTGGAGGATCTGCCGCTCGATCAGCGGGAATATGGGGCCCTGATTTTTCAGTTGCCGGAAACCGCCCTTCCGGAATTGAAGGCCCGGCTCAAGAGTTTTCGCAAGGAACTCCATCAGTGGGCGCTCGAACAGAATCAACCCACCCAGGAAAAGGCTGTGGTGCAGCTCAACCTGCAAATGTTTCCTCAGACCAAGGGGTCCGACACATGAAGCGCGTTCTTCCCATTGCTCTTGGCCTTCTTCTTTGCCACTGCGGAACCGAAGTGGGCAACGGCGTGGCACCTGAGGAAAAGGTCACCCAAGGCAGCACCACGGGGAACGGCGCACCGACTTCAGCCCCGGAGGCTGCTGAGGACAGCGCTACAAATTACATTCTTTCGACTTCATTCATCGCCGCCTGCGCGTCACCTTTTGCGGAGACGATCGAAGGCACATTCATGAACAGTACGAACACCACAGGATTTAAGGTCACTCCTGAAACGGACGGCCGCAAAACGGTGACCCGTCTCGACGGCTCCACCATCTTTGTGATCACGCCGGCACCAACGGTCGGCACTTATGCCATCCAGGCCTTGCCTATGGCCCCACAGGTGACTTGCAGCGAGGTCAAAACGGAGACTTTGGCTGACGCAAGTCTGCAACGCAGCGTAACTCTTGATAACGGCACGCAGCTGGTCTGGACCCTGGTGGGCGGCAAGGTGATCAGCATGAAACTGACCACTTCAACGGCGGCGGAGGAAAGCTGGAACCGGCGTTAAACCCTCGACTTTTCATGGACAGGGCGGGGAATCTGGGCTAGGATGCGACCAACGGACAAGCAATGCTATTTTGTCGCACATAAATGATCTTTGAAAAGCCACATTTTCCTTCGTTCAGCCTCGGATAAAGGGTATCGCCATGCAGATAGACCAGGATAAGCTGATCGCCAGAGTACGCAAAGCCATCGACGTCATTAAACAGGGCGGGATGGTGATTATGGTCGATGATGAAGACCGCGAGAACGAAGGAGACCTGGTTTTAGCCGCCGAATGTGTTACACCCCGCAATATCAACTTCATGGCCAAGGAAGCCCGAGGTCTGATCTGCCTCACGTTGGAACCGCGCATCGTGGATCATCTGAAACTGCCGATGATGGCCGATGGCAGCAAGCGTTTCCCCGATCAGGGCACAGCCTTTACCGTCAGCATTGAAGCCCGCGAGGGTGTTTCCACCGGCATATCTGCTGCGGATCGCGCGCACACCATTAAAGTCGCCATTGATGATCGCTGCAGCCCCGGTGATATCGTTGTCCCCGGTCATATCTTTCCCTTGCGAGCCCGTCCGGGTGGAGTCCTCGAACGTGCCGGTCACACGGAAGGTTCCGTGGATCTTGCCCGACTTTCAGGCCTGAAAGGCGCCGGCGTCATCTGCGAGATCATGAACGATGATGGCACCATGGCCCGCATGCCGGATCTCGAAATCTTCGCCGAAAAACATAAACTCCCGATCGTCGCGATTGCCGATTTGATTCAGTATCGCCTGATGCACGAATCGATGGTTGAAGAAGTCGCTCGCGAAACCATCCGCACCATCGGCGGCAACTGTGAAGCCGTGCTGTATCGCAACACGGTCGATGGACTGGAGCACCTGGCTCTGATCAAGGGCAAGGATTTTGAAAACAGTGTGGTCGACGTGCGCGTGCATAGCCAGCACCATCTGCTCGATGTCTTTGCCGATCGCAAAACAGGGTCAGGTTTCCGCCTGCAGCATGGTTTGGATCTCCTGGCTCAGCAGGACAAGGCGGCCCTGATCTATCTTAATCATCCCCAGACCTCGTGGCAGGATGAGCTGAAGCAGATGGCCGCGGATTATCAGAACACCGCCGATGACGGGACCAGCACCCGCAAGATGGATCTTCGTTTGCATGGAACCGGAGCGCAGATCATTCGCGCCCTGGGCATCAAGCGGCTGCGGGCTCACACGAGTTCCCCCATGGTGCTCAAAGGCCTGTCGGGTTTTGGTCTGGAAATCGTCGAGAACTCCATCATTCATAAGTCGGTTTAAGGAAGGAACCTGGTCATGAATCTTCGTCATCTCATCGTCGCGGCCCGCTTCAATGAACTCATCACCAAATCCCTGGTCGAATCCGCCCTGTCGGTCTACCAGGAACAGGGCCTCGCCGATACGGTCGATGTCGTCTGGGTTCCAGGCGCCTTTGAAATTCCCGTGGCCGCAGCCAGGGCCGCCCGCAGCAAGCGCTATGCAAGCATCGTCTGCCTGGGCGCGGTCATCCGAGGCGAGACGCCACACTTTGAATATGTCGCCGGACCCTGTGCGTCCGGTCTGATGAATATCGGGATTGAAACCGGGATCCCGACGATTTTCGGTGTCCTGACCACCAATACGGTCGAGCAGGCTCTGAATCGGGCGGGATTGAAACTTGGCAACAAGGGCGCCGAGGCGGCCCTGACGGCCATCACCATGGTAAAAACGCTCAAACAATTTGATTGATACGGAGTCTTCCGGTGCAACGTGAACACCACCCCAATGCACAATCACGGGAATGGGCTGTCCAGTTCCTGTATCAGTGCGAAATCGAAAAGCTGTTCTTCTTTTCAGCCAACCACTTCGATCGCTTTGCCAGCGATTTTGGAGTCGAGCGGGAACACACGGCTTACTTCCGCCGGCTGGTCGAGGGGATTTTTGATAACCTGAGCGTGCTCAATGAAAAGATTGAAGCCGTCTCGGAAAATTGGACTCTCGCCCGCATGCCGGTCATTGATCGCTGCGTGCTGCGTCTCGCGGCCTATGAACTTCTGTTCACGGACACGCCGAAAAAAGTCGTGATCAATGAGGCCATTGAATTGGCCAAAAAATACAGCACCGAGAATTCCGGTGCGTTTGTGAACGGCATTCTGGATAAACTCGCCCAAAAGTAACCGGTCCTGCAATTTCTGCCTGGTCTTTTCATGAAACCCAGCTGTTAAAATGAAGATAAGACTTGCAGGAAGGATTCCCGGTGTTCCGCGATTGGAGCAGACTCAAAAATACCGTGCTCAAGAGCGCGGAATTGTTTATTCCCGATCATTCGGACAAAGACGAACGATCGGAATATATTCGTTCCGTCGTCATCCTCTTCTGCGGATCGGCGATCGCCTTCAGTTATTTGCCTCTCTATTATTTCTGGTCCCACCCCATTTCCCGTTACGGGATGGCGGGCGCCTCCTTAATGCTACTCTCCTTTATCACCTGTCTTTACTGGACCCGCCGCGGGCATATCGTGATCGCCAATTTTCAGGCTATCATGACCTCATTTATCAACCTGCTTCTGTCGGGGATCGCGTTCGGCAAGGCGATGAATTTTCATCTTTACCTGCCGCTTCTCGCCTGTGGCGTCATCATCATCCATCCCAAGCGCTATCGCTGGCTGGCCGTGGTTTACGGCGTGATCGGCTGTGTTCTGCTCATCGGCATGGAACTCTATTTACCGGATCGGCCCATCGTGGGACCGGCGTTGGACAGGACCTTTACCAACATTTTCACGATGCAGGTCCTCATCAGCACCTATGCGACCGTCATGGTTTTTATCGGCTGGTTTCTCATTCATTCCGAACGGATCGCCTCGGCCCTCGCTCAGGAAAAGGCGCGTTCTGAGGCATTGCTCTTGAACATACTGCCTGGCAGCATCGCCCAGCGCCTGATGGACAGCAATGAGGAGATTGCCGACGGCTTTGAATCGGTCACGGTGCTCTTTGCGGATATTGTCAACTTTTCAGATATTTCCCATCGGCTGGCACCCCGGGAGCTGGTGAATTATCTCAACGAAATTTTCACAAAGTTTGATCAGCTGACCCACGAGCATGGACTCGAAAAGATCAAAACGATCGGTGATGCCTATATGGTGGCAGGCGGCATTCCCCATGCGCGGCCTGACCATGCCGAGGCAGTGATGAATCTGGCGATCGCCATGCTCACCTACATCGAAAAATCCGTAACGCCAACCGGCGGCCCTCTGATGATACGCATCGGCATCAACTCGGGTCCGGTGATCGCCGGCGTCATTGGGCTGAAAAAATTTATCTATGATCTCTGGGGTGATACGGTGAATCTGGCCAGTCGCATGGAAAGCCACGGCCTCGTCAACCAGATTCAGATTTCGGATGCCACCTATCAACTCATCAAAGGCAAATTTCCTCTGATCGAGCGTGGTTCCATTTCCCTGAAAGGGGTGGGTCACACGCGGACCTGGCTTTATAGGCTTCCTTCATCAGAAGAGTCCAAGGGGCTTCCTCAGGTCAGCTAGCCTGCTTTGAAAAACCCAGGTGGTCGGCCTGGGCTGCATCCATTAATCCAAAACACGATTCAAAAATTCGCGACTCGATGGACTGCTGAGGTCAATCGCATACGAAATGCTGGAAACCTGACCGGCTCCCCCTTGACGAACATCAACCGCCACCATCATGCCCACCACTTCGGTATTCATCAGAATGGGACCACCGGAATCCCCCTGGGCGGTTGCCACGTACTGGCCCTTCTGCAGGCCCGGCCTGGTCCTGGCCACGCCCACAACACTCAGAATGCCGTCACCGCAACCCTTGATGGAATTCTGACCATAACGCTTGGCGCCTGTGGTGGTGCCCGAGGCATGCGAGGCCATTCCCGCGACATTTTGATCCGAACCATAACCGACCAGGATCACCGCATCGTTCTCGCGCGGAGCATGGCGACTGAGACGCAGGGTGTCCAGCGCGGTGCCGGCTGGAAACTCAACCACAGCGATATCGTAGGGGTTCGCCAGCTGTCCCTGTCCACGCTCAAAGTCGTCGTGCACATAATAACGAAGGGCCTTCGCGGCTCGGTCTGCGGACGTTTCATTTCCTCCGGACACGAGATACAGATCAGGCTGCTCCGGTGCCAGATCCTTCACACAATGGGCTGCAGTCAAAACCTGATATTCATTAACGAAGAAGCCGGTGCAAAAGCGCGAATTGTTCTCGCTCTTCGTCATAAGCTGAACAACTGCGGGAAAAGCCGCACTGTCAATCTCAATGGCATTCGTCAGTTTCAATGAGCTGGGATCGTCCGCTCGATCGCAAGCTGTCACGTGGAATGTGCAGACGAGAGCCAAAGTCAGACTTTGCAGCATTTTGCCAACTCGATTGCGCATGGAATCTCCCTTCGTGAAATCAAGTGAATCTGCGATGAACATAGTCTCAAAGCAGGTGTCTGTAAACGAGAATACTTGCCGGCTGGCCAGGATAAAAAATAAATCCTTGACTGAACTTAGGCTGATCCCCACGTTTCTCATGGCACGAAGCATGCACTGCGCACGAAAGAAGTCTGCACGGAGGGAGTCCCAGCCTATGTTAAAAAAAATACGCCAACGCCCCATCATTCACGGTTTGTTTGGTTCGTTCATCCTGCTCATCCCTGCGTTTCTCCTCATGTGTGATCGCGACACGGATGAAGTCAGCTCAGCCTTGCGCATGGTGAACGGAAGCATTCCTGGGGCGGATCATCCGGCTTCCTCGAGTGCTGTGGCCCTTGTGGATAAAAATTCTCAGGATCATTTCTGTTCAGGAACCGTGGTGGCTGAGAACCTGATTGTCACCGCGGCCCACTGTGTCTTTGATAAAAGGCCTCAGGACTTTCAGATCCTGTTCGGACTCGAAACCAAAAAGGACTCAGCCGTTCGCCGGGACCCGGAAGCGCTGGAGACCTTCAAGAAGTTTCAGAAATTTGAATCGAACTTTGACATCGCCTGGGTGCGTTTTGCAGGTGGGCTGCCCCCAGGTTACCGTCCGGTGGAAATCTGGCATCAACCGGATGCTCTAACGCCGCAGACGCCTCTCACAATCGCCGGCTATGGACGGACGGCTTCCCAGTGTCCCTTCGATGATCCCACCTGTCAGGGTGGAAAACTTCTTTATGTCGACACCCATGTGCGGGAGTTCGTCAACCACGGGCGTCTCTTCAATCTTATCGTCATCGGCCCACGTCCGGATCATGGTCCCTGCTTTGGTGATTCGGGTGGCCCGGCTTACGTTCAACGCAATGGGCAATGGTATCTGGCTGGTGACTTCATGGGCTGGGATCGCATTCTTGTGCCTGAACAGCTGGAGACGATCTGTGATACCGGAGAGGCCATCTATAATTTCGTCGGCGACTTTGTGGAATGGATGGAAAACAGCTCCGGGGTTCAGTTGACCTATGATGCCTCCGTCAATCCCAGGCTGCCGGTCGGTGAGCTGGAAACCCTGTCCGACGAACCCACAGACTTTCAAGGCTGGTGCCTCTACAACAACCACGAGGACCCATCCTGGTTCACCGTGCAGCGTCTGATCCGCATTGTCAGCGACTATCGCATTCAGAGCGGGGATGTCGCCGGCGCGCGGGAAATTTTTGAAAGCTGCGAAATCGCCGAAGTCTGGCTGCGAAAAATGTTGACGGAACAACGCAAGCTCGATATCGGTGGATTTGATCCTTCGACCTTTATTGATAGCGCGCGTCTTGAGGATATCAGGCCCTTGCGCGTGCTCGCCGACATGGGCGTCGAGGAAATCACGCTTTCCGATCATGCGATTCAGGATCTCAGCCCCCTGGAGGCATTCAGCGGCCTGAAGCGTCTCACGATCATCGACAACGTGGTGGCCGAGCGTCAGCCACGTCGTGCGGCCACGCCCTTGCACCTGGCCGCCTTTCCGCTGCTGGAGCATCTGCGCCTGCAGAATCCAGGCGCGCCGCTGGATTTCAGCGGTTTGAGCCGCCTGAAGAATTTGAAGGTTTTGGATCTGGCTTACCTTGATCTGCCCGTTCTTCCCGACTTCACCAACGTGAAGCTGCAGGAGCTGCGGCTGGATACTTTGAAAATGCAGGAGGCCATCGACCTTGCGCCGCTGACTCAGGTGCAGACCCTGTTTCTGAATCGGGTGGCCTTAAGGAATTTCCCGGAACGGTGGAGCGAATTGGAATCGCTGGATCTTCTGGAAGTGACAGGCCTAACGGCACTGCCGGGCGACGCGCCACGCATGAAACGGATTTTTGTGTACGATTCGGACCTTCAGGGTGATGTGAAAGCAGGCAACTGGCCGGTCGTGGAGGAGGCCTCGATTTTTGCCAACGCCGCTCTCACAGGTGTCACGCTGCCTTTCCCCCTTCCGAAGACTCATTATCTGGAGATTGCCGACAACTCGAAAATGAATGAGATCACTCTGCCGACACTGCCCAGCCTGGAAAACCTGTCGTTGTCCAACAACGCGCTCACGACTCTGCCGGATCTTTCGCAGCTGACCGAGCTGACCCGGCTGAACCTTGAAAACAATCAACTCGAATCGATTCAAGGTCTCGCCGGATTGCCGGGTCTTGAATATCTGGATCTCAGCGACAACCCCTTGAGCAATCTGGAAGGTCTGGCGGATCTGCCAGCTTTGAAGCGCATCGTTTTGCAGAATGGCAAAGGCGGAGGCCTCAAAAATCTGCAGGGCATGCGCAATCTGCCCAGTCTGATTGAAATCAACCTGACCCGAAATTCACTCACCAGTGTTCAGGATCTTTTGCCCTTCACCTCGCTCAAGGTCGTGATTCTGAATGACAACCTCATTGAGGATATCGCGCCCCTCAAGGCTCTGCCGAAGCTTGAGTATCTCGAGGTTATCAACAATCCGCTCAAGGAACAGGTCTGTCCCATACCCAACAAACCCACGGCCTGTCGTTTCGAATGGTTGAACTTTTCGCAGAATGGACCCATTATTTTCCCGAACTCGGCACGGGCTCAAGGTACGGAGGAACCCGTATCCGTCCGTTGAATCGGGTCAGGAGGTCGTGGATGGAAGAACCGGTGAATGTGCAGTGTCCCTGGTGTGGCGAAGTCTTTGTGACGTTCTTTGATCTATCCTCCGGTTCGACCAACTACATTGAAGACTGCCAGGTCTGCTGCCGTCCCATCATGCTGGTCTATCGGATCGGACGCACGGGGCAGGTGAAAGTGCAGGCCCTGCGCAGCTGAGGAAGGGAGACGTGATGAGCTCCTGGGCGGAAAACATCAAACTCTGGCTCAGCGAGGAGAATGTCAGCGGCACTCGCAAAGTTCTGCAGATGACCGTTTTGATTCTCGGTGGAATTCTGGCGATGGGACTCGGGATACTCCTCGTCGGCGTCATCCTGATCGCCAGTCCCCTTCTCACCGTACTGATCCTGATCTTCCTTTCCATCTATGGCATCGTGAGCGCGCTCAGACGTTGACTCACAAACTATCCAGAGCGCGACTGATGGCCTCGGCCTTCGCATCGATCTCCGTGCAATCGAGCGTCCCGTTTTTCAGGATGGCATCCGGATCCTTCAGCATGTGACCGGTCAGAACCAGAACCACATCCTCATCCGCACTGATCACAGCCTTTTTCACCAGTTTTCTGACGCCTGCCAGCGTCGCCGCACTCGCCGGTTCACAGCCGATACCGGCATGATCGATGGCAAGTTTCGCGGCCATGATTTCCGCATCGGTGACGTCGGTCACGACTCCGTTGGTGCTGAGAATCGCCTTCACGGCACGCGGATAATTCACAGGATGGCCGATGCGAATGGCGGTGGCAACGGTCTCTGCGGTGATGGGTTCCAGACTGGCGAAGTCCCGGCTGTAGCTGCGGAAGAAGGGATTGGCTCCTTCGGCCTGAATGGTGGCCAGCCGCGGTTTCTTTTGAATCCAGCCCCAGGCATAAGCCTCGTCAATCGCCTTGCCGAACGCACTGGTATTGCCGAGGTTGCCACCCGGCACCACGATCCAGTCGGGCGCCTCCCAGTTGCGATCCTGCAGCATTTCCCAAATGATCGTCTTTTGCCCTTCGATGCGATGCGGATTGAGGGAATTCACCATATAAACACGGCCCGCGGCGGCGAGGTCCCGCACGATCTGCATCGCATCATCGAAATCACCACGAATCGCCAGGCCTTTGGCGCCATAACCCAGAGTCTGGGCCATCTTTCCCTGACTGACTTTTCCAGCCGGCAGAAAAACGATGGCCTTCAGTCCCGCGCGGGCGGCATAGGCGGCCAGCGAGGAGCTGGTATTCCCCGTCGAAGCGCAGGCCACCACCGGCATGCCGAGGCGTTTGGCCATCGAAACCGCCGCGGTCATGCCACGATCCTTGAAGGAGCCGCTGGGATTTTCGCCCTCATGCTTTAAACTGAGGCGGCTGTGGCCGGCCCACTGATTCAGAGCCGCACTTTGATAAATGGGCGTCTGCCCTTCAGGCTGCGTGACAATCATGGATTCCGGCAGCGGCAGCACCGCTTCACGAAAACGCCAGACCCCACTGCGATCAAAGGGTTTGCGCGAGGTCAAGCGCTGCTCAGCCAGCTCCGGGAGTTTTCGCAAAGCGGGATCGTCATGCTTGACTTCCAGAAGTCCACCGCAATCACAGGCATAACGCAGATCAAGCCAATCATAAGTCTTCGGGCATTGAAGACAGGCAAAGCGGGCCTGGCTCATAAGATGCTGGCTCCTTGTAAATTGGGTTCAGCGATATGAACAAGAGTCTGAGCTCCAAATATCTCCTGAACGGCATCGCCCACGCGGCGCGCTGTGGCCTCGTCGGCGCTCAGGGCAAAGCAGGTGGGTCCGCTGCCACTGATGGAAAAACCATAGGCGCCTGCGTTCATGGCCACGGCTTTGGCCTGAAAAAATCCCGGAATGAGATTGCCACGGGCAGGCTCGGCAAACGGATCCTTCAAACCAAAGCCGATCTGTTCCCGATCCCCAAGAGCCAGGGCGAGGGCCAGCGTCGTACAATGCGCCATCTGCCTTGTCCAGCGCGAAGTATCCAGCTGTTGCGGCAGAACCTTACGGGCCTCCCGGGTCTGAATATGAAGAGGAGGAGTGGTCAGGGTGATCCAGAATTTGGCCTGAAGCGGTACCGGATAAATACGGAGATCACCCACATCCTGCACCAGCGTCAGACCGCCCAGTAAACAGGGTGCGATGTTATCGAGATGCGGCCCGGCCACATGCGTCTCAGCCGCCAGCGCCGCCTTCAAAATCAAATCCTTGCGTTCCAGCACGCCCGCGAGTTTCGCGGCCGCCAGCGCGCCGGCCACACTCGAAGCGGCACTGGAACCCAGGCCACCGGCCAGAGGCAGGGCGCGTTCCAGGGTCACATGAAAACGTTTGGGCGTGATGCCAAGACTCAAATAAAGTGCTTCCGCCGCAAGGGTCACCGTATTCTTCTCCGGCTCCAAAGGCACGAGGCGCGCATCACGTCCCTGCACCCCAATGCTATAGTGCCCAGATTCTTCAAACACAAACGTATCACCCAGGCCGGATACGGCAAGACCGAGAACATCAAACCCTGAGGCTACGTTTCCGATCGTGGCTGGTGCAAAAACGCGAAATTCACTCATGACCGTCCTCCCCGTTCCTGGCTGCTGGCTATGGTTATAATGTCATTCAAAACGCCGGCTGCAGTGACTTCCGCACCCGCACCGGGACCGGTCACAATCAAAGGGTTATTGGCATAACGCTGGGTTTTCAGCGTCACCTGATTGTCCGTACCGCGCAGACGTCCGAAGGGACTGTTCTGATCCAGCTCCTCGATACCGACGCTGACCTGTTCGCGGCTGATGCGTGCGACAAAACGCAGAACGGCGGAACGGGACTGCGCGGCCCGGATGCGTTCATTGTAAGCCTGATC
Organism: Oligoflexus tunisiensis; assembly: GCF_001748245.1. GTDB lineage: Bacteria > Bdellovibrionota_B > Oligoflexia > Oligoflexales > Oligoflexaceae > Oligoflexus > Oligoflexus tunisiensis. The sequence goes on along the minus strand of NZ_BDFO01000001.1, from coordinate 360,934 downwards.
AAGCTGCTTGAGATTTTTCAAAAAGACCTCGGGATCATCATGACTGCAGGACGCCGGAAACAGGCCTTCGAGTTTGATGTCATCGAGGTTCAGGGTTAAACCAATGGTGCGGGCCAGGATCAGGGCCTTGCGCGCCACATCAAGGCCGGACAGATCATCCCGCGGGTCGGGTTCCGTGTAACCCAATTCATAGGCCGTTCGCACAGCCTGAGAAAAGGGCATGCCGTCCTCCATCTGGGTCATGAGGTAGCCCAATGTTCCCGACAGACAGCCGAGGATTTCCAGCACCTCATCGCCCGCGACTTCCAGCTTGTCGATGGTGTCGAGAACGGGAAGGCCGGCTCCCACCGTGGCCTCATAACGAAGTGAAAGATTTTTTTCCGCCGCGATATCCCGCAGCTCCTTGTATTCAGGGTAAGGGATGGCCAGCGGTTTTTTATTGGCCAGCACCACATGAAAGCCGGACAGCAGAGCCTTTTTCAATACTGGCGCTGTCTCGGTTGCGGTCAGATCAATAAAAATTTTCCGATCCCAGGCCCCGTGCCAGAGGTCCTCAAGACTGGAGCTGGCACCCGCGGGACAGAGTTTTTTCTTCTGCCCCTTGTTCTGCAAAAACTCCTCCAACTCCGCCGCGGAAAAGCCCTTGTCGCAAACGAGCAGTCCCGAACGATCCGCGGCGGCGATAATCGGCACCCGCAGTTTGAGTTTCTGATCGAGATAATCCTTCTGCTCCTGCAGCTGACGCACCAGCACCTGACCGATTTGCCCAAGACCAAAAATCGCCAGACGAATTTCGCTGGGATCGCGAATCAGAACCGGCCGGATCTTTTCAAGACCGTATTCATGATGCAGAGCGCGCAGCGCACGGGCCGCCTGATGCTGTTCAATCACCACGGAAATATTCAGCTCGGATGAACCCTGGGCGATGGCGATGATGTTGATGCTCTGTTTGGCGATGCAGGAAAAGGCGCGCGCGGCAATGCCTGGCGTTCCGCTCATGCCAAGGCCCACCACCGCGAGCACCGCGATATTGGGGGTCAGCTTGATTTCATCCACCAGATGCCGGTCGATTTCATAGCGAAAGCTGCTTTCCAAAAGCTTGCGGGCCAGCTCCCCCTGCTCGCCCGGAACAACAAAACAAATGCTGGCTTCGCTGGACGCCTGGGTGATCAGACAGATGGAAATATTTTCCTGAGCCAGAATTCCAAAGACCCGCGAGGCCATGCCGGGCACACCCATCATGCCCTTGCCTTCCACGGCAATCATCGCCTGCTTGTCGATGTAGCTCAGGGCCTTGACCGGATAGGAGCCGGACGCGACATCGCCGGCGATGCGGGTGCCTGGCTTATCAGGAAGAAAGGTATTTTTCACAATCAAAGGAATTTTCCGGGCCACGAGCGGAATGATGGCCCGGGGATGCAGAACCTTCGCCCCATAATAGGCGAGTTCGGTGGCCTCCCGATAATGCAGCTCCGGCAGGATCCGGGCCTCAAACACATGCCGCGGATCCGCGGTCATCAGACCATCCACTTCCTTGTAAAGATAAACCGCGTCCGCTTCCAGATAGGAGCCGAGCAGCGTGGCGGAATAATCGGATCCACCACGACCCAGGATCATGACCTCGCCTTCCGGTCCTTCTCCAAAAAAACCAGGGACGATGACGATGGAACCGCGGGTCAAAGCTGTTTTAAGATGTTCCTGCACGGCTTTCTGCGAGGCCGCATCATCCGGTGTGTACTCGCTCTTCTCGCGCGTGAGCTTGATGAGTTCGGTCGAATCGATGCGCTCCACCTTTTGTCCGCGCGCTTTGAGAGCCTCGGTCACCACGAGAGCCATCAGCCGTTCCCCGTAGACTACGGTTTTGGACAGGGTTTTGGCCGTCTGTTCACGCAGGATGGCGAGACTTTCGCAGATGCGGGCAATTTCATCGAGCAGCGTTTTGACAGTCGCCCAGACGCGATCCTGCTCCGCTCCGGCCGGGATCAGCCCCTGCACGAGCAGGCGATGCCGATCGGAAATTTGTTGCAGAAGCGTGGCTTCCTCATCACGCCTATTCTGCACGGCACCGTAATAGAGCTTGTAGAGGTTATCGGTCACGCCACTGCTGGCGGAAACCACGGTGCAAAGACCTTCCCGGTGATTTTCAATGATGCCAAGCACCTTCTGCAATGATTCCGGACTGGCAAGCGATGTGCCACCAAACTTGAAAACCTGAAACCCCATAGTTGCGTTACCTCGCACTGGACACCATCGATTCGACCTGGGAATATCATGTCCTGTGATACGGTCTTTGGGAAGGGACTTCAAGACTTCTGCGGTTCGGTAAGCCGGGCGACGGTAAAAAATGTAGCCCGGACAAGGCATCCGGGCCTGAAGCGCGGAAGATTATGCAGGATCAGGGGACAAAAACCCGCTCGCTGCGAGGGATTCGTCTGAGCCAGGCCGGATTGGTTTTCTCGAAGAACGCGGCAAGCCCGGCCTGGCCCATGCTGCTGGCCCTGGTGCGGGCGATGGCGGCGACGGTTTCAGGGCCCTGGGCCCATGAACGGGCTTCCACCGTTTGATAAAGGGTTTTGCAGGCTGCCTGCGCTTCCGGGCTCGCATTCAAAATCAGACCGAGCTCATCCTGCAGCCAGGTTTCCACAGTGTCGGCCGACACCACAGCCTGCACAAGACCGGCAGATAAAGCGTCCTCAGCACTGAAAACACGCGCCGTCAGCATCAATCGTTTCAGCGTGCCGGGTTCCATTCTGCGGCCAAGATAGGGCAGAATTACGGCCGGCATCAGACCGATCTTCACCTCACTCAGGCAAAAACGGGCGCTATCAAGAGCCACAGCATAGTCACAGGCAGCGATCAAGCCGACCGCACCTCCAAACGCAGCCCCCTTGGCCACGGCAATGGTGGGCACCCGCAGGTTCGCCAGAGCTTCAAACATGGCCGACAGTTTCTCGGCCTCCTGGACATTGCCGGCGTAATCGAGCTGCGCGGCCTCTTTCATCCAGCGCAGATCCGCGCCGGCGGAAAAGTGTTTGCCGCTGCCCTGCAAAAGAAGAGCCCGCACGGTGGCATCGGCCTGCACGGAGTCGAGCAGTTGTTTCAGCTGGACCAGCAGCTCGCCACTGAAGGAGTTGGCGGCCTCCTGTCGATTGATGATCAGGGTCGCGACGCGGTCCTCGGTGACGGTGCCTTCATTATTTTCGAGTGGGGTATAATGCAGATAAGCTGCCAATTCGCTTGCCATGATCCCTCCGATTGCCCGTTAACAGTTGCACGCATACAACTACAACGGTTTCAACCTGTCAAGATCATCCCGGCGGGTGGGAAACGGGTCATCAAAGACGCTGGATCAACTGCTTTGCCTGTGTGGAGACGCTGATCCCGGTTCCATTCAATATTCCGCGCAGACGCCCGCGGCTATCGAGCACATAGAAATGCCCGGCATGTACGAAATCACGGCCATTGGCCACGGGTCTCTGCATCACCTGACTCACCAGCGTATCCTTGATCAAGGAGTAAACGGCCGAGCCTCGCAGGAAATACCAATTTCTTTGATTCACCCCATGCGCGGTCGCAAAGGTTTTCAAACGTTCCGGTGTATCGAACTCAGGATCCACAGTAAACACTACATACTGCACGTCCTGAGCCGCCGTTTCGCGCGCGACTTTTTTCAGTTCCTGGATAACAAAAGGACAAAAGCCGCTGCAGGATGTGAACATGAAAGCCAGCACGGTCGTGCGGCCTCGAAACAAATCCCCGTGTCGCTTTTCGCCGTTTTGATCAACCCATTCCGCTTCCGGCATCTGGACGATGGCGCTGGATTCATCCCAGGTCGGATTCAAGGTATGCTGCGTAAAGAACGGAACATCCTTCCCGGCCTCGTTCACCTGATCGATCAGGGTCCCGCGACTCCGGGCTTTTGCATCCGTGGCTGATTCCTGATTGTGACAACCAAAGGCCAGAGCCAAGATTAAAGCTGCTTTTTGCGCTTGCAAAACGGTTCTCCCATAATCCCGACTTTTTCGCCGTTCTGATAAACGTAGTTATGAAAGGGCTTGCCATCAAAGGTCCAGGTTTTGTGGGCAAGCTCCTGATCCAGCCGATAAAGATTGTATTCCAGCACCTGGCCTTCCGGACCCCAGGCCCATTGCTCGCCATCGGCCAGACCATTCACATAGAAGCGCCAGGTCCTGATGCGTCCTGTTTCATGCCAGCTCTGGCTGACACCGTGATACAGACCCTGGCGGAAACCCTGCTCGCGTTCCCGTTGACCGTTGGGATACCACGTGATTAACCAGCCATGCTGCTGACCATGCCGATAGGTGGCCAGCAGCGCGGGCTGCAAATTATCGTGAAAGCCGATGACCACCCCTGTCCAGGGCTTTCCTTGCCAGTGACGTTCCAGGCCCACGGCCGTAAGATCAGGATGTCCTTCCCTCACGACGAAGCAGGAAAGACCCCAGAGGACCAGCAGCGGTATGAGCAGCCAGAGGCTCTTCCTTAACATCAGTTACAGCCCGTGCATGTGCCGATGGTTCCAGCATAAACGCCCGTGGTGACGAAATATGCGGAATCGGTTCCGTTGGTTTGCAGGTTCACATGATAATGATAAACCGGCGTCGAGGGGCTATCAACCGTTACACCCGTATGCCCGCCCGCAGAGTCCAGAGTGGGTGTCGTACCATCGCTATCGAGGCGGCCGTAGATGGGAAGACCATCACGCATAACGCCCACGAACGCGGAATCTGACTGAGTGATCGAGGTGGGTTCCGTATGGTAATGATAATTCCCTGTGTTTTGAGGATGTCCTTCACATTTGTCAAAAGTTTCCGCTTCAGCATAGATATCATCGCCGGGAGCCGCAAAGTTGCCGAAAATGCTGACTCCAGAAATGGCCACACCGATCGTGGCCCCTGTCATCGTCGTCGTCGAAGCGGCCTTGGCTCCTGTCATGGGCACAGTGACTTTAATGGTCTGGGCTGCGATCTTATTGGGATTGGTCTTACGTCCCGAGGCTGAGAATGCTTCGTAACAGGCATCGGTTGTTGCGTAGTACTGGGATGTGGTATCAGGACGGCTATCCGTGGAAATCACAACATTCGAACCGGATTTGGTCAAGGTCACCAGACAGGAGAATTTCAGCCAGTAACCTGACAAACCTTGAGCGGTCCGTGATTCTTCGCATGAGCTCGTATCACGGGTGAGCACCGCGCAGCCGTAACTATTCTTGGTCCCCTCTGTGGTATTGGCGGTCAGTGTGCAGGAATTCGTGTCTGTATCGGTATCCGTATCAGTATCGGTATCGGTATCGGTCCCGGTACCCTTTTTCGCGGTGCTTGCCGCATCGTCATCTTTGCCGTCCGAACAGCTGATGAGCAGTTTGGCCGAAAACAGAAGAAAGCCGGAAACGAAGAGAGGAACGAAATAATTGGATCGACGCATGGACCTGTCCCTTTAAAAAAGAAAAACCGCAATGAAGGTCATTCGGAACTTCGTGGAACAGCTTGATGGGAAGAATTTGCCGGGTTGACCCTTGACAAGATTTCGACTGAATTTAATGTTCTGAATGAATCCTGAACCACGTCAGGAGAAAGGAGGACATGCGTATGACAAACTTACCAAACATGTGGCGTGAATTGGATCGACCCTTTGCATCGCTGGGCGCATGGCGTCCTTTGCTAAGACAGCTCGACGATGTGATGAACGAAATGGTTTCCGGTCTTCCGGTGTCTACGGAAAACAGGACATTTCTTCCTTCCGTTGATATCGAGGAAACCGATGATCATATTGTCATGAGCTTTGATATGCCAGGACTTGGCAAGGACAATATCGACATTGAAATCCAGGGTCAGCAGCTGATGGTTTCTGGTGAACGCAAGCAGGAACGCAGGAACGGTGAAGGTCGTTCCCGCTTCTCGGAACGGCGCTACGGCAGGTTCGAACGAGTGGTCACACTGCCAGCGGGTGTCAAGACTGATGAAGTCGAGGCTCAGTACGAAAACGGTGTTCTCACTGTGGCCATACCAAAGTCCGCTGAGGCCAAACGGCATAAAATCAAGATCGGCGAGAGCCGCAGTGGCCTTTTAGGCAAGCTCGTCGGTTTGGGCTCGAAAAAAGATAAGGAAACGATCGACGTCAAGTCGAGTCATGAGAGCCAGCCGATGCAAAGCACGGCCGCTCATTGATCTGCCTGCTCAAGGTCCAGAACCACCATCCCGCCATGGGGTGGTGGTTTTTTGTTCCCGTTTTTTTATCCGGTAAAAATGCAAAGAGCGCATCCCATAACAGGATGCGCTCTCGCGATGCAATAAACAATACACTTCACTCTGTCTGTTTAATGCTCCCCTTAGCAGCCGGGGAATCTCTTCACTCCTTCTGCTATATGCTAGTGCCTTTTACAGAACCGCATTTTCGAGAGTCGCGCTACTCTTCAGTAGACATCTTCTCTCACCACCAACATAAATCCCTCAGAAAATTTGTCAAGACCGAGTCTCATAACATTTTTTTCAAGACACCGCAGTATATGGGACAGAAGGCAGAAAGCCCTGCCCGATAATCTGTGTGGGATTCAGACGGCCATCTGCAGATTCCGCGTAAGCAAGGGTCTGGATCGTCTGGACGATCTCGGCTGAGCTTGCTGTGACCGGAAGTATTGCATGGGGTCGCAGCCATGTTCCTTCCATGGCTACGCTGGGCAGAGTTCCCAACAGAAGCGTGGTTTTCTGGGAAATGATCTGCATGGCCTCACGGTTGCCCACCGCCTCCAGCTCTTCAGCCATTGGCTCATCCACGATCACGACATCCGGAGTCATCAGCAAAGGATGCCTGAAGCCTAGCGCAGAAGGAATCAGCACCAGAGGGTAGTGGTGTTCCTCCAGAGTCCTTCCCACCATGAGAGCCAGGCGTGTGTCACGACAGGCCACGAGGCACGTCGGGCCGCGGCTGTTGATCTTGTAGCTGACATTCGGAGTTGATCTTGCATAACGCTTTTTCATGTTCCACCCCTTCCTTTGCATCGGGACAGGGTTCTTATCGTCTTACAATATTCCTCATAGCGGGTCTGTCAAGGCGCGTCCCATGGCCCAGGATTGACTTGAAAAGGGAACGCATTACGCTGATGAGGTCGGAAGCAAGGAGGACGCCATGGAATTGGAAATCAAACAGAAAGGACGCGGCAGGGTCAGAAAATCTGATGAATTCCTGAATATCGTGCGCGGCTTTGATGACCTTGTTTTTGTGACCCACGATAATCCTGACCCCGATGGAGTGGCCTGCGGTTGGGCTTTGGGCGAACTCGTGCGCAGAAAGCTGGGAAAAAACTATCGTCTGGTGGCCCGCGGCACGGTGCTTCGTGCCGAAAATCAGCAGCTCCTCAAACTCCTGCATCCCCCTTTGGAATTGGTGGAGGATCTGGCCTTTTCCCCTGCGACGCTTGCGGTGTTGATCGACTGTCGACCGGAAGCCCTCAATCATCTTCCTTTGGATCATGCGACCATCGCTGTCATTGATCATCACAGGGGATCGCAGCCGCGTTCATCCTCTCCCATCTTCTCAGATTTACGCACACAGGTGGCCGCGTCGGCGTCGATTGCCGCCTGCTACTGGCGCGAGCATGAGCTGCCCCTTCCTCCTGAGCTGGCCACGGCCCTGGCCTATGCCATCCGCTCGGAATGTGGAGGCGGATCTGTGACGTTTTCGACTCTTGATCGCCGCATGTTCAATTGGGTTTCGCGTTATGCGCAAGCTGATGTTCTCACCGAAATAGAAGAGGCGCCCCTGCCCCGAGCCTATTTCCGTGATCTCACGCATGCCCTGCAGAGCACCCGGCTGGTTCAGGGCATGGCGTTTTGCATGCTGCCATCGGTGGCCGCGCCGGAAACTGTAGGCGAGGTCGCCGATCTTCTGATCCGCTGTCAGGGTATCGAAGCCGCGCTTTGCGCCGGACGCAATGGAGAAAAGATTCTTCTGTCGAGTCGCACGCACCGCGAATCGAGGAAGGACGCCTCCCATTTGGTGCACAAGGTGGTCGAAGGCCTGGGACACAGTGGTGGCCATGAGCATCGGGCCGGTGGTTTGATTCCCCTGCATCATGGCGATCATCAGGACGACCAGCTCGCTTCTGACATTCAAAAACGCTGGTTTCTGGCCTGTGGCGTGGCCGGTGAATCCGAGGAATCCCTGGTGGAAGCCACGGCTTCCATGCCTTCCTCCCCGCATCCAGGAGGGTCCCGCGCTCCTGCTCATGGCCGCGATGTGCCCTTCAAGCAAAAGGCCATGAACCTTCTTTTGCATGAGGCCGATTTGATCGCCGCGCAGAGCGACGCGAAGGCGGTCTTTATCCTCTCCGATCCCGAGGCGTTTCCGACTCCCTGGGACTGCATTCAACCCAGCCATCGGCGCATTTTCTATGGCATCAAGGAATCCTGTCCGGCTGTGACACCGACACTGCGTCCGGATGTAACCGTCATCCGGATTCCCAATGTTCCTCTGACGCGCATGAACCAGGTAAAGCTTGTGGTCTTTCTCGCCCTGGCACGCCGGCTCATTGCGGTCGGCGATGTGGTGGTCTGCCTTGCCGGGGCAGGGGATGGCTCCGAGCTGGATACGCTGTTCGTTGCGCGCGTGGGACATGAAACGGAAATGTTCTCCTATCTGCCTTGTGACAAGGCCATGGGCTTTGCGATTCGCCCCGAGGTGATTGCCCGGGTCGTGGACCTGGCCATCGAGTTGGGCGTGGAAGGGCGTGAGGGCAAACCCGTGGGGGCCCTGTTTGTGCTTGGTGATGCGCCGCATGTCATGAGAAAGTCGCGTCCCCTGATTTTAAATCCGTTCTTTGGCTATAAGGAGGAGCAGCGCAACATACTCGATCCGCACCTTGAAGAAACCGTCAAAGAACTATCGACCATCGATGGGGCTTTTATCGTGCGTGAGGATGGGGTGATTGAAAGCTGTGGGGTCTTTTTGAAAGTGTCCGGACGCAGCATGGAGCTGCCGTCCGGTCTTGGTTCCAGACATCATGTGGCAGCTGGCATTACCGCCACCACCGATTCGATCGCCATCACGGTCAGTGAATCGACGGGGACGGTGACCATTTTCCGTCGCGGGAAAATCCTCACTGTCATGGAGAAACCGCGGCGTCTCTCCTGTGTCGTGCGGACCCTTCCCGAAACGGGTCTGCAGGCTTAAATATCGAACTTGATACCCTGGGCCAGCGGCAGCTGCCGTCCATAGTTAATGGTATTGGTCTGCCGGCGCATATAAGCCTTCCAGGCATCCGAGCCTGACTCGCGACCGCCACCGGTTTCCTTTTCCCCGCCGAAGGCTCCGCCGATTTCCGCACCGGAGGTTCCGATGTTGACGTTGGCAATGCCGCAGTCCGAACCGTTGGCCGAGAGGAAGGTTTCCGCCTCACGCAGATTCAAGGTGAAGATCGAGGAGCTGAGGCCCTGCTTCACATTGTTCTGGATGGCAATGGCCTCTTCCACATCACCGCTGTACTTCAGAAGATAAAGAATCGGTGCAAAGGTCTCCTCCTGCACCATATGCATGTCGGGTTTGGCTTCGACAATTGCTGGTTTCACATAGCAGCCCGAAGCATAGTCACCGCCGCTGAGCACCTCACCGCCATGGAGCAGCGTCGCGCCTTCCTTCTTCACCTTGTCCAGTGCGGACTGCATCATCTCAACCGCCTGACGATCAATCAAGGGACCCACATGGTTTTTCTCGTCCAAAGGCGAGCCGATCCTCAGACCGCTATAGGCCTTGACCAGCATTGTCTTGACCTGATCATAAATCGATTCATGAATGATCAGACGGCGCGTCGTCGTACAGCGCTGTCCGCAGGTTCCGACCGCACCGAAGACGACCGCGGGAGCCGCGATTTTCAAATCCGCATCCGGAGTCAGGATAATGGCGTTATTCCCGCCGAGTTCCAGAATGCTGCGACCAAGGCGGGCACCCACGACCGCTCCCACGCGCTTGCCCATGCGGGTTGAACCCGTCGCGGAGATCAGCGGAATGCGGGTGTCGGCAATCATGGGTTCACCGATTTCAGCCACATCACCCACGATCAGACTCATCACGCCTTCAGGCACCTTGTTGGCCACCAGAACATCGCGCAGGATATTGAAGCAGGCGATGGCCGAGAGCGGTGTTTTTTCGGAAGGCTTCCAGATGGAAACATCACCACACACGGCGGCGATCATCGAGTTCCAGGACCACACGGCGACCGGGAAATTAAAGGCGGAAATGATGCCGACCAGACCCACCGGATGCCACTGCTCATACATGCGATGGTTGGGACGTTCCGAATGCATGGTGAGGCCATGCAGCTGGCGGGAAAGACCGACGGCGAAATCGCAGATATCGATCATCTCCTGCACTTCACCGAGGCCTTCCTGCAGCGACTTGCCCATTTCATAGGCCACGAGCTTGCCGAGCGGGGCCTTGAACTGACGAAGCTTATCCCCCATCTGCCGGACGATTTCCCCGCGCTGCGGCGCCGGCATCTGACGCCATTTCAAAGCTGCGGCTTCGGCTGTTTTGATGACCTTTTCGTAATCCTGACGATCGGCCTTGTAAACGTTGCCAATGAGCTGGCCATCGACCGGAGAATAGGATTCAAAATGACCCTTTTGTTTGGAACCAAACCATTCCGTTCCTGTGGTGGCAGCCGCGTTTTCCTTGCTGATGCCGAGATCCTTTAGAAATTGCAAATCAAGACTCATGAGACCCCTCTTTATTTTTTTCCTGCATGCGAATCAGTGTATAAATTCGACGTTCCCAGCCATCGGATTCAATCTTGAGTATGTGTGTGGCCGGCAGCGTTTCGCCGGGCCCACCCTGCTCGGGCCATTCCACGAACAGCCCGCGATACGGCCGGGCATCAAGCACGCCCAGCTCCTGAAGGGAGAAATTTTCATCCGCCCGATAGAGATCAAGATGCGCATACCAGTCGTTTCCGATCTGATATTCATTCATGATGGTATAGGTGGGGGAAACAACCGGCGTCCTGGGAGAAAGACCCTGTTCATAAAGGTAGGCGCGCACGAAACTGGTTTTGCCTGCACCCATCTCGCCCTGCAGCCACAGCACAAAGGTGGGCCAGGATGCGAGTTCACGCTGCACCGCGTTCAGGAGGGCCTTCTCACCCTCGGCATGGCTCTGACGCAAAAGTTCCTGGGCCATGGTCCTGCCTTAGCCGCCGATGTAAGGGCGGTATTGAGGATCATTGAGCAAGGCCTTCATCTCACGCACGGCCTGGGGCAGGCCCACAAAAACCGCGCGGGCCACGATCGCGTGACCGATATTGGCTTCCTCAAGATGGGGAACATGCTGCATCCACTGCGCGTTGCCATAGTTGAGACCATGGCCCACATGCACCTGTAGACCCTGATCATGGGCGACGCGTGCCGCCTCCTGCAAGGGTTTAAGGAGCGCAACCTGTTCCGCTGTGGTTTTGGCTTCCTGCATTTTGCGGCAGTAATGTCCGCTATGAATCTCAATGGCCTGAGCCCCAAGTTTATGGGCCATGACCATGTCCTCCACCTCAGGTTCCACGAAGAGGGAAACCACAATACCGAGGTCGCGGAGGGCTTTGATTTGCTCACCAAGTTTTTTGGAGGCCTGATTGAGGTCCAATCCACCTTCGGTGGTCAGCTCCTGCCTTTTTTCCGGCACCAGCGTCACCGCATGCGGCCGGGTCTGGCCGGCGATGCGCACCATTTCATCGGTGGCGGCGATTTCAAAATTCAAAGGCACCTGAATCGTGCGCCTGAGAAGTTCCACGTCCGCGTCGCGAATATGCCGTCGATCCTCGCGCAGATGACAGGTGATGTTATCCGCGCCGCCGAGTTCGGCAAAGGCCGCGGCCTGCACCGGACTCGGATAGGTTTCCCCCCGCGCGTTGCGCAGGGTGGCGACATGGTCAATATTCACACCCAATCGAATCATGTTCCCAAGCCTTTATCTCTGGGCCGTCTCCAGTGCACGCGCAATATCGGCGGCCATGGTTTCCAGCCGGTGCTGGTCTTCGCCCTCCAGCATTACCCGGGCCAGATTTTCCGTGCCCGAGTAGCGAACCAGGACCCGTCCGCGCTGTCCGAGTTTTCCCTCAGCCGCCTGAATCAGTTTGTGGACCTCCGGCAGTTGATCAAAGGGAGTCTTATGCTGAACGCGCACGTTGCGCAAGACCTGAGGCAGCACCTCCATGCAGCGTTTCAGCTCGGCCAGGGGCTTGCCGTTCTCCAGCATGACTTCCAGGAGATTCAGCGCCGCCAGAATTCCGTCCCCGGTGGTATTCAGATCCATGAAAACGAGGTGACCGGATTGTTCCCCGCCCAGGTTGTAGCCGCCCTTGCGCATTTCGTCCACGACATAACGATCGCCGACCTTGGTGCGGAGCAGTTTGACACCCATCTTCTGCAGGGCGATTTCCAGACCCATGTTGCTCATGACGGTCGAGACCACGGTGGCTTTTTTCAAACGACCGGCCTTCACCAGATGGCCGGCACAGATCGCCAGGACCTGATCGCCATCCACGAGTTCACCCGTATGATCGACCACAATGAGGCGATCCGCATCGCCGTCGAGCGCGACCCCAAGGTCCGCCTTATAGAGTTTGACTTTTTCGACCAGGGAGGCCGGATGCAGCGCTCCACATTGATCGTTGATATTGCGGCCATCGGGAGTGTTGCCGGTGACAAAGATTTCCGCCCCCAGTTCCTCGAAGACCTTGGGCGCGACCTTATAAGCGGCCCCGTGCGCACAATCGACGACGATGCGCAGACCATCGAGTTTCAGATGTTTGGGGAACTGTTCCTTCAGAAAGACCGCATACTGTCCGACGGCATCATCGATGCGTTTGGCGCGACCGATATGGACGCCGGTGGGAAAGGCTTCAAGACTCGGATGATCGACCATCTCCTCAAGTTTATTTTCAATTTCATCCGGCAGTTTGTAGCCGTTTTCACTGAAAATCTTGATGCCGTTATCATCATAAGGATTATGCGAGGCCGAGATCACGATGCCCGCACAGGCCCGCATCCCGCGCGTGAGATAAGCGATGCCAGGCGTGGGCAAGGGTCCAAGAAATTGCACGTCGACGCCGACACTGCAAATACCGGCGGAAAGTGCCTGTTCCAGCATATAACCGCTGCGGCGGGTATCCTTGCCAATTAGAATTTTCGGATGGGGATAGGCGTTGCGAAAATGCAGGCCGATGGCCTGACCCAAACGCAGAACAAAATCCGGTGACATTGGTGATATGTTGGCTTTGCCACGAATGCCATCTGTGCCAAAATACTTGCCCACTCTTGTATCCTTGCTTCACAAAATCGTTAGATTTTCAGACTAGACGATTTTATGAAGCAAGGAAAGTTCAGTCCTTGCCAATCGTAACGATGCCTTTTTCCGGAAAGGTTTCGATCAGGGCGGTATCAGCGGGAATTTTGACTCGAATATCCTGTTCGTAGCGTCCCGGGCCCAGGCCCCGGACTTCGACAAAGGCCCGAAAATCACTGCGCTTCAGAAAATTCAGAACACCGGGAACGCCTTGCACCATGATGGAAACATGTTCGGGTTTGACCGTGGCACCCTGGTCAGCTCCGACGATTTCAACCGGTATATTCCCGAAACGCTTGTTGATTTTGCTGTCACCAACCTGCAAGGCCACGCGCACCATATCGGTGGAAAGGGCGTCGGCGCCCAGGCCTGGTGATACCAATCTGACATCGAGCACCCGGCTTTCCTGGAAGCCGCTGACATCGATGGGTTCAGTATAGACATAGCGCAGTTTCAGAAGATCATTGCGGATGCCTTTAACGGTCACGGTTTTGGGATCGATATTTACCTTCTCGATGATATAGCCATCGGCGGGTGAACCATGAATGGCTTCCTTGACGGGAATCACGCGTTCCATCACCCGATCGACGAAGAGATCCAGATAGGGCTCGTGGATAATGATTTCCAGGCGCTCGTTCAGATTCTTGACGTCATCCTTGCTCAAACGTATTCGATAGCGTCCCACCTTGCCCGTCGGAATATAGATGTCGGCGGTCAGTTTTTTGGGCACTTCCAGAAGCCAGGCCTGCGGGCCCCGAATGGTGGCGGCCTTGACCCGCGTGAGTTCCCCACGAATGCCGTATTCCGGCGCCACATGAATGGAGACCAGCACCTCACGGCTCACCTCCTGCACCTGTTCCCCCTGGATGATGGCCCAGACGATGACGGCGAGAAAGAGCGAGAGGATTTTATAACCAAAATTATGGAAGATCAGACGCATCACACGATTGAGAAGGGTACGGATCATTTCGCCCCTCCGCGATTCAGAAAGGAACGCACCTTATCCATCCAGGGCGTTTTGGTGCTGGATGGGCGTTCGCCGCTTTCCTCGGTTTCCGTATTGAGAGATTCCTTCAAAAGGCGCCGCAGTTCCTTGCCATCCAGATTGCGGGCAACCTTGCCATCCACCATCAGCGAGATGGTCGAGGTTTCCTCGGAAACCGCGATGGCCAGGGCGTCGGTCTCCTGGCTGATCCCGATGGCCGCGCGGTGCCGCGTCCCGAAGTTGGGATCGACGTCCTCATCACGGGTCAACGGCAAAAAGCAGCCGGCCGCCGCAATGCGTCCCTGCTGGATGATCACCGCTCCATCATGGATGGGCGAGGTCGGGTGAAAGATGGAAACCAGCAGTTCCTTGCTGATCCGCCCATCGATCAGAATCCCGATATCCACATAGCGACTCAGGATGATGTTGCGTTCAATCACGATCAGAGCGCCGATTTTCTTGCCCGCGAGGCCGGTGGCGGCCCGCGCAATGTCATCCAGCACCTGGCGCGAGGAGGCCTGTTCCTGGGTCGGAAATACCGTTTTCTTGCCCATGCGGCTCAAAACACGGCGAATATCCTCCTGAAACAGGATCACGATAATGATGATGATGGACGAATAGAATTTGTCCATCAGCCATTTCAAGGTTGTGAGAGGGTAAACCTGGGAGATAAAGAAGGCGAAGCCGATGGTCATCAGAATCCCAAGCACCATTTGCATGGCCCGTGTGCCACGGATGAGCAGCAAGAGGCGATAGATGATCATCGCGATGATCGCGATGTCGATCAGTGCCCAATGGCCCAGCTTGTTGTAGAGTTCTGACATCCTTTTACACCACCAAATCCCGGAGTTTTTTCAAACGGGCGACATCATGCGTGCGAATCCCGCGCACTCCGGCAAAGAGAAAACCAAGTTCGAGCATCTTCGAAGCCGCATCGCGTTCCCTGGGATCCGGGATCCCGAGCAGCCGTCCGATAAAGGACTTCCGTGAAATGCCCAGCACGATCTCGTAACGTGCGGCTTCCGTCAGGGCCTGGCGCATGACCTGCACGTTGGCCCGATCGGTCTTGCCAAAGCCCACACCGGGATCAAGCCAGATGCGGTCCGGGCTGAAACCGGCAGCCTTCAGCGTGGCCTGCGTGTTCTGATAGAAATCAGCCACCGCACGCAGCGCCTCATCTCCATCCAAAGGATCCCTGTGCATGTTCGCTGGATCGCGATGCATGTGCATGGCCCAATAAACGAGTCCACGCTTGGCAAGGGTTTCCAGAATCAGGTGATCCGCAACACCGCTGATGTCATTGATAATATCGACCGGGTAATCCAAGGCACGGCGCATCGTAACGGGTTTGTAAGTATCGAGGCTGATGCGTGCCTTGGGCTTTTGGTCGGCGAGGGCGGCCAGAACCGGCTCGAGTCTGCGCCACTCTGCGTCCGCATCGACGGGAGCCGACCCAGGACGGGTCGATTCTGCGCCGATATCGATGACGTCGGCCCCTTCATTCACAAGATCCCAGGCATGAGCCACCGCCTTTTCGGGATCCAGAAAAGTTCCACCGTCTGAGAAAGAATCCGGGGTTACATTGAGAACCCCGATGATCAAACTGCGCGCCTCTTGATTCAACTCAACGCGCCCTCCTTGCTTTTGGGTCAGGTTCCCAAGGGCAAGGGTTCAATAGGCGTCGTCGACTCGGCTTCCGGTTTATCGCTGCCATCACGGCCTTTGGCCGATTTCTGCGAGATCTTTCCGCTTAGGAGCTGTTTTTCGCGTTGAACCCGTTCCTTGTATTTTTCGCGCTCATCTTCCGAAATAATGACCTGGCCGTTCATGATGTTCTCAATATCCTGGGCTTCAAGAGTTTCCCGGATCAGGAGGGCATCAGCCATGCTTTCGAGGACAGAGCGACGTTCTTTCAGTATCTTGACGGCTATATCATAACCACCCATGACGAGGCGTTTCACTTCGGCGTCGATCTCTTCCATGATTTTCTGCGAGAAGCCTTCGCGTCCACCGAAATCGCGGCCCATGAAAACTTCATGATCCGGCGAACCCCAGGCGATCGGTCCGAGTTTTTCGCTCATACCCCACTGAGTCACCATCTTACGGGCCAGATCGGTGGCCTGCTGGATATCGCTGCCAGCGCCAGTCGAAGTGACATTGAACACGATCTCTTCTGCAGCCCGTCCGCCCATGGCCGTCGCGATACGCCCTTCAGCATATTCGCGGGACACGGAGAGCTTGTCTTCCGCAGGCAGATAGACGGTCATACCCAGGGCATAGCCCCGCGGAATGATCGTGATCTTGTGGACAGGATCGGAACCAGGAAGCACCTTGGACACAATACAGTGACCAGCTTCATGGATGGCCGTGTTTCGCTTTTCCTCTTCGCTGATGATCATGCTCTTGCGCTCAGGACCCATCAGCACCTTATCCTTGGCCGATTCGAAGTGAATCATCGAAACGGTCTTGGCGTCCTGACGAGCAGCCAGGAGAGCCGCTTCATTCACGAGGTTGGCAAGGTCAGCACCCGAGAAGCCCGAGGTTCCCTGGGCCAGGATATCGAGATCGACATCAGCGGCCATCGGAGTCTTGCGTGTATGAACCTTGAGGATGCCGCGACGACCGCGAACATCAGGTTTCGGCACATGCACCCGGCGATCGAAACGACCCGGACGCAGCAGGGCCGGATCCAGAACGTCGGCCCGGTTGGTGGCCGCGATCAGAATTACGCCTTCATTCGTTTCAAAACCGTCCATCTCCACCAGGAGCTGGTTCAGGGTTTGCTCACGTTCGTCATGACCGCCGCCGAGTCCGGCTCCGCGCTGACGACCCACGGCATCGATTTCGTCGATGAAGATGATACAGGGAGCCTGTTTTTTCGCCTGTTCGAAGAGGTCACGCACACGGCTGGCACCGACACCGACGAACATCTCCACAAAGTCGGAGCCTGAGATGGAGAAGAAGGGAACACCGGCTTCACCGGCGATGGCCTTGGCCAGAATCGTTTTACCGGTACCGGGAGGGCCCACGAGCAAAACGCCCTTTGGAATGCGACCGCCGAGACGGGTGAATTTCTTCGGGTCTTTCAGGAAGTCGACGATCTCTTCGAGCTCGCCTTTCGCTTCCTCGATGCCGGCCACGTCTTCAAAGGTGATTTTGGTTTGGTTTTCGTTCAGCAGCTTGGCCCGGCTTTTCCCGAACGACATCGCCTTGCCGCCGCCGATTTGCAGCTGACGCATGAGGATGATCAGGAACACGAGGATGATGACGATGGGAACCAGCTGAAAAATCAGCGAGGATTTCCACATGCTGCCGCCTTCATTGTCGGACTGCTCATAGTTCACGCGAACATTCTTGCCACGCAGTTCGTCGCGCAATGCCGGGTCGGTCGCAGCCTGAACCTTGTAAGGGGTGCCGTCTTTCTTGACTGCAATGATTTCCGTGTTGCCGCGAAAGGTGACTTCACCGATCTGACCCTGGTCGACCGCTTCCATGAAATCCGCAAATTTCATGTTCTGGTCTTCCTGCGTTTGGGGGGACATCATGTTAAACATGATGAAGAGTAGAACCAAACCAACAAGCATGAGTGTAAACTTCATCTGCTGGTTCGGTTTTTTGGCTTTAGACATGGATCGTGCTCTCCTCATCTGGGGCTATCAGGCACACTTCAGCTTTACGAAACTGGCGAGCCGACATGCTACCTGTTTTTACATGCGGCTGTTTAAATTGGAACTAAAACTTACATCGCGACACTGAGCTGCGATGCTTACCCACGTCATATTATTCGGAATCTTCGATGATATATAGTCTGTAACGATGACCGGTTTTGGGGTCGAGTCTTTCCTGCATTTATTCATTATTAGCGATCCTGCCTCTTCCTTCAAGCGACAAGCACTTCCAGGAATTTTTCCCTCTCTCGATTCAGTCTAGCAGGCATTTTCAAAGGGTGCGGCGGCATTTTTTGCCCGCCTCTTTCTTCATGGCGCAGCAGGGGGCCAAATATCCAGACTTTCATCGAGCAAAGCGGCACGAAATTGTTGCCAGCGTTCGCTCCCGGGCATTTGATTGCGAACAATCGATAGAACGCCCTGGTGACAAACCGCTTGCGTGCCGGGTTCCAGCATTCCCGTCCACAAGGATCGCTGGATCAGGGCCGTGTGAATGGTCAAAAGAAGATCCCGCGATATGCGGACTTCCGGGACCTGGGCCTGAAGGTAGCGACTGATTTCATGTCGGGCCAGGAAGGGAGGCCGTGCCTCCAACTGGCTGACGTTCAGCGTGTCCTGCAAAGCCAGAGCCGGCCTTTCCTCCTGCACCAGCCGCAGGGCGTCCTGTAAATCCTGAGCATGAAGCCAGACGTTTTGGGCAAAGCCCGGAAAAAGTCGCTCCAGCTCGGGCAGGATCTGATGCCGCAGACGGTTGCGCGTATAGTCGAGACCACGGTTTGAGCTGTCCTCGCCAAAGCTGATCTGATGCTGCGCCGCCAAATCCTGGATCTGCTGCCGAGTCAGACCGAGCAGGGGACGCCAGATCCTCTCATGTAAAACCTGCATGCCTGTGACGGCCATGAGGCTGTGTCCGCGACAGAGCCGCGCGAAAATCGTTTCCACCCAATCATCGCGATGATGCGCGACGGCAATCCAATCCCTGGGGCCCTGCTGCCGGGCAAACCATTCATAACGCAGCGTGCGAGCCCATTCCTGAATCCCGGTCTTTTGCGGCGGATGATCCCGTGGATCGATGTTCAGAACGCGGATCTCACGTCCGTAGGTCGCCGCTGCCTGACGTACAAGCTGCTCATCCCGGTCCGACTCCGCCCCCCGCAGCGCATAATTCACGTGCAGGATACCCAGCTCAAACGTTCCAAGCTGCCTTTGCAGACCATCCAAAACAAAAAGCAAAACACTCGAATCGAGCCCGCCGGAACACGCCACCCAGATTCGCTCCGGGGACGCCGCGTCCTGCAACTGCTGCGCAATGTTTGCCTGAACGGTAAGAAGATCAGCGTTCGCTGGTCCTTGAGGATTCATGAAAAAAACCCATTTTTCTAAATCATTTTTTACTTGTACGAAATAATTTCGTCCACAGCAACATCATAACTATTTGATTTTATTGAGATTTAATATCTCAGACCGAAGCCCCGGAAACCCCACCGCTCTCTCCCGCTTTTAAGGAAATTTCCAAACTCCCGATGGTTCTTTTGCAAGTTGCGACACCTTTCCCAGCCCAGGTACGGGCATACGCTTTTCAAGGAGGAAAGTATGGGTCTTCGCATAGCCACCAATGTGTCTTCTCTCATAGCTCAGCGCCACTCTCAAACGAATTCCAATCTATTGGATCGCAGTCTGGAACGGCTGTCATCCGGCTATCGCATCAACAAATCGTCGGATGATGCAGCAGGTCTGGCTGTTTCCGAAAGCTTGCGGGCCAAGGTTCGCGGGCTTAATCAAGCCAAACGCAACGCATCTGACGCTGTGTCGATGGTGCAAATCGCGGAAGGCTCACTGAATGAAGTGGGCAATATCATGATCCGTCTGCGCGAACTCACCGTGCAGTCGGCCTCGGATACCATCGGTGATGTCGAGCGGGGTTACCTCAACCGCGAATACACCCAGCTCGTCGATGAAATCGATCGCATCTCCAGCACGACCGAATTCAACTCCCTGAAGCTCTTTGATCCCAACCAAAAGGATCAACTGGTGATTCAGGTGGGCGTCAACCAAAGCGCGCCCGAAGACAACATCGACACCATCTCCATCGGTCTCGAAGGTTTGAAGACCTTCAACTCCGAACAGCTTGGCCTTGGCAAAGGTGCGGAAATCGGCCCCACGGAAGCCGATGGCAGTGACGCCATCTCCCGTGACGACATCACCGAAAAACTCAACACCATCGACAATGCCCTCACCCGCCTGAGCGGTGAACGCGCCACCCTCGGCTCCATTCAAAGTCGTCTGGATACCGCGGTGAATAACCTCGGCATCCAAACGGAGAATCTCACCACAGCCAACAGTCGCATCCGTGACGTGGACTTTGCGGAAGAGACCTCAAATCTCATGCAACGCAAGGTTCTTCAAGCGTCTTCCATGTCGGTTTTAATGCAGGCGAATGCCAAGCCAGAGATGGCTTTGCAGCTCCTGCGCTGATTTTCATAGGTCTTTCAACAAGGAGGTTTCGTTATGGGTATCCGAGTCAAAACCAACGTCGAGTCCATGATCGCACAGAAAAAACTTTCGGACAGTCGCCGCGAAGTCGCGTCGTCCATCGAGCGCTTGTCCTCCGGTCAGCGCATCAACAAATCAGCGGACGATGCCGCCGGACTCGCTGTATCGGAGCGAATTCGTTCCCGTATCGCCAGCATGGATGTTGCCAAACGTAACGCCAACGACGGTATCAGTTACATTCAGGTGGCGGAAGGCGGCCTGAATGAGATGACCAACGTCATGCTCCGTATGCGCCAGCTGGGTTCCCAGGCCGCATCGGATACCCTGGGTAACCGTGAGCGCGAGTTCCTGGACCGTGAATTCCAGCAGCTGCGCGATGAAGTCGGTCGTATCATGAAGACGACCGAGTTCAACGGGCGGAAGGTCCTGGAAGCCGGTGAAAACACTGCGATGCGCATCTTCGTGGGTTCCTCGAACCGGGCGGATGTCGATGGCAGCGCACCCGATATCGATCCCGAAAACGATTCGGATATCGTGACGATCAACCTGGAAGAGCTGAGCATTTTGAATGAAGCGATCGACCGCGTCGTCAACGGTGGTTTGGCCGTGGTTCCTGATGATCCAGACGGTGGCGCGGCTGACCTGAGCCCTGATGGAACGGATGCGCTTTTCAACGTGATCGATACCGCCATCAACGAAGTGGCCGGTTATCGCGCCTCCCTCGGTGCCGTTCAGTCCCGGTTGAACACAGCGATTTCAAACATCGATGTGACCAACGAGAACCTGAACGCTGCCAACAGCCGGATCCGTGATGTGGACTTCGCAGCGGAAACCGCCCGTTTCACCCAGAACAAGATCCTGGAACAGGCGGGTGCTGCGGTTCTGTCTCACGCCAACTCCAACCCTGAAATTGTGCTCCAGCTGCTCCGCGGCTAAGGCAGGAGGGGGCGGGTCTCCCGCCCCCTGACCCCACCCATCACACGGGTGACCTCTGTCGTTCTTTATGACAGTAAGGTCTGACTCTTACCCAAACATTCCCCATAACTTTCCAGAGCTTGATGACCCAAAGCCAGCACCCGTGAATCGGCACAGGCCTTGCTCCGATAGAGGTGGAGTGGTCTTCTGTGTGGATCCCGTTGTTGATCGGATACTGGAAAGGTTGTGGCCATGAAGAACTTCGCCGGACTCCTGTTTCTCCTTAGCCTTCTCATGGGGGCCTCCCTTGCCCAGGGAAACCCCTTTGATTATAACGTCCTCGGTGTGATCGCCAGCAGCCAGAATCAAAAGGGTGTGGCCCTCATCAAACACAAAACCAGCGGTCGCGTGGCTGCCTTCCGGGAAGGCCATGATGTGGTTCCCGGCTGCCGTATTGAAAAAATCTTCCGGAAAACCGTGACCTTTTCCTTTAACAACAAGTTCTACGACCTGAGCGTCGGCGACGAGAATCCGACCGAGGTGAAGTCCACCCCGGCTGTGAATGTTGCAGATAACCTCGTTCACGCCGACGGCATCGAACGTCAGGGCAATACCCTGAAGGTCACCCGCATGCTCAAGGACAACCTGGTCGGTGAAAACCTCAATAAGATCCTGATGCAGGCCGCTGCCGTCCCTCATGTGGAAAACGGCCGTCTCACCGGCTTTCAGCTGCTTGAGATCGATCAAGGGAGCATCTTTGATATCGCCGGTTTGAAAAACGGTGACATCATCACGCATATCAACGAACAGCCCATCAATGATGCCGCTTTGGCCATCAGAGCCCTGAGCCAGCTGAAAGCCGCCACCAGCGCCACCTTCAGCTACATTCGGAACCGCAAGCCGATGGAACTTGTGATCCAGATCAACTGACCTGATCCACGCCTTCCTATCCAGCCTGACTCCGATGCCAGTTTTCCCTGGTCCTTTTCAAGGAACGGCATTGCCCGTCTCTGCGCCATTGGGTATAACCCAGGGTCCGGCACTTGCCCAAGTCAACATTTATAGGTCAGCCCCATGACTCGTTTGAATTTTCGCGTTGAAGCCAAGGCCTCAGGGTCCCGCGCCCGCGCCTGTCGCTTTCAAACTCTGCATAGTGAAGTCCAGACGCCTATCTTCATGCCCGTCGGCACCCAGGCCACGGTCAAAGGCGTCAAGCCCGAGGAACTGGCCGCCACCGGCGCCAACATCCTGCTCGCGAATACCTATCACCTGATGCTCCGGCCTGGTGCCGCTGTATTTGAGCGCATGGGCGGGATTCACAAATTCACGAGCTGGGAGAAATCCTTTCTCACCGACTCGGGCGGTTTTCAAATTTTCTCGCTGCCGAACTCCCGGGTCATGGGCGAGGATGGAGCGCGTTTCCGCAGTTATGTCGATGGCACCGAACATCTTCTCACGCCCGAGCGCAGCATCAGCATGCAGCGTTCGATCGGCAGCGATATCATGATGGTGCTCGATCAGTGTGTGCCCTCCACCTCCGATTACCAGGTGGCGAAGGATGCCATGGAACTGACCCATCGCTGGGCCAGGCGCAGTCTCATCGCCCGCGGTGATTCCCCGCAATCCCTCTTTGGAATTGTTCAGGGTGCCTGCTACGAGGATCTGCGGCGACAGAGTGCAGCCACGCTCTGCGAGCTGCCCTTCGATGGATTTGCCATCGGCGGACTGGCCGTCGGGGAAACGAAGGCCGAGCGCGAGGATTTCTGTGAACTGACGGCCGGCCTTCTGCCGGAGAACCTGCCGCGCTATCTGATGGGCGTTGGCACGCCGATCGATCTGCTCGAAGCCGTGCATCGCGGTGTGGATATGTTTGACTGCATTATTCCCACGGCCCATGCGCAGCAGAGTGTAGCCTACACGACCCAGGGTCAGTTGCGCCTGGAGCGCGGCGTTTATAAATTTGGCGAAGAAAGAATCGATCCCGCGTGCAGCTGCTATACCTGCCAGCGCTATTCGCGGGCGTATATTCACCATCTCTGCAAAGCCAGCGAGGGTCTTGGCTCGCAGCTTCTCTCGATTCATAACCTGCATTTTTATCAGGACCTCATGCGCCGCATGCGGGAGCACATCCTGAATGATACCTTTGCCGCCTTTTATCGGGAGCAGCGTGAGGTGCTGGTCATCCGGGATCGCGACTTCCCGGCGAAACCGACCAAGCCTAAACGCAAGCCCCGCGAGGCGGCCCGGCAGCGCGGCGATTATCAGCTGATCGAATCCACCCAGGGTTTTTTCAGCATCGGTCAGCGTTCCAGCGGCGAGGTCATGCATTCCTTTGTGCATCCGGATGAAGAGGCCCGACTTCTTTATGCCGAGCAATCGCATCTCAGTCATCGCCTGCGGGAGGGTGGTGAGGAAGCGCTCGTCCTTTGGGATGTGGGCCTTGGAGCTGCGCATAATGTGATGGCGGCCATCCGGGTTTATGAAGGGCTGCTGGCTGATGGTCACACGGGACTCAAGCCTTTGCACATTTACAGCTTTGAAAATGATCTCGATTCCCTGCGTCTGGCCATGGATCATCTTTTGAAATTCAAACATCTCTGGCACAGCGGGCCTTCGCATCTGCTCCGCAAAGGCGAATGGAGCAGCGCGGATGGGCGCCTTGTTTGGAAACTTCTTGAGGGTGAGGCTCTGGAACGCATGCCGGAAGCTCCTGCTCCGCATATCGTATTCTATGATCCCTTCTCGGCGAAAACGAACGGGCCGCTCTGGTCGCTCGAAGCCTTCCAGAAACTCCATGCGTTCTGTGGCCACGAGACCGCTGAAATCTTCACCTACTCGGCTTCGACCCCCGTGCGGGCCTCGCTGCTGGCGGCAGGTTTCACCCTGGCCAAGGGTCGACCGTCGGCGGCGAAGGCGGATACGACCATCGCCCTGACCCCGCGCATGGCGCAGACCAATCCGTTTCAAAGAGAGCTGTTGGATCATGGCTGGTTTGGCCGCTGGGAGAGAAGCGATCGGCCTTATCCGGAGAATCTGGATGCCGGCCTGATCCCGTGGTTTTTGGGCCAGGTCCGGCAGCATCCGCAATGGGTCAGGTCCCTGTCCTGAGTTTACGCCGAAGGATCTTGCCGACATTGGTTTTCGGCAGTTCCTTCTCAAATGAATAATGCCGCGGCCGCTTGTAGCCGGTGAGATTTTTCTCACACCATTCGCGCAGTTCATTCTCGGTCAGCGATTCATCCTTTTTCACCACAAAAGCCTTCACAGCCTCGCCGGAGGTATTATCCGGCACACCAATCACAGCGGCTTCCAGGACCTTGGGGTGCGAGACCAGAACGTCCTCCACTTCATTCGGATAAACGTTGAAGCCCGAGACCAGAACCATATCCTTCTTGCGATCGACGATGTAGAAGAAACCGCGCTCGTCCATTTTCGCCACATCGCCCGTGTAGAGCCAGCCGTCGCGAATGGAGGAGGCCGTTTCCTCGGGCCGATTCCAGTAACCCGCCATCACCTGAGGACCTTTGACGATCAACTCACCGGGCTCGCCCAGGGGCACGTCGCGGCCATCATCATCGACGACGCGCGCTTCCGTCGAGGGCAAAGGCAGACCTATGGAGTTCGCTGGACAGTCGATATGCAGCGGGTTGCAGTGGGTCACCGGCGAGGCTTCCGTCAGACCAAAGCCCTCGAGCACCCGGGTTCCCGTAATCTGTTGGAATTCAGAAGCGACCGCGGACTGCAGAGCCGTACCTCCCGCCAGAGCAATTTTCAAGCTCTTGGGAGCAAGGTCACGGAAGACCTTGCAGTTATTGAGGGCATTATAAAGAGTGTTCACACCCGTCATCACCGTGATGTTATACTTGGCAAACATCTTCGCGGTGTTTTCAATGGGCACCGGTTTGGGCAGAAGTATCATGCGCCCGCCGAGGTTCAGGAAGGCCAGGAAGTTTACGGTCAAGGCAAAGATGTGATAGAGCGGCAAAGCCGTGAGGATGGTTTCATCACCTTTGGCCACATAAGGTTTCGACCATTCCTGAATTTGATACATGTTCGCGACGATGTTTCGATGAGTCAACATCGCACCTTTGGAGAGACCCGTGGTTCCGCCGGTATACTGGAGCACGGCGATGTCTTCGAGTTTGATCTGCGGCTTGGTATAGGGCTTGGCCGAGCCTTTCCGCAGACTTTCCTTGAAGGGAATGACGGTCAGATTATGTTTGGGGATCTGACCTTTCAAACGCAGAACGGTATTGACCAGCAGACCTTTCCAGGTCGGCAGCTGATCCCCGATCGAGGTGACGATCACCGATTGAATATCGGTTTCCTTGATAATCTCTTCGAGCTTGTCGAGGAACATATCAAGAATGAGCAAGGCTTTGGCGCCGGAGTCATGAAACTGATGCTTCATTTCACGGGACGTATAAAGCGGGTTGGTGTTGACACAGATCACACCGATTTTGGTGGCCGCATAGAGCGCGATAGGGAATTGCAGCACGTTCGGCAGCATGATGGCCAGGCGATCGCCCTTGCGAAGACCCATTTCATTTTGCAGATACGAAGCAAAATCATTTGCCAGCCGATCGAATTGACGAAAGGTCAGGTCCGCTCCCATGCAGGTCAGTGCGATTCTTGAGCTGTATTTATGACAGGTATCCTCAATCACGGAGGCGATATGAGTCCCTTCGGATAATTCGATCGTCGGTTTGACGATTTCGGGATAGTGCTGCAACCAAGCATGGCTCATGACCGCGTGACCTCCAAGTCAAAATTTCATATTTTCCCGGTGACCCTACCGCTACACTTTTTTACGGTCTTGTTTAGAATAAAGTGCGAATATACCTGTGTCTGGCTGTCCCGGCCAGTTAAAAGAGAGAGTACATAAGTGTTTGCTATTGATGATGTGATTTTTCAGGAACCGCTGCGCGAGCTGCAGGACTTGTCCCTGTCTCATCAGTTCCTCATTGCCACTGCTGAAAGCTGTACGGGAGGACTGCTGTCCGCCTTGCTCACCCATAGACCCGGGAGTTCCGGATTTTTTCTAGGTGGTGTGAATGCCTACGCAAACAGCGTCAAATCCCGGATTCTGGGCGTGCCCGAGGAGGACCTGAAACGATTTGGAGCGGTTTCCACCGAGGTGGCGAGCCGCATGGCAGCCGGTGTGCAGCATTTGTTTCAGTCCCACTTCAGCTGTTCGATTACCGGCGTGGCTGGACCCGGCGGTGGCACCCCGGACAAGCCGGTGGGCCTTGTCTGCTTTGGCTGGTCCACACCCGAAGGCACCACGTTTCAGGCCAGCCAGCTCTCAGGATCGCGTGAGGAGATCCGGGCCGCAAGTTGCCATGTGGCTTTGTCAGGACTCCTGCAACGAGTGAAGGCTTATGCCCATAAGGAGGTTTTGTGATTCGAATCGCGTTGTTTCTGGTTCTGAGTTTAACAACCCTGCCTCTGGCGCGTGCGGCTGAGCCCAGACTGCAGGATAAATATGCAGAAATTTTCTCCAGCCTGGATCATGTCGCAGTGGACTTTTCCCAAACCACTTACAAAAAACTCCGCGATCGTTCGACGATCCGCAGCGGCAATGCATACTTCTCCAAGCCCGGTATGTTTCGCTGGAATTTTACCGAGGGCAAAGCCGGCCTGGAGGAGTATTACTTCAACGGCGAAAAGCTGACCCACTATCGGGAGAAGGATAGACTGGTCAACCACTACAACACCAATGCGAGCCTCGCCCGCGAGCTGCAGGAAGTGGTGAATCTGGTCCTGGATCCGCGTGCGCTTTTGAACCGTTACAAGGTGAAGGAGATCAAATCCAAGGGTGGCCGGACCCAGGCGGTCCTGGTTCCGCAGCACCCGGAGAGCACCGATGTGAACTCGATCTTTGTCAAAGTCTCAGACGTCAAGAAATTCGTGGAGGAGGTCCAGATTTTTTACAATGACGGGAATTATACACAGTTTGCCTTCAAGAACCCGGTGAACAAAACCAACGACCGCAAAATCTTTACCTTTTCCCGCCAGGGCAATTTCACCGTCCGGCACCACGGTTGATCAGCTGCTGGGCAGTCCCTGCCCAGCCTTCCGGCAGTAATTTCCCAAGTCCTTAAAATCCCAACTGGAAACGATGTAAAGTTTTTGGCCGCTCGAGCCGATAAGTACTTTGATTGCGAAGTCCATGGACACTGCATAATGAGTACATATTCGGGAGCTTTGGTATGAGCCAGGAATCTGTCCGTTGGGAAGACTTTGACAAGATGCACGTCATCCGGAAGCTGAAGGAAATCGTTGGCAAATGGTGGCGTGTTCAAATCAACTTCACGGATAAAAAGGGCTTCCTGCGTGGAGTGCCGGAAGGCAAGTTCTTCAACCCTCTGAACCCCATCTGTCAGGCGATCGTCGCGGACAGTAAAGGCTTTTCCAAGCGCCTGGAAACAGCCAGGAAAACGACCGTTGAGTCGATGCATGGCAAAAAACCGAAGATTTCGATCGATCCGACCGGACTTTCGGTGATTTCGGTGCCCATTAACGTCAAAGGCGAGTTCCTGGGGACCGTCTTTGGGGATGGGTTCATCTGTGAAGACACCGCAGCGCAGCAGAAAGTTCAGATCAGTAACTATCTGGAACGCGACTTCCCCGACCGCCAGGACCTCCTCAGCAAGATTGATGAGCTGCCGGTCCTGTCCACCAAGGAACTGCATTATCTAACTGAACTCATCAACCTCGTGGTGGATGAGATTCTGGTCATGCACCGTTATCTGGATGATGAAAAGAGCAAGGTCAGCGAGCTCTCCAAGGAGCTCGGCCAGCGCTATGGTTTTGACCGCATGATCGGTAAATCCATGGCCATGCAGGAACTTTATCGCCTGCTGGAACGCGTCTGCGATTCCGAGACCACGGTCTTGATCCAGGGTGAAAACGGTACAGGTAAGGAACTGATCGCCAAGGCCCTGCATTACAACTCCAAGCGCAAGAACAAGCGCTTCCTCGTTGTCAACTGCGGTGCTTTCAACGAAAACCTTTTGGAATCCGAGCTCTTCGGTCATATGAAGGGCGCCTTTACCGGCGCTGTGAAAGACAAGAAAGGTCTTTTCGAAGCAGCCGATGGAGGCACGCTCTTCCTCGATGAGATCGGTGATACCTCGATGCAGATGCAGGTGAAGCTTCTCCGCGTTCTGCAGGAAGGGACCTTTACTCCCGTCGGTTCCACCGAGGTCAAACGCAGTAATGTCCGCGTCCTCGCGGCCACCAACCGCAACCTGATCGAGATGGTCAAACACGGCGAGTTCCGCGAAGACCTTTACTATCGTTTGAACGTGATCAACGTCGTGGTTCCGCCCCTGCGCGACCGCAAGGACGATATCGTTCTGCTCGCCGATCACTTTCTGACCAAATTCTCCAAGGCCACCAACAGCCCGAAAAAGCTGGTCAAGCAGGAATGCCTCGAGCGCCTGATGGATCATGACTGGCCCGGCAACGTTCGTGAGCTGGAAAACGAAATTGAACGTCTTTGTGTTCTCGCCGGCGATCAGAAGGAGATCAACTCCGAGCAGCTGTCGCAGCGGATCAAGGAAAGCACGAAGAAAAAATTCCCCGGTCTGCGGGTCAATGGCAACCTGAAGGATTCCCTCGAAGTCATGGAAAAGCAGATGATCCTCGAAGGCCTCGAACGCACCGGCTGGAACAAATCCAAGCTGGCGAAGGAACTCGGGATCAGTCGCGCGGGTTTGATCACGAAGGTGCAGAAGTACAATCTGGAGAAGCGGGCGAAGTCCAGCTGATCGGGAGCCCTGTTTGTCAGCCCCGAAGGGGCGCAAACGACCCGAGTCCGTCCGCGGACCACCAACCCACAAGA
Organism: Oligoflexus tunisiensis; assembly: GCF_001748245.1. Taxonomy (GTDB): domain Bacteria; phylum Bdellovibrionota_B; class Oligoflexia; order Oligoflexales; family Oligoflexaceae; genus Oligoflexus; species Oligoflexus tunisiensis. The sequence continues at coordinate 331,683 of NZ_BDFO01000001.1, read as the reverse complement.
GCAGGCAGGCATGCCTTTAACGCCCCAAGGAGGGAATATGGTGCTCAAACTTTTCAGTAAAACGGCCGAGCAGGACGGAACCCCTGAGGGGCCATTGGATGGCAGTCAGCGTATGGAGCAGATGGAAAGTCATCTGCGCGACCTGGGCATTGAAGTTCTTAAACTTCGCCAGGAAGTAAACACGATGCTGGCGCGTCAGCAGACATTCAAGATCGCCCTGGGACGCCTGCGTGAATATCTCGAGGATCGTGGAGCACTGGACGAAGCCGCTCAGGAAATTCAGGTTCCCTTCCAGGAACTGCTCCATGAGAACGCTCAGGAAAGCGGCGAGGCGCCGCGTCATGCTCCAGCCGCAGCCCGCAAGAACAAAGGCAATCTGCACTGATCAAGACAGCACCCTGGACAACTCGATCTGGATTTCCTGATCGAGTTCCGGCCCGGGTCCTGGCAGACTATGAAAGAAGTTTCGCGCTTCCTCCGCCACCTGCTGTGGCCCCTGTCCATAGATACCCGACACATGAAAAACATGGAAATGCTGAATGCCGAGACTGCGGGCAATCAATGCACTCTGCCGGCTCGTCAGATGCGCCTTGTCTACCGCTCGCGAACGATCCTCATCGGCAAAACTGCTTTCGGAGATTCCATCGGACGCCTGACCAAAGGCCTTCCGCAAGGCTTCCAGATTCCGCGCCGAGAAGGATAAATCGGTGAGATAAACCAGCGAGCGTCCCCGCTGCTGGGTGATGATTTCCGCCGCCAGCTCGTCGATGGGAAACATCCGGCCATCCGCCTCGATCGTGCCCTCGGCCTGGCCTGTGCGCACCCGATACTGCAGATCCCCGAGCCAGGGACCGGCCTTGAGCTGCAGAGCCTTTAATTTTTCCGTGCGCACCTTGAGGATCGCCGGCGCTTCCAGCTTATAGGACACCGAGGGAATCCCTTTGTGATCCATGAGCGCCGCGGCCACCTGCGATCCATCCCGCAGGGTGACCAGATGATGATGCTTCAAGTCCGTGCGCGTCGCGGGAGCGGAAAATTTATCCGTATTGGTGAGGGAAGCCGTCCAAACCGATCCATCCCCACGCACTTCATAAACGTGAAAGCGGATCTGATCCGGATCAATCAGATTCCAGGTATAGGAATTGAGTTTGCACCGCACACGTTCAATGAAATCCTCGGGACCAAAGAGCGTGAGCTGCCGCCGATGCGGAACATTCACCCGCAGAAGGCGATCAAAGCCCACAAAATGATCCATATGCGCATGTGAAACAAACACGTGCCGCACCCGCAGCATATCCCGATGCCCCAGGTTTTCAATCACACCCAGATCAAACAGCAGAGCCTCGCCCATGCGTTTCAAAAGCACGAACACCGCAGGATCCCCCTGCAGGCCGTTGATCAATCGAAAATCGAAGGGCTTGTCACTCATAAAGCTCAGGACGCCTATTGCGAAGAGCGGGAAGACGATCACGCACGGCCTGAATACGATCCTTGTGGATTTCCGCCACCGCCACACCGGGAACACCGCCGGTATTGGCCAGCACATAACCCCAGGGATCGACGATCATGGAATGCCCATACGAGGAGCGGCCACGGCCGTGTTCTCCGGTTTGGTTGGCGGCAAACACATAGGCCTGCTGCTCCACGGCACGAGCCCTGAGGAGCAGTTCCCAATGATCCATGCCGGTATGCAGCGTGAACGCCGAAGGCAGGACGATAATATCCAGCGGCTGATCCTTCGCCAGTCGATCGAAATAGGCTGGAAAACGCAGATCATAACAGATGCCAAGGCCCACGCGGAAACCTTCCAGATCAAACGTGACCGGCTCATCACCGGCCAGGAATCCATCCGATTCGCAGTAAAGCGCTTCACCCTTGGTGCTGTATAGATTGAAAAGATGGGTCTTGCGATACTTGGCCGCACGCTGGCCCTGGCGGTCGAAGACATAGCAGGTGTTATAAACCCGGCGATGACCGAGGCGACCTTTTTCATCCGCCTCCTTCAACTCACCCGGCGCCGCCTGCTCGCCGAAGCTGCCAGCAAAAAGACAAATCTTATGCTCCCGCGCTGCGGCGGCCAGTCGCGTGCCCAGGGCTCCGCCCTCAGGCTCCCCCATTTCATGAATGCGGTCATACGATCCATGATAGGCAAAAACCTCAGGCAAAAGCACCCAGTCAGCTCCACGTGCGGCAGCCTTCGCTACCCAGTGCAGGGCTTCCTCGATATTCCGTTCCCGATCGTCGGTACTGGTCATGCAGATGCTGGCCAGGACAAGATTTTCTTTGCGCATTAAAGCTCCGGCAGAACGATCTTCCGATCCACTCCAAAGATCTTAGTCAGCAGGGCCACCCTTGTCCACATACCGTTTCTTTCCTGGCGCCAGTACCTGGCGCGGGGATCGGTGTCGATGGCCACATCCAATTCCTCGCGGCGCGGCAGGGGATGCATGATCACCGCGGTGCTCTTCATCAGCGGCAGGTGTTCGGCCTTCAGATGAAAGCGCCGGGAGTCGACTTTTTTCGACTCGCCGTTCGTATCATACTCATCCTGCACCCGGGTCATATAAACTGCATCGGCCATGCGCAGGGCGTCCGTAAACTGATCGGTTTCCTCGAACTTCTGGCCCTTTTGCTGAAGCTTCTGCCGCAGGTCATCGCTGATGCGGAATTCAGGCGGCGAAACGAAGAGGATCTTCACATCGCGATAGTTGCTCAGAAGGCCGCTCAGCGAGCGGATGGTCCGGCCCCGCTTCAGGTCGCCGACCATCATGATGGTCTTGCCATCAATGCCGCCGTTGCGCACAAAGCTCCGGTTCAAGGTATAAATATCAAGCAGCGCCTGCGTCGGGTGCTCATCCGGTCCGGAACCGGCATTCACAATCGGAATGGGTCGTTCGGTCTCGTCCAAAAGATTCGCGATGCGATCACAGAGGCCGGGCACCGGCGTCCGCATGATGATGACATCAACATAGCTCGAAAACGTGCGCAGCGAGTCCTCGATGCTCTCCCCCTTGCGCTCCGAACTCGTCGAAGAGTCGCGGATCTCGTTGGTCCCCATGCCCAGGATCTGACAGGCGGTTTGACAGGAGAGAAAGGTTCGAGTCGATGGCTGCGTAAAATACAGCATGGCCCGTCGATGAGCCAGGAGTCCCTGCAGATACATCAGACCTTCCTTCGACTTATCGAAGCGGCGGATGGTATCGGTCAGCTGACACATATGGTCCAGAAACGGACGATCAAACTGCGAGGAGCTGAGAACATGCAATGGTTTGGCTGGAGTCACTTCCATAAAACAATCCCTTCTCAAAGATAACGAACCGTGGATTCGCCGGAACCCGGGATCATCTCACCGATGGTCGCGCTGCCGAGACCGAGTTCCTTGCAAATCTGATGGAATTTTCCTTCTGCGTCGGCGGCCACCGCCGCGATCATGCCGGCCCCCATATTGAAGACGCCTTCGACATCTTCAAAGCGCGCGCCATGACTTTCATAAAAGCTGCGCATCCAATCGGGTGTGGGAATTTTCAGGGGATCAATCTGAGCGTCCAGGCCCTCCGGCAGAACGCGCGGCAGATTCCCCGAGATGCCACCACCCGTGATATTGGCGAGAGCATGCAGGGAACCCCAGCCCAGGCGGCGCAAAAGTTCGGGCACTTCATAATAAATTTTTGTCGGCTCGAGGATACGGTTCAGCATCGTCTGATCGACCGGTTTTTCCGCCAGCCACTTGCGGACCAGCGAATAACCGTTGCTATGAAAACCGCTGGCGTTCAAAGCAATCAGTTTATCACCGCGCTGCACGAGTTCCGGGCGCAGGCGTTTTTTTCCATCGACCACGCCGACCACAAAACCGGCCAGATCGAAATGTCCTTTTTCATAGAGTCCGGGAAGCTCGGCGGTTTCTCCGCCAAGCAGAGCCGCCTGGGATTGGGCCAGGCCCTTGCGGATCCCGGAAAGGATGGCCTTGAATTGTTTCTCATCCAATATTCCGGTCGCATAGTAATCGAGGAAAAAGAGCGGCCGGCCGCCGACCGTATAAAGATCGTTGACGCACATGGCGACTAGGTCCACGCCCAGCCCTTCGAGTTGATTGTGTTCGAGACCAAGCAGAACCTTGGTGCCGACGCCATCCGTTCCGGTCACCAGCAGAGGATCCTCCATGCCGGAAAAATCCGGGCGGAACAGCGCCGCGAAACCGCCAATCCCGGAGACAACTTCACCCCCGATTACCTGCTCGCCCTTGCGCGCTTGCAGCCAATCCACCAGAGCATCACCTTTGGCAACATCAACACCGGATTCCTTGTAAAAATCTTTGCCCTTTTGCTCGGTCATCGTTGAGGCTCCTCTATTATTTCTATATGAAGGATCAATTGTTTCAGTTGATGCCGGGTCCATTCCTCAGCGTTGCCATAAGGCAACAGAACCTGGCGGTTCTCAAAAATAGGCAGTTCCAAAAGTTCGGGCACCGCCACCGCAGCTTCAAGTCCGATCCACGTATCCGCTTCCACAAACAGCGCGCGCGCCAGCTCCTCTTCGCTCGTGCAACGGAGCAGCACGGGCACACCATAGTCCACGCCGACTTCCGCGAGGTACTGCAGCGTCGCCGTATCATGATCCTGCACCTTCAGGCTGTAGAGGTCGGCTCCCATGGCGATGGTTTCGAGCACCTGCGCTTCACCTGGCAAGGGATCCCAGCGTCCGAAGGCGCGTAAAGGATCCAGGTCCTTGGCCTGCCGGAACCATCGTGGTTCGGCCTGCTCATCCTTCAGCTCATAAAAGAACAGCTCCACGTCCGGTCTTGATTGAAAGAGCCTGGAATCGGGAGCTGTTTTCAGGGTGGTGGCGCGGAGCGGAACTCCGGAACCTCGGCTGGGAATTTTTCGTTGGGGCGGAGCCGTGGTGGCCAAACTCTTGAGACGATTGAGATAGATGGCCTCGTCATGAGCCGATCGCGGTTGATCCATCTGTTCAAGCAGGACATCCAGAAAATCTTTCACGTCCGCCTCCTGGAGTCTTCAAGAAAAAATTCAGTCATTTGAGAGGTTTGCTGGAAGGTGTCTAAAGTTTTGACGGGCCGTGCCGAACTCTTACCTGGAAGACAGAAGGACCCGTAGCCTTGAGTGGTGGCCATGGTAGCACTTAAGAATGTCCGTACAAACTGGATCATAATGGCTTTGTGCATGCCTCTCGTTGCACTTACAAACCATAGTCATGGAGAAGTTGTCTACAGGAAACTCAGCGCCGTGCAGATCAATGCGCCGGCGGCATCCTGTAAGCCTTTACCGGCTTTGCCTTCCCCCGAGGAGGAAGCGTCAGCCGGACTTGCTGTGATCAAAATTCAAAAGAAGGGGCGTTCCCTAATAGCACTTTTGGCTGGGGGACAGCGGGATGGTCTTCTGCCCGGCAGCCTCCTGCAAACCAGTCGGCAAGGAATTCCCACGGCCCTTTTAAAAACCACCGAAGTCCGCGAAAACTATACGATCGCCGAAGTCACGGCCGATGGCTCCAAGGATTCAGGTCTATATTTTCCCGAGGCCCCTGGGGTGATGGTGGGTGACCGGGCCGAACTGCAGGATATCAAAATCAGTCAAACACTTCGGATCCTGCCGAGTCGGACTCTGACCTATGATCGTCTTTTCATCGATCCGAAAATTTTTCCAACCACGTTCGAACTTTCCACCGAGGGACGCCATGCTCTCATCGAGCAGGCCCGGATTCTCATGACGGCGCATGCCCCCCTTCTCCTGGTCGAAGGTCATACCGATCCCAAGGGTGAAAGTGAAAGCAATCAGGTGGAATCCTATCAACGGGCCATGACGGTTCGGCAGGTGCTGATCGACGAGTTTGGACTCGATCCCAACCGTGTGGTTGCAATCGGACTCGGCGAAACCGAACCACTGGATGAACCCTATTTACCAGGTCGGGCGGAGGAAGCCCGAAGAATTGTCCTGAAGGTAAAATCCCAACCCCTCCCCCATTGATTGGTGTATCTATTTCAAAGGAAATCGGGCAACATGATCCCTTGTTGCCTGACTTTTTTTAGGGACTTTTTATGGACGCCGACGACTGACGATGAAAAAGAAACTGCTTCTGCCAGCAACCTGCTTGCTCGCCATCGCTGCTGTTCTGGGTTATCAGAACTGGGCTCCGCAAAAGATCCAAATTTCCAGCTTTAAATTCGAAAAAACCATTCAGCCGCGCCCTCTGGCCGAATATGAGCCTATGTTTGGTGTCGCTGTGAGTGAGCAGGTTCTGTTCCGGGAATCCGGTATAGAATTGGTTCGGGCGATGCTGGCTGCCAAGGCGAAAGTCTATATCTTCATGACGGCGGGTTTCAAGGAACAGGTTGAAGAACTTTTCACGGAAAAGAAGCCCTTCAAAGCGGATGAGCTGAAATCGATCACCCGGGTTGAGCTCGAGCATGAGAGCCCCTGGCTGCGCGATTTTTTTCCCATTCCGGTTCTCAGAGCCTATCCCTTCATTCCTCCGACACCCAGCTTCGTGGATTTTGTTTACCGTGATGGGAGCAGCTACGACGATGCTGCAATTCATCAATTTGCCTTGGCCATCAATTCCAGTGTCGAACATCTGCCCATCGTGATGGACGGCGGCAACTTCATGACCAATGGTGAAACCTGCATCGTCTCCGAGGAGATGTCGGACGACCCGGAATCCAATCGTCCCAAGGACCCCAATTTTTCGATCAGTGATCATGTCGCAGACATTTTTCAGCTGGCCCTCGGCTGTCGCAAGACTCGGGTCGTGAGCCAAATTCCTCATCCGCATGTCGACATGTTTTTGAAATTCGTCAACAGGAACACTATCCTGGTCAACGAGATTCAGGACCGGGCCATGGACCTGTTGGATGACGCGGACCCCGACTCCAAAGTCAAGATTCCCAAGATCAAGTCGGAACTGGATCGGATCGCCAAGGATCTGAGCAAGACCTTCCGGGTGGTCCGGGTACCCATGCCTCTCCCGGTCTACGATATTTTCTTTACTTATGCGAATTCTGTGATAGTAAACGATACAGTGATCATTCCAAGTTACAAGAACCCCGACCCCAGTCGAGGCACCTATCCGGACCAACACTTTTACGCGTCCTATGAGGAAGAGGTTCGAAAGGCTTATCAGGAAGTCGGGCTGAAGACGGTTTTTCTGAAGGCGGACGACTTGATAAAGGATGGGGGGGCCTTTCATTGCGTGACGTTTCACCTTCCCGATCTTGAAGCGATTGTACCCGAGTCGAGTCATTTGGCGGCAAAACCTAAGCCATGACTATTTTTAACGTGGGAGAGAGCCTACATGATACACCCCGACACCAAGTTAAAATGGGTTAGCAAAGAGATCGGCTACGGTGTCTTTGCAACCAAGTTGATCCCGAAAGGCACAGCGGTCTATGTGCGGGATCAGCTCGAGATCATCGTGGAGCGCAATGCCGCCTTGCTGAAAAATCCCGCCTACACGGATATTATTGAAAAATATTCGTACATCGACCCCAAGGGCGACTATGTCCTGAGCTGGGATCATGGCCGTTACGTCAACCATTGCTGCAATCCCAATACGGTGACGACCGGCTATGGTTTTGAAATCGCCCTGCGCGATATCGCTCCCGGGGAAGAGGTAACGGATGACTATGGTCTTCTGAATCTGGACGAAGAAATTCCACTGGCCTGCTGCAAGGAAAACTGCCGCGGCGTGGCACGTCCTTCGGATTTTGATGTCTATGCCGATCACTACGATGCGCTGGTCGTGGATGCTCTGACCCATTTTTATCTGGTGGATCAGCCGCTCCTTAAATTCTTTGATCGGAATACACTCAATCAGTTGAATGGTTATCTGGAAACCGGAAGTGCCTATATTTCCGTGCTTTCCCAGAAGTTCGTGGAAGGAGCCCGGCCGACTCCCGAGCTCCGCTATCGCAATGAACGGAAACGCAGTCTCGAGCGTTCCGAATAAGAGGCCGCTCTCGCCCCTACTCATGTCATGCTCAAAAAAAAGAAGACGCCGGGTTATGACCCGGCGTCTTTTATTTGGTGCTGCGCCTCGGCAGGAGCAGGCGGAATCACCCACCCTGGCATGATCGTGTCGCCGCTGAGGTTTCTGTTGCCTTGGACGGCTTTTGATGAAAATATGGGATCCCATATATCGGATGAAGACCATGACAGAAGCCAGATCCTCACATTGCCATAGTATCCTGAACTCGTTCCGCCGTCTGGTGAGTACGTTACATGTGGCTTCGCGCCAGGCGGAAAAGCAGCTCGGCATGAGCACCGCTCAGCTCTTTGCTTTGCAAAAACTTCAGGATGGACGCAAGCGTTCCCTTAACGAACTGGCCCTGCTGACCCACACGCATCAAAGTTCGCTCTCCGTGGTCGTCCGCAAGCTGGTGGACAAAGGCATGATTCAAAGCAGTCCCGCTCCCGAGGATTCCCGGCGTCTTCTGCTGCATCTCACGGCCAAAGGTCGACGGGTTTTGGAGAAGGCCTCCACGAGCGTTCCCGATCGCCTGCTTGAGGCTCTGGCGGCCATGAAGCCCAGGGATCAGATGGAACTCGATAGGCTTCTCTCCGAGCTGCTGGAGCGCGCAGCGATGGGCGATATGAAGGTCGAACTTTTCTTTGAATATGATGAAAACAAAAATAAAGAGGAACGTCATGAACAACGGGGCTGAAGGTCAAATGCGGGTCGTTTCAAGCGGCAAGGAAATCACGGGCTCGGCCCGCATCGTGCACGTGACCCAGCGCGATGCCGTGTTACGGGGCTTGAAAACCTTTGCCCTGACGGTGCTGGCCGCGCTCGCCACGATCATTATTCCCGGCGTGCATTTTATTTCCGTTCCTGGTGGCCTGATCGCGGCGCCCATCGTCGGCGTGATGGTCTTTATGAAAAGCCGCGGCGCCGTCAAGGGCATGTCCGGCTCGTTCACCTGTCCGCAATGCGGCGGGAGCAATGTGCTGGACTATCAGGAGGGCAAGCCGCCCTACTACGGATCGTGCCCAACCTGCAAAAGCCCCTACCAGGCCTTCCCCGCGTAAGGGCTCTGGACGTCGCCCTTATCGAGATTCAGGAAGACCCAGTACCTGATGGACGGCTGTGCCCGCTTCATGCACGATGCTCGTACAGTCCGCGATCGTTTTTTGAAATGCGAACGGCATCGGCACCGTCCGCGCGGTTATCGCCCGTCCCTCTTCGAAAAGCTGCGGCTGACAAAATTTGCCAGTCATCCCCCAGTGAATCGGAAAGTCCCGAAGATTCTCATTCTCCTTCGGATTATCCGTCAGCAGGTCCACGCGATTGTTGCCATCAAATTCAAAGGCCAGATGATTTTGCACGATCATGGCCAGATGCTCAAACTGGTTGCCGTAACCATAGATATCGACGATCGGACTTTCCTCATAGGATCGGCCGATCTCAGCCGGCGTGTACGTGGCCAGCTGGTCTTTGGCATTGGCGTCGCCGAAGAAAAGCCATTGCGCCAGGTAATAGACAGCATTATGCGGCGCTTCAGGCAACGCAGCGGACAGGTATTGACCGGTCAACGCCGCTGCTTTGAAATCGCAGGCATGAGCCAGTTCATGGGCCAGCAGTCCTTCCAGGTCCAGGCGTCGCGCATCCTCAATGGTCTCCGGCATCGCAGTATCCACCGAGAAAAAGAGGAGATTGATCTGATCATAATTTTCCTCGCGCGCATCTGGTCGCGTGCTGACCGTTTTCGCTTCCTCTTCGTTGGCTGCAAAATACCGGGCATCCAGATAGATGGCGCCACTCGGTGGATAATAAAAGGAAGGTCGGATATCGGTGGAAATCGCGATGCCTTTCACACAGGACAGCATGGAAACGAGTTCCGGCCTGGTTTGCAAGAGAAAGCTGCGGAAGCGTTCCGTCTGCCAGTCATGGCTGATCAGAGTATGACTCATCACCTGAGCCACCTGCTCCTCGCGCGTGGTCTCCTGGAGCTCCAGATAAGGCAGGTTACAGCCCGCCAGCGCCTCAGGGTTGCCATTCCCGGCGATGCAGCGATTGAATTTGGCATCATCCCGTTCCGAGGGGCTAATGCCTGCGAGATTCAGAGGTGTCTGTACCAGAAGTTGATCCGGTGCATGCAGAATATCCTTGCGACTTTTCTTTTTTTGACCGCAACCGGTCATGGCCACGAGACATGCAGCAATACAGATGACTATGCGTTTCACAATAGGGTCCCCCCGACCTGGCCTGAGTGGAAATTCAAATTGAGGCGGCTTGCCTGGATTTCCTATAGCCGATTTTTTGGATTTCGGGAACTCGACCCTTATTGACGTAGTTAATACAGGACGAGATCGCCGGTAATGGCGTCGATGCGCTCGGTCAGATCCGGCCCTATGGCGCAGGCTGTCAGGGTCGGCTGGCCGTGAAATTCGGTGCGACCGCTATCACGAATCATGTAGCTTTTCAGGCCGGCGGCCCGGGCCTTTTCGTGATGGGCCACCAGTTCCTCTTCACTATTCACACGCAGGCAGACCTTGGCCATGCCGTGCACGATCCAATGTTTTTCCATGTCTGTCAGCTCAATCGTGGTCGCCTTGTTTTGCAGGAGCAGCAGGCGCAAGGGTTCAATCAAAAAATCCATCGCCGCGTGCGACCCTTGAGCGATTTCCTTGCCGCGCCGCATGTTGAGATCCTTGCGGACCAGGATCACCTGTTTGATGCGCATGATTTCATTCCTCAGGCTGAACGGATCGCCAGATGCGTTCCGGTAAATGGTCCCAGGCCGCATCCATATCCAGTCCGGAGCCGCCGCTCAGCCAGCGACGGGCCAGCTCGGCAAGAGGGCCAATCAATAGAATTTCATAGAGAGGCAGCGGCAGGGCGATCACCTCACGGGCCCGGATATGCGGTTCAAAGAGAGCCATGAGCGCCTCGAGGATCGGCTGCTTCGCCTTGCGGATGTCCTCTTCATATTGCTGCATATAGGGGGCGTAGGCCGAGGCATGAATGAAACGCGCGGCGGTTTTTTTCTCGCGGGTCCATTCCATGTACGCGCGTGCCTGGGCGATCACCTTCGCCCGCGCTGTGGTTTCGGTTTCAACCGCACGGATAATGCTGTGCAGAAGATCAGCCATTGCACTTTGATAAAGCGCGGCCGAGACGCCATTGAGATTTCCAAAGTGATGATAGATGGAGCCGATGGAAACGCCGGAGACTTCACTCAGGCGCTCAATGGAAAGTTCATGACGGCTGAAAAGTTTCAGCGCCGCTTTCAGGACCCTGTCGGCCGTCTCCTGACCGCGCTGCTGTTTTCCGGCCATGATTTAACCCGCTTGTTTCATGTACTGCAGGGCCTGCTGCCACACCGCTTCCCGAAAGCCCGTATCCTGCATGAAGGGAGCAAGTGGCGCTTCCTTGAAACGATCATAAAAACGGCCATTGATGCCCTTGAATGCGGGATCCGTGCAAAGGCTCAGCGGAGCCCTGGCCCCTTCCTCAGGTGTCAGCCAAAGTCTTTTGACAAGATTCAACAGCATGCCCTTCACCCCACTCATCGCCCCAAGGTCCGTGCGCACCACTCCGGGATGCACCGCATTGATCGTCGCAGGACTGCCCTGCCAACGTTCAGCAAACGTCATGGTCGTAGCAAGGTTCAAAAGCTTTGTCGAGGCATAGGTCTTGAGCGCGCTAAAATTCTGGCCGGTGGCGCTTTGGGAAAAATTCCGATCGCCAAGCGGATAAAGTCCGGCCGTCATCTGCACGACGCGTGTACCATCACGCTGAAAGCGATCTTCCAATTGCATGTTCATGAGAAAAGGAGCGAGGTGGTTGACGACAAAGGCCTCCTCGAGTCCATCGGCCTGGATGATTTTCCTTTGGGGCCAGATCGCAGCATTGTGGATCAGACCATCGAGAGGCGGGAGCGCCTTTATGGCATGAATGGCCGACTGAATGCCTCGAAGGCTGCTTAAATCAGCCTGGAGAATACCGGAAACCTGTCCCGAAGGCAGAGTTCGAATCAAAGCCTCCGCGGCTTGACGATCGCGACAGAGCAGCGTCAACTGACAGCCCGAGGCTGCGAGTCCACGGGTGATGGCAGCGCCCAGGCCGCGATTGGCTCCGGTGATCAGAAAGTGTTGGGTCATGGCTGGCTCCTGAAACTGGAAAATATTTCTAGAAACATTTTCTAATTCTAATCGGAATCCCAGCCGGAAAACATGAGCGTGGCCAGATTTAATTATAACTATTTGATTTTATTATGTTATTCAGCCAAAATCTCCTGTGTCATGGCGTCCAGGGCTTCGGGACGTCCGTGGAGCTGCGCGGGTGTATTTTGAAAGCAGGCGATGACCCAGCGCCGCTCACGGCGGACGGCTGTCATCATTTGAAAGGCATTCAATGCCGGATTCAATTCCTTCTGGCCCGGTGGAACCATGCCAACGATGGCTTCCAGTTGAGCGACATCCGGCGTCAGAAAGCGGATGTCCTTGACCTTGAAGAGAAAGGGTGGCGTCGGGTGATCCCGAAAGATCGTGCCGATGGATTCCTCGATATCGCGGGCTCCGTGGTGATGGGTTCCATCAAAACCAATGATCAAGCCATCATCAGCGAAGGCAGCCGCCAGCTTGATCGCATCGCGCTGATTCCAGCCTTCTATCATGCTCTGATACAGTTTTTCAATCTGTGCTTCTTCGGTGCCTACCGCATAAGGTGATCCGGAATATTGTGGGCACATGGGCATCTCCCTGTCACATGAGAGTCGGTTGTCATCGTGATGGAGGCCATCTTACCGGGAAAGTTTTCAAATGGCGAATCGCGCTGTTTCCCAAAACGAAATTCGAAAGGCAAAGTGATCGCACGGTCCTGCTCAGCTCGAAAGAACAGTCTGGTGGTTGGAAGGGCAATCGGGTCGGCCGTCCTGCTCAGCTTGAAGAACTGTCTGGTGCCCTGGAAGGGCAAAGGGGTCGACCTTCCGCTTCGGCACGAAAGGACAACCTGCTGACTTAGGGCAAAGGGGTCTACCCTCCGCCTCGGCATGCAAGGACAGCCTGCTGGCCTGAAGGGCAAAGGGGTTGATCGCCCCTACGGCCCGGCGCCTCGATCGGCAAACGGGTCGACCGATCTGCTCAATACTTCAGACAGGAGAGAGTTCATTCGACTTCGCTCGGTAACGAAACGGTCCGCTGTCTCGGAGAGCAATCCACCTTCCCTGCTGAGTGCGAAGCAACGTCTCCTGCCTGACCATCCTTGCTCAACACGGCAAGCAGTCCGCTGCCCTGCAAGGTCCCGGAGTCAACTGTCCCTGCTCGCTGCGAAAGGGCAAGGCGATCCACCATCCTTGCTCTGCAGCCTGCTCGACGATACTCGACACACAGGCAGTCCGGTAACTCAAATGGCAAGGAACGTCGCATGAAACAACTGTCTGCTGGCTGCCCGCCTCTCACACGTGAAAGCCTTTCTTCCCCTGGCTTTTAGAGCGTCAAAACTCTGACAACCGGGCGACGGCCGTGCCTTAATCATGAGGCAAGGACGCACCTGGCCAGGGACAGGATGGACGCCGTCGCTGCCGGCCGGGAGGTGCATAAGGATTTTTTAAATGCGGCGGGCAGGTGCGCTCCTGCTCCTCGAACTCGCGAATCAGTCTTTCCCTTTCCCAACGATTCATCCGCTTGATTTCCTTTTCCCGGATATTGGCCTGACCCGCATGCCCATGGGTTTCAAAGTAGACGAGATACGTGATGTCATATCGTGCTGTATAACTGTTCGGGTTGTGCTTTGTTCGATGTTCGTGCAGGCGCCGTTCGAGATTGTTCGTGACCCCGGTGTAGAGAAGTCTGCGGAAACGGTCACTCAGGATGTAGACATAATACATTCGCATGCCCTGCTTCTACCGCAGGTCGCGCCGTATGAGAAAGGACATGAAGTGGAGAGAAATGTCCGGACACGGACGACGCAAAAAACCCGGCTGCGATTTCTCGTCAACCGGGTCTTTTGATGGTGGGGATGAGATGACTCGAACATCCGACCTCACGCTTATCAGGCGTGTGCTCTAACCACCTGAGCTACATCCCCATCGGAAGACACTTTATAAGTGTTCGTCTTTTTGCTGTCAACCTTTTTGAATCCAAAAAGCTCGACCCAACTGGTTCTGGACTAAGTAAAAGAGCCCCGCACTTCTGCAGGGCTCTTGTGCAGCGCAAGGCTGGAACTTAGTTGGTGAACGAAGGGCTCTCAGCGCCTTCCACCATGTCTTCACCGCCGACTTTGGTCTTGAGACCCCAGTCAGACGCGCCGTAACGCTTCAGTTTGCGTTGCAGCGTGCGAATACCAATCCCCAGAGCGCGGGCGGTATGCGTACGGTTGAAGTTTTTCTGTCTCAGAGTTTCCAGGATCACAATGCGCTCGATTTCACGCAGTTTTGTTCCAGGGGGAAAAGTGACAGAAGATGTGTCGAAGTTGAGTGCAGCATCATTCGTGTTTTCCGGTGTCATCATAGCTGATTTCCTCCGATTTGGCTATTTATCCCGTTCCTCACATCCGCAAGAAACTTTGGTACCCCATCGCTCACACAGGACCCAAGACATCCGTTCTATCAACATCTCTTCCCCATCCAGGGACCGATGGCGGCCGCATCCTGCAGCTCTGTCCTGTCTTACTTGCCGTGAACTCCTGCTCACAAGCAAACTTTGGCATTTCTCGTATCCAAGGAACACATCAGTTTCAACTCGGAAGGGCTTTTTGCAGGGCTCCTGCGGATCTTCCGTGGAGGCTTGACGTGAACTCAATGCCTTAGCTGCGACAAATTAGCAGTTTGAGAGACAATGTCAACATATTTAGTGAGGTTTTTTGTGCTTCATCGCAAATTTTTTTGCGCAGTGCCGGGAAGGCCATCTAACCCGCTGAAATCACACAGGAACCCGGCCTTTTCAGATGCGTCAAACACGACCCATTTGACGCTTAATGCGGGCGGGACGCGCTCTTCAGCGCTGGCAACGGCGACAAAAGTAAGTCGCACGACCCCCAATTCTGCTGCTGCTAATTCCCGTTTTACACCGCAAACAAGGATCACCATCGCGGCCATAAACGCTCAGTGAGAGTTCAAAATAGCCCGGTTCCCCGTCGACATGTTTATAGTCGCGGAAGGTCGTGCCACCGGCCTGGATTGCTGCCGTCAGCACTGATTTGATGGCGCCACTGATTTTGGTCCACTCCTCACGCTTGACGGCAGACGCTTTGCGCGAAGGTTTGACTCCCGCAAGAAAGAGGCTTTCGTTTGCATAGATGTTGCCCACGCCGACGACGTTGTGCGCATCCATGAGAAAGTTCTTCACCGCCACGGTTTTCCCGCGACTGCGCTGATAAAGAATTTCATCAAGACCTTCCGTTTCCAAGGGCTCGGGCCCCAGGTTCCTGATGAGTGGATGCTGCGAAAGGGCATCACGCGAGCTACAGAGAATACAGCCGAAACGCCGAGGATCCACATAATGCAGATAACCCACGGGGCCGGAGTCATCGATCACGCGAAAACTTGCATGCGTGTGATTCCAACGGCCGGTGGCTTCCGGGCTGAACAGCATATTGCCGGTCATCCCAAGATGGATGATGGCATAGCCGCTTTCTGTTTCAATCAGCAGGTATTTGGAACGACGTTCCACAGACAATATGGTTTTTCCGGCGATCAATTCCCGCAGATCCTGCATGGGAATCGGCCAGCGGAGATCCGGTCGATGAAAGACCATTTCATCGAGCTTTTTACCCAGAATGACCGACCGTACGGCCCGGGTTAAACATTCGACTTCTGGCAATTCAGGCATGAAAAAAGCTCCTCAACAGCACCATCCCGGATTGGGATGGTGCGAAGGGAGGATCATAGGAATAATTCAGCGCTGAAACAAGATGATTACGAGTCGATGGTGGAGGGGCGGCGGGAGGCTTTCTGTGCGCCGGGCAGCAGCTGACGCCGCATGCGATTCAGGAGGGCCGGCTTGAAATAGCCCGCAATACAAAGCTGTTCGACCAGCTGCCAGGCCTGTTGCGCTTCCGCAGGCCCCCGCGCGCCCGAGAACAAGGCCTTGAGCGAAGAACGGGCTTCCTTTTGCTGTTCCACATCGATCGTTTTAGGCAAACGATCCGGCTGAGGGGCTTGATCCGTGTTGTCCTTCTGCGCCTGATGACGCGCGAGCATGAACTGCATCTGCTTCATCAAAATCGCAAGCGGAGGCAATTCGCCTTTGCGGGCCAGCTGGATCGCCCAGGTCGCATGAAACAGATCGGGATGCTGCCGGCACAGAGCCTGGCATTCCGGAGCCATTGTCACCAGACGGCGATACCAGCCCACGGTCCGTGGATTGACCCCGACCCGTTCCGCAATGGCCTGATCGCTCTCACCCAGATGATTCGCCTGCTGATAGGCCTGCGACAGATCCAGATAAAACACGTCCTCGCGCAGGTTCGCGGCGATCGTGTGATAAAGTTCATCACGCGTGGAGGCGAAGGGAAGAATCACGCACTCGATGGTTTTCCAGCCGAGCATTTTCGCAGCCAGAATCCGGCGATGACCGTTTTTACAAACGAAGGAAAATTCCCCGTTCACGCCGGTCTTAAGACAGAGCGTGGGGAATTGAATGAGTCCATCCTTTTGCATCGATTCGGCAAGGACCTTCAGGTGATCCTGGTTGTAAGCCTCACGAATATTTTCGTTCAGCTTGATGTTCTCAACCGGAACCTTCTGGATGGTTTTGCCGTTTCGTTCGATCTGAGCCTGCAGCTGCTCAAACACGGAACTGGGAGCCGCGCTGGGCTTGGGAGCCGGTTCAGGCGCAGGCGCAGGCGCAGGTGCTTCCGCCGCAGAAGCACCCCGGCGCGCCTCGGAAGCCGCGGGTGCTGTCGGAGCCTTTGAGGCCGCGGGACGGGCTGCCTGCGATTCACGCGAGGGGCGCGAGGTATTCACTTCGCGCGCCGCACCCTTCACCATTTTGTCGAGATTCTTCTTGGCCATTTCACGCATTGATGCCATGGGTGCCTCTCTCAGAGCAGATTGATTTCTTCGTTGCCATCCTGCAACTGCCATTCTCCTTCATCACGGACCTTCTCACGCAGAACGCCAAGGTGCTCGAGATTGGGGCGTTCGATCTTCTTCGCATCGACCTGCTTCAAAAGCACCCGGGTCAGCTTCAGATAATCGTCCTTCACCGAGCGGGCACTGGGCAAAGCCGCGGCCGGACAGCTCTGCAGGTTGCCCGTGGCGACCGCGTTGGAGACGCGGATGGCAGGCTTCAGCAGATTCACGCGGGCGCTCTTGAGGTGCTTGCTGATAAAGCGAATGTACGAGTCATGCGCGGGAATTTTCTTCACGCAGCTCAGCATGACGCCGAGACAGTGCAGATCCGGATTTTCCTCGTCGTGAATTTCTTCACATTCCGCCACGAGATCCAAAAATCCGTCGTAGCTGTCAGGCTCGGGAAAGCTGGGGATCAGGTACCAGTTGGAAGCCGCGAGGGCCGCCTGCAGCAGCACGTTGATCTGCGGCTTGGTGTCGATCAGCACAAAATCGAAATTCTTCTCAACACCCTTCAAAAGGTGTTTAAAAAGCTTAAAACTCCGTGCCGAGCGCCCAAATTCGGTTTGAGCCGCCTTGAGTTCCTTGGTCGAGGGAATGACCCAGATGTTTTTATACGGGCTTTCGACCATCACCTGATCATAGGTGAGCTTGCCACGCAGGGCATGCCAGAGCGTTTCCTGATTGCGGTCGAAAAGATCCCGCACACCCAAAGCTTTGGTGGCGTTGCCTTGATCGTCCGAATCGATGACCAGAACCCTTTTGCCAAGAACGGTGCCGAGCAGATAAGCGACGTTCGTCACCGAGGTCGTCTTGCCGACTCCACCTTTAATATTGGCAAAGGTTATAACGTGAGTACGGGGTTCACGCATGGGACCTCCCTCCATTGGATATTTGCTGTTATGATGTCTAGGAAATACGGTACCGGTTTTCGTTAGGGGCAACAAGAGTAGAAAAAAAGTCGGGGCTGTACATGATGTACAGCCCGCGTCGAAGATCCTGAAAAGCTTTTACTTTAAGACTGTTTTATCCCTTGCGACCAAATCCAGGTCGCTCCGCATATTACATGTTCCGTCGGTACTGACCACCGACTTCATAAAGCGCCTGGGAAATCTGTCCAAGCGTGCAGACACGCCCCACATCCATCAAACAGTGGAAGATATTTTTACCATCCAGCGCCGCCTGTTTCAAACGGGCAATCGCCGCATCGCCGGTTGAGCCATTTCTTTTGATGAAGTCATGCGCGGATTGAATCGCGTATTCCTTTTCCTCCGGGGTGGAACGGATCACCTCGGCTGGAATCACCGTCGGCGATCCATCCTTGCCGAGGAAGGTGTTCACGCCGATGATGGGCAGATCACCCGTGTGCTTCAGCGATTCATAGTAAAGCGATTCATCCTGAATCTTCGACCGCTGATACATGCGTTCCATCGCCCCCAGCACACCCCCGCGTTCGGAAATTGCGCGGAATTCCGCCATCACCGCTTCCTCAACCAGATCCGTCAGCTCTTCGATAATAAAGGAACCCTGCAAGGGATTTTCGTTTTTCGCAAGCCCGAGTTCCTTGTTGATGATCAACTGAATGGCCATCGCCCGCCGCACGGATTCCTCAGTTGGCGTCGTAATGGCTTCGTCGTAAGCGTTGGTATGCAAGGAGTTGCAGTTGTCATAGATCGCGTAAAGCGCTTGCAGCGTGGTTCTTATGTCATTGAATGCAATCTCCTGGGCGTGCAGACTGCGTCCTGAGGTTTGAATGTGGTACTTAAGCTTCTGCGACCTATCATTGCCGCCATACTTATACTTCATGGCCTTGGCCCAGATACGCCGCGCCACCCGACCAATCACCGCGTACTCAGGATCGGTGCCGTTCGAAAAGAAGAAGGAAAGATTCGGCGCAAAGTCATCGATGTGCATGCCGCGGGACAAATAATATTCAACATAAGTGAAACCGTTGGCGAGCGTGAACGCCAGCTGAGTGATGGGATTGGCACCGGCTTCCGCGATGTGATAGCCCGAGATGGAAACGGAATAGAAATTCCGCACCTGCTCCTTGATGAAATATTCCTGAATATCACCCATCATGCGCAGGGCAAATTCCGTCGAGAAAATGCAGGTATTTTGCGCCTGATCCTCTTTCAGGATATCGGCCTGCACTGTTCCGCGAACCTGCTTCAACGTGCTGGCTTTTATCTTCTCGTAAACCTCAAGCGGCAGAACCTGATCACCCGTCACACCGAGCAGCATCAAACCCAGACCATCATTGCCGTCGGGCAGCTCACCGTTATAACGCGGACGCGGCACATCGTAGCGGCGATAGATCTCCTTGATCTTCTCCTCCACCTGCGCGGTTAATCCCTGCTCGCGAATATGGAGTTCACACTGCTGATCGATCGCTGTATTCAGAAAGAATGCGAGCAGCATCGGCGCGGGACCGTTAATCGTCATCGACACCGAAGTATTGGGCTGCGCGAGGTTGAAGCCGGAGTAAAGTTTTTTCGCATCATCAACGGTCGCAATGCTCACACCGGAGTTGCCAATCTTGCCGTAAATATCCGGACGATGATCAGGATCCTCACCATAGAGCGTCACCGAATCGAAAGCCGTGGAAAGACGCTTGGCCGGCATGCCTTTCGAAACGTAATGAAAACGCTTGTTGGTGCGCTCCGGTCCGCCTTCACCGGCAAACATGCGAGCGGGATCCTCACCTTCACGTTTCAGTGGGAAAACACCGGCTGCATAAGGGAATTCACCGGGAACATTTTCCATCAAAATCCAGCCAAGAATTTCACCCCAATCCTCATAACGCGGCAGCGCCACCTTGCGAATGTTCAGATGCGCGAGGGATTCATAAATGAGGCTTTGCTCGATAACCTTGTCACGCACCTTGTACTGATAAACCGGACCCGCATATTTTTCCTTGAGCTCATGCCAGCCGAGCAGGACCTGACGGCATTCATGATCGAGCCGCGGTTCCAGCGCATTGTAGTGTTTGATTAATTCCTGAACAATTAAGCTGTCACCCGCCTGAGCCTCGAGGGCCGTGACGTAACGCGCGGTTTTCTGCGTTTTGCGCAGGGCATCGACCGTTCCCTGAATCTGGAAGAGCTGCCGCGCAATCGCCACCTGCTGCTGAATGAAGGATTTATACTGCTCGTGATTTTCGCTGAGCTCGGCCAGATACCGCACGCGTTCAGGCGGCAGAAGATAACGCCGCTGGCTGAGGCCCAATTCCTGCGTGGCGAGCTTTTGAAAGCTGCTGCCGGTTTTGGCATTCAGAATGTCGATCAGGCGATTATAGAGCTGATTCATGCCGCTGTCGTTGAACTGCGAGGCGATGGTACCGAGCACGGGCAAATCATCATCCGAGCCGGTCCAAAGATTCTGATTGCGGCGATACTGTTTTTTGACATCGCGCATGGCATCCAGCGAGCCGCGCTTGTCGAATTTATTGATGGCGATCACGTCGGCAAAATCGAGCATATCGATCTTTTCCAGCTGCGTGGCCGCGCCGTATTCCGAGGTCATCACATACAACGAAACATCGGAATGCTCGACGATTTCCGTATCCGACTGGCCAATGCCCGAGGTTTCCACAATGATGAGGTCAAATCCAGCGGCCTTGCAGATCTCAATGGAGTCCTGCACATATTTGCTTAGCGCCAAATTGGACTGGCGTGTGGCCAGCGAGCGCATATAGACGCGCGGATGATGAATCGCATTCATCCGGATCCGGTCACCCAGGAGAGCACCGCCGGTTTTTCGCTTGGAAGGGTCGACGGAAATGATGGCCACCGTCTCATCGTGATGGGAACGCAGATACCGGCGGACAAGCTCATCGACGAGCGAAGATTTGCCGGCGCCCCCGGTCCCGGTGATGCCAAGCACGGGAACCTTGCGATCGCCCCTCAGAGCCTGAACACTTTTCTGCAGCGTCTCGCGATAATCCCCATGGTTTTCCGCCACGGAAATCACCCGCGCAATTGCCTGAGGATCCTTTTGCGTCACGAGGGGCAGCAGCGCATCCACGGGCGGTTTCTGCGTGCTGAAATCGCAATTTTGCAAGAGGTGGTTGATCATACCCTGCAGTCCCATGGCCCGGCCATCATCCGGAGAATAGATGCGGGTGATCCCATAGGCATGCAGCTCATCGATCTCGGTGGGCAGAATGGTACCGCCGCCACCACCGAAGATCTTGATGTTGGCCTTGCGTTCTTTGAGGAGGTCGTGGATATATTTGAAAAACTCCAGGTGACCACCTTGATACGAGGTGATCGCAATGCCCTGGGCATCTTCCTGGATAGCGCAGTCGACAATTTCAGCGGCCGATCGATTGTGACCCAGGTGAATAACCTCGGCGCCCGAAGCCTGCAGGATGCGACGCATGATGTTGATCGCGGCGTCATGCCCATCGAACAGAGATGCCGCGGTGACAATACGTATTTGGTGTTGAGGTTTATATGCCGTTGTCTGGGACAGGGTCATGAGCCTTCACTCCTTCATTCTTGTGCCATTCTTATAGCCTGGCCAAATCGAGTTTGGCTAGGATTCTGCAGGCTATTTAATGTCAAAGTGGCCCAAGAAAAGTGCAGGATGCGATTGAGCAGAAGGCTCGGAAAAAGGTAGCTTTGTTCTCAGCACCTTGAACATGGTGTACAATGGCTGCAATTCCATATTTTGAATCGGAGGCTACGAATGGCAAAGTCGAAGAAGAGCGCTGGCAAAGGCAAAAGCAGCAAGACGGTGGTCAAAACCAAAAGCGCCGTCAAGGGCAGCGCTCGCAAAAGCGTTGGCAAGACCAGCGCCAGTGCTCCCGTATCGGCTGCAAAGACGACAGGAGCCAATAAGGTTTTGGAATACAAACTGTTTGTCGAAGATTCAGTTCGCAATCTGGAAGATCAGGTGAACTATTACATCGGCAAGGGTTGGTCTCCTGTGGGTGGTGTGGTTGTCCAGGGTCAGAACAACTACATGCAGACCATGGTTCGCCAGGGCTAATGCCGTGGAGGCCTCCACACTTGGCTGGAGGCTCTTCCTTCCTCCCTTTCCACACGCACATCCGCCGTGGGATTTTCACCGTGAAAACATCTGCGTCTTTCTGCATAGCCGGAACCGCAAAGCCTGCATCGGCGGGGTTTGATTCGTTACGTCAGCATGAAGGACAATCTGCGTCGTAAAGGCAAAAATCTTTGAAACTCGCGCGGTGCACGGATTTCAAAGGCAATGAGCATCCTTTGGAACGCGGAAAGAATTCTACATAAATTTACCTAAATTTAATCACCATGAAAAAGTTTTCCTCCAGGACATTCTTCCAATCCAGCTTCGTCAGTCAATCGTGCTGTATATCAATTTGTACAAGCCATTGATTTTACAAGGTCTTGCTTTCCTACATCCTGCCGATTTCGCTTAAGATTGATCGAAACTCTTGAAACCAT
The DNA here is from genome assembly GCF_001748245.1 of Oligoflexus tunisiensis. Classification (GTDB taxonomy): domain Bacteria; phylum Bdellovibrionota_B; class Oligoflexia; order Oligoflexales; family Oligoflexaceae; genus Oligoflexus; species Oligoflexus tunisiensis. The sequence goes on along the minus strand of NZ_BDFO01000001.1, from coordinate 309,225 downwards.
GCCTGGGAAGGTGCTTGCGTGGGCCTTTGCAAAGTATTGGATAACATGAGCAGGTGGCCGTAGATTCAGCAGCAGGTCCAGCAGCCCCATTCGCTCTCGACCCCGGAAATTATGCAAGAACGTGAAAGCCCTGTAATGATCGAAATATTCCATTTCAATCAAAAGATTAGCTGCTCGGAGTTCGGCCCGAGAAGGGCCCGATTAGCCACAGGATTTCGCGTAGTTTTATTACAAGTGTACTCTCAACATGCCGTACCTGAATCGGTATCAGGAAAACACGCTCCTTCCCCGTTTTTCTGGTCCAACTCGCCCTAGTGGTACGAAGTCCCTTTCCCGTGGGTTCATTCCCCCTTCGCCGCCAAATGGCTCGTTTGGCTTAGCCCGTCCGTAAGGACGGGTGCCCATCTTTTTTAATTTAAAACATCGATCGACTCAGAAATTTCAGCGAGAGTTGGCGAGAGCCGTGCGGAAGTAATCGATCGTTTTCTTGAGGCCTTCCTCAAGCTCGACCTTGGGCTGGTAGTTCAGGTATTTCTGCGCCAGGGAAAGATCGGGGCGGCGCACCTTGGGATCATCCTGGGGCAGAGGTTTTTGCACAATGCGCGAGCGACTGCCAGTCAAACGAATCACACGCTCGGCAAGTTCGGCCACCGTAAACTCATTGGCATTGCCGCAGTTGATCGGTCCGAGCGTTTCATCCTGCTCACTCAAAGCGATGATGCCCTCGACGAGATCGTCGCAGTAACAGAACGAGCGCGTTTGAGAGCCGTCGCCGTAAATGGTGATGTCCTCATTCTGCAGAGCCTGTACGATGAAGTTGGAAACCACCCGGCCATCGTCGATCGCCATGCGCGGTCCATAGGTGTTGAAGATACGCACGAGACGCACTTCGACTCCATGCTGACGGCTGTAATCATAGCAAAGCGTTTCCGCAGCACGCTTGCCCTCGTCATAGCAGCTGCGTGGACCGATCGGATTCACATTGCCCCAGTAGGCTTCGGTTTGGGGGTGTTGCAGAGGATCGCCGTACACCTCCGAAGTGCTGGCGTGAGTCAGGCGGGCTCCCACACGCTTGGCGAGGCCCAGAAGGTTCATTGTCCCCAGCACGGACGTTTTCATCGTCTTGATCGGATTGCTCTGGTAATGCACAGGACTCGCGGGGCAGGCAAAATTCAGAATCAAATCCACTTCAGCCATGTAAGGCTCAACGATATCGTGACGTACAAGTTCAAAGTTTGGATGCGTGAGCAGATGCCGAATATTCGCCTTGTTGCCTGTGTGAAAATTATCGACACAGATGACTTCCCAACCCCTGCCAATATATCTATCGCAGAGATGACTCCCAATGAAGCCGGCACCACCTGCAATAAGAACGCGACCCTTTGTCGGCAATGGCATCAAAACCCCTCCGTGTCTGTGATTAAGGATGCAAGGTCCGATCATAGTATGTTAGCCTATTGCGACCTGCAAACGATTTGTCGATGCTCCGGAGGATTAAATGAACATCCACGAATACCAGGCAAAATTACTCTTCAAGCAAAACGGTGTGCCCGTACCTGATGGTTACCTGGCCACCAATCCCACTGAAGCAGAATTTGCCATGCGCCGTCTCGGAACTGAAGTCGCCGTTGTCAAAGCCCAGGTTCACGCGGGCGGTCGCGGCAAAGCTGGTGGCGTCAAGCTCGCCAAGAGTCCCGAGGAATGCCGCAAGATTGCTGAAGCCATGATCGGCATGGACCTGATCACACACCAGACGTATCCCGAGGGCAAGAAGGTCCATAAGGTCTATGTCGAGGCCGGGAGCAAGATTGTAAAAGAATACTATCTCGCCCTCTTTTTGGATCGCGAGAATGCTGGCATCGGCATCATGTTCTCAACCGAAGGCGGTATGGATATCGAGGAAGTGGCCGCGAAAACCCCGGAAAAAATCGCGACTGTGGTTGTCGATCCCACCGTGGGCCTGCAGGGTCACCACATTCGCCAGCTGTGCTGGTCGATGAATCTGCCGGCAGCCGAGCAGAAGGAAATGACCCCGATCGTCCGCAATCTCTACAAGATGTTCATTAAGTACGATTACTCTATGCTCGAAATCAACCCCCTGATCGTGAACGATCAAGGCAAGATGTTCGCGCTCGACGGCAAAATGAATTTCGATGACAACGCTCTTTATCGGCAGAAGGACGTGGAACTCTTCCGCGACTATCTTGAGGAAGATGAGCGTGAAGTCACCGCTTCCAAATATGGTCTGAGCTACATCGGCCTGGATGGCAACATCGGCTGCCTGGTAAACGGCGCTGGCCTCGCGATGGCGACCATGGACATCGTGAAACATTACGGCGGAAAACCAGCCAACTTCCTTGACGTCGGCGGCGGCGCCTCGCAGGAAACGGTGACCAACGCCTTCCGCATTCTCTTTGCAGATCCCGGCGTGAAGGGTCTTTTCGTCAACATCTTCGGCGGTATCATGCGCTGTGATGTGATTGCCAACGGAATCGTGGCCGCAGCCAAGGAACTTGGTTTGCGTGTTCCCATGGTGGTTCGTCTCGAAGGCACGAACGTGGAGCAGGGCAAGGAGATTCTGAAAAAATCCGGCCTGAACCTCTACGCCGCCAGCGATATGGCCGATGGCGCCAAGAAAATCGTCGAACTTGTGAAGTAAAGACTGAAGGAGCATCCACGTGTCTATTCTTGTCGATCAAAATACCCGCGTCATCACTCAGGGGATCACCGGCAAGTCTGGTGAATTCCATACCCGTCTTTCTCACGAATACGCGCCCCGCTTTGTCGGTGGTGTGACGCCCGGCAAGGGCGGACAAAAAGGTGTGAGCGATCTGCCGATCTTCAACACCGTGCATGAAGCTCGTGAAAAAGCCGGCGCCAACGCCTCGATGATTTTCGTTCCCCCTCCGTACGCAGCCGATGCCATTCTGGAAGCGATCGACGCGGAAATCGAACTCATCATCTGTATCACCGAAGGCATTCCAGTTTTGGACATGATTCCGGTGAAAAAAGCCCTGGAACGTTCCAAATCCCGCCTCGTCGGCCCCAACTGCCCTGGTGTGATCACACCCGGTCAGTGCAAAATCGGGATCATGCCTGGCCACATTCACAAAGTGGGTTCGGCCGGTATCGTTTCCAAATCAGGAACGTTGACCTATGAATCCGTCGGTCAAACAACAGCGATGGGCATCGGTCAAAGCTCGTGCATCGGCATTGGTGGCGACCCCATCATTGGCACGACGTTCATCGACGTTCTGCAGCTCTTTGAAGCGGATCCCCAGACCGAAGGTATCGTACTGATCGGTGAGATCGGTGGCGATGCGGAAATCAAAGCCGCTCAGTTCATCAAGGAAAACATCAAAAAGCCTGTGGCTGCCTTCATCGCGGGTCAGACCGCACCCAAAGGCAAACGCATGGGCCATGCCGGTGCCATCATCTCGGGCGGCAGTGGAACAGCAGCCGAGAAAATGGCCGCTTTGGAAGAAGCCGGCGTTGTCGTGGCGAAGAGCCCGGCCGATATCGGCCAGGCGCTGAAAACCGCTCTGGAGAAAAGTCGGAGATAATCCATGTTGGGCCTGCGCCATTACCGGGGAACCGCGATCGATCTCTTTCAAGGCGATATCACCAGCTTCGTCTGCGATGCGATGGTGAATGCGGCCAACTCCTCTCTCCGCGGAGGCGGTGGCGTCGATGGAGCGATTCATCAGGTGGGTGGGCCGAGCATACTCGAGGAATGCGTGCGGATCGGACGTTGTGAAACCGGGGATGCCGTGATCACAACTGCCGGTCGGCTACCCGCAAAAAAAGTTATTCATACGGTCGGACCAATCTGGCGAGGCGGTACAGAAGGGGAAGCCGAACTTTTGTACAGTTCCTACCAAAAGAGTCTGCATTTGGCGGCTGAATCGAAATTGCTTCATGTCGCAATTCCATCGATCAGTACCGGAATATATGGTTATCCTGTGACGGACGCAGCCATGGTTGGCATGAAAAGCATAAAAAATTTCTGCGACGACAAACCCCAGGCCCTGCGCCGCATCACAATGGTTTTGTTTGACAGCGAAACCTATAAAGCCTGGCAAAAAGCTCTCTTCACCTGCTTTCCCGAAGCCGAGGGGGATGCGACTTGAAATTACGGGACTTGGCCTACTATCGCACGGGCGGCCGTTGTCAGGCCCTCTATGAACCCAAAAACATCGAAGATCTCAGCCGCATCGTGCAGGCTCTTCACGCCACCCGGCAGAGATATTTCGTGCTGGGCGGTGGGACGAACTCCCTCGTGCTCGATGAGGACTGGCCCGGTGCCGTCATCGTGTTCCGTCGCATGAAAAAAATTGAAGTGCGCGGCACGAGCCTTTATGTGGAAGCGGGTGCCGACAACACCGCTGTGTCCCAGGCGGCTCTGGAAGCCAAACTGGAAGGTGTGGCCTGGATGAACCGACTTCCTGGACAGATCGGTGGCACCGTGCGGATGAACGCGCGCTGTTATGGTGGCGAAATCAGTCAGGTGACGCGGGAAGTGCATACGGTTCTGCCCGATGGCAGCATTCGCGTTTATACCGCTGCAGACGGCATCTTCCGCGGATACAAGGACACGCTCTTCATGGACAATGGCGCCATCGTCGCGGCCGCTGTTCTGCAGCTCGAGGAAGGTGTGCGGGGCTCCATTGAAACCCGCATGAAATTTTACGAGCAGGATCGAATGAACAAGGGGCAGTTCCATTACCCCACCTGCGGCTGTGTCTTCAAAAACGATTACAGCGTCGGTGTTCCCAGCGGGATGCTGCTCGACAAGGCTGGCGCCCATAAGTTAAGCCGACCCGAGGTTGCGCTCAATCCGCAGCACGCGAACTTTGTCTATAACAAGGGTGCGAGCAGCCGCGACATCCTGGAACTGACGCTGGCCATGCGGGACCTCGTCTATCAGGAGTACGGAGTCTGGCTGGAGTACGAGATGGAGATTCTGGGTGAACTGCCGGCGGATCTCAAGGCCCGGGTGCAGGACAAAAAACCGGCCCGTTTCCAGGAGAGCAAACTGGAGCCCCTGAGGGCCCTGTTTCAGAAAAAACAGAATCCGGGTGGAGGTTGATCAGGGGTCTTCGCTTTCAGATTGAAGGCGGAGTTTCAACGCGGTCTCGAGTATCTTTTCATAGCCCTCGGACTTGTTCATAAAGGCCTTTACACAGGCCGGACAATTCTCCAGCTCCGTGCTGCGATCCATGCCACTGATCATGATCATGGGCTTGTTACCAAAAAGAGTCATCATGTAGTCCGCCACATCCTTGCCATTGATGGCGCCCAGATCATAGTCCACGATGGCTACATCATACTGGGCCAGAAGACCCACAAAGCCGAGGTCATCCAGCGAATGAAAGACATCGAGCGCCACACCCTCGCGTGCAGCCCAGCGACTGATGACAGCTCCATAGACCGGATCATCATCGATCAGAATGATGCGGGGCCCCGCCGGGACCGGAAACACCTCGGCCTTGATTTCATCCGCATGATCCTTGTCGCGCCTCTGCGGTCGACGGACCGCAGTCAGCACCATGGATTGATTCATCGTATGATTCCTCCAATGGATGGATTCCATGGTCGCGCGAAACTCCTCGCTCCGCGCGCCATCCTTCCTATCGCGTAACGCAGCCTTCGAATTCACGGGCGCCTCTCAGCTTTCTGCCGCAGGCGGCCAAGCCCCTGTGCTCACCCAACATAAAAAGAAAACCTGATCAGAAAGTAAGACGGCCATACCGGGAATTTCAAGCGGCCACGACCGGGTCGAGCGGGCTCAGCCGGCTGGGGCGGACGCATGACCTGTCTTTTTCAGGACATAAGCCTGCTGCAAGAATAGGCAGCCTGCAGGGCCTTATTTTTCAGCTTGATAGCGCCCTTCCCTGGGCTAATTCAGTCATGGCCTGATGTTCCGACGACGCTCTGGCTACAGGAAAATCAGCCATAATAATTCTTACGAAAGAGTAAAAAGTGGAATCGTTTTTGCATTTCTCACATGGCCACGTAAGCTCACTCGACATCGAGGCGAAACGTTAAAAAACGACGCGCTGGTCACCAATTATGCAAAGCAACTGAATAGAGGAAACGAAGATGAGTAGCATGCCTCAGAATCCAGGATTGTTCGTCAACACTGAGGACCAGATGGTCGAACTCACGTCCTCGAGTCCCATTCTGAATGCGGCGCTGATTGAGCAGTACGAAGCCATGGATGAAGGTGTGACTGACGATGCCCTGCTGCCCAAGATTTTCGGAATCTTCCATCGAAACATTCCGGAGCATCTCGAGCGTCTGACCGTGGCCTTGCAAAGCCAGGACGAAGAGACGGTAAACTATGTCATTCACAAGATGCTGGGCATGGCCCACAATGTGGGTGCCCTGCGCTTATCGGATATTCTGATGATACTGGAGCAGGCGGAAACTGCCACCAAGATGCACCTGACGGGTAACGAAGTGGCCATGCTGCAAAGAGAGTTTGAGGCTGCCGTGGCAGCCCTTCAGGAGCATCTGGACCAAAGGACTCATTGAGTCCGTTTCAGCCGATCTCTCGCAGTCTTTCGAAGGGATAGATGCCGGTCCTGTGACCATCGGTGAAATGAATCGTCAGCGCATAGCGCCCCACGGATTCAATCTTGACCGGACGTACGCTCTCCGGAATATCATCCGGATTCAGGGTCCGTTTCTTGGTGACTTCATCGATACAGTTGGCGCAGCGGCACTGCCGCCGTAACTCGACCACATCGTAAAGACTCTTGCGACCATCCGTCCAGGTGATGGCCAGCGTGCGATCATCCTGTTGCCAGATGCGTTGAACACGCGCTTGATCAGACATGACGTTTCCACTCCAACAGGAAATAACCCAAAGCTCCAGACCCATCACGCTCGAGAAGCCTGTGCTGCTTCTTCACCTGCTGGGCCATCTCCTGATAGGCCTGGCCCACAATCGAGGAGGGATTGCTGACCACAAAGGCCACACCTTCGTCACCGGCTTCAGCCACACGAGGATCCAGGGGCAGCTCGGCCAGCAGCGGAATGGAGGCTTCATCAGCCAGTTTTTTGCCACCACCACGACGGAAGATATAATGCTTCTTCTCACAGCCATCGCAGATGAAGTAGCTCATATTTTCTACAATTCCGAGGACCGGCACGTTCACAGTCTTGAACATGTGAACGGCCTTGCGGACATCGATCAGCGAAACCTCCTGCGGGGTCGTAACCAGGACCGCACCGCTGAGCGGCACCATCTGCGCAAGGGTCAGATGAATATCGCCCGTTCCCGGCGGCAGATCGATCACCAGATAGTCCAGTTCACCCCAGACGACCTGAGTCAGAAACTGACGAATCACCTGGGTGACCATCGGTCCCCGCATCAGCTGAGCTTGGCCAGGAGCCGCAAACATGCCGATCGACATGACCTTGATGCCTTCATATTCCGAAGGAATCAAAAGATCATCTTCGGTCATGGTCGGCCGCTGCGCTCGCGTCATCTGCTGCAGGGAGGGGCCGTGCACATCGGCGTCCACGATACCAACCTTATGCCCATCCTGCGCCAGAGCCAGCGCCAGATTCAAGGCGACGGTTGATTTTCCGACGCCACCCTTACCGGAGCCGACGGCAATCAGATGTTTCACCTGATCCAGAGCTCCGGATTTGGGAGGCACCTGAGCCTGCGCTCCAGGAGCACGGGGTGCAGCGTGAGCGGCAGGAGGCGGAGTCGGTGCAGGAGCCGTTGGCGCGGGTTTTGATTCCGGACCGCCGCTGAGTTTTTCCTGGATACGTTTTAGAAAGCTCACGGCTTGCTCCTAGTTGTTAAGGCTTTCCAGGTAGTGTTGAGCCTGGATGGCCGCCTGACAGCCCATACCGGCGGCGGTAATCGCCTGTTTGAAATGCGGATCGGCGATATCACCGGCAGCAAAGACACCAGGAGTTTTGGTCTTGGTGTAGTTGGTGACCTTGATATAACCGTGGTCATCCAGATCCACAAAAGGCTGGAACACAACCGAGTTGGGTGTATGACCGATGGCATAGAAGAGGCCATCGATTTTCATTTCCTCTTTTTCGCCGTTTTCGGTGTTTTCGAGAACAACACCGGTCAGACCCGTTGCATCGGATTGCAGCGAGCTGACCGTAAACGGGAGTTTGAACGTAATCTTGGGATTATTGCGCGCGCGGTCGAGCATGATGGGTGAAGCCTTGAACACATCGCGTCGATGGATCAGGATGACTTCACTGCACAGCTTGCTGAGGTAGTTGGCCTCCTCCATCGCCGAGTCGCCACCACCGACCACGATCACGCGCTTGCCTTTGAAAAAGAATCCATCACAGGTTGCACAGGTGGAGACACCGCGGCCCATGAGCGACCACTCGCCGTCGATCTTCAAGGTCTTGGCCGTCGCACCGGTCGCGATGATCACGGACTTCGCATGAATCTCTTCGCTATCGGTCCAGAGTTTTTTGATGGGACCGGAAAGATCCACCTTGGTGATGGTATCGTAAATGATTTCCGTGCCGAAACGTTCGGCCTGGGCCGTCATATCCTGCATCAGCTTCGGACCCAGAATGCCATGTTCGAAGCCAGGAAAGTTTTCCACTTCCGTGGTCGTGGTCAGCTGACCACCATGCATAATCCCCGCATAGATCACAGGACTGAGATTGGCACGGGCAGCGTAAATGGCTGCGGTCAGCCCCGCAGGTCCGGTCCCGACGATGACAACATTGCGAACTGGCTTGGTGGTCATATTTCTAGGTTCCTTTACGCGTCTTTTCTTTAACGGCTTACGAAGATACCAGCGTCCGCCCCGGCTGTCATCCCTTGGGCGTCCGCGACTGTTCAGAAGGAGTCAGCTCTTGTCGTCAAGGCTGGCATGACGTGGAAAACGTAAGAGAAAATGAAACTTCCCGCTACATATCTGGAAATTGATTGAATCCATGCGTGCAAAGAGATCATGTGCCATATGGACCCCTACACCTTTCATATTGGCTGAGGTAACATCGGGCGCTGGACGGCTGGCAGCACGAACCCATCCCATTCCTGATGCTCACACGTGAAGCACCACACGCCACTGAAATAGACAAACTGCACTGCTTTCATCTGACGAAAACTCTGATTCTCTATGAAGTTTTCGTAAGAATAAACCGCGAATCGTGGTTCCCATTGCATCGAAATCCTGGGTTCTCTATGAACTCACTCAGATTCGAAAGTGAATCTACACTGATGGAGATGTTTATGAAGCACGCACTGCTTATTATTGGTTTGCTGGCAGTTCCAACCTGCGCATATTCATGGACGGGTGAATGCTACGAGGATGGTGAAATGTTTGCCCAGGAATTCGCTGCCACCGAGTATTGTGAGAAAGAGCCCAACGCCAAGGTTTCCGAAATGCAAGAGGTTGGGGCTGTTGATCTCTGCGACTCACCTCCTGAACTGAGAGCCTTGAAGTCTGGTTGCATGGACGCGCTGATTCCAGCCATCGCAGAACTTTATTTTTCTGGTGAGTGTGAAAAATTTAAGCATGTAAAAGATTCTCCAGTACGCATCTATTCCTTGAAAAGAAGGCTCTGCAAGTAACTCTCGGCCTATGGTGGTGAAGACCACCATAGGACTGACATACAGTAAAGAAAGTCCACAATCCAGATCTACGGGAAGTGAAACCGAATGCCAAGATTGACGGTGGCGGACTCAAAGCGATAGTTCCGATCCTCTCCTTCAGTGACCTTAAGCGGATCGGGCTCATCGCTGAGAATATTGGAAAGGGCGCGAGCATAGAGCGAAAAGTTCAGGCGCCGGGTTCGGAGAACAATGACCTCCATCTCGGTAAAAAGTCCAGGTTTAAGGCTCTGAACCGTGACTCTTTCTGATTTATCGATCATGATTCTTCCATACATCAATTCAGGACCTCCGCCGAGCGTGAAAAGGATCCATGGAAGATAAGGTACGGTAAGCCCTGCTTGGACATAGAGATTGGGCAAAACTCCCAGGAACATCGCGTCGACCTGAACTTCGACGCTGTCATCAATATTGCCTTCAGCATCAACACTGTAGACACGGATTTTGTTCTTATCTGGATCGTTGGTAAGATTATAAAACATCAGCGGAAGAGCGATGCCATAATCAAAATGAAATACTTTCAGAAAATATCGACTTTTTAAGGGCTTCTGCAGAAAGAGCGAGACGCTGGGGGAAGACGTGCCCATGGCTTCGTTAGGCGACCAACATTCGGCTGTATTCACTCCTGTGTTGGGATCCACGCCCGTAGGTCGGCAATAATCATCGAAGGCCAAGGACCCTGATGCGCTGGAACTGGAAATATCGATTCCCGGCCTGAAGGAATTACTTTTGCCGTACGCCTCAGCATACCCAGTGGACCCAAGTAAAAGCAGAAGAATTCGGGGCAGTTTGCGGGACACGCCCTATCCTCCTTTTCTGTTGAAAAACCGCGGGCATTCATCTCTCCGTCGGCATAAAGGGGCATAGTTTTAGGTTCTTTTTTCTCGCGGGACACTTTCCAGCATTTTGATCCCCTGGGAAGATCCACCGATTACACCAATAAGACCCTGGAGTTAAGCCTTCATCATGCTCTGAGATGCAGCTCAATCCGCAGCCAGTTATCGATCCAAATATTGCAGGCTAAAAATACTGAAAAACTGCAGGATTTTTCCGGGTGCATAATTCCGTGAATGATCAGCATCTGGCTGCGATGAATAACTCATGAAAGCAATTTGATCCTGATTTTCGGACAAGAAAGGCCAGAAAGTGATTTATTCGCAACATGAAAACGAGTAATCGTGAGGGAGGACGAAGCGGATAAATTTAAGTTGGATCAAAGTCAATTCAAGAGCGCTCAAGAGTTCATGCCCGGGGCCCAGCAGCGAATTCGGCTTCAAATCGTCCGCTTCGAAATTCGATGGAGAGCTTTTAGTTTTTTCGATGTTTGAAGGCGCGATTTCTTTTAATTGTCAACACGGTAGGAGGAATACGACATGATTGGATATCTCAAGAAGCTTTTAATTGCCTTGACTCCCTTTCTGCTGGCTACGGGTGTAAGTATGGGGGCTGATGGCTCCAACACGGACTCCCATGAAGTCGATAGTGTTCGGGCTGCGACGTTGCCAGTCATCTTCCGGGTGCCCCTCGATCAGTATGGACGACAGCTTGCTCATGCTATGGAAATGCGTATGTACACGGGAGCGCCTGTTGCGAATCAGGCAACTGTGAATCCCGCGCACATGTGGAATCAATCTGTATATCTTTCCAATCAACACGCCGTAAGAAATGCCGATGACGGTATGGATCAAGGTGCCGACCAGGTGGATACGAGGAGATTCTACTATTATAATCCAGGTCGCTATTACTATTGGCAACCATATGGTTACTATGCTTACTACTATTATCCCTCTTATCCATACTACTATTACCATAATTACTACACTTACTACCCCTATTACCCTTACCACTACTAAACCAGGGCTTTTTGAAGTAATCCCTCGATTTCTCGCGAGGGACATCATGAGGCCAAAGGCTGCCTGAGCTTCAGTGCAGCCTTCCTAGCTCAGAAGGGCACTCTTGTTGAAACATAGCGGCAGCTGACATCCTCTCGTTGGATGACGTACCCGTGCAGGCATGCGTATTTTCTAAGGTTTGCCAGGGCTTCACATCTGTTATTCCCTTTAACTTCCGCGCCATTCGCCGTGCAGACGGTGGGGCGAAACTCACGGGTGCAGACGGTCTGCTGTTGGCAGTTATTGAAGTCGATCTGAGGATTATCCGTGAAGGACGTCTGAGGACGGCTCCGAACATATCATTTTCCTCCCGTAGAGTGAGCACTCGGATTATCTCTGCGTATGGAAAATAAAGGCAAGATGGCATCTTTATGCACTTCATAATGTAATTTGACTAGGATTCATGCTTTCATAAGCCGGTAGGAGCTGTAGAACTTTGTAGACAAAAGTTCAGGCGAACTTATCGTGCATGTCATCAGCCGATCGTGTGACTCTCCCATAGGCCTGATTCAAAGCTTCGATCAGGTGCTCCAGCTCGTGAAACTGTGAAAGGGAATCGGGAGCGGATGAACTGATCAGGCATTTGAGCTGTTGGAACTCAGTCGTCAGGGCTGTGAGGATGGGATTGAGCTGAGACACAGCGTTGGCAATGAAGTCATCCCGAACCTGTATAGCCTTCTGAGCATCGCAGTACAGCAGGGAGTTATCGATCGCGATGGCAGCACGACGCCCAATCTCTTCGGCCAGATCCAGGTCCTTCGGAGAATAATGACGATTCGAAGTGGAATAGTTCAGGGAAATCGCTCCCAGGATTTTGTCACGCGCGGCCAGGGGAATCAGAAGACAGGATTGCGGCTGAATCTTCCTCAAACGCTCCAAATGCACAGGATTGACCGTGGCCTCTTGCAGGCTCTCCTCCGTTATATCCGGCTCCGCTATGCTTTTTCCGGTTTTGATGACAGTCTCCGCGCGATAGAAATCCTCGGGCTTGGGAGAAAATTGATCAACCGCCACTGGCGCCAATTCAGGATCAACGTGAGCCGTTGTTACGGGCTCGACTTTCCCCGCTTCGGTCAACCTGAAGACGGCACACCAGTCGGCCAGGACGGGGATCACGAACCTGGCCACATGCTCGAGTGTGGCACTGTATTCAAGCGTCGAGGCGAGGGTCCTGCTGATCGAGGCCAGCAGTTCGAATTTTCTTCGCTCGGCTTCAATTTCCTGCGTGGCGCGCACGCTGGCTGTAATATCCTGGCAAACGCCGACGAGACCGGTCAGCTGCCCGGATTCATCGACTTCGGCGTGCCCCCAGGTGTGCAGGTGGCGAATGGCTCCATCAGGACGCAGGATGCGTTCGTCGTGTGAAAAAGAACTGTGGTCCCTGAAAACGGACTCCATCGTGCTACGGACCCTCTCCCTGTCATCGGGATGAACTTTCTCCAGATAACTGTCATAAGTCGGCTGATGCCTGTCGGGATGCAGACCATAGATCCTGTAAAGTTCATCCGTCCAGACCACGTTGGGCTCATGAACCTTCCACTCCCAGACTCCCAGGGTTGCGACCCGCTGAACTTCGTCAAAGAGCCTGCTGTTCCGCTCCAGCCTTTCGTCGCCCTTTTTTCCTGCCGAGATATCGAAACAAATCGCCCGTGTGCCGATGACTTCAGAATTCCGATTTTGAAGGAGGGTGATACGACATTGATACCAGCCGTCCGGACTGTGCACGCTCGACCCTTTGATCTCAAAACAGTGATCCGCCTGGTTCCGATACGCCTGACGGCAGGCCTGGATGATGCTCTGCCGGGTCAGAACAGGCTGCATCTCAGCAGGATCCTGCCCTTCCTCCAGACGATGAAACGCCTGATTGCCGAACTTCAATTGGCCGCTGCTGTCGACCAGAGCGATGATCTCCAGACCGCCCTGGAACGCGGCCTCGCCAAAGTCGAATTCGATAGAGGAAGATTCCAATTGCGTTGCCAAGTTGCACCTTCTTATCCGAGAGCGTGGGGAAGGACGACGGTGAATGTCGATCCTTCATTGACCTCACTTTCGACACAGATTTTTCCACGATGAGCCAGCGCGACCTGATTGGCGATAAAGAGCCCAAGACCGAAACCGCCGTAGGTCTCGACCGGAGCGATGCGTTCAAACCTTTGAAAGATCCTGGTCTGGTTCTCTTTCGATATGCCGATACCATGATCACGCACCCTCAGTCTGGCAAATTCCCCGTCGGCAGAGGTCGTGACGCGCACGAGCTTTCCAGGTCCAAATTTTATGGCATTGAGCAGGAGAGTATGAATGATCCGTTCGATCCTCATGCGATCCCAGCGACCTCGGACCTGTGGTGCCAGATCAAGTTCCAGAACGCAGCCTGCCTTCTCGAATTCCCTGGTCAGCTGCGTCGCAACCTTCTTCACCAATTCCGAAAGGTCAAGATTCGTGAAAGCCAGAACCAGATGTCCCGCCTGGATCAGCGACGCGTCGAGCATATCTTCGACGAGACGTTTGGCGCGATTCAGCTGATCATCCGAAATCTCCAGCATCCTAAGGAGGTCCTGCCTGTGGGCCGGGGATTCGATCATCCCGGAGAGAATGGATCGGCGCAGGTATTGGACCTGAAACTTGAGGGGAGTCAAGGGTGTTCGCAGTTCGTGGGAAGCGAGAGTGATGAAATCATCACGGAGTTTGATGGCATCCATCGCATCCTGATGCGCCTTCGATTCCTGGGAAAGAAGTCTGTCGCGTTCCTCCTGGTGGCGGATGCGCTCCGTGACGTTGGTGACCATGCCGACACAAAAGAGCGGCTCATTCTGCAAGCCTCTCGCCAAAGAGCAGATCAGATGACACCAAACGACCTCCCCGCTCCTGGAGATATAACGCTTCTCGGCCTCATAACGGTCGATTTTGCCCGCGGCAAGATCAGTTAGCTGAATCCAACAGGCTTCAAAATCATCGGGATGGGAAATCCCCTTGATTCCGAGCTTTTGAAATTCCTCTTCGCTGTAGCCCAGCATCTGAGTCAACGCTGGATTGACTTTAAAGATAAATCCTGTGCGATCTATCAAGCCAATCCCCACCTCGGCATATTCAAACACGGCGCGAAAACGCGCCTCACTGAACTTGAGTGCCTCCTTCGCACCATGATCCTCATTGATATCGAGGATGACACCGATACCAAAGGTTGGCTGTCCTTCAGGATCACGCCCCAGGGAGACACAAAGATGCACCCATAAGGGGACTCCATCCTTCGGAATATAGCGCTTTTCCATCTCAAATCTATCCAACTGACCTTGATTCAGCTGCGAAAGAAGTGAAAGTTGCCGCTCGTATTCGCCTGGATGACTGATGCCTTGGATTCCCAGTTTCTTGATCTCGTCCTCGGAATATCCAAGCATGCGGCAGAAGGCCGAATTCACTTGCACGAAGTTGCCTTCTGTATCGAGAACGGTGATACCGACCGGGGCCAATTCGAAGACCGTCCGGAATCGCTCCTCGCTTAGCTTGAGTTCCCGCTCCGCTTTCTTTTGATCGGTGATATCGAGGATGAACGTCACCATGTCTTCCCGTGATCCCTCGATGAGGGCCGCCCCCACGAGAGCATGGACCCGACTTCCATCCTTGCGTCGATACTCCTTCTCATAGGGCGTACAGGAACCCTTGTCTCTTATTTCCAGCAGGGCCTTGGCCTGGGCTGTGGAGTATTCCGGAGCCGTCAGGTCAGTCCAGCGAATTTTCCCGGCAAGGAGCTCAGCTTTTGAATATCCTATCAGATCCAGAACATAGCGATTGGCATCATGGACCGTTCCATAAATATCGGTAAAGGCCATACCAATGAGATTCGAATCAGCCAGGCGACGGAAGCGGGACTCACTCTCACGAAGAGTCTCCATGGCTCGATAACAGGTGGTGGAGTCCCGCCAGGTCATGACGCGGCCGACACGTTCGCCATGCAGGATACGTGGTATCACGTAGCGTTCGAAGACGCGGCCATTTTTCAGCTTCACGAGATCAAACCACTCCCGGTCGGGCTGCGCTTCGATTTCCTGGAGCCTTCGGACAAAGACCTTGGGCTGATCGAGCAGCCTCAGCACAGATTTGAGCCAGACTCTGGTATGACTCAAACCTTCGAGGTCATAGGGCAAGTCCCATATTTGCAGGAATTTGCGATTGAAGGCCAGAATATGGCCATCGTTATCGATGATGAGGATGGCATCGGCGATGGATTCAATCACCGATTCAAGAATCGAAAGTGAATCTGCAGCTTGGTATAAGCCGCTTTCCATCGATTCAGCCACAATACTCCCTCACAGTTTGAAACAGCTGATCGAACTCAACAGGCTTAAATAAAACGCATTTGGCGTTCCTGACCCTATGAGCATGCTCCGTATAAGCCGTGAGCAATACGATTGGGATGGAGGAAAATGCTTCCTGCTGCTCGATCGCGGCAGCGAACTCAAACCCGTTCATGACCGGCATCATGAGATCCAGAAGAATGAGTGACGGCGGATCGATCTTTCCCAGGAGTTCGAGAGCTTCCTGGCCGTTTGAGGTTTGCATGACCTCGTATCCTTCCATTTGCAGCATCAGACTCAACGTATCACGAATACCTTCATCATCTTCGACGATGAGGATGGGTTTTAAAGTGCGCATGCTCTGGCCTTATCCTCATTGAAGAGCTCGACTGGATTCATTCCCTTGGACAATGCGATCCTAAAAATCCTGAAAACACTGGCACGCGATTAATTTAGGGGATTTCTTGAGACGGGACAACTGGCCATTTTGTAGATTCAAGTCATGATTCTGGCTTTTGTCGAGCAAGCTCATGGCCAGCATCCTGATTCTGAATGGATAAGATTGCCTACATAACCAGCCTGCTTGATTCAGAGCGCTATCAAGTGCGTATCCACAAGATTGGATCGGGAGGCGATGATTCGGAAATAGAGTCGTGTGGCAGCGGGATCGTCGCGCACGATCAGGGAATTTTCCTTCAGGTCATAAACTTGAAAATCCAGGCGTGATTGACGATCAAGACTTTTGAAAACCCTTTCCTGCAAAATGATGATGTTGGCCGCCTGTCTTCCTTTCAGAAGAATCTTTCTCATCCCTTCATATCGTGTGGCCAGGACGATGGCACGGCCATATAGGTCATATTCCTTGGTTCCTGACTCGGGATAAAAACCCGAAATGCCGTCGATCGCGATGCCAATCCCACAGTGGATGGGATCCGAATAGTCAAGTATGGCAACTTCCTCTTCAAAGATGGCGACGAAGCGATAAGCCAGCTCCATGGCCGCCAGGGCGATGGAATCGTGACGAGCCTTGAAGGGGTAGCCGATCGAACAGAGGAAGCCATCGCCCATTTCCTTGATCCGATAGGCGTTGGCCTTAAGGTCCTTTCCATCATAGCCTTCGGTCATGATCTCGTTGCAACGCCGAAAAACCGTTCTAAAAAAATCCTTGGCCTTGACATGTTGTATCCTGGAGCTGCCGGCGATATCGAAACACATAACACAGGCTTCTCCTGGGCCGGTCGGCATGGTCTCTTCAAGGTTTTCTCCATGACTAATTTGTTTAATCTGATGCGGATAGAAAACTTTTTCCAGCTGATTGAAGGCGTGCTTCATTTCCTTCTGTGACTGGAAAAGGGCTGCCGTCTTCTCTTCCATGGCCAGTTTTACCTTCTGCGATGTGGCCAGGGATACCAGGATCATTTCCAGATAATAGCCCACAGCAATCGACGAGGACGCGTATTCGATATTCAGGGTGGGAGCGCTCTGATAGAAAGCTGCCGTTATCATGGCGCCTGCCGTGTAACAACCCCAGGATATCAGGTAAAAAAATGCCGGCGAAAAACCCTGTCGATACCTTTTATACGCGTACCACACGAGGATGATGCAAGCGCAGGAGGCGGAGATGACCTGCCCGATGCGCGAAGGGAAACCATCCCAGATGCAGAGGCCGAAGGTTGTGATGCAGCTGCAGGCCAGAAAATAGTTGGCTCTCCTGAAATAGGTTCGAAGGTCCAGGAAAATCGACCCGAACACGCAGATGCTCACCAGGAATATGGAGTAGATGAGATTGAATCCAGTCAGTGTTGACATGCGGAAGGGAAAGTACTTCTGATAGCTGATCGAGACAAACATGAAGGAAAGAAAAAAACCAAACAGCAGATAAAAGCAGTAGGCCATCCTCTCCTTGGTTCGCATGTTAAAGGCACTGACCAAATTGTAGAGGAAGAGGGACAGAAATCCCCCAACCAGCATGGATATGAACAGGGAATAGTCATAAAAGAATTTCGGAGTTTCCCCCAACGCATAGGCATAGGGAATAAAACTGGTGGCAAAAGTCTTTTGCTGAAAAAGGAGAGTATTGAGACCTGGTTTCAACTCCACCCTAAAGTGCGGAAGGTGGTTGAAATAACCCTGGTTGCCAAACTCCGCGCCTCCTTTTATTGCGAACCATGAGTCCGCACCATGATTGTATACGGAGACGTTCAGCAGGAAGGGTGTATATTTGCTGATGACGTCCAGCGGGCGTGATACGTCGTAGCGGTTCTCAATTTGGATGGCGAACCAAAAGGTGGACTGGGAATAGCCGCGCATGATGACATTGCCTTCGGAACGCTCGAATAGCCCCTGCCTAAACTTCTGTAAAGCCTGAAGGTGGCTCATTTCATGGTGCGGATCTTCGAAAACAAAGGTTTTATCACCCAGAGGCTTGAGCGTCTGAATCTCATCCAGTTGAACAACACTGTCCTGAACTTCGGGTGGACCTTGTCCCCATGCCTGGCGGGAGAGGACGACAAGGAGCAGCCCAAAAACAAGCATCAGAATGGGTTTGCCTTTTGTCACAATCGATTCCACTCCGCCTGGGGATGGTGCTATTCATTCTTCGGCAAAAGCTCCTCTTGCCATAAACCGCAATCCTCACCTTAATTTTACCCATATGTCGGACTTCCTGATCTACCCCTCATGCACCAGAGCCTGGCTCAGAAGGGGTAAACTGACATCGTAGCGGTAGCTCGTACCGGAATGATTGTCATCAAACTCAAAGACCTGATGATGAATTCCATGCCCCTGCAGTTTCTGCTTGATCTGACGCATGCCGAAGTGCAGGTGATATTGATCCCTGTTGCCGCAGTCAAAATAAAGATAACGCAGCTGCTGCAGAGCCTCCCGACATTGAGTCTGTTCGATCATCACCACCGGATCATTGGCCAGCCACTTCTGCCAGACTTCGTCATCCAGCGCTCCCGTCATAGGATCGATGGGCAGACGATAGCCATCCGGCTCGGTGGGATCGGGACTATAGCTGGCCGCCATCCCGAGGAGCATAAGGATGTGAACATCCTTGCCGCCGATCTTGGGACCTTTGCGGAGGGCTGTCAGATAACTGCTGACGCTGCCGGAATGTCGAGCCAGAGCGTAGCAGAGGTCGACCAGGTCACGGCGGTAAAGAAGATCAAAGCCCATATCACCTGAATGACAGGCAACAGCGGCGAATGTTCCGGGGCGATCCATGGCCAGACGCAGAGCCCCAAATCCTCCCGAGGACCGGCCAAAAACCGCACGTGAGGCGGAGCCCTTCAGAACGGGATAATGCGCTTCGATGTACGGGATAATTTCCTCGACGATATGATCCGCATGACGCCCAAGATACGATGAATTGATATACTGACTGCCGCCAAAATCTGTATAGAGATCCGGGCAGACCACCACGCAAGGCTTCAAGGCGCCATCGTCCATGAGACGCTGCAGACGGTTCGGCAGGCTTTCCTTGAACGGTTCCCAATCCATCTGCTGCCGGCCGGCGCTGGTCCACGGGGCCAGGCAATACAGCACGGGAAAACGGCGTTCGGGGGATTCCAGCGCCGCCGCAGGCAGGAAAACCGTGACCGGACGCGCGCTGTCAACACCGGCTGGATTGCCTTGCAGGACAGTACTTTGGACCCACTCGGTCACGATACGATAACGCGGTCCGCGGTCTTTTAATGTGGTTAGCAATGAATTTTCCTCCATCTTTCGTTATGATCGTGTGGAATGCTGTTCCACACCATGAGGTAGCTATGGATTTCGCTTACGGCGCCCGCGTCGTCAACATGATGATTGCCTTGATCATCGCCCTGACCTTTCATGAGGCGTCTCACGCCCTCATGGCGAGGATCCAGGGCGATCGGACACCCCAGATCGATGGTCGTTTGACCCTGAACCCGATTCCGCACATCGATCCCATTGGAACCCTGTTTTTCCCACTGCTCGGCGCCATGGTCGGCGGCTTTTTGTTCGGCTGGGCCAAACCGGTCAGTGTTGATCCCCGCAATTTCCGTGATCAAAAATGGGGCCAGGTTATGGTCGCCGCCGCAGGCCCTGCCTCCAATCTCATTCTCAGTATCGTGGCCCTGATCGGCATGCAGTTCATGAGCGGGGCTCAGGATGGTTCGGTCATGATCGGTTTCTATCGACTCGCCGAACAGCTGGTCTGGATCAATGCCATCCTTGCCATTTTCAATCTTCTGCCGGTCTATCCTTTGGATGGCGGCACCATAGTCTATGAACTCCTGTCCCCTGATATGCGCCGCAAGTATGAAGAGTATGTGATTCCTTATGGATCCTTTGCTCTGCTCGCGCTGATGCTGGTCGGTGGCTTGAGCTGGTTGGGATATGTGGCCGGTTTCTGGGTTCTGATTGCACGCTGGATGGTCAGCTTTGTCATCTGATCAGGAGCTCTTATGAAAATTGTGGGAATCAATCATCTCGGTCTCGCGGCCAAGGATCCCGTGAAGGCACGCTGGTTTTTGGCTGAAATCCTGAAGCTGCCGTTCCTCGGCGAGGAACTGGTCAAGGAGCAAAAGACCAACACGATCATGTTTGAATCCTCGGTGGGCCCGGCTGCGGCTGGTGCCCGGCTTGAAATTGTCGCCAATCAGGAAGGCGAGGACGGGCCGATCAAAAAATTCGTCGAAACCAAAGGCGGCGGCATTCATCATATGGCGTTGTCGGTGGATAATCTCGATGAGGCTTTGATAGAGCTGAAAGTCAAGGGCATTGAACTGATCGATGAGAAACCGCGGTACGGCGCTCATAACAGCCGCATCGCTTTCATTCATCCGCGCGCCACCGGCGGCATCCTGATCGAACTCGTTCAGGCGACGGCGGAGCACGGATGAAAACGTCCCAGAAACGTGGACCGCCGCGCCTCAATTTTTGGAGCATCCTTGCGGTTGCGGCGCCGCTGGGGCTCATGCCCAAGGCACCCGGAACCTTCGGCAGCCTCGCCGGCATTCCTGTGGGCCTCGCCTTTTACCATTACGGTCACATGCTCGGCGTCCGCTGGAATGTTTCCGGCACCCTCGTGCAGATTGGTCTTCTCACGTTGCTTGGCCTTTTGTCCTGGTGGGCGATTGATAAGACGGAAAAATTCTGGGGCACTCATGATGATGGCCGCATCGTCATCGACGAAGTGCTGGGCCAGGCGATTCCGCTCAGTTTGATGCCTGCGGATTGGAAGTGGATCGCCCTGGCTTTTGTGCTCTTTCGCTTCTTTGATATCGTCAAGCCGGGCCCCATCGGCTGGGCGGATCGGGAGCTGCCGGGCGCCTGGGGAACCATGATTGATGATGTGATCGCCGGTATTTTCACCTGGGCGGTTCTCGCCCTGGCTCAGACGCTGGGCCTTGTCCTGTGAATTTTTTTCCATGGTGTTTTTCCTGCGTGGGGAAACACATGGATATCTTCAGAATCTTTACCTTTATTTCATGAAACATCCCGTTGACGAAACGCCGGCGACAATCGCATGATGAGCGCAAGGTTATGCCGTTTCCTTTATTGTCTTCCATTTGGAGTCGCTCGAATGGATTCGAATTCCTTGTGGTGGCGTCTGGCCATCAGTTTGATGGTGCTTAAAAGGAGATCGTTATCGTCAACCTTCGCGACTGATTTCGCCGCACGACGCTATCTGGCCCTCTTCGCATTTCGGTGCTGATTGGCGCATCTGCTTTTTTCCTTCTGCAATGCTATAATGGGCCCGAATCCGGTATGGCCTGCGGAAAGGATGCTCCATGCGTTTACCTTCGTTCTCTGCTTTTCTCGTGATCGCTGTTCTCGGAACAGGTGTTGCCCAACCTGCTCCCGCGCTGACCAACATGAATGGCAATGTGGAATCGATTCTCGTTCAAAGATTAAGTGATGGCAAAGTGGTTTATTCGAGCGGCCCCGATCGCTCTCTGACACCGGCTTCTGTCACCAAGGTGATTACCTCGGCGGCCCTTTTGCATTATTTTGGGCCCGCGCATACGTTCAAGACCCGCTTCTACTATAGCGGGCTGCGAAGCGGCGACGTGATTCAGGGCAATCTCTATGTGAAAGGTGACGGTGATCCACTCGTCATCAATGAAAAACTCTGGCAGCTCGCCGCCGATCTTCGGCATCTCGGCGTCAAGAGTTTCACCGGTGACCTCATCATCGACAATGATCTCTTCGACAATGAGAAGCGCGATTCCTCGCGACAGGATGGAATCAAAGCCTCGGATCGTGCCTATGATGCGCCGGTCAGCGCCTTTGGTTTGAATTTCAACACGCTGCCGATCGCGGTTTCACCCAGCGCCAAGGCTGGACAGAAAGGCCGCGTGAGTTTTGATCCCTATCCCATTCCCAACCTCCCGCTGATCAACAACACGAGCACCACCACCGGTGTCAAAAGCTCGATCCAGGCTGTCCGCCAAAGCCGTGGGAATCAATCGACCCTGGTGGTGTCGGGTTCCATCGGTTCCCAGGCGCCGATGGTGAAGGTCTATCGTTCCATGGGCAATGCCGTGACGGAAGGTGGCGAACAGCTGCGGGCCTTTCTTGAAGCCTCGGGAGTCCTGGTGCATGGGAAGGTGAAGGAAGGTTCCACACCAGTGTCCGCAAAATTGCTCTACACGCTCGAAAGCTACGATCTGGGCTTCATCGTGCGGGGTCTCAATCATTATTCGAATAATTTTATTGCCGACATGCTGGTCAAGCGCCTGGGTGCAGCCTTTCCCGAGCGCGGCGAAGCGGACGTTGACGGCAGCGGCACCCTGAAAAATGGCGTGAGCGCCATCGAGCGTTTTCTGCGCGACGAGGTGGGAATCAAGGACAAATTTGAAATCATCAACGGCTCGGGTCTCGACAATCGCAATCGCTTCAGCGCGGAGCAGATCGTTAAGGTGCTCACCTACATGCACCAGCATATGGAGCTTTATCCCGAATTCCTGGCCAGCTTCCCCGCGTCCGGTTTGACCGGAACACTGGAAAAACGCTTTAAAAAACTGGGAGACGGGGAAATTCAGGGCCTGGTTCGTGCCAAAACGGGTACTCTCTCCCAGCCGGTCTCCGTGTCGAGTCTGGCCGGATACATGGGCCATCCGAAGCATGGAATGCTGGCCTTTGCCATACTGAACAATGGCAAAAGTCCCGACAACCAGCCCACTGTGGCGGACTTTCGCCGGCGTCAGGATCAGGCCTTGTATGAGATCCTCGCAAAGTACTAAAACCGCCTGGAACGCGCTAGGCGCTTCGAATTTTCCCTGCTAAGATCCTGGGCCTACGACTCATGAAAGGACATGCCGTGACTGCCGTGCACCTGGAAGCCCTCAAAGCCATCGTCACCGAATCGCGTTTGACCGTAAAATCCGACGACTTGCAGGTTTACGGCAAGGACTGGACGCGTTCCACACCGGATCCGCTCGCCGTTGTTTTCCCGAAAACCACGGACGAGGTCAGCCGGATTTTACGCTACTGCAATGAGCATAAAATTCGCGTGGTGCCGAGCGGTGGACGCACAGGTCTGGCCGGTGCGTGCAATGCTTCGCATCAGGAGCTCGTGGTGTCCCTGGAAAAAATGAATCGCATTCTGGGCATCGACCCCATCAATATGAGCGTCACCGCGGAAGCCGGTGTTATCATCGAAACCCTGCAAAAAGCGGCCAAGGATGCCGGACTCTTCTATCCGGTGGATCTGGCTGCCAAAGGCAGCTGCCAGCTCGGCGGCAATATTGCCACCAATGCCGGCGGTTTGAAATTGATTCGCTACGGCGGCACCCGTGAGCAGGTGCTCGGTTTGGAAGTGGTGATGGCTGATGGCACGGTGCTGGATTTGAACTATGATCTGCGCAAGAACAATATCGGCTACGATCTGAAGCAGCTCTTTGTGGCTTCGGAAGGAACGCTCGGCATAGTCACCAAAGCGACGATGAAACTGGCGCCTTTGCCGAAGGAGCTGCGGCTCACCTGTATGGCGACCGACAGCTTTGAAAAAATCACGCAGCTTTTGGGTCTGGTCAACCTGCGTGGCATACATCCCACGGCGTTTGAGTTTTTCACCAAGGCCTGTTTGAATCTGGTGCTGAAGCATCAGACCCAAAGACAGAACCCCTTTGGTGACAGGCATGAATTTTACGTGCTGCTGGAATTTGAAAAACAGCCGGAAGGGGCCAAAGATCCCATGGAACCCTTCCTCGAGGAAGCGTTTGAGCGCGGTCTGATTACCGATGCGGTGATTGCCACGAGCTCTGCGGAATTCCATAATCTTTGGGGTCTGCGCGAACTGATCAGCGAATCGGTGTCGATGGAAGGCCTGGTTCGCAAGAATGATATCGCGCTGCCGATCAGCAGTCTGCCGCCCTTTATCAAGGAAATGGAAAAGGTCCTCGCCAACGTCCGCGGTGTGCAGATGTTCCTTTTCGGGCACATCGGTGACGGCAACCTGCATTTGAACTATTCCGCCCCCACCAGCATGGATTACGAAGCCTTCCGCTCGCTCACGCGGACTACGGAGGTCGAGGTTTTCAAGCTCGTGGAGAAATATCGCGGCAGCATTTCTGCAGAACACGGCATCGGCGTTCTGAAAAAGGCCGACCTGCATTTCTGCGCGCCCAAGGAA
This sequence comes from Oligoflexus tunisiensis, assembly GCF_001748245.1. GTDB lineage: Bacteria > Bdellovibrionota_B > Oligoflexia > Oligoflexales > Oligoflexaceae > Oligoflexus > Oligoflexus tunisiensis. The sequence goes on along the minus strand of NZ_BDFO01000001.1, from coordinate 284,814 downwards.
GTGGTGGAGACCATGCGTAAGATCAAAGCGATCTTTGATCCGAATGGAATTTTGAACCCAGGGAAAATTTTCGATCTATGACGACGACCGCACAATCGCTGGCTGCCGCCATCGCCCGCTGGCTCGAAGGGCGGCAGAACCGCAGCCTGCAAATGCTGGCACGCCTCTCGTCTGTGAGCTATTCCACGGTGCGGCGGGTGGCGCAGGGTGAGGTGGATCCTTCCCAGGAAGTGGCGATCGCCATCGCCTCGATCATCATGCCGGAAGCCGAGCTGCGGGACTTTGTCGGCAGCCGCTGGCCGGCGCTCAAACGCTTTGTGGTGAATGTCAGCTATCGCACGACCGAGGATGATCTCGCGCGCTTTTTGCACTCCGAGGAGCATCTCAAGATACTGGTCCTCGCCAGCCATATTCAAGGCATCAATGAGAAGGATGTGATCGAAACCTACGGGCAGGGTCTCATTCCTTATTTTGAAGATATCGTGGCGGCCGGAGTCCTGACCCGCAAGGGTGATAAATGGATTCTGGATCAGGATGTCGGCAGTTCCTCTTTCGAGCATGCCCGCCGTTCGCTCGCCACGTTCATCAGCATGTGTTCCCGCAGAAATGATGAGATCAAGGGAGCCTCAGCCGCCTACGTGGGCTGGGAATCCCTGAACAAGGAGGCCGCTCTGCAGCTCGCGGCCCTTGAGGCCAAATTCTGCGAGGATGCGTTTGCCATCATCGGTGACAAGACCAATCGTGGCGATGTTCTGGTTTTCTTTGGAACTCTATTCAACGTCCTCAAGGGTCAGGAGAGATTGGTATGAAAGCTTTGTATTTGATCCTGGCTCTGGCTTTTGGAAGCCCGGCCTTTGCCGGCGGGGCCATCGGCGGATCCACAGGATCCAAATGTGCCGAGCATATCATTTTGAATTCGATGGAATTTCAGCGTCTGATCCACCAGGTCATGACCAAAGGTGAATTGATCATTCACGGTGAAAGCATGCGCGTGGAAATTTTGGATCTTGATGAGCAGGTGATTGAAATGTGGTCCCTTGAGAATGAGGAGCGCAGCGTGATCTGGTATGTTGAGATTCGGGATTGGGATTGAAAAGACCCCGCGCCGGACGCCGGGGTGTGATTATTTTTTGAACAGAAAGACCATCAGCCGCCGGTGGCAACCATCCGATCCGCACCCATGGATTCCGCTCGTTCGATCGCCTTCCGTGGGTTGAAGCGCAACTGACCTTCCAGCATTTTGCTGACTCTGGCATTCGGCGTCGAACTTTTGAAAACCATGTGACAGCCCATTTCGCCTGGCTTGGAATCCACCACCGCCAGCACGCGATTCTTCGCGGCTTCCTTGGCTTCCTCCTGGGTCTTATCCCGGGGAGCGGGAGACTGGGAAGCTCCGCCGGACGGCTGCGCCTGCAGATCCCCGACCGTGCGATTCAGAGCATGATCATTGCGGGCGATTGTAAGTTGCGAGCCCTTGTCGATGGCCTGGTTGACCCGCTTGAGCAGCGCTTCCGCACGCGACAGGACCTTGGTCGTTGGATATTGGACAGCCTGCTCCAATTCGGCTTTGGCCTCGGCAAGCTTGGTCGAACGGATATAGGCGAAGGCGATGTTATAGTGCACGATGCCTTTGATATCCGGCCGCTCATCAGGAATGGCTTCCAGCGTTTTTTTGTAGCCTTCAATGCCGTCATCGATCATGCCGCAGCGGGCCAGCGCCACAGAGCGGTTGTTCATATAGGCTACCACATTTTCCATGGCCTTGAGCTGGGCCATGATCTTCTTCGCGACACCTGTTTCCCCGCCGTTGATCGCAGCCTTGGCTTCCGCCTCCTTCACTCTTTGACTGTCGGGATCGATATCCTTGGCCTCTTCCAGAATTTCATTGGCCTTCTTCGTATCACCAAGTTCGGAATGGATTTCTGCGATCTGACACAGACGTTCGAGATTCAAAGGCGCCAGGGTTTGCGCCTTTTGAAAGCATTTCAAAGCGGTTTCAAATTCCCGAAGGTTGATCATAGCCTTGCCGAGCAGGTTCAAAATAAAGATCGACTCACCGGCATGCTTGATGGCTTCAATTCCAAAGTCTCGGGCCTTTTCGTTGTCACCAAATGCATAGGCGAATTCCGCCTCGATCAATTCCTTCGAGCCCACACTGATGGTGGCATCGGAGATATAGCGCTCCTTGATTTTGGCCGCCTCTTCGAACTGTCGCTCAGCCAGCAGCTGACGCATTTTGCGTTCCATGCTGCCCTGCTCGGTCGGCTGGCGATCCTGCTGAATGGTCCAGATAATGGACTGCACCAGTTCCTTGCGTTGAAATGGTTTTTGCAGTGTGTTAGCCACACCCATCTCGCGCACGAAAGGAATGTCCTCTTTCTGCACAAGGGAACTGACCAGGATCACCGGAGTGGTTTTGGCGCCTTCCTCCTGAGCCCTTTGGAGAAACAGAGGACCGGTCAGCTTCGGCACGCGCCATTCCTGAAGAATGATATCCGGATTGTTATGCTGCTTGATATGCTCATGCGCGCTGAGGCCATCCTCGAAGGCATGAATGCTTTCCACACCCATTTCGTGCAGAGTGGTCTGAATTTCCGAACGTATGGAGGTGTCGCTATCGAGAATGATGGCCGTCTTCAAGCCGAGCATGTTCATACCGCTGCCACTGGACTGGGAGATGTCCTCACCGGCCAGATAGGTTGTGCAGATCTGTTTGATGGCACCACCGAGCGATGCATCAATCTTTCTCACCTGGGAAAGAATGGCTTTTGCTTCATCCTCCTTGCCGGTTTTGGCCAGAGGAACGGCAAGATTCAGATACTGATGTAGATCACCGGGCGAATATTTCAATAGGTGACGTTCAAAGGTCAGCAGTTCTTCAAAGAGTCCCAGAGCCATCAGGTTCTGCCGCAGATAGGATCCCGCCATCTGACTGGATCGCCAGCCGGATTTTTCATAACGCTGCAGGAAATCCTTCAATTCATTGATCAGGGAATCCTTGGTAAAGGGCTTTTTATGATAGGACAGCAGACCGCGCTCAAAGCAGGCCGGGAGGATATCCATTTCGGTTTCTTCGACGAGAGCGGAGACACGCAGCTGGCGCAATTCGGGAACGGTGGTATAGAGATTGAGAACCTGCAGGAGGTTCTCATGCTGATCGACAAAGAGCGGTGTAATCAGCCAGCGAACCCTTTCCACCTCCATGATACTGAGAGCATCCTTGAGGCTGGGCACACCGTGCACATCGGCAAAACCGAGACCGCGAATCACTTCGGAGAGAAGGGTACGGGAGGCCCCTGATGGGTCCACCACCAGAACCTTCACATCCCTGTCTCTAAAAAAAACATCCATGGCCACCACCGCTTATCGTTGAAAGGAGGCGTCGCATATTTATCGACAATCCTGGCGAAGGAATGAGTCGGCCCAGGCTGGGGTGTTATTAACCCGCGACAAATCCAGGCGTTTTATTTACAATCAAAGCCCCATAGGGATGAACCAAACGGAGGAGCATTTTCGTGCTTCGAATGAAACCCTTACTCATCACGGTCTTAAAGCTGGCCCTGGCGGCGGCCCTCATCGCCTGGCTGGTGGGATCAGGCAAGGTCGACCTCTCTCAAATACGCCGATTTGCCACTGAGTATGACCTCCTGGCCGCTGCCATCGGCTATTGGATGATCGCTGCCTGCGGGATGGGAACCTGGCGCTGGAAAACCCTTCTTGAAGGTGCGGGCTATAAAATTACCTGGAAACGCGCGCTGCAGCTGCAGGTCACCGGTTTCTTTTTCAACACCGTGATGCCGGGCGCCGTGGGTGGCGACATCATTAAGCTGGCGTATGTGATTCGTGACAACAAGGATAAATCCAAAACCCAGGCGATGATGACGGTTTTGCTGGATCGCATTGTGGGTCTCAGCGGTCTTTTTCTGATCGGCTGGCTCTTCATGCTCGGCAGCCTGTCCACCCTCATGCAGGATCCCCGCCTTGTGCCGCTCGTCACCCTGATGGGCGGTGTGAGCGGTGGTTTTGTGGTGTTTTATACCGCAGCCCTTTACCACTATCGCGGGCGTGACCCCTTTCTGCGTTTCCTCTCCTTGCCGATTCCGGGCGTTGGCCTGTTTTACAAGCTCTATAATGCCCTGCGCACCTATCGCTATGCGCGTGGCGCCATCGCCCGTAGCCTCATCCTTTCGCTGATCATTCAGGGGCTCAGCCTCTGCTTTTTCTATCTCATCACGGTGAAAATTCTCGGTGACGCTCCCGACTTCAGCCGCATCGCTTCCATCTTTCCAGTCGGTGTCTTGACCACAGCGATTCCCATCACTCCGGGCGGGCTCGGTGTGGGTCACGTGGCCTTCGATCGGCTCTTCAACATGATCGGCCTGCAACATGGTGCGACCGTCTTCAATCTTTTCGTTATTTCCCAGCTTTTATTGAATATTCTGGGCGTGATCCCCTATCTCAGCCTGCGTCGCCATCAGCCGCTGCCCTCGGGGGGCGCGGATGTGGACAGTTCCGCTGTGATTTCAGCCTATTGATCGGCTGTCCATAAAGTCCCTGAGCCACCTGCCGATGGACCTTCGGGTTTATCTCGTGACAATGGTGTGCTCATGGCAATTGAACGTTTCCTGATTCTGGATGACAACACAGGCAACACGCTCTTTTTTGAGATGTTGCTGAAGGAACTCGGCTTTTCCAATATCACCATTTCCCCCACCGGTGATGACGCTCTGATTCAGGCTGACAAGAATCACATCCAGTTCTATATCGTGGCCTGGGAACTGCGCGGCATGCCCGGCACAATTTTTGTACAGAAAGCCCGTTCGAAAAAGAAACGCCGCTTTGTGCCCTGTATCATCTATTCCAAGCGCATGGCGCCTGATGATGTGAAGTTGACCAAGGATCTTGGCTTTACCAATATCCTGTCCCTGCCCTTTGATCGGCAGCAGGTCAAGGAGATGATCACCAGCATCGTCAACTTTGAATCCAATATCGATCCCCGCGAAAACCAGCTTCGCAAGATTGAAATGTATGTCTGGGATGGTTCGCCCGGGGAAGCCTATAAAATGTTCACCGATGACCTGTTCAAGCCTGGCCCTTACCAGACCCGCGCCCTGCTCGCGGCCACCGAAGTCTTTATGGGTCTCGCCAAGATCGAGAAGGCGGAAAAATGTGTCAATGACGCCTTGCGCAATGCCCCGGATAACAACCGTGCCGTGCAGCTGAAGGCCCGCATTCTCTCGCGCCGAGGCCATCATGATGAGGCGATCACGATCCTTGAAAAACTGGTGCAGGCTTCGCCGAAGAACATTTCCAACAAGATCAACCTCGGCAGTGCCTATATCGAGGCCGATCGCCATGATGAGGCCCGCCGCGTCTTTAGCGATGTGATGGGCGAGGATCCCAACAACCAGGATTGCAAGGATCAGCTGGCGACGCTCGCCTTCAAGGAAGGGGATTTTTCTCTTGCCGAGCAACTGATCGCGGAAACGGAAAACGGCAACGAGCTGGCGCGTGCCTTCAATAACCTGGCCATCTCCCAGGTGGCCAAGGGTGATTTTGATAAGGGTATCATCACCTATAACAATGCCATGCGAATGCTGGCGGACAAGGCGCGCCTTTACCTTCTTCAGTACAACCTCGGCCTCGCCTATCGCAAAAAAGGCGCGTTGGAAAAGAGCCTCCATGAGCTGGCCAGCAGCTACACCTCCGAGCCGACCTTTGAAAAGGCCTACGTCGCCATCGCCAGGGTGGTGCAGGAACTCAAGGCCAAGGGCGTGAAACCCGAGCCGAAATTGATACGCGACGTGAAACAGGCCCGTGAGCTCGCCAAAAAATCAGCTTAATTTCCCGGCCGGGTTCGCTTATCCTGCCCAACGGATTGACCGTATGGGAAGGAAACCTTATGCCCTTCATGGTGCGCGACAACGCTGAAATTTTTTATGAAATCCTTGGAACGGAAGGCCCTTGGCTGACACTGGTCAATGGTCACACGCGCAGCAGCCGCGATTTTCGCCTGCTGGCCGGCAACCTTTCCAGGCAGGGTGTCCGCTGTCTGCTCTTTGACAACCGTGGTTCCGGTGACACCAAAAACAGTCCCGACTTTACGCTTGATGATATAGCCGACGACATCATTCATCTTTGGGATCAACTCGGCATCGATCGCTCTCTGGTCATGGGTCTTTCGATGGGTGGACTCGTCAGTCAAATCCTGACCCACAAGGTGCCTGATCGGGTCCAGGGGCTGATTCTGGTGTCGACCGGCAGCTCCGAGGCCTCGCTGTCTTCGGCCGCGTTTGTGCCCTGGGGCACGACCGAGGAAAGCGTATTTCAGAAACTGCAGGCGTATTTTACCGAGGGCTTTTTACAGAGAAACCGGCTGCTGGTCCAGGCGATGGCCAAACAGATTCTGCAGGGCATCAACTCGGATCACTTCGAGGAACGCTCCAACCAGCAAAGAACGGCCATGAACGGGGTGGATACGCGGCCGTTCCTGGGTCGATTCCGCTGCCCGACGCTCATCATCCACGGGCAGGATGATCGCATCATTCCCTTTGCGGCTGGCGTGGAACTGGAGCGTTTGATTCCAGGCGCCCGTCTCAAGGCTCTGCCGGATGTGGGACATCTGGTTTTGGCGGAATACAGCAAGAATCTTGCTCAGGATGTGCTGGACTTTATCCGGGAGAACGGCTGGCTTTAGGCCATCGAGGCGATCAGATTCACATCCGATTCCGGCAGACCGAGTTCAGCGGCCACCTGAGCGGCGGAAAGACCTTTGGAAAGCAGAAAGCGGGCATCGACATACTTTTTATCTTCGATCTCGGCCAGCACTTCCTGATAGGGAATTTTCTTGTCGAAAAAGCGGGCCAGTTGCTCGGCACGGGAGATCGCCTTTTGCAGAATCTGCCGTTCCTCACGGCTTTTCTGAATGACGGCGCTCAAGGTGGTGCGTTGCTTCTCAGCCTTGGTCAGGGGTTCCTGAATCTGCCGCGTGACATCAGCCACCACGGAGGCCACTTCCTGAGCCAGGATACTGCCGCTGGACTTCAGACCAATTTCCGTTTCGGTGGCCATGGTCGCGACTTTTTCATAGAGATTTTTCATGTCGGCGTGCCGGGTGACGAGTTCGTCGCGTACCGAATCGCGCAGCTCCTTGAGCAGGCGCTGCTCTTCATGAATTTCCCGCAGGAGTTCAATGGGCTCCGACTGATTCCGGCGGCGGAAGGCCATCATCACGGCTCCGACCAGAATCAAATCCATCACAATCAGGATGACGAGCAGAATGGTGATCATGCGGAGGCTCCCAGCGCACCCGATCAGCCTTCCTGGAGGAAAGCCTTCAGGACCTGTTCATCGATCTCGTCCATATTCACTGTGCGGGCCAGGACGATTTTCTTCTTGCCGCGTTTGCCCACATCCTCGGTCGAGACCACCTTGGCGAGTATCTTGAAATTGGATGGGGTATCGATTCGGCTGTAGTCGACAAAACGCTGCTTGCGTTCCCAGTAGTCAGGCATGTTGATATGAATCTTGAGGAGCTGCCCTTCCTCATACTCTTCCGTCACACGGAACTGGATCCCGTAGGGACTGATATGCACCGTCAGAGCCTCTTCAGGCCCCATCTCAGCATTGATCCCATAGCGAGCCACATTCAGGCTCAGGCGCCGGTTGGAACGTGGATACTTTTTGACAAGATCTTCGTTGAAAGACAAAGGGTTTTCTTCATTGTCCTGGCTCATCCATCACCCTCCCTGGGATCAATTGACCGAGGATCACTTGGCTTTTTGCTTCTTCAGCATCTGGTCTATCTTTTCCAGCTTATCTTTCAAAGCCTGTCCTGTAAAGGGCTTCACAATATAATTGCTCACCCCGGCTTTGACGGCTTCGATAATATTTTCCTTTTCCGCTTCCGCTGTCACCATAAGGAAGGGCAGATGCTTGAATTTGGGATCAGCTCGCACGGTTTTCAGGAATTCCAGACCGGTCATGTTCGGCATGTTCCAGTCGGAGACGATCAATTCGAAGTCACCATGTTCATTGAGAGCGCGATAACCCTGCTCACCGTCCTCGGCTTCGGTGAAATTATTGAAGCCGTTTTGCTTCAAAAGGGTTTTGACGATCCGCCTCATCGTGGGAAAATCGTCCACCACCAAAATCTTCAGATCAGGTTTTAGAATCGTCATATCACAACTCCATTAGTCCGTTAACAAAGGCTTGAGCCGCGACCGCAGTTTTTCCACGGCCTGGGTATGCAGCTGGCTGACGCGGGATTCTGTCACTTCCAGGATCTTGCCGATCTCCTTCAGGTTCAGATCCTCATAGTAGTAAAGCGAAAGCACCAGCTTCTGCTTCTCAGGCAATTCCTCGATATGCTTGACCAGGAGTTCCCGAATGCCTTTGCTTTTCAGCTGCGTGAAGGGGTTTTTCGAACTGACGTTTTCCAGGCATTCCAAAAGACTCTTGCGATCCTGCTGGTTCGGGCCGGACAGTTCATCGATGGACAGGAGGGTGACCGCTTTCACCTTGGCAATCATATCGTAGTATTCGTCCAGCTCGATCCCGAGGGCCTTGGAAAGTTCCTTGTCCGAGACGGCCCGGCCGAATTTCTGCTCGAGCTCGGCATAGGTCTTTTCAATTTTCTTGGCCTTGTCGCGCACCGAACGCGGCACCCAGTCCTGCGAACGGAGCTCATCAAGGATGGCGCCGCGGATCCGGAATTCGGCATAGGTTTTGAATTTGTTGTCCCGCGAGGGATCATACTTCTCGATCGCATCCATCAGACCGATCACACCGGCGCTGATCAGATCGTCTATATCGATATTCGACGGCAGACGTGCTGCAATTCTCTGTGCCACAAAGCGAATCAGTGGCGCATAGTCCATGATCAGCTGGTCCCGGAGTTTGCCATCAACGCCCTTGGTATCCTGCTTGTAGCGTTTGACAAGTCCCTTCACTGGATTGCCCCCCTTCGTAATCTCAAGGCTAGATGGCGTTTACGCTGCGCAACGTAGGTTGCGGAAACATCAGATCCTGCCAGCCGCGCTTTCCGGATGGATCGCGATATTCCGTAAGTCTTTCAAGAATTTTGCGCGTGATTTCATTCCAAGCCTGTCCTGAACGCGTATGGGTTATATGCTCGTCCGCAGCCCTCTGCATCATGACTGAACGTTCAACCAAGGCGTCTTTGGGTACAGTTCCCGCCAGCAGTAAATCGATTTCCAGAAATCTTCTGGCTACATCGGCCACGCGTTGATAAATCTTGAGTCCTTGGGCCTCTGATATCGCCTGGTTCACGATTATATTAAAGTTCTTGCGGGCATAGTTTTCGTTCATGACTTTTAAAAATGCGTAGGCATCCGTCAAAGCATGGGGTTCAGGGGTGGTCACAACCATGATTTCGTCGGCTATGGAGTTCAAGTGCAGAACATTGCTGGAGATTCCGGCGCCGCTATCGATCAGGAGTAACTGGTAAGGCTGGGAAATTTCAGCGATTTTATCCAGAAGTTGCACGCGCTGGACCAGTTTCAGATCGGCCAGCTGAGCCAGACCGGAGCCGGAGGGAATGATGCGCACACCCAGGGGGCCTTCCAGAATGATGTCCTTCAGTTCACAGCGTGACTCGAGAACATCACCGAGGTTGTAGCGGGCACGCATGCCCATGACGACATCGACATTGGCCAGACCAAAGTCACCATCGAGAATCATGGTACTGAGTCCGAGACGACGAGCCGCGAGAGCCATGTTCACCGTCGTGAGCGTTTTGCCGACTCCACCTTTGCCACTGGCAATGCTAATGATCCAAGGTCGGTCGGCTGGCTTTCCTTCGAGGTTCAATTCCCTGTCCTTTCTCATAATCCGAATATTCTTTCCACAACGCGTTCCCGACTGGCGCGCTCCAAATCTTCGGGAACGGATCGCCCCACACCAAAGAAACTAATGGGAAGACTCCAGCGCAGGCTGAGATTGAAAATCTCACCATAGCTCCAGGACTCATCCAAACGATTGAAGATCAAACTCTGCAGACCCAGATGGGAAAAGCCGCGGATCATGCGATCCATCTGCACTTCCTTCTCCGTCATGGCCAGCGTCAGGTGAAAACTCACCGGCAGGTCCACATCCCGGAAGTCGAGCAGATCGCCCAGATCCTCCTTCGCGCGCGGGCATTCCGCAGCACTGTCGACCACCACGAGATCCCAGTCCTTTTTCCTGTCGAGGATTTCCAAAAGATCGCGAGGCCGCTCGATCGATTCATAGGCCATACCCAGAACCTTGGCCGTCACCCGCAGCTGCTCCCGGGCGGCGATGCGCTTATTGTCAAAGGCGACCAGAAGAACCCGTTGCTTGTGATCCGTCTTGTAATGATGGGCGATCTTCGCCGCAGCCGACGTCTTGCCGCTCCCCGCGGAGCCCACCAGAACATGCACCGCTCGTTCACCCATGACCGGATTCCAGGGAGGTGCGACCTTGATGCGTTTCATCATCCAGCGGATGGCCTGGGTCTGATACTGCTGAAAAAGTTGATCCGGATCGGCTTTTTTCTCGAACGGAAGGGCTTTCAAAAAATCGGCCAGCTTGCTCATCTCGGAGTCATCCAGACCCATCAGTTTCAGGCGCTGAAAAATTTTGGATAGCCCTGGATTCATCCCTTCCAAAAGCGAACCCTTGGATCGGGACAGCTCGTCGTAAACCACCGTCCGCAGTTCATGAAGGCCGGCGTCCAGGCGGAACAGGTCCTGACGCCGGGCCATGTCGTCACCGAGCGCTTTGATGGACCGTTCAAGCGTCTTGAAGTACTCCACCAACTCCACGAGGTTGTCCCGGAGGTGATGACCGTCCTGAGCGCGGCTGGCTCCTGCGATCGAGGCCTGGCTGTTTTTGGCCGCCGTGACCTCGTATAATTTGCCCTTGGCCCCTTCGATTTTCTTCTCGCGGGTATTGAGGATCACAGCGTCATTGCCAAAATGGGATTTGACTGCCTTGAGTGCATCACGCATCGAAAAGGCTTCAAAGGTTTTGACGTCCACGTTTCCTCCTTTCCTTCAGGCTTAAATGCTGACGATGCCGATCGATCGAGTCTGCGTTCCTGGGGGAATTTCATCAAATGCCAGGACCACGACGCCGGGTATAAAGCGATTCACGAGCTGGCGAATATCCCAACGAATAAGTGAACCGCAGAGGATCACAGGCTGAGTGCCTGTCGTCTGAAAGGCCTCAAGGGTTTCCGCGATTCCGTTGAGGATTCGCTGGGCCATTTCCGGTTCCAGTTGAAGGGAGGTTGAGCCATCTTCCCGATGCTGCAGTCCTGCCACAATCAGGTCTTCGATGGCGCGATCCAGAGTGATCACAACCAGTCTATCGTCGGGTGTCATGTACTTCTTAATAATACCACGGCCCAGGGCTTTGCGTACATAACGGGTGAGCATATCCGGGTTCTTGATGGAACGACAATAATCGGCCAGCGTTTCGAAAATGGTGCGAAGATCACGCACACTCACCCGTTCCGCCAGGAGATTTTGCAGCACACGTACCACTTCACCAAGGCTCAGGCGATCGCCACCGATCACTTCCTCCACCACCTTCGGTGCCTCCTCTTTAAGCCCCTCGATCAGGTTCTGGGCCTCCTGACGGCCGAGCAGTTCCGCGGCATGTTCCTCGATCAGTTTCGTCAAATGCGTGACGATCACGGTCGCGCAGTTGACCACGGTATAACCACGGAAACTCGCTTCCTCTTTCTGTGTTGGTTTGATCCAGACAGCTTCCAGACCATAAGCCGGCTCGCGACCCGGGATGCCATCGATCGGCTCGACGATATCACCCGGATCCATGGCCAGATAATAGTCCGCCATCAGGCTGCCACGGCCGATGCAGTTGCCCTTCAGAAGGATCTGATAATCCCCTGGTTTCAGCTGAATATTGTCCTTCACCATCACCATGGGCACGACGATACCCATGTCCTGCGCGAACTGCTTCCGGGAGGATACGATACGCTCCAGAACCTCACCGTCCTGCTGGGAATCCACCAGAGGGATCAGTCCCACACCCACCTCGAGGGAAAGAAATTCAATATGCAGGAGCGATTCGATGGAATCCTTGCGTGGATCCTTCTGGGCTTCCTGTTCCTTGGCATCCTCCTCAACCTTTTTCTCAAGCGCGACTTTGATGGAATATCGACCGAGGAAGAAGGAGCCGATCGCCAGAAGTCCAAAGGGAACGGTCGGCATGCCCGGGACCAGAGCCATCACAAAGAGCAGGCCCGAACAGATAAAGATGGCCCGCGGATAATTCATCAACTGATCGTTGACGGTTTGCGAAAGACCATCCTCATGGTTGCCCGTTCGGGTGACCACAATACCGGCTGCGGTGGAAATGATCAGGGCCGGAATCTGACTGATCAGACCGTCACCGACGGTCAGCAGAGTATAGATCTGGGCGGCATCCTGAAAGCTCATGTCATGGACGCCGACGCCGAGAATGAGGCCGACGATGATATTCACGGCCGTGATGATGATACCCGCAATGGCATCACCACGAACGAACTTCGAGGCACCGTCCATGGCACCGTAAAAGTCGGCCTGCAGTTCAATCTTCTGCCGTCGTTCCCGTGCTTCCTTGCGATCGATCAGGCCGGCGTTCAGTTCGGCGTCAATGGCCATCTGTTTCCCTGGCATCGCGTCCAAGGTAAAGCGGGCGCCCACTTCCGCCACGCGGCCGGCACCCTTGGTGATCACGATAAAGTTGATAACAACCAGGATGATAAAGAGCACAAAACCGACGAAGTAGTTGCCGCCGATCACAAAGTTACCAAAGGAACTGATCACCGAGCTGGCGTGCCCCGTATGGGCCTCCAGGAGAATACTCCGCGTTGTGGCCACGTTCAGACCGAGACGGAAAAGTGTGGTCACGAGCAGAACGGTGGGAAACGTGGAGAATTCCATCGTGTCACGCACATAGACCGAGGTCATCAGAATCATAAGAGATGAGGCCACGGATGTGGCCAGCAGGAGGTCCAGCAGCCACATCGGCAAGGGCAGGATCATGGTGAAGATGATCGCGACCAGCGCCAGGGCGAACTGCACGTCCGGCGACTTTAAATACTTGAGGACCGAATTGGTCCCTTCCGTCTTTTCGAGTGCGGCTCCGGCCATGGTTCAGCTCCTACGGTTTCCGACTGAGTTTTTTGCCTTTGAGCAGGAACACATAACGGATGACTTCGGATACAGCTTTGTAGAGCGATTCAGGAATTTCCTGCCCGACCTTGCAAATCTTATAGAGGGTCCGGGCCAGGGGCTTGTTTTCAATGATGGGAATATCCGATTCCTTGGCCCCTTCCTTCATCTGTTTGGCCAGGAGGTCCTTCCCTTTGGCCACCACCACGGGCGCTCCCATGCCGAGTTCATAAAAGATCGCCACCGCAAAGTGAGTCGGGTTGGTGATGACGGCGGTCGCGGTGCGGGTGGCCTGAATGGTTTTGGCACTGGACATTTCCCGCTGCATGCGCTTCATCCGGGCTTTGACGTGGGGATCCAGTTCCCGCTTTTTATATTCATCCTTCACTTCCTGCTTGGTCATCTTCATCTTCTTTTCCAGGCTGAAGAAGTTGTAGATGAAGTCGGCGGCACCCAGAAAGAGAAGGAGGCCCACAACTGACCAGATCAGCGTCTTGGTGATAGCTGTCCAGTAGGCCCAGGCCTGCAGATAGCTCATGTGCAGAAGGCCCGGCACCTTCACCCACTCGCCACGCAGGATCGTGTACGTCATGCTTCCCACAATCACCATCTTGCCGACGCTTTTCAGGAGCTCCATAACGGAGTCCATACTAAAGATCTTCGCGATGCCCTTGAGCGGATTCATGCGGCTGAAGTCGGGCTCCAGCTTTTTCCAGGACCAGTTCAGGCGTGTCTGAGCAAAGGTCACAGCCATGGAGGCCACCGTGGTCACCACAAAAATGGGGGTGATCATGATCAGAAGTTCACGGCCGATTTCGCCACTGTAGGCCGTAATGGACTTGGTTGTGACAAGCTTGGTTTCCAGATGCTGAAAGTGCGCAATCAGAAAATGTTGCAGACGATGCATGAGCCACATCAAATAGTAGCCGAAGGATCCGACCACGGCGGCCAGAATCAGCACGGACGTTACCTCGCGGGAAACGGCTATCTGGCCACGCTCACGGAATTCGTCGCGTCGCTCGGGGCTCGCTTCCTCACTTCGGTCCTGGCCTTCGTCTTCAGCCGCCATCGATCACCTTACGGGGCTATGCCCTTGAGAGTCAGAAGTATCTGCTCCTGGGACGTGTTGAAATGCTCAGCCGCCCACCCTGGAAAGAAGGGCAGGCAGGCCATATAAACGGCAAGTCCCACAAAGAAACCCACCGGAAAACTCAGGGTGAATACATTGAGCTGCGGCACCGTGCGCGCGATCAAACCAAGGGCCGTGTTGGTGAACATAAGAGCCACCAGCACCGGCGCCGCGAGCTGCATCGAGACGCGAAAGATGCCCCCGGTCAGCTCAATCAGAAAGTTTCCCATTTCCATCTGCGGGGCAATGCCACCGGCTGGAATCATGGAAAAGGTTCGAATCATGGCATCCAGATAAATATGATGCAGATTCAGCCCAAGAAAGATCATCAGCATCAAAATCCGATGAAAGGCTGTGAAGGCATTCATTTGCACATCGGCATCGGGCATGAAAAGGTCGGCAACACCAAAACCCATCTGATAGCCCAGAAGGCTCGCCGCCATGATAATCGAATCGAAGGCGATCCGGGCCACAAAGCCTATGAAGAGACCTATGCAAATTTCCTTGATCACCAGCAGAAAATAGACCAAGGGGTCCTGGGGAAACGCGGTCAACCAGTTCGGAGGGACGAGGCCGTGAATGGTAAACGTCAGAGCCACGGCCAGAAGAATGCGAACCCGAACCGGCGTTGGCTGATCTCCGATAAACGGCAGCGCGAATAAAATCCCACCGACTCTGATAAAAATCAAAGCGGCCGTGAGAATTGATTCAACGGTAATGCCGTAAATCATGCCGACCTTTAGCGCGTGAGGTTCGGAATATCACGAATCAGGTTGATCGTAAAATTCATCATTATGCGCAGCACCCAGGGACCGCAGATAATCATCGCCGCTGCCATGGCGAGAATCTTCGGAATGAACGAAAGCGTCTGTTCGTTGATCTGGGTCGCGGCCTGGAAGATGGAAACGATCAGACCCATCACCAGGGTGGCGAGCAGCGCCGGTGACGAGACCTTGATCATGACCCAGATTGTATTCCAGCCAATATCCAGTACAGTCTGTTGCGTCATAGGTGGGCTCCTTTATCCAAGGGAAAAGCTGCGAACCAGGGAATCCACGATCAGTCCCCAGCCATCCACCAGTACGAAGAGCACCAGTTTAAACGGCAGCGACACCACCGTGGGCGGAAGCATCATCATACCCATGCCCATCAGGACCGAAGACACCACCATGTCGATGACCAGGAAAGGGATATAGATGAGAAAACCAATCTGAAAGGCTGTCTTCAATTCCGACACGACAAAGGATGGGATCAGCACCCGCATGGGCACGTCCTCCATGCTGTTGGGCTTCGGCAGATGGGCGATATTGAAAAAAGCCTGAAGGTCCGACTCCTTCACTTCGCGCAGCATGAATTTACGGAGCGGAGCCACGGTTTCATTGACCGCCTGCTCCTGGGTGATGGCCTTTTCGAGGTAAGGCGTCAGAGCCCGCTCGTGAATCACGTCGATCACCGGACCCATGGTAAAAAAGGTCAGAAAGAGGGAAAGACCCAGCACCACCTGGTTGGGCGGCATGGTCTGGGTGCCCAGGGCCTGGCGCACAAAACTCAGCACCACCACAATCCGGGTGAACGAGGTCATCATCAGAAGAATGGCCGGCGCCACACCCAGAATGGTGAGGAGGGCGATAATCTTCAGGGCAGGCACAAAGGCGTCCGGATCATCCACTTCATAGATATTGAAGTTCAGCCCTGGGATTTTGGTTTCCGCATACGCCTGGCCGCTGCTAAGGAGCAGGGCCAGCATGGTCCACAAGAAGCCTTTTTTTACTGCTGAAACGCTCATGCCAATCCCTGGTTAAACTTTGGGAAGATCACGCAGTTTTTTGCGAATCATGCGGGTCACATCATCGACGCTGCTGGGCTCATCCGAGGCCCGCGAGGCTTTCATGTTCTTGATGCCCTGATCCCCGATGCCATAGGCGATGGCGCTGCCAGGCTCCGGCAGTTCACTGCGCGGCGTCGTGCGCGCGCGAGGCGCGGGACGGGGCGTCGCCTCATCGAGCACAGGGCCGGAACGACGGACGGGAGCTTCCTTCGGCAGAGCCTGCTTTTGATAGAGAGCCGGGTCGATGGCCACCCGGGCCTGCGGTTCCCCGGGTTTTTTCAGCGAGGTCAGAAAATTGATATTGTCAGGGGAAACGCCGATCAGAATCTGCTCCTGCCCCACCTGCACAACGGTCAATTTCTGCTTGGGACCGACGGCATGCGTAGCCAGCGTTTTCAGCGAAAAGTCCTCCACGGGAGCGCCGGGCCATTTTTTGGTCATCACGCGGCGCCAGCTCTTCATGCCGATCAAAAGAACGAGCATGACAGCCAGGAAAACGGTCACCATCACCAGTTTACTCTCAAGACCCTCGCTCCAGGCTGGTGGCTGGGGAGCCGCAGGTTCGGCTTTTGCGGCCACCGCCGCGGCCTTGGGAGCGACCTGAGTTTTGGCTGGATCGGGGACATCGCTGCGCACTTCCGTTTTCTGCACCACTTCCTCGGCCGTGGGTCCACCCGTGACCGGCACACCATCGAAGTGCGCGAGCAGTTGCTGCTCCGCCTCGGCATGATCCATCACGATCACCACGCGGTTTTCCAGAATGTCGGTGGTCACAGCATCCACAAGGTGGCTGGCCTCCTTGGTGACGAAAAGTCGCAGAGCAGCGGTCTGCTCATCCAATTGAAAGGCTGCGAATTTGCGAATGTACGGGCTGTTGGCTTCCACAAACTGCCCGGGCCTTGGCACCATGGTATTGGGCAGGGTCACTTGAATGAAGCTGCCCATGGCCTCCACCTTGGGTTTGGCGAAACCTGGCTTGCTATCATAACGCACCGTGATGATGGATGCTTTCTGATCCGATTCCCCATCGATCGGACCCATCATCATCAGCGTGGGGCTCGCTGGAGTTTCCTGAGCGAATCCACGAGCGCCGAACATAAACAGAATCAATGCAAACAGCCGCAACATGCCAAAGTCCTCTCTCATCACGCGTTATGACTCATATCACCCAGACCAAACTGCGAAACAACGTCGGTCAAACGCACACCGAATTTTTCGTTCACCACCACGACCTCGCCCATGGCGACGAGCTTGTCGTTGATCAAAATCTCCATGGGCTCACCGGCGATCTTGTCCAATTCAATCACCGAACCCTGACCGAGCTGCAAAAGATCGTTGACCAGCATCTTGGTGCGTCCAAGCTCGACCGAAACCTTCAGCGGCACATCGAGGATCATTTTGAGTTTGGAAAAGTCGGTGCGGGCGAGGCGCGAGTCCTCGGGTGTCATGACGATGTTTTCGTCCTTGTCACCGCCGCCTTTGCCGCCGCCATCATCCCCACCGGCCGCAGCCGCAAGGGCATCATCCAACTCTCCACCCAGACCAAAATCTTCCGGATTTAAATCATCAGCCATGGCGCAACTCCTCAGCTTTCAAACATGGATTCGGTGATACGTATCGCGCGATTGCCGCGCAAAAGACCAGGGATGCCTTTAAACTTGGGAATGCCTTCCACCATCACGTTGAGTGGCATGGTGGCATCCGTATCGAGCTGGATAATGTCGCCGACCTCGAGGTTCATCAGGTCACGCACCTGAATGTTGGCTTCGCCGAGCTTCACCACCATGTTGGCTGTGGTTTGCATGATCTGCTCTTTCACCCGGTTGATCCAGATGAAGTCGACTTCCAGCTGCTCACTCTGGAAACCGACCGAAAGTTTGGATTTGATCGGTTCGAGGGTGGAGTAGGGAATCACGATCTTGATCGTGCCCGAAACCTTTTCGAGTTCGACGTCAAAGGTCGTGGCAATCACGACGTCGGAAGGCGGCACGACAGCCACGAACTGCGGGTTGATCTCGGTCCGGCTGTAACCGATTTTCAAGGGATAAACCGGTTCCCAGGCTTTTTCCAGATCATCAATGGCCGAAAGAACCACCCGCCGTGCGATTTTGATTTCGATCTGGGTAAAGTCCTTGCCCTCGATCTTGGTATACGGCACATCGTTGCCACCGAAGAAGCTGTCGACGAGCGCATAGAGCAGTTTCGATTCGATCACCATCACCGCAGCGCCACGCAGGGGGTCGAGCCGCAGGATATTCAAACAGGACGGCAGGGGCAGCGAGTTCATGAACTCGGAAAACTTCAGCGGACCCGTGGAGTTCACGCTGAGGTTGGCCATTTTCCGCAGGGCATTCGACAGCGTCACCCGGAAAAGACGGATGAAACGGTCATGGATAATGTCGAGCGTGGGCATACGACCACGGATGATCCTGTCCTGGTTGGCAAGATCATACTGGACAACTCCACTCTGGAGTCCCTCGGGGCCGCCGTCATCGTCGGAATCCACGCGGTTATCGGAGACCGCGGACAGGAGGGCATCGACTTCGCTCTGGGATAGCACCTGACTCATCAGCGACTCCTCGTCATTCGATCAGCATGTCGGTAATATAAACGGCTTCAATTTTGGTCTTCATATAGCGATTGATCCGGGTGAGGATCTCCTTGCGGAGCGCTTCCTTGCCATCCGGTGCCAGCAGAAATTCCCGGGTTTTACGCTGCAGAATACCGATGATGGCGTCGCGCAGCTGGGGCATCCGCTTTTCGATTTCCTGTTTGGTCCCATCGCCGCCCTTGTATTCCAGCGAAATTTCGATGCGCACATAGCGGTTTTCGAGAGCGTTGCCGAGGTTGATGTTAAAGGTCGCCATCTTATAGGTATCACCGAAGTCGATGTCGAGCTGTGGCTTCATGTCCTTCTTATCGGCCGCGGTGCCATCGGCTTTTTTCCCGCCTTCCGCATTCCCCGCAGCGGCCTTGTCACCGTCCTTCGCCGCACCGGCCGCATCAGCCTTGGCTCCCTCGTGGCCGCCTTCCGCTTTAGGATCAGCGCCCTTGCCTTCCTCGTGCCCGCCTTCCGCTTTAGGATCAGCGCCGTGCTCACCGGCTTTTTCGGCAACGCCCTTGGCGGTGATCTCCTGGTCCGTTCCAGCTTTCTTGCCACCACTTAAAAAGAAGAATGCGCCCGCGCCGCCGCCACCAATCAGCAGCACGCCGAGGATGGCGAAGATCAGAAGCTTTTTCTTGTTCTTCTTCGCTTCCTGTTCAGGATTTTCCTCGGCAGAGGCTTCCCCTTCTTTTTTCTCTTTCTCGTCTTTTTTGCCTTCTTCTGCCATAAATACTCCTGTTGAGCCAGGGTCATGATTACAAGAGATGTGCCAAGGGTTCGACGCGCCGGATTTTTAACAGAACCCGAAAAACGCGCCGCCAACGGCATGAAAGCAAGCGCTTGCACAGCCCTCGCGATAGTCATAGGATAAAGTCGATGCTTTTGGGAAAGGAACCAAAGCCAGGCGTCAGCGAGCTGACGACAGGAGTCAAGAGCGTGACGGGGAGTCAAAAATTGTACTCATCATTTGTCAGAAGACTGACGCGTGGAGTCATGCTCGTGACAGCCATGCTGATACCCGCAGCGGATGCCGCGGGACAGGACGTCTCCCGAATGCGTGGCTGGTTTCTGGAAGGCGATGTCACCTGTGGGCGCGAATGCCCACGGTTGAATCATTTTCAGTTGGGACTGCGCACCGCCCTGCGGGACCGTCTGTCTCTGCAGGTCGCCTGGGATCCAGGACATGTGGAGAAGCCCACCTGGGAAGATACTTATGATCTTTTGGGGCAGAGACTTCCACCACGCCGAACCTGGTTTGATCATTACGCCCTGCGTCTCAGGGCCAGCGATGCGATTGAATTGAGTCTGGAAAACTGGGCCACCGCCACACTCCTGCCGGATGCCAGTGGTTTAAGTTTTGCGCATGCCCTCCAGGATAGCGGCTGGAATCAAACCGCACTGCGCATGAGCGTGATTGACCCTGAGTATCCGATTCATTCATGGAGTGTTGTGCTGGGCCTGGGGGAAGGGGAACGCTATCAGGACGACGATCATAAGCCCTACCTGGCCTTCATGCTGCGGCGTGAGGTGAGCGAAGGTTTGGAATGGCAAGGCGCCTGGTCCCTCGATGCCGACAGCCTGGAGCCCGAACATTTTTATTGGCTTTCGGATGCGGAACGCGAGGCGGCCCGTTCGGGCTTCAAGACGGAACGCCAGGCCTTGTCTCTAATTTTAACAGGCCAGCATCGCAAAGCCCGCGGTCTGCGCGCCTCGATGGGTATTCAACGCAACCTGATTCGTGGCCCCAGGACACCTGCGGCAGTGACTCCCGTGAGCCCGGACCAGGGTCCTTTTGATTTAACGGAAATTCTCGCCGAGAACTGGGGCATGCGGAGCGATCTGGAACGTCGCACGGTGGCATTCAGTGCCTCCTATTTGATTCTCGCCGAATATCTTCTGGCCTTGCATCATCAGCAGCTCGATGTCCGTCTCGGGGCCGACGCCCACGTCCGGGCCTGCCCGGCCCTGGATACGGAAGGCCGCTGCCTGGAAGCGGCGACCGAACATACGCAGCTGCGCCTGCGGGAACAGACCTATGGCATCGGCCGCATCAGCGAGGATGGCTGGAGTCTCTTTCTGGAAAATTTTTCAGTAGAATATGACCGGCTCTATGAACTTTACCACTTCGCCCCGGGTCAGAATAAGCGACAACGCTCTCATTCCTTCACGCAATTGCGTCTCACCTGGAGCTGGTGAGAGCGGACGTCCCCAGTCACCAAAGACCTTGAAAACAGGCCCCTCGAAGTGAATTTCGATCCGTATTTTTCTTTGGTGCCCCGGTTGAATATGCTATACATGGCTCCCTGGACCGCATCAAAAGGAGAAAGCATGAAAATCAGACGCACCCTATTGGCTCTTTCATCCCTTGCCGTTGGGATGGTCTTGAGCGCTTGTAAATCCTGTACCGCCCAGCATGACCCGCGGCCCGCACAGGAGCGCTTCAAACAGGAAGAGGCCAATGCCAATCAGGCTATCGAGACACTGAATCCGGATGGATCAGTGCCCGCACCAAAAGCTGTGGCCAGCAGCGGTGGAGCCGGTGGTGGCGGGGCTGGAGTGGAAAAATACAATTCATTTTGCGTGCCCTGTCATGATGCCGACGGTACGGCGTCAAGCCCAGCGGCTGCGGCCATGAACCCGCGCCCACGGAACTTTACAGATGCCAAGTGGCAGGCTTCCGTGGATGACGCCCGGATCGCCAAGGTGATCAAGGAAGGCGGCGCTTCCGTTGGCCTGAGTGCAACGATGGCTCCTTGGGGTGCGACTTTGAGTGATGCGGAAATCACGGAAATCGTGAAGCATATTCGTACGTTCAAAAAGTGAGCGTCTGCTCCATAAAAAGAGCGGCACCTCCTCCGGGAGCGTGC
Organism: Oligoflexus tunisiensis; assembly: GCF_001748245.1. Classification (GTDB taxonomy): domain Bacteria; phylum Bdellovibrionota_B; class Oligoflexia; order Oligoflexales; family Oligoflexaceae; genus Oligoflexus; species Oligoflexus tunisiensis. Next base: position 263,222 of record NZ_BDFO01000001.1, on the reverse strand, counting down.
CGCTTTTTTTATGAGCATGGGATCAGACCTTATCGTCCTCGATAAAGGCCCGATGCAGAGCCTGCGCCGCGCGATCGCCATCGACTTCCGCCACCACGCAGGAGATCTTGATTTCCGAAGTCGAAATCATCTGAATCGCGATGCCCGCGTCTTCGAGCACGGAAAAGACCTTGCTGGCCACACCCGGATGACTTTGCATGCCAAGCCCCACAACCGAAACCTTGGCCAGACCGCGTTCCGCTTCCAGATGCACGCCCGAACCCTGCTCCTCGCTCCACCGCCGCAGCATATCTTGCGTGCGCAGAAGATCAGCCGCTCCAATGGTGAATCCCACGCGCAGGGCATCGGTGCTTTCCGCTTTATTATGCACGATGATATCAACGTTCACGCCCGTGGCCGCGATTTTTTCAAACAAAGTGGCGATCACACCATAACGAACCGGAAGTTGACTGAGGCTGAGACGGACTACATTGCGATCCAGGGTCACACCGGAAACCACAGGGGCTTCCAGTTTCCGTTGGGCGTTAAAGCTCATGATGATCGTCCTTGGATGGTCGTTGGGTTTGAATGTGTTGCGAACCACGATCGGCATTTGGAATTTGGCGCCGAGTTCCACACAGCGGGTATGCAGAACCTTGCTGCCGAGCGAGGCCATTTCCAGGGCCACTTCAAAATCCATTTCCTGGACCAGGTGAGCCGTCGGCACCACACGCGGATCCGCAGTGAATACGCCGTCCACATCGGTGTTGATTTCACAGAAAGCGGCATCCAGAGCTACGGCCAGAGCCACGGCACTGGTATCACTGCCGCCACGTCCGAGCGTGGTGATTTCCAAATCCTCGGTCACGCCTTGAAAACCGGCGACCACGGGAATGATGCCCTGCTCCCAGCACTGATGCAGCTTCTTGCAGTCGATATCGTGAATGCGCGCTTTGGAATGCAGACTGCTCGTCATGATTCCCAGCTGATAGGCCAGGAATCCGTGCGAAGGCACACCGGCTTTTTCCAAAGCTGCGGCCATCAAAGCTACGGCCACCTGCTCGCCGGCTGAGACAGCCATATCATAGTTGCGAAGCGAAGTATGAGGATTGGTGGCCGTGACCAGGTCGACAAGTTTATTGGTTTCTCCCGACATCGCACTGACGACGATGGCAACTTTCTTCAGTCCCTTTCGATATTGATCGGCGACGCGTGCGGCCACATTCTGGATGCGTTCGACAGATCCGACCGAGGTCCCACCGTATTTCTGCACGACAGGCCTGCCATCAGCGAGATGATACATGGTTGCCTTCCCTGAAAGGGGTTTCGATTTCCGGACAGGGCAGGTATATACTAGATCATTTAGGCTTGCAATCGTGAGCTGGGATGCTGGCAACGGCTTTGTAGGAAAGGGTTTCAGAGGATGATACTGATCACCGGCGGCGCTGGCTTCATTGGCAGCGCCTTGGTCTGGGCACTGAATGAAAAAGGTCATCATCAAATCATCGTCGCTGACCACCTGGGATTGGGCGACAAGTGGAAAAATCTCGCAAAACGCCGTATTGACTATGTCGTGCCCAAGGATCAGCTTTTCAGCTGGCTCGATGAAGCCGGACATCCTCTCTTTGAAGCGGTCTTTCACCTCGGCGCCTGCTCGTCGACCACCGAACGCGACGCCGATTACCTTATGAACAACAATGTTCTCTTCACCAAAAAACTATGGGACTACTGCGCGCAGCGGGACATCCCCTTTCTCTACGCATCCTCCGCCGCCACCTATGGCGCTGAGGAAAAAACCTTCCTCGATGCGCATGACCGCATTCCGGAGCTGCGTCCCATTAATAAATACGGCTGGAGCAAGCAGCTCTTTGATGTCTGGGCTCTGAAGCAAAAAACAACGCCGCCTTTTTGGTATGGGTTTAAATACTTCAATGTGTATGGCCCTCAGGAATATCACAAGGGACCCCAGGCCAGCGTTGTGTATCATGCCTTTCCCCAGGTTCGTGACAAGGGCAGCCTGCGTCTTTTCAAATCCCATCGCCCCGATATTGAACACGGCGAGCAGCAGCGCGACTTTGTTTATGTGAAGGATGTGGTGAAGGTGATGCTACACTTTTGGAAGGAGCATCGCCGGATTCCATCGGGACTTTACAATCTCGGGACCGGCCAGGCCCGAACGTTTGCCGATCTCGGTCGCGCGGTGTTCGGAGCTCTGGATAAAAAACCCAAGTTTGAATGGATTGAAATGCCCCCGAGCCTGCAAAAACAGTATCAATATTTTACGGAAGCCGATTTGAACAAACTGCGGACAGTGGCAGGCTATCAGGAGGCTTTTTACAGTCTGGAAGACGGGGTCAATGACTATGTCAGACATTATCTGAATCAGGGTGATCCCTATCTTTGATCTATTCCACATCCGCTGGTTGATCCTCCTCCTGATCGGTGGGACGCGTCTGGCCCTGGCGCAGGACGCCACCTACCGCATTCAGCAGATCGAGATCAAGGGTCTTGGCCGCACCAATGTCAACTGGCTGATGGAATATGCAGGCCTGGAGTGTCCCTGCGAACTCACAGGGGCGGACATTGATGCGCTGAAAACCCGCCTGCTCACCACTCAGGTTTTTCAGGACGTCGCCGTTCAGATCAAGGAATCCGACCAGGGACCCGACGCCTGGCGACTCGAAATCGAGGCGCGGGAAAAATGGACCGTGATCCCTGTCATTCGCGGGGCCTTTGGTGGCGGCACGCCTCTGGTGGTCGCCGGCATTTATGACACCCACGTCTTCGGCAGCCTTTGGACCATGGGGGCTGAAGCGCGAACCTACGGCTCGGCGCCGACCGGCGGCGTGATATGGATCCGTGCCCCGCGCTGGCAGAGTGGTCGTCATTACTTAAATCTTGAACTCTGGCGGGACAACCGGATTCGTAGCGTATACGATAGGGAGGATCAGGAAGTTGCTCAGATTTATGGCAGGGCAACAGCCGTGATCGCGGAAGCGTTGGTGCCCTTGAGCGAGGATCCACAGAGCCCGTGGCAGGCGGGGGTACGGGTGAACCTTCGGCAGCAGCATGAGCTGGAATGGCAAATGCAGAAATCCGCAGCCGCCCGTGGAGTTTTTAATTTGCAACCGGTAAACCAGAAACGGCTCTTGGCCAGGCTGGTTTATGATGATATGGCTGTCTTGCAGCAGAATTTGCAAGGTCTGCGCGTCCTGCTGAATGCCGGACCCACCTGGACCAGGGAAAAAAACCAGGCGAGTCTGGAACAGGAGCTTTTTTGGTATGGGCTTTGGGAGGGGGATTGGAATCTCGCCTTTCATGAATGGCTGGGATTGAGCGATGATCGTTCCTATCAGAGCCTCTTTTTTTTGGGTGGCTTCGATTCAGTACGTGGTTTACCCGATGGTGTTATGTACGGAAATAAGGCGGTCTATGGCAACCTGGAGCTGCGAAAAATATTTCATCGCTCCCGTTACGTCTGGTGGCAGGCAGCCACTTATATCGATTATGGTGCGGCTGGGTATGCGCTCAAGGACTGGACAACCAACGATCGGGCCAGCGCAGGTCTCGGCCTCAGGCTGGCCGTTCCGCAGGTCAATCGCCTGGTTTTCCGCGTGGATTACGCCTGGAGCCTGGGTGAACCCAGCACGAGCAGCATATCGATAGGTATGAACCAATTCGTAGACCCCTATCGTCCCTTGTAAAGGAGAAGTAAGCATGGATGCACAGGTTCAAGTTCGCGAGAGTCTCCGTTGGTTGGATGGATTGGAAGCCGGTACGCTGCCAACCAACGATCTATTTTTTCTGGCTGAGAAACTCGATCCCGTGCTGATCAGCCTTATGATCCGGTATCTTCGCAAGAAATATCCCAGCGCCAAACCCGAAGCGGCTGGCGTGCTCGCGCGCATGCTGGAGCTGACCAGCACCTATCCGCAGCTCGTGAAAAAAACTCGCGAAGCCGAGCAGGATCCTGTCAGCGAATGGTTCCTCGAAACCTATTCCTTCGCTGAGTTTTACAGTAAACCCAACGAACTGATTCAGGTGATCGTCGATAAGCTGGAAGGTTGAAGAACTGTCAAGATCAGTTTGTTCCTGTGCGCTCCACCATGATAAGAGACCCGCGCCAGCGGGTCTTTATGCATGCGCCAGGATCCAGCTTCCTGATTCCCGACACCCATTTCCCATGGTTCATCCTCTCATTGCACCCGTCAGGGTTCGACGAATAGGGGCGGCGCGCCTGGTTTTCAAGAGGTGAGCTCCTCGCTTAGCTTCCAGAGTCGTTCCTGATCCTCCTCCACCAGCGCGGCAGCGGCAGGTTTTTTCACACGGGAGCTTTCAAAATAGGCCCCATTGTGTGCGGCAAGTCCGGGTTCACTGGCGACATAAATCGAGCAGCGGGCACCTTTTTCCGGCGTCACCAAAAAGGCCTTGAGCAGCTTCATCAGCCAGGCAGGATAATCTCGTGCGAGGTCGGTGGCCACCACACCCGGATGCAGGGCAAACGCGCTGGCGGAAGTACCCTTAAGACGTCGCGCGAGGGCTTGGGTCATCAGGACATTGGCGAGCTTCGATTGATTGTAGGCTTCCCAGCCCTTGTAGGGACGTGAGCGGTAATGAAGATCATCCCACTGCATATGACCCCTATAGTGCAGGGTCGAGGATAGCGTGACAATCCGTCCTTCGGGTGCGGCCTTGATCAAAGGCAGAAGGGCCTGAGTGAGAGCGAAGGTTCCAAGATGGTTGACTCCAAAGGTCATTTCAAAACCATCCCGCGTTTCCTTGCGGGCCAGGCTCATCACACCGGCGTTATTGATGAGGATATCAAGCCTGGGAAAGCGCCGTTTCAGAACCTCGGCGGCGCTCCTGATGTTCATGATATTGGCGAGATCCAAGGCCAGAACCTCGACCTTTCCCTCGGGAAAATCGTTCTGGATGGCCGCTTGAGCCTCCTCCGCCTTCTGCAGATTGCGGCAGCCGAGAACCACCTGGGCGCCCCGGGCGACGAGGCCACGGGCTGTGGCCAGTCCGATGCCACCGTTGGCGCCGGTGATCAAAGCGGTCCTGCCATTGAGGTCCATAACGACTCCCATCAGGTGCCGGTGGCGGCCGCCTCTTCAGGTTTCTTGAAGGACTTCTGCAGATGTGCCGGCAGATCCTTTTTCATATCCACGCCCACGACGGTGGAAACACCACCTTCCTGCATGGTCACGCCGTAGAGCTGATCCAGAACTTCCATCGTCCGACGGTTGTGGGTGATGACTACAAACTGGAAGCGATTGGACAGCGCATCGAGAACCTTGTTATAGCGACCGACGTTCGCTTCATCCAAAGGCGCATCGACCTCATCCAGGAAACAGAAGGGGGTCGGTTTGGTTTTGAGGAGCGCAAAGATCAGCGAGATCGCTGTCAGAGCCTTCTCACCACCGGAGTAAAGCGTCATGCTCCGCGGTTTTTTACCGGGCATCCGCACCATGATTTCCACACCGGCGGTCAGGGCATCCTCGCTGGTCAGCTCAAGACGCGCCTCGCCACCCGGGAAGAGAATTGGGAAGAGATCGATAAAGTTCTGATTCACCACTTCAAAGGTGCTCAGGAATTTTTCCTTCGACGTCTCCTCGATTTCATCGATCGCTTCCTGAAGGAGGAGGATACTGCCCAGCACTTCCTCCTTCTGCGCATCGATAAACTCGTGGCGTTTTGAAATGCGCTCATACTCCTCGACGGCGACCATGTTCACACCACCCATGGTTTCCAGCTGGTTTCTGGCCTTGCTGATCTCACGGTTGGTCTTGTCGGCATCGAAGTTCGGATCCTCAACAAACTCATAGGTCATCAGATCGATCTGATATTTTTCCTTGGCCTGATCCAGGATCCCACGACTCACCTGCTTCAAACGTTCCAGTTCGACGCTTTTCTTTGATTTGCTGCGTTGAATCTCCATCTGCATATCGCGGGCTTCGCGCAGACGGCTTTCCACCACACGCAGCTCTTCCAGGACGCCGGCACTGAGTTCACGGCGGTCCGCCAGCTGCCCTTCGAGTTCCTCGCGGCGCCGGATGTAGACCTCGATCTCCTGGGTGGCATGAGCCTGGTTGGTCTCAGCCTGCTCCAGTTCGGCTTCGAGGCGATTTCTTTCCTCGTAGCGTTTGGTGATATTCGACTGAAGTTTTTGCAGCTGCTGCCGGCTTTGCTCCAGGTTCTCACGGTTTGACTGCGAACGCGTCTCGAATTTTGCCAGTTCGAGCTGCCGTTGCTGATGCACGCGCATCACCTCGTCCTTGCGCTCGGCGATGCTGGCGGATTCGTCCTGCAGGGATTCCAGTTCGCCCTGCTGATGCTCCTTTTCCTGACCCAGGGAAATCCGGGTTTCACCGAGCTGCTCCAGCTCCCGCATCAGATCATTCTCACGCTGATCCAGCTCCTGGATGCGATGCACGTTCTGCTCGATGATTTCCTTCTGATGATTTTCCTGGTTCAAAAGGTTTTGCATCTCAGACATCGCCGCCAAGGCTTCCTGATTCTGGCCGCCCAGGCGATCGGTCAGTTCCTTGAGGCGGGCGCGCGCTTCGGCCTGCTGCTGTTCCATCACATCGAGGCGACTCTGCGCGGCCGCGAGTTTGCCTTCGCTTTCCTTCAGCTGCCGGGCGAGGCCTTCGATTTCATTTTTGCGGCTGAGGCTGCCCTTGGCCTGGGTGCCGCTCAGCAAAAGATCATCGCGCGAATGCACGAGGACACCCTGCGCGGTGAAAAGAATCAGACCATAAGGGAGACTCCGCAGTTCGTCCTCATTGAGAGAGACCGAAGGCAGATAATAGAGTCGCTGCAGGAGCACATTCAGCATGTCCCGGTGGGGGTCCTGAATCTTCAGGACATCCAGAACCGGGACCGCATCATAACGTGCCGCCCAATCACGGATCGGGGCCAGGTCATCCGCATTCCAAAGCGAAGCCAAGCTCAGGGGCAGCGAACCCAGCTGTTCCTGATTCACATAGCGGATCAGCTCATTCAGAGCGGCACCGGATGGAATGATCAGGCGTTCCGACCAGCGTTCAAAGGCATGCACCGCACGTGGGGCCCATTCCTCGATGCCACGGTCAAAGGCAATAAAATCTGTGAGCACGCCGTAAACAAGCTGCCTGGTGTCCGGATGCTTTTGATAAAGCTGCTGAAGGCTCGATTTCAGGTCACCGCTGCTGGCTTCCAGTTCCTCGAGTGTTCCAAGGCGGGCGCGGGCATGCAGGTACGTTTCCTTATGGGCATCGCGTTCCCGTGCCCCTTCGCGTATCTGCTCCTCACGCTTCTGCACTTCCGCTTCCAGGTCCTGCTTGAGCTGCAGCTCCTGATCCAGGCCGGCCTGTCGCTCGTTGAGCACGGCACGGGCGGCTTCCAGTTTATCGGCGATCACCTTCAGCGATTGATGCAGGGATTCCTGGCGAGCCTGATAATTTTGATGCTCGATCAGAATGCGCTTCCGATCCCGTTCGATGCTTTCGCAGCGCAAACGGTTGCTTTCGAGCAAAAGTTCCAGATTCTTGATTTCGTCTTCCAGCTCCTGCGCCCGGTTTTCAAAAACCTGCGCCGCTTCCTCGACCTGATCCACTTCATCCTGAAACGAGGCGATCAGATCCTGCAGACGCTCCACCTCCGCCTGCATCCGCACATAATCGGCCTCCTTGCTCGCCACCATATTTTCCAGGGAGCTCAGGCTTTCCTGATCCTCCTGAATATTGGCCTGCAGTTCCGCAAGGCGCTTTTGCCCCTGGTCGGTGGTCCGCATGGCGGCGGTGATGGTGCCTTCGGCGCGTACAATCTGTTCACGCAGGTTGGAAATTTCCTCGCGCAGCTGATCCAGTTCAGGATCCGATTCCGCGAGCTGGCTCTGCAGTTCCTCGACCCGGGCTTCCAGACCGGACAGATCCGCCATGGCCTTCACTTCGCTGTCGGTATCCGTATCAAGCTGATGCGCGATCTCAAGAAGCCTGGTCGAAAAATGGCGGAAGTTATGCGAGAAAAGCTTGAGCTCAGCCTCACGCAGAGTGCTGCTCAACTGCTTCCAGGCCGCCACCTTTTCCACCTGTTCCTTCAGGTTTTCGAGCTGTTTGGCGAGTTCGCTGAGAATGTCATCGATACGTTTGAGGTTATCCTGCGTGCCTTCCAGTTTCTTCATGGCCGCCTGGCGACGCGCCTTGAATATCAACGTACCCGCGGCCTCTTCAAGGATCTCACGGACGTCCTCGGGCTTGGCGTTCAGGATACGATCGACCTGCCCCTGCTGGATCATCGAATAGCTGCGACCGCCGAGACCGGTGGTGGCGAAAAAACCGACGATATCCTTCAGACGGCAGGGTTTTTTATTGATGAAGTATTCGCGCTCCCCATCGATATAGAGACGACGAGTCAGAGCGATTTCAGATTCATGACGGTATTCCGGTGGACAGAAATGACTTTGATCCTTGTTATCAAAGACCAGCGTAACTTCCGCCATGCCGAGCGGTTTCCGCTTTTCAGAACCGGCGAAGATGATGTCGGTGGCGACATCACCCCGCAGATGCTTGGCGTTCTGCTCGCCCATCACCCAACGCACGGCATCAATCACATTGGACTTGCCCGAGCCGTTGGGCCCGACGATGCCTGTGATCCCGTCATCGAAGTTCAGTGTGACCTTGTCGGCAAACGACTTGAAACCGGAGATGATCAACTTTTTAAGATGCATGCATGACCCTCATCCCGCGGGATCCCTTGAGGTGGGACTCCACGCAGGACATGCCAAAGATACGGCGTCTCATTCGATCCGAATCGGTGTTTGATCCCTCATACTAGTACGGGGACGCACATCAAACAAGTAAAGGGAGTGTCCGTAGAACGAGCAGGTCAGAAGCTTGCCTGTTTTGGAAACCGCCAGCTGATAAAACGAGGCTTCAAAAGCCGTTGAATCATAACTCGAGGCTTGCTGCAGCGAGTACGGTGGGTTCAAAAACTTGCGGGTGATGCTGTAAAACGGAGCATTACTGAAATTGATCAGATCCCGGAAATGGTTGACCAGCAGCATGGGTTCGCCTTCGATTTCCGTCACCACAAAGGCCCCTGGATAGCGGGCTATGCTGTCCCGGTCATTGGCAAAGCCATAGACACGTTGCACTTGGAAGATATCGGTAAATTTCGAGCTGTCGGCTGCCGCCAGGGCTGTTGGATTGATTTCCACCTTCAGGACGTTATTGCTTGTGGAGCCATAGCTATTGCCGCGTTGCGAGAGGTAAAAGACCTCAGCTGCTGCGCCGGGAGCACTGCGGGCGGTCCAAAAGTTGGTGCGATAGATGCGGCTGTCGACGTCGACTGTGCCTTCACCGGAAGCCGGGGTCCCATCGAGTTCCCGCAGCACGTAGTACACATACCGCATTTCCTTGTTCACCTGATTGGGTTTCGCAAAGGTTCCCGTTTCCAGGTAGCGGAAATGCGCCTCTCCTATATTCGGATCCGCTGCGGAAGCGGCTTCCTCGCCTGTAACATTGTAAATAAACATCTGATAAGGGTAACCGTTGCCCGGGCGACGTCGGGCCTGGGGCGTATTCTGGAAAAGATCGGGGACCTCATCCGCCACGTCTTCCACCATTTTATCCGCGACGTGATCGTAGCTGTCCTTGTCCACGGTCGGAAAATCGTCAACATCCGGGAAATCAAGATCGGAAGGAAAGCCGAGCAGCCAGGTGCCTGCGGTGCTTTCGTAAAAATAGAGAGCCCGATGCGCGAAACCGTAACTCCGTACCAGATCCAGGGTCGAGGCCGCGAGATTGCTCCGGTCCAGGTGTCCCATGAAAACATTACCGTTGAGGCAGGACACCACAAAATACGGCTGTGAAGGGGCAAGGATGCCGTTGACCGGTGAGCATTCGATGTTCCACGTCGTGATCAGTGTGGGATTGGTTTCGTTCTCAAGATTCCAGAGATCAATCCGACGATAAAGTTCTTCGCCTTCCGCATCGTAGGTCACGAGCATAAGATTTTGAGCGACATCCAGGGAACGGCCGAGACGCGGAATGGGAATTGTGGCGACCTTTTTTGGTGTCTCGGCTTCGGGATCGATCACCATGATCGAGCCTTCGTTGTAGCGACGTTCAAAATCGGAATTCAGGACATAGAAGTGGTTGCCGCTCGGTGCCGTGGCCACATCCACCGGACCGGCTATCCGTTCACCAAGCGCGGGCAACTTTTCCTCGGTTTTGCAGGCCCAAAACAGGGTCATGCCAAGCAAAACCAGACTGCTGCCGAGCCAGACTCGGGTCTTATTCACGATCATATTCGAAAAGCTCCTCAGACTAGGGCTGTTTTCCACGACGGGGAAAATGTCGTCCGCTGACTTAAATCCAGCCCGGTAATTTCTCCTTGTGACAGAGTCACGAGCTTAGTTATAACCACTGCAGGGCTTGGCGTCCAATCCCAAGATCTGGGCCGGATTGGTGGCGCTTTTGAAAGCCGAAGACAAAAAGAGGGAAGACGATGGCATCCGTCAATAAAGTGATTTTAGTCGGCAACTTAGGCAAGGACCCCGAACTGCGTTACACTCAAAGTGGCGTGCCGTTCTGTTCATTCAGCCTGGCAACAACCGACAACTGGACTGACCAAAGTGGACAGCGCCAGGAAAAGACAGAATGGCATCGTATCACTGTCTGGAAGAAACAGGCAGAGAACTGTGCAAAATATCTGCGCAAGGGCAGCTCGGCATACGTCGAGGGACGCTTGCAGACACGATCCTGGGATGATCAATCGGGTCAAAAGCGATATTCCACGGAAATCGTCGCCGACAACGTGAAATTCTTGGGCAGTGCCGGCGCCAGCCGCGGTGAAGCCAGCTACGACAATGCTTCGTCGGGCTTCAATCCACCACCAGTCGAGCCGCCTTCGGATAGCGTGTTCGGCAGTCATAACTCGGCGAGTTTGGATGATATTCCGTTCTAATTGAGAACGGAATACTGAATTCAAGATAGGAAAATTTCTTGAAAAATCAACACCTCCACTTTCTGTAAAGAAGTGTGAGGTGTTTTTTTCGGAGCTCTGAGCACTGTCGACCAATGAAACAGTATAAAAAATTCAGTATCCCATCAGGATCGGCGCTATAAGGATGCTCCTACCGAGAGCCTTCTCGAAGACGGACTCGAGGCTCACACCCCCGGGCGAAGGGTTTTTAAACGTGGCATCGCTGATGAGGACGATTAGCCTAAGATCAGCGCTGCTTCGCCAGTCAAGCTCCTCAATGGCCATCGTTACGCCATCCAGGTGAGCTTCAGGAAAATCCCCGCCACCCAACAATTTCACGTCCCGGATTCTGGCTTGGTACACCGCAGAGTCAGCTTCCAAAGGTGATTCAACCTTGCTGATATAAGGATCGACAATATCGCTGAATACCACAAGACCTAGCCGTGAATCGGTTGAGGATTTCTCCTGACTCAGCCGTGTAGCGATGTCGATAGCCTTTTCCTTGATATAATCCATCTCATTGAACATGGAGCCGGAAACATCCAGCACGAGAGCAACGTCCAGCGAGAGAGATTCCCCGTTAGAGATCGCCTTCGCTGCATTGATGATACAGGTTTGAAGATCATCGGGGTTGTCACATTCGATGGTTTGTGTCGCGTAGCGTTCGCTGATCTTCGAAAAATCTTTCCTCGCTGAGTTTGGGAATATGGATCCGAGTTCGCTCAGAATCGGCGACTCCGTCGCCATGGCAAGACTATCATCAGGGCATAAGAGGTTAAGTTTGGGCACGGTCATGGCGCTCGCCAGCTCCGAACCGTAATCAATTTCTCCTTTGAAATCTCCCAAAGTCGCATCCCCCGTTACGGAGAATAGAGCCTTTCCTGTTAAGCCGAAGGCAGCCAAGGATGGCTGGATGTTCCAGCTGTCGAGACTGAGAATCTGGCCTTTGCTTTCCCAACTCCCCTGTCCGCCATTGACCTTGAAATCCAGATTTGGCTTGGCCACAAAGCTGATCAACGTCTGTCTTTCCGTAGCTTCTGAGATACTGACTTGTCTGCCATCAGTTTCAGATGCCGCTTCGAATTCCACTTCTATCTCGATGGAAGATAGAGCATCCGTGAGCGATTTCGTGAAAATCGAGCTGCTCGTGACATACGGATTGGGCGTATTCCCATTGAAACCGATAAGATGAGCCAGAACACCCCGGCTTTGGTAAGCGATGGAAATAACATCCCCGCTGACAGCAGTAATTGTCGGTTCCACAAGGAAGTTCGAAAGGTCAAACAGGTCAGTCGTTATTTGCGTCCCTGTTTCTTCAAAGAAGCGGACTCGCAAGGTAAAGCTTCGATCGCCTTTGGTTGAAAAACTATAAACGCCACTGTCATGCGTCCACCCCGAGGCAATTGTCACCGTCCCGGTTCCTTCCTTGAGCCCTTTCCCAATCCCTGAGGTGACGGCCTCAACGAGATTTTTGACGGTCGTCCCGATCTCTCCTTGCGTTCGAGTCAATTTAAGCATTTCAGTCGTAAGACCGGCCGAATCGTTGATGACCTCATCACTGAGTTCTGCAAAGCAACCTCCCGACGGCCTGCTAGAGCCTTTCGAACACGAAAGCAGCATCATGCATAGCAAGCCTGCAGCCAATCTCATATGATCTCCATGAATTCAATCTTTGCGATATGTTCAGTCGAGCTGGAACTATCAGTGTCGAAAATTCAAAGGGTGGTCCAGCACGTCTTGGACTTCAAGAATGCACTTATAACAAAAGCTTCCCGCAAATTGTGCTCCCTATACCTGCTTTTGAAGAATTAAGGGTTATTATACCCTATAGGGATAATAGATGCTTGCGTGCCTCAAGGAAAAATATTATTATACCGAATAGGGATAATAATGGGTGTCTTGATGAGCTCAAGCGAAGAAAATCCAATAAATTCAACGCCAACCTTTCCTCGCCTGGGTAAGGCCAAAACCCATCTCGGTGCGATTATTAAGGAAAAACGAAAAGAGGCCGGCCTTACTCAGAAGGCCATGGGCGAGCTTGCCGGAGTCTCTTTGAAAGCAATTAGGCAAGTTGAACAGGGCGAGGAGGATCACGTCAACGTCGGTTCGCTCAAGCGAATCCTGGCCTATTTTGCCCTTGCACTTTCGACTGTGGAAAACACCTCCATCTCCTCGTACAGCGACAGAATTATTCCAAGGGATGAGCTTATGGAAAAGCTCAAATCAATTCGGGCCGCAATATCGAAACCCTATGGAATTCAGCGCATGATGCTTTTTGGGTCCTATGCGCGTGGGGAGGCCAGGGAGGATTCCGATGTTGATATCCTTCTCACCCCTTCCCGTTCTCTAACTTTCAAGGAAATTGTTCGGATCGAGAAAATATTCGAGGAGGTCCTCGGCAATAAAAAAACCGATATCGTTATGGAAAATGAAATAGCACCAGAGATCCGGGCATCGGCCGAGGAGGATTTCATTGATGTTGAAGGCTAAAAGTTCGCATCCACACCTAGTGAAAATGGTTCAACACATGGTGCGCATCTCTCACTATTTATCTGAGACATCACAGAAAGAGTTTTTTGAAAAGCGTCTAAATTACGATGCCATCATGAAACAAATAGACCTCCTAGGCGAGACGGTGTCGCAGCTTGTTAATGACGATCAGGATAACATAACGAAAAAATTCATCGATATACCATGGGCAGAGGTCCGAGCCATCCGGAACCGCTCATCGCATAACTATTTTTCAATAGACCCGAACATCATCTGGAAATATATCAACGACGAACTGCCCGATATCGAGGCGGGCATAAGAAATATACTGGCGAAGCGATACCGAACGACTGAGATTAAAGACTACGGATAATCAGAGAGCAGCGAGTCCGTCCGCTAAATCTGTCTTGAAAGTTTTGAGGCAGCAAGAGGGGAGCCGGGAATTTCCTCAGGATGGCCGCCATCAGATTTGCTGTCAGGAGCTCGCATGAGCCGTATTCAGACAGGAATATGAGATGATCAATCGAAGCGAATAAAAGTAACAAACGCACCGCCAGCCGAATCGGCAGTGACAACATAATAACCAGCAGTCCGGCCACCGAGCACACAGAGATCCACACCACCAAGGCTTGCGCAGGAACTTTTCTGAATACTCATCACGTCTGCCGTGAGCCGACATGAGCCTCCGGATTTCTTCGCAACTGCGGAAACCACGCGATTCACAAGTTGCACCGCATTGTATCGGACATCATGCGATGAATTTAAGGGTCTCGCCTTCATTCAGAAAAGGCTTTGTTCGATCCCCCGCGAAAGAGGGACCGTTCAGGCTGCTGAGAATAAGGCTTATTAAGTAGAAATATTTCATGATTTCCGCCACTTAAGATAAGTTAATCCTTATCGAAAGCAGCTATCATAGTGAGGCATGCAGGAACCGCAAGACAAATCAGACAATCTCAGAACCGAAAACCAATCCCACCATAAAGCGCAAAAAGGTTCTCAAACCCCTGGTCCGTCGCCAGCAAGGTCATATTCCGCACATAAACCTTGAAGTGAAACATGCGGCCAAAGTGAAACTTCTGACCCAGACCAAGATTCAAAAGCGGGTTGCTGTCGTTACGCACAGCCGGGCGGCCCGCCTTCCCATAAAACTGCGGGGTATCAGGCAGGGCCCCAATCTTGTTATTATTTGCCGACGCCTGAGCCGGATCATTGTTGGGATCCGTGGGATCAATATACACACCACGCGGCAGGTTGCCGTTTTTCAGCACTTCCTGCTTCTTAAAAAACTGGGATTGAGCCAGACCCACACCCAGTTCCAAAAACAAATCAAAGTAACTCGTCGTCCCCCCGAGGCTGAACAGCTGCTTGCCGTATACCGGCGTCCAGATCGCATTGGCAATCAGCATCTGCTGAATCTCGCGGATGGGAACATAGGCAGGCCCAAAACGCGGAAACTGATCGTTATTTTTATCCGCCGCCTTCAGGTTATCATTCCCGCAGGCCACGCCCACTTCATTGCTGGGATCATAATAAAAGTTTTCAATACAAGTGCGCTCCGCCTTGTCCTCGTTCACACCCTGGTTAATCACAAAAGAAAAACCAAGGGTTTCATTCAGGAAATAGGAGACATCAGCGCCCAGAAGGAAGGTATTCACATAGGATTGGTTCATGACGAAACCAACCGCGGGCAGCCCGAGTTCGAAGCGTTCGGACTTGGGATAAAGCTTGTTCATCACCACGTCCCGGCCTTCGGTGGCTTTTCGATAATCGGCCCATGCGTTCGGCGCGGCACATACCAGACCAATCAAAAGCACAAGTTTCTTCATGGAAGCCTTCCTTGTCAGGGACGCAAAGCCGCGAAGGCTGAGCCCTATTTCTGTCAGCACGCAAAACCACGCAGGCTGGGCGCTATCAATCGCTTATTACCTGCTATTGTACCATGGCTGGCGCGGACAAAGGATAGGGCTCGCCTGGAACCGCAAACGGGCTCCGGGCTTTCGATTGTGGCCTATCGGAAAAAAACCGA
Source organism: Oligoflexus tunisiensis (assembly GCF_001748245.1). Taxonomy (GTDB): domain Bacteria; phylum Bdellovibrionota_B; class Oligoflexia; order Oligoflexales; family Oligoflexaceae; genus Oligoflexus; species Oligoflexus tunisiensis. The sequence goes on along the minus strand of NZ_BDFO01000001.1, from coordinate 247,756 downwards.
AAAAACTTGAGCCTCGCCGTATAAGTCCGCTTCCTCAGGACCTGGCCATCGCGTTGAACGCCGCTTCAAGCTCCGTCAACCGTTTGGCACAGCGGCCCTTGGCTGATGATAACTCAGCCGGGGAAGCCGTCTTGCTTAGGCTTTCATGCACCGAAAAATAGAATTTGATTTTGGGTTCCGTTCCCGAGGGGCGGGCACTGACCTTCGATCCATCCGCCAGCACGAACTGCAGGACGTTGGAACGCGGTAAATCATAGGGTTTGGTCGTGGCCTTGCCTTTATCAAAGCTTGTTTCCGTTTGCGCATCCACATCACGCAAAATACGGACCTCCGAGCCGGCGATTTCCCGCGGCGGATCGGAACGCAGGTGTTCCATCATCTGGCGGATGCGATCCGCCCCTTCCTTGCCAGGCAACGTGAGGGTGGCCAGCGACTCCAGATAAACGCCGTGGCGCAAATAAAGCTCATCGAGCACCATGCTCAGCGTTTTGCCCTGGGCCTTGTAATAAGCCACCATCTCGGCCGCGATACAGCAGGCGCTCACGGCATCCTTATCCCGCACAAACGTGCCAGCAAGGAATCCATAGCTCTCCTCGCCACCGCATACATACTGGCGATAGGGTTTGCTGCGACCTTTCTCGATATCATCCACGAGCTGACAGATCCACTTGAAGCCGGTCAGCGTTTCCTCGCAGGTGGCTCCATAGAAACGAGCGATATCATCCTGCTGATCCGTCGTCACGATCGTTTTGATAACCAAAGGATTGGCCGGCATGCGCCCGGCATCCTTGAGACCTGAGAGATAAAAATCCACGAGGAGCGAGCCGATCTGATTGCCGTTGAAGACGCGGTACTCATCCCCTTCCCGCACGACGATCCCGATACGATCGGTATCCGGATCGGTGCCAAGCACAAGGTCGGCCTTGACCTTGCGGCCGAGGTCGATCGCCATCTTCATGGCTTCCGGTTCCTCGGGATTCGGGTATTTCACAGTCGGGAAATTGCCGTCCGGCTTGGCCTGCTCCGGTACCACCATCACATCCTTGAAACCCCAGCGTTTCAGGGCTTCTGTCACCGGATAGGCGCCTGTACCATGCAGAGGGGAATAAACGATCTTGAAGCCTTCCCGGCCTTCCTTGCGAACGGAAAGCTTGTCGACTTCCTTGAAATATATCTCATCGAACTCGGCTCCCACTTCATGAATCAAACCTTTTTTCACGCCTTCCGCAAAGGACATGAAACGGATCGATTCATAGTCGGTGAGGGCCGCATAACGCCGGATCACCGCCTCATCATGGGGGGGCACGATCTGCCCGCCGGTTTCCCAATAAACCTTGTAGCCGTTGTATTCAGGCGGATTGTGGCTGGCCGTCACGCAAACGCCACCCTTGCACTGATAGTGGCGAACCATGAACGACAGCATGGGCGTCGGGCGCAGTTCCCTGGTGATATAGGCGCGAATGCCGTTGGCCGCCATCACACCGGCCGTGGCTTCCGCAAAGTCGCGGGAAAAATGCCGGGAGTCATAGGAGATCGCGACCCTCTTCTCTTCAGGCCCTTTGAAAAACGCATTCAGCTCATCCGCAAAAGCCTGGCTGGCTTTCCGCACATTATAGATGTTCATGCGAGCCGAGCCGGCCCCGAGGATGCCGCGCATCCCTCCGGTCCCAAACTCGAGATCCCGATAGAACCGTTCGGTGAGTTCCTTTTCATTATTGCTGCTGAGAAGCCCGGCGATTTCCGCGCGGGTCTTTTCATCGAAAACCTGGGACGTCGACCAATATTGAGCGAGCTTGCGGATATTGTCTTGCAAGGGGGCACCTCTTTTAGCTTCGTTGGAACGGGTGCTCAACGCACACAAAGCCATAGAAGCACAAAAGGATGCCCGGCTCAATCAGTCTAATTGCGGCCAGGCGGCAAATTCTGACAGCTCGCGTGAACTGGACTGGCAAGCCTGAGGATAGGCCAGCAAATAAGCGATGCCCAGGCCATTGAGACGGTAATCACCGCAAAGCTTGCGCCCGGCGACCGGAAGATTGACGTCCATCCCCACCGTTGGGAGGTTCAGCAGCACATTGGGAGCCCGCAGCTGACTGACCCAGGGTTTGGTGCGTTCCACAGGGCCTATGAGTGAAGTCACCAGGGACGCCTCGGTATTATTCGCAGCCTGTATGGCCTGATCCACATCGCGGTAGCTGTACACAGCCACATCCGGACACATCAGCACGTTACTTTGGTAGGAACTGCTGGAATCCATATCCGCAAAGAAATGCACACCGGGCGTTACAAAATAACCTGCAGTCCCCGCGTTATGGACCTTGCCCCAAACCCAGGTATCCGAAGCCTCACGCTTGGCCATGGTCTGATAGCGCAGAAACTTCTCCACAGCCTTCTGAGCGTAAAGCGGACCGAGATGAGGATTGTCAGTACCATCGGTAGGACCGATCCTGAGCGCCCGCACCACGCGGATCATTTCCTTTTTGAAATCCTCGATCTGGGATTCATGAATATAAACCCGACTGGTCGAGGTATTGAGTTGACCCGCATTTTTGATAACGCCATACATCACGCAGCGAACTGACTCCTTGATATCCGCCTCGCTGTCGATAATCGCAGCGTTCTTGCCACCGGATTGCAGAAGCAGGGCCCGCGTGATCTGACCCATGTAATCCCGACGAATCGTATCACAGTGCTCGCGGGATCCGGAGTAGATCACCGCCTGGATACGTTTGTCCTGCAGAGTTTTGACAAAGGTCTGGTAGTTGCCAAACACAAGATTGACGGCACCCTTCGGCAGTTCCAGCTGGTGAACCACACAACCAAAAAGCACACCGGAAAGAACCGCATGAGACGACGGCATGGCCAGCAGCGGCGATCCCGCGATCAAGGCCCCGGCAAAGCTTTGGACAAAGGTGGCCAGCGGCGTGGAGAACGGCAGGAACGCCACCGTGATGCCATTGGACTGCAGATTGAATTCTGTATCCGGCCAGGCGAGCTGCACAGGGCCCAGGAGAGCCTCCCGGATCCGGCCCCTTTCCGCCAACACCGCATCGAGCTGCTGGCAGGCGCTATGAAAGTCCGCCTGAGCCTCCCAACGGGGTTTGCCAGCCTCAATACAGAGGGCATCGATAATCAGGTTACGATAGTCCGTAATCACCTGCCTGAGGCGCGCCAGGTACTCCAGACGCTTTTCCATCGACAGGGCGGCCAATTCCTTTTGGGCCAGGTCGGCCGCGTCCACGGCCGATTCCACAAGTTTCCGGCTGACGAGAACTTTGACGATGGCGTCACCACTGGAGGGATTGAAAGATCCCTGTAATACCTCGGACTTGGAGTCGAGGCACCATTCGCCACCGATGAAATGCCCCGGAAATTCCAGGGGAAATCGTCGTTCCTGGAGCGCCTGAAAGAAAGCTTCAAAGCCCATGGTCTCCCCCTTGTTCTGGCGAATCCGGGCCCCGCATTCGAGAAAGGTCGACTGCACGCGTGCCCGACGCCTTTTACGTTTTCGACTTTTTTGCGGAAAATCTCGACTCTCCTCAATTGTATGAGGAGAGGCCCTTGAAGTCTAAGCTATTTTTGGCCGGAAAGCATGGGGTCGTTTTATTTCCCAACGCAAAAATCGCGGAAGATTTTGTCCAATACGTCTTCGACATCAATCGTGCCAAGGATGCTGCTTAGCGCCCTGGCCGCGTTTTGCAGCTCAAACGCCAGGAGCTCATCGTAGTGACCGGCCGCCTCCGCGTTAAAAAACGCGACAAGATCCGCCTTGGCGGTTTGCAGTGCAGCAAGATGACGAGCAGAACTCACGAAGGGCTCTTCGCTGAGTTTTCCCACAAAACCGTCCACTCTTTTGACAATCTCGGATTCCAGTTGTTCAAGTCCCCGTTCAGCCTGGCAGGAAATGGTCAGCCAGCCCTTGGCCCAGGCCGGAGTTCCAAGATCCGCTTTGGTGAGAACGCGCAGACAGCGCTCAGGGCCGAGCTGTGCCTCCAGACGCTCGGTTTCAGCACGATCCTCAGGCCCGGCATCGGCAGCGTTGAGCAGAAGGATCAGATCCGAGTCCTGAGCCAGCTCAAGAGCGCGGGCAATGCCGACCTTCTCCACCGCGTCCCGGGCCTCCCGGACTCCGGCTGTGTCCACAAGGCGAATCAGGCGACCGCGCACGCGGCAGGGCTCCTCAAGATAGTCGCGGGTGGTGCCCGCATGTTCGGTCACGATCGCTCGCTCCCGGCCGAGCAGCGTATTCATCAGCGTGGACTTGCCCATATTGGGCCGTCCCAGGATAGTCACCATCAAACCCTGCGCGGCGACACGCCCGCTGCCGTAGCTATCCTCAAGTTTCTGAATGCGCTGCATGACCTTTTCCACACGCATCCGCACCATGGAAAGATCGACGTCCTGCGTATCCCCCTCATCCGGAAAATCAATGCGAGCCGCAAGATAAGCCAAGGATTCCACCAGACTTGCCCGCAGCTCTTCAATGGTCCGTGCAAAGCGTCCGGTGGCCAGCTGTCTTGCGGCGAGCCACTGCTGCTCTGTCTGAGCTTCCACCAGTTGCTTGATGCCTTCGGCGGAACTGAGATCCATTTTTCCCTGCAGGAACGCCCGACGCGTGAATTCCCCGGGCTCAGCCGGGCGAAAGCCATGGGCATAGAGAATGTGCAGGATACGGCCTACAATATAAGGCCCGCCGTGACAGTAGAGTTCCGCGGCATCCTCGCCCGTGAAGGAGGCTGGACCATGAAACACGGCCACCATCAGCTCGTCGACCACAGCCTGGTTTTCCGGATCGATAAACTGGGCCATCATCATCACCCGCGGCTGGGCGGGGGCCTGCGTGCGACGACGCAGAAGTTTTTCCAGAAGGGGAAGGCAACCGGCACCGCTCAGACGGATCATGGCCACCGCGGAAGCTCCGGAAGCTGTGGCCAGGGCAGCCATCGGTTCGCCCACAAAGCGAAGCCCGGCAGATGCCGGGCTTGCTGATGGCTCCGATGATGCAGATCGATTGGGATCTTTAACGTTCATCACCATACTCAGGTTCATCTTTTTTGCGAATCGGCAGGATCATCAGCTTGCGATTGGGTCCGGTGCCGATGGATTTGGTATAAACACGGTCGTCCTTATCCAGGGCCATGTGAATGATCTTGCGATCATACGAACTCTTGTAATTCAGAACGATGGGACGCTTGTTCTCGTGCACTTTTTCCGAAAGGTCGCGAGCCAGCTCCACGAGGTCGGTCTCGCGTTTGCGGCGCACGCCCTGCACATCCACGAAGATGCGGAAAGGCAGTTCGCGTTTGATGTGCCGCGGTTTTTTGCGCAGAATGTGTTCCAGCGCTTCGGCCAGCTTGCTGTTCTTCATCATCTGACCGGCAAGATATTCGTCATCACAGTCCAGAATCAGACGGTTGCCTTCAAGTTCCGCTTTCACGGTCACAGGCTTGTTGCTGATGGCACTGCAGATATCCTGACAAAATTTTTGCAGATCGCGCCGCAGGGCATCGACCTCTTCGGGACTCAAGGCCTCGACTTCGCCTTCGCTCTCCTGGCCGTCATCCGTCATAAGCTCGTCGATGTCGAGATCCTTCTTCCAGGCAGCGATCTCTATTTTTTTGGCAAGAAAGGAGAAAAGGCCCCCACTTCCCTGCGATACCACTCTGTAGTCGAGTTGATTCTGATCCACTTGCAAACGAGTCGCGGCCTCGGAAAGAGCCTGGTCCAAGGTTTTGGCAGTCACGCGAACTTCATTGCCCTTATTCTGCATCGAGTACTCCTCTGTGTTGGGCCCTGGGCAATCAGCACCGTTGCTCCAGGCCGCATCCGCCCCTCTCGGCTCAACCAAACTGCTTTGCCAACCTCTTATTGAGCCACTGCTGCTGAATGATCGATACGATGGTATTGGTGATCATATACAGCACCATGCCCGCTGGCATAGACAGCATCATCAGGCCGAAAATTACTGGCATCATTAACATGATCTTTTCTTGATTCTTATCCATACCGGGGTTGGGAGTCAATTTTTGTTGCAAAAACATACCCACGGCCAGCAGGATGGGGGTGATGTAATAAGGATCGCGAGACGCCAGATCCGTTATCCAGCCAAAGAAAGGCGCATGCCGCAGCTCGATCGTCTGTGATAGCAGGTTGTAGAAGGCAATGAAGACCGGAATCTGAGGCAGGATGGGCAGGCAGCCTTTAAATGGGTTCACTTTGTTCTGAGACATGAAAGCCATCAGTTCCCGCTGCTGACGCTGCGGGTCGTCCTTGAACTTTTCACGGATAGCCGTCATCTGCGGTTGCAGCTTCTGCATTTTTTTCATCGACACCGCCGCTGCCTTTGTCAATGGATAAAACAAAAGCTTCAACAAAACAGTGATGACGATAATGGCAAGACCCCAGTTGTGAAGGAGTTTATTCAATTCCTTCAGAACGGCCATAAGCGGATGGGCAAAAAATGAGAACCAGCCGAGCTTAATGCTGTTCGTCAGGATCGGATCGTGAGCGGCGAGGATATCCCGCTGCTTCGGGCCGAAGTAGCCGGTCAGATCCACGGAAACGGTTGCCCCGGCATCCACCAGACCGAACTTCTGCCAGACGAGGATCGTGGTGGGGCAGAAGAGGGCATTGGCATCAGCCGAACGCTGCAGGAGATAATTCATGGGCTGATCCTTGGCCCAAAGGAATGAAAGAAAGTAGTGGCGATCGATGCCCAGGTAGTCGAGCTTTTCACCGGTCAGGTTAAAGCCTGTGGGATCGGCATCTTCACCGCAAAGATCATGGACCAGCATCTCCTCAGTCTCACCGTTCACGCCATAAACATAGCTGGTGGCGCTGGCTGGATTGCCGCCAAACATGTTACCGAAAAAGCTGCCGCCACTGGGAGGCTGCGCGACGTTTTCCTGAACCAGAGCACCACCGGTCAGTTCCTGAGGAACTTCTGCGATGTTTTTGAAGTTCACCTTCACCTGCAAGCCGTAACCATCTTCTGGAACGGTGAAGATCTGTTCCATCGCCCAGTTGTTTTCCGTACGACTGAAGGTGATGGTATTGCCTTCGCGTTTGGCAGCAAAACCTTTCTGCCCCAATTTGTCCTGGATATTGATCGTGCCTTGAACGAGGAGAGGGCTGTCGAGCACTTCCACCTGCAGGCCGGATTTTTGATCCTGTGCATATTCCTTCAGCTGCATGCTGGCGATGGCACCCAGATTCTGATCGAAACGAATCAGACGCGTCTTCGTGTCAAAGGTCAGGTCCTGAGCAGTCAGAGCTGTCACCTGCGCAGGAGCGATGGCAGCAGGAGTGCCGGCATCAGCCGCCGGTGCCTCAGTATTGGGAGCAGGATTTGGTGTCGTCGGCGTTGGAGCCGGGGTTGGCTCCTCCACGACCTCACCGCGATTGCCCGCGTAAAAGTCGGGATATTTGGTCTGCAAATAGGTCATATAACCCATAAACAGAAGGGTACAGATAAACACAGCGACAATAGACTTCTTATCCCAATTCATGGAAGGTCCACTCCTCCTGGGTGCCACGGATGGCACTTAAGTATGCGACAACAGATTTTCTTAATGGCTACGGAAAAAGGGTCCTTTTCCAGGCATGCGACGGCGTAGCGGGAGCAGCTCGGATAAAACCGGCAGCGTGGTCCCAGGAGCGGCGCCAGGCAAATCTGGTAGATTCTGATGGGCACGATGAAGATACGCCCAATCATGCACAACGCTCCCTGATATGGCGTGAACAGATAAAAGCAGGGGGCTGGCATCAAGACAGCGGTTGAACAGGACTGATCGTTTTGCCACCCGAAGCCGGACGCTGCAGTCGACTCTGCAGGCGATCCAATGCCGAATGAAAAGAACGTGCGACCTCGTCAAAGTCAGCCTCTGCCGCCAGACCACGCGCGATCACGACCATGTCGAGACCCTGGGGTTTGTGCAGCCGTGTCCGATAGATTTCGCGGAGGCGTCGCTTCACCAGATTCCTGATGACCGCACTTCCGACCTTCTTCGACACGATAAAGCCGATTTTCGACAAAGCCTCATCGTTGCGTCGACCGATCAAGACCAGATGCGGGGTCACCACTTTGGTGCCAGCATCCATCGTCCTGGTAAACTCGATTCGGCGCAGCAGTCTTTGCTGTTTTGAAAACTCCAGCATGAATTTCTCTGGAGCGTAAGGTTACTTCTGATAGATCGTTGGAACGAGGCGTTTACGACCTTTGGCGCGGCGACGGCGCAGAACTTCACGTCCACCAGGTGATTCCATACGGGCACGGAAACCGTGGGTGCGTTTGCGTTTCAGATTGCTGGGTTGAAAAGTGCGTTTCATTATTTACTCCTTAATAGCAGCTGGCCCACGACTCACATTTTGAATAGTGCCACCTGTAGCTGAACAGCAGGCGCTTCACGTTGAGACAGCCGCGAGACTGTATCAGAACACCTAAGGCATGGCAAGTTCTCTGAAAACCCTGTGCGGCTTCACTTTTCGCTTGAAATAAGTCAGAAAAGCCTCTAAAGATAGCCAAAACGACATTGGAGTGTGCCACTATGGTAAGAGCATTGGCGTATTTTGTGATATTTTTCAGTATCTTACAAACACGCTTCGCGCCCCTCGACGCCGCTCCTTACGCGCTGGAACTCGAGCCGGTCCGCATTCAGGCTGACCTGGATGGACTTGTCAAAGTTGCTTATCTTGAGCCCTGCGGTGCTGAATTTGCAGGTTTTGCCTATCGTCTTGAGGAAGGCAATGAACTCAAAGTGGCGGTTGTCCTGCGTCGCTATCACGCCCGCTGCATGGGACTGCTTGGCATGCAGGAGGTGGTCCTCCCGCTCATTAACGCCAACAACTATGCCGCCATCACCGCGATGGATCCCAATCTGGAACCCTTGATCCTGAAAGCGGCCCCCATTCAAAATCTTCATTTCACGCGCAAGACCAACCAAAATCGCACCGTCGCCACTGGTCATGCCGTTTATACCTCGCAGTGCGGCGAGGCCCGGGGCCTCCTTGTTCTGCCCGAGGCCACCGGCATGCGGTTTGGGATCCTGGAAAGCGGCAGAACCCGTCCTTCAGCCTGCAATCGCAGCACTGAAGTCCTGACCCTGGCCGGGCTCGATACGAGCGCGCTGGACAGTTTCCAGCTGCTGCAAACGCCATCCCCAGAAAAAAGTCCGGACTACATTCTGCGCCGCGTTCCTGTGCAACTCATGACGGCGGATGCCGTCGAACCTTTGACCAAACGCTTCCAGGTTTATTACCTGCGCCGCTGCAACGAGGCCCCCATTGGTCTGGTGCAGCAGAATAACAAAAGGAATCTTCAGGTTTCCATGCTGGTCGCCCATTATCCCGATATGCCCTGCTCGGGTGAGGGTCCCAAAAAAATCTGGACCGCCTTCAAGCCTGGCCTGACTGTCCCCTCGCAAAAAGTGGCTCAGGGCTTGAAACAAAGCCTTCAGGAAGACCTGACTCTGGTGCGTCCGACCAGTTTTCGCTGGAATGAAACGCCGAGCGCCACGGGTCGCGCTCATTTGGAAATTTTTACCCTGAGCACCTGCAACCGCGATCTCGGTCTGGTCAGCCGCAGCAATGATGCCGGATTGGCTGTCGGGATCCTGCAGCTTCAGAGCTCCGAACCGTGCAATTCACCGCTGAAAAAGGTAAGCTACGCGTATGACCTGGAACTTCGTCCTCAGGCCAGTCGCGATGTGAAACCTTTGCAACTGGTTGGGACCTGATGCAAAGGAAAGTCTGTGCGCTGCTGGATCGAACTTAATGCTGCCGCCCTGAAGCACAATGTTGAAGTCTTCCGCAAACTCGCCGGCTCCGCCCTCATGGTGCCGGTGATCAAATCCAACGCTTATGGCCATGGCCTCAAGGAAATTCATGACATTCTCGCGCCACTGCAGCCTGAATGGTTGGGCGTCAACTACCTGAGCGAAGCAGAGTCGCTGCGCAAGCTCGGCTATCAAAATCGTATCCTCGTCGTCGGACCGATTCATCCCAAATCCTGTCCGGATGCCTTTCGCCTTCAGGCCGACATCTTCCTCGGCGAGGAGACGACGCTGCAGGAATGGATCGCCACACCCGCGGAACAAAAGCCCCGGGCTCATCTGAAAATCGACACCGGCATGTCGCGTCAGGGATTTTTACCGGAACAGGCCGCGTCCTTGATTTCCCGGCTGGAAGCGCATAAGGATAAACTGGTCGGCATCTGCAGTCATTTCTCCAACGTCGAGGATGTGCTCGAACAGACCTATGCCAATCAACAGATTGATGCCTTCACCAGCGTCGTGCATCAATTTCGCAGCGCCGGATTTCAATTGCTGTCCCATATCGCGGCCAGCTCCTCGGCTCTTATCATGCAATCGAGCCGCTTTGATCTCGTCCGCGTTGGCATTTCGATTTATGGACTCTGGCCCAGCCGCGCCACGCAGCTTTCCTTTCTGCAAAGCCATGGCAGGCTCGTGGAATTGGAACCGGTTCTGCGCTGGAAGACCGAGGTGGCCATCGTCAAGGGTGTGCACGCCGGTCAATTCATCGGCTACGGCTGTACCTACAAGGCTCTGCGTGACATGACCATCGCGGTGTTGCCGATAGGCTACTACGAAGGCTATCCGCGGCTGGCCAGCAATCGCGGGCATGTGTTGATTCGGGGTCAGCGCTGCCCCATCGTGGGCCGGATCTGTATGAATATGATGATGGTCGACATTTCGCATGTCTCTGAGGTCAAACCCGGCGAGATCGTGACTCTGATCGGCAGTGATGGCAGCGAGCAAATTGAAGCGGGTCATATCGGTGAATGGGCCGATACCATTCACTATGAGATTGTCACACAACTGAATCCAGCCATTCCACGTCGCGTGAGTGCATCATGATTCATCCTCATCGTCTCTGTCAGCTGGAGCTGCATTCGGAAAATATTCAGGCCTCGATCGATTTTTTTACGGAAATTTTCGGCTGGCCGCCGGTTCCGATTGCGATCCATGAATACACCGTGCTGGCCGTTCCGGAGGATTGCACCTTCGGCATCAGCATCGTCGGGCATCTGCCCCAGGAGCATCATCCCTATAGTTCCGGAGTGGTGCCCTACTTCGCAGTGGATGGTCAGCTGACTCAAATTTTGCAAAAGGTCGAGCAGCTCGGCGGCAAACAGGTTTGGGGACCGCGGCCCATGCCGGGTTACGGTCAGCTCTACTGCGTGGAGGATCCGGGAGGCATTCGCATCGGGATCTATTCGCGAGAGGAAAAGGCGGCTCCTGGTTGATCAGGCGCGAACTTCAAGCATGCCCCGGGCGTTCACTCGGACGCCATCGGCGACGTAACCATCCGCAAAGTCCTGGGGATTGTCCACGGTCCAGTTGCGATCCACATAGGCCTGAATCACAGCCTGACGGAGGCGACGGTTCTCAGAGGAATCATCCTTCAGGAATTTGGTGATCATCGGTTTGATCGCATCCGTATTCTGAGCGATCAGGAATTCAGCTGCTGCAAACCGCACGCGCTCATCCGGATCATTCAGAAAGTGAGCGATCTGATCGATCGATTCCGGAACCTGATATTCACGCAGGTAACAGAGGATATCATAGTTCTTATCGACAGCCTGCTGATCGAAGGCCACATCGTTATAGTCGAGCGCAGACTTCAGAGCGTCCACCACCAGCGATTCCTTGCCCAGCGCTTTCAGGCATTTGATGGGCCATGCGATACGGCTGGTTTTCTTCAGCCAGTCCTGCAGAAAGGGAAGACCGGCCTCTCCGAACCGCACGACGCCTTCCTGGGCCAGTTCCTTTTCACGGGTGTCGTTGATGCCATGCTCCAGACTGTATTCAAAACGCGGCAAAAGCAGAGGAATCGCCTGATCGGGTTCCTTCACTTCCTTGGCCAAATACTCCAGGGCGGCCCAGCGATCTTCTCGGATGGCTTTGGCATTGCGTACCAACTTGCCGGCGCGTTCGAGACGCTTGGTTTTACGGTTTGCGAAATATTCCTTAATGCCATCAAAAAGTGCCATGGTTCCTGTCCTTCGTTTTGGATCACCAGCCTAGTCTAATACCGGAAATACATCCAGCAAGACGTCCTCACCAAATTTATCTTGCAGGTCGCGTTTGACGCCATTCATCAAAGTCAGTCTGGACGAGGGACAACCCTCACAGCCACCGCCGAGACGCACGCTGGCGATCCCGTTCTGAAAGGATTCCAACCGGGCATAGCCGGAGTGCAGAGCCAGCATATCGGACACCGGGCCTTCCAAATAAAGGGCGATCTCCTGCGCCAATCCCTCAAAGCGATCGGAGGTGAGCGGTTCCAGGCTACGCCCGGATGGATCCATGCCCAGCAATTCCTTCATGGCCTCCAGGACCTCGTCCTCGCTCGACCCTTCCGTGATACGTCCGGATGGTTCATGCAAGGCGCGCCAATGGCCAGGAGTTTCCTGATCAACTGTTACAGCCGGAAGAGAGGTCGTCATGATTATCCTCGAGCAAAACAAACAGGGCGGCAATCCGCCGTTTTATCATACCTTATCTACACCAGCCATCGACCTGGATCAAGGACACTCTCCAGGATAAAGACTTTTTGAGCCCTGGGCTCTCAAGTATAAAGGATGTTTCAACACTGACCAGGAGTTTGTCCGATGCGTGCTGAATCCCGCCAACTCGCTGCTATTGTTTTGGCCGCAGGCAAAGGGACCCGAATGAAGAGCCAGCTGCCCAAGGTGCTGCATCCTTTGGCTGGCGTACCGATGGTGGGTCGGGTGATCACCACCTTGAATAGCATAGGCATTCAGGAGATTTGTGCTGTGATCGGTGGCGAGCTCGAACAGCTCAGTGGCTGCCTGGAAAATTATCAGCCTCTGACCCTGACGGTGCAAACCGAACGGTTGGGCACAGGCGAGGCGGTGGCCTGCGCCGGTTTTGGCTTTAACAATACGGTCGTGCCGCCTTATGCCAAAGGCTACTGGTGGAGCGGCGCCCATCTGGATTGTACTCATGTTTTGATCTGTGCCGGTGATACGCCCGCCCTCGATGCTCAGGTCCTGCGTTCCTTTCTGGATTTCGGACAGTCCAAGGAAAGCCGGCTGGCCGTCCTTGCCATGCGCCATCCTCAGCCGCGCGGCTATGGGCGCATACTCACCGACGAGCAGGGACAGCTCGTGTCCATCGTCGAGGAAAAGGATGCGACGGCCACTGAGAAAAAAATCGACATCTGCAATTCCGGAGTCATCCTTGCGGAAAAGGGTTTGCTCTTTTCCCTGCTCGGCCAGCTCACGACAGCCAACGCGCAAAAGGAATATTATCTGACGGATTGCTTTGCCATCGCACGCAAGCAGGGTATCGCCGCCGACGTGTGGGTCACCGATCATTACGAGGCCTTTGACGGCGTGAACGATCGCCGCCAACTCGCTGATCTGGAACAAAGAATTTTGCGCCGTATCCGGGAAAACTGGATGCTGCAGGGCGTGACTTTTCAGCTGGCCGACAGCTGCTATATCGAGGAAGGCGTGATCATCGGCGAGGATTCGCGGATCGGTCCTCACTGTAGCCTGCTCGGACGTACGCGGATTGGTAAATCGTGCGAGATCGGTAGCCATGTCTGCTTGAAAGATGTAATCATTCCAGATGGCACGAAGGTTCCTCCCGGAACCATTCAATCCTCCACCACTGCCACCTGACCCTGTTTGAGGAGTTCCTGGAATGTGCGGAATTATCGGTTATATCGGCTCGCGGAGCTGTCTGGACATCGTTTTTGATGGGCTAAAGCGCCTGGAATATCGCGGCTATGATTCCGCCGGTATTGCCGTGTTGCACGATCGCCACATCTCCATCACCAAGGAAGCTGGCAAGATCGACAACCTGAAGCCTTTTCTTTCGCAGCTGCCCGCCGCCGCGCAGATCGGGATAGGCCACACCCGTTGGGCCACTCATGGCACACCCACCAAGGAAAATGCGCATCCGCACATCTCGGATCGCCTGGCCCTGATCCATAACGGGATTATTGAAAACTATCGCGAGCTGAAACAGGAGCTTCAGGATAAGGGTGTGACGTTTCGCTCGGAAACCGATACGGAGGTGATCGCTCACCTTCTGGGTCAGGAACTCAAGGGCGGCACGCATCCTCAGGAAGCCCTGATGCGCGTCATCCAGAGGCTCGAAGGCGCGTTTTCCCTGGCTCTGATCACCGACCAGGATGATCAGCATATTTATCTTGCCAAGCAGGGTTCGCCGCTGGTGATCGGACTCGGGCAAAATGAAAATTTCTTTGGCAGCGATATCACCGCGTTTGTCAGCTACACGCAAAAGGCCGTGTTCCTGCATGATGGGGAATGCGCATCCGTGGGCCGCAATGAAGTGAAGCTCTGGAATCGTGAAGGTCAGGAGCTTCCGCTGAAAACCACGGTCCTGCAATGGTCGCCCGGCAGCGCCGACAAGCAGGGCTATCGCCATTACATGCTCAAGGAAATCCACGAGCAGCCCCGCGTGATTTCCAAAACCACGCAGGCCTTTGCACCTGAGGGCGTGCTGAATCACGAAGCTCTTGGCCTGAACAGCATCCAGCTTGAAAAGGTGAAGAGCATTCACATCGTGGCCTGTGGCACCGCTTACTACGCGGGCATGGTGGCCAAATATTTTATGGAGCCTGCCCTCGGCCTGCCGGTGAACGTGGAACTCGCCAGCGAATTCCGCTACCGCGATCCTTTGCTGATGGGTCAGGGCCAAACCCTGGTCATGGCGATTTCTCAGTCGGGTGAAACCGCGGATACGCTGGCCTCTTTGAAACTGGCCAAGGACAAAGGCTGTCAAATCTTTAGCATCTGCAATGTGGCCTATTCCTCGATTCATCGCGAGAGCCATGGCAGTATTCTGATGCATGCCGGGCCGGAAATCGGTGTGGCGTCGACCAAGGCATTCACTTCGCAGGTTCTCTGCGCTTATTTTTGGAGCATGGCCGCGGCCGAAAAACTGGGCCGTCTGAGCGCCAAGGATAAGGAAGCCCGGCTGCAGGAACTCAAAAGTCTGCCGCTCTATATGGACCAGGCCTTGAATGCTGAGGAACATATCGCCGAGCTGGCCAACAGCCTTTACGAGTATCCGAATTTTCTCTTTGTCGGCCGCGGACCCAACTTCATCATCGCCCTCGAAGGCGCGCTGAAGCTGAAGGAGATTTCCTATATTCACGCCGAAGGCTATGCCGCCGGTGAGTTGAAACACGGACCGATTGCCCTGATCGACAAGCATATGCCGATCGTGGCCATCGCCCCGCATGATGCCTACTATGAAAAGACCCTGAGCAACATCGAGGAAATTCGCGCCCGCGAGGGTTTCGTGATCGGCATCGGGGATGAAAAGGACAGCCGCCTGCGCGACTTGAGTCAGCTCTATATTCCGACTCCTAAAATGAATAATCCGTATTTCCAGGCTATTCTGGCAACCGTTGCCGTTCAGTTCCTGGCCTATTATATTGCGATCAAACGAGGGACCGATGTGGATCAGCCACGCAACCTCGCCAAATCCGTGACCGTTGAGTGAGTGAATGAGTCTTCTTCTCGAGTCCTTGAACCAAGTGCAAAAATCGGCCTGTCTCCATCGGGATGGGCCTTTGGTTGTGTTCGCCGGAGCCGGCAGCGGCAAAACCCGTATCATCACCACGCGGATTGCCTGGCTGATTGAGCAGGGCGTGCTGCCCTGGGAAATTCTGGCCGTGACCTTCACCAACAAGGCCGCCGAGGAGATGAAACACCGGGCCGAGGCTTTGACGCCAGAAGCCCGGCGTTGTCTTGTGACAACCTTTCACTCGGCCTGCGCCCGCTGGCTGCGTGAATTCGCAACCGAGCTGGGCTTTGATTCCAACTTCAGCATTTACGATGACGCCGACAGCAGCAAAGCGCTGAAAAATATTCTGAAGGAAATGGTGCCAAAGGGCGATCTGCCCACGCTGGTGAATGAGATGAAAAGTTTCATTCACTATGCAAAGACCGCCGGTCTTTTCCCGCATGAGGCCGAGCAGCTGGCGATCAACAATCCCACGCTGGTGCCGACCGGGGGCGTGCAGGTCTATCGACGTTATCAGGAGTATTTGCAGCAGAGCAACGCCATGGACTTTGGCGATCTGCTGCTGAACCTGCTTCTCCTTCTGCGCACCAACAAAAGAGTGCGAGGCATTCTGAGCCAGCGCTACCGTTACATCATGGTGGATGAGTTCCAGGACACCAACCGCACGCAGTTCGAGATCATTCAGATTCTGAGTGAGCATCACCGTAACCTCGTGGTGGTGGGCGATGATGATCAGTCCATCTACAGCTGGCGCGGCGCGACGCCGTCCAACATCATCGACTTTCATCAGACCTATCCGGAAGCCAAGCGTGTGGCTCTGGAGCAGAACTATCGCTGCACCGGCAACATTGTGAACGCAGCCAGCAAACTCGTGGCCAACAACAAGCGTCGGGCTCCGAAGACCCTCTTCACCGAAGCGGATGCGGGGGACCCGATCGAGGTCCATCTGGAAGCGGATGGCGAAATGGAAGCCTTCTGGATTGCCGAACGCATTCAGGCCGAACGCCGACAGTTTCCCTATGATGACATCGCCATCTTCTATCGTACCAACAGTCAGTCACGTTCCCTCGAGGAAGCGCTGCGCCGGCACAAGATCCCCTATACGATCTTTGGGGCCGTGGAATTCTATGAGCGTCTTGAAATCAAGGATCTGCTGGCTTATCTGCGTCTTCTGCTGAATGACAATGACAATCTCAGCTTTCTTCGGGTCATCAACGTGCCCACGCGGGGGATCGGGGACAAGGCGGTCGAGCAGATCGAACAGTATGCGCGTGCCAACAATTTAACTCTGATGCAGGCCAGCCGCATGCTGGCGACCGCGCCCAAAATCGGACCCAAGTTGAAATACTTTGGGGATCTGATCGCGGCCCTGCGCATCGACATTCTGCAGGCCCCACTCAAGGATGCCATCAAAATTCTGCTCGAGGCCCTGGAGTATCCGGACTATCTGA
This sequence comes from Oligoflexus tunisiensis, assembly GCF_001748245.1. Taxonomy (GTDB): domain Bacteria; phylum Bdellovibrionota_B; class Oligoflexia; order Oligoflexales; family Oligoflexaceae; genus Oligoflexus; species Oligoflexus tunisiensis. The sequence goes on along the minus strand of NZ_BDFO01000001.1, from coordinate 230,757 downwards.
AAAAGAAGTATCCCGACCAGTATCTCGACAAGATCGATAACATCCAGGAATTGGCAGCGGCCCTGGCGGAGTTTCAAAAGAAAACTCCGGAGGCCAAACTCGAAGACTGGATGCAGACGATCGCTCTTGTCCGCGACGATCCGGATGAGCAGGAGGTGGTCGGCGTTTCGATGATGACCCTGCATATGGCCAAGGGTTTGGAGTTCCCACGGGTCTACATTGCCGGTCTTGAGGATGGGCTCCTGCCGCATAAGAACAGCGTGGAGGATCACGCCATGATCGAGGAGGAACGACGCCTCCTCTATGTGGGCATCACAAGGGCCAAGGTGAAGCTGTCGCTGAGCTGTGCCAGACGCCGCCGCAGCTATAACACCGAGTCCATGAATCCGCCTTCGCGCTTTTTACAGGAAATTCCAAAAGAGTATGTGAAATTCTCCATGAAGGCCGAGGAAGCGTTCCAGCCTAAGCCAGCGGCCAGCGCCTACTCCTATGATTACGAGGATACGGGTGAACCCATTCTGAAGGGCAGCCGGGTCTACCATCCGACCTATGGGCATGGGGTGGTGGAAGGTTTTGACCAGCATCTGGGCCAGAACAAGGCCATCGTCCGCTTCCGTGAATTTGGCTTCCGCAAAATCCGCCCCAGTCAGCTGCAAAGTCTTGGCGAACAGGACTGATCCGTCGGGGCGTACGCCCCATTCCCCCTTTATGGTACAATAGGCTCATCGCGTGAAATCCTGAGGTGAGTCATGGGCGTTCGTATCGTCTTCTGCCTGACGCTGGCTGTGCTTTTGATCGGCACACTGCGCGGCGAAGTTTCGATCATGGACTACTTCAAGCTTCGAAAAAGTCTCCATGTTCTGGAAGGAACTGTTGAAAAACTCAAAAGCGACAACCAGGACTTGAGCGAGGAAATCCGTAAGATCAAGAGTTCGCCGTCTTACGCGCGGAAGGTCCTGCGCGATAAATATCATGTCACAGAAGCGAACGAGAAAATCATCTTCTTCGCCGATTGAACGGAGGTCCGATATGCAAAGGATTGCGCTCGCACTGGGTTCCGCCTGGCTCTTGACAGCCTGTGGCGGCAGCAACTTAAACTCGTTCTTTGTTACCGAGGAGCAGAAGAAAGCCCAGGATCAGCTGCGCATTCAGGCTCAGTACGAGTACGATCAGGGCAATAACGACAAGGCCCTGGAGATCACCGATGACATTCTGAAGTTGAATCCGTACGAGGAAAAAGCGCTGATCCTGCGTTCCTATGCTTACCTCAGCAAGGCGGGTCTGGATGCCTTCAGCCTGTCCAAAAACCTGATCGAGCAGTCGGAAAACAAGGACAGCAGCACATCGTCGGGTGATGCGACGGCGGACAACCTGAACTCTCTGGCATCCGTCATTGGCCTGAGCACAGCTGATTTCAATGAGCTCGGCGCAGCCAATACCGTCGACGGCGGCTCCACCAGCACCACGGTCTATTATCCCAAGAGCCGTACCGATGCCCGTGTGTCTCTGAGTGAAATCGTGACCAACATCGGCCTCGCCGTGGAAACCCTGTGTCCCATTATCCAGGCGGGTTCCGCCAAGGATCCTGCCAGGGATCCCAGGCATAGCTGCGAGGCCAGCCCCCTCGAACTCCAGGGTCGCGCCCAGTCTCACTTTGCCTGGGCTCTGGCGCATCTCGGTGAGGCGATCGCCTTCTATTCCGTTGTGCTTTATGACGATGGCGCCGTGGGTGCTGATGGCAAGCCGCTCGGGCCCAACCTTCAGCGCGTTTCGGCCAGCCTCAATCCCCAGGGTGATGTGGCCGTATTCCTGTCTGGCCTGACCGCCCTCACCAATGCCATCAACACGATTTTTCCCACGGATGCCACAGCTGCCGCCGATTCCATGCTGAACGCCATGTTCACGGACATGGAGATCACCAGCCTGGCTTTCTCGTCGATGGGCGGAGTGCCGGATTCGGTGACGAAATCGATCGATGATTCGATCACCAACCTGCAGGCGAAGATCGCCAAGATTTCATCCACCACGGACAGCGGCGCCACGTCGGAAGCGGCAAAGCAGAACGCTGCGGTGCGCAATGCTCTGACAACGAAGATGGCGACTGAGCTGGATAAGAAGATTGGGCAACTGCCCGATGATCAGAAAGACCAGGCCTGCGAACTTTTCAAATCGATCAACTCGGATCCGGCCAAGAAGCCTGCTGGGTGCTGATGCAGACGGCTGACAGTTGACGGTCAGCGGGGTGCTGATGCAGACGGCTGACATTAAAACGGCCAGCTCAAACAAGAAAGCCGGGGAAACCCGGCTTTTTTCGTTCTACAATTCGTCCTCGTCGCCCACACCGCGGCCGGTCTTTTTCATTCGCTCCAGCTGCTCTTTGTATTTCACACTGTGACGGCACCAGGGACGGACTTCCAGACGGCGCTTGGGAATGGGTTCACCGGTTCCTTCGCAGAAACCATATTCGCCAGTCTTGATCTTTTCCAGTGCATGATCGATTTCGCCAAGGAGCTTCCGGTCACGATCCAGAAGTTTGAATGTCAAATTCTGTTCGGTGGTGGCGGAAGCCAAATCCACTTCGTCCAGCATTTCATTCTTATCCAGCTCAATATTTCCAGCCTTCACGAGCTGAGCGGATTTCTGCAGGAGTTTGCCTCTCTCTTCCAGCAACAAAGCACGGAAGCGTTCGAGCTCCTCTCGTGACAGGAATTCGTGATTGTCTATTGGGTCGTGCGTGGCCATTCACATCATTCCTTCTTCTGAGCGGTCAAAGTCGATGTCTTCTACCGAAGCCCAAACTAGATAACAAATAGTAATTTCTTTGATTCAGGAATTCAAGACATTAGCATAGGTTCGGCGCTTCCGGGAAGAGCGAACCCTGATCTTTTTGTTCCAGATATCCCTTCAATTCATCGAGTATCGTCAACGCCTGTATTGGCGTGGTCTTAAGGATATTCGTGCGTTCAAGCCGTTCCAGAATACGCTGCAGAGCGATACCATGAACGCCGGAAGGCGGCGCCTTCTCGTGTGCAAAGGCCTGCTCCAACGGCGGCAGAGACGGGGCTTTTGTGTCAGGAAGACGCTTTTTCGGCGCTTCCTTTTCCGTCCATAGCTGGGGTTCCGTCATGAGCTGTCTGGCTCGCGCAATAATACTCGCAGGAATTCCCGCTATTTTCGCTACATCAATACCAAACGAACTGCCGCTGGCGCCATCGATCAAACGATGCGTAAAGCGGATCGCTTCGTCCTCTTCCTGCACTTCCACCTGAGCGATTCTCAGACTGGGGAATTCCGCGGAAAACGGCACCAATTCATGGTAGTGGGTCGCAAACAAAGTATAACAGTGCACTTTTCTTGCGATATGCTCGAGGATCGCGGCCGCAATGGCCAGACCGTCCTGCGTCGAAGTTCCACGACCAACCTCATCCAAAATGACGAGACTGCGATCGGTGGCCTGCCTGAGGATCGTCGCGGCTTCCGACATCTCAACCATGAAGGTTGATTGTCCGCGCGACAAATCATCGGCAGCACCCACCCGGGTGAATATTCTATCAAAGAGCGGTAGACTGGCTTCAGCAGCCGGTACAAAACTGCCGATTTGATGCAAAATCGCTGCCAATGCCGTCTGCCGCATCACAGTCGATTTACCAGCCATATTGGGCCCGGTAATGAGCATCTGTCTTTGCTGATTCGTCAGCTGTACATCGTTCGGCATGAAAGCCTGGGATCCAACCCAGCGTTCCACCACAGGATGACGACAGGCCTTCAAACGGAGGGACCCGTCCTTGGCTATTTTTGGTCGTACATAGTTATCCTGAAGGGCCTTGCGCGCAAAGCTTTGATACACATCAAGTCGCGCCAGCCCTTCCGCGACGGCCCGTAACTGTTCCTGCTTGCCAGCGAGTGTTTGCAAAAATTGCTGATAAAGTTCCTGTTCGCGATGAACAGCTTCTTCAGTCGCCGCAGCCAGGGTTTCACCAAGAGCTTCAAGCTCCAGGGTCACGAATCTCTCGTTGTTTACCATAGTCTGGCGCCGAATAAAACCCGTAGGAACCTTGGCTAGATTGGCCTTGGTGATTTCAATCAGCAATCCATACGATTTGTGTTCTTTAATTTTAAGACTGGAAATACCGGTTTCCTGCCGGAGCTTTTGCTCATAGGCATCGATCTGCTCCTGACCATGGCGGGACAGGCCACGCAGTCTATCCAATTCAGCATCGTATCCTTCCACAAACACGTCCAAACTTCCGAGCGCCGCGGGAATCGGCGCCAGGGCCGCCTCCATATTCCGGGTAAACGCTGCGGCCAGCTCAAGCCTGGACCGGATATCTCCCCATTCGAGTCCCTGCAGCTGACTGGCCATGTCCGCCAGCTGCAGACTGGCCTCCAGACTTTTCTGTATCTGCAGAAGATCCGCCGGCTGAGCCTTGCCCGCCAGCACCCGGGTTGTCAGACGGTCCAGGTCGCTGCAGGATTTCAAAAGGATCTGCATCACGCTCAAGGTTTCGGCACCGGCCTGCAGCAGACTCTGCACTGCTTCCTGACGTTCATGAATCATCACCGGATTCAGAAAGGGTCGCGCCAGGTCATGACGCAAAAGCCGCGCGCCCATCGGCGTGCGAGTGGCATTGATCTCCTTGAAAAGGCTGCCTTCCGTATCGCGGCGGCGCGCGGTTTCAAACAGCTCAAGATCGCGGCGCACCGTTTCATCAAGCTGCATGCGATCGGCTTCGCGCAGGGGACGGATCACCAGAAACTGGACGGTTCTCTTGTGCAGATCATGCAGATACTGCAGCACGGCAGCCACCAGAGCTTCCCCGCCCGGCACCGCACCACAGGGCAGAGTCTTAAGGTCAGTGCAGGCGAACTGATCCTGCATCAATTTCTGTTGCGCGGCCTTGTCCCGCAAGAGGGCTTCCGAAAGCTGCCCAAAACTGAGCGGGCCACGTGCCATATAATTGCGAATGCGGTCCTTCAATTCATCCTGCAGAAAACGGCGGCAGACGATTTCCTTGGGCTGCAAAATATCGAGCCAGCCGCTCACATCATCCGGCTGAATCACGCCCAGGCGAAACTCCCCCGTGGATATATCCAACGCCGCGAGCACCCACTGTTTGTCGCCTGGATTTTCATGAAGAGCGACGAGATAGTTGGGTTGATCCGCCTCCAGTCCTTCCAGTTCGTCGATGGATCCTGGTGTCATGACTTGGGAAATATCACGGCGCACGAGCCCCTTGGCCTCCGCGGGATCCTCCATCTGGTCGGCTATGGCCACCCGATAACCCAGCTTCAGGAGCTTGAGCCAGTAACCCTTCACCGAATGGTGGGGCACACCGCAGAAGGGAATGCGCTGCTTGTCGCCACGCTCACGGCTCGTCAACACCAGGTCCAGGATGGGCGCAACTTCTTCGGCATCCTCACCAAAAACCTCGTAAAAGTCCCCCATCCGGAAGAAGAGGATGGCATCCGCTGCTTTCTGCTTCAGTTCAAAGACCTGGCGCATCATCGGCGTCAGTTGTTGCAACTCTTCAGCGGTGATATTCAGCATGCATGATCCTTTCCAGGGCGATTAGCCGAAGCCAGGGTATAAAATTCAAAATCAATATCAGAAAAACAGGCCGCCAGCTCACTCAGGGTGTGGCCGGTGGTGACAACGTCATCCACGATCAGCACTCTCAACCTGGCGCTCCGCAAAGGAGTCGGTCTATACGGCTCAAAATACGAAGCATCATAAAGTTTTTGGTGGCTTCTGAATACCCCTTGCCTGCGTGAATGCTCCCGCAAAGCCTGTTTTTGCCAGCGGAAGCCCAGCCTCCAGGGGGGTGGGCAGACCATAAGACCCGCGGCATGGGCCAGACCCTGCGCCAGCATCATGGCCAGGTCCAGGTTTCCGCGCCAACGGCTCCAGAGACTGGAGGGAGCCGGCATGATAACGTCACAGCGACCCAGGCTATCCCACAGCAGGGGCGAGCGCAGACTGCGTCTCACCAAGGCCGGACCCACGCGACGAAAACCCTGACTTTTGCAGGCTAAAATACATTCCCGTCCCACACCTCGATAAGCATAGGAACTCAAAACCTGCGCGTCCGTCGAGAGCAAATTGCAAAAACGCCCGCCATCCCGCAACCGCACGGCATCCAGCGCCTTGTCGCAGACGGCACAAAAATCCCCCCGACCCATCCGAAAGCACAGCACGCAATAAGCCATGGTCCACCCCCTGCCTATTCCCTAAGGAAGCATGCTGGTGCTGTCCAGTGACATCGAAACTCCCTCAGGGGGCGGCGTTCTATTCGTGATGATAAGGTGTGCCGCGCAGGATGCTCGCCGCGCGGTAAATTTGTTCCCAAACCATGACCCAGGCCAGGTCACTCGGGAAAACGCCTTTGGAAAGGCGCCAGACGAAATCCGCCTGGCGGCGCAGTTCATCTGAAATGCCATAAGGACCGCCGATGACAAAACTCAGCGATTTGGTCTGTCCGAGGTCCATTTTGCTTTGAATCAATTGAGCGAGTTCAGGCGAGCTGAGATCCTTGCCGCGTTCATCGAGAACCACCACCGCCTGGTGCGGATCATCCGTCAAACCCAGCCGGCTCTGCAGTTCCTTGCCGGCCCTTTCGGACCCGGCAGCGCGGACGATATGTTCCTCAATCTTCCAAATGGGCTTGAGCCGTTTGGCAAACATTTCCGCCAGCTCTTCATAGGCCGCATGAGCCGGCTTGCCCACTTTGATGATCTGGATCTTCATAAGGCATCAATCGAAATAAGTGGTATCCGCATTCGGCCACAGGCGCTCAAGAGCATAATAGTCCCGGATCGAATCGAGGAAGATATGAACCATCGTATGGCCATAATCCATCAGGATCCAGTGTCCCGTCTGCTTCCCTTCAATGGCCAAAGGCTTGCCTGCCTTTTTCTCCCGCAAAACCTCTTCAATATGTCCGGCAATGGCCTGCGTCTGGCGCTCATTGCTGCCCGAGCAGATCACCTGATAATCACAGAGACTCGACTTGCCTTCAATTTTCTGCACCGCAATACGCGTCGCCTTCTTATCAGCGGCAGCGCCTGCGATCAGCTTAATAATGTCCATGGATTCCATTGTGGCCTCTCACTTTGTATAAATCCCGTGCTGCTGTATATAAGCGGCAACGTCGGGCACCAGCCAGCCTTTTTTCAGCAAAGCACTGGGGTCTTTTCGTACATCACGGCTGGCAGCATCTGAAACGCTGCCAGGCAAAAGATAAACTGAGGTCCCCAGCTCACGCCAACGCAAACGTTCGGGCTCCAGGGCGTCCAGGTGCAAACCAAGCTTTGCGGCCAGCGTCTGCAACGCATCGGTCAACGAACGGTCCTGTCCACGACTGACCACCACAAGATCAGCCATTCGCAAAATTTCCAGCGGCTCGCGCCAGGCTGCAAACTGCTCCAGCTGATCCTGACCAATCAAAAGCGCCCAGGTTTCGCCTGAGAAATGCTGCTGACAATGCCGAAGGGTTTGCACCGTATAATTGGGGGCAGGGAGCTTTGTTTCCACATCAGTTAAAAGTGCCCCACCCTTTTGAATCACGTTTGCAAAATTCAGGCGACACATCGCGAGGCGCTGTTCAAATGTGGCACCGGGAGCCTTGTGCTGCTGAGCCGCTCCTGCGGGTGCAGGGCCCACGGAAATCCACACGCAGCTTCCTGGAAACCGAGCACAGGTCCGTTCCACCACCCGCTGATGTCCCACATGCGGGGGATCAAAGGTGCCGCCGTAAAAAATCACCGACGGACGGGAACGTTCCTGAGGTTCAGATGCCAAAATCCTGATCCTCATTCGCGCGCGACATCCAGATATAACCTTCCTCATCCGCACGCTTCGGACTCACAGGCGTTTCGACGACTTCCACCTTCTGCTTTTCTTCCTGAACAAGCTTCCACACGCGACGTTTGAAGTCATTGATGCCATTGCGTGCCACCGCCGAGACCCGCAGCACTTCCAGGCCGCGTTCCTTCAAAGGCGCTTCCACTTCATCCCAATCAAAATCCTCAGGCGCGATATCGCTCTTCGTCAGGGCAATGAGATGCTTTTTATTGGCGAGGCTTTCACTGAACGAGCGCAGCTCATTTTCCAGGGTTTCATAGGCATCCAAAGGCGGCATTTCATCGAGAGCAAAAGGATCGATCACATAAACGACGACCTTCGTGCGTTCGAGGTGCCGGAGAAATTCATGACCCAAACCCTTGCCTTCGCTTGCGCCTTCGATCAAACCGGGAATATCCGCGGCCACAAAACTCGCGTTGCCCCATTCATCCATCTCGGGAACGGTGACCACACCCAGCTGAGGAATCAAAGTGGTAAAGGGATAATCGGCAATCTTCGGCCTCGCGGCACTGATGCTGCTGAGCAGCGTGGATTTCCCGGCATTCGGAAAACCGGCAAAGCCCACGTCAGCAATCAGCTTCAATTCCAGCCGCAATTCCATTTCCACGCCTTCGCCACCGGTCGTACTCTCATGCGGAGCCTGATGGGTCGCGGAAAGAAAACGGATATTGCCAAGACCGCGCTTGCCGCCTGGCGCGAGACAGATTCTTTGCCCGTCTTCCAGTATCTCGGCGATCAGCTTGCCTGTCTGGCGATCATAGGCCTGCGTGCCGATCGGAACCGGAATCTCCAGATCCTCACCGTTGCGTCCGGTGCAATTATTGGTGCCGCCTTTGGCGCCATGCTCGGCCGCATAACGACGCCGGTAGTAGAGACCACTCAGGCTATTGAGCTGAGCCTTGCCGACCAGATAGACGCTGCCACCAAAGCCACCATCGCCACCATCAGGGCCAAGTTTAGGTGCGTTTTTGGCTGACTTAAAGCTGACCATACCTGGCCCGCCATCGCCGGAACGCACGGTTATTTCTGTTTCATCAACGAATGCCACAACTTGGCCCTCCGATAAGGGGGATCTTTTCAGGCTTGATTCCAATTGCAGGCTTGAGGTGGGGAAGAATCAACAACCCTGCTCTGGCTCGTGCTTATACCGCTGAAGCCGAGAGAGGTCAAATTCGAACGTGTCAGAAGGTGAGAAAAACACGTTCGAATTTCGCTAAATCTCAGACTGGAACCACGCTGATCTTCTTGCGTTTCGAAGAAGTGCTGAATTCCACTTTTCCGTCAACCAGAGCGAAGAGAGTGTAGTCCTTGCCAGTTCCCACGTTGTTACCAGCATGGAAAGTGCTGCCAACTTGGCGTACGATAATACTGCCCGCCGTGACCAGTTCACCACCATAAACTTTCACGCCGCGATATTGAGGATTGGAGTCGCGGCCGTTTTTGGTACTACCGCCAGCTTTCTTGTGAGCCATGCTCGTTTACTCCTTGTTAGGGTCGCTTAGGAATTGATGCCGCTGATTTCAAGAACCGTGACCGGTTGCTTGTGACCGCGGGTGCGCTTGTAGTCTTTGCGGCGTTTGAATTTGCCGATCAGAACTTTCTTATTGAAGGTCTGGGTCTTCACCACAGCTTCAATGCTCGCACCGCTAACGAAAGGAGCTCCAACCGTAGTCTTGGCGCCTCCTACCAGCAAAATGTTAGAAAAGCTGACTTTGTCGCCTTCTTTTTTGCCTTCGAGAAAATCGACGGTAATTTGATCGCCTTGGCTTACACGGTACTGATGGCCGCCAGCTTGGAAAACGGCAAACATGAATATCTCCTTCCGATTCATCCGGGTTTAAACCACCCGAAAAGGTCTATCTATCGAGCTTAAGCCTATCCAAAGAATAGGGTTCTAGCGCTCTGAGGCTAGAGAGCGTCACATAATCTTAAATCAGCCCCTCTCTGTCAATAACAATTCACCTGAAATCCGCATGCGCGAAGCCCGCGGCGTATCCGGCACCAGGCAAATAGAGCCATCCAAAAGGATATATCTGCCGAGTCAGGAGATTCTGATCGCGCTAACCCATGAATTTGAGTGGTTCGCATTTGTGGCATGGTATGTGCTGTTCACTGGAGGAAAGCCAAATCGGTGTATCGGCATGCGAGAAGGAAACTTGAGTCGTGACAAATATCAACAGCAATGGTTTCACGAAAAGTTCGCGCGGATCGGATACCTGGACTGACAGTCTGCATGGTGGAGACCCCTCCCGACCTCAGGCCGCCATACCTGCAGACCCTGCGCGTTTAACGCAGAAAAGTCGATTTGCCGAGCATCTGGCCGCTCAAGCGCCCAAACCTGGCGCGGTGTCCCGTCCTGCCGCGCAACCGGCACGCTCTCAGCCTATGCATTCAACTCCCCGGGTTCCGTCCACACCGCACGAGCCGACGACGCCCGGACAACCCCCAAAAATTCAACCGCGACCTCAGCGCCATGAACCTACGCAGGCTCCGTGGAATCGCTCAGCCCCGGCCACGCGCCTGGCTGATTCCGAGCCGCGTTCCGTGGAACCCCCTACGCGCCCAAACGGCGTTCGCCCTGCCGCGGAGGCCGTGACCAGAAAAGCTTCAGCTTCCCATACTCCTGCGGAAACCGCGGACTCGCGTGTGAAGTCAGGCAGGCCTGAAGCTCCAGACACCATGGTAACAGATACGCCGCGAGACATGGAGTCGCCGCTCGAGCGGGAATCCAATGATGATTGGCGACTCCGCCTGCAGCAAATGCTGGCTATGGGCAGTCCGGAACTTTTCATGCAGCAAAACCCCGCTCTGGCCCTGCTCGCCGGGCGTCTTGAATTTGTGGAGCCGGCCGAAATTCCAGGCGTCGTGGCTCAAAGCCCACTGCTCCAATCAATACTAAGTCAGGCGCAAACCGCCGACGTCCTGCAGACAGCTCTGCCGCTTGAGCAGAATCTCCAGATGCTGGGAATTGCCCCGTCCCCTCTTGCGGCAAATTCTGCCGGGACCATGATGGCTGAAGGACAGACCGCGCAGCTTCAGACTACTCTCGGTGAAATTCTTGAGGCGCTCGTCTTTGATACAAAGCGCATCATGCAGGAAGGCGACCTTCTTAAGACCAATCTCGGCATCGAAGGACTCCAGTCCTATATGCAAAGAGCGGAACGCCTGCGCTCCACGCTCGGCCTCTCTGTGGAGTGGCCGACCCTGCCCTTGGCACCAGCGAACAACTCCACGGTCTCAAAGGCTTCTGTACCAGCTCAAACAGTGGACCCGGCACTTATCGCCCAGCTTTCCCGTCTGGCCCCACAAACCCGGACCATGGAAACCGTTCAGCTTTGGACAGAGAATCCTGAACGGAATGGACTGATGCCCTTGTCCGTTCTTGATGACGGCAGCGCCCCCATGTTTCTGAATCCCCTGGAAGGTTCACCCGAAGGCGTGGATCCCTTTGGTTTGGCAACAGCGGAATTGAACCCTGAAGCGCCTCTGCCACCGACCATGGACGAAGTTCCGCTGGTGATGAATGTGATGCCGCGCGCTCCGGCCGCGACCCAGGATCCTTTCCTGGCCATGGCTCAGCGTTGGAATACGGACACCTTGCAAACGCTGCGTCCCGAGGATTTTATGAACGCTGAAGCGGCTTCCGCGCCTCAGCCCATGCTCACTCTGCATGAACTTCTCAGTTCGCAGCTTATTCAGGCTCCGAATTACAACAATCCCATGGAAACCGCTGGTCTTGCCTCTCAGGACAACGCTTTATTCGATCTGAATACCCTGCAAACATCTCTTCTGGATCCGGGCTCCGCCGCTGGAGAACAGAGCGGTGATCCCTCCGGTCGCAACTCTGACTCTTCCTTTATGAGTCAGGACAGCAGCTCGCTCTTCGCTCCGTCCCAGGGTCCTGCGTCCTCCAACAAGGCTTTCAGTATTGAAACGGCCGCCGCTCCGCTGACGTCATCCGCTTCGGTTTCGCCGCAGCAGCTTCAGGATATCCTCGACAAATCTTCGATGCTGCTCAAGGAAGGCGGCGGTTCGATTCGTTTGGATCTTGGCAGCAAGGATATGGGGCCACTCGATCTGGCTCTCGACATCAGGGACAATACCGTCGAACTGCGCATCGTGACTCATTCCGATCAGGCCCGTGAAGCGCTGGTTCAGGAACTTCCGAAACTGCGTGAGTCCCTCCAGAATCAAAACCTGAATCTCGAAAAAGTCGAAATCGGACTGAACTACAGTTCCGCCTGGTCGCAGTCCTCGGGCCAGGGTCAGCAGAACCGCGAACAATTTTTTGAAAACACGAGCGAGAGCAGCTCGCGCGGACCGAACGGCATTCGCAGCACGTCCCGCAGCTACCGCCAGTCCTTTGTTTCCACCCCTGAAGCCAGGGTTCCTTTGCACAACGGTCTTATTCAAGTGAGGGTTTAATCGATGTCAGCTGCATCCGTTCAAAACCTGGTCTCCCCGCCGGTACCCCGCAGCAACATGCAGGATTTCAGCGCCGCTCAGGTCGAGGATCCCAGGGCTCCAGTCAGCACGACGAAGGATAAAACCGACTTCCGCACCTTGATCACCAACTCCATGGACGAGGTGATCAAGGAACGCAAGGCCAAGGAAAACGGCGATCTGTCCTCTGCGAAAACGGAGGCCGAGTTTCTGGAAAAACTCGCCGATCAAACCAAGGAGAAGCGGGTTCCCAAAAATGAACTCGGCAAGGACGATTTCCTCAAGCTCTTCGTCACCCAGCTGCAAAATCAGGACCCGCTGAACCCGGAAGCTGATACGGAAATGGCGGCCAAACTCGCTCAATTCAATGGCCTTGAGCAGATGCTGAACGTCAACAAATCCCTGGAAAAAATGCTGACGGAGCAGAACACCACACGCAACCTGCAGCTCGTCAACTATGTCGGCCGCGATGTGATCGTCGATGGCGGGCGCGTGCGGGTGACCGATGGCCAACCCACGCCAACGGAATACAAGGTGGAAAATGATGCGGCCCAATCGGTGCTTGAAGTTCGCAATGGCACCGGCGTGCTCGTGCATCAGATTGATCTTGGTCCCGTCAAAGCCGGCACGCATAAATTGAAGTGGGATGGCAAGGCCAGTGATGGCAAACCCATTCCGGATGGATCCTATACGCTGGCCATGACCGCCCGCGATCTGGACGGTAAGCCCGTGCCTGTGAATCTGACCAGCCGCGTGAAAGTCACCGGCATTGATATCAACAGTAAGGACGGTGGTCTCTTCTCCGATTTTGGCAAGATCAAATTCGAGCAGATTAAATCCGTGGGTCTGAGCGGCTATGATGCGAACATGGCTGATGCACCGATCCTGGCCCCACTGGCTGCAGCTGAAGCCAAGGCGCCTGCTGCAGCTCCTGGATCCGCTTCGGCCGCGGCATCCACTCCAAATGCTGATGGGCCAGTTCGTCCAGCATCCAAGGCCGCTCAAAAATCGAATCCATCGGCCGTCAGTGAGGATCTCGACCGCATGATGGCTGAGGGCCGCCTGAAGCTGCCAGGAAAAGCGGAGGAAGCTTCAGCCAGGCGGTCTCCGGCAGAATCTTCGAAAAAATCCATTGACCAACAAAGGACCGCATCCGCTACACTGGATAGGAACTCCCCGGAAACAACCAAACCATCCAAGCCGGCACCTGCTCGGGATTTGCCAGAGTCCACAGCTGCCGTGCCGTAAAAGGCAGGAGCGGACTGCATATGGTTCGAATCAGTTTTCTATTTCTCATGGCGTTGCTGCCTGCCTGTAAAACCAGCTCCACCTCCACAACGATGGCGGCAGCCAAGACTCCCGATCTCGCCGCGGCCGCGTCGGTGACTGCTGCCGGGTCGCTGGATGAATGCGACAATTTACAGGACGAATGCCCCACCGAGGAACGCAACCTTCCCTATCAATGTGTCGCCTATCGCCTGGCCGGAAAATTGCTTTGGCAGGAGGAGCGGGTTTATGCCTGGGGACCGAGTCTCTGCCAGGCGCGACAGGGTCTACGGGCTGAGGCCTGTGCCCGCAAACTGAGCCCGGCTGCTTTGGGAGGTATTCACTGCGGACCCGACGCCACCGCTGAGTCCTGTCCGGTTGTCCGCAAGAATTGTCCCAAGCAGGGAAAAGCTGCTCGCTGTGTGGCACGACGCTACAAAGATCAGGACATTCCATGGAGTGAACGACCCATGGCCTGGGCTGCGAATGAATGCAACGCGCGGGAGTTGATGCTGGTCTCCGCCTGTCAGCGCGGCCTGAATCCCAATGATTTGGGCGATATCAGCTGCATCGCCGATCCCGCACCGGGTGCCTGTCCACCGACCGCACCGGCCTGTGATGACACGACAGCCGTGCCCACTGTCTGTCAGGTGAGCACGATCGGTGACATCACCTTGAAAAAGCCCTGGACCGCGGAAGGTGTCACGGCTTGCGAGGCTCAACACAGGCTGAAGGAATTGGCCTGTCGCTTTGCAGATGGAGCAAAAAAGTTGACTCCCGAGCAGCTCGGAAGTATGCAATGTCGAAGTCTAATGGACCAGCCCTGACGGGAGATGATCATGCGCCGCATGTTTTGGATTTTACTTTTTTGTTCGCAAACCCTGCTGGCTCAAGGCAAGGCTCTCATCGTCTTTGACAAGGGCGAGGTTTCACCCGGGGTGGCCAGTTCCGTGGAAAAATCCGGCCAGGGTCAATACCGGCTGAAAATCCCCAGCAAATCCGGTGTCCCAAGTCCCGAAAAAATTCGCCAGCAGCTTGAAAAGGAATTGAAGTTTCCAGGACTCAAGGTCAGCACGCAGGCCGACCAGGTGATCATTCATTTTCAGGGGCCTGACACCCCTCTTCTGCAGGCTCTGTCCCGTATCGAAGTGCAGCCCTGATCAGCCAATCACTTCATAAGGGGATTCCTTCAGCATGGAGCTGCGCAGGGTGGTGGACTCCATGACCAGTTCGATGTCGTACTTCTCCTGAAGCACATTGAACAGCGGCCGCTCCTCATTCAGCAGCATATCCTGAACATCATCACGCACACGCACCCGAATGGACTTCTGGCCCGTACGAATGTGAAAGCGTTCAACATCACGCACCATTTCATAAACCAGCGATTCGCGACTCTGGGTCCGTCCCCAGCCATCGCAATGCGCGCAATCCACGGTCATGACACGTTCCAGGGATTCCCGCGTGCGTTTGCGCGTCATCTGCACAAGTCCGAGTTCATTGATCGCCAGCACATTGGTCCGTGACTTGTCCGCTTTCAAGGCCTCCTGCAAGGCTTCGTTGACTTTCTGCTGATCGGCGTAACTTTCCATATCGATGAAATCGATCACGATAATGCCGCCGAGGTTGCGAATGCGAAGCTGATGCACCACCTCTTCGATGGCTTCCAGATTGGTCTTCAGGATCGTATCCTGGGCATTGAGCGAACCCACGAATTTCCCGGTGTTCACGTCAAACGAGGTCAAGGCCTCGGTCTGATCGATCACCAGGTAACCACCGGATGGCAGCCACACCTTGCGCGACAGGGCGGTGGCAATTTCCATCTCCAGACCGAAATGATCAAAGATGAGATCCGGTCCTTGAAAAAGTTTCAGCTTGTCATGTGCGGAGGGAATGGAATCCTGCAGGAAGTGCCGGAGCTGCTCATAGACCTGAACATCATCGACCACGATTTCCGCCACGTCCTCGCTGTAAAGATCGCGGGTGGTTTTCAAAACCAGATCAGGCTCCTGATAGAGTAGCGAGGGAGCTGAGCTTTTGATCCGACGTTCCTGAACGCCCTCCCAGACTTTCAAAAGATAATCGAGATCCTTCTTCAGATGCTCGGGTGGTGCTTCGAGAGCCGCCGTGCGAATGATCAACCCCATCTCCGGGGGACGCATGGCCTCCACTTCCGCCAGCAGTTTCTGGCGAACCGCTTCATCTTCAATCCGCCGGGAAATGCCCAGACTGTTGAATTCAGGCATCAGAACCAGATAACGCCCGGGAATGGTGGCCACCATCGTGACACGCGGACCTTTGGTTCCAAGCGGCTCCTTCGCCACCTGAACGATGATCTCCTGGCCCTCGCGCAGCACCTTTTCGATCGGCGTGCGATTGTTGCTTTCGCGCGGATCCTGCCCCTGATTCTGACTTTTGACCGCGGCAATGTAATCAGGATCGACGACGTCACCGCCGTAGAGAAAAGCCGAGCGATCCGCGCCAATATTCACGAACGCGGACTGCATGCCGGGCAGCACCCGACTGACCTTGGCCTTATAGATGTTGCCGACCATGCCACGCTTGTGCGTCCGCTCCACATAAAGTTCGGCCAGTCGATCGCCCTCGACCAGCCCGACGCGGGTTTCTGAAACACTGCTGTTGATGATAAGCCTTTTGGGCATTGGATTGCGCATATATCGTGTCTTCCCGAGGCCTGGGCCCCTGAATTGTTAGCGGCGTACGTTTCGCGTGTCGGCTTGAATCGCTTGCAGAATGCGCTCTGTGGCCCCTCTATGCCGGATGATGGCTTCATAAAGCCGCTTATGCGGAGGGTGCCCCTCCCAATGCAGCCCCTGGACCCACTCCAGAAATTCCTGTCCGGAATGAATCACCTTCACAAGTCCCTCCGCCACCAGCTGGCGGGCTTCCTGACTTGTATGGTAGCGCGGGCCAAAACAAACAAACAGGCCCTGACAGGCTGGCTCCAACACATTGTGGACGCGATGATGCAGAGCGCCTCCAACCCAGGCTATATCAGCCAGTGCATACAATTCGGGAAGGAGTCCGATCATGTCGACGAGGAGAACATTATCACCTGCTCCTGCTGCCGCCAAGCCAGCCGCCTGGGCGCGACAAACCCGCAGCTGCCTGGACTCAAGGCTTGCCTGCATTTTCCCCGCCATGGTCGCACTGATGTCATGGGGTGCCACAATGAGTTTCAGCTGGGGAAAATGAGCCTGGAGGGCGGGATAAACGTCCAGGAGCGTATCCAGATCCTGAGGCCAGGCGCTGCCGAGGATCAGCAGGGGCCCGCTGCTCAGGAAGGCCGCCAGCTGTTCACGAAGCTGGCGCCGTTTATCTTCCCTTTGTTCCAAGCGTTCGAGGACCCGATCATACTTCGTATCCCCCACCTGCGGAATGCAAGGGGTGGGGCGTTGCAGGAGATCGGCATAGAAGGCCTGATCCTCGAGACCCACCGTAAAAACCTGACGACAGAGACGCACCAGGGCACGCCGCAGACTGCGCGCCAGACTTTTTTTCACAAGGCCTGGCGACCGCACCGCATCGATCAGATAAACCGGCGCGTGCGCCCGAGCCTTGAGCAGAAAACCAGGCCAGAGTTCATAGCGCACGACCACAAAGGCCTCGGGCCGCAGGACAGCAAAAAGCCTCTGCCAGGCGCGTGGCGCATCCCAGGGCGCCATGATAAAAGGCACGGATTCATTCTGAGCCAGAGCAAAGCGCTTGCCGGAATAGGAGACGAGGATCA
Organism: Oligoflexus tunisiensis; assembly: GCF_001748245.1. Classification (GTDB taxonomy): domain Bacteria; phylum Bdellovibrionota_B; class Oligoflexia; order Oligoflexales; family Oligoflexaceae; genus Oligoflexus; species Oligoflexus tunisiensis. Next base: position 213,439 of record NZ_BDFO01000001.1, on the reverse strand, counting down.
AAAAGACGAAGGTGTCACCCTGCTTTTGCAGACGATCCATCAGAGGCTTGGCCTGTTCATATTCACCGGCCGAGGAGCAGAAAAAAACCATGGCCTGAGGAAAACGCTGCCGCTCTGCGGCGATTTTTTGCAGTCCGGCGTCCGTGAGCTGCCGCCCCTCCAGTTGCGGGCGCAGGGCCGGAATGAGTTTCAGCAAGGGCACAAGCACCCGGATCAGAAACTGCCAGAACAGTTCATAAACGCCGAGAGCCAGGTTTGAAAAGAATTCAGTTTGGGCCATTCCCGACATTTCGCTTCAGCAGGGTTTTCAGATGTTCGACGATATGTGCCGGCTGAATCAGACCAAAACAAAGCTTATCTCCATAACGACAATCCGTCTGTCCATGCTTCGAACAGGGGCGACAGCCGAGCAGCGAGGAGAAGGCCTTGCTCTCCGGACGCCAGGGTGGAAAGCCGAAGGCCTCGACCGTGGGACCAAACAGCGCCGCCACCGGGGTGCCGACCGCCTCAGCAATATGCAAAAGACCGGAGTCATTGCAAAGCAGTCCATCCGAGTCCTTCAAAGCCAGCGCGGTTTCCCAAAGACTCAATTTGCCGGCCAGATTGAGAACCGGTCCAGGCCAGTCGATGCTATCCAGAATATTCAATGCGCAGTCGCGATCCTTGTCGTTGCCCACAAAACAAAGACCAAAGGTCTGATCGCGCATAACCGGATCCTGGCGCCGGTGTCGGTTAAGAAGCTCCAGCGTATCGCGCAATAGATTCAGCGGGGCTTTCTTGGCTTCGTGGGCCGCTCCCGGCGCCACGGCCAGCCAGTGACCGAATTTCAATTCCTTCTGCCAGGGTTTTTGTCCGGGATCATGAGCGGTCGGCAGCAGAGGGTAGGCTTTGATCTTGTCGAGGCCATCGAGCATTTCCACCGGCAGATGCATTTCCAGAGCCTGCTTCAAAGCCTCCGTCATCATATTGAACTGATGCTGGGACGTGGAAACATAGGATTCGGGCAGAGCCCGCCGGCGCCCGCGCAGACGTGAACTGATGGTCATGGTCCCGCGATCGATGGTTCTCTTATAACAAACATAACTCGGAATTTTGTAATCGCGCTTCAGCGAGCGGCAGAGGAGCTGGGAGCGCAGATTGGTCTGGAGATCCACCACGAAGTGGATATCCCTGAGCTCGTGCAGAACCTTTTCCTGATAGTTGGTAATATCCGGATCGACTTCCACCGTCTTAATTTCAGGAAAAGCGCTGCCTATGAGTTGCAGGGCAGGTTTGCGACCCACCCAGGTGATTTGAACCGGCGTCGGGATCTGACGCAAAAGATCCACGCAGGCCGTTGCCAGCACCACGTCCCCAATACTGGTGGAGCGGTAGAGAGCCAGCTTCATAACGGGCGATGTGGCCGACGGAGTAAACACGGCGTCCCTTTCTCACAAAATCGATTTCAAGGCGCACGTTCGCCAAGGATCGGCAAGATACCAGATACTGAGGTTTCATTCTAACCCGTAAATCAAGCGTACAGCATGAAAAAACGCTTGTTTGCTCAAATGTTCCATGCGCCCGGCGGATTTTTCCCAGCCCTGCCATTTGTCAGTGAAAGTCAAAGTGGTATAATAGAGCCGAGGTGGAGAATCATCCCGCCCACCGTTTGGGGGATCTTCCGTGACTCAAAAAAGCCTGGAAGCAAAAGAGAAAGCTGGCAACCGGCGGCGCAGCGTGCGGAAGCGTTATCTCAATATCATTTACTTCATCGATTCCAAGCGGACGCACACTCTTAAATTCAGCATCAAAACAGGCTACCTGACGGTCGGTACGTTGGGTCTTCTGGTCAGCTGGTCCCTGGTGGCCAGTCTGCTGCTCGTTCGCGAGCATGGTCTGAACAAGGAACTTCGCGCCCGCAGCCGCAATCTTCTGTCGGTGATTTTCAATTATCAGACGCGTTATGATCAGGTTTATGAAAAAGCCTATCCCAACGATGGACATCCTCTGCATCCGTCTGAAAAGGCTTCGGAGCAACAGGTCGCAGAAGCACCCGAAGAACAGCCGAAACCCCAGGCGGCGCAGCCTGTGATTCGTCCTGCAGCACCCAATCTGGCGGCCAAGGCGTTTCCTCCAAGCCCGGCTCCTGCTGCAGCGAAACCCGTTCCCGAGCCCCAGGGAAAAGTTGCCGCCAAGGCCCCGGAAGGGGTACCAACCATCGCGATCGAAAATTTCTCAAGTGCCATTCATAATGAAATACTGACCGTTCGATTCTCGCTGAAGAATACCAACAAGGGCAGCAAGGCTTCCGGCACCGTGACCGCACAGGCCCGGTTTTTTGAAAACGGCAAGGAAGGGATCTGGCTGGAAACTCAGGCTGAGGCCAACGACAATTCCGGGGATGCCGACGATCAGGAGGATTCAGGCTCGGATCAGCATTTCAACATCCGATACTATAAGAACAAAGTTTACCATTTCGCCAGTCCCGCCAAACGAAAGGGACTTTTCACGGCGGTGAAAATCACGGTGAAGGACGACCAGGGTCGCGTCAAGGATTTCGCCTTCCCTCTGACCAAGGAACCCAAGGTTAAGCAAACCCGTCTGGGTTCTGAAGACAAGGACTCTGTGGACAACACCGTCACGCAATAAATGAGCGTCATTCAACCTTTCGATCCGCGTCAGCCCCTCGTCGGTGACCTGCCCCTTTGCTACAATGAAAGCAGGAATTTTTTGCTTACGAGGGGGTATTCATGAGTCGGTTGAACCGCACTCTTGGTCTTTTATTGGGTCTTTTGCTGCTGGCTCCGGGCCTTCAAAGCTGCCGATTTTTCAAGGCGGAAGCCACCTTTTCCATTCGCGTGACGGATGGCGCCGGGGAGCCCATCCCGGGGGCCCAGATCTCCATCCAAAAGCAGCTCGCAGGTCAAACCAACGACCGGGGCCAGGCCACGATCAGCCTGGAATTGCCTGTGGATGAAGCCGCTCTGGTCGAAATCAACAAGCCCAGCTCCCAGCTGTTTTATGCGCCTTACTTTGAAACGGTGCGCATCAGCAAAGGCGAGCTGAATCATTTCAAACTTCAGGCCACCCTTTACGCGGTTCCCAAAAATGTTCCTGAGCCTCCGACCCCTGCCGCGGAAACCCTGGAGACCAAAACAGCTGAAGCGGAACCGCAGCCGGAATCAGCTCAGCCGACGGACGTGGCCCTTCCCAGCGAGGATCCTGGACTCATCTCCGCTCTGCAGACGGTCAACGGCGAAAATCCCGGCACATTCCCCCACGAAATGGAGCCCTTTGATCCCGAGCTGTCCGCGCAGAAGGCTGCCAACACTCTTTTGGAAAACGCCGAGCAAAGTTCCAGGCTCATCACATTCTATACCGCGAGCGGCCGGGAAAACGTCAGTGATGCTCACATCCTTTATGGTGACCCTGAGCGTGGGCAATGGCTGGACGGATGCAGCACCAATGCACGTGGCCGCTGCTCGCTGACCCTGCCAGCCAGCTTTGCCACCGACAATGTTCATATTCTGGTCCGCGCCCTCGGCTTTCAACCCCAGACCAAAATCATTTCGCTGGCTCATGGCGACAAGGTGCGCATCGATCTGATCCGCGGCCAGGCCATGGAGGTTTTCGCTCTGCAAAAAAGCTACAAGGCCATTCGTGGCCTGCATGATGTCAGCATCAAAATAGGCGACAGGGAACTCGGTCGCACGGACAGTTTCGGCTATTTTGCGCATAACTTCGCGCAAAAACCAGCAGACGGGACGGCCATCACGCTCGAGGCTTCGGGCCAGCTGCCGGCCCGCGCCAGCCAGGTTCTGAGCAGCAACGGCCCCTGGACCATCGTCCAGGGTTTCTCCAGCCGTACACCGGCACGGGCCCGTCTGCTGCTTTTGCCTTTGAGAATTCAAAACTCCGGCAGTGAAACACCGGATGCCGGCGCCATCACCAGCTGGGATAAAGTCATTCAGGAAGGCATTCGACAGAATCTCATCAATCAACCGCCCTTTATCGAAGCCGACTGGGAACGCGTGTCCCAGGTTCTCGACCGCAATGGCCTCAGCCTTCAGCAGATCGGTCGTCAGGGCTGGAATCAGCCTGATCTTGTTGCTGAGTTTGAATGGGCTCTTCGCCCCACCCTGATCCTGGGCCCGGCCTCATCCCTGGAGCTCAGTCTCATCAATGCCGATGGTCGCGTGATCGCCGCCTCCCTGCAGCGTCTGACCGCACGTCCGGATTCCAAGGTCATGCGTGCCATGTTCCATCAAGCCAGCCTTGAACTCAGCAACTGGCTTCCTTTTGAAGGCAGTCTCGTCGATGCTGAGAAGGACGGCTTTCGCATCAATCTCAGTCAGCAGACCGGCCACACGCTGAAGGTGGGCGAAACCCTCCGCCTTCATGGGCTCCAGGACGATGCCGCCGGATCCCAGCCCGGCTGGAGCGATATCGGCTCGGCGCAAATCACGGGTCTCAGCGAAGGCTTCAGCCGGGTTCGCATTACGGAGCTCAAGCCACGCGCGACGGCCAGCGTCGGGCAGATTGTGGCCCTGCAACGCCAGCCCGAGGGTGGGGACAAATACATCACCATCACCGATGTAGCGGATAAAAGACCGCTCGCTCAGGTAAACCTTTATCTTCAGGATCGCTGGATCGGCACCACCGATCGCCAGGGCATCGCCCGCCTGAGTCGGTTCGCTGCCAGCCGTCGTGGGGTTCTGACTGCCGTGCGCACCGGCTATCGGCTGCATCAGGGCGATTTCATCTGGACAGAAGGTCAGGACAAGGCCATCGCGCTCCAGCGCTCCTCGATTCCCATTCGCATCGAAACCGATCCCAGCAATGCCCAGATCAAGCTGAACGGTCGCCTCATCGGTCGCAGCCCGCTCTATCAAAGCATTGACATTCCCGGTCCCACCGCCCAAATCGAGATCACATTGAACGAGGAATACAAACCCATCAACCAGGTGGTGAGTTTTGATGAGGAAGGGCTCGACTGGAGCGGACCCCGCGCGGTGCACCTGGAAAAGGATTTGCGCCGTGAAGCCAGACTCCTCATTCAGGCCGGTCGGCTGAATGAGGCGATCAACCTGCTGGACGCGCTGCCCCAGTCCCATCCGGATTATCTGCTCGTGCAGCATGAACTCGGTGACATCCATCTGAACCAGAGCCAGGATCCCATCCGCGCGGCAGCCGCGTTCCATCGGGTCACGAGCCGTCCGGAGGTGGCCAACTTCGTCGACAAGCGCTTCATCGGCACGCATATCAATGAGGCCATCGCCATCTATCACATCGGCGAGAAGCTCAAGGAGACGGATCAGGCGGCTGCCATCAGCTCCTGGAAAAAAACCAGGGACATTCTCGATCTCTGCGAAAACCAGCTGCGTTTCATTCCTGATGAGCAGTATACCCAGGCCGTTCACAGCCTGTCCTACTATCGCGCCCTGAGCCTGCATCGCATCTGGGGTCTGACGCAGCGTGGCGAGGATTTGAAGAATGCCCATGAATCCTGGAAGAAATACATCGAGTCGACAGCTCTGGCCACACCCGCAGACAAGCACTATAGCCTTCTGAAAAAGGCTGAAGTCTTTTATCGGCAAACGCAGGGCCTGAGTGAACCCACGGGGCAGGCGCAAACGAACAAGGCTTCACCCACCACGGCCATGTGAGGGTCCATCATGAGCGAGACGACAGAGAAGAAGAAGACCGACTCCATCGAGGACAAAACCGCGGCCAAGATCGAAGCCTACCTGCAGGGGCCGCGGAAAAAGCGCAAAAACTATGTGATTTTTGCTCTCGGCGATCGCTTCGACAAGGATCTGTCCTTTGCCATGGAAAGCTTCGTGAAGAAGGAGTACCCTCATCTGGCCATCTCCTCGCCACGCACGCCGGATGAATTAACAAGACAGTTCGGCCGCAATATTTCCCTTCTGGTGATCAATGACGAGTTCACGGAAAAACCAGCCGTGATGAACCTCATACGTGCCCTCAAAGAGAAGCGCCGCAACGAAACCATTCCGGTTCTCTTCCTCACCCGCGATGCGGATGACCTCGTGCGGATCTATCACAAGGAGCTTCTGCTCTATCATGAATCCGACGAGTACATCGTCTATCCCGGCAACCCTCGGCATCAGATCACAGCTCGCATCAAGGCCGGCATCGACAATCAAAATCACCGCCGCAGCCGGCGCTACGCCGTCAACCTTCCCATCACGATATTTCATCTGAACAAGGACGACATGCTCGAAGGCCGTATCGTGGACCTCAGCATGCATGGAGCTCTGGTCACGGCTGAAAAGGATATGATCTTTCGTCCTGGCGATCAGGTCAAAATCAGTGTCCCGATCCATGAGTTCATTCAGTACAAGTTCGGCGACTTCATCAAGATCTCGGCCAAGGTCCGGCGGGTTTTTATTTCCGGCAACAAGGTGGCCATTTCCTTCGAACATGTCACCGAAAACCAGGGTCACCTGATCGGCCAACTGCTTTTGTCCATAGTCAGCAAACAGTTTGCGCGGCAGACCACTCGTTTGAAGTCACAGTTTGCAACGCAGTCAGGCGAGAAACGCCGTTAATTTCTGATTTTCCCTGATTATCCCGAACAACTTGTCTGGACAGACGCAGAAATACGCATTAATCCGGAGGTGGCGCCTTGCGCGCCTCCCATCCGCTTTCAGTCGACAAGGCGCAGTAACCATGCAAACCCGGCAGATGAAACATATCCTGGTCAAACTACTCCGGTGGCTGACGCATCCCATTTTTGTGTTTGTCGCCCTGCAAATCGTCTGGCTGACCATGATCATCCTCTGGGTTGTCTGGTTCATGAGCCAGCAGGAAACCCTGACCAAGCTCAGCAGCATTATCGGCTCCACCTCAACCATCAGCCCCACCACCGGCATTTTCACGCTGGTGATCGGCTGCGTTCTGCTCGGCATTTTCCTCGTGGGAACCGTCGTGCTCTTTGTCTTCACCCAGATTCAGAGTAGCCTGATTTCCCAGCAGAAATCCTTTGTCTCGAGCGTGACACACGAGCTGCGTTCGCCCCTTTCGAGCCTCCAGCTGAGCTTTGAGACGCTGCAAAGGCATCAGCTTCCCGAAAGCATCCGGCTCAAGATATTTTCGATGGTCGAAAAGGATTTGGAACGCCTTTCGCAGCTTGTGGAACGGATTTTGATCGCGGGCCGGCTGGATCGCGGCATCATCGACTATAAAAACCAGCAGGACGAAATTCCGCTGCGGGAGCTGATTCAACATGTCGCGGATCAGCAGCGCCATATGGATGACAGTTTGCCGCAAAGACTGAAAATCGGCTGCAGTCCGGACCTTGTGATCGGGGCCTCGCGACTGGCTCTGACGATCGTGCTCGGCAATCTTTTGGAGAATGCCCTGAAATACTCCCCGGTCGGTGCTCCAATCCGGGTCCAGGTATCGATCCAGGAATACGAACTCTGGATCACCGTCGAAGACGCCGGAATTGGTTTGACCTCCTCGGAGCAACGAAAGATCTTCCGCATGTTCCATCGTTCGCCGCGAGCGCAGAAGGCGGCCGTCCCGGGCACAGGTCTCGGGCTTTATATTGTGAAATCCGTGGTCAACTCCATGGGGGGACGCATTTGGGTCCAAAGCGAAGGGATTGGCAAAGGATCGCGCTTTACCGTGGCTCTGTCCCGTGAATGCATCTTGGCTTCCTGAGTCGCAAGGATTAAGGTGGACCCCTGCAAATGGATCACAGCCTGGGGTATGGGTTTAATACGTCGAAAGGACGCTTTAACTGCATGATGACGGGACAAAAACATATCCTTCTCGTGGAAGATGAGCCGCATCTGGCCTTCAATATGGAGCTCAATCTGCAGGCCGAGGGTTATCGCGTGACTCTGGCCAAGGACGGACGCGAGGCGATTGAAAAATATGACAAGGACGGTCCCTTTGCTCTGGTCATCCTCGATGTGATGCTGCCCGAGATGAATGGCTTCGAGGTGGCGAGCCACATCCGCCAGAACGATAAGATCACCGGCATTCTCATGCTCACGGCCCGCGCCTCGGAAAACGACGTGCTGCAGGGCCTGGAAACCGGAGCGGATGACTACATGACCAAACCCTTCAGCCTGCAGGAACTCTTCCTGCGGGTCAAAAGGATGGCTGATCGGAGCGATCTTTTCAGCCCTTTGCGGACGGGCAAACAAACCCTGATTCAATTCCGCGAAGTCACCTGGAATCCTCAGACCTTTGAACTCAAGGGACCGCAGGGCAGCTTTGTCCTCACGGCCCTGGAGGCCAAAGTGCTTACGGAATTTCTCGAGCATCCGCAGGAGATCCTGACCCGCAAGCATCTGCTCGGCCGCGTCTGGGGTGTGCACGGCAACGTGGAAACACGCACCGTCGATAACTTCATCATGCGCCTGCGCAAATATTTTGAAAAAGACCCTTCGCAGCCCGAGATCTTGCAGAGTGTGCGCGGACGCGGTTATAAATTCTGTGCTGAATTAAAAGAGGTATCCGGCTGATGGAGCTCGAATTTGAAAAATGGCATGGCAATAAAAACGACTTTATCCTCACCTGGTTCACGCATGATCAGATAACCTTTGATTCCTTGCGCCGCCAGACCCCGGCCCTTTGCGCACGGGATGGCAGTGGAGTTGGTGCGGATGGCGTTCTGGTTTTGCATACCAAAACCGCCCGCGATCTGATGCCCTACAAATTATCGATCATCAATAGCGATGGTTCGCTGGCGCAAACCTGCGGCAACGGCATCCGCTGTGCGGCCCTCAGTATTTTGACCCATCACCTGCAGGCCGATCAGAAGGTCGACATTCCCGACAGCATTGACCTGCAACTGGAAAGCAGCACGGTGACCATTCGTTTTCTCGGTCGTCTTGCAGCCAGCCGTACCGGACAGCTGCCGCTGGTGGCCGTGGAAATGGGTCATCCGCAGGTGAACAAGGAAAATTCCGACTACGACGCGGTGAAAACTTTCGTCACACGCAAAGCCCAGGAGCTGGGGATGCCTGAATTGACAAGAGATTGGCATCTGGTCTCCATCAGCAATCGTCACCTCTGTTTCTTTCTCGACTCGGTGACCCGTGATATGATCCGAAAAGTTGGTCCGGCCTTTCAAATTTCTTCGCTTTGGGATGGCATCAATGTCCATCTTTGTGCCAGTAAAGAGGTGCAGGATGAAGACCGCAGGATATCAGCTCAGGTTCTGACACGTCCCATCGATGAGCTCCATGAAGTTTTTGTTTGGGAGCGCGGGGCTGGTGAAACCCAGGCCTGCGGCAGTGGTGCTTCCGCCATCGGAGCTGCGGCTTTTGCCTCAGGTCTGACCGACCGTCGCAACTGGCTGGGCATTGATATGCCGGGTGGACGACTTTACATTAAACAGGAAAACGCCGCGGATTCCGTCACGCTTGCTGGGCCGGCTCAAATGGTCTTTCGTGGTCGCCTCGTCATATAACAGGCAAATCTATGGATGAAGAATTCACGCTTAAACTTTTGCCGGTCATGAATGCCCTCAGGGTCTATCACCGGCATGAGGTCCACGGTCTGGAGAATGTTCCCAGGCGTGGTCCGGTGATTGTGGCCTGTAACCATAGTCTGGCCACCTACGACATGCTCATGCTCATGGCGGCTGTCTATTGTCACAACGGTCGTCTTCCCCGTTCTCTGATCGATCGTGCTTTTTACGTCTTTCCGGGACTCGGCGAGCTCATGGAAAAGCTCGGCGCCATTGTTGGCTCCCAGGAAGCGGCCAGCAGTCTGCTCAGGAACGGTGAGATGCTTTATCTCGCGCCAGGTGGCATGCGCGAATCCCTGCGTCCTTACACGGAGCGTTACCAGATTCTTTGGAATCGCCGCCGGGGTTTTGCCCGCCTTTCCCTTGAAACCGGTGTTCCGATTGTGCTGGCGGCCTGCCCGCGGGCGGATGATATCTATAAGGTCTATGACAGCCCGCTCACCAAACTGATCTATAAAAAACTGCGTTTGCCCTTCTTTATGGCCCGCGGTCTGGGACCCACCGCCATTCCGCGACCGGTGAAACTCGAGCATTTCCTGAGCAAGCCCATCTATCCACCCAAACCAGCTGATGACCCGGCGAGCTATAAGCGCCAGCTCTACAACTATCACAGAAAGCTGATGGATAAAATGAACGCCATGATCGCGGAAGGCATCGTGCCCGCGCAGAAATCGTTGTTCTGATATGCGGCGGCTCTGGGAACGATTCTGTGCCTTTTTACTTGGCCTGCTCGCCGGGCTGGCCCTGCTCATGCTGGCCTATCCACCGAGCCGCCAGTGGCCGGCTGATCTCCTGATCCGCCATGACCCGGATGGGAATACGGCGGATGCCGTGATCATGCTCATGGGCAACGTCACCGATCGCGCCCCGCATTGCGCCCGCCTCTTGAAAAAGGGGATCGCTCCCAAAATTATCTTTGTGGAAGCGGAGCAGGATGAGCTCAATAAACTGGGATATCGTCTGCCGGATGGCGAGGCCAGCTTCCGTTATCTGCAAAAACTCGGCGTCAAGGAGGAGGCGATCATCTTTGATGCCAGGCAGGCCGTCACCAGTTCGTTCGAGGAAATGCGGGCGGTTTTCACCATCGTCAAGGAGCGCCTGCCTGCGGCCAAACGCCTCGTGCTCTGCACCAGCTGGTATCACTCCAGCCGGGCGCATTGGATTGCAGAGAAGGTCAACACCTTTGGATTCGAATTGAGATCCCTGCCCTCGCCCCGACCCAAGGTTTGGTATGCGAAGGAGTTTGATTTCCTAATGGTCTTCAATGAGTATCTGAAGTGGGTCTTTTACCTGACCCGCTACTGAGCCTTGCCTTTCGCCATCATCTGCTCGACCAGGGCTCGCGGCACCATCGGCGGTTTGGTCAGCCATTGGCCACCATCCACGACCAGAGTATGACCGCTAATATATGAGGCTGCCGAAGACGCGAGAAAGACCGCGGCCAGACCGATCTCGGCCGTTTCCCCGAAGCGCCGCAGCGGAATTTCCTTTTTCATTTTTTCGCCGGTATCCCCGGGAGCCAGACGCCGCATGCCTTCCGTATCCCCGATCGGGCCAGGCGCGATGCCGTTGACACGAATGCCGTCCGGTCCCCATTCCGTGGCGAGGTTGATCGTCAGCGCATCCACACCGGCCTTGGCCGCCGAGACATGAGCCTGGAAGGGGGTTCCCACATAATGCAGCGTGGCTGAAATATTTAGGATCAGACCTTTGCTGGCCTTCAGATATTGATATCCATAGCGGCACATGTTGAAGGTGCCGTTCAGATCGATGTCGACAACCGTTTTAAAACCATTGGGGCTGAGTTCCTCAGGCGGGCAAAGAAAGTTGCCGGCGGCACCATTCACGAGGATATCGAGTTTACCAAGCGCCTTGACCGTTTCATCCAGGGCCGCCTGGCAGGATTCCGGATTTCGGACATCACCGCTTTTATAAAAGGTCTTCACCCCGAGTTTGCCCAGCTCCTGACAGGCCTGCTGCAGAACCTCTTCACGGCGTCCCATCATCGCGATATCCGCACCATGAGAAGCGAGCGCCTTGGCCACACCAAAATTGATGCCGCTGCCTCCGCCTGTGACAAACGCAACCTTGCCCTTCAGAATATCGGATCGAAACGGTGAATTCATAGGAGTATCCCTTTCTGCCTTAGGATCGTACCAGAGGGTCGTCATAAGGAAAGGAACACCATCCAGGGCGTGGCAGCAAGGGATTTTTATGAGACGTTAAAGTGGCTCCAGATGACCAACTTGCAGGCGTTCCAGTTCCTGCCGTAGCCTGAGGCCCCAGGCATCGCCCTTCAGGGGATGCACGAGGTAATACCTGTGCGCCTGAATCATGTGACTGTCTCCCTTGTGAGGATTGATCGCCATGTCACATGCCCAGTCAGGCACCAGCTCCGCGATATCCACGAGGGGATGATTGAGGGCTTTGACGAGAATATTGGTCATCACATCCTCACCAAACACGAGTCCAAGCCCCGCAAGTGGTTTTCGCCGGAGCCAGCCGCGTCTCGACAGTTCAGACAAGGTCGAGCCGGCGATAATCTGAAACGATCCACCGATGAACTTTTGATTGAATCCATGCAGGATGGCGCGAAGGCCGAGGTCCCACCACCAGACAGGCTTTGTTCGCTTCAATTCCCAATCATGCTCCACCATCCCTTTGATCTGGCGGCGCCTGAATCCAAGGGGCAGAAGATCCAGCAGCACCTGAAAATAATCCCGCAGGCGAAAGCTGGCAAAGGTTCCGATCAGGCCTTGACCCGGCAAATGCTGGCCATCGAAGATACCGGCCAGATCCTTCCGATTGAAAAAGAGATCGGCATCCACACGCAGAACATAATCAAAGTCCCGGCCCGATTCCGCCAGGCAACGGAAGGCCAGAAGCGTGCGATCCATCGCGCCCCGGAAACCGGAGGATTGTTCCTTGCGAATGACTTCGAAACTCGTATTTTTCCGATCCGCGAAGGCACGCGCGAGGCTGTCTCCCAGAAAACTCGGGGAGGCATCATCCAGGATGAGGACGTGGACGTCGTGGTTTTGCAAAATGTCGAGCAATTGTCCCAGGGTCTGCTGAGCGAAAGGCTTTTCAGCTTCATAAACCCCGAAAAATACGCCGATTTTCATAAGACACACCCAGCTGGAGATTTGGGCCGCAGCCTATCTCCATAGCACAGGCCTGGGAAGGGATTTGAAACGGTGTTGCATGGGCTGTCAAACGCGGCCTCGATGCCGCAAGACCTGCGAGTTGAGCTGGGGATTTTTATGGGGACCCTGACATCTCATCTGATTTCACAGGGAATTTTCTTTCATATTATTACGGGTGTGTTCTGAAGCAAGCTCGTACAAACGAACACTAAGCTACGCGATTAGTCGAACTGTTTAAGTTTTCATCGAGCGAGCCACTAGGCAGCTGCGAGTGTTGGCGATAGAAGGTCTTTCGAAAGAGAAAGACATATGCTGTGCTGAACACGAGGGAAACATATGACTGAAGCTGCAGGAAATCCTGGTCGCCATCTCGAGAGACTCAACATTCTTTCCAAACACGTTATCGAGGCCATCAACGAAATTTTCTCGATGGCCTATGCGCAAACCCAGGAAATGGCCTGGGCCCCACCCTCCGGATCCGACCCGGACATCAGGCTGGTGGAAAAAAGTCTTTGGATCAATCGAATCATGATCCCGCTCGCGTCGCGGGAAAAAACCTTGAGCCTGATTCAGGCCTTCTTTGAAAAGGAAAACATGGCACTTACAAAAGCGGAGATCGTGGAGGCGGTTTACGGATCACAGCTGAACCATAGTCAGCGTTTTATGGAGGCCCAGGATGGAAACTTGACCAAGCTTCTGAGTCGAACGCGAACCTTCCTGGACAAGTCCCTGGCTCACACCTATCACCAGCGCCCTCTGGATTGGCTGGTCTTTGACATTCGAACGCGCAAGTACCTTCTCTACAAGGTCCGGGCTGACTTTCTCAAACACGTTTGACTCTGCTTCGCAGGAGGGGTCCTTTGGGGCCTCTCCTGTTTTTGCCTCAGGTCTGCGCCTCCACACTCTGAGTCAGTGGTACGAGATAGGTGCCAATCGCATAGACTTCATGCCCCGGAGCGGGTTTTCCCTGCTCCTCGGCCAAAGTCAGGGCATGCTTGCGGAGCTTATCCGAGACCTCGCGGGCGTTGTCCGGGATCATGGTAAAGAAGGCGGTATAGAAGTAGCGTTGTTCAAAGGGCATATTCTCAAGGCACCACTGTGCCCGATCGAGAGCCTTTTTATGAAGGGCCCGGATCTCATAGGCATTGCCGCGGTTTCCGAGTTCCATGAAGCGAATTTTGGTTCCAGGGCCATCGGGAGTCTTTTGAATCCAGCCGATGCTCTCCAGTTCATCAATCATCTTTTTCAATTCCTCGGAACTGACACCAAGGCGTTTCTGCAGAGCTTCGTCCGTGCGGACCTCGCTCTCGATTTCAAGCAGAAGGGTCAAAGCCAGCGGAGCCAGTGACCAGGAGTTCAGCATGCGATGGGGAACCTCAGCCGGCACATAAAGGTGCTGCAGGCGGATTTCCTTGGCTTTCACATAGTGAGGATTGTTTGTATCACCCGGAGCTTCCATTTCCGCCAGGGCCAGATTCACAAAATACTCCCGCACCGGCTCTGCCTTCTGGAGCTTCGCTGCCATTTTATGAATGGTTGCCTTGGAAAAATGAGTCTTGCCGGATAGGACAGTGCAAAGACTGGAGACCGAACACTCAAGATCGCGAGCAAAAGCCCGCATGGAATACAGCTTCTTTTTCGCACATCGTTCCGCCAGTTCAGTCCTCAAAAACTCGCGGTAATGCCTGGAAGCCAAAAGCTCTCGATCCTTAGGCGTGATGACAATGGTCATAATTCGGTACTCAATCCATGCAGTGAAGTAAAAGTCAACCGAATAAAAGACAGATTGTCACAGAACTTATTGCGGCTACCCACACATTTGTGCACAAAAAATTATCAGATTCAAACGACAGCCATGGGACTCTGATCTCCCCTTCCGTCAGCCCGTCTTCGTCGTCAGCCCCGCAGGGGCCCGCGTATCTCCTCCTCTTCGTCAGCCCCGCAGGGGCCCTGATCTCCCCCCTTCCGTCAGCCCCGCAGGGGCCCGGACGCACAAAACCCCTGACGGATTTCTCCATCAGGGGTTTTGCTATTTTTAAGGCTGCACCGAGCTACTCTCCCACAGTTTAAACTGCAGTACCATCGCCGCTGGAGAGCTTGACTTCCGTGTTCGGGATGGGAACGGGTATTTCCTCTCCGCCATTGGCACAGCCAAATCATGTTTGGCTCGGATGAACTGAATAGCGTGAATATCATCAAGGGATCAAGGCTTTTCTAGCAGGATTCCCCACATTTCACTCGCTTGAGCTTGTCAAGCAAGGGGGTAGAGGCGAATTAAAATTAAGCCTCACGATCTATTAGTACTGATCAGCTCCACACCTTGCAGTGCTTCCACCTCCAGCCTATCAACGTCATGGTCTATAACGGATCTTCAGGGCCTTTCGGCCAGGGAAATCTCATCTTGGGGTGGGCTTCCTACTTAGATGCTTTCAGCAGTTATCCCGACCGCACTTAGCTACCCTGCTATGCCGCTGGCGCGACAACAGGTACACCATAGGTGCGTCCATCCCGGTCCTCTCGTACTAAGGACAGACCCCCTCAAATTTCCTGCGCCCACAGTAGATAGGGACCGAACTGTCTCACGACGTTCTGAACCCAGCTCGCGTACCACTTTAATTGGCGAACAGCCAAACCCTTGGGACCTGCTTCAGCCCCAGGATGTGATGAGCCGACATCGAGGTGCCAAACCTCCCCGTCGATGTGAACTCTTGGGGGAGATCAGCCTGTTATCCCCGGAGTACCTTTTATCCGTTGAGCGATGGCCCTTCCATGCGGAACCACCGGATCACTAAGACCCACTTTCGTGCCTGCTTGAGGTGTCCCTCTCGCAGTCAAGCTCCCTTATGCCTTTGCACTCTACGACCGGTTTCCATTCGGTCTGAGGGAACCTTTGTACGCCTCCGTTACTTTTTTGGAGGCGACCGCCCCAGTCAAACTACCCACCAGGCATTGTCCCTTTCCCGGCTTACGGGAAGAGGTTAGATATTCAGAATTGTCAGGGTGGTATTTCAACGTCGGCTCCCCAACGACTGGCGCCGCTGGATCAAAGCCTCCCACCTATCCTACACAGACAAACCCAAATACCAATGCCAAGTTATAGTAAAGGTTCACGGGGTCTTTCCGTCTTACTGCGGGTAACGGGCATCTGCACCCGTTTTTCAAATTCGCTGAGCACTGGGCCGAGACAGCGGAGAAGTCGTTACGCCATTCGTGCAGGTCGGAACTTACCCGACAAGGAATTTCGCTACCTTAGGACCGTTATAGTTACGGCCGCCGTTTACTGGGGCTTCAATTCGGAGCTTTGCTTGCGCTAACCCCTCCTTTTAACCTTCCAGCACCGGGCAGGCGTCACACCCTATACGTCATCTTACGATTTTGCAGAGTGCTGTGTTTTTGTTAAACAGTCGCTTCTCCCTCTTCTCTGCGACCGGCGCATGCTTGGGGCGCGAGGCCTTACACACTGCCGGCATACCTTATCCCGAAGTTACGGTATCAATTTGCCGAGTTCCTTGGCCCAGCTTCACTCAATCGCCTTGGGATTCTCTCCCTGTCCACCTGAGTTGGTTTGGGGTACGAGCGATGTGCTTCAACGTTTAGCGGCTTTTCTTGTGAGCATGGGATCATCAACTTCAGGACCGAAGTCCACCGCATCACTTCTCGACATTAACCGCCCGGATTTGCCAAAGCGATCTGTCTACGAGCTTGCACCGGGATATCCAACACCCGGCCTGACTGCCCTTCTCCACCCCCGCATCACTCCACACAAACGGTACGGGAATATTAACCCGTTTCCCATCGACTACGCCTTTCGGCCTCGCCTTAGGGTTCGACTAACCCTGGGAGGATTACCCTGGCCCAGGAAACCTTGGACTTTCGGCGGGACGGTTTTTCACCGTCCTTTTACGCTACTTATGCTAGCATGAGCTCTTGTGGTACCTCCAGCATCCCTCACGAGACACCTTCGCAGGCTGCCACAATACTCGCCTACCACCCTTGCGGGTCCATAGCTTCGGTGCCACACTTGAGCCCCGTTACATCTTCCGCGCAGGAGCACTTGACCAGTGAGCTGTTACGCTTTCTTTAAATGGTGGCTGCTTCTAAGCCAACATCCTGGCTGTCTGTGCACTCCCACAACGTTTTCCACTTAGTGTGATCTTTGGGACCTTAGCTGATGGTCTGGGCTCTTTCCCTCTCGACTACGAATCTTCTCACTCGCAGTCTGTCTCCCGGACTTTTGGCCGTACGGGTATTCGGAGTTTGACAGGGTTTGGTAATCTGGTGAGACCCCTAGCCCAATCAGTGCTCTACCCCCCGTAGGGAACGTCCGAGGCCATACCTAAATATGTTTCGGCGAGAACCAGCTATCACTGAGTTTGATTAGCCTTTCACCCCTACACACAGGTCATCACAGAATTTTTCAACATTCACGTGTTCGGTCCTCCACTAGGAATTACCCCAGCTTCAACCTGCCCATATGTAGATCACCCAGTTTCGGGTCTAATGCCACGGACTAAACGCCGCTTCGGACTCGCTTTCGCTGCGGCTCGGGTGCTTCACACCTTGGCCTTGCCTGTGACATTAACTCGCTAGCTCATTATGCAAAAGGCACGCCGTCACTTTCGCTCCGACTGCTTGTAAGCGCTCGGTTTCAGGATCTATTTCACTCCCCTCAACGGGGTTCTTTTCACCTTTCCCTCACGGTACTGATTCACTATCGGTCACCAGGTAGTATTTAGCCTTGGGAGATGGTCCTCCCGGATTCAGACAGGGTTTCACGTGCCCCGCCCTACTCAGGAACGGCTCGGATGCTTCACGATTTCGCTTACGGGATTATCACCCTCTATGACCGGACTTTCCAGACCGTTCAGCTATCGATTCACACCCTTATGAACCGCCCTACAACCCCGCTGGGTAAACCCAGCGGTTTGGGCTCTTCCGTGTTCGCTCGCCGCTACTGACGGAATCTCTATTTGATTTCTTTTCCTCCGGGTACTGAGATGTTTCAGTTCCCCGGGTTAGCTCCTCCGCTCCTATGAATTCAGAGCGGGGTCATGCCGAAGCATGGGGTTTCCCCATTCGGACATCTCCGGATCAAAGCTTGCTAAGCAGCTCCCCGAAGCATTTCGCAGCTTGCCACGTCCTTCATCGCCTCCTGGTGCCAAGGCATCCACCGAACGCCCTTAGTAGCTTATTTTTCATTCGCCTTCCCCTTGCTTGACAGGATCAAGTCAAGAGATCGATTCCCGGTTTAAAGGAATCTGGAGAGAATCACTGCTACATTGAGTGTTACTGGTCTTTTCAGTTTCACCTGAAAAGGCTCAGTTATATTTCAATTGCCTTAAAACTTTTGAGGATTATTCACGATATTCAGTTGTCAAAGAGCGTCTGAAAAAAAATGCCCCGGTTAAGGGACAGATTCCTTCAAAGCTGAATAGAGAGACAGAGGAAGGAAGGACGAACGTCATTAACCTTCAGGATAGCTGTTCATTACTGAACGAGCATAAATCCTTAGAAAGGAGGTGATCCAGCCGCAGGTTCCCCTACGGCTACCTTGTTACGACTTCACCCCAATCACGGCCTCAACCTTGGTGAGCTGCTTCCTTGCGGTTGGCTCACTCACTTCTGGTTAAGACCACTTTCGTGGTGTGACGGGCGGTGTGTACAAGGCCCGGGAACGTATTCACCGCAGCGTGCTGATCTGCGATTACTAGCGATTCCAACTTCATGAAGTCGAGTTGCAGACTTCAATCCGGACTGAGATAGTGTTTTACGGATTAGCTCCACCTTGCGGTCTTGCAGCCGTCTGTTTCTACCATTGTAGTACGTGTGTAGCCCTGGCCGTAAGGGCCATGAGGACTTGACGTCATCCCCGCCTTCCTCCGGTTTAACACCGGCGGTCTTCCCAGAGTCCCCAACTTAATGCTGGTAACTGAGAACAGGGGTTGCGCTCGTTGCCGGACTTAACCGAACATTTCACAACACGAGCTGACGACAGCCATGCAGCACCTGTCCACGAGTCCCCGAAGGGAAAGGTACATCTCTGTACCGGTCTCGCGATGTCAAGGCCAGGTAAGGTTCTGCGCGTTGCTTCGAATTAAACCACATACTCCACCGCTTGTGCGGGCCCCCGTCAATTCCTTTGAGTTTTAGTCTTGCGACCGTACTTCCCAGGCGGGATACTTAATGTGTGAACTTTGGCACTCAGAGGGTTAACTCTCCGAACGCCTAGTATCCATCGTTTACGGTGCGGACTACCAGGGTATCTAATCCTGTTTGCTCCCCGCACTTTCGCACCTCAGCGTCAATACACTGCCAGGCAGGCGCCTTCGCCTCCGGTGTTCCACCTGATCTCTACGAATTTCACTTCTCCACCAGGTATTCCCCCACCCTCTCAGGTATTCAAGACAAGCGGTTTCAACTGCAGTTCCCGGGTTGAGCCCAGGTATTTCACAATTGACCTGCGAGTCCGCCTACGTGCGCTTTACGCCCAGTGATTCCGAGTAACGCTTGCACCTTTCGTATTACCGCGGCTGCTGGCACGAAATTAGCCGGTGCTTATTCTCGAGGTACCGTCAGCTGACCGGATTGTTCACCCTGCCAACCTTCTTCCCTCGCTAAAGAGCTTTACGACCCAAGGGCCTTCTTCACTCACGCGGCGTTGCTGCATCAGGGTTTCCCCCATTGTGCAATATTCCCTACTGCTGCCTCCCGTAGGAGTCTGGACCGTGTCTCAGTTCCAGTGTGACTGATCATCCTCTCAGACCAGTTACCCATCGTTGCCTTGGTGGGCCATTACCCCGCCAACTAGCTAATGGGACATGGGCCAATCCTTGAACGGTAGCCCTTGCGGCGCCACCTTTACTCTCGCGAGATTATGCGGTATTAGCTGTCGTTTCCAACAGTTATTCCCCATTCAAGGGCATGTTCCCATGTATTACTCACCCGTGCGCCACTTTACTCATCCCGAAGGACTTTCACGTTCGACTTGCATGTATTAGGCACGCCGCCAGCGTTCACTCTGAGCCAGGATCAAACTCTACAGTTTAAAACCTGACACGAGCCGAAGCTCGCTTTTTTTATTTTTAACTCGACAATCCATCCGAAGATGAACCATCAGAATTGACGTTCGCGCTTCTTCTTTCTGTCTTCTATTCAGTTTTCAAAGAACCTTCGCTTTTCGAGAGAGGGAAGATCCGCAAGTCACCTTGTTTTCTCTTCTTTTTTCTCACTCAGTTGCGAGGAAGCTGGTTATATGCCTTTGAGTTTTTTTCGTCAAGCATTCCTCTTCCGGTTTTGTCATTTTTTTTCGATACTCCTTTGACGCGACATAATGGCCTGATTTATGTGAGTTTCCCTTGTCACCCATATTCGAACGCATTGCCTTTCGGAGTCCGGCAATAGGAGATTGCAAATTGTCAAATGCACTGCAAATATTAAGACCGTGTAAATTTACTAATACCCCACATCAGTCGCACGAGAGCCTACCCGCATGCGCCAAAAATTAATTCGCACTGCCAAATGGTTTGGCACTCTGATCTTTTTTGAAGTTTTCACATTGGCGACCGCTATCTTATTCAATGGCGATGATAGCTATATGGGAGGGCATGACGAAAATTTAGTGAAGACGGGACTAAGCCTTTACCAACATGGGATTATTTCCACGATTGTCCAGGTTTTCATGATAAACCTTGCCGTTTTTTTCCTGCTCGCCCTGCCAACCCTTTTATTTAGAAAACCCAGACGTTGGCCAGCCTTGGAGCTTCTGCAATGGGTCACCGCATTCCTGGCTCTCCATTTCATCTGGATTTTTGTGGCCGCTTTCAGGATTCCTACACTTTTTTCAGAGATCTACTATGGTATGGGAACCAACTCTTGGGCCGGATTGTTTAGTGTTATAGCCTCTTCAAAGGGGCCTTACGTTCTTGGGAGCTTTGTAGCGGTATACTTTGCTCTCCTATTATATTACCTGCCAAGGTCATACCGAATCGGGGCCATAGCCTACTATGCCATCTTTGCAGCATGCATTCTCAATTCCCAAAAGCCTCCAGAACGCCTGAAACTCTCAAGAAACAGCATCCTTATACTTATGGCTGACTCATTGCGCTCTGATTATTTGACCGCAGAGCATGCACCAAAAACCTGGACGCATTTTACTTTCGGACCCAAGAACTTTCTCATTCAGAACGCAATTCCTCCCATAGCTCGAACAACGCCTGCAGTCGTCTCCCTCTTTACAGGGAAGCTACCTGCTGAAACAGAAGTTCGCGAAATGTTCAGTGATGAGAGATCATTTCAGCAGGACAATACAGTAATCAACCTTTTCAATGATGCTGGCTACTGCACGATTGCCATCGGCGAATATCCGGGAGACTTCCTGAATAAGATCCATTTAGGATTCAGGCATATCGACGCTCCTACTCTTAGGTTCAAGGAAATCATTCTTCAAGGCGTTGCCAAGCGCAGCCCCTTCTTCCTGGCAAGCTTTTCCTGGGACGCATTTCGGGAGATCAAATATTCGAATAAAAACCTGCGTAATCTTTTTATCGGGCTTCCTACTTTTGCGGGAGCTCATGCGTTGCCCAAACGCCTCAATCGTCTGGCCGAGAAATGTCAGGGTCAACCCATCTTCGCCTATGTATTTTTAGATCAGCCACATTTCCCATATGTGCAAACTTGGCCTGAATATCTCATCCTTGATGAATCATATAAGGGCAGCTATCGCTATATGAAAGATGCCGTATCAGAACCGCGGTCAGATGAAGACCGGCAGCGCATTCGACAACTCTATGCAGGTAGTATCCGCGGGATGGATGCGACAATGGATCTGTTTCTCAAACTCATCCCAAAGGATCAAAATATTACGACCGTGATCACAGGGGATCACGCCGAGTCCCTCTATGACAAGCAAGGTATCATGGGACATGGCGACCAGATTTCGGAGTGGGAAGGAATATCCACACCATGGATGGTCATAGGTGCCGAGAAGGAAACATTAGCAGATGTGCCGGCCGAAAAGTTTATCTCGACAACGCACTTCGCACAGTGGCTCGGCTCCATTCGCGGTCTTCAGTTTAGCCCATCGCTTTTGAAAAAAGATGAAATCTACAGCGAAACAGGTCTTTGGATGGCTGAAACACCCAATGTTCCCAACGCTCGTATCCGGTACCCAGGATTGGCTGAATTGCTTTCATTGCCTCATATCGAATCTCATCCGCAGATCAAACCTGAGTATCAATCTTTGGTGGATTACGCCAAACATCGGGTTTTTATGGATGCAACCGGTACTTATTATATCAAGCCTTTGGAAGACCGGGTTCTCATCGAGAAAAACGGTCAGATCATACCAGCCGCTCAACTGCCCACATTTGCCAAAAGGATTCTTGAGCAATATGACTCATCGCTTTATTTCTCGATTTTTTAGTCTGCTGCTGATTATTCCGGCTCACAAGGTTCACGCATATTGGCAGGTTCAGGACCGCCCATTGGACCCGAAGCCCTACGGGAGAACCGTTGAAAACCCTATTTCCGTATCATACAGCCATCAAGGAGTTATCGAAGGCTCGGGAAAACCGATCTCCTCCGAGAAACCTTTTGAGATGAGTGGTTTCGTAAGGAATAAAACCGAAAAGCGTTTGGAATTTCAGATAGGCTATGTCACGGACACAGCGACGTATCAACCTGAAAACTGCCCAGTTTCCATCCACCTGGCGATGGGGACAATGCGTTCAACGTTGAAGCAGCAGATTCCTCTGCGGTCTGTGCATCCAAACGCCGAGACATTTGAAAACCTTTCCAGCCGCTATGATTACCTTATGCCTGCATTCAGCATATCTCTGCCACAGCAGGAGGGCAGCTATCAGCTATCGGTTGTCAGCGATCAGCGCTGCGTCTCCGGCAAACTTTTCGTTTTTGACCCAAAGGTATGGGAAAAAGCCAATTCCATACCGGCACGCAGGATGGCTCTCATCGTGGCGGATTCCATAGGTAGTGCTTGGTTTCAGAATAAACGACGATTCATGCCATTTGTTCAGAACTTTTTTAGCAAGCCGGGTCGCTCACTCGCAACAAATGTCATCAGCATCTCGACCAACACGATTGATACCACGCGAGGCCTCACTGACATGCGTCAGAGCTTGCAAGAGGCAACCAAACTGATGAGCGATCATTTCGATGAGAAAACAGGGCTGATCCCCTCATTTCTCAATGCAGGCTATGAAGTTGTGAATTATTCCTCCAATTATCTACTATCTCAGGACATCAACCACGGTGGCTTTCGCCAGTATTATAATCTGGACATTACCGGAGGGGCCAATAATTCTCGCAATGCGGAAATCCGGGTTTCCATGTACCTCGACTGGTTACATCGTCATCCCGATCATAACGTATTTATTTTTACATGGTTTGATGATTCACACGCCTGGGTTACATCCCCCGCGAATCGTCCTGAATTCAAACTTCAAAATCTTCCCTATAAGGTTCTCGAACGTAACCAAAAAACCATGGAAGAGCAGGCTCGCTCGCTATCCTATCTGGATATGCAGCTGGAAAAACTCCTGAAGTCCCCCCAGCTTCAAAACGCTGATATCCTTTTCACCTCAGATCATGGGCTCGATTATAAAACACTCAACCACCCTCACCCAATGTGGCCTTCCTGCTCGCACTCGGTCAGCATGAATAATAATCATGTCCATCCTGATGCCGTGGAGACTTTTGCAGGTCTCAAGCTAGCCCATGGGACTTCTGTAGTACCCGCTCATGAAACTTCGCTTTTCGATTGGATCAAAACTGCAATTTTGCGCTCTCATCCCAACGTTGATACCAGCCGATGGCAAGGTGAGGATCTAAAAAATTCCAGCCCCGAGGATGTTATCGTATCAGTTTCGCATCAGCAAAGAGGTTCGTTTCGTCATCGAGGGCAGCACTACTATTTTTCAGAATTGACCTGTGAGAACAAAGTGCCCTTGACGGTCCTGGATAAGGATCTGCAGCCCGTCTCGCTCGAAAAGAGTGATAATCTGATTCAGAGGTTGGTCCAATTAGGCTTTGGACAATATCAAGAATTGTCCTTGGATTACTACCAGATGGCCTCGGACTGTCGCATTAAGGTCGATGGGCTGAAAGCTGCTGACAATTCCACAGAAACTCTTAATTTCGGAATGTCACCTGCTAATTGGATGGAATCTCAGACATCTTATATCTCAGCTCTCAGCGCTCAGGTGACTATCTCCGCAATTCCCGATGGGTGCGCTGATGTTCGGATCAGCTACTTGAGCCGCAATGTCAATGGAAAGCTGGACCTTAACAACAAGAGTTTTCTTAAATTCCTTGCGAGTCCTGCTCCTCATAGTTTGAAATTTAGCAGACCGACCCTCGTAATAGCAGCTGACTCTGGCGCTCTCAGTATCATAAAAAGTGGCAAATTTGTTCATTTAAACAGCCAGCAGAAAGAAAAAACATCCATTTCTGCCAATCTCAAGCAGGCCATGAAAAGCTGGGGGTATATCCAAAATGAGAAAGAGTAATTTTTTTGTACTATCGGCCTCGTTCTTTTACTTTGTCTCCGGCTTCACGTCATTGATCTTCCAGGTCGTGCTGAACAAGTACTTTAGCTTTATTTTTGGGGTGAGCGCCTATGCAACGGCCACGGTCCTTGCAGCCTTTATGCTGGGACTGGCCGTTGGAAGTTATTGGATAGGCCGGAAAGTGACATACTCCAAAGGAAAGCTTTTTACACTATACGGCCTTCTCGAAGCCGCTGTCGGCCTCTATGCCATCTGCTTTATCCCGATTTCCAATGAAATCGATGCGATTTTTTCTCATCTAGCGACCGAATTCAGTTGGAGCTTTCACGGCCTGACCTTGCTACGTTTTGTTTCTGCAGTTCTCCTCATCGGCATTCCGACCTTCTTAATGGGAGGGACTCTTCCCTGCCTTATCGAAGCACTTAGGCGTTTGAATGTCGCTGGCAAAATAAACTTTGTTTATGGTTTCAATATCCTCGGCGCAGCAATGGGCGTAATCGTCGGTTCTTACTTCCTGATACCTGCCATCGCTCTTACCGGCGCCCTCCAGGTCGTACTCGCTCTTAATATTCTGTTGGTGCCGTTGTCGTTTCTGGTGCAAAAGCGGGCTGACCGCCTAGTAGCAGATCGTCCAACGGAGACTTCTCAAGTAGTCGCGACTTCCCAGAAGATTCCTCTCATCATGTGGATCGCTGCGTTTGGATCTGGTTTCATCGCATTTGGCAATGAAGTCTACTGGAACCATCTCCTGTCTCTGGTCATTGGCACATCCGTCTATGCCTATGCCATCATGCTTTTTACGACTCTGATTGGTATGACAGCTGGCAGTTTTCTTGCTCACCGGATGACGAAGTGGGCGACGCCCCCCGAAAAATTGCTCGAGTATAGTTGCATAATGCTGGCCTTTTGCCTCGTTGGCACAATGCCCCTTTGGGACAAAATGCCCCTCTTATTCCTGCGTCTTGGCACCTACGTCGAGGGATTTGCCATGCGGGAGACCTTGAGGTTTATAGCCTGCCTGCTCTTGATTCTTCCTGCGGCGATTTGCGCAGGCATGATTCTCCCGCTAGTATTCAATGCATTGGAGAATAAAGGGAGGTTAGGGGGGCATGATCTGGGAAGACTCTACGCCGTGAATACCCTCGGCACAATTCTAGGATCTTTGATCGCGGGGTTTATTATCCTTGAAAGCATAGGCGGAAGACAGGCAATTGTACTGAATGCAATATTCGCTTCCAGCCTCATGATTGCTTTTGCTGCCTCTGCCCGTGAAAAAAAGTTTGCCCTACCGTCCATGCAGTTTGCCGCTCTGATTCTTCTTGGGACCATGCTTCCACCTTGGGATACAAAAGCGATGCTCAGTGGCGCCAATATTTACTTTGAAAAAGCCCATGATGATTTTGATGAACTTGTCTGGCAAAAAGAAAACCATGTTGGAGGTGTGACCTCAATCATTCGCAAGGATCAAACCCTTACGATGCTAACGAATGGGAAATTCCAGGGCAATAACGGCAAAGAAAAGATCGATCAGATTCGTTTTGCAGTTATACCGAACATGTTTGTGAAGAAAACAGACGCTGCTCTCAACATAGGTTTGGGAACGGGCATGACGCTCGGTGTCATTGGTGAGTTTCCGTACAAGAAACTTGATGCAGCGGAGTTGTCACCAGACATTATAGAGGCAGCAAGACGCTATTTTTCAGATATCAATTTTAATGTACTCGATCGTCCCGGGACTCATATCCATGTAGAAGACGGTCGCAATTTTTTGTCGCTCCTCCCCAAAGATCGCCGCTACGACCTGATTTCAATTGAGCTGACTTCAATTTGGTTTGCGGGCGCAGGCAATCTTTATAATGATGAGTTCTACCAGTTGGCGAAAAAGCATATGTCTCAAGGAGCTGTGATGCAACAGTGGCTGCAGCTGCATCATATCGGCATCCGTGATATTGGAATCTTGCTAAAAACACTGCGTAAGAATTTTAAGTATGTCCAACTCTGGCTCCCTAGCCATCAGGGCATCATCATTGCCAGTGATGAGCCCCTAAAAGTCAACCCCGCTCGCGTCAACGAATTCAAAAACAGCCAAGTGAGTCATACGGCATATCTCGAAGAGGTCCATACTCTTTGGGGGGAACTCCTGCTCAACTCTACGGAGTTGGACACATTCCTGGCAGACCTCGAGAAGTCTGAACCCCTTCCCCTTTCCACCGACAAGAACCTATTCCTGGAGTTCAGCACGCCTAAGGGCAATACTCTGGGATGGAATTTTGATGATAATTTCTCGAAGCTCCTCAAGTACTCCAAAGGCCAGAATGAGGAAATCTTGCCCGATGAATGGCAAAACGACATGAATATCCTTGCCTTTTCCATGCTGGGCAGGGCCCAGTTTTACCCCAAGTACTCATCAGCATGGCATCAGGCCATCCAGAATTCTCTGGAGGCTTTCCCTAACAGTCAGGCTAAAGAAAGAGTCGCGTCCAAAATAAGGTCAACGATTTTGTAAAACTATAATTTTGGAGTTTCCATTAGGTAATTCCAACAAAGCTACAATAATTCCATGAAAGTTCAATTACTGCATAGCCGAGCGCTTGTTGGGAATCGGCGTACAGACCTGAGAAGAGCTCATGCTTTTCCCCGGACGGAGCGAAGTTTTTCAATAGGGTAATCGCCTTCCTTCCAAAAAACACGGGCCGGCTGCTCGCTAAAACGGGAAATATTGACTGGGTACTCTGGGTTCTGCGTGAGAAAGCTTCGCCACTTGCTGTAGATGTATCGCACCTCATCGAAATTGATCCTGGAATGCTTGCGACTGGCACTCTCCCAGTGAACAGCTTCAATATGAGGCAGCACCCAGTTCTTCAAGCCGGCTTTTTGGAGTTTTAAACAGAGATCGATGTCCTGGCCTGCAGTGGGCAGGTTTTCATCGAATCCACCTACTTTTAGAAAGTTCTCGGCTGAAAGGAGTAGGAATGCCCCAGTTACTGCCGGAACTTGCCGTGCCCGCATTTTCCATTCCCGTAAGATAGACGGGTGCCGGCCTTTAAAAGGATGGGCAGCGACAATTTTCACCCCTGGCGCTGCAAAAACGTGTTGAATGCGTCGATTCGGGAAAAGCAATGTAATTCCGACTGCACCACATCCCGAGGTTTGGGAAACAAATGCAGCTGACTGCGCCAAACTATTAGAATTTTCCAGGACGACATCGTTATTCAGAAAAAGCAAGAGATCCTGGTTTTTGAGAGACCTGGACAACTTTAACCCAAGATTGCAAAGTCTTGAGAAGTTAAAAGGTTCGTCGATCTCATGGACGGTATACTCAAGAGGCGAGCCCCTCTCCTGCTGTAACCAATTTCTAATCTGGGCTCGCGTCCCTGGTGAACTTCCATTATCAATCAGATGAACATGACAGCTAATTTGACCAAGATTCTGCTTCCTGAGAGCCTCCAGGCATATCCGCGTTAGATCCCAACGATCTCGAAAGGGTATGAGAATGTGGAGACCAACGAAAGCTGAAGTCTTTTCTGGTAATGATGTGGACTCAAAGGCTTTGCAAAAGTAATCAATACCAACGCAGCCAATAAGACGTACAACATATTCATAGAGCTTGAGTGACAACCTGAAAAGCAACGTCAGACCTCTTCATGAGTTTTTGCGAAAATTCGCGACATCATTCTTATGGATTTCGTATGCTCGAGGTTCCCACAAAATGGATCTGCATTTTCTGGTTACAAGATTTTATAAAGGATTGCAGGGGTGAATAACAGACTGAAACGGGTTGTTTTCAAGGTGCTTAATATGCCTCTATTGCATGTTTGGCTGCCTCGGTTCATCGATTTCCAGGTTCGCGTCCTAAGAAAATTCTTGTTTATTACCAGCAAGTTCCAGGCTCGCTTGATCCATCACTATCGGTTCAACCCGTCCACTGACCAATGGGATCAAGCGCTCATGCGATATTATAGCCAGATTCCATCAATTCCGTCCCGGCTTCATACCCGCCCCCTGATTACCGTGCTCGTTCCAGTTTTTAAAGTAAAGGCATCATATCTCTCTGAGTGCCTTGCTTCGGTTGCTGCCCAGGTCTATGAAAATTGGGAGCTCTCCATTGTCGATGATGGTTCCAATGATCCACAAATCAATGATGTTCTGCAGAGATTCGCCAGTCGGCACCCGAGCAAGGTTAAGATTCGCATCGAAAAGCAAAATTCAGGAATCTGCGGCGCATCGCAGTTAGCTCTGGACCAAGCGACAGGTAACTATATTGCTCTTCTGGATCACGATGACCGATTGCTTCCGAATTCACTTTTGGAGGTAGCAAGGGCTATTCAGGCCAACAACGAACCGGACATCCTATATTCCGACGAATCGCGAATCAACGAAGACGGAATCGTTGAATCAACTTTCCACAAGCCTGCATGGTCACCCCTATTCAATCTTGCAGCTCACTATTCAACCCATCTTACGGTCTATAAAGCAGAACTCATGCGGCGCGCTGGAGGCTTCAGGCTTGGGTATGAAGGTTCACAGGATCACGACTTGATGCTACGAGCTGTTGAGTTGACTACGAAGCCCGTTGTCCACATCCCCATGATCCTCTATCAATGGCGTGCGCATCCCCAAAGCACGGCCCGATCTCGCGAAGCCAAACCCTATGCTGCGGTTGCAGGGGAGAGGGCTGTCGCGGAAGCATGCGAAAGACGTGGATGGCCAGCAAGAGTTGAATTTGATGCCAAACTGGAAAGGTATCGAGTTCGATTCGAGCTCCGCAATCCAAATGCAATGGTCTCCATCCTGATTCCCAACAAGGATGCTTTTGGAGTTATTGAACCTTGTCTCAAATCCATTTTCACGAAATCGACATACCAGAACTTCGAAGTGATTGTCATCGATCATGACTCAAAGTCAAAAGATGTGATGAAACTGTATGACCGAATGGAAGGCCAACATCAGCATCGTTTTAGGCGCATTCCTTATCAGGGAAGTTTTAACTTTGGCGCAATGAACAATATTGGTACTCATTTTGCTAAGGGTGAATTCCTGGTTTTCCTCAACAACGACACAGAGGTTGTTTCCCCTCAGTGGCTTGAAGAATTGTTGGCAGTCGCACAACTTCCTTCCAGTGGTGCTGTAGGTGCAAAGCTCCTTTTCGAAAGCGGAAAAATACAACACGCCGGCATCGTTGGGCTGGGTGCAGGTGTTGCAGGCAATGTCGGGACAAACCTTCCGGCAAATACAAACCATTACTACTCTTACTTCCAAACGACGCATGAAGTACTTGCAGTGACAGGCGCATGCCTTATGCTTGAAAAAAGAAAATTCCTGGCTGTGGGCAAATTTAACGAAGTCGATGTTCCAAGCGGCTTCGGTGACGTGGATTTATGTCTAAGACTCCGCGACAAAAATTTCTCAAATGTTTATGTCCCACACGCTGTACTGATCCACAAAGAATCTACAACTCGAAAAGCTGGATTTGAAGTCTATGAGAAATGGTATATGCTGAGCAGGTGGGGTGAAAATTTGTTAGCAGATCCATACTTGAACCCGAATCTTCAGCGTTCAACGCAATATCAGCTGGACTTCGATTCAATTTTCCAACAACCACTTGAGACTTCCTTTAGAAAGATCCTCCAACCTTATTATTGAATGATTTCATCAAATGCCTTCTTCCTTACAACTCTGCAGTTCTCCTGCCAAGATACAAACACAGCATATGCCTCTCCCCTGAACAAACCAGGGGAAGGCAGAGCAGTCCTGAGTTTCATTAAGGCTAAGCTTAGCCCTGGGGGGTTCTAAACTTTGCTCTTGATACGGCAAGGGTTAAACTTACGAACTCACGCGACTTGGCACAAGACGTAAACCGCTCAGCGCTGCTTTTCCAGCTTCACCTGATTCATGATACTCAGCATCCTGGTTAACTTGCCAAAGATCATAGACCTTGCGCCCAGCTATGATATTTTCAGCACAAAGCATGGCTGTCATCATTGCATGATCCTGATTGTTATACTTGTGCATTCCGTTTCTTCCTACCAAATGCAAACCTGGATAGGAGGCCTCGATTTCCTTGGCCAGAATTTCAACATTGACAGCGTACTCATCATCATAAACCGGGTATGCTTTTGGCTGGCGAACGACGCAGGCGTCCACAACTTCAGCTGCACTAGCCAAACCAATTTTTTCGAGTTCTCTCTTTCCCAAAGCAATCAAATCTTCATCTTTGGCAGCCCAGATTTGGTCTCCCTCAAAACAGAAATATTCCAAACCATAACAGTTATATTGCGGATCTGGCACCATTTCAGGTGACCATGATTTGAAATTCTGGATGCGGCCAACCTTTACACCAGGATCGTGTATGTAGATCCAGTTATCATCAAAGATTTTGCGATCTGGAAGAATAAGGACAACTGTGAGGAAGTCCCTATATTTGAGGTTTTTTGCTGCTCTTATGGCAGCTGGGGACATCCTTGGTTGGAGCGATTGAGCGAGTTCTCGCATCGGAGCAGAAGAAATGACATCATCAAACTCCTGGTCAATAATCTGACCTTGAGGACATTCGCACTTAACAAGCCAGTTCTTTTTGTCTTGTTGAAAAGTACAACCAATCACACGGTATCCCATGTGAATAGTACCTCCCTGTTCTCTGGTCTTTTCTGCGCAAACTTCCCACATCATACCTGGGCCTTTGCGAGGATATCGGAATGAATCGATCAACGTCTTGATAACATTCGTCCGATTTTTCGGTCTTGTCTTTGGTTTAATAGCGTTCCAGATAGCCGAGCCAAGAGAGAGGCCCTTGATGCGCTGTGCGGCCCAGTCAGCAGAAATCTCAGAACATTTCATGCCCCATACTTTTTCTGTATAGGTCTTGAAGAAGATTCGAAATAAACGCCAACCGAATTGATTGCTCACCCAACTCTGAAAATCTTTGGGATTCTTGATAGGCATCAGCTTTGCTTTGACATAAGATAGGACACAAAGCACTGACTCGATAATGCCTAATTTGGTGAGTGCATCGAAAGCACGAAGTGGGTATGAAAAGAAGTTGCCACGGTAGAAAATGCGTGACGAGCGGGGACGCTCAAGCATATCGTTGGGTAAAATCTCAGTCCAAAAGTCCTCAACTTCTTTGCTCTTGGAAAAGAAACGATGGCCGCCGATATCAAAATGATAGCCTTTATATCGAGCTGTCCTCGAAATACCACCAACGTAAACCGGGTCACTCTCAAATATAGTAACCTGCTGTTTGTTCTTAGTAAGCAAATATGCTGCCGTCAAACCAGCGGGCCCAGCTCCAATGATTCCAATTCTCTTAGTCACAATACTACCCCTTCAAAGATCCTACGCCCAGCTAATCGGAGCGAAGCGCGATCATTCACGTATTCCAATTCAACTAGGTTATCAGGCTCGTTTTGCGTTTTCCACGGGAACATCTAGGGGAAAATGTCTAGTCTTCAGATTGCTCTTTCCATTGGCCAATATCCTTTCAGGTACGAGCAAAAACTGCCACCCTACCTTTATGTTACGTCTGACACGTTCCCCTCATGCCAAAAACGGCGTAAAAATGATTGTTCAACAAGTCTCGATTACCAGCAATGCAAAAATCTCCATAAGCTAATTATCAAGGACTAACCATAGTAGCGAACTATGAGCGCTTCATACATGGCCCAGTGTAAAATCCCTGTACTGACAATAGCCACAGCAAACAACATTACATGTGGACGTTTGAGCTTCGCAGTCACTACGGAGAAGCAAAGTAACCCAAAAGGAAGTAAAGGAATAAAATACCGTCCCTGAAACCCATCGATTCCACTATGCGCTACAGGGTTCCAGGAGCAATAGAGAGCCAGTGCAATGGCTGCACATCCTCCCAGTAACCCTCCAAATGATACTGCCCTTAGAGCAATCGCGGCCTTTCCCCAATGCAGTGGCAAAGTTAATGCGAGAAGGCTTATCACAACGATGTGCCAAGCAATCAAATGATGCGGCAA
The DNA here is from genome assembly GCF_001748245.1 of Oligoflexus tunisiensis. Classification (GTDB taxonomy): domain Bacteria; phylum Bdellovibrionota_B; class Oligoflexia; order Oligoflexales; family Oligoflexaceae; genus Oligoflexus; species Oligoflexus tunisiensis. Next base: position 181,296 of record NZ_BDFO01000001.1, on the reverse strand, counting down.
TGGTGTATCCAACCACCCCAAGTATCCACCTACAGCCATTTCTAAAAGATTACCTTTTACAATGTGCCTTTCCATTTCACTAAAAAAGAGCTGAACAAACGTTATCGGGTTATCAAAAACCCAATGCATTTGCGCATCAGGGTCTACTTTAATATGGAAAATGGAAGGATTATAGATTTGATGTGCCGTTCTGTTCCAGATAAGCATTAATAGAGTAAAAAATGCCAGCAGAATATTTGAAACCCAAAAGGATTTTTGATCAATCCTTCCTTGCTTCTTGTTTAAATAGTGCACAAAAATAATAGGCAATATAAGAGGAAAATAAACGGGTTTACTTAAAACCAATAATCCAAATACCAGACTCCCGAGGGGAGCGAGTTTTCCATTCTTTTCTTCAGAATTCTCTGTTTGAGCAACAACAATGGCGGCCAACAAAAAAGAAAGTGAAAGAATGAGCGCATCTGCTGAGCATGAGGCGAACGAAAAAAGGCACATTGGCATAAGAGCCAAAACCCAAATTAGATAACGCATTGTTACTGAAATTCTGAGTGAAATCGTGATTATCAGCACAGAAACAATCAAATTAAAAATGCGAGCTCCATACATGAGCGCTAAAGGCGGGACATCAAACAGCCTCAAGATGGAAATACTAATAGCTTGAGGCAAATAAGGAATTGGAGTATACAGCGCTGTATTTGAAAAATTTGCAAAAACTTTTTTGTCCTGTTCAAGCCTCTGATTCCATAGCTCCTTCAGAAGTTTCAAATCAATTTTCGCTTCATACTTGAAGGCTATTGAATAACCCAGGCGCTCTGCCATATCGTGAATGCTCTTTGGAATTTCTCTTCCTGTAAACTCTCCTTGCTTCACAGACAAAATATGCCCTTCCGATATCTCATAAGCTCGAAATAAATGAGTAGGTTCGTCCGGCACCTGAAACGGAGGAGTCAAGAAGCAAAGGACGAGTCCACTTAGGAGTGCTATCAAGGCAAAGCTAAAGAAAGTAAAACGTTTGAGGAAAACGTCTGATCTTTGACCGGTGCAGAAATTTTGCCAGAAGTTTTTCACGGTTGTTTCCAATTGAATCCAATAGAGGAATTTGCATTCCGCGCATCAAATCAGACGTAGGACTAAACTAAATCATTCACAAAACTGACTTGCCGGCATTCCTCATGATGGACTGCAACAGCGACGACTCAGCCATTCCACTATGTGCATTTGCGCTTCCACACCAAAGAACTCATGAGGCTCCTGCGACCTTATGTCTTGCTGGCAATTATGAGGAATTGTTTGCCTAGAATTTTCCAAGCTAAAGGCATATTCAGATAGAGTCTTGTCAACCATGGACTGGCTGGCAAACGACTCCTAAATGATAGCGGCAGAAACCGGTCCCAGACCAATTCAATTTTGAATCCGGATGCAGCAAGATGCTCCATAACAGCTAAATGAGACAGCGGAAGGACATGATCTGCAAAATCGAAATATGACTTATAGCAATACTTGTAATTGGGGCCCATAATTGCAATACGGCCGCCTGTCTTCATCGCCAGCGAGAGCTTTGAAAGCAGAGCTGCAATATCATGATAAGTCATCAGATGCTCGAGAAAATTCGAAACAAAGACACCTTCGAAATAGTGATCAGGTAGCTGAGCATCGAAGATACTGGATTTCATAAATTTTATGTTTTGATGTAGTCCAATCGATTCATATTCAACCATATCAATTACCCAACGCTCCCTGGCCGGGATGTGCTGAATAAATTCGAGCTGGCCACCTGCTGGATCAAGCACCACTTGCGGCTTACCCATCGCTACGAATATTTTTTCGGCGATCGGCCGCCAGACAGCCATCTTTTTTTGAAGATCTATACCCTGGAATCGGTATGAATACAGCTTCTGGAAATTCATAGCGACCACACTTGTGGAAGCTGTCATATAAGTTCCCCTGCATAAGTGAGAGATATTCCTGTTGCGCCGTAAATGATAGCCGCGTTAAGTTCATTTGTTAACTCATAGTTCGTACCCGGAGGAAGAACCTTGTTGAAGGGCTTGGGCAAGTTGCAGGTAAATATTGTCTTATTAGTGGCTGCAGCTGCATTATGGGTCACTTTGGCCTTCATGCATTTCAATCAAATTCGCCTGCACGCTGTAAATATCCCGGCATCCGATGAATGGGAAATACTTAACAATGACGCCAATTTGACTTTAAAAGATCCTGCTTGGATATTTTCTCAGCAAAACGAGCATAGGATTGTTCCAACCAAGCTCATTAACGTCATTTTTGCTTATGCCACCGATTGGAATCTTGCTCTGCAGATAATGTTTAATTTTTTCATCTATCTTGGGCTGGTCCTTTACCTGACATTTCTTTTAGCGAAGTTGGTCCCTGATCAACGCTGGATTCCGGTTCTAAGCAGCATTTTTCTCTTAACAACTCTGCCCTGGGAAGATCATTTCTGGGCCTTTCAGTCCTGCTTTCATTTTTTGATACTTGCCTCTCTATGGTGTTGTCATCTCTTTCTCTATAAGACAGCTGGCCCCACTCAAGTATGGAGCAGGATCCTGGCTGCTTTAACCTGCATCTACGCTCTTTACGCAGGAATACTTGTGAGCTTGACACTATTGGGGCTCATGGGCGTGCGTCTGTTCTACGATCATAGGGTAAAAAAGCATAAGGGCACGACGAAGAGTTTCGCCGCTTTCGCTCTCCTTACAGCTTCCATCGCTGTCGCATGCTGGGCTTATTTTCAATTTGGGTATGTGAAAAGGCAAACCAGCCTTGATCAATTGGCTCTGCCTTATCAATGGACCTATTGGGAATATTTTTTTAATCTAGTCGGTCTTGGCTTTGGGGCTATTCAAATCAACTGGAAGGTCGGTTTTGTCCTTTTTGTGCTTTCATACGCACCAGTACTCATCCTTCTTTGGCAACGAAGAAAAAACCTACGAAAGGAAGACTGGCTATTACTTGGCCTCTACGGAGCTGTGACTGTTATCCTCGCTTCCATTGCAGTAGGTCGAGGAGCCGCCTTCGGGGTCTCTCAATCCAAATCATCAAGATATGCTGAGTTTGCGAGCCTCTTGATACCGTTGATGCTTACCTCTTGGTATGTAGTACTTCAAAAGCAAAAGCATGTGGCAGCAGGTGCATTTGCCTTACTCTGCCTACTAACAGCGTATTCGGTCCGCCACTCATGGAATTTCCAGGAGGTCTATAAGGACGCTTGGACTTTTCGGAATGCAGGACGTGATTGTGTCTTTCAATATTATTCCAATCAAGGCGATGGAACATGCAGTACCATATTTCCCTGGGGCAGCATTAAGGATCGCCTTGAATTTGCACGGTCGCTCAAAGTTTCATTCTATAAAGAGTGGGAAGCACGCGCGGCTCGTACCAGCGCGCAGTAATCCTGGATTTACTGTGGAACCGGCTGGCGAGATCTCTTCCAATAAAAACCCTGTCCGACCGGCTCTTGCGACAGTTTTGGACAGTCAATTGACCTCCAGTAGTGAGTCACCAAACTTTTGCGACTCTTCTGCAAATTTTGAATGGGTGACCCTCCATGGAAGAGTTGACTGTGCCAAATGAACATATCACCTTTTCGAGCACAAAATCTTTCCGCCCTGAGTCCCCGGCTCTCCACTGCCCTTTGCATATACTCGGCGTATTTCTCCATTTCATCAGCCTTGGCGTTGATGCCACCATGTGAAAACCGAAAAGGAGGAATTAAATGGCTGCCAGGATAATACTGCAGGGGTCCGGCATCATCATCACAGTCTTCGAGCGCAATCCAGGTCGCTGCTAAATTGAGATCCACAGGCGCGGGCATATATAGGGAATCCGTGTGAAACTGCTGCTGGGATCCATAGATGAAATTTAGAGTGTTGCAGACCAGCGGAGCGGCACCCAAAAGTTGCCTCAATATGGCAACCAATTGCGGCGCCAGAACTACATTTCTAACAATATCTGATTCCAAATATAAGTCGTTGAGCTTGAAGGGAAAAAAGCGGGCATCTTGAGGGGAGTTCTTTAGATTGACGCGCTTTTCGCGATCGGTCCCCACAAAAATATCAATAACAATATTGGACCTTTCACGGTTTTCCTGTTCCCAGAGTTCGTCCATGTATTGATTGACTCGATTAATCCCATCATCTGAGAAAAAACCCGGCAGGACAAGAAAACCATTGGTCTTCCAAAAGGCCATGTCCTGCTCTGAAAGGATTGAACTTTGCTGTTCTTTCGAAGCAAATGGCAGGCGGCGAGAAATTCCCCCCCAAAAATCGGTCAGAGCTCGCATGTATTTCCCTTATGCAATCACGTCATAAAGACTTATTTAAAGTATGTCAATGAATGTGCTCCATATTCTGGGTATCATAACCTCAACTTGCCATCAACTTTGTCTTTACCTATGCTCTAAGAGTTAGCGAATAATCGTGCTTTCAAAGCCCAACCCTCTTTTTTAGTGAGGAGTGGCGGGAAAGTATGACCTCTGCTAGATTCCAAGGCCCCTCTCTGGGTCCATTTCAGTCGGAGTGACAATTTGAGCATTAGAAACAGAATGAAGCGATTGGCTTTTGCTATTTTGACAATCGATTGGATTGGCCGCCCGCTTCGAAAGCTGGCTTTTGTTACTATGAAAGGCTGCTACAAACTTTATATAGCATCAGTTCGCTTCCATGAAACTGTTCCATACGTTCGACTTCTAGCAGGTAAAACGGATGGGCCGAAATTAGCCCGCGTTGCGAAATATTATATTCACCTGAAAAATCTGATTCCGCTCTTACCATTAAGACCTAAAATTAGTGTATTGATTCCAGTCTATAAGGTGAAAGTTGAGTACTTTGAAGAGGCATTGCGTTCAATAACTCAACAAGTTTATCCGAATTGGGAAATCTGCATCGTAGATGACTGTTCCGGAATGCCCGAGATTACAAGGATTATTGACAAGTACAGAGCTGCTTATCCAGATAAAATCAAAGCTACTTACAATCAGAAAAACCTTCATATTTCATTGACTTCCAATGAATGCTTAAAATTAGCAACAGGGGACTATGTAGCTCTACTCGATCATGATGATCGGCTTTATCCAAACTCCCTTGCCGAAGTTGTCCGCTACATCAACCTGCACAGTGGTCCGGATATCATGTATTCCGACGAAAGAACTGTGACAGGTGACGGGGATAAGCGCAATCTCGCTTACTTTAAACCAGACTGGTCCCCATTCATGCATCTATGCATGAATTACACGACTCACCTTTCTGTTTATCGCACTGATCTGCTCCGAAAAATCGGAGGATTCCGCCAAGGTTTTGAGGGTTCACAAGACCACGATTTGATGCTTCGCGCGGTTGAGAACACTCAAAAACCTGTGGTTCATATTCCCCTATGCCTCTATCAATGGCGTGCCCATGAAGCCAGTACTGCCTCGTCGATCGACGCAAAACCCTATGCAGCCATTGCTGGCGAAAAGGCTGTCACCGAAGCCTTGAAGCGACGTGGCAGACCATGTAAAGTTGAGTACGAACCCCATACACAGCACTATAGGCTCAAGTTTGAGTTGAGTGGCCAACAACCACTCGTTTCGATCGTGATACCCTCAAAAGACAGCTACAATTTGATTCAAACTTGCCTCGAATCCATCTTTGATTTGTCCACATACCGAAATTTCGAGATTATAATCAGCGACAATGGGTCACAGGATCCAAAATGCCTGGCTCTTTATGACCAGTATTCGAAATCCTATCCTACCCAATTTAAGCTGGTTAAGGAGGAGGCCGCCTTCAATTTTGGAAGACAAATCAACAAGGGGGCCGCTCATTCATCAGGTGACTATCTTCTGTTCCTTAACAATGACACCAAAGTCATTACCCCAAGCTGGATCGAAGAGATGCTTACTTTGGCTCAATTTGAAGAAGTTGGCGCCGTCGGATGCAAACTTGTTGACCAAAACGAGAAACTCCAGCACGGCGGCATCCTGGCAGCCGGCCGCACCATTGCAGTTCACGCCGGGAATTTCCTGGACCGCAACCACAATCTCTATTGCAATGTTTTAAATACAATCCATGAAACGATGGCTGTAACTGGCGCCTGTCTTATGATACAGCGCGCGAAGTTTCTCGCTGTCGGCGGATTTGATGAAGTTTTTCTGCCGAATGGCTATGGAGACATTGAGCTGTGCCTCAAGTTGCGAGATCGTGGTTATACTCATCTCTACACGCCTTATGCAGAGCTTTATCATTATGAATCGCCAAGCCGGGGTATCGCGATCGAGCACTTCGAGCGATTCTATTTAATGCAACGTCGAGGACAGGATCTTTTGGCTGATCCCTATCAAAATCCAAACCTTCAAATGGATAGCCTCTATTCAGTCGATCCTTTCTATCTGGATTTGGACTTAAATCGTGAAGAATTTGAATTCTTCCTGAACCATGAACAGAAAGATTGGGTCTCCTTGTCTTTGGGAAAACTCGGGAAAAAACATGCTGATGGACGGCAAGAATTGCGTCGGAAAAAGAAAAAGCTGCCGGCTCAAGCAGCTCCTTCTTCTGTCTGAAGCTTTTTATCGGGTCTGAAAAACAAGAACGTCTTTCTTGCGATAGTCTCCGCGAGAAAGAAGTTTCTCTATAAGGCAGTAGAGAATGATGAAAAGATAACGGGATCCCATCTCTTTGATCTTCAGTTTGCTCTCCCCGCTGGTTCGGTTGATCCAGTCGTTGGGCACCACCGCGTAGGAATAGCCCCGTACGATGGCCTTAAGGGGCAATTCCACTGTCAGGTTAAAATGATGGGACAGAAAAGGTTTCAACCCTTGTATCACTTCCCGACGATACAACTTGAAGGCATTGGTCGTATCATTGTATCGCAGCCCAAAGAGCAGCTGGATAAACAGATTGACGGCACGGTTCACAAAGAGCTTGAACTTAGGGTAGTCAACAACTTTGGAATGTCGAGTCCATCTGTTGCCAAATACGCAGTCAACATTCTTCTGGAACATGGTATGATAATAGTTTATGAGGTCTTCAGGGCGATCGCTTGCATCGGCCATGTAAACAGCGACAGCATCACCGCTGAAATTCTCCAAACCACAACGAACAGCAAAACCAAACCCATTAGGCGGCTGGTTGTTAATATAACGGAGGCTTGGGATCTCTTGCATTAGACTCTGCAAGATAGCTTCCGTTCTGTCGCGAGAATTGTCGTTAACCACCAATATTTCGTGAGCGATTGACTCCTGGGATAGCACCGCATGCAAAGCCCGAACTGTCGCTTCAATGCAGCCTTCCTCATTGTGTGCCGGGATAACGACGCTCAAAATTGTCATCGCTTATGCTCCGTATCTTTCCTGAGCCGCAGCTACAATTTCAGACATGATGGACTCAAGATCGTATTGGTATTGCCAAGCGGGATAGTCATACTGGAAGGCACGTACATCACTTATGTACCAAATATGATCACCAGAGCGATTCTGCTCAGACAGCGAATATTGGACACGCTTGCCGGACAGCTTCTCTATCAAATCAATTGCTTCCAGCATCGAGCAATTGCTATGCCTTGATCCTCCCATATTGTAAACGGCCCCTGGCTTTGGCTTGCTATGGAAATGCCAAAAGGCGTTAACGAGGTCATAAGAATGAATGTTATCGCGCACCTGCTTGCCCTTGTAGCCATATATCGTATAAGGCTTTCCGGTTACCGCGCATTTGACGAGATATGCAAGGAAGCCATGCAATTCGGCACCTGAGTGCGCCGGCCCGGTCAGGCACCCCCCACGGAATGTACCTGTCTTCATGCCGAAGTAGCGACCGTATTCCTGAACCATGACATCCGCAGCCACTTTGGAAGCTCCAAAAACTGAGTGCTTGGACTGATCGATCGACATGGTTTCGTCGATTCCAAACTTATGGAAAGGGTGGCTCTCCGCCACTTCCCAACGCTTTTCCAGCTCAACCAGCGGAAGAACGTTAGGCAGGTCCCCATAGACCTTGTTTGTAGAAGTGAAAATGAAGGTGGCTTCGGAAGCAAACTTGCGGGTTGCTTCAAGGAGGACCAAGGTTCCCGTGGCATTGACTGAGAAATCCGTCAATGGCTCCCTTGCAGCCCAGTCATGGCTTGGTTGGGCAGCAGTATGGACTACGAGGCTAATATCTTTTCCATATTTCTGAAAGACAGCATCAATGGCAGACGAATCGCGAATATCAATGGATTGATGTGTAAAACTTTTAAGAGATTCCGACAACTGACACGTATTCCACTCTGTCGAGCCGTCCTCTCCAAAGAAATACTTGCGCATATTATTATCAATACCAACAACTCTCATGCCTTTTTCATGCAGAAACTTAACCGTCTCACTGCCAATTAATCCTGATGAGCCGGTGACAATTGCAACAGACATACTGATCAATCCTTTGAAATGACGTGAATCTGTGCCGAATACTAGGCAAATATTGGTCTTAAATCACTTTCGTTGTCATGGATCCAGTTGTAAATATCTTCAACAATTCCTGCAGAATCTAAAGCAGGCTTCCATCCAAAAGTCTTTTCGGCCTTGCTGGAATCCGTCAAATACAAGGGTACATCGAGCTGATTCGTGTTCGGCTCGCAGGCAATTTCAACTTCTCGCTCTGTAATCCGACGGCAGTGCTCCGTATATTCGCTCAAGGAAGTTGATACGGACAGACCTCCACCGATGTTGTAGACTTCGCCCGCACAGGATTCTGCCATCTCCAACTGACTTTTCATGAGTGTATAAAGATCACGAGGATGCACGAGATCACGAACCTGCAAGCCCTGGCCACCATATCCTATATATTTTAGGGGTTTCCCAAAATAGTGGTTGGCAACCCAAAGAGTAAAGACTCCTTGATCAACTTTCCCAAATTGCCCACGACCAGCTATCACACCACAACGATTAATGATAATTTTGGTCCCATAACTGTTCAAATACTCCAGAGCCATTAGTTCCGAAGCAAGTTTGGAGGCGCCATAAATGGACTTGGCCTTAGCCACACAGAAGTTTTCTGCAATGCCGCAGCTGCTGAAACCTTGCAGGTTTTGATTTGGCACAGGGACAAAGCGGTTACCATGAGTTTCAAGTTGAATGGAATTCAGGGCAGAGATCGAATAAACGCGCGAGGTTGATAAGAATATAGTTCGATCGACATATTTTCGTGCAAATTCAAAACAATTCAGAGATCCAACCAAATTGGTATGAAGAACGTAAGATGGATCACCCTGGGCCCCTGCATGGACGCTTGGTTCTGCTGAAGCTTCTATCATAACATCGAACGTTTCATGCAAATCAGAAAGATCACTTGGATTGCGAATATCACCATGCACAAACTGAATATTACGTTCTTTAAAAATCCTGACGTTCAGCTCTGATCCTCGACGCCGAAGATTGTCAAGGCAGACTATTTTAGCGGTCGGGAACTCGTCCCGGAAAAGGTTGGCAAGGGATGAGCCAACAAATCCGGCTCCACCAGTTATGAGAATCTTCATCCTTGACTCCGGCACTACTCGTTATTTTATATATCGAGGCAATTCTTCAGATTGGAAATCCCGCAATCGCCGCGCTTTCTCATCCTTCGGGGAAAGCTTCGGTAAATCAATAGGCCACGAGATACCTATATCGGGATCATTCCAGAGGAGAGAATGTTCGGTTTGGGGGCTATAGTACGCATCGCACTTGTAACTGAAAAGAGCTGTTTCGCTTGTTACAACAAAGCCATGGGCAAATCCAGCGGGAACCCAGAATTGCCGCTTGTTCTCTCCATTCAGTAAAAGCCCGAACCACTTGCCAAATGTCGGAGAACCCAGTCGGATGTCCACAGCTACGTCAAAAACCTCGCCTTCCAGAACCGAGACCAGTTTGCCTTGGATTCCGGGATTCTGGAAATGCAAACCCCGGAGTATTCCATGCCCTGAAAAGGAGAGATTATCCTGAACAAAATTTGATGGGATTCCGGCATCGGCATAACGCCGAGCACTATAAGTCTCCAGAAAGTAACCGCGCGAATCACCAAACACCTTGGGTTCGATAATTTTTAGTCCCGGGATTTCCGTTTCTTTTATATCCATAACGGACCTCCACCCTCCAGGAGACTCTGGAGGTATTTTCCGTAACCACTTTTCTCAAGAGGGTGAGCCAGGGCTGCTAGCCCTTCACTATCAATATAACCCATCCGCCAGGCGATCTCCTCTGGACAGCAAATTTTCAGACCCTGGCGTTTTTCCACCGCTTCCGCAAAATTCGTTGCCTCGACCAGAGAATCGTGAGTTCCCGTGTCAAGCCAAGCAGTTCCACGGCCTAATATCTCACACTGAAGTTTATGGCGCTCGAGGTAAACTCGATTAACGTCGGTAATTTCAAGCTCACCCCGGGCTGAAGGGCGGATGCTGTGAGCGATATCGACGACATCATTATCGTAAAAATAAAGGCCCGTAACAGCATAGTGAGATTTTGGGCTTTTCGGTTTTTCTTCGACGCTTATGACGCGTCCTGATTCATCAAACTCAGCGACTCCGTATCGCTCAGGATCCCGTACCCAGTACCCAAAAACAGTCGCACCCTCCAGGCGTTCGTTTGCTTGCCGTAAAGATTGCGTCAATCCATGACCGAAGTAAATGTTATCTCCGAGAATTAGACAGGATGGATCACTGCCTACAAATTCCTTACCGATATGGAAGGCTTGTGCCAGTCCTTCCGGCTTCGGTTGCTCCGCATAAGAAAGACTAATTCCCCACTGGGATCCATCCCCCAGCAATCTCTGAAACTGAGGAAGGTCTTGCGGTGTACTAATGATGAGCACATCCTGGATGCCGCTCAGCATGAGTATGGAGAGCGGATAATAAATCATAGGCTTGTCATAAACAGGAAGGAGCTGCTTACTGACGGCTAACGTCAAAGGATGAAGACGCGTTCCCGACCCCCCAGCGAGTATGATTCCTTTCCGACGAACGGGACTTTGATACTTATGCTGCATGAATTGCGGACCTTCCCTTCATTATTTAATGACGCCCAGGCGCTCAAGACGATAACTTCCATCAAGCACATGCGCACACCAGCCGGATTGATTTTCGATATACCAGTTGACCGTTTTCCGAATGCCAGTGTTGAAATTTTCAAGGGCTTTCCACCCCAGCTCATTTTCCAGTTTACTGGCGTCAATTGCATAACGATGATCGTGCCCCGGTCGATCAGTAACAAATTCGATCAAACTGCGGCGTGGCTGTTTACTTGCAAGAGGTTGAACTTCGTCAAGGATGTCACAAATTGATTCCACAACTTCGAGATTTGTGCGCTCATTCCGCCCCCCAATATTATACACTTCACCAAGACTGCCTTTGGCAAGGACCAGAAGCAGGGCGCGAGCGTGGTCATCCACATAAAGCCAGTCGCGGATGTTGTCGCCTTTGCCGTAAACCGGCAGTCTTTTTCCAGCCAATGCATTGAGGGTGATAAGTGGAATAAGTTTTTCGGGAAACTGATAAGGTCCGTAGTTGTTCGAACAATTTGTCGTTACTACTGGCAATCCATATGTATGATGCCAAGCACGAACCAGATGATCAGACGATGCCTTACTGGCGCTATAAGGAGAGTTTGGTTGATACGGCGTAGTTTCCTTAAAGAGTCCTGTCGATCCTAAAGAGCCATATACTTCGTCAGTCGATACGTGATGGAATCGGAATTTTTCTTTGCGCTCTCTTGGCAAGTCCGCCCAATACTTCCTGGAAACCTCGAGCAGGTTATAAGTGCCCATTACATTAGTCTGTATAAACGCCCCCGGACCTTCAATGGAACGGTCAACATGGGATTCGGCGGCAAGGTGCATCACGGCATCTGGTTGGTGCTGAGCAAAAATAGCTTCCAGAGCGGGGCGGTCACAGATATCAGTTTTTTCGAAAAAATAGCCAGTCATTTGGGACACCGTGGCAAGTGACTCCAGATTGCCTGCATATGTCAAATTATCAACATTAATAATTTGGAATGATTTCGTTTCCAATGCCATGCGCACAACAGCCGAGCCAATAAAGCCGGCACCACCCGTAACGAGCAATTTCAAGGAATTCCTCCGATCTTACGCGACTAAAAAAAACGTTCACGGTCGTTCCCTGCTCCCGTGATTCACGTAGCATAGGCTTGATCTATAACATATCAGGCCAGCAGGCCTAGGATAGCGGATTCATTTAAAAATGCACAGTCTTTCAGGTATCATTCAGGAATCTTTGAGTGAACGATACTCTTAAATCCCTGGCAGTTCGTAAACGATCGCCTAAACCAAACGGATAGACTTCAAGGAAGGATCCCCCTCTCTGCTCAGATGCAAGATGCCTCAAGCATTCAAGACCTCTCGTCCTTGGTAGGTTGTCTGCCTGGTAGGTTTTCTTGAAATGCCACGATTTTCTATATCCGTATGCCACCACCAAGAAAAATGCGAGTAGGAACAGCCGTGAATTCTTGTGTTGCAGATTGAGGATTTTCGTCCAGGCGCAGACGGATATTGGTAAAAGCAAAGCTGCAAACTCCACATAACGTGAGAAATAGGCCTGCCAAACGGAAGCCAGCTCGGCCTATGGAAATGGCCGCCAATGTGGCATCAATTAGCCTCCGAAGTCCTCCCAGGAGCCAAACATCCGTTTGCACATGACGAAAACGGATCTGTCGCAAAGCAAGGCATAACATAGGTACTGTCGTCCATATCAAGATTATGATGCCAGGAAACAAAGAACGCGATTTAAACCCAAACCCATTTGCAAGGAGTGGGAAAAGTATTGCCAAAAACCGTATTGATGGAGAAACACAAATGCGGGTGCCCCGCTATCTTTTGATAGTCCTGCGTAAGGTATAATACCAGAGCACCTAGGACTATGACGGCAAAAAAAGGGTGGATTAGCTCACGCCTTGATGCGTCATTATGAATAGCTCTAAGTAAGCCATGGCAGGAAAATAGAAGACTAGGGTGACCCATGAGAACGAATCCGGCTGAATTTTATCCAGAATTCGCTGCAGGACGGCGAGTATGACCAAAAACAGCAAAAAACTCTGCAGAATTTGTGTCCGCAGATTCCAGGAATCCCATCGATAGAGAAGCCAAATTTGAATTATTGTTGGAACGATTCGATGTTCGTTATGCTGACGTAACAGCAGGAAGCATCGAAATCAGAGGGCAAAAAAGGCTGGGTCAGACTCTCCCATTCATCCCCAACAGGAACATCGGAGGGGAACACTCCAACATCTGAATTGAAACCTCAAAGGAAATTAATTAACATTATCAACTTGCGATAGATTAACAAACTGTTAAGAATCCTCCTTAGAATAAATGGACCGGTCGCATAGGCCATTTAGGCGGCAAAACCATCCTCTGTTGGCAACTTTTTGCGTTTTCCCTTATAAAGATGCTATTGTTTCAGTGTCTTTAACACACCAGTCCTGATAATGAGTTTTCATTTCAGAGGTGCCAGCAATAGTGATCTTTGATGATTGATATAATTTCCATCAAAAAACATACTTGGCTTGATCTTGTCACCCTTCTGGTCCAGCGGGACCTGAGAGTGCGCTATCGGGGTTCCATTCTAGGTTACTGTTGGAGCATGCTGAATCCTCTCCTCTATATGATCATTCTTTCCCTGGTTTTCAGCCACATCGTCCGCATAAAAATGGATGCATTTGCCATTTTCATTTTATCCGGAATCATGGGTTGGAACCTTTTCCAGCAGAGCGTGGGGATCGGCATCAATAGCATCGTGGCCAATGGCCATTTGCTGAGGAAAGTTCCTATACCTGCTTTTCTGTTTCCAGCATCCAGCGTACTGGGCGTGTTGGTCAACTTCGTCTTGTCATTTATTCCTTTTATAGTCGTGTCAGCCGTCCTGTCAAAGGTCCCCGGTTGGTCTCTTATCGCCCTCCCTGCTATTATTGTGCCTTATTTATGTTTCATTTTCGGTATTGTTCTGGCTCTTTCCAGCATCAATGTTCGTTTTCGGGATGTCGGCCATTCGATGGAACCGATACTTCAAATACTTTTTTACGCCACGCCCATTGTTTATCCCTTAAGCAGCATTCCCGAAAAATATCATGTATTCTTCAACTTGAATCCTCTCACTCACTTCGTAGGGGCACTACGCACCGTTCTTTTTGACAATAAGATTCCATCTGTGCAAGTTATTGCGTTGCTCTATGCCGTAGCGACAATAGCTCTCCTAGTGGGCCTCTTGATTCACAGGAAATTACGTGACCAGTTTATCTACAACCTCTAAACCAGAGCCTCAAATTATTTGCCGTGGCATCGTGGTGGAATATGAGCTGCAGCGGTATCGAGCATCGACTCTTAAAGATGCAGTTATCGGCACCTTCAAACGCCGGAGGCAGCCCAATCGCAATGTTCATCGGGCTCTCAAGGGTATTGACCTCGAAATTCAACGCGGCGAGTTTGTAGCCATTTTAGGACACAATGGAAGTGGAAAGTCAACATTACTAAAAGTCCTTTGCGGCATATTGCCCCCAAGCCAAGGCACAGTTGCCACAAAAGGGATTTGTGTACCCTTGATCGAACTCGGAGCTGGATTCGACCCTGAATTGACTGGACGCGAGAACATTTTCTTAAGCTTAGGCCTGCTAGGTTTGAATAAAAAGGAGATTGAAGAACGCATCCCTGATATCGAAGATTTTTCTGAGCTTGGCGAATTTCTTGATATGCCAATCAAAACTTATAGTTCCGGCATGCATATGCGCCTGGGGTTTGCGTGTTCTGTTTGCATCAATGCGGATGTCCTGCTTATTGACGAGATTCTTGCAGTTGGTGATGAGAATTTTCAGAAAAAGTGCATTAACCGCATGAATGAGATTCGTTCTTCCGGAACGACAATGATCCTGGTTTCGCACGATGCCAATCACGCTCAGCAGATGGCTGATCGAGTTATCGTTTTAGACCAAGGAACAAAAATTTTCGAAGGCGGTCCAAGCGATGGGGTCAGATTTTATCATGAGCTTATGGCAAGAAAACTGGAAGAGGCAAAGCCTAAGCATGTTCGCGATGAAGAAAGACGCAAGAAAGAACTCATAGAAAATGACGCAATGGGGATCGGCTTAGGAGAAGCACGGCTTCGGAAGGCTATTTTACGCAGCACCAAAGGTCGCTCCATCCTTTTCCCAGAAGATGATGGAGTCTTATCTATTGAGTTTGAAATCTTAAAGGAGCTTGATGCCGACCCATGCATCGGTTTTGCAATTCACACATCTGATGAGAGAAATTTGCGAATACTCGGAGGCAATACTAAACTTTTGAGCACAAGGAGCTCTTCATCAGGATATCGCCGACCAGGGGTTTACACGGCAACCTTTAACTTGAAATTCCTGAATCTGGCTGCCGGCAGCTACAAGCTCATTACTGCCATTCACAGTCTTTCATTGCAACAAACTTTTGATATCAATACGAATGCTCTGAACTTTGACATTGGTAACACCAATGACCCTAACAACTTTGACAAGGATCTGGTTGCAGTTCACTCACTTGTCCAGCAAGTGGAGATCACGAATCAATACTTTCACTGAGACAGCCGCGAAATTTCTAGATGTTAAGTTTAGACATTCTATCCATGCTTTAAAAAAAAGGGCTATTCGGAATAATCGTTGGGCCATTTTTTTACTATTTTTCATCTTTAGTGTCTGGCCGATAAAGACCAAGCAGCATTCCCTCGTTCCACACTTCGCTCGCCAGGAATTTGGATTCAGTGATATTAAACCCTGGATTCAGGGAATAAATAAGCAAACGCCTGCGGTTTTTAAAGTAATTATAGGCCTTGATTTTGCTGAAAATACAAATACTCGCAGCTCACTAGAGCATGAACTTTTTTCACATAAGATGACTTCAGAGGGGTTACAAAGCCGTGCCCGAGCTTACCCATGGAGATACGCCCAATCCATCGCATTTCCGATAGCGACATTTAATCGAAAAAATCACTGCACATTGAAGGTGATTCTGAGCAACGGCCTCTCGTCAGATTTCATAGATTGTGAGGATATTTCTGACAATCAATTAGTCTCCTTTCATTTCAATCAATGGATAAAACCTGGAATTTATTCCCTGCGTTTTGAATCAACGGCCGAGCCAGGACAAGAAATTGCACCCTACTATTCAGAAGACAAGGACAATCAACCATGGATTCTGCCTTTTCAGGGCAAACTACATGTGAACTTCCTGGATTATTTTAGAGCTCTCTTGTTTAGAGACCCGGCAAAAGCATCTATTTATGGCATAGGGCTTGCGTTACTATTACTTTTCATTTCAGGAACATGGCCTTTCTCGTACAAGGCAATCTTTATTTATATTTCAGTAGTTTTTTTCGCGAATTTAGCCTCCCTGCCATTCTCAGGATACGATGAAACAGCCCATATCTCGATGTTTCAGGAGGCGGCCAAGGACAGACTCGAAATAAAATCAGATCAAACTTTCAACAAGGAAGTATGGCTTGCCATGGCTGAGTCAGACTTTTTTAGACTTCACAGCGTCGACCCGAAAATCTCCGATGCATGCCCTCATAGCATAGTAGGGCATTGCGGAGTGACAGCTCCCCCAATTCGCCTCTATTCAACCTACGTAAAAATCCTGGAACTCTTCGGCTTTAAAGAAGTTACTCCTCTCAGAATTATTAGATTTGCCCAATTCTTAAATGCTTTCCTTATCCTGTCTGTCCTCGGCCTAGCTAGAGTTTTTCTGAATACGAGTGAACTTGCTGCATTTGTTCTATCTCTTTCCTTTCTAGGTGGCATGATTGCTCAATCTCCGTCTTTGACCAATGACATTCCTCTGTTCATTCTAGGATGCCTATGCCTTCTATCTGCGGCGACAATTATTCAAAAATCGATTACAAAAGGCATTATATCTTTGCTAATTACTTCGATATTTTTCCATGCGGTTAGAAATTTTGATATTAGTTCGGTTACTGCGCTTCCATTTCTTTGCGCTCTCATTGTATTGTTAATGATCAAAGGGGCTGTAGTTCGGACAGATACAATGCCCCCTTCTCAAATCTCATTTGGCAAAGCACTGTTGTTTTTTCTAGGCTTTATACTCTGCATTATCGTCTGCGTAGGTATATTTAAGTCTATGATTAGTGAGCAATATTTTTTGAGTACACTATCCGAGATCGAAGGAAGGGTCTTGTTACTTAGAGATCTAGAAAGACTAGATTTCGAAAATTCAGTCAACATTATCGTATCGTATTGGAGGTCTTATATTGGGTCATACGTATGGGGCCATAGCTATTGGCCAAATATCTACTATGTTTTTTCAGCCGCAGCCTATATAGCTGCAGTCATTTCAGGTTTGAGAATCCTGAAGTCGAAAGCTTCCCCAAGGGTTTTTTACACGTCCGGCATCACGCTTGCGGCTCTAATTGCAACACAGGTAGTCATCATTCTCTCTATCGCGAGTGAACCTTCGTCTGCTGGTGATCAGGTTTTTCGTGATTCTTATACCAAGGTGAGGCTTTCTGCTCCTATAGCACCTGCTTTGCTTATTCTACCTGCGTTGACCGGTTCTATGCTTAGCTTCAAATCCAAGATGGTTAAACTCTTGTGGCTCTGGTTAATAATCTTCGCGCTTGCATCAGCCATTCTTTTACCCACAAAATTTTTCTTAGCTGACATTTTTTAATCCAGCGGCTATTCACCGTCAAAGTGACGGGATTCCCCGAAACTCCTCCAAACAGAACTTTAAACTCGCATTTCCTGAGGGGTTCCCCGAAACTCCTCCAAACAGAACTTTAAACTCGCATTTCCTCAGCTCTATTTAAGTCAAAATCCCTCAGGAATTCCCGGGGCGTTCTATTACCCAAAGATCCATGCGGACGCTCCTCGTTGTACTCGCGCCGCCATTGTTCGATCTTATCCCGGGCATCTTCCAGGTCTTCAAATACTGTCTGGTTAAGACATTCATCCCGAAACCGACCGTTGAAAGACTCGATAAAAGGATTGTCAGTCGGTTTCGCCGGACGGGAGAAGTCCAGCTTCACGTCTTTCCAGTGCGCCCAGTCATCGAGCGCCTTGCTGATGAACTCACTGCCGTTGTCGACATTGATGAATGAGGCCATCTCATGACCATGAGACAGCTTTTCGAGGGCATTTGCAACATGTTTCCCGGTCATGCTCCGGCCACATTCAAGTAACACTGCTTCACGACTAAAGGTGTCAACCACCGTCAGGATGCGAATGGATTTTCCATCGGCCAGAGAATCGTGAACAAAGTCCATGCACCAGCGTTGATTCGGGCCCGTTGGTGGGGCCGGCACTATCCGGATTTGTGAGCGCCGCTTGCGGAAATACTTCCCGTGACGCAGGCTCAATCCTTCGCTGACATAGATGCGGTGCACCTTCTTGCGATTGATCAGCCACCCCTCACGGCGCAAAAGCACGTGAATGCGCTTGTATCCATATCGAACACGGCTCTGGGCGATATCCCTGATCCTCATCCGGATCACCGGATCATCGCGTCGGCGGGCCCGGTATCGGCAGCTCGATCGGTCCAGCAGCACAAGGCTGCACGAGCGTCTCTCCGAAATCCGATAGGCTTGTCTCAGGAAGTCTGCAATCTCCCGCTTCCTTGCAGGCTTCAGAGCTTTTTTTCAATGACCTCCTGCAGCATGTGCTTGTCCAGGCTCAGGTCGGCAACGAGGCGCTTGATCTTTCGATTCTCGTCTTCAAGGAGACGCATCCGTTTGAGTTCCGTTGAGCCAACCCCGCCGTACTTTTTCTTCCACGTGTAAAACGTCTGCTGCGAAATTCCCAGCCGACGACACACATCCGCCACAGCCTCGCCGGCCTCCGCCTGGCGCAGGGCATACACGATCTGTTCCTCGGTGTACTTGGATGTTTTCATACATCTCTCCACGTCAAAGAGAGCTGAATTATAGTGCTTTTTTCAAGTTTTCGCCGGAGGATTTTTCAGGGTCAACGTCACTTGAATTCAACTCTTGCCCAATATCGGACAGACGTCAACCCGAGCGGTAGGCCGTCTTTAGAAACTGCAAGGCTCGCATGCATGAGAACGCCGCACACCCTGCATTCCTTCTGAAACTCTCGGCAAGTGATCGCGGAAGGGGATCTTTCCTGGTAAAACCCATTTATCCGGATCTTCTCTCGTGTGAGAGAACTCGCATGTATCGTGCAGAATAAGGGCAGGGCCGCTCGTGGCTTTTATTCTTTTTGAAGTTTGGCTGATGTGGCCTCCTAGGATTTCGTGCTCTTCAACTCTGTTGTTCGACAGGAAGCGATATGTCGCCTTTGGACTGTTCCCCTCCTAGTTCGTACAGGGTATAACAACTTCTGTACTTACGGAGTATGCAATGAAGACCGACTTTCAGAGATGGACAGCCAAACGCAAGGTGGAACTGATTCTGCGTATTATGAAAGGTGAAACAACCTAATTGATATTTGCCGTGAACAGGACCTGAAGCAGTCGGAAGTCGAAGGCTGGATCGAGGCATTCCTTAAAACCGGTGAGAATGGTCTCAAAACCAATGCCAGGGATGAGCAAGGCCAGCATGAGCGTGAGATCAAGGACCTCAGAGCCAAGGTTGGCGAACTTGTTCTGGAGCTTGACGCGGGAAAAAGTGGCAGGCTCTGAGCCAGGATCCCGAGATGCACTCCTGATTCTTCAGAGCACCCTCCGGGACGAAGGCAAGAACGTGCCTCTAAGTAAGCTATGCCAATGGTTTGAAATACCTCGGTCGAATATCTATTACAAGCCAAAGACTCCAAAAGCTCGCACTATGGATAAGGATCTTACGATACGTATTCGCGAGATTATCGAGGATTTTCCCGCATACGGTGTGCGCAGGATCCACGCTGTGATCCGAAACTGGGATGGGCTTAAAGTGAATCGCAAGAAGGTGCATAGGATTGTAAAGTTGAACGGCTGGCAGAAAACCGAAAAGCCCCGTGGCATGCGGCCTCGGGTCCAGGGACAACGTCACTTGGCGTTCAGGTCCGATCAACTCTGGGCCACTGATACAACCAGCATTTTCTGCGGCAAAGATGGGTGGTGTTACCTGACAGCCGTCATTGACTGTTTTGATCGTGAAATAGTGGGCTGGAGGCTTTCCAGCTCCGGTAAAGCCAAGGTAGCTGCTGCTGCTCTTGAGGACAGTCTGAGAGCCCGTGGGTTGATCTGGAACCCGAAAGTCCATCTAACCCTTCGAAGCGATAACGGGCTTGTTTTTGGTGCCAGGGATTTCGTTGCAGTGGCACAGCGTCGCGGCATAGAGCAGCAGTACATTACCCCTTATTCGCCAGAGCAAAACGGTATGATCGGCGCTTTTTCCGTTCTCTTAAAGAAGAGTACATATGGCTCAATCGATTCGTAAGCGACTGACCATGCCCCACTTGAGAACTCATTACGAAATGCTGAGAATTGCCTTAACGTTACCTTAAGGCTTAACCTCAATTTTTGAGAAACGCCCTAAGGTTGAGTTAAGGAGGTTTCTTAAGGATGAGTAAAACCGAGGTCGTCGGGGGTATTGAGCGCCGACGCAAGTTCACTGACGAACAGAAGGCCATGCTGGTTGCGGAAGTGGCGAATACGTCCCTCAGCGAAGTGAGTCGAAAACATGGTATTGCCATGAGCGTTCTATCCACCTGGAAGAAAAAATTTCCGCCAAGATCATTCTCTTTGGTTGAAGTCAGTGAGCCGGAGGCGAAGCCAATTGACTCAGTCAGATCCAGCAAATCAGTTGAACCACTTCCGCCGCCCCATCAAGCCATCCGTGTCATAGTCCGGAATACGATAGTCGTCGAGTTCCCTCTGACAGCGGAGCCTGATGCGATTGCAGAGTTCGTCAAGGCTCTGGAAGGATAATCAGATGCGCGAAGCACGATCCTTTCCGGAAATTTACCTGCACAAGAAGTTCGTCGATATGAGGAAAAATATAAATGGATTGAGTCAGATTATCGTTGATGAGATGAAGCATAATCCCTGTGACAACGCCCTGTTTGTATTCGTAAACAGGAGCAGGTGCCTGATGAAATGTGTTTACTGGGATCGCACAGGCTTTGCCTTATGGCAAAAGCGCCTTGAAAAGGATCACTTTCGCTGGCCAATGAAATTGCCGGATGACGTCATCAAAGTGTCACCCGAGCAGATGGAATGGCTCCTCGCCGGTCTTGATATTGTTAAGGCCAAGCCCCACGAAACACTTCGATTTGAGGCATTTGCCTGAAGACAATGGCACCATCCGGTGCTATATCTCTTCCCATGGAAACTTTGAACTGCGATGCATCCAGCGAAAATGAAGCCTTACGGGCACTCCTTACCGAGAAGGAAAGAGAGATTGCCCGTTTGCGTGAGGATGTAGCGTACCTCGAAGAAATGGTAAAGCTCTTTCGCCATCAGAAATTCGGCTCAAAAAGTGAAGCCAACAGGCATCCGGGTGAGCAGCTCCTGTTTAACGAGGCTGAAACCGATACAACAGTTACGGAAGACGCCACGGCAGATGACATACATCGCGATGGATCTGACAAACCCAAGGGTAAACCATCGAGAAAGTCATTGCCTTCGAGACTGCCACGAGTCGATCGGATCATTGATCTTCCTGAGCATGAAAAATTTTGCCCGGCGTCCGGAAAGCCGCTTCATCGAATCGGTGAAGAGGTAACTGAGCAGCTTGATATTGTTCCTGCCAAGGTTCAAGTCATCAGAATTATCAGACCAAAATATGCCTGCTCCTGTGGCGATTGCGTGCCAAAATCCATGCAACTGCCGCCGCAACCAATTCCCAAAAGCATGGCCAGCCCAGGTCTTCTTGCGTTTGTCGCGACGGCAAAGTACGCAGATGGAATGCCACTTTATCGTCAGGAAGGCATTCTTCAGAGGATCGGCTGCGATATTCCACGCACAACCCTGGCCAGTTGGATGATTCGCTGTGGTGAACTTGTAAAGCCGCTCATCGATCTTTTGCGTGAAAAAATGCTGGAAGCCCCACTCGTGCAGTGTGATGAGACCCCGGTACAAGTCTTGAAGGTGCCAGGCAAAAAGCCAACCAGCAAGTCGTTCATGTGGGTCACAGCCAAAGGGGGTGGAGATGGCAGGAAAATTATCCTGTATCAGTTTGCGACTTCGCGTAGCAGCGATGTGCCTCTGAAGATATTCAAAGGGTACAAGGGCTATGTCCAAACCGATGGATATGATGGCTATTCACAGCTAGCGCTCGTGCCTGGCATTGTCCATGTCGGCGACTGGGTCCATGTCCGTAGAAAATTCAAGGATGCCATCAAAGGTCAGAAGACCGGGAGCAAAGCCACGTTTGCAGAGTATGCGCTCAGTGCCATACAAGAACTTTATCGGATTGAAAATGAATGCCTGGATTCCACTACGCGACTTGAGGTGCGGCAGACGCAATCAAAGAAGGTAATTGATGAACTGCGAGCCTGGCTGGATACCGCTCTTCACAAGGTACCTCCGAAGTCCCTTACTGGCCAAGCACTCGCATACTTGGACGGGCAATGGCCGAAGCTTATCCGCTTTTTGAATGATCCAGTGCTCGGTCTTGACACCAATATGGTCGAGAATGCTGTGCGACCCTTTGCTTTAGGAAGAAAGGCATGGCTCTTTTCAGATACCGTTAAGGGGGCTGACGCCAGTGCTGCTTTATACAGCCTTGTGATAACGGCTCGTGCAAACGATATCGAACCATATGAATACCTGACTCACCTCTTCACTGAGCTGCCCATGGCTTCTTCCGCTGACGAAATCGAACAACTCCTGCCCTGGAATTTCATGCTTAAATAAGGAATCAGAATCCTTCTTAGCCTGCCCGGATTCTACTGGGCATGGCGAGGCGCTTACATCGATTCAGGTCCAAGGATACAGCATTCCAGGCAATTGCTGATTGGATGGACTTTTACAATGGCATGAGGATGCACTCGGCGCTTGGCTACAAATCGCCACGGCAATATCGTGAGCAAAGTTTAGTGGCTTAGGTTGTACGAAAAGTGGGGGAGCACTTCATCTTTGCGTATAGGCGCTTGTCTTTGAACTTGGATTCGGAAATTTCCTCATCTCCTCATCTATCCAGGACGCCATCCTTGGCCTCCATAAACTGAATTTGAGGAAGTCTATAAAAAGATTCGAAGTCAAATTTTGTGGGTAACTGGATGGATGACGGAGCGCCTACGATTTTTCAGCAAGGGCGCCCCATAATTCTTGATATCCAGAACCCATCACATCGAAAGAAAAATTATCCTCGATTCTTCTTCTCATCGAGGCTCCTAGAGCTCGCTTGTCCACTGAGGGAAGCTCGATCAAGGCTTTCCAAGCTCTGCTAACCGCTTCCGGATCTCTGGTGGGAACAAGAAAGGATTTGTCTAAGACTAAGTCACTTAGACCCTCAATATCTGTTGCAACAACTAATGTTTCGCAGGCCATTGCTTCAGCAATCGACAGGCCAAAGGATTCACTCAATGAAGTTAGAGTTACGATATCGGAAGCATTGTAAATATTTTCAATAGGATTAATTGTCTCGAACAGTGAGCATTGACTGTGGAGATCGAGTTTCGTCAATTGATTGCATAGCTCTGTGTTATTCCGGGAAATTCCATAACCACAGAGTACAAAGTGTATGTTTTTTATCTCCTTCCGAAGAAGGCTCGCTGCTTCGAGAAATGTCTTGTGGTCCTTCTCGGGGGAGAATCTAGCCACCATAGAGACAATAAAGTCAGAAGGCGCTAACCCGATCATCCTACAGGCTTCAGTCCGATCATTCCGTCGAAATTTTTGACAATCAACACCATTCGCAATGACCACGTTTTTTTTCAGAGAAAACCCATTCTTGACATGGCTCTTCCTGGCTGATTCGGAGCAATAAACTACAAATTTTGGCAAGAAATATGATAGGACACGATTAAGCTCCATGAGGAGCCTGCCACGATTCTTCGCAGGCAAATCATAGTTATTGTGGATAGACCAGGAGACCGGGCATCTGTGCAACCAACTTAATAACCCTCCTATAAGGTTACCATGATAGAGCCAAGTTTGGACTGCCTGAGGCTTGAAAGACGAAAAGATTGCATTCAATCGCCATAGTCCTTTAAACGATGAAAAAAACCCAGCATTCATGTTCAAGTGATGCACATCTATGCCCTGCTTTTCAAGATCACCTGAGATTTCCCCCGGTCCTGATAAGCAGACGACACAGAAAGAGTTGGTTGAATTTAGGGTTGGATGAGTCAATAGACGGCACAGGAGAGTCTCAGCCCCTCCCCTATGCAGCCCTGTTATGATATGCATGACTCTCAACAAGAATTTAACTCTCAGGATTATATCTAGAATTGTTGCAGCATGGAAAGCTGAGCCGCCTGTTTGTCCTCTGAAGGGATGGAAGACATATGAAGACAGTCAAGGTATCTTGCAATTGCCACCTTTGGGGAACCGTAGTAAAGTTGCTTTCCGCCCATCACGAGTATGGCTTTGTTGCATTTAGTTTCAACAAAAGACAGGCTATGTGTAACAACAATTACGATTTTAGCTCTTGCAATCAGCTGATCCATCCTATCTGCAGCTTTCTTCTGAAACTTAATATCGCCAGCGCTTAGTAGTTCATCCAACATCAAGATCTCTGGAGCGATGCTTGTAGCGATGGAAAAAATCAGTCGACTCTTCATCCCATCGGAGTAAAATTTGAAGGATCTGTCGATATTTTCACCCAGTTCAGAAAAGTCGATGACCTCTTTTTCAATCTTCATGGCCTCCTTACGGGATAGCCCCATGAAACAGCAGACCAAGTAAATATTCTCACGGCCACTGAGCTCTTCGCGAATCCCTAGGCCTGGGCTTAGCAACAGATGATGCCCGCTAATTGTTATTCGGCCATCTGTGATAGGAACCAACCCAGCAATAGTCTTCAGAAGAGTGCTTTTTCCGGCTCCGTTATGTCCTAATATACCAACAATATCCCCAGGAAAAATTTGAAAGTTAATATTGTCAAGAGCATTAAACTTTTCCGCCTTACGACCGGACAGGATCCTTTTAAGTGAGAGAATCTGATCAGGACGGCGATAGAGTTTGACCTTAAGATCCTCCACCTCAATCGCGGGCTTTGGAATATGCTTGATTCTTGATGCCATCCAGAAGTCACGATGAGTTTTTTCTAGTCGCGAAAGCAAGAAATCAACTATCCATTCCTGATAACCTTTTTGCTCCAAAAGTAAGTCCAAAAACCTGAATACTAATGTATGAATCGAGTTAAGGTCGACACCATCGAAGTTCGATACTATGTTGTACGATTCTAGAACATTGTTTTCATGCACCAAGGATTGTTCTACGAGGTTCTTAATGGAGACATCTGGGAATTGCGCTTGAATATATGTAGTACAATCCGAATAAATTTCCAGTCCGTAGATATAGCCTGAAAGGTCTGCGCTTGGGTCTCCAATGAGTTCAGCCGTAATTATAGGAGAACTCAGGGACGTCGAGATAGCTTTCCTTGCTTTTAGTGCTCCGTCGAGAAATATATAGACATAGCTATCTAGAATGGCGATGGAGAACAAGGAGATCTTCTTCATATCGTGCATAATCACGGTAGGAGAATTGCGGAGAGAAACGCTGTGGTTTGAAAGCCGGAGACTGACGCACCTCTCTCCGTCTTGAAGAGACAGATAGAAGTTTCCGCCTACATTAGATGGAAAAGACGCAAGCATATGTACTAAGTAACTGTCGGAGGCAGGGAGCGATTTACTAACGAGGCGAGCCTGAACATCTCCCAAAGTTACAAACTCATAGGGAATTTCCCCTCTAATAAACCCATCACCATGAAACTCAAAAACTTCACCAATAAATTTCCTTGATTCAGCTAGACTGCTATAAATCAAGGTATTAGAGCCAGTACTTCGAAACATTTGAAGGTATTCTATATGATCTTCAAAGCTTTCTGGCTTTCTATCGAAAAAGTCAGAATCAATTGTCATGCCTGGGATCATGTATGGAATTGAAAGCGTTCTCTTTTTGGACGCTTGAACTTCACTTCGAATTGATTTCACTTTATTGTCCTTCATAGGAAAGAGAAGAATCGATATCTTGCAATGGACAGGAGCCTAGTTCCTAGCGCGGCTAGTCCGATGGCTCCCAAGCTGATGATCAAGAATGGAGTCAAACTGACAAACTCCCCATCAAGTAGAATTGACCGATATCCTGGAAGGAAATGTGCAAAAGGGTTCAGCTCAAAGAGCCACCTGAAGTTATAAGGGATTTTGGAGACAGGGTAGATTCCCGGTGAAAGATACCACCACACGGTTGTGAGGGCATATAAGAAAGAACCTAAATCCTTAAAGAATGTTCCAACGATAGCACAGTAGAGTGCCAATGAATATGTGAGCAGCAACTGAGTAATAATCAATAGTGGTAATTGGAAATAGGCCAGATTTGGCGAAAATCCATTAAGAGTCAGGAAGAAGACTAAAACTGTGAAATTGATGAGAAATAGACAGGTCTCAGTGATAACAAATGAAAAGAATCCTACCTGAACAGGGAAATTGGTTTGCTTAAGGATACTTGCAAAGGAAATTAGTGCATTTGGACTGCTATCAATAGTTTTGGAAAACCATCTCCAAAAAATGACGGATATCAAGATAAATAGAAAGTGGTGCTTGTTTCCGGCAGCATTAAAGATAACTGCAGTCAGCAAGTAGTATAACGAAGCGGAAATAGCTGGTTCAACCAGGAGCCAAACAACCCCCAGGGACTTTCCAAAGATTCGGGATTTCAAGTCAGCAAGAGTTATGAACATTACGCTCTCAAGATAACTTAACTTTGAAATCAATTCGTGTCTAAGACTATGCTTTTTCCTTCGAATCCCGTTTGGTGTAATGATTGTGGAAATAGATTGATCTAGATGTGTCAATGTTGCGTCCTCTCTCGATTCTTAGATTCTTACTCTGCATTGAGCCAATTGATCTGAGCGTTAGCAATCAAGCGAGCAATTGCTTGGGATGGTTGAACATCGGCCGGTCTCTTATTAAAGAGATCCGAAACTTCGGCAGTCTGCAGCTTTAATATTTCAAAAAAATGATTTTCGCTAAGGAGGATCTTTTCCGCATAGCTATCGATCTCTGAAATGTCAATAAGCATCGGTACTGTTGCCGTATTAGCATATGGGTTGAACATTGATCTCAGCGGGTTATAACTCATGACAAAACATCCACGAAGAGACATTTCAATTCCGATTGTTGAATGTTCTACCAATACAAGAGATCCGTGGCAGTTTGACCAGTCCCTTTGATTGCGCATAACTGCAAATAGCTTCGATGCCTCTGCCTTAGCATTAATGGATTCAATTGCTTCAAGAAGCTCAGTCTGTGGCTCGGCAGGATGCGGCCATATTTCTACCTTCTCAATGTTTTTTAGATTTGCGAGTTGCCGACATATCCCAATAGTACGCTCCAGCCCAGAATTCTCAGTGCAGTATATCAGGCGCTTGTTAAAAGCTTCCGGCATCTTGAAATATATCGATTCGTATCTGGGGGCACCCGTGATCAATACTTTCTTGCCTGACGCCCTTCTGCTCTTGTCGTAGATCTCTTTATTCCATTTGCCAGAAACAAAGGTGTAATCACAAGTGGCCTCACCCGCTGCATCAAATCCAGCTAGCATACATGTATCTATAGTGAAAGTAGGGACACCTTTATTCTCTAGTAACATGCATAGAAGTCTGTTTACCGGATGTGCGTCTGGAACCATGAAGCAGCCTTTAACCTGACTATACTTTTTCAGTGTCTGCTTCAGAAACATAACCTCTCGTTCTAGAAAACAAGCTACGAAATATGCAGTGGATGAACAGTACTTTAACATAACTCGCCGTTCATGTTTCGAATAGCTCTCCATGGACTGGCTTAATACCTTCAGGAATGTTGACGCAACTCTATAGCGGCTGAAAGTTGGTCGGTCGGGAACTTGAAACTCAATATGATTGATGTTGGGCGCAATAGATCTTATCATCGACAATTTTCGTGTGTCACAACCAAATGGGAGGAGGATGGTTGACTGATTTGCCGTCAGCTCTCTAAGAAGATTCTTTGCAGCATCAAAGTTAAGGTCTGTATCAGAGTCAATTAGACATAATAGAAGGTCAGCATTGGGAATTTGACAGGAAGATGTTTTCGGTGCAGTTGAAAAGAATCTATTGATTCTCTCCCAAATAGCTTGTCTCTTGTGTGAATTCTTAACTTCTTGACTGGAAGATGACTTCGATGGAAATGAAAAGAATCTATTGCGTATGTTTAAAGTTGTCTGTTTCTTGTATGGATTCCTAGATTTTTCTCTATCGGTTTTCAAAATCGATAAAATGAAGGAGGATTTCGAAAAATAATAGTCGATGCGTTGTGGAAATATGTTAATGAAGTTCCAGAACCGTTTCCCATACTTCTTTACAAATCTAAGAGAAGTCGCCAGCATAAACCGCAATAGTTCTGATAGGAAAAGAAGCCCAACACTATGCGGCATATAAATATAGACTTTCCGGTTTAAGTTTTCTTCACGCAGGCTGTTACATAAACTGATTGACCACCGAATGGAGTCCAGCCAGGTTGCTTCAAAAACTTTAACAATCTGTTCATTGGAAAAATCAGGGCTAACGTTTTTCTTCGATTGAGATAAGTTGGCCTGGAAAGATCGGAGCAATGCTCTTGCGGCTGTATATTCTGCGTTGAGCGTGCTTGAATCGTTCCTCAAAAAATTCGAATAGATTTTTATTCCATGTGTCCTAGATACAATCCACTTGGAAATACGATTAAAACGCTGGGGTAATATGGCGAGAACCAGCCAATCATGGTTAGATAAAAACCATATTTGAGAAAAAATAAGCCTAAAAATCCCTATTAACGAGGGGAAATTTTTTAGCATCCTCTCCTCCCAACTGAAAGGGATTCATAGGTCTTCTTGGCGACAATGAAAGCAGTTCTTAGAATAATTCTTATGTCCAATAGTAGAGACTTGTTTGCTATATAATAGAGATCGTAGGCCAGTTTTTTTCGAGTGTCGTCCACATTGTCTAGCATGTACCCGACCATTAATTGTGCATGCCCTGTCAAACCTGGGCGAACCGAGTAACGGAAATCATAAAGGTCTATCTCCCTGCTCATTCGCTGTGCGAATACTAAAGCCTCCGGTCGTGGCCCTACGATTGACATATCGCCTTTCAAGATGTTCCAGAGTTGTGGAAGCTCATCAATATGAAGTGGTCTTAGAAACCGGCCAATCCGTGTGATTCTTGCATCAAGTTTCTGCGTAAAGCCACCACTAGCGGCAGGACAAGATTGGTCTTCATGCATAGTGCGAAACTTATACATCATGAAAGGTTGCTGGAAACGTCCCTGACGTGGCTGATGAAATAGCGCTTTGCCTCTTGTATCAACTCGTATTGCCGCAGCTATTAGTAATAGGAATGGTGAAAGTGCCATCAATGCCATTGTACTAGCGCCAATGTCAAACAAGCGCTTCACAGATTCATAAAGGATACTTCGCACCTTTAAGTCTCTATTTAAAAACTTCGATGCGTCCAATCGATTTATTGGAGAACATTCAAAAAACTCAGAGTAAAAGTGCTCTTCGTGAAGTATGCGGATGCGCTTCTCCAGTATCTTTAGAAGCAGTCTATGATTCAGAGCTATCCGTAGAGTAGATTCCGCAATGATAACATCGTGGATTTTCTCTTGGTCTAAAAATCTCAAAACATCTTCTTCCTCAGAGGAGCCAGGGCTCTCGATGTATTTTACGTATTTTGCTTCCTTTGTGCTGGGTTTTTTCAGAAAATCAGTTATATTTCCGATTAGTTCTGAAGTTCCCAGTGTAGTGAAACGATATGGAAAACGACGAAACATGAAGGCTATTGAAAGCCGAAAAGCAATGATTCCTATCGAGGCTCCTGCCGATCCCCAGAGAAGATTTAAGCGGCCAAAAGTGCCATATGCTGTAAAGTATGTGATTGAAAGGCTGAAAGTTATAGCTATTGCTGTTGCAAAGAAGCTATTGAAGAAAATTTTCGTGACTGAAGACCGACGTGCTCTCTCATATTGCCCTAGACCAACAGAGAGGACAACGAAAATGACCCCGAAAGAAACCGTCAACAAGACTATATTTGAATCTATCTCGGCCCAATTTAGATAAGGACTGCACCAGGAGAATGCCAGAAAGAACGTCATTAGCAGCAAGATCTCAGTCATTGCCCATAACGTACGACTTGGCGCAAATAGTATATTGGTTAGACTCATGGTTAAATTTGGCCAAGAGAATGGAATGGCGCGGCTATTTTGGATGTCAGATTCACGAAGCACTAGCACTCCCCGGCAAAAAAGCTAGCTTTAAGTTTGGCAAGTTGTTATACTATTAAATCAATCATAGATATTTATTGGCCAAAATCCAGGAAATTGGGACAATCCTTCCCAAAATGGAAATGGTAGACTGCTATAATAGAATTTGGGGCACGTTCAATGCAATCAAGTATATGGCTGAGCCCCCTTCTATCACTCTTATTTATAATTGCAGTAACTTTTCTAAACTTCCCTGCCCGATCAGTGCTAATGGTTGCTGCTCTTTTTCTTTTGACAACCAGCTTTTCAAGTTTTCTGGCACCCGGGTATGATCATTCCTTCTACAAATTTTTTGTCCAAAATTATGCAACTTTCACCAGCGCAGCCTCTGACACTCAGCAAAATGTAGGTGGGATAAGTGGTCTCTATTGGTTGGCCGCTAAGATCTTGTCAGAGAATGACGTCTCAGTTAGAGCATTGAATTCAATCCTTATTGCACTTTCCATTGTTGTTATAGCCGATACGCTTAGGATTCGAAGTTGCATGGCTCATGTGACTGGAACGGCGATCTCAGCCATGCTGATCCCAACAATCGCTAAGCTTTCAGTCTCAATCAACAAAGATTTGTGTGTGCTCTTCTGCCTTTCTATTTTGTTCCAGCAGACCTCATTGCTTTTGTCTATGAGCAGAACGCTGTTTTCGCCTAGGAACATAATAGGAATCTTATTGTTGATCAATGCCTTATATTGCTTGGCTGTATTCCGCTTCTACTATATTCTTTTTTATTTAGCGGCGGTCTCCTTTTTTTCTATGGAGATGGCTCTTTCCAGTAAGCGCCCGCTGTTCTTACCTTGGGTACGGATTCGATACTTCCTTGCCATCGTCACAGCTACCTTCATCGTCGTTGTTTTATGGGTGCCTATTCGCCAGAAAATTGATGCGTATTGGGGGAATGCAACAATCCTGAATGTTTTTAGTGCCGAGCGGCCATCTCTAGTTTCATCTAGCTGGCTCTTACTTAACACGATTTACCAGAATACCATCGGATTCATCGGAGAAATTGCTGGCTCTCCAAACATTGCCTTTGATAAAAAAGTAGCCGGCATTTTTGAACATACCATTTTCCTTTCAGCGTTTGCCATCTACGCAGTTAAATCGCCGGAATCAACGGCAAAGAAGCTATTTATCTTTTTTAGTATTTTTCATCTGTCAATCCAGTTGTGGGCATCGCCAAATTTGGGCGGCCTATTCCGTTTACGGATATTCGAGATGCTTTGGGTGCTTACCTTTAGTGTGTCGTATTTCCTTCAAAGAAGTGATCGAAAGATTCAGAATAATGAAATTCTTAGGACAGCTAAGGAATCTATGGATTGATTCAATTCTAGGTGGGTTCCGAAGTGATTTAGGCAAAGTGCAACTTCAAGAATTGCTTGACTTTTGCTACAAAACGAGTCGTTTACTTGTAAGTGATCGTTTGGAAGTTGTAGACCCTAGTACTAGGGAAGCTATAACAAGATCGATCTCCCAGTACTTTGCTATTGAGCATTTTAACGCTAAGAATAGATTGGCGATCTACTACAATTTCTATGTCTGCATCAAACTGCCTTGTTTTATGCTGTGTTGCATTCTATGTAAGTTTCTTCCAAAGAAACCATTAAAGTTCGCACAGCAAGTTGTCTTTTATCAGCATCCGCATATTGTTTGCAAAGTCCAGCGATGGGCTGACAAGGGTGCGTGTTATATTCAAAATCCACGATCAATACTTACACTGTCAGATTTGAATTTTATAGTTAGGGTTTTGCTTGCTGCACCTCGTCTAGTAAAAAATCCCCGATTCGTCTATCTATTTGTGAAGTGGATTAGTAAGTACAGTTATATCGTTCATTTTAAGAGACCGAAACTCGTTATAAGTGTTCTTGAAAACAATTTCGTATCCTCTCTGGTAACTGCTTATCTGCACAGTGTCGGAGTTGAGCATGGTAATTGTATGCATGGGGAGTATTATAGTCGGCTGCCACTTCCCGCCTTTTCAACGTTTGATTTCTTTATTGTATGCGGCAAGTACTGGGAGGACTTTTTTAGAGAAATGAGATGTTGCGCAAAATTCATTATTGAACCTGATCCTTCGCATTCTCGGTTTCACGAGCTCCGAAATACTAAGTCAAAGTTTGAATCAGATCGAAATTTAAGAATCCTTATAGCTCATAGCAAGCTTTTTACTCCTTGCTCCGCAGAGTTTAGAACCTTGAAAGCACTTTTGGAGCGTTTGCCATCGAGGACCGTTGTGCACATAAGGTGCCACCCAAACGAGACCGCTGAAGGCCAGTATTTTGCGTGTTTACTGCAGAAAGATCTGCCAGAGGTAAATTTCAGCCTTTCGCGAGGAGATAAACCATATTTCGAAGAGTTGGTTGGATTTAACTTTGTACTTGGATTTACTTCAGCCGCTCTGATGGAGGCATGGATAGCCGGCCTCCGGGTCGTGTATATGCTAAAGAGTGAGACATTGATGGAAAGATATAAGGGATCCAAGAGAATTTTTTTCCTGGAGAATTCAATGAAGAGTGTTGCGAGATGCGCTGATACGTTCATTCTCGGCTTAGAACAGATCATCGAGAGCGATCACTTGATTGATTCCATCTCTATCACCCATCAATAAATTGCTAATGATTGTTCTTTGGATATGATCTTGATAAAGGGAGTGGATTATGTTTCAGGTTAACGCAACGGAGGAAATTCCAGCGTGCGTGTCATTGTGACATACATTACTTCGCCCTACGTTAGGGACTGAAACATCTAATTGTTTCAGCGCCAAAAAGCCACGGCTATGGTTTGCACGAATTGTCGCTAAGTTAATTCAGATCAATAAGCAAAATCACTTAGGTCGCAAGATCTGGTTTCGCCAACTTGGCATTATGCACAAAGCCAGCTTATTTCCATGTAACCTGAGCTTGAAAAAGTCTTAATTGGGTAAATATCAAACTTTATCTGGGCGTGTATCAAAACAGGTGAGACACGGAAATCGATCTTATGTGTCGAAAGTGGTCTATGCAGCGAGAAAATTGTGGACGTATTCCGTAAATTTACTATAATAAATGCACTTTAGCCTGAAAAAAGATATTGGCAGAAATAGTTCGCTTGGTTCCAGAAATGGAAGATCTGGGTCGAAGCTCCATGGGAGCGTTTTACCGCTTTTATAGGTGCTCGGGTTGAGGAATGTAGAGCTATGAGAATCGATACAAAGAAGAGGTTTGTTTTTTCGTCTCTACTGCTGCTCATGGTGGGTATTCTCCTCTGTTTCCTGGCAGAGCTAGGTGCCTGGGGTATCCTGGCCGTTATGCGTGACAAACTGGAGTTGAATGAACTAGGAGGACTGTCGTTGACAGGAAGGCCCGCGGGCTCTGAAGTGTCATTCAAGTCAGGAAAAACCCAGGTTGTTTATAAAACGAACGATCTTGGCTTTCGCGACGCCACACACTCTACAACAAACAAAGCCAACCGTATTAGGGTTGCGGTATATGGGGATAGCTTCACGGAGGGCTGGGGAGTAGACCAGGATAAAATTTTCCCGGTTATACTTGAAAAACTGCTGAATCAGGGCTCTCCTGAGCGAAGGTTCGAAGTCCTTAACTTTGGATTGCAGGGAACAGGACCAAATTTCATGTCACGGGTTTTCGACCTAACTGCAGCGCGTTACTGCCCCGACATTGTGGTATTCAATTCATTCGTCGGAAATGACTTTATCGATGCCGCAAACGCATTAAATCTCGACCGCAGTCCTCTTCCCGAGAATTTTGAACGTCCCTATTTTGCCACCCTTTTCGAGCTTCTCGTCGATCACAAGCAATCTTGGGAGAAGAAGGAACTTGAGATTATCAAGACACTCCCGGCCTACCAGAATCTCGATAAGGAACTTAGAAGGGCTGCAGAAGCATATGAAGTACACCTCCCGCTGCTCCGTTTTGCTCTGCAAAACCCTAATACGATTTACGATAGCTTGATTAAGATAAGCGATGAACAGCGCACAGCCTATGAAGAAGCTTTAGCTCGGACTATGAACCTCCTTACTGAACGAGGTATTAGGCATTTCTTGTTAACTGCTACCCCATTTTCAGTTCAGGTATCGAAAGAGCAGTTTCAGCAGTTTCAACAGATGGGGTTTTCTGTGACGGATGAAATGCTCAGCATGAGAAAACCGCAAGAAGCCATTGCTGCCATTGTTGACAATCTGAGACCACGTGAAAGCGCAACTAAGCTTACGTACCGTGATCTCCTAGGTGATTTTAAAGCTGCCTCTAATTTATCTCCGCTATATCTCGAGTACGATCTACATATAGCTGAGGCAGGACATAATCTTATCGCGCATTCAATCGCGGACGAAATCCTTCGAATTGCCAAAATTAGCGATGTGCGTCGCCCTGCCGGTCAATGCATGAGAGCCAAGGCGAGTTCATAAACAGATCCAGAGGGTAGAGGGCCAATGAACGAAGTGACTAAACTTAACCAAGCTAGAAACGGGGTGCACTTAACCTCGGCTTCGGCGATCAGTTCCAGCAATCGTACGTTCGGCCTGTTCTTTGCATCGTTTTTCGCTATATTGACGGCTTTGAACTATCGTTCGTCCAGCAGACTCAATTTGCCAATACTGGCATTATCTGTCTTATTTGCCATCACTGGGTTGATGATCCCAAAATTCTTATCCCCTTTGAATCAGGCGTGGACAAAGTTCGGTCTTGCAATTCATAGAGTCGTCAGTCCCATCACCATGCTGATAATCTATTACGGGGGCATTACGCCGATAGGATTGATGATGAGACTGGCAAAAAAATCCTCTATTACTAAGAATTTTGACAAAACCGCAAGAACTTATTGGGTTGACAGGGTTTCAAGAGGACCCTCCCCTGAAACCATGAAGTATCCCTTCTAAGGAATCTGCACATGACATCTTTTGTACGCGAATTCTATACCTTTGTAAAAGTGAGGCGGAAATTTTGGCTGCTTCCCGTTTTTATTCTATTGCTGCTGTTTGGTGCTCTGATCGTTATGACTCAGGGTACCGTTGTCGCTCCTTTCATTTACACACTGTTTTGATCTATGAATATACTTGGAATATCAGCCTTCTACCATGACAGCGCGGCATCCCTTATCCGATGTGGGAAGATTGTGGCTGCTGCGCAAGAAGAGCGTTTTACCCGAAAAAAGCATGATTCAGGCTTTCCAACACATGCAATAGAGTATTGCCTGCGAGAGGGCCAAATTGATCTTCCTGCAGTCGATTACATCGCGTTCTACGATAAACCGTTTCTGAAGTTTGAACGCCTTGTCGAAACCTATCTCGCGTATGCGCCGCAAGGATTTGTAAGTTTTTCGGCCTCTTTGCCGGCTTGGATCAAGGAAAAGCTTTTTCTGAAAAGCATGCTAATACGCGAACTGAAGAAAATCAGCCCGGTGCCCAGGCTAAGCGAGAAGCTTCTGTTTGCTGAACACCATCAATCCCATGCTGCGAGCGCATTCTATCCATCACCTTTCAAGAAGGCTGCTGTTTTAACCATGGATGGCGTTGGAGAATGGGGAACAACGAGTCTGGCTATCGGTGAAGATAACAAGTTAGAGATCCTAAAGGAGATCCATTTCCCCCATTCTCTCGGACTACTTTATTCAGCATTCACTTATTACACCGGTTTCAAGGTTAATTCTGGCGAATACAAGGTTATGGGACTGGCTCCTTATGGAAAACCGATATACCTAAATACGATCCTAGATGAGCTACTGGATCTGAAGGAAGATGGGTCCTTTCGGTTGAATATGGATTACTTTGCCTTCTGTACTGGTCTCAGAATGACCAATGATAAGTTTCATCAGCTATTTGGGGGTCCTCCAAGGAAACCAGAAGATCCGCTTACACAAAGGGATATGGATTTGGCAGCGTCCATCCAAGCCGCCTGTGAAGAGGTCGTCCTCAAGCTTGGCCGGTCAATTGCCCAGGAAACGGGTCAAGAAAATCTTTGCCTGGCTGGCGGAGTTGCCTTAAACTGCGTGGCAAATGGTAAGCTTTTAAGAGATGGCTCATTCAAGAACATTTGGATCCAGCCAGCTGCGGGTGATGCTGGAGGATCTGTAGGTGCAGCACTCGCCGCATATCATTGGTTCCTTGGCCAAGAGCGCGCGATAGATCCTTTTGATGGCATGCAAGGTTCCTATCTTGGGCCTAGCTTTTCCCAGGCAGAGATTGAAGAGAGACTTCGCACCGCGGGAGCCAAATTTGAGGTCATGGAATCTAACGAGCTTCTCGACAAGGCAGTGGCTAGCCTAGCTACAGAAAAGGCATTGGGGTGGTTCCAGGGGCGAATGGAATTTGGTCCCCGGGCTTTAGGGGGCCGCTCAATACTGGGTGATCCCAGGTCGCCCAGGATGCAACGCTTACTTAATCTGAAAGTTAAGTACCGGGAAAGCTTTAGGCCGTTCGCCCCATCCGTGCTTTTTGAACATGCTTCTGAGTGGTTCGACATCAATGTACCGAGTCCTTATATGCTCATGGTGGCTGATATTAGAGAAGACAGGCGGATTCCGATGAGCCCGGACGAAGAGCAGCTTTTTGGGATCGATAAGCTCAATATTGCCCGATCCGTGATTCCTGCTGTAACGCATGTCGATTACTCGGCGCGGATTCAGACTGTGCATAAACAAGTGAATGGCCTTTATTACGATCTGATTGCCAGATTCAAAGAGTCGACCGGATGTCCGATTCTCATTAATACTTCCTTCAATGTCCGAGGCGAACCAGTTGTCTGTACTCCCGAAGATGCATTTCGTTGTTTGATGGGGACGGATATTGATGCCTTAGTTATTGGCAATTGTTGGGTGGGAAAAGAGACCCAAGATGCATCTCTAAGGCTCGACTACAAGAACAGCTTCGAACTGGACTAACATCGAATCGAATTACCTCCGCCCTGGTCTTAAGTATTGAAGGACAACGCGATGCGAAAGTTGATGATCGTCGGGTTATCGATCTCAGGGCTTGGTTCTCTCGGAGTAGCAGCAAGAATTCAGCAACATTCCACCGTTAATGCTCAGCCGGACACTCTGCAACAGGCTCTGCCGATTCAAATTTCCACAATCTCGGATCCGACAAAGAACGCCGCGTACGCTCGAATGCTGCATCTGGGTGACGGTCGGCTTCAGCTTGTCTGGTCTGAGCGGGTTCACGGAACTTGGCAGGTCAAGACCAAAACTTTCAATTCTCGCACTTTAGAAAAAGGACCTGTCGTAGATGTTTCAGCATCTCGCGCTGGTCATGACGCGCTTTATCCCACCGCTGCGCTCGGTAAGAATGGCCAGCTGATGTTCGCCTGGGTTGAAGGGGGAAGTCCTCGCTACTCCATAAAGAATCTGCGCGACGTGAACATGATGGACGAGAATCTTCCAGATAACTTGATTTATGCCCGTCTTTATTCCCCGGATTCTGGTTGGGGAACACCGAAGCTATTAAACAGGACAAGCGGCGATTCATACAACATATTCCTGCTCTATAACACCCCGCTCGATGCTTTTCAGATCGTTTGGGGACAATGGGACGGGTGGGCTGATCGCGTGTTCTATTCCGATTTCAAGGCGAGCAGGGGCTGGTCCCAGGGGATGATAATCGATGCTGGGCGAATCGATTCCTATGCTACGGATTTTACGGTTAATTCCAGGGGTGATGCGCTTGTGGCTTGGTACGCTGCAGATACCTCGGAAGGTGATGTTGTGGATAGTGTCTACTTCAATCTCAAGATTCTGCATAATGATTGGCAGGGAGCGAAGCGGGTCAACACAAATTTTGACCACCTAAACTATGCATCGGTCATTGCGCGGGGATCACAGGATTTTCTCCTCTCGTTTTGGCGTCATAACAGGTTTGATTATCAGGGCCGACCCGAGCGTATACTAATTCGAGCGGGGTCTATTGTGAATGAGTCCGAGGCTTTTATACCATATGATGCGAATTTACTGGGTAGCGATATGCAGAACCCAATGCTCTCACTCAAAAGTGCTGGTGAACTCGCAGGATTTTCTTGGGTTCAGATATTTAAAAAAATTCCAAGGATCATGGTGTCGCTACAAGATGGTGACGAGAAATGGCAGGATCCCGTTGTTTTGTCGAGTGGGGGGGATAATCCTGAGAATCCTTCGATTTGCTTGAATAGCAAGGGCTCCGCGCTAGTAGTTTGGAGTCAGCAAGAGGAAGGATTGGCCCGAATAGTAGCATCATCTTATCATAGCCAAGCGAAGCGATGGACACGCCCTTTCATGATCAATTGGGACGCTTCTCGCGCGAGACAAGAACAAGTTTTAAGGGGTGCACTCCCGCCTTACAAGACATCTGGTCAGTTGAGTTCCTGCTCTTTGGACGACCATAATAAAGCCAATGTACTCTGGACTCAAAGCTATGACGGTGTTCTCCAGTTCAAGCTGGCAAGCTTTTCTCTTGACTCGACCGAGGCGAGGTAAATGAAAACAAAGCTACTTCAGGTTCTATGGTTTATTCTGCCCCTAGATATTGCCTGCTACAGGCGAGTCAACTCAGAACGTGCCCAGCTCTCAGCTGAATACCAAGAGATCGGGCGAAAAGTAACTTTGACGTCCAACTCGGGCTTGAGTGAGAAATTGTCTTTTCAAAGTATTTTGAGAGATCTTGCACCACAGCGTTTTGAGCACCTTATGGACGATATAGCTGAAGCCTGCTGGATTAGTCAGGGTCTAGCGGCTGAAAACAGAAGCGTAGAATCAGCTGGAGCCGTGAGTATGCTCCATGGTTTTGGCGTCAGCGACAGAAATCCCCTGGGTTCATCGCCTCGCAAGTTACGACAGATAATGGACGATGGAACTTTTGAATTTTTGGGGATAGCTCCTCGGTTTAGCCATAATCATGCATTACTGCGTGTTATCTATGACTTTGGTGAGAAAACGCACGACGAGCATAGCTTTGACATTGGTCTTGGCATGAGCTTCGCGTTTACGTTCATAATTGGAGCTGCTGATCGGCAGGCTTTTCTTGATGATGTCGATAAATTGGATGGAGGGAACGATAAGGCTATAGGCTTAGTCCAAAAGTGGATGGTTCGCTCGGACACTCAGCTACTCAGGACGGCATGTGCCACTGAAAAAAGCAGCAGAGTGGGAGATTGGGTGTGGTTTGAATTGAAGCTAGATAAAAATAAAGAGAAATTCGATTTTGAAGATATTCTGGTGCCGCGTGTCAAAGGTGGAGTCATCTCGCTTGGAATCGTTTCTTATAGGAAACGGGATGATCAATTGATTGTCGACCGCCCATTGACCGTAGCTCATGAGGAAGCCGAGGCTATGTCCTGCTCCCAGTGCCACACGCGTAATACAGCATTCCATAGCTGGGATGAACGTAATCAGAGCACGAAAGAGCTGCAGGCCTTAGCGATAGAGACACCATTTGTTCATCTTTCACGCTCTTTCGGCAAAAATGGTCCCCGCACTCAT
The DNA here is from genome assembly GCF_001748245.1 of Oligoflexus tunisiensis. Lineage (GTDB taxonomy): Bacteria > Bdellovibrionota_B > Oligoflexia > Oligoflexales > Oligoflexaceae > Oligoflexus > Oligoflexus tunisiensis. The sequence continues at coordinate 141,515 of NZ_BDFO01000001.1, read as the reverse complement.
AAAAGCCGTTTCCAGATTGGCTTTGAAAAGTACCAGCTGCGACTCTTTCATTTGCTAAAGGAGCGGGGTTTCCAGTCACGACGCTTCCCCGTCATTTTCTCCCATTGATTAGTTGAATCTCCTGTGCCATGAGGGGTTCCCCGAAACTCCTCCAAACAGAACTTTAAACTCGCATTTGCTGAGGGGTTCCCCGAAACTCCTCCAAACAGAACTTTAAACTCGCATTTGCTCAGCTCTGTTTAAGTCAAATTCCCTCAGGAATTCCTGAGGTGTTCTATTACCCAAAGATCCATGCGGACGTTCCTCGTTATACTCGCGTCGCCATTGCTCGATCTTATCCCGAGCATCGTCAAGGTCTTCAAATACTGTCTGATTAAGGCATTCATCCCGGAACCGGCCATTGAAAGATTCGATAAAAGGATTGTCGGTCGGTTTCGCTGGACGGGAGAAGTCCAGCTTCACGCCTTTCCAATGCGCCCAGTCATCGAGCGCCTTGCTGATGAACTCACTGCCGTTGTCGACATTGATGAATGAGGCCATCTCATGTCCATGAGACAGCTTTTCGAGGGCATTTGCAACATGTTTCCCGGTCATGCTCCGGCCACATTCAAGTAACACTGCTTCACGACTAAAGGTATCGATCACCGTCAGGATGCGTATGGATTTTCCATCGGCCAGGGAATCGTGAACAAAGTCCATGCATCAGCGTTGATTCCGCCCAGGCGGCGGAGCTGGTACAATGCAGACCTGTGAGCGACGCTTGCAGAAATATTTCCTGTGCCGCAGGTACGTGGCCTTTCCTATACTGCTCTCACTTTGGAAGTTTTTAACCCGCTCCTTATACAAAGACAGGTTTATCCTCGCCGCTTGGTTCATCGCTTATGGCCTGTCTTTTACCTTCAACTTCAACTCTATTCATTCCTATTTCTCAGTCACATTATGGCAATCCTTTGGAAAAGTTCCTGAAATTTGGCTCTCCAAGGAACTTTATCATCAACTTTAAGGCACTTTTTGCGTTTGGCTACTTTGGTGAAAATACGGTAATTCCCAGCACCCTCTCACTGGGGACCGCGTTTATCATATTCCTATACGCAGCCGCCTTTCCTCACAATTTCAAAACGACTCTCCTTTTGAATATCGCTCTGCATCGCTTGGGATAACGATGTTCATTGGCATTGGACCGGGAAGCGTAGTCAGCGGACGCTTTCTCTATACATCCTCAATGATACTTTCCATCATCATAGCGCTTGGATGCTCCAGACTGATGGAACATCAAAGATCTCGATGGGTCAATAACCTTGGCGTCGCGTGTATCAGCTTGGTCTTTCTCCTCCAAAACATAAGCATGCGATCGTTCTCTCAGAGATTTCGCGAGGTCACGGAAATCGTCAGGAACATCATGTGGCTTACAAAGCCGTTTACTGACCATTCGTCTGTCCATATTAAGAATCTACCTCGCTTTTTATACGAAAGGCCCTCGTATGATGAAATGCTACGGCCTTACTTTTTACTTCCAACACTTAATGCGCAGTTCGACCAAATTTCGCTGCGACCAAGTTAATTTAGCGTCATATTCGTCGGGTTATCGTGAAATGGAATCTGGAGTTCATGACCAGTTCTCCGACTATTCAGAAGCAAGAGCGGACGAGCAAGGACTAGAACTGTCCTTTATTTCTCGACGAAGCTGCAACGACGACGCGTCGCAGAAATGTAAGAAGCAGCTTAATGACAATAGCATCCGGTTTTCTCAATCATCCATGTCCATCAATTGATGAGGTCCTCTTTTCAACTAACCTGAACGAAGTTCAAATTCTCGTGTTCTCCGGAAATTGGTCGAAAGCTTGCTAGACGAGCGGCTATCAAATTAAGTATTTGGTTCTGTATTCGGTAGCACTAGAAGATCAGGGGAAGCGGGCTCCGATCTATCAGCAGTTTTCATTTTGTATCGAGTAACAGCAAGTGTCGAGGTCATATAAACGAAGGCACTCTTGATTATTTATCAATTCATCCAGAGCGTGAAGCGACAACAAAAATGGTCGGTTGTTTTGAAAATGCAGGCTGGAAGCCGTATTTCGGTCAGCAATGCTCTGCGAAGAGCGACCGGGAAATCTTAGGTTATGTCGAGCTGACTCAAAATCTAGATTTGATGTCTATGAACTGATCAACAATGAAGCTGTTTTCATGTTTGCTTTGGGCACCAGCGTAACTGGCGAGTGCTCTCCTGTCGCAAATACTTCCTATTCGAACTTCATAGGTATCGAAGTCTAAAAATTTAAGCGATACCAATTTGGATTTCTGGCGCAAATAGTCCTATATGCAGAAATTAGTGGCTTCAATACAGTAGACGGCCTAATCTCGAAGAGATATTACTTATATATACGACAAGGCGCGTCATACACACCGGGCAGTAGGCGCTCATACTCATAAAGTATAGGTTCGCTGCTGTATTGACGGGATAGTTTTACGCAATGGGAGCATGATTGCATGAAAAAAGCCATTATCTCAGGTATTACCGGGCAGGATGGTGCATACTTGACCGAGCTGCTGATCGAAAAAGGATATGAAGTCCACGGTATTATTCGTCGTTCATCCAACTTTAATACTCAACGCATTGATCACCTCTATAATGATGCGCAATCAGGTAAAACCCCATTACGGCTGCATTATGGTGATCTGATTGATTCTAGTAGTTTGAACCGTATTATTGAGACCGTTGAACCTGATGAAATATACAATCTTGGAGCTCAGTCACATGTACATATATCATTCCAGATTCCTGAATATACCTCCGAGGTAGCCGCAGTTGGCGCCTTGCGTATCCTTGATGCCATCAAAGAAGTTGGCATCAATACAAAATTTTACCAAGCCTCGTCTTCTGAACTTTATGGCAAAGTTATGGAAATCCCCCAAACAGAGAAAACTCCATTCTATCCCAGATCACCTTATGCAATCGCCAAACAATTTGCCTATTGGATGACCATCAACTACAGGGAAGCTTATGGCATTTTTGCTTGCAACGGCATTCTCTTTAATCACGAGTCACCGCGTCGCGGCGAAACGTTTGTCACCAGGAAGGTCACGAAAGCGGTCAGCCGTATTACAAAAGGGAAGCAGGACAAACTCCTGATCGGTAACCTAGATGCGAAACGAGACTGGGGATTTGCCAAAGAATACGTTGAAGCAATGTGGTTGATGCTGCAACAACCTGATCCAGATGATTATGTAATCGCGACTGGGGAAACACATAGTGTCCGAGAACTGTGCGAAGTAGCATTCGAGCATGCAGAACACATCTTGTATTGGGAAGGGGAGGGTGTTAATGAAAAAGGTTATGACAAAAAAACCGGAAAAGTACTCGTAGAGGTCGATCCTAAATATTTCCGACCAACCGAAGTCGATTTGCTAGTAGGCGACCCAGCCAAGGCTCGTAACAAATTAAATTGGGAGCCAAAAACGAAATTCTCTGACCTGATCAAGCTCATGATTGAACATGATCTCGAACATCAATAACGGAGCTTAAACGTGTACGAAACTCTAACTAAATGCAGGATATGCGGTAATCAGGCTTTGACGGAAGTTGTGAGTCTCGGAACTCAAAGCTTGACGGGAAAATTTCCTAGGGCAACCGATGAAGAAATTCAATCCATACCTCTTGAGCTTGTAAAGTGCGATCAAGAAAAAAACGCTAGTGCATGCGGCTTGTTGCAGCTCCTCTACACAGGAAAGCTGGAGGACATGTATGGTGAAGGTTACGGGTATAGGTCATCACTTAATCCTATGATGGTCAAGCATCTAGCGGAAAAGGTAAAGAAGATTGAACAATGGGCCGAGCTTGAGGCAAATGATCTAGTATTGGATATAGGCAGCAATGATGCGACAACGCTAAAACAATATTCAACGCCTAATTTGATGCTGGTCGGTATTGACCCAAGTGGCCGAAACTTTATGGACTATTACCCGGAACACATAAGACTAATTCCGGAGTTCTTTTCGGCACAATCAATTTCAGGAAAATATGGCGCCAAGAAAGCAAGAATCATCACCTCATTCTCAATGTTTTACGATCTTGAAGATCCAATGAATTTCATGATGCAAGTTTTTGATACCTTGGAGGATGGTGGTCTCTGGGTTTTTGAGCAGAGCTACATGCCGACTATGCTTAACATGAATTCATACGACACCATCTGCCATGAGCATTTGGAATACTACGGCTTGCACCAGATTAAATGGATGACTGATAGAGTTGGTTTAAAAATTTTGGATGTAGAGCTAAATAACGTTAACGGGGGAAGCTTCTCAATCATCGCGCAGAAACCTAGACGAACATCCAAATGCGACGACAAACTGCCAGCCAGCGCCGCAAAACTCCTGAAGGATGAAATTGACTGGAAGCTCCATACAATGCTTCCTTATAGAAGGTTCGCTTCTCGATGTGAACAACACAGAAGTGAAACTATCAAGTTTTTTGAGCAGGCAAAACGGTCAGACCAAATAATTTATGGCTACGGGGCTTCCACCAAAGGAAATGTTCTCCTTCAGTACTGTCAGATCTCTGCCGATCAGATGCCTTTTATTGCTGAAGTCAACAAAGATAAATTTGGAGCTTTTACTCCCGGTACGAACATACCAATAATACCGGAGCATCAAGCTCGCGAAAATAGACCAGACTTTTTCTTTGTCCTGCCCTGGCACTTCAGACAAGGTATTATCCAGAAGGAGAGAGAGTTCCTAAATAGAGGCGGGAAGTTGGTGTTCCCCTTACCACATCTTGACGTTGTAGATAGAACTAACGCAAGACCTGATGAGGCAAACCCGTGAAGTCTGCGGTTATCGTCGGCAGCGCTGGACAGGATGGGACTCTATTATATAGCAAACTCAGCTCATTAGGATATAGCCTTGTCGGGATTCAGAGAAGTAGCTTGCAGCTCAAAGGTATCGAGTGGTCCAGCGAACTCAGTTTGGAGAATCCAGAGCAAATCGAGCATCTGGTTAAGAACTTAAAGCCAGATGAAGTATACTATCTGGCAGCCGTCCATCAGTCCGCGGAAGATAACGCTCTTGCAGATCCGGTAAAGCTATATTTGACATCGGAAAGCGTCAATACAAAAGGGGTTTTGTACTTCCTGGAAGCTATTCGAAAGCACTCAGCAAAAACAAGGCTGTTCTACGCCGCATCTTCCCATATTTTTGGTTTTCCAAAAGGGAGAATCCAGGATGAGCTTACACCGATAAATCCGAAAAACATCTATGGTATTACTAAAGCAGCAGCAATGCAAATCTGCAATTTTTATCGCGAAAATCACGGTATTTACGTTTCTGTTGGAATCCTATATAATCATGAATCCGCATTACGTCGAGAAACATTTATATCGAAAAAAATTGCAAAATCTGCAGTGCGCATTAAGCTTGGTCTCCAAAGCAAGCTCATTATCGGTAGTACTTCAGCGGAGGCAGATTGGGGTTACGCACCTGATTTTGTTGACGCCATGACTAAGATACTTCAGGTAGTGGAACCCGACAACTACATAATTGCCACGGGCCAAGGCCATAAGGTCTGCGATTTCTTGCAGCTGGCTTTTGACAAGGTTGGCCTTGACTGGAAACTTTATACAGAAGAAAGACCTAGCATAATCGTACGTCCACCTGCTGTTCTAATCGGGGACTCAACAAAGCTGCGAAACAGAACCGGCTGGAAACCCAGTATGGACTTCAAAGCAATGGTGGAATTGTTGGTTGACGCGGAACTAAAATCGTTGGATTTAATATAGGAAAAGGCGCTAGATCATGAGCCAATTTAATCGGCATGCATCAGAAGACAAGTTGTTAATAATGATCCCTACCTATAATGAGAGGGAGAACGTTGAACCCTTAATTGAACAGATCCAAACATATATTAGCGACGCTGATTTGCTCTTCATTGACGACAATTCTTCCGATGGAACGGGACATTTGCTGGAGTGCCTAAAATCCAAATATACGAATTTAATTGTTCTCCATCGGGCAGGAAAATTAGGAATTGGGAGTGCTCACGATTATGGTATTCGATGGGCTTATGAAAACAAATACAAGCGTCTTGTCACTATGGACTGTGACTTTACACATCCTCCTCATTACTTACCCACCTTAATTGCCGCTGGCGCAGATGCGGATGTGGTTGTCGGCTCCCGTTACCTCCAAGAGAAGAGCCTACAAGGATGGAATATATATCGAAAATCCTTAACTATGCTAGGGCATTTCCTAACAAAACGGCTACTCGGAATGCCTTACGATGCGACCGGAGCGTTCCGCTATTACAGATTGGACAGAATTCCATCATACCTATGGGATTCGGTAGTTTCCAAGGGTTACGCATTCTTCTTTGAGAGCCTCTACGTAATTTTTTTGAATCAGTTTAAAATTCGAGAAATATCCATCAATCTACCCGCTCGTACGTACGGTCATTCTAAAATGACCCGCGTTGAGGCAATGAGAAGTGTAAAAATATTGATAGCTCTTTTCCTGACTACACTTTTGAATCGTGAGCGTTTGAATATTGTAGAACCTCTCGATACAGAAATGATTGATTCAAGCAAGATTGACAGCCAAGGCTGGGAAGAGTACTGGGACAGTCAATATCGCATGGGCCGTCTTATTTATGATGCGATAGCTGCCTTTTATCGAAAGTTCATTATCAAACCAACGCTGAATCATTTTATTAAAAAGCACTTTACACCAAAGACCAACATTCTTCACGCCGGATGCGGAAGTGGTCAAGTAGATACTGATATCCGCGAATACGTGAAAATCACTGGATTAGATATCTCCAGAGAAGCACTTCGATTTTATAAGCGAACCAACCAGGATCGGTGCAAGATTCTTCACGGCAGTATTTTCGAAATTCCACTTCCATCAGATTCAGTGGATGGCATCTATAACCTTGGAGTAATGGAGCATTTTACCGAAGAAGAAATCCAAAAGATCTTGAAGGAATTTCATCGCGTTCTAAGGCCCCAAGGACGCATGGTTATTTTTTGGCCGCCGGAATTTGGCCTCAGTGTGCTTTTCTTCAAAGCACTCACCCTGTTCTTCATGAAAGTCTTGAGAAAGAAGCAAGTCAAGTTTCATCCAGATGAGATAACTCGTGTCCGCTCAAAAGCGCACGTAAAATCGTTGTTTGAATCAGCAAACTTTAGGGTCAAAGAATACTATTTTGGAGTTCGAGATGTATTTACCTACTCCATCATCTCAGTAGAAAAATAATGGCACGGTTGATTGATCTGATAGCTCAGTGGCGGCATTACTTCATGGGGCTTCTTGTCTGTCTCATATACGTTGTATTGCCGTTTTCTATTTCCTACCTAAACACTCCAGCTGACAGTGAGTGGGTTCCCGTTAATGACCAAATTCGAAGCTGTGGAGATGACAAGTTCTACGCGGCCACGGTCCAAGAAATAAGGGAAACGCCTTTCGACTTTAGAAGTCCTGTTTCTCCGACGATAGGCACATATGGAGTGGAAGTTTTTAAAGCAGCGTCGAAATGGCTGACTGCTATGCTCACGTTTTTTATTCCTGACATGAGGATCGCCTATCCTGTCTCGTTCACCGCATCGGTTGTTCTAAGTTATACACTGTGTTACCTGGCCTCTAATTTTGCTGGCCTTGGTGGACTCGCATCTGCCATCGTCTCATTACTCACGCTCTTCTATTATAAAGGTTTACAAAACCAAGGTTTACTACCGTTATGGAATAGTTCAGGTACCGCTTTTTTTGAGATGGTTAATGACAACTTCCGATATGTTGTCATGCAGTCTTCCATTTGCTTTGCATGGCTGACACATATACTGTGCTTGCATTATCCAAGGGGGTCTTATTTATCTAGGGTTTTCCTTTGGACACTGGTTCTAATTGCGTTACCCTACTCTTATTATTCTGTCACTATCTCGAGTGGATTGATTTTAACGTTCTTTGGTATCTATACCTTCTTCAAAGAACCTTCTTCGCGTAAGTATCTTCTAGTAACAACTGCGCTTAGCTGCCTAGTCCTGTCATCAATCGGCTTTTCAAAACATTTATCGTATTTTCTAAATGCCAATTCACAACCAGTGATTCAAGCCCACACACAATTCTCAATGCATCTATCGACGAGCGAACGAATCATTGAATTTATTAGGCTATGTTGCATTTATGCAGCTCCTCTTGCTGCTTTGGGCTATTCATTACGCGGAACAAGATATGTTAGCCTTTGGTTATATTCGTGCAGTATGACTTCCTTGTGCCTTGCTGCAGGAGTTCTGGTCCCAGGAAAGTCGGAGTTTATTCAACGAATACTCATCAGGGGTTTCGATTCGACATGGCTACTGGCAGTTCTTATCGGCACAGGCCTAGTGATTAGGAAGTTCGCTGAACATCCGATTCTTTTCTTCCTGCCTAAACTCAAGTTTATGAAAAGCGCCGGCGCTACAATCTTCTTATCAGTCGCAATACTTCCCTTGATGGGGAGCCATCGAATGGCCTACGAACTCGCTCGAGCAGGGAATTTTCATCTCCCCAAAGGAGAATGGGAGGCTATCGAATACATCCGTAATGTCACAAATCAAAAAGCAGCTTTTTTAGCTTTGGATCTCACTGCTAATCAGCTGATACCAGTGTATACCCATGCTGACCTTTATGCAGCAACCCCAGTTTATAGCGGAAATAACCCAGAAGAGGAACTCATGAAGTTTATCAACGGATGGAAGTTTCTAGATCTTGATATAGTCCTTTTGGAAAACTGGTTTAGGGGCTTTCCCGCAGAACTGAAGGCCTTCAAATGCCGCCCAGGGGCCAAGGAATCATGGTTCGATTTTGAACCATCTCAAACTCTCAAGAATATTTTGTATTACCCGTTTGTAAAAAACATATATGGAGTTCCTGTTGTGGAAGCAGGTGGAAACCACCTATCCGCCGAGTTCAAATCAAAGCTAGGAGAACTTCTTTCCAAACCAATTCATAGAAATGAGATTATGACTTCGGTGGAATATATTACTCTTTCAACCGCATTCGAACTTCGCCGAAGCAAGGCTTATGAGGCTCCCCAAGGCTATAAATTAATATTCCAGAATAGTGACCGAACTATCTATAAGAGATGCCAGACAAACGTTCCGTCGGTATGTACGTAGATGCTGCAGACAGTGAACGATCACCAATATGCCATTTTTTCGACGATTCCCCGTCATTTTCTTCCATTGATTAGTTGAATCTCCTGTGCCACTAAGCACATCAAGGAGATCTCATGAAAAAGAGTCGTTTCACGGAAGAACAAATCATCAAAGCGCTGAAACGCCATGAATCGGGCGAGAAGATCCCAGATCTTTGCCGGGAACTTGGCATTAGCCAACAGGCTTTCTACAAATGGAAGGCCAAATACGGCGGCCTGGACGTCTCCGAAGCCCAGAAGCTGCGAGCGCTCGAAGACGAGAATCGCCGCCTAAAGCAAATTGTCGCTGACCAGGCGCTCGATATCCAAGCCATCAAGTTCCTGCTCGAAAAAAAGTTCTAGGGCCTGACGAGCAGCGTAAGGCCGTCGAGCTTCTGCAAGAAGCCTTCGGCATGAGCCAGCGTCGGGCCTGTAAGGTCGTGGATGCAGACCGATCCACTGTTCGCTACGATAAAAAGCCAACGGATGATTCCCGAGTCCTTCATCGAATGAAGGAACTGCTTTTGGAGCGGCCAAGGTTTGGCTGCCCTCGTGTCCACCTTGTTCTGAAAAGTGAGGGGCTTGTGCGAAATCACAAGCGTACCGAGCGGATCTATTACGGCAATGGATTGCAGTTAAAGAAGCGCAACCCAAGCGTAGGATCTATAAACCGGAAAATCCCCTTCCGCCGTTGGTCGCAGCAAATGCACGCTGGTCGCTGGATTTCGTTCACGACAATCTTGCAAGCGGCAGATCGTTCAGAATTTTAACGATCATCGACGAGTGGTCACGAGAGTGTCCCGCCATGGAGGTCGACACCTCTCTGTCCGGGAACCGGGTGGTCCGCGTGCTCGATCGGTTGAAACAGGAAAGAGGCTTGCCGGAAGAGATTGGTGTGGATCAGGGATCTGAATTCACAAGCAAGGCTCTGACGAAATGGGCTGCTGATAACGGGGTCAAACTGTACCATGCAAGCCCTGGCGATAAAAACGAAAATGCCTTCATAGAGCTTCAATGGTCGACTACGAGACGAATGCTTGAATGTACTGGTTCTCGATGCTCAGGGATGCTCGCAACATCATCGATGACTGGCGCATAGATTACAACGAAAGAAGGCCACATACTTCGTTGGGAGGAATGACTCCTAACCAGTTTGCAAGGGCCAAAGGTTTGAAATTGGTGACGTTGACCCCGAAAAATCCTCCAGCGAAAAGCTGAAAAATCCGCTATAATTCAGCTCTCTTTGACGTGGAGAGATGTATGAAAACGTCCAAGTTTACTGAGGAACAGATTGTCTATGCCCTGCGTCAGGTGGAAGCTGGCGAGGCTGTGGTGGATGTGTGTCGTAAGCTGGGAATTTCGCAGCAGACGTTTTATACCTGGAAGAAAAAGTACGGAGGGCTTGGTTCGACGGAACTCAAGCGAATGCGTTTGCTCGAAGATGAGAATCGCAGGCTCAAGCGCTTGGTGGCTGACCTGAGCCTTGACAAGCATATGCTGCAGGAAGTGATCGAAAAAAAGCTTTGAAGCCTGCAAGGAAGCGGGAGATTGCAGACTTCCTGAAACGTGCCTTCAAGATTTCCGAGAGACGATCCTGCAGTGTTTTGCTCTTCGACCGATCGTGTTGTCGATATCGAGCCCGCCGACGCGATGATACGGCCATCCGGATGCGAATCAGAGATATTGCACAGAGTCGGGTGCGATACGGCTACAATCGCATTTATGTGCTTCTGCGGCGTGAGGGATGGTTGGTAAATCGCAAGAAGGTTCATCGCATATACGTCAGTGAGGGTTTGAGCCTGCGACACCGGAAGTACTACCGTAAGCGTCGTTCCCAGATCCGAATCATTCCTCCGACACCCACAGCTCCCAATCAGCGTTGGTGCATGGATTTTGTTCACGACTCCCTGGCTGACGGAAAAGCCATTCGAATCCTAACAGTCGTCGATACCTTTAGTCGCGAAGCAGTGCTACTTGAATGTGGGCGAAGCATGACCGGAAAACATGTTGCAAATGCTCTTGAAAGGCTGTCTCATGGTCATGGGATGGCCTCATTCATTAACGTCGACAATGGGAGTGAGTTTATCAGCAAAGCCCTCGACGACTGGGCGCATTGGAAAGGTGTGCGGCTGGACTTCTCCCGGCCCGCGAAGCCAACAGACAATCCTTTCATAGAGTCTTTCAATGGAAGGTTTCGAGATGAATGCCTTAATCAATCGGTTTTTGAGAGCCTTGAGGATGCTCGGCATAAGATCGAACAGTGGAGACGTGAGTACAACGAGGATCGCCCACACAGATCTTTAGGTAATAGGACACCCCAGGAATTCCTGAGGGAATTTGACATGAACAGAGCTGAACAAATGCGATTTTAAAGTGCTATTTGGAGGAGTTTTTGGGACCCCCTCAACAAATGCGATTTTAAAGTGCTATTTGGAGGAGTTTTTGGGACCCCCTCATTGGCAGGATAGATTCAATTTAATTCCGGAAGAAATTCAGGGGTATGCTCGCTTACCTTCCTGCCGCTTTCTGCCCAGAAGCGCCCGCCCCTCCACAAACCACATGACTTCCCGCTTGTAATACATGGTCTGCCGACCTTCCCGCCTCAGCCTGGATAGCTCAATTTTTTTATAGTTCGCACAGTTCCAGGGACTGGTTTAACACGACTTCGGTGAGCTGGAGAACCTATAGCTCAAGTTCCCGCTGGCTCGCAGGTTTTATGGGCTTGCCGTTGCGAAGGCTGGCGTGGATACCGACTTCAAGCTGTCTTTTTCCACTTATAGTAGAGTGCACTGAATATTCCGTGCTTATCGAGTCCCTTTTTGAGGCCCATTGCCTGGAATTCCTGAAACATGGCGAACTTCTGTTCAGCTGTGAAAGATCGTCTGGGCTTTTTCCCTGTCGTGGTCATGGTCGAATCCCCCTGGGCTAACATTATAGCGCACTGAAGAATTCGATTCCGTACGAGTATCAGAAATGCACCTCATTAGTTAAGCCGAGTTCACCCAAATCAATATCATAACATCTTAGAATCCCTAAAAAATACGTTTGATACTCGTTGCCACGCTGAGACAAAGTATCCTGCTTTAGCTGTCCAATAGATTTCTTGAGCGCCTGCGCACAGGATTCAACGCTTCCCTGGGTGAAAAGAAGGCCCACAGATTCATCATTGATGATCTCCCTGCAACCGCCAACATCAGAAGCAACAAGGTAACAACCCGCAGCACGCCCCTCCAGCAAAGTATATGGATATCCTTCAAACCTGGACGTCATCACGAGGACATCAACTCGTGCCAAAAACTCTGAAACACGATCATCTTCAGCTTCAAAATTTATACGATTATGCAAACGGCTATTATGAACGAGGCATTTGAGTTCCTCTTGGAGTTCACCGCCTCCTTTGATAACCGCTGAAAAGGAGATGCCAGTCAACTCATATAAGCGAATCAAAGAATGGACAAAAAGTTGGGGATCCTTTTGGTAGGCAAGCCTTCCCAAAAAACCAAACACAGGCATGATGTTAGGGACTCTCGCTTGCGGCGTGAAGTCTAAGAGCTCATTATGTATTGTTTGCACTTTCCCTTGAGGATCGCCAAGGAGGTCCACATAACGTCCATAGTCGAAACCAGAAACACAAACAATAGCATCGCACATCCAGTACGCGAACCTTTCGGCTATCATGTATAAGAGTCGTGGCAGTAGAGGAATTTGTCTTTGAAAGCTTACTCCATGCACGGAGAAAATAATGCGCCTTACGCCAGAAAGTTTTCCTGCAATACGACCTAAAATCCCTGCTTTGGAACTATGTATATGCAAGACATCAATATCTTGCTTCCGTAAAAATCTTATGAGCCACATGACGAACAGAATGTCATATAAAGGCGCAATGCGGGCTTTAAAGAGTGAGCTGTGGACGTAGGGGATTCCGCTTTTCAACAGCTCATCAACTAGCCAGCCTTGCTTTTCGCTCGAGAGAGCCATCACTTTGAACCCACTACCATGGAGTTTCAAAGCCAAATCTCGGACGTTCCGAGTCGCTCCCCCAATTTCAGGCCTAGTAATCATAAGCAAAACACGCTTATTCATCGTCCGGACTACTCTGCAACCATTTTTTCAAACCAATTCAGCTGTTCGATATGCTCCCGAATAGACAACAGCTGGGAAGACTCTTTATAAAATTCTTCAACCTGATTATAAAAACCAGGTTTGAATTCTTTATCAATGCTGTCGTCCAAAACAACATCGGAAACCGCTACGGAGCCCAGCATCTGCACTTGCAACTTTTCCAAAGGTCGAAAAATGAATCGACGCTTTCTGGTCATCACTTCGATACTCCAACGGCCTGCTGAAATCCAGTTCGCCTGATAACTAAAGAGACCGCCTTGCTTGGTACGCCCGGCACCTGCAAATACTGCAGATTTGTTGTGCCAGGAAATTTCATTCTGACCACTAATGAAAGAATGAATTTCAATAGGCAAACCACCAAGATAGAATGCTAAGTCAACAACATGGGATGAATTAGCCAGAAACCAGTTCTTTTTCACTGTTTCAGATAACGGAAGTTTATCGATCTCATGTGTCCACTCCGTAAATTCAAAATGAAAAGACTGAACGCCTCCATCTTCAGCAATCAACTGGCGGGCCGCCCGGACTGAAACATAATGACGCCTATTATACGCTACATACAAGGATGCTCCGTGCCGCTCCGCAAGAGCGGCGAGGCCTCGGATGTCGTTGTGATTCAAGCCTGCCGGCTTTTCAACAAGAAGACGCTTAACACCCCATTCCAGGAGCATTTCGCTAGCTGGAGCCAGTTGGTCAATATTCACACTGACAATTGCATTGGGTGGCGCATTTTTGTGGTGCGTTTGAAAGGCTCTTAGTCCTAAGTAGGGTTCCACGTTGGTCGCAGCTTGAAACTCCCGGGCAGATTTTTCACCTCGCCCTATCACGGAGAAGGATTTTTCCATTTTTCTTAAGATACGAGCATATTCAATGGCTATGATGCCAGCCCCCATGATGATGGTATGGGAGTTGGGATTTATGTTATTGGACATCGGTCAAGGGCCTCAGTTGAAAATTGAGTAAAATGTTGCATGAGAGCCTCGATAAACGACAGATGCAAGCTAGTGGACTCAGCATAACTGGTCAACTCGCAGGTATCGCGAGTCAACAGGTCTTCAGCGAATTTCTTACTAAGCTGACTCTGATACAAGGTCTGAAACCTGACAAGTTCCTCCTGTTCCTGGCCTTGCCGCTTCACTTTGCAAAGACCCTGAGACTCGACAATAGACCAGTGTGAATGCGTAGCCTGTATGTCGATTTCAAGGTCCGCTTGAAGTGAATCTTCGCAAGCTATTGTCAACTGCATGCCAGATTCATACTCAATACCTAAAGAACCGTTGACTTCCAAAAAACCAGTTCTCTTGGATTCAATGAATCCCGCATGGAGCTGGTCGCCATGTATTTTTTTAAGGCTGGTTCGACCTAGATAGGCCATCAAATCTATGAAGTGAATCCCGTTGCAGGCTAACCCCCAACCTTTGCCTTTTACGGAGACTTTTTGCAATGGATCTGAAGCGAAATTTTTGAAAAGTTCTTGATAGAATGGGTACATACGGCGTGGGCAGTTGACAAAGCATTTTGCCCCGGCTTTTTCTATGCGCGCGCCTATGTCGTAGTATTCATGAACAGATTGAAAAAGAATTTTTTCAAGTATCAGAAACTCAACATGGGCATGATCGAGAAGGGACCGGACAACGCCGGCCCGGATATCTGCATTTGTTGCCACTACAACCAAGTCCAGTTGCCTTGGCAAATCTTCAACTCTATGTATGTAAGAAACTGGCACGCCATGCTTTGGGGAATCTTCAAGAATGCTGCGGCACCTTTGCAAAGAAGGTTCGTACGAGTCCAGAGCAAATAGCTTGCAGCTACCTGATAAATCTACCAAAGACTGTAAGTGTCGAGAGCCTAGCATACCACATCCGACAACTGCGATATTTTTCATTTGAAGCTCTCAGTTGTACTTTCTAAATACGGGTTTGACTGCTTTGCCAATGAGGAACTGATCTGTGCCGCTCTCCAAAGCGTTTTTAACAACTCTCAGGGATTTCTCAGCTGCTGCGATTGTCATGTCGATTTCCTCTTCTCCGTGCGAAAGGCTCAGAGCAATCCAAGGCATAAGCACACCATTCTTAACCATCTCCTGCATAAAAAGAGTGCGAAGCGACATTGAAACTGCGCCATCCGCATCCTTTACCAAGTAGGCCGGACTACACGCCGGACCTTCTACAGAAAATTGCTCGCTAATTCCCAAATCCCTAGCAACTCCATTAAGGCCTCTTTTCAGGCGTTCACCCTGGTTCCAAAGATGGCTTGTCACGTCCAATTCTTTGTACACTCGCAAGGTTTCTCTAAACGCTCCCAGACCACACATTTCGGCACCGTGAGTAGTCGAAACAAGGAAAACCCTCTCCTGGTCGTGATGAATGCCGCCAATTTCCATAATGTCTCGACGCCCAGCAACAGCTGCTACTGAAAAGCCATTGGCCATGCCTTTACCAAAAGTTTTCAAATCTGGCATTACGCCGTAGTAGTCCGAAGCACCCTTCAGTGACCAACGAAATCCCGTAATCATTTCGTCAAGAATTACCAAGCTTTTGTTCTGGTGAGCTACTGCGATGAGTTCACTAAGAAAACCCTGCATTGGCTCAACACTTGTCGCCGGCTCCAGGATAACACACGCGATTTGGTTACCATATTGCGCGAAAGCAGCTTTGACAGAAGAGATATCGTTGAAGTTGAATCGAAGAGTAAAATTTCTACTACTCTCTGGAACTCCACGACTGACTTCAGTGTCACCGATAAACCAGTCATCAAAGGAGAAAAAAGGGTGCTGCCCGCAACGCAATATATAGTTTTTTCCTGTATACGCTCGGGCGAGTTTCACAGCGGCGGATACAGCATTGGATCCATTTTTAGCAAATTTAACCATATCGCAGCCAGGAATCGTCTCGCAGAATTCCTTTGCAGCTAGGACTTCTGTTTCTGTTGCGCGAGTGAGGTTGTTTCCCTTACGAATCTCCTGAATGGCTGCTTCCGAAACTCTATCATAGTCGTAACCAATTGTGATGCTTCGTAAAGCCATGCCATAATCAAGGAATCTCCTGTTATCTACATCCCAAACATAGGCACCGCTCCCGCGGTGGAGGACCTTTGGAGCATTTTCGGGGAACTGATCGTCACCCCGTGAGTAAGTATGGGCTCCACCTGGAATATATCGGTGAGCCTCTTGGTTCAGAATGCTGTTATTTTCTTGCATGACTTCCCTCTGCACTTGAGTCTTCCTGATCCAGTTGATTCAAGAAATTTTCCCAGTATTTAGAGTCCGTACCATCGACAAGTTCGTAAAGTCTCTTCTCGATTACACAGCGAACTATTTCGGCGTCATTCGCGGTAAGGAACCCGACGCCTAATTCATTGATAATTGCTTTGAAGAAGCGGGCATCCTCTTCATAGTCAAGAGTGAACCGCAAGTCTACAGGTGCTGCAGGTACGGTATGAACCAGATCCACCGTCTGCACTATGCTATCGTCGAAAATTCGACTCCATCCTGTTTCCAAAACCTTCAAGCCGTAGTTCTGAAGCTGGGAGTTTAGAAAAATTCGAGAAAACCCCGCGACATTCATTCCAAGCGGTAGTCCACAGGTCTTTAGATAGTTCTCACCTTTCTGTAGACCAGCTTCCACGACGGAAACTGCATGTGGAGAACAAGCGATATCGTCTCCATCGACACAGATTACACCACTGGCATCGAAATGATCGATAGCTTGGGATAACCGCCGAGGAATATTATTCGAATCCCCGAAAAAAACATCAATCTTAAGATCCGTAGCTATATCTTTTAGGATTGCATTTTCTTCTTCAATTGTTGAGGCAATAACATATCGACAGTTTGCACCAAGTACTTTCTGCTGGGTTACCAGACGCAGAACAAGCCACTCCAGAAAAGTCTTACCATGGGCTTCGATGAGATGCTTACGCCTAAGACGTTTTGACCCAAGACGAACGGGAATTGCGCAAATTACGGTCATAAGGATACCCTTGCTCCTCTATAGGCCGACTCTTCGATACCCCTTAAGATGGACAATACCTTTTGATCTTCCCGCAGCGTGTTGCGGAACTTAGCTGCTTTCAGGCAGGATTGAAGAAACTCGTTGACTTCCTCAACATACATGCGTTCGGAGATATTCTGATTGTAGCCGCTTGCTGCTTGATAACGAGGATAGTCCAAGACTTCCCACCTTTGTTCTCGACCATAATACACTTTGATCGCACTGTCGTTCCAGTCCCATGTCAGTTGCGCCTCAGTTCCAACAATGGTCATTTGCCGTGTTGCAAAACGGGAAATGACATCCACAACCATAGTTCCGATAATTCCATCGTGCAGGATCAGGAATGTGAAGGTATCATCGATGTCCTCAGCACCTGGGATAGAACTAGTTTTCAGAACTTCAGCCGAGACAGCTTTCGGCCAGCCAAAGCATTTTACAAGCCATGATAGCTCGAAAGGAACAATCTCTCTGGCCCCACCTGTTTCACGACGTGAGACGTAATAGTCTTGGACATGTTCATACGGGTGCCAGTCAGGTAGGTATTGGCCGCTGTGGTAGATATAATTAGTAATGCGTCCTAGCTTGCCACTTGAAACCGTCTCAATAATCTTCTGAATCGCGGGATGGAAAAGCAATGTTGCAGAAGGAGCCGCGACCAATCCTTTTCTATCGGCTGCTTCACCAATCTGGCCAAGCGAACCGTCTATCACACTCGCCTCAACAAAAAAGTGAATACCGGCTTCTACACAAATCTTCATATATTCTTCATGCATATGAGGAGGTGTTGAGATTATCGCATATTGAAATCCGGAGAGATCCAATTCGGACAAAGAACTTACAGTTTTCACTCTGTAATTTTTCTCAACCTCTGCACGACGATCCTCACGAGGATCCAATCCAATGATATCGGTAAATCCCAATTCACTGAGACAGCGGATACGACGTTTCCCCATTGATCCGAGCCCGAAAACTATTCCATGCATGACAAGTCCTTCGTTAACATTTATATTGCAAGCCATCCGCCATCAACTGGGAGATTGACTCCGCTAACATATGAAGACAGATCAGAAACGAGAAAAAGCAATGGACCTACCACATCATCAACCTCTGCCATTCTTCTCATCGGGACCTTATTGCTATACCGTTCGACAAAGGTAGGAGCCTGACCATTCCGGACACCACCGGGGCAAATAGCATTCACTCGAATTCCATGTGGGCCCAAATAGGACGATAAATACCTAGTCAAATTCGAAATGCCTCCTTTTATAGCTGCATAGCCTGCAGGCATGGTCATTTCGGAGCCCTCATAGACAGAAAAATCGGGGCCAGTCATTCCATAAATCGAACTGAAATTGATTATGTTCCCATAACCCTGTTTCATCATGTGCTTCGAAAATCTTTGACACATGAGAAAATAGCTATTGAGATGTGCATCAATGTTTTTACGAAAAGAATTGATGTCAATATCTTCGAATATTGCACCCCAATCCGTTGTTCGGGGATAATGGCAATTGATTAAGCAATCAATATGACCAAAGCGATCAACAATAGTTTGGATAGCCTTATCTACATCCTGCTCGGATAGCAGATCACAATCGCTGAGAAGCTGTAAGCGCGATGGAGATGAGGATCTGTCCAGTGAATAGGAAAGATTCTCTAAGCTCTCACCATTTGTATCAATTAATGCTAGAGAGGCCCCTGCATCGTACATTTTTCGACAAGCTGCTGAACCAATAAGTCCAGCTGCACCAGTGTATACTATGACCTTGTTGCTTAGATCAATATTCATAGGCCTTCCAAAGTTCGTGAATCATAAACGCTTTTGTAGTTTGGCTGGTACACCCCACCACGTGGATGACTCCACATCAATAGGTCTGGTGACGACTGCCCCTGCACCAACCACAACAGAGGCTGCAATTTGAATACCCTGGATAACTTTCGCGCCAATACCAATATGAGTCCACTCGCCAATAGATACGTTTCCTGATAAAGTCGATCCTGGCGCTATATGGACGCCTTGATGGATATGACAGTCGTGGTCTACGATAGAACCACTGTTTACGATGGCATGCGGCTCGATCCTCGCGGAAGTACCCACCAAAGCACCCATGGCAACGAACACTCCAGGATTCAGCAAGGCTGATGGAGCAATATAAGCGCGCGGATGAACAACCGAAACGAATCGACTCCTGAAAACATGGAATTTCTCGATTACTTTGCGACGAATTTCCGGATACCCAACTGACCCCACACCCAGAATGATACCGGCATCAGCCTCCATCAAAATCTGCGGATGTTTGTGAAGGAAGGTCTCCTCAATGACGTCACCATCGGTTGGTAATTTTTGCGTCTCGTGGATGATGAAGGTAACACTATAACCGAGCAGCCGAGCTGCTTCAGCCACCACTTTCGCGTGCCCCCCATGTCCAATAACAAAAAGTCTCATAGAAAATCTTCTGCTTCACCAAGAACTTCGTCCTGGGCAATGGAGGAGCGACTCATTTTATCCAAAAGCTGCCAATAGCGATAAGGGCTAACTCCCGTGCCAGGACGCTTTAAAGTTAAATTTTCAGGAGTAAAACATTCACCAACTGAAATATCCTGCGCGGCGACAATACTACGCCGCGCCGCGTGTCTATTCATCATCTCGGCTTGGGATGGCACTTTGCGGTTACCAGACAGAGCTGCTTCTACATCGCGAATACCGCAAACCAAATCCTTCAATTCGCCAGGGTTTAGGGACGCGCGATGATCTGGTCCTTTCATTTCCTTATCCAGAGTGAAATGCTTTTCGATGACAATCGCACCCAAGGCTCGCGCAGCCATCGACACAGCCAAGCCTTCTGTATGATCGGAATATCCATAGTTAAGGCCAAATATTTGACCCATTTGCGGCATTAAACTGAGGCGAGCCACAGAAGGCGCTGCTGGATACTCTGAAGTACATTGCATAATCGTAACGTTCTTTTGCAGTACTTCAAATCCTTCGTCCGATACGTAGGCTTCCAGCAAATCGCCTGGGGAAGGTCGTGACGTAGACGAATTCAGCAGACCAAATGCAAGGACACCTAATGCCTGTTCAATTTCTCCAAGAGTTGCCATTCCTGTTGATATGATTATCGGTAGACCGAACCGAGCCATATGCAAAAGTAGAGGAGCGTTAGTTATCTCTCCCGAAGGGACTTTGATACGCTTTATCCCAATTTCGTTAACTAGGAATGAAACGCTGTCTGCATCGAACGCTGTCGAAAGAAACTCAATATTTGAAGCTTTGCACAGACTAGCTAGATAAAAGTGGTCTTCACGGTTCAATTCCAGCTTCTTAAGCATCTCATATTGAGTTTCCTCGCTACCAGTCGCCTTTTTTTGATATTGAGCCTTGTGAGCCTGCTTGGTAACAATATTGTCTGCTTTAAAAGTCTGGAATTTTACGATATCTGCCCCACTTGCGACGGCGACTTCCACCAACTTTTCCGCCAGCTCAATACTACCGTTGTGGTTCACCCCAGCTTCCGCGATAATCGTCGATTTTTGATTGCGCATTCACATATCCTTCGCAGGCAAATTCTCAAAAGCAACATCAAAAAATGGCTTAGGCATCGATCGCTGAAATTCAATATTTCTAAGAATGCTTAATGTTTTTTTACTAAAATCACCAAGGCCGTACGGCGCTCTTTCATTTAAATCGGTTGAGCGCCAGTTCTGCCTGACAGCTTTCTTGACCATCGCAACGATCGCTTCTCTCTGATACGGCACATCGTAAATCGATGGGGTTCGCAATCGTCCTTTCTGCCGATCGCCTATGTTAATTGTTGGCGTTCCGGCAAAAGGGGCTTCAATAATTCCACTCGATGAATTTCCCACAACGGCATCGACGACCTTGATAGCGTTAAGGTAACGTCTGTGGCCCAAGGATGCAGACAAATAGGTTCGATGGGAACGCTGTTCGCAAAATTTATCCAACATGGCGTTGATCCGCCGTCCGCACTCATCAGCATTGGATTTCGTTATGATGAGACTATATTCTTCCAACTCGTCCAAAGCTGCAAAAAGTTCTGCCAATTGATCTTCAACGCTAAGAGTGGAAAGTGTTTCAGGATGGAATGTTACGAGAAGTGAAGGTGCCTGCGGCAGGCCAAGCTCTGCAAGGAAGGCCTCTTTGGACAGAAAATCAAACCGGACCAAATTCTCCACTCCAGGCGCCCCGACGTTGAAAACACGCTCAGGATCCTCTCCCATTTGTATAACGCGCTTCCTATAAACCTCAGAAGAAGTGAAATGAAAATGGCTCATTTTAGTAATTGCATGGCGGATCGATTCGTCAATAGCTCCTTCAGTGATCTCACCTCCATGAACGTGCGCTACAGGAATCTTAAGCAACATGGCAGCCGAACACGACGCAAAAATCTCAAATCGATCTCCCAGCACAACTATCAGGTCAGGCTGAAGGCGATTGAAACTATCGACAAATCCAATCATCCCGAGACCGGCTGACTTGGCGACACTCGTGTTGCTGTCTCCCGACAGCAACATCTCTATCTTTTCATGAATGCCAAAGCCATCGGCTTCGATGGCCCTATATGTCAGACCAAATTCAGGCGACAGATGCATTCCAGTGGCAATGATCTGCAATTCGAAAGCGGTATCAGCTTTCAACTCTTTCAAGAGCCAGAAAAGGAGGCCATATTCGGCCCTTGACCCTGTCACAACACAAATTTTCTTTGATTTCTTTCCCATTATTCTATCTATGATAGAAGGTGGACTGATTCAGCCACTCGCTTTTCTTCATCCAGTCAGCAACTTTTACTATGCCTTCCTCAAGGGTGACTTTGGGCGACCAGGAAGTCACTTGCCGGAGCTTTGAGGCATCAGCCAGAAGGCGCTCGACCTCACTTTCTTTTGGTCGAAAGCGAATGCTCTCCTGGTTGAAAGTAAATTCACGCCCGAGTAAACGACCGATCAGAAGAGTCACGTCGCGAATACTGACTTCACGACCGGAACCAGCGTTATAAACCTGACCCAAAATAGATTCGTCCTGAGCCAGGGCTACGGCCAAAAATGCATTGACTGTATCACTGACAAAATTGAAATCTCGAGTGGGATCAAGACTTCCTAATCGAATTTCTGTTTCGCCGGCTACAGCCTGCGCAATGATTGTAGGAATCACAGCTCTCAAACTTTGTCGGGGGCCATACGTGTTAAATGGCCTCAGAGTGACCGCCGGCAGTTCAAATGAGCGGAAGAACGAATCTATCATCATATCGGCGCCAATCTTGCTAGCGGAATAAGGCGACTGTCCTTGCAAGGGATGCGCTTCCGTAATCGGGACGAATAGAGCAGTTCCATATACTTCGCTAGTCGAAGTATGGATCAGTCTTTCTACTTTATGCTTGAGACAAGCCAGTGCGACGTTTGTGGTGCCCGAAATATTTGTATCAATGTAGCTCTTGGGAGCCACGTACGAAAAAGGTATGGCAATTAAAGCCGCCAGATGAAATACTGTGTTATGCTCCTGAATTGTTGCATCCATGAAGAATTGGTCTCGAATATCACCCAATATCAGCTTCAGATTCGATGGACACTCAGCCGCATAGTGGTTCAACCAGCCATAGCTTCCATTGGAATTGTACTGGCATAATGCTGTAACCTGGACTCCAAGTCCCACCAGTGTTTCAACCAAATGACTACCAATGAATCCGTCGGAACCAGTGACATAAACGCGGCCTAAATCGCGTTGTTTCATATTGAATCATCTCCAAAATAGGTTTGGTACTCTTGGTTGGCCTTATGAAAATCATCTGGCTGCCCGATATCCATCCAATACTCATGCATCAAAAAAGGAACCACCTTAGAACCATTGCGAATTGATTTGTGGATGAGATCCGGCATATCAAGATACTCATTGTCTTTAACCATTTTACAGATGGATGGATTTAGCACATAAATACCGGCATTCACAAAATGCGTGTAACGAGGTTTTTCCACGATTTGTCGAACGGCCTTTTCAGAGATATCGACAACACCGTAGGGAACCATAACTTCATAAGGTCTTATTGCACAGGTAATATCTGCAGCTTCATCCAGATGATGGTGTACTAGACGGTTCAAGGGAACAGTAGTCAATACATCTGCATTACCCACAACTAGCGGTTCTTTCAATGTATCGGGGATAAGCCCAATTGCACCTGCTGTTCCAAGCCTTTTAGATTCTCTTAGAATTTGTATGTTAATCCCTTGATACTGCGCACTAGCTAAGTGTTCTTCTATCAGCTGAGACATGTAGTTAACGGCTACAAAAAAATTCCGAATTCCTGACCTAACGGCATGCGTTATAAGCGTCTCAATGACAGGCTTATCGCCTACCATAGCCAAGGGTTTGGGTCGATCATTTACAACCGACTTCAAACGCGTCCCGAGACCACCGGCAAGGATAAGCATATGATTTGGAAGCCTAACCTTTTGGTTGGAATCCCACTTGTTCTCTTCGAGCGGAGTTTCTCGCTTTTCATGTAACGCCAGGACGAATATATCTGCCAACCGTCCGCTGTGATCCAGCAGAGGGATTTCTCTGATACCATACTCTCGCGCAATCTCTATCAGATCGCCGGAATCCGACTCGACAAATGCCGAGATCGGATCCTTCTGTGACCATTCCATCACATTGTCTTCGAGGCTGCCGCCCATGAGCAAAGCACGCCGCACATCGCTATCTGTCACAATTGCAACAAGCTCTCCCTTATCACCCAAAATGCATGAGATAAAAGCACCTGAGCGCGAAATAGCTGATAGCGCGTCCTTTATGGTCGCTGTCGGTGAAATAACAGTATCACGCCACTTGGAAAAATACCGATATGCGAAATCTGAACTCATATCTCCTCCGCTAACTGAGACCTTTAACAACGGCAGCACTAACATCGGCAATCACCTCAAGACTCAAGTTTGGACTTGAAGGTAGAGAGATAGTTCGTTCCCATATTGATTCAGCATGTGGAAAGGACCTAATTTCAATGCCGGGAGCCCTGAAAGCAGGTTGAAGATGCAAGGGTGTCCACAAAGGTCTGGCTCCCATTTTGGACGCCAAAAGCGACTTTAAACAATTCGCTTTGTCATTCTTATCGTCAAATACAATATTCACAAGCCAGTTGTTTTGCTTACAACCACTTTCCGAATAGACAAGAACGCGGCTTTCTACCCCCTTTAAACATTCCTGGTAAGATTCATAAATACGTTGTTTCTTCTTGAGGTTTTCACTCATTCGTGAAAGTTGTGAACACCCCATCGCGGCTAGTACATTGACAAGTCGGAAGTTAAATCCTACTTCATCATGGACGTAATTCAATCCATCTGTTTTCGCAGTGGTGCTGAGATGCTTTGCCAACTTGGCGAATTCATGGTCATCAGTCAAGATCATCCCGCCGCCACCAGTCGTTAGTATCTTGTTACCGTTGAAACTGAGAGCTGAGGCAATACCTGAGCGTCCCGCGTGATTCCCAGTAAGGCTAAAGGTTCCCAATGCTTCTGCTGCATCTTCAACGACGGCGAGTTTATTGTTCAATGAAAATGCCTTCAACTCATCCTGCCAAGGCGCCCACCCCATCACATGGACAGGTAGATAAGCGAGTAGAGGAAACCCAGATATCCTAGAAATCCATAGCTGGCGTTTGTCGTCAAAACGGTAGTTCTCTTTCAGAAACCTTTCGACTTCGCCAGGATGAATATTAAAGGAATGGGGTGATGCATCCAAAAAAATTGGATCGCCACCAGCATGAACAACAGCGTTAGCCGTAGCGATAAAAGTCAGAGTAGGCACAAGCACTTCGAATCGATCAAAGCGCTGCAATTCTTTTAACCTTTTCAAGGTATAGAGCATCAACTGGATAGCAGTTGTTCCGTTGGTCGTCGATACCGCGAAACGTGCCCCAGTAAAAGCAGCTATCTCCTTTTCAAATCGATCAACAAAGGGACCTCCCGTCGATACCCAGGTCGACCTTAGGGCCTCCAGAACTAGTGCCTCATCGGCGTCGTCAAAATAGGGTTCATGCAGTGGGATCATTTTCTCATTACCCGGTATTCAGATTTCAATTGTTACGATTTAACGCTCTATATTATCAACCCGTCGGAGGTTTGATTCGTCCTGGATTGAACTAAACCATTTAGTTGTCTCATTCAGACCCTCTTTGAGGTCGAGCACGGGCTGATAGCCCAACATTTTGCTGGCTTTCGTAATGTCTGCTGCCGACTTTTCAATATCTCCTTTGCGTCTTTCAAGATAAATTGGCTCTGAAAGAAGCGAGCGCTGGCCGCCATTTGATTTAACACTTTGCCGAATCATTTGAAAAAGGTCGCTCAATTTAAGCTCTTTACCAAGACCAATGTTAAAAACTTGACCAGCGCAGGATTTGTCAACAAAAGCGGCCATCAAATTAGCGTGAACAACGTTTGACACATGCAAGAAATCCCTAGTCTGCGTACCGTCACCATAGATAAAAACCGATTCACCGCGAGACATATCTTCTATCCATTTAGGAATCACGGCGGCATAGGGTCCAGCAGGGTTTTGTCTACGACCGAATACGTTGAAATAGCGAAGACCGATCAGTTCCAGTCCATACGTCTTGTAAAACGCTTCCGCATAGAGTTCTGACGCGGCTTTACTGGCTGCATAAGGGGAAATGGGTCGCGGCATCTCCGCCTCCGATAGAGGTAGATTTCCGCTTTCTCCATACACAGAGCTGGAAGAAGCATAGACAATGCGATTCACACCCTGTTCCATACTCGCTTGCATAAGGTTGAGAAAACCAGAAACATTGACCTGATGGGTGAGTATGGGGTGGTTTATCGAGAAGGGTACAGAGCTGATAGCAGCCTGATGTAGCAGAAAATTGACACCTTCCAAGGCTGTTTTACAGTCCGAAAAGGAACGGATATCGCCCTCGATAATCTTAAAGTTTGACCAAAATGAACCGACCGACCTTTCCACTTCTTTAAGATTTTCGACAAGGCCAG
Organism: Oligoflexus tunisiensis; assembly: GCF_001748245.1. GTDB lineage: Bacteria > Bdellovibrionota_B > Oligoflexia > Oligoflexales > Oligoflexaceae > Oligoflexus > Oligoflexus tunisiensis. The sequence continues at coordinate 115,241 of NZ_BDFO01000001.1, read as the reverse complement.
TTGAAAAGTTGTCCAGACCTATAACTGTTTGGTCCAGTTTGAGGAGGGTTTCGAGGATATGCGATCCAATAAAACCAGCGACCCCCGTTACAAGCCATTTATAGCGCCGATTTTGCATTGCTTTGATATAGTCAAATTGGAGCATTAGGGCATCTCTTTTAGCTAGCACGATCGATAGCGCCAGTAAGGATATTGCAAGAAATTGCGAGTTTCCAATACTAAGCAGATTATCGAGGTCTTGAACGAATTGCTAGGGGATTTATAGTGCCATCATGACATGTAATTCATGAGTCATTTATGTTTCCTGACTCACTCCATCTGGTTGTTTTGTAGGTAGGGATTACGTCATTCTTTTTTACATATATTAATTCTTTCAGAACTTCGTCTCAAGTGTGCTAGGAATAAATGGCACATTACTTACACAAGAAGCCGCTTGCGCGTGACATGGATGGCTTGATTGAGGACACTGGTTCTTCACTGGCTGCGGAAGGAGTGAGACTGATTTGCCGTTGACCCTCTCGGCCGTGTAATTCTCAGATCCTACCAGGGAGCCGAGACTGACGCATGGGGTGCCGTCAAAGAAAATTGTAACGCAATTTACCGGAGTTTTTCGCCTTGTGCTGAAATTGCGTAGAATTGAAAAACAAGCCAGCCAAATATTCAGTTGTATATCCTAGCCGCTAATTCACAGGATTGAGACGTAGAGACGTACAATGAATATAAAGAGCCACCCGCTCTTGGAATAAGACTTCATGCTAGAGACTCCGATCCGGTTAATACTAAATGCTATCTCTTCCCGTGCTCGATGGGCCGGGGATATTCTCAGGGGCAAATGTTATTGCCTTTTTATAGGGAAGGTGATGAACCACCCATTCTAAAGCCCAAGTTCTTTGATGGACTCTCGATTCACAACGCAGAAATACTAGTGCCGTTTTGGATAGGCTGAAACGCAAGCTGAAATTACTTTATATGCACGAGAGAAGGTTCTTGGGCAGCAAGGATACTTTATGACATGAAAGCAAGGCGCAATTTAAATTGGTTTTTCTCTTTCTCATGTCGATGGTGATGTTGATCGCATTGATTCTGGCTTACAACTCGATTTAATCTTCACTTCGTTTGACTCATGCCTTGACAATAGGTCCATGAAAATTTCATTTTCGTGCTGATTTCGCCGATAGGATCACTTGTAATGCCACCCTCCAAAAATCCGCATAAAATTTCACTCGGACGAAAATTCTATTCGGGTCGTTAATCCATTTTTGGATAAAAATTCCGGACGAAGATCACAAAAGTGGCATACCCCCCCGTAAACTAACTCGCGACATGCAGTTAGCTGAACTAATCGAGATTTTTTGAAGAGAAGCCAAGAACCTGTGATTTTTAACTTGTAACCTTTGGAGAGATCATCTATAAGATGGCCTCTGCTCGATTGCACCCGTAGTTCAGTTGGATAGAATACCAGACTACGAATCTGGGGGTCGGAGGTTCGAATCCTTCCGGGTGCGCCATTTTACATCATAGCCCGAATCCCCGAAACATTCCGTCAGTTCCGCATCCCATCACCAGCGCACTTTTGCGGCTCTCCACGAATCATGGCAATGGCGTTCGGTTTAGACTTCGTGCCTGAATCTATGTCATTCGGATCTTGACCCACTTTCCAATTGGCCTCCTGGACTTTCTTTCGTAACTTCTGTTGGGTCTAAAACGCTGCCTATATCGACCGACTCGAATGAACAAGGCTGAAAAACATTCAATTAGGCGCTTCTTTCCTGCGGCGAAAAGAATTGGCAATTGGTCACGGATGCTTATCAAGCAATTCTTGAAATTGACGCGAAACGGTTCGCACGTGGTTCGTTCTTTTTTTTAATATAGCGCTTTTTTCGGAAGCTTTTTTCGGCTAAAGGCAAGTTTGATTCAATTTCATTCGAAAATATTCTACCCAAAGTTATCAAAAGCATTTGCGCGAATATCTCTTGTTTTACTGACGACTCACATCGTCCATGGAAAGTCTCTATTTCCGTAACCCGCTTCAAAGTTTTGAAAAGATCCTCTATGTCCCATCGTTTTGCGTACAGATCCATCAGCCGATCTGGCGAATAGGCGTCCTTGTCCAGCAAAGTTGTCACCAAATAATATAGATTTCCTTTGATTCTGTATTTTACAAGACGGAGACGAATGCGATCCAACTGCCTTAATCTCAGTCTGGCCTTTACACGTCTCGTGTATCGTGAGCTATCCGGCTTTATGTCAATTTCATTGTCCATCGTGCGACGCTCAATAAGCTTCTGGAGTCGACCCATGTTCCCTTTACTTTTTATTCTAAAAACAGCATGAATGCCTCGCGCTATGTGCTCTTTTGCCAAGTCGTAACTGAAATAACCTCGGTCATAGACGACCACGTCTCCTGCCTTTAGATAATCGAGATGCAGAGGAACACATATGCGCTCACTCATGAGTGGCTCAAGCTGGAAATCGTATGGGATCTTTGATGCGAGATCAAACAAGCAACTTAATAATCCTTGTGGATAATGGCACGACTTATTCGACGGCATGTACCCATTCTCTTTGAGTTCTACTGGGAGATTGATTTTACTGGCATCAATCGCAAATATGCGGTGTCCAAGCCACTTATTGCTTTCGCCGCGGCCCTGCATGTATGCTTCAATAATTTCACAATGGATATCTCGAAAGACTTTGGGGTTTAATTTGGATCGCGCTTCAGAAAAGGATGAAGCTGATATTGGCTTTGAAGAGCGGAGTCTGGGAATAGCGAACTGCACTGCAGGCCAAAGTGAAGAAATGCTCGAGCTATAGCCTTGCCTAGAAAATGATATGCGAAGAAGAATTAGAATGAGAAGAAAAGAATCAACCTTGCGTTTTCTTACTATCCACTCTTTGTCATACCGGGATGCAATCTTTCGGACGATAGCGGAAATACTATTCCAGAGCCTTGCGAATTGATCATCGTCCATGATTAGAATTCTCCAACTTGTGATAATAGAGTCACTTGAAGGAGTCTATCCCATCATTTTATCAACTTTAATAGGAGGTTATATTCATAACCGAATGCCATTGCAAATCGTAGTGGGTCCATCTCTGGAGCCCTTTACCGGCACATGTTCAAAACCCTGAGTCGATAGTTTTTGAACTTCTTAGAACCCTAATAGGGCTGATGGTAAGCCTTGGCAAGTGCTTTCGGAAAACAATACCCAGCCAATCCTTCGAGCGCTGAATATAGCGGAGTCGTCACCTGCTTTCATGTCCTTCAACTCAGCAAATGCTTTTCAAATGATATTGCAGCTCTCCATCAATCTGAAGAAACCCTTAAAACCCGAGAGTAAAAATCTGAGAGAGTTTTCATTCCCATTTCTAATGTTGTTTCGCGAAGGCTGCAATTTTTTGCCATGGTCTCATATTCACCATGCCAAGAAAATGGCGGCATGCTGATTGTTGAAGGAATTTCGTGCGTGGCTCGATGTTTGAATATGTCCTGGAGAGCTTG
>NZ_BDFO01000001.1:104775-111729 GCF_001748245.1 Oligoflexus tunisiensis | reverse complement strand
ATCAAATCCTGAAGCGCCGGAGGCTATATGCTGGCGAGGCAGAGCCTCGCCAACACGCTCATCAAGCCGGCTGCCCACAAGCAGCTCCTTGAACAAAAGCAAACCACCGAGCGAAGACAAATTCCGGTCCTGAAAAATCACGCGATTCATTATGTCAGCATCCTGCCTGAAGCAACCCCTTCCGTGAGGCTGGTGCTGAACGATTTACGCTCCTTTGGCCTGACTGTAAATCCGGCAAATTGAAGAATTTTACCCCAGGGTGAAAAGGGATCTTTGGTTGTACGACAGTACAGATGAAGGCTTCGTCAGGACGGCAAGGTTGAGTTCTGGGGATCTAGGCGATTCACAAGTTTTGTGAAAAGCCTTTGAACATGAAACCTGTCTGCCACAATACTGGCTTTTGGAAAATATTCCCTTGCGAGTGTCCGATAGGTTGGTGAAAGATCCATGGTGACGACACGAACATTGGAACGACCAGGCAGCCGCCTTAAAGGCTCTTCAATTTCGCCTCGAGCGCGACCTTCCAATAATTCATAAACGCGACGATGCGTATGATCGACTATGATGGTCGAGTATACTGTCGATCTGCCTTTGGGCTTCCGAAGGGAATGTTCATCAATTCCGATGACTGGCGGAAGCGGGTAGAGCCGCTTTCTGCGACGAAGTTCAAGACGATCATATGTGGCTCGATAAACAGTGTCAGCGGAGCAATCATAGTGTCTCTGAACTCTGGAAAGATCATGGAAGTTTTCCGACGCCCAGCATATTGCCGAACGCAGACGCTCGGTCGTTCGTCGCCCTTTGCCGATTCCTGATACGGGTTCGGTAAATGGCTTTTTGCAGTGACTGCAGTAAAACCGCCTTTTGTTGATGAGCAGAACAACCAGCTTGTTGCGAAGGGGCTCATCCTTGATGCGAACAGGACGATGATCATAAACAGATTCAGAGAGATGGGCACACTTTGGGCAGACCTCGTGCGTCGAAGTTTTCTTAAAAAACCCCAGAATTCGATTGCTGAGTTTTACCGATTTCACAAGTTCCAGTTCAGGAAGAAGAACGAGTCGTGCTGGTCTTTCCATAGACATAGGCGCCCTCCTGGCTTTTTGATTCTGGCGAACCAAAATCTACGGCAGGTTTGCCTATGTCCCTATTTTATTTTTGGAAATGACCCACCACGAACCGAGAAGACCCCCAATTGTCCCATAGCTCAGTTGGGTTGCGAATATTCGGTTGTCAAAGATCAAGGTGGTTTTCTTCGCGGGACCTGTTACCCATAACCCAACGTGAGTTTTATGTTCATAAGACAACGCTTCACCTCCTGTTCATATCGCCTTGGAAATATAACAATGGTCTGCCTTGCCTTTCGCACCACCTGACAGGCAAGGTTGACCAGACAATAACGAATTCTTTTTGAAAACATCGGACGATCAGGGCGCATCACCGTCCCCAGAAAGCGCATGAAATTGTATGCGAAAGCCGCTATCAATCCATAGGCGCGGTTTGCATTAAGCTTCTGGCAGGGAAAGTGATGCAGATCAAATCCGTTTTTGAGTTCCCGAATGAAATTTTCGGCATGCCCGCGTTTGCGATAAAGTCCACGGCATCCTCGGCGGAAAGGCCCGAACTGCTTTCTGAGGTAATATAGGCCTGATACGTCCAGTGCCAGTCGGCAAAGATCTCCCGCTCGCCCTTGCGAGGTCGTCTCATGAAAATCACCCGGAAAACCTTCTCACACTTTTTCGAATGGTAAAGCGATTCGCCGACCTCGGCCTCCTCCTCTTCCAGCGTCTTGCTCTTTGCCTTCGGCCACTTGATGCGCCGTCGCAGAAGAGGACTGTAAAGGTTTACCGCATGGCGATCAGAAAGCCAAAACCGTTCTGCTCGCAGGCCTGGAACACAGGATTGTTGCAGTAACCCGAGTCAGCCCGCAAAAGCGGGCGCTCGCGCCGCAGCTCACGCGGCAGATGACGCGACACCTCGCTGATGATGAACGGAGCGTCCTCGGAGGTGAAGGCATTGCCCTCCCGGACGTTCAGATAGTGCAGAAAGCCCTTCTGATCAAACACCTCGATCGAGCTCAGGCTCCACTCATTCTTGTAGTTATAGGCAAGGCCCTCCATCTTCACACCATGCTGCTCATGCCCCGTCGAGTCGATATCCAGCACCAGACGTTCCGAACTTCCGCTCCGCAGATGAAGCTCACCAGCCAGACGGCAAAGCTCCTGATTCAAATGCTGAAGCTGGAAACCGGAGAATTTTCGCAGGAAATCCTCATAGGTTGCTGATGAAACAAGAGGGCCGTTCACCCTGCAAAACGAGGGTCTTCAGCCAGGGCATCCATATCATCAAGACAGTCGGCACCACTCACAAGACCAAGCATAAGCGCGCGGAATTTATCGAAACTCGAGGCTCGCGAGGCTATGCGAAGTCGCGGAAGACAATCCACAGCCCGCTCCTCGAGGCGAGTGCTGGTCAGCAGATTCTCGAAAAACAGCAGACCACCGAGCGCGGAGAGCGCCTTGTTCTGAAACATCACCCTGTCATTCATCACTCAACATCCGGATTCCAGCGCCCCATCCGTGGGACACATGGCCGGACTCCATTTGCGCTCTTCTGGCTTGTCTGTAAAGGCGGAAATTTCAGGTGTCGGGTGAAAGCATAGGATGGGCCGGAAATCCGAACGGATCTGAGTTTCGTCACATCGACGGCTGGGAGTTTCGGGGATCTAGATATATAGGCAAAAGTCCCGGGGCCTCCATTACATGCCCGATCCTAAAGCCAATTCCAAAGGCCGGGTAGCCTGCTTCAATGGAGATGCTGCCAAGGAGATCGTAAAAGTGTTGAATCAGCGTGAACGCGATCAGCCTTTCTTTCCATATGGAGCAGACTGGTACTTCAGAGTTGGAGGCGTCTTGGATACCCGGAACTAACCTTGAAGGACTGTCGACGTGGTTCTCTGTACTGGTGGAGTGTTCCCCTCCTGTTTCGTACAGGGTATAAGAAAATTCTGTACTAACGGAGTATGCAATGAAGACCGACTTTCAGAGATGGACTGCCAGACGCAAGGTTGAGTTGATAGTCAGGATCATGAAGGGAGAGAAGTCCCTGGTTGATGTCTGTAGGGAGCAGGACCTGAAGCAGTCTGAGGTCGAAGGCTGGATCGAAACCTTCCTTAAAGGCGGAGAGAATAGTCTCAAGACCAACGCCAAGGAAGATCAGGCCCAATACGAGCGGGAGATCAAAGACCTCCGGGCCACGGTTGGAGAGCTGGTTCTGGAGCTCGATGCCCGAAAAAAGTGGCAGGCTCTGAGCCAAGATCAAGAGACGAACTCTTAGGGCTTCAGAGCGTTCTCAAGGAGGAGGGCAAGGCCGTATCTCTTTCCAAGCTCTGTCAGTGGTTTGGAGTGCCAAGGTCCAATGTCTATTACCAGCCAAAGGGTGGCCGCGCGACCCGTATGGACCAGGATTTGGTTCTTGGGATTCGTCGGATTATCGAAGAATTCCCGACCTATGGAGTCCGACGTATTCACGCAGTTTTGAAGTTCCGTGATGGCCTGAAAGTCAACCGGAAAAGGTCCACCGGATCATCAAGCTCAATGGCTGGCAAAAGACTGAAAAGCCCCGAGGCATGCGCCCCAGGGTCCAGGGACGAAGACACCTGACCTTCCGCTCTGACCAGCTTTGGGCGATCGACACGACGAGCATATTCTGCGGCAAGGATGGCTGGTGTCATCTCACTGCCGTGATCGACTGCTTTGATCGGGAAATTGTGGGCTGGCGGCTTTCAAGTTCGGGAAAGGCCAAGGTTGCATCAGCAGCGCTTGAAGACGGTCTCAGGGCTCGTGGGCTGATCTGGAAACCGAAGGTCCACCTGACTCTGAGAAGCGATAATGGACTCGTGTTTGGTGCCAGGGAGTTCGTTGGTGTTGCGCAGAGACACGGCATCGAACAGCAATACATTACCCCTTATAGTCCGGAGCAGAACGGCATGATTGAGCGGTTCTTCAGATCCCTTAAAGAAGAGTGTATTTGGCTGAATCGATTCAGGTCAAAGGATGCAGCTTTCCAGGCTATTGCCGACTGGATGGACTTTTACAACGGGATGAGGATGCATTCGGCGCTCGGTTATAAATCGCCGCGTCAGTATCGTGAGCAAACTTTAGTGGCTTGAGTTGTACGAAAAGTGGGGAGCACTTCACTGGCTTGGTCACAATACAAAGCTTGATGTTATTGCCTTACGCAACCATGCGAGACATAAGAGCATTGAGACAACCGCTCTTTATACTCGAAGACCATGGGATCTATCGGTGAGTTCTGGAGCTTTGGATCTGGACGAATAGTAGCAAAAGTAGCCGCATGCATCGATCCAACTATGCATTATAGCCATGGTTAATTTCTTGAACCAAGCTTGTGAGCTTCCATTTCTGCTGTTTTTGCCTGGAAAAATCCCAGGAAAAGATCTGCTTGGTTTTTCATGAAAATTCAAAGTAGGAGTTTTGTTTGTATAGACGACCTCTCAATATACCAAAATTATTGAATAATTCTTTTTTTATGGGGTCCTCGCCAAGTCGGGAAGACGAGCCTGTTAAAGGAGACTTTCCCGGACACCTCCTTTATCCAGCTTTTGAAAAGTGATGAATTTGCTCTCTTCCAAAGTTATCCGGAACGACTGCGAGAAAGAGTCAGGAGAAATACCTGGAAGTTCGTTATCATTGACGAAATTCAGAAAGTCCCCAGCTGCTTGATGAAGTTCATCTGCTCATTGAAGACGATGGTGTGGTCTTTAGGCTTTGTGGATCGAGCGCTCGAAAGGTTCGTAAAGGCCATGCAAACCTTCTCGGAGGGCGTGCCTTGCGATATGAAATGTCAGGCTTGGTAGCGGCTGAAATCGGCTCGGAATTCTCTCCTGGAGAAAATGCTGAACCGTGGCTACATGCCACTTATATATGATTCCAATGAAGCTGCTCTGCATTTAAAATCATATTGCGCAGACTATTTAAAAGAAGAAATTTTCGCAGAAGGACTGGTTCGCAAGTTACAGCCGTTCAGCCGATTTCTTGAAATATCTGCATTAGGTGATACGGAGCTTCTCAATTATGAGACTGTTGCGCGTGATTGTGGCGTTTCAGCACCAACGGTCCGCTCTTACTATGAAATTTTAGTCGACACTCTGCTGGCACGCTATCTGCCAGCCTATACTTTCAGGCCGAAGCGTAGAGTTTCGTCGAGCCCGAAGTTTTATTTCGCGGACGTTGGTGTTGTTAATTATCTTGCGCAACGTGGTCAAGTCTTGCCAGGATCGAGTGCGTGGGGAAAAGCCTTTGAAAACTGGGTTTTTCATGAACTCACGACTTACATCGAATACACTGGGCGGCCAGAGACATTGAGTTACTGGCGTTTGACAACAGGGGTCGAAGTCGATTTCATTGTAGGACCTATGAAGGCAGCAATAGAATCCAAAGCTTCGTCGAATATTCATTCTGATCATTTAAAAGGCCTTCGCGAACTGAAAAGCGACTACCCTGAGATTCAGAAGAGAATTGTCATATCAATGGAGAATGGAGCTCGCATGACAGAAGATGGGATCGAAATTCTAAGCTATCAAGATTTTGTCAAGAGCCTCTGGGCAGGAAACTTGTTCTAACCGAGTCCCCGAAACTTTCCGTCAGTCTCGTTCCGCTTTCCCGTCATTTGCACGCTATCATCTGACTTGGCGCTCGCAGCAGATTGACGTTGACCCCGAAAAATCCTCCAGCGAAAAGCTGAAAAATCCGCTATAATTCAGCTCTCTTTGACGTGGAGAGATGTATGAAAACGTCCAAGTTTACTGAGGAACAGATTGTCTATGCCCTGCGTCAGGTGGAAGCTGGCGAGGCTGTGGTGGATGTGTGTCGTAAGCTGGGAATTTCGCAGCAGACGTTTTATACCTGGAAGAAAAAGTACGGAGGGCTTGGTTCGACGGAACTCAAGCGAATGCGTTTGCTCGAAGATGAGAATCGCAGGCTCAAGCGCTTGGTGGCTGACCTGAGCCTTGACAAGCATATGCTGCAGGAAGTGATCGAAAAAAAGCTTTGAAGCCTGCAAGGAAGCGGGAGATTGCAGACTTCCTGAAACGTGCCTTCAAGATTTCCGAGAGACGATCCTGCAGTGTTTTGCTCTTCGACCGATCGTGTTGTCGATATCGAGCCCGCCGACGCGATGATACGGCCATCCGGATGCGAATCAGAGATATTGCACAGAGTCGGGTGCGATACGGCTACAATCGCATTTATGTGCTTCTGCGGCGTGAGGGATGGTTGGTAAATCGCAAGAAGGTTCATCGCATATACGTCAGTGAGGGTTTGAGCCTGCGACACCGGAAGTACTACCGTAAGCGTCGTTCCCAGATCCGAATCATTCCTCCGACACCCACAGCTCCCAATCAGCGTTGGTGCATGGATTTTGTTCACGACTCCCTGGCTGACGGAAAAGCCATTCGAATCCTAACAGTCGTCGATACCTTTAGTCGCGAAGCAGTGCTACTTGAATGTGGGCGAAGCATGACCGGAAAACATGTTGCAAATGCTCTTGAAAGGCTGTCTCATGGTCATGGGATGGCCTCATTCATTAACGTCGACAATGGGAGTGAGTTTATCAGCAAAGCCCTCGACGACTGGGCGCATTGGAAAGGTGTGCGGCTGGACTTCTCCCGGCCCGCGAAGCCAACAGACAATCCTTTCATAGAGTCTTTCAATGGAAGGTTTCGAGATGAATGCCTTAATCAATCGGTTTTTGAGAGCCTTGAGGATGCTCGGCATAAGATCGAACAGTGGAGACGTGAGTACAACGAGGATCGCCCACACAGATCTTTAGGTAATAGGACACCCCAGGAATTCCTGAGGGAATTTGACATGAACAGAGCTGAACAAATGCGATTTTAAAGTGCTATTTGGAGGAGTTTTTGGGACCCCCTCA
>NZ_BDFO01000001.1:0-104765 GCF_001748245.1 Oligoflexus tunisiensis | reverse complement strand
TCCTTGATGCGAACAGGACGATGATCATAAACAGATTCAGAGAGATGGGCACACTTTGGGCAGACCTCGTGCGTCGAAGTTTTCTTAAAAAACCCCAGAATTCGATTGCTGAGTTTTACCGATTTCACAAGTTCCAGTTCAGGAAGAAGAACGAGTCGTGCTGGTCTTTCCATAGACATAGGCGCCCTCCTGGCTTTTTGATTCTGGCGAACCAAAATCTACGGCAGGTTTGCCTATGTCCCTATTTTATTTTTGGAAATGACCCACCACGAACCGAGAAGACCCCCAATTGTCCCATAGCTCAGTTGGGTTGCGAATATTCGGTTGTCAAAGATCAAGGTGGTTTTCTTCGCGGGACCTGTTACCCATAACCCAACGTGAGTTTTATGTTCATAAGACAACGCTTCACCTCCTGTTCATATCGCCTTGGAAATATAACAATGGTCTGCCTTGCCTTTCGCACCACCTGACAGGCAAGGTTGACCAGACAATAACGAATTCTTTTTGAAAACATCGGACGATCAGGGCGCATCACCGTCCCCAGAAAGCGCATGAAATTGTATGCGAAAGCCGCTATCAATCCATAGGCGCGGTTTGCATTAAGCTTCTGGCAGGGAAAGTGATGCAGATCAAATCCGTTTTTGAGTTCCCGAATGAAATTTTCGGCATGCCCGCGTTTGCGATAAAGTCCACGGCATCCTCGGCGGAAAGGCCCGAACTGCTTTCTGAGGTAATATAGGCCTGATACGTCCAGTGCCAGTCGGCAAAGATCTCCCGCTCGCCCTTGCGAGGTCGTCTCATGAAAATCACCCGGAAAACCTTCTCACACTTTTTCGAATGGTAAAGCGATTCGCCGACCTCGGCCTCCTCCTCTTCCAGCGTCTTGCTCTTTGCCTTCGGCCACTTGATGCGCCGTCGCAGAAGAGGACTGTAAAGGTTTACCGCATGGCGATCAGAAAGCCAAAACCGTTCTGCTCGCAGGCCTGGAACACAGGATTGTTGCAGTAACCCGAGTCAGCCCGCAAAAGCGGGCGCTCGCGCCGCAGCTCACGCGGCAGATGACGCGACACCTCGCTGATGATGAACGGAGCGTCCTCGGAGGTGAAGGCATTGCCCTCCCGGACGTTCAGATAGTGCAGAAAGCCCTTCTGATCAAACACCTCGATCGAGCTCAGGCTCCACTCATTCTTGTAGTTATAGGCAAGGCCCTCCATCTTCACACCATGCTGCTCATGCCCCGTCGAGTCGATATCCAGCACCAGACGTTCCGAACTTCCGCTCCGCAGATGAAGCTCACCAGCCAGACGGCAAAGCTCCTGATTCAAATGCTGAAGCTGGAAACCGGAGAATTTTCGCAGGAAATCCTCATAGGTTGCTGATGAAACAAGAGGGCCGTTCACCCTGCAAAACGAGGGTCTTCAGCCAGGGCATCCATATCATCAAGACAGTCGGCACCACTCACAAGACCAAGCATAAGCGCGCGGAATTTATCGAAACTCGAGGCTCGCGAGGCTATGCGAAGTCGCGGAAGACAATCCACAGCCCGCTCCTCGAGGCGAGTGCTGGTCAGCAGATTCTCGAAAAACAGCAGACCACCGAGCGCGGAGAGCGCCTTGTTCTGAAACATCACCCTGTCATTCATCACTCAACATCCGGATTCCAGCGCCCCATCCGTGGGACACATGGCCGGACTCCATTTGCGCTCTTCTGGCTTGTCTGTAAAGGCGGAAATTTCAGGTGTCGGGTGAAAGCATAGGATGGGCCGGAAATCCGAACGGATCTGAGTTTCGTCACATCGACGGCTGGGAGTTTCGGGGATCTAGATATATAGGCAAAAGTCCCGGGGCCTCCATTACATGCCCGATCCTAAAGCCAATTCCAAAGGCCGGGTAGCCTGCTTCAATGGAGATGCTGCCAAGGAGATCGTAAAAGTGTTGAATCAGCGTGAACGCGATCAGCCTTTCTTTCCATATGGAGCAGACTGGTACTTCAGAGTTGGAGGCGTCTTGGATACCCGGAACTAACCTTGAAGGACTGTCGACGTGGTTCTCTGTACTGGTGGAGTGTTCCCCTCCTGTTTCGTACAGGGTATAAGAAAATTCTGTACTAACGGAGTATGCAATGAAGACCGACTTTCAGAGATGGACTGCCAGACGCAAGGTTGAGTTGATAGTCAGGATCATGAAGGGAGAGAAGTCCCTGGTTGATGTCTGTAGGGAGCAGGACCTGAAGCAGTCTGAGGTCGAAGGCTGGATCGAAACCTTCCTTAAAGGCGGAGAGAATAGTCTCAAGACCAACGCCAAGGAAGATCAGGCCCAATACGAGCGGGAGATCAAAGACCTCCGGGCCACGGTTGGAGAGCTGGTTCTGGAGCTCGATGCCCGAAAAAAGTGGCAGGCTCTGAGCCAAGATCAAGAGACGAACTCTTAGGGCTTCAGAGCGTTCTCAAGGAGGAGGGCAAGGCCGTATCTCTTTCCAAGCTCTGTCAGTGGTTTGGAGTGCCAAGGTCCAATGTCTATTACCAGCCAAAGGGTGGCCGCGCGACCCGTATGGACCAGGATTTGGTTCTTGGGATTCGTCGGATTATCGAAGAATTCCCGACCTATGGAGTCCGACGTATTCACGCAGTTTTGAAGTTCCGTGATGGCCTGAAAGTCAACCGGAAAAGGTCCACCGGATCATCAAGCTCAATGGCTGGCAAAAGACTGAAAAGCCCCGAGGCATGCGCCCCAGGGTCCAGGGACGAAGACACCTGACCTTCCGCTCTGACCAGCTTTGGGCGATCGACACGACGAGCATATTCTGCGGCAAGGATGGCTGGTGTCATCTCACTGCCGTGATCGACTGCTTTGATCGGGAAATTGTGGGCTGGCGGCTTTCAAGTTCGGGAAAGGCCAAGGTTGCATCAGCAGCGCTTGAAGACGGTCTCAGGGCTCGTGGGCTGATCTGGAAACCGAAGGTCCACCTGACTCTGAGAAGCGATAATGGACTCGTGTTTGGTGCCAGGGAGTTCGTTGGTGTTGCGCAGAGACACGGCATCGAACAGCAATACATTACCCCTTATAGTCCGGAGCAGAACGGCATGATTGAGCGGTTCTTCAGATCCCTTAAAGAAGAGTGTATTTGGCTGAATCGATTCAGGTCAAAGGATGCAGCTTTCCAGGCTATTGCCGACTGGATGGACTTTTACAACGGGATGAGGATGCATTCGGCGCTCGGTTATAAATCGCCGCGTCAGTATCGTGAGCAAACTTTAGTGGCTTGAGTTGTACGAAAAGTGGGGAGCACTTCACTGGCTTGGTCACAATACAAAGCTTGATGTTATTGCCTTACGCAACCATGCGAGACATAAGAGCATTGAGACAACCGCTCTTTATACTCGAAGACCATGGGATCTATCGGTGAGTTCTGGAGCTTTGGATCTGGACGAATAGTAGCAAAAGTAGCCGCATGCATCGATCCAACTATGCATTATAGCCATGGTTAATTTCTTGAACCAAGCTTGTGAGCTTCCATTTCTGCTGTTTTTGCCTGGAAAAATCCCAGGAAAAGATCTGCTTGGTTTTTCATGAAAATTCAAAGTAGGAGTTTTGTTTGTATAGACGACCTCTCAATATACCAAAATTATTGAATAATTCTTTTTTTATGGGGTCCTCGCCAAGTCGGGAAGACGAGCCTGTTAAAGGAGACTTTCCCGGACACCTCCTTTATCCAGCTTTTGAAAAGTGATGAATTTGCTCTCTTCCAAAGTTATCCGGAACGACTGCGAGAAAGAGTCAGGAGAAATACCTGGAAGTTCGTTATCATTGACGAAATTCAGAAAGTCCCCAGCTGCTTGATGAAGTTCATCTGCTCATTGAAGACGATGGTGTGGTCTTTAGGCTTTGTGGATCGAGCGCTCGAAAGGTTCGTAAAGGCCATGCAAACCTTCTCGGAGGGCGTGCCTTGCGATATGAAATGTCAGGCTTGGTAGCGGCTGAAATCGGCTCGGAATTCTCTCCTGGAGAAAATGCTGAACCGTGGCTACATGCCACTTATATATGATTCCAATGAAGCTGCTCTGCATTTAAAATCATATTGCGCAGACTATTTAAAAGAAGAAATTTTCGCAGAAGGACTGGTTCGCAAGTTACAGCCGTTCAGCCGATTTCTTGAAATATCTGCATTAGGTGATACGGAGCTTCTCAATTATGAGACTGTTGCGCGTGATTGTGGCGTTTCAGCACCAACGGTCCGCTCTTACTATGAAATTTTAGTCGACACTCTGCTGGCACGCTATCTGCCAGCCTATACTTTCAGGCCGAAGCGTAGAGTTTCGTCGAGCCCGAAGTTTTATTTCGCGGACGTTGGTGTTGTTAATTATCTTGCGCAACGTGGTCAAGTCTTGCCAGGATCGAGTGCGTGGGGAAAAGCCTTTGAAAACTGGGTTTTTCATGAACTCACGACTTACATCGAATACACTGGGCGGCCAGAGACATTGAGTTACTGGCGTTTGACAACAGGGGTCGAAGTCGATTTCATTGTAGGACCTATGAAGGCAGCAATAGAATCCAAAGCTTCGTCGAATATTCATTCTGATCATTTAAAAGGCCTTCGCGAACTGAAAAGCGACTACCCTGAGATTCAGAAGAGAATTGTCATATCAATGGAGAATGGAGCTCGCATGACAGAAGATGGGATCGAAATTCTAAGCTATCAAGATTTTGTCAAGAGCCTCTGGGCAGGAAACTTGTTCTAACCGAGTCCCCGAAACTTTCCGTCAGTCTCGTTCCGCTTTCCCGTCATTTGCACGCTATCATCTGACTTGGCGCTCGCAGCAGATTGACGTTGACCCCGAAAAATCCTCCAGCGAAAAGCTGAAAAATCCGCTATAATTCAGCTCTCTTTGACGTGGAGAGATGTATGAAAACGTCCAAGTTTACTGAGGAACAGATTGTCTATGCCCTGCGTCAGGTGGAAGCTGGCGAGGCTGTGGTGGATGTGTGTCGTAAGCTGGGAATTTCGCAGCAGACGTTTTATACCTGGAAGAAAAAGTACGGAGGGCTTGGTTCGACGGAACTCAAGCGAATGCGTTTGCTCGAAGATGAGAATCGCAGGCTCAAGCGCTTGGTGGCTGACCTGAGCCTTGACAAGCATATGCTGCAGGAAGTGATCGAAAAAAAGCTTTGAAGCCTGCAAGGAAGCGGGAGATTGCAGACTTCCTGAAACGTGCCTTCAAGATTTCCGAGAGACGATCCTGCAGTGTTTTGCTCTTCGACCGATCGTGTTGTCGATATCGAGCCCGCCGACGCGATGATACGGCCATCCGGATGCGAATCAGAGATATTGCACAGAGTCGGGTGCGATACGGCTACAATCGCATTTATGTGCTTCTGCGGCGTGAGGGATGGTTGGTAAATCGCAAGAAGGTTCATCGCATATACGTCAGTGAGGGTTTGAGCCTGCGACACCGGAAGTACTACCGTAAGCGTCGTTCCCAGATCCGAATCATTCCTCCGACACCCACAGCTCCCAATCAGCGTTGGTGCATGGATTTTGTTCACGACTCCCTGGCTGACGGAAAAGCCATTCGAATCCTAACAGTCGTCGATACCTTTAGTCGCGAAGCAGTGCTACTTGAATGTGGGCGAAGCATGACCGGAAAACATGTTGCAAATGCTCTTGAAAGGCTGTCTCATGGTCATGGGATGGCCTCATTCATTAACGTCGACAATGGGAGTGAGTTTATCAGCAAAGCCCTCGACGACTGGGCGCATTGGAAAGGTGTGCGGCTGGACTTCTCCCGGCCCGCGAAGCCAACAGACAATCCTTTCATAGAGTCTTTCAATGGAAGGTTTCGAGATGAATGCCTTAATCAATCGGTTTTTGAAAGCCTTGAGGATGCTCGGCATAAGATCGAACAGTGGAGACGTGAGTACAACGAGGATCGCCCACACAGATCTTTAGGTAATAGGACACCCCAGGAATTCCTGAGGGAATTTGACATGAACAGAGCTGAACAAATGCGATTTTAAAGTGCTATTTGGAGGAGTTTTTTGGACCCCCTCAACAAATGCGATTTTAAAGTGCTATTTGGAGGAGTTTTTGGGGCCCCCTCAACAAATGCGATTTTAAAGTGCTATTTGGAGGAGTTTTTTGGACCCCCTCAGGAAATGCGAGTTTAAAGTTCTGTTTGGAGGAGTTTCGGGGAACCCCTCATCAGGACTGAGTTTCTTCACATCAACGGCCGGGAGTTTAGGGGATCTAGATAATAAATTATATAAACGATAATATTGATGATGGTCGGCACTGGTTTAATGGTGCATTCACAATCAAGGTTAATCATAAAATGAACGAAAATCTGGGGATTTACAAAAATAGTGGGCGGGTAAAAATTTTCGGCGCTATTGTACTCTTGTGTTTTTTCATGGGTATGTCTGAATCTTGCAAAAAGAAATCGAAAAGTGTGGAAACAACTGACTCGTTGAATGAAGAGGTTTTATTAAGGGAAAAAGATGGTCTAACTGAGAGAGACTTCTCTTTTGCACCTTGTGACACCGCTTCGCGCGTCACTAAAAACTTTAGTCTCCTCACAAAAACAAACGAAGAAACTTCTATACATTGGGCAAGTAGCAATCCAGAAATTATCACAATATCCAACGGCGCCGCAGAAGTCATACAAAGCGCGAATATCGAGAATGTTGTCCTGACAGCAAAGCTCACCAGAGGCTCTGCAACGGCAACAAAAGAATTCACCATTGTTGTTGTTCCGAGGAGTGAGTCAGACGTTAGCAACGATGATGGCGTTTACTTCGTTGGATACAGTAATAATACCTCCAATACGCCCGTGGGAGGCTATTGGAAAGCTGGAACATGGAGTGGAAACGAGCTCCTGGCAACCAGCCCCGATGACACCGTTAACGTTAGCTCTGTGGTCATGCTGGGGAATGATGTCTATTCAGGCGGGCATATCAGTGATTCCAATTTCAAAGTTACAGCAGGCTACTGGAAAAATGGAGGGCGGACTGCACTCGAATCCCCGGTCGGTTCGCAACAGCCACGCTTTATCTCAATGGCAAGCTCAGGAACAGACATTTATACATTGATATACAATGAGATGGAGGCCGGATACTGGAAGGCTGACCAATGGTTTCGTCTATCCAGCGATCAAGCTTTTACAAAGGTAACATCACTAACTCTAGATGGGAATGATGTATACGTGACCGGAAACAGAAAGATTCGTGAATCGACCTACGCGGGCGGATACTGGAAAAATGGAACCTGGAATGAGTTGACTTCACCTGCGGCTGTTCCGCCAGGCTCGTGGGCGGAATCCATTTATTTGTATAACGATGACATCTATATCCCCGGATCTTTCGACTGGCACGGTGGATACTGGAAAAATGGTGAATGGACCAACCTTCCTGCTCCTCTAGGGCTAGAAAATTATATTTCAAACTCTTGGCAAGTCATAATTTCTGATAGTGATATCTTTGCTCTAGGATACCTCCAGGAGTTTTATGTGCGCCCCTTTGGCTCTGACCCTAAACGGTTTGGTTACTGGAAGAACCGAACTTGGACAGAATTGAATCATTTTGTACACACAATTGCCATCTTCGGCTGCGATTTATATGCAGTAGGACATACGATTAATTCTTCTAACAATAAACTCCCTGGTTACTCGAAAAACGGGGTATGGACCTCTCTCCCACCGCTGGACGCATCGAAAGATGGGGAAGTTACTTCAATTAAAATTGACCAACAGCTGCGTTGAATGTCGCAAGAATTTGTTCTTATCACTTGCTTGAGGAAGCTGCTCCGACTCTCATACAAAACAACGACATCGACACGTGGTGATGAAGTTTTAGAGATGCAGTAGACGATAAACTTCTTAAACATTAAGTAGTTAGATTTTATCCCCGGAACTTTTCCGTCAGTCCCGTTCCGTATTCCCATGACCAGCTCACTTTTGCGGTCTGAGATGGAAGAGGCCGCCTTGCACTAATAACTGAGATGCATAATTCTCCTCATGGACCTGCTTGTTCTCGCGGATCAGCCGTCCATCACCCGCCATCTGAATTCAGGCGCACCATGGCCCTCCGAGATCCAGCGGAATACTCAAAACCAGTCTTCAGGCGATGTCCTCAAAAAATCTTCGAGCGGCACGCCTCCCATTCCCACAATCAAGGTGCGACAATCGGGATTCCGCTTCTTGAATTCTGCCAATCCTGAAACGGATCTCTGTCGCCTACCGCTTTTAACCTCTATGGCCAATATGCTTCGCCCCAGCGTATACACAAAATCGAGCTCCCATTTTCCTTCGCTCCAATAGAATAGCTGTCCTTTCTCCCTCGAGACACGCCACAGATGGGAGCCGATCACGTTTTCAACAAGGTGCCCCTTTGATTCAGGGTCTTCCAGCCAATCACTTGCTTCTCGCTCATCAATTGCAGTTAAAAGAGAAGGATCCAAAGTCAAAAGTTTAGGACTGGATCCACGCGATCGTACACTTTCTCCACTGAATTTCTGCAGCCCACATACCAGTCCGCATTGTGACAATAGGTCAAGGTAATGGGCGAGAGTCGTTGTATTACCTGCATCATTCAATTGCCCCAGCATTTTTGTATAGGAAAGAATTCGCCCACCATAATTGCAAGCCAAGAAGAATAAGTTGCGAAGCAGAGCAGGTTTATCGATACGTACAGTCGCGAGTAAATCCCGGGATACGGTCGCCTCGATAATGGATTCCTTTACATAATGTCGCCAGCGCTGGGGTTCCTTTCGCAAATGAGCCGCACCGGGATATCCACCAAAATAAAAATATTCATCCAGGGAATATGCAAAAGCGTCCGCCATCTCTTGATAAGACCAATGAGAGGCATAAATTGTTTCATAGCGACCTGCAAGGCTTTCTGTAATTCCTCGCGCTGCGAAGAGTGGGGTGCTGCCTAATAGCAGGACATGAAGAGGCGTCTTGTTGCGAGTGTCTGCATCCCAAAGAGCTTTGACGCTGTCGGACCAATCTGAAACTTTTTGGATCTCATCGATCACAAGGACCGCCTTACCTCTATTCTTTGCCAGAACACGCCCCCTCTGCCATTGCGTTTCCAGCCATATTCGGTCACGGGTTTGCGCGTCGTCAGCTGAAGCATAAAGCTGAGGGATTTCATTATTTTCTTCTAACTGCATGACGAGAGTAGTCTTTCCAACTTGGCGCGGGCCCAGAAGGATTTGAATGAACTTCCGATCCTCATTTAATCTTTTTTTAATTATTTCAATGGTTTGTCGTCTGTACATTTGCTCTTTCCGGATTTACTCAATTGCTCGAGTAAATTTACTCAACTTAAAGAATAAAGTCGAGGTCGGATCTCCGGATTCTTCGCAACAGCTTATAAATGCTATAATGACTGCTAATAAGCAGTGCGCCAGTTAGCAGGGTTACGCAAATACTCCATGAACCATGTGCGAAGGAGAGCATCGATCACTCGGGAATCCCGGTTGTATCCTGGTTTATCATGAAGTGCTGAGTGGTATCGTCTTATCAGATATAGGGCTTGCCTGCTGAGGAACGTGCCGTCCTCTCCTTATGAGTCACTGCCTCTATTTTTCTTTCGCCTCGCCAGTTCTCGAGACCCTGAAGAACCTCTGCCGCCAGTTTCCGACGTTTTTCGTCCTGTTTGAATTGCCTCGGTTCTTTGGTCAAAACCAATTTAAACGGAGATCCTACGCGGGTCGTCTGAAGCGTAACGGGGATCGCAAGCGAATCAATCTCTTGATGCAGATGACAGCGGCGCTCCTTATTTAAAGGGAGGATGATTTGCCTTGACGACGAATTCATCAAGAATCCTTTTAGCACCGTACGTTAATATAAATTGGACAACGAGTTGATTTTATGGAAATAATATCCGAATGCGCCATGTCGGCAATGCAGCATCACTCTATCCTCTCAAGCTAGCCAGCTACTTCAATCTCAACATGTTATCTATTCATGAAATTGGTAGCTTGAAGTTATCACAGTTTCTAATCTCGAGTGGCAGGCCAGCGCTCAATGTGATGAATGAGCTGGCACCTAAGAGCTATAGCAATGACCTCATCTCCACGTTTATTGAAAATGACATTGTTGCTACTAGTTAGTCCTCATAGCTGTCAGTGAAGTGAGTCGATACATCAATCGGGGAATCTACTTTCTTTGTTCCAAAGAAAAAGTTGAATTCGATCCTCGAGCAAAGACTGCCGCGATAAAAGATCGGTGGTCTGAACTCACATGTCTCGAAGACTAAGTTCAAATCCTCCAACCTCATTCCGCATTTCCATCACCACTCTTTTTATTGGCTTGAGATTGGGGAGGATTGCCTCGACATGAGCCCTTGGTTTTGACTACCAGTACAAGGTCAAATCGATCCAATATTTTACGAATCGAATCCATCGTAAAATTTCCTCGCTTCTGCTCGATCTTCCTTAAAGTCGCAAGACTGATATCGATGTGATCAGCAAACGCTTCTTGACCTTTTGCCATCATTTTTCGCAGCGATTTTACAACATCTGAGACTTCCATTCCATTAGTTGACAGAGCTTGGTATAGCGTTGCACGGATCTCGTTTCGTTTCTGTTTATCACGAACAATGGGCATGGCATCTCCCTTAGTGAACCGCTTCCCGCAACAGCGCGATCACTGGTATGTATTTGAAAGGTTAAACACCATCTTATATCCTAAAAAATATAAAATATCCCGAATTCAGCATATTTTATATATTATGGAATATAGATCATATTCATGCGATTTTGGCTGCCTGCTCGCAAGGGGCAGGAAATGTCCCTCGCTTTTCGCTCCCAAAATTCAATATAAATGAGGCATTGCTTTGCCCGGAGAAGCCATGCCCGCAGCACGCCCGAAAAAACGCCACCAGAAGTCCAGTGGCAACATCATCCATCCCATCAGCACTTGCCGCGACTTGGTTCTGGTGGATAGCCAGCCATTACGCACGAAAGTATGGAAACAGTATCAAGCAGCTCTGAAGAAATTCGAGAAGTACACCGCAGACCTGCACCAGTTCAAGAACACCGATACGGAACAATATCGTCTCTGGTACGAAGGTGAGTTTTCTCGTGAGATTATCCAACTCCATAAATCCCGTTCAGCCGTCGCGGATTTGACGGATTGGATGGAGCAGATTGAAGCCTATGCTGAGTACCATGATATTTCCCTGGCGACCAGCTTGCGCGTCCTCTCGGAGGCCAAGGAAGATGGGACTCTTGATGATCTTTGGGAAGAGATGGTTAAAGAGATAGAGGAAAGCGAAAACAATTCGAAAGGAAAAAAAGCCAAGGACGAATGGCAGAAGTTTGAGGAAGCCTTTGACGAGGTGTTCGAGGAAGCTACCGAGGATTTTTTTCAAGATCACTCTGATGAAGGAGCGGCCGGCCGCCGTGGACGGTCGCGGGACGCGAATACTGAGCAGGAGTTGCGTAAACTTTATCACCAGCTCGCCTTAAGATTGCACCCGGACACCAATCCCGATCAAAGTCAGGAACACAGGCAGCTTTTCCATAAGATGCAGGAAGCTTACCGGGATCAGGACGTCGAGGGTCTGGAAGAAATCTGGAAAAAGCTGGAGGGAAAAAGTGAAGGGCCGTTCTCCTGGAAGACTGCGGCTATCAGTGAGATCCTGAGCCGCAAGAATTCTCTGAATCAGCGGAGCCGGGATCTGGGGACCGAGCTGAAGTATGCGCGGAGCCACCCGGCTTGGGAATTTTCCAAAACAGTGAAGAATAAGTCTGCTCTTTCTGCTCTTAAGCTGAAGGTTCGCCACGTTCTCAAGCGTGAGCAGGCGGACGTTGACACCATTTGGGACGAGTTGAATGCCCAGCTCCAGGCGGTGGAGAGGCAGGCCCGGAGGACGGGTCAACGCAAAGCAAAAGTCAAATCCAAAATCCCCTGATCGCTTTCTCCGACAGATTTGGTAGAAACGCGCATTTTCATGAGTCATCAATAATATTGGAGAGATTAGCCGCCGTTCGCTAGAATAGAGCGTAGCTATATAGGAGGAAGGCACGTGACCAAAACAATGAGTGGCGCTCAGGTGACCCCTGCGAACGTGGGGATCGCGGGCCCGGAGTCGGATGTCCTTTCGCTGATTATCACGCGTCCGGAGGATACGACGGACTGTCCTTTCTGGATCGGGCTCTATAAGAAGGGCGACGCGGGGGCACGGGAAGTGTTTGCGCTGGAACGGATTGAGGACGTGTTCAAGCTGCTGATGGAGCAGGGGCTGGATGAAAAGCAGGCCTTGATGCTGTCGGATAGCAGCGGGGAGGTGACCCGGCAGTTTTATTTGGTGCCGGAGACGCTTTGCCTGAGTGATCGACAAGAGGCGCAAGCCCTTATTTTGAAGACGGTTGAAGCTCTGAAGCCGACCCGGATTGGGGTTTACTTTGGAATTGATATGGAGGACCCCGAGTTTAGCCGGGTCCTGCTCGAGGAGATCCTGATTGGGCTGGCGCGAACAGGGATTCGGGAGCTGTTCCTCTTTACGGGGAATTTAGGGGTGAATGCAGTCCTCAATGCTGCCCTCAGAGTGAAACATGGGCTGGCTGGAAACAAAGAGCTGCAAGTCTTTCACTAAAACGGATGAATAGGGCGAGCAGAACTTTCATTTGTTCGCGTGAGATGCCGCGTCTTGAGACCTGAAAAACCTTTGAGGCGTGAAATCCTTGGTGGTCAACGGGTTGATCTTATCCTTCGATCAGATGAGCGCCTGCCTCAGTCTCTGATTAAATATTGAACACAAGTTTTCCTGTTATCGCTACGTCATTTTTAGCGTAAAATAAAGTTATCCACAGAAAAACGAAAAAGCTGTGGATAACTTCATCAGAAAGAATCCAGCCTGTAAAAAATGACCGGGAAAATATCCTTCTCCAGCTGCTTAAAATCTGAACAAAAAAGCGTAGAGAAAAAAGCGGCGAATCGAATTTAATCACGCCATATTTTCGATCACAAAATGACATATTTTGTCAAGCCCGCGCCTGGTGCATGTTGGTTTTTGGGATTTTCTGAAATTTATGCGTCAAAAAAACAGGAGGATTCCATGAGCTGGCCTGCACAGCATATCAGCATTAGCATCAACCGCACGCCGGACAAGGTTTACGCGTACGTTGCGAATCCCGAAAATCTGCCGCAATGGGCGGCGGGACTGAGTGGAACGATTCGCAGGGCAGGGGAGCGCTGGATCGCGGATTCGCCGATGGGTGAGGTGGCCATAAAATTTGCACCGCACAATGCATTTGGGGTTCTGGATCATGATGTGACGCTGCCGAATGGCGAGACGGTGCACAATCCGATGCGGGTCGTTCGCAATGATACGGAGAGCGAAGTGATCTTTACGCTGTTTCATCGACCGGGGATGACACAACAGGATATACAAAGCGATGCCGCTCAGGTGTTCGAAGATCTATTGAAACTGAAAATGATTTTGGAAGAAAGGGAGTGAAGCGGAAGTGCGGTGGCGGAGAGAGAGGGATTCGAACCCTCGGTCCAGTTACCCAGACGCGTCCTTAGCAAGGACGTGCATTCGGCCACTCTGCCATCTCTCCAGTCAAAAAAATTCCTCAAGCTCTGCGAACGGAGGGAGAGGGATTCGAACCCCCGGTGAGTTACCCCACAACGGTTTTCAAGACCGCCGCCTTAAGCCACTCGGCCATCCCTCCATATCTCGGGAAGGAGGCCCTCAGAGACACGAAGCTTGAGCAAGGGTTTTATAATAGCAGGCTGGAGTCTGGCAACGCTTTTTTCGCAAGAGATCTCGACAGGTGAGGACGGCGGGGGGCGGATGGGCCGGCTTGTGCCGGCCGCGTATCAACTTGCGTACTGCTGCAGACGGGCGATACGCACTTCAAGCGGTGGGTGCGTGGCGAAGAGATGCAGCCAGCCGCCCTTGCGTGAGGAAATTTTTAACGCCGCCATGGCTGGTGCGCGTTGATCTTCATCCGGCAGCTCGGTATTCGCTTTCAAGCGCTGCAGAGCGCGAATCATCTTGTTGCGACCGGCAAGCGTGGCGCCACCGGAATCGGCACGGAATTCGCGATAACGCGAGAACCAGGCCACGATTATGCTGCCCAGGATGCCGAAGAGGATTTCAAAAGCAAACACCGTCATCATATGGGCAAAGTAGCCCATTCCGGATGCGCCTTCCTCGTCATCGCCCCGCAGGAGTTGACTGACGCCATAAGCGGCAATGCGCGCGAAGAACATCACAAAGGCGTTCACCACACCCTGGATCAGGGTCATGGTCACCATGTCACCGTTGGCAATGTGCGCCACCTCGTGGGCCAGCACACCTTCGACCTCGTCGCGGTCCATGCGGTTCAAAAGACCCTGGGACACCGCCACCAGCGAATTGTTTTTGGACGGACCGGTGGCAAAGGCATTGATTTCAACACCGGGATAAATGCCGACATCAGGCATTTTGGAAAGACCGGCGCCCTTGGCCAGTCGATGAACCATCTGTACGAGTTCAGCCGCGCGGCCGCCCGCATAAGGATCGATGATTTCCACACCCATCGACCAGATGGCAATTTTTTTGGAAATCAAAAGGGAAATGAACGAACCAACCATACCCCAGATCAGACAGAAAACCGCCAGGGAGCCGATGTTCAGGCCGCGTTCCGTCAGGTAGGGTTGAACGCCGAGCAGGTTCAAAACCAAAGACACGGTCACCACAATCGCGATGTTGACCGCAGCAAATAGCAGGATTCTCTTCATAAAGGCCATACCTTAACTCCCAACTAGCGTTAATCCTGACATGACAACCAAGCGCCTTCTTTAAGGTAAGCATGAACCGGTCGCTGTCAACTTTGGAAGTATTTTACCGCAGAATTGAGTAAGAATTTGTTCAGAGACGACTTTTTTCGGCAGCAGGCATACCGCCGGCCATCAGCTCCTGCGGCAAATTCGGGCGCGGCTGACCCATGGCAATGGCCATGTTCTGAATAATACGGCCGATTTCCGGCTTATTTTTGTCCGTGGGAAGCCAGATTTCGGTGATGCCACCGTCGGGGAGTTTGCTGAGCATCTCCACGTTATTGTAGATGGTGACCTCAACCAGACTGCCGCCCATACGTTTGAGGCGCATCGAAAGCTTGTTCCGGTGGACCTTCCCGTCAAGATAATAGGAATCCCATTCGGTGGTGATCAAACCGTTGTTGCGATCCGCAATCGCCAGGTTGTAGTTGCGCAGGAGCACATCCATGGTCGCTTCCCAAACCCGATCATAGCCCAGTTGAAAGCGGAAGGTGCCCAGATCCACAGCGAAGATGCTGGGACGGCGCGTGGATGCGGGAGCCGCAGACACAGTTCTGACCGTGGATTGTGGGGGAGCCGCGTGAGAGGCCGTCGAGGCCTGCACTTCATGATTGCTGCGGCCGCTGGTGTATTTGCTGAGAACAGCAGGCGCGCAAGCGGAACACCATCCGACAAAACACAGAACCGGGATCAGGCCGAAACGCATATTCCATCCTCCAACTGACGAAGAAGAGAAGGCGACCCCGAGGGTCGCCAGACAAGGCGGTATCAGCCCAGCAGATCCTTCACGACCTCGCGCTCCTCGAGCAGCTCTTTCGTGGTCCTGCCGATCATCTCTCTGGCAAATGGCGTGAGTTTGAGATCCTTGACGATCTCATAGGTGCCATCACCCTTGGAACGGACCGGGTAGGAGAAGATCAGACCAGCTGGGATATCATAAAGTTTTCCATCACTCGGAACAGCGGCCGAGAACCACTCGCCGGATGGTGTTTTGGTGAGGAATCGTTTCACGTGATCGATACAGGCGGAGGCTGCGGAAGCCGCCGAGGACTTGCCGCGGGCGGCAATGATCGCAGCGCCGCGTTTTTGCACCGTGGCGAAGAAATCGTTTTCGAGCCATTTGCGATCCGTGATGACTTCGGTCACGGGCTTATTGCCGATCAAGGCGTTGTCGAAGTCGGGGACCATCGTCGAGCTGTGGTTGCCCCAGATCGCAAGGTTTTTCACCTGACCGACGTTCACGCCGGCTTTGATGGCAAGCTGAGCCTTGGCGCGGTTTTCATCGAGCATGGTCATCGCCGAGAAGCGGGTGGCCGGGACGTCGCGGCAGTTATGCTGAGCGATCAGAGCGTTGGTGTTGCAAGGGTTGCCGACCACGCAGATGCGTACATCCGAGGCGGCGCGAGCGAGAGCACGTCCCTGGGCGACGAAGATCGGACCGTTGTCACGGATCAGATCATTGCGTTCCATGCCGGGGCCGCGGGGCTTGCTGCCGACGAGAAGAGCCCAGTTGATGCCTTCGAAACCTTTCTCGGGACTGTCGTGGATTTCGATGCCGTCGAGGGTGGGAAACCCGCAGTCCTCGAGCTCCATGGCTGTGCCTTCGGCGCCCTTGATGGCGGCCGGCAGTTCGACCAAATGCAAGCGGACCGGAGTGTTCGGTCCGAAGAGTTCACCGGAAGCGATACGAAACAGCAGACTGTAACCGATCTGACCGGCAGCACCGGTCACAGCAACGCGAACAGGTTTTGTCATAACGAGGTCTCCTCTGGAAAAATCTACAGCCTCATGTCTACTCTTGGGCGCCGCGAAGGGGAAGCCCATTTCGGTGATCCGGTCGCCCTACAGGGATCCCCCTGCGGGGGATGACGAGGGGTTGTGAACGGTCGCCCTACACGGCCCCCCTGCGGGGGATGACGAGGGTCTTGAGCAGCCGTTCCTGTCAATCCATCAACTCAATCTGGGGCTCCCGATAATCCGGTTTCCGGCGATTCAGGTCCCAGTACTGTTCCATCGGTCGGTAACTATCCACCAGGGACCAGTGCACGGGACGGCCCTGATCCTGGAAGTAGAGGACCTTGACCCTTTTGTGGGCCTTCAATTCGGCTACACAAATGTGGCAGCCGTAGACGCGCAGGTTGATGCCATCGACTTTAATTGTAGCCGCTTTGAAGTAGGCTCGCATAAAGGGACGGCTGCAAAAATAGCAGCCCTGGGCGGGGACTGCGGTTTCCTCCTGCCAGCGGGCGAGCAGACCCGCAAAGAGAGGCCGCTCCTCGATCGAGCGTTTGAACTTCCGATAGGTGTCCTCAATCTTGGTTTCCACACGTTTGACGAGGGGATGAACCTGGTTGATGAGCTTCGGATCAAAACCAAAGTTGGGCGTACGAGTCAGGGCTGTCAGCAGGGTTTCCATCATCCGCAAGCAGGACTCGAAGTCATCGAGGACCCGGGCGTTTTTCACATGAGGCACAAGATTACCAAGGGTATTAACCTTCAAAACCGCCAGATCTATGCGGGCGATCAGCTGTTGATAGCGTCTGCGATATGACCATGCTCGTTTGGGGTAGCGACTCAGCCAATAGCCACGCACAATCATGGCGAGACCAAGGCCCACCAGGACTGCGGCAAGACTGAGAACGATGAGGGTCACGCAGAGAAACTCCAAACTTGTCCGTGTTTCCAGGATAACAGAGAGCTCTTCCGCTGCGGGAAGGCAGCTTTTGCTTACAATGTAAACTACTGATATTGATAAACTAAAGCCCGGATCAAGGGATCCTATCGAAATAGATTCAAGTTCAAAGGGGCCTCTCCGAAAGGATTGAGCAGGAGGTGATGGACATGGGGTCCCCTTACGGAACATCGAGACAGAATTTCAATAAGGTGCTCGAGGCCTATCTGAATTATGTCGCCCTGTACAAGCTCTTTAACAGTGGCAGCATTGAGGGGGTCACACCTTTCAACGTTTTTTACTGGCGCATGACCTATCACGTCCGTTATGAGAACAGCGAGAACATTTCCCGAGTGGTTTAAGCCTATTGCGCCGCTCGAGGGCGATTTCCTGCCGCCTGTCTGGCTCCTGTGGACAGGCTGAATTCATACTTTAAGCTCCACAGCCATCGCACCAACTTGACCCAGAGCCCCCAGCTCATTATAAAACCTTTAGGTAAGATGAACGCTTGGACATGTATGGAAGCGAGCGACACAGACATTTCCGGTTGGCAACTGCGCGCCACAGAAGATGGGATTCAGGTTCTGGATTCCATTCTTTGGCTGGATGCCCGCTTTACCCGTGATTTGTCCTTTCTGTCCTCTGCCTGCTGCCTCAGTGGTCGAACCGAAGCCCGGGTCATCAGCACCGAAGAAACCGTCAAGCTTCTGGCCATCAACAACATCAAGCTCAATGCACTGATCTGTCCCTATAATCAAATCGTCTCCCTTGGGCAGCTGAGGATGGAGCTTTTGCCATCCGGAGCCGGACTTGGAGCCGCTTCGCTTTGGGTCGAGCAGCGCCAGGGTTCGCTGCTCTATGCCCCGCAGCTGCAGCCACAAAAGACCGGCATCACCCGGCTCATGCAGCTCAAGCATGCGGACACCCTGATTCTGGGCGCGCGCCATCCCTATCCCGCGCATCATCATCCGAGTCGGAAAAAGGAAAAGGACCGCCTTCTGCATGCCCTGCAGCAGCGCATGGCCGAGGGCGAATATCCGGTCATTTTGTGCGAGCCCTATGCGGTGGCACAGGAAATCTGCCGGTTTCTGACCGAGCATGGGATCGAGCCGGCGGTTCATAAGAGCATTTATCGCATCAACCAGATTTATGGCATGTACGGATCGGACCTGGGCTCGTATAGCCTTCTGCACAAAAGGCTGCGGGAAAAGAAGGTCCTGATTCTGCCCCTGAGCACCTTCTCCAAACCCAACGACCGCCGGCCTTTGCCCGAAGGACCTATTTTTTGTGTGGAGGAATCCACATTGCAGACGTCCTGGCCGGATCTGCGGCGGCCGGTGGCGGAGCGCTTTTTTATCAGCAGCTCCGGGGATGGCCGGGAATTGAAGTCGATCATTCAAAGTGTGAGTCCGCGTGAAGTTTTTGTGACCGGGCCCTATGCGAAGCAATACGCTGAAGAACTGAGCACCCAGAAGCTGGCTGTTCATGCCCTTTATCCGAGTCATCTGCCCACTCTTTTCTAATCCCTATTCATGTCCTTGGAAATTTCCGCAGCGGACGTCTAACTTCGGCTTCGTCATACGGAGACGAAGGGGATATTCATGCTGCTCTATCTGTTGCGCCGTTGGATCGTTGTTCTGCCTATCGTTATTCCTTGTCTTAAGGCCTGCCACCAGGAATCGGCATGCCTTGATGTTATTGGAGGGGAGCCTTCCGAGGCTCCCCCTTTTTTTGCAGCTCTGCATGAGGAGGGCAAAAAGAGTCCCTTTTGTGGCGGGACCCTGATTGCGGAGGATCTGGTGGTAACGGCGGCGCATTGTGTCAGTAGTTTAACTGGTCCTTTGGGGGTCTGGCTCGGGGCGGGTGATCTCAGGAATCATCCGGAATCGATCGCGGTGGAGGCCGTGCGGGTTCATCCGCAGTATCATAACCGGCGTTATCAACATGATGTGGCGCTTCTCTTCCTGAAGGGTAGCGAGCGGTCCGCAGAAAAGCATGCGGCGCTGTTAAGCCAGGCTTCACAGTCCAACGTTCCCCTTCAGATTCTCGGTTTTGGCAATACCAGTCGCACCGGGCATAGCTATCCTCAGATCCTGCGATCGGCGCATGTGAAGGAACTCCCGGGCTATGAATGTCAAGCTCTCGGCGGGCCCTATGAGTTTGTCATCGACCGGCAGATATGTGCCGCGGCGCCGACGGCGGATAGCTGTGATGGAGACTCGGGTGGTCCACTCCTGCTGAACGGCGAACTGTATGGGCTGGTCAGCTGGGGAACCAAGTGCGGTGATCCCTCACAGCCTGGAGTCTATACGCGGGTCTCTTCCTATAAGAATTGGATCCGGGACGAGTCGGCAGCCAGCTTCCCGGTGGAAGAGCTGGCCTATGCGGTGTTCCACTATCCCTTGATTCCAAGCGGCAGTTTACGGCTGGCTATCATGTCTGGCAGGAGGAGCAGCGTCCTGATGACCAGAGCGCGCTGAAAACCTGGGTCCGCACCTTCCGCCATGAAACCTACACCATGCGGCTGTTGGCGGCCGGTCCGCAACGCTATCGCCTGGAGTTCCAGGCGAACGGGCGGGTTTATTCGACGCCCGCGACGTTTTCCAGCAGGCCCTGAAGAACAAATTCGTGGTTCGCACCTTAAAATTTCAACGTTTGAAACTTAAACCTGTCAACCCATTGAAATCAATAAGAATAATAGGGGTATAGGCTCAAGGCTGGCCCCGCAGACTACGGGTGTCAGGATTCTGGACAGGCAAGGTGGGTTTATTGCCTGATATTCCCGCCCCTTGAAACCGCGTACGGGACTTGCTCTTAGGGAAGTGGCTGTTGTTGTTGCTGAGACCCTTGCGGAGCTGTTAGCCATGAAAACCCTGTCGTCCCTGCCCGAAGACCTATTGATGGATCAGTATGCCCATCCTGCTTTTCTTCCCCCCCTCTGGCGTGTGATTTTTCAGGAAGCGATGCGTGGTCATCACCTTCTCTTTTCGAAAAGCATTCTGAAGTCGATTGCTGATGACACTATCCTGGATGGTGAAACGCGTGAGTCACTGGAAGAGTTCTGCGTTCATCTTTTTGCGGCCCCGGATTTGAAATCGATCCGTACCATGATCAGTTTTTTACCCCAAGCGGAACAAAAACAACTCTTTGTTATTTATCTCAAGCTGATGCAGACGCTGAAGGAAGAAAACAAGAGTTCCCTGCACTGAAGAAACCGCGGAGCGGGCGTTTTTGATATGATGAAGGGTAGCTTAAACACCTTCATCGTTATCACGAGGCTTTCATGGCAGACGCCAGCTCCTCATCGGATTCCAAAGGCATGTGGCAATCTCTTCGCCGGTTTCGACTGATCCGGCCGGAGGATGGTTATTCCCAGGAAATCGTCCTGCTGGTGATTTTAATAGGCAGCGCCTTTACGCTGGCTTCCCTGATTTCGTTTTCCCCCTTTGATCCCTCGAACTACAACTATTCCTTTCCACCCAGGTCGCCGCAGAATGTCGGCGGCATGCTGGGCTCGTATCTGGCGGCTTCGCTAATCTATCGCCTCGGTGTCGTGGCCTTCCTTTTGCCACTGCCCTGGATCTGGATGAGCGTCGCGTGCGTTCTGGGCCAGAAGGATGCCTTCCGCAAGTCACGCCTTGTGGGCTGGATCCTGCTGTTTGCGAACCTTCTCATGGCCGCTGCGGAATGGGCGCCGGACCTTTCCATTGAAGGATTGAAATACCTGCCGGGTGGCGCCTCCGGCTTTTATATGCATAAGGCCATGACCTATGGTGTGGGTCAGGCGGGTCTGGCCATTTTCCTGGTGGCAAGTCTTCTGCTGGCCCTGGTCATGATTCGGCGCCAGCCTCTTGTTAAACCCGCTCTTGAAAGCCTGCGTGATCGCTGGCTGACCTATCGGAAAGCACAGGCCGCAAAGCCTTCCTTCTGGTCACGGTTTCATTGGAAAAGGAAGGAAAAGGCCCCGGCCACATCCAGGGAAAAACATGCCCCTGACCAGGGCGAGCCGACTGTGATCATGATGCCGGAGCCCGAGCCTCTGGCCGGGATTCCGATTCAGGCACCCTTTGCAAATGAAGTCGTCGCTCCTCCGCTGGCAGCTGAAGTGAAAAAGGTTCCGGCTCCCGTGAGCGAGCGCATTCTGGAAATTCCGGAAGAGGACAATGATCCTCTCTATGAACCACCTCCGGCCGGACTCTTTCGCACCAGTCCCTTCGTGGCTGCCATCGACGATGGACAGAAAAAGGAACTCGAACAGACCGCAGAATCGCTGGTCAAGGCCTTCAGTGAATTCGGCATCGGCGGCGAGATCATTGCCATTCAGCCTGGTCCCGTGGTCGCGGTCTACGAATTTCAACCGCACGCCGGCACCAAACTCGCCAAGGTCACCGGTCTTTTGGATGATATCGCTCTGGCTCTGCGGGTGGATTCGATCTTCATTCATCCGGTCTCAGGCAAAAGGGCCCTTGGGGTTCAGGTTCCCAATAAAAAACGTGACACGGTCTTCCTCGGCGATCTGGTGCAGAACGTGGCATTCCAGGGCACCACCTCGCCACTGACCTTTGCCCTCGGCAAGGCGCTCAATGGCGAACCCATCTGCTGTGACCTTGCAGCCATGCCCCACCTTCTGATGGCCGGACAAACTGGTTCCGGAAAGTCGGTCGCCATCAATGCCCTGCTTTGCAGCCTCATCCTGAAAGCACGGCCGGAACAGGTTCGCATGATCCTTGTGGATCCCAAAATCCTCGAACTCAAAATTTACGAGGGCATCCCGCACCTTCTGATGCCGGTCATCACCGAACCACTGAAAGCTTCGCTCGCCTTGAAATGGGCCTGCCAGGAGATGGACCGCCGCTATCAGCTGATGGAAACCGCCAGCGTTCGTCACCTCACCGGCTTCAATCAATTCTGGGACAACGCCACCGTCGAGCAGAAGGATGCGATTCGTGAGCGTTTCCCTGCCACGGAAATCGGCAAACTGCCCTTCATCGTAGTCGTGATTGATGAGCTGGCGGATCTTATGCTGATGGCGTCCAAGGATGTGGAAGCCTCCATTCAACGTCTGGCGCAGAAGGCCAGGGCCAGCGGCATTCACCTTGTGCTGGCCACGCAGAGGCCTTCGGTGGATGTCATCACCGGTGTGATCAAGGCGAACCTGCCCTGTCGGATCGCGTTCAAAGTATTCTCCCGTATCGACAGCCGCACCATCCTCGATAGCATGGGTGCCGAGCGTCTTCTTGGCAAAGGTGATATGCTCTTCCTGAGACCGGGGTCTTCGCGACTCGAACGGATTCAGGGCGCCTTCCTCGCCGATGAGGAGGTCGTGACCATGGTGGATCACATCAAAAAATCGAGCGAGGCTCATTATGATGCGAGCGCCATGGAATGGATCGATGAGGAATATCAAAGACAGGCGAACCCGTCGGGCGCGGAATCCGCAGCGGATGCCCCCGGAGGCAGCGATCCCAAATGGGGTGAGGCCATCGCCATCGCGCAGCGGCAGGGAGCCATCAGTGCTTCCTATCTGCAGCGCATGCTGAAGATCGGTTACAATCGCGCGGCCCGTATTGTGGAAGCGATGGAAGCTCAGGGCCTTGTGGCCAAAGCCGACGGCAGTAAACCACGCGCCTGGATAGGATCGTCATCATGAGTGTCTGGAAAGACGATAGCACGTATAACGCTTATCCCCGGCTGGTCGAGGACGCCTGCACCACGACAGACGGCGTCCATCTGGAAATGCTGCACAGCAAGTCTCTGGACCACGGCATACCGTTGATCCTGGTACCGGGCATGATCGGCACGGCTTCCATGTTTTCCGAGCGCATTGAAATGCTGCATCCAAGACCGGGCATTGCCTTCAGTCACCGCGGCTGTGGCAAAAGCTCAAGTCCTGCGGTCGGGCACTATGATTTTGCCTCGCGCTGTCTGGATATCGAGGCGGTGGTGGATCATTTCAAGCTGAAGGCCTATTTTCTTTATGGCTTCTCCCGTGGTGTACCCATGGCCGTGCAGCATGCCCTGGATCATCCCTCCCGCGTGAAGGGTTTGATTCTGGACGATGCGGAACCTGTTTATCCGCGTCTCACGCATGCCTGGACGCAGCGGATGGTGGCCGCCCAGTTTTTATGGGCCCATCCTTTTGCGCTGGAGCAAATTCAGAAGGAATCGGTCGAATGCGATCTTTTTGATCGTTTGCCGGAAATCAAGGCGCCGGTTCTGATTTTTCGGGGTGAGCAGGATGGTTCCCTGCTTTCGAGAGCCACAGCCCTCAAGATGAAGGCCCGCTTTCCACAGGCTGATCTTATTCCGCTGCCCAACAGTGCCCACGGGGTGAGTCCCGCGGACTTTCCGGATTTCCGTGATGCGATGAATGCCTTTCTCAACCGTCTGGATCCTCAGCCCGAAGAGCGTCCAGCATAGCGTTGAGCTGCCGGCCCATGGCATCGAGGCTGAAGTAAATGCGCGCAGCTTCGGCTCGCGCCTGGCGCTGGGTGGCTGATTCCTGGGATGCCTGCCACAGTTTTTCTGTCAGAAGGGTGGCGGCCCGTTCCTCGCTGAGGCCGCGATAGCTGCTGCCAAAGCCTTTTTCCGCCAGACATTCCTCGAGTGAACCCACACCCGAAACAAAGAGCGGCACACCGCAGAGCGAAAACTCCTCGGCCACGCGGCAGATCACTTCCGATCCAAGACTCGACACCACCGCAAGATGGGTGGCGCTCATGACTTCGCTGATCCGTTCCACCCGTTCACTGCGCAGGCGCCAGTTTTCACCCTCACGCAGGCGATAGTCCGCCGCCATCCGCCGCAGCTGTTCCGGAGAAATGTTGGCCCCTTCGCCGATGACTTCGAGGAAGGGCTCGGGCCGGTTTTTGGGCCAAAGCCGGAGCAGCTGACGGAACATGCTGAAAAACACCTGATGCCCTTTGATGGGATCCAGGCGCCCGAGGATACGCAGCGTGGGACGTCTTTCCACCGCAAAGGCTTCCGGATGAAACTGAAATTTCGCGGTATCGACGCCGAGGGTCACCGCCTGCACCGGCTGCCAGATGATGCTCTGAAAACGCTCCTGCAGAATTTTTGCGGGCACCAGCATGGCCACGCAGTGCTGCATATTCAGCCGCGTTTTCAAAGGCGGCAGACGATCGGTGATATCCTTATCCTGACCGCGAAAGCGAATCCGCAGGGTTCCCGGTAGAAATCGGGCGAGAAAGGTTTCAGGGCCACCGAAAAGAAAGATGGCATCGGGTCGGAGGCTTTTTTTCAAACGCCTGAGTTTCGCCACGTCCCCCAGACCGAAGGTTTCAAACGAATCCCCGGGCAGATCATAGGATCGCGCCCGCCTTTCCCCCGGTGAATCCGTCAGGGCGGAATAAAACACGGTCCAGCCTTGAAGCCGCAGGGCGCGGGCGGTGCTCAGCGCATATTCGGTGATGGCACTATTCCAGCGGTTGGAACAGAGGATCCAGGCCACTCCCTGATTCATGACGATCGCCTCTTTTCCAGAATTTTTGCGTATTTGATATAGGCATAGAGCGAGGAGATCAGGGCATAGGTATAGCCTGGATACCCATCGAGAAAGCCAAGGCGCAGGACATAACGCGTGAAAAATTCCATCCAGGGCCGCAGAATATGCGAGACCATGGGAACGCGTTTGCCTTCCGCCATATGTCTTTCGGCGATGGCGCTGGTGTAGCGGTTGAATCGCACGAAGTAGTCGCTGAGATCCCGATAGCTGTAATGCCAGAGAAGGCCCTGCCGCAGCCTTCCGATCCGGCCAGGGACCTTCAGCTCCTCATGGATGCTGCCCTCATAACGTCCCTCCTTGCGCAGAAAGAGACGAACCGGCCAATCGCGGGTTTTCCCAAAGTGCATCCGCCGACCCATGAACACGAGCCGCCTTTGCAGACGCCAGGCCTGAATCCCGGCTTCGGGGCGTGCAATGGCCTCCCGAATCGCTTCCCGCAGCGGGGCATCCAATTCCTCATCCGCATCCACAGCCAGCACCCAGAGGCGCGTGGCGTGCGCGAGAGCGGCATTTTTATGTTCGGCGAAATGGGTAAAGGGACGCTGATAAACCTTCGCTCCGAATTCCTGGGCGATGGCGGCCGTGCGATCGGTGCTGCCCGAATCGAGCACGATGATTTCAACGTTGGGCGGAAGACTTTTCAGACAACGGGGAAGGTTGGCTTCTTCATTGTAGGCGATGATGACAACGGAAAGGTCGATGGGCTCGTTCATGGAATCTCATAAGAGATGCCCCGAGCGAGCCCTGAGCATCAGAAAGGGGCGTTGGTTGCCGTCCAATAATCCTGGCTTTCGTTGATCCGCAGCATGGCAGGGTAACCGGCCATTGAGCCTTCATCACGATTGTACTTCGTGAGAACGACAATAGTCGCCGTCCTGCCCTGTTTGATCACACGACCCACTGCCACAATGTAATTATATTGGTTTTTGATTTCAACATAATCACCGACAGTGCCAAGACGCGGGGTGACCGTGCAGAAGACTTTTTTCTCCTTGCCCTGGTCACGGCTGGCATCCACGAATGAACTTTGCTTCAGCTTCTTGCAGGCCTTAACAGCTGCAGCGAAGGAAACGTTGGAAAGAAACGCAGAGGACAAAACCCCAGCCACCGACATCAACCACATCCAATGCAAAATCGACTTCAACATCCGCATAAGAACTCCACATCAAGTCCGCTTCTGGCCCAGCTCAACGGGATTCGGCCAGTTCTGCGGATTATAGAGCAATCCCCGTGCCTGTCAATATGCCTGTGACAGATTGATTTCGTTGGACTTTCTTTGCGCAGGCAGGAATCTTTTCTCGACAGCTGTACGGAAACCTTACACTCTGAGGGCGACCCAACGTCCAAGGAGGGGCTTATGAATCGGTTATCAAAGGAAATTTCCCCATATTTGCTGCAGCACGCCCATAACCCGGTGGATTGGTACCCCTGGGGCGAGGAGGCGTTTGCGCGCGCGCGTCAGGAGAATAAACCCATATTTCTCTCGATCGGCTATGCAACCTGCCACTGGTGTCACGTCATGGAAGGAGATTCATTCGAAAAGGCGGACGTTGCCGCGATTTTGAATGAATACTTTGTGCCGGTGAAAGTGGATCGCGAGGAGCGGCCTGATGTGGATGCGATCTATATGCGTGCGGTCCAGGCCATGAATCAAAGAGGCGGCTGGCCCTTGTCCGCGGCCCTGACCCCGGATGGCAAGCCCTTCTGGGGTGGCACCTTTTTCCCGCGTGAACAGTTCAAACAGGTTCTCGGCCGCCTCGCCGAGGTCTGGAAGAGCAAGCAGCAGGATATTGAAGACAGCGCCTTTGAGCTGATGGAACACCTGAAAATGCTGGAGGATGAAGTCAGCCAGGAGAAGGACTTCGATACCAGACCTTTGAAGGGTTTTGTGGAGCGCGAGCTGAAGGCCTATGATCCGGAATGGGGCGGTTTCGGCAGCGCTCCGAAGTTTCCACCGGCCATGGCTCTCATGGCCCTGATGCGCATCGCGCGGCGGGACAAGGAGGATCGCGCGCTCGCGGCTGTGATCGGCACTTTGGATGGCATGGCCCGCGGGGGCATCCGGGATCACGTGGGCGGCGGCTTTCATCGGTATTCGGTGGATGCGACCTGGCTCGTGCCGCATTTTGAAAAGATGCTCTATGACAATGCGCTTTTGACTTTGGCTTATGCCGAAGCCTGGCAGGTCACGCGGTCCGATGAATACCATGATGTGGTGGCCACGACGCTGCACTACATTATGCATGATATGCAGAGCCCTGATGGGGGCTATTATTCCGCCGAGGATGCTGACAGTGAAAAGACCGAGGGCAAGTTCTATGTGTGGACGCTCGATGAGCTGACGAAGATCTTTCGGCCCGAGGAAATGGAACAGTTCTGCGAGTATTTCGATGTGAAGGAGGAGGGCAACTTTCAGATCGATCAGCGGGTGGAGGAACTGGAGGCTGCAGCCGGACTCAAGGCGGTGCAGAAGGCCAATATTCTCCATCATCAGAAGATGCCGCGTCTGCCGACGATGGCGGATCCCATCTACCGCCAGCTGATTGAAAAACTGCAGAAGGTGCGTGAGAAGCGCGTGCGTCCCCTGCGTGATGATAAAGTTTTGGCGGCCTGGAATGGGCTGATGATCGGGGCGATGGCCAAATCCTATAAGGTTTTTGGGGAATACGCCTGGCTGCAGAGCGCGAAGCGGGCCGCTGATTTTGTATTGACCCGGATGCGCAAGGACGGGCGCCTGCAGCGTTCGCATCGGGACGGGCAGACGCGTTTCAATGCCTATCTCGAGGACTACGCCTGCATGATTTTCGGTTTGATTGAACTTTATGAGGCGAGCTTTGATCCGCAGTGGCTGCGGGCGGCTATCGAACTGCAGAACAAACAGGATGAACTTTTCTGGGATGAAAGCGGCGGTGGCTACTTCGATCATGACGGCGAGGATGGAACCGTGCTTTTGCGCAGCAAGGATTTTCTTGATAACGCCACGCCCGCGGGCAACAACCTGAGCGCCTGGAACCTTGTGCGTCTGAGTGCGATGAGTGGGCAGCTCGAGCGTGAGGCCAGGGCGGAGCAGATTCTCCGAAAAACGGCTGAGCTCATGGAACGCTTTCCGGGCTCCTTTCCCATGCTGATGCTGGCACTGGATTGGATCAGCGGACAGCATTGGGAAGTGGTGATCGCGACCGAACATCCGGACAAGGATCTGGTCTGGCCTGATCTCTGTCCCGACTTCAGCCCGCATGCCGTGTTCATGCGAGCGGATGAAAGCCTGGATGACATTTGCCCCAACCTTTCCGGGAAAGGGACACGTCGCGGAAAGACCCTTTACTATCTTTGTGAGAAGGGCAGTTGTCAGCAGCCAACGGATGATGCTGAACTGGTGCACCGGATGCTGCGGGATTCATCGAACAGTTAAGGGGGCAGTTCCACATGGCTCAGGCAAGAACAGCAGAAGAGTGGATCCGTTGTTTGAATTTAACGGCTCATCCGGAGGGTGGTTTCTACCGGGAGATCTATCGCTCATCCGGGCAGATTGCTGAATCCTCCCTACCGGCGGGCATGAAAGGGGAAAGATGCTATGGAACGGCCATCTATTTCCTGTTGCGCGCCGGTCAGGTTTCACGCTGGCATCGCATCAAGAGTGATGAGCTATGGTTTTATCATGCCGGCTGCCCTTTGGAAGTGATTGTCCTTTTGAATGATGGGGTGGAGAAGAAGCTGCTTCTGGGGCTGGATGTGGCAGCCGGACAGAGACCGCAGGTGATGGTGCCGGCGGGCTGCTGGTTTGGATCGCGGATTGTGGGCGGGCAGGAGGATTTCAGCCTTGTGAGCTGTGCGGTGGCGCCTGGTTTTGATTTTCAGGATTTTCAGCTGGCCACGACGCAGGACACCGAGAAGTGGCCGGCGCTGTGGAAGCATCCTGAGCTTTTGCCGGTGGCGGCCATGGGCCGTTGAGCGTAGGGGGAGCTGCCGGTGGCGGCCATGGGCCGTTGAGCGTAGGGGGAGCTGCCGGTAACGGCCATGGTGCGTTGAGCGTGAGGGGAGCCTGCGGCTCGCGTGCTCCCAAACTAAATATCAATTATTTCATCCACTTATTTTCGATCCCGCGTCATTGATGCGACGTTCTTTCATGTAATATTTCAGCTTTCCGGATTCCTCTTAAGATCGGCCGATGATGCACCGAAAAGTACATTAGAGTCACAGATTTATACGGAAGCAAAGAATTGAATATGAAGCTTGTCCATCGCCGTACTCTCGCTTCGCTTTTCTGCGTTGCTGCCTTGGGCATTGCTTGCAAAAACGAGAACTTTGGCAAAACCCCCAGCAGCAATAACGACAATAAGAATCTCGCTCCAGCTGAGGCCACCAAGGCACCCGGCTCGGAAAAGGAAATCATCCCGCGGGTGGAATACCCGGGCGGTGATCCCAGCGACTTCACCAACTTTGAAGTCGGTGAGGAGGCGTCGATTGCAACGGATATCACAGGCACCTATCTTTCCATCCCGAAAGGGATCGTGGAAGCCGGCAAGGCCATAGCCATTCGCACCAAGGAAAAGGTGGCTGATGCTGCCGTGCAGGCGGTCAAGGTCGTGATTCCCAAAAATGCTGTGCCCTCGGAAGAGAATATGGTGGTGCTCTATCATATGACGTCCGAGAAGGGCGAAAGCTTCTATGGTCTCATTCCTAAAAAGGATCTGGAGATCAAGGAAAACTCCGTCACCTTTCATCCCAAGGGTCTTGGTGTGTATCAGGCGGCCGTGCTGCCGGTGCTGATCACCGAACCACGGCAGGTGCCGGTACTGGCGGCCAATGGTCCACGCCTCAAACTTCTCTCGACTTACAACACGACTGGCATTGCCCAGGACATCGTCCTCGACGGAGCCACAGCCTATGTGGCTGATGGCACAGGAGTGGAAGTGCTGAACTGGTCACCGGCGGCGGGTCTGTCCGCCAATACCCGGGTGGCCGGCACGGGCAATATCAATTCCATTCTGCTGGCAAGCCGCCGCATTTATGTTGCTGCCGGAAATGCTGGGCTTGGTGTCATTGATCTGGCCAACCCCGCAACCATGCAGATGGCGGACGCGCGCGGCGTCACCAATGGCATTGCCGTGGCCGAGAACTTCAATAACATCTATCTCACGCAGGAAGGATCGGGTGACGAGGAATCACCGGCCGGCATATCGCGCTTTGATATTCAGCAGCTTCAGCCGAGCTATGAGACAACGGGCAGTCTGGGTTCCGAAGAGAACCCACAGAATGCCTATGCGATTCAAATCTCGGGCACCGTGGCCTATGGCCTCAGCCGGACAGGCCTCTACAGTTTTGATATCACCCAAAATGATCGCATCAATCAAATGAGTCAGATCCCATTGGATGGCTCGGCAGAAAAACTTCTGTTCCATGCCAATCGGATTTATACCGCAGAAAAAAGCACCGGCATCACTGCGGTCGATGCCATCAATCCAGCTGCTCTCAGCGTGCTGGGCCGGCTGGCTCTGCCACAGGTTTTGGATATCGCGGCCAGCGGCAAGTATCTCATTGCCGTCGATGCGCTCAGAAAAGTGAGCCTCATTGATATCGCGGATCCATCACATCCCCTGGTCTTGAACCAATTGACCCTGGCAGGACTGCCCACACGGGTGCGGGTCTTTGGTGATACGATTTTTGTCACGATGGGTGATACCGGAGTTGCCGTACTGGCCCTGGAAACACCCACAGCCCCTTAAGTTTGATGGGAAAGGACAAGGATGTCCGGAACGCCACGTGAAAAACCAGGCCTTCTGCCAGCGCTCCTGGCCTTGATTCTGAGCCTTGGCTTTTTCGCGCTCTATTTCACACCCGTTCAAACCTATCTCTCTCATCAGGTCGGCCGGCCCCTGGAGTTTCGCTTTCGGTCCTGGCTGGGCAAAAGCCCAACTCTCGATCCACGCATTAAAATCTATGCCTTCGATGAGCAGACGGTTCGCTACCTGGGTTATCATGATCTGACCGTGGATAGCTGGCTGAAACTGGTGAAGCACCTGAGCGCCAGCAAACCACGCGCGATCTATATCGATAAACTCTTCAGTCTGCCCCTCCAGGAACGGGTCTATGACGGGCTGTCTCCCGAAGATGCCAAGGCCTTTGTCGATGGCATTCGCAGCCTCGGCGTTCCAGTCGTGTCGGGCGGATTTATATCAAACTTGCAGCTGCCGGGGTGGAAGACCTTGCAGCTCCTGCACTCGGACTATCATCTCAAGGAATCTCCTGGCACCTGGCCTCCGATTGAGCAGGCCTACTTTTATGGACCGCATCCCTTCCTGCGTGATGCCTTTCGCGTCGGCCATATCACGAACAGTGAATTCGGATATGCCCGGCCCTTTATTCGAATCGATCCGAAGTCCCTCGTGCCGCACGCCGCTTTTCTGAGTCTTGGTCCACTCCGTATTCAGAATCAGGAGCTTTACCTGGACGAGCAGCTGATTCCCTTGAATCACCGGAATCTCATTCCCATCAACTTCAGTGAACGGGAAGAGTATATGGCGCGGGGTCGGACCAAAAGCTTGAGAGTTGTTCTGCAAAGCATGGAAAAGGGTCTGCCGGAGCCCATCACCAGCGAGGATATCGTCGTAATCCTGCCGGCGATGTTTACCGGTAACGTCGATTGGAAGGATACACCAGTCGGGCGCCTGCAGGGTGGCTACTTTGGGGTCGCTCTACTGAACAGCGTGCTTCAAAACTCGTGGCTGGTGGAATCCTTTTCATTGAGTCTTGCGGCCGTGATTGTGAGTCTCAGCGGCGCCATGCTCGCCGCTTTATTTCTGCAGCCCTGGCTGGCGACCTTGAGTCTTCTGCTGCTGACCCTGCTTTTGCCGGTGGCCGGTCTTCTGCTCTTCAGCTTCCAGGGGCTTATTCTTCCCTGGCTCTGGACCAGTCTCACGGTAATGCTGGGAGGCAGTATTGTGCTTCTGGAAAGGATGCGGGCCGAAAATCAAAAATCGCGCATCCTCATCAGCAGTCTGCGTGGAGCCTTGTCACCGGAACTGGCCGATAGTATCGCCCAGAATCCAAAGATCCTGCATGGCGATCCGGTGGAACAAATCGTCAGCATCATGTTTGTTGATATCGTGGGCTTCTCGCTGACCACCGAGCGGTTGACAGCCAAGGAAGCCTTTCAACAGCTGAAGTCGCAGATTGAATATATCGTGGAGAAGATTCACGACTTCGGCGGACTGGTGGATAAAAGCCTGGGTGATGGCGTGCTGGCTTTCTTTGGCTATCATTTTAACAGAGGAGCCAGTCAGGTCGGTCACGCGGACCAGGCTCTGCTCTGTGCCATTGAAATTCAAAAGGAAGCTTTGCGACGGGCGCAAATTTTGAAAGGCAGTGGCAATCCGATTTTCCCGCTGCGCATTGGCATCAATACGGCCACGGTCTATATCGGCAACCTCGGGACTGAAGGGCGTATTGATTTTACCCTGATCGGCAATGGGGTGAACTTCACCGCACGGCTCGAACACGCCTGCCAGCCCTATCGCATCATGCTGGGTCTTTCAACCTTCGATCTTCTGGCTAAATTTTCGCCGCGTGATCCGGGCGTCAGCAGCCGGGAAATTCGCATCAAGCATCATAAAAAGCCGATGCGTTGCTTTGAATATAACCCCTTCCATGCCGCAGACGGTGAGCTGCGATCCGTGCTCGATTACTATGGCGAATACCATAAGCTTTATACCAACGAACCCCGCTGGTATCTGGAGCCCACGGACTATATCCCGCTGCATACCTCTCTCGGGGACGCGCGACTGGTGAATTTCTCGGTGGGTGGTGTGGCTTTGATTTTGAATCACCGTTTGCATACGGATGAAAGCATCCGCCTGCGCCTCACAGTGAATGAAGGCGAGACGCCGCTTGAAATTCTGGTGCGGACCTGCTGGTCCCGGGTGATGGAACCAGGCAAGGTCGTTCATGGCTGTCAGTTCCTTGATAATGCCGCCGAGGATCAGGAGCGCTTTGTTCAGGGTTTGCGGGATGTCCTGGGACGGCTGGGCAAGAAAGCCGAAATCCTGCCGCGCAGCCGTCCGGCAGCGTAATGGAGAATGGACCTTAATCCATCAGGAAATTATAGTGCAGGGCAAAACCCACACTGCCCACCTTATTATACGCAACACCGCCTCGATTCTTCACATAAGCCAGTTCAGAATCAAGCAGAGCGTATTCCAGGGATGCGCCAAAGCCTGGACTGATTTGCAGGCGCAGCCCTGTGAACAAAGCGGGACGCAGGGCTGAGGGCACGTAATAGGACTTCGGATATTGATCCGGGAGTTTCAAAAAGAGTTCATCGTCCGGACTGTAAAAGGAGCCAAGACCCAGATAAGGGCGCAGGCTGGTTTCCGCCTCATGACCGACCGTGAAAAGATACCAGAGGCCTTTGACCGTCACAGAGCGGACGTCATGACCTGCGAGACGTTCGGGGGTCCAGCCGTAGAGCGCATCGGCCCCAAAACTGGAACCAACGTAACCAAGGCCGAGGGCGGCATGACCAGCGTAGCCGGCATGCTGCGCGTTGACAAAGACATCGGCGCGAGCGGGAGCCGCAGCAAGAAAAAGAACAAGGGCGGTTATCAGAAGGCGCATGATTATTTCTCC
Organism: Oligoflexus tunisiensis; assembly: GCF_001748245.1. GTDB lineage: Bacteria > Bdellovibrionota_B > Oligoflexia > Oligoflexales > Oligoflexaceae > Oligoflexus > Oligoflexus tunisiensis. The sequence continues at coordinate 71,168 of NZ_BDFO01000001.1, read as the reverse complement.
TCGCTGCAGGTCACATGACAGAGATCAAAGCGGATTGTGCGATCCTCGTTGATTGTCATGATCGAGTAACGAACCCCTTCCACCTTGGGAACGACGTAGTAGGGGATGCCTTCCTCAAAGGATAGGAAATCCGTTTTTCCGCCCCGATGACCGTGCAGGGAAGCGAGAATTCCGGCCTGTGTATTATTGCCTTTCCAAAGCGCCACCTGCTCCGGACGGTGGGCATCCACCACCGGCGGGATATGCGAGGCCGTGATCGTGTTTTCATCGATCTGCTGCTGGAGCCAGGAAAAATCCGTGTCACCGAATTCAAACTGGTTGTTATTGAACAGCACAAACTTGAGGCCGGCGTAAGTGAAGGTATAGTCAAAAGGCCCGAACATATCCTGATAGATCCGCTTGCCGTGGGCGATCGCATCATGATTGCCGACCACGGTCAGATTCGGAACCCGCAGCTTTTCAAGCGCCTGACCGGCCCAGATGTATTCATGTTGCAGACCATAATCGGTGAGATCGCCCAGCACGAGCACGAGGTTCACATCATCACGCTCGTTAATACGCTCCACGACCTTTTCCAGATCATAGGGCGTTCCCTGCGGATCCCCCATCAGGGCAATGCGCAGAGGCCAGGAAGGTTCCGGCAGGGCCTGGACTTTGGCGAGATTGCGCGCGGTGAGGTCTTTATAGTCCTCCGGCACCGTGATCGCCCAGGGGGTTAAACGTTCAGAACAGGCCGTAAGCAGGAACAAACAACAGAGCATTCGCAGCATGAATCACCTCAGCAACGGAATCAGCGGGAGCACAGCAGTCGCCTGCGAAGCGACGGAAGGCTTCAAGCAAGATCCGGTCTGAAATTTTTTCTAGCTATTGCGAGGAGTTGGAGAAGGGCTGGCTGTCAAAATTCTCGACACCTGCAGAAAGACGTAGCGCAGAAAAGAAATTGGCAATAAAGTCTCCTCCAGATCGTCAACACCTCCGGAACCCTTTCCAACCGGAGGTTATAACCCAATGTTCGAGGCGGCTTTGAAAAGCTTTTGGAATGCCATTAAATCCGGCGTGATTGCGGCTCTGGTCTGGACTTGCGTCTTTAGTGCCATACTCTGGTTTTTCTCAAAACCCACCATTCCCTACCTGAACTTCGTCAGTACCCTGGCCCCTTATGCGCTGGCCTTTTTTGGAACGGCGGCTCTGGTCTTTGAAGGGCTGACGCAATGGATTGCGGCCGATTCCGTGAAATACGAGAGGGAATAGGCTTCATCGCTTATTGTGTCTTTCCAATCAGAACCTTATCCTGGACAGTTTCCAAAACATATTCCACCCGCCGGTTGAGCAAACGATTCGCGCGACTTGTGTTGGGAACAAGCGGACGCGAGGATCCCATCCCAAGAGCCATCAGTCGCTTGGGATCCACACCCTTCTTTTTCAGGAACTTTGTGATTTCATCCGCGCGGTCCTGAGTCAGCTTGATGTTGGAAGCCTCCTTGCCGCCGGAGTCTGTATGCACCAGCACCGAGAGTGTCTGGATGGTCTCTTCGTCGTGCATCAAGGCAGCTACAAACTCAAGAATCGGATAGGACTCCTTCAGGACTCCCTTTCTGCTCTTCTGAAATTTCACCTGCGGCAGTTCAATGCTTTGCTCCAAGGCAAAACCGGATTCTTTCGTGTAACTCAGACGCAGATTCGAATGGAGATCGGGAAAGGCCTGGAACTTCCTGCGGAACGTTTCACGCTGGTCCACCGAAACGATGAGTTCATAGAGACCCGGCTCCAGGAGTGCGGGACCCTTGCCATCGCGAGCCTTGGGAGGCTGGCTCTCCACTGGAACAATTCGATAAGTTATTTTTGCCGGCAGGTCTTTGCTTTCGATGAGCGAAAGATGCAGACCAGCATGGCTTTTCGCACTCACTTCATTTTTGATTTCGTCATCAATCATGGGAGCAACCGCTGTCCGGATCATCTGATCATGCAGATTGTTGGCAGCCGATTGTCCCGAAATTATTAGACAGATCCATAAACCCAGGAAAACCATCCGTGTCCATAGCATGCGTGGAATCCTTGTCTCTGTTTAAAAACATAACCATCTAACCCTCGCTATAACAGGCCTGCGAGGAACTGTCCAAGCTTAAAACTTGGGTATTTTTGGAGGATACGAATGGCCATGAAGAGAATACAGTACAGTGAATTCCGATGAGGCTCGTCTGCAACCGAATGCGATCGCACGAGGCTTAAGTGTATTCTCCAAGCTTCATGGTCTCGTTGTCATTGGGGCCTTTTCTATCGACTTCATGGGCGTGAATGAGTATACGTCAAACTTAGTAGAGTCAGGCCTTTGCGAGCCACGACATTTGCTGAACTTACAATCTTTTCGCTTGGGTATGGGCCGTGATGACAAAACCCGATGAACTCCTTTGGATGAATGAATCCGCGGACACCCGTTTCAAATTCCTGGCTGATGCGAGCCAGCTTCTCTCCAGCTCCCTGGATTATGAAACAACACTCTCCAATGTCGCCCACCTGTCGGTGCCTGTCTGTGCGGACTGGTGTGCGATCGACATCCTGGAAGATGGGGGGAACATCCGGCGTCTGGCCGTCGTGCATACCGATAATCGCAAGACGGCGCTGGCGTTCGAACTCTTCGATAAGTATCCCCCGCAGCTCAGCGACAATCACGGTCTGGCTCTGGTCATGAAAACCGGAGCACCGCAATTTTATCCGGATATCCCCGATGAATTGCTGGTGAGCACGGCCCGGGATGAAAAACATCTGGCGATCATTCGCTCCCTGGGAATGAAGTCGGCGATTATCATGCCTATGAAAGTACACGGTAAAATCCTGGGAGCCATCTCGTTTACCTTCGCCGAATCGGACCGTCGTTACCGATCCAAGGATCTCGATTTCGTCTTTGAACTGGCGTCACGCGCCGCGCTGGCCATGGAAAACTCCAGGCTCTTCACCGAAGCCCGGCAGGCCGTGGCCAGTGAAAAACACTCCGCTGCGGTCCTGAATACTCTTTTGATGTCAGCACCTGTGGCCTTTGCCTTCCTCGACTGCAATCTCCGCTATGTGCGGGTCAATAATGCGTTTGAAAAGATGTGCGGGAAAAAGCAGGAGCAGATCCTCGGCACGACGTTTGGCAGCCTCTTTTCCAAGGAAGTTCAGGACCTCGGCCTCGATCTGCACACGGTCATGGAGGAGCGCAGACCTCTTCTGAATGTGCCGGTTCACGGGGAGTCCCCGGCCTGCGCCGGTGGCCTCGTGCACTCCCTGGCCAGTTACTTCCCCATCATCAGCGAGGATGATGTGATTGGTGTCGGCGTGCTCATCTATGACATTACCGATCAAAAGCAGCTCGAGCAGAAGTTACGCGAACAGGCGCGTATCAATGAGAAGCTGCATGAGGTGGGTTCCGCACTGACGGCGGAACTCAAACTGGACCGGATCGTCCAATCCGTGACCGACGCGGCCACCGAGCTGTCCGGCGCGCAGTTTGGGGCCTTCTTTTACAACGTCCTGAAAGAGGATGGTGAGTCCTATACGCTCTACTGTATCTCGGGTGTGCCGCGTGAAAAATTTTCCCGCTTCCCGATGCCGCGCAATACCAGGATTTTCGCGCCCACCTTCAAGGGGGAAGGAATCGTGCGCATCGGGGATGTCACAAAGGATCCCAATTTTGGGCAGAATGAGCCCTATTACGGAATGCCGGCCGGCCATCTTCCCGTGCGGAGCTATCTGGCCGTGCCCGTCATCTCGCGTTCCGGCGAGGTTCTGGGCGGCCTCTTTTTCGGCCATGAAAAACCGGATATGTTCACCGAGTCGGCGGAGCGCCTCGTGGCTGGGCTCGCGCCTCAGGCTGCGATTGCCATTGATAACGCACGGCTCTTTGATGCCGCAAACATCTCAAGCGCCCGTCTGCAGTCCCAGCTGAATTTCACCGACGCGCTGACGCAGAGTCTTGGAGAAGGGATCTGTGCCTTTGACCGCAACCGCAAGGTTGTCTTTGTCAATCCTGCGACGGTTCGACTGCTCGGTTGGGAGCATAGCGAACTCATCGGCAAAGACCTTGCAGAGATTTTCCCTCCGGATTTATCCTCAATCACGGTTTGGGATGCCATATTGAATAACGAGCAGATGATCAAAGGCGAAAATACCTTCGTTCGCAAGGATGGGAGTTCCTTCCCGGCCAGCTACCTGGCCACGCCTTTTGTGGAGAACCGGGTCGTCCAGGGGATCGTGGTGACCCTGCGGGATATCACCGAGACCCGGCGCATTCAGGATGAGCTGCAACGTTCGCGGGAAGAGCTGGAGCGTCGGGTGGTGGAGCGAACCGTGAACCTGACAGCGGCCAACCAGGAGCTTGAGGCCTTCAGTTATTCCGTGTCCCATGACCTCAGAAGTCCGCTTCGCAGTGTCGATGGCTTCAGCCAGGCACTTCTGGAGGACTATGCCGACCAATTGGATGACATCGGCAAGGATGCGCTGCAACGCATCCGCCTCGCTTCGCAGAAAATGGGTCGGATTATTGATGATCTTTTGAATCTTTCCAAACTCACCCGGGCTCAGATGCGAACGGAACGCATCCATATCAGCGAGATGGCACGCATCATCCTCGAGGAGTTGAAAGCGTCCGACCGGGATCGACAGGTGCAAATCATTATTCAGGAGAACCTGTTCGCATACGGCGACAGCTCGCTTCTGCGCATCGCCCTTGAAAACCTCCTGTCCAACGCCTGGAAGTTCACCACCAAACAGGCCAACGCCCGCATTGTATTCGGGTCCGAGCGTATCCAGGGCGAGCTGGTCTATTTCGTTCAGGATAATGGCGCAGGTTTTAATATGGAATATATTGGCAAGCTCTTCGGTGCGTTTCAAAGGCTCCATCAGGCTCACGAATTCTCCGGCACCGGCATAGGCCTCGCCACGGTCAGACGGATTATTCATCGGCACGGCGGCAGAATATGGGCCGAAAGTGAAGTCGGACAAGGCGCAAAGTTTTCCTTCACGCTTCCTCCCTTGCATCACGAAAAGGAGATCCCTCGGTGACAAGTAAAACCATACTTTTGGTCGAAGACAACCCTGACGATGAAGCCCTGACCATCCGCGCCCTGCGCAAGTCTCACGTCAGCAATGAAGTGGTGGTCGCCCGTGACGGGGCGGAGGCGCTGGATTTCCTTTTTGGAACAGGAAAATACGAAGGCAGGGACCTGAGCGAGCAGCCTCAGATCGTCCTTTTGGATCTGAAGCTGCCCAAAATTGATGGGCTTCAGGTGCTGGAAAGAATCCGATCGGATAAGCGAACCGAACTTATTCCGGTTGTGATTCTGACGACCTCCAAGGAGGAAAAGGATCTCATCGGTGGTTACAGCCGTGGGGCGAACAGCTATGTGGCCAAGCCGGTTGATTTCGTCGAATTCACCGAGGCTGTCAAAAGTCTTGGAATGTACTGGCTTCTTATCAACGAACGTCCACCCAACATAGGGCCTTGAATCAATGCAGGAAAAGGCATGTCTCCATGTCCTCATCATCGAAGATTCAGAGGATGACCTTTTGCTTCTTCTGCGGGAGCTGCGCAAGGGGAGATTTCAAATTGAATACTCCTGCGTGGCGAACGCTCAGGATCTGGAAAAAAGCCTGGAGGGTCATCCCTGGGATGTTATCCTGTCCGACTATAATCTGCCTGGATTTGGGGCTATGTCGGCTCTCGCCATACTCACCAGGCGCGAGCTGGATATTCCTTTTATCATCGTCTCCGGCGCCGTGGGCGAGGAGACGGCTGTCGCGGCGATGCGGGCCGGGGCGCATGATTATGTGATGAAGGGGAACCTCGCGCGTCTTCTGCCGGCCATCGAACGGGAACTGCGGGAGGCTGCCAGCCGGAAGGCCCGGCGCGAGGCGGAACAGGCTGTGTTCAGGGCCAAGGAGGAGGCGATTGCAGCCAGCCGGGCCAAGAGCAATTTTCTGGCCCAGATGAGCCATGAGATTCGCACACCCCTTGGCGCCATCCTGGGTTTCTCGGAACTCCTGCTGGCCTCCCATGACGATGAAGAGACGCGTCGCGAGACTGTGGAAATTATTGTTCGCAATGGTCAGAACCTGCTGCAGATTGTCGATGAGATTCTGGATATGTCGAAGGTCGAGGCGGGCATGCTGAGCATCGAGAACATTCCCTTTTCGCTGCCTGAAATGCTGAACGATCTTGAAAATCTTTTCATGCCGAAGGCGCGTGAAAAGAACCTCCAGCTGAAATTTTCACGTGAGCTGCGGCTGCCTCAGGAAATTCAGACCGATCCGAATCGCCTGCGACAGATTTTGATCAATATCATCGGCAATGCGATCAAGTTCACCTCGAGCGGCAGCGTCAGTCTTATGGTGAGTCTGGCCGAACCCCAGGATGGGAAGCAGACCCTCGAGTTTACGGTGACGGATACAGGCGTCGGGATTGCCCGGGAGCTGCAGAGCTTTCTCTTTAAACCCTTTTCCCAGGCGGATTCCTCGATTTCACGGCGCTTTGGGGGAACAGGTCTGGGCCTTGCCCTTTCGAAACAGCTTGCGCGCCTTTTGCAAGGTGACCTCGTCCTCACGGCCAGTGAACCGGGCAAGGGCAGCACCTTCACCCTGCGGGTGGCTGTTGATGTGAAAGAGGCTGAAACCCAAGTCGCAAGGCAAGCGCCTGTGCAGGACTCCACGGGGTCGCACCTGCAATTGAGTGACGTGCGCATTCTGCTCGTCGATGATTCCCAGGACAATCGTCTGCTTGTCACCCGAATATTGAAATCGTCGGGAGCGATTGTGGATATTGCCGTCAATGGGCGGGAGGCGATTGACAAGGCTTTGGATCAGGTCCATGACCTGGTTCTGATGGATATGCAGATGCCCGTGATGGACGGTTATGCCGCGGTACGGGCCCTGAGAGATAGGGGCTTTCCCAAGCCGATCATCGCTCTGACGGCCAATGCCATGAGTTCAGAGCGCATGCGCTGTCTGGAGGCAGGCTGTGATGATTTTCATCCGAAGCCGATTGATCGACCGGTGTTGATGCATCTGATCAGCAGCTATGTAACACCGCCACCGGCGACCTAAGCTGCCCGGTGGGTTAGCCTCTTAAGCCGGCCCATTCCTTTTTGTTTTCGTGCACGATGCGACCGTTCGTTATGGTCATCAGCACCTTGGCCTTCAGGATATCGTGTGGTCTTTTGTCCTGAACAAGCTCATTCAAATCACTGTCGAGGACCACGATGTCAGCATATTTTCCAGGCTCCAGGGTTCCCATATCCTTGTCCCAGAAGGCGGCGAAGGCTGCGTTTTTCGTATAGGATTCCAAAGCCTCCGCCATGCTCAGGTGTTGGTCAAAGCTCCAGCCCTTGGGTGGATGGCGTTCCTGGGTTTGACGGGTGACCGCTGCGTAAAGGCCCCAGAGTGGATTGGCGGATTCCACGGGTGTATCCGAACCGCTGACCAGGACGGCTTTGCTCTGCCGCAATTTTTGCCAGACGTAGGCGCCCTCTTCCATGCGGCCCATCCCAATGCGGGTGGGAACCCAGGGTGCATCGGAGGTGAGATGCGTGGGCTGAACTGAAGCGATGATGCCGAGTTTTCCGAAGCGGGGAATATCCTGAGCATCCAAAATCTGGGCATGTTCCACACGCAAACGCAGATCGGTTTTGGGAAATTCCTTGATCACGCGTTCGAATGCATTCAGAACGCTGCGGTTGCTGCGATCACCGATCGCATGGACGGCTGTTTGAAAGCCGGCCTTGGCAAAACGTTTGGTAGCCTGGTAGACCTGCTCTTCAGTGAGTATTTCCAGTCCGGAATATCCGGGCTGGTCGGCATAGGGTTCGAGCATCGCCGCGCCGCGTGAACCGAGGGCACCATCGGCCATGAGCTTCACGGAACGGATCTGCAGCTGATGATCGCCTTTTACCACCGGGCCTGATTTCATATAACGGTCGAGCAGGGCTTCATCCGATCCTGAAAGCATGACGTTCACCCTGAGAGGCAGTGCGCCCTCGGCCAGCAGCTTTTCATAGATGGCAATATCTGCGGCGCCAACACCGGCATCATGGAAACTCGTCAATCCCAGTTCCACGCAACGGGCCAGGGCGGCCCGGATGGCTTTTTCGCTTTGCGCGGGTGATTCAGGTGGAATGATGGCGCGTACCAGATCCATGGCGCGGTCGACCAGTATGCCGGTGGCTTCGCCCTGGGCATCACGGATGATCTTTCCACCGGCAGGATCCGGTGTCTTGCGGGTGATGCCGGCCTTTTTTAAAGCCAGAGTGTTCACCCAAAGGGCGTGACCATCAATGCGGGTCAGCGCCACGGGAAAGTCGGCGCCCAGTTTATCAAGGTCCTGACGGCTCGGAAATTCCTTGCGGGACCAAAGATTCTGGTCCCAGCCGCGGCCGAGAACCCATTCTGATTTTGGGGTTTTCGCGATCTCCTTTTTCACCTTGTCCTGAACCACCTTCAGGTCTGTCACGCCGGAAAGATCGAGACGGACCAGCTGGTAACCAAGGCCTTTTAAATGGCCATGACCTTCATGGAAACCGGGATACACGGCCTTGCCCTTGAGATCAATGACCCGCGTGGATGGTCCCTGCAAGCTTTTCAGTTCCTGCGCGGTTCCCGTCGCCACCACACGCCCACCCTGGATGGCAAGGGCTTCCACCTGCGATTTTTCCGCTGTCATGGTGTGAATCCTGGCATTCGTCAGCACAAGATCAGCCGGGGCTGCGGCCAGAGGCAGGGTGAAAAAAAGGAGGCCGACCATGCCGTGAAGCCAGGTGGAAAATCTTCCTGTCATAGTTATTTCTCCAGATTGGGTCGTCGAGGGCGTTTGAACATGGGTCGGAGATTAGCCCTGTTTCAGCCCATTGCCAAGAGCGGAGAGAGGGCAGAGGATAGTGGGTGCCATGACGCCCAGGAATGCGAGGGGGATTTTTCATGAATCATAGGCCGGATGTTTTGGAATTTGATGCCGCTTATCATCTTGCAGGCCATCTCAAAGTGAAACTCCTTTTCAAATCCATAAGCCTGGCTTTGGTTCTGACCAGCTGCCAGACTGTGCCTCCAACGTTGGAGCGGAAAATCGGGTGGACGTTCCATCCTGCTCCGGCGGAATTTGGTCCTGTGGCTCACAGTTCCTGCGGGGTGATCGAGGGCACGATCCTGGCCTTCGGCGGCATCAATCCGCAGAAGGCCTCGCCTTTGAACAGTGACCTCGTTTTGTATGATGACAGGACCGGAGATTGGCAGCAGATTAGTGCGGAAAATGGCCCTGTGCCGCGAAATTTCACGTCCTATGCTGTCTTTGATCAGGCCCTGTATATCTTTGGAGGGGAAACAGCTTATAGCAATGCCGTGGCGGATGCCTTTTCCTATGATATCAGGAGCCGGAGCTGGACGGCTTTGCCGCGACACAGAGGTTTGATTCCCCGAAAACAGGCGTCGCTCACGCGCGTGGGAAAGAGTCTTGTCCTCTTTGGAGGCCAGGGACTGACGAGGATTACAAACTGGGGGCGCTATGATGTGGACAGCAGGAGCTGGCGGACTTTTCCCGCAGAGCCCGGCATGGAAGCCCGTGTTTCCCACATTGCCTTGAGTGTGGGTGAATCCAAACTCTTTGTTTGGGGTGGTTTCATCGGTCAGGAGAGGCGCGGGGATGGCTTTCTTTTGGATGTAAAATCAGGTGAGTCGCTGGATATTGCCTCGACATCCACGCTCGCGCCGCGGGCCAATGCGCGTGCTGTGCACATGGGCGGTGACGTCTTTATCTGGGGCGGAGCCACAGAGGATGGAGATTCCAATACCGGGTCCAGTTATGACCTGGATCGCCGTCAGTGGCGCAGCCTTCCTCCGATTCCGGATGCCCGCTATGCCCAGCTCCGAGCAGCGGAAATCGCGCCCTGGGGAACCCAAGGGTTTTTGCTCTTTGGTGGGCGGTTTGGGACGGAGGATTTCAACGATCAGCTTTGGTTTTTTGATGTCGGCAGGCGGGAATGGTCACTCCTTCGATCGAATGAAAGCCCTTCGGGACGCATGGCGCATTGTTTTGTGGCCCTTGGACCCAACAGATTTGCAGTCTTCGGGGGCATGGGCTATGCGAAGGGCAGCCAAAGTCTGGAGCATAAGGATGGGATTTGGATTTATGACGGTCTTCTCCACGGCCACCAGGATCCCTTCCCGCGACCGAAGGATTGAGCCGCCTGTTCCAGGGGATTCCGCACCGTAATGCCGCCGACCAGAAAATAAACAGGAACAAAGAAAGGTCCCAGAATCTGGTACTGCCAGGTGTGGGCCTGCTCATGCAAACCGAGATTGACCGTGTTATCACCGTAGGCCCCGAAATGATCCGGCGCCGTGCCCTTGCCATAGGATATGGTGTTGCCGAGCGTAATCGCGGAATGGGGTATGGCCAGCGGGTTATTCACGAATTGGAAGGCATTGTTTCCCAGAAGGATCTCAGGCCGCACCGAATACCAACCCCAGTGGTGGGCCAGACGTCCGGCTCCATAACCCAGGACACCGTAGACTAAACCAATCAGGGTATAGGGGGCCGCCCAGGCCTTTCCCAGAGTATCCGCCAGCCATCGTGCTGACCCTGTTTTTCCCAAGTGAACTTTCCTCCGGGTTGAGAGTAGAATCCAATGCAAGATGGAGGTGCACGGATGCTCACACGAGGAGCCCTGATCAATATTGATGTTCCGGACATCAAAAAGGCGGAAGCCTTTTACTGTGGAGTCTTTGACCTTAAGGTTACGCGGCGCATCGGGCCCGATGCCGTGGAATTGTCAGGCCTCGGAGTGCCCTGCTATCTGCTTGAAAAGGCCAGCGGCACACCGGCTTTCCGCGGCGGCTCCCACCCCAGGGAGTATAGCAGGCATTGGACTCCGGTACATCTGGACATAAGCGTGACGGATATTCATGCGGTGCACAATCGGGTTGTGGCCGCGGGCGGTCACGCCGAGTCCGGAATCCGCGAGGCGCCCTATGGGAAAATCGTATTGATGTCGGATCCGTTTGGTCATGGGCTTTGCCTCATTGAGCAGTAGCTCGCCGCAACCCTCTTCCTTTAGGGGGAGGTCAAGGCGAGCTGCCAAGGTTTCGCGCTAGCGAATACCGCCGCTCTGTTCCTTCCCCTTTGCTCCCTTCCTTACCCAGGTCTTGTCCTCGTTTCGCCTTGCTCCCGTAAATCTTTTGGACTGCTCGATATGCTTTTTCTCGGACGGCTTTCTTTGGCTTTCGACATAGGAGCGGATCACTTCGAGCGGAGCACCGCCGCAGGATACCACGCAGTAGCTGGGGCTCCAGAAGTGATCCCCCCAGAGCTTTTTTTTGATCTCAGGCCAGAACTCCTGCCTAAGGACATAGCTCGACTTTCCTTTAAGCTTTCCAGCCAGAGCTGATACGGCGGTTTTTGGGTGCGCAGCGACCAGAAGGTGAACATGGTCGTCCTCCCCGCCAAACTCCAAAAGCTCGCCCCCCATCTGCTCCATCGTCTCAGAATAGACTTCGTTCAACCTTTCGAGCATCTCATCAGTGAGAACTCCGCGCCGATACTTTGTAACAAAGACAAGGTGAATGTGATTTTTAAATATGCAGTGTCTTCCTGTTCTCCATTCAAAATCACCAGACATATGCTTGACTCCATTTTCTCTTTTCCATAAGATAGCGAAAGAATATCGAAAGGTAAATCATGCTTACAGGCATTCGACTGAAAGCGAACGTAACAGATCACCAAAGGCTTGTTTTAAGCCAGTGGATGGGCTGCGCACGCTTTATCTGGAACGCCAAGTGTGATGAATACCGCTACCATTCCACCTATGCGCGAAAGTATTTCCCCATTGGAACCTTTGCGCCTATTGATAAAAAATACTCACACTTCAAAAATGACGAGCTTTCTCCGTGGCTTTCTGATTGCCCGAGCAAGATCCTTGCAAACTCAGCCTGCAACTGGTTTGATACTTACCAGAACTTCAAGCAGGGCCGCTGTGGAAAGCCAAAAAGAAAGAAAAAGACCGGAAGCGGCAGCATATATCTCACTCGTGATCTTTTCCGCTTTGAAGTGTGCCCTGATGGAGTAAAAAGACTTTTCATCGGGGCTGAGCGCAATAACATCGGCTTCCTTTCTCTTAAGCTCCATAAAGGTTTCAAGGAGCCGGCGTCCCTTTATATTAAAAAGCGTCACGATGAATTCTGGGTTTCCTTTTGCTATGACGACGGGAAGGATGAAGGCGAGCTTTTATCCCAGGCCGACCACCTTAAATACCTTCGCGGCCAGTCCCAGGAGTTTTTGCAAAACCATGTCATCGGCATCGACCGGGGAGTCAAACGCCCAATTCAGGCAGGTGAACAGTGCTTTGACTTTACCCCAGAGCAAAAAAAGAGCATGGATCGCTCCAGGCGAAACCTTGTTCGCTACCAAAAACGCATGTCGCGTCAAGTGAAGGGCTCAAAGCGCCGTCACAAAACAAAAGTCAAACTCTCAAATACCCATAACGATATTGCCAATATCCGAAAGGACTTCTGCCACAAGGCTTCTCGCACGTTGGTCGATCAAAAGGATTCGAGGGTTTTTGTTCTCGAAGACCTTAGAACAAGGCAGATGACCGGAAGAGCCAAGGCCAAAAAGGATGATTCCGGCAGGTGGCTTAAAAATGGAGCCAAAGCCAAATCCGGTCTGAATAAGGCCATCCTTAATGTTGGCTGGCACCGTTTCGAGGAATTCTTAAAGTATAAAGCAAACCGGGCCGGCAAGGCCTGGTTCAAAGTACCCGCCTTTCAAACCTCTCAGGAGTGCGCGGCTTGCGGCAGCACTCATCCCGGCAATCGCAAAAGCCAGGCGCTTTTTAAATGCGAAAGCTGTGGCCACACTGATAATGCCGATCATAACGCGGCAGAGGTTATCAAAAAGCGAGCAATAGGTCTTATTTCAAACTCCGGATCGGAGTTGTCAAAGAGGGGTGTCTTGTCCCTCTCTGACAGTGGACGTGGAGCCATGGGTAAGTCGCGGCGGGCCAAAAGCTCCCGCGCACCGGGCGAAAAAGGGCTCCCATCAGAATACTTTTCTGATGGGCTACAGGAAGCGTCAAAAAAGAAAAAGAAGGATCGAATGGCTTTGCCTTTGGATTTTTCTTTTGAAGCCTCACCCCTTCAGGGGTGACGGTAGATCACTTTAATGAGCGGGGTTATGATGCTCTGTGAGCAAAGGCTGGCATCCCAGCGGGATCTTCCCTATATATTGCATGTGTCTCGATCAGAACCCTGGCGTGAGGATCGATGAATGCAAGTATATACCAATCCCGTGCATGCTGAATATTTCGCAGACCCCTTCGTGTGGCTTTATGAGAATGAGTACTATGCAATCGGCACAGGTCCTGCGGATGCCGAGGGGCGTTCGCCGCCCCTCGGACGACCCTGTGTTTTTCCACTCCTCCGATCGAAGGATCTCATCCATTGGCAGAACGCCGGCCATGCTCTGGTGCCGCCCGATGAAAAGCTCGGACATAATTTCTGGGCGCCCGAAATCGCCACGGAAGGCGGGCGCTGGTATCTTTACTATTCCGTGGGTCACGGCGACAAACTTCATCAACTGCGTGTGGCCGTGAGCGATTCCCCTCTGGGACCTTATCTGGATTGTGCTCAGCTCACCGATCCCAAGGATGTGCCGTTTGCCATCGACCCGCATCCTTTCCGCGATGATGATGGGAAATGGTATCTGTTTCATGCGCGGGATTTTCTCGATACAAAGACCGATGCCATGGGCTCAATTCGAGCAGGAACGGCCCTGGTGGTTTCTGAGCTCGAAACGATGACCCGCCTTTCCTCGCGTGTGCACACGGTGTTGCGGTCCTATTGCGATTGGCAGCTTTTTGCAGCACAGCGGCCGATGTATGGACAGATCTTTGACTGGCATACGCTGGAAGGACCTTCGGTGATCAAGGAAGGGGGGCGTTACTACTGTCTTTACAGCGGCGGACGATGGGAGGCGGAGACCTATGGAGTCGATTATACGGTCGCCGATCATGTGCTGGGGCCTTATAAAATTGAGGTGGGAATCGAAGCGCCGCGCATTCTGCGGACGATTCCAGGGAAGGTGATTGGACCTGGGCATTGTTCAACGACCTTCGCGCCGGATGGGGTCACGCGGATGATTGTATATCATGCGTGGGATCCGGACATGCGGGCGCGGCGGATGTTTATTGATGAGCTTTATTTTGATCGTGGGGAGCCGCGGTCAGATGGCCCGACATGGATGCCTGCGGAGCTGCCGCAGGGGACGTTACGGGATGTGGATATGGGGGCCTCGGTTTAGTGGATGGGGCCTGGAGCCGTTGCTCCACGATGGGGTTCAGCCTGCCTGTTTCATAGGTGGGATCGTCACACCGCATGACCATGAAGCGGAACCAGGTTTCCTGCACTTTCACTCTTTCTGGAGTTTAAATGTACATAGAAGAGCCTCTTGGCTGCTGGGTCGTCTCTTACGACCACTCCACCTTCACCAAGTTCATATTCAGTGAACTCTTTCCGTAGCTCACGATCAAGGCTTATATGGACTTTCTCTTGAATAATCATTATGCTGCGCCCCTGATCTTTAAGAATAAGTTTTCGCATTCCCTCATACCGCGTTGACAAGATTAGGGCTCTTCCAAAGAGGTCATATTCTTTCGCCCCAGAATCTGGATAAAATCCAGACAGGCTATCAAGAGCAATACCAATACCGCAGCATATAGGTGTGTCCAGCTGAAGAAACTGCGATTCTTCCAGAAGGATTTTATAGAAGCGCTTTGCGAGATTTACGGCTTCATTTGCTGTATTAGGTGAAAGGGCTTGAAACGGATAACCAATTGAGCAAAGGAACCCATCGCCCATTTCCTTTATTCTGTATGCTGTTGACCTTAGGTTTTCACCATCATATCCATCAGCCATGACACTGTTGCATCTTGCAAAAAAGTTTCGATAGAATTCCTTTATACGAACATGCTGTATTTGAGAGCTACCTATTATATCAAAGCTAATGACACATGCTTCGCCAGGATGCGTGGGCATGGTCTTTTCAAGTTCAAAGGACTTCTTTATTAAATTGATTTGGTGTGGATAGAAAACCTTTTTAAGCTGCCTATAGGCGTGCTCGTTCTGCTTAAATGTCGAGTTGATCGACATCGTTAGCACAATGATCATGCTAAAATAGAAGACCAGCGACCAGAAATGCATAGGTATGTGAATACCCCGCGGGGCAAGTTCGAAGTGTCTGGCTATTTCCAACATGGAACTAATAAAAAGCCCCATGAGTCCAAATCCTACAACATTGCTGAAGGGTTCTTTATCTTTCATAGCTAATAAAGATCGAACAAAAATCGTTAAAGTTGCAAATGCAGTTACGGATTGACCTATATGTACAGTCGATAGAATTCGCACATAGCCGGATATAGAAAGAATAATGGATGCAGCAGCAAAAGCCAGTACAAGCCAAAATACAGTCCGCATGAACATGTAGTGTTTTTTCGAGAATATCTTTTCAAAAAAAAGAAAGGCAGGCAGTGGAACCAACAGTGTAGAGAAATGAAAAACATGGAAATTCAGATAGTAATTTTTGAATACAAACTGGCCCAAGACATTGGTTGGAACCAACATCAAGACGTTAGCAAGGAGAAATGCAAACAGCGACAGATGATGAATTTCTCTAAGTTTTAAATTCAGGCAACTAATTATCAGAAGAATAAGGGACATGAAATAGAACAGAAGCGCCACGGAGGAAACTGCGAGATTTGAAGAGAAGATGTCTTGAAGCAAGTTGGAGTAATTTCCTACCACGACATCGTAGAAAAGGCCTAAATTAACATGATCGGAATAGAGACGTATATAGAGGTGGTTTCCTTGATAATCAGCCGGAAGTCGTATGAGTGCGTGGCGAAACCCAGCAAATGTATCGTCCCCGAATTCAAAAAGAAGTTTATTCTTGAGATAAACCTTAATGGCGATATCGAAGCCCGGTATCAGAATCGTGGGATCCTTGACGTTCAAGTGCGTTGGCAACTTGACTCGCAACCATCCAATTTTATTCCCGTTCCGATGAGGAGGACGTGGGAGGTCTGCATGAAAGGCAGTCCAAGCGTTGTCATGAGTGTCAATTTCATAGGAATCAAGCTCAGTTCCAGGAGGAAAATCCCTCCAGTGATATTCCCAATCCAATAGCTTTATTGGTTCCGAAATTGTCCTATCCTGTGCCCGTAGGAAGGGCATCATGGAAAAGAATATGATGAGATAACGGATTATTTTACCCACTATGCATGCGGCCTTTAACTGATCTATAAGAAGATATTATAGAACGATGGGTATTTCATGCATACGGAATATTCTTCCTACTTGAGGCTTAGACAACTGATGAGTCGAGAATCGTTAGGCGACGCTCAATAGCATCCATTTCCATCAAAGCCCCATAAGGCAAAATCAGCATGGGCAGCGTATGTCCAAAATCAACATCGAAGCAGATGGGAAGATTCTGCTTTTTCTCCTGTTTCCGCACGATTCCGAGGACACTCTGCTTGATCTCCCAGGCAGTGTAATCAGAAACTTTGATGTGATGGCGGCCGATGATCAAGCCCTGGATCTGGTCCAGAATTCCCTGAGCGGCCAGATTTTGAAAAAACCAGCGCGTAAATTCCGCCTGGGCCATTTCATAGGACCACTCGAGAAACAGGATTTTGTCATTCCAAAAGCTCCTTGCGCGTGGCCAGATTTCCGTTCCAATCAAGAGAGGGCAAATGACCTCAACACAACCTCCAAAGAGTCGGCCTTGGGCTTTCGTTCCCCCCTCGGCCCAATCCCAGCCATTGGCCTGACGCCCGCGGACGGGATGCTTCAGCATTTCAGGTTTGTCCCAGGGCAAAGGTTCCACCGGCTTCAGGCCTTCGTATGGTTCCAGCACACCGATGGGGTCGGCCTGCATCAGTGTTCTTTCGAAGCTGGCCTTCGTGTAGGGATGAATGCCGCCGCCGTCGGCTATGCCGTACATGACGGTTGGGCTGTAATAACTGCGAACGCCTGCATGAAAGAACATGAGGTGGACCGCGGTGATATCGCTCATTCCACAAAAGACCTTGGGATACTGGCGGAGCTTGTCGAAATCCATGAAGCGCAAGAGCCGGATGCTGTCTTCGCCGCCTATGGTGGCGATGATTCCCTCGATATCCGGCCGCTCCAGGGCTTCATAAAGATCAGCGAGGCGAAGCTGGGGGGTTTCCGTCAGGACCTGCTGTGACGCCAGAGTGTGAGGCATCGCGACGACATCAAAGCCAAAGGCTTCGCGGAGCTGCTGGACGCCCCAGTTATAAACTCCAGGGAATTGGTGGCCAGCGGCCGACGAAACGCTGACAATGGCAACCCGGGATCCGCGGCTGAGGCGTTTGGGGATAATCATGAGTTCCTCCAGGCAAGCTTATCCCGCCCCGTGATCTAGAGCTGAACCGTCATCGCTTTCCGGGGCGGGCGCATGCGAAAGTAGATCAGCAAGGCCAAAGGACAGGCATAGCTCCCTGCCCGTTCAATAAACTCCCACATCGGGGCGCCCGACAAAGGATAAAGGAGTTCCGTGCAGATCTTCCAGATAAAAATGCCCAGAAAGATCAGAGGTGACGACCAGCCCAGTGCAGCAAAGCCCAGAATGATTTCAAACCAACCCAGCATCATGAACGACTGAGGATCCAGGCTCACTCCAACAGCCTGCCAGTGCTGCAGCAGCATTTTCTTTTGCATGAAAGCGCCGAATCCACCGTGACCAATCAGCAGGAGAGCCGTGGACATGCGCAGAACGAATATGGCCTTGCTGAATCGATGGTTGGTGTCTGGCATAAGGCGCGAGAAAAGTTTATGGCGATCAAAACCCCAATTGGAAAGCAAAAGGAGAGCAAACGGGGGACCATAGTTGCCGGCGCGCTCCAGAAATTCCCACCAGCCGAAGCCTGCCAGAGGGCGGCACATGGCGGTCCAGAGCGCCCAGAACGTCATGAACAGGAACGTGATGGGCATGGGGCGGAGCAGGGCCAGAATTCCCAGCGAAATGTCCATGACCCCAATCCATGGCATCAACTGAAGTGCCATGCCTTCCGAAATCCCCACAGTACCGAAGAATGGACACCAATCCTGCTTGGCCATGATGCCAAAGGCGCCGTGACCTATGAAGCAGAAGGCAGCACCCACCTGGCAAACGCGAAAGATCGTTGGATGAATCATTTGCATAGGACACCTCTCGACTTCATTTTAGATGGCTGTGTCGAAAGGAGTCAAACAAGGGGCTGGGAAGCTTACCCATTCCCTGAATCGTTCAACGCAAAGGAAAAAGCTCCGGTTGAACCGGAGCGTCGTGCTGATGTTTTTTATTGAACGACCGTTGTGCGATCACATGCGTCCTTGCTTTCATCCTTGAGCAGATAAGGCAGTGGCGTTCCGAGTTTCTCGTAGGCACAGCTCATCCAGCCTTGATGCGCGGTGATGTCCATCAAGGTTCCACTTCCCTGGGTGCAGCTGCCGTCGCCGGAGCGGCCAGGACCGGTGGTGGTACTGAGGGTTTTCAAACACATCCCGTTTTCGCTCAGAATGTAGCTGGGCCCACCGGAATCACCGAAGCAGCCACCCTGCTGTCCTCCAACCTGAAGCTGGATTTCCTTGAAGTTTCGATCGAAAAGAGCGACCGCTTTTTTAACCTGGGTGAGGGGGCGATCCTGCATGTCATCGTCGGAATAAGCTCCGTAACCGGCCAGGGTCACCTCGGTTCCAGCCTGGAGATTCGCCGTGGAGCCGACCGGTGCGATGCCAAAGCCCTGCGGGATCTTGCCATCAAAAGCAATGACGGCAACGTCGAAGAGTCTGACGTTGGGATAACCATTCTGCCCGATGGCGAGGCCCTTGTAATCGGGGTGTACGGAATAGCCTTTTACCTTCACATCAGGACTGGTGGCAGGCATGATTCCAAATTGAATCTGCATGGTATTAATCGCCGGGCTCTCTTCGAGGCAATGCGCAGCTGTGCTGATCTGGTTGGGACCTATGATAGTACCCGTGCACATGCCCTGGCCAATGATGAGGCGCACGGTGGATTTGGCCACCATATCATTCATGTTGGTCGGGGTTCCACCCACGATGCCGAGGCCACCGCAGTAAGTCGGAACAGGAGTCGATGTCGGTTTTGGTTCGGGCTTTGGATCCTTCGAGCCCTTGGGTTTGTCGGCATCAATGTCATCTTCGCCTTCAGAATCCTCTTCATCATCCGCGAGGATAGGATTCTGATTGCCGACGGGCGCGTTGGCGCTTGTTTGTGAACCTCTGTATCCAGCTGATTCCTGGGTACATCCTATGATCGGTATGCATGCCATCAATAAACAGATGAAAATAGTCTGCTGAGTCATACTCGGCCCTTTCTTGCGTTCGAAATTTTAGCTTGCAAGCGGCCCATTGCAAGGGGTGCACCAAATTCTTACGCGCAGTATGTCTCGCGTAAGATTGGGAAATTCAAGCGATGAGTCTGTCGACGGCTGATCATTCGACTGTCACTGCTGTATTTTTTCACAGACTGGGAAAAGGATCCGCTTTTTCGGCTTCCAAAGTGATAGGCCAATGCCTTGCAGGTTTTGGATATAACGCTATTTTTTGGACATGGTGTGAAGGAGCATAATGAGATCGAGAACGAGGCGATAGGGCTGAGGATCCTGCAGCGATTCCTTCCAGTGCTTTTCAATAATAAGGTCCAGTTCCTTGTTTTCAGAGAAATTATTCAGGATGACATGCACCTGACAGTCCGGTCTGCTGCTGCGCGACCCCATTTGGGGTGGACGGCACTGGGATATGATGTGAGCGTGGCTCCCTTTGGGTTGCTCCTTATTGTTGCGGAATTTTTGGATATGGGATGAGAGGCAGCTTTCGATAAAGGAGCTGAAGTTTGTGCTGCGTTCCAGCTGGACATCAAAGGGGCCTTTGTTCTGAATTATCTTGAAGCGTGCGTAACCCGATGGATAATGCCCATTGTGCATTTCAGAAAAACAGGACCGCATTTCATAGGCCAAAAGATTTTCGGATGTTCCTTGTCCGTTCTGCTCGCTCCAATTTGGAAAGAGCCGGGACCGGGCGTCGCCCGCCTGTGCGTTCCGCGGGAAGATGAAGACGATGACCAGCAGCAGGATAAAATTCACAACTTTCACTTCCGCGCATCACCTGGTGGGTTCTCCCGGAACCAGTCCACGATGGAGGGCATATCCTTTTCGAAGCCGCCAGGAATTGAAAAATTCAGGAGGCCGGCGCGCTGGTTGGTTCGATTCTCAAAATCATGCTTCATGCCACCGGGCGCGATGAGAAAGGAACCTTTCGGAGCATCGATCCACCGGTCGCCAAGCAGAAAGCTCAGGGTTCCTTCCAGGACATAGAAGACATCGTCCTCGTCATGCGAATGCGCACCAGGGCCGTGGGTATTGGGCTCCAGCCACCACTCTGATATGGAGTAGCGATCGCCGGTTTCCTCGCAATCGGCTTTAAAAATGCTGCTGATTCTTCCCATTGGGTAGGATCGTCCTGCGCCCGGTAAAAGAAATAGCCCTTTCCTACTCATGTTCGCCTCCTGCACGTCTGGTCTTATTATAGGCTTCCGGTCGCAGCCTGAACAGTCCCTTCTTAACGTGGGGCTGACAGCACCTTGACGTTATCACCCTGGATGTCCAGGACCTGAACATACTTTCCCTTGTAATAGGAGGAGAGACCGACATCAATGCGCCACACCTGGTTCTGGCAAGCGGCATTGATCCCGTTGTCCTGAACGCTGTGTCCCACCACCATGCGTTTGGCGCCCAAAGCTGCCAGGGTTTCCTTCAGCATGCCACAGGCCTCCGATGTTGGTGTGTCCGCGGAGTAGTCGCGCATCCAGAGGGGGCCCTTCGAATCCTTGACGAAGGATGGACGTTCGGATTTGCCGGACATCCACGCGGCGACCTCTTGATTCATGGAATCGATGCCTGCCTTCACATGCTCGGGGCGGATGCCACCATGTGCAAAGGCTGTGTTGCCCACGACCAGCATCACCGGGCGGGTCGCCAGAATTTTCGCATATCGGCCGCCCGGGAGAAAGGCGGCCGCGCGGGCCTGCTGATGGCTGGGCAGATCGGGAATTGGAGCCATGGTGGACGGGAGGTTTTCGGTAAAGTCCTTGAAGGATCCATCGGTCACGTAGCGGAAATCAAGGTAGACGTTCATCGCCTCATGGTTTCCGGAAAGCGGATACACCGAGCCGCCAGCAGCCTGAGCCTCGGTCCGCAGTCGTTCGAAGAGGTCGATCACCTGTCGGTCGTCGTCACCGCGGTCGATTTCATCGCCGGTTTGCACAACGATCATGTTGCCGCCAATCCAACGGCCTTTTGCGTCGACCGCTCCGGCGAGCTGCAGGGCTTTCATCGCTGCGGCAAGGTCACCATGGATGTCGCCGATTGCGACGATACGCTGGCTTGAGGCTGGGCGGAGTGGGGTGGTGGCTTTGAGTTGGGTCACGGCTGTGGGGTCGTGCGAGGGTTGACCGGAAAGGAGTTCACAGCCGAGCAGAGTGGAAATGAAGGCCAGGGCTAAATAGGTTTTCTGGTTCATGTGCTGGGAGTCCCCATGAGTTGAGTTGTTTGATCTGATGTTTATCAGCCGCGACGTGCGAGTAATGGCTTTCAATCGATGCCTCTCAGTTCATTCCGACCAGTAGACCAATCAATCCACCCCCGAGCACCAACCATGCTGAATTCACTTTATATCGGATAAGAAGCACGGCGCTACTTGCGGCTAAAATCAAAGTAGTGATATCGACCAATGCGCTGGTCGTAAGCTGTAGAGTAACAACAGCCATAAGCGCAAGTGAAGCAACATTCACCCCATCCAGGAATGCGCCAGCCAATTGCGACTTACGGAGTCGAGGAATCAATGGCCCGCTAAGTGCTACAAATATAAATGCAGGCAGGAAGATGCCAATGGTGGCAACCAATGCCCCAAGGTTCCCCGCGATCAGGTAACCAATAAATGTCGCCGTCGTAAAAACCGGACCAGGCGTGACCTGACCGATGGCAATCGCATCAAGGAGCTGAGACTCTGTTAACCATCCCAGCCGCTCGACGAGATCAGCCCGGAGAAAGGCTAGCAAAACGTATCCGCTTCCGAAAAGGACGGACCCGACTTTCAAAAAGAATAAGAAGAGACCTCCAAGGGAAGCTGGGACACCGAAGGACGCTGTGGAGACGGCAGTCCCCTGGCTCAACCAGCTCAATAGTACCCCGCCCCCGGCCATCGCAGAGCCGCCATCAGCAACCTGAGAGCGGCCCTTGACCCATCGCAGAAGCAGCATGCAGAGTCCCGCGCCGAATAAAACCGCCAGTTCGTTTATACCCAGATAGTTGAGGCCCGCGGCGATAATGCCAACTGCTGCGAGAACCCTGGTCTTGACTGCGGACTTGCTCAGTCCCCACAAGGCCTGGGCAACAACTCCAATGATGACGGGCTTGATACCGTAGAGCAGGTGAAGGACTTCCGGCTTGGCCCCGAATTTGACATAAGCCCACGCACAGGCTGTCACGATCAGCGCTGCGGGAAGGATGAATGCTGCGCCAGCAATCAATAGTCCGGGCCAACCCCCACGGCGATGGCCTAAATGAATCGCGAGTTCGGTTGAGTTTGGGCCAGGTATGAGGTTGGTTGCACCCAAGAGGTCAAGAAATTCTTCACGGCTAACCCATTTACGACGCCTCACAATTTCGTCTTCCATCATGGCGACATGCGCAGCCGGACCACCAAATGCTATGGTACCCAGTTTCAGGAATAACCAAAAAATTTCCTTCCGATGAGATACGGAATGCTTATTTGTCGATGTCACCAGTGCATCCTAGGATTTGTCTTCGCAACTCGATTTCGCGTATTTCCAGCCAGCAATGACCAGCAAAGATACATGAGAGTTCCTATGGTGCCACCCAACAGAAATCCTACAACAATATCGCTTGGGAAGTGCACGCCCAGGTAGACCCTCGACATGCCAGCGACGAGCGGGAGGAGAAGAAGCCATAACGACGACACCGTCCGCAGAAAATATATACCAGTGACGGCGACGGCCATCGTGTTGGCAGCATGATTGGAAGGCAAACTGTAAGTCCCTCCGCAGCTTTCCGCTGCAACTCTAACATTTGAAAGCTCATGGCATGGACGTAAGCGGCCAAAAGATGGTTTCAGCACACGAAATGCGATAACGTCTGCAAGAGCAGCAGACAAGGACGCAACCACCAACAGGTTGAGCCATGCTTTCTTTTTGAATACAACAGAGCCTATTAATAAGATGACACAAAGAACCACAGCCAGAATTTCGCTTGAAATCAGACGCATCAATGGGTCCAGGGCTGGAGTGCCGAGCTTGGAGTTGAACAGTTGAAGGAATATCGTATCAAAATAGTTCACGACTTCCTCGAATTGAGAAGCTTATGATCGAGAGACAATGCCCCAGCTCCCACAATCAGAAGGAAGATCGACCCCATGAGCATTGAAAAATCTGTTCTGGCGTCATGTGCCATCTTCCAAAATCCCTTATCCAGGAGAATAGGCACTTTGGTGGAAACTATTGCGACTGACATGATGCCTATGAGAGGTATTACAGATAGTCGGGTTAAAAAGCCTATAAGCACAAGTGTGCCAAAGACAATCTCATTGACTCCCACAAATGCAGCGACAAATTCAGGATTCGAAAAGCCAATTTTTTCAAAGCGGCCGGCACCTATATCAGCAGGAAACATGAACTTTTGAACTCCCTCTGAGAGGAAGATCAAGCCAACCATCAGTCTGATCAAAATTGCAGCCTTAGGCGCGTTCGATTTTAATAGTTTTTCCCATTGCATTCCAGTCATCCTGCTTTTTCAAGTCTCGAAGGACATCGCTTTATTCTTCGAACAATTCGCTGAATAGCTCTTTGACCTTCTCTTTTGCTGCGGCGAGTACCTTGCGGCCCGATGTGGTAGCACGATATTCGCGACGCAAGCTCCGACCATTTCTCAGTTCAACAGATTTCAAATATCCTTTCTTTTCCATCCTATCCAAGTACATACACGATTACGGAACGGCAAAAAACCCTATTTGCCTTGGCCGATTCGCTCCGAAGGTCAAATGGCGTCTTTTAAAACAGGACATCTCCCAATACCTGCCAAATGTATGGTTTTTTATCAAAGGCCTGGGCCGAAGATGCGATGTGGGTACCAGCAGGAAAACAGCACGGTTCTGACTAACGCCATCGGGGCTTGCAGATCAGGCCAGCTTGAGGGCTGGCGTTTGGCAGGAGCGAATGTTTCCGCAGGGACAGAACAGAGGCTGGAGCAGTGGGTAACTTTCGAAATGGAACAGATCCGGCTGTCCCGCGATCTAGTCTTGTGGCTTATAGAGAATTATCCGCAGGTATTCGTCATCAGCGGTTTGAAGTGGGTAGCTGTGCAGGACCGTGATAGGCAAATTGAAAGGACTGCTTTCCAGCCACAAACCTGTTCCATGGACCACGTCGCGGGTTCCGGAAAAATTGGGGATATCGTGGTTGGCCTTCTTTGTATCCTGAGTCGGCTGGGCGTCAGCTATAACAACATATTGGTATTTTTTCAGCTTCGGCAAAACCTTGAGGATGCTTTCATTGGATAAATGCTGAAAAACCTGGCGGATGATGCAAAGCTCACCATCGGGCAGTTCGTCGGTTATCATATTTCTTTGCAGAAAGTTGATCCGCTCGTTCCCGAATTTTTCCTGGTTATATTCGATCAACGGCCGCACGATATCGCAGCCGGTATAGTTAATACCCGGTTGTTGGGCCAGGTGACGTCCGACGCGAAAGTCACCGCAGCCCAGATCCACGATGGAATTGATATGATGCTTGCGAATGAAATCCTGCATGAACTGGATGTAGGGCAGGTAAGTCTCTTCGATGGAGCCCGTACCGGAAAAAAAAGGCGAATCGCTGCCCTTGCCCCATTTGCCTTGTAAATAAATATCGGTGAAGACGTCTTCAGCAGTTTTGGATTTAAGGTGCCACAATTTGACGCTCCGCAGGGACCTCAAAAAACCCTTTGGAATAAAACGCTTGGCCTGTTGAATCATAGTAGTCTCGTGGTATGAAGTCGAATGATGGCTAATTATACACATAGTTTCATATAACAAGATCAACGATTGCGCCAGCGTCACTTACCGTGGAGTGCGAGTATCCTCGCTTGGACCCAGGTATGGACAACAAGGATTGTGACACTTCCCACCACCTCAAAGCTCATCTTTGCTGAGATGCTCTTCGGTCTTGAATCACTGAGAACGATTTCTGCGACCTTATACTGAATCAGAAAGTTAACCGTCTCAGTTATTTTTTGGTCCTAGCCTGCCCAGGTGGCGATCTCTTGCGCTTCTGATTCGTTCCATAAAGGCGATTCTTTGAAACCATAAACTCCTTGGCAACCAATGGATCCAAATGAATTAACGATGACCGATTTTCTTTGACCGTTAAAATCCGTAACGGTTAAAGTTAATAATCTTATCAATATTTCCACGTATTCATCTTTTGATTTCTTAATATTGATCGGTTGACTTCTTTTCCTCTCTTCAATTATTCATCAGACGCGATGGGTGCTCTTCGCTCATCAATATAAGATTTCAACCCTATTCCATTTTCTGTGGACCAACATCAGCTCGCAGCTGGTGAGGTATTGTTTTTTCTTTCACTGGAGTATTCATGCAAATCAAGACACACTATGTTCTGGGCCTGGCTCTCGCTTTTTCTTTGGTCGCCTGCGGCAAGGATGAAAAAACCAAAACCGTCACAGTCGAAAATCCCAAAACTGTCGAAGCCCTCAAAGCGGCTGAAACGGAACGCGACAAGCTGAAAGCCGAGTTGGAACTCGTCGGCAATACCGAAGACGTGAAAGCCGAACTGGAAAAGGCCAACGCCCGCGTGGCTGAACTGGACAAGAGCATCAGTGACAAGGAAACCGAGATCGAGGCGGCAAAGAAGGAGCTTGAAGAAGCCCGGAAAAACGGTGACGCCAAGGCTTCGGAGCTGGAAGTCAAGGTCAAGGACCTGGAAGGTCAGAAGGGTGAGCTGAGCAAGGAACTGGAAACGGCCAAGAGTGACAAGACGCGCCTGGCGGCTCAAGTGGAAACTGCTCAGCGTGACGAAGAGCTTTTCAAGACTCTTCTGGACTATGCCGTCGCCCAGGACGCCAAGGACCGTGCCACCATTGGCGAAGCCCTCGATAAGGATATCCAGGCTATCGAGAAAACCCTGGAAGGTTTGGCTGGTAAGGAAGCCGATTTGAAAGCGAACATCACCACACAGGCTGAAGTTGTGGTGAAAGCGGCTGAGAATCTGGCGCATGTCAGTGAGAACATGAAAGGCGTTTATGATGCCTTGTCCGCGCGCGCGGAAAAAGGTGAAACGCTCTCCGCAGCTGATAAGTCCACTCTGGAAACATTGAAGGCTTATTATGATGCAGCGGCTGCAGAAGCGGCTGAAAAGAAAACCAAGGAGACGCTCGAAAAAGCAATCGGTGGCCTGAATCAGGACATCGCGACACTCAGTGCGTCCCTTGCAGCAGCTGAAAGCGATCTGGCCAAATACCAGGAAGAGCTTTTGGCTCTGGTTCTGACTGACAGCAAACTGGAGACTCCTCGGGCCAAGGAATTGACCTCGTTGATTGCAGATCGCAAAGGCAAGATTGCTCAAGCGATCAGCGACAAAGCGGCCAAAACCTCGGCTTTGGCTGAGCAGGACAAGCTTTTGACCGAAGCCAAGGGCAAGATCGAGGCGCTTGTCAAAACTCAGAATGAAAAGCTGACCGCTTATCAGGACAGCAATGTCTCGGCTGCTCGCGATGCCCTGACCAACGCTGAGAAGGAATTGGACGGTCGGGTCGCGGCTTATCATCAGTTTCAAAAGGACACTGCGGATGCTCAGAGCAAAAAAGCAGCCCTGACCGTTTTGAAAGAGTTTTACAATGCCAAGTTGAAGCCAGCTCAAGACTAAGAGTTGGGGAACTTTTGGGTCTCGTTTTAGGGTGGGTTCCTTGAACCCGCCCTTTCGTTTTTCGAGTGAATGATTGGTCTCTCTGTCGGAAAGTTAAACGCGGGAGAAACTTTGATATGAAAAAACTCTGGCTGGGCTGGTGGATCCTGGGTCTCTTGCATATGAATGCGTGTACCGGCAAAAGTCAGGATCAATCGCATGAACCACTGGACATTGATTTCTGCACGCGGATGTCTGGGGAGGGACTGGAGGAGTTTCAGCGCGAGCTTTTGCAAAAGATCAGTGCCAGCACCTGCCCGGGAACCTGTCCACTTGAGAATTTGGAGCTGACTCCAGGTGCGGCACGCGCGGAGAGTCTGGGACAGAGAATCCTACTGATTGATGATGCGGTGGACCTTCCAGCTTTCACGCGTTATCGTTCCCGAACCCTGGCCAGTCTGAGGCTTCATCCCTCGGGTCGTTATGAAGAAACACACTGGAAAACCAGCATCAATCGGGATGCTCTGGGAATCCTGGAGCAGGTGAACAACTACAAAAACTTTATTCCAGTCGCCTGTCTTGATGTGGCTCTGCCGTTTCTGGAGAAGTTTGGAGCACAACTGCCACAGCTCACGGGCCATGGCATGGATATCCTGCCCAGTCTGGCTGATGCCAATCCCAAGGCGCAGTTTGTCGTGAGCGAGGATCAGCTTTCCGATGTCTTGACCAAGGATCGCCTGTGTCCCTTGTTAAATGATGATGTAGGAGCCTGGTCGCAATTGGATGAGGCCATCAGTCATATGGAGGAATCTCTTGTGGCCGCTATACAGAAGCATGCGATCAACTACGTGCACCTTTCCTGGGGACTCGAGGATAAGGGTTTGCGGGAAAGGTTCAAGATGTGCGGATTGCAGCAGCCTTCAGTTGAAATCATACAGAAGATTTTGGATCGTTATGCGATGCTCTTTGAACGGATGACCCAATTGCGCAGCCCTACGGATCGGGGTGAGCAGCCGGTCTATATTTTTCAGGCGGCACCATCAGCTTCCTATACCCTACAGGAAAATGATCCGAATTATGCCCTGGATTGCCGTTTGATTCCTGGACGCATCCGTGTGAATGCAGCTTCGTATCATGGTTTCGATATCCCGGATGCGGGCAGTAGCGGAGCGCATGCGCTGGCGGCTCATGAAAGCAACGGCAAGGCTTGCACGAATTTTTACATTGTGACTGGATACAAGGGGCTCTTTGATCCTGAGGCTCGCAGGGAACGTATTCCTTCAGCTCCTCTGGGATTGGGTTATCTGCCCGCACCCAGCTGGCCTTCGGCTTCCTCCTTTGCCAATCCTCTGGGGTTGTCGCTGTTTCTATATCAAAGGCAGCTGTCTCCTCAGGCGGGGCATGAGGAGGTTTTGCAAGGGCTGTTAGGGCAGGGTTCGCCCAGGGTTTATGATCCTCTCCTGCACAAACAGCTGCAGATCTTTGAGGACTGAGCATGGGCCAAAGGCTGTCAGCGTCTGATGCGATAGTACAGCCCATAATTCGTATCCAGGAACTGGCCTGCCTTCGCTGAAATCAGAAGGCCGTTGACATCGAGGCCTTCGGAAACCGGAACAGCTGCCTGCCAAAGTTGAAAGCCGGATGGATAGGTTTCCTTATATTCAGCCTCCAGAGTCAGTACCTGATCTCCCTCTTCAAGCTGAACCTGCACCGGGTGGCCGTTGGCATAACGGCCATCCACAGCCAGGTCGATCCAAATCCTGTCATCTCCGCTCATGTGCGCGCTGGTCACGGCCAGGGGGCGGGCCTCGTCGAGGTGAAGGTCAATGCCATACCGTTTGTTTTGATAGTTTTGCCCCTGGTTGTTGTCCCAGTAGGTTGTGCCTGCCACGGAATAGGCGATGGCGAAAGCTTCCACGGGACCGGCGGCTTCGAAGGCCCAGGCTTCGTAACCATCATTGGCAGGCGCATGGTAAGTTGCCTTGGTTGTGATCCATTCGGTTCCGGTCCATGGGGTTTTGTAGGCGACTTCCACCACTTTTTCGAAGGCAAGATTTTTAACTTCGATGATGCCGAAGGTGCGTTCGTGGCGATAGCAGCCGCTGATCGGTGGGCATTGAATACTCTGAGCCCAGGCCAGGCGCACCTCCTCTGCGGCGAAGGTTGGAAGTGAGGAGCTGAATAGGATCAGAGCCATGAATCGTGTCAACATTGCTGTTCCCTTCTGTGTGATCGTTGCGTTGCGAGGATAGCTCAAACGATTTGTCTCGTCAGCTCGATCTGAGCAGGTTAACTGTCCAGCTTACGCAACATGCCCGGGAACACCAAACCGGGTCCTGCTTATTTCTTGACTCGCAAGCTCCTCCTCATCCGGAATCGTTCCACCATTCAAGAGAAGCCTCGCAGAGCCTGGTCTTCCGAGCTCCATTCCCAGGCGTTCCATGATGAGGTTGGCGAGAGTTGGACTCATGGCTTTGCCTTTGAATATATTCGTGACCGAGGCTTTGTGAAGGCCGAGAAGCTTTCCCAAGTCAGAGCGATTGACTCCCAGGATATCCTGTATGGCCTTAAGCTCGTCCGGAGTGATAGTACGTTGGCCCAGCAGGATAGGGCGGTACTGGTTTTTGAAAAACCTAAGGGCAAGTTCCCGTTCCATCCGGAGGATTTCAGTTGCAGAAATGCTGTAGTCGGCATTTTCAAGGTTTTCTTCATTGCTCCATCCATCAGGAACAGAGACGATCACTTGATCAAAAATCATTTCGCCAAAGGCGTTTCTGTATTTGTAATCGTTGATTGGTATGCTTCTCATTATTTTTCCCTCACGTCTCGATAGGCGTGAACCACCATTATTAATTGACCTGAATCATTGCGCTCAAAAAGTATTGCGATCTCAGTTTTTCGGCCCTCATCGTCCTTGCAAAGCCAAAGATACGAGCTGGGCAAGGCCGTTGGGTAACGATTATAATTGAAGGACGCCTTTGCTCTTGATGAGGCGGACCAGTTCCAGTGGAGAAAATCCTCTTTCCGGATGATCCTTCCAGGCGTGACGCCGTATTTCTATTGCGTTTCGGACTCGAAGCAGATTGAAGAGTTGTCGAGCCTCTTTTAGCTTCATCCCAACATATCCCCCTTTTCGGAAGTTGTCTAATACAACTTTAAACTGTACTTAATGTGGTCACTATGACCATTAAAAAGTCGTTCTTCTATTCTAAATTCAATGAGTTATACCTTGACCATGCACTGCAAAGGGGTACTGAAACAACTCAGCCATAAGCGAGGGCCACGGCTCGATATAGTTGTGAGACTTCTTCACAACAAACGAGGGAATCTGATCCATGATTTCCTGAATCTCGGCCTGGCTGTTTGCCATGGACAGGGCTTGATCCACTTTCTGAGTGATATCCCGTTTGTCTTTCTCAGCCATGTCGAAGCCTGAAAAAAGGAAATTGATACTATGAGCCCGACCCAGCAGATACGAATCCGACGCCAGCCTAAGCAGACGTTCCATATAAAAAATCTCATGCCCACGAATACGGACATATTGCTGAAGAAAAGTTTCCTTCTGTCCTTTGGTAACAGGCTTCTTTGTTACATCCTCCCAGACCTCAACAATCCGATCCACTTCAGACTTCATCGTGAAGATGTCACGGTCATCGGAACAGGAAGCTGTGGACTTGGGATTATCTTTCGGGTGGTCCTTCAAGGAATTAGGCAACGGCTCGCGATGGGGGGTGGTACGGGAACCGCGGGGGGAGGGGCCTTGTGAGGAGAGGGGAGGGGTGTGGATGAGAGTGAGACTCGAACGCCTGCGGATGCTTTTGATCTGGTTTCGGGAAGCCAGGACGTCGGTGTAAGTATCGAAGGCCTGGGTGGTGAAAGAGTAGTCGTTGGAGCTTTGCTGGAACTTGCCTTGTGTGTTGAGAAACCGCACGGTTTTGGTTTTGAGATAGTTCTTGGATTCGAGTGAGCGGAGTTTTTTGCGAACCGTGGATTCGCTAATTTTTGTGGAACGGGCAATCGTGGCTATGGAAGGGAAAGCCGGATGGTCGATAAAGCCTTTGTCGAAGGGCATCAGAGAGCCTAGATAGGTCAGGATGCTGTGTTCATAATGATCGATGTCATGCAAATGATCGAACGCTCTGAGGTAGCGACCGCCTGAAAATACTGGATGATCCGGGGAGTTATAAGAAAGCTGCGCGTTTGACATGAGTCCCTCATTCCATGAGGGAGACGCTGACATTGAAAAGCGGATGCAAGTCGCCTATGATCCGTCGAACGGAACGGCGGGGTCCGCTTTTTTGCGATTGTCAGGCTCCGTAGTTTCAGGAAGCTGGAGTTGGCGCTCCGGCTTCCACCAAAAGCCAAATGTTGCGCCTACCTTATGCACAACGGGTGAAAGTTCAAAGCGAAAATTTTGTCGTAAGTGAAAGCCCGCGCGTTGTTATCAAGAAAGCCCCAACCCGAACCGACCGCCTCTCCGAATCCCCTCCCAACGGACTATATAAATACCGACTGCCGGATGCAAAATACCTGCAATTTATTGATATTAATGCAGTTCTTGGCATTCTTATCCTTTTAGTAAGATTAGCCGATAAAGCTCTGAAATACAGAGCGAGAACCACCATGAAACAGAACCTGATCATCATAGTTTTCATGCTTCTGGCCTCTGCCATCGCACAGGCACAGAGTCAGGTTCCGACCAAACCACGTCCTGCCAGGTTTTCGCTTCAGCTTCCCGTTTTGAAATATACGACGAGTACCGTTGAGGCCAATGGGGCTTCAGAGAAGGTTAATGAACTGACCACTCAGGCGCTCGATGATGGTTTCATCGGTATCACGCACGGGAAAATCGGCCTCTACATTTTCCCCTTTGATGATGGGAATCACTTTGTCTCCATTGGCTACATGATCACCAATGACATCGAACTCGGTGCGGATATTGGCTTGAATCAGACGGCCAGCTCAGATTCCACGTTATTTGGCGGCTGGGGTGTATATTACACGTCCTGGGGATCCCTGGATCTCGAACATGGGGCGAGCTTTTCCTTAAGCAGCCGAACCGATAAAAATCCACCCAACCCGGATTCCAAGTCGAGTGAAACGTCCATTAAAATATCCGAGACGATTGTCTATCCCCTGGCGCGAAATCTTCGCTATTTCGGAGGCGCCTTCATTCGCAATAAGAGCGGGGAAGCGAACGGGGCCAAAACCTCGGCGTTTCAAATTGGTTTCATCCTGGCTGGTTTGCGGATCAAGTGGCTCTAAGGCCCCCGAATTTCAAGCTTGAGACAATTTCTTCACAGCAGCATCAATATCGTCAACAAAGAAAACTGTCCTGCCTCGATTGCATTCCACGATAAAATCGCGAAGGCTTTGGCTTTCATATTTGTCGAACGAACCGACGATGGCGAGTCGCATGCGGTAATTTGAGAACTTCTGCAGAATTTCACCTGCGATCCTGGTTTTCAGGTCGAAAAAATCCGGATCAAAATTTTTTTCATGAATGATGAGATTCTGGCAACCGTCGTAGCTGGCTGTCGCCATGATGTCGAGAATGTCCTGGGCTTCTTTTAACTGCAGGTCATCTGAAACAAGCTCGCCAAAAGTCTGACCATTCCGCTCAAAGATCCGAATTTCCATGTCCTCTCCCTTGCGCAGTCTTGTGGCGGATCAACGAGCGTCGCCTGCCGCCACACTTACAGCCAGCCGCGCCCCCACACGCGCATTGTTTTTCACCAGGGCGATATTGGATTTCAAGCTTCTCCCCTGCGTGCGCTCCACAATGTTTTTCAGCAAAAACGGGGTGACAGCCTTGCCGGAAATCCCCTGACGTTGAGCGTCACTCAATGCCTCTTCGATAGTCTTATCGATTTCGATAGCAGGAATCTCGTGTTCCGCAGGGATCGGGTTCGCCACGACCACGCCGCCCTTCAAACCCAGTTCATACTTGGTCCTGATGATGCCAGCCAGGGCCGCGAGGTCATCAACCCGTTGCAGCACAGGGCATCCACTCGATCGCGTGAAGAACGCAGGGAACTCATCCGTGCCATATCCGATCACGGGGACGCCCGATGTTTCCAGGACTTCGAGGGTCTTCGGTATATCCAGGATGGACTTCACGCCTGCACAAATAACGCACACATCCGTTTGCATGAGTTCGGTCAGATCCGCGGAAATATCCCAGCTCTCCGCAGCCCCGCGATGCACGCCTCCCAATCCTCCGGTCACAAAAATCCGGATGCCGGCCCATTGCGCCGCGATCATCGTTCCGGCGACCGTGGTGGCTCCGTCCATTTTTTGAGCAACCAAAAGAGGAAAGTCGCGTCGTGATACTTTTTCCACCGAACGGTTCTGTCCAAAGCTTTCCAGCTCCTCCTCGGTGAGCCCGATCTTGACCCGCCCCTTGATGATCCCAATCGTGGCCGGCACGGCTCCCTCCGATCGGATGATCGCTTCCACCTCACGCGCGGTGGCCACATTCTGCGGGTAAGGCATGCCGTGCGAGATGATCGTCGATTCCAGGGCGACGACCGCGCGCCCTTCCGCTTTGGCCTGGGCTACTTCGGGATGTATGTCAAGATAAGGGTGCATACCAGAGTCCTTTCCTTCGATCGAATGACCGGCTGACAAGACCTTTTTTTGCGACTCAAGTCAACTGCTCTGACGTCGGTGTGCTCTGGACTTTCGCAGGCGGCTTGAGTACCCTCGGGGCCTCGGTAAAATCGTTAGAAATAGGGGCGCCAATATGGAAGAAAAGCTCAAGACCACACCGTTATACGCCATCCATAAAAAGCTGAAAGCGAAGACAGCAGGATTTGGCGGCTGGGATATGCCCATCAGTTACGAAGGCGTGCTCGCGGAACATAAAACCGTGCGGGAAAGCTGCGGGATTTTTGATGTCTCCCACATGGGTGAGATTTTCGTTTCCGGCCCCGATGCTCTGAAATTTCTGCAGTTCCACACCGTGAACGACGTCAGCCGCCTCGGCATCGGCAATGGCCAGTACAGTGCGCTGCCCACGCCGGACGCGGGCTTTGTGGATGACCTCATTATATACAGATTGGCGGAAGACACCTATCTGCTCTGCGTGAATGCTTCGAATGCGGACAAGGATTATCAGTGGCTCGTCGATCACAAGGCCGGCAACAACGTGAAACTGGACAATCAATCCCCGCAGTGGGCGCAGATTGCCGTTCAAGGGCCGAAGAGCCAGGAATGTTTGAAAGCGCTTTTGAATCCGAATGATCAGAAGAAAGTCGAGGCGCTGAAATATACCGATATCGTGCCCACGGAATTTTTCGGACAGATGGGCTATACCGCACGCACGGGTTACACCGGCGAGTGGGGTTATGAAATCTATCTGCCGAACGCGGTGGCTGAGCAGGCGTTCGTGACTTTGCTCGAAAAAACACCAGCAAAACCGATCGGCCTCGGCGCGCGGGATACGCTGCGTTTGGAAGCCTGTTATCTGCTCTATGGCAATGACATGGATGAAACCGTGTCGCCGATCGAAGCGGGCATCGGCTGGGCTGTGCGTTTTGAAAAGGGTGATTTCCTCGGCAAGGAAAAGATGGAAGCGCAAAAAGCTGGGAAAATTCCTGCACGCAAAATGGTGGCCTTCCAGCTGGAAGAGCAGGGAATTCCCCGTCACGGCATGGATATTTATAAGGGCGATCGCAAGATCGGTGTCGTGACCAGCGGTTCGCATCTGCCGACGCTCAACTTTGCGGGCGGCATGGCGCTGATTGAAAAGGATGGCGGCCAGCCGGGTGACACGTTTGACGTTGATGTACGCGGCAAAAGAAAAGTTGCGAAGATCGTGAAAAGACCCCTATATTCGTCCCAGGTTAAGTGATCGCCTGAGCCGTATTTTCATGCTTGAAAGAGGTAAACAATGTCATTTCCTAAGGACCTGAAATACACCCGTGAACATGAGTGGATCCGCCTTGAAAACGGCAAAGCAACCATCGGCGTGACGGGCTATGCTTTGGAGCAGCTGGGCGACGTGGTTCACCTGGAACTCCCCAAAGTGGGTGAGACTTTCAAGGCTGGTTCAACCTTTGGCACCATCGAATCCACCAAGACGGTGTCGGACCTCTATATGCCGATCACCTGCAAGGTATCGGCTGTCAATGCCGATGCCACCAAAAACCTCGAAAGTCTGGCGGAAGATCCTTATAAAAAAGGCTGGCTGATTCAGGTTGAGTACGCGAAGGAAGACGGCGAGCTGATCTCGGCGTCAGAGTACGAGTCGTATATCGCGGAAGAAGAGTGAATTGTCCGGGCCGCCGGTCCAACCGGCCTGATTTTGTATAGCGTACTATACATTTTAGGCCGATATCCCGCCTTTCCCGCTCGGAAGTATAGTATTCTATACATTCTTTACCCGGTCCCTCCTGAAGCCTGATAAAGTATACTGAAGTATACATGGGAGGCGCGTATGCATATCAAGACCACGGCCCAACTCATCGAATTTCTTCGGGAAACACGCAAGAGACAGCATGTCACGCAGGAGCAGTTGGCCGACTTCACCGGTTTGCAGCGCATTGGTATTGTGCGTATTGAATCGGGGCAGACCGAACCCAGGATTTCCACAGTTTTGAGAATATGTGAGATGCTCGGCGTCAAACTCATCTGTCAGACCGATGGTGATGCATGAATCCGCTCTATCTGTTTTATGAAAAAAAACGGGTGGGGGCCTTTACACCAGATGAATCCCTGCGGCTGGAGTTTCAATACGATGAGACCTGGATCAAATGGTCTGAAGCTTTTCCGCTGTCACTCTCTTTGCCTCTGCAGAAGGCGGTTCATCTGCATCCACGTCCCGCCATATTTCTTGAAAACCTTCTGCCGGAGGAAAAAATTCGTCGGACCATTGAACAGGCGTATAAGCTGCCCAAGGATAGCCCTTACCAGTTTCTGAAAGAGTTTGGTGAAGACATAGCCGGAGCCTTTGTTATATCCGAGCACGAAGAAGCCGTGTCCCAGGCTGGTCAATTGATCGAAGTTCCTCTACAAACCATTGAAGATGCCATTGAAGACGGCCAGCAGCTCTATCAGTCCATGACCGCTACTTATGGCACAAAATTTTCACTGGCCGGTGCTCAGGATAAGTTTTGTATAGTGTACCAGGATGGAAAAGTCCATGTTGCAACGGGAAGTGCCCCATCCACACACATAGCCAAGGTGAATCTGGACTTTAGAAATTCACAAACAGTCTTCAACGAATATTTTTGCATGAAACTGGCTGAAAAGGTCGGCTTATCCGTGCCGGAGGTGGTCCTGATTCCCAAGCCTGCGCTGCTGATCATCAAGCGTTTTGATCGCACGGCTCAAGGCAGAACAGTTAAACGCATCCATCAGGAGGACTTCTGTCAAGCACAAGGAATAGCCAGCGGGCAGAAATACGAGGACCGCGGCGGCCCGGGTATTACACGGAATTACGAGTTGATTCGCCAACACAGTACGCAGCCCATCAAGGATCTTGAAGCCTTTCTGGATTGGATCGCATTCAACCTGATCATAGGAAACAATGATTCGCATTCGAAGAATATCAGCCTGCTCTACCACGAAAAAAATATCAGACTGGCTCCGTTCTATGACTTGCTCTCAACAACAGTTTATGAGCGGAGGTTTAGTCCGGATTTCGCGTTCAAGATCGGCAGCACCACGCGCTATGATGCCATACGCCGCTCAGACATTCAAATTCTTGAAAAATCCATCGGCGTTCGTGATGGCAAGTTTCTGAAAAATATGGCCCGTATCAGTGAAACCATTGCAGCTCATCTGGCTGATGTCAGAGCGTCCCTTGAAGAGCAGGCGCCAATGGCTACAATTGGCTCCCGCATTGAGCATGAAGTTCGCCAACGCCTTAAACATTTTCGGAAGCACGGGCATATCATCCCATGAAGGGCCGCGCAGACTCAGCTGCGCAACATCCGCAAAACCTCCATCTCCTCCAGCATACGGCCCGTTCCCCGCAGTGTTGCGCCGGCTGAATCGTTGGCGATGCGGACGGGGATGCCGAAGGACTCCTCGATCAGACAGCTGAGGTTTTTCAGTAGAGCGGAACCGCCGGTAAGGATGATGCCGCGATCGATCAGGTCGCCGGACAGCGTCGGTGGTGTGTTTTCCAGCGTCAGGCGAATCGTGCGAAGAATGGCGCTGACAGGGCCGAGGATGGCATCCTTGACCTGGCCCGAGGTGATTTTGCGCGTCTGGGGCAGATAGGAATGCACATCGATGCCTTTGACGGTGATTGTCTCCTCGGCCTGGCCATAGACATCGCAGAGCATGGGTTTCAGGCTTTCAATGGTGCGTTCACCAACAATCAGATCGCAGTGATTTCTAAAATAGTTGACCAGCGCATCGGTGATGGCATCACCGCCGACGCGGATGGATTCGGAATGCACGATGCCGCCCAGTGAGATGACGACAGCCTCGGTGATGCCGCTGCCGACATCGACGATCATGTTCGCCACGCTCTCGGAAATGTCGATATCCGCTCCAATCGCGGCGGCCAGGGGTTCCTCCACGACTCTGACGGTCGAGGTTTCAAAGACACTGGCCGCATCGAGAACGGCCCGCCGCTCCACATCGGAAATGCAGAAGGGCGCGCCGATCAGCACGCGGGGTTTTTTCAGGAAGCGGCCGATCCTGGTCCGCCGGGCAATCTCCCGAAGCATGAGTTTGGTGGCATCGAGCTGATCGATGACGCCGCCGTGCAGGGGGCGCACGGTTTCAACGCCGACCGGCTCCTTGCCGCGAATTTTGGAGGCCTCGTCGCCGATGGCCAGAATCGCTTTTTTGTGGCCGTACTCCCGAAAGCTGATGACAGAGGGTTCTTCGTAGACCCGCCCTTCGCCCTTGATGAAGACTGCCGTCTTTGATGTACCCAGGTCGATGGCAATGTCCATGGAGCTCAAATTTCTGTAGAACCTTTTCATCATCGAGAACAGTCCCCCTTTATTTCCTGTTCATGAGCTTAAAAAACTGGCTTGTCAATCCCTGAAGACCTGGAGCCAAACGCGCACCTAAAGATGCCAGTCGCCGCTGGACTCAGGCTGATACAGGATGGAGTCCACAACCAGGTTTCTGGTACGTCCGTTTCTACATTTCCAGGTGATGCGACGGCCCACGCGGGCGCCCAGCAGGGCCAGACCCAGGGGAGCCATGATCGAAATTCTGCCTTCATCAATATTGGCTTCGTGCGGAAAAACCAGCGACAGTTCGCCTATTTTTTCCAATTCACTATCCTCGCGGCAGCGAAACCTGGAATGCATGGTCACAAGATCAGACGGCACTTCGCTCTGCGGAATGATCTGCGCCCGTTCCATCTTCTCCTCCCAGGCTTCCAGAGCCGTGACGTCGACGGCAACATTATCCAGACAGTGGAGAATTCTTTCCAGGTCCTGATCTGTGATCATTTCATTCCATTTTACCATGTTTATGTCCCGAGTATTGAAGGTCCTGAGCATGAACGTTTCCTCCGATTTTTTGCAATGGAGTCAAGCAAACGCAATGTTCCAACGCATCTGAAGGATTCCAGATGGATGGGACATACGGATGCTATGTTTGTTTTGTGGGCTCCCCAGGATGCCTGGAGTTTTCCTGGCAGGAAAGTCCGTTGCACCCTGGGCTTAAGAGCGTGTGGGAACAGTAAGTCGACCAATACAAGTCAGCGAACCATTGGAAAATAGAACGCGAAGGCAGGCAATGCGCGAGATTCCCGGCAGAAAATTCTGTTTTTTGAGGAAATTATGCATAGCTCCACCACGGATCGACACGGATGCTCCAGGAACTATGGCACAACCTTGGGGGAAGTCAACCCGGGTTTTTCCGGCTGAAGGCCCGAAGATCACGGAAAGGCTGAAAATACAGGGTGATGACACTCTGCCGTTCATCCGACAGAGGCGAATCCTCGAGTCCAAAACGGAGGGGCTGCTGAACATTTTGCGGAAGAAAGTGGGTTTTCCAGAGCTTGTCCCACACGGCCAGACAGACCCCGAAATTTTTATCGTAATGCACGGAATCGCGACTGTGGTGAATCTGATGGGCTGCGGGACTGAGAAAGATCCGCTCCAGAGGACCGAAGTTTATCCAGACCTGAGAGTGTCGCAAATTGGAGCCGGCGAAATTGAAGAGAAAACCCAGGGCTTCCGCCCCGATGATATCCCAGCCGGAGACAGCTGAACCAAAGAGAAAGAAGAAAACGCCCGTGACCACACCATAGGTCAGCGCATTGCGAATGCGGGCCCAGAGAATGTCCACGGGATGGGTTCGCATCAGGGTCAGAGGCGTCATCACCAGCGCACTGTGATGAACCTGATGAAAGCACCAGAGCCAGCGCCAGCGGTGCTGCAAATAATGAAAGAAAAAACGGGCGAAGTCGTCGGCCAGAAAGATGACAACACTGTAAAGGGCTGTGACCCCGAACGGCGACCAGCCAAGGTCGGGCTTGCCGCCCATGATTTTGGTGAGCAGCAGGGAAATCACGGCCGCAATGCCGACCGCCGTGATGAAGGAGCTGGGAAAGACGAGCAGGCGGAAAAGATTATTGATCAAAATGATCTTCATATCCGCGAGCGAGGAGCGATGAAACCAGATACGCG
This sequence comes from Oligoflexus tunisiensis, assembly GCF_001748245.1. Classification (GTDB taxonomy): domain Bacteria; phylum Bdellovibrionota_B; class Oligoflexia; order Oligoflexales; family Oligoflexaceae; genus Oligoflexus; species Oligoflexus tunisiensis. The sequence continues at coordinate 31,544 of NZ_BDFO01000001.1, read as the reverse complement.
GTGCAAACAGGGTTTTGAGGTTCTCCCCGCGCCGTGAGCCGGACACCACGATAATAAGCAGAAGGGAAGCCAGAAGGCTTCCCCAGAAAAATCGCTTGCTCGGATCGAAAAACATCAATCCGGGTTCAAGCAGCTGCTCAAGAACCATGTCCGGCTTTGTTTCAGTCATTATCACCCGAGCTTTGTGCTGGCGTGGACAGTTTCAGGATCTCCACGAATTCCGTCTTCAACTCATCCGTGATGACCTTGACATCCTGATAAAGAGCGCAGATCGCGACCTTGCGATCATCCGTCGTGGTCGCAGCGCAAGCGGCCTGATCCAGATTATTGATGAAATCCAAAAGGCTTTCGTCCGCGAGACTTTCCGCTGACGCCACAGCCTCGTCGATATCGGTCTGCATTTGCGTGGCCAGAGCCTCACCACCCGCGGCCTTCAGGTAATCATCAAAGCCGGCCTCGAACGCGGCCTTGAAACCGATCAGATTGTGCTGCACCGCGGCAAGACTTTGCTGAGACAGGGGATGCTCGATGCTTTCAGGACAGACATCGGTGCGGCAGGAGGAGTGAATTCCCAAGGGGATGCCGAGCTTTTTATCCTTCAGCGTGGCGTCGAGGAAGAAGAGGCTGTCTGAAATTACATTGATGCGGGTTTGCAGGTCCGTGTCTCCGGCCTCCGCAATCAGCTGATAATGATAACCCTGACTGCCATCATTCCACTTGTTTTGCAGGGTTTCGGCCTGGGTCACAAGGTCGGTCGCGAGCAACTTGAGATAGCCGCAGCGCAGCTCATGACGGGCGGCCTCCGTCCTGTCGTTCCAACCCTGCACCTGGGTATCATCGGCCTTGCAGGCGTGCAGGCTGTCATCATCATAAAGAAGATATTCGATGGCACTGAGACTTTTGGTCCCGTCGTCGGTCGACAGCGAGTAAGTTGCCGCATTCTGGGCCATGGCATTGACCTGACGATCCACGGCACAGGCGTTCAACACAGGCCAGGTGTAGATATCATAGCGCAGAATGCTTTCCTGATCGGTGAGAGGCCCGAATTGGAAGGCCTCAACCTCCTGCCAGAGAGCCATTGTTTCCTTCCATTCATTCTGAACGGGCGTCACGGCCGTAGCCCAGGCCGAACCGGTCGTCAAATTCTGGCAAAAGGAGTCCGTGACGGTTTTCAGAGCCTGGGTCCGCTCCACAAAACTCGCATAACGCGGCTGAATCACACCTTCGCTGATATCTTTCAAAAGTCCAAGACGATCAAAAGCAGGCAGCTGCTCCACAGCGGGGCTGTTGCTGCTGTTTTCTCCACAGCCTGCCACCGTAAAAGGCAGGGCCAATAAAAGGGTCCAATTCTTTTTCATCATCGCGTCACACTCGGCAGTATTGGCGTTAGAGGTCGGCAGCCGGCTCATCGGCTGTGCGCTATTATCCATGCTTCATGCAGGACCCTGAAGGATTAAATGATTTTGATTATCATTTCCATTGGAAATTGCCGGGTTCGCGCGGTGTTTTTGGAGAAAAACCAAGGAAAATAGCCGATGGGCCCGCAAAGGCCAAAGTCCTGGTATTCTTCCCAGTATTACACGAGGTTACGGCCGCCTGTCACAGCGCACTAAGTCGCGAGGATCATTTGCGTTTTCTCTCTCCTTTAGCTAGATTACCGACGTTCATGACAACTCACGACACAAAGGTGGACCATTTCCATGTCTCACGTCTGGGAAAAAGCAAATGATGTTCAGCAGTTTTCTGGTCGTCACATCGGACCGTCGGATTCCGATGTCCAAGCTATGCTGCAAGAGCTCGGTTATGCCAGTCTTGATGAATTAACCCGTACCGCTTTGCCCAAAGCCATTCAGGACACAGCGCTTTTGGATCTTCCGGCTGCCTTGCAGGAGCATGAGGCGCTCGCTGAGCTGAAGCGCATCATGAGCCAAAATAAATTGAATCGTTCCTATATCGGTCTCGGATACTACGACACGGTCACACCTTCCGTTGTGCTGCGGAACATCATCGAAAATCCCGCCTGGTATACCCAGTACACGCCTTATCAGGCGGAGATTGCTCAGGGCCGCATGGAGGCGCTGATCAACTTCCAGACCATGGTTTCTGATCTGACCGGCCTGCCTTTCTCCAACGCCTCGCTTCTGGATGAAGGCACGGCGGCGGCGGAAGCGATGTCGATGAGTCGGGATCTGGCCGCGGAAGGTCTGGGTGATGTGTATTACATCGCTCAAAACTGTCTGCCGCAAACCATTGAAGTCGTCCGCACCCGGGCTCTGGCTCTGGGGCTGAAGGTTTCGGTCGTGGATCCACAGAAGGTGAACTTCGGCAGTGAGGCCTTCGGTCTTCTGCTGCAGTATCCCGCTGCCGACGGCCGCGTCGAGGATTACCGGAATCTGATCGCCCAGGCGAAAAACAAGGGACTGATTGTCACACTCGCCACCGATCTCTTGGCGCTTTGTGTGCTGGCCGCGCCGGGTGAACTGGGCGCGGATATTGCGGTTGGGAGCTCGCAGCGCTTTGGTGTGCCGCTCGGCTACGGCGGACCACACGCCGGTTTCTTTGCCACCAAGGATGAATTCAAGCGCCGCATGCCAGGTCGTATCATTGGGGTTTCCAAGGATGCGAATGGACAGAACGGTTTCCGTCTCTCGCTGCAAACGCGCGAGCAGCATATTCGCCGTGACAAGGCGACCAGTAACATCTGTACCGCCCAGGTTCTGCTGGCGATCATGGCTTCGATGTATGCCGTCTATCACGGTCCCAAAGGCCTGAAGCGCATTGCGGAACGCACCCATGCCCTGACCCGGGTCCTCGGAACAGGTCTGAAAAAGCTGGGTTATGCCCTGAAATCGGAAAATTATTTCGATACCCTTGCGGTGAAGCTGGATCAGGCGCAGGCGGACGGTCTGATGCGGGCTGCGCTGGCGAAGAACGTCAACCTCGGTCGATTGGATGATAGCGTTCTGATCGCCCTGGATGAGAAGGCCGATGCCCAGCAGGTCAGCGAACTTCTTTCGATCTTTGCGGAAGGCAAGCCGGTGCCGGTTCTGAAGGATCTGGCCGCGGCGGCTGGTGAAGCGATTCCTGCGGCTCTGGTCCGGACTTCGGCTTACCTGCAGCACCCGATCTTCAATAGCTATCAATCGGAATCGGAGATGATGCGGTATATCCGCAAGCTGGAGTCGCGCGATCTTTCGCTGACCCGTTCGATGATTCCGCTTGGATCCTGTACGATGAAGCTGAATGCTGCTTCGGAACTTCTGCCCATCACCTGGCCGGAAGTGAATGGGCTGCATCCTTTTGTGCCCGTGGATCAGGCGAAAGGTTACAAACAGCTCTTTGAGCAGCTCGAAAATTACCTTGCGGTTTGTACGGGCTTTGACGCCATCTCTCTGCAGCCGAACTCCGGCGCGCAAGGGGAGTATGCGGGTCTGCTTGTCATCAACAAGTTCCATGAGTCGCAGGGTCAGGGTCATCGCAAGGTGTGCCTGATCCCCAGCTCGGCGCACGGCACCAACCCGGCTTCGGCTGTGATGGCCGGCATGCAGGTCATCGTCGTGAAGTGTGACAATGACGGCAACATCGACCTTGCGGATCTGAAGACAAAAGCGGTGGAACACAAGAATGATCTGGCCGCTCTGATGATCACCTATCCTTCGACGCACGGCGTGTTCGAAGAGGAGATCGTGCAGATCTGTAACATCATTCATGAGAATGGTGGCCAGGTTTATATGGACGGCGCGAACCTGAATGCTCAGATCGGTCTCTGCCGGCCTGGGAAATATGGTCCGGATGTTTGCCATTTGAATCTGCACAAGACCTTCTGCATTCCGCACGGTGGCGGGGGACCTGGCGTCGGACCGATCGGCGTGAAAAAGCATCTGGCTCCGTTCCTGCCGAATCATCCTCTGGTGAAAATGGGCGGTGACAAGGGCGTCGGTCCCATCGCGGCCGCTCCCTGGGGCAGTGCCAGCATTCTGCCGATCTCGTGGATGTATATACGCATGATGGGTCCTGACGGTTTGAAAAAGGCCACCCAGGTGGCCATCCTGAATGCGAACTACATGGCGAAGCGCCTCGACAGTTCCTTCCCGGTGGTTTATCGCGCGAAAAATGGCCTTGTGGCTCATGAGTGTATCGTCGATCTGAAGGAAGTGAAGAAAACCGCGGATGTCAGCGTCGATGATATTGCCAAGCGTTTGATCGACTATGGTTATCATGCTCCGACCGTTTCCTGGCCGGTTCCCAACACCATGATGATCGAGCCGACTGAATCGGAGTCGAAGGCGGAGCTTGATCGGTTCTGCGAGACGATGATCAGCATTCGGAATGAGATTCGTGAAGTGGAGCAGGGCAAGGCGCCGAAGGATAATAACGTGCTGAAGCATGCGCCGCATACGGCAGCCGTTCTTACCGGTGGCTGGGATCGGCCTTACAGTCGTGAACAGGCCGCGTTTCCGAAGGCATGGGTGAAGGAGAACAAGTTCTGGCCTTATGTGGGACGTGTGGACAATGCCTACGGGGATCGGAATTTGGTTTGTACGTGTCCGGATATTTCCTCTTATAGCTAAGCTCACAAGCCAAGGGGGCTGCCAAATGACAGCCCCCTTGCCACGAGCCATTGGATTGTTTTTCCAGTTAGAAGTCTATTGAGGTAGCTAATTGGTAATTTTCTTCCAATAATAGACTGTCATTCAGTACTAATCTTCCAATAAGCAGCCGCGACCAGATGCCTGTCACGCATAATAAATCAATATAAACAATGACTTATACCTGAGAACGATCTTCTTTGGAGAAAAAATACCGAGTATGCGGCACAAGGCATTGCCATGGAAAAAAGCTTTCTCATCAGTGCCTATGCCCCAGGAGGCTATCACATGAAGTCCAGTTGGCAGATTGAAAACTTGATTCGAGAGGCTATCGAGGCAGGTGAATTCGATAATCTTCCTGGTGCTGGAAAACCTTTGGAGATTGACACCAACCAGGACGTCATGCAGTCCAAGTTGCGGGACCTTGGCTTTGTTCCGAAAGAAGTTCATCTACGCAAGCAGCTGGCATTACTGGAAAATACGCCGGCCAACTTCAAATTGCGACAGGAGCTTATGATAGAGATTGATATATTGACTCAAACCCGCCTTGGAAAAATTTGAGAATTCCGCTGGGTGAAAAGAGAGTATGGACGATATTCGTCGTCCATACTCATCAAGATTGCAAAGACTTCGAACGGGGTTATTGCAGATGTGTTGCCAGCCAGTTGAGATCCCAGGCCACATCACGTCGCACGCGTTCGGCCAGGGAAATCTGCGGCAAACCTACAAAATAAGACATATTGTGAAAATCATTGCCGTCCTGATTAAAGCGATGACAGCTCGCGCAGCTCGTATTGTTGGGCAGGATCTGATTGCGATCCGCAAGGCGTGGCAGGAGGCGATTGCGATCCACAGCATTGAAGATCACGGAATTTCTCAGCTCCTGGGCGATGGCGGCCGAAACGGGTGTGCGCAGGAGGCGAGGATCATCCTGCTGCCGACTGGCTGAACTATGATCGCCAAAGTTGAAGATTTCCGTTCCATCCCTGGTGGAGAGAATGGAGAGATTGCGCGGCTGAAGCTGGCCCGACTGGCCATGGAAGGCGATAAAACTCCAGCCATTGATGGCTCCCGGAGCCCGACCGGCAGGCAGCGAGAAGGCTGTGGCTTCCTTGATGAGGTGCGCAGGCGCATAGGCCTGAAGCCAGGTCAAAAGCCGACTGCGGAAGAGGGCAAACTCGGGGCGACCATACTCAGGTCGCAGGCCATGTCCTGCATATGAGGCATTCAGGGTCCGCAGCCAGATGGTATTGCCGATGAGACGCTGAACGACCTTGTTCCGGAGGGCACGGAATTCCGCTTCCTCCTGGGCATTCAGAAGATTGTTCGGATCCTTGAAGCCCCAGTAGTAGGAGAAAAGGCGATTCCGCAAGGCGATGACGCGGCTCAGCTCCTCCTGACTCAGAGCATCCGTTGGAAAAACATCGTAAGTCGCATGAATCGCGCGATCATCAGCAAACAGACCGCCCGTCGTGGTTCGCACGATCGGCTGCCAGACGAGCCGCACCTCAGGCCAGCAATGTTCCCGGACATTGTCCGTGGGAACAAGGCCGATGGGCATGCAGGGCGCCACACGAATCCCGGTCAGCTGCCAATGATCGTAAACGTTCTCACGTTCCAGGGCATCGCCAACCGGCGTCTGCCGAAAACCGTTCAGAACAGCCTGATACCAGGATTGGGGAAAAAGAATTCCCGCGCCTGCATTCTGAAAACGAATGGCCTGGGCGGGATCGCGATCCAGCACAAGGGCGAGATCCTTTTCCGCCAAAGCCTGGCCCATCAAGGGCCGTGACAGCACGAGGATGAACAGGAGACAAGATCGATACCAGAGTTTCATGATGCCCTCTCTTCATAACAAGGTGAAGCGATGAGCCTTACTCTAGCGTTTCGCTGCCGGCTGACTACGCATTAGCGATTAATCTTCAGGCGGAATATTGCCTAACTATGAACATCGGGAACCATCTTTCTCCAACTCAGTAGAGATCCAGAGTCAGGACATAAGCCTGTTCCACGCGCGGACAAGCGGCCACGAGGCTCTGGGCCTGGACGATGGCTGATTTGAAGATCTCCTTGATGCGCCCCTTGGTATCAGCGTCGCAGGTGAAGGTTGCCGAGAAATGATAGTCGTGCGGCTGGCGCTCCGAACTCGTCAGGTGATGCAGGGCATCGATTCGCCAGTTCTTATGGTTCTGCAGGGAGAGCGGATGATGTTCATCGAGGTGAATGCTCTGCTCCACGTGATGAACGGCGCCTCCATGGAAGCGAATGAGCCCCAGCTGATGCAGGCGTTCCAGAAGCTTTTGCAGTTCATGCTCGCTGAGCCCGAGGCGCCGGGAAATCTGCTGAGGATAGGCGCGGAAGCGCGGCACGGTCAGCAGCATATGGACCTTGGCCAGACGGATATCGCTGAAGTAAAGATCGATTTGCTCAGGGCCCAGCCGGGTCATTTCCCCCTGCAATTGCTGGCTCAAACGCAGGTGCTCCTCCTGAACCGCCTCGATGCGTTGCTTCAAAAACTGCTTGTGTTCATGGTGGCTGCTGCGGCTTAGTTCGCCCAACATCAGAACAAAGTTGATGTCCTCCTCCTGCAGCTCCATGGCCTTACAGATCTTGAAAAGCTGCTCTGCTGAAAATTCAGCATCACCGGTCATGACCCGGGAAAAGTAACTCGTATGAATCTGGCAGGCAGTGGCCAGAGCGCGATGCGAGCTATCGTGGCTTTTGACGAAAGCCCGTATAATTTCGCGATAACATTGGTGTCCATAAATCCTGTTCACTTGAAAGCAATTTCCAAAGCGGGTTTATACAAATTTTTCGTATACATGACTGTTTCATGCGACTAATGTCAAGCGAAGCTTGGCTTTGGAGGTGATATGACAGCTGCAGGACGCTGCGTGTTCCTTGTCATGTTGATGTGTGAAGTTCTTTATGCGAGGGCGGCCCCCGCGGGAAAGCCTGATTCCGGCGGCTGGTCGGGCAATGGTGGTGGCCTTTATCAGGTCAACGATAACGTCTGGTATTTGGGTTCGGAAGCCATCCGTTACTGTGTACGGGTCGGGGAGGGGTTTCCCTTGCCGGCCGCGGACGTTGAGGAAATGATCCGACGGGGCTTCCGAACCTGGCAGCAGTTTTTTTCACGCTATCAGATCGGCAGTCCTTCCACACTGAATGGCCTTCTGCCCGGATATTTCCCCCACATGACCCTTGTGAGTCGTGAGGTGGCGTGTGCGGATAAGCCCGAACTGGAGTTTTATATTGGCCTCGATAATGAGGAGCTGCGTCTCTATCGAAGCCTGAATGAAAGCGATGGCTACGGTCTGGCCCTGCGCCGCTCGTATGATCACGCCAGACACCGGCAGCAGGGCTACGTCTGGATTCCGGCCTTCAGCCAGGATGCACGCAAGATCGAGCACATGCTCCTGCATGAACTGGGTCATATCTTTGGCATGAAACACGATACGGTCTTCGTCATGGATCGTCACGTGGCTCTGACCTTAAAGAAGATCACGAATGCGGATGCAGCCTATGCTTTTCTGGGGAAGGTTGAAGCGGATTTCTGGCCTTTTGATATGATGACCGGATCACAGATCGCGCTGATGCCCGAAGCCCAGACCCCGGGCTGTAGCACTGGCAGCTTTTCCCTGGGCTATGTTCCCTATAATTTCCATCCCCGTCCCCCCATGCGCCTCGTCCCCTGCGCCCGCCTGCATCTGCAAAGGAACAGCGAAGCGCTGGCGAATAATTTTCAGCTGAACATGACCAATGAAAACGGGCAATGGCTCCAGACCATCTTTGGAACGTTCCAGATGCTGGAAGCCGGCGATGATCTGCCGATGGTTCCTGGAACCTTGTCGACCTGGCAAAACGTTCCCCGCACGCCCATGCAATGGGTCTTTGTTCCTTATGCCCTGCGGAACATGCACACGCAGCTCAGTGGATATTTCATCGTCGGTATGATCCGTTATCCGGCCCGGATATCCTGGAAACGCGGTCTTTCGCTGGAGATTTTCATTCCGGATCAGGCGCGCTGGTGGGTCATCCATTCCGTATAGGGAGGCAGGACAGTCCGCCAGGCCTCACATCCCAACGTCGATATCACGATGGTTGACACTCACGGCGATCTGCGGAATGCAAAGATTCGCCAGATCCACCGCCAGCCGTTCGGCGATGGCCACGCTCCGGTGCTTGCCGCCGGTGCAGCCGATGCCGATGCGGAAGTAGTGTTTACCTTCCTTATAATATTCAGGAAGCAGAAACTGGTGCAGATCCACGATTTTATCGAGGAAGACTTTCGCGTTGGGATCCGCGAAGACATAGTTGGAAACCGCCGCTTCCAGCCCGGTGCGATCCTTGAGCACAGGATCGAAGTAGGGATTGCGCAGAAACCGCACATCAAAGACGGTATCCGCGGGTTTCAGAAGACCGTTCTTGAAACCAAAGCTTGTGACGTTCACATGCAGCTGGCGTCCCACCACGCCACCGGAATAGCGTTCCTCGATTTTGCGCGCGAGAAAGTGCACGCTCCAGGTCGTGGTATCGAAGGAAACATCCGCGAGACGTTCGATACCTTGCAGGGCATGAATTTCCCGTTTGATGGCGGCGATCAACTGGCCGCCGCTGTCGAGCATAGGATGTTTGCGCCGCGTGGTGCTGTATCGTTCCGCCAGCTGATCCGGGGCGCAGGTTAAAAAAAGTACATCGAGTTTAATGCGCCGCTTGAGCCGCGTTTGCAGGTCAGCAAAGCCGGTCAGAAAGTCCTTATCCCTTGCGTCCATACCCAGGGCATAGCGCCTCGGCGTCCACTTGCTCTGCAGCAGGTGATCCACCGCGCTATCCACCATGGCAAAAGGGAGATTGTCGATACAGAAAAAGGAGAGATCTTCCAGGGCTTTGATCGCTGTGGATTTTCCAGCCCCGGAAAGGCCGGTGACAATCACCAGAAGCGGTGGATCGTGGATATCGGCCGTCGATAAGGTCATGATTTTGCCCAACTGCTAGTAGTACTTTTTCCGCTTACTGCTCGGCAAAATTCCTAGTTGTTCCCGATATTTGGCAACCGTTCGACGCGCCAACTGAATGCCGCGTTCTTCCAGAATTTCGACGATCCTTTGATCCGCGAGCGGATGACGAGGGTCCTCTTTACCAATAATATCAGAGATGATCTTTTTCACGGAAGCACTTGCCAGACTGTCCCCGCTGGACATGGAGACGGAGCTGTTGAAGAAGTACTTCAGCTCAAAAATACCCTGGGGCGTGTGCACATATTTGTTGCTGGTCACGCGGCTGATGGTGGATTCATGCATCCCGATATCATCGGCAATATCACGCAGCACCATCGGCTTCAGATATTCCACGCCTCTTTCAAAGAAGTCCTTCTGCCGTTCGACGAGCTTTTCCGTCACCCGCAGGATGGTCTTTTGTCTTTGCTGTATGGATTTGATCAGCCACTGCGCGGATTTCAATTTATCCTGCAGATAATCCTTGTTGGTGCCGCCCACCTTGCCTGCCATCTTCTCGTACATTTTGGAGACTTTCAGATGCGGCAGACCCTCATCATTCAGGGTCACGATCCATTCACCGGCCACCTTGAAAACGTAGACATCGGGCACCACATACTGGGCTTCGAGGCCACCAAACTGCCGGCCAGGAACGGGTTCCAGTTCGGCGATGATCTGGACGTTTTCAATCACCGATTCCAAAGTAATCTTCATCGCCTTGGCTATGGCCTGGAAGTTACGGGTTTCCAGTTCAGGCAGGTGACTTTCGATGATCTTCTCAACGACACCGTTCTTCAGGCGACCGGCCCGCAACTGCAGCATGAGACATTCTTTCAGATCGCGCGCGCCGACACCATTGGGGTCGAGATGCTGCACGACATCGAGCATGTCCTCGATCAGATCGAGCGGAACACCGTCCTTTTCCGCAATTTCCTCGATGGAGGCCTGCAGATAACCGCGGTCATCGATGTTGCCGATGACCAGCCCGGCGGCACCTTTTTCCTCGTCATTCAGATCCATTTCACCGATCTGGGACAGAAGGTAATCCTGCAGCGTGCCCGCGCGGGATAGGTTTTCATGACTCGGGAATTCATCGTCGCCATCGCGCTTCGAGGAGCTGGTGGGCGCGTTGTTGAAATCCTGCATGCGGTTGAACGTTTCCCAGTCCATGTCGCCGGGCTTTTCGTCACCGACCGATTCCACGATGCTCGCGGCCTCGCTCATGCGCTCATTGACAACTTCGCCTTCCGTGCGTTCGCGTTCCCGTTCGACGGAAATGCGTTCCTCCATGGACTCGGTGACACCCTCTTCAAGCACTGGATTTTCTGCCAACTGCTGGGTGACGAACTCTTCCAACTCCAAACGCGACAGCTGGAGCAACTTGATCGCCTGCTGAAGCTGTGGCGTCATTAGGAGTTGCTGACTGAGTTTGAGCGACTGTTTTAAATCCAATGCCATATCGTATACACCTGACTCATGTGACCGTGGCCCCAAAGACCATCACATTCGGAAATTCTCCCCAAGATATACACTCCGCACCTTGGGGTCAGCAGCAATCGCCTCAGGATTACCGTGAGCAATGATTTGCCCACTGGTGAGAATGTAGGCCCGATCGCAACTCCCTAGCGTCTCGCGAACGTTGTGGTCTGTGATCAGGACCCCTAATCCATCCTCGTCCCTTAGCTTTTCGATTATTTTTTGAATTTCTTGAACAGTAACTGGGTCGATACCTGCAAAGGGTTCATCCAAAAGCAGGAATTTCGGCTTAATTATCAACGCTCTGGCAATTTCCACACGACGGCGCTCGCCGCCAGAAAGTGCCGCCCCGAGGGACTTCGCGATGTGGGTAATCTGGAACTTGTTCAGCAATTGCTCGATCGAGTCCTTCCGCTCATGAGAAGGAATACCCACGACTTCCATGATAGCGCGAAGATTTTCCTCCACGGTCAACTTCCGGAAAATCGACATGTTTTGCGGCAGATAGCTGATTCCCCGCCGGGCCCGGACATGCATCGGCAGGTCCGTGATATCCTCGCCGTTGAGCAGAATATGGCCTTCATTCGGGAAAAGCAGGCCCACCACCATATAGAAGCTCGTGGTCTTGCCCGCACCGTTGGGCCCCAGGAGCCCCACGACTTCGCCCTGCGCAACATTGAAGTTGACAGTTTTGACAACTTCACGCGCGCGAAAGAATTTTCGGATGTCCCGAGCTTCCAGAATCTGCTTGTCGCTCATTTGCCCGCTTTCTCCGGTTGCACGATCCCTTGCGCGCGATCGACTTTGATCATGCCCGTGACAATTTCATAAACGATGCGATCGCCTTTAATCAGATGACCGTCCTTTAAAAGTCGGGCGTTGCCGTCCAGAGTGACCTTCTGAGCCTCGTTATCAAAAATCGCCTTATCACTTTTCGCGGTAATCTGTTCCGTCGGGTCCTTGGAGAAACGCGAAAACTTGACTTTGCCATTCACCTCGACGGTTTGCACGGAATTATTATTTTCCTTTTTGCCATCCGGCGAAAACAGCACCCGCGCCTCATCGGATTGAAGACGGATGTCGTCCTGAGTGATCACCACATTTTTTTGCAGATGCACCACCGAGCCATTGCGCGAGTAGGTGGAAGTCCCTTCGCTCTGCAGGTGAATAGGGGCATCGCGGCGGGTCTGGACCGTTTTCTTATCCTTGGCCTTCTCCGGAGCCTTGCCATTGGGCTTCGGCTCCTGGCTTGTCGGCATTGGCTGCTCTTCCGGCTCGGGAATCAGGTCCGGCGTGGGACTTGGCGTGGGCTGCGCGGTCGGCTTCGGCTGCGGTGTTTTCTTATCCTTTTTCGGCAGAAGCTCATCGATATCGTCGATGATATCCGCCTGCACCGTGACCGGTACGCTGAGAGACAAAAATCCAAAAAGGAAAATACACCAGATTCTTTTATTGCGGTTTATCTGCGGCACGCATGGTCCCTTCCAACGGTCCGTAAACTTTGAGATCACCTGTGTTGTTGTTAAAGTCGAAACCTTTCTCACCCTTCAACTCCAATTGGGGGCCCTGAATGCGAACAGGCAGGTCAGACGTCAGACGTCCTTCTTCGTTCAAATACTTGGCGTAATCCGTGTAAAGAATGAGATCGTCATAACCAAAGCGCACCTGATTCTCGATCTCAGTCTTGATGATGCGGCTGTTTTTCGCCAGATCCACCACGCCCTTGGCGGCGAATTGAACTGTAGCAGACTCAGAGGCAAAAAATTCCTTCTTTTTCGCCTTATGATTGAAGCCCTGAACGGCCCCAAATATTTCGAGAGTGTCAGGATCCACGAAATTGGCAAAACGCCCACTGATGGTGGAGACCGTTTTGTGCTGCTCATACTTGTAGACGGTAAAATCCTCGAGACTGATCCGCGGGACCTGGTCCTTGCTGCCAACCCGTTCGGATTTGTCCTGCCTGTCCCTTTGGATAAAAACAAAGATCGCGGCGGCCAATATGGCAACAAACAGCGCCACTATGATGTTTTTTCCCATAAAACTCCCGTCAAAGGCCGGCTGGGCCTTTCGGGTAGTTTAGCACAAGGTGATCCAAGCTCCAAAACGCGGCGATTAGACGATTTTGGCGGCCAGCAGGTCGTGCATGCGAATCAGGCCGAGCACTTTGTGCTGGTCGTCGGCGACAAAGAGGGAGGTGATGCGGCAGTCTTCCATCACGCGAACGGCGTCCAGGGCAAGGCGTTCCGGGCTGATGGTCTTGGGTTTTTGCGTCATGAGGGCGAGCGCATTCATGCTGAAGACCTTCTCCCGCGCCGTTTTCAGAGCACGTCTGAGGTCGCCATCGGTGATGGCGCCAATCAATTCATGCTGCGAATCGAAGACACCGGCAATTCCATAGTTCTGCGCTGTGATCACCGCCACAACCTTATCGAAGGAATCATCAGGTGCCAAAGGAGCAAGATCGGTGCGCATGTGATCCTGAACGAGCGAAAGCTGCCGTCCGAGGCTCCCATCCGGATGAAAGCGGGCGAAGTCCTTTTCCTCAAAACCGCGCGCATGCATGAGGGCAATGGCCAGCGCATCCCCAAGGGCCATGGCCACGGTGGTGGAGCTGGTGGGCGCGAGATTCAAAGGACAGGCCTCACGGCTGACAGATCCATCGATGATCACATCAGAAATCTTGGCTAGAGAGGATTGCAAACGGCCGGTCAGAGCGATGACAGGAATCCGGCGCCTTTGCGCAAATTTGGCCACTTCAAGGGTTTCCCGGGTTTCCCCGCCAAAGGCAATGACCAAAAGGACATCGGCGGGCTGCAGCATGCCAAGGTCCCCATGCAGAGCCTCGGAGGGATGCAGGAAGAAGGCAGCCGTCCCGGTCGAGGCGAGGGTGGCCGCAATCTTGCGACCGACGTGGCCCGATTTTCCCAAACCGGAGACCACGACCTTGCCCTGCGAAGCCCGCATGAATTCCACAGCCCGCGCAAAGTTTTGATCCAGCCGATCGGCGGCCGCAAGCAAAGCCTGGCTTTCATCCTTCAGGGCCTCACGACCATGCTGAATCAAGGACTCTGGTTTCATGGGCGATACTCACGATTGTTCAGGGCAGCCATGACAAAGTGTTTGAACAGGGGATGGGGATGCATGGGTTTCGACTTCAATTCCGGATGGAACTGACAGGCGACATACCAGGGGTGATCCTCCAGCTCGATCATTTCCACAAGGCGTCCATCCGGTGACAGTCCGGAAAAATGCATGCCGTGGGACGCAAAGGACTCGCGGAAGTCGTTATTGAATTCATAACGATGGCGGTGGCGTTCGGAAATCGTCCCGGCTTCATAAGCGGCCGCGGCCCGGCTGCCTGGCTCGAGCTGGCAAGGGTAGGCGCCGAGGCGCATGGTGCCGCCCATGTCCTTGACCGATTTTTGATCTTCCATCAGGTGAATGATTTGATTCGGGCTCTTCGGATTGAATTCCTGACTGTCCGCATCGGCGAGCTTCACCACATTGCGGGCAAATTCAATGGCCGCGAGCTGCATGCCAAGGCAGATGCCGAGGAACGGAATCCGGTTGGTCCTGAGATATTCAATGGCCGCAATCTTGCCTTCAATGCCGCGATTGCCAAAGCCGCCGGGAATGATAACCCCGTCCAGGCCTCGAAGTTTTTCGGCAACGTTGCCCGTATGCAGCGTGGCGGCATCGAAGTAGGTAACGTCCACCTTGGTATGGCTGTAAATGCCGGCGTGAATCAGCGATTCATTGATGGATTTATAGGAATCGATGACGTCCACATACTTGCCGACGATCCCAATATTGATGGTGGCGCGGGGTTTATCGAGCGCCTCTTCAATGCGATGCCATTCGCTCAGATCGGGATTGCGCGTCCAGATGTTGAGGATATCGACGATGATCTGATCCAGACCCTGGTTGTGCAGATAAAGCGGCACTTTATAGATGCTGTCGAGATCGCAGGAATCAATCACGCGCTCCGGTTTCACGTTACAGAAAAGACCGATCTTTTCCCGCAAATCCTGGGGCACCGGACGATCCGCGCGGCAAACGAGGATATGCGGCTGAATCCCGATCTGTCTCAGTTCCTTGACCGAATGCTGCGTGGGTTTGGTTTTCAGTTCATGCGCGGCCCCGATATACGGCACCAGGGTCAAATGGATGTAAAGAACGTTTTCCTCACCAAGGTCATAACGAATCTGCCGAATCGCTTCGATGAAGGGAAGACTTTCAATATCACCCACGGTCCCACCGATCTCGACGATGCCAACGTCAGCACCCTCGGCCGAGGCGTAGATGTTCTCTTTGATTTGATCGGTTACATGGGGAATGACCTGCACCGTGCCACCGAGGTAATCCCCGCGCCGTTCCTTGGAAAGAACGCGATCATAGACCTGACCGGTCGAGAAACTGTTAAGGCGACTCAGACTCGCGTTGGTGAAACGCTCGTAGTGGCCAATATCCAGATCTGTTTCCGCGCCGTCGTCGGTAACGAAGACTTCACCATGCTGAAAAGGACTCATGGTGCCGGGATCGACGTTCAGATAAGGGTCGACCTTGGTCAGGCTCACGCGCAGGCCGCGGCTCTCCAGGAGAGCCCCTATGCTGGCGGCAACAATGCCTTTACCCAAGGAGGAAACCACACCTCCCGTCACGAAAATGTACTTCGTCCGATGACGCTTTCTCATCTTTTTTCTCGTAAATAGGAGTGTTTTCGGATTGTTACACCTTGAGAATCAGAATTGCTTCTTTGACGGGAGCTTAGGATACCTCCCCGCATAGGGATGGTCAAGGTGCTTTCCTTTGGCGACAGGACTGGGGTTCAGGCCAGGGGGCTACTAAGGTCATTTCGATGTTGCTAAAATGAGAGTGTCGTCTCTCACGTTTGCTTTCCATTGAGCGTGCCTGTGTTGAGAACCATCTTCACATTTCTGTTTTTCGCCAATCTTTCAACGGCCTGCAAGATCATGCCGCATTCGATCCGGAGTGATCTGAAAAACGCGGAGGTCTTCGGGCTGCTGGACGAAAGCACGATTCGCTTTGCCCGAAGCCCATCCGGAACGAGCGGGGATCTGACCTTTGAACTCAAAGGCACCCACAGCTGCCGCGTGGAGTACTGGACGGAGGATCCGAACGGTAAACCGCCGATCGGCTCGCCCCTGAGCCTCAATTGCCCAAATGATGGCAAGACCACTGCCGTCAAGCTGGGCGTTGATGGGCTGGTCGCCGGCATTCCCTTGACCTTTCGCATTACGGTCTGGCCGAAGGCCCTGAATGCGCTCAGCGGTTTTCCGCTCGAATTTCGCGAAAGCCAAAACCTTGACACGGTCCAGGCCGGCTTTCTCGTGATTGCGCGTTATGTGGCACCCCGGCAGAGCAATGAGATCTATACCTATCAGCTGCCCAAAGTGATAAGCCTTTCCGAAGTGAAAGCGAAAATGAGCGCCAGCTATGATCAGGACGAGGCGGTGGAGTGCAGCGAAACCACAGCGTCCACCGAACCTCCGTTTACCCGCATTACATCCGTGGAGGATGCTCAAAAACGTCCCATGCATGGCCTGAGTGAAGTGTCCACCGATGGCTTTGGACGGGCCGCGGCGGCGCAGCATCCCTTTTTCGCCACGCGACTTGTCCAATTTTATGAAGGCATCGAACGCCAGCAGAACTGGATCTGGAATTTTAAATGGGAAGAAAGTGCGGCAAGCTTTGAAACCTTTCCGCCTGGTTATATTGCCAATCTCAGCACCATCGATGTGGAAAACCGGACGGTCATCCTGCGCAATCGCGCGCTGAGCAATGTGATTCCCGCTGTGGAAGCCGGGCCGAAATCCTTTCGGTTGACCGCGAGCATTCTTTATCCGACCGAGATCAGTCGCTACGAACTTGTGATTAAAACTGCGGATGCGAGTCGTACAGTGCTACGCTGTCAGTATACAATTGATCAGGAAACGCTGACGATTCCCGATGACCATTATCAAAAGCTGGCGGCAGGGGAGTATCTGGCCACATTGGTTTTTGAAACCAATCAGATTCACTTCAAAGATGGGGCATCCTATCCCCCCTGGTTGATTACGGCTCAGGATTGGATTCACTTCAAAATCAACAAGAAGATGTGAGGTCAACTGTGATCAGGACGATGCGAGGAATCCTCTTCCTTTTGTCCGTAGCGGCCACTCCAGGCTATGCGGCTAAAGTTGTCAAGATTGATGCACAAAGAAAAGTCGTCATGATAGATGAAGGTACGAATACACAGTACGTGAAGAAGGCCAAGGTCTGCTTCTATGATGCCAGCAACGTGAAGGTGGGCTGCAGCTTTATTCGAACAGCAAAGCCCAAATTTTCCTTTATAAAAATTCGGGGTGAGAAGCTTTTCGCCAAAATTCAGGTCGGCATGATGGCGAAAATGGAAGGTGCTCCACCGGCGCCTGGCACACCGCCTGGCATTACCGGCGAAATTCCGTCGCCGGTGCCGGCCACACCAACCGACAGCCCCAAGAGTTACGTCACGGGTCTGTTCCTTCTGCCTCTGGCGGGGCCGATCACCTATCAAAACCTGGTGTACGAAACCCCTGTGGGTCGGCAGGTTGATAGCATGTGGTCCTCCGACTCTCCGGTCAGCAATCTGGGCTTTGGTCTTGAGCTGGGCCTCGGCATCAGTTCGTTTCAGCTGACAGCCGGTCTGCGTTCGCGGTTCTTTACGCCGAAGAAAATTTCCTCGGACTATAATGATGCGGACGGTGACAACCAGTTTGAACAGTTCATGGATACGACTGCGCCCGGTACCAGCTTTGGCGCGTGGGTCGACTTTTACTGGTTGATCGTGGATTTCGGAGTGGTGGATTTCCGCCTTGGGAATGGTATCGAGTTTGACAGCTCGACCGTGAACTTCGAAGCGAAGCAGCTCTCGGATCTGAACGATGAATCCAATACCATGTATTCAGCCAAGTCGACTCTGACTGCTCTGTCTCTGCGTATTCTGCCGACGCTTGATTTTATCTTTGGGCCGATCGATTTCACGCTGGGTACGGTGATCTATATTCCCGTCTCGCAGTCCTCGAAATTCAATCTTGGGGAATCGAACGATCCTTTTGTCTCTTTTCTCAACGAGGGCAAATCACCGGAGCAGGACCTGAAGGATTCGCTCAAGCATGAAGCGAAGCCGGGTGCGGATCTCCTAATCAGTGCCGGCTTTGTTTTCTGATCCGTTGAGCGCACAGTGCCGCGGTGGGCTGCCAGGAGCACGGCGGCCGCTGCGAAAAAAGCGGCTGATGTGAAAGGCTTCCCCAAATTCGCTCAAGGGTTCGCCCTGAAGTTCCCTCAGCAGCTGGACGGCACAAAGATCGGCCAGCTGCTGACCATTTTTATAAAATCCGGTTAAAATCGAGAGCCTTTTTTGGACGGAAGCCTCCGGCCAAAGTCCAAGCGCCGGCATCCGATCGGTAAAGCGGAGGCGTGTGCCCCAGTTGGATTGGATGTCTTTCGCAACAGGGGACGTGAAACCGAAGGAGGCTGCGCCCTGGGCCAGAAGCTGCGTGCGGTCCGAATCAAGGTCGGGATCCCTGCCGGGTTCCGGCTTCCATGAGCTGGAGCCGAGGATCCTTCGATCAGGCAGTACGGCGAGACTCAGCGTGCCTTTCACCAGAATGCGGGTTTCGGAAATCGCGGCATGCTTCCAGACGAGGCTTTGACCGGCGACCTGAAAGGATTTGGGAACTTCAAGATTCAATGTTCTGAGAAGGTCCATGCTCATGGCCCCGGCGGCCACGACGGTGTGATCAAAGCGGTCGAGGAGGGGTTTGAGATCCGCGATCGTTTCCTCGATAAATGGGGCGCCCTGAAGAACGCAGGCTTTTTCCAGGGCATTCATCGCCCTATCGACATCAAACCAGGCATCATCCGGATAGTGCAGATAGCCTTCCGGCTTTTTGAAATCAGAAAGCCAGGGGTGGGCTGGGCGATTTTTTGGGCGGTAGCAGCCCCAGAAATTGCCACGATAGACGCGCGCCACCGTAGTCTGGAAATCCTCCTCCGACCAGTAGGGTTCATCAACTCCGATCCAGGTACGGGGAATCGTCAGGCCGCTGGCCTTTTCCACGGTGCTGAGCCAGGCTTCGAGGTTTTTCAGGCTTTGCAGTTTGGCCCGAAACAAGGGGGATTCGGCAAAGATGAGCCCTTTGTTGCAGACGATGCCCTGGGCGCAGCGGCTGGCGTTGGCTGGACCGTGGGCCTTGCCAAAAATGGTGGGCCGCAAACCCGCCTGCACCATGCGAAAGGCGAGGGTGAGTCCAGCCAGACCGCGTCCGATAATGGCGATCGATTGTTCAGCCAAGGCTCGCATCCAGAAGGTGAAAGACCTTTCTGCGCAGCTCCGTGATGCGCGGCGACACGCGGCCGCTGATCACACGATTGGTGAGAAAGATCACATATTTTTTGCTGGACCATTCCAGCCAGAAGGCAGTGCCGGTGAAACCAGGATGGCCCATGCCGTTGCCGTTGGCAAAGACGCCGGCGCTGAGGCCATTGCCGCGGCGCAGACCGAGGAGACCTTCTCGCGTCGTCTCACGACGGGTTTTTTCATTGGCTTCAAAATATTGAATACCCAGGGCATCACGGGCGAGTGTTTTCAGATACTGACTGACCGCTTCCCCTGTTCCAAAGAGTCCGGCATGTCCGGAAATGCCGCCGAGGGCGGCGCAGTTCTCGTCATGGACTTCGCCACGGAGCTGACGTTCCCGGATTCTGCAGTATCCGGTGGGGATATAGGCTTCCGTCTTTAACTTCAAATCGGGCGCATAACCCAAGGGTTCGGATAGGGTTTCCGCAAGCCAGGGTTTCAGGCTTTTTTGCGCCTTTTTTTCGAGCAGATAGCCCAGCAGAATGTAGCCGACATCGGAATAGAGATCCTTTTTTTCGGTGCCGAGCGGAATGCGGCCGAGGACCTCCTCCATGCGCGCGAGCGCTTCGGCCCGGGTCGACGGCTCCTTATGCCCCAGATGATGCATCCAAAAATTCCACCAGGCAGGCAGGCCCGAGACATGGCCCAAAACCTCCTCCGTGGTCAGCTGAAGGAAGGCGGGCGGCAGATGAATATCCTGAGGCGCCCACTCCGCGAGCGGGGCTCTGAGTTTGCCATGCGCCGCCTGGAGAGCCTGATGCACGAGCGGACCTGTGACCAGGGCTTTGGTGAGGCTGGCCAGATCAAAGACGGTGCCTGCGTTGCTCGTGAAATATTGAAGGCGGGCTTCCGCCCGGTCGAGAAATCCGGATTCGACATAGGCGGCCGTGAAATACCCCTGCTGCGTTTCCTCATGCAGCAGGTCTTTCAACTCCTTTTCAGGATTTGCCATGAAGGGCTTCCTTCAGACATTCATTGAGAAGATTGGGGTTGAAGCGGCCGGCGGAGATCTTCATCACCTGGCCCACGAGAAAACCATAGACCTTCTGTTTGCCGGAAAGATACTGCGCGACCTGTTCAGGATGGGCGGCGATCACCTGATCCACCACGGCTTTGATGGCCGCACTGTCATTGATCTGCACCAGCCCCTTGGCGGCGATGATGCCGTCGGGATCGGCACCTGTGGCGGCCATTTCCTCGAAAACGGTTTTGGCAATTCTGCCGGAAATGGTGCCCTCACCAAGAAGTTTCAGAAGGCGCGCAAAGCGCTCGCTCGAAACAAAGGGCTGATCAAAGCGCCACTCGCGGGCATTGAACTCCCGCAGATACTCGCTGAGCATCCAGTTGGCCACGATCTTCGGTGCCACCGCACCGTCCACCCTCTGCACGACGTCTTCAAAAAACTCCGCCAGTTCCTTTTCCTCGGTCAGCTGCCGCGCATCCGCCTCGGGAATGCTGAAGGCTGCCTGGAACCTCTGCACCTTCTCTTCGGGAAGTTCCCGGATATTGGCCCGCACGTTCTGAACGCGAGCCGCATCGATGAGAAGAACACCAAGGTCCGGATCCGGAAAATAGCGGTAGTCGGGCGAATCCTCCTTGCTGCGCATCACGATGGTGCGACCGATCGCAGCATCAAACTGCAATGTCACCTGTCGGACCTGGCCACCGCTTTCCAGTATATCCGCCTGCCGCAGGATTTCGTAGGTGATGGCCTTTTCCACATTGCGAAAGGAGTTCAGGTTTTTAATTTCCGTGCGCGTCCCAAGGGTTTGGGAACCGACCGGGCGCAGGGAAACGTTGGCATCACAGCGGAACGAGCCTTCCTCGAGGTTGCCGTCACTGATATCAAGATAGCGGGCGATGGCCCGGAGTTTTTTCAGATACTCCGCAGCCTCGGCCGGACCGCTCAATTCCGGTGCCGAGACGATTTCGAGCAGCGGAATGCCGGCGCGATTCAGGTCCACATACGAGGCGTTGTCGCCGTGAATGTTTTTGCCGGCGTCCTCTTCCATGTGAATGCGCTGGATGTGAATGCGACGGCCGCTGTCGAGTTGCAGCGAACCATTTTCACAGTAGGGAAGATCATACTGGGTCAGCTGATAGCCCTTGGGAAGATCCGGATAAAAATACTGTTTGCGGGCGAAAACGCTGCGCTCGCGAATGGTCGCACCCACGGCCAGGGCCATGCGAATGGCATATTCCACGGCCTCGTGATTGAGCACAGGCAGGACACCGGGCAGCCCCAGACAGAGGGGACAGGTATTTTGATTGGCCAATGCCCCGAAGGTGGTTTTGCAGCCGCAGAAAAGTTTGCTCTCGGTTTTCAGCTGACAGTGGACCTCAAGGCCAATGACCGGCTCAAAACGCGCGAGGATGCTGTTAAATCCGTGGTCGGAACTTTTCGGTTCCGTTGATTTGCTGCTCATAGACCTGGGCGCTCCTAAGCAAAGTCTCTTCACCAAAGGCCGGAGCCATCAATTGCATACCGATGGGCAGTCCCTTGCGGCAGAGGCCGATCGGTTGGGAAAGTGCCGGAATTCCGGCGAGATTGGCTGCGAGCGTATAAATGTCGCTGAGGTACATGGCCAGCGAATCCTGTGTTTTTTGTCCCAATTCAAAGGCGGTGGTCGGGGCGGTGGGCGCGGCGATCAGATCAAAGCCCTGCTCAAAAACGCCCTGAATCTCCCGGCGAATCATCTCGCGAATCCGATTGGCCTTGGCATAGTAGGCATCATAATAACCGGATGACAGCACATAGGTGCCCAGCATGATGCGCTGTTTCACTTCCCGACCAAAACCCTCGGAGCGCGACTGGACATAAAGTTCCCGCAGACTCACGCCCGGTTTTTGGGTGCGGACTCCATAGCGAATGCCATCAAATCGCGCCAGGTTCGAGGAAGCCTCGGCCGTGGCGATAATATAATAAACGGGAATGCTGTGCGCGAGATGGGGGAGGGACACCGTTTCCACCGTGGCGCCCGCTTCCCGATAAACCTGCATGGCCTGTTCAAAGTGCGTGCGCACGTCCTCATCCAAACCTTCGGCCATGAATTCCTTGATCATGGCCAGACGTTTTCCCTTCAAAGTCCAGGCTGAGCCGAGCGTCCCCTGAGGCGCGGGAAGCCGGGCCGAGGTGGAATCAGAGGGATCATGGCCAGCGATGACTTCATAGAGCAGCGCCGTGTCCTCGACCGAGGTCGCAAAGGTTCCGATTTGATCCAGCGAGGAACCATAGGCCACCAGCCCATAGCGGCTCACGCGGCCATAGGTTGGCTTCAAACCCACAACACCGCAAAAGCTTGCCGGCTGGCGCACCGAGCCCCCTGTATCGGAACCAAGGGCCAGGGGAGCCAGACGCGCGGCCACGGCAGCGGCCGATCCTCCCGAGGATCCGCCTGCGACATGACGCCGATTCCAGGGGTTCACCGTCGGTCCGTAGCTGCTGTTTTCACAGGATGAACCCATCGCGAATTCATCCATATTCGTGCGACCGAAGATCAGAGCTCCGGCCGCCTTTAATTTTTGCACCACCGTGGCATCATAGGCCGCACGATGATTGCGCAGAAGCTGTGAGCCGCAGCTCACCCTCTGCGAGTCGACCATGATGTTATCCTTGATCGCAATCGGCACACCGGCCAGCGGCAGATTTTTTTGGGCATAGCGGGCGGCTTCAATATAGGCGAGCTGCTTGTCGACTTCATTGAGGACCGCGTCCTTGTCCCATTCGATATGGGTATTGAGCTCGCGATGCAGATTTTCCACGCGCCGGGCATAGGCGGCAGCCACATCCTGGGCCTTCAGGCTGCCGGCATTGACCTCCTGGGCCAATACTGAGGCGGACAGAGCTAAGGGGTCCAGTGGGCGCATAGGGCGGCCTCTTCCATCAAATTACTCAATTATTCTAGGAACTTGAAAGGCCGTCCCCACGACTTTGGGAGCGGCCCTTAAAACTTTTTCCACGGCGTTCGAAGGCTGGGCAACATCCGGTCTTTCCGGAGTGACAGGCAGGGCAAGGTCCGCCCGCCAATCAGCAGGCAGACTATCCGTGACGCTGTCGAGCTGTTGCATATAATCCAGAACGCGATCGAGCTGCTTTTGGTAGTAGACGATTTCCTCCTCGCTGAGCTTGAGATAAGCCAGCGAGGCCACCTTTTCCACCGTTTGCCGATCGATGCGCGACACTAGATTTCCTCACCTTCGATCATCTGTATTTTCGCCAGACTGGTGACCTTCTCACCGGCCTCGACATTCATCAGACGCACACCCTGCGTCAGACGACCGATCAGGCCGACCTCGGCCACCGTAAAGCGCATGACCTTGCCGGCGGATGTCATCACCATCAGATGATCATCATCAGCCACCTGCATGATACCCACCACGGGGCCGTTGCGTTCGGTCACCTTGATGGTGTAGATGCCTTTGCCGGCCCGGGTTTGAATTCGATATTCCTCGATCGGGGTGCGCTTGCCGTAGCCATTTTCGCAGACGGACAGAATCGCATCCTTATTGTTGACCACTTCGAGACCGATCACTTCATCGTTATCTTCCGAGAATTTGATACCGGTCACACCACGTGCCGAGCGTCCCATGGGGCGCGCTTCCTTCTCGTCAAAGCGGATGGCCTTGCCGAGCTTGGTGGCGATGAGGATATGGTCCTCACCCGAGGTGATCTTGCAATCGACCAGACGATCGCCTTCGTCCAGACCCAGACCAATGATACCAGTGGTGCGGAGGTTGGCGTAAGCCATGAGGTCGGTTTTTTTGATATATCCTTTGGCCGTAACTGAGATGATGTACTGGCCTTCTTTGAATTCCTTAACCGGCAGAACTGATACCACTTTTTCGGTGGGATTCAGCTTGATCAGGTTGGCAAAGTGATTGCCCCGGCCCGCCAAAGGAACTTCAGGCAGACGGTAAACTTTCAGCTCGTAGACCCGGCCTTCATCCGTGAAACACATGATGGACTGGTGGTTGGAGCTGATAAAGAGATCCCGCACCACATCGTCCGTCTTGGTTTTCATGCCGGAGCGGCCTTTTCCACCGCGTTTTTGCGCGCGGATTTCAGCCAGAGGCGTGCGTTTCACATAACCGGCGACGGTGATGGTCACGGCCACTTCCTCGTCGGCCACGAGGCTTTCCATCGTAAATTCATCGGCGTCGCTGGCGACGATTTCCGTTTTGCGCTGATCGCCAAACTGTTCCCGCATCTCGGTCATCTCGGCTTTGATGATCGCGATCACGCGAGCCGGGGTGGCGAGGATATTCTTGAGGTCGGCAATGACAGCCATGATGTCTTCATATTCGGCTACGATCTTATCGCGTTCCAAACCGGTCAAGCGCGCGAGGCGCATGTCGAGGATGGCCTTGGCCTGAATATCAGACAGATTGAAGCGTTGAACCAGACCCTCATGGGCCGAGTCCGTATCCGGCGCGTTGCGGATCAGCTGGACGACCTCATCGAGCGCTTCGACGGCGATCTTCAAACCGACCAAAATATGAGCACGTTCCTCCGCCTTGCGCAGCTCGAAGGCTGTGCGACGGATGATGACTTCCTTGCGATGCAGGAAGAACTGCTCCAGCACATCCTTGAGGTTGACGATCCGTGGCGTACCGTTGACCAGGGCCACCATGTTCACGCCGAAACTCGACTGCAGCGGGGTGAGCTTGAAGAGGTTGTTCAAGATGATTTCGCCCATCTCGCCCTTGCGCAGCTCGATGACGATGCGGATTTCCTCCTGCGCGGATTCATCGCGCAGGTCGGTAATGCCTTCGATTTTCTTTTCATTGACCAGCTCGGCGATTTTCTCGATGAGCTTGGCCTTGTTCACCTGATAGGGAAGTTCGGTGACGATAATCCTCTGCTTGCCACTGCTGGCCATGTCCTCGACATGAGCGCGGGCGCGCATGCTGATGGCGCCGCGACCGGTAAGGTAGGCCTGCTGAATGCCGGCCCGACCATAAATCAAACCGGCCGTCGGGAAATCCGGACCGCTGACATGTTCCATCAGCTCCATGATCGAAATATCAGGGTTATCGATCAGGGCTTCCAGAGCACTGAGGATTTCCGTCAGGTTATGCGGCGGAATATTGGTTGCCATGCCCACCGCAATCCCGCTGGCCCCGTTGACCAGAAGGCTCGGGAATTTGGCAGGCAGAACAAGGGGTTCCTCTTCCTTGTTATCGTAGTTCGGACCAAAGTCGACCGTTTCCTTTTCAATGTCCTGCAGAAGGAGTTCGGTCAATTTTTGCAGGCGAACTTCGGTGTAACGCATGGCGGCTGCGGAGTCGCCGTCCACCGAGCCGAAGTTACCCTGGCCATCGACCAGGGGATAGCGCATGGAAAAGTCCTGGGCCATACGCACCAGGGCGTCGTAGACCGCGGAGTCACCATGCGGGTGAAAGCGACCGATCACGTCCCCGACGATACGCGCTGATTTCAGATAAGGACGATTCTGAAAGTTTTTCAGCTGGTACATCGCATAAAGGATACGACGGTGAACGGGTTTCAAACCGTCCCGGATATCCGGCAGGGCCCGGGAAACGATGACGCTCATCGAATAGTCCAGGAATGAGGATTTCAGTTCTTCCTCAATGTGGACAGCCTGTATGTTCTTATGATCCATGCATCACCTAAAAATATGTTAAGTATCCAGGTTCTTGACGTTCAGGGCGTTGGTCTGGATGAAGTCCCGTCGTGGTTCGACGTCGTCGCCCATCAGCGTCGAGAACAGAAGGTCGGCCTCGATGGCATCATCGATTTCGACCTTCAGGAGCGTGCGCTTCTCCGGATCCATCGTGGTTTCCTGCAGCTGGTCGGCGTTCATTTCGCCCAAACCTTTGTAGCGCTGCACGTAGGCGCCTTTCCGGCCTTCCTGCACTATGAAATCACGAAGCTCATCAAAGGTTGTGAGGCGGCCGCTGCCGGAGTTGTTGGCCGGCGGCCCTCCATCCGAACCTTCCTCGATTTCGGCTTTTTCCTTTTCCTTCTTGCCGCCGACGCGTTCAAAGGTGAAGGGAGCCTCGGCGATCTCTTCGATCTGCTTTTTAATGCGACGCAGCTCAATGATTTCACCACCGCTGAAGATGCTGGCATCGATGAAGGAAACCTTGGGCACGTCCCGAACACGGGTTTCGATCTTGAGCTTGTAGCGGCTGTATTCCTGATCAAAGATCACCTGACCTTCCGCTTGAATGCGGCTGGTCGGATAATCCGTAACCAGATGGTGGATGATCGCATCCAGAGTTTCCTTGGCTTTCTCTTCACTGGCCATGGAGCTGGCGTCGATCTCCGGATGCTGGACGAGATAATCGATCAGCTCCTTGATGCGGCGCTTGCTGGCCATTTCCTGTAGCTCGCTGTAGCGGGCAAAGCGCGAGAGGACTCCCTTGATCATCGTGCGATCCAGGGCCCGACCGGCCTTGTCACGGATTTCCACGTTATTCATGCCGACTTCACTGAGGAAATCGAGCAGCTCGCGGTTGTCCTTGAGGTAACGCTCCACCTTGCCCTTTTTATATTTATAAAGGGGCGGCTGCGCGATGTAGAGGTAGCCGCGCTCGATGATCTCCGGCATTTGCCGGAAAAAGAAGGTCAAAATCAGGGTCCGGATGTGGGCGCCGTCGACGTCCGCATCGGTCATGATTATGATCTTGTGGTAACGGATCTTGCTGACATCAAAATCCTCTTTGCCGATGCCGGTGCCGATCGCTTTGATCAGGAGCTTGATCTCCTGCGACGACAGCATCTTGTCATAACGGGCCTTTTCCACGTTCAGGATCTTGCCGCGCAGAGGCAGGACCGCCTGCACGCGCCGTTCACGAGCCTGTTTCGCGGAACCACCGGCGGAATCACCCTCGACGAGGAAGAGCTCGCACTCGGCCGGATCACGGGATTGGCAGTCGGCCATCTTCCCGGGTAGACCGGCAAAGTCGAGCGCACCCTTGCGGCGGGTGAGTTCGCGGGCTTTTTTCGCCGCGAGGCGGGCCCGGGCGGCATCGATGATCTTTTGCACCACGCGTTTGACGATCGCGGGGTTTTCATTGAAATAGTCGCTGAGTTTTTCCGCAACGACAGTCTCCACCCATTGCCGCACTTCGGTATTGCCGAGCTTGGTTTTGGTCTGGCCCTGGAATTCCGGGTTTTTCACGCGAACCGAGCAAATGCCGACGAGGCCTTCCCGGATGTCTTCACCCGTGATGCCTTCCTTGAAGGTTTTCAGCATGCCCGAGGATTCGGCAAAGCCGTTGACCACCCGGGTCAGAGCGGCTTTCAGACCGGTCAGGTGGGTACCACCTTCCACGGTGCTGATATTATTCACAAACGAGAAAAGGCTCTCGTTATAGGCATCGGTCCATTGCAGAACGACTTCGACCTGGCCTTGCAGCTGGCCGCCGTCGCTGAATTGCTGACCGAAGATATAAAGGGGCTTATCGTGCAGAGGCGTTTTGCCTTTGCCGAGAAACTCGCAGTAGGACACCACACCGCCTTCATAGCAGAAGTCGCCGGCCTGGTCGGTCCGTTCATCGTTCAATTTGATGCGCAGGCCGCGGTTCAGGAACGCCAGTTCCTTGAGACGCCGGCTGAGGGTTTCAAAGCTGAAGTTGGTATCCGGAAAAATCTCGGGATCCGGCTTGAAACGGGTATGGGTCCCATGCTCGTCGGTGGTTCCGATAACTTCCAGCGGGCCATTGGGTTTGCCGCGCTGATAGGATTGTTTGTGCACCTTGCCTTCACGGCGAACTTCCACGTAGCACCATTCGGAGAGGGCGTTCACAACCGAAGCGCCCACACCGTGCAAACCGCCGGAAAAGGCAAAGGCCTTGTCGTCAAACTTGCCACCGGCATGGAGCACAGTCATGACGACTTCAACCGCCGACCTGTTTTCCTTGGCATGCATGGTAACGGGGATACCGCGGCCATTGTCGCGAACGGATGCCGAACCGTCGAGATGCAGCATGACGTCAATGGAATTGCAATGCCCCCCCATGGCTTCATCGATGGAGTTGTCCACGATCTCGTAGACAAGATGATGGAGACCGTCGACAGAAGTCGAGCCGATGTACATACCAGGACGCTTGCGAACCGCATCCAGACCCTCGAGGACCTGGATATTGTCGGCTGTATAATCCTCATCGCGGTTTTGCGCCTGCGTGCGATTCAGATCGCTCGTGGGTGTATTGGGAGTGATCTCGCTCATACGCATCCTTTAGCTTTCTTTTATGGGAACCAAGACGTGCATCGAATGGCAACTGGTGGGTTCGGAATAGGGTACCAGGACTATGGGATCTTCATCCGAGCCGAAATTAATCGTCACCTCGTCACTCGACATAGTCGAGAAAACATCTGTTAGGAACTTGCCGTTGATAGCCAGCTCGCGCTCACCGTCAGAGTAATCCGCCAATGCGATACTTTCCTGTCCTTCTGAGCTTCCCAGCGTCCTCGATCTTAGGGTAAGCGAGTAATCTGAAAAGCACAACTGCAAAGCTCGTGTCTTGTCCGAGGCCAGCAGTACACGTTTGGCAACGTTTTGCAGATACGGGCGCTGTACCTTGACAGTGCTCAGACTGTTGCGCGGCAGGACCCCGTAATAGTTGGGATAACGCACAGCAGACAGTCGGACAAAGAGCTGATAGCCGGGCACACGGGCTTCCATGGTGGTCTGATCCTGTGAAACGGCGAGGGCAATCTCCGTGAAACCCTCGGAGCACATCCGATGCAGCTCCTGCAAAGCACGTTTGGAGAGACAGACGCCGTTTTTCAGGAAAGGCTCGGGCAGTTCGAGATCCACTTCGGCATAGGACAAACGGTAGCCGTCCGTTCCGACAAGGCGCAGGATATTATCCTTCGGCCTATGCAGAAAACCCACAGAGCCATAATTCCTCGGTGAGTCAGGAACAACGCAGAACTGCACCTGATCGATGACGTAAGCCAGTTTTTCGGTTGGCAGCAGCGCTTCACTCGAAGCCTCGAGAACAGGAGGTTCCTGCCAGGCGCGATCCTCGACGCGCGGCAGTTTCATGGTGAACTCCTTTTTCTCACCAGCGATCACGATGACCTGGTTTTCCTCAGAGATGATTTCGACGGTCCCTTCGGGCAATTCCCGCACAACATCGGAGAAGAGCTTCGCTGGGACAAAAACCGAGCCTTCTGCCAGGACCTCACAGTCGAGACGATTGTAGATGGCAATCACGCGATCTGCGGCTGCAATATGGAGCTGACCTTCCCGTGCAAGAAATCCCAGTTGAGCGAGGTTTCTTTCGGATACCGCTCCCTGCGACCTGGATGTCGCTGTGCTGAGTTGTCCCTTTTCGATCTTCACCCGCATCGTCTTTTTTCCTCCGACTGCCTTCTTCTGTTTTTAAATTAAGTTTTTAATTTCTCTAGTAATAGTAGTAGTAGTGGAGGGGGTCGCGCTGTGGAAAACTCGCCATCCTCCTGTTTTTATTTATTTAAACACCGTCCTGGCTTGTGGACAACCCTGTGGAAAACCTGTGGATTAAAATGTGGATAAGTTTGAGCCTGAAGTTATCCACACTTTATCCCCAGGTTGTCCACAGACTTATCCACAAGGTTGTCCACAAGCGCATATTGACTCCAGATCAGGAAATCACATCCAGTTTACGTTCAATCGCTTCGAGCTGCGCTTTGAGTTCCAAGTCCTTTTTGCGATCCTTTTCGATTTTTTTGACTGCGTGCATGACCGTCGTATGATCCTTGCCGCCAAAAAAGGTCCCGATTTCGGGAAAGGATGATTGCGTGCGCACCCGCGACAGAAACATCGCAATCTGCCTGGGAAAGGACAGGGCGCGCTGGCGCTTTTTGGACTTCAGGTCCGAGACCTTGATCTTGAAGTGCTCCGCCACAACCTTTTGGATTGATTCAATCGAGAGGTTGCTGTCGCTATTCTTATCGACCAGGACATCCTGCAGGATTTCCGAGGCCAGCTGCACATTGATGGCGCGGCCCTGCAGAGCGGCAAACGCGATCACCCGGCGCAGGGCGCCTTCCAGAACGCGGATATTGCCCTTGGCGTGCGTGGCGATGTATTCGGCCACCGCCGATTGCAGGATCATGCCCTGCTTTTCTGCCTTGTTCATGAGAATCGCCACGCGATGTTCGATATCGGGGGGCTGGATGTCGGCGATCAGACCCCATTGGAAGCGGTTCCGCAGACGATCCTCGATATCCGGAATGTCCTGTGGGAAAATATCGGAGGTCACAACGATCTGTTTTTTCGCTTCATAGAGTGCATTGAAGGTGTGAAAAAACTCCTCCTGGGTGCGCTCCTTGCCGGAAATGAACTGAATATCGTCGACCAAAAGCACATCGCAGTTGCGGTATTTCCGGCGAAAATCCCACATTTTATTGAAGCGCAGGCAGTAGATCAGTTCATTCATAAAGCGTTCGCTCGTGATGTAGGTGATCACGGCGTTTCTTTTGGTCTTCAGGACCTTGTTGCCAACGGCGTGCAGAAGGTGGGTCTTGCCCAGGCCTGTGCCACCATAGAGAAACAGAGGATTATAGGTTTGTCCCGGCGCATCCGCCACAGCCAGGCAGGAGGCATGAGCAAACTGGTTGCTGGGGCCATTCACAAAGGTTTGAAAGGTGTACTCGGCGTTCAGCTGGGACTGCAGAGTCAGAGCGCGCGCGACGATGTTCGAGCCTTCGCGGGTATCGCTGGGGTACTGGGTATCCGGTTCGGGATAACCATCCGGCGCCCGGGGCACATCGTTCAACGCGGTATAATCGAGGTCGAGCGGATCCCCATCGTTGGGCGTGGCGCCTTCAATTTCAAACCGGAGAAGGACGGGCAGGCCCAGCGTGGCTTTGCAGTAATCGAGCTGGTCCATGTACGAATTGAGAACCTTTTGATAGGAGCTCATATCCGGAAACGTCAGTACGATCTCGGAATCCGAGACAACGCGGGACTTCAGAGGCTCGATCCACTGCTGAAAATCCACCTCGGGCAGCATCTGCCTGAGTGCCTCTTTGATACGTTGCCAGTTGTCGCTGCTCTCGCCTTCGAAACCTGCGGAAGGTTTCTTCGCGTCATGACCATGAGATGGAAAGAGAGTTTGCAT